>NZ_CP012299.1:0-3634864 GCF_001266755.1 Microbacterium sp. CGR1
CCGGCGCGATCAGGATCATCGAGGCGGCGGCCGTGCCCAGGGCCAGCGCGCCCACGCCGAGGCCGATCCACAGGCCGAGGCGCTTCTTCTTGGGAGCCGGTTCGATCGGCGCCCAGGCGAGTTCCTGGTCGCCGCTGCGCGGCGGCTGGGAGTCGGTGGGTGCGTCGCCGGAGTCGGCGGGCGCGACAGGATTCGGCTGGTCGCCGGAGGCGGTCGCCTCGGTCAGCTTCTCGGTCTTCGCATCCTGCGCTGAGATCAGATCGGTCACGAACTCACCCCCCGGTTTCTCACGTGTCCTTAGCGATATGCTACGCGATCGCTGATAACGAGGAGGCAACGGTCCGTGGACCGCGGAAATTCCCGATGCGTCAGTCGCTGATGACGGCGAGGCCGTCGATCTCGACCAGCATCTCCTCGCGGGGGAGGCCCGTGAAGACGGTCGTGCGCGAAGGCAGGACCCCGCTGGTGGTGTGCGCTGTCACGAACGCGCCATACGCGTCGTTCATGATCGCGAAGTCCTCGCGCTTGGTCAGGTAGACGCGCAGCATCACGACATCGTCGAATGTCGCGCCGGATGCCTCGACGATCGCCTTGACGTTCTCGAGCGTGCGCGTGGTCTGAGCCGCGACATCGCCGGGGAAGAGGTATTCGCTCGTCTGGGGGTCGACAGGGCCCTGCCCGGAGACCTGCACGATCGGGCCCTTTCGGATCCCCTGCGAGAAGGTGTGAGCGGGAGCGGGGGCGGCGTCGGTCGACACTCGGATCTTCGCGGTCATGCGACCAGCCTAGTAGCCTTGTTAGATGCCTCTACAAATCCCGGATCCTGTTCTCGGCACCTGGGCGAAGGGTTTCCCTCCGCGTTCCGCGGGGCTGCGGCTGTCGGAGGTACCCGACGCGGGCCTGCACCTGTCCGATCTCGTGACGCCGGTGCTGACGGTCCACGAGGCGGCGCTCTCCCACAACGAATCGACCGTCTTCGCCTGGGCGGCGGAACAGGGAGTCGTCCTCGCACCGCACGGCAAGACGACGATGGCGCCGGCGCTCTGGCAGCGGCTGCTCGATGCCGGCGCATGGGGGATCTCCGTCGCGACGCCGTGGCAGGCCGAAGTCGCGGTGGAGGCAGGGGTCTCCACCGTGCTCATCGCGAACGCCGTCACGGATCGTGGCGCCGCGCACCACCTCGGCGCTCTGCTCGCTGCGGCGGCCGATCTCCGGATCCTCTGCTGGGCGGACTCCGTCGAGACCGTCGGCATCCTCGCCGACGCGCTTCACGACGCCGAGCGTCCTCTCGACGTGCTCGTCGAACTCGGTGGCCGGGGCGGGCGCACGGGCGCACGCAGCGTGGAAGAGGGGGAGCGCATCTCCCAGGCGATCGTCGCGGCCCCCGGTCTGCGGCTCGCCGGAGTCGCCGGCTACGAAGGACCGTTCGGTCCCGACCGGTCGGAGGCGTCTGTCGCCGCCGTCGACGCCTATCTGTCCACACTCGTCGACCTGCACCGTCGCCTCGAGTATCCGCCCGGCGTTCGGCCCGTGCTCAGCGCAGGAGGCAGCGCCTTCCCCGACCGGGCAGCGGCGATCCTGGCCCCTCACGGAGCGGATGCCGACATCGTGCTGCGGTCGGGTGCGTTCCAGATCCACGACGACGGCTTCTACTCGCGCATGTCGCCGTTCGGCGCCCTGACATCGACGGCGCCGCTGCGTTCCGCCATGCACGCGTGGTCGCGCGTCGTCTCGCAGCCCGAAGAGGGACTCGCACTGCTGGACGCGGGCCGTCGAGATGTGCCGTTCGACCTCGACCTGCCGGTCCCACAATCGGTCGAGGGGCGGATCACGGCCCTGAACGACCAGCACGCCTTCCTCGCTCTTGCAGACGGGGCGGATGTCTCCGTCGGCGACGTCGTGCGTCTCGGGCTGTCGCATCCCTGCACGGCTTTCGACAAGTGGCGCGTGGTGGCGGTCATCGACGACCCGGATGCGGCGGACCCCCGGGTGATCGGAGCGGTCGCGACATGCTTCTGAGCACCGAGAAGCCCGTGCGCGTGTACCGAGGCGTCACCGTGGTCGACGGCACCGGAGCCGAGAGGTTCGCGGCCGACGTCGCGGTCGAAGGAGCCCGCATCGTCGCGGTGATCCGCGACGGAGATGAGAGGGTCCTGGAACTGCCGGCGGATGCGGTGGAGGTCGCGGGGGTGGGGCGGGTGCTGGCTCCCGGGTTCATCGACATGCACGCGCACAGCGAGCTGGCCGTGCTGCAGGGAGCAGCCCACGACGCGAAGATCCTCCAGGGCGTCACGACGGAGGTGCTCGGCCAGGACGGGCTCGGCTATGCCCCGCTGGACGACGCGACGGCGGCGGTGATCCCGGCTCAGATCGCGGGCTGGAACGGCATGCCGCCCGCCGTCCCCTGGCGTTCGATGGATGACCTGCTCGCTGCGATCGACTCGGCCGCGGTGGGCAACGCCGCGGTCCTGGTGCCGCAGGGCAATCTGCGCATGATGGTGGTCGGTCACGAGAACCGGGCGGCCACACCTGCGGAGATCGCAGCGATGTCCGGCATCCTCGGCGCGGCGCTCGACGCAGGCGCGTTCGGCATGTCGAGCGGATTGACCTACACCCCGGGGATGTACGCCGACACGGCGGAGCTGGAAGCGCTCTGCCGAGTCGTCGCCGAACGCGGCGGCTACTGGGCGCCCCACACCCGAAGCTACGGCGGGGGAGCCCTGGACGCCTATCGGGAGGCGCTCGACATCGGCCGTCGCACCGGGTGCCCGATCCATCTCACGCATGCGACCATGAACTTCGCTCCGAACCGCGGGCGTGCAGCAGAGCTGCTCGCTCTGGTCGATGAGGCGCACGACGACGGCGTCGACGTGACCCTCGACACCTACCCTTATCTTCCCGGTGCCACCACGCTCGCGGCGCTGCTTCCGAGCCGACTGGCCGAGAGCGGCGACCTGCTCGCGACCCTCGCTGCGCTCGATGAGAGCGGACGCGAGACCGTCCGCGTCGAGCTCGAGGAGATCGGCTGCGACGGTTTCCACGGGGAGCGTGCCGACTGGTCGGCCATCCAGATCTCCGGCACCTCGTCGCCCGAACTCGCGGACCTCGTCGGACGGACCGTCGCGGAGATCGCCGAGTCGTCCGGCAGGCGCTCGGTCGACGTGGTGCTGGACACGATCCTCGAGGATGCGGGGGCCACCGGCATCCTGATGCACATCGGCGACGAGGAGAACGTCCGCACGATCATGCGGCACCCGCGGCACAGCGGCGGCAGCGACGGGATCCTGATCGGCGCGAGACCGCATCCGCGGGGCCGAGGGACCTTCCCGCGCTACCTCGGGCACTACGTGCGAGAACTCGGGGTGCTCTCCCTCGAACAGGCTGTGCAGCACCTGTCCGGCACGCCGGCGATGCGGCTGGGCCTCGACCGGGGTGACGCGCCGCGGGGTGTGATCCGCGAGGGAGCGACGGCCGACCTCGTGCTGTTCGATCCCGAGACCATCACGGCGGGGGCGACCTTCGATGCTCCCCACGAGGCGCCGATCGGCGTCGACGAGGTGCTCGTCGGCGGTGTGCCGGTGGTGCTGGCGGGACACGCGTCCGGTGCGACACCGGGTCGAGCGCTGCGAATGACGCCCGCCGCGCATCGTGCCCCGGTCCCGAACATCCCGTCGGTGATCGATCCCGCTGCCGAGCCGTTCGAGTGGACGGTTCACACCCCGGTGTCGGCCCCGGAAGCGCTCGTCGCGAGCGCATCCCGTCTCGGCGAGCATCTCGAAACCGGGAATGCGGCATCCGCGATCACGCTGAGGATCGACGAGTCTCTCGCGGGGGAGCCGTTCGCTCGAGGGCGTGTCGGCGCCGAGGCATTCCGCGTGACGGTGACCGCCGACGGAATCGACGTCGCGGGGGCGAGCGCGGCGGGCGTGTTCCGGGGCGTCACGCTGCTCCGGCAGCTGCGCGAGCCCGGCTCCGATCGCGCTCGGATCCCCGCAGGAACATGGCAGTCTGCTCCGGCTCACACCTGGCGGGGGGTCATGCTCGATGTCGCGCGGCACTTCCGCCCGGTCGAGGACCTGATGCGACTCGTCGATCTGATGGCCGACCACCATCTCACGGTGCTGCACCTCCACCTCACCGACGATCAGGGCTGGCGCTTCGAGGTGCCGGGTTATCCGCTGCTCACAGAGGTGGGCGCGCGCCGCGAGGAGACACAGCGGGGCCACGGGCCGCACGCCACAGTGGTGCCGGGGCTGCACGAGGGTCATTACACGGATGCGGAGCTGCGCGACCTGGTCGCCTACGCCGCGGAGCGATTCGTGACGGTCGTGCCGGAAGTCGAACTGCCCGGGCACATCCAGGCGGCGCTCGCCGCGTACCCCGCGCTCGGCAACACGGATGCGAGCGAGCGCGCTGTCGCGCCGTGGTCGCACTTCGGCGTGAACCCTCGCACCCTCGCGCCGACGGATGACGCCCTCGCGTTCGGGCGCGCGGCGATCGACGCCCTGTGCGACCTCTTCGACTCTCCGTGGATCGGCATCGGCGGCGACGAGGTGCCGGTCACCGAGTGGGCGCAGAGCGCCGCTGCGCGCGAGCGGATGGGCGAGCTCGGTCTCGCGACTCCCCACGACGTGCAGCCCTGGTTCACCGATCACTTCGTCGCCCACCTCCGCAGCCGTGCGCGCATCGCCCTGGCATGGGACGAGGTGCTCGAGGGCGATGTCCCCGAGGGTGTGCGGATCCTCGCGTGGCGGGGTCCCGTCGCGATGCGCGAGGCGCTGAGGTGCGGCATCCCCGTGATCGCGTGCCCCGACCTCGAGGTGTATCTCGACTACCCCCAGTCGGAGTCGGCGGAGGAGCCGATCCGGGTCGGCCCGCCGCTGCCGATCGAGCAGGCCTACACGCTGCGCATCGAGGACGGCGCGGTCGGCGGACAGGCCAACGTGTGGACCGAGCACCTCCCGACGAGAGATCGGGTCGACTTCGCGATGTTCCCTCGTCTCGCAGCGATCGCCGAACGGCTGTGGGACGGCGGCGAACCACCCTCGTATGAGGGGTTCGCGCGACGTCTTCCCGTCCATCTCAGACGCCTCGCCGAGTCCGGTGTGCGGTATCGTCCTCTCGACGGTCCGACGCCCGTGCAGAGGCGTCCTGGAGTGCCGGGGAAGCCTCTGACACGCGAGGCGCGGCAGGCGATAGTCGCGGGCCTCGTCGAAGGCCTGGCGGACTCGTCGGGCACCGCCGCCGGAGTACTCTCGGCATAATGTAACGTTTCCGTAACCCTCCCTGTGCTAACTGTGGCAGGGGTTGCGAAATTTTTGTTCGTAAGGTCTACTAACAAACATGTCCGTATCGGATGGATCGCGTCCTTCGACGTCGCCAGATTACGTCGCCGCGAGCGCGCACGCCTTCGGCCCGGGGCGCCACCTGCGCTCTCGCTCGAAGGTGCTCCCGGAACACGCTCGCGGTCACAACCGCGCGCTCGTGCTGCAGACGCTCTATCACTCGGGAGCGATGAGTCGAGCGGACCTCTCTCGCGAGACCGGCCTCACTCGGGTCACCATCTCCGACCTCGTCGCGGAGTTCATCTCCGACGGCATCGTCGTCGAGATGGGAGTGCGCGAGACGGTCGGACCGGGCAAGCCTCCGATCCTCATCGACATCGACCGAGTCGGGCACCAGATCATCGGGATCGATCTCTCCGGCCCCCATGCCTTCGTCGGCGCTCTGCTCAGCCTCGACGGCGACGTGCTCGAGCGCCGTGAGGTGCCGCGACCCGAGAGCGCAGACGGCGACGCCGCCTACGCCGCCACGCTGGAGCTGGCCCGAGCGCTCGCCGATACGGCCACGCAGCCCATCCTCGGCGTCGGGATCGGCAGCCCCGGTGTCGTGCGTCCTGACGGCGTCGTGCTCAGCTCGCCCAACCTCGGGTGGAGCAATCTCCCTCTCGAGGCGAAGCTGGGCGTCGATCTCGATCTGCCGGTCCTCGTGCGCAACGACGCCAACGCCGCGGTGCTCGCCGAGTACACGTTCGGCGAGGCGAAGGCCGACTTCATGCTCATCAAGATCGGTCGCGGAGTCGGAGCCGGCGTCATCACCGGCAGCCAGCCGCTGCTCGGCAGTCGCTTCGCAGCGGGCGAGATCGGCCACGTCGTCGTGGGCACCGACGGTGGACCCCGCTGCGCGTGCGGCAAAGACGGCTGCCTCGAAGCGTGGCTGAGTGAGACGCGGCTGCGTCCCGCCATCGCAGACGCCCCCGGATCGCGCGACGAGATCCTCCGCGATGCGGGCACCCGCATGGGCATCGCGATCGCCCCGATCGTCGCGGCACTCGATCTGTCCGAGGTCGTGCTCTCGGGTCCTGAGGATCTGCTCGACGGCGTGTTGATCGACGCCGCGGTCGAGACCCTGCACGCGCGCACGCTCGAGGGCGTCTTCGAGGACGCGCTCATCCGCCGCACACACCAGGACGACATCGTCCTGCGCGGTGCCGCCGTGATGGTGCTGTCCAGCCAGCTGGGCGTCTCGTGATCCGTACCGGCGGGAGCGACCGCGTCCACGAGCCGAAGACGAGCAGGGGCACCATCCGATGACGGATGCGCTCGCCGTCGACCTGTCCGGTCGGCCCATACGAGTGGGCCTGGACGTCGGCGGAACCAAGATCGATGCCGTCGCGGTGTCCGCGGACGGAGACATTCTGGCGCGCCTGCGCCGACCCACCGGCTGGGGTGAGGAGGCAGTCGTCGTCAGCATCCTCGAGACGGTCGATGCGCTCGCCGACGAGGGAGGATTCGCTCGCTCGTCGGTCAGATCGGTGGGCGTCGGGATCCCCGGGCTGGTCGACGCCGACACCGGTCGGGTGCTCCATGCCGTGAATCTCGGCGTCGAGTCCCTGGATCTCGCCGGGCGCGCCGGTCGACAGCTGGGTATCCCCGTCCGCGTGGAGAACGACGTGAAAGCGGCCGCCCTCGGGGCTGCGGTGCTGCGCGGCGTCGACGGGTCGATGGCCTATCTCAATCTCGGCACCGGGGTCGCTGCCGGGATCGTCGTCGACGGCACGATCTGGCGTGGCGCGCGAGGCACGGCCGGCGAGGTCGGGCACCTCTCGGTCGACCCGAACGGCCGTCTCTGCGGCTGTGGACAGCGCGGCTGCATCGAGACCTTCTGCGGCGGAGGCGCGCTCGCCCGAGCCTGGGATCGTCCCGGTGCGCTCCCGGTGCGCGACATCTTCGACGCAGCCGACACCGGTGACGAACGGGCGCTCGCGCTCCGCGCCGATCTCTTCCACGGCGGGGCCGCGGCGGTGCGTGCGCTCGTGCTCTCCGCCGACGTCGAACGCGTGATCATCGGCGGCGGCCTCACTTCGCTCGGCGACAGGCTCTACACGGGCATCCGCGACGCTCTCCGGTCCGATGCCGAGGCCTCGCCCTTCATGCGCTCGCTCCACCTGGACGACAGGATCGAACTGCTCCCTGCCGGCTCTCCCGCCGCGGCCTTCGGGGCCGCGGTCGTCGGCGCAACCACCCCCTCTAAGGAGACCGTTTCCCATGGCTGAAGTCGTCATCGTCGAGAACGCAGAAGCGGCAGGCGCCCTCGTCGCCGCCGAGATCGTCGAGCTGATCGACGGACGTGCGGATGCCGTGCTCGGCCTCGCCACCGGTTCGACGCCCCTCCCCGTCTACAAGGCGCTGCGAGACAGGCTCGCGGGTCGCGACGTCTCGCAGGTGCGCGGTTTCGCCCTGGACGAGTACGTGGGGATCGACCCCGCTCATCCCGAGAGCTACCGCTCGGTCATCACCCGCGAGGTCGTCGAGCCGCTGGGGCTCGACCCGCGACGGATCCATGTGCCCAACGGCGCACAGGCCACCATCCAGCACGCAGGTGACGACTACGAGACCGCGATCGATGCGGCCGGAGGAGTGGATCTGCAGATCCTCGGCATCGGCACCGACGGACACATCGGCTTCAACGAACCCGGCTCGTCGTTCGCCTCGCGCACGCGCGTGAAGACCCTCACCGAGCAGACCCGCGAAGACAACGCTCGCTTCTTCGACTCGATCGACGACGTGCCCATGCACTGCATCACCCAAGGGCTCGGCACGATCCTTCGCGCTCGGCACCTCGTGCTGCTCGCCTTCGGAGAGGGCAAGGCACAGGCCGTGGCGGATGCCGTCGAGGGGCCGCTGTCGGCCATCCTCCCGGGTTCGGCGATCCAGCTGCACCCGCACGCGACCGTCGTCGTCGACGAGGCCGCGGCGTCCCGGCTGAAGCTCGCCGACTACTACCGCTACACCTTCGCGAACAAGCCGAGCTGGCAGGGGATCTGACGCGGTCGGCTCTCAGGGCCGAATCGTCGGCCACGCCAGCGGCAGCAGGTGCTCGATGCTGAGCGGCGCCAGCGGCAGCGTCTCGGCATCCGCGGGTGTGATCCATCGCAGCTCGGCGAGCTCCGCCTGGACGACGACCTCCGCCGCGGCGATGGACACCGAGAACGCGTCGGCCACGACTCGGTGACCGGGCTCGTTGGCCGCCTCGGAGACGAACGTGCCGAGCGGCTCCAGATCGCCCCCATCCAGGCGAAGGCCGAGCTCTTCGTGCAGCTCGCGGATCAGCGTCTGCGACGGGGTCTCCCCGGGCTCGGGCTTGCCGCCGGGTTGCATGAAGCGCGTCGTGCCCTGCTTGCGCACGACGAGCACCCTGCCGGCGTCATCGACGATGACCGCGGCGCTGACGTGGATGTCAGGCATCGGGAGCGAAGACCTTGCCGGGGTTGAGGATTCCCAGCGGATCGAACACCCGAGTGATCTGACGCTGCAGCTCCCACTGGTCGTCTCCGAGCTCGTCGGCCAACCAGCGGCTCTTCAGCGTTCCGATGCCGTGCTCTCCGGTCAGCGTGCCGCCGAGCGCGATCGCGGCCCGGAACAGCTCGTCCGCCGCCGCCCAGACCTCAGCGGGAGGCTCTGCGCCCTCGAAGATGAAGTTCGGATGCAGGTTGCCGTCGCCCGCGTGAGCGACCGTGGGGATCGCCATCGAGTAGGCCTTCTCGATGCGGGCGATCTCGTCGAACATGGCGGGCATGGCGCTGCGCGGCACCGACACGTCTTCGATGAGGGTCGTGCCGAGCGCCGACATGGCGGGGTGCATGGCACGCCGGATGGCCAGGAGGCGCTCTCCTTCTTCGCGGTCATGGGAGACCTCGGTCACACCCTGATGAGCCGTCAGGATGTCGGAGATCATCGTCGCCTCGGCCACTGCCGCCGGACCATCGGTCTGGATCGTCAGCTGGGCGCTCCCGGTCACGGGCGAGGGAAGGTCGAGCAGGGCTGCGACGGCGGCGAGGCTCGCGGAGTCCATCAGCTCCATGATCGCCGGCTGCGCACCCGAGGCGGTGACCGCGGCCGAGGCGGACGCTGCGGCACGCACATCGGGGAAGACGGCCGTCACGGTGCAGGTCGTTCCCTCGACCAGTCGGCGCAGCTTGAGGGTGGCGCCGACGACCACGCCCAGGGTGCCCTCGGATCCGATCACGAGCGAGGTGAGGTCGAGTCCTGTCACGCCTTTGACGCTGCGGTGGCCGAGGTGCAGCAGTCGGCCGTCGGCGAGAACCAGATCGACACCGAGGACCGCGTCTCGCACGACGCCGTACTTCGCACAGAGCAGCCCACCCGCTCCGGTGGCGATGTTGCCGCCGACCGTCGAGATCGCACGGCTCGCAGGATCCGGCGCCCACCAGAGTCCGTGCTCCGCGAGCACGTCGTTGAGGTCGGCGTTGAGGATTCCGGGTTCGACGACGGCAAGCAGGTCGTCGGCCCGGATCTCGTGGATCGCGGTCATCCGGCGAGTGGACAGCACGATCTCGCCCTCGCCGCCGTTCGCCGCGCCGGCGAGACCGGTGCCGGCGCCACGCACCACGACAGGGGTCGCCGTCTCGGTCGCGATGCGCATCACCGTCTGGACGTGCTCGACCGTCTCGGCGTGCACGACCGCGAGCGGCCGCCCGGGCGCCGCATGCCCCGATCTGTCGGCGCGGGCTTCTTCGAGGACCGTCGCATCGGTGTCGACGATGTCGCCGAGTGCGGCGACGAGCAGGTCGAGGGCGCTCATCGGATGCGACGCCGGCCGCTCACGACGCCGGCGCCGACGGCGACCACGGCGAACGCGATGCCGATGAGGGGCTGGTCCATCAGCCACCACGCGATCGTCACGCCGACGTAGATGAGCAGCTCGACGACGACGCGAAGGAACGGATGCAGTCGCAGGACGGGTCGCGGCGAGAGGAAGAGCGCCCAGATCAGGATCACGACGACCGGAGCCCCGATGCCGAGGATGACGTTGTACGGGAAGGGCCAGGTGGCGAATCCCCACAGGGCGAGGGTGCCCACTGCGACGATCAGGACGACCGATCGGACGACGTCGAGAGCGGTGATGGTGGGGCGGTCGACGCCGGGAACGGAGGCGGGATCCTGGGACATGGATCCAGTCTATTCGCCGCCGATGGCGGGTCAGAGCGCGGGCGCGGCCTCGTCTGCGGCCACCTGGTCGACCGGCGCGGTCTCGTCGGCGGGCGCGGTGTCGTCAGCGGGGGCAGGCTCTGCCGGAAGGGCGGTCTGGTCCTCGGTCACGGGCTCTGCCGGAGGAGCGGTCTCGACGGGAGCGGCCGGGGCCTCCGTCTCGGGTGCCGGCGTCTCAGGGGACGCCTCGGCGTCCGGGGACTCGGTCGGGGCAGCGGGTGCTGCCTCGTCCGTCGGCTCGGGGATCGGCGCGATCGCGTCGTCCGGAGTCGGCTCGGAGGGTACCGTCTCGGCGGGATCCGCAGCCGGCCCTCCGCACGAGGGAGCGAGGGCCACGGAACCGAGGGTCACCCCGAGAGCCGAGAGGCTCGTGGTCGTCGGCAGCATCGGACCGGACGCCGTCACGTAGTGGACCTCGAGGGGCGCGCCGAGGAGAATCTGGACGAGACCGGGGCGCAACTCGATCGTGCCGGTCCCTGCGTCACTCAGCGATGTGCCGTCGACGCCGCCGCGGCGTCCGCCGAGCAGCGCTTCGATGTCCGCGCCCGGTTCGCCGGACACATTCACGGTCACATAGGTGACAGCGCGTGCGTCGAGGCAGATGCTCGCGAGGCTCACTTCGATCGGAGTCGTCGGCGCGGCCGGTTCCGTGGGGTTCTCGCCGGGGGTTTCGCCGCCGGGGGTTTCTCCGGGGGTTTCGCCGCCGGGGGTTTCGCCACCGGGGGTTTCTCCGGGGTTCTCGCCGGGGGCTTCGCCGCCGGGGGTCTCTCCGGGGTTCTCGCCCGGGACCTCGCCATCGGGGTTCTCGCCGTCGGGGTTCTCGTCGTCAGGCTCTTCGTCCACGGGAGGGGACGTGGACTCGGGCAGCGCCGGCGCGGTCGACTCGGTCGGGGCCGGGGGTGAGACGATCGCCGGCGCGATGTCCTCAGCGGGCTGGGGGGTGACGGGTGCTTCGACGGGCGGGGTGACGGGCTCGGGCTCGGTCTCCGCTTCATCGACGATCGGCGTCTTGTCGTCGGACATCGACTCGTCGGGCCCGACGTCTGCACTGATCGACGAGGAATCGCTGTCGCCCGCACTCGGCATCGATGCCGCGGGCGTCGCGCCCGTGAGGCTCGGGATGATTGTGGCGGCCGCCACGACGCCGGCGACCACGAGGGCCGCCGATCCTGCGCTGACGAGCGCACCGACTCCGCTGAAGATGCCTCCGGTCGCCGTGCCACCGGCTCCGCCACCGGTCGCTGTGCCTGCGCCGGTCGCGCCGGCTCCACCGGTGCCGCTCGACGATCCGGCGGCGGCTGTTCCGCCTCCCGCAGCCACGACAGCTCCCTCGGTGATCCCCGAGGGCATGGCCGCGAGCGCGACGATGGGCGTACCGCCACCCTGGAGGGTGGCGAGGTAGCCTGCGGAACCCGTGACTCCGAGGACGAGGGGCAGCAGCACGAGGGCCAGCCGCTTGGAGACGTCCTTCGCCTCAGCGGCGACGATCATGCAGCGTGCGCACTGGTCGAGGTGGTGCTCGAGACGGTTGTGGTCCCGCGTGCTGAGGTTGCCGCGCGAGTAGGCACCCAGGTGCTCGATGGTCCACCGGCAGTCGGAACCTTCGGCCGCGCTGCGGAGGTGAGCCTGGATCCACGCTTCGCGAAGTCCTTCACGCGCTCTGAAAGCCAGCTGCGAGACGGCGCCGGACTTCATGCCGAGCAGGGTCGCGGCCTCCTGCGGCTTCATCTGCTCGATCTCTGTGTACCAGAGCACTTCCTGCCAGCGGGAGGGCAGGCTGCGGAACGCCTGCGCGGTCAGGCTGCGATCGAGGGCCTCGTTGGCCGCCTGGTCGGTGCTGTCGGGATCGGCGACGGAGTCGAGCTCGTCGATGGCGGAATCGCGTCGAGAGCGGCCCCAGGCGGCGGCGGTGTTGCGGATGCTCGTGAACAGGTAGGCGCGGAACGATCCGTTCGGTCCGCCGCCCTTGATGATCGCCTGATAGATGCGGGTGTAGGACTCCTGCACGAGGTCGTCGGGGTCGATCGACGACGTGATCGATCGCGCGACCGACATGCCGGAGGGATAGTGCCGCCTCCACAGTTCGCCGAAGGCCGCCGCGTCACCCGAGCGGGTGCGCAGGACGAGATCGGCGTCGGCGATCGTTTCCTCGTGTGAAGTGCTGTCCTGATCCACTGTCATCCATCTGTCGTGGAGCGCGAGTGCGCCTCCACATGAAGAGACGCGTGAACCCCATTTTCATCACGCGTCATCTCCATTCTCTCTCCTATCTCTCAGGCTTGCCACCCCTTCTCGAAAAGTGCTCGCAGAAGACCGGGGGCGAATAAAGACCTGATCACGGGCAGATCAGTCGGGCGCGCGGAAGAACCGTGAAAAAAGATCTGAGAAATCGCGTAATGAATCGGCGTCGACGTCGTCTCATCACTAGAGACAGCCATGGGGCTCCACCGGGGGGCGGAGCTCAGGCGCTGGTGCAAGGGGTAAGTGCACCGGCATGGTGGGTCGGGCACCTCGGGGGAGGAGCGCTCGGCCCGCCAGCTCTCGCAACGTGGGGGGAATTGTGACGGGGTCGCCGATCTGGGGAACGGCGGCCCCTCACCCGCACCGGGCTACGGCCGGTCGCCGACCCACACGCGAGCGACCTGCAGCTGTGCGTTCAGCAGTACCGCGTCAGCGACGAACCCGACCGCCAGGCGACCGATCCGGTCGCCGTATCCGATCGCTCCCGCCGGTGTCTCGGTGAGCGCCCGGACGGCTTCCGTGAGAGGTGCGCCCGCCGCGGTCGCCCTGCGCAGCGCCACGTCGAGGGTGAGCGTCGACCCCGCGATCGATCCCGTGTCGTCCGCGCGCGCGATGCCGTCGAGGACCGTCACGCTCACCGCACCCAGGTCGTAGTGCCCGTCGGCGCTGCCGGCAGCCGCCATGGCATCCGTGATGAGTGCGACGCGACCGGGTGCCGAGTCGAACACGAGCTTGACCACGTGCGGGTCGAGGTGGATGTCGTCGGCGATCACCTCGAGCACCACGCGGCGGTCGGCCGCCGCCGCCAGTACCGGCCCCGGCGCTCGGTGATGGATTCCGGGCATGGCGTTGAAGGCGTGGGTCAGCACGGAGGCGCCGGTCTCGAATGCCGCGTCCGCAGTCGCGGCATCCGCACTCGTGTGTCCCACCGCTGCGACAGCGCCGGCGTCCACGATCATCCGGATCGCCTCGAGACCGCCGGGGAGCTCCGGTGCGATCGTCACCTGCCGGATCGTCCCGCGGCCGGCGTCGAGCAGGCGGGCGACGTCGTCTCGTGTCGGAGTGCGCAGCAGCGACGGCTCGTGAGCTCCGTGGTGCGCCGGGTCGAGGAACGGCCCTTCCAGATGCGAACCCAGGATGTCGGCATCCGACTCCATCAGGTCGGCGATCTGCGCCACGCGTCGAGCGAGGGCGTCGACGGGGGCGGTGACGAGGGAGATCACCGATCGTGTCGTGCCATGAGCGCGGTGCAGAGCGCGAGCCGAGCGGATCGCCTCCGGCCCGTCGTCGAACGACGCTCCGGCGCCGCCGTGGCAGTGGATGTCGATGAATCCGGGTGTGAGCACGGCATCCGGCCCGGCGACGACGGTCGCGTCGACGACCTCATCGGCGGGGGCCCACGTCTGGCCGGTGCCGAGAGCGGCGACCCGCCCGTGTTCCATGCGAACCCAGGCGTCCGCGACCTCGACGCCGTGGTCGATCAGTCGGGCCGAGTGGATGACGACCGATCCCGTCGCTGTCGAAACGGATGTCATTGCTCGCTCCAGGGGATCTCGTCTGCGGGGTGGAAGTCCACGCCCTCAGCCTTCCACAGCGGGGCGAGTGCGCCGAGTCGCCCGCGGAACGACTCCCAGTCCCGGCCGTCGGCGTCGCGCGGTGACCACGCGACCTCCGCCTGAGCGGCGGCCCGCGGGAAGACCAGCTGCTCGACCTCGCTCAGGGTGCGGGTGGTCTCGCTCCACAGCGGAGCCTCGATGCCGAGGATCGCGGACTCCGGGACGTCGAGCACAGCGGTCGGCTCCCACTCGTACGCCCTGCGGACATCGATGATCGCGGCCCAGGTGAGTCCGAGCGGAAAATCCTCGGTGTACTTCATGTCGAGGTAGGCGACGTCGGCGGTCGACATGATCAGCGCCCCGCCGCGCTCGACGAAGTGCGCCGCCTCCTCAGCGTGCGATCCCTCGGGTGTCGTCTTGCCCCAGTACTGGCCGATCGTCCCCTCGGCGATGTCCTTCGCTGCGCCCACCTCGTGCCAGGCGACGGGGATCTTGCCCTCCTCGAACACGATCGCGGTGGCGCGCTCGACGAACAGATCGAAGTCCGCCTGCGGGGTGCCGAGGGACTCGTCGCCGCCGATGTGGATGTACGGACCCGGGGTCATCTCGGTGAGCTCGCGCACGACGTCACGGACGAACTCGTAGGTGCGCTCTTCATGGATGCGGACGCTCGAGTGCCCGACGCCCCACCCGAGATAGGGCTCGCCTGCGACGGGGAGCGGCTGCCCCAGGCGCGCCGATTCGGCGATCAGGCTGTCGTTCATGACCGGATCCTCGACGAGCTCCGGATACGCGACGCCGATGGCGTGCGTGTGACCGGGGAGGTCGATCTCAGGGATCACGACCATGTGCCGCTCAGCGGCGTACGCGACGATCTCGCGATAGTCGTCCTTCGTGTAGAAGCCGCCGGGGTCGCCGAGGGAGGCCGTGGACGAGGCGAGCTCGGTGAGCTTCGGCCACGAGTCGATCTGGATGCGCCAGCCCTGGTCGTCGCTGAGGTGCAGGTGCAGGTGATTGAACTTCAGGGCACTGGTGCTGTCGATGAACTTCTTGACCTCATCGACGTCGAAGAAGTGACGCGTGACGTCGAGCATGACGCCGCGACGTGCGAATCGTGGCGCGTCGGTGATCTCGGCGCGCAGGAACGCCCATCCCTCGTCGTCCTCGCGGAGCAGTTGCAGCAGCGTCTGCATGCCGTAGAAGAGTCCTGCCTCGTCGCCGCCCACGATCTCGACGGAGTCGCCGACTGTGAGCCCGTATCCTTCGGGCGCCGTGGTGGGGTCGATCCGCAGGACGATCGTCGACGCGACGCCGTCGCCGGCGCCGTCGCTGTCCGTCGAGTGCGACAGCCGGATGCCGCTGCGGCGCGCGACGGCGTCGATCAGCTGGGCCGCCGCGGGGGAGTCGCCGATGACTCGCAGGCCGTCGGAGACGGGCAGCCGACCATCGACGGCGATGGAGGAAGCGGGAAGAGGAACAAGGGGCATGGAATGGGGAAGGACCATGAACAAAACCTACCGTGCGCAGAGTCGGCAGCACAGGGAAATCCGCTATGCTTTCTCACGTCGCGACTGGCGTCTGGGTGGACTACCACCGGGGAGCGACTGACCACGGAATTCGACCGCGCGCCTGGGCCGATAGGTACACCCTTCGAATCCGTTGTCAGAGGAGCATGTCATGACCGACCGTTACTTCAACGCCCCACTCTCCGAGGTCGACCCCGAGATCGCACAGGTCCTCGACCGAGAGCTCGCACGGCAGCAGACGTTCCTCGAGATGATCGCATCCGAGAACTTCGTGCCCGTCTCCGTGCTCCAGTCCCAGGGCTCGGTGCTGACGAACAAGTACGCCGAGGGATACCCCGGCCGTCGTTACTACGGCGGCTGCGAAGAGGTCGACGTCGCGGAGGAGCTCGCGATCCAGCGCGCCAAGGACCTGTTCGGCGCGGAGTTCGCGAACGTCCAGCCGCACTCGGGAGCATCCGCGAACGCCGCCGTGCTGCACGCGATCGCTCGGCCCGGCGACACGCTGCTCGGCCTCGCCCTCGACCAGGGCGGTCACCTCACTCACGGCATGAAGATCAACTTCTCCGGCCGCCTGTACGACATCGTCGCCTACGGCGTCGACCCCGAGACCTCGACCATCGACATGGACGAGGTGCGTCGCCTCGCCCTCGAGCACAAGCCGAAGGTCATCATCGCCGGCTGGTCGGCATACCCGCGCACGCTCGACTTCGCCGCCTTCCGTGCGATCGCCGACGAGGTCGGCGCGCTGCTCTGGGTCGACATGGCGCACTTCGCCGGCCTCGTCGCCGCCGGCCTCCACCCGAACCCGGTGCCGCACGCGCACGTCGTCTCGTCGACCGTGCACAAGACGATCGGCGGCCCCCGTTCGGGCTTCATCCTGACGAACGACGCCGACCTCGCGAAGAAGCTCAACACGGCTGTGTTCCCGGGGCAGCAGGGCGGCCCCCTGATGCACGTGATCGCCGCGAAGGCGACGGCGTTCAAGCTCGCGGGCACCCCGGAGTTCAAGGAGCGCCAGGAGCGCACGCTGCGCGGAGCGTCCATCCTCGCCGAGCGTCTCTCGCAGCAGGATGTGAAGGATGCCGGCATCGGGGTGCGCTCCGGCGGCACCGACGTGCACCTGGTGCTCGTCGACCTGCGTGACGCCGCGATCGACGGCAAGCAGGCCGAGGACCTGCTGCACGACATCCACATCACCGTCAACCGCAATGCGGTGCCGAACGACCCGCGCCCGCCGATGGTCACCTCGGGTCTGCGCATCGGGACGCCGGCACTCGCCACCCGCGGCTTCGGCGACGCCGAGTTCACCGAGGTCGCCGACGTGATCGCACTCGCGCTGCTCCCCGGCGCCGACGTCGAGGCGCTCCGCGCGCGTGTCGATGCGCTCGCCGCAGGCTTCCCGCTCTACCCGGACCTGCAGCAGTGACCGCGAAGATCCTCGACGGCAAGGCGGCGTCGGCCGCGATCAAGGCCGAGCTCACCGAACGGGTCGCCGCGCTGAAGGCGAAGGGCGTGGTGCCCGGCATCGCGACCGTTCTCGTCGGAGCCGACCCGGCATCTCAGCTCTACGTCGGTATGAAGCACCGTCAGTCCGAGGCGATCGGGATGAACTCGATCCAACGCGAGCTGCCGGCCGATGCCACCCAGGCCGACGTCGAGGCGCTGATCGACGAGCTCAACGCCGATCCGGACTGCCACGGATACATCGTGCAGCTGCCGCTGCCGAAGCACATCGACACGGACGCGATCCTCGAGCGGATCGACCCGGCGAAGGATGCGGACGGACTGCACCCGACCAACCTCGGTCGACTCGTGCTCAACGTCAACAACCCGATCCACACCCCGCTGCCGTGCACGCCGCGGGGTGTCATCGAGCTGCTGCTGCGCAACGGCTACGACTTCGCCGGCAAGCACGTCGTGGTCGTCGGACGAGGTGTGACGATCGGTCGCTCGATCGGCCTGCTGCTGACGCGACGCGACCTGAACGCCACGGTCACGCTCACGCACACCGGCACGGTCGACATGCCGCGGTACCTGCAGGAGGCCGACGTCATCGTCGCCGCCGCGGGCGTCAAGCACCTCATCCGCGCCGAGGACGTCAAGCCGGGCGCCGCCGTGCTCGACGTCGGCGTGACCCGCGAGACCGACACCGAGACGGGCAAGAACCTCGTCTTCGGAGACGTGCACCCGGATGTCGCCGAGGTCGCGGGCTGGGTGTCGCCGAACCCGGGCGGAGTCGGTCCGATGACCGTCGCCCTGCTAATGACCAACGTCGTCGAGGCGGCGGAACGCCTGGTCTGACCGTCGCCGGTCTCGATCTGCATCGTCGGTCCCGATCCGTGGACTTCCCCTTCCGATCCGCCTGCGGATCGGGGTGAGGCCCGGGATCGGGACCGTCTGCGTTCAGCCCAGCTCGTCGAGCATCCGCCGCTGCTCCGGGGTCAGACCGTCGTGGAGCTCCTCCCGCGCCTCCGCGGCGGCGGTCGTCTCCGGGGCGGGCGTGGAGGCTGCGGGCGCCGGCTTGCGGCGCGACACCTTGCCCTGCACGGCGTCGTACAGCTCGCCGGCCTTCGCCCGCAGCCTGTCGTCGACCTGGTCGTAGATCATCCAGCCGAACAGCAGGAAGAGCGGCGGGAGCGCGTAGCTCCAGAAGCCAGAGGCGCGGACGCCGCTCAGCCAGACGACGGCCACCCAGATGAGCAGCTCGACGAGATAGACGAGGACGTACTGGACGACCTTCTCGCCGGTCCTCGTGCGATCGGCCGCGGACTTCGCCGCCGCGTTGCGGAACGCCGTGGTGAGCAGCGGCTTCACGAAGAGCGCCGCGAGCGTCAGGATGACGGCCGCCCACAGCGCGGTGAACCCGACAGAGACCCCCGACGACAGCAGGCCGATGAGCAGCAGCACCGCGACGTTGAACACGTAGAGTGCGGCGAACCGGACGATTCCGTTCTTCATCTGATCAGAATTCCACACACTCTCGGATGCCGCGGCATCTCCGTGCGGAGCCTGGTGGGGATCAGCGTGCGGGAAACGCGCGTTCGACCGCATCGACCACGGTGCCGTAGACGGAGTCCCACGGGACGAGCGGGGGAGTGACCCCGGCGAGTTCGAGGCTCACGGCTCCATGCACCTGCGCCCAGACGGTGAGAGCGGCGGCCATGACGTGCGGTTCGTCGACGCGGGCCGCGAGCGCGCGCACGAGCGGCGCCATCGCCGTGCTCATGGTCGCGTCATCGGGGCGGCAGTCCTCGGTCGCCACTGCGCCGCCGAACATGAGGCGGTAGAGCGCGGGATTCTCCATCGCCCACGTCCGATACGCGAATCCGAGTGCGCGGAGCCCTTCCGGTTCGGCCGTGGCCTGCGCCTCGCCGAACGACGCGAAGCCGTGCTCGATGACCGCGACGAGCAGTTCGGTCTTCCCGCCGAACAGCGCGTAGACCGCTGAGGTCGAGGTGCCGGCGTTCTGTGCGATGTCGCGGAGACTGATCCGCTCGGGGCCCTTGTCGTCGACCATCTCGGCCGTCGCGTCGAGCAGGCGGTCGCGCAGGGCGTCGTCGTACAGGGGAGGTCTTGCCATGGGATCGATCTTATCGTAACGTTGTTGCATAACGCAGTTACGTAACGATGTTCCAAGGAGAGCGCATGACTCAGCACGTCTTCCCCGGCAGGTTCACGGCCGCTCCGGAACGATCGGATGTGACGGTCTTCCTGATCGGGATGCGAGCCAATCGGTGGTGGCAGCTCGGCAGGGTGTGGCGCACGGCCAGCAAGATGCCCCCGATGCTGCAGCATCTCGCGACGCACCCGGAGGCGGGGATGCTCGGAGTGCACAGCTGGTTCGGTCGCACGACGATCCTGCTGTCGTACTGGGAGAGTCCGGAGCATCTGCAGCGGTTCGCCGCAGACCGCGACGCACCCCATCTGCAGCCCTGGCGCGACTTCATGCGCACGCTGCAGGGAACGGGGAGCGTCGGCGTGTGGCATGAGACCTATCAGGTGCCGACAGCGGATCTGGAGGCCGTCTACGTCGACATGCCGGCATTCGGACTCGCGGCGGCGACCGCGCACGTCCCCGTGGGGCGGGGCATGAAGACGGCGCGCCAGCGGATGGGTCGCTGACGCGCCGGCGTCATCAGAGCTCAGCCCTGGGGGTGCAGGCTGCTCTCGATGTTCGTGATGCGAGCCTGGTCGTCGAAGCGGAAGGTCGCAGTGCCCGTGCCGTCGGCGACCGTGGCGCCCGAGAACGCCTCGTCGGTCCACGTGAGGTTCCACCCGGCGAGACGGGCGGCGTCCCAGACCGCCGTCCGGGCATCAGGCAGAGCCAGGCCCGAGAGGATCCGCGGAAGGGCGATGGAGGCTGCGGCGACGGTCAGGGCGGGGAGCGGCGCATCGAGCAGGAAGACGGCGTACGTGCCGCCGCCGACCGGCGCGAGGTAGTAGGGCGCTCGACCGGTGAGCTCGACCGCGACCGCGCCGACCGTGTGGGCGGCTGCGGTGATCCAGTCGGCGTCGCCGGCGGCGTCCACGGGGAAGGGGAGCTCCTGCTCGCTCAGCTCCGGGATGCCGTGCTCCCTGCCGTAATCGCGCAGCTGGCCGGCGATGCCGGCAGGGTCGCCCTGCGGGTGCGCCCACGCCCAGAGCAGCGAGCGGGGACCGGGGGCGATCGTCGCGACGAGGTGGGCGCGGGCCACGAGCCGGCGCGTGGCATCGGCGTTCGAGGTGAAGGTGAGGGTGCCCGCCGCCATGTCGGCATCCCATCGATTGTCACCGAGGTCCTCGAGGGCGGTGGCCAGGGAGTCCTGACGGAGGGCGGAGAACAGTGCGGCACGGTCTGCGAGCGGCTGGAGCGCGGCGAAGGTCATGCCCCCAGTCTCGCCCGGATTGCTATGAATCCGCCAACTCCGAGCGCGGGGACACTGCATCGGAGGGGCGGCCCATCCGCCAGACACTCGGTACCACCAGTGTCACGGCGGCGAGCACGGCATAGAGGATCCCCGAGGTGACCAGCACCGTCTCGACATCGCTGCGGGTGATCAGCCAGCCGTAGACGAGGGTGCCGATCGGCATCACGACGAAGCTGCCGAGCATGTCGTAGCTCGAGACGCGGGACAGCTTGTCGCCCGGGATGTTCTCCATCATCGCGAGGTTCCACCCGGTGCTGAACACCTCGGCCCCGGCGCCGGCGAGGAAGGCGGCGATGGCGAGCAGCACCACCGCGGGGTGCACGCCGAGGACGGTGAGCGGGATCGCGAACGCGGCCATGCCGATCATGCCGTAGCGCAGGGGGCGTTTCAGCGGGAACCACATCAGGACGAGGGTCATGAGCAGGATGCCGACGCCTTCGGCGCTGACGACCCACCCCCAGCCGGCGATGCCGAGCCGTTCGTCGTTCTTGGCGATGTACGGACCGACGACGCCCCACGCGCCGATGTGGATGGCGTTCATCACCATGAAGGCGAGAACGATGACCCACAACCACGTGCGACTCCAGAACTCCTGCCACCCGATCCTGAGGTCGTGGAACATCGTGGTTCCGCCCGCATGATCAGACGGAGGCAGTCGGACCATCGCCAGGACGGGGATCGCGATGACCCAGCCGATCGCCTGCACGACCATGGCCCAGGCGGGGCCGGCCGCGGCCACGACGATGCCCGCGATGATCGGGCCGCCGATCGTGGTCGCCGAGCGCACGAACGACAGCATCGCGTTGGCCTGCTGCAGGTGCTCGGGGGAGGTCAGCTGCGGGATGATCCCCTGCATGGCGGGGAGCACGAACGCGGTGGACGCACCGTTCACGACCGACAGCAGAGCGAGCAGGGGAACCGTGGCTGTGCCGCTGAACAGGAGGGCGGCCATCGCGCCCACCGTCAGGATGTCGATGACGTAGCAGGACTGGATGATCAGCGCGCGAGGCAGCCGGTCGGCGATCACGCCGCCGAAGAGCAGGAAGACGATGTTGCTGACGGTGAAGGCGGCCAGGACCAGGGAGAGCGAGCGTGCGTCGTTGTCGATCTCGAGCACGGCGAAGGCCAGCGCGATCGACGACATCGACCCTGCGATCAGAGTGATGGCGCGGGCGAGGAAGAACCAGCGGAATCCTCGGTCCTGCATCGCTGCGAGGGCGCGGATCATGACGGCTCGTCGCTGCTCTGCATCCGTCAATCCTTCCACTCGAGGGCAGCGGCAGGCGTCAGTAGCTGGAGCGGGTCGTGTCGTCGGATGCCGGGATGAAGCGGGCGGCCAGAGCCTCGGATGCGCGTGCCAGCATCGCCACGTCGGCACCGACCGCCACGAAGTCCGCGCCGGCGGCGGTGTACGCATCGGCGGCGGAGGGATCGAAGGCGTTCACACCGACGGGCGTGCCTGCGGCCGCGACCGCGGCGAACACCTGCTCGACGGCGGCGACGACATCCGGATGCGTCTGCTGGCCGAGCAGTCCCATCGACGCGGAGAGATCGGACGGGCCCACGAACACGGCGTCCACGCCCTCGACCGCCGCGATCTCGGAGGCGGCCTCCACCCCGGCGACCGTCTCGATCTGCACGGTGAGGGAGGTGTGCCGCGCCGAGTCGCGCAGATAGCCGTCGACCCGGTTCCAGCGCGCGCTGCGGGCGAGCGCGCTCCCGACTCCTCGGACGCCTTCTGGCGGATAGCGGGTCGCCGAGACGGCCGCGCGTGCCTCCTCGGCCGACGAGACCATCGGGACGATGAGGTTCTGTGCTCCGAGGTCGAGGACCTGCTTGATCGCCACAGTGTCGTTGGACGGCACGCGCACCACCGGGGTGATCGGATAGGCGGCGACGACCTGCAGCTGCAGCAGCGTGGACTCGAGCGTGTTGGCAGAATGCTCCATGTCGATCAGCAGCCAGTCGAGGCCCGAGCCCGCAGCCACCTCGGTGACGAGGGCACTGCCTGAGCACGCCCACATCCCGATGAGCGGGCGATCGGAGACGGCGAGATGCTCGCGGAAGGAGGGGCTCAGATGAAGAGGCATTCGATCGTTCCCATCGGTCCGTAGTCGCACAGCACCTGATCGCCGCGAGACACCCACATCGGGCGTGTGAACGATCCTGCCAGGATGACCTCGCCGGCCTCGAGACGCGCGCCGTGCTGGTGGAACTTGTTCGCGAGCCAGGCGACGCCGGTGGCGGGGTGGCCCAGCACGCCGGCGGCGACTCCGGTCTCCTCGATCTCGCCGTTGCGCGAGAGCACGCCGGGCACCCATCGCAGGTCGATCTCGTCCGGGCGCTTGTGCACATCGCCGAGGACCATGGCCCCGTAGGCGGCGTTGTCGCTGATCGTGTCGACGATCGTCCTGCCCTCGAGTTCGATGTGCGAGTTCAGCACCTCGAGCGCCGGCACGGCGTAGTCGATCGCGGCGAGGGCGTCGTCGAGCGTGCAGTCGGGCCCCTCGAGCGGATGCTTGAGCACGAACGCGAGCTCGACCTCGATGCGCACGTTCGAGAAGTGGTCGACCGGGATCTCGGCACCCGACTCGTAGACGGTGTCGTCGAACATCACCCCGTAGTCGGGCTCGGTGATGCCGGTGGCCTGCTGCATCGCCTTCGACGTCAATCCGATCTTGCGTCCGACGAGACGGCGTCCCGCGGCGATCTGCGAGTCGCGCCAGACTCCCTGGATCGCGTATGAATCCTCGACCGTCGCGTCCGGGTACCGGGCGGTGATCCGGGGGATCACGGAGTGGGTCCGGTCGGCCTCGGCGAGCTCTCCGGCGATCTGCGCGACGATGTCTGCTGACAGCATCCGTCTCTCCTCTGTGTGCGAACCTGCGGATGAATCGATCAGAGCTGGTGGCCGAGCTTGTACTCGCCCTGCTTGTACTCCGGCATGGCCTCGTCGTCGCCGGGTCGCGTGTAGGAGAAGCCGTCGGCGCCGATCGTGACGGCCATCTCGGAGTCGTCGGTGCGGGCGACGACGGGCTGCGGGTTGCCGTCGAGGTCGAGCACGAGCGAGGCCTCGGTGTACCAGGACGGGACGACCGGGTTGCCCCACCAGTCGCGGCGCTGGTTGTCGTGCACATCCCAGGTGATGACGGGGTTGTCGGGGTCGCCCGTGTAGTAGTCCTGCGTGTAGACCTCGACACGGTGACCGTCGGGGTCGCGGAGGTAGAGGTAGAACGCGTTCGAGACGCCGTGACGGCCCGGGCCGCGCTCGATCGCGTCGGAGCGGCGGAGGGCTCCGAGCTTGTCGCAGATCGCCAAGATGTTGTGCTTCTCGTGCGTCGCGAAGCAGACGTGGTGCATGCGCGGACCGTCGCCGCCGGTCATCGCGGTGTCGTGCACGGTGGGCTTGCGACGCATCCATGCCGCATACACGGTGCCCTCATCGTCCTGGATGTCCTCCGTGACGCGGAACCCCAGATCCTGCATGAACTTCACGGCGCGGGGCACGTCGGGGGTGACCTGGTTGAAGTGGTCGAGTCGAACGAGCTCGCCCGGGATGTGCAGGTCGTAGCGCCACGACATGCGCTCGACGTGGTCGGACTGGTGGAAGAACTCGATGGGGAAGCCCAGCGGGTCGACCACGCGCACCGAGTCGCCGACGCCCTTGACGAAGCCCTCCGGGTTGCGGCGCACGTCGCAGCCGAGCTCGGTGTAGAACGCCACGGCGAGGTCGAGATCCTCAGCCGAGCGCACGCGGTAGGAGAACGCGGCGACAGCGGCGATCGGCCCCTTGCGCAGCACGAGGTTGTGGTGGATGAACTCCTCGGTCGAGCGGAGGTAGATCGCCTCGTCGTCCTCTTCGGTGACATACAGCCCCAGGACGTCGACGTAGAACACCCGCGAGGCCGCGAGGTCGGTGACGACCAGCTCCATGTAGGCGCAGCGCAGCACGTCCGGGGGAGTGCTCTCGGGCGTCGCGATCGGGTTGGCGGTCTCGATCGGAGCCTCCTGGCTCACGTAGTAGCCCGAGGAGGTCAGCGTCTTCGCAGTCTTGTCGGTCATGTCGGGTCCTTGCTCAGTTCTTGCCGAAGGTCGGGTTGTGCGCGCCGCCGAGCGTGATGTGCACGCTCTGCTGGTCGGTGTAGAAGTCGATCGAGCGGTAGCCGCCCTCGTGGCCCAGGCCCGAAGCCTTGACGCCGCCGAAGGGGGTGCGCAGGTCGCGCACGTTGTTGCTGTTCAGCCACACCATGCCCGCCTCCACGGACTGCGCGAAGTTGTGGGCGCGCTTCAGGTCGTTCGTCCAGATGTAGGCGGCCAGGCCGTACTTCGTGTTGTTCGCGAGCGAGAGCGCCTCGTCGTCGGAGTCGAACGGGGTGATGGCGACGACGGGGCCGAAGATCTCCTCCTGGAAGATGCGGGCATCGGGGGAGACGTCGGCGAACACCGTCGGCGCGACGAAGTTGCCCTCGTCGAAGCCCTCGGGGCGGCCGCCGCCGGCGACGAGGCGGCCCTCGGTCTTGCCGATCTCGACGTAGCTCATCACCTTGTCGTAGTGCTCGGGGTGCACGAGCGCGCCGACCTCGGTGGCCGGGTCGTGCGGGTAGCCGACCTTCACGCGCTTCGCCTGGGCGGCGTAGCGCTCGACGAACTCCTCGTAGATGGAGCGCTCGACGAGGATGCGGGAGCCGGCGGTGCAGCGCTCGCCGTTGAGGGAGAACACGCCGAAGATCGTCGCGTCGACCGCGGCCTCGATATCGGCATCGGCGAAGACGACGGCGGGGGACTTGCCGCCGAGCTCCATCGACAGGCCCTTGAGGAACGGTGCGGCGTTGCCGAAGATCAGCTGTCCGGTCGAGCTCTCGCCCGTGAACGAGATGAGCGGCACGTCGGGGTGCTTCACGAGGGCGTCTCCGGCGTCTTCGCCGAGGCCGTTCACGAGATTGAACACGCCCTGCGGCAGCCCGGCCTCCTCGAAGATGCCCGCCCAGAGCGAGGCGGAGAGCGGCGTGAACTCGGCGGGCTTGAGCACCACGGTGTTGCCGGTCGCGAGTGCGGGGCCGAGCTTCCACGACTCGAGCATGAACGGCGTGTTCCACGGCGTGATGAGGCCGGCGACGCCGATCGGCTTGCGGTTGACGTAGTTCATCTGCTTGCCGGGGACCTTGAAGGCGTCATCGGACTGGGCGACGATCAGGTCGGCGAAGAAGCGGAAGTTCTCGGCCGCGCGGCGGGCCTGGCCGAGCGCCTGGGTGATCGGCAGGCCGGAGTCGTACGACTCGAGCTCGGCGAGGCGGGCATCCCGCGACTCGACGATGTCGGCGATCCTGTGCAGCACCCGCGAGCGCTCCCGCGGCAGCATCCGAGGCCAGGGGCCCTCGTCGAATGCGCGCGTGGCAGCGGCGACGGCGAGCTCGATGTCGGCCTTCTTGCCGGCGGCTGCGGTCGTGTAGGTCTTGTTCGTCACCGGATCGAGCACATCGAACGTGTCACCGTCGACGGAGTCGACGAACGCTCCGTCGATGTAGTGCTGGATGTGGTCGGGCAGGTCTGCGGGGATGCGGGAATCGGTCATGACTCGTCTCCTGAGTTGTGGTGAGAACGGGTGTGCAGCGCGTCGAGGAAGGCGTCCCTCGTGCGCAGGCGGTGGTTGCGGGCGGCGAGCTCGATCTCGAGCGGGTCGGCGCCCGTTCGGATCAGCTCGAGGATCTGCGCGTGCTCCTCGACCGAGTGCTGAGCCCTGCCGGGCACGTAGGCGAAGGTCGAATCCCGGATGCCGGACAGCCGCGCCCAGCCGCGGTGCACGAGGTCGAGCAGGTGCGGATTCGGGCAGGGTTCGAAGAGCAGCGAATGGAACTGCCTGTTGAGCTCGGTGAACGCATGGGCGTCGAGATGACCGAGCATCTGGATCATCCGCTCGTTCACCGCCTCCGCGGCGTCGAGCGCCTCGGCGTCGAGGAAGGGAGCGGAGAGGGCGGTGGCCGAGCCTTCGACCAGCCCGAGCGTCTGCATCGTGTGCGCGTATTCGCTCTCGTCGACGAGGGTCACCCGCGCGCCCACGTTGCGCTCGAACGTCACGAGGCCCTCGGCTTCGAGCCGGCGGATCGCTTCACGCACCGGCACGACGCTCATCCCGAGCTCTTCCGCCAACGATCCCAGCACCAGACGGTAACCGGGGCCGAAGACGTGTCCCGAGATCCGTGAGCGGATCCAGGCGTACGCCTGCTCCGACTTGCTGGAGTTCGCCACCGTCGTCATGAGCCGGCACCGGTGCCGGTGGCGGCTTCGTACTTCTCCCGCCACGCGGCGTTGAGCGGGAAGAGGCCGTCGACCGGATGTCCGGCGGCGACCTGCTCGGCGATCCACGCGTCCTCGATCTCCTGCGCGAGAGCATCGTCTGCGACCTGCTCGGCGAGCGAGGGAGGGATCACGATGACGCCGTCGCCGTCGCCCACGATGATGTCGCCCGGCTGGACCGTGGCGCCTCCGCACGAGATGGTGACGTCGGAGTCCCACGGCACGTGCCTGCGTCCGAGGACGGAGGGATGAGCGCCCTGCGAGAAGACCGGGAGGCCGATCTCGGCGACCGCGTCGAAGTCGCGCACACCGCCGTCGGTCACGACTCCGGCGGCGCCGCGGGCGCGGGCGCGGAGCGCGAGGATGTCGCCCAGTGTTCCGGTGGTCGCGTCGCCGCGCGCTTCGATCACGATGATCTCGCCCTCGCCGACGGCATCGAACGCCCGCTTCTGGGCGTTGTATCCGCCGCCATGGCTCGCGAACAGGTCTTCTCTGAACGGTACGAAGCGCAGCGTCTTGGCTGTGCCGACGATCTTGCTGCCGGGGAGGTTCGCAGAGACGCCATCGATGAAGCACGAGTGGTGTCCGCGCTTGCGCAGCTGCGACGAGAGGCCGGCTGTCGGAGCTTCCATCAGCTTGGCGCGGAGCTCGGGGGACAGCGCGGACGTGGCCTCAGGCGGCAGACCCGCGTCTTCGCGGGAGCCCCATGCCTCGGTGCGCTGCAGGTCGTCGACGGCGGGAAGCGAGCCGACCTCGGCGTCGAAGGGCACATCGCCCTGCGTGACGGTGGTCACCAGGCGTCCCGAGGAGGGGGAGCCCTCGGCATCCGGAGCATCCACCTCGATCTCGACCACATCGCCGGGGACGATCACGGAGGAACCCGCCGGCGTGCCGGTGAGGATGACGTCGCCGGATTCGAGCGTGAAGTGCTGAGAGAGGTCGGCGACCAGCTGGGCGAGGGGGAAGATGAGGCCGGCGGTGGTGTCGTCCTGACGCAGGTCTCCGTTGACCCAGGCCCGGACACGCAGGGCCGCGGGGTCGACCGCGCGGGCGTCGATCAGCTCAGGGCCGAGAGGCGTGTAGCCGTCGCCGCCCTTGGATCGCACGTTGGATCCCTTGTCGTTGGCGCGCAGGTCGTAGAGGCCGAGGTCGTTCGAGGCGGTGACCCAGCCGACATGGCTCCACGCGTCATCGAGCGAGACGCGGCGGGCAGGGGTGCCGATGACGAGCGCGATCTCGCCCTCGAAGGCGAGCAGCTCGGTGCCGGCCGGGCGCTCGACCGTGCCCCCGGAGACACCGACGGAACTCGCCGGCTTGAAGAAGTAGGAGGGAGCTGCGGGGCGCCGGCCGCGCTGGTCGGCTCGGGAGGCGTAGCTCAGATGGATCGCGATGATCTTGCCGGGGCGGGTCATGGATGCCGTCACGGGGCGCCTCCTCGCGCTTCACGTCGACGCCTTGTGCGTCGTATTCGAAATCATATATCATCGTGTCACCCCTCGGCAAGCAACTCGACACACCTCGGACGCGAGCCGTGACAATGCGGTCACAATCAAAGGAGACACCCCTATGAGCGGGCAGTCACAGGCTGGGTTCACACCCACCGGAACCATCGCGACACCGGCCGATCGGCGCCGCGTCGTGTTCGCCACCGTCGTCGGCACCACGGTCGAGTGGTACGACTTCTTCATCTACGCCACGGCGGTCGGGCTGGTCTTCGGGCAGCTCTTCTTCGAGCCGCTCGGCGCGAACAGCGCGTTGATCGCCTTCGCCACCGTCGGCGTCAGCTTCCTCTTCCGCCCGCTCGGAGCGTTCCTCGCGGGACACTACGGCGACAAGCTCGGGCGCAAGACCGTTCTCATGTGGACGCTGATCCTGATGGGAGCGGCGACCGCGCTCATCGGAGTCCTGCCGACCTACGACGCGATCGGGATCGCCGCACCCATCCTGCTGGTGCTGCTGCGCATCCTGCAGGGCATCTCGGCCGGAGGCGAGTGGGGCGGTGCGGTGCTGATGGCCGTCGAGCACGCCCCGAAGAAGAAGCGCGGGATCTTCGGCGCATCGCCCCAGATCGGTGTGCCGCTCGGTCTGCTGCTCGCGTCGGGAGTGATGGCGCTGATGACGGCGATCGCCCCCGGAGACCAGTTCATCCAGTGGGGCTGGCGCATCCCGTTCCTGCTCAGCGTCGTCCTGATCCTGGTCGGCTACTACGTGCGCCGCAAGGTCGAGGAGAGCCCGGTGTTCATCGAGCTCGCCGAGCGCAAGGAGAAGGCGAGCATGCCGATCGTGCAGCTGTTCCGCAAGCACCTCCTGCTCGTCATCGTCGCCGCCCTCGTCTTCGCCGGCAACAACGCGGTCGGGTACATGACGACCGGCGGATACATCCAGGGCTACGCCACCAACCCCGAGGGCCCGATCGGTCTCGAGCGCGGACCGGTGCTGTGGGCGGTCACCGGCTCGGCCGTCACCTGGCTCATCACGACGCTCATCGCCGGGTGGCTGTCGGACCGCATCGGTCGGCGCACCACCTACATCATCGGCTGGGTGATGCAGCTCGTCGGTGTGTTCACGCTCTTCCCGCTCGTGAACACCGGCCAGGTCGGACTGCTGTTCGCCGGCCTCGCGATCCTCACGATCGGTCTCGGCTTCACCTACGGGCCGCAGGCGGCGCTCTACACCGAGCTCTTCCCCGCCAGCATCCGCTTCTCGGGCGTCTCGATCTCGTATGCGATCGGCGCCATCGCCGGCGGTGCGTTCGCGCCGACCATCGCGACCGCCATCGTGCAGGCGACCGGCTCGACGCAGGCCGTCACGTGGTACCTCGCCGGCATGACGCTGCTCGGCCTCGTGGCGACGCTGCTGCTGCGTGACCGCTCGGGCATCCCGCTGGGGCCGGATCACGAGGAGGAGCAGTCCGTGAGCCCGATCCGCGGGCTCGCCAGGGCCTGACCCGCATCCACGCACGAGCGCACGTCCGCCTGGCGGGCGTGCGTTCGTGCGTGTGCAGGAGAGCGTCGGTCCGGTTCTCCGCCGCCGAGCGCTCAGCCGTCGAGCGCGTCGCGGATCGCGGATGCCGAGCGCCTCAGGCGGTCCGCGATCTCGGCGTCGTCGAGGGCGGTCGCGACGTGGACGACCGCGATCGCCGCGGGCCGCTGGCCGCGCAGCACGAGGGGCACGGCGACGGACTGCACGGTGGGGATGACCTCGTCATGGCTCGTCGCATATCCGCGGGCGCGAGCCCGGTCGACCTCTGCGCGCAGTGTCGCCCCCGGTTCTCCGGGCCACTGGGACACCGGGAGCTGCGTGAGGATCGCCTTGCCGGGCGCTCCGACCGTGACGGAGTGCCTGGCGCCCGGTCGCTGGGCGACGCTCGCGATCGCGTGGCGGGGTTCGATGCTCGCGAGCGTGATGCAGTCATCGCCGTCGAGCACGCCGAGGAAGCAGGTCATGCCGAGCTCGTTGGCGATCGCGGTCAGCTCGGGGATGGCCTCGGCCTGCAGATCGTGAGCCACGCCCGCTGCCAGCGCGGCCATGCGCGGTCCCAGGGTCACGGCGCCTGAGGCGTCCCTTCCGATGAGTCGGTGGTCTTCCAGGGTGCGCAGCAGGCGATAGGCGACCGAGCGATGCACGTCGAGTCGCGCGGCGATCTCGTCGATCGTGAGGGGGATCCGCGCATCGGCGAGAACCTCCAGGATGCGGATGCCGCGGCTCAGGGTCTGCGAGGCCGGAGTGCCTTCGGGCATGCGTGCGCTCCCTTGCGTTTCGAGACGACCGTCCCTAAGCTGTGTTCAATAGTAGAACGTCGTGTTCGAATATAGAACACGTGCCGTTCGAAGGCAATACCTGACAGAGAAGTCCGGAAGGAATCGAAGACGATGCAGTTCCACCACCACGGCTATGTCTCCGGAGACCCCCGCGTGAAGGACGCCGCGGGGCTCGGCGCGGACCGGCCCGCCGACCTCCCCGCCGAGATCGATGTGCTGATCGTCGGCTCGGGTCCCGCCGGCATGCTGCTCGCGGCGCAGATGTCGCAGTATCCCGACATCTCCACGCGCATCATCGAGAAGCGCGAGGGCCGTCTGGTGCTCGGGCAGGCTGACGGCATCCAGCCGCGCAGCGTCGAGACGTTCCAGGCGTTCGGATTCGCCGAGCGCATCATCGCCGAGGCCTACAACATCGGCTGGATGAACTTCTGGGGTCCGAATCCCGAGAAGCCCGACGAGATCGTCCGCACGTCGCGGACGGCGGACTACGCCTACGACATCTGCGAGTTCCCGCACCTCATCGTCAACCAGGCACGCGTGCTCGACTACTTCGCCGAGGCGGCGTCGAACGGTCCCGGCCGCATCGCGCCCGACTACGGCATCGAATTCGCCGGACTCTCCGTGCACGACGAGGGCGAGCACCCGGTCGAGGTCTCCCTGCGCTACGTCGCAGGGGAGCGGACCGGCGAAGAGCGCACGATCCGCGCGAAGTACGTCGTCGGCTGCGACGGCGCACGCAGCGGCGTGCGCCAGGCGATCGGCCGCACGCACGTCGGCGGCAGCGCCGCGCATGCCTGGGGTGTCATGGACGTCCTCGTGAACACCGACTTCCCCGACTGGCGCACCAAGTGCGCGATCAACTCGGAGGCGGGCAACATCCTGCACATCCCGCGGGAGGGCGGATACCTCAGCCGGATGTACATCGACCTCGGCGAGGTCGCCGAGGACGACGACCACCGCGTGCGGCAGACGCCCATCGAGGACATCATCGCCAAGGCGAACGCGATCCTCAGCCCCTACACGCTGGACGTGAAGGAGGTCGCGTGGCACAGCGTCTACGAGGTCGGCCACCGGGTCACCGACGGGTTCGACGACGTGATCGACGGGTCGGGTCGCACGCCGCACGTGTTCCTCACAGGCGATGCCTGCCACACCCACAGCGCGAAGGCCGGCCAGGGCATGAACGTGTCGATGCAGGACGGGTTCAACCTCGGCTGGAAACTCGGATCGGTGCTGACCGGTCGGGCGCCCGAGGCGCTGCTCGCGACCTACGGCGCCGAGCGTCGGCCCGTCGCGCAGCAGCTCATCGACTTCGATCGGGAGTGGTCGACCCTGATGGCGCGCAAGCCGTCGGAGATCACCGACCCCACGGACCTCGCGACGTACTACCTGGCGACGGCGGAGTTCCCCTCCGGCTTCATGACGCAGTACACCTCGTCGATGATCACCGGCTCGGACGCACATCAGGCCCTCGCGGGCGGCTTCCCCCTCGGCAAGCGCTTCAAGTCGGCCGAGGTCGTGCGGGTGGGCGACGGCAACGCGATCCATCTCGGGCACCACGCCAAGGCGGACGGGCGCTGGCGCGTCTACGCGTTCGCGGGTCGCGATGCGGCGACGCTCGACGCGTGGGCCGAGTCGGCGGCTCCGGTGCTCTCCCGGTTCACGCCTGCGGATGCCGACACCGATGCCGTCTTCGACGTCAAGGCGATCTACCAGCAGCCGCACGAGGAGGTCGAGGTCACCTCGGCGCCTGCGCTGTTCCAGCCGAAGACCGGTCCGCTCGGGCTCACCGACTGGGAGAAGGTCTACGCGGCCGGCCCGTCGAAGTGGACCGAGACCGACATCTTCGAGGCGCGGGAGCTGTCGCGCGACGGCGTCATCGTCGTGGTGCGGCCCGATCAGTACGTCGCCGCGATCCTGCCCCTCGACGCGACGGATGAGCTGGCGTCGTTCTTCGAGGGGGCGCTGCTGCCGGCATCCTGAGCCTGCGATCCGGAGGGCATCTGCGATCCGGAGGGGATCTGCGATCGGGAGGTGCTTCCTGCGCAGGACGCCCTCCCGATCGCAGATCTCCTCCCCATCGGGCGTCAGTGACGAGTGCAGACTGCTGCGGGCGAGAGCCTCTGGCGGGTGTCGGAGGCCCCGCGTACTCTGAGGGCCGATGGGCGAAGGCGCCCCGACAGGAGGAGTGCGCGATGGAGTGGAAGATCGAATTGATCTTCGTCCCGGTCTCGGATGTCGACCGGTCGAAGGAGTTCTACGAGAGGATCGGCTTCCACGCCGATCATGATCAGGTGCCCTACGAGGGCCTGAGGTTCGTGCAGATGACACCGCCGGGGTCGGCCTGCTCGATCGCCTTCGGCACCAACCTGGGCGAGGGACTGCTCCCTGGGCAGCAGAACACGATCCAGGTGGTCGTTCCGGATGCCGATGAGGCGCTGGCGCACCTGACGGGCCTCGGCGTCGAGGCGCAGGGGGTCGATGAGCAGGCGTGGGGCCGTTTCGTGACCTTCGACGACCCCGACGGCAACACCTGGACACTGCAGGAGCTTCCCGACTACGGCGCGCAGTCCTGACGTGCTGTGATCCGGACGCTCACCGGACGCGCTCGACGAGGGTGAGCAGTGCTTCCGGTGCGCCCTCGGGGAACAGGACGCGGGTGCCGGCACGGATGTCGTCGATCGGCACCCAGCGCACCGGGCTGCCCTCGTCGAGGATGAAGCTCGGCGTCGAGGGGCACCGCATCCAGCTCGGCGGATGTCACCGCGAACACATGGGCGATCTCGTGACCGGGCGCGCCCTCGTACGTGAAGATGTTCTCGAAGACGCCGAGTGGCTCGGCGCCCTCGAGAGTGACGCCGAGCTCCTCCATGAACTCGCGACCGAGAGCTTCTGCGGCGGTCTCACCGAATTCGATCCCGCCGCCGATCGCCCGGAGGAAGTCCAGGCCGCGCGAGGCGTCGTGCCCTTCGAGCGCGAGCAGGTGTCCGTCCTTGACGGGCAGGCCGACGGCGATGTTGCGGATGGCAGGCATCTCGGAAGGCTAGCGCAGCGGGTGCGTCGACGGGCTCAGGTCAGGAGGAACGCCCCACCGGAGACCTCGATGCCGCCGGTCGGCGGGATCGTCACGGTCAAGAGGCTCGGACGACGCACGTGAGTGCCCTGATGGATGCGGACGGTCGTCGCCGGGTGTCCGAGGTCGCGCAGATACGCCCCGACCGATGCAGCCGCCGAGCCCGTCGCCGGGTCCTCGGTGATCCGTCCCACCGGGAAGAGGTTGCGGGCATCGAAGTCGGCGGTGCTCGCCGCGTGCAGCACTGTCGAGGTGCCGAACCACCCCTGCTCGCGCATGAGTGCGGCGACCTCGGCGGGCGAGAAGCGGAACTGATCGAACAGCTCCCGATCACGGAGCACGACGATCGGATGCCAGTTGCCGGCGAACGATTCCTTGGCGGGGAAGCGCTCATCGAGATCCGCCGGGGTGAGTCCGAGCAGCGCGAGGAACCGGTCGAGCACGTCGGAGCCGAGATCGCGCACCTGCGGCTCGACGCTCGTGAACGACACGGTCACCGCGCCATCCCGATCCACCGTCGAGCGCAGCGTCACAGCGCCCGCGTTCGTGTCGAACACGACATCGCCCGGCCCGTCGCGTTCGGCGAGGGCGACCGCCGTCGCGACGGTCGCGTGTCCGCAGAACGGCACCTCAGCCGCCGGTGACCAGTAACGCGCCCGGTAGCGCGCCACACCGTCGCCGTCGGTGCGTGCGACGAGGAAGGCGGTCTCGGAGAATCCGACGTCCACGGCGATCCGCTGCATCTGCTCGTCGCTCAGATCTGAGCCATCGAGTACGACTCCCGCGGGGTTGCCGCCGTCGGGCGTCGCGGCGAATGCGCTGTATCGCAGGACTCCGGAATTCTCGGTCATGACGAGGAGCCTAGCGACTCGGCGAGGTCAGGAATTCACCCGGATGATCTCCTGCTGGTACGGCGCGATCACGTCACCCGAGATGCGCAGGTCGAGCAGCAGGAACCGCCGCGTCGCAGCATCCTCCTGCGTCCATGTGGCGAGTCGATCGAGGTCTGCGAGTGTCTTCACGACGACGCCCTCCGCGCCCACCGCGGCGCCGAACGCCGCGAAGTCGACCTCGGGGATGCGCATCGGGCCTTCGGCGAGCCCCTTGAGCCCGTAGAGATTGACCTCGGCACCGTAGGCGGCGTCGTTCCAGATCACGGCGATGCCTCGACCCGCTGCCGCGCGCACGGCCGACTCGAGGTCGGCGATCGCCATGAGTCCGCCGCCGTCGCCCGACGTCAGTACGACGGTCGACTCGCGGCGGGCGAGGGCTGCGCCGACGACACTCGGCCAGCCCTGCCCGATCGACTGGAAGGCGGTGCCGACCATCATCATGCGGTCGGGGGCCTCGACCGGCCAGTACATGTTCGCCCAGCCGATGAAGTGGCCGCCGTCGGAGACGACGACGCGGTCGGAGGGCAGGAGCTCGGCGATGCGGCGCGCGGCGGAGCGGGGGTCGAGGCGTCCGTCGGGAGCGAGCTCGTCGCCCTCGTCGTACGCGCGTGCGGCCTCGACGTCGACCGTCTCGCGCCACGGCTGTGCGGGCACAGCGTCGGATGCCGGGTGCGACTCGCCGTGCTGGACAGTCGGAGTCTCGGTGCGGTGTGCCTCCGCTCCGAGGCCGTGCTCGGCAGAACCGCTCTCAGGGGCGGCGCCGGAGCCGAGCGAGCCGACCCGGGCGACGAGCTCCTCGGCCGCCACGCGAGCATCCGCACGCACGAAGCCGCCGACGTGCGGGTGCGTGGCTGCGGGCGCGATGTCGATCTGGAAGACCCTGGTGCCCGGTGCGAAGAGTTCGCCGAATCGCATCGTGAACTGATTCAGCGAGGCGCCGAACACGACGGCGACATCGGCGGTGCGCACGAGTTCCATGGCGCCGTCGGCCCCGAATCCTCCCGTGACACCGAGGTCGAACCGGGTGTCGGGGAAGACGCCGCGCCCCAGCGCGGAGGAGGCCGTCAGAGCGCCGGTGAGGGACGCCAGCTCGCCGAGCGCCGCACCGGCCCCCGCGAGCCAGGCGCCGCGACCCGCCAGCAGGAAGGGGCGCGATGCTCCGTGAAGCGCCTGGGCGATCTCGTCGAGCGTGCCCTCGGCGAACTCGCCGCGCGGCGCGAGCGGCGCGGGGATGCGCGGCAGCGGAGCCTCGGGCACCGGGCCGGCCTCGCGTGAGGCCACGTCGTAGGGGATCGCCAGCACGACGGGCACGCGGTAGGTCAGTGCGTGCTCGATCGCGATGACGGTGGTCGCTGCGGCATCCGCGTGCCCGACCGTATAGGTGCGGGCGCCGACCGCCGAGGCCAGGGCGATCTGGTCGACATCCCATGGACGAGGGCCGGACGTCGGCTCATCGCCCACCACCAGCACGAGGGGGACATGCGCCTGCACGGCCTCGGCGAGTGCTGTGAGGGTGTTCGTGAAACCGGCGCCGTAGGTCGAGGTGCCCGCAGCGATCCTGCCGGACGCGCGGAAGTGCGCATCGGCGGCGACCACTGCGCCCTGCTCATGACGGACGGCCGTGAAGACGGCATCCGTCTGGGTCTCGATCGCGTCGAGGAAGTAGGCGTTGCCGTTGCCCATCACACCGAAGACGGCGTCGATGTGCTGGGCGAGAGTGAGTGCGACGTGCGCGGAGACGGAGGGCATGCGAAAGCCTTTCGAGACAGGGACGGAGAACGTTCGTATTCCGTATGTGTCTCGCCCCCGCGTCATCGTGGGGAGCTTCGTGCCTCTTTTTCAGGCACCGGCGTCGGAGAGCGCCGGACGCGTCGATCCTATCGCGCCCGTGCCGACGCGGCGCCGACTTGCGCGCGTAACACCGCCGAAACCGCGACACGGAAACATGCGGCCATGGAGTCACTGTTCGACGGATACACCTCGCGCCGGTCGCCGCAGCGAGCGGGGGCCGCGCCGTGGGACGAGATGTTCCCTGCCGATGCGCAGCCCGGTGGTGGGGGAGTGCGCCTGCCCTATCAGGACATGTATCCCGCGCTCGCGAGCATGGACGACGCCGAGCTGAGAGCACGGACCGACGCGCTCGCCAGCTCGTACCTCGCGCAGGGCGTGACGTTCGACTTCGCCGGGGAGGAGCGTCCGTTCCCGCTCGACGTGGTGCCTCGCGTGGTCGCCGCCGACGACTGGCGCTATGTCGAGTCGGGGGTGAAGCAGCGGGTGCGTGCGCTCGAGGCCTTCCTCGCCGACGTCTACGGCCGGCAGCATGCGGTGCAGGACGGCGTGATCCCCTCGTCGCTGATCAGCTCCTCCGCGCACTTCCACCGTCAGGCGGCCGGCATCGTCGGAGCGAACGGCGTGCGCATCCATGTCGCGGGGATCGACGTCATCCGCGACGAGCTCGGAGCCTGGCGCGTGCTCGAGGACAACGTGCGCGTGCCGAGCGGCGTCAGCTACGTGCTCGCGAATCGCCGGGTGATGGCGCAGACGCTCCCCGAGCTGTTCACCAGCCTGCGCGTGCGTCCCGTCGTCGACTACCCGGGCCGGCTGCTCCAGGCGCTGCGTGCGGCGGCGCCGGACGGCGTCGATGATCCGACCGTCGTCGTGCTGACCCCCGGGGTGCACAACTCGGCGTACTACGAGCACACCCTGCTCGCTCGCATGATGGGCATCGAGCTCGTCGAAGGACGCGATCTCTTCTGCTCGGGCGGTCGGGTGTGGATGCACACGACCTCGGGGCCGACGCGGGTGGACGTGATCTACCGCAGGGTCGATGACGAGTTCCTCGACCCGCAGCAGTTCCGTCCGGACTCGGTGCTGGGCGCGCCGGGGCTGATGCTCGCGGCGCGCCTCGGCACCGTGACGCTCGCGAACGCCGTCGGCAACGGCGTGGCCGACGACAAGCTCGTGTACACGTACGTCCCCGATCTGATCCGCTACTACCTGGGAGAGGAGCCGGTGATCCCGAACGTCGACACCTGGCGGCTCGAGGAGCCGGACGCGCTGGAGGAGGTGCTCGACAGGCTCGACGAGCTGGTGGTGAAGCCGGTCGACGGATCCGGCGGAAAGGGGCTGGTCGTCGGTCCCGACGCGTCGCGCGAGACGCTGGACGAGCTGCGTCGGTCGCTGCGGGCGGATCCCCGAGGCTGGATCGCCCAGCCGGTCGTGCAGCTCTCGACCATCCCGACGCTCGTGGAGGACGGATTCCGCCCGAGACACGTCGATCTGCGACCCTTCGCCGTGAACGACGGGCACGACATCTGGGTGCTGCCCGGCGGTCTCACCCGCGTCGCTCTGCCCGAGGGGCAGCTCGTCGTGAACTCGAGCCAGGGTGGAGGGTCGAAGGACACCTGGGTGTTGGATCCGTCGCTCTTCACCGGGCCGACGTCGACTCTGGACGGAGACCCGGACGCCGCCGCAGACGAGGTGTCGCTGGCGACCGGGGCGATCGCCGTGGTCGCTCCGGCGCGTGAGGAACCGCATCCGCCCTTCCTCTCGTCTCCGCAGGACGAGGACCTGGACCTGCGTCACCACCAACAGCAACAGCAGCAACAGCAGCAGCAGCAGCAGGGAGGCGCAGGATGCTGAGTCGCATCGCCGAGGCGCTGTTCTGGATCGGCCGCTACGTCGAGCGCGCCGACGGCACCGCCCGCATCCTCGACGTGCACCTGCAGCTGCTGCTCGAGGATCCGTGGGTCGAGGAGGACACCGCATGTCGGGCGCTCCTGTCGGTGATGGGGACGACGGCCGATGCCGGCACCGTGCTGAGCCGGGACGACGTCGTGCGGCTGCTCGCGCTGGATCGTGAGCACTCCGCGTCGATCGCCCATTCGATCGCGGCGGCGCGGGAGAACGCTCGACGAGCGCGCGAGATCATCTCGACGGACCTCTGGGAAACGCTGAACGAGTCGAACGCACGGATGCCGCGGCGGATCGCCTCGGACAAGACGCACCCGTTCTTCCGCTGGGTGCGTGATCGGTCGGCGCTGGCCTTCGGGGTCGTCGACTCCTCGACGAGCCGGGATGAGGCCTGGCACTTCTTCGTGCTCGGCCGCTCGATCGAGCGCGCGGACATGACGGCGCGGCTGCTGGCGACGCGGTCGCTGACCGAGGCAGGCGGACCGAGCTGGACGACGCTGCTGCGCAGCTGCGGGGCATACGAAGCCCACCTGCGCAGCCACCGGGCGGTGCCCACGGGGGCGTCCGCTGTGGAGTTCCTCCTGATCGACCGGCTGTTCCCCCGATCGGTGCTCTCGAGCATCCTCCAGGCCGAGGAGTGTCTGCGCGGTATCGATCCGGCGGGTGCGTTCGGCGTGCCCGATCGGGCGCATCGCGTCTTGGGACGCATGCGGTCGGAGCTCGAGTACCGACCGATCGGCGACACCGTGCATCGGCTGTCGGAGAGCATGGAGGAGGTCCAGGTGGGGATGTCGGTGGCGAGCGACGCGATCAGGGAGCGGTACTTCCCCTCGATCGCGATGCCGGTGTGGATCGGAGAGGCGCTGTGAGTCGGCTCAAGATCGTTCACCGCACCGGCTTCCGCTACGAGCAGCCGGCGACGGCGTCGTACAACGAGGCGCGGATGCTGCCGCACTCCCGGGACGGACAGTTCGTGCTGCAGGCGACGCTCGACATATCGCCGACCGCGACCCAGCACTCGTACACCGACTACTGGGACACCCGGGTCTCGACGTTCGAGCTGCTGACCCCGCATCAGATGCTCTCGGTCACCGCGACGAGCGTGGTGGATGTGAGGCCGCTGCCGACGGGAGAGGCGGACATCGACTGGGACGAGCTGGCAGCCCGGATACCCCAATCGCTCGAACTCGCGGAATGCGTGGCGCAGACGCCTGCCACCGCTCCCGATGACGAGATGCGCGACCTCGCCCTGCACATCGAAGCGGAGGGTGGTGGCGTCGACGAGACGGCCCGAGAGATCTGCCGCACCGTCGGGGAGGCCATGGAGTATCGCAGCGGCGTCACCGGCGTGAGCTCGACCGCCCGCGACGCGTGGCCCACCCGGTCCGGCGTCTGCCAGGACATCGCTCATGTGGCGCTGGGCGTGCTGCGCGCAGCGGGGATCCCGGCGCGCTACGTGTCGGGGTACCTGCATCCCGATCCGACGGCGGCGATCGGACAGGCTGTGACGGGGGAGTCGCACGCCTGGGTCGAGTGGTACTCCGGCGAGTGGCGCGGATACGACCCCACCAACCTCGTCGACATCGGCGAATCGCACGTCTATGTCGGCCACGGTCGGGACTACGCCGATGTCGCACCGCTGCGCGGGGTGTACGCGGGACCCAGCGCCTCCGAGCTGTTCGTCTCGGTCGAGGTCACGCGCCTCGGCTGAGGCGACGGCGTGGCGGGAGTTCGAGTGGTGGTGCAGGAGAATGAGACGATGACGGATGCATCGATCGAGCGCGAGACGCTCACCTGGGACGGCTTCGGATCCGCGACGCGAGACCTCGCGCGCCGGATCCTGGACAGCGGCTTCATGCCCGAGGTCGTGGTGGCCATCGCGCGGGGCGGTCTGCTGCCTGCCGGTGCCATCGCCTACGGTCTCGGAGCGAAGAACTGCGGTGCGATCAACGTCGAGTTCTACACCGGCATCGGCACGGTGCTCGACGCGCCGGAGGTGCTGCCGCCCGAACTCGACATGGCGTATCTCGACGGTCGACGCGTGCTGCTGGTCGACGACGTCGCAGATTCGGGTCGCACGCTCGCCCTCGCCGTGCAGCTGCTGAAGGACAAGGGCGCCGACGTGCGCTCGGTCACGATCTACACCAAGCCGTCGACGATCATCCAGCCCGACTACGCCTGGAAGGACACCGACCTGTGGATCAACTTCCCCTGGTCGTTCCAGGGCACGGTGCGCGAAGAGGACCTCGGTCTCGCTCCGTCGGCCTGACGAGAGTCACCCGCGCAGCAGCGCCCGCAGGGTCTCGATCGTGTCGGCGTCGGCAGGGTTCTTGTCGGGTCGATAGCCCTTGACTCTCGCGAACCTCAACGCGATGCCTCCGGGGTATCGCGGCGAGCGCTGCACGCCGTCGATCGCGATCTCGACCACGAACTCCGGTCTCAGGAACACCGCGCCCTGCGTGCGCCTCGTCTCGAGCGGCGGGAAGTTCTCCGTCTGCCAGCGCAGCAGCTCGTCGGTGAGCCCCTTGAACGTCTTGCCGACCATGACGAGACCGCCGGGCTCGCCGAACTCGCCGGTCGGGTCGAGTGCGCCGAGGTGCAGGTTCGACAGGAGCCCCTGGCGCCGACCCGACCCCCATTCGGCGGCGAGCACGACCAGGTCGTAGGTGAGCACGGGCTTGACCTTGACCCAGGACTTGCCGCGGCGTCCCGCCGAATAGGGCGCATCGATCCCTTTGACGAGCACCCCCTCGTGGCCCGCGGCGAGAGCCTCGCGCGACAGCTGCTCGGCCGCTTCGGCGTCGTCGGTGACGATGCCCGGCATACGCCATTCGCCGACGACCCTCTCGAGTTCGGTCAGGCGGGTGGACAGGGGCTCGTCGAGCAGATCGCGTCCGTCGACGTGCAGGATGTCGAAGAACCACGGCCGCAGCACGAGCTCGCGCGAGACGTCTGCCCCGAACCGCGACATCGTCTGCTGGAACGGCCGAGGGCCGCCGTCTTCGTCGAGTGACAGCGTCTCACCGTCGAGGATCAGATCGTGTGCGGGGAGCGCGCGCACGATTTCGACGATCTCCGGCACCCGGTGGGTGATGTCGGCGAGGCTGCGGGTGTAGACGCTCACATCGTCTCCCTGGCGATGCACCTGGATGCGCGCGCCATCGAGCTTGTACTCGACGGACGCGGTGCCGGTGATGTCGAGCGCGGCGGTCGGGGTGGCCGCGGTCGATGCGAGCATCGGCAGCACGGGGCGACCGACGACCAGGCCGACCGCATCGAGGTCGTCCTCCGTGCCGGTGAGTGCGAGCACGGCGGTCTCGCCCAGGTCGCCGGAGAGCATCGCTGCTCGTCGCACCGATGCCGCCGGGCGATCCGCGGCACGGGCGATGGCATCGAGCAGGACGCCGCCGAGCGCGCCCGTGCGCAGCTCGCCGAGCATGGCCCGCGACAGGAAGTCCCATTCGGGAGCCGTCGCTCGCGACGCGAGAGCCGAGAGGGTCGCGGAACGCGCCGCGGCCGACCCCGACCCGGACGAGCCGGTCAAGGCCTCGAACGCGTCATCGACATCACGGATCGACAGCGAGGGCTCGGCAGCGTGCTGCACGTCGAGCGCCGCCACCCCGCGCCAGCCGACACCCAGCCGTCCCTGTCGCGGCGTCGCGAGCAGCAGCCCGACGAGGGTGGGCACGTCGGTCGCGTCAGCGCGTGCGAGCAGCCGGGACACGGCGTCGATCTTCGCCAGGCGCGATGCGGTGGCGGTGACTTCTTCGGCGGTGGAGACGAGCTCCGAGAGCAACATGCAGGCAGTCTCGCACCCGCATCCGACATCGGCGACGGCCTTGCGTCCGTCCGTCCTGCCGCAGTAAGCGGATGCGACTCAGCGGCCGCGGAACTCCGGCGTGCGTTTCTCCTGGAACGCCGCGAACCCCTCGCGGTAGTCGTCGGTGTCGCACAGGGCGGCCTGGGCGGCGTTCTCGAGATCGATCGACTCCCACAGCGCCAGGCGCTCGTCGCGGATCCTGGCGACCAGCTGCTTGCTCGCCAGGAAGGCGGCGGTGGCGCCACGCGCAGCGGTCGCTGCGGCATCCGTCGTCGCCTGCACGACCTCGTCGTCGGGCAGCACCCGGGAGAAGAGCCCCGCTGACACGGCCTCGGTGCCGCTCATCAGCCGACCGGTGTAGATGAGGTCGAGTGCCCGGTGCGCCCCGAGACGTTCGACGAAGAGGGCGTGGCCGCCGGAGTCGAGAGTGGCGCCGAGCGCGGCGAACGGTGACCCGATCTTGGCCGACTCTGCGACGTACACGACGTCGGTGGCGATGAGGAGTCCGAGGCCGACGCCGAGACAGGCGCCGTGCGCCACCGCGAAGGTCGGGGCGGGGAACCGCGCCATCCGCTGCAGCAGCGGGGTCACGAGCCCGCCGAGATACGCGATCACGTCGTCGTCACGGGGGTCGACGCCCGCGATGTCGCGACCGGCGCAGAAGGCCCGGCCCTCGCCCCGCAGCACCAGCGCGCGCACCCCCGCGGCATCCGCCTCGTCGTAGGCGCGGCCGAGATCGCGGAGCGCCTGCTCGTCGAGTGAATTCCGCTTCGTCGGCGCATTCAAAACGACGGTGGCGACGTCGTCGGCGACGGTCAGATCGATCATCCGATGCTCCTCAGACGTCGTAGTCGACCACGATGCGGTCGCTCGTGGGGTGGGATTGGCAGGTGAGGACGTAGCCGCGCTCGAGCTCGTCGGGCTCCAGCGCGTAGTTCTCCGTCATCGTCACGCTGCCCTCGATGACCCTCGCACGGCAGGTTCCGCAGACGCCGCCCGCACACGCGAACGGCGCATCGGGTCGCACCCGCAGAGCGGCGTTGAGCACGGACTCGTGCGCGTCGACCGGACTCTCGACGGTCGACGAGACGCCGTCGAGATTCACCTCGATGCGGATCGTCTTCTCGCCCGCGCGCACCTCGACAGGGCGGGCGGCGCGCGCCGGCTCGTCACCCGTCGTGAAGAGCTCGAAGCGGATGTGCTCACGCGGCACACCGACGTCGGCGAGCACCTCTCGGCACAGGTCGACCAGCGAGAGCGGTCCGCACAGGAACCATTCGTCGACGTCGGTCGGATCGATGAGCGCTCGCAGGATGGTGCGCAGCTTCTCCTCGTCGATGCGTCCGGAGAGCACGGGGGCCGTGCGCTGCTCGCGGGACAGCACATGGTGCAGCGTCAGGCGCGTCGGGTAGCGATCCTTGAGGTCGGCGAGATCCTCGAGGAACATCACGTCGAGCGTCGAGCGGTTCGTGTAGAGCAGGGTGAATCGGGAGGAGTCGGAGCGCGTCAGCACGGTGTGGGCGAGAGCCATCAGCGGCGTGATGCCGGAACCGGCCGCGATGCCCACGACGTGACGCTGATCGAGATCGTCGAGCCCGGAGGTGAACGTGCCCTGCGGACTCATCACGTCGATCTCGAACCCGGGGTGAAGGCCCGTCTGCGCCCAGGTCGAGAAGAGCCCGCCCTCGTCGCGCTTCACAGCGACACTGAGCCGGGTCGGGACACCGGCGGAGATCTGCTCTGCCGTGCGGTGCTCGGGTGCGCGGCACAGCGAGTACGACCGGCGCACCTCCGTGCCGTCGAGCGACGTGCGCAGGGCGACATACTGGCCGGGCAGGTGGTCGTAGTCGTCGGCGAGGTCGGCGGGAACCGAGAAGGTCACCTCGACCGAGTCGTCGGTCAGCGGCCGCACCTCCTCGACGGCGAGGGTGTGGAAGCGCGCGCGCTTCTTCGTCGGCGCGGCGGCTCGACGAGGCGACGGCGCGGGCGCGGGACCGGAGAGGGCGAACAGCGACATCAGTGCACCTTGAAGTGGTCGAAGGGTTCGAGGCAGGCGCGGCATTCGAACAGCGCCTTGCACGAGGTGGATCCGAAGCGCGAGACCTCGCGGGTGTCCAGCGAGCCGCACCGAGGGCACCGCACGCTGATCGCGAGGCGGATCGGGCCGGACGAGATCGCCGAGCGCCCGGTCGGAGGCGCGATGCCGTACTCGGCGAGCTTCTGCCTGCCGGCATCCGACATCCAGTCCGTCGTCCATGCGGGGGAGAGCACGAGCCGGACCTCGACCCGTGAATATCCCGCGGCGGTCAGGGCGAGGATGACGTCGTCGCGGATCGTGTCCATCGCCGGGCATCCGCTGTAGGTCGGGGTGATGTCGACGCGCACCACGTCGCCGTCGACGCTGACCGCGCGCAGCACGCCGAGGTCCTCGATCGTCAGCACGGGCACCTCGGGGTCGGCCACGGCCGCGGCGATCCGCCAGGCGGTCGACCGGGGCGCGGTCTGCAGCGTGCCGGTCACCATGACGCTCCCGGATGCCGTCGCGCCAGGACCTGCATCTCCGCGAGGACATGGCCGAACGGACTCGCGTGCGCTCCTCGCCGTCCTCCGGCCGAGGATGCCGCGACGGCGGGAAGCGTCAGCTCGGCCTCGGCGAAGACGGCGGCGACGACGGCGTCGAAGCCCGCTCGCAGCGTCGACGGACGCGCCGCGGCGTCCCCGAGGCGGTCGATCAGGGGCTCGTCGCGGAAGAGCTCGTCGGCATACGGCCAGACGTCGCCCAGCGCGCGGATCATCCGCCGCCGGGATTCGTCGGTGCCGCCGGCGAGCCGCAGCACCCATTGCACCGCGTGGTCTCGGTGGTAGTCGACCTCTTTGAGGGACTTCTCGGCGATCGCCGCGAGGGTCGGGTCGCTGCTCGCCCGCAGGGCCGAGTACAGCTCGAACATGTAGGTCGACACGACGAACTGGCGGGCGATGGTCTGCGCGAAGTCGCCGTTGGGCTGCTCGACGATCCAGGCGCAGCGGAACTCCGGTTCGTCGCGGAAGTACGCGAGATCGTCTTCGGAGCGTCCGTCGAAAGACCCCGCGAAGTGCAGGAACGAGCGGGCATGCCCGAGCAGGTCGAGCGCGATGTTGCCGAGGGCGACGTCCTCTTCGAGTTCGGGCGCGCGGGAGATCCACTCACCGAGCTGCTGCGACAGGATCAGCGCGTCGTCGCCGAGCCAGAGCGCGTACTCGGCGATGTCGGCGGATGCCGCCGCGGAGCCGGTTCCGGTGAGCTCGTCACCGAGCCGCAGCTCGTCGACCGAGACGTCCCCGTGCGGGTCGCCGTGGATATCGCCCTGGATGTGGCTCACAGGTGCGGCACCCCCTCGGACGCCGTGTAGTACACGGCGTGCCGATAGTTCTTGCCGGCGGGGCTCTCGAAGTAGGCGCCCTTCGCGTCGGGGTCGCTGGTCGTGATCGCCTCGGCGGGCACCGCCCAGATCGACACGCCCTCGCCGCGTCGCGTGTAGAGATCGCGGGCGTTGCGGATGGCCATGTCGGCATCCGGGGCGTGCAGAGACCCGACGTGGACGTGGCTCAGGCCGCGGTTCGCGCGGACGAAGACCTCCCAGAGCGGCCAGGGCTCGCGGTCGTCGGCACCGGGTGTCGCCATCACGCCACCGCCTTCGTCTTCAGCGCCTGCTTGCGGGTGTACTCGGCCGCAGCCTCGCGCACCCACGCGCCGTCCTCATGGGCCGTGCGGCGGCGTTCGAGACGCTCGGCATTGCAGGGGCCGTTGCCGCGCAGCACCTCGAAGAACTCGTCCCAGTCGATCTCGCCGATCACGTACTGGCCGGTCTCGTCGTCGAAGCGCAGATCAGGGTCGGGCAGGGTCACGCCGAGGATCTCGGCCTGGGGCACGAGCATGCTGACGAAGCGCTGACGCAGCTCGTCGTTCGTGAAGCGCTTGATCTTCCACTTCATCGACTGCGCGGAGTTGGGGGACTGGTCGTCGGGCGGACCGAACATCGCCAGGCTCGGCCAGTACCAGCGGTTCACGGCATCCTGCGCCATCGTCTTCTGCTCGTCGGTTCCCTGCATCAGCGACAGCAGGATCTCGAATCCCTGGCGCTGATGGAACGACTCCTCCTTGCAGACGCGCACCATCGCGCGGCCGTAGGGCCCGTAGGAGGCGCGGCACAGCGGCACCTGGTTGCAGATGGCGGCTCCGTCGACGAGCCACCCGATCGCCCCCATGTCGGCCCAGGTGGGCGTCGGGTAGTTGAAGATCGACGAGTACTTGGCCTTGCCGCTGATGAGCTGATCCATCATCTCGTCGCGCGTGATGCCGAGCGTCTGTGCGGCGGAGTAGAGATAGAGTCCGTGCCCCGCCTCGTCCTGGACCTTGGCCATCAGGATCGCCTTGCGCTTGAGGCTCGGCGCCCGGGTGATCCAGTTGCCCTCTGGCTGCATGCCGATGATCTCGGAGTGCGCGTGCTGCGAGATCTGGCGGATCAGCGTCTTGCGATAGGCATCGGGCATCCAGTCGCGAGGCTCGATGCGCTGCTCGTTCGCGATGAGCTCGTCGAACAGGCGCTCGTCGTCGGACAGCTCTCCGTCGACGAGGGAGAGATCTGCGGGGCTGGTCATCATCGACTCCTCGGTTTCCGATCCGCTTTACTGACCGGTCGTTAGGTAATTCTGACACGGAGGTCGTCGCGGCGCAAGGAAGACCCCCGATGCGGCGCTCGGCGAGATGCTCGGAGAGTTGCTCAGCGCGAGCGGGAGACGAGGTCGAGGAGGGCTCTGCCGTACGCCTCGGAGGGATCCGGATGCTCGAAACGCAGGGTCTCGCCGGCGATCTCGACCTCGACCACGAAGGTGTCGGAGAGGCGGCTCAGCGCCCGGAAGGTGCCGCGCAGCAGCTCGCGCAGCTGATCCTCGCGGGGGAGCCACACCGCGTCCGCGAGGGTCACGGCGTCGAGCGCCCACTCCGTCGTGCCGTTGAAGGCGAGGTCCGTGCCGCTCGGGGTCTGGCGGGCCTCGATCGTCATCTCGCTGACCGTGAAGACATCGGCTTCGGCCTCGAGCTCGACATCGTTCGGAAGATCGAGCTGAAAGCGGTCGCCCTCGGCGGGATGCCACACGAGTCCGGCGTCGCGCAGGGATACGGCCAGTTCTCGGGTGATCATCGTCCCACGCTAGACGACGTCACCGAGGCTCGGCTCGAATCCGCCTGTGGATGGTGGCACACCGGGTGTCGGAGGCATCGGGCAGAGTGGAGACATGACTTCTCCCGCCTCTGTCGACACCCGCACCGCTGCGCTCTCGGCTCTGCGCGAGCTGGTCGGCCGCCCGGACGCCGACTTCCACGACGGTCAGTACGAGGCGATCGAGGCTCTGGTCGAGGGGCGCCGCCGCGCGCTCGTCGTGCAGCGCACCGGGTGGGGCAAGTCGGCTGTGTACTTCGTCGCGACGCTGCTGCTGCGCCGCCAGGGGGCAGGGCCGACCGTCCTCGTCTCGCCGCTTCTCGCGCTGATGCGCGATCAGATCGCCGCGGCCGAGCGGGCAGGCGTTCGAGCGGTGGCGATCAACTCGACCAATGCGCACGAGTGGTCGGAGGTCATGGAGCAGCTCGACCGAGACGAGGTCGATGTGCTGCTCGTCTCTCCCGAACGACTCAACAATCCCGCGTTCCGCGAGCAGCAGCTGCCGGCGCTGGTTCGACGGATCGGCATGCTGGTGGTCGACGAGGCGCACTGCATCAGCGACTGGGGGCACGACTTCCGCCCCGATTACCGGCGGCTGCGCGACCTCATCGAGCAGATGCCGCCCGAGGTGCCCGTGCTCGCGACGACGGCGACCGCGAACAGCAGGGTCGTGGCCGACGTCGCCGAGCAGCTCGGCACGGGAGGGGCGTCGGATGCCGCCGGCTCCGAGGTGCTCACGATCCGCGGCCCGCTCGCGCGCACCTCGCTGCGTCTCGGCGTCCTGCGTCTGCGCGACTCCGCCAGCCGGCTCGCGTGGCTGCTCAGTCATATCGACGACCTGCCCGGTTCGGGCATCATCTACACCCTGACGGTCGCGGCCGCGGTCGACACCGCCCGGCTGCTGCGCGATCACGGGCACGACGTGCGCGCGTACACCGGACAGACCGACACCGACGAGCGCACCGAGTCGGAAGGGATGCTGAAGCGCAACGAGGTCAAGGCCCTCGTCGCCACGAGCGCGCTCGGGATGGGCTTCGACAAGCCGGACCTCGGTTTCGTGCTGCACCTCGGCGCGCCGTCGTCGCCGGTCGCGTACTACCAGCAGGTCGGCCGTGCCGGTCGTGCGAGCGAGAGCGCCGACGTGCTCCTGCTGCCCGGCGTCGAAGACCGCGACATCTGGCACTACTTCGCGACCGCGTCGATGCCGGATCGGGAGCGCGCCGAGCGGCTGATCGCCGCCCTCGGCGATCAGCCCATCTCGACGCCCGCGCTCGAGGCGATGGTCGACATCCGGCGTACTCCGCTCGAACTGCTGCTCAAGGTTCTCGACGTCGACGGCGCGGTGCGCCGGGTGCAGGGCGGGTGGGTCGCGACGGGGCAGCCGTGGGCCTACGACGCCGAGCGCTATGAGCGCATCGCGGCCGAGCGTCGCGCCGAGCAGCAGCACATGATCGACTACGAGCAGACCGACGGATGCCGCATGGAATTCCTCCAGCGCTCACTCGACGACGACACGGCTGCGCCCTGCGGGAGATGCGACAACTGCGCCGGCATCTGGTTCCCGAGTGAGATCGGCGAATCGGCGACGACGCAGGCCGCGGAATCGCTCGATCGCGTCGGTGTCCCGGTCGAGCCTCGCCGCGCCTGGCCGACCGGAGCCGACAAGCTCGACGTGCCGGTGAAGGGGCGCATCCCCGCGGGGGAGCAGGCCGGAGAAGGGCGCGCACTCGCCCGTCTCACCGACCTCGGCTGGGGCGGCACGCTGCGCGAGCTCTTCGCGGCGGGCACCCCTGACGCGGTGGTGACGCCCCAGGTTCTCGGCGGCTGCGTGCGCGTGCTCGCCGACTGGGGGTGGGCCGAGCGCCCCGTCGCGGTCGTCGCCATGCCGTCGCGATCGCATCCGCTGCTCGTCGACTCGCTCGCCCGCGGGATCGCCGAGATCGGCCGCCTGCCGTATCTCGGTGCGCTCGACCTCGTGAACGGCGGGCCGACGGGCCAACCCGGTGGCAACAGCGTGTTCCGGCTGGCAGGTCTGTGGGACAGATTCAGCGCGCAGGGCCTCGACGTGCCGACCGGTCCCGTGCTGCTCGTCGACGATCTCGCCGACAGCCGCTGGACGCTCACGGTCGCCGCGCGCACGCTGCGCCAGGCGGGGGCAAGCGACGTGCTCCCGTTCGTGCTCGCGCTGCGCGGCTGACGGCGGGGACACCCGGCTCGAGCCCTACCGCAGGTCGTAGACCCGCTGGTATTTGCCCTCGCTCCGGGGCAGCGTGCCCGGCTCCTCGACCGTCACGTCGACGCTGGTGCCGATGTGCATCTTGATGCGGTGGGTGAGCACCGCAGCGGCGGCATCGCAGTCCTCGGCACTCAGCGACGGGTGTCGCTCGATGCGCACGGTCATCGTGTCGAGCTGCCCGACGTGGTGCAGCTCGAGCACGAAGTGCGGGGTGAGCGTCTCGATGCCCATCACCAGCTCCTCGATCTGGGTGGGGAAGAGGTTCACGCCGCGCAGGATGATCATGTCGTCGTTGCGGCCGGTGATCTTCTCCATGCGCCGAAGCGCCGGGTAGGTGGTTCCCGGCAGCAGGCGCGTCAGATCGCGCGTGCGATACCGGATCACAGGAAAAGCCTCTTTGGTCAGCGACGTGAAGACGAGCTCGCCGAGCGCATCGTCCGGCAGCCGTTCCCCGGTCTCTCCGTCGATGATCTCGGGCAGGAAATGGTCCTCCCAGATGTGCGGGCCGTCTTTCGTGAGCACGCTCTCGCTCGCGACCCCCGGCCCCATCACCTCGCTGAGCCCGTAGATGTCGACGGCATCGATGTTCAGTCGCCGCTCGATCTCACGACGCATCTCGTTCGTCCACGGCTCGGCGCCGAGCACCGCGACGCGCAGCGACGTGGTCGTCGGATCGATGCCCGAGGCTTCCATCGCGTCAGCGATCGTGAGCAGATAACTCGGCGTGCAGAGGATGGCATCCGGTTCGAAATCCGTGATCAGCTGCACCTGCCGGGCGGTCTGCCCTCCCGACACCGGGATCACGGTCGCTCCGAGACGCTCGATCCCGGCATGCGCGCCGAGTCCGCCGGTGAAGAGCCCGTAGCCGTAGGCGTTGTGCACCTTCATCCCCGCGCGGATGCCCGCGGCGTGCAGCGACCGCGCCACCAGGTCGCTCCACCGGTCGAGGTCTCCTTCGGTGTAGCCGACCACCGTCGGCCGCCCCGTCGTGCCCGACGACGCGTGGACGCGTCGCACGTCGGCCATCGGCACGGCGAACATGCCGAACGGATAGCTCTCGCGCAGGTCGGCCTTGGTGGTGAACGGCAGACGCCGCACGTCGTCGAGGGTGCGCACGTCGTCGGGGTGCACGCCGTGCTCGTCGAACTTGCGGCGATAGGTCGGCACGTTCTCGTAGGCATGCCGGACTGTCCACTGCAGGCGCTGCAGCTGCAGCCGCGCCAGTCGTTCAGACGAATGCAGCTCGGCCTCGGCACCGATCTCGGCATGTGTTGCGGTCATCGTCGACTCCTTCGTCGGGGGCAGAGCAGTGAGCGTGCGTGCGCTCAGGCGGGGTGCGACCGGTTCGTCGTGAGCGAGCGGCCGCGGACCTCGGCGACGACATCGCCCGATTCGTCGGTCACCGTCACGTCGTACAGGCCGTTGCGTCCGCTGACGACACGGCGCACCGCGCGCGCTGTCAGTCGCTGGCCGGCGGTCGTGGATTTCAGGAAGGTGATGTCGGCACCACCCGCGACCGTGACGCGATCGTCCTCGTTGCAGGCGATCGCGAAGGCGGTGTCGGCGAGGGTGAACACCAGTCCGCCATGCGTGATGGCGAACCCGTTCAGCATGTCGTCGCGCACGGTCATCGAGACGACGGCCTCTCCGGGGGCGTCCTCCTCGACGGTCATGCCGAGCATCTGCGAGGCGGCATCGCGCTGCATCATCTCTCTCATGCGGCGACGACCTCGGGTGTCGGCTGCTTGTTCACCAGCGTGAGCACGTCGTAGGTGGCGACGAGCTCGTCGCTCTGATTGCGGATCACCGCGTCCCAGCGCACCTCTCCGTACTCGTCCGTCTCACGCGGCGTGATCTGCTTCGCGGTCAGCTCGACGCGGATCGTGTCGCCGGGGGAGACCGGCGTGATGAATCGCAGGTTCTCCAGACCGTAGTTCGCGAGCACGGGTCCGGGCTCCGGATCGACGAAGAGACCGGCGGCCCACGAGACGAGCAGGTAGCCGTGCGCGACCCGTCCGGGGAAGAACGGGTTCGCGGCGGCGGATGCCTCGTCCATGTGGGCGTAGAACGTGTCGCCCGTGAAGTGCGCGAACGTCTCGATGTCGGCGAGGGTCACCTCGCGCGAGCCGGAGACGATCTGGTCGCCGATGCGGAGTTCCGCGAGCGACTTGCGGAACGGATGCCGACCGTCGCTGCGCGCGGCCGCCCCCGCGTGCCAGACACCCGTCAAGGCAGTCAGCATCTCGGGTGAACCCTGCACTGCCGTGCGCTGCATGTGATGCAGCACCGCGCGGATGCCGCCGAGCTCCTCACCGCCGCCGGCTCGACCGGGGCCGCCGTGCACGAGGTTGGGCAGGGGCGATCCGTGCCCGGTCGACGATCGTGCATCGTCGCGGTCGAGCAGCAGCATCCGGCCGTTGAACGGTGCGATGCGCGTGGCGAGCTCCACGGCCTGCGCCGGGTCATGCGTGGCGATGCTGGTGACCAGCGAGCCGCCACCTCGGGCGACGAGCGCTGCGGCCTCGGCGATGGTGTCGTAGGTGAGCAGCGACGACACGGGGCCGAAGGCCTCGATCGAGTGCGCCGCGTCGGACTGCGAGTCCTCGAAGCGCAGCAGCAGCGGCGACACGAAGGCTCCGTGGGGTGCGGTGCCGGTGCTGCCGTCTGCGCGACGGACCTCGGGAGCATCCGTCGTCCCGACGACGACCTGCCCGCCCGCCGCCTGCAGGCGATCCACCTGGCGCAGCACCTCATCGCGCTGCCCCGTCGAGGCCAGGGGACCCATGGTGACGCCCTCGGCGCGGGGGTCGCCCAGCACGGTCTTCTTAGCGAGGCGCGCCTGCACGGCGCCGATGATCGCGTCGGCCGAGCCCGCCGGCACGATCGCTCGCCGGATGGCCGTGCACTTCTGGCCGGCCTTGCTCGTCATCTCGGTGACGAGCTGGCGCACGTACGCGTCGAACTCCGGGGTGCCCTCGATCGCGTCTGTGCCGAGCACCGAGGCGTTGATCGAGTCGGTCTCGGCGGTGAACCGCACACCGCCGGTCTGCACCGCGGCGTGGGCTTTGAGGCTCTCCGCGGTCGACGCGCTGCCGGTGAACCCGACGATGTCGCCGAGCCGCAGGTTCTCGAACAGGTCAGGCACGCTGCCGCTGACGAGCTGCAGCGATCCGTCGGGCAGCAGTCCCGATTCGACGAGGATGCGCACCATCGCCTCGGCGACGTAGCCCGTGGGTGTCGCGGGCTTCACGAGCGTCGGCATGCCGGCGAGGAACGCGGGTGCGAACTTCTCGAGCGAACCCCACACCGGGAAGTTGAACGCGTTGATCTGCACAGCGACCCCGGGGAGCGTCGTGTAGACATGACGAGCCAGGAACGACCCGTCCTTCGACAGCGGCTCCACGGGGCCGTCGACATGCACGCGGCTGTTCGGCAGCTCGCGGCGACCCTTGCCCGAGTACGAGAAGAGCACGCCGATGCCGCCGTCGATGTCGACCCACGAGTCGGCCTTCGTGGCGCCGGTACGGGCGGACAGCGCATACAGCTCGTCCTTGCGCTCGGTGAGAGCGAGGGCGAACTGCTTCAGCAGCACCGCCCGCTGGTGGAACGTGAGCGCACCGAGGCTCTTCTGCCCGACGGAGCGGGCGTACTCCAGTGCCCCGGCCAGGTCGAGGCCCGCGGACGACACGACGGCGACGACGTCGCCGGTGGACGCATCGCGGACCTCTGTGGATCGCGTGGGTGACGACGGCGTCCACCACTCGCCCTGGACGTAGCTCGGCAGATACTCGGTCATCTCTCCTCGTTCCATGCGTAGAACCCTTCGCCGCTCTTGCGGCCCAGCTTTCCCTCGGCGACCATGCGGCGCAGCAGTTCCGGTGCAGCGAATCGCTCGCCGAGCGTGCGCTCCAGCTCTTCGGCGATGCCGAGGCGCACATCGAGCCCGACGATGTCGGTGGTGCGCAGCGGACCCATCGGATGCCGATACCCCAGCGTCATCGCGGCATCGATGTCGGCGGCCGAAGCGACGCCCTCCTCGAGCATCCGGATCGCCTCCAGGCCCAGCATCACGCCCAGCCGCGACGACGCGAAGCCCGGGGAGTCGCTGACGACGATCGGCGTCTTGCCGAGGGCGGCCACCCAGGCGGTGGCGCTCTCGACGACCGCCCGGTCGGTCGCTGCGCCGCGCACGACCTCGACCAGGGCCGAGGCGGGCACCGGATTGAAGAAGTGCAGGCCGAGGAATCGCTCCGGATGTCTGCGGCCCGCAGCGAGATCGTCGATCGAGATCGACGAGGTGTTGCTCGCCAGAACCGCCGTCGGGGGCAGCACGGCGTCGGCCCGGGACAGCGCGTCCTCCTTGAGGGCGCGGTCTTCGGGAACCGCCTCTATCGCGAGGTCGACCGCGGCGAAGGCTCCGGGATCGACGCCGGTCGTGATGCGCCCGGTCAATTCGGTCTCGTCGAGCGAGGGGTCGCGGTCGACGGATCTGCGGATGCTGTCGCCGATGCGGGTCAGCGCCGCCTCGGCGCTCGCCGCATCGCGCTCGATCACGCTGACGTGAGATCCGGCGAGCAGGAACGCATGTGCGATGCCGGCTCCCATGCGGCCGCCTCCGAGCACGCCGACCCGATTCGGGGCGCTGCCGATGTCGCTCATCGTCTCTTCTCCAGGAAGTCGGTCATGCGGCGGATCTTCTCGGGCGACTCGAACAGCTCGGCCTGAAGTTCGACCTCGATCGCCGGGTGGCCTGCTCGCGGAGTGCGCAGAGCGCGTTTGGTGTGCCGCGTCGCGAGGGGATCGTTCGCCGCGATGCGATCGACGATCCGGTGTGCGGCCGCGAGCAGCTCGTCGGCCGGATGGAGCGACGACACGAGTCCCCACCTCAGCGCCTCTTCGGCATCCAGAGCTCGGCCGGTGAGGAGCAGCTCGCTCGCCCTCGCGTCTCCGACGATCTCGGGCAGGCGCCAGGTCGCGCCGGCTGCGGCGATGATGCCGAGCCCGGTCTCGGGGTTGCCGATGCGGAGGGACGGCGTCGCGATGCGGATGTCGGCGGCGTAAGCGAGTTCGGCTCCGCCCCCGAGCGCGTATCCGTCGAGTGCGGCGATCACCGGCATCGGGAGATCGTGGACGCGGATGAATGCGGTCGCATTGATGGCGCGCCGGGCGTCGTCGGCGGTGCGATCGCGCAGCTGGGCGATGTCGGCGCCCGCCGCGAAGACGCCGTCGGCGCCGGTGATGATCAGCGTGCGCGGCGTCCGCTCGAGCAGCGCGCAGAGTTCGTGTAGCGCGTCGATCGTCGCCTGGTCGATGGCGTTGCGCTTCTCGGGCCGGTCGAGCGTGGCGATCACCCGGTCTCGATGCTCCTCGATGCGCAGAGTCATGTCAGACGCTCCACGATCATCGCGGTGCCCTGACCCACGCCGACGCACATCGTGGCCAGACCGAAGCGCGCGTTCTCGCGCTCGAGTCGGCCGAGCAGTGTGACGATGAGTCGGGATCCGCTGGAGCCGAGGGGATGGCCGAGTGCGATGGCTCCGCCGTCGGCGTTGACGATCGACGGGTCGAGTCCGAGGCGGCGGATGCAGGCGAGGGACTGCGAGGCGAAGGCCTCGTTGAGCTCGACGGCACCGAGGTCGCCGACCTGCAGGCCCGCCTTCGCGAGTGCCTTCTGTGTTGCCGGCACGGGACCCAGGCCCATGATCTCGGGAGCGAGCGCGGCGGTCGCCGAGGCGACGATCCGTGCGCGCGGACGAAGGCCATGTCGCTCGACCGCTTCGGCGCTCGCCACGATGATCGCCGAGGCTCCGTCGTTCAAGGAACTGGAGTTGCCCGCCGTGACGACCTGGCCGCCTGCGACGACCGGACGGAGTGCGGCCAGCGCGTCGAGCGTGCTGTCCCTGCGCGGGCCTTCGTCGGTGTCGACGAGTCCGCGGCCCGTCTCAACGCCCACGATCTCGGGGGCGAGGCGTCCCCCGTCGATCGCCGAGATGGCGCGCTGATGGCTCAGAAGCGCGAAGGCGTCGGCATCCGCTCTGGTGATCCCGTCGATGCGTGCGACCTCTTCGGCGGTCTCGGGCATCGAGAACGTGGCCTTGTCGCGGGCGCTCAGCCGCGGGTTCGTGAAGCGCCAGCCGATCGACGTGTCGAAGGCCGCGCCGGGCTTGGCCCATGCCCGCTCGGGCTTCGCCTGCACCCAGGGCGCGCGTGTCATGGACTCGACGCCACCGGCGACGATGAGGTCGGCGTCCCCTGCGCGCACGGCGTTCGCGGCGAGTGCGATGGCTGACATCCCTGAGGCGCAGAGGCGGTTGACGGTCAATCCGGGGATCGAATCGGGGAGGTCCGCGAGCAGCACGGCCATCCGTGCGACGTTGCGGTTGTCCTCGCCCGCCTGATTCGCGGCGCCGAGGATCACCTCGTCGATGTCGTCGCCGGGGATGGCGGCTCGCGAGACTGTGGCGGCGACGACGAGGGCCGCCAGATCGTCCGGACGGATGCCGGCGAGTGCGCCTCCGTAGCGACCGACGGGGGTGCGGACCCCGTCGACGAGATAGGCCTCGGACATCGTCATCCTCTCGAACGCCCACGCTGGCGATAATTTCAGACCGATCGGTCAGGAATACGATCTCAGATCCTTCCGCGAATGGCAACTCATCCGGACTGACAGACTGGGCCCATGGCAGAGCCCGGAATCCAGGCGCCGGCCCCCAAGCGCGGCCGGCCAGGTTATGACCGCGAGCAGGTGCTCGCGGTCGCCGTCAAGGTCTTCAACGAGCACGGCTACGACGCGACGAGCGTGGCCGACCTCAGCGCGACGCTGGGGCTGACGAAGTCGGCGCTCTACCATCACTTCGAATCGAAGTCGGCGATCCTCGAGCTCGCGCTGAACGATGCGCTCGATGCGCTCGAGGCCGTCGTCGATGACGCGACCGCGCAGCACTCGCTGGCCTCCGACCGGCTGCGGGCGATCATCCGCGGCGCGGTGCGGGTGCTCACCGAGAAGCTCCCCTCGGTGACGCTGCTGCTGCGCGTGCGGGGGAACGGCGATGTCGAGACCTCCGCGCTGGTGCGCAGACGTGCGTTCGACCAGCGCGTGACCGCGATCGTGTCGGAAGCGCAGACCGAGGGGCTGATCCGTGACGACGTCGATGCGGCGGTCGCCACCAGGCTCATCTTCGGGATGATCAACTCGGTCGTCGAGTGGTATCGACCCGGGGGTCCCGTCGATCCCGACGAGCTGGGGGAGGACATCCTGCGGGTGAGCCTCGACGGGCTGCAGTCCCGCTGAGCGGGCTCAGTCGTCGGCCGGCGCCACGCGGGGAGGCCAGCTGGTCGCTCCGAGCTCGCGGGAGATGTTGCGCGCCGTCTCGCGCAGCGCGTTGAGCACCGCGTCCGAGGCGGGCGCCTGCGATGTGGGCATCACGACGGCGACCGCGGCGACGATGTCGTTCGACGCGTCGGCGACCGGCGCGGCGACGGACGACTCTCCGAGCACGGCCTCATCGGTCTCCGAGGCGCTGCCCCGCTCGGCGATGGCCGGCAGGTCGAGCAGCAGTCGGGCGACGTCGGTGATCGTGTCCCCGGTGAGGCTGTGCAGCGGCCGCTCGAAGACGGTGCGCTGGAAGCCGAGGTCGTGCGCCAGCAGGACCTTTCCCATCGCGGAGGCATGCGCGGGGATCGCCACGCCGGTCTCGAGCATCTGCTGGCTGTCGTCCGGACGCAGGTCGTGGTGGATCACGAGCACCTCGTGGAAGTGCGGCGCCCCGAGGCGCACCGGCAGGTTCGTGCGGCGTGCGAGCTCCTGCGTCCACCGCATGGCTCTGGCCCGGACGTCGAGGGTGTCGAGGTAGACGTTGCTCAGCCGCAGCAGGGTGGGACCGAGCATGTAGCGCTGCCCGCCGCGCTCCTTCGCGACGAGTCCGTGCTCGCGCAGGGACTTGACGATCCCGTGCACGGTCGACGGGGGAAGGCTCAGGGCGAGCGCGAGATCCGTGATGCCGAGATGGCGCGCACCCTGCAGCAGCTCGAGCACTTTCGCTGCGCGATCGATGGCCTGGATCATCGCGGCTCCTCTCTCCGGATCGTCGTCGAGCCGGGCGGTCGCATCGGTCGTCAGGTCGATCTTGACAACTCGACTGCGCCCGAGCATATTCGACATTGACGAATAACTTTCCAATATTGCGAAAGAGCGCCGCCGTAGAGATCAAGGGAGATCGAACGATGAAGAAGCTCATCAACAACCCCGCCGATGTGCTGGTCGAGTCGCTGCGCGGCGTCGCACTCGCGCATCCGGAGCTCTCGGTCGACCTCGAGACGCACGTGATCACCCGCTCGACGCCGAAGGCGGAGGGGAAGGTCGCGATCGTCTCGGGTGGAGGGTCCGGCCACGAACCGCTGCATGGGGGATACGTGGGCGTCGGCATGCTCGACGCCGCCGTCGCCGGCGAGGTCTTCACCTCGCCCACCCCCGATCGAGTGCAGGCCGCCACGAAGGCCGTCGATCGCGGGGCCGGTGTCCTGCACATCGTGAAGAACTACACGGGAGACGTGCTCAACTTCGAGATGGCGGCCGAACTCGCCTCGATGGAGGGCATCGAGGTCGGCACCGTGATCGTCGATGACGATGTCGCCGTGCAGGACTCGCTCTACACGGCAGGGCGTCGTGGCGTCGGACTCACGGTGCTGCTCGAGAAGCTGGTCGGCGCCGCGGCTGAGGAGGGGCAGGATCTCGACGCCGTCGTCGCCCTCGCGAAGCGCATCAACGGACAGGGGCGGTCGATGGGCATGGCGCTCACCAGCTGCACGGTTCCCGCAGCGGGCAAGCCGACGTTCGATCTGCCCGAGGACCAGATGGAGATCGGCATCGGCATCCATGGCGAGCCCGGTCGGCACCGGGAGCCACTGGCGCCGGCATCCGAGATCGCCCGGCAACTCGTGGAGCCGATCCTCGCCGATCTCGACGTCTCAGGTCCCGCCATCGTGATGCTCAACGGCATGGGCGGATCCCCGCTGATCGAGCTGTATCTGATGTACGGCGAGGTGGCCGCGCTGCTCGAGCAGGCGGGAGTGCAGATCGCCCGCAACCTGGTCGGCGACTACATCACCTCGCTCGACATGGCCGGCTGCTCGCTCACGGTGCTGAAGGCCGACGACGAGCTGCTCAGGCTGTGGGACGCGCCCGTCAACACCCCCGGACTGCGATGGGGGGCATGATGGCGGCGATCGACACCGCGGCCCTGGCCGACTGGATCCGGCGGTTCCGCGACATCATCGCCGAGAAGCGCGAATGGCTCACCGAGCTGGACTCGGCGATCGGAGACGCCGACCACGGCGCGAACATGGCCCGTGGCATGGATGCGGTCGTGGCGAAGCTCGACTCGGGTGTGCCCGACACGGTCGACGAGCTGCTCAAGACCGTCGGCATGACTCTCGTGAGCTCGGTCGGAGGCGCCAGCGGGCCGCTCTACGGCACGCTGTTCCTGCGGATGGGGATGGCTGCAGGGCCCGTGACCGAGCTCGATGGCGCCGGACTCGGCGGCTCGCTGCGTGCCGGCCTCGATGGCATCGTCGCTCGCGGCAAGGCCGAGGCCGGCGACAAGACCATGTTCGACGCCATGGCGCCCGCAGTGGACGCGTTCGACGCCGCGATCTCCGAAGGGGGAGACCTGTCTGCCGCGACGGCGGCGGCCGCAGAGGCTGCCGCGTCCGGTCGGGATGCCACCGAACCGCTCGTCGCCCGGAAGGGACGTGCGAGCTATCTCGGGGAACGCAGTGCCGGCCATCTCGACCCCGGTGCGGCGTCGACGACACTGCTGTTCGAGTCCCTCGCCCAGGCGACCGCGGAATCCTCCTGATGATCGGCATCGTCGCCGTCTCCCACAGTGCTCGACTCGGGGAGGCGGCGCTGGAGCTCGCCCTGCAGATGGTGCAGGGCGGGGGAGCGCGAGTGAGAGTCGCCGCAGGCGCCGGAACGGATGCCGACGGCGCCCCCGTCCTCGGCACGGATGCCGTCGCTGTCGCCGCGGCGATCGACGAGCTGGCCGCCGACTGCGACGGTGTCCTCGTGCTGATGGATCTCGGCTCCGCAGTGCTGAGCGCCGAGCTCGCGCTGGAGCTGCGGACGAGCGATGTGCCGGTGCGCCTCGCCCCCGCGCCGTTCGTGGAAGGGCTGCTGGCGGCCGTGGTGTCGGCGGCGTCCGGCGCATCCCTGGACGTCGTCGCGGGGGAGGCGTCGATCGCGCTCGCCGCCAAGAGCGGCCAGCTCGAGGACCCGTCGACGGGAGCCGCTCCGATCGAGTCCGCATCGACCGACCGGTCGGGTGCCGTGACGCGGACGGTGGTCGTGCGCAATCCGCTCGGTATCCACGCGCGACCGGCGGCTCTGATCGCCGAGGCATCGGCGGGCATCGATGTGCGACTGCGTCGACTGCCCGACGGGACTGAGGCATCGGGTGCGAGCCTGTCACGACTGCTGATCCTCGGTGCCAGGCAGGGCGACCGGATCGAGCTGTCGGCACTCGGGCGCGACGCCGAGGGGGCGCTCGACCGACTGGTGGCCCTTTTCGACGACGGATTCGGTGAAGGCACGGACGTCGACGCCGTCGCCTCGGGGTCGGTCGGGGCGCACGCTGCAGAGGCAGCCCCCGAGTCCCCTCCCGTCCGGGCAGGCGACGTGCTGCGTGGTCGCGGCGTGAGCTCGGGCAGGGTCGCCGCCGAGGCCGTGCTCCTCGCCGCGCCCGTGCGCGAGCCGGACGAGAGCACCGTCGTCGCGCCTGGTGATCGGGAGGCCGAGGCATCTGCGATCGAGTGGGCCGCAGTGGCGGTGGCAGACCAGCTGCGGGCGCGCACGAGGGCGGCGACCGGCGAGGCTCGGGCGATCCTCGACGCGTCGCGTCTGCTGGCCTCCGACCCCGAACTGGTGGCCGAGGCGGCGGACGTCGTGCGGTCGCGGGGTCGAACGGCCGCGCGGGCGATCTGGGAGACATCGGCGGCGCACGAGAAAGGACTCGCGGCTCTCGGTGGGCGGATGGCCGAGCGAGCGGCCGACATCCGCGACGTCCGTGATCGGATGATCGCGGAGATCCTCGAGGTCGAGATGCCGGGCGTTCCCGAGGGTGATGAGCCTTTCGTGCTGGTCGCGTCGGATCTCGCCCCCGCGGACACGGCAGCCTTGGAAGGCGGCAACTGCGTCGCGCTCGTGACCCAGCAGGGCGGCCCCACCTCGCATACGGCGATCATCGCCCGGTCGCTCGGAATCCCCGCAGTGGTCGGAGTCATCGGCGCGACCGGGATCCCGCGCGGTGCGGTCGTGCTCGTCGACGGCGATCGGGGCACGGTCGAGATCGACCCGAGCAGCTCTCGAGTCACCGAGGCGAAGGCCGCGTCGCTCGTGGTGCCGTTCGACGGCGAGGGGGTGCTCGCCGACGGACGGCGCATCCCGCTCCTCGCCAATGTCGGGGGAGCGGCCGAGGCCGTCGTGGCCGCTGCCTCGAAGGCCCAGGGCGTCGGTCTCTTCCGCACCGAGTTCTGCTTCCTCGACCGCGCCGACGCACCGACGATCGAGGAGCAGGTCGACGCCTACCGAGGTGTCCTCGCCGCGTTTCCGGGGCAGAGGGTCGTGGTGCGCACGCTCGATGCCGGCAGTGACAAACCGCTGCCTTTCGCGAACTCCGACGCGGAGGACAATCCCGCCCTCGGCGTGCGGGGACTCCGGATCGCGCGACGGGCCCCGAAGCTGCTGGACGATCAGCTCAGGGCACTGGCGCTCGCCGCGGGGGCGGAGTCGGCACTCGTCGAGGTGATGGCTCCGATGGTGGCCACGGTCGATGAGGCACGCGACTTCGCGGAGCGTGCGCGAGAAGCCGGACTGGAGACTGTGGGGGTGATGATCGAGACGCCCTCCGCCGCGCTCCTCGCGTCGGAGATGCTCGAGGTCGTCGACTTCGTGAGCATCGGGACCAACGACCTCGCCCAGTACGCGCTCGCGGCTGATCGACTGCTCGGAGAGCTGGGCGATCTGAACGATCCGTGGCAGCCGGCCGTGCTGCGACTGATCGGGCAGGCGGGTGCGGCCGGACGCCGGTGGGGCCTGCCGGTGGGGGTATGCGGCGAGGCCGCTGCCGATCCCGCTCTGGCCGCCGTGCTCGTGGGGCTCGGCGTCACGTCGTTGTCGATGACACCGCGTGCGCTGGGTCGAATCGCGGCGGCGCTCGCGGGCGTCACGGGCGAACAGTGCGATGCCGCTGCGCAAGCGGTCCTGAGAGCAGCGACGGCTGTCGATGCCCGCGCCGCCGCAGCCGCGGTACTCAACGGAGAGTGACGCGGTCGTCCCGTCGACGACATATGCGCTTTCCGGCATCATTCTGATCTCGACATGCACGGGCTCCTGGTCGAGGTCGTCCCAGCGCGCCTAGGCTCCAGGAGGGGGCGTCTGCATCGGCGAATGACGAGGTCGGAGGATTCAATGGCTGTCTTCATCACGGGTCGAGCGCGAGTGACGCTCGCCTTGATCGGGATCGGTGCCGTGGCCGCCGTGAGCGCCTGCGCCCCGAGTCCCCAGACGTCATCGCCTCCGTCGCCATCGCCGTCCCGGACGACCGCCGCGCCCGAGCCGTATGCCGAACCGATCGTGTTCGTCGGCGACGAGCTCGACGCATTCGCGCTCGCCCCCGAGGAGATCGTGGGGATCGTTCCGGACGCCACGGACGTCGGCGATCCGTCGCCGGTCCTCGAACAGATATCGGACGGAGGAAGCCTCCCTGCGGATCCGCCGATCTGCGACGCTCTCTACGCCGAGCAGTCACTCGGCAGCGTCGGGGCGAGGACGATCGAGTGGCAGGTGCCGACGGATCCCACGAACGGCTTCGGCCGGATGACGATCATGCAGTTCGCCGACGAGGCTCACGCCGAGGGCCGCATGGATCAGCTGCTCCAGGCAGCCGAGCAGTGCGCCGAGTTCGTCAAAGAGGGGACCGTCTCCTTCGATGCCGTGATCCCCGAGGCGTCCGAGAACACCCGGGCCTTCGCGGGCTCGCTGATCGATGCGGCCCTGGACTGGCGGTCGTTCAGCGCGTTCGCCTCGACCGGGAACGTGATCGTGCAGCTGTGGCAGCCTTTCAGCGGCGATCGCGACTTCGACGCCGAGGCGGCGGCGCTGCTGCTTCGAGAACGCGCCGAGGAGGCCCGGTCCGGACTGGTCGAGGAGCTCACCGAGAACCCGCCCGTCGCCGAGACAGACCCCTCCGGCGATCCCGGAACCGCGTGGAGTGACTGGCAGGTCGGAGTCGGCGGCGTGGGTCCGCTCCGACTCGGCGACTCGGTCGAGTCCGCGATCGCCGCCGCCGGCGAGGACGCGCAGGTCGTCGAACCCGAGTACGACGGCGGCCCGTGGACCCTCATCGCCCCCACGGAGGCGGGGACGATCCTGGTGCGCCCCGTGGAGGCCGGCGATGCCGTCTGGTCGATCACCGTCGGGAGCGACCGCAGCCTCGGCGACACCGTCGGTGACGGAGCCGCGCTGCCGTCGCGAGGTGATATCCGCCTCGGCGCCCCCGTGGCGGATGCGATGGCTGCTCACCCCGGAGGCACCGTGGTCGAGGTCGTGTCGTCGAGCGATCACTTCTACGCCGTCACGACGCGCGACGGGCAGGTCTTCCGTTTCCAAGCCGATCGCGGGGTGCTCGAGGAGGGGGCGACGATCGTCGGCATCACGGTCGAGGACGCGACGGCACGTACGCCGCTGGTCTTCGGCTGACTGCGGGCCGGTCGGATGACCGACCGGCCCGCAGCATGCCGGGAAGACGATGATCAGGCGTGCAGATCCACGCCCTTGGTCTCCTTCACCATCGACACGGCGATGAGGGAGATCACCGCCGTGATGGCGATGTAGACGCCGATCGTCCAGGCCGCCTGGAACTGGTTCATCAGAGCCTCCGCGATCATCGGTGCGAACGCCCCGCCGAGGATGGCACCCAGCGCGTATCCGATCGAGACGCCCGAGTAGCGGACGTTGGCCGGGAACATCTCGGCATAGAGAGCCGCCTGCGGGCCGTACGAGAGCCCGAGCGCGAACGTCATCACGAACAGCGCCACGAAGTACCAGAAGATGTTCGCCGTGTCGATCAGGAACCACATCGGCACCGCCCACAGCGCGAGCGCGATGTACCCGATCTGGAAGGTGCGGACGCGTCCGAGACGATCGGAGAGGTGGCCGCCCCAGAGCGTGAAGATGAGCCAGCCGAACGACGCGAGCGTCGTCGCCAGCAGCACGGGAGGACGCTCCATGCCGAGGGCGGTGACGGCGTAGGTCGCGAAGAACGCGATGAGCAGGTACCCGGCGGCGTTGTTGCCGATGAAGATCAGGGCAGTGAGCACGACCTGCTTGGTGTTCTTGCGGAACAGGCGACCCAGCGGCGCAGAGGCCTCCCGACGACGACGACGGAGATCCTCGAAGACGGGGCTCTCGTCGACGGCGCGCCTGATCACGTAGCCGACGGCGATCAGCACGATCGACATCAGGAACGGGATCCGCCAGCCCCACTCGAGGAACGCCTCGGGGGACATCGAGCTCGTCAGCACCCAGAGCGTGGCTGTGGCGAGGATCATGCCGATCGGGACGCCGATCTGCGGGAAGGCGCCGAAGAGCCCCCGGCGGGCCGTGGGGGCGTGCTCGACGGCCATCAGTGCCGCTCCGCCCCACTCGCCGCCCGCCGAGAACCCCTGCAGGATGCGGAGCACGATGAGAAGGATCGGAGCGGCGACGCCGATCGCGGCGTAGGTCGGCAGCACGCCGATCAGGGAGGTGGAGAGTCCCATCATCACGAGCGTGAAGACGAGCATCTTCTTGCGGCCCAGCTTGTCGCCCAGGTGCCCGGCGACGATGGCTCCCAGGGGGCGGAAGAGGAAGGAGATCCCGATCGTGGCGAAGGAGAGGATCTGCGCGAACCCCTTGTTCTCCTCAGCGATCGGGGCGAGGAAGAGCGGCGCGAGCACGAGGCCGGCTGCTTGCGCGTAGATGAAGAAGTCGTACCACTCGATCGAGGTGCCGACCAGGGTGCTGGCGAGGACTCGCCGCTCCTCGGCGGGCATTCGCGCTGTCGAGGTGCGCGCGGATACTGCTGACGTCATGAAGAACTCCATTGTTCTGCGGGTGCGGAGGAGCGACGCTGCGTCACCCCGAGCTACTTACCGAATGATCGGTCAGTAATTGACGAGAGTAGCGCACGGTGGCCGGGCGACCCAAGCCCCACATCTGCGACCGCGCGACTCAGACGTCCTCACACCTTGCCGAACGCGCGCAGCGGATGCTCGATGAGCTCCGTGACGCGGCGGAGGAAGCTCGCCGCATACCCGCCGTCGCACACGCGGTGATCGAACACCAGCGACAGTTGAGCGACGCGGCGGGCGACGATCTGACCGTCGATCACCCACGGGCGCTCGATGATGCGACCGATGCCGAGGATCGCGACGTCGGGGTGGTTGATGATCGCGGCCGAGCCGTCGACCCCGAGCCCGCCGTAGTTGTTGAGGGTGAACGTCGACCCCCGCAGCCGCTCCGGAGGCATCGCCCCCGAACGCGCCGTCGCCGACAGCTCGCGCAGCGCGACATCGAGCTGTTCGACGGTGAGCTCGTGCGCCCGCGGGATGACGGGCACCAGGAGGCCGCGCTCGGTGTCGGCGGCGACGCCGAGGTTGAGGCCGTCGAAGGAGATGATCTCCGACCCGTCGTCGCTCAGGCGGGAGGCGAGCACCGGATGCTCCGCGAGCGCGAGCACGACGAAGCGTGCCACGAGGGCGGTGATCGACGGTGCCCTGCCGCCGGCCGGTACCATCTCGGAGCGCAGATTCCAGAGCTCGGTGGCATCGACGTCGACCCAGACCGTGGCCTCGGGGATCTCGGAGCGGCTGCGGGTCAGTCGTGCGCTGACCGCCTTGCGCAGCGGGGACATCCGCTCACGGGAGACGACGGCGAGGCCATCGAGACGTTCGGCGTTCGCGGACTGCGGCTGGTGATCATCGCGGCGATGCTGCGCCGCTGCCCCGTCGACGGCGTCGTCGACAGCGGCCGCCAGCACGTCGGCGCGCGTGACGGCGCCGTCATGGCCGGTCGGGGTGATGGCGTGGACGTCGAGTCCGAGGTCGCGGGCGAGTCGTCGCACCAGGGGAGAGCGGACGGCCACGGGCCGCCGTTCCGAAGCATTCGGGTCCGGCTTCTCGCGTGGCATCTCGGATGCCGCCGTCGCCTTCGGGCGCCGTCGGCCGGTCGCGCCGCGCTCCGAGGTCCCATAGCCGATCAGGACGTTGCCGGACCCTGCGCGCTCCTCTTCGCGGTACGCCTCCTGCTCCGGATCGCCGGCATCCGCACGGAGATCTCCTCCCGCATCCGTGTCCGGAGCGTCCGCCGAGGAAGGATCCGCAGAAGAAGAAGCGCCGTCGGCGACCTCGAGCACCGGCGCTCCGACGTCGATGGTCTCGCCCGGTTCTCCGTGCAGTGCGGTGACGACGCCGGCGAAGGGCGACGGCAGCTCGACCACGCTCTTCGCCGTCTCGACCTCGGCGATCGCCTGGTCGGTGACGATCGTGTCGCCGACGGAGACGAGCCACTGCACGAGTCCGGCCTCGGTGAGTCCCTCGCCGAGGTCCGGCAGCCGGAAGACGTGGGTGGTCAGCGCCGTCATGACTCGTCTTCCCAGTGCAGCAAGTCGATGGCGTCCAGCACGCGGTCGACGTCGGGCAGGTACCAGTGCTCGAGCTTGGGCGGGGCGTAGGGGGTGTCGAATCCGGTGACGCGGCGCACCGGAGCCTCGAGGTACTCGAAGCAGCGCTCGAAGACGCGCGCCTGGATCTCGGAGGCCACGCTGGCGAATCCGGGAGCCTCGGCGATCACGACCGCTCGTCCGGTCGCCCGCACGGCGGCGGTGACCGTGGCGTCGTCGAACGGGGACAGCGAACGGATGTCGACGACCTGCACGCTGCGCCCCTCGGATGCCGCCACATCGGCGGCCTCGAGCGCGAGCGGCACCGAGGCGCCGTAGGCGAGCAGGGTGACGTCGGTGCCCTCGCGGGCGATGCGGGCGGAGCCGATGTCCGCCGTCGCCGAGGTGTCGACCTCTCCCTTCGTCCAGTACAGCTTCTTCGGCTCGAGGAAGATCACCGGGTCGGGCGAGGCGATCGCCGCCCGGAGCAGCGAATAGGCGTCCTGGGGAGTCGACGGGCTCACGACGGTGAGGCCCGGGGTGTGCGCGTAGTACGCCTCGGAGGAGTCGCAGTGGTGCTCGACCCCGCCGATGCCGCCGCCGAACGGGATGCGGATCACGAGCGGCATCCGCACCGCACCGCGCGTCCGGTTGCCGAGCTTCGCGACGTGACTGACGATCTGCTCGAACGCCGGCAGTGCGAAGGCGTCGAACTGCAGCTCGACGACGGGACGCATGCCGTTCATGGCCATGCCGACGGCTGTGCCGACGATGCCGGATTCGGCGAGCGGGGTGTCGAAGCAGCGGTCCTCGCCGAACCGCGCCGTGAGTCCGTCGGTGATGCGGAACACGCCGCCGAGCGCTCCGACGTCCTCGCCGAAGACGACGACCTCGGGATCGCTCTCGATCGCATCCGCGAGGGCGAGGTTCAGCGCGGCGGCCATGCTCATGGTCGACACGGACAGTGCGCCGGTGTCGACCCGGATGTCGTCGTGGGCGATGGTCATCGTGCACCTCCGGCTGCTGCGTGGTTGCGTGCGATCTCGTCCCTCAGCATCTGCCACTGCTCCTCGCGCTGCGGAGAGCGGGTCTCTGTGACGAAGCGGAACAGATCCTCGGGATCGATCTCGGCATCGACGTTGAGCGCCTCTCGCATCGCCGCGGCGGTCTTCTCGGCCTCCGCCGCGTACTCGGCTTCGCGGCCGGCCGTGAGGACGCCGGCGCTCGTCAGGTGTGCTCGCAGTCGCGTCAGCGGGTCGCGCTCGACCCACGCCTGGACCTCGGCGCGCTCGCGATAGCGCGTGTCGTCGTCGGCGTTCGTGTGCGCCTGCATCCGATAGGTGTGCGCCTCGATGAGCGTCGGACCGTCGCCCGAGCGGGCATGTGCGATGGCCTCGCCGAGAACGGCCAGCACGGCGGCGACGTCGTTGCCGTCGACGCGCTGCCCCGGCATCCCGTATCCGATCGCCTTGTGGGCCAGCGACGGCGCGGCGGTCTGACGGCTGAGCGGCACCGAGATCGCGAACTCGTTGTTCAGCACGAGGAAGACGACCGGCACACGGAAGACGGCGGCGAAGTTCAGCGCCTCGTGGAAGTCGCCCTCACTGGTCGCACCGTCGCCGCACAGTGCCAGGACGGCCGTCTGCTCTCCGCGCTTCTTCGCGGCATACGCGAAGCCGACGGCGTGCAGCAGCTGTGTGGCGAGCGGAGTGGCCTGAGGCGCGACGTGGTGCGCTCGCACGTCGTAGCCCGAATGCCAGTCGCCCTTCAGCAGCACCATCGCCTCGGCCGGTGCGACACCCCGGGCGATCACCGCGACCGAGTCCCGATACGTGGGGAAGAGCCAGTCGCCGGCGTCGAGGGCGAGGGCCGCTCCGATCTGGCACGCCTCCTGACCGTGCGACGACGGGTAGACGGCGAGGCGGCCCTGGCGGACGAGAGCGCTGGCCTGATCGTTGATGCGGCGCCCCTCGACGAGACCGCGATAGGCGGCGAGCAGGGTGTCCGTATCCGGCAGCGGGAAGTGCGGGTCGTCGACGACACGGCCCTCTGCGTCGATGAGCTGCACCGCCGTGTCGCGCGGGAGCAGGTGTGCGTGTTCCATCCGTTCGCCCTCCTTGCCGAACTCGATGACGCCAGCATGCTCTCCTCGCTACAGGCGTCCAAGAACATTCCGCGCATCGTGGACGAATGCGATCTACTTGCTCACCTCCGTGACGAAATGTCAGAATTCAGGCAGAGGACGAAGGGGTTCCATGATCACGCTGGACGACACCGATCACGCGATTCTCGAGCAGCTGCGCATCGACGCCCGGGCGTCGATGACCGCCATCGCCGAGGCCGTGCACATCTCGAGAGCGGGCGCTCACGCACGGATCAAGCGGCTGACCGATGCGGGCATCATCACCGGCTACTCGGTGCGCACCGACCCCGTGCTGCTCGGCCATCATGCGAGCGCCTACGTGACACTCGCCATCGAGCAGGCCACCTGGCAGGAGGTCAGCGCCAGGCTGCGGATGATTCCCGAGATCGAGCACATGGCGCTCGTCGGCGGTGACTTCGACGTCATCCTGCTCGTGCGGGCGAGCGACGTGCGCGACCTCCGCCGCATCGTCTTGGAGGACATCCAGGCGATCCCCTCGATCCGCTCCACACGCACGACCCTCATCTTCGAGGACTTCACCCTGATCTGAGCGGGTGGAGAGGTCATCCCTTCGCACTCGGACATCTGCGGCGCGCTCCGCGACAAGTGGGCTGTCGCATCGCGTTCGACAATGAGACGACCCGCCAGATCCTTGGCATGCGTCCCGCTCGAAGGAGAGTCCCGATGTCCGAATCCGCCGCATCCGCAGCCGCCGCGCTGCTCGACCGCATCCAGGCGCCGGAGGGCGCGGGGCGAGACATCCCGGATGCCGCCACACGCGAGGTCATGGGTCGTGCGCCCGAGCACTCGGTCAGCGACCTCGACGATGCGATCGCGCGAGCGCGAGCCGCTCAGCCCGGCTGGGAGTCCCTCGGCCACGCGAAGCGCAGCGAGCTGCTGATCGCTGCGGCCGATGCGATCGACGCGAACGCCGAGGCGCTCGCGCACCTGCTCTCGCGCGAGCAGGGCAAGCCGTTGAACGGCCCCAACGCGCGCTTCGAACTGGGTGCGTGCTCGGCCTGGCTGCGCACCAATGCGTCGATCCCGCTCGAGTCGCAGGTGCTCGTCGACGACGAGACCCTGCACGCCGAGCTCGTCTACAAGGCCGCCGGAGTGGTCGGCGCGATCGGTCCGTGGAACTGGCCGCTCATGATCACTATCTGGCAGATCGGTCCGTCGCTGCGCATGGGCAACACCGTCGTCGCGAAGCCGAGCGAGTACACGCCCCTGAGCGTCCTCGCGATGCTGGCGGTGATGAACGACGTGCTGCCCGCCGACGTTCTGATCGGTGTCTCCGGCGATCGCGAGGTGGGTGCGCGCCTCGCCTCGCACCCCGACATCGACAAGATCATGTTCACCGGATCCACCGCCACCGGGCGACGCATCATCGAGAGCTCGGCCGGCAACCTCGCCCGCCTCACCCTCGAGCTCGGCGGGAACGACGCCGGCATCGTGCTGCCGGGCACCGATGTGTCGGCGATCGCGCAGGACCTCTTCTGGGGCGCCTTCATCAACACCGGTCAGACCTGCGCCGCGATGAAGCGCCTCTACGTGCACGACTCCGTCTACGACGAGGTCGTCACCGCGCTCGCCGAGATCGCGGCATCCGTCCCGATGGGCAACGGGCTCGATGAGGACAACGTGCTGGGTCCGCTGCAGAATCGCGCCCAGTTCGACATCGTGTCGCGCCTGGTCGACGAGGCGAAGGGTCGCGGCGCCCGTGTCGTCACGGGCGGCGAGGCGGCTCCCGAGCTCGGCGAGCTCTTCTATCGCCCCACGATCGTCGCCGACATCGACAACGACGCGGCCCTCGTGCAGGAGGAGCAGTTCGGCCCGGCGCTGCCGGTGATCCGGTACAGCGACGTCGACGAGGCGTTCGCGTTCGCCAACTCGGTCGACGTCGGTCTCGGCGCATCGGTGTGGTCGAGCGATCCGGACGCCGCCCGCGAGGCCGCGACGCGCATGGAGTCCGGCACGGTGTGGATCAACTCGCACGGCGGGCTGCACCCGATGGTGCCGTTCGGCGGCGTGAAGAGCTCGGGCTACGGCCTGGAGTTCGGTGTCGAGGGGCTCAAGTCCGTCGCCGTGACGCAGGTCGTGTCGGGGCCGGGCCGCAAGGCGCAGGCATGAGAACCGCGATCGTCGTCGGGGCCGGGACCTCGGGCGCGATCGTCGCGCGACGCCTGGTGGACGCCAGCGTCGAGGTGACGCTGATCGAAGCCGGAGGATACGACGCGAATCCGGCGATCCACGACCCGTCGAGGGCGGGGGAGCTGTGGCACTCCGCCGACGACTGGGACTTCTTCACCGTTCCGCAGAAGCACGCCGGCGGACGCCGACTGCACCTGCCGCGCGGGAAGGTCACCGGAGGCTCGCATGCGCTCAACGCCATGATCTGGGTGCGCGGCGCCGCCTCCGACTACGACGCCTGGGAACGCGCGGGCGCGACGGGGTGGGGCTGGAGCACGGTCGAACCCGTCTTCGCCGCGCTCGAGCACGATGTGCTGCCCGTCACCGACGACTACGAGCTCTCGCCGATCCAGGCCTCGATCATCGGCGCAGCCGTCGAAGAGGGGCTGCCCCGCAACCCGGACTACAACGGCGGCACCCTCGACGGCGTCTCGCAGCAGCAGGTGACGATCCGCGACGGCCGGCGGGTGAACACGTGGATGGCCTACGCGCAGCCGGTGCTCGACAGGCTCACGATCCTCACCGAGCGCGAGGTGCATTCGGTGATCGTCGAGGAGGGCCGCGCCGTCGGAGTCCGACTCGGCTCGGGCGCCGACTCCGAGGAGGTCTTCGCCGACGAGGTCGTGCTGTCGGCCGGTGCGATCGGATCACCCGTGATCCTCCTGCGCTCGGGCATCGGCCCCGCCGACGAGCTCGCCGCGCTCGGCATCCCCGTCGTGCTGGATGCACCGGGCGTCGGCAAGAACCTGCACGACCATCTGCTCTCACCGGTCATCTTCACGACCGAGAGGCCGGTCGGACCGCCGCAGCCGGGCGTCTCGGTCACGCAGTCGCACCTGTTCTGGCGCAGCCGCGACGACCTCGCCGAGCCCGACACTCAGCCCATCCACTTCTCGGTGCCGATGTGGGGCGAGCTCGAACCTCGAGGGGATGACGGATTCACCCTCATGGCCGGTCTCGTGACGCCGTACAGCCGCGGTGGGCTCACCCTGTCCGGTCCGGATCTCGCGGACCAGCCTCTGATCGACCTCGCCGCGCTCGAAGACGACAGGGACGTGGCAGCGCTCGCGGCATCGGTTCGTCAGTGCCGCCGGATCGGCGCGCAGCCGGCGCTCGCCGAGGAATGGGGAGCGACCGAGGTGTACCCCGGCCCCGACGTGTCGGACGACGGGATCGACGACTGGGTGCGCCGCACGGCCATCACCTACCACCACCAGGTCGGCACCTGCCGGATGGGATCGGATGCCGAGGCGGTGGTCGACCCGCTGCTGCGGGTGCGCGGTCTCGAGGGGCTGAGCGTGATCGACGCGTCGGTGATCCCCACCGTTCCGACGGGCAACACCAACGCCCCCGCGGCGATGATCGGCGAGCTGGGGGCGAGGTTCCTGCTCGGACGCTGACGTCGACGCTCGCGATGCCCCCTCCTGCCGAGTAGGTGGAAGGGGGCATCAGCGTCTCATCCGGCGTGCGAGGTCCTGCGTGTCGTCCCGCATGCGGGGTCACCAACGCATCCGAATCGCTGCTGAGCGGTGCGTCATCGACCCCGCAGGGAAATGACGCGCACGGCATGCGACCTGATCAGCCCGCGGAGTACACCTCGCGACCGGCGAACCACGTCGACCGCACGGGAGTGTGCACGATCTCGTCGGCCGGGCCGGCGATCGCATCCCGCGCGAGCACGACGAAGTCCGCGGACTTGCCCGGCGTCAGCGATCCGGTCTCCGCGCCGAGGCCCATCGCGGTCGCGGCATTGATCGTGAAGACCTGCAGGGCCTCCTCCGCTGTGATCGCCTGCTCGGGCCAGAGGACGCCGGGCGCTCGGCCGAGAGGATCGGCGCGCGTGGCGAGACCCTGCAGCCCCTCGAGAGTGTTCGGCGATTCGCTCACCGGCCAGTCCGAGCCGCCGGCGACGAGCGCGCCGGCGTCGAGCAGGGCACGGTTGGGCTGCGAATGCTCGGCGCGGTCGCCGAGGACCTCGGCCAACGCCTGCGGGATCACGCCCGGGAACCAGATGAACGGCGAGATGTCGGCCGAGACGTCGAGCGCTCGCAAGCGCGGGATGTCGTCGTCGGCGAGGAACTGGCCGTGCGCGATCTGGATCGGGGTGGTGAAGCCGTCGGACCGGATGCGCTCGGCGACGTCGAGCACGAGACGCGCCGATCCGTCTCCCGTGCAGTGCACCTTGGCGCCGAGTCCGCGCTCGGCCACCGACCGCAGCCAGGTGTGCAGCTCGTCGAAGTCCATCGTCGTCTCGCCGTGGAAGTGCGCACCGTGCACGGCATCCGCGATATACGGCTCGAGGAACGACGCCGTGCGCGCGGGTGGCACTCCGTCGAGGAAGATCTTCACGAAGTCGGGCCGGTGGTGCAGGGTGCGGAACTGCTCACCGAGGTCGATGAGCGGGGTGCCGATCGGATCGAACCCGAAGATCTCATCGTTGATCAGCAGCGACGAGACGACCCAGGCGGTGAGCTCGTGCGACCGGTCGAGGGTCGCGAGGGCGGCGAGGATGTCGGTCGACACTCCGGCATCCTGGAAGGTCGTGATGCCGTAGGAGTTGAGGATCTCGACGCCGCGGCGCGACGCGGCCACGTGCTGCTCGCCCGTCAGCCCACCGCTGCGATCGTAGGCCTCCTGTACCGGGATTCCCGCTGCCTCGAACAGCACCCCGGTCGGCGTGCCGTCATCGGGATCGAGCACGGTGACTCCACCGGAGGGGATGCTGTCGGCGGTGATCCCGGCGAGCTGCAGCGCCCGCGTGCTCGCCCACCTGTTGTGCCTCGAGTCCTCGACCAGGACGACGGGGCGACCGCCGGCCGCCTCATCGAGACGCTGCCTGATCGCGCTGTTCGCGAGGCCGGGCAGCAGAGTGGTCGACACCGGGCCGCCCACGATCCACGCGTCGGGCGGCAGCGCGCTGGCCTTCTCGCGCACGAGGTCGAGGATGTCGTCGAGGCCCAGCGAGGGCGGCAGCGAGAGCTCGAACAGCTCGGTGCGCCCGGCGAGAGCGTGGTGGTTGTGCACGTCGACGAAGCCGGGGTAGACCGCGGCATCGCCGACATCCAGCATCCTCGTGTCCGGGCCGCGGTACGCGTCCATCTGGGCCCGCGTGCCGACGTCGAGGATCCGCCCGTCGCGCACCGCGAACGCCTCGACGATCGGTGCTCGGTGATCCGCCGTGCGGACCACCGAGCCCGTCACGATGAGCTCGGCCGTCGTCATCTCAGAGGGTTCCGAACAGCGCCGGCTCGAGGCCGTTCGCGTGATGGGTCGTCGAGAGCAGTCGGCCGTGAGCGCCGAACGTGAAGTGCGTGGGCACCTCGCCCGACTCGTCGAGCCCGAAGAGCACGCCGTGCGAGCGGATCGCGTTCACGTCGCGATGGTCGGCGATCGTGACCGATGCGCAGGGGATGACCTTCTCGCGCCACGCGAAGACGTAGATCCCGGGGCGCACCTCCCACACGCTGTTCTCGTCGGTGTCTGCGAGGCCGCGCTCGGGGCCGGCGAGGCACTGCCATGAGTACCAGCGCTCCGAGAGGTACACGTGCTCGTAGGCGTGCTCCTCGCTGTAGATCCACTCGACCCGGCGACCGATGAGCGTCGTCGTCGGCGCCGGCTCTGCGCCCGTCACGGTCGCTCCGTCGATGATGCTCGGCGCGAAGACGTGCTGCACGCGAGTGCGTCCCTGCTCGGGCGCGGGCAGGATCACCGAGATGACGGCGAGGACGCGGCCGTGGCGTAGGTCGACGATCAGAGACACTGCTTCGTTCGGCAGGTAGTCGTGATGGAACTGCACGAAGTACAGGTCGTCGTCGACCTCGAACGCCTCGTAGTCGTCGGTGTCGGAGGCGGGTGCTGTCGTGTCGTCGGCACCGGGCCGGTAGTCCCACGCGACCGTGGTGTCGGCGAACCGGTGCGAGATGCGGGTTCCCCGGGCGTCCACGACGGTGATCTCCCGACCGCTCAACGCGGTCGTGTGCGGAGCCTTGTTCGCGTCGAAGCCGGGAGCCAGGCCCTCGAGCGGGAGCCAGGTGGAGGTGTCTGCGGGGTTCAGGGTCGTCATGTCTCTCCTCAGGTGAGTGGGGTTGCGGGAGCGTCAGCGGTCGCTGAAGCGCTCGAGGTCGGATGCGAGGCCCTCGTACACGGCGGGCCGGGAGCGCTTGAGATAGGCGCCGTAGACGATGCCGCCGATCAGCGCCACCACGAGCAGCAGCGGCATGAGACGGATGGCGAGCTCCTCGGATCCGGCGACGATGTTGAAGTTCACGATCGCCAGCACCGAGATCGCGGCGATGCCGAGGAATCCGATCCCCGGAGCGATGAACGTGCTCCACCATCGTGGATCGCCGGCACGGCGGAAGTACACGACGATCGAGATCGCGGCGAGCCCCTGCAGGATCAGCACGCTCAGGGTGCCGAAGCCGAGCATCGCCGGCACGAGCGTGAGGATGGGGTCGGCACCGGCGATCGCGAAGATGATCGCCACGATCGCCGCGAACGATGCCTGCACGATTCCTGCCAGCTGCGGGGCGCCGTTGCGGCGCGTGCGGGCCAGAGCGTGCGGCAGGATCCGCGAGCGCCCGAGGGAGTAGAGATAGCGCGTCGCGGAGTTGTGGAACGCGAGCATCGCCGCGAACAGACTGACCAGCAGCAGGATCATCATCACGGTCGTCAGCGGGCCCCCGAGGTACTGCTGCGACAGCATGAAGATCAGGTCGCCCGTCGGCAGGTGCTCGAGAGCGGTTGCCTGCGCCTGCGCGACGCCGGTCGCGCTCACCACCGCCCAGGTGGTGACGCCGAGGATCACGCCGATCGCGATGATCGAGGTGTACGTCGCCCGCGGGATCGTGCGCAGCGGCTGCTTCGCCTCTTCGCTGAACAGGGCGGTCGCCTCGAAGCCGAGGAAGCCCGTCGCGGCCAGGAGGAGGCCGATCGGCAGCGACCCCGAGAACACGGCTTCCGGGCTGAACGCGGCCACGTCGTATCCGGTCTGCACGAGCACCGACACGTCGAACACCACGAGCATCAGCACCTCGAGCACGAGGCACACACCGAGGATCTTCGAGGAGAAGTCCACCCCGACCCGTGCGAGCACGAAGCACACGACGATCGACAGCAGACCCCAGATGAGCCAGTGCACGTCGAGGCCGGTGAGGTCGCGGATGATGTTCTGCATGAAGAAGCCGCTGGTGCCGATCGTGCCGACCACGAAGAAGTTGTAGCCGAGCGTGGCGATGAGGCCGGCGACCAGACCGCCCGTGCGACCGAGGCCCTTCACGACGAAGGCGTAGAAGCCGCCGGCGTTGACCAGCTGCTTCGACATCTGCGCGTATCCCACGGCGAACAGCAGCAGGATCGCGGCCACGATGAAGAAGGCCATCGGCGTGCCGCCGCCGTTTCCGAGGGCGATCGCCAGCGAGGCGACCACGACGATGCCGGTCAGTGGTGCGACGGCGGCGAGCACGAGGAAGACGATCCCGGCGACGCCCAGCGCGCCGGGTCGAAGAGAGGTGTGGTCCTGCTGCGTCGTGGACGCAGATATCGGGTCTGCCACGTCGGCTCCTTTGCTCGGTGACGGCCGTGTCGGCACGGCATCGACGACGAGGGGTTCGTCGATACAGCGAGTCTGCTCGTGCCGGGAGCGCGGCGGTTGACCCTGAGCGAAGGACGATGGTGCCAGCGCGCACAGCCGTCCTGGTCGTGTTCCCGGCCCGGATCCGGCGGAGCAGGATGACGGTGATGACACCGCCGTCCTCGCGGAGCGCCGCCGGCGCCGCGGCGATGTCTCGAGGAGATCATGGACCTGCAGCTGACGGGCACGACCGCGTTGATCACCGGCGCCGCGAGCGGTATCGGCCGCGCGACCGCCCACGCGCTCGCCGCGGAGGGGGTGCGCGTGGCGCTCCTCGATCGGGATGCCGTTGCGCTCGCAGAGACGGCACGCGGATGCGATGACGCTGTGGTCCGGGTGGTCGATGTCACCGACGAGACACAGGTGGCGCTGGCGGTCTCCACGTCCGTCGAGGAGCTCGGCGGGGTGGATGCGGTCGTGTGCTGCGCGGGGATCTCGGGTCCGGTCGGATCGACGATCGAGCAGATCTCGCTTCACGACTGGAACGCCGTGTTCGCGGTCAATGTCACGGGGGCGTTCCTGGTTCTCGCGCAGGTCCTTCCCGCGTTGCGGGCGTCGCCTTCGGCATCCGTCGTGCTGCTCGCGAGCGACTCGGCGTTCGTGTCGTCGCCCGGCATGGCGCCCTATTGCGCATCGAAGGCCGCGCTCGTGCAGCTGGGTCGATCGCTGTCGGTGGATCTCGCCGGCACTGATGTCCGGGTGAACACGGTGGCGCCGTCGATCGTCGACACCCCGATGAGCCGTGGAGACCTCGGGGAGCACGCGTTTGTCTCCCCGGCTTTCGAGGTGCAGACGCCCGAGGACGTCGCTTCACACGTGCTGTATCTCGTGTCGCCGCGCAGCAGAGCGATCAACGGCACGACCATCCTCAGTGATTTCGGGTACTCGGCCCGATCAGGATTCCCGGCCTGATGGTCTCGGGGACGACGGGACTGCGCATGAGCGCGGCGAGAGCGCGTGAGCGCGGCGAGAACAGGAGCGAACATGGGTAGTGCAGTGGGATCGACGGTCTCCGGGCGGGTCATCGTGATCACCGGCGGAGGTACCGGCATCGGGGCGGCGATCGCCGAACGGTATGCCGCTGAAGGTGCGCACGTCGTGGTCGTGGGGCGTCGGCCCGAGCCGCTGCGCGCCGTGGCCGACGCCGTCGGCGCGCATCCGATCATCGCGGATGCCGCGGACACCGCATCGGCGCAGGCAGCGGTGGCGGAGGTGCTCGCGACGTTCGGGCGCCTCGACGTGCTGGTGGCGAATGCCGGCGGACACGGCTTCTCGCCGGTCGCCGACACCGACGACGACAGCTGGGATGCGGCGATCCGGGCGAACCTCACCACGGCGTTCGTCATGGCGCGAGAGGCGTTGCCTGCGCTGATCGAGGCGAAAGGACAGATCGTGATCGTGTCGTCTCTCGCAGGTCTCTTCGCGGGTCCGTCGGTGGCGGGATACACCGTGGGCAAGCACGCGCTGATCGGGCTGACGCGGACCCTCGCCCGCGACTACGGAAGGCAGGGTGTGCGCGTCAACGCGGTGTGCCCAGGGTGGGTGCAGACGCCGATGGCCGACGACGAGATGGACGAGTTCGCCACCCATGCCGGGCTGGGCTCGCGGGAAGAGGCGTATGCGACCGTCACGGCGGATGTGCCGCTGCGGCGCCCGGCTCGGCCGGCGGAGATCGCGTCGGTCGTGCGGTTCCTGGGATCGGGGGAGTCGTCGTACGTCACCGGTGCCGTGATCGTGGCGGATGGCGGGTCACACGTCGTGGATGTGCCGACGATCGCCTTCGACCGGGCGGGGATGTAGGAGGCGGTCGCTCGGGTGCATGGTCGGTCGTCCCCGGTGTGGGCGCTCTCGTTCCCGGTTCGGTCGTTCGCGCTCCGATGACGCCTCTGTGTTCTCCGTTCTCACGTATCCCGTCTTTCGCCTCTTCCCCGCTTCCTCCTGTCGGTCGCGCCTCTTGGGGTTTCCCCCGCATCGCGCGCGCGATCTGGGCGCCTGCGCTGTGCCATTCTGGGAGATTGGAATACGGATCTGATCTGGGGTAATTCGGGATGGTTTCGGGTCTCGAATGTCGGTGGCCCGGGGTTGACTAGGGGGTATGAACAGCACTGCGGAGCTTCTGGATCGGGTCATCGCCGACCTCGACGCGGTGCTGTCCGATGACGCGCTGGCCGGGCTGACGGATGCGGATCGGATCATGGTGTTACGGGGCGCGGGGGCGGCGTTCCGCCGGGTCGAGGCGGTGATTGTGGAGACGGTCGCGACGGGCGACGCGGCGGATTTTCCGCATTCGGCGGGGTGTCGGGGTCTGAACGAGTTGTTGCAGCGGACGGTGTCGGTGGATGTGCGGGGCGCGTCCCGGGTCGACAGGGTCGTCGATCTGGTGCGGCGACCGGTGAGTCTGGCGGGGGAGAGGATGCCGGCGCGGTGGTCGGAGATGCGTCTCGCGTTGCTGGATGGGGTGGTCGGGGTGGCCGGGTTTCTCGCGGCGACGGGGCCGATCGAGAACGTGTGGGATCGGCTGACGGTCGATCAGCGGTTGGCGGCGGATGTCGCGTTGGCGGGGTGTGCTCGCGGCCACGGCGTCGTGGTCGACGCTGTTGATGAGGGCCTGGAGGCTGATGAGCCGGGTCCGGCGCCGACCCCGCAGGACTTGAAAGCTCTTGCCGAGGATCTCGCGTCGATGTTCGACCCCGATGGGGAAGAACCCAAGGATGAGGACTCCCGGCGCCGGCGGGGCATCACGATCGGTCGTCTCACGCACGGCGTGCACGCGATCCGTGGGTATCTGACCCCGGACGTCGCGGCGCAGTTGCAGCTGATCCTGGACGCGATCCTCAACCCCAAAGGTGACGGCCCGCCCATGCCCGGAGTGCACTTCGCCCCGAGCGAGGGTGCCGATGCGGATGCGGATGCGGATGCGGATGCGGATGCGGATGCTGGTGCTGGTGCTGGTGCTGGTGCTGGTGCTGGTGCTGGTGCTGGTGCGGACGGTGACGATAGGGATCCGTTCAACTCGGATCCGCGGTGTGTGCTCGATGACCGCTCCGCGTCGCAGAAGCGTCACGACGCCCTCGCGATGGTGTTCGCCATCGCCGCGCGACACAACGACATGCCCACCCTCGGCGGTTCCGCGCCGGTCCTGGTCGTGAACGTCGACGCGAAGGATCTCGTGGGCGGAATGGGCGGAATGGGCGGAAAGGGCGGAATGGGCGGAGCGGGCGGAAACGGTGGGTGGGCGACGATCCCCGGATCCGGTGCCCACGTCCCGGTCTCCGTCGCCGCCCAGGTCGCCTGCGCGGGGACGATTCAACGGGTGCTGGTCGATGCGGGCAGGATCATCGGGATCACGACCACCGACCGGGTGTTCACGGTGCATCAGCGCCGGGCGATCATCGCCCGCGACAAAGAATGCCTCATTCCCGGGTGCCACGTTCCCGCGTCGTGGTGCGAGATCCACCATGTCGTCGAGCATGCCAGGGGTGGTCCGACTCATACCGATAACGGGGTGCCGTTGTGCTGGTGGCACCACCGAAGCCTCGGGACCTCGGGGTGGGAGATCCGCATGGACGACGGGGTCCCGCAGGTGCGGGGACCGAGATGGTGGGATCCCGACGAACGATGGCGCACACCGAGGCTCAGCGTGGCCCGACTCACACTCACCGTGCCGCTCGCCCGCACCGGATGACGCGGATGAGCGTCACCGATGCGACTGCAGCACCACGGCACCACAGCAGCGCATCAGCGCATCAGCGCATCAGCGCATCACCGCATCAGCGAATCGCGAGCTCGAAACCGTCCGCCGTCGGAATGACGGCCACCTGGGTGAGGTCATCGACATGGAAGGTCGGCTGATGAGACGTCGCGTGCGCGCCCACGCCGATGACCCGCATCCCCGCAGCATGCGCGGCCTGGATGCCGGCGCCCGAGTCCTCGAACACCACGCAGTCGGCGGGGTCGACGCCGAGCAGCTCCGCACCCAGCAGGAAGCCCTCGGGGTCGGGCTTGGAGGCCGACACGTTCTCGGCCGTGACCGTCAGTGCGGGCACGGTCAGGCCGGCCTGGCCCATCCGCGCGTTCATCAGCGTCACGTCGGCCGAGGTGACGATCGCGTGGGGGTAGGGGAGCAGGGCGGCGAGCAGGGCGTCCGCACCCTCGATCGGGATGACGCCATCGACATCCTTGCTCTCGTTCGCGAGCATCACCGCGTTCTCGCGGATGTTGATCTCGTGGTCGCGCTCCGGCAGCATGATCGCCATGCTCTGATGCCCCTGCCGGCCGTGCACGACGCTCAAGACAGTCTCGGGAGCGATTCCGTGGGGCTCGGCCCACGCCAACCAGAGCCGTTCCACGACAGCCGTCGAATCGACGAGAGTGCCGTCCATGTCGAGCAGGACGGCGCGGGCGCTGATGGTCTCGGTCATCCCCTCAGGCTACTGCCGCAGCATCTGAAGCCCGACCTGACGGCGCTACCCACCGAGGTACGCGCGGTGCAGCAGCTGCGAATCCTCCTTCAACGCCTCGGCGGTGCCCTGGAAGGAGACGCGCCCACCGGCCACCACCACGGCCTCGCGAGCCAGGCCCAGGGCGAGCTGCGTGAACTGCTCCACGAGCAGCACCCCGACGCCCGACTCGGCGATCGACTTCACGATCGGCATGAGCCGCATGAACACGACAGGCGCGAGACCGAGCGACATCTCATCGATCAACAGGATCCGCGGCTTCGCGGCGAAGGCACGTGCCAGCACCACCATCTGCTGCTCGCCACCCGACAGCAGCGCGGTGGGGGAGTCGATGCGCTTCTCGAGCTCAGGGAACTGCGCGAGCGCCGCATCCTGTTCCGCAGGCGTCCGCGCGGTGAGCGAGATGTTCTCGCGCACGGTCAGCGATGGGAACACCGCTCGCCCCTGCTCGATGTGCACGATGCCGCGCCGCGCTCTCGACACCCGGGACAGCTTGTCGAGCGGCTCGCCGTCGAGCATCATCGATCCCGCGGAGTGCGGGGTCACCCCCGACACCGATTCGATCAGACTGGTCTTGCCGGCCCCGTTCGGTCCGACGAGCGCCAGCACCTCGCCACCGCGCACGGTCAGCGACACATCCGAGATCACCGGCCCCGCGCCCCGGCTGACCGTCACCCCGTCCAGCACCAGTTCGCTCACTTCAGCAGCTCCGTCTCTCCCATGTACGCCTTCACGACCTCCGGGTTCGCGAGCACCTCGGCCTGCGGACCGCTCGCGAGCACTCGACCGAAGTCGAGCACAGTCAGCGTCGGGCACACCGAGCGCACGAGATCGAGGTCGTGCTCGATGATTATCAATGCCACGCCGAACCGGGCCGGCAGCTCGCGCAGACGCGCGGCGAGAGCCAGGTGCTCATCGTGCGACAGGCCGGCCGCGGGCTCGTCGAGGATCAGCAGCCGCGGACGAGAGGCCACGTTCGCCGCGACCTCGACGAGTCGCCTGGTGCCGACGTCGACGCTCGACAGGCGCGCACCGGCCGGCGGGCATCCGAAGAACTCGAGAACCTCATCGATGTCGGATGCGGCGAGTCGACGTCGAGCGACGAACCTCACGTACGCGCCGACCGTGAGCGACGGCGGGACCCTGTCCTGCTGGAAGGTCCTGCGCAGCCCGAGCCGGGCGCGACGCGTCGGAGACAGGCCGGCGAGATCACGATCTCCGAGCAGTACTCGACCGCCGTGCTTCGGCAGGAACCCGCTGATCGCATCGACGAACGTCGACTTGCCTGCGCCGTTCGGACCGATCAGGCCCATGATCGACGCCGCCGGCACCTGGAACGACACATCGTCCAACGCTGTGAGAGCACCGAACTGCACCGTGAGTCCGTCGACAGTGAGCACCGGTGCACCGTCGAGCTCGCGCTCATCGACCGTCGCGGTGGTCGTTGTCGTGATCGCCCGATCCTCGGCATCCGCATCGGGAGGCAACGCGGTCAGCTTCGCCGAGGCGGTCCTGCGATCCGCGCGCTTCCAGAAGAGATTGCGGATGCCCTGACCGAGGTTGGTCCCGCTGGTGAGCGCCTGCACGCCGAGCACGCCGAAGACCACGAACGCCCAGTCCTGCGGCACGCCCCAGCGCTTCAGCAGCTCGGGCACGAGCACCCAGAGGATGCCGCCGAGGATCGCCATGTCGATCAGATGGGCCCCCGACATGACGGCGAGGACGTAGAGCGCCAGCGACTGAAGCGGGGTGAAGCTCGATGCGAACGGAAGCTGCACCTGGCCGGCGAGGAGTCCTCCGGCGATGCCTCCCAGTGCGGCCGATACGGCGAACGCGGTGAGCTTGGCGCTCTGCACGCTCTGCCCCGCAGCCGCGGTGCCGCGTTCCGAGAAGGCGACCGCCTTCCAGCTCGAGCCCCACCGTCCGCGCTGCAGGAAGAAGACTCCCAGCGCGCAGACGGCGAGCACCACGACCGAGAGGAAGAAGAACTCGCGATCGTTCGAGAACAGCGTCGGGCGCTCAACAGCCGTGCCGTCGGCGGACCCGGGGAACTGGATCTGCACGAGGGTGACATCCGCCGCCGCAGCGAAGCCGAGCGTGACGACGGCGAGATTCACGCCGCGCAGCCGCAGCGCGGGGAGCCCGACGAGGATGCCCACAAGACCGGCGGCAATGCCGCCGAGGAGAAGCCAGACGACGAAGCCGCCCGGCGCCTGCATGACGTTGAGCAGCGAGACGATCCAGGCGCCCACGGCGGCGAACGTGAGCTGGCACAGCGCGATCATGCCGGCGGAGCCCGTGACGATGCCCAGTCCCAGGATCGCGATGGCCGCGACGACTGCGCTGATCGCGAGGAACACGAAGTACCCCGGAAGCGCCGCGCTCAGAATGGCACCCAGTCCGACCGCCGCGGCGGCGACGGCGAGGGGCCAGGACAGACGGAACCAGGGACGGTCAGCGAGCGGCATCCCACACCTCCTTGCGCTGCGTCCACAGGAGCAGGACGACGATGAACAGGAACGGGAGGAAGTTGCGCACGAGCGCGACCTCGTCGATCTGCGCGACGAGCCCTCCCAGAACGCCCAGTACGACTCCGCCGACGACGGCGAGGTCGAGACGGCGGAAGCCGCCGAGCAGCGCAGCGGCTGCGGCGGGGACGATGAGCATCGCGAGGCTGGTCGCGTCGTTCGACTGCGACGGCGCCACGATCATGATGGCGATCGCGCTGATCACACCGGTCACGAACCACACCGCGATGGAGAGCGGACGGGAACGGATGCCGAGCAGCTCGGCGGTGGTGGGGCGCTCGGAGAGCGCGCGCAGCTGCGTGCCCACTCTCGTCCGGCGCAGCACGATCCGCACCACGACCGCCGTGACGACCGCCATGGCGACGGTGGCGACGGTGACCTGACTGATCACCACGCCCCCGAACGAGAAGGCGGGGCCCGCGATGATCGGGGTGAACGGCTGCGGTTTGTTGCCGAACAGGATGAACGACATCGAGATGAGCAGGAGAAGCGGACCGACGGTCATCGCCGAGCGAGTGGTGGTGGAGGCCTCGGAGAGCCAGGTCGCGGCGATCCACCCGATGGTGGCGGAGAGCGCCCCGCCGACGACGACGCCGAGCACGGAGCCGAGCCAGATCGGTACCCCCAGTTCGCTGACGAACCACACGGCGCTGAAGGCACCGAACATCCCGGTCGCGGCCTGGGCGAAGTTGACGACCCGCACGAGGCGCGACATCAGGGTCAGGCACACTCCGAGGACCGCATAGAGACCGCCGGCGGCGAGACCGGCGATGGCGCCTTGCAGCATGAGGCGTCCTTTCTGGTGTGAGGGGGAGAGGACCTGCCGCCGAGAATGCGCTCGGCGGCAGGTGAAGGGCGGCTACTCGCCGATGCGGAGCCAGTCGTCGGCGACCTTCTCCCAGGCGTTCGTGCCGGATTCGAGGATGATCGGCCATCCCGCGGTGTTCTGCGTGCCGAAGGCGTAGGGCGTTCCGACCATGGGGTTCTCGATGGGATCCATTCCGCGCAGCGCCTCGGTGACCGTCTCGCGGGTGATGTCGCCGTCCATGCCCTCGAGCACCTCGATGAAGTAGGTCGCGGCGAGGTATCCGCCCTGGCTGAACGAGGTGAGGGGGATGTCGTTGGCCTCCATCAGCTCCCGCCAGTCGGTGTTGATCTCGTCGTCGTCCGTGAACGGGTAGAACTCGGCGGGCACGTAGATGCCGGCCCCGGCGTCATCGATCGCATCCGCGAAGTTCTCGCTGTAGACGCTCGTCAGATAGAGCCAGGTCACGTCGTCCCAGCCCTGCGCGTTCGCGGCCTTGACCTGGCCGATCGCGTCGGGCTCGACGGGGTTGATCGCGAGCGCCTTGCAGCCCTGTTCGCGGGCCTTCACGATGTAGGGCGTGTAGTCCGAGGCGCCGTACGGCACGGTGTCGTCGACGTACTTCGGCTCCTTGCCCGTGATCTCGGTCCACTTGTCGATCGCCGCCTGGTAGGTGGGGCGGGTGGATCCTGCGATCTCGAGCAGGATGCAGATGTCGTCGAGTCCGAGCACCTCCGAGCCGTACTGCAGCGTGAGGGTCATGTCGTTGAACGGACCGACGTTGGCGGGGGAGATGTTGTCGCTCGCGAAGCAGCCGGTATCGACTCCGATGCCGGGCAGCGAGAGGATCTCCTCCTGCTCGTAGTACTTCGCGTTGATCTCGCACTCGATCAGGCTCGCTGATCCGACCAGCGCGACGGCCCCGTCGCTGCCGACGAGCTCTCGGGCTGACGCGGTGGCTGTGGCCGGGTCGCCCTTGTCGTCGAGGGTCTTGTACTCGATGGTGCGTCCGTCGAGGCCTCCGGCCTCGTTGAAGGCGTCGAACACCGCGGCCGCCGCCTGCGACGCCTCGGGGAACGTCGCCGGACCGCTGATCGTGTTCACGGAGCCGACGACGATCGGGGCGTCGTCGCCACCTCCGCTGCCGTCTCCGCCGGCGCAACCTGCCAGAGTGAGGGCTGCCACGGCGATGAGCGCCGCAGTGCCGGATACTCGCTTGTTCATGTGATTCCTGCCTCTCGTGTGCTTGTCGTGCTGCGGTCAGTCGCGCAGCGCGCGGTTGACCAGTTCGGTGTCGGTGAACTGCTCGAACGCGACGACCCGGTGATCGGCCAGGCGCCAGACGCGCGCGACACGTGCCGCGAAGAATCGGCCGGTCGCGCGGTACGTGCCCGAGTAGGTGCCGATGCCGACGACCACGTCCCCGCCGTCGATGACCTCGTCGATCGCGACCGTGTAGTCGTCCCACTCGTCCTGGATGCGCTGGAAGACGCCTGCCGCGACCGCATCCGGCCCGATGTACGTGCCGGCGTACGGGAAACCGGCGGCCTCGGTCCAGCTCACGTCGTGGGCGAGCGGCGCCAGCATGCCGTCGAGGTCGCCGCGGTCGCTGGCCGCGTAGTGCGCTGCGATGATGTCGGCGTTGCTCATGGGAGGTCCTCTCCTGGATCTCGTCGCGGGGTCAGACGGGCTGGGCGTCGGGGTAGTCGACGGACCCGAGCGGATAGATGTGACCGCCGCCGCGGGAGTGCTCCGCGGCGCCGTCGCCGGTGAGGCCGAGGAAGATCCCCGTCGTCATGAGCTGGTAGCCGAGGTCGTGCAGCCAGACGCTCGCGACCGCGATGCGGAACTCCCGGAAGCAGAAGAGGTAGAGGCCGTCGGCGAACTTCCAGACGGTCGACAGGTCCATGTCGCCGTGGCCCCGCTGCACGCCCTCGAGGCACTGCCAGGCGTAGCGCCGGCTCGAGATGTAGACGTGCTCGTAGAGGTGGTGCGGGCTGTACCGGTAGATGTTGCGCTTGCCGATGAGGTCTCGGCTCGGCCCCGGCACCTCGCCCGTCGCGGGACCGGCATCGGTCGTCGCCGCCCAGAAGTCCTGACCGACCTGCGGTGTGCCCTCGACAGCCTCGGCCGCGATGCGTGATCGCACGACGGTGGCCCGGTGGGTCGAGGTCGAATAGACGACGGTGATCGCTTCGCGTTCACGGCTCTCGAGCGGGATGTTCACGAAGATGACGTCGTCGCGCACTGCGACGGCGTCGTACGGGTCGGTGCCCGACCCGCCGAGTCCTGACCAGGTGACAGCGACCGCATCGAACGTCAGCGCCAGCGCGGATCCATCGTCGAGCGTGAGCGTCAGCGCGGTGCCCGACAGCGAGGCGTTCGGCAGTCGGAAGGTGTCGATCCCGGCGGCGAACTCGTCGTACGTGCGCCATTCGTCGAGTGCGGGATCGGTCGTGACGGGAGCGGTCATGGGAGTCCTGACGTCGCATGCGGCGGAGCGTCCTCGCCCCGGGCACCGCATCCTCGCGGTGTGCTTGCCTCATGCTCCGGCTCGCCCTGGCATCCGCTCAAGTGAAGCGGCGCCATCGCGCGCCGACAGTCAACCGGCGTGCCCTGCAGAGCAAGGACGGGCCTGGGAATCCGCCGTGGCGTCAGCGGCGCGGCTCCGGGCGGGTGTCAGGATGAGTCATGCGAACAGAACCCCGGGCCGCCCTCTCGCCGGCGGTCAAGGCGGTCGCCTGGACGGCATCCGTCTTCTTCGCTCTCCTGTTCTTCGCCGTCGCGTGGGTCTGGTGCGGGATGTCGTACGAGGAGGAGTTCAGCGAGCAGTCGAAGGCCGTCTCCGCAGGGTCGACGATGGAGGGCTGGGGGTTCACCATCGGCCTCGTGCCCGTGCTGGTGCTCCACGCCCTGATCGCGATCGGCGCCTTCTTCGCCGTCCGGGACGGAGGACGCCGCGGGGTGCTTCTCAGTGCGATGCTCGCGCTCGCGCTCGTGGCGGCCGTGTCGCTGCCGGGCTTCGTCGCCGTGCAGATGCTGTACGGCGGCACGATGTTCGCGCCGCCGGTCTACGTCCCCTGACGGACGTTCTCCCGCTGCGCTGCGCTCAGTGCGCCGCGCGGTACTCGCTGGGGGAGATGCCGAACGCCGACTTGAACGCGCGGCTGAAGTGCGCCGCATCCACGAAGCCCCATCGGGCCGCGATCGCGGCGACGGGCCGGTCGGCGAGCATCGGGTCGAGCAGATCGCGACGGCACTGCTCGAGGCGGCGGGTGCGGATCCAGGTCGACACCGTCACGCCCTGCTCCTGGAACAGGCCGTGCAGGTGACGGGTCGAGATGAAGTGCGCCGATGCGATCGTCGCGGGTCCGAGATCCGTCGAGGCGAGGTTGCGGTCGATGTACGAGCGGATGCGCTGCACGAGCGCGCGATGAGGGTCGGCCGACACCTCGTCGAGGCCCAGCTCGCGGGTGAACACCGTCGTGACGAGGTCGAGCGCGCTGTGCGCCAGTCGTGCCCCTGTCGTGCCGGCGAGCTGGTCGAGGTTGCCTGCGAGCTGCGTCAGATACGGCACGACCATTCCGCCGAGACCGCCCTGACCCGAGATGCGCACCGCGGTGAGCTGGCCGATCATGTCGGAGGGCAGGCTGATCAGGTGCTTGGGGAACATCACGACCATCGTGCGGAAGTCATCGTCGAAGACCAGCGAGTACGGGCGGTCGGTGTCGTAGACGGCGAGATCGCCGGCCTGGAGCACGGCCTCCCGGTCGTCCTGGATCAGCATCCCGGTGCCGGCGAGCATGAGGCTCAGCTTGAAGTACGACCGGTCGCTGCGTGCGATGAGCTCGGGTGTCCGCTCGACGACGTGCGAGGTGGCGCGCACCTCGTTGACGTGCACCTCGTCGACCGAGGCGCCGCGGATGATCCCGCGGAAGTGGTCGGGCCCGGCCGTCGACACCTGGAGCGGCACGAAGGACTCCGAGACGGCGGCCCGGAACTCGCTGATGTTGCGCGCGACGAGCGTCGACACCGATTCGGCGGGGGCGGCGAGTGCACCGTTCATGACTGATCACCTCGGGTGGTGGAACGACGACGTTGTATACGATCCGTGCCGTGATGCTATCACCGGCGCGGTCCGGAGGGCGAGGCTTCTATGATGTGGGCGGAGGCCAGTGATGCGATATGTCGGCGAGAAGGTCATGCAGGTCCTGCGTCAGCTGCGCGGACCCGACACAGCGGATGCGGTCTTCGAGGCCACCGCGCTCATAGTCGGGGCGGTGTTCTTCGTGCTCGGCTTCGCCATCGGGTGGCCGGTCTTCTGGGGTCAGGAGATGGCGATCAGCGGCACCGGCTCGATCGGCGCGTTCGCCGCCTACGGCGGCGCGATCACCGCCGTCCTGGCGTTCGCGCTCGGGCGTCTCGTCGTGCGACCGGCGGCGGTCGCGCCGGACGGCACCCGTGATGGATTCAGCGTCCCCGGGGATCGGCTGCGCTGGTACGACCTGGCCGCCATCGCCTTCGCGCACGCCGCGATCGCGTACCTCGGATGGCTCGGAATCGCCGAACTGCTCGATCGCAGCTTCACCGACGCCCCGGTGTTCGCCTTCCCCGGGGCGATCCTGGTGGCCGTCGCGTTCGCCCTCACCGCCTATGTGACGTTCCTGAGCGCGGTGGCGCTCACGCCGATGGTGCTCTCCCTCGTCCTGGCGGTCTTCCTCGTGGTGGGCGCCTTCGCGGCGATGCTCGCCTCCAGCGATGTGCACTGGTGGCAGGACAACCTGTCGGCGCTGGGGATGAGCAGCAACAGCGCGTCTCTGGCGTTCAACGCGACGTTGATCATCGCCGGGGTCCTGGTGACGACGATCGCCCGCTATGCCACGGCGGGGCTGCCGGTCGACGACCACGTCGATCGTCGCGGACGGCGCGTGGTGCGAGGCGGGCTGATCCTGATCGGGATCTTCCTCGCGTGCGTCGGGATCTTCCCGGTCGACGAGTTCTTCCTCGTGCACAACACCGTCGCCACCGGGATGACCGTCGCGTTCGCCGTGATCGTCGTCGGGCTGCCCTGGTTCGTGCGCACGATCCCACGGGTGTTCGTGGTGCTCGGGTGGATCTACGTGCTCGTGATCGTGCTGCTCGGCGTGTTCTTCGCCGTCGGCTACTACAACCTCACGGCGGTCGAGCTGATCGCGGCGGTGCTGATCTTCAGCTGGATCATCGTGTTCCTCCGGACCGCAGGATCGGTGCACCCCGCCGCATCAGCGCACCCCGCCGGGCCCGTGCACGCGGGGCAGCGGCCCGGTCCGACCCCGGCCTGAGCGTCGGTCCTCAGCGCAGCGGCTGCGTGGCATCCGCCGTGCGCTGCAGCGCATGGATGGTGTGCGCGTGCCGGCGCTGGGCGACGCCGACGAACAGGCAGTCCACCAGTGCGAGCTGCGCGATGCGGCTCACCATCGCGCCCGCGCGGAGGCGAGGCTCACGCGCCCGCGTGAGCAGGGCGTGGTCGCAGTTCTCGGCGAGCGGCGAGGCCGGCCCACCCGTGACGCCTATCGTGGTGCCGGATGCAGCCCGTGCCGTCTGCAGGAAGTGCACGGTCTCGCGGGTCGTTCCCGAATGTGAGAACCCGATCGCCACGGTCTTCCTCGCTCCGAGCGATGCGGCGGCGCTCGCCTCGTGCGCGTCCGTCAGGACGATCGCCGCATGTCCGATGCGGAGCAGCTTGCGGCCGAGATCCGCAGCAGCTTGTCCGCTCGCGCCGATCCCGAAGAGCAGGACGCGGTCGGCGTCGTCGATCGCCTCGACCGCGGCCGCGAGCTCGTCGTAGTCGAGGTTCGCGACGGTCTCCTCGATGGCCAGCAGCTCGAGTGCGGCGACCTTCGCGGTCGCCTCCCGCAGGGTGTCGGCCGCGGAGATCTCGGATCCGAAACCCGATGCCGCGGGGAACTGCACGGATTCGCGACCGAGCTCTGTGGCCAGCGCCATCCGCAGCGCGGCGTAGCCGTTCACACCGATGGTGCGGCAGAAGCGGACGACAGAGGCGACCGAGGTGTCGCACCTCGCCGCGATCTCGGTGATCGTGCTGTCAACGACGACGGTGGGATCATCGGCGATCGTCCGAGCGATGCGGGCCAGCGACGGCGGCAGCTTCTCGGCGGCCGAGGCGATCGTCGTCTGGATGCTCATGGCTCTCCTGCGTCAGAGGCGGATTTCGGGCGTGTGAACAATTCTTTCATGATCGGATGCTCGTGCGTAGACTATTTCCATGCCCTCTTCGCATGCTCTCGTCGCCGTCGACCTCGGCAAGTCGCGCTGCCGGGCCGTGCTCGCCGAATCCTCCGGCGTCGTCTCTGCCGCCGATGAGCGTCGAGTGCCCCGGCGTCCCGTGTACGACGGGATCGGGGCTCCCGGGCTCGCGGCCGCAGGCGGCGTCGACGCAGCTCTCGCCGCGATTCTGCCGATGAGAGATCATCTCGATGCACAGATCTCCGTGGTCTCGGTGGGTGCGGCCGGAGCCTGGGCCGCCCCCGAGGCCGCATCAGAGCTCGCCGCCGTCCTCGCCGATGCCTTTCACGTGCCCGTCGCGGTGACCTCCGACGTGGTGTCCGCTCATGCCGGAGCGCTCGGGGGCGGTGCGGGCGTACTGCTGATCGCCGGAACGGGCGCTGCGGCCCTCGGCATCGACGGCGAGGTGGCGACGCTGGTCGACGGGTGGGGGCCCGAGCTGGGAGACCTCGGCAGCGGATCCTGGTTCGGGCGCGAGGCGCTGCGTGCCGTCCTGCGCGCCTCGGTCGGGCTCGCGGTCGAGACCGTGCTCACCGATGCGGTTGCGGCGACGATCGGCGAGCCCGCCGCGGTTCCCGCCTGGATCTCCATGGACGGGCCGGTGCCTCGCCGCCTCGCGACTCTGGCGCCGCTGCTTCTCGATGCGGCGCAGAGCGGCGACGCCGTCTCCGCGGACATCGCCGCCGAGGGCATCCGCCTGCTCGTCGCGTCGGCGATCGCGGCGTCCTCGAGCAGTCGCGAGGTCGCCCTGCACGGAGGGCTCACCGACCACGTCTGGTTCCGCTCGTCGCTCGCCCAGGCGCTCCGCGCCGCTGACCGCACGGTCGTCGTCTCCTCCGGCGACGCCCTCGACGGAGCGCTTCTGCTCGCGGAGCGCACCGATCTTCCCCACGAAAGGTTCGTGCATCGTGCCGAATGAACACGCCAGACTGACCGCGCTCCTCGACGTCCTCTCGACGCTCGGCACCGAGGCGTCGACGACCGATCGCGGCGACCTCGATCTGCTCGACACCGATGAGCTCGTGCGGCGCATGAACGCGGAAGATCATCGTGTGCCGGCGGCCGTCGGCGAGCGGAGCGCGGAGATCGCCGCGGCGGTCGACGGCATCACCGCCCGCTTCCGCGCCGGCGGACGACTCATCTATCTCGGGGCGGGCACCGCAGGCCGCGTCGGAGTTCTCGACGCGAGCGAATGCCCGCCGACCTTCGGCACCGACCCCTCGATGGTGGTGGGGCTGATCGCCGGAGGCGAGACGGCCATCCGGTCGGCGGTCGAGAATGCCGAGGACGACGACGCGGCGGCAGCAGCCTCGCTGCGCGAACTCGGCCTCACCGAGCGCGACGCCGTCGTCGGGATCTCGGCGTCGGGTCGCACCCCGTACGTCGTCGGCGGTCTGGAGTTCGCTCGGGGAGTCGGCGCGCTCACCGTGGCGATCGCCTCGAATCCGGCATCCGAGATCGGTGCGGTCGCCGAGATCGCGATCGAGGTGGTCACGGGGCCCGAGTTCATCTCGGGATCGACGCGTCTGAAGTCGGGAACAGCCCAGAAGCTCGTCGTGAACATGCTCACCACGCTGTCGATGATCAAGCTCGGCAAGACCTATCACGGCGTGATGGTCGATCTTCAGGCGACGAACGAGAAGCTGCGCGCGCGCTCGATCCGCACCGTGACGGAGCTCACCGGCGCAGAGGTCGACCAGGCTTCCGCCGCCCTGGATGCGGCGGGGGGATCGGTCAAGCTCGCGATCCTGATGGTCGCCACGGGGGCGTCCGCAGAAGCCTCGGCCAACGCGCTCGACAGCGCCGACGGCATCCTCCGTGTCGCGATCGCCGCACTGTCGTGAGGGGTACCTTCGCCGCGTGCTTCCGCCAGGGCGTTCCCGATGACGACGCCGCGTCGACCGCCGAGGCCGACGCCGCGGCTCAATGGGAGCAGGTGCAGCCCTCGCCACCTCCGCAGCATCCGGCGTCCTCGGTGACGTGCGCCTGAGACGACTCGGGAACATCCATCGCGGGGTTCTGATCGAGGAAGCCGTTCGGCTTGAACCAGAATCCGGCATAGTCGACCGGCATGATCGGCCAGTCCTCGGGGCGCGGGAAGTGCGTGAGTCCGAAGGTGTGCCACAGCACGATGTCCTCGCCGTCGAGCGAACGGTCGCCCGCCGAGTACTCCGGCAGACCGGAGCCTCCCTGGTGCGCGTTCGGATACCGGCCGGCCGGCCAGATCTGCCCGTGTTCATGGCGGGTGGCCCAGAGATGCTTGGTCGCGAACGCCGCACGCGCGGCGACGGATGACGCGGGGTCGGCCATCAGCAGAGCGGTGGGCTCCGGGATCAGGTGATAGGCCGTGGGGCGGCCGACGTGGTTCGTCCGAGTGGTGCTCTGCACCTCCCACGCGCGCGCGACCGAGGTGTCCGCCTCCCGCTGCGCCCCGCCCTCAGAGAGCAACGGAGTCTCCGACCACGTGAAGGCATTGCCGAACGGGTTGTCCGGCCCCATCGGGATGCGCTGCGCGTCGATCTCGACCAGACGGTTCTCCTCGCCGTCGACGGCGACATCGAGCCGTGCGCAGAACAGGTGCTGGTGCACCGGCGCGAAGACGCCCGGCGCGAGCTCGGTGGCGTGCTTCTGCCGCACCCCCGGTTCGCCGGCGCCGGCGAACACGATCCCGGTGGCCTTGGCGACGACCTCGATCGAGCCGTCGAGGGAGAAGTGCCAGTAGAACCCGTAGTCGTAGTTGCCGATCGTCGAGAAGTACGACACCACGAAGCGGCGCGAGCGGCGCACGTCCGAGCGGCCGGCGAGGTCGGTGTGCTTCCAGAGGATGCCGTAGTCCTCCTCGTGCATGCACACCACGTTCGGGATGCGCACCGGATGGCCGTGGTCGTCGGCGACATAGCCGTCGAGGTAGCGGATCACCCCCAGGCAGTCGCAGCCGAGCTCGAGGTGGTTCGCGTTCTTGCCGAGAAGGTACTCGCCGGCGTCGAAGTAGCTGATCCAGAAGCGCCCGGGTGCGGTGTCGCCGTAGGGCACGACCATCTCGGGCACGCTCGCCCGATTGAGCACCGACCGTCCGTCGAACCTGACGTCGTGCAGCACGAGACCCTCGCGGGCGTTGAAGCTCACCCGCATCGACCAGTTCTCCCACTCGACGAGCGAGCCGCTGACGGCGAAGCTGGGCCCTTCCGGCTGCGTGATCTCGATCGGCTTGAGCGAGGTGCGCGCGGCGCCCTGCACCTCGGGGTAGTAGTTTCCGTGGCCCGCCGGCACCGGCACGTCGCCCTCGTCGTCGATGCGGATCACGCTGTTCGTCGTGAGGTCGATGTGCACGACCAGTCCCTCGACTGGGTGGGCCCAGGGGGAGTCGTGCTCGTCGAACTTGAGGAAGGTGAGAGAGCGGATGACCCGGCGGCCCACCTCATCGGCGCGGCCGGTGTACCCGGGTGCGAGCGGTCCGCAGAACGCGAGGGCCATGTGCGCGGCGAGTCCTCGGCGCGTCATCGCCGCCTGCCATTCTGGTGACGCCTTCGCGATCGCCTCAGCGCGCTCGTACTCCTCGAAGAGGTACTGGGGCTGGCCGTAGGGTGGCGCATCGTTGGGGACCCGCTCGGCGCGCAGCACCTCGCCGCGGGTGATCGAGACGACGACTTCGCTCGCGACGCCGGTCGCGGTGTCGAGCAGAGTCGCGTCGATGCGGCGATCGATGGGGGCGCCCGGCCTCCATGCGGCGAGCTCCTCCTTGGTGGGCTCATCGGGCAGCAGCATCGGCACGCGGACGGTCTCGCCGAGCAGTCCGGCGGACTCGAGCACGGCTCGGGCCGCCGCGATCTCCTCGCCGGTGAGGGGGTCGAGCGGGTGCGGCGCGGCGATCCTGTCGATGGTGACGGGCTGGGGGTGGGACATCGGCCTACCTCACTATTTCGAGCGTTCGCTCAATAAACGGATTGGGTCGATGGTACGACGGCGCGACGAGGCGCACAAGAGCACATCGTCAGCAGGCCGAGTGAGCGTGCGCGGCTGGCAGGTGGCGCGAGCGTGCGGGGTGTGGCACTGACTCAGGCGCGCCAGGGCGCGAGGATGCTGTCGAGCACCGCGAGGTGAGCGTCCGCGCCACGGGGCTCGGTGACCTCCAGCACCTGCTGTCCGTAGGTGATCGAACGGAGCAGCGACATCACCGCGTGCTTCGGTGTGGTGGGGGACAGCTCGCCGTCGGCGACCGCTTCGTCGATGGCTTCGCTGATGCCGTTCTGCCAGGTCGCGCGAGTGGGGGAGCCGGCGTCCGGGTCTGAGGCGAGGGTCGCGAGGCGGCCCCAGAATCCGACGACGACATACGCTTCCGTGCGCGTCTCCGCGTCGACGGGGAGGACCTCCCGCATGAGGGCGTCGAGCCTGCTCAGCCCGCGGAGCCCGGTCGTCACCGACCGGATGCGCTCGTCGGTGCGTCGGGTGATCTCCACAGCGGCTGCACGCACGACGTCGTCGAATCCGTCGAAGTAGTGCCAGAGAGAGCCGGTGGCGACACCGAGCTCTTTGGCGACCGCGCGAGACGATACCGCTTCGTGTCCATCGCGAGCGGCGACGGCGAGCAGCGCCTCGGCGATCTGCCGGCGGCGCTCATCGTGGTCTACGACGCGGGGCACATGCCCATCCTGGTGCATGAGTCACGGGTCTCGCTATTTTGAGCGATTGATCAATATGATGCGTGTGTGGATCACCTCCTCCCCGCAGCACCGTGGCTGATGGCGCTCGCCGCCGTCGTCTCCGCCGCTGCGTGCATCGCCGTCTGGCGGGCTGTGCCGTGGCAGGGGAGGCAGAGCGCCCTGATCATGGCAGCGGCGATGATCGTGATCGCGGTGAGCGGTGGCGATCCGCTGATCGGCCTGGTGACCGCACTCGTGCTCCTCGTCTCCGCGATGCTCGGCACGGCGGGCGTGCGCGGAACGCCCGCGGCCGCCACCTGCTGTCACCGTGCACTGGTGTCGCTCGTCATGGCGATCTGCTCGTTCGAGAGCCTGTCGACGGGCCAGGCGATGGCGGGGGCGGTCGAGGTCGGGGCTCACGGTGGGCATGAGCTCGGCGGGCTCCTCTCGGCGCTCGTGATCGTCGGCGTCATCGGTGTCGTGCTCTGGACGGTCGTCGCCGAATGGGTGCTCGTCCCCGTGCATCAGGGGCGTACCGCCCGCCTGCTCGCGGTCGAGTCGTGGGCGATGGCGGCGGGAGTCTCCGTCATGTGCCTCGGGTCCTGACGGCCGCCCGGTCCGATCGGCCCGAGGCCGGTCCGGGCAGCGCGTGGCCTCTGATTTCAGAACCCTCGCGCCCGGCGCGTACCCTGGAGGCATCCCCCGAAGCTCACCCGGCAATCTCGCGCGCCGGCGACCTCGGCGCGCTCACACATGCAAGGACGCAGATGAACGTAACCGCCGCACCCCACGACGACTGGACGGCGAGAGAAGAGCTGGCCGAGCGGATGATCCCGCTCATCGGCGCCCTCAAGCGCGAGCGTGATGTGGTCACCTCCCTCCACGGCCACCGACTTCTCGGTCTGTCGGCCACCGGCATCGTCGAGGTGCACGACAGGGTGGCGCAGCTCGGGCATGAGCGACTCGCCGTCGACGAGACTCTGGCCGTGCTCGAGGGCGTCCACGAACTCGCCCCCGGTGCATCCTCGCTCGACCTCGCGCGCCTCGCCGCAGGTCATTCCGACAGCGAGCTGCCCCTCGACGCCTATCTGGCCGAGGCGCTCGCGCCGGCGGTCGGAGCGGTCGCAGCGGCCCCCACCGATGTCGTGCTCTACGGCTTCGGACGCATCGGGCGCCTGCTTGCGCGCATCCTCATCGCGCACACGGGTGGTGGCAGTGGCCTGCGTCTGCGGGCCATCGTCGTGCGCCGCGGTTCGGAGAACGATCTCGTCAAGCGCGCGTCGCTGCTGCTGCGCGACTCGGTGCACGGCCGCTTCGCAGGCTCCGTGACGGTCGATGAGGACGCCGACCAGATCATCGCGAACGGCACCCGCATCCAGGTGATCTATTCCGACGACCCCTCGACGATCGACTACACGGCGTACGGCATCGACGACGCGATCGTCGTCGACAACACCGGACGATGGCGCGACGAGGCGGGTCTCAGCCGCCACCTGGAGTCGGCGGGGGTCGCTCGCGTGCTGCTCACGGCGCCTGGCAAGGGCGCACTCAAGAACATCGTGCACGGCATCAACGACAGCACGATCGAGCCCGACGACCGGATCATCACCGCAGCCTCGTGCACCACGAACGCCATCACCCCGGTGCTCAAGGCGATCGACGAGGCGTACGGCATCGTGCGGGGTCACGTCGAGACGGTGCACTCGTTCACCAACGACCAGAACCTGATCGACAACTTCCACAGCGGTGACCGTCGTGGCCGGTCGGCCGTGCTCAACATGGTGATCACCGAGACGGGCGCGGCGAAGGCCGTGGCGCGGGCGCTGCCCGAGCTCGAGGGCAAGCTCACCGGCTCTGCGATTCGCGTGCCGACGCCCGATGTGTCGCTGGCCGTGCTGCACCTCAGCCTCGAGCGTCCGGCGGTCAGGGCCGACCTCAACGACTACCTGCGCCGCGTCTCGCTGCACTCGAAGCTGCGCCAGCAGATCGACTACGTCGAGAGCCCCGAGGTCGTCTCGACGGACTTCGTCGGCTCGCACCGCGCGGGCATCGTCGACGGCCTCGCCACCATCGCGAACGACCGGGATGTCGTGCTGTACGTCTGGTACGACAACGAGTACGGGTACTCGTGCCAGGTGATCCGCGTGCTCGAGGTCATGGCCGGTTCGCATCCGATCGTGCTCCCCGAGCGCCGTGAGGTGACGCTGCGCGGCTGAGTGCGCGATGTCCGTCCTGCCCGGCATGATGAGGGCATGAAGACCGCGACTCTGCGCACCGAGCGGCTCCGCTCTCATCGGCTGAGCACTCCGGCGCGCACGGTGACGGATGCCGCGTCGCACATGCTCGCCGTGCAGAGTCAGGACTTCATCGCGGGGAGGTGGGCACTGGCTTCCCGCACGCGCGGCGAGTCCGCGCTCCGCACGGTGGATCGCGCCTTCGACCGGGGCGACCTGGTTCGGGCGTGGACCATGCGCGGCACCCTGCACATCATTCCGGCGCGTGACCTTCGCTGGGTGATGTCCGTGACCGCTGAGCGGCAGCGTCGACAGGCGGCGGGCAGGCGCCGCGATCTTGGGATCGACGCGCCGATGGTCGCGGCGGTCGTGGCGGCAGCCGTGCCTCGTCTGGGTGACGGAGGCCTCACGCGGGCCGAGATGTTCGAGGTGTTCGCCGGTGTCGGCATCGACCCGGCCGGGCAGCGGGGCATCCACCTGCTGAGCGAGCTCACGCTCGACGGCCTGATCTGCCAGGGTCCGGTGGTCGCGCGCGACGGTGTGAGTCGGGAGCAGCGCTTCGTCCTGGTCGATCAGCACATCAGCGAGCATGCGGCCCCCGATGACCCGCTCGCCGAGCTCTTCGTGCGTTACATCGACGGGCACGGGCCGGCCGGAGTCGCGGACTTCGCCTGGTGGTCCGGCCTCACGCTGGGGCAGGCGCGCGAGGCGCGAGATCGCGCGGCGGCGCGCGTGGTCGAGGTCGACGAGGGTGTGTTCGTCGGCGTCGCTCGTCCGCGGCGGTCATCGAGTGCCCCGGCGGTGCTGGCGCTCGGAGCCTTCGACGAGTACTACATCTCCTACGCCGACCGCACGGACGTCTGCGCCCCTGAGCATCTCGCTCTCGTCGGGCCGGGCAAGAACGGCATGGTGCGGGCGACGCTCGTCGCCGACGGCCGGGTGATCGGATGCTGGACGCACGCGAGCGCCTCGCTCGGTTCTCCGCCGGAGCTCTTCGAGTCAGTGCCCGATTCGCGGCCGGTCGACGACGAGGCGGTGCGGGCAGCGCTCGCTCGGTTCACGCGCTTCCTCGACGGCTGAGTCGCCGAGTCGGCGCGGATCACTCGCTCGCGTGGCGTCCGAGGAAGTTGTAGACCTCGTTGTCATCGACGCCGGGGAACGCGCCACGGGGGAGCGGCGAGAACATGTGGGTGTGCACGCGGGCGCTCGGCCAGGCCTTCCCGTTCCACCGTTCGGTGAGGTCGGCCGAGGGGCGGCGGCAGCACGCCTCATCCGGGCAGGTCGAGACCGCGCGGTCGGCGGTCTCGCGCCCACGCCACCAGCGCGCGTCGTCGAAGGGAACGCCCACCGTGATCGAGAACTCGCCGTCGGTCGAGGCGCCGGTCTGCGTGGAGCACCAGAAGGTGCCGGAGGGTGTGTCGGTGTACTGGTGGTGTTCGTTCGTGCGGTTCTGCTGCGTGAATGCCGCGCGCGCCTGGAACTTCCGGCACACCCGCTGGCCCTCGACAGCGCCCGTGACGTCCATCGGCAGGGGGAGGTCGTCGTTCTCGTAGACCCTCGTGATCGCACCCGTGGCGTCGACACGGAGGAAGTGCAGTGACATGCCCAGGTGCTGGGTGAGGAGGTTCGTCATGCGCATCCCGGCCGCTTCGTGGGTCACGCCGAATGCGTCGCGGAAGTCTTCGACCGCGAGGTTGCGATCCTTCTTCGCCTGCTGCAGGAAGGCGACGGACGCCGTCTCGGGCATCAGGCACGCGGCGGCGAAGTAGTTGATCTCGAGCCGCTGCTGCAGGAAGTCGGCGTAGTCGGTGGGCGGGGTGTGGCCGAGCAGCCGGTGCGCCATCGCCTGCAGTGCCATGGACCGCAGGCCGTGACCCCCGGGGATCGATGCGGGCGGCAGGTAGATGCGCCCGTTCTCGAGGTCGGTGACCGAGCGGGTCGAGTGCGGCAGATCGTTGACGTAGATCAGTTCGAAGCCGAGCTTGTCGGCCATGATGCTCACGGTGCGGTGCGTCAGCGCGCCCTGCACGTGCCCGGCGGACCGCAGCTGCTTCTCAGCGAGTCTCTCGATGTCCGCGAGGTAGTTGTTCTGCTCGCGCATCCGCAGACGCAGCTCGGTGTTCGCTCGTCTGGCTTCTTCGGGCGTGGCGATCGCCTCTCGTTCGCGTCGCTGGAGTTCGCGATGAAGGCCCAGAAGCGACTCGATCGTCTCGTCGCTCATCCCCTTCGTGACGCGCACGGGGGCGATGCCGAGCTGCCGGAACACCGGGCTCTCCTGGGCGCGTTCGAGTTCGATCTCGAGAGCGGCGCGACGATTCGGCGGCTCGCCCGAGATGAGGTCGGTGACCTCGGTGCCCGTCGCCAGCGCGATGGCCTGCAGCAGCGAGAGCTTCGGTTCGCGCTTGCCGTTCTCGATCAGGCTCAGCTGCGAACCGGCGACGCCGACGAGTGCGCCCAGCTCATCGAGCGTGAAGCGCTTCTCGAGGCGGTGGTGCCTGATGCGGTGGCCGAGAGTCGCGAGGTGGATGCCGGAAGGAGCCATTCCTTGATACTAGCGAAAGAAGCGCGATTCTTATCGCCCGGAATGGCAGAAAGTCGTGCACCAACCGGAAGAAGATGGAACAAACGCCCCTCACTTCAAAGGAGTAGTCATGGCGATCGCCGAAGTCTTCACCCCCCGAGCATCATCTGTCGCACCTGTGCGCACCTTCGGGACGGCTCCGACGTATGACACCCCTGCGATGGCAGAGCTCGCCGCCTGGGTCGATGAGATCGCGGCGCTCACGCAGCCGGCCTCGATTCACTGGGTCGACGGCTCGCGTGCCGAGAACGACTGGCTGCTGCGCGGGCTCGTCGACGAGGGCAAGCTGATCAAGCTGAACCCCGAGTGGCGTCCCGGCTCGTACCTCGCCCGCTCGCACCCCAGCGACGTCGCACGCACGGAGGGCCGCACCTACATCTCGTCCGAGAGTGAAGAGGATGCCGGCCCGACCAACAACTGGGCTCCTCCTGCGCAGATGCGCGAGAAGATGACCGAGATCTTCGAGGGATCCATGCGAGGCCGCACGATGTTCGTCGTGCCCTTCTCGATGGGGCCCGTCGGGGGACCGCTCTCGCACATCGGCGTCCAGGTCACCGACAGCGCCTACGCAGTCGCGTCGATCGGCATCATGACGCGCGTCGGCGATGCGGTCACCCGCCAGATCGCCGACGGCGCTCCGTGGGTCAAGACCGTGCACTCCGTCGGCGCGCCGCTCGCTGCGGGAGAGCCCGACGTCGAGTGGCCCTGCAACGACGACAAGTACATCGTGCACTTCCCCGAGACGCTCGAGGTCTACTCCTTCGGCTCGGGCTACGGCGGCAACGCGATCCTCGCGAAGAAGTGCTTCGCCCTGCGCATCGCCTCGGTCATCGCCCGCGACGAGGGCTGGCTCGCCGAGCACATGCTGCTCATCCGGGTGATCGATCCCACGGGCAAGGCGTACCACGTGGCTGCGGCGTTCCCCTCCGCGTGCGGCAAGACGAACCTCGCGATGCTGCGCCCGACCATCCCGGGATGGCGCGTCGAGACGCTCGGCGACGACATCGCGTGGATCCGCCCCGGTGAAGACGGCCGCCTCTGGGCGATCAACCCGGAAGCCGGGTTCTTCGGCGTCGCGCCGGGCACGGGCGAGTCGACGAACGTCACCGCGGTCGAGACCCTCTGGGGCAACACGATCTTCACGAACGTCGCACTCCGCCCCGACGGAGACGTCTGGTGGGAGGGTCTGACCGATCAGGCGCCCGCCCACCTCACGGACTGGGAGGGCAACGACTGGACGCCGGACTCCGGCCGCCCCGCCGCGCATCCGAACTCGCGCTTCACGGTCTCGGCCGCGCAGTGCCCGCAGATCTCGGAGGACTGGGAGGAGGCGGTGCCGCTCGACGTGATCCTCTTCGGCGGACGTCGGGCGACCAATGTGCCGCTCGTCGTCGAGGCCACCGACTGGACCCACGGCGTGTTCCTCGGCTCCAACATCTCGTCCGAGCGCACCGCGGCTGCGGAGGGCAAGGTCGGCGAGCTGCGTCGCGATCCGTTCGCCATGCTCCCGTTCTGCGGCTACAACATGGCCGACTACTTCGGTCACTGGCTGAAGGTCGGCCGTGGTCTCCGGTTCGACCGCGCACCGCGCATCTTCCAGGTGAACTGGTTCCGTCGTGGCGCGGACGGCCGCTTCCTGTGGCCCGGATTCGGCGACAACTCGCGAGTCGTCGACTGGATCATCCGTCGCGTCTCCGGCGAGGTCTCGACGGTCGACAGCCCGATCGGTCGCCTGCCGCTGATCGAGGACCTCAATCTCGACGGCATCGACGTGCCCGAGGCCGACCTCGAGGAGCTCTTCTCGATCGACACCGACGCCTGGAAGACCGAGGCCGACCTCACCGAGGAGTTCTACGACACCTTCGGCGACAAGGTCCCCGCCGCCCTCCGGGCCGAGCTCGCCTCGCTGCGCTACCGCCTCGACAAGGCGTGACAGACCGGGCGCCGGTTCGGGGGAGCCGGCGCTCCACGGCCCCCGTGGCCCCAGACCCGCGAAGGCGGGACGTCAGAGACGAACCCATGGCTGAGTGGTCTCCGGCATCCCGCCTTCGCGTACTTCTCCCGCGCTGGCCGCGTGCGCCCCTGCCGCGACGCTCAGGCGAGCAGCTGGTGCCGAGCCAGGTCGCGATAGAGCGGCGTCGACTCGATCAGCTCGGCGTGAGTGCCCTGACCGACCACTGCGCCGTCCTGCAGCACGACGATGAGATCGCTGTCGACGACGGTCGACAGTCGATGAGCGATCACGATGAGGGTGCGATCGGTCGAGACCGCGTCGATGGCCTCGCGCATGCGCTGCTCGTTCACGCCGTCGAGCGACGAGGTCGACTCGTCGAGCAGCAGGATCGGTGCGTCGGTGAGCAGCGCGCGGGCGATCGCGAGACGCTGGCGTTCTCCTCCTGAGAGCATCACGCCGTCTTCGCCGACGGGGGCATCGAGACGCAGCGGATCGCGATCGAGCACGTCGCCCAGGTTCACCGCGCGCAGCACCTGTTCGCAGGCCGCATCCGAGGCATCCGGCGAGGCGAGACGCAGGTTGTCGCCGAGCGTGCCGGCGAGAGTGGGGGCGTCCTGCTCGACGTAGCCGAACTGCGCGCGCAGCTCGTCGCGTGGGTAGGTGCGCGAGTCGTGGCCGTAGAGGCGGATCGAACCGCCTGTCGGGTCGTAGAAGCGCTCCACGAGCGAGAGGATCGTGCTCTTGCCGGCACCGCTGGGCCCGACGAGCGCGACGCGCGCACCTCGGGGCACCGCGAACGAGACGCCGCGCAGCACCTCGCGCTCGGCCGCGGCGGCCGAGTCGTCGGTCGGTTCGAGGTGCGCGTCGGCCAGAAGCGTCTGCGCCTCCTTCGCGGCGGCGAGGCGAGCGGCGACCACGTTCTCGGGATAGCGGAAGCGCACGTCACGGAACTCGATCGCCGGAGCGAGGGGGTCTGCCACATCGCGGGGGACGGATGCGGCGATCTCGGCGTCGTGCTGGGTCTCCGTCGGCAGGTTCAGCACCTCCTGGATGCGGCCGAGGGCGCCGAGTGCCTGGTTCACCGAGGTGATCGCCCCGAAGGTGGTGGCGAGCGGCATCACGAGCATGAACAGGAACAGGATGAACGTGATCAGCGAGGCGATCGTGATCGCGCCGGCCGCGACCCGGAAGCCGCCGACGCCCAGCACCACCAGGAGCGACACCTGCAGTGCGACTCCGGCGATGGGGACCACGAGCGACGAGATCTTGGCGATCCGCACCCCGATGCCGTAGGCCTCCGAGGCGAGCGCCGACACGGTCTCGGTCTCGCGCTCGGTGGCTCCCGAGGCGCGCACGGTGCGGATCGAGCCGACGGCGCGCTCGACCCCGGAGGCGAGTTCGCCGACCTTCTCCTGCTGAGCGGTGGACGCGGTGCGGATGCGGCCGCTGAGCGCCGTGACGACGACGACCGAGGCTCCGATCACGACGACGATGAGCAGCAGCAGGACCGGGTCGATCACGAGCATGGCGATCAGCGCGCCGAGGAAGAGGATCGCGCTGCCGACGGCATCCGCCAGTCCCTGGGTGAGCACGGCGTAGAGCAGTGTCGTGTCGGTGCCCACGCGCGAGACGAGGTCTCCGGTCCGGCGGGCGTCGAACTCGCTGATGGGCAGGTGAAGGATGCGCGAGATCAGCTTGCGACGGCTCGAGTACACGACCGCGGTGCCGGTGCGCTGCAGCAGATAGTGCTGGTAGCCGGAGATGATCGACGACACGATCACGAGACCGACGAGGACCCACACCAGGATCCCGAGGCCCTGATCGGACTGCACGGCTTCGATGAGCTGCCCGACCAGCAGCGGTTGCGCGAGCGAGGTGGCCGCCCCGAAGACGCTGAGCACAGCGACGACGATGAGCGTGCGCCTGTGCTCGAAGAGGAAGGGGAGGAGCTGGCGGAAAGTGGCGCGCGGGCCGTCGTAGTGCGCGCCGCGTCCGCGTCGGCGTGATGTCGCCGTGCTGGACATGCGGGACCTCGTTCTGAAAGGGGGTAGTTCGACCGTACTTCGTGTGCGGGCGGATCCTGTGGATGGGCTGTATGAGTGTCAGTGCCTGCCGAAACGGCGGTGCGCCGCCTGCTTCGAGACGCCGAGGGAGCTCGCGATCGCCTGCCAGGAATAGCCGAGATTGCGCGCCCGTCGCACCTGTGTCTCCTCGGCCCTGGCCAGCTCGCTGCGCAGAGCGGCGAGGCGGTGGAGCTCCGAGAGCGGCTCGCCGGCGTCATCCTGTGCGATGGCGGTCTTCATGGTCATGGGGAACCTCCTGCGTCAATACTTGTTGACGATCGACCTCTTGTCAACATGCATTGACGTTCATCTCCGTGCTCAGGATGCGAGACTGGGCCGATGCTGTCCGCATCGAAACCCGTGCCCGGCGACCGCGTCGCCGTCCTGTCGCCCGCCTTCGCCGCGCCCGCGGTCGCGCCCGAGCTCCACGAGCAGGCGCTCAGCCGACTCGAGCAGCTGACCGGACTGATCCCGGTCGAGTATCCGACCACGCGGCAGCTCGATGCGAGTCCTGAAGCCCGGGCCGCCGATGTGAACGCGGCCTTCGCCGCCCCGAGCATCCGGGCGATCCTGGCGACGATCGGCGGGGACGACCAGATCCTGGTGGTGCCGCACCTCGACGCCGCGCTCGCCCAGGCCGACCCGAAGCCGTTCCTCGGCTACAGCGACAACACCAACATCCTCAACTGGCTGTGGAGCCTCGGGATCCGCGGCTACTACGGCGGATCCACGGCCGTGCATCTCGGTCCGGGGCCCGCGGTCGACGACGTGCATCTGCGGTCGCTGCGCGCGGCGCTGCTCGACGGCGGCACGGTCGAGATCACGGAGCCCGGAGAGTCGGAGGACGTGGGGAGGCGCTGGACGGACCCGCGCGCTCTCACCGAATACGGCGATCGGGTCGCGACCGAGGACTGGACCTGGTCGGGTCCGGCTGTCCGCGTCGAAGGTCGCACCTGGGGCGGCTGCCTCGAGGTCGTCGATCAGCTCGCGCTCGCCGACAGGCTGCCCTCGGCATACGACCTGCGCGGCGGGATCCTGCTGCTCGAGACCAGCGAGGAGCGTCCGCCGGCGAGCTGGGTGGCGCGATGGCTGCGCGGGCTGGGCGAGCGCGGCATCCTCGATGTGGTCGCGGGAGTGGTCGTCGCGCGTCCGCCCGTGAGCGATTTCGAGTTCCTCCCCTCGCCGACCGAGGCCGACGCGCTGCGCGCCGCGCAACGGGATGCGGTGATCGAGACGGTCTCGCGGTACAACCCCGACGCGGTGGTCTGCGTCGGTGTGCCTTTCGGCCACACGCGGCCGCAGTGGATCGTCCCGTTCGGCGGGACGATGGTGCTCGACGGCTCGACGCGCACCATCCACGCCGCCTACTGACCGCCGGACGACGAAGGGCGGCACCTCCCGAGGAGATGCCGCCCTTCGTGTGGACGAGCGCGTCAGAGTTCGACGGCGGCCGCGACTCCGAGATCCGATTCGTAGTCGTTGTCCTTGGTCTCCTTCGACAGCAGGAGCGCGATGAAGGTCAGCACGCCCATCGCCGACAGGTACAGTCCCACCAGCCACGGAGCGCCGTCGCCGAGCTCCCAGAGCCAGAGCGCGATGAGCGGAGCGACGGCTGCGCCGAGGATCGACGAGACGTTGTAGGAGATCGCGGATCCCGTGTAGCGGACGTTCGTCGGGAAGAGCTCGGGCAGCAGCGCTCCCATCGGACCGAACGTCGCGCCCATGAGCATGAACCCGAACACGAGGAACGCCTGCGCGAGGGCGCCCGTGAACTTCGGGTCCATCGCGGGGAGCAGGAACGCGTTGAACGTGAAGCCGAACACGATGATGAGCCCGGTGACCCACAGCAGCAGCTTGCGACGCCCGATCGTGTCGGCGATGGGACCGGAGAGCAGGGTGAAGATGCCGAAGAACACGACGCCGACGATCTGCATGAGCACGAAGTCCGTGTAGGCGAACCCGAGTCCCGGATAGAACTGCGCGGCGAAGGCCGACGCGTCGAAGTCCTTGCCCGTCGCCTCGGCAGCGGCCTGAGCGGCGGCGGACGCCGTCTCGAGCGTGGCCGGCTTGGTGCCGTACGCGAGGGTGAAGTTGGTCATCAGGTAGAACAGCACGTACGTCGCCAGCATGATGAACGTGCCGAGGATCAGCTGCTTCCAGTGGTGGCGGAACACGGTCGCGAGGGGCAGCTTGCGGATCGCCCCCTTCTTCTCGGCCTTCTTGAAGGTGTCGGACTCGACGAGCTTCAGACGCACCCACAGGCCGATGATGACCATGACGGCCGAGAACAGGAACGGGATGCGCCAGCCCCACGACAGGAAGGCCTCGGACTTCAGCGCGGGGTTGTCGGCGTGGGGAAGCAGCCAGTTGATGCCGAGGAAGAGGAAGTTGGCGATGATGAAGCCGAGCGGTGCGCCCAGCTGCGGGAACGTGCCGTACCAGGCGCGCTTGCCGGCCGGAGCGTTCTCGGTGGCGACCAGCGCGGCACCCGACCACTCGCCGCCGAGGGCGAAGCCCTGAGCGAGGCGCAGGATCAGCAGCAGCAGTGCCGCCCACCAGCCGATCTGCTGGAACGTGGGAAGGAGGCCGATGATGAAGGTCGCGATGCCCATCGTGAGCAGCGAGGCGACGAGCGTCGCCTTGCGTCCGAACTTGTCGCCGAAGTGGCCGAAGACGACCGCGCCGATGGGGCGGGCGACCATGGCGGCGCCGAACACGGCGAACGATGACAGCAGCGACGTGGTGTCGTTGCCGGTGGGGAAGAACAGCACGGGGAACACGAGCACGGCCGCTGTCGCATAGGCGTAGAAGTCGTAGAACTCGATCGTGGTGCCGACCAGGCTCGCCGTGATGACACGCGAACGCGGGTTCGCGGGGGCGGTGGACGTACTCATACAGCTCCTTAGATCCATGGCCCGGTATACCAAGGCACCGAGAGATCCTACGCCTTCCTGAACGTTTGCTGGGTGCGTGTGACATCCCGCTGGACCGCGTGCGTAGAGTCGGAGGCGGATGCCCGTGCCCACCCGAGACGGAGAACCGTGACGACGAGACTGCTGCTGATCGCCGATACGCATGTGCCCGCCCGTGCGAAGCGACTTCCCGACGCGGTGCTGCGAGCGGTCGACGACGCCGACATCGTCGTGCACGCGGGGGACTGGATCGACCTCGCGACGCTGGATCTGCTCGAGTCCCGGTCGCGGCTGCTCGTCGGCGTCCACGGGAACAACGACGGCCCCGCGCTGCGAGAGCGACTGCCCGAGATCGCACGGCTGACGGTCGAGGACGTCGAGGTCGCCGTGGTGCACGAGACCGGACCGAAGCAGCGGCGCGAGGAGCGGATGGATGCGGCGTTCCCGGGCGTCGACCTGCTCGTGTTCGGCCACTCCCACATCCCGTGGGACACCGTCGCCCCATCCGGGATGCGCCTGCTGAACCCGGGGTCGCCGACCGACCGCCGCAGGCAGCCCGTCTGCACGATGATGTCGGTCGCGATCGACGGCGCACGGGTCGACGCCACGCTGGTGCCGCTCGCATGACCACCGCACCTCGCGCGGGCGACGACATCGAGGTTCCCGCGGCGTACCGCGCCCCGATGCGGTCGCGCGACGACGGGGTGCGCGAGGGGCTCGCGGTCGAGCGCGCGCTGCGGATCGGGGTCTGCGGAGTGGGAGGTCGCCTCGACCGCATCCCGGAGTCGCCGGCCGACGCGCTCGCCGCAGTCGATGCCGCCTTCGGTGAGCGGGCGGCGCGCAGGCTCGAGAGGTTCTCCTCGGTTTCCGAGGGGTCGTTCGTCTGGACGCGCGACGTCGACGGACTGCTGTGGCTCGGCCGGATCGCCGGGCCCTGGCGCTACGACGCGTCGGGCGAAGCCCGTGCAGTCGACCTCGTGCACGTGCGCGCGTGCGACTGGCTCGATCGTCCGGTGGAGCCGGCCGCGGTGCCGTCCGGCGTGCACGAGTCGTTCGCGCGGGGCGGTCGCAACTGGCAGAGCATCACCCGGGCCGACGCCGCGCACCTCACCGCGGCCGTCTGGAAGTCCCGCCGCAGCGGGTGACGGGCCCGATCAGTCGGTCGGGCGCAGGTCGCGGAGAATGGCGTCATACCGGCTGAGGAAGGCGCGTTCGTCGAGTCGCTTGCGTCGGAGCCACGACGTGACCTCGTCGTTGCGCTTGCTCGCGTTGCAGGACCCGCACGCGGGCACCACGTTCTCGACGGTGTAGCGACCGCCGCGGGAGATCGGCATCACGCAGTCGCGTTGGAGCGCGATGTCGCCCGCTCCGCAGTACGCACATCCGCCCCAGGCCTCCTGCAGCGAGGCCCACTGCTCGGCGGTGAGGTCGTTGTCCGCTCTGGCCACCCGGCCCCGGCGCCGCTTCGCATGACGGGCGCGCGCAGCGGGCGTGGGGGTGGAGAATCTTCGGCGCGGCACAGACACACGGTACTGGGCGGATGCCCGTGCCTGTGATCTATTCCTCGGTGTCGCCGAGAGCGAGCGCCGGCACGAAGTCGGCCGTGGGCGCGAGCAGCTGCTCCAACTCGAGCACGATGAGCCGGTTGTCTCCCGCTCGCGTCGCCGGGGCCGGCACGAAGAGGGTGCGCTGCGGCCCGTTGCGCCAGTACCGTCCGAGGAAGAACCCGTTGACGAACGCATAGCCCTTGCTCCAGGCAACGGTGTCGAGGAACAGGTCGGCGGCGGAGTCGAGCGCGAAGTCTGCGACCCACGCAGAGGGTGCGCTTCCCGGGCCGCTCGACGTGTTCCCGCCGCTGGAGCCGATCTCCGCCGCGATCCCTGCGACGTCCAGCGCGGTCGAGTGCCAGCCGGTCAGCGGCGTGCCGTCGAGGGCAGGAACGCCGATCAGACCCTTCTGCTCGCCGAGTCGGTGGTCGTAGTTCACGCGGCCGCCCTCCTCGACGAGGATGCTGAGCGTCCGTCCTGCGGGAATCCGCAGGGAACGGTCGTGACGCGTGCGGGAGAGCGTGGCGACGGGCTGGCCGTCGACGCTCACCCAGGCGAGGTCGCGCACCTCGTCGAGCACGAGCAGACCGCCGCGACCTTCGGGAAGCTCGACGTCGTAGCGGACCAGAGCGCTCAGGTGTTCCAGCTCGTCGAATGTCCGCGGAACTGCGGATGCGGGCGTCGATGCCGCGGCATCCGTCCATGATCCCGCCGGCTTCAGCGGCACGGAGAAGATCGGTGCCGCGGTGGCCGCGGCGGGCAGCTCGTCGGGGACGGGCGCGTACTTCGCGATGACGTCGCGGAAGGCGAAGAACTTCGCGGTCGGGTTGCCGGCCTCGTCGAGAGGCGCGTCGTAGTCGTATGACGTGACGATCGGCAGGTAACGGCCCTTGTGGTTGGCACCGTTCGTGAGACCGAAGTTCGTGCCGCCGTGGAACATGTAGATGTTCACCGAGGCCCCCGCGGCCAGCAGTTCGTCGAGATCGGCGGCGGCGGTGTCCACGTCGGTCGTGTGATGCACGCCGCCCCACCAGTCGAACCAGCCGTCCCAGAACTCGGAGCACATCAGGGGGCCGGTGGGCTGGTGGGCGCGCAGGGTGGCGAGGCGCTCGGCGCTGCGCGATCCGAAGGATCCGGTCTTGTGCAGCTCGGGGAGGCTGCCGTCTGCCAGCATCCGATCGGTCGGCTGGTCGACCGTGGTGAGGGGCACGGTGATACCGGCTTCTCGGGTGAGGGCGACGAGCGCCTCGAGGTAGTCCTTGTCCGAGCCGTACGCGCCGTACTCGTTCTCGATCTGCACGAGCACGACCGAGCCGCCACGGTCGATCTGCCGGGGCGCGACGATGTCGTAGACCCGGCGGAGGTAGTCGCTGACATCGGCGAGGAACGTCGGCTCGGAGGAGCGCAGCTCGCGCTCGCCGGCGGTGAGCCAGTTCGGCAGCCCGCCGTTGTGCCACTCGGCGCAGATGTAGGGGCCGGGCCGCACGATCGCATCCATGCCCTCCGCCTGGATCAGGTCGAGGAACCGGCCCAGGTCGTTCCAGCCCGTGGCATCCCACTCGCCGCGCCGAGGCTCGTGAGCGTTCCATGCGACGTAGGTCTCGATCGTGTTGAGTCCCATCAGACGGGCCTTGCGGATGCGGTCCTGCCACTGGTCGGGGTGCACCCGGAAGTAGTGGATGGCACCGGAGATCACCTGGTGGGGGAGCCCGGCGCGGAGGAAGTCTGTCTCGCCGATGGAGAAGGAGGTCACGATGAGGTGCTTTCGATGGGGAGGGCCGGACGGAGAGCGAGTCCCCGTCCGGCCCGGACGTGCGATTACTTGTTGACGGCGAAGCCCTGCGAGTTGCCGTACTCGACCAGCGCGTCCTGCCAGGTCATGAGGCCCTCGTTCAGGTCGGTGCCGTTCTGGTACGACTGGCCCACGGTGTCTCCGAAGATGCTGTTGCCGTAGACCTGGTAGGGCAGGTAGCTCCAGCCCTCGACCACGTCGTCGGCCGCTGCGGCGAGGACCTCGTTGATCTTCTGGCCGCCGAAGTACTCGGGCGCGTCGGCGAGGAACTCCTCGCTCGACAGCTCGGCGGTCGTCGACGGGAATCCGCCGGACTCGAGGAACGTCGAGATGCTCTCCTCCGAGTTGTTCAGCCACCACAGGAATCCGGCGGCGAGTGCCGGGTTCTTGCTCTGCGTGGTCACGGCCTGGCCGCCGCCGCCGTTCTCCGCGGTCGCCGGGGTGCCGTCGTAGGTCGGCATCGGAGCGACGCGCCAGTCACCGGCACCGTCGGGGGCGCCCGTGATCAGGTTGCCCGGCATCCAGGCGCCGATCACGAGGGTCGCGAGGCTGCCGTCGCCGAGAGCGCGGAACCACTCGTCGCTCCAGCTGCCGTAGGGCGCGAGCAGGTCCTCCTCGACGAGGCGGTTCCAGTTCTCGGTCCACTTCTTCGATCCGTCGTCCTGCAGGTCGATCGTGACGTCGGTGCCCGACGTCTCGAACGGCTTGCCGCCGGCCTGCCAGATCATCGAGGTCGCGAAGCCCGCGTCGCCGGTGTCGTTCGTGATGTAGGCGTCGGGGTTCGCGGCGTGGATCGCCTTCGCCGCCTCGTAGTACTCGTCCCACGTGGTGGGCACGGCGACGCCGGCGGCGTCGAACACAGCCTTGTTGTAGAAGAGCGCCATGGGGCCGGAGTCCTGCGGCAGGCCGTAGATCGCGTCGCCGTCGGTGACGGAGTTCCAGGTCGAGGCGGTGTAGTCGTCCTCGAAGTCGGCGAAGCCGTACTGCGAGAGGTCGACGAAGGCATCCGTCAGGGCGAACTGCGGGAAGGCGTAGTACTCCATCTGCACGACGTCGGGGGCGCCGGAGCCCGCCTTGATCGCGTTCTGCAGCTTGGTGTACTCCTCGTTGTTGGTGCCCGCGTTGACCACGTTCACCTTGACGTTCGGGTACTCCTTCTCGAACGCCTCGACCTGAGCCTCGGCGGAGGGGGTCCACGACCAGTACGTGATCTCGCCGCCCTTCTCGAGAGCGGCCTCGACGGAGTCGAACGAGCCGTCGCCGGCAGCGCTGCCGCCGGAGCCGGAGTCGCCGGTGCTGCAGCCGGCCAGCGCCAGCGCTGCCACGGTTCCGGCCGCGAGCACCGTGAGGGTGCGCCGTGCGGCGGGTGAGGGAAGGTGCTTCATTGCTGTGTCCTTTCGGGGGTGCGGTCCAGCGTCGGACCGACAGGGGGGCGGTGCGGAGGGTGCCGGAGGCTACTGCTTGACGCTTCCGGCGGTGAGACCTGACTGCCAGAACCTCTGCAGCAGCAGGAAGGCGATGACGATCGGGATGATGGTGAGGAGGGAGCCCATGATCACCAGGTTGTAGATCGGCTGAGATCCGGCGCCGATCGTCTGAGCGCTCCACTGGTTCAGGCCGACGGTGAGCGGGTACCAGGCGGGGTCGGACAGCATGATCAGCGGCAGGAAGTAGTTGTTCCACGTCGCGACCACGGTGAACAGGGTCACCGTCACGATGCCCGGTGCGAGCAGTCGCATCGAGATCGTGAAGAAGGTGCGGAACTCTCCGGCGCCGTCGATGCGCGCCGCTTCCAGCAGCTCGGTCGGCACGGACTCCGACGCGAACACCCAGATCAGGTACAGGCCGAACGGGCTGATCAGCGAGGGGATGATCACCGCCCACGGGGTGTTCGTGAGCCCGAGCTCGCTGAAGAGCAGGAAGGTCGGCACGGCGAGGGCGGTGCCCGGCACGGCGACCGCGCCGAGCACGACGGCGAACACCGCGCGCCGGCCGGGGAAGCGGTACTTCGCCAGGCCGTAGCCGGCCATGGTGGCGAGCAGCGTCGCGCCTCCGGCGCCGACCACGACGTAGAGCAGCGTGTTGCCGAGCCAGCGCAGGAAGATGCCGTCCTGATACGAGAAGGTCGCCACCAGGTTGTCGACGAATGCGAAGTCGTCGGAGAACCAGAGCCCGAACGAGCTGAACAGCCCGGACTGCGTCTTGGTCGAGCTGAACAGCAGCCAGACGAGCGGCACCAGTGTGTACAGGGCGTACATCACCATGACGATCAGCAGGATCTTCGACTTGCGCGGATTCATCAGATCGTGGCGCTTCTGCGAGGGACGGGCGAGGGGGAGTGCCATGTCAGCGCACCTCCGACTTCGAGCCGCGCAGCTGCACGACGTAGGCGATCGCTGCGGTGATGACGCCCATGATGATGGCGATCGTCGCGGCGTAGTTGAACTGCTGTCCGGCGAACGAGAGGTTGTACGCGTACATGTTGGGGGTGAAGTACGTCGTGATCACGTTCGGAGCCAGGGGCCGCAGGATGTTGGGTTCGTTGAAGAGCTGGAAGCTGCCGATGATCGAGAAGATCGTGGCGATCACGAGAGCACCGCGCACCGAGGGGATCTTGATCGAGAAGATCGTGCGCCAGGCACCCGCGCCGTCGAGCGACGCCGCCTCGTACATGTCGGTGGGGATGGTCTTCAGCGACGAGTAGAAGATCAGCATGTTGTAGCCGACGAACTGCCAGGTCACGATGTTGCCGATCGAGACCAGGATCCACTCCCGGGCGAAGGGCGTGATGAGGTCGCTGCCGAGGAAGTCGTTGAAGTTCGACGTCAGACCGAACTGGTCGCCGTAGATGTACCCCCACATGAGCACCGCGACGACCGCGGGCACCGCGTACGGCAGGAAGATCAGGATGCGGAAGAACGATGCGCCGCGCAGGCGTGCGCTGTCGAGGGCGAGCGCCGCGGCCAGCGCCAGGACGAGCATGATCGGCACCTGCACCACGAGGAACAGCACCACGCGGCCGAACGCCTCCCAGAACTGCGGGTCGGTGAGCGCGCGGACGTAGTTGTCGAACCCGACGAACGCCGTGCCGCCGATCAGCTTCTCCTGGAAGAAGCTGAGGTAGAGCGCGTAGGCGAGCGGGGTCAGGAAGACCAGGGCGAAGACGACCATGAACGGGCCGACGAAGGCCCATCCCTTCCAGTCGCGCTTCTCGCGCCGGCGGATGCCGTGGTCCGCCAGGGCTGCGGAATCTTGAGTCGTCATTGACGAGAACCTTCTTAGAGATCGGGCGCTCACGGCGCCGTGTGTCAACGTCAACATATTCGATGCACTGCTAGTGTGTCAACGTCAACACATGAATGGATGAGTGCTCGTGACCTCGGTACAGTCGGCAGAGCCGCCGCAGCGGCGGCGAGACCCCTCCATGGAGGACGTGGCCCGCGAGGCCGGCGTCTCCGGACAAACCGTGTCGCGCGTCGTGAACGCGCGCGGCTACGTCGGCGCCGCCACCAGGGAGCGCGTCGAAGACGCCATGCAGCGGCTCGGCTACCGGCCCAACAGCGCGGCTCGTGCGCTGCGATCGGGCCGATTCCGGGCGATCGGCGTCATCATGTTCTCCTTCAGCTCGTACGGCAACCAGCGCACACTCGATGCGATCGCGGTGCGCGCCTCGCAGATGGGATACGCCCTCACCCTCATCCCCGTCGAGTCGAGTGCCCGCGACACCGTCGCGGGAGCCTTCCGCCGCCTGGAGGAGCATGCCGTCGACGGGATCATCATCGTGATCGAGGCGCATCAGCTCGACGAGGCCGAGGTCGAGATCCCCGACGGTCTGCCCGTCGTGCTCGTCGACTCGAACCGCGGCACGACTCACCCCTTCGTCGACACGGATCAGGCTCAGGGGGCGCGCCTCGCGACCGAGCACCTGCTCGACCTCGGCCATGAGACCGTCTGGCACGTCGCAGGACCGGCGAAGTCCTACTCCGCAGAGCGTCGACGCGAGTCCTGGCGCTCGACTCTCGTGGAGCGCGGCATCGAGGCACCCGATCCGCTGCAGGGCGACTGGTCAGCCGAATCCGGCTATCGCGCCGGGCTCCGCCTGCGTGACGACGACCGCGTCACCGCCGTGTTCGCGGCGAACGACCAGATGGCGATCGGCGTCGTGCGGGCATTCCGCGAGGCCGGTCGAGACATTCCCGGCGACGTCAGCGTGGTCGGGTTCGACGGCCTGCCGGATGCCGCCCAACTGTGGCCGCCGCTGACCACGGTGCAGCAGCATCCCGAGAAGGTCGGCGCTCTCGCGGTCGACGCCCTCCTCGCCGAGCTCGATGGGGGAGAGCGCAGTCAGACGCCGCTCGTCGGCACCGAGCTCATCGTGCGCGAGAGCTCGGCCCCGCCGCGCGCCGCGCGCTGACTCCGGCATCCTCTCGCGCGCTGACTCCGGCATCCTCTCGCGCGCCTCCCTCACTTCGGCTCGCCTCCTCGGCCCAGCTCGCCCGCTCGGCCCAGCTTCCCACCTCGGCCCAGCTTCCCCCCTCTCCCCAGCTCCTCGACGATGGGGAGGGGATCCTCGATTCGGAGGGTTACACGACGCACATCGACCTCCCCTGTGCAGATCTCCTCCGAATCGACGCACGCGATGAGGACGCGGGGCTTCTGCACGGATGGCGGACGCGCGAGTCTTTCCCCGACTCGCGGCTCAGGGCAGTCATTCTCGAGGTGAGAGTGCGCCTTTCATCCACTCTGGAGAGGATGAAGAAACCGATGGTGGATGCCGCGCGAGGCGCCGCGCGGGTGCGCGATCTGCTCGTCACCGGCGTCTCACGGTATGCGATCGGCGTAGCCGTCGACCGTGGCGAGCTGATCCGAGTTCGCAAGGGCTGGGTCGCGGCGCGCGATGCCGACCCGCTGCTCATCGCGGCCGCGCGGGACGGCGTCATACTCACCTGCGTCACTCAGGCGACGAGAAGAGGGCTGTGGGATGTCGGCCTCGCCGATCCCCACGTCGCGGCACCACCGCACGCCGGACACATCGCCGTTTCAGGACATGTGCACTGGGAGAAACCGGCAGTGCCACGAGTCCCTGGAACCCTCGAGGATCCGATCGAGAACGTCCTCGCCATCGTGGCGCGGTGTCAGTCACGGGACACCGCTCTGTCGATCTGGAATTCCGCGTTGCATCGTGGACTCGTCGATCTCGACATGCTTCGACGTCTCCCGCTGACGGAATCCGGTCGCGCTCTGATCGACGAGGCGACGCCGTTCTCGGATTCCGGCCTCGAATCGGTCGTCGTGCCGCGGCTCCGGTGGCTCGACCTGCCCCTGCGGCGCCAGACCTGGATCGCCGGGCATCGCGTCGATCTCCTCATCGGGGAGTGCCTGGTGCTGCAGATCGATGGCGGCCACCACGTCGGGATGCAGCGAACTCGCGACATCGAGCACGACGCGCGGGTGATGCTCCTGGGGTACCACGTCATCCGGGTGGGGTACGACCAGGTCATGAACCGGTGGGCCGAAGTGCAGGACGTGATCCTTCGGGCCGTCGCTCAGGGCCTCCACCGTCGTGGGTGAGCCGGCTCTCTCGGTCGCCGGTGTGGCGGCGATACGGAGGAGATCGTCGATTCGGAGGTTCGCAGGATTCGCACCGCCCTCCCGTGCGCAGATCCCCTCCCGATCGAGGGCGCCGGCGCGAGATCGATGCGTCCGAGGTCAGAATCCGCTGATCCGGCGGAAGGGAAGGAGAGTCAGCGCCAGATGGCGGCGATGCCCGCGTTGAGGGCGGTCAGGATGCCGACGAGCCAGAACATCGCGGGCGGCACGCTGCCGGACTTGCGCTGCTTCGACGTGCCGATGCCGAGGAGCGCACCGATCGCGAGCAGCACCACGAGCTTCGTGCCGATCTTGGCGTAGTTCATCTCGACGCCCTCCGGCAGACCCCACGGAGCGGCGAGGGCGAGACCCGCGATCGCTGCGATGGTCATGCCGATGCTCATCAGGCGCGTGAACTCGCGCCTGCCGCCGAACGCCTGCACCGCCCAGGCGCCGAACAGCACGGCGAAGCCGATGAGATGGACGAACAGAACGACGTGGCGCAGAGTCTCCATGCCCTCACGGTACGAGCACGCGGGACGCGCGCGCCACCAAGGGCAGGCTGACCTACCGGGCCAGGCTGACCTCAGCCACGCGAACGCCGGCCTCAGCCGCGCAGCGAGCGCACCAGGAGGGCCGTGCGCAGCGCGGCATCCGCAGCCTCCGCGCCCTTGTCCTCCTTCGAGCCCTCGAGTCCGGCGCGGTCGAGACCCTGCTTCTCGTCGTCGAGCGTCAGCACGCCGAATCCGACGGGCTTGCCCGCGTCGAGCGAGACCCGCGTCAGTCCGTCGGTCGTGGCTGCCGAGACGTATTCGAAGTGCGGGGTGCCTCCGCGGATGATCACGCCGAGTGCGACGACGGCATCCGCTCCACCTGCGAAGGCGGCTTGGGCGGCGAGGGCGAGTTCGAACGACCCCGGCACGCGGACGAGGCGGTAGTCGGCGTCCGCGTCATCGAGCACACGCTGGGCGCCGGCGATGAGGCCGTTCGTGATGACGTCGTGCCAGGTACCGGCGACGATGACGACCTTCAGGCCTCGTCCGTCGATCTTCTCGGTCTTGGGTGCTCCTGCGCCGCTCATGCGTCGTCCTTCCGTCCGTCGGCGAGAGCTTCTGCGAGCTCCGCCTCACCGATGATGTGACCCATGCGGTCACGCTTGGTCTCGAGGTACTGATGGTTGTTCGGTCCGACGCCGACGATCAGCGGCACCTGCTCGACGACATCGAGTCCGAGGGTGCGCAGCTGGTTCACCTTGTCGGTGTTGTTGGTCAACAGGCGAACCTTCGAGACGCCGAGATCGGCGAGGATGCCGGCCGCAGCCGCGTAGTCCCGTGCATCCGCGGGCAGCCCGAGTGCGAGATTCGCATCGACCGTGTCGAGCCCCTCCTCCTGCAGGCTGTAAGCACGGAGCTTGTTAATCAGGCCGATTCCGCGACCTTCATGGCCGCGCATGTAGATGACGATGCCGCCGTCCTGCTCGATCGCGTCGAGGGCGGCGTCGAGCTGCGGGCCGCATTCGCATTTGAGCGACCCGAAGGCCTCTCCGGTCAGGCACTCGGAGTGCACGCGCACGAGGGCGGTCTCGCCGGGCTCGCCCGACACGACGGCGATGTGATCGGTGCCGGTCACCCGGTCCTTGTAGGCGAGGAACCGGAAGGTCCCGTGCGTGGTCGGCACGGTCGCGTCGGCCCGCAGGCTGACACGACGACTGGCGCGTTCGGGCGACCAGCCGGTGGGGTCGACCTCGTTGAGGTGGGCGATGAGCTGCTCGATCGTGATGACCGGCACTCCGTCGCGTGCACCCAGCTCGATGAGTCCGGGCAGTCGCATCATGCTGCCGTCCTCTGCCACGACCTCGGCGATCGCGCCCACGGGCCGCAGGCCCGCGAGCTTCATCAGATCGACCGCGGCCTCGGTGTGGCCGCTGCGCTCGCGCACTCCGCCGTCGACGGCGCGCAGCGGCAGGACGTGACCGGGGCGGATGATGCTCGTCGCGGTCGAATCGGGATTCGCCAGGACGTTCAGCGTGTGCGCGCGGTCGTGCGCGCTGATTCCGGTGGTCACGCCTTCGGCCGCGTCGACACTCACGGTGTAGGCGGTCGAACGGGCGTCCTCGGAGGCGGCCACCATCGGCTGCAGGTTGAGGTTGTCGGCGAGGTCGGCGGGCATCGGCGCGCAGATGAACCCCGACGACCAGCGGACCGTCCATGCCACCCATTCGGGCGTGGCGAGCTCGGCCGACATGATGACGTCGCCCTCGTTCTCGCGGTTCTCGTCGTCTGCGACGAGCACGGGGCGCCCTGCGCGAAGGGCCTCGAGGGCTTCGGTGATGGTGGAAAGGCTCATCGCGAGCCTCCTTCCGGTGCTGCCCGGAACGCCAGCAGACGCTCGACGTGACGGGCGAGGATGTCGGTCTCGAGGTTGACGCGGTCGCCGACCGCGCGTGAGCCGAGGGTGGTGGCGGCGAGAGTCTCGGGGATGAGCGAGATCTCGAACCAGTGAGCGTCCGCGTCGACAGCGCTGACCGCGCTCACGGTGAGGGAGGTGCCGTCGACCGAGATGGAGCCCTTGTCGACCACGAGCGGCGCGAGGTCGTCGGGCAGCGAGATGCGCAGCACGCTCCACTGCTCGCCGGGTCGCACGTCGAGGACATCGCCGACGCCGTCGACATGTCCCTGCACGATGTGACCGCCGAGCCGCGCGCCGACCGGCATCGCCTTCTCGATGTTCACGCGGGTGCCGACGGATGCGCCGCCCAGAGCAGCCACGTCGAGGGTCTGCCTCATGACGTCGGCGTCGAAGGTGTCGCCGGTCGAGTAGACGACGGTGAGGCAGACTCCCGAGACCGCGATGGACTCGCCGTGCACGGCGTCGGAGACCGCTTTGGGGGCGCGAACCGTCAGCCGCCAGCCGTCTCCGGCGGGCGAGATCGCGGTGATCTCGCCGATCTCCTCGATGATTCCGGTGAACATCAGGCGGCTCCTTCTTCGGTGGTGAGCGCGGGATGAGCGATCGCGAGCAGGTCGGACCCGAGGGGCTGCCACTGGTCGATCGTCAGTCGTCGGGCGGCGTCGATGGACCCGACGCCGATGTCGGTCAGTGCCAGCCGATCGCCGCCGAGCAGCACCGGTGCGATGTAGACGAGCACGCGATCGGCGAGCCCCGCGGCGACGAAGGCGCTCGCGAGCGTCGGGCCCCCCTCGATGAACACGCTCTGGATGCCGCGAGCGTGCAGGTCGGCGAGCACTGCATGCAGATCATGGGTGTCGTAGAAGAGCGGAGTCTGCGGATGCCGGCGGATCGCCGCATCGTCTGGGGTGATGCGCGCGCCGATCACGACCGGGACGGGCTGGTGTTCATGGAGCGCCTCGCCGTCGCGAGCCGTCAGCGAGGGATCGTCGGAGAGCAGAGTGCCTGTGCCGACGACGATCGCATCGGCCGCAGCGCGACGTCGATGGACGTCCGCGCGGGCTTCAGGTCCGGTGATCCACTGGCTGCTGCCGTCGGATGCCGCCGCGCGGCCGTCGAGGGACTGCGCCCACTTCACGGTGACGTGGGGGCGGCCGAGGCGCTGAGCGGTGAGCCAGCCGTCGATGATGCGGTGTGCGACATCGCTCTGTTCGCCCGCATCGACGCTGACGCCCGCCGAGCGGAGGCGGTCGGCCCCGCCGCCCGAGACGGCTCCCGGATCATCGAGGGCGTAGACGACACGCGAGACGCCGGCCTCGATCAGCGCGACGGCGCAGGGGCCGGTGCGACCGGTGTGGTTGCACGGTTCGAGGGTGACGACAGCGGTCGCCCCCTCGGCGGCGCCGGCGGAGAGTCGCGAGAGGGCATCGACCTCGGCGTGGGGCGTTCCGGCACCGTGGTGCCAGCCTTCGGCGATGATCTCGCCGTCGGGGGAGAGGATGACGGCGCCGACCTGCGGGTTCACTCCGCGAGGGCCGAGCGTCGCGAGCTCGAGCGCACGGGTCATCGCCCGGCGTTCCGCCTCGTTCACTGCCATCCGTGGTCCTCTCTGAGGCTCCGGGGGATCTCCTCGAGGGAGACGTCGGCAGAACGCGCGCGCGGCGGCGCACCGTGCTGCCTCCCTTCCGGACTAGCGAGGCTGGGCCTCGCACCACCGTCGGTCCCGGAATTCCACCGGATCGGCATCTCGGAGAACCGAGACGCTCGCGGACTGTCACCGCCGGTTCGGATTCTCACCGACCCCGGAGCACGTTGATGCTCTGAGTGTACTCAACACATCCGGATGCATTTCATTCCGCGTCGAAGTGCTACTTGAGCAGCCGTGACAACCGGCGATCGGCGAGCGGTTTGCCACCGGTCTGGCACGTCGGGCAGTACTCCATCGAGCGATCTGCGAAGAAGACGCTGCGCACCGTGTCGCCGCACACGGGGCAGGCCTCGCCACGACGGGCATGCACCTGCATCCCACGGCGCTTGGCGTCTTTGAGGTCGGCCGGCGGCTTGCCCGAGGCCTCGGCGACCGCATCCGCGAGAGTCGTCTGCATGGCGGCATACAGGCGATCGACCTCGTCGTCGTCGAGCTTGTCGGCGATCGCGTACGGCGACATCCGCGCGGCGTGCAGGATCTCGTCGGAGTAGGCATTCCCGATTCCGGCGATCACGCCCTGATCGCGGAGCAAGCCCTTGATCTGCGTGCGCCGCCCCTGGAGCAGACCGCCGAAGACCTCCCGGGTGAACGACTCGTCGAGAGGGTCGGGCCCGAGCCGGGCGATCCCCGGGACGTCCTGCGGGTCGCGCACGACATACACGGCGAGCGACTTCTTGGTGCCGGCCTCGGTGAGGTCGAATCCGCTCTCGTCGTCGAGGCCGACACGGACGGCGATGGGTGACTTGCCGGGTTTGATCGGCGTCGTGGGCAGCGTCTCGTACCAGCGCAGCCAGCCCGCCTTGGCCAGGTGGAAGACGAGATGCAGGTCGTCGCCGCACGAGAGCACGACGAACTTTCCCCGTCGAGAGGCCGCAGTGATCTGCTGACCGTGCAGTGCGGAGTTCGGCGGGTCGTATGTCTTGAGCGCGGCGATCGCGCCCACGCTGGTTCGCACGATCGTCCGCCCCACCGCGCTCTGGGTGAGGAATGTGGTCAGGCCCTGTACTTCCGGCATCTCCGGCATGCGTTCATCCTGCCATCGGGGTCGGACACGCGACTAGAGCACCGGCCAGTCGACCGGTGTGCGGTCGTCGGACGCGAGGAGTCCGCCGAACCAGCCGTCGTCGCGGCCGCGCTCGCTCGTGAGCGCCTGGCGTGCGAATCCCTCGTAGCGGAACCCGAGCGCCCTCGCCGACCGTGCCGACGGGATGTTGCCCGCGACCGCCCGCCAGCCCAGCCGTGCGAGACCGAGCTCGTCGAAGCCCCAGTCGACGACGGCGCGCGCGGCCTCGACGAGGTAGCCGTTGCCGCGCGCGGCAGCGGTGACCCAGTATCCGAGCTCCGCGTGCCCGCCGGTGTGGTGCGGCGTGATGTGGTGCAACCCGATCGAGGCGACGAGTTCCTCGTCGCGATACGCGCACCAGATCGTCTGGCTCCCGTCGGCCCACCACTCGCCGATCAGGCGCACATAGTCCGCGGCATGCTCTCGCGTGTAGGGGCTCGGCACGGTCGTCCACCGCGGGATCTCCGGATCCTGGCAGGCTGCGACGATCGCGTCGATGTCCGACTCGTGCGGCACATGCAGCGTGAGGCGGTCCGTGGTGAGGGTGACCGGTTCCATCCCGGAATCCTAAGGGTCGGAGAACGCGTGTGCGGGCGGCTCCCGGTCCCGGTGTCGGCGGCCGCGACTAGGCTTGTCCGGTGACTGTTCCGGGGATTCTGCGCGCCTTGGAAGAGGCGTCTCTTTTTCGTGACGCCCTCGGCTGGGCGCAGACCGATGCCGATCTCGGCCTCGTCGACGGCCTCGACGCGCCGGCGCTCGCCGGCCTGCTCGAGAAGCGCCGCGCCGCAGGTCATCCCGCAGCGCTGCTGACCGTCGTCCCCACGGGGCGGCGCGCCGAGAGCCTCGCCGCAGCGCTCGGCGCCTACATCCCCGACGCCGAGGTCGTGACCTTCCCCGCGTGGGAGACACTGCCGCATGAGCGGCTGAGTCCCAGCCCCGACACCGTCGGTCAGCGACTGCAGACCCTCCGTCGCGTCGCCGAGTGGTCGGGTGACCACCCCCTCGTCGTCGTCGCCTCGGTACGAGCAGCGCTCCAGCCCATCGCCGGCAACCTCGGCGAGATCGCTCCGCTCGAGCTGCGCGCCGGCACGCGCGGTCATGAGCTCGACCGCGTCGTCGAGCAGCTGGTCGAGCGCGCCTACTCGCGCGTCGACATGGTGTCGCGTCGCGGCGAGTTCGCCGTGCGCGGCGGCATCCTCGACGTCTTCCCCGCGATCTCGGAACATCCCTTCCGCGTCGAGTTCTTCGGCGATGAGGTCGACCAGATCCGCGCGTTCTCCGTCGCCGACCAGCGCTCGCTTCCGGGCGACGTCGACGGCGTCGATCTGCCTCCGAGCCGCGAGCTGCTGCTGACCCCCGATGTGCGCGATCGTGCGCGGGCGCTGATCGGCGGCTTCCCGGCGATCGCCGGCATGCTCGAGAAGATGGCAGAGGGCATTCCGGTCGAGGGAATGGAGTCGCTGCTCCCGGCGGTGTCCGGTCCGCTCAAGTCCCTGGCCGAGTATCTGCCCGAGGGCAGCGCGACCGCGGTCGTCGATCCCGAGCGCTCCAGCGCGCGGGCCATCACGCTGGGCGAGACGAACCGCGAGTTCCTCGATGCGGCCTGGAGTGCGGCGACGTCCGGCGCATCGGCTCCCATCGACCTCGGCGCCGGCGACTTCCTCACCATCGCCCGACTGCGCGAGGTCGTCCGCGACCGTGGCGGCGTGTGGTGGCGGCTGAGCCCGTTCGCGATGGGTGGCGAGGCCGCCGAGACCATCGACGCCCAGGTCATCCCGTCGTTCCACGGCAACGTCGACGGAGCGATCTCGTTCGTCGACGCCAAGGTGGCCGAGGGGTGGCGCGTGGTGGTCATCGCCGCCGGTGCCGGACTCGTCGACCGCGCCCGCGACGTGCTCTCCGACCGCGGCATCGCCGCGCGCATCGTCTCCGAGCTCATCGAGGCGCCCGACACCGGCGTCGCGACGCTCGTCACAGGGTCCGTCGAGGCCGGCTTCCAGATCGGCGAGGCGAAGCTCGCCGTCCTCACCGACAACGAGTTCTACGGCCGCACCATCGGCGGCGACCAGCGGGTCGTCAAGAAGCTCGCCTCGCGTCGCAAGAACGTCGTCGACCCGTTGCAGCTCAAACAGGGCGACTTCGTCGTGCACAACACCCACGGCATCGGCCGCTTCGTCGAGATGACGCAGCGCGAGGTCTCCACGGGCGGCCGCAATGCGACCAAGTCGGTGCGCGACTACCTCGTGCTCGAGTACGCGCCGTCGAAGCGCGGCTACCCGGGCGACAAGCTCTACGTGCCGACCGACCAGCTCGACCTGCTCTCGAAGTACGTCGGCGGCGAGGGCCCCACGCTCTCGAAGATGGGCGGCAGCGACTGGTCGCAGGCGAAGGGCAAGGCGCGCAAGGCCGTGCGCGACATCGCCGTCGAGCTCGTCAAGCTGTATTCGGCGCGGATGAGCGCCAAGGGGCATGCCTTCGGTCCGGACACGCCCTGGCAGCGCGAGCTCGAAGAGGCGTTCCCGTTCGCGGAGACCCTCGATCAGCTGCAGACCATCGACGAGATCAAGGCCGACATGGAGCGGCCGATCCCGATGGACCGCCTGCTCTCGGGCGATGTCGGGTTCGGCAAGACCGAGGTCGCCGTGCGTGCGGCGTTCAAGGCGATCCAGGACGGCAAACAGGTCGCGATGCTGGTGCCGACCACGCTTCTCGTGAAGCAGCATCTCGAGACCTTCACCGAGCGCTTCGCCGGATTCCCGGTCAAGGTGCGGCCGCTGTCCCGCTTCCAGACCGACAAGGAGGCTCGTCTCACGCTCGACGGCCTGCTCGACGGCACGGTCGACATGGTGATCGGCACGCATCGCATCCTCACCGACCAGGTCATGTTCAAGGACCTCGGTCTGATGATCATCGACGAGGAGCAGCGCTTCGGCGTCGAGCACAAGGACACCCTCAAGAAGATGAAGACCAACGTCGACATCCTCGCGATGAGTGCGACGCCGATCCCGCGCACGCTCGAGATGGCGGTCACCGGCATCCGCGAGATGTCGACGCTCGCCACCCCGCCGGAGGACCGGCATCCGATCCTCTCGTTCGTCGGCCCCCGCAGCGACAAGCAGATCGCGGCGGCGATCCGGCGCGAGATCCTGCGCGAGGGACAGGTGTTCTTCGTGCACAACCGTGTGCAGTCGATCCAGCGGGTCGCGGCACAGCTCGCCGAGCTCGTGCCCGAGGCGCGCATCGCGGTCGCACACGGTCAGATGGGCGAGCACGCGCTCGAGCAGGTCGTCGACGACTTCTGGGAGCGCAAGTTCGACGTGCTCGTCTCGACGACGATCATCGAGACCGGCCTCGACATCTCGAACGCGAACACGATCATCATCGACCGTGCCGACAAGTACGGACTCAGCCAGCTGCATCAGCTGCGCGGACGTGTCGGGCGAGGTCGCGAGCGTGCGTACGCCTACTTCCTCTACGACGAGATGAAGCCGCTGAGCGAGACGGCGGCTGACCGACTCCAGACGATCGCCGTGAACAACGACCTCGGCTCCGGCATGCAGGTCGCGCTCAAGGACCTCGAACTGCGCGGCGCGGGCAACCTGCTCGGCGGCGAGCAGGCCGGGCATATCGCCGGCGTCGGATTCGATCTCTACCTTCGGATGATCGGCGAGGCCGTCGCGACGTTCCGGGGCGAGGATGTCGAGTCGGGACAGGAGCTGCGACTCGAGCTGCCTCTGGACGCGCGTATTCCCGAGCACTACATCGACAGCGAGCGACTCCGTCTCGAGGCTTACCAGAAGCTCTCCGCCGCCTCGGCGGCCACGGCGAAGGACGACGCGATCGACCTCGTCATCGACGAGCTCACCGACCGCTACGGCACCCCGCCCGACGAGGTCGAGGGTCTGATCGCCGTCGCACGTCTGCGTCGGCGCGCGGCCAGAGCAGGACTCTCCGACGTGGTGGTCATGGGATCGAACCTGCGCATCGCGCCGGCGCGGCTCGAGGACTCGATCAAGGTGCGTCTGCAGCGGCTGTATCCCAAGGCGAAGCTGGTCGCCGGGGGTGAGGCCCTCGTCGTGCCCATGCCCACCGTGCCGGCCGCCGTGGGAGTCGGCCTCGAACCGCTGCAGGCGGCCGAGCTGCTCGAGTGGGTCGGGCAGCTGTTCACCGCGATCTTCCCCGAGCCCGTCTCGGCCGAGAAGACCGTCGACGCCTAGGCGCGGCGCAGCGACCTCGCGTGCGTCACAGCGAGAACCCGCCGTCCGTGGTCAGCACCTGACCCACCACCCAGGAGCCGGCGTCGGTGCACAGCCAGCCGATCAGCCGCGCCGGGTCGTCCGGTCGACCGACTCGGCCGAACGGCGTGCCGGCGATCCATTCGTCGACGCCGGAGAGATCGCGATCCGTGGTGTCCGCATCGAGGTAGCCCGTGTTCACGGGGCCCGGGTTGACGGTGTTCAGCACGATCCCGACGTCGAGCAGCTCCGCCGCCGTCGACCGCGTGATGCCCGCGAGCGCGGCCTTGCTCGTCGCATAGGAGATCTCTCCGCGCATCGCTCCGTGGCCCTGACCGGAGGTCATCCAGATGACGTGCGCCGTCGGCTTCTCGAACGGGCCGAGTGAGGGGATGCTGTCGCCCGGGCGGGCGACGGGGGTGTCCGCGCCGCCGAGCTCGACCCGGACTCGACGCGCCAGGCCCGCGGTGAGCAGCAGCGATGCGCGCGCGTTCGCCTGCCAGTGCGCGTCCAGCCGGTCGGCGGTCATGTCGAAGATCGTCCCGTCGCCTCCGCTCATCGCCTGATTGCAGACGACGATGTCGAGCCGTCCTGACAGCGAGGACGCCGCATCGAGCAGCGGTTCGATGCTGTCGGGGTCACGGAGATCCGCCTCGGCGTCGCCCATCACCGCTCCGGATGCGAGCGAGTCCCGGATGCCGGTGCGGACGGCGTCGAGATCGTCGCCGCCCCAGGGGTGGTCGAGATCATGCGGGCGGAAGTGATGGACGAACACGTTCGCGCCGAGGGAGGCGAGCGTCGTGGCGGTCGCGAATCCGATGCCGCGCCTGCGCGAGACGCCGGTCACGAGCGCGGTGCGTCCGAGCAGGGGAAGGTCGGCGGAGTGCATGAGGATGCCTTTCGATCGAGGATGCCGCGGCATGCCGAGGGGCGGCCGGAGGCGGGGGAGGGATCGAGTCACCTGCATTGCATGGGCGTTAGCGTAGCAGGACGCCGCCGTCGGCCTTCTCGTCCCGTGCGCTGCACCACTACGCTGGCGTCATGTTGTACGAGCACCTCGGGGCTCGGCCCCGGATCCATGACACCGCCGTCGTCGCTCCCACCGCCGTGATCTCCGGAGACGTGACGATCGGACCGGACTGCCAAGTGCTGCACGGCGCCGTGATCACCGCCGAGGGCGGGCCCATCACGCTCGGCGAGCACGTGATCGTGATGGAGAACGCGCTCATCAGGGCGACGGCCGCGAACGCCGTGCACATCGGCTCGCACACGCTCGTCGGAACCCTCGCGAGCATCGCGGGTGCGACCGTCGGCGAAGAGGTCTTCCTCGCGTCGGGCGCCCGGATCTTCAACGGCGCGCTGGTCGGGGACCGGTGCGAGGTGCGCGTGAACGCCATCGTGCACCGGCGGGCGGTGCTGCCGTCCGGCACCGTCGTGCCGATCGGCTGGGTCGCGGTCGGGGATCCCGTCCAGCTCCTCTCTCCCGACCGCGACGAGGAGATCTCCGCGGCCCAGCCCGAGCTCGACTTCCCGGGGCACGTCTTCGGCGTGGACCGCGACACCCCCGACCTGATGGTTCAGCTGACCGAGCGGTACGGCAGTTCCCTGGCCCGGCATGCCGACGACGTGCGTCTCGATGCCGACGGCCACGCGGCGGGCCGAGGGTGAGCGACGGCGCAGGGCTCGTCCGACCGGACATCAGCACGGAGGACGCCGCGCTGATCGCTCGCGACTGCTACGGGGTCGACGCCCAGGCGAGCGAGCTCGGGAGCAACCAGGACCGGAACTTCGTCCTGATCGAGCCGGACGGATCACGCAGCGTGCTGCGCGTCGACAACCCGGTGTTCGGCGACGACGCGAGAGCCGCGCAGCATGCGGCGCTCGACGCCTACCGCGCAGCCGGCGTTCGTGTTCCCACCGTGCTCCCCGGGCTCGACGGTGAGCTCACCCAGCGCTGGCGAGGATTCGCGGTGCGGCGCAGCGAGTTCGCCGAGGGCGAGCCGATGGTCGACGCGGGCTATCTCGCTCCCGTCGTCCTGGGGGAGTTCGGCACGCTGGCTGCGGCATCCGTGAACGCGCTCGCAGGTCTCGTGCATCCGGGGCTCGACCGTGAGCAGATGTGGGACATGCGCGTCGCGTACGAGCAGATCATCGCGCTGGCCCCGGCAGTGACCGAGGCCGAACTGCGCGTGCGCGTGCGCACGGCAGCCGATGAGGCTCACGCCGCTGTCTCGACCGTCGCTGCCGGCCTGCCTGTGCAGCCGATCCATGGCGACCTGACCGACGACAACGTCACCGGAATGCGCGGTGCTGACTCGCGGCTGCACCCGCACACGGTGCTCGATCTGGGAGACCTGGGTCTCGGTTGGCGCATCGCGGAACTGGCTGTCTGCGTCTCGTCGATGCTGCACCATGAGCCGGAGCGCCCGCTTCGCGCACTCGACACCGTCGCGGCGTTCCACGCCGATGCCCCGCTCACTCGCGACGAGGCGGTCGCGGTGTGGCCCCTCGTCGTGCTGAGAGCAGCGCTGCTCGTCGCGAGCGGCTGGCGTCAGCTCGCGATCGACGGGGACAACGACTACGCCCGCGAGAGGATCGAGGGGGAGCAGGCCATCTTCGACGCGGCGACCGCCGTTCCGCTCGCCGAGATGTCCGAGCACGTGCTCGCGCGGCTCGGGTTCGCGTCTCCGGAGTTCGAGATGTCGGATGCTGGGACTCCGGATGAGACTCCTGATGCGGGGACTCCGGATGCAGGGACTCCGGATGCTGGGACTCCGGATGCCGAGATTCCGGATGCCGAGATTCCGGGGGACGCTCCCGACGTGCCTGACGCTCCCGACGTACCCGACGCTTCCCGCCGGGAACTGTCGATGCTGCTTCCCGATCTCGACGGCCGAGTCCTCCTGGTCGATCCGGGCATCGAAGCCGAGGGGCTCGATGCAGGGCGCTGGTCGCATCCGGATGCCGAGGCGATTCTCGTGGCCGAGGCCCACGCGGCGGGTGCTCGCGCTGCCGTGGTTCCCTACGGCGTCTTCCGGCTCACCCGGACGACCGTCGACGCCGTGAGCGCGGCCGCCACCTGGCCGGTGGAGACGGAGGTGCATGTCGCCCCCGGTCCGTCGTCGCGACTGGTCGCGCCGACCGCGGGGGAGCTGAAGATCACCGACGACGGGGTGCACATCGAGCTCGACGGCGGGTGGAGGCTCGCGCTCCGTGGCACCGACATCGAGCCGAATCGCAGCGGGAGAGTCGAGAGGGGCGAGAGCATCGGCAGGCTCGCCGCATCCTTCGAGAACCGCACGATGGTCATCGGGCTGACGCGAGGGGATGCTCCGCCGCTCCGCTCCCCGCTGCCGAATCCGCCGATCGCCGCGCGGCTCGTCACCCCGGAACGCGTCGCGGCCTGGCGTCGCTTCACCGCGGACCCCGCTCCGCTGCTGGGCCTCCGGTCCGCCGCGCAGCGCGACGAGGCCGGTCAGGAGCTCGAGCGCCGCGAGCGCATCTTCGCGGCCGCACAGGAGCGCTATTACGAGCACCCGCCGCAGATCGAGCGAGGCTGGCGGCACCACCTCGTCGACACGACCGGTCGCAGCTACATCGACATGGTGAACAACGTCGCCGGGCTCGGCCACGGGCACCCGCGAGTCGCGGCGGCGGCGAACCGCCAGCTGAAGACTCTCGCCACGAACTCCAGGTTCCTGTTCCGCGGCCTCGCCGAGTACAGCGAGCGACTCATCGCGCTGATGCCCGAGGGGAGCGGCCTCGACACCGTGCTGCTCGTGAACAGCGGATCGGAGGCGGTGGACCTCGGCATCCGTCTCGCGCAGGCGGCCACCGGCCGACGAACCGTCGTCGCGCTGCGAGAGGCCTATCACGGGTGGACGATGGCGAGCGATGCGGTCACCACCAGCGCCTATGACAATCCTGATGCGCTCGCTACGCGTCCCGATTGGGTGCACGTCGCCGATGTGCCCAACTCGTTCCGCGGCACGCACCGCGGCCAGGACTCGGCGGACCGGTACCTCGCCGACCTCGCCGCCGACCTCGACCGCCTCAGCGTCGAGGGCCGGGATCCGGCGGGGTTCGTGTGCGAGTCCGTGCTCGGCAACGCGGGCGGGGTGGTCCTCCCCGACGGATATCTGACCGGTGCGTACGACCTCGTGCGTTCACACGGTGGCCTGTGCGTCGCCGACGAGGTGCAGGTGGGCTTCGGGCGCATGGGATCCACGTTCTGGGGATTCGAGCAGTCCGGAGTGATCCCCGACATCGTCACGATCGCGAAGCCGATGGGCAACGGCTTCCCGATCGGCGGCGTGATCACTTCGAAGAGGATCGCCGACGCGCTGAGCGAGCAGGGCCAGTTCTTCTCCTCGGGCGGTGGCAGCACGCTCAGCAGCAGCGTCGGCCTCGCGGTCCTCGATGCCATGGTCGAGGACGACCTGCAACGCAACGCGCTCGACGTCGGTCGGCATCTGGCGGAGTCGCTCCGTGCACTCGCGCAACGGCATCCGATCGTCGGGCCCGTGCACGGGCAGGGGCTGTATCTCGGGGTCGAGCTCGTGCGCGACCCCGAGACCCTGCACCCGGCGGCGGCCGAGGCGGCCGCGATCTGCGAGAGGCTTCGCGAGCTCGGCGTGATCGTGCTCACCACCTCGGAGCGCTCGAACGTGCTGAAGATCAAACCCCCGCTCTGTCTGTCGGTCGAGAGCGCCGACCATGTCGTCGCGATGCTCGACCGCGTGCTCACCGAGGGCTGGTGATCGAGCGGGGTCTTCGAATCGAGTCGGTTCTCGGCATGTTAAATGCGTATTTCGAATCAGATCCGCTCTTCCGCTGACGAATCTCCGGGGTACATACTGAGCGTCAGTGTCGGACCGCCCGAAGTCCGGCCCATGCGCTGTTCCCGAAGGAGTACTCATGGTCACGCCCATCAAGACGAAGCCGCTCGCGCAGGGCGGAGGAACCCTCCGCCGCAATCTCGGCCTCTGGGCGATCGTCGGTCTCGGACTCGGCTACATGACACCGACCGTCGTCTTCGACACGTTCGGCATGGTGGCTCGCGACACCGACAACGTCGTCCCCGCGGCCTACCTCGTCGCCCTCGTCGTGATGGTGTTCACCGCCATCAGCTACGGCAAGATCTCCCGCGCCATCCCGAGCGCCGGGTCTGCGTACACGTACGTCCGTGAGTCGATCCACCCGAACCTCGGGTTCATGGTCGGCTGGACCTCGCTCATCGACTATGTGCTGCTCCCGATGGTCAACTGCCTCATCATCCGCAGCTACCTCGAAGCGCTCTTCCCCGACATCCCCGGCTGGATCTGGGTCGTGCTGTACTGCATTCTCGTCACGAGCATCATCTACATGACGATGCGCGGCACCTCGAACATGAACATGATCCTGCTCGTGTTCTCGATCGTCGTGATGGTCGTGTTCGTCGTCATGGTCGTCGCGCAGCTGATGCGCGGCGAAGGAGCGGGCACGATCGCATCGGCCGCGCCTTTCATCCACGACGGTGCGACGATCGGCGCGGTGCTCATGGGCGCGACGATCGTCTGCTTCTCGTTCATCGGGTTCGACGCCGTGACGATGTACGCCGAGGAGGCGAAGGATCCGAAGACGATGCCCAAGGCGATCCTGCTGACCGTGCTGCTCGGCGGCGCGATCTTCCTTGTCGCCGCGTACGTCACGCAGCTGCGCTTCCCCGACTGGAACGAGTTCGCACCCGGTGGCGACATGCAGTACGTCGAGGATTCGACGCTGCCGATCATCGGAAACCTCGTCGGGGGCAACGTGCTCATGGCCGTGCTGACCGCCGCCGGCTTCTGCGCCACGCTCGCCTCGGGTCTCGCCTCGCACGCATCCGTCTCGCGGATGCTGCTCGTGATGGGTCGCAACAACGTCCTTCCGCAGAAGGCCTTCGGCTACATCAACCCGCGCACCCACACGCCCACCTTCAACATCGTGCTGGTCGGCGCGATCTCGCTGCTCGCGATCCCGTTCACCCTCGAGCTGATCGCGGCGTGGATCAACTACGGCGCCCTGATCGCGTTCACCTTCGTCAACATCTCCGTGATCGCCTGGTTCGCCGTGCGCAAGGGGCGGCGCCACACACCGCGCGACATCTTCTCGTACATCGTGATGCCGGGCATCGGCATGCTCCTCACGGGTCTGCTGTGGGTGAACCTGCACTCCGACGCCCTGACCGGGGGACTCATCTGGACCGCTCTCGGCCTGATCTACCTCGCCGTGATCACGAAGGGGTTCCGCAAGAAGGTGGTCGCGTTCGATGAGAACCAGGCGGTGACCGGGTTCAACAAGGTCGTGAAGGTGCCGGTCGACGAGAACTGAGCACCTCAGGCGTAGAGACGCGCAAGAGCCGCCTGCCCGGGAGGGAGGCGGCTCTTGTGTCGTGCGCAGTGGGTGCGACTCCGGTCAGATCACGCCCTGGGCGAGCATCGCGCCCGCGACGCGCTCGAAGCCCGCGATGTTCGCCCCGGCGACATAGTCGCCGGACACGTCGTAGCGCTCCGCGGCGTCGAACGCGGCGCGGTGGATGTCCGCCATGATCTCGCGCAGCTTGTTCTCGCTCGCGTCGAAGCTCCACCGCTGGCGAGACGCGTTCTGGCTCATCTCAAGAGCGGAGGTGGCGACGCCTCCCGCGTTCGCCGCCTTGCCCGGCGCGAAGAGGACTCCGGCGCTCTGGAACGCATCGACGGCAGCGGGGACGCAGGGCATGTTCGCGCCCTCCGAGACCGCTCGCACGCCGTTGGCGATCAGGGTCTCGGCGGCGTGGAGATCGAGTTCGTTCTGGGTCGCCGACGGCACGGCGATGTCGACCGGGACCTCCCAGACGCTGCCGCCTTCGATGAATCGGGCGCCGGGGCGACGGTGGGCGTACTCGACGATGCGCGCGCGCTCGACCTCCTTGATCTGGCGCAGCAGGTCGACGTCGATGCCGGCGTCGTCGACGACGTACCCCGACGAGTCGGATGCCGTGACGGCGGTCGCGCCGAGCTGGGATGCCTTCTGGATCGCGTAGATCGCGACGTTGCCCGAGCCCGAGACGCCGACGCGCTTGCCGTCGAGCGAGTCGCTGTGCACGCCGAGCATCTCCTGTGCGAAGAACACGGCGCCGTAGCCGGTCGCCTCGGTGCGCACCTCTGCGCCACCCCAGCCGGTGCCCTTGCCGGTGAACATGCCGGACTCGTGGCGGTTGGTGATCTTGCGGTACTGGCCGAACAGGTAGCCGATCTCGCGACCGCCGACGCCGATGTCGCCGGCGGGGACGTCGGTGTGCTCGCCGAGGTGACGGTAGAGCTCGTTCATGAACGACTGGCAGAAGCGCATGATCTCGGCATCCGACCTGCCGTGCGGGTCGAAGTCGGATCCGCCCTTGCCGCCGCCGATGCCCTGGCCGGTCAGTGCGTTCTTGAAGATCTGCTCGAACCCGAGGAACTTGATGATCGACAGGTTGACCGACGGGTGGAAGCGCAGGCCGCCCTTGTACGGTCCGAGCACCGAGGAGAACTGGATCCGGTAGCCGCGGTTGACCTGCAGACGCCCGGCATCGTCGACCCACGGCACGCGGAACAGGATCTGCCGCTCCGGCTCCACCAGACGCTCGAGGATGCCGCCGTCGACGTACTGCGGGTTGCGCGCGAGCACCGGTGCGATCGAGTTCAGCACCTCGTGCACGGCCTGCTGGAACTCGGGCTCGTGCGGGCTGCGGGCGAGCACCGTGTCGAACACGGGCTGCACGTCGTCGGCGAGCGGATGGAAGTCGACGGAAGACGGAGAGGTCACGCGAAAGAGCTTTCTGATCGGGGGATGGTGCTGCGTGCGATCGTGTCGCGTGAGGGTGCGCCGGATACGGCGAAGTTTTCACTCTAGCGGGCACGCCGAGGTGAGCACCTTCACACCGGCATGCGCTTGTTCGGGGATGACGACGCGGGGGTCACCCGGTGTTCTGGAGGCCCGCCGCGACGCCGCTCACCGAGAGCAGCAGCAGTCGCCGCTGCTCGTCGTCGGCACCCGACCCGGTCGCCTCGGCCGGGTCGCGCAGTGCGCGGAGGGCGCGCAGCTGCAGCAGCGACAGGGCGTCGACGTACGGAGTGCGCAGCTGCACGGCGCGCTGCAGGATCGGCTTGTTCTCGAGCAGGCCAACGCCGCCGGTGAGACGGATGACCCACTCGCGCGTCAGCGACAGCTCGTCGAGCACGAGCTGCGCGAGATCGTCCCGATCGCCGAGGGCGAGGTACTGGCGGGCGATGCGCTCATCGGTCTTCGCGAGGCTCATGGCGACGTTGTCGATCATGGTGCGCAGCAGCGGCCAGTCGCGATAGGCCTCGGCGAGACGGGCCTCGTCGCCGACGGCGGCGAGAGCCGTTCCGAGTCCGAACCAGCCGGCGAGGTTGATGCGGGCCTGGGTCCAGGCGAAGACCCACGGGATCGCGCGCAGGTCTTCCAGCGACTCGACCGACAGTCCGCGTCGAGCCGGACGGGAGCCCAGGGCGAGCAGGCCGATCTCCTCGAGAGGGGTGACCGTGGCGAACCAGGGGGCGAAGCCCTCCGCCTTGACGAGCGAGAAGAATCGCTCGCGCGACGAGGTGTCCATGACGGCGGCGATGTCGGCGAAGCGTGCGGCGGCGTCGCTCGTGTGCTTCTCGACGGACGGCGACGAGGCGAGCAGCGTCGCCGCGGCGACCTGATCGATGTGGCGCATCGCGATGGCCGGCTCGCCGTAGCGCGCGAAGATGACCTCGCCCTGCTCGGTGAGCTTGAAGCGACCGTCGACCGAGTGCGGCGGCTGAGCGAGGATGGCCGAATTGGCGGGTCCGCCGCCTCGGCCCAGAGCACCGCCGCGACCATGGAACAGGGTCAATTCGATGTCGGAGTCCTTGGCCCACTGCGCGATCTTCTCCTGCGCCTCGTACAGGGCGAGGTTTGCGGCGACCGGGCCGACGTCCTTCGACGAGTCGGAGTAGCCGAGCATGACCTCGAGCAGGTTGCCCGTCGTGGCGAGGCGTTCCTGGAACTCCGGGAACGTCACGGCCTCCGCGAGGATGGCGGGCGCCGCCTGCAGGTCGGCGAAGGTCTCGAACAGGGGAACGACGTCGAGCACGGGGGCGTCGTCGCCCAGCGCGTGCCTCGCGAGCGCATACACGTTCGCGAGGTCGGACGCCGACTGAGTGAACGACACGACATAGCGGCCGGCAGCCCGCAGGCCGCGGTCGCGCTGGATCTCGGCGATCACGCGGAAGACCTCGAGCACCTCCTCGGTCTGCGCGCTGATCGCGTCGCCGCTGGAGAGCTCCGAGAGCGCCTTGCGGTGCACCTGCGAGTGCTGACGCACCTCGAGCTCGGTCAGATGGAAGCCGTAGGTCTCCACCTGCCAGATGAGGTGCTGCACGCCGCCGAACGCATGGCGCTTCGCGCCCGCATCCGCCAGCGACGACTGCACCGTGCGCAGGTCGTCGAGCAGCTCCTCGGGGCGCGAGTAGCGCTGCTCCTCGCCACGGCGGGTGGCCGCGACACGGTGGGCGAGGGCGAGCAGCACGCGGCGGTGCGGCTCACCGGGGGAGCGGGCGCCCAGCTCCTCGGCGACGCGCGGCTCAGCGGCGGCGAAGGCCTCCCACAGCGCCGTGACTCCGGCGCTCGCAGGGGTGTCCTCGGCGTCCAGCGTGAGGGCGCGGCCGATGCGCTCGAGTGCGCGCTCCAGCCCGCGCAGCACGTGGTCGGAGGCGATCTGCGACGCCTCACGGGTGACGGATGCGGTCACGAACGGGTTGCCGTCGCGGTCGCCGCCGACCCAGGACCCGATGCGCACGAACGCGGGCACGACCGGCGCGCTCGAGCCGGAGTCGTCGCCGCGGAGTGCGTCGTCGATGCGCCGGTACACGTGCGGCACGGTGGTGAACAGGGTCTCGTCGAACACGCCCATGACCGTGCGCACCTCGTCGGTCGGCGAGGGCTTCTCGGCGCGGAGCGGCGCGGTGCGCCAGAGGGTGTCGATCTCCTCCAGCATCCTCCGGCGCGCGCGGTGCTCCTCCGACCCGCCCTCGCTCGCGGCGTCGTGCTGGGTGAGCAGCTCGGAGAGGCGGCGGATGCTCGACGACACCGCGCGACGGCGTGCCTCGGTCGGGTGGGCGGTGAACACCGGGTGGAAGCGCAGGCCCTCGAGACGGCGGAGCGCCTCGTCGTCACCGACCTCGGTCTTCAGACGCGCATAGGCGGTGGCGACGGTGTCGGCCGCATCCTCGCGGCCCGGCTGGCCGGCGCGCTCACGGAGCACCCGCACGCGCTGGTGCTCCTCGGCGAGATTGACGAGGTGGAAGTAGCAGGTGAACGCCCGGGCGACCTCGTCGGCGCGCGCGATGCTGAACGACTCGGCGATCGCGGCCGCCCGATCGAAGGCGTCGGAGGTCTCTTCGTCATAGGCCTGGATCGTCGCCAGCCGCAGCCGCTCGACGTCCTCGAAGAGGTCGTCGCCGCCTGCTTCGCGCAGTACCTGGCCGAGAAGGGCACCGAGCATTCTGACGTCGGTGCGCATGGCATCCGGAATGCCGCGGCCCGCTTCGAAACGGCCGATGATGCGGATGGCCGAGGTGTCAGTGGGCTCGGGGAAGGCGTGTTCGGGGGTCACCGTTCGAGAGTATCCCGGGTCGGGGTCGTGCTCTGAACGCATGACGATGTGAGACGTGCGGGGCGCTCGCAACTACCATGGGGGCGATGCGCATCTCCGCGAACCCTCTCCGTGGCCAGCAGTTCCCTGCTGTCCTGCTCCTCGTCGCGGCAGGGCTCGGCATCCTGCTGGCGAATCTTCCCTCGCATGATGCGCTCGCCGCGGTGCTCGACTTCCACATCGCCGTGCCCGGCACAGTGCTCGACCTCTCGATCGAGCACTGGGTGTCCGACGGTCTTCTCGCCGTGTTCTTCCTCGTGGTGGCGATCGAGCTGCGGCACGAGCTCACCCACGGCGAGCTCGATTCGCCCAGCAAGGCCGTGCAGCCGGCCATCGCCGCCGCCGGCGGTGTGCTGGTGCCGATCGCTGTCTATCTGCTCATCGCGGGCGACTCCGCGACCGCCACCGGCTGGCCCATCCCGACGGCGACCGACATCGCCTTCGCGCTCGGCGTGCTCGCGATGTTCGGACGGGGGCTTCCGTCGAACGTCCGCGTCTTCCTGCTCGCGCTCGCGATCCTCGACGACATCATCGGCATCATCTTCATCGCGGTCCTCTTCGCGCACGACGTGCAGTGGCTGTTCCTCGCGCTCGCCGTCGCCGCCGTCGTCGCGTTCTGGCTGCTCAGCAGACTGCTCCACGCCAAGGGGCATCCGGCGGTGGCCGTCGCGATGATCATCGTCGGCGTCGTCGCCTGGGGCCTGGTGGCCTCGTCGGGCATCCACGCCACCATCGCCGGCGTGATGCTCGGGCTCGTGATGTCGCCCGTTCCTGCCGCGCGCACCAGGCACGTGCTCGAACCGACCGTGAACGGCGCGATCCTGCCGATCTTCGCGTTCGTCGCCGCCTTCGTGGTGATCCCCGCCCTCGCACCGTCGGAGCTCTCTCCCGCCTTCTGGGGGATCGTCGTGGCGCTGCCCGTCGGAAAGATCATCGGCATCTCCCTGTTCGGGTGGCTCGCGATGCGGATCCGGCCCCGAGGCGCGGCGCCGGCCCTGCCGTTCGCCGACATCTTCGCCGCCGGCGCGCTGGGCGGCATCGGCTTCACCGTCTCGCTTCTGCTCGCCAACCTCGCCTTCGCGGCCGACGCCGGCACCCGCGATCAGGCCATCCTCGGTGTGCTCGTCGGCTCGCTCGTGGCTCTCGTGCTCTCGGGTGTGATCGTGTCACTCCGCGCCCGTGCGTACCGACGACGGGGCGCCGTGACCTCGTGACCGCGAGGCGACCCGAGTGGCGTTCGAAGGAGGACCGGTGAGTGCAGAGCCCGCCCGCGACCCGCTGCGCGCCGCAGCCGAGACGATGCGCGAGGTCCGGGATCGCTGCGTCTGGTCGCAGCAGATCACCCATCGTGATCTCGTGCCGTATCTCATCGAGGAGTCGCACGAGGTGATCGACGCCGTCGAGGACGGCTCACGGGCCGACCTGCGTGAGGAGCTCGGCGACCTGCTCTGGCAGGTGCTGTTCCACGCCGCGATCGCCGCGCAGGACCCCGACGACCCGTTCGACATCGACGATGTCGCGGCCACGCTCACCGAGAAGATGGTGCGGCGGCATCCTCACGTCTTCGCGGACGAGGTCGCGACGACCCCTGAAGAGGTCCTGGTGCACTGGAACGCCGCGAAGGCGGCGGAGAAACGCGCGAGACGCAGCGTCCTCGACGGGATCCCGCGCGGTATGCCGGCGCTCGCGCTGGCACAGAAGGTCGCCGGTCGAGCCGAGGGGGCCGGCGTCGTCGTCGCCCGGACCGATGCGGACGGGGCTGGACCGGCGCCCTCCTCGGAAGCAGAGCTCGGCGACGCACTTCTCCGCCTCGTGGCGGTCGCGCGCGCCGAGGGCTGGGATGCCGAACGAGCGCTGCGCGAACGGCTCCGAGCGGTCGAGGCCGAGGTCCGCGAGGCGGAATCCGAAGCCTGAGTCCACGGCCTGGCCCGCCGACCTGGAAAGATGGAGGCGTGGCTACTGTGAACCCGCCGCGCGGAATGCGCGACATCCTCCCCGCCGACAAGGCTCGCCGCGAGCGCGTCCTCTCCGTGATCCGTGATCGTTACCGCTCGCACGGGTTCGACGAGATCGAGACCCCGGCGCTCGAGGAGTACTCGCGACTGCACGCCGGCATCGGCGGCGACAACGAGAAGCTCGCCTACAACGTGCTGCGCCGCGGCCTCGATGCGGATGCCATCCGCGACGCCGCCGACGACCAGGGCGCCCTGGCCGACCTCGGTCTGCGATACGACCTCACGGTTCCGCTCGCGCGCTTCTACGCGAGCAATCGCGCTCAGCTCCCCGGTGTGTTCCGCGCGATCCAGATCGGTCCGGTCTGGCGTGCTGAGCGACCGCAGAAGGGGCGCTACCGCCAGTTCGTGCAGTGCGACATCGACATCATCGGCGACGACTCGTCGCGCGCGGAGGCCGAGCTCATGGTCGCCTCGCTCGATGCGGTCGACGCACTGGGTCTCGAGGGCGCCACCGTGCGTATCAACGACCGCCGTGCGCTGGACTGGATGCTCGACAGCTTCGGCTTCACGGTCGACGAACGTCCCGGGGTCCTCATCACGATCGACAAGCTCGACAAGATCGGGCCCGACGGCGTCGCCGCCGAGCTGCGCGAGCGCGGTTCGGCGCCATCGGCCGTCGACGCGTTCGAAGCCTTCCTCCTGCGCCCGCAGACCATGGAGTACAACCCCTTCGGCGAACGTCAGATCCGCAAGGCGCTTCCCGACGGTGCCCCGGACGAGATCGTCGGACACCTCGTCGCGATCGGCGAGGCCGTCGCCGCCGGCCGAGGCGCGACCGACATCCCGCTGGTCTTCGACCCGTTCCTCGTGCGCGGCATGGGCTACTACACGGGCACGATCTTCGAGCTGGCCCACCCTTCGGTATCGTACTCGCTCGGCGGCGGCGGTCGCTATGACGGCATGATCGGCCGCTTCCTCGGCCAGCAGGTCCCTGCCGTCGGGTTCTCGCTGGGCTTCGAGCGCCTCGTCGACCTCGTGACGGCGGGCGCGGATGCCGGCGAGCGCGCCGTCGTGCTCATCCATGACGCCGACGTGCCGGTCGCCGAGCTCGTCATGCACAAGGCGGGTCTCGTGGGCTCCGGGGCGCGAGTGCGGCTGGAACGGCGCACGAAGAACGTGAAAGCTCTGCTCGAGCGCTCGGCCACCGACGGATACACGGAGTTCGCGACCGTCTCGTCGGGCACCTCGCAGCTGGAGCTCAAGCCCCTCTCCTGAGTTCGGCGGATGCCGTTCACTCGGCGTTCACGCCGTTCCGGTCGAATCGGGACATGAGCCGACCGCCGTTCGTCGCCGTCGCGGCGGTGGGTGTCGCCACCGCGGTGGCCGCCGCCGGAATCCGGGTCGTCCTCACCCGACAGGCCGCGATCGCGCGTCGACGCATCGGCAAGCCGCTCGGTGAGGAGTCGATCGACGCCGACCGCGTCTGGCGTCGTTCGCTCGACGGCATGCCGATCGATCTGCTCGTGCTCGGAGACTCGCTGGCGGCGGGCCTCGGCGCCGAGCGGCGCAAGGAGACACTGGGCGGACGACTCGCCAAGGGTCTGGCGCGACGGATGCGACGACCGGTCCATCTGCGCACGGCCGCCGTCGTCGGGTCCGAATCGCCCGACCTCGCCGCCCAGCTCGACGCGCTGCCCGAGGACTACGCCCCGCATGTCGCCGTGATCGTTGTCGGGGGCAACGACGTGACGCACCGCATCCCCGTCGCCGTCTCGACGCAGCACCTGCGGGAGGCCGTCCGACGGCTGCGTGCTCGGGGTACGGAGGTCGTGGTCGGCACCTGTCCCGATCTCGGAGCCCTCCGCCCCGTACCGCAGCCTCTGCGGCGCCTGATGTCGAGCATGTCCCGTCGACTCGCCAGGGTACAGGCCGAGACCGCTCGTGCCGAGGGCGCGCACCCCGTCGACCTCCGCCGCGCCGTCGGCCCGATGTTCTTCGACGATCCGGAGGCGATGTTCAGCCTCGATCGCTTCCACCCGAGTCCGCTCGGCTATCGGCGCACGGCGGAGGCACTGCTCCCGGCCGCGTGTCGGGCTGCCGAGACCGCGCTCAGCTCGCGCCGTCAGACGGGGCAGCACTGAAGGACGCCGCCCAGTCGGCGACCCGCCGTGCGCTCTCCTCGTCCGAGAGGTCTTCGACCCGGGTCATCACCGACCATCGCACGCCGAACGGATCCCGGATGCTGGCGAATCGGTCTCCCGACACGAACGCCGACGGAGCCTCGCGCACGGTTGCGCCCGCGGCGACGGCACGCTCGACGACGGCGTCGACGTCCGAGACATAGAGTCCCATCGAGTAGCAGTCGTCGTCTCCCGATGGCGCAGAAACCAGATGATAGTCGGGGCTCGGCTCGCCCAGCTGCAGGTGGCCGAACCCGAAGTCGAGGTCCGCATGGGCGACGACACCGCCGAACTCCGTGACATCGATGACGCGAGCGCCGAAGACGTCCCGGTAGAACTCGATCGCCTCCCGCGTCCGGGGGACCGCGAGGAAGGGAGTGAGGGAGGTCGCGCTTTTCGGTCGGCCGTCCGTCGTGTGCTCGCCGGTCACGCCGGTCCTGTTCTCGGTGCTCATGCAGCCACAGTAAGGAGCAGTCGCAGACGCGCGCTTGAACTTGCGCGACACGATCGTGCGCCGGGTCATAGGGTCGAGGCATGGACGTCGACGACCTCGGACCGACCGTGTCCGCCATGCGGGTCACCGTGACGATCCTCGCGGGCGGCTAGCGATGCGTGCGACCCGCGGTGTGCTGTATCCGGCCCGGCTGCCGGACTTCCATCGTCTGCCGCCTGCGACCGCCGCGCGGGACCTCGCGGTGTGGTTCTGGATCCCCGAGTGGAGCATCGAGCCCGCTCGATCGTCTCGCCAGGAGATCGTCGGCTACCCGGCGCTGAACCTCGTCGTCGAGAACGGTGACGTGAGTCTGTCCGGGGCGACGACACGGGCTTCGCATCGCGAGCTGACCGGCACGGGCTGGGCAGTGGGCGCCCTGCTGCGACCCGCAGCTGTCGCGGCCCTCATCGACGACCCTGCCGCACTCGTCGATGCCGAGCAGCCGGTCGTCGCTCCCGAGCTCGCGGACGGGGTCAGTGCTGCGATGGCGTCGGGGGAGGGGCATCGCGAACGCGCCGTCGCGGTGTTCTCGGAGTGGCTCGCTCGTCGGGTCGGACCCCTCGACGACAGTGCGAGGCATGCGAACGCGCTGGTCGAGGTGCTCATGGAGGAGGGCGCGGCCGACTCGGTCGAGGAGGCCGCGACCCGACTCGCGGTCTCGCTGCGCACGCTGCAGCGCCTCGCCCATCGTCACGTCGGAGTGTCGCCGGCCGCCATGATCCGGCGCCGCAGGCTGCAGGAGGCCGCGGAGCACCTGCGTCTGCACCCATCGGTCGATCTGGCGGATCTCGCCGCCGACCTGGGGTACGCGGATCATGCCCATCTCACCCGCGACTTCCGGAACGTGCTCGGAATCGCGCCCCGCGCGTACCGGGCGTCCTCCGCGCAGGACGTTCGGAGCGCTGCCGCGCCATCCTGATCAGCGCGCGAGCCGCAGCCGGATCGTCCGATAGAGCACACCGACCAGCACGACCGCGGTACCCACCACCGAAGCCACCACCGGCAGAGTGTTCACGAGCACGAGGCACCCGAGCGCACCGACGACCTGCAGCACCCGCGGATAGCGGCGAGCCGCAGTGCGCTGGCGGAATGCCGCCGCATTGGCGATGAGGTAGTACAGCAGCACACCGAACGAGGAGAAGCCGATCGCGTCGCGCAGATCGGCGACGAGCACGATCATCACGATGATGACCGCGATCGTGATCTCGGCCCGACGGGGTACGTGCCAACGCTCGTCGACCTTCGCGAGGAAGCGCGGCAGATCCTCTTCGCGGGCCATCGCCAGTGTGGTGCGACCGATGCCGGTCAGGAGGGCGAGCAGAGCTCCGATCGAGGCGGCGGCCGCGGCCACGCGGACGACAGGAGTGAGAGCCGTCCACCCCGAGGCCGTGACGACATCGGCGAGAGGGGTGGTGCTCGTGACCGCGTCGCCGCCGAGCACGACGACGACCGTGATCGCGACGAGCGTGTAGACGACGACCGTGCCGCCGAGGGCCAGGGCGATCGCCCGGGGGATCGTCCGGGCGGGGTCGACGACCTCTTCGCCCATCGTCGCGATGCGCGCGTATCCCGCGAACGCGAAGAAGAGCAGGCCTGCGCCCTGCAGCACCCCGTACGCGGAGGCATCCGGAAGGGGAGCCGGGGCGGTAGACGAGGAACCGCCGAGGCCCACCGCGACCACCACGGCGAGTCCGAGCAGCGAGCACACGACGAGGATGCGCGTGACGAGGGCGGTTCGCGTCACGCCGAAGCAGTTGACCGCCGCGAGAGCGACGACGGCAGCGACGGCGACCGGCACCTCCCAGCCTTCCGGTGCCGCGTAGGCGGCGAAGGTCATGGCCATCGCCGCGCAGCTGGCGATCTTGCCGATCACGAAGCTCCATCCGGCGACGAAGCCCCACCACGGGCCGATCTCGGCGCGGGCGTACGCGTAGGTGCCGCCGGCGACGGGATGCGCCGCGGCGAGCTGCGCCGAGGCGGTCGCGTTGCAGTAGGCGACGATCGCGGCGATCGCCAGGGCGATCAGGATGCCGCTTCCGGCGACCCCCATGGCCGGTGCCCACACGGAGAACACGCCGGCGCCGATCATCGAACCGAGACCGATCGCGACGGCGTCGACCAGTGTCAGGCGGCGGGCGAGAGGCATCCCGTCATCGTGTCACGTCCGGGTGAACGTCCGGTATCGCCGTCACCATCAGCTCCGAGCGGCGGTGACGCGCTGCTTCTCGCGGATGTAGACCTGTCGGCGGACTCTGGCGACGACGTCTCCGTCGCGGTCGGTGATGACGGTCTCGAACCACTCGAGCACCTTCGCACCGCCGTGCGCCCGCTCGCGGATCTCCTCGGCCCGCTCGCGGCTGACCTCGAACTCGGCGGTCAGCACCCCGCGCCCGGGCTTGACGAACTCGATCTCGCCCCGGGTGTCCCAGACGACATAGTCCCGACCGAGCTGATGCATCACGAGCATGAAGAAGTACGGGTCCGTCATCGCGGACATCGAACCGCCGAATGCCGTCTTCACGTAATTGCGGGTGAACACGTTGACGTGCAGCTCGACCGTGGCGTGCGTCCAGTCCTCGCTGAAGCGGCGGATGCGGATGCCGCTGAACAGATTGGGGACCCACAGGCTCATGCCCGTGGCGAGACGACGGGGAGTGATGCGCATGAGGTCAGTGTGGCCGACGGCCTGATCCGGACAAAGCTCGCTGGAGGGTTGCGACAGTTGTTATAGTTTATGTAGAACTACTAGAAGATTGGAGGACGGGATGCTGATCCGCATCGACGCCGACAGCGCTCGGCCGCTCTTCGATCAGGTCGCGGCATCCGTTCGCGCCGGTGTCCTCGCCGGACGTCTCGTGCCGGGTGACCGGCTGCCTGCCGCCCGTGAACTCGCCGAGGCGCTCGAGATCAACCTGCACACCGTGCTCCGTGCCTATCAGCAGCTGCGCGACGAGGGGCTGATCGATCTGCGCCGTGGCAGGGGAGCGGTGGTGTCCGCTGCTGCATCTCCGCTCGCCGAGCTCTCACAGGACATCGCCGCGCTCGTCGCCCGCGCCGCATCCCTCGGACTCTCTTCCTCGACACTGGCCGCGCTCATCAAGGAGACCGACGCATGACCCCCGAGATCCGCCGCGCCCGCACCGCCTTCTGGTGGGTCGGGGTCATCGTCCCCGCCGCTCTGATCGTGCTCGCCGCCGTCATCGTCCTGGCGTGGCTGCCCGACATCCCCGATCCTGCGGCGATCCACTGGGGCCTCGACGGGGCCGATGGCTTCGCGCCGCGGTGGACGCCACTGGTCATGCTGATCGGCCTGGGCGGAGGGATCGTGGCGATGTTCGCGATCATCGTCCTGGTCTCGCACAGGCTGCCCCCACGGGGCTCGGGCGGGCCGCTTCCTCAGTCGCAGTGGTCGACGACCGCCCGTCTGCTCGGAGCGGCCGGCCTCGCGATGGCGGGCCTGATGTCCATGCTCGCGATCACGACGACCGGCTCCCAGCGAGGGCTCTCCGATGCGAACGAGGCGCCCGACATCACCCTCTGCGTCCCGGTCATCGTCGCGATCGCCGCCGGCCTCGGGGTGATCGGATGGTTCGCGCAGCCGAAGGTGCCCGTCGCGTCCGTCGCGTCCGCGGATCCGGCGGCACCTCTCCCTCTCGCCGACCACGAGCGCGCCGTGTGGATGAAGACCGTGAACGTGGCCCGCAGTGGCCAGGTCGTCCTCGGGATCAGCGTCTTCTTCACGGTCGCCGTGAGCGTGCTGCTGCTCGCCCGGGGCATCGCCGCCGGGTGGATCGTGGCGGGCATAACTGTGGTCCTCGTCATCGTCGTGGCGACGGGTCTGTCGTTCCGGGTGCGGGCGAGCACCGCTGGCCTTCGGGTGCGCTCCGTCGCCGGATGGCCGCGTCTCGAGATCGCCGCGGCCGACATCGCCAGCGCTCGCGCGGTGCAGGTCGACCCGTTCGCCGAGTTCGGCGGCTGGGGCTACCGAATCGGCACCGACGGGCGGCGCGGATTCGTGCTGCGCACCGGCGAGGCCCTCGAGATCACCCGCACAGACGGTCGCGTATTCGTCGTCACCGTCGACGACGCCTCCACAGCGGCATCCGTCCTCGCTTCCGCAGCATCCCGATGATCGCTCCGCACATCGACACCGAACAGCACATCGACACCGAACAGCACATCGACACCGAACCGGGAGTCAATCCATGACCCGCATCAGAGCCGCATCCGTCGTCCTCTTCGTCGCGCTCGCGTGCGGGCTCGCCTGGCTCGTCGCCCTGCCGCTGTGGCTGGGCGACGGCCTCGCCGAGCCCAGCACCTGGTTCCTGCTGCCCGTGATGATGCTGACCCCCGCGCTCGCCGCGCTCGTGGTCACCTTCGCCCTGCGTGTGCCGGCATCGGGGGAGCGGCTCCGTTTCCTGGGCATCTGGCCCCTGCGCCCGGCGAGGCGGGTCGTCTGGCTGATGGTGGCGGGCTGGCTCGTCCCTCCGGTTCTCGTCGTGCTCGGCATCGTGGTCGCGGCGGCCTTCGGATGGGTGCAGCTCGACCCGACGTTCGCGGCGTTCTCCGCTGAGATCGCGAGGTCGCTGCCCGCCGGTGCGCCGATGCCCCCGATCGAGCTCGTCGTGATCTCGCAGATCGTGATGATCCCTGTCGGCGCCCTGATCAACAGTGTGCTGGCGTTCGGCGAAGAACTCGGCTGGCGCGGGTGGCTCGTCCCGGCCCTGCGACCGCTCGGCACGTGGCCGGCACTCCTCATCAGCGGAGCGATCTGGGGCTTCTGGCACAGCCCGGTGATCCTGCTGGGCTACAACTTCGGGCGCACCGACATCACCGGCGTGCTGTTCATGATCGGCGGCTGCATGGCCTGGGGTGTGCTGCTGGGCTGGCTGCGTCTGCGCTCCGCATCGGTCTGGCCCGCCGTCCTCGCGCACGGCTCGCTGAACGCGGCCGCCGGACTCGTCCTCATCTTCGCCGCATCGCAGCCCGATCTCGCACTCGCCGGACCTCTCGGCGTCGCGGGATGGATCGTCGCGGCGGCGGTGATCGCCGTATTGGCCCTCACGGGCCAGTTCCGTCGTCAGCCCGAGCTCGCGGGCGCGCCCGGGCGGCTGCTGTCCGCTCCCCGAGTCGGGAGGGGTCCGCAACCCTCTTGACGCTCTTCGGGCCTCACGGTTTGCTGAGGGCATGGAATCCACTCCCGCCGCCTGGTCGAATGCCGACGCCTATCTCGCTGATCTCCTCGTCGGTCATGATCCGCAGCTGGAGGCGGCGCTGGCCGCTCAGCACGATGCCGGCCTTCCCGAGATCGAGGTCGCGCCGGTCGGCGGCAAGCTCCTCAATCTGCTCGCCCGCATCAGCGGCGCTCGCCGCGTGCTGGAGATCGGAACGCTCGGCGGCTACTCGACGATCTGGCTCGCACGGGCGGTGGGTCCCGAGGGGCGCGTGATCACCGTCGAGGCCGAAGCCGACAACGCCGCCGTGGCCCGCGCGAGCATCGATGCCGCCGGCGTCGGAGACCGCGTCGACATCCGGATCGGCCGAGGCGCCGACGTGCTCCCCACGCTGGTCGGCGGCTTCGACCTGGTCTTCATCGACGCGGACAAGGAGTCGAACACGGTCTACCTCGACTGGGCCGCGAAGCTGGGCCATCCCGGAACCGTGATCGTGCTCGACAACATCGGACGGGAGGGTGAGATCGTGCGCGACGATGCGGCCGACCCCAAGGTCGTCGGCACCAGGGATGCACTGCGGATGCTGGGCGAGGACCCGCGCTTCGACGCCACCGCGCTGCAGACGGTCGGTGTCAAAGGCTGGGACGGCGTCGCGCTCGCTGTCGTCGTGTGAACCTCCGGCCCCGACCCGGGTGCTGAGGGCCGGGCGGGCTAGACTGGGCGCGGATCGACGACGCTCCACACACCTTTTCTCTGAGCAAGGAGCACATCAGTGGCACTGATCGAGGCTGTAGGCGCACGCGAGATTCTCGACTCGCGCGGAAACCCGACCGTTGAGGTGGAGGTGCTCCTCGACGACGGCGTAGTCCAGCGGGCAGCCGTCCCGTCGGGTGCATCCACCGGCGCATTCGAGGCGTACGAGCTGCGCGACGGCGACAAGAGCCGTTATGGCGGCAAGGGCGTGCTCAAGGCCGTCGACGCCATCATCGACGAGCTCGGACCGGCGCTCGAGGGCATCGAGGCGAGCGAGCAGCGCATCGTCGACGAGATCCTGATCGAGACCGACGGCACCGAGAACAAGCAGCGCACCGGCGCCAACGCGATCCTCGGCGTCAGCCTCGCCGTCGCGAAGGCCGCGGCCGACTCGGCCGATCTGCCCCTGTTCCGCTACCTGGGCGGCCCCAACGCGCACGTGCTGCCCGTGCCGCTCTTCAACGTGATCAACGGCGGCGAGCACGCCGACAACGGCATCGACATGCAGGAGTTCTTCCTCGCGCCGATCGGCGCCGAGACGTACTCCGAGGCGCTCCGCTGGGGTGTCGAGACCTACCACGTGCTGCGCGGCGAGCTGAAGGCCGCCGGCTACGCGACGGGCCTCGGCGACGAGGGCGGCTTCGCCCCCGACCTGCCCAGCAACCGCGAGGGTCTCGACTTCCTCGTCAAGGCGATCGAGAAGGCCGGCTTCAAGCCGGGCACCGAGATCGCGCTCGGCCTCGACGTCGCAGCGACCGAGTTCTTCAGCGACGGCGTGTACCGCCTCGACAACAAGGACTGGACCGGCCCCGAGCTGATCGAGTACTACCAGGGTCTGGTCAACGACTTCCCGATCGTCACGATCGAGGACGCCCTCGCCGAGGACGACTGGGACAACTGGAAGCTCCTCACCGACGCTCTCGGCTCGAAGGTCCAGCTCGTCGGAGACGACCTGTTCGTCACGAACCCGACGCGTCTGGCTGACGGCATCAAGCGCGGCGTCGCCAACTCGCTGCTCGTGAAGGTCAACCAGATCGGAACGCTCACCGAGACGTTCGACGCGGTCAGCCTGGCGCAGCGCTCGGGTTACACCGCCATGCTGTCGCACCGCTCGGGTGAGACCGAGGACACGACGATCGCCGACCTCGTGGTCGCGACGAACGCGGGTCAGATCAAGGCGGGTGCGCCTGCTCGCAGCGAGCGCGTCGCGAAGTACAATCAGCTTCTGCGCATCGAGGAAGAGCTGGGCGACGCGGCTGTCTTCGCCGGCCGCTCCGCGTTCCCGCGCTACCAGGGCTGAACACAGCTGAGACAGACAGAAGCCGCCTGAGCGGCTCGAACGGAGGAGGAGCCGTGGCACGACGACCGGCTCCTCCTTCGGCGTCTCCGGGGTCGTCCCGGCCCGCCTCAGCGCCGCCGTCGGCCGTAAGGCGGCCCGCGGGCCGGACGCCCCGGGGCGCGGCGAGCAGAGGCGCGCAGGACCGCAGGGTCGATGTGCGCGAGTGGGCCTCCGGCATCCGCCTGTCGGCCTTCTCGGTCATCATGCTGTCTCTCGTGGTCCTCGGCGCATGGGTGCTGGTGCCGACCTTCGGCACCTTCATCGATCAGAGGCAGAAGATCTCGGCTCTGGAGCAGTCGATCCAGGTCTCCGAAGACCAGATCGCCGCGCTCGAGAAAGAGCGTGAACGCTGGAACGACCCGGCGTACATCACCACCCAGGCGCGTGAGCGCCTGTATTACGTCAAGCCCGGCGAGGTCGTGTACCTGATCGACAACGACCTCGACCCCGCAGCGCTTCCGCAGCAGCAGGGCCCGGTCAGCGACACGCTCGAGGAGACGCCCTCCGACTGGATGCCGCAGCTCCTGCGCACTCTGACGTCCGCCGGACTCAGCGACACGGCCGCAGTCGCCCGCTGACCCGCGCCGCCGCCGCACGGGGCGTGTGCTCCGAGCATCCTCCCGGTCGGCTCCCGTACGCTGGTCGGGTGACCACGCCGCCATTCCCCGCCCCCACGACCGCCGAACTCGCCGTGGTGTCGGCCCAGTTGGGGAGAACCGCGCGCGGCGTCGTCGGCATCGCAGCCCGTTGCGTGTGCGGCAACCCCACGGTCGTCGCCACCACGCCGAGGCTGCCGGACGGAACGCCGTTCCCCACCTTCTACTACCTCACCCACCCTGCCGCGACTGCGGCCATGTCGACTCTCGAGGCCACTCAGGTCATGCCGGAGCTCGCGGCGCTCCTCGCCGAGGACGACGGGGTCGCGGCGGCCTACCTCGCGGCGCACGAGGCCTACCTCGCCGACCGTGCGCAGTTCGGCGAGGTCACCGAGATCGACGGCATCTCGGCCGGCGGCATGCCCACGCGCGTCAAGTGCCTGCACGCTCTGGCCGGTCACGCTCTCGCGGCCGGCCCCGGCGTGAACCCGATCGGCGACGTGGCTCTCGAGCGTTCGACGTGGTCTCCCGAGAAGTGCCGGTGCGACGCCCCGGGCGCGGCGCTGCGCGACGTCGAGGCGTCGACCGAATGAGGCCGCCGCGGATGCTGCGCAACGGCGTCGCGGTGGCGACGATCGTGGCATCCGTCCTGCTCCTCGGCGCGGCGGCGACGCCGCCGCCGGTGCCCGATGATCCTGCCGATCCGGTGCGCGCCGCCGAATACTGGCTCGATGGCGCCGGGATCCGAGACGCCTGGCAGACCACCCGCGGCGACGGAGTGACCATCGCCGTCATCGACACCGGGATCGCCAAGGTCCCGGGAGTGTTCGACGGGGCCGTCGTCGGCGGCACGGACGTGTCCGGCACCGGGACACCCGACGGGCGCACCCCGGTGGGTGCCATCGACGGCAATCACGGCTCGTGGGTCGCATCCCTCGCCGCCGGGCGCGGCGCGGCCGACGGCAAGGGCATGATCGGCGTCGCCCCCGAAGCCGATCTGCTCTCGATCTCCGTGGGGTTCGGCGCAGCTGCCGCCGTGCCGTTCACCGAGCAGGTGGCGAAGGCGATGCGCTGGGCGGTCGATCACGGGGCGGACATCATCAACCTCTCGTTCACCACGAACACGCTGGACTGGGACAAGAGTTGGGACGACGCGTTCCTCTACGCCTTCGAGAACGACGTCGTGGTCGTGGTCGCGGCGGGCAATCGGGGGAGCGGCACCGACATCATCGGCGCCCCCGCGACGATCCCCGGCGTGCTCACGGTCGGCGGAGTCGATCAGACGGGCACGGCGAGCATCGAGGCCTCGACGCAGGGGATCACCATCGGCATCGCGGCACCCAGCGAGGGCCTGCGCGGCGTCTCGGCGGACGGCACGGTCGTGCCCTGGAGCGGCACCAGCGGTGCGGCGCCCATCGTCGCGGGCATCGCGGCCCTCGTCCGGTCCGCGCATCCCGAGCTCGATGCCGCCAACGTCATCAACCGCATCATCAAGACGGCGATCGAGGTCCCCGGCATGGCGGATCCTCCCGACCCCCTCTACGGCTACGGTCTGGTGGATGCCGAGGCGGCGATCAGCGGGGACGTGCCCAAGGTCTCCGAGAACCCCATGGGAGACCTCGCCGAGTGGGTCCGCCTGTTCCGTCGGGCGGAGACGGTCCCGCAGCCGGAACCCACCGCCGCGCCGGTCGAGGTGCCGCCTCTGCCGGATGCGGACGCGCCGACGGAAGCCGGTTCACCGCTGCTTCCCAGCGCTGAATCGCTGCGCTACGGTACCCTGCCGCTCATCGCGCTCACAGTCCCTGGTATCCTGATAGCGCTTGGCGTCACCGCAGCTGCCCGGCGCATCCGATCGGCGCGCGCACGCACGCCACATTCCTGACTCCCGAGGAGTTGTCCCCCTGTGCCTCAGAACCGCACTGTGCCCAAGATTCTGATCGTCGGTGGAGGCTATGCAGGCTTCTACACGGCGTGGAAGCTGGAGAAGCACCTTCGCAAGGGTGAAGCAGACGTCACCATGGTCGACCCGCTGCCGTACATGACGTACCAGCCGTTCCTCCCCGAGGTGGCCGCCGGCTCGATCGAAGCCCGACACTCGGTGGTCGCCCACCGTCGTCACCTCAAGCGCACGAACGTGCTCACCGCCAAGGTGACCGGAATCAACCACGCCGAGAAGGTCGCGACGATCACGCCTCCCGTGGGCGAGCCGTACGAGTTCGCATACGACCAGATCGTGGTGACCGCGGGTGCCGTCTCGCGCACCTTCCCGATCCCGGGCATCGCAGACAACGCGATCGGTCTGAAGACGATTGAGGAGGCCGTCGCGATCCGTGACCGCCTGATGTCGAACTTCGACAAGGCGGCGTCGCTGCCTGCGGGCCCCGCGCGTGATCGCCTGCTCTCCGTCGTCGTCGTCGGCGGTGGCTTCGCCGGCATCGAGGTGTTCGCCGAGCTGCGCTCGCTCGCCTCGTCGCTGGTCAGCAAGTACCCGCAGCTGACCTTCGACGACACCCACTTCCACCTCATCGAGGCGATGGGGCGCATCATGCCCGAGGTCTCGCTGCAGACGAGCGAGTGGGTGCTCAAGGACCTCGCGAAGCGCGGCGCCAACGTGCACCTCGACACGCAGCTCACCAGCGCGGTCGACGGCAACGTCGAGCTGTCGACGGGTGAGGTCATCCCCACCGATCTGATCGTCTGGACCGCCGGTGTCATGGCGAACCCGACGGTGGTGCGCGGTGGCGACCTCCCGATCGAGGAGCGCGGCCGCATCCAGACCCGTGCAGACCTCCGTGTCGGCACCCCCGAGGCCTTCGTTCCCGGGGCCTGGGCCGCCGGTGACGTCTCTGCCGTCCCCGACCTGTCCGGTGGTGGCGTCGGCGGCTTCTGCGTGCCGAACGCCCAGCACGCCGTCCGTCAGGCGAAGCTCCTCGCGAAGAACATCGTCGCCGTGCTGCGTGGCGAGGACCCGAAGGAGTACTTCCACAAGAACCTCGGCGCCGTCGCGGGCCTCGGGCTCTACAACGGTGTCTTCCAGTCCGGCAAGATCGCCCTCAAGGGGTTCGTCGCCTGGGTCGCCCACCGTGGATACCACGGCCTCGCGATGCCCACGTGGGAGCGCAAGTTCCGCGTGGTGTGGGGCTGGTGGAACAACCTGTGGCTCGGTCGCGACCTGGTGAACCTCGAGACGGTCCAGAACCCGCGCTATGTCTTCGAGGAGTTCGCCGCTCGCCCGCGTCCGGCCGCCGATGCGCCGGCTCCCGCCGTCACGGCTCCGGCCGCGCAGGCGACCGCCGTCGACAAGGCTGCTGACGAGAAGCCCGCCGGCCAGAAGACCGGTGCCAAGAAGCCGGCCGCCAAGAAGACCGCCGAGACGGCTGCCGCCAAGTAGTCCTCTCCTCGAACGCCCCGAGTCCTCCGGAGTCGGGGCGTTCGTCGTCTCCGCCGACGGGGCGGGTCTCGCACCCCGTTCATAGGCGCGCTTGCTACCGTCGGCAGCGCAAGGGGAGTACTCCCGTCTGCGGTGGTGTCGTCATTACGGATACGAGGTCGTGTCCCGGCCCACCGGCCCGTGAGGGTGGAGGAGACCTGGCGTCCGTATCCGCGGACGGCCAAGGACCCCTCACCGCACCGCTGTCGAGACCCGTGGTCGTCCACACCACGAAGGAATCGTCACCATGGGAAAACTCAACCGACTGCTCGGGATGGCCGCTCGCGCCCTCGATCTCGACGAGAGCGGATCCCGCACGGATCGCGACGGCTCGCGGGGGCAGACGCCTCCCGCGCCCGGACGGCGTCACCCGGAGAATGATCGATACTCTCCTCCGCCGGTGCACCGGACGTCGCGTGACCCGTACTCTCCGCCTCCTGCCGGTGCCGCCTCCGCCTCCCGTGCAGCCGGATCGGGGTCGGACGCCGACCGGGCCGCGATCGCACGGTACGACTACCTGCTCGAGACCGCAGATCCGCACCGCGTCGAGCAGATCCATCGCGAGGCGTTCGCGCGGCTGACGCCGGCGCAGCGCGCGCAGGTGCAGGAGCGCATGAACACGGAGCTCGCGCCCGGCGAACGCCCGACCTCGTCCTCGCCGGAGGATCTCGCACGTGCGGCCGGGCGCTCCGAGGCGGCGCACCCCGGACGCATGCGCGGCATCCTGTCGCGGGTGCGCGGGTTCGGCGCTGCCGGTGCCGTCGGCGGCGCCGCCGTGGGCGCGTTGGGCATCGTGGCGGTCGGCGCCGTCGGCAGTGCCGTCGCCGCCCCCCTTCTCGAGCAGGCGGCCGGGCTCGGTGTCGACTTCGACGCGCTCGCGCAGGGTGTCGACGTCGAGGCGATCGCGAGCGGACTCGGCGGAGAGGAGCTCGCGGGAGCCGCTGAGGGTGTTCTCGGATCGGCCGGCGAGACCGTCTCGGGCCTCGGCGACACCGCGAGCGAATGGGGCCAGCGGCTCGGCGACCTCGGCATCCCCGGAATCGGCGATCTGTTCGGCCGATGAGCGGGGCGATCATGGCGGCCGCCGAGTCATCGCCGTCGGATCACGGATTCTCCGGCCTCACCGGGTTCGCCGCCGACGTCCTCACCCAGCTCGGCGACATCGGGGTGGGCGTGCTGGTGTTCCTCGAGGTGCTCGTCCCGCCCATTCCGAGCGAGGTGATTCTCCCGTTCGCCGGCTACCTGAGTCAGAGCGGCGACCTCACGCTCGGCTGGCTGATCGTGTGGAGCACCCTCGCCTCATGGATCGGGGCGCTCCTGCTCTACTGGCTCGGGGCGGCCATCGGCATCGAGCGGGCCGTGCGGCTTCTCGCGGCCACCAAGCTGGTCAGCCGCGGCGATCTGGACCGGGGAGTGGCCTGGTTCCAGCGAAGCGGAGGGTGGACGGTGCTCGTGGGGCGGATGGTCCCCGGCGTCCGCAGCCTGATCTCGATCCCTGCGGGTGCCACGCGGATGAACCTGGCCCGATTCAGCGTCTACACCATCGTGGGCAGCGGCCTGTGGAACACCCTGCTCATCGGGGTGGGTGCCCTGCTGGGAACCCAGCACGAGCAGCTCGAGCACCTGCTCGGGTATCTCGACTACGCCGTGTATTCAGCGCTGGCGATCGCCGTCGGTGTGCTGGTCCTGCGCCGCGTCCGTGAGGCGCGCGGGTCGGCATCCACGAACGGACAGACCCGCGGCGCGGCAGATGGACGCGCGGATGGCTGAGAAGCGCGATGTGCCCCCGCTGGGACTCGAACCCAGACTGAAGCGATTTTAAGTCGCCTGCCTCTGCCATTGGGCTACGGGGGCTCCATGTGACTGGCTCAGATTACACGGGTATATCGGCCGCTCCGGCGCCGCATCCCGCACGGACAGCGCGAAGGGAAACGGGCGTCCCAGCGCCCGTCTCCCTGTGATGCTGCTGAGACAGCATCGCTACCCCCCGGCAACCGGCCGGGCACGGCCGGTGAGCCGCCACGAATGACGGCCTCAGTGATAGAGACGGCGACCGTGGATGTTCATTACGAGCATTGCGGCTAAAGTACCGGGATTCCGGACGTGGCCGTACGACTGCGCTGCGACTCGATCTCAGAAAGCATGAATCCGCGTCCGCGCTGGACATAGGGTGGGGGAGTGCTCGACCTCATCGCCGATATGAGCCCCGATCAGGGACGAAACGCAGTCTCCCCCGAGTGGCACGACCCGTCACGGTACTGGCCGCGCCTGTCTGCGGCGACCGGCCACCTCTCTGCTCCCGTGGCGGTGATCGACAGAGAAGCGCTCCGGCACAACGCCCTGGATCTGCTGGTCCGTGCGGGCGGACTGCCGATCCGCGTCGCCTCGAAGTCGGTGCGCGTGCGCTCGGTGCTCGACGCGGTGCTGCAGCTTCCGGGCTACCGGGGGATTCTCGCGTTCACCCTCGCCGAAGCGCTCTGGCTCGCCGAGACCCATGACGACATCGTGATCGGCTACCCGACGGTCGATCGCGCGGGACTCGCGCAGCTCTTCGAATCAGAAGAGGCGGTGCGGCGCATCACGCTCATGGTCGACGACCCGGCGCATCTCGACATCGTCGACAGCGTCGCGCCTGCCGGCCATCGCCCCGACATCCGTGTCGCGATCGACGCGGACGCCTCACTGCGATCGGCGGCGCTCGGTCATATCGGCGTCCGCAGGTCCGCGCTGTTCACTCCGGGAGAGGTGGCGGCCTTCGCTCGCACGATCGTCCGCCGCCCCGGCTTCACGCTCGTCGGCCTGCAGATGTACGAGGCCCAGATCGCCGGGCAGGGCGACAACGCGGGACCGGACGCGCCGGTGATCCGTCTGATGCAGGCGCGCTCCCGGTCAGAGCTGCGAGACCGACGAGCCGCGATCGTCGGCGCACTCTCGGAGATCGCCCCTCTCGAGTTCCTCAACGGCGGAGGGACCGGCTCCCTCGAGTTCACCGGCAGCGACGAATCGCTGACCGAGGCGAGTGCCGGCAGCGGACTGCTCGGAGGGCACCTCTTCGACGGGTACCGATCCTTCCGCCCGGCACCGGCGTCGGCGTTCGCGTTCGACGTGGTGCGGCGGCCGGCCGCCGACATCGCGACCGTGCTCGGTGGCGGATGGATCGCCTCGGGCCCCGCCGTGACGTCGCGACAGCCATCGCCCGTCTGGCCGCAGGGACTGCGCACTCTGTCGCGCGAGGCCGCGGGCGAGGTGCAGACACCGCTGCAGGGGCGAGAGGCCCAGCACCTCGGAGTGGGCGATCGGGTCTGGTTCCGCCACGCGAAGAGCGGCGAGCCTGCCGAGCGCATCGACAGCTACCAGCTCGTCTCCGGCGACGAGATCGTCGACGAGCTTCCCACGTATCGCGGCGAGGGGAAGGCGTTCCTGTGACCCGGATCGGCGGAACCTGGCAGAACTGGGGGCGGTCGGCGCAGGTGAAGCCGCTCCGCGTCGAGCGCCCGCGCACGCCGGAAGGCGTGCAGCGCGCCGTCCGGGCGGCTGTGTCGCAAGGTCTCACCGTGAAGGCGGTCGGAGCGGGGCACAGCTTCACGGGCATCGCCGTCGCCCCCGGGGTGCTCCTGGAACTCGACGACATGCAAGGACTCGTATCGGCCGACGCGTCCACCGGCCGCGCGACTCTGCTCGCGGGAACCCGGCTGCACCGCATCCCCTCACTGCTTGCGCCGTTCGGTCTCGCCATGGAGAACCTCGGCGACATCGACCGTCAGTCCATCTCCGGCGCGATCTCGACCGGGACCCATGGGACCGGGTCCGGGTTCGGAGGACTCGCCACACAGGTCGTCGCGGCGACCATGGTGACCGCAGCCGGCGAGTTCCTGAGAGTGGACGAGAGGCAGAACACCGATCTGCTGCCCGCGGTCACTCTGGGACTCGGCGCACTCGGGATCCTGGTCGACATCACGCTGCAGTGCGTGCCGAACCTCCTCATGGAGGCAGTCGACGAGCCAGCGCCTCTCGACGACGTTCTCGAGACCCTGCACAGTCGGGTCGAGGAATCGGACCATTTCGAGTTCTACTGGTTCCCGCACACGGACATCGCTCTGACCAAGAGACAGACGAGACTGCCGGAGTCGACTCGGCGGCAGCCTCTCCCGGTCGTAGGGCGCTGGATCGATGAGACCCTGCTCTCGAACGGCGTGTACCGGGCGGTATGCGCCGCCGGGCAGGTGGCACCCATCATCACTCCGCCGTTCAACAGGCTCGCGGTGAAGCTCACGGGCGACCGGCGCTACACCGAGCTGTCGCACCGCGTCCTGACACAGAGCCGCACGGTGCGGTTCCGCGAGATGGAGTACGCGCTGCCCGTCGAGAACGTCGTGCCGGCCTTCCGCGCTGTGCGCGAGCTCATCGAGCGACGAGGATGGCGCATCGAATTCCCGATCGAGGTGCGCTTCGCGGCGGGCGACGACAGGTGGCTGTCGACGGCGTACGGCAGGGCCACGGGGTACATCGCGGTCCACCGCTACTGGCGCGCCGATCCTTCTGTGTACTTCGAGGCCGTGGAGCAGATCATGCTCGAGCACGGCGGACGCCCCCACTGGGGCAAGCTGCACACGCTGACCGCCGAGCAGCTGCGAGAGCGCTATCCGCGGTTCGACGACTTCACCGCCGTGCGCGACCGGCTCGACCCGGATCGCCGATTCACGAACCGATACCTGGATCGCGTTCTCGGCGCATGACGGGGCTGCAGCTGACCGTCGCACACCCAGTCGACGCGCAGGCTGCGCCGATAGGATGAGACAAACACGAGGAAGGGTGGGCCTCTGATGGAATGGCTCGTGCCGGTACTGATCGTCGTCGGTGTGATTCTGCTCATCGGAATCTACCTCTGGGCGACCTACAACTCGCTGGTGCAGCTCAACGTCCGCGTCGACGAGGCCTGGAGCGGCATCACGGTTCAGCTGAAGCGCAGAGCGGATCTGATACCCAACCTCATCGAGACGGTGAAGGGCTACGCCTCGCACGAGAAGGCGGTGTTCGAGAACGTCACGCGTGCGCGAGCGGAGACGCTGTCTGCCGGCAGCCCCGGCGAGGCGGGCATCGCCGAAGGTCATCTGCAGCAGGCGCTCCGCAGCCTGTTCGCGGTCGCCGAGGCCTATCCGCAGCTGCAGGCGAGCCAGAACTTCCTTCAGGTGCAGCAGGCCCTCGTCGACACCGAGGACAAGATCCAGGCTGCGCGCCGCTTCTACAACGGCGGGGTCCGCGAGCTGAACACCAAGATCAAGGTCTTCCCCAACAATCTCTTCGCCAAGGGACTCGGATTCACCGAGCGCGAGTTCTTCGAGGTCGCCGACAGCGGCGCGATCTCCGAGCCGCCACGCGTGCAGTTCTGATGTGTCAGAAGGCCCGGTGCGCACCAGCGCATCGGGCCTTCTGCATGTCCGGCCGCCCGTGGCGAGTCGATCGCGGGGCCTGAGCGACGCTCACCAGACGTCGAGCTCCACAACGTCACTCTCGACGGTCACGCCACCGCGGAGCGTCCAGGAGTCCGTGCGATACGTCTCGGTCCTCGGACTGCCGTCCTGACCTGTGCCCGACACGGTGGCGACGAGGACGCCCCCGTCGGCGACGAATCCACCGTCCGTGAGCTCCAGGACCGGCAGCTGCTCTATGCGGAACCGGACGTCGTCGACCGAGGCGAACTCGGTGCCCCAGGGGATCCTGATCCCGCATCCGTCGGGAACGGCGTCATCGGAGACCTCCGCAGACGTGCACTCCTCGAGGTGGTCGTCCAGCGCCTGCTGTGCGGTCGTGCGCACATCGATCTCAGGCGTGGGCGCGCTGCTCGTCGCCGGGGGACCGGCAGCAGGGGACACATCGCCGGATGACAGCCACAGCCATGATGCCGCCACCACGACGACGAGAGCGGCAGCGACGCCGCCGATCGCCCATGCCCTGCGGCGATTCACGAGGGCACCTCTCTCGCGTGCACATGGCGACGCACGGACGTGTCCGGGCGAACCGAGAGTGCGGCGTGAAGAGCCTCTGCCGCGGTGCCCCACCGCGAGACCGAGACATGCGCGAGGCCCTGCCATTCCGCTGCGAGCGCCAGCTCTGCGGCGATCCGCTCAGCGTCGGCGTCAGGCCTGGCCTGAGGCTCCCACCAGGCCGACTGCACTTGAAGCGTCGACGTCGCGCGGTCGGCCTTCAGATCGACGCGGGCCACGATCCGGTCGCCGACGAGCACGGGCAGCGAGTAGTAGCCGTATCGCCGCTTGTCGGCGGGGACGTAGATCTCGATCCTGTAGTCGAGCTCGAAGGCGCGCAGCGCTCTGTCGCGGAACCAGACGACGGGATCGAACGGTGTCAGCAGCGCTGACGCGTCGATGCGGCGCGGCAGCACGGCATCCCGATGTCGCCAGGTCGGGAGCGGGCGCCCACCGCGGTCCCAGCCCCGCACCGACACCGGGAGCAGCTCGCCCGTGTCGACCAGATCGGCGATCGACTGCGAGACCGCCGCGCGATCGCGGATGCGGTGGTAGTCCGCGAGATCCGACTGCGTCGCGACTCCCGACGAGCGCGCCGCCCGACGTGTGAGCTCGCGGATCGCATCGTCCCGCGGCACGTGGCGCGACAGGATGGCGTCGGGGATCACCTGCTCGGCAAGAGCGTAGCTGCGCTCGAAGCCCTTCCGACCGCTGATCGCGACGTCCCCGGTGCGCCACAGATGCTCGAGTGCGAGCTTGACGTCATCCCAGTCCCACCATGTGCCGCGCTCGCGGGGCGCATCTTCTCGGAGATCCGCCGGTCGCAGTGGGCCCCGCGCCCTGAGCTCGTCCTGCACCCAGCGCAGCGTCCGCGTGTTCAGGCTCATCCACGAGTCGGCCGCCGCCCATCGAGCGCGGAAGTGATCCATCCGGAATCGCCACAGCGGCCAATCCTCGATGGGGATGAACGTCGCCTCATGAGCCATGTACTCGACGTAGTGGGTGGTCCGGGAGTGGAACACCCGATCGAACAGCGCCGGATCGTAGGCTCCCAGACGCGAGAACAGCGGCATGTAGTGCGACCTCGCGAACACGTTGACCGAGTCGATCTGCAGCACGCCCAGCCGATCCATCACCCGGTGGATGTGCCGGGCCGACACCGATGCGGGGCGTGCGCGGGAGAAACCCTGCGCGGCCAGCGCGATGCGACGGGCCTGGGCGGAGCTGAGGGTCTCGGTCACCTCGTCAGGGTATCTCCGAGCGCCGACATCCGGGCCTCGTACGTCCGGACGCGCGGCGCCCGCGCCATAGACTTGGGCGATGAGCGAAGAGCTGCGTCCACGGCTGAGAGACCTCTTCCGTCCGCGCCCGGTCTCGCCGGATCGCACGGTGACCACCGAGGCCGATGAAGCCGTCCCGCGAGGACTCCGCATCACGGCCGCATATTCCTGGCGCATCCTGCTGATCGCAGCGGTGGTGGCCGGATTCATCTGGCTCGTGATCGAGCTGAAGCTCCTCGTGATCCCGCTCATGGTCGGCATCCTCATCACGGCTCTGCTGTGGCCGGGATTCCAGTGGATGCTGCGCCACCGGTTCCCGCGCTGGCTGGCAGTGGCGCTGTCGATCATCGGCACGCTCGCGATCGTCTCCCTGCTGCTCTGGCTCGTCATCTGGCAGGTCCGCGCCCAGCTGCCCGACGTGCAGGCGCGGAGTTCCCAGGCGATCGAGGAGTTCCGGCAGTTCCTTCTCAACGGACCGCTGCACCTGAGTGAGACGCAGATTCAGGACTACATCGATCAGGGCCTCGGCATCATCAACGAGCAGACGCAGACGCTCCTCAACGGGGCTCTCGCGGTCGGCACGACCGCCGCGCATGTGGTGACCGGAGCGGTCCTCTCACTGTTCATCCTGATCTGCCTGCTCGCCGACGGTCGGGGGATCTGGCGCTGGACGCTGCGCCTGTTCCCGCGCGCGGCGCGCCCGGCCGCCGACGCGGCCGCGAGCAACGGCTTCGCGACGATCGTCAACTACGCCCGCACGCAGCTGCTGGTGGCCGCGATCGACGCGGTCGGCATCGGCGTGGGTGCCGCTCTGCTCGGCGTCCCGCTGGCGATACCGGTCGCCGTGCTCGTCTTCCTCGGATCCTTCGTGCCGATCGTCGGTGCGGTCGTGACCGGCGCGATCGCGGTCCTGCTGGCCCTCGTCTACAACGGGCCGTGGATCGCTCTGGCGATGCTGGCCGTCGTGCTCGGCGTGCAGCAGCTCGAGGGGCACATCCTGCAGCCGATCCTGATGGGCTCCGCGGTGAAGGTGCACCCGCTCGCGGTCGTGCTCGTCGTCGCCGGCGGCTCGATGGTCGGCGGCATCCCCGGAGCGCTGTTCGCGGTGCCTCTCGCAGCGTTCGTCAACGTCGCAGCGGTGACCGTCAGCACGGGGTCGTGGAAGACCGGCGACGTCCCGAACGCAGACCTAATCTGGAGCACAGTTCCGCGCGAGCGGAGACGGAGGAATCGATGAGCGCAGTCCCCAGCCTGGACGAGTTCGAGAAGGCAGCTCAGAGTCTGGCTGAGGTGATCACGCGGACGCCGACGTTGCCTTCGCGCGCTCTGTCGGATGTCCTCGGAGCGCCGGTCGTGCTCAAGATGGAGAACCTGCAGCGAACGGGCTCCTTCAAGATCCGGGGATCCGCATATCGCCTCTCCCAGCTGAGTGCCGAAGAGCGCGCGCGCGGCGTGGTCGCGGCCTCCGCCGGCAATCACGCGCAGGGCGTCGCCCTCGCGGCGCAGACCCTCGGAATCCCGGCGACCATCTTCGTGCCGATCGGCATCCCGGTGCCCAAGCTGCTGGCGACCAGGAGCTACGGCGCCGAGGTCGTGCTCGAGGGAGAGACGGTGGCGACGTCGCTGCGGCTCGCCGCCGAGTTCGCCGAGCGCACGGGAGCGGTGATCATCCATCCGTTCGACCACCGCGATGTCGTCATCGGCCAGGGCACGCTCGGACTCGAGCTGCTCGAGGATGCTCCGGACGTCGACACGATCGTGCTGGGGATCGGTGGGGGAGGCCTGATCGCCGGTGTCGCCGCCGCGGTGAAGGCCAAGGCCGCCGAGATGGGCCGCACCGTCCGCATCATCGGCGTCCAGGCCGAGAACGCCGCGGCGATGCTTCCCTCACTCGAAGCGGGATACCCGGTCGACATCGAGACGAAGCCCACGATCGCCGACGGCATCCTGGTCGCACGCCCCGGCGCCATCCCGTTCGAGATCATCAAGGACCTCGTCGACGAGGTCGTCACGGTCACGGACGACGACCTCGCACGCGCCATCCTCGTGCTGCTCGAGCAGTCCAAGGTGATCGCGGAGCCGGCGGGTGCCGTCGGAGTCGCCGCGATCCTCGCCGGCAAGGTGAAGGCCAGCGGCAAGACCATGGCCGTGGTCTCCGGTGGCAACATCGACCCGCTGCTGCTGCAGCGCGTGGTCTCTCACGGTCTGGCGGCATCCGGCCGGTACCTGACGATCCGCATCCCGCTGCCCGACCGTCCCGGTCAGCTGGCGCGGGTGTCCGAGCTGATCGCGGAGGCCGGTGCCAACGTGATCGAGGCGATGCACACCCGTCACGGGCACGGGCTGCAGATCAGCGAGGTCTTCCTCGAGCTCAGCGTCGAGACGCGGGGCACCGAGCATTCCGAGCACACCCTCGACACCCTCCGTCGTGCCGGCTTCCAGCCGATGATCGTTCCGGACTGACCCGCGACGACAGAAGGCCCCGTCCATTCGGACGGGGCCTTCTGTCGTCGCGGAACGCGCGGGTGATCGAAGCGCGTCAGCCGGTGTAGGTCTCGACGTTCACGATCTCGACCGAGATCGCGCGGCCGTTCGGCGCCTCGTACGAGGACTTCTCGCCGACCTTGAGTCCGAGGATCGCCTGTCCGAGCGGGCTGGCCTCGCTGTACACGTCGAGGTCGCTGCCCACGGCGATCTCACGGCTGCCGAGGAGGAAGACCTCTTCGCCACCGGCGACCACGGCGGTCACGACCGTGCCGGGCTCGACGATGCCGCGGCTCGCGGGCGCCTCGCCGACCTTGGCGGTCTTGAGAAGGTTCTCGAGGGTGCGGATCCGCGCCTCCTGCTTGCCCTGCTCGTCCTTGGCGGCGTGGTACCCGCCGTTCTCCTTGAGGTCGCCCTCTTCGCGTGCCGCTTCGATGCGCTTGGCGATCTCTTCGCGACCGGTGGTGGAGAGGTGCTCGAGCTCGGCGACGAGCCGGTCATACGCTTCCTGCGTGAGGAAGGGAACCTGAGCGTCAGTAGACATGACGAAGCTCCTTCGTTAGGTACCCGGCGACGTTCCGCGGGGGATATGCCAAGACGCCCCGGCACGGTGCCAGGGCGTCATCTGTCTGGCTCGAGTCTAAGCGACCCAGCAGCTGTTCACCAAACCTGTCGTGGCGCTCGAGACGGTGGGAACCGTGGCAGAGAGCGCCTGCGAATGGGCATCTCCGGCGGGGATCTCGACGACCTTCCAGCCGACGACCCCGAACTCCTCGTCCAGCGCCTCGACGATGCAGGCCACGTCCTTGCCCTGCACCCCGGTGATCTGGAAGCGCACGGTGACGCTGTGCTCATCCACCAGATCGAAGCCGAGATCGTCGGAGTCGACCGCGTTCATCTGCGCCGCGACGATCATCCAGCCGAACGCGCCGACGAGAAGTGCCGCGATAGCGATCAGGACGATCCATGGCCCCCGGCGGGAGCGGGTGCGACCGTAGCGGTCGTCGAGCTGTTGTGCGGTCGTCACGGGGTGGGTCTTCCGGTCGTTAGGCTGGTAACTCCAGGTTATGCGACCTGCGCATGAAAGGCAGACTCCATGCTCGCTCTGACCGAGACACCGATGCCGACGCCCACGATGACGGTGGCACCGGAGCTGGTCACGCCCGGATTCGTCGGCTTCGCCGCCGTCGTGATCATCCTGATCGCGGTGATCCTGCTGATCCTCGACATGAACCGTCGCATCCGTCGGGTCCGCTACCGCGAAGAGGTCAGGGATGAGCTCGACGCCGAAGAGGCCGCGCGGGCGGCTGACGAGGCGACCGAGACGGATGCCGACCTGCCGATCGTGCGCGAGGGCGACGACGACCCCGAGAAGCGCTGACCGAGCCTTCGGCGGGTCAGGCCCCGAGTGACGGGGACAGCGGTGCGAGGGCGATGAGCAGACACGCGACCCAGTGGCACAGGAACGCGAGCACCGTGCACACGTGGAAGATCTCGTGGAACCCGAAATGGCCGGGCCAAGGGTTGGGCTTCTTGATCGCGTAGACGACTGCGCCCCCCGTGTAGAGGAGCCCTCCGACGATGACGAGCACCATCATCGTGGCGTTCGCGACGAAGAGGTCGGCGAGGTACATCACCGCAGCCCAGCCCAGAAGCAGGTAGAGGGCGACGTACAGCCACCGCGGAGCATTGATCCAGAACACCCGGAACAGGATGCCGAGAAGCGCCCCGCTCCACACGAACACGAGCAGCAGGGCGCCCTTCGGAGGGGGCAGCGCGAGCACGGCGAGCGGCGTATAGGTGCCGGCGATCAGCAGCAGGATGTTCGCGTGGTCGATCCGCTTGAGGATCACCTTGACCTTCGGGCTCCAGTCGATCCGGTGATAGAGAGCGGAGTTGCCGAAGAGCAGCAGCGAGGTGGCCATGAACACGGCGGCGGCCCACTTGGCCGCGCCGCCCTGCGCGACGGTGATCAGCACCACCCCGGCGACGATCGCGACGGGGAACGTGGCCGCGTGGATCCAGCCGCGCCAGGTCGGCTTGATCTCGACGGCGGCGTCGTGCGCCGCCTCCTCCAGGAGAGGCAGCTGGGGGACGTCAGGTACCGAGGAGTCGGGAGTGCTCACGCCTTCACTCTATGCGGGCGCCCATGCAGGCGAGCGTACATATCCTGAGCGTCGGCCCTGGGTCCGCCGACGCCGACGCGATAGCGTAGGGAGGTGATGACACGCGATGGTCAGGGGCGGGGGCCGCTGTACCGCCTCTACACCAGCCGGCTGCGCCGCCATCTCGATCCGGCGACCGTTCCCCATCACGTCGCCATGATGATCGACGGCAATCGGCGCTGGGCCAGGCAGCTCGGCTACGAGACTCCCGCGGAGGGACACAGGGCGGGTGCCGCCAAGATGCGCGAGTTCCTCGGCTGGTGCGACGAACTCGGGGTGCGGGTCGTGTCGCTGTATCTCCTGTCCAGCGACAACCTGCGAAAGCGCGACTCCGCCGAGCTCGCCGATCTGATCGAGATCATCGCCGAGCTCGCAGAGGCACTGTCGCGCGAGGGCAATTGGCGTGTGAAGCACGTCGGACGCTCCGACATCCTTCCCGCGGAGCTCGCGAAGGTGCTGGACGACGCACAGGAGCGCACGCGCGACCACACCGGCCTCCACGTCAACCTCGCGGTCGGCTACGGCGGGCGCAACGAGATCGTCGATGCGGTGCGCAGCATCGTCACGGCGCATCAGGCGTCCGGCGGCACGATCGAGGACCTCGCCGCTCATCTGACCCCCGAGATGATCGGGGAGCATCTGTACACCGGCGGCCAGCCGGACCCCGATCTCGTCATCCGCACGAGCGGCGAGCAGCGTCTGAGCGACTTCCTGCTCTGGCAGAGCGCCCACAGCGAGTTCTACTTCGTGGAGGCGCTCGGGCCGGACCTGCGACAGGTCGACTTCCTCCGCGCGATCCGCGACTTCGCCGACCGCGACCGGCGCTTCGGCCGCTGACCTCGCCGACGACGCCACCCCGCGTTAACCAACACGTAACGAACTCGTGGCGTGTCGAGTTCGTCAAATGTCGGCGGCTGGTCGTAGCTTCTAGGCATCGGGCAAGGTGCCCGTCGGGTCGGCCTCAGGATGACGACTCGTGACCCCCTGGTCGACTCGTTCGAATAACCGGGAGTTCCCCGGGTCGGGAGTGGGTCGTGACCTCACGTACAGCGCAGCAGTCCACCAGCACCGCGCAGCAGTCCACCCGTAAGACGACGATGCGAGCGGGGGCGGAGGGTCCTGATCAGGATCTTCGGACCTATGTGCTCGACACGTCCGTCCTGCTGAGCGATCCGCAGGCGTTCTTCCGGTTCGCCGAGCACTCGGTCGTCCTTCCGGTGGTGGTCATCACCGAACTCGAAGGCAAGCGGCACGACCCGGAGATCGGATACTTCGCCCGTCAGGCGCTTCGCCACCTCGATGACCTTCGCGTCGAGCACGGACGGCTGGACTTCCCCGTCGAGGTCGGCGAGGGCGGCACGCTTCGGGTCGAGCTGGCCAACACGGACTCCTCGGTGCTCCCGGCCGGCATCCGGCTGAGCGACAACGACACCCGCATCCTCTCGGTCGCGATGAACCTCGCGCAGGACGGTCAGGATGTCACGATCGTCTCGAAGGACCTCCCGATGCGCGTCAAGGCGGCCTCGCTCGGTCTGCGTGCCGAGGAGTACCTCGCCGAGCAGGCCGTCGATTCGGGATGGACCGGAATCACCACCCTCGACCTGTCCGGTGACGAGATCAGCGATCTCTACGAGAGCGAGGTGGGCATCAGCGAAGATGCGAGGGGCCTGCCGGTGAACACCGGGCTCATCATCCACTCCGAGCGCGGTTCCGCACTCGGCAGGATCACGGGAGACGGCGAGTACAAGCTCGTCCGCGGCGACCGCGACATCTTCGGCATGCACGGGCGGTCCGCCGAGCAGCGGATCGCGATCGACCTGCTCACCGACCCGGACATCGGCATCGTCTCGCTGGGCGGGCGCGCGGGCACCGGAAAGTCCGCCCTGGCTCTCTGCGCCGGCCTCGAGGCGGTGCTCGAACGACAGCAGCAGAAGAAGATCATCGTCTTCCGCCCGCTGTTCGCCGTCGGAGGCCAGGAGCTCGGCTACCTGCCCGGCGATCAGGGCGAGAAGATGGGCCCGTGGGGGCAGGCGGTGTTCGACACGCTCGGTTCGGTCGTGTCCGGCAACGTCATGGAGGAGGTCGTCGAACGGGGCATTCTCGAGGTGCTCCCGCTCACGCACATCCGCGGTCGGTCGCTGCACGACGCGTTCGTGATCGTCGACGAGGCGCAGTCGCTCGAGCGCAACGTGCTGCTGACCGTCCTCAGCCGCATGGGGCAGAACTCGCGCGTGATCCTGACCCACGACGTCGGCCAGCGCGACAACCTCCGTGTCGGCCGTCATGACGGCATCGCCAGCGTGATCGAGACGCTCAAGGGGCATGACCTGTTCGCCCACGTGACGCTGATGCGGTCCGAGCGCTCCGCGATCGCCGCCCTGGTGACCGAGCTTCTCGAAGGGGGCGAACTCAGCTGACCTGAGTGGTCCGACAGCGGATGCCGTGGTGTCACGGCATCCGCTGTCGCATGTTCCGGCGGATGCGTCGGCGATTCGCTTCCGTCGGCGTGGTCGTCGGATTACGCTCGTGGCACCGAACGCAGACGATGGAGTGATGCGCCATGAGTGACACAACGAAGACTGTCGAAGACCACTCGCTTCCCCCGGTGGCTGTCGATGAGAAGCCGCGCTGGACACCGCTGAAGATCGTCCTCTGGGCGGCGATCGCGCTACTGGGCGGTGTCGCCTGGACGATGCTCGCCATCGTCAGAGGCGAGACGGTGAACGCGATCTGGTTCGTGTTCGCGGCGGTCTGCACCTATCTCGTCTTCTACCGTTTCTACTCGAAGTTCATCGAGCGCAACCTCGTCAAGCCGAACGACCGACGCGCGACACCCGCCGAGTACAAGGCGGACGGCAAGGACTACGTCGCGACCGACCGTCGAGTGCTGTTCGGACACCACTTCGCCGCGATCGCGGGTGCCGGCCCTCTCGTGGGACCCGTGCTCGCCGCGCAGATGGGCTACCTGCCGGGCACGATCTGGATCATCGTCGGAGTCGTCCTGGCAGGTGCCGTGCAGGACTACCTCGTGATGTTCTTCTCGATGCGCCGGGGCGGGCGCTCTCTCGGCCAGATGGCCCGCGATGAGCTCGGTCGATTCGGCGGCACGGCGGCCATCGTCGCCACACTCCTCATCATGATCATCATCACGGCGATCCTCGCTCTCGTCGTGGTGAACGCCCTCGGCGAGAGCCCCTGGGGCGTGTTCTCCGTGGCCATGACGATCCCGATCGCCCTGTTCATGGGCGCGTACCTCCGGTGGATCCGACCAGGCAAGATCACCGAGGTGTCGCTCATCGGGTTCGTGCTGCTGATGGCGGCGATCATCGGCGGCGGGATGGTCGCCGAGACCGACTGGGGTCAGGCGGTCTTCACCCTCGACCGCACGACGATCGCGTGGGGGATCATCATCTACGGCTTCATCGCCGCGGTGCTGCCGGTGTGGATGCTGCTCGCTCCGCGCGACTACCTCTCGACGTTCATGAAGATCGGCGTGATCGTGGCACTCGCCGTCGCGATTCTCTTCGTGCGGCCGGAGATCACCGTCCCGGCCTTCAGCGAATTCGCGGCGGGGGAGACGGGGCCGGTCTGGGCGGGTTCCCTCTTCCCGTTCCTGTTCGTGACGATCGCCTGCGGGGCGCTGAGCGGATTCCATGCGCTCATCGCGTCGGGCACCACGCCGAAGATGATCGAGAAGGAGAAACAGACCCGCTTCATCGGCTACGGCGGCATGCTCATGGAGTCGTTCGTCGCGATCATGGCGCTCGTCGCCGCGATCTCGATCGACCGTGGTCTGTACTTTGCGATGAACTCCTCGCCAGCCGCGACCCTCGGCACCGTCGAAGGCGCCGTGCAGTTCGTCAACAGCCTCGGGCTGACGGGTGTGAACCTGACCCCCGAGATGCTCACGAGCACGGCCGAAGCTGTGGGGGAGGAGTCGATCGTCTCCCGCACCGGCGGTGCGCCGACCCTCGCTCTCGGCCTCGCGCACATCATGCAGCAGTGGATCGGCGGCACCGGGATGATGGCGTTCTGGTATCACTTCGCGATCATGTTCGAGGCGCTGTTCATCCTGACCGCGGTGGATGCCGGCACCCGTGTCGCGCGATTCATGCTGCAGGACTCGGTCGGCAACGTCATCCCCCGTTTCAAGGACACGTCGTGGCGGGCCGGGGCCTGGATCTGCACGGCGGTGATGGTCGCGGGCTGGGGCGCGGTGCTGATCATGGGCGTCACGGACCCTCTCGGCGGCATCAACACCCTGTTCCCGTTGTTCGGCATCGCCAATCAGCTGCTGGCGGCCATCGCGCTCGCCGTGGTGCTCACCATCGTCGCCCGCAGGCGCACGTTCACGGTTCTCTGGGTGGTCGCTCTGCCGTTGGCATTCGTGACGGTCGTCACCGTCACGGCGTCGCTGCAGAAGATCTTCTCGAGCGTGCCGCAGGTCGGCTACTTCGCCAATCACGTCGCCTTCCGCGACGCGCTCGCTGCGGGCGAGACGTCGTTCGGCACGGCGACCAGCGTCGCCGCGATGGAGGCGGTGGTGCGCAACACGATGATCCAGGGCATCCTGTCGGTGACTTTCCTGGTGCTGTCTGTGATCGTCATCACGATCTCGATCGTCAAGGTCATCCAGGCGGTGCGACCCGGGCCGATCATCGATCACGAAGACCCGGAGGTGCCGTCGCGTCGGTTCGCTCCGGCAGGACTCATCGCCTCACCGGAGGAGCGCGCGGTCGAGAAGGAGTGGAACGCGCTGCCCTCGTCCGCCCAGGCGACGAGGGGGCACTGATGTCTGCGGCGGTGGCCGAGGCGGCGCGCAGGATCTGGCACTCCGTCGCCTGGTACATGAACGGCGTGACAGGGCAGTCGCGGTACACGGCCTACGTCGCGCACGAACGGGAGCGGCATCCCGAGCGAGAGCCGCTCACCGAACGCGAGTTCTGGCGGGCGCACTACGCCCAGCAGGATGCCGACCCCGGAGCCCGCTGCTGCTGATGGGGGCGGAGACGACGGATGCCGCAGGGAACGAGTCCCTGCGGCATCCGTCGTGTCAGTTACCGGTGATCAACCCGGGTGGGTCATCGACAGCAGGTCGAGCTTCTCGTCGAGCTGCTCGAGCGTCAGGTCCCCGCGCTCGACATAGCCGAGGTCGATCACGGCGTCGCGCACCGTGATGCCCTTCGCGACCGAGTGCTTGGCGATCTTCGCCGCAGCCTCGTAGCCGATGAGCTTGTTGAGCGGGGTGACGATCGACGGGCTCATTCCGGCGAAAGCCGCCGCGCGGTCGAGGTTCGCCTGCAGTCCGTCGACGGTCTTGTCGGCGAGCACGCGCGAGGCGTTGGCGAGCAGACGGATCGACTCGAGAACGGCGGTGCCCATGACCGGGATCGCGACGTTGAGCTCGAACGAGCCGGATGCTCCGGCCCAGGCGACGGTCGCGTCGTTGCCGATCACTCGTGCGCACACCATCAGCACGGCCTCGGGGACGACCGGGTTCACCTTTCCGGGCATGATCGAGGAACCCGGCTGCAGGTCGGGGATGTGCAGTTCGCCGAGTCCGGTGTTGGGGCCGGAGCCCATCCAGCGCAGGTCGTTGTTGATCTTGGTCAGCGAGACGGCGATCGTGCGCAGCGCGCCGGACGCCTCGACGAGACCGTCGCGGTTGGCCTGTGCCTCGAAGTGATCCTTGGCCTCGGTGATCGGAAGCTCGGTCTCGGCTGCGAGCAGCTCGATGACCTTCTGCGGGAACCCGAGCGGGGTGTTGATGCCGGTGCCGGTGGCGGTGCCGCCGAGCGGGACCTCGGCGACGCGGGGGAGGGCCGACTGCACGCGCTCGATGCCGAGGCGCATCTGACGGGCGTAGCCGCCGAACTCCTGGCCCAGGGTGACGGGCGTGGCGTCCATGAGGTGCGTGCGACCCGACTTCACCGCGTCCTTCCACAGCTCGGCCTTCGCCTCGAAGGCGACGGCGAGGTGGTCGAGCGCGGGGATGAGGGTGTCGATGAGCGCCTGCGTGACCGCGATGTGCACCGAGGTCGGGAACACGTCGTTCGACGACTGCGAGGCGTTCACATGGTCGTTCGGGTGCACATCCGCACCGAGGATGCGCGTCGCGAGGGTCGCGAGCACCTCGTTCATGTTCATGTTCGACGACGTGCCGGAGCCCGTCTGGTAGGTGTCGACGGGGAACTCGCCGTCATGTGCACCGGATGCGACCTCGTCGGCGGCCTGGGCGATCGCGTCCGCGATGGCCCCATCGAGCGTGCCCAGCTCCTTGTTCGCGAGCGCGGCGGCCTTTTTGATGCGCGCGAGGGCGGCGATCTGCGTGGATTCGAGGCCCTTGCCCGAGATCGGGAAGTTCTCGACGGCGCGCTGCGTCTGTGCGCCGTAGAGCGCGTTCACGGGAACTCGCACCTCGCCCATCGTGTCGTGCTCGATGCGGTAGCCCTGCGCGTCTGCGCCGCTGTGCTGGTCGGTCATTCCGAACCCTCCTTGGTTGCGGGGCTGTGCCCCTCGGTGTCGTTTCCGTCTGTGTCGAGTCCGACCGTGATGACGGGAATCGCGGTTCCCTCGGCCAGACGGTAGTTGGCGCCGACGATGCCCAGACGACCCTCGGCGACGGCGTGGGAGATCACCTCGGACGACTGCAGCAGGTCGCGGACCGTGTTGCGCAGGTGCTCCTGGCCGACCAGGTCGGCGTCGATCTCGGCGACCGTGGTCCCGCCGCTCTCGACGAGCACCTTCCGGGCCGCAGGCACGATCGGTGCGATGAGCTTCCAGATGTGCGGCGGCAGCGGCGCCGCGTCGATCGCGGTGCCGTCGATGGCGGCGCGCACAGCACCGCACGAGTCGTGTGCGAGCACGACGATCAGGGGGACGTTCAGCACCGCGACCGCGTACTCGAGGCTCGCGACGATCGACTCGCCGATCACCTGACCGGCATTGCGGACGACGAACAGGTCGCCGAGCCCCAGGTCGAAGATGATCTCCGCGGCCAGCCGGGAGTCGGAGCATCCGAACAGGGTGGCGACAGGATGCTGCGCCGCAGCCAGGTGCTTGCGTCGGGCGACATCCTGATTCGGGTGCCGCGGGGCGTCATCGACGAATCGCTGGTTGCCCTCCTGCATCTGCTTCCAGGCGGCGGCGGGCGTGAGCGTGTCTGTCATGAGGGCTACTCCGAGAGGTCGCGGATCTGGGGGACGAGGGACTCGGCGAGCTCGGCGGTGGAGTCGGCGGAGCGTGAGCCGTAGAGCAGCAGGTAGTCGTCACCCGCCTGGGTGCCGATCGCATAGGTGATGTTCTGCTTCGCACCGGCATCGCCGAGGTCGTAGACGTCCCACTCCAGCCCGCCGATCGACGTCGTGTCCGTCGGCGCGGTTCCGTTGAGGCGCTGCGGGGCCCAGGCTGCGTCAGCATCGAAGGCCTGTGCCAGCTTGATGAATCCGCGCTCATCCTCGGCTGACGGGGCGAGGGTGACATCCCAGACCGTCGTCGCGCCGCTCGTGAGCTCGGCCGTGTTGACTCTCCAGAAGTCGGCCAGGTCGGGCACGATCACCGGGCGATCCATGGTGGACTCCACGTCCGCGGCTACGCCGACCACGTCGATCTTCTGGGCGGTCGCGGGTTCGCCACGGGGAACTGCGAGCACGATCACCGTGACGATGGCCAGCGTGACGATCAGAGCGGCCACCAGGCTGCGCACCGTCTGGCTCGAGCGATAGGCCTTGCTCGACGCGGCCTTGCGGGCCGCCGTCTCTTCGGGGGTCTCCGGCCGGCCCAGTTCGGCGACGATGGGAGCGGGCTTGCTCATGAGTCGTCTCCGTCGGCGGCACCGGTCGACGTCGCACGGGCGGCCTCGAGGCGACGCTTGGCGCCGAGCAGCCATTCCTCGCAGCGGGCCGCCAGGGCCTCGCCGCGCTCCCAGAGAGCGAGCGACTGCTCGAGGGTCGGAGCGCCCTGTTCGAGCTCGGAGACGACCTTCACGAGCTCATCGCGAGCGGCCTCGAATGACAGCGTGTCCACAGGGGTGTCGTTCGGCGCACTCACGCCTCCATCCTACGCGGTGCGCGGGACCCGCTCATCCGGAGCGGGGCACCGGTGCTTCCGCGATCTCGCCCTCGGAACGAGCCGCGACGGAGCCGCGGTCGACCGTGATCGTCAGGCTGCTGCCGGCCGGAGCGTCGGCGGCGTCGCGGAGGATCACTCCGCCCTCGAGGTGGGCGATCGCATAGCCGCGCGACAGCGTGGCCGCGGGGGAGAGCGCCCGCAGTGAGGCTCGCAGCTCGCTCGTCGCACGGCCGGCCGCATCGTGCTGACGGGTGATCGTGTCGCGTCCCCGCGAGAGCAGCAGCCACACGTCCTGAGAACGCGACTCGATGATCGGGTCGGGGGAGCGCAGCGAGGGACGGGACCGCAGCTGCTCGAGCTGCGCGATGTCGTGCGACAGCCGCTGCGTCAGTCGGGTCGTGGCTCGGGATCGCAGCTGCGCGATCAGCGCCCGCTGCTCGCTGACGTCGGGTACGACGCGCTTCGCGGCATCCGTCGGAGTCGATGCGCGCAGGTCGGCCACGTCGTCCAGAAGCGGATGATCGTTCTCGTGTCCGATCGCGCTGACGATCGGAGTCGTTGCCGCGGCCACAGCCCGGACGAGCCGTTCGTCACTGAATCCGAGCAGCGTCTGCGGATCGCCGCCGCCGCGGGCGATGACGATCACGTCGACATCCGGGTCGGCATCCAGTCGTGCCAGAGCGGCGAGGGTCTCGGGGACGCACCGGTCGCCCTGAACAGCCGCATACTCCGTGCGGAAGCGCACCTGGGGCCAGCGCAACTCGGCGTTGCGGTGCACGTCCTTCTCGGCATCCGACTTCTCTCCCGTGATCAGGCCGATCACGTGGGGGAGGAACGGGAGGCGCTTCTTGCGCGACGCGTCGAACAGGCCCTCCTGGCGCAGCTGCTGTCGCAGCTTCTCCAGCTTCTCCAGCTGATCGCCGAGGCCCACGTGCTTCATCGCCGAGACGGCGAAGCTGAAATCGCCGGCCTTGACGAAGTAGTCGGCCTTGACGGCGGCGACGACATGGTCGCCGACAGCCAGATCACCGGGGATCCGCGGGCGCACACTCGACCAGATCCTGATGGAGATCTGCGCGTCGGAGCGGGTGTCCTTGAGCCGGGCGAAGATGTTGCCCCCGCGCACGTTCCAGGAGGTGATCTCGCCTTCGACCCACACCGTGTTCCAGCGCGCCACGAAGTCGCGGATCGTCGCGTTCAGGCGTGCGACCGAGGTCGGTGCGTCGGCCGAGGAGTCGCGCGGGGCGACCGCATCCGCCGGCGGAGTCTCGCCAGGACGCGTCGATGCTTCGAAGACCGTCATGCGCTCGGTGCCCCTTCCCGCTCCTGCTCAGGTTCTCGGCGGTAGAATTCAAGGGTGACCTCGACTGCCGTTCATCTGCCTCTGCCGCGCATCCCCCGAGTACGTGGGGCGGCCGGGCGGCTTCAGGATAACCCGGTCGTCGGGAACAAGCGTGTTCTGCTCGCCGCTCCGCGCGGATACTGCGCCGGCGTCGACCGGGCTGTGGTCGCCGTCGAGAAGGCGCTCGAGCGCTACGGCGCGCCGGTCTACGTGCGCAAGCAGATCGTGCACAACATCCACGTCGTCACCGAGCTCGAGGAGAAGGGCGCGATCTTCGTCGAGGAGGTCGACGAGGTTCCCGAGGGCGCTCACGTCGTCTTCAGTGCGCACGGAGTCTCGCCCGCGGTCGTCGAGGCGGCGTCGGACCGCGGCCTGCACGCCATCGACGCGACCTGCCCGCTGGTCACCAAGGTTCACCGCGAGGCAGTGCGTTTCGCCCGCGACGATTTCGAGATCCTGCTCATCGGCCACGAGGGGCACGAGGAGGTCGAGGGCACTGCGGGAGAGGCTCCCGAGCATGTGACCATCGTGAACTCGCCCGCCGAAGCCGACACCGTGCAGGTGAAGGACCCCTCGAAGGTGGTCTGGCTCTCGCAGACCACGCTCTCGGTCGACGAGACCATGGAGACCGTGAACCGACTGCGGGCCCGGTTCCCCGAGATGCACAATCCGCCGTCCGATGACATCTGCTACGCCACGCAGAACCGCCAGGTCGCCATCAAGAAGGTCGCGGCGAACGCCGACCTCGTGATCGTCGTCGGTTCCTCGAACTCGTCGAATTCGGTGCGCCTCGTCGAGGTCGCGCTCGAATACGGCGCGAAGGCCGCCTATCGCGTGGACTACGCCGAAGAGGTCAAGCAGGAGTGGCTCGACGGCGTTGCGACGGTCGGTGTCACCTCCGGCGCCTCCGTGCCCGAGGTGCTGGTTCGCGAGGTCCTCGACGCACTCGACGGAGCGGGTTACCGCGACGTCGAAGAGGTCAAGACGGCGGAGGAGGACCTCATGTTCTCCCTGCCCAAGGAGCTGCGACAGGATGCCGCGGGTCAGCGAGACGCGCGTGCGCTGGGAGGCCGTTCCTCCAGCGGGAACGCCTGACGGTGGCCGCCACAGAGGCGGCGCCGACGCTGATCGGCTCGGTGCAGCGCGCGCTCCGACTCGTCGACATGGTCGCGAACTCTCCGCGCCCGGTGCCGGTCAAGACTCTCGCCATGCGAACCGGCCTCACCCCGGGCACGACCTACAACCTCGTGCGCACACTGGTGCATGAGGGGTATCTCGTGAGCGAGCCCGACGGTCTGGTCCTCGGCGAGAACTTCCCCGCCTTCCGGCTGCAGTCCGACGCCGGGGGCGTGTTCTTCGCGCACGTCCGCATGGCCCTGCGTCAGACCGCCGACGAGGTGGGTGCTTCCGCATACCTGTCCCGCTATCAGGACGGCGAAGTGCACCTCATCGACATCGTGGATGCCCCGCGCAGTCCTCGGCTCGATCTGTGGGTGGGTCTGGATTCGAGCGCGCATGCCACGGCGCTCGGCAAGCAGATCCTCAGCGATCTGAGCGGAGAGGAGCGTGACGACTATCTCTCGCGGCATCCGCTGGAGGAACTCACGTCTCGCACGATCAGTGACCGGCGTGCGCTGATCGCGGAGCTCGACCGCTCTCCGGGATTCGCCGTGGACCGCGAGGAGTATGCCATCGGCAACACCTGCATCGCCGTTCCCGTGATCGCCCCGAGCGTCAGAGCCTCACTCGCCGTCTCGCTTCCGGTGGGACACCCGCGCTTCGATCGCGGCCTGGTCGGGAAGCTCAAGCTCGTGGCGAGGCGGTTGTCCATGCAGTTGGGGGCGGACGCTCTGGGCGGCGGCGCAGCCCGTCTGGCGACGCCGATCTGACGCAGCACGCGTCGCCCGTCTGATGCTCTTCACTATCTGAAGAAGTGCCTCTGGTGCTCGGGCACGCGCTTTCCTAACATGTGAGGTGTAGTCGTCTGTGCAATCGGCGCTACAGGTGGAGGAATGTCCCCAGCGTTCCTCACCCCACTTGGATGACGAGCGTCCCCAGCGTTCCGACTCCGCGGCCCCGAGGAGTCCCCACTCCTCCGGGGCCGCCATTCTTTTGACGCCCGCAGTCTGTGAGTCGTGCAGAGACCGGGCGGATACCATGGCCGAATGACCGATCAGCGTCCCCAGTACGGCGAAATCGCGACCCTCGAAGAGCAGCGGAGGGCAGCAGGGCTGCCGCCGCTGGGCGAGGTGCCGGCTGTGGATGTGAGCGGGACCGAGAACGCGCCCGCTCCCGGTGACCGAGTCCCGTCCGCATCGGCAGCGGCTCGTCCGCGTCCCGTCGATCGCTTCGTGACCATCGCACTGCTCGCCTACGGGCTGATCAATGTCGTGATGACAGGACTGTCGTACCTCGACTTCTCCACCGCGATGAATCAGATGATGACGGTGCTCGGCGTGGACGGCGAGTTCACCAACTTCGCTGAGGGCCGGATCTGGGGCACCGTCGCGGCGATCGTGCTCGCCGTGGGCTGGTCGCTCACCGCTTTCCTGTCGATCCGCCGCCTGCGCGCCGGCAAGCTCTCGTGGTGGGTTCCGCTGGTCGGTGCGGCGGTGACTCTGCTCGTGGCGTCGGTGTGTGCCGCGATTCCGCTGATGAACGACCCGGCGTTCATCGACTTCGTCGCCAAGACGGCGGGTGGATGACCCCGTGAAACAGGAGATGCCCCCGGCCGTTCGGTCGGGGGCATCTGCGTTGTCAGGCTGGATCAGCTCTGGGACTGGCCGTACGAGCCGAGCTGGCGCGTGGACTCGACGACGCGAGCGGCCATGGCCGTCTCCGCGATCTTGCCCCAGGCGCGCGGGTCATACTGCTTCTTGTTGCCGACCTCGCCGTCGACCTTGAGCACACCGTCGTAGTTCTTGAACATGTAGTCCGCGATGGCACGCGTGTAGGCGTACTGCGTGTCGGTGTCGATGTTCATCTTGATGACGCCGTTGGCCACCGCGAGGGCGATCTCCTCATCGGTCGAACCAGAACCGCCGTGGAAGACGAGGTCGAGCGGCTTCGCGCCGGTGTTGTACTTCGCGGCGACCTGCTGCTGGATCTCTCCGAGGAGCTCGGGACGCAGCTTCACTCCGCCCGGCTTGTAGACGCCGTGGACGTTGCCGAACGTGAGGGCTGCGATGTAGCGCCCCTGCTCGCCGAGACCGAGCGCCTGTACGGCCTGGTCGACGTCCGCGAACGTCGTGTAGAGGGCATCGTTGGATCCCTCGTGCGCCACACCGTCTTCCTCGCCGCCGACGACGCCGATCTCGACCTCGAGGATGGCGTTGATGTTCTTCATGCGGGGCAGGAGATCCTTGGCGATCTCGATGTTCTCCGCGAGCGGCACGGCCGAGCCGTCCCACATGTGGGACTGGAAGATCGGGTTGCGTCCCGCCTTGACCTCGTCTTCGGAGGCGGAGATCAGCGGCTCGACGAAGCCGGCGAGAGCATCCTTCGGGCAGTGGTCGGTGTGCAGCGCGACGGTGATCGGGTAGTTCTTCGCGACCTCGGTCGCGAAGCGCGCGAAGGCGAGTGCGCCGGTCGCGCGGGCCTTGACCGTGTGGCCGGCGAAGTAGTCGGCACCGCCGGTGGTGACCTGGATGATTCCGTCGGAACCTGCCTCGGTCAGGCCCTGGAGGACGGAGTTGATGGTCTGCGAGCTCGAGACGTTGAAAGCCGGGTACGCGAAGCCGCCGGCCTTCGCGCGGTCGAGCATTTCGGCGTACTGATCCGGGGTGGCGACGGGCATGAGAACTCCTGCGATTTGGGGAAGCCGGGACAGCAGTCACTCTATCGGGGCTGACTGCCGGATGCTGTCGGCGGCGACGGGGCGAGCACGCCCTCCTACCCGTGTGTTAAGAATCGGGATTCCTTCGTCGTCACTCGACCGAAAACTGCCGTTTCAGACGTTCACGCTGGTTAGGCTGACCGCATGGTTAGTCTTACAGCGGATCTCAGCCCCCTTCGTCCGGATCGAAACCTCGCGATGGAGCTGGTGCGGGCCACTGAAGCGGCCGCCATCCGCGCCGTTCCGTTCATCGGTCGTGGCGCGAAGGAGGCGGCGGACGGCGCCGCCGTCGATGCGATGCGTGCCTTCCTCGGGACAGTGGCCTTCCAGGGGCGAGTGGTCATCGGTGAGGGCGAGAAGGACAATGCTCCGATGCTCTTCAACGGCGAAGAGGTCGGCACCGGCAGCGGCCCGGAGTGCGACATCGCCGTCGACCCGATCGATGGCACCTCGCTGACCGCAGCAGGACGTCAGAATGCGCTCTCGGTCATCGCCGTCTCTGATCGCGGATCGATGCTCGACGCGTCCAGCGTCTTCTATATGGACAAGCTCGTCACGGGCCCTGCCGGTGTCGGAGTGGTCGACATCCGTCTGCCGATCGGCGAGAACATCCGCAAGCTCGCGGGGGCTCTCGGCAAGCCGGTGGACGAGATCGTCGTCTCGGTGCTGAACCGCCCGCGTCACGAGCAGCTGATCCAGGAGATCCGGGATGCCGGTGCCGGGACGCGACTCATGAGCGACGGCGACGTCGCCGGCGGGATCAACGCGGCGCGTCACGCGGCCCGAACCGACATGTGCGTCGGGGTGGGCGGCAGCCCCGAGGGAATCGTGACGGCGTGTGCGATCAAGGCTCTCGGCGGTCACATCCAGGGGCGGCTCTGGCCTCGCGACGACGATGAGCGCCAGCGCGGAATCGACGCCGGCCTCGACATGGACAAGGTCTACGAGGCCGACGATCTCGTGCGCGGGGACAACACGATCTTCGTCGCCACCGGCGTCACGGACGGCCAGCTGGTGGCCGGCGTCCGACGCGAGGGCGGCTACATCTACACCGAGAGCGTCGTGCTGCGCGGTGCCTCGGGAACCCTTCGCCGGATCGCCTCGGAGCACCTCGTCTCGAAGTGGCTCTGACTGCCGTGACCTGAGAGCGCGAGTCGGGAACGGGCCCCTCATCGTTACCGACCCGGTACCGCCTGTGCGGTGCTGAGCCGAGCTTTCTCGTGCGTTCGTGTGACAATTGACACTGGATTTGTCGCCGTCGACGGAGCCGCCAGGCACCGCAGGCACAGGAGGGCAGACCGATGACAACGCAGCACACGAATGGTTCCCAGGGCACGCCGACCAAGATCGTGACGACGCCGACCGGCCGGATCATGCGGATCAACGTCGACGAGGCCGGAGTGCCTCTGCCGATCGCGACTCCGGCGGCGCCTGTCGTCAAGACGGCTGTCTCAGATCCCGCTCGACGTGCGGACGTGCTGTTCCGCAAGCGCCTCGACGAGGGGCACGAGATCAGCTCCTGGTGGATGGTCGGAGCTTTCGTCGTGACCAGCGGCCTCGTGATCCTGCTGCTCAGCGGCGTACCGGGCGTCGCCTGATCTCAGCGGCGGGGCTCTTCCGCCTCGACCGGTCGGGATGCTGAATCCGCGTTCGCTGATTCGTCGTCGCTGACCCGGCCGCGAACGTCTCCGACATCGGCCTGGATCGACGTACCCGGCGCAGCGGACGCATCGTCAGCAGCATGGGGGATGCGGAGCTCGGAGCCGATCTCCGCACCGGAGCCGCTCATGAGCTCTGCCGAGGTGAAGCGTCGCGTCTGCGCGGTGATCGCCGGTGGGGCGGAGTCGAGCGTCGACGCGCTGATTCCGGGGAACTGCCTGGCCGTCACGAGCACACGGCTCTCGAGCGAACCCGCGAATCTGTTGTAGCTGTCGACCGTGCGCTCGAGTGCGCGGCGCAGATCGTCGGCGTGCCCCGCGAGGACGCCGAGTCGGTCGTAGAGCTGGGTGCCGAGATTCAGCAGTGCGCGCGCCTCGGTCGACACCTCTTGCTGCGTCCAGCTGTAGGCCACGGTCTTGAGCACGGCCCACAGATTCACCGGGGACGCGAGCGCCACCTTCTTCGTGAATGCGTAGTCCAGCAGCGTCGGATCTTCGTCGATGGCTGCGGCGAGCAGCGACTCGCTCGGCAGGAAGCAGATGACGAACTCAGGACTGGCGTCGAGGCCCGTCCAGTACGCCTTCTTCGCGAGCGCGTCCACGTGCGCGCGAACGGCCTTCACGTGCTTCTGCATGTGGGAGCGACGCTGGGTCTCATGCGCGTCCCCGATCGGCAGTGCCGATGCCTCGAGGTAGGCATCGAGCGGAACCTTGGCGTCGACCGCGATCGATGTGCCGCCGGCGAGACGGATCACCATGTCGGGTCGTCCCTGACCCCGGTCCGACGAGATGCTGGACTGCAGATCGAAGTCGACGTGTCGGATCAGCCCTGCGGCCTCGACGACCCGTCGCAGCTGCGTCTCACCCCAGACCCCTCGTGTGGCGGTCGAGCGCAGTGCTCCGGCGAGCGACTCGGTCGTCGAGCGCAACGCCTCGTCGGACTCCTGCGCGCGCCTGAGCTGCTCCGCGAGCGATCCGAACTGCGCATGACGCTCCTGCTCGATCGCCGAGACCTTCTGCTGCATCTGCTGGAGACTCTCGCGCACGGGAGCGAGCGCGGTGAGCACCGCATTCTGCTGCTGCACCCGCTGCGCCTCGGCGCGCTGCTCGAGCCTCGCGTGCTCGACGGCATCCCGATACAGGTCGTACTGTCGGTCGCGATCGTCTCGAGCTGCGGCGAGCTCGGCCTCGGCGCGAGCGAGGTCTGCTGCTCCGCGCGATCCGCGGAGGAACCACCCCACGGCGGCGCCGGCCGCGAGCGCGACCAGGAGAAGAACGAGCGTGAGAGCATCCATGTGCTCCATGATGCGCTCGGCCACGGACATTCGTCCGGTGCGACTCAGGCGACCGCGCGCTCCGGGGTGGCGAGGACCGGCTCGGTCACTCGCAGCGACAATGCATCCGCCAGGGAGAAGACGTCGGACGCGCCGTGTCGGCGAGCGGCGTCGATGATGATGTGGGCGCACGCGAGCGCGTCCGCAAGCGCGTCATGGTGCGAGAAGCCGGTGAAGCCCGCAGCCTCTGCGGCCTTCGGGAGTCGGTACGACTCGAGGTCGTAGGTCTTGCGAGCCACCTGCAGGCTGCACAGCGAGCGATACGGCGGGCAGTCGCCGCCGGTGGCCTCGGACGCCCGGCGGAGCACGTTGAGGTCGAAGCCCGCGTTGTGCGCCACGAGCACGTCGGCGCCGGCGAAGGCGCACAGGCGGTCGAACTGATCGGCCCAGGTGGCCGCGTCGATCACGTCGTGGGCGCGGATGCCGTGGATCTTGGTGTTCCACTCCTGGAACTCGTCGTGACCGGCGGGCGGGCGGATCAACCATCCGGCGGTGGCGACGATCCTGCCGTCGCGCACCCGCACGAGGCCGACGGAGCAGGCCGAGGCGGGGCTGGAGTTCGCCGTCTCGAAGTCGATTGCGGTGAAATCCAGTGGCACATCCCCACTCTCTCCCGGCATCCGAGACGCTCCAGGATGACGCGCCGTAGGCTGGCGACATGAGTACCGACCGAGCAACATCCTTCGGCGCCGAGGCCGCGAACTACGAGGCGGGAAGACCCGAGTATCCCTTCGAGGCCGTGTCGTGGATGCTCGATCCGATGCCGCACGGCTCCCGTCGCGTCGCCGACGTGGGCGCGGGCACCGGAAAGCTCACACGTGTGCTCGCGCAGGCCCCGGATGCCGAGGTCGTCGCCGTGGATCCGGACGCCGCCATGCTCGCGACACTGCGGCGGAGCGTTCCCGGTGTTCCGACTTTCCAGGGAACAGCCGAACGGATGCCGCTGCCCGACGCCAGCCTCGACGCCGCCGTGCTGGGTCAGGCCTGGCACTGGGTCGAGCCGTCTGCGGCGTCCCTCGAACTCGGACGAGTCGTCCGCACCGGGGGAGTGCTGGGGCTGATCTGGAACATCCGCGACGAACGCGCGGACTGGGTGCGCCGTCTCACTGACATCATGCACAGCAGTCCGGCGGAGGACATGGTCAACGGACCCGGCTCCGACGGCCCGCGCATCGAGGCCCCCTTCACAGGGATCGAGAAGCAGCAGTGGGGGTGGACCCGGGCGATGAGCCGGACGCAGCTGCATCAGATGGCGCGCTCGCGCAGCTACCTGATCGCGGCGTCGGACGACGAACGCTCAGAGATCACCCGGCAGATGGACGAGCTGTTCGACGAGCTCGGACTCGACGGTGAGGGGACGATCGACCTGCCCTACGTGACGCACGCATTCCGCGCCGTGCGAGCCTGACGCCGACACCCGCAGGGGCTGCGCACCTGCGACCGGTAGACTCGACCCCCGTGGCTCTCACTATCGGAATCGTCGGCCTGCCCAATGTCGGCAAGTCCACCCTCTTCAACGCTCTGACCAAGAACGACGTGCTCGCGGCGAACTATCCGTTCGCGACGATCGAGCCGAACGTCGGGGTGGTGAACCTGCCCGATCCTCGTCTCGACAAGCTGGCCGAGATCTTCGGCAGCGAGCGCATCCTGCCCGCCGCGGTGTCGTTCGTCGACATCGCCGGCATCGTGCGCGGCGCGAGCGAGGGGGAGGGACTCGGCAACAAGTTCCTCGCGAACATCCGTGAGGCGGATGCCATCGCCCAGGTCGTGCGCGGGTTCGCAGATGACGACGTCGTGCACGTGGACGGTGCGGTCAATCCGGCATCCGACATGGAGACCATCAACGCCGAGCTCATGCTGGCCGACCTCGAGACCGTCGACAAGGCGATCACGCGGTACGAGAAGGAGGTGCGCGGCAAGAAGATCGAGCCCGTCGTCCTCGAGACCGCCAACGCGGCGAAGGATGCGCTCGAGCGCGGTGTGCTGCTGTCCGTCGCGGGCATCGATCTGACGCCGATCCGCGAGCTCGGACTCCTCACCGCCAAGCCGGTCATCTTCGTCTTCAACGTCGACGAGGGCGTGCTCACCGACGACGCCCGCAAGGCGGAGCTCGCCGCGCTGGTCGCCCCGGCGAAGGCCATCTTCCTCGACGCCAAGATCGAGTCCGAGCTGATCGACCTCGACCCCGAGGATGCCGCAGAGCTGCTCGCGTCGACCGGGCAGGACGAGTCCGGTCTCGACCAGCTCGCCCGCATCGGCTTCGACACGCTCGGACTGCAGACGTACCTCACGGCTGGCCCGAAAGAGGCGCGCGCGTGGACGATCCCCAAGGGATCCAAGGCGCCGCAGGCCGCCGGAGTCATCCACACCGACTTCGAGAAGGGCTTCATCAAGGCTGAGATCGTCTCGTTCGACGACCTCGTCGAGACCGGGTCCGTAGTCGAAGCCCGCTCCAAGGGCAAGGCGCGCCTCGAGGGCAAGGACTACGTCATGCAGGACGGCGACGTCGTGGAGTTCCGTATCGGAAACACATCCGGCGGGTCCAAGTAGTCATCAGCGATGGACCGGAAGATGTACGAGTCGAACGGGTTGCTGTCGCGCCTTGTCGGCGAGCGGATGTTCTCCGTTGAGTTCGTCCTCAACGACTATGTGCAGTTTCGGTTCGACGGCTCGCCCGGAGCGGGTCACCCGGTCACGCTCAATTGCTACGTCTGGCCGGTGGTCGAGTTCGATGGACGCACGTGGAGTGAGAAGGATGCCGGATATGCGGATGCCCTGCGCAGGCTGACGCCCGGTACGGTCGTTTCGACAACGGAACGGACGGGATCAGGCGTTCGACTCGCCCTGGACACCGGCGCACTTGTCATCCACCCGACGCTCGACGAGATTAACATCGAGATCGCGGAACTCATGGGATTTAAGGACGGCTCATCGATGGTTTGGCGTCCCGGTGAAGAGAGCTTCGAGGACTTGATGTGAACGGCGACGTCGTGGAGTTCCGTATCGGAAACACATCTGGCGGTTCGAAGTAGCACGCGACGGACACCGGAGACCGGCTCTCTGCCACCATGGTCAGTGTGTGGGAGTACAACGCCTCCGGTGATCGCTACCTGAAGTCGCCGGACACGGCCTGGTCGGCCTACAAACGGGTGATGGACAGGCTCGTCTATGAGCTGGGCGATCTGAAGTCGCGCACGTCATGGGTCAAAGCGACGGACGGCAGCATCACGCCTAGTCGCGAGTCCTTGGATGAGGCCGTCGCCGTGCTCGAATCAGATGGCCTGCCGTTCACGTACTCGTTCAGCTCATTCATCTCCGTGGGCGGTGACCGAGTTGATGTCTACGTCTGGACTGACCAACACTGGGTGAAGATCGTTGGGTACGCTTCGAGCGCCAGCCGGGCCAAGGGGCTGGTCGCAGTTGGAACCGACCTGATGGATGTTCTCGGTGCTGCGAAGGATCGTCCCGCGCCGGACATCGATGAGGCCGCTCAGCCTCTCCGGCGGAAGTGGCCGACGTGGCTACGGTGGACAGCCGGAGTCACTGCAACTGCGGTGATCGGCGGCGCTGTAGCCCTGTTCTACCGATTTGTTGACGTCTGGCTACGGTCCGCAGGGCTGCTTCCCTGAGGGGTAGGTATCCGCGGCCCAGCGCGTCCTGTGGAATACTGAGGCGATGCTGGAAAGCGTCCTCCTTGCGCCACTGTCGGCGGACTATGATTCGCAGCTCGCGGCGGCACGAGCCGCGGTGCGCGACGAAAAGCGCGACGGGAACCCGGTGGAGTTCCGCATCGGAAACACATCTACGAGCGAGAGCTGATCCGATGGTTTCCCGGCGACTGCACCGGGCGCTCCTACGAGCGCAGGAGGCGAAGTCGATTTTGCGTATCGAGCGCAAGCCGAAGTTCGCCGACCGGGTCGATGGCATCGTGCTTCGGATCGGCGAGCAGTGGATCCTCGTGGCGCAGACCGCCGACGGCGGATACTTCGACGGGTACGTCGTGCTCCGATTGCGCGACGTCGCGCGTGTCACGTCTGACGAGACGTTTGCCCAGGAGTTCGTCAAGACTCAGCCTGAGTGGCCGCCTTCCTTCTCCGTCGACCTCGATTTAGACGATGCTGCGTCCGCCCTCGGCGGCTTTGCGCGTCAAGGCGAATTGGTCGGGATTCAGAAGGAGAATGAACGCAGCGCGATCTGGATCGGCACTCTGGATGATGTGACTTCGCGCTATATCTACCTGAACGAGGTTCGACCAGATGCCACGTGGCATCCTCGACCGCTCGGCTACAAGCTGCGGTCGATCACGATGGCTGAGGTGGGTACGCGGTACCTTCTCGGGCTAGCGGCCGTCGCAAGGGCGGGTGCCTCGTCGGTTCGACCCGAGATGGATGGCGACGTCGTGGAGTTCCGTTTCAACAACTGAGCGATGTTCTGCCCGAGTGCTGAGGAGATCGGCACGGGCCCCTACGAAGCCGCGGGGTGCGAATCAGATCTCGTCGCTACGTCGAGCACGCACGGTCCAGCCGACCTGCGTCAGTGCCTCCGTGAGGCGGTCGGCGGCAGCGCTCGCGACTTCGACGCTTGCGTCAGAGCAGACGTCGATGGCGATCGGCGGCGGATCCGCGAAACGTGGGATCTGCACCTCTGCCCAGGCCTCGGGCGACAGCGGTACCCGAGGGGACGCGGTGCGTGCGTCTTGGATGGCGCTGTCGGCCGCGAAAGCGATGACGTCCAGCGCATGGAGCTTGGTGATCGGCATGTCCACCACGAGGGTGACGGCGAAAATCGCGCCTGCGGTATCCCCGAATTCTGGCCTCACCGCATGAAGATATCACTGCGCGGTCGGTGCGGATACGAGCGTGACAGCGACCGGCGATGATCGCCATGCCGTGGAGTCGCGAGCGAACTCGGCGCGCACAGCCGGTCTAGCTGCGACGCTCGACATCCTGACTCAAGAGCTCGGGCCAGACTTGAACGTCTCCCGGAGTTCGGGCGACGGCCAGGGTCGCGTGCGGGAGCAGCTCGGCGAGGGATTCCGCGGTCGACAGCGGGTGGCCGGGGTCGTCCACCCAGGCCAATATCGTCGTCGGCACATCGATTCCTGCGACCGCCTCAGGGGTGGGCAGGTCGCTGAGCGCTGCACCGCGAAGCAACGACGGCAGAAGGGCATCGGCGACGTCGGGCCATGTCTCCGGGGCCGAGACGGTGGCCGGGGGTGGCGTCGATCCGCGCATGCTGGCGAGGAACGCCTCGACACCATCGGCTTCGATCAGCGCAGCCGCGGCTCGGTAGATGTCCGCTTGATCGGGTCTGGTCTTCCACCCGGTGGGCGGCACCATGAGTGTGAGTCCGGTGAAGCGGTCCGGCGCGAGCGACGCAGCGTGCAGAAGGGTCGCGGCACCCATCGAGGGGCCGACCCCGTGGACGCGCTCGCCGGGGAACCAATGATCGAGCAACCGCAGAAGATCATCCGCGAGGTTCGGCCAGCGATAGTCGTTGGCAACCTTCCGCCCGGTCGAACGGCCATGGCCGCGTGCGTCGTACCGCAGGAGTCGAGTTCCGCTCAGTCCGCGACCGAGGTCGAGATTGAGCACCCGGTCGCGGGCCCGGCTCGACGTGAGGCCATGCAGCTGGACGACGGGGTGCCCGCCTTCATCGCTCAGGGCGACAGCCAGCTCGGCTCCGGGTACCTCGAAGGTGGGCATCAGGCTCCTCGATCGATGACTGAGCGAGTCTGCTCGGGCAGTCGTGTTGAGTGATCAGGTTATCCGGACGATATGGTGCTACCCATGCGACTGACCAACGTCACGCACCTCCGCCTCCCCTTCGGACGGCTCTGGGGGTACGACGTCAGCGCGTCCGCGCTCGGACGACCCCTGCCCGTGTCGTTCGACCAGCGACTGCATGTCGGGGCGGGTGACCGACCCGGCTCCTGGATGGCTCTGTCGTTCCGGTTGCCCGCACAGACCGATCGTGAATCGATCGCGGATGCGTGGCTGGCTGTCGTCGCTCGACATGGCACGCTGCGATCGGCCTTCGCACGTGGTGCGGACGGCGATCCGACGCTTCACGAGATCGAGATCAGCCCCGGAAGCTGGGTCGAGCATCAGGTGGGCCCTGGTCAGGCGGTCAATGACGTGCTGCGCGATATCCTCGACGCGGAGTGCTCCCCATACGGACGTCCGTCCCATCGGCTGTGCGTGCTGGAGACCGCTGCGGGGCTCACGGTCGTGATCGCGGCGGACCACGCGCACGTCGACATGTGGTCGATGCTCGTGATCGTGCGCGATCTGCTGTCCGCGCTGGACGCGGGCAAGACGGGCGCGAAGCCGATGTCGACGCCGAGGTCGGCGCCGGCATTCGTCGAACACACGCAGGCGCTGCTGGACAAGGACCCTGCACCGGACCACGTCCGGCGGCGATGGGAAGCGATCATCGCGGACAGCGGCGGTGTGATGCCGCAGTTCCCCCTGTCGCTCGGCGCACCCGAGCCGCATCGCGAGCGCGTGGAAGTGCGCGATGTGTTCGATGTCGACGACGCCGCGGCATTCGCCGCGCAGGCCCGTGACGATGGCGTCTCCACGCTCGCATCGGCGGTGGTCGCGATGACCGCGGTGACGCGCGAAGTCGCGGGTACTGCGCTGCGAGCCGTGTTCCCCGTGCACAGTCGCTTCGAGGACGACTGGCATGACTCGGTCGGCTGGTTCATCACGAATTCCGTCCTCGAATCGGAGCTCGCCGAACCGCACGCTGCGGCAGCGGCCGTCAAGGAAGCAGTACAACTCGGTGCGTGGCCGCTCGCAGATGTGCTCGCACCGTGGGGTGGGATGCCGGTGGCTCCAGGGATGTTCGCGATCTCGTGGCTGGATCTGCGCAGGCTGCCCGTGCGGATCGACTCCGTCGGGCTCGACGCCCAGTACGTCAGCGCGGCAACCGACACCGACGGCGTCATGCTGTGGTTCATCCTGGACGAGTCCGGTCTGCACCTGAGATGCCGCTATCCCGACACCGCAGAGGCTCGCACCAATGTCGGCGGATGGCTCGACCTGCTCGTAGCCAGGATGCAGGCCGACGCGCGGTCCTCGGTGCGGGGACGACTGCAGGTGGCCGGCCGAACCTTCCGTGTCGAGCGGGCCAGCCGGGATGACATCGAGGCGATCGCAGCGCTGCTGTCGGACGATCGATTCGGTGCAGACCGTGAGAGTGTCGAACTCGACCGATACGAGGCGGGCTTCCGCGCCGTCATCCGCGACGCATCCAACTACCTGGGGGTCGTCCGGGACAGCGCCGACCGCATCGTCGCCACCATGCAGTTGACCGTCATCCCGGGGCTCTCTCGCGGCGGGTCGACCCGACTGCAGATCGAGGGACTGCGTGTCGCGACGGCGGAGCGATCACGGGGCCTGGGCGCGGCGATGCTGGAGTGGGCGCACGAATTCGGTCGTGCGCGGGGGGCAACGCTGTCACAGATCACCACCGACGAGGCTCGGGATCGCACCCGCGCGTTCTACACCCGGCTCGGCTACCAGACGGCCCACGTCGGGCTCAAACGGAACATCTAGCGCGCGTCACACCGCCAGGGCGTGCGGGTAATCCGTCGATCGTCCCTGGAAGCTCAGGATGCTCGGGTTCTGGATCATTCCGTCGCGGATCTCGATCGCGCGTGTGAGCGTCGAGCTCTCGGCCCACGCGTCGGGGCCTTCGAGCACAGTGCGGAGGAAAGGCAGGAGAGCTTCGCTGATGTCCCACGTGGCCGAGTTCCAGAGATACGACGGGCTGTGGTCGACGGCGTAGTAGTTCACGCCCTGACCCACCGTGAACATCGGCTCGTCGAAGGTCGTCGGGGTCGCCCACTCGAAGCCCATGCCCTCGTCGCACGACACATCGATGATCAGGCTGCCCGAGGCGAAACGGGACAGGTCCTCGGTGCGCAGATACGTCAACGGCGCCGCGACATCCTGCAGGGTGCAGTTCACGACGATGTCGTACGTCGCCAGGAAGTCTGGGAGCAGCACGGAGCCGTCCTCCGTCTCGACCTCGCTGAGGTGCGTGGGTCCGTCGTCGGTGTTCAGCTGAGTGAGGTGCGAATTGTGGATGGGGGAGCCCACGGCGGCCGCCCCGCGCTGAGTGAGGACTTCGATGTCGTGCACCCCGTGAGCATTCAACGCCGTCACCGCGCCGCGTGCCGTCGCCCCGAAGCCGATGACGACTGCGCGCAGGCGCGGGCCGTAGTCCCCGGTCGAGCCGACGAGGCTCATCGCATGGATGACCGAGCAGTAGCCGGCCAGCTCGTTGTTCTTGTGGAAGACGTGCAGGCTCATGTCTCCCTGCGGGGTCCAGTGGTTCATGGCCTCGAAGGCGATCAGCGTGAGGCGGCTGTCGATCGCGGTCTGCGTGAGAGCGACGTCCTGCACGCAGTGCGGCCAGCCCCACAGAATGCCGCCAGCGCTGATCTCGGCGACATCCGCGAGCTGCGGCTTGGGCAGCAGCAGCACGTCAGCGGAGGCGAGCACGTCAGACCGCGCGGCGACCCGGCCGACGCGGGACTCCACATAGCCGGGCTCCAGCTGGAAGTCGGCGCCGTACCCGTGCTCGACGATCATGCGAGCGCGCACATCCGCGTCGATGCGGTCGAGATGGCGGGGATGGATCGGGAGGCGCCGTTCGTTCTCCATCGAGGAGTTCGCCAGCAGGCCGAGGGTCAGAAGCTCCGGGCCGGAGGTCGGGGTATGGACGGACGAGCGTGTCGTGTCTGACAACGGGTTCCCATCTTCGGGGAACCAGAGTCAGCTCCTGGCCTGACTCTACGCCCCTGCGCGCCTGAGGTGGGGCGGGGCCGATCTCCGCCGACGGGCTCGACTACGCTGGAAAGCGATCCCTGACATCCGAACGAGGAGCCGCGCGCCCATGACCGATACCCAGATCTTCGAGCCAGAGGGCCGCGCGATACCCTTCGTGGATGAGGGAGACGGTCCGGTCAAGCTGGTTCTGATCCAGGAGCAGGGACTCGCCGCGGACGTGCTGGGCGTCGCCGCGCACTATCTCGCCGAAGAGGCGGGTTTCCATGTGCTGCGGATCGGCCACCGCGCGGCATCCGATGCCTCGCTCGACGAGCGCGTCGACGACGTCATCGACGTGATCGATCACGTCGGAATCGAGGACACCTGGGTCGGCGGTCACGGCTTCGGCGGGACGATCGCACGCGCCCTCGTGGCAGCGCACAGCGACCGGGCAAACGGTCTGCTGCTGCTCGGCGTCGAGGACGTCGACATCGCCGTCGCACCGGCGATCCCCGTGCTGATCGTGCAGGGAACCGAAGACACCGACACCCCCGCCGCCACTGCCGAGGCGTTGCAGGCCACGATGCCCGACCGTTCCAGCATCAAGACGATCGCCGGCGACCACCTGTTCCCGATGCACCACCCGATCGAGACCGGCGTGATCATCGAGGAATACCTGGACTGGGACTGACTCGGATGCCATCATCTGGCCGCACTGTCGTCCTCGCGATCGACCTGCAGGCCGGCGTGATGCCGGGATGCTTCGACGAGCACGGTGTGCTCGCGCGTGCCGCAAGCCTCGTCGAGCGCGCTCGCGACGGTGGGGTTCCCGTGGTCTGGGTCCACCACGACCCCGTCGGAGTGGGCACACCCGAGTGGGAGCTCGCCGCGCCGCTGCGGCGGGACGAAGGAGAGCCGTTGGTTCGCAAGAGCTACCGCGACTCCTTCGCCGACACGAACCTGCGCGAGACCCTGGGCGCCCTCGGCGCGACACGACTGGTGATCACCGGCGCGCAGTCCGACTTCTGCGTACGCACCACGATGCAGCGCGCGGCGGCGGAAGGCTATGACGTGACCCTCGTGAGTGACGCGCACACGACGGTCGACACGGAGTGGGACGGCGTGCCGATCTCAGGTGAGCAGATCGTCGCGCACACGAACATGTACTTCTCGGGACTGCGGTATCCCGGGCAGGAGTTCGCGATCGCGACGCATGATCAGGTCGCGCTCTGACGAGAGTCGCGCCCTCTCGGCACGCTCGCTCAGGTCGCCTTCTTCATCCTCTGGTTCTCGCTCTTCTTCCGCGCCGTGGCCTGACGGTCACCGGGCCGGGGCGGGCGTGGACCAGCCGTGAGCCTGACAGACTGGTCTGATGACCGCCACCCTCGTCGCCCAGAACCTGGCAGGCGGCTACGGCCACCGCATCCTCTTCGAGGGCCTCGACCTGACCGTCGCTCCCGGTGACGTCATCGGCGTGGTAGGTGCGAACGGCGCAGGGAAATCGACTCTGCTCCGCCTGCTCGCCGGTGTGGATGCGCCGATGGGCGGGTCGATCTCGCTCGCGCCCACCGACGCTTTCGTCGGCTGGCTGCCTCAGGAGCATGAGCGCGTCGACGGCGAGACGGTGGCGGGATACATCGCGCGCCGCACGGGCTGCGCGACGGCGACGAGTGAGATGGATGCCGCTGCAGCGGCGCTCGGCGATCCCACGCTCGCCCCGGCGGGCACGGACCCCGCCGACACCTATTCTCAGGCGCTCGATCGGTGGCTCGCGAGCGGTGCCGCCGATCTCGAGGAGCGCATCCCTGCGGTGCTCGCCGACCTCGGACTCCCGAGCACGAGCGGCGTCGCGGAGGACGCGCTCATGACCGGCCTGTCCGGCGGCCAGGCGGCTCGCGTCGGACTCGCCGCACTGCTGCTGTCGCGGTTCGACATCGTCTTCCTCGACGAGCCGACCAACGACCTCGACCTCGATGGGCTGGAGCGCCTCGAGGCGTTCGTACGCGGTCTCCGCGGCGGCGTCGTTCTCGTCAGCCACGACCGCGAGTTCCTGGCTCGCAGCGTCACCCGCGTGCTCGAACTCGATCTCGCCCAGGGATCGAATCGTCTCTACGGGGGCGGCTACGACGCCTACATCGAGGAACGCGCCGTCGTGCGTCGGCACCTGCGGGAGAAGTACGACGAGTTCGCCGACAAGAAGGCGGACCTCGTCGCGCGGGCGCGCACCCAGCGAGAATGGTCGAGCCAGGGCGTCCGGAACGCGATGAAGGAGGCTCCGGACAACGACAAGATCAGGCGCAAGGCGTCGACGGAGTCGAGTGAGAAGCAGGCGCAGAAGGTGCGTCAGATGGAGAGCCGGATCGCACGACTGGACGAGGTCGAGGAGCCGCGCAAGGAATGGCAGCTGGAGTTCACGATCGGCTCGGCGCCCCGATCGAGCAGCGTGGTCTCGACACTCAACGGGGCGGTCTTCCAGCAGGGCGCGTTCACGCTGGGGCCGCTGTCGCTGCAGGTGGACGTCGGCGACCGCATCGGAATCACCGGTCCCAACGGCGCCGGCAAGTCGACACTGCTCCGTGGGCTCCTCGGACGACAGCAAACCGTCGAGGGGACCGCGGCGCTCGGGAGCAGCGTGCAGATCGGCGAGATCGACCAGGCTCGGTCGCTGCTGATCGGCGATTCTGCGCTCGCCGATGCGTTCGAGGCTCTCGTGCCCGAGATGTCGTCGGCCGAGGTGCGCACTCTGCTGGCGAAGTTCGGTCTGAGGGCAGACCACGTCACGCGTTCCGTCGAAGCCCTGTCACCGGGTGAACGCACGCGGGCGGCACTGGCGCTGCTGCAGGCGCGGGGAGTCAATCTGCTCGTCCTCGACGAGCCGACCAACCACCTCGACCTGCCGGCGATCGAACAGCTCGAGCAGGCGCTCGAGTCGTACACCGGAACTCTGCTGCTGGTCACGCACGACCGACGGATGCTGGAGGCCGTCCAGACCGATCGGCGGTGGTCCGTCGAGAGCGGCCAGGTCACCGAACGCTGAGGCTCAGCGACCCTGACGCTTCTTGTAGGGCTTCGGCTGACCCTTCACGATGGGCGCGCGACCTTTGCCCTTGGACGCCTTGGCCTTGCCGCCCGCCGGGCCCGCCGTCTTCGGCGCGGGCGGGGGAGCGGCGGCCACGGTCGCCTGCGCTTCAGCGAGGAACAGCTCTCCCACGTTCGTGAGTCGCGGCGTCCCTTCGCGATTGATCAGCGTGTGTCCGACCTCGTCCTCGAGCTTGTCGAGAGAGGTGTACAGGGAGGCCAGGGGAATGCCCAGCTGGGAAGCGGCTCGGGGGAAGTGCAGCGTCTCAGCGAGGACGACGTAGCGACGGAGCAATGCCAGCTTCATGCGGGGGAACGGTCCTTCTGGATCCGCGACGATCACGGGTCTCCGTCTAACCTACGCGAGGCGGATGCGCGGCAGTCCCAGACGCACGGATGCCGCGGCTCGATGAGCCGCGGCATCCGGTGGCGGATCTCCTCAGGAGACCTGCGGAAGCACGGCGAAGGACACGGACCCCTCGTCATCGACGCCGGCGTCGAGCACCTTGTCATCGAGCGCGGCTGCGGCGGTCTCATCGAGGAAGAGTCGGGTGCCCGACACCTCGACGACCTGGTCGTCGGGTTCCGGGTCCGGCGTCACGAGGACGGCGAGGCGCGCACCCCCATCCGGTCCAGGGGCGGGCGTGGAGTGGATGCGAAGCCCGGCGTCGTCAGCGTCGGTCTGACGGCTGACGAGGGTGTTCACGATTGCGGTGGCGTTATCGGTGAGGGTGAGCACAAGACTCTCCTTCCGGTTGCGGTCACGACGCGGGTGCGGCGTGACGGGCCACGATTCCGCACTCGGCGGGACGATTCAACCCGACGCGCCCGTTCAGAGGGGTCTCACACCTGATGCAGAGGTTTTCTCAGGAACACCTGCTCGGTTCCGTCGCCCTGCGGCACGCGCTCGGCCTCCTCGTATCCGCATGACTCGTACAGGCGGATGTTGGCCTCGCTCAGACTGCCGGTGAAGAGCTCGGCCACATCCGCGCTCGACGCGCGTTCGGCCGCGTCGAGCAGCGTGCGCCCGATGCCCTCTCCCTGCATGTCGGGCGCGATCGCGATCCTGCCGATCAGTAGGACGCCGTCGTCCTCGACGAACCGGATGACCCCGACCAGCCGTCCGTCCTTCCGCGCCGCGAGGCCGCTGCTGGAACGCAGCTCGGCCTCCACTTCGGGGAGCGTCTGGGTCAGCGGGGGCATATCGGCGCTGCCGTAGATCTGCGCCTCCGACACGAACGCCGCGCGCTGCAGGGTGAGCACCTCACCCGCATCCGACTCCGAGGTCGGGCCGATCACCACATCCGATGCGTGGTCGTCGATCTCGGTCTGTGCTCTCTCTGATTTCGTCACTGCGCCACGATCTGATGAGACCGGGGGGACTGTCAACCCCCTCGATACGGGCCGCGAGCGGAGCTAATCTCGCAGTTTCCAACCCCAGGAGGACTCATGGCTGAGAAGAGCACGTCCAAGAGCGCGTCCAAGACCGGCACCGCATCCAAGCGCGGAGCGAAGACGACGAGAAGGCAGAACGCCGAGAAGGGATTCACGGCGTCGCCCACCCTCGCCGCGAACCTGCAGCTCGTGCTGGTCGACCTGATCGAGCTCTCACTACAGGGCAAGCAGGCTCACTGGAACGTCGTCGGACGCAACTTCCGGGACACCCACCGTCAGCTCGACGAGATCATCGACGCCGCGCGCACGTTCAGCGACACGGTCGCCGAGCGGATGCGGGCACTGCACGCGGTGCCAGACGGACGCACGGACACGATCGCGGAATCGACCTCTCTTCCCGCGTTCCCGATGGGCGAGGTCTCGACGACCGACACGATCGACCTCATCACCGCGCGCCTCGAGGCGACGATCGGGACGATCCGCGACGTGCACGATGCCGTCGACGAGGAAGACCCCACGTCGGCCGACATCCTGCACGCGGTGCTCGAGAGCCTGGAGCAGTTCGCGTGGATGGTGAGTGCCGAGAACCGCACTCCCGCGACCAGCTGAGCTGGCGTCTCACTCTCGTTCGTCCTCCCGCGTACGGTCGGCCTCTCGCCGGACCAGGCGCGGGAGGACGAGCCAGAGAAGGAGGACGGCGACCAGTGAGGAGACGAGCGCGATGAGTCCGGCGGCGCGATCGACGGTGAAGTCGATGATGAGGGTGGTCACACCGATCGTCAGTGCGGAGATCGCCACGAGGTCGATCTTCACGATCCGAGCGGCCACCCGGACGAGTTCGGGTTTGCGGCGGCGACCGAACAGCGCCCGATGCATGCCCACCGGCGCGAGCGCCAGGATCGTCGCCAGCGCGGCGAGTGCCACCAGCACCACGTACAGATCCCTCTGGACCTCGTCCATGTCCTCGAAGCGGGGAGTGAAGGCAACGGCCAGCAGGAATCCGGTGAGGATCTGCGTACCGGTCTGCATGACTCGCAGCTCCTGCAGGAGCTCCTCCCAGTTGCGGTCGGCGCGCTCGTTCCGAGTCTCGTCGCGTCCGTCTCGTCGGTCATCGAGCTCGCTCGACGGTGCAGATCGGTGGTCGGGTTCCATGGAGTCAGTTTTGCGGCACCGCTCGGAGTCTGTCCAGACTCTTGCGCAGATGCACTCGAGGAGCAGGGGATGACGCTTCCACCGATCCGCGAGTGGTGGCCCGGGCTGTCGCTCGAGGCGCGAGTCGAGGTGCTCGGAGATACCGCGCCGCACCTCGGCGAGCGAACGCGGGATGAGATCAGGACGATCACCGGGGCTGTGGTCGGCATGGCCGAGACGCTGTCCGACGACGATCTGGAGTACGCCCGTTCCGAGGCCCGGTCGGAGATCGAGCAGGAGGACTCGGCCTGAGACGGCGTTGTCAGCTGTCGCCGTTCGCGTGCTCCTCGCGCAGCCGCGGCACGGTGCGGCGTTCGGGACGGAGACCGGCCTTGTCTGCGTAGAACGCCCGGATCCTGTCCATGTCAGCGGCGACGTCCCCCGTCAGCTCGATCGTGGGGCCGAGTCCGGTGGTCATCGTGCTGCGGTCGACGAAACCGAGAGTCACCGGCATCCCGGTCTCTCGTGCGATCCGATAGAAGCCGGACTTCCAGTACTCGTTGCCCCCGCGAGTGCCGTCGGGCGTGATCACGAGGCCGAAGACGCCGCCGGAATGGACCTGCTCCACGACGTCGTTGACGACCCGCGCCGGGTCGGCGCGGTCGACGGCGATGCCGCCGAGACGACGCATGATCGGACCCCGCCACCCGCGGAACAGGCTGTTCTTGCCGAGCCAGTGCACCTCGATGCCCAGTCTCCACGCGATCGCCAGCATGAGCACGAAGTCCCAGTTGGACGTGTGCGGCGCACCGATGAGGATGGTGGGTCTCTGAGGAGTGGCCTCGGCGGTGAGGGTCCAGCGGCTGACTGCCCAGAAGAAGCGGGCGAGGAGTCGTTTGAGCACTCGTCCACCGTAGGGCAGAACGTCTGATGATCAGCCGCCCCCGGCCGCCGCCGCATTTCCGCGCCATGCCGTCGCCACAGGCGTACGATCGAATGATGGCCAAGACACAGGACTCCGCCGAGCAGGACGCACCGACCGTGCTTCAGCCGCTGACCGGAACTCCGAACCTGCTTGATGACGACGCCGCCGGGTACTGCAGCGGCGGCGTCTGCCACTTCCCTGCGCCGAAGACGCAGTAGCAGGAGACGCCGCCGCAGCGGGACGATCAGTGCCCGCCGTGCGCTCCGCCGGAGACATCGTCTGCCGGCTTGCGGACGAAGGGGCTCAGCGCCACCGCAGCCAGCGAGATGATCGCGGCGATGAGGAATGCCATGCGGGCACCCGGCGCACCGGCGACCGCCGTGGGGAGCCCTTCGGCTTCTCCGGCGTGCAGGATGGCGGAGTACGTCACCGTCAGCACCGCCACGCCCGCCGCGCCACCGACCTGCTGGAGGGTGTTCAGCACAGCGGAGCCGTGTGAGTACAGCGAACGCTGCAGCGACCCGAGCGACGCGGAGAACAACGGCGTGAACGACATCGCGAGTCCGACCGACATGGCCGCCTGCACGATGATGAGGACCCACCACACGGTGTGCTCGCCGACGGTCGAGTAGTAGAACAGCGCGGCCGACACGAGGATCGTTCCGGGGATCAGCAGCGGGCGAGTGCCGCGTGCGTCGTACACCCGACCCATGATGGGGCCGAGCAGACCCATCAGCACCGAACCGGGAAGGAGGATGAGGCCGGACTCGAGGGCGTTGAGGCCGGCGACGTTCTGCAGGTACTGCGGCAGAAGGGTCAGCGTCCCGAACATCGACAGCGCGAGGATCGTCATGATGACGACCGAGAACGTGAAGTTCGCCGAGCGGAACACGCGCAGGTCGAGCAGTGCGTCGTCGACCCGCTGCAGCACCAGCTGGCGCCACACGAACAGCGCGAGTGCGACGGCACCCACGACGAGAGCGACGACACCGGCGGTCTCGCCGGATCCGCCTTCGCCGCCGAACTGGCTGAGACCGAAGACGATGCCGCCGAATCCGAGAGCGGCGAGCGGGATGGAGACGACATCGAGGGGGACCACGCGGGTCTCACCCAGGTTGGTCATCCACTTGACGCCGATGAGCAGCGAGACGAGCGCGATGGGCAGGATGATCGCGAACAGCGCACGCCAGTGGAGCGTCTCGAGGACCGCACCGGCGAGCGTCGGTCCGATCGCGGGAGCGAGCGAGATGACGAGTCCGACGCGCCCCATCATGCGTCCGCGCGACTGGGCGGGGACGACGTTCATGATGGTGGTCATGAGGAGCGGCATCATGATGCCCGTGCCGGCGGCCTGGATGACGCGGCCGGCGAGGAGGATCTCGAAGCCGGGCGCCACGAGGGCGACCAGGGTTCCGAGCGAGAACGAGATCATCGCGGCGATGAAGACCTGACGGGTCGTGAAGCGCTGCAGGATGAACCCGGTCGTCGGGATGACGACCGCCATGGTGAGCATGAATGCGCTCGTCAGCCACTGGCCGAGCTCGGGCGGGATGCCCAGATCGACGTTCAGATGGGGGATCGCGATGCCCATCGTGGTCTCGTTGAGGATCGCGACGAACGCGGCGACGAGCAGGAGCCAGATCACGCGCATGTCGCTGCGGGCGATCTCGCCGCTGCGCGCGGGAGGGGGCGTGGTGATCGACCCGGTGTCGACGGCAGACATACGGCCTCCAAGGCACTGAAGAGAGGGGGAGATCGCGCGAGTGCGCGGGGACCACTCAGCGTAACCACAGGTTCGGACATTTCATTCCGGATCCCTCTGAATCCGCTCTCAGCGGACGGACGCCCGCGCTGAGCGCGTCCCGGGGTCATGCGTGCTGACTACGCTGGCGACATGAGCATGGGTGGTGGACGCGGGGGATTCCGCGGTGTGGACGAGAGCGCACAGCGTCGGCTCAACGCCGAGGCACCGCGCATCAGCGGGCTCGGATCCAGGGTGATCGCGCTGTTCCGTCCGTACCGCTGGCGCATCTTCTGGACCGGCGTATTGGTCGTGATCGGCGCCGCCATCGCCGTGATCCCGCCGCTGATCGTGCAGCGCATCTTCGACGACGCGCTCTTCCCCGTCGACGGCGGTGGCCCCCAGCTGCAGCTCCTGATCTGGCTGGTCTCGGCGATGGTCGGGCTCTTCCTCCTCTCCGCCGTCCTCGGCGTCGCGCAGACCTGGCTCACCTCGACCGTCGGCAACAGCGTCACGGGCGATCTGCGGGTCCGGCTGTTCGAGCATCTGCAGGCCATGGAGCTCGGATTCTTCACCCGGACGAAGACCGGCGTCATCCAGTCGCGTCTGCAGAACGACGTCGGCGGCGTCTCGGGCGTCCTGACCAACACCGTGACCAGCATCCTCGGCAATGTCGTGACGGTCATCGCCTCCCTCGTCGCGATGATCCTGATCGATTGGCGACTCACGCTCATCGCTGTCGTGCTCATGCCGTTCCTCATCATCGTGCAGCGACGCGTGGGGCAGGTCCGTGCGCGCATCGCCGGCGAGACTCAGGAGTCACTGTCCGAGCTCACCTCCATCACGCAGGAGACTCTGAGCGTGTCGGGGATGCTCCTGTCGAAGGCGTTCAACCGACAGCGCACCGAATCGCAGCGGTACCAGGCCGAGAACCGCAACCAGGTGAGGCTGCAGGTACGGCGGGCGATGAGCGGGCAGGGCTTCTTCGCGGTCGTCCAGGTGCTGATGGCGAGCGTCCCCGCGGTCATCTACCTCGTCTCGGGCTACTTGATCGCCGGTGGCACCGGCGCGATCACCGCGGGAACCGTCGTCGCCTTCACGACCGTCCAGGCCCGTCTGCTGCAGCCGCTGATGGGCCTCATGCGGGTGTCGCTCGACCTTCAGACGTCGTCTGCGCTGTTCGCGCGCATCTTCGAGTACCTCGACCTGGTGCCCGAGATCCAGGACGCCCCGGATGCGATCACGGTCGCTGAAGCGCCGGGGCCACGGGGACGGATCGAGTTCGCCGACGTCGTCTTCCGCTATCCGGACGCGGCACCCGATGCTCGCCCCACCCTGCAGGGCGTCTCGTTCGTGGCCGAGCCCGGTCAGCACGTCGCATTCGTCGGTCCCTCGGGTGCGGGCAAGACGACGGTGCTGTATCTGGCGCCGAGACTGTACGAGGCGCATGGCGGCGCGGTGCTGTTCGCGGGGGCGGACGTGAAGACCCTCACGCAGGAGTCGATCATCGACCAGGTCGGCATCGTCTCGCAGGAGACGTACCTGTTCCACGCGACGATCCGCGAGAACCTGCTGTACGCCAGACCCGACGCGACGGACGAGGAGATGATCGCCGCCTGCACCGCAGCGAACATCCATCACATCATCAGCGGGTTCGAAGACGGCTATGACACCGTGGTCGGAGAACGGGGATACCGTCTCTCGGGCGGTGAGAAGCAGCGCATCGCGATCGCCCGAGTGCTATTGAAGGATCCGCCCGTGCTGCTGCTCGACGAAGCGACGTCCGCTCTCGACACGGTGTCGGAGCGCGTCGTGCAGGAGGCGTTGGACGAAGCGGCCAAGGGGCGCACGACGCTGACCATCGCGCATCGACTCTCGACGATCATGGGGGCCGACGTCATCCATGTCGTCGAAGCCGGCCTGATCGTGGAGTCGGGCACTCACGCAGAGCTCCTCGCGCGGGGCGGTCTCTATGCCGAGCTCGCCGCGCAGCAGGTGGCCGCTTCGCGTGTGCTCGATACGGAGAGGGCCGTCGAGACGGCCGTCTCGGGAGGCGTGCGCGCGGCCCTCGCCCACCGTCGGGCCGACCGGGCTCCGGAGGATTCCGCCGGGGCGGATGCGGTCGACGCGCTCACCGCTCCGGTTCCGCTGCTCGACGTGTCCCGTGCCGACGAGCGGGTCTACCCGGCCGAGGGGTGAGACGTGCTCAGTGCACCGACAGGCCGCCGTCGATGAACAGCGACTGCCCGGTGACGTAGCTCGAGCCGGCGCCGGCGAGGAACACGGCCGCGGCCGCGAAATCCGACGGCAGTCCGTTGCGTCCGATCATGGTCCGTGCGGCGAGGGCGGCGATCTGCTCGGGGTCCTCTTGCAGCCTGGCGTTGAGCGGGGTGAGCACGAACCCCGGGACGAGACTGTTGCTCGTGACTCCGGTGCTTCCCCATGCCTCGGCCTCCGAGCGCATCAGCGACTCCACGGCTCCCTTCGAGGCGCCGTAGACGCCGCTGCCGACGAACGCGCGATGCGCCTGCTGAGAGCTGATGTGGATCAGGCGCCCGTAGCCCCGCTCGGCCATGCCGGTGGCATAGCGCTGGCCGAGCAGGAAAGGGGCGAGCGCATTCACGGTCATCGTCGCGTCCCAGTCGCCCTCGGTGATCTCGGAGAACGGCGGGCGGATGTTGATCCCTGCGGAGTTCACCAGGATGTCCGGCTCGCCGAACGGCTCGACGGCCGCTTCAGCGAGGGCTCGGATTCCCTCCCGCGTGCCGAGGTCTCCGACGACTCCTGCCGCCCGGCATCCGGCGCGGGTGAGCTCCGCCACGGTCTCGGCAATCCGCGCTTCACCGCGCGCCACGATCACGGTCGAGGCGCCTGCGCTCGCGAGTGCCGTCGCGATGCCGCGTCCGATGCCCGAGCTGCCACCGGTGACGACGGCGGTGCGCCCCTCGAGCGAGAAGAGGTCGGCGAGGTACTGGTTCATCGGTCTCCAGAGTGCGCGTCTCACCACGCCAGCGCGGCGGTGAGGGCGGGATCGGGGCGGGCGGCGGCGTGCTCGGGGAGTGCTTCGATCTCGGCGACGAACGCGTCGACCTCGGCTGAGTAGTCCGGTTCGGTGTGCGTGCGCGCGATCTCGAGCAGCGGCGGAATGTCCATGGCTAGGATCAGCTCGAGACGGGCAGTGACGGCGGCCTGTGCCCCCGCCTCGTGCAGCACGCGGATTCCTCCGCGCAGAGCCGTGAGATAGTCGCGCAGCACGGGGAGCTTCGCACGCCCCTGCGTGATCGAGGTGCCGTCCGCGCGCAGGCGCCAGCGCACCACGGTGTCGGGGATGACATCGAAGCTGCGCGCCCGTGTGTACATCAGCTGGGCGACCACCTGATCCTCGTAGGCGACGCCCTCGGGGAACCTCAGATCGTTCCAGAACTCGGTGCGGCTGACCTTCGACCAAGCCACGATGTTCGCGCTCGCTCGAGGGTGCTCCGCGATCGTGGTGGCGAGTCGTTCGGGCGACGTCGCTGCCGACACCCACGGCTGCACGCGCCCCGCGACGTAGCGCTCGCCGTCGAAGCGCGACCGCACGTAGGCGCCGGCGACGAAATCGCTGCCGGTCTCGGCGAGCGTCCCGACGAGTCGTTCGAGGGCCGAGGGCGTGAGTTCGTCGTCTGCGTCGAGGAAGCCGATCAGGGGAGTGTCGACGAGGTCGATGCCGACGTTCCGCGCGGCACCCAGGCCTCGGGACGCCTCGTGCTGCACCGCCCGGAACCGTGGATCCGATGCGGCGGCCGCGGCGAAGATCTCCGCCGTGTCGTCTCTGGATCCGTCGTCGATGAGGATCGCGTTCCACCGCGTCTCGGTCTGCGAGCGCAGCGACTCGAGTGCGGCAGGAGCGAAGGCGCCGATGTCGCGGCCGGGGACGATCAGGGTCACGATCGGGGCGGAGGCGGTCACGAGCCGAGTCTATGGCCGGCCGGTCGGGCTCGTCGTTCAGGGGTGGGTGACCGCGCGCACCGATTCGGCGACCAGCCCGGCGAGCCGTTCGGCCAGGTCGTGCGGGAGCGCCTCGCGTCCGAAGGTGAACCGCACAGAGGTCTGCGCGACCGCGGGGGAGATCCCGCATGCGAGAAGCACATGCGAGGGCTCGTCGCTTCCGGCGGCGCAGGCAGAACCGCTCGACGACACCACGCCCCGACGCTCGAGCTCGAGCAGGACAGCCTCCCCGCTGACTCCGGCGAACGTGAAGCTCGCCGTGCCGGGCAGCCGTGTCACGGGGTCGCCGGTGAGGGCCGCCTGCGGCACGAGTGCGTGCACCGCGGCGATGAAGCGCCCCGTCGACTCAGCGACCCGGGCGCTCGCCTCCTCGCGCTCCGCGTCGGCGAGCTCCAGCGCTGTCGCGAGGGCCACCGCGCCGGCGACGTTCTCGGTGCCCGAACGGCGTCCTCGTTCCTGGCCGCCCCCGTGCATGAGCGGCTCGAGCGCGACGCGCCCTCGCACGGCGAGCGCTCCGACCCCCTTCGGAGCTCCGAGCTTGTGCCCGGCGATCGCGACGGCATCCGCTCCGAGGCCGCTGAGCGGCAGCCACCCCGCAGACTGCACGGCGTCGACATGCACCGGGACGCCTGCCTCCCTCGCGGCTGCTGCGAGGGAGGCGACGTCCTGGACCGTGCCGATCTCGTTGTTGGCGTGTCCGACGGCGACCAGTGCGGTGTCATCGCGCAGGGCCTGCGTCAGAGCGGCGACGGAGATCCTGCCGAGGCCGTCGACGGGGATCGGCGTCACCTCGACGTCGTGGAAGCGCCGCATGTGGTCGGCGGATTCGAGGATCGACTCGTGCTCGATCGGCGAGACGACCAGATGCCGGCGACCGCGTGCGAGGGCTGCCAGCACGATGCCCTTCACCGCGAGATTGTTCGATTCCGTTCCACCGGATGTGAAGATCACATCGCCCGCGCGCATGCCCAGCACTCGGGCCACCCGCGACCGTGCGTCATCGAGTGCGCTCGCCGCGGCCTCACCGTACGTGTGGTGGCTCGACGGATTGCCGAAGACCCCGGTCAGAAACGGGCGCATGGCCTCGACGACCTCCGGTCGCACCGGAGCCGTTGCGGCGTGATCGAGATAGAGCATCCCCGTCAGTCGATCCGCACGTCGAGACCGAGATCGAGCGCCCGGGCGGAGTGCGTCAGGGCGCCGACCGAGATGACGTCGACCCCGGTCGCCGCGATCGCCCCGACCGTGTCGAGAGCGACCCCGCCCGAGGCTTCGACCTGCGCGCGATCGCCGATCATCGAGACCCCGGCGCGCAGGTCGTCGAGAGAGAAGTTGTCGAGCAGCACCGTGTGCGCACCCCCGTCGAGCACGGCGGGGATCTGATCGAGCCGGTCGACCTCGACGACCACGTGCGTCGTGTGAGGCAGCCGGGAGAGCGCATCCCGCAGAGCCGAGGCGAGGTCGACGCCCGAGCGCTTCAGCACCGCGAGATGGTTGTCCTTGGCCATCACCGCATCGGACAGCGAGAACCGGTGGTTGTGACCACCGCCCGAGAGCACCGCATGCCGTTCGAACGCTCGCATGCCCGGGGTCGTCTTCCGCGTGTCGGCGATCCGCGCCGATGTCCCCTCGACCGCGCGCACGTAGGCGGCGGTGGCTGTCGCGACACCGCTCATCCGCTGGGTGAAGTTCAGAGCGATGCGCTCGGCGGTGAGGATGCCGCGGGCCGAGCCGGATACCGATGCGAGCACGTCGCCCGCATCGAAGGCGTCTCCGTCGCCCACATGCACGTCGACCGCGATCGCCGGATCGGTGAGGTGGAACGCGGCCGCGAACACCTCGCCGCCGCTGAAGGTGCCCGCTTCGCGGGCGACGAGGTCGGCAGTGGCGGTGGCATCCGCGGGAAGCAGGGTCGCGCTCGTCAGGTCGCCCCAGGGGGCGTCTTCCTCGAGGGCTGCGCTGACGACGCGGGTGATGTGGGCGGCGGTGAGCATCAGACTGTCTCCAGGAGAGGTGAGGCGAGGGGTTCGCGGAAGTGCGCACCGACGGAATCGGTGCGAGCGAGCGCGGCAGACGCGGTCGCGCGGGCGAGCAGGAGGAGGTTCGCATCCTCGCGCTCGCGGACGGTGGCCGGCTCGGGAATCGCGGCGAGCCAGCGGCCGACGATGGTTGCGGCGTGTCGCAGACCCTCTTCCGAGCGCAGCAGGCCGACGTGGTCCCACATCAGGCGCTGCAGCGCTGCGCGACTGAAGTCGGCGCCGACAGCGATCTCGCCGGTGGATTCCGACTCCTCGGACAGAGGTGCGCGAGGCGCCGAGCCGCGCTGCGAGCTGACGGGAGGATGCTGCCAGGGCGTGCCGAGCGCGGCTGCCGCGCGAGCTCCGAAGACCGCGCCTTCGAGCAGCGAGTTCGAGGCGAGACGATTCGCACCGTGCACGCCGGTGCGCGCGACCTCGCCCACGGCGAAGAGCCCGGGGACGGAGGTGCGCCCGTCGAGGTCGGTGACGACGCCTCCCATCAGATAGTGGGCGGCGGGTGTCACCGGGATCGGAGCGGAGCCCCAGTCGAGACCGCGTTCCCGCGTCACGCGATCGATCGTCGGGAACCGCTGCGCGAGCCTGAGTCCGCCGATCCTGGTCGCGTCGAGACGCACGGGGGAGCCCTGTCGGGCGGACTGGCGGGCGATCGCCCGCGCGACGACGTCGCGCGGGGCGAGCTCGCCGTCCGGGTGGCTGTCGAAGACGAATCGCCGACCGTCGGCGTCCACCAGCGTCGCCCCTTCGCCGCGGACCGCTTCCGAGACGAGGAAGGCGGGACCCTCGGCCAGGATCGTCGGATGGAACTGCACGAACTCGAGGTCGGCCACCGCGGCCCCGATCCGCACGGCGGCGGCGATGCCGTCACCCGTGGTGCCGAGGGGATTCGTGGTGTGCGCATACAGGTGCCCTGCGCCGCCCGTGGCGAGCACGACCGCGTCGGCGGAGAGCTCCGAGACCGCCCCGCCGACCTGGACACGCACGCCGCGCACGACGCCGTCCTCGGCGATCACGTCGGCCAGGAAGGCGCCCTCCACGACGGTGACATCCGCGTCGCGGACCGAGGCCACCAACGCCCGGGTGATCGCTGCTCCCGTGGCATCCCCTCCGGCGTGCACGATGCGTGCGTGACGGTGCGCGGCCTCCCGCCCGAGCAGCACCCGCCCGTCGGGTGAGCGGTCGAACGCGACGCCTCGGGCGATCAGCTCCGCGATCCTGGTCGCGCCCTCGTGCACGAGAACATCGACCGCGGCGGGATCCGAGAGTCCTGCTCCGGCATCGATGGTGTCTGCGGCGTGCTGTGCCGCCGAGTCGCCGACGCCGTAGATTCCGGCGACGCCGCCCTGCGCGTACCCTGTGCAGCCGTCGCCCAGCGCACCCTTCGTCACGATCGTGACCGAGTGGCCGGTTTCGTGCGCGTGCAGGGCCGTCGTGAGTCCGGCGATGCCCGAGCCGACGACGACGACGTTCATCGGGCGCTCGCCGCCACGGGCGGCTTCGCCGCCAGCATCCGTTCGAGGGCGATGCGGGCGGGGTCGGCCACGTCCGCCGTCACCGTGATCCGATTCGGCGTGCGGCCCGCGACGAGCTCTTCGAGCACCCAGGCGAGATACCCGGGGTGGATGCGGTACATCGTCGAGCAGGGGCACACCACCGGGTCCAGGCAGAAGATCTCGTGCTGGGGGAACTGCGCCGCGAGGCGACGGACGAGGTTGATCTCGGTGCCGATCGCGAAGGTGGTCGGCGTGGTCGCCGCGGCGATCGCCCGACGGATGTAGTCGGTCGATCCCGCCTCGTCCGCCGCGTCCACGACGGCCATCGGGCACTCAGGGTGCACGATCACCCGGACCCCGGGGTGCTCGGCCCGCGCCTGGTCGATCTGATCCACGGTGAAACGGCGGTGCACCGAGCAGAACCCGTGCCAGAGGATCACCTGCGAGTCGACGAGCTGTGCCGCGGAGGATCCGCCGAGCGCCTGGCGCGGGTTCCACATCGGCATCCGCTCGAGCGGTACGCCCATCGCCTTCGCGGTGTTGCGGCCGAGGTGCTGGTCGGGGAAGAAGAGCACGCGCTGACCGCGCTCGAATGCCCACTCGAGTACGGTCTGCGCATTCGAGGAGGTGCACACGATTCCTCCGTGGCGCCCCACGAAGCCCTTGATCGCGGCCGACGAGTTCATATACGTGACGGGGATCACCGGCACTCGTCCACCCGCATCGGGTGTGTCGAGGTCGCCCAGCACGTCTGCGAGCTGCTCCCAGCAGTCCTCGACCTGATCGATGTCCGCCATATCGGCCATCGAGCATCCGGCCGCCAGATTGGGCAGGATCACGGCCTGGTCGGGTCCCGAGAGCAGGTCAGCTGTCTCGGCCATGAAGTGCACTCCGCAGAACACGATCGCCTCGGCGTTCGGACGCTCCTTCGCCGCGGTCGCGAGCTGGAACGAGTCGCCCACGTAGTCGGCGTGCCGCACGACCTCTTCGCGCTGGTAGAAGTGCCCGAGCACGACGGCGCGGTCACCGAGGGTGGCCTTCGCGATGCGGATGCGCTCGTCGAGGTCGGCCTCGCCGGCCTCTCGGTACTCGGCGGGGAGCTCTCCCTGCCGCGGAGCGCCGGTGGGGATGACGTCGCCCATCGACGACCCGGGACCGTATCCGGGGCGGGAGTCGAAGTCCCAGGGGCCGGCGGCGAGGTCGGTCGCGCACGTCGCGTCGGTCGAGGCGCCGGACACGATCGACTGGATCGCGTGATCGACAGAGGCGTCGATCGGCTGGACGACCGGTGTGGGAACGAAGGTGATGCTCATCGGGTGCTCGTCTCCTCGGGGCCGAGGGGGCCGTGATCGGCCAGCTCGACGTCGGTGTTGTAGCGGTACAGGCGGGCGGGTCGGTGGTTGCCGGTGCGGAACCGGTCGGTGGGAAGGAGGTTGCCGGCGGATTCGACCTGGCGGCGGAAGTTGGCCGGATCCAGGTGCTTGCCGAGAATGGCCTCGTACGCCTCGCGGAGATCCGCCAGGGTGAACTCGGCAGGAAGGAAGCCGTGGGCGACGCGGCTGTAGCCGACCTTGTTCCGCAGTCGCCACAGGGCGTACTCGACGATCTTCGTGTGATCGAAGGCCAGCGCCGGGAGCTCATCGAGGTCGACCCAGCGCACGTTCTCCGGAGCCTTGCCGGATGCCCGATGCGCCGCGCTCTGCGCGTCGACGTCATCCTGGCGGAGCAGTGCCCAGTACACGATCGACACGACGCGGGTGGGGGAGCGGTCGACGGCCCCGAAGGCGTAGAGCTGCTCGAGATAGCTCGGCGTCAGTCCCGTCGTCTCGGCCAGAGTCCTGGCTGCGGCGTCGACAGCCGATTCGGTCTCGGTGAGCCAGCCGCCGGGGAGGGCCCACTGGCCGGCGAACGGCTCGCGCGTGCGCAGCACGAGTGGCAGCGCGAGCACCGCCGAGCCGTCCTCGGTGCGTCGAAGGGTGAGGATCACGGTCGACACGGCGACGTCGATGCCTCTGCTTTGGGTCATATATACCTTAACCTCCTGTTCTGATCTTAGTGTCATCTCGACTGTTAGTGCATCTTCATGACGCCACCGCCCCTGAGGCCGAAACGTTATATACCAGCGTTCTGGACTCTTGTCGCTATGAAAGGGATTTGTTAGGTTACTGTCCTAACAAATCCCTTTCGGGATCTGTTGCGAACTCCGTCCGGAGTTCGACTCCACCCGGAGAAATCCCTCCTGCAGTGCAGCACCGAGAGGAAATACAGAATGATCCGTAACGGAAGGCGCAAGATCGCGCTCACCGCTGTGGCGGGGGCATCCGTCCTCGCCCTGGGCCTGACGGCCTGTGGCGCAGGCGGAGGCAACGAGGGGAGCGGTGGCGATGGCGACCGTGCTCTTCGTGTCTGGGCCGGCAGCCAGACCCCCATCACCGCGAACTACAACCCGTTCGCCCCGACGGTGCTCCACGGTGCACTCGGGCCGATCTACGAGCCGCTGTTCTTCTTCAACAAGACGGCGGATTCCGAGCCCGTCGGTCTGATCGGAGACTCGTACGAATACAACGAGGACGGCACGGTGATCACGATCGCCATCAAGCCCGATCTCAAGTGGAGCGACGGAGAGCCGCTGACCGCCGCGGACGTCGCGTTCTCCTTCACCTACGAGGCCAACAACCCTGAGGGCAACGGTCTCGTCTCGGCGGAGGCGACCGACGACACCACGGTCGTCCTCACGTACACGACCGCGCAGTACACGACCGAGTTCCAGCGCCTCGGTTCGACCTACATCCTCCCCGAGCACGTGTGGGCGGAGGTCACCGACTTCGCGAACTTCGCCAACGAAGAGCCGGTCGGCTCCGGCGCCTACGTGGTCGACAAGACGACGAGCGAGTCGTACACGCTCGTCGCGAACGAGAACTTCCGCGACGCCGACGAGCTCGGAGTCAAGAAGGTCCAGTACATCGCGGTCGACAACAACCAGACCGCACAGGACCTGCTCGCCGCCGGCAAGCTCGACTGGACGGGCATGTTCATCCCGAACCCGGACGACGTCACGGGCAACGGAGCGATCGATTGGATCAACACGCCGCAGGACCCGACCGTCCTGTACACGTGCTCGAACGCCGAGCTCGGCTGCACGGGTCCCCAGACCGACGTCGCGGTTCGACAGGCGCTCAACGTCGCGATCGACCGCGCGGCCATCAAGGACAAGGCGTTCGTCGGTCTGACCGGCGACATCTCGCCGACCTTCGCGCTGCTGCCCCGTGACGAGAAGTGGGTCGCGGACTCCGCCAACGAGATCAGCCCCCAGGAGGCGAACGCCGACGAGGCGGGCGAGATCCTCGAGGCCGCCGGCTACACGAAGGACGGCGACTTCTACGCGAAGGACGGCGTGCCGCTCGAGCTCAGCCTGATCTCGGTCGACGGCTGGACCGACTACAACGATGCGGCGAAGCTGATCGCCGAGCAGGCAGAGGCTGCCGGCATCAAGATCACGGCATCCACGGTGCAGTGGCAGGAATTCTCGGACGCCCGTCAGGGCGGTGACTTCCAGCTGATCGTCGGCGGTGTGGTCGGAACCTCGGTGGCCGACCCGTTCCAGATCTACCGCGACTGGTTCGGCGGCACGACCGTCGGTTCGACCGCAGCGGTGGGCTCGGAGGTGCCCGCGGGGCGTTGGAACTTCAGCCGATACAGCAACCCCGTCGTCGACACGGCCGTCCAGGCCGCGATCAGCACGAACGACGAGGCAGAGAAGAAGGAGCTGTACGGCACGATCCAGACCGAGATCGTCCGTGATCTGCCCTATATCCCGCTCGTGATCAACGCGACGCAGACCTTCTACAACACGAAGGACTTCACGGGATGGCCGACGGAGGAGGACCTCTACGCCTTCCCACCGTCCTGGGGTGCGATCGCGGCGGGCTACGTCCTGACGCAGCTCGAGCCGGCGAACTAAGCACATGGAGTCGGGGGAGCAGGAAGCACGGTCAGTGACATGAAGTTCTATGCACGAAGAATCGGGTTCTACGCGTTCACGCTATGGGCCGCGATCTCACTCAACTTCCTGCTTCCCCGGCTCATGCCGGGGAACCCGGCGGACATCATGATCGCCAAGATGCAGCGAGCGGGCGGCGAGGTCTCCGAGACCACGATCCGCAACATCAAGCTGCTTCTCGGCGGTGATGACTCGTCCCTCTGGGATCAGTACATCGCGTACTGGGGGCGCATGTTCCAGGGCGACCTGGGCATCTCCGTCACCAAGTTCCCCGCGCCGGTGAGCGAGCTGATCGGGCAGGCGCTGCCCTGGACGCTCATCCTCGTCGGCACGGTGACCGTGATCTCCTTCATCCTCGGCGTCGTCCTCGGCGCCTGGGCGGGATGGAAGCGCGGAACGTGGGTCGACCACCTCATCCCGGCGACCACCGTGCTGCAGTCCATCCCGTACTTCTGGATGGCGCTGCTGCTCGTCTCGGTGTTCGCGGTCGGGCTCGGCTGGTTCCCGATCTTCGGCGGCTACGACGTGTTCGACTTCCCGGACGGTCCCGAGCCGACCTGGGCGTTCTTCATGGATGCGCTCTCGCACGCCATCCTGCCCGCACTGACGATCGTGATCTCGTCGGTGGGCGGCTGGATGTTCGGGATGCGCAACATGATGGTGCAGACCATGGCCGAGGACTACGTGCTCACGGCCGAGGCCAAGGGGCTCCGTCCGCGTCGCATCATGACGACGTACGCCGCCCGCAATGCCGCGATCCCGTCGATCGCCGGCTTCTCGATCACCCTGGGATTCGTGGTCGCCGGCTCCATCGTCATGGAGCAGGTGTTCACCTACCCGGGCATCGGGAAGCTGATGTTCCAGGCGGTCACGAACAACGACTACGCGCTGATGCAGGGACTCTTCCTCGTCATCACGATCACGGTGCTCGCCGCCAACTTCATCATGGACCTCGTCTATGGCTTCATCGACCCGAGGGCTCGCCAGAATGTCTGACACCGAGAACACAGTGCTGATCACGAAGGATCAGCCCATGACCCAGCCTGCGAGCACGATCTCTCTCGCCACCCAGCGGGGCCGCAGACGCCGCCGCGTCCTTCCCACCTCATCGACGAAGTTCATCATCGGCGCGAGCATCGTGATCGCGATCGTGCTGTTCGCGATCATCGCGCCGATCTTCTCGCAGGACCCTCGAAGCACCGACAACCCCGCACTGCTCCCGCCCTCGCCGGAGCACTGGTTGGGCACCACCAAGCTCGGCAACGACATGTTCGCCCAGCTCGCCATCGGCGCCCAGGGCTCGCTCCTCGTGGGCGTGGTAGCGGGCGGAATCGCCATCATCCTGTCGCTTGTCTTCGGAGTCCTCGCGGGGTACCTCGGCGGATGGCGCGAGGACACCCTGGCGCTGCTGACCAACGTGATGATCGTGATCCCCGGCCTGCCGCTGGTGATGGTGATCTCCTCCTTCGTCCCGCAGCGCAGCTGGCAGCTCGTCGCGTTCGTGCTCGGCATCACGTCCTGGGCCGGTGCCGCCTACGTGCTCAGGCTGCAGACCCGATCTCTGCGCACCCGTGACTACGTCTACGCGTCCAAGGTCGCGGGAGAGCGATCCTTCCGCGTCATCCTGGTCGAGATCATGCCGAACCTGCTGCCGTTGCTCACCGCGCAGTTCCTGTTCGCGATCATCTTCGCGATCCTCGGCGAGGCCGGTCTCTCGTACCTCGGTCTCGGCCCCAACTCCTCCATCACCTGGGGGACGATCCTCAACGACGCGCAGTCAGGTCAGGCGCTCGGACGAGGCGCCTGGTGGTGGTTCGTCCCACCGGGAATCATGATCGCCATGCTCGGCGCGGGACTCTCGCTCATCAACTTCGCGATCGACGAGGTCATCAACCCCAAGCTCCGCAATGCACCCGACGCCGCTCGGCGCGTGCGCAAGGCCGCCAAGACGAAGGGGGTCGCCGCATGAGCGCTCCGGATGCCGTGCTGACCGCACGCGACGTGTCGATCGAGTACGAGGTGGATCCGCCCGTGAAGGCGGTCCGCAACGTCTCTCTCACACTCAACCGAGGCGAGATCCTCGGCCTCGCCGGTGAGTCCGGCTGCGGCAAGACGACGCTCGCCTACGGCATGAATCGTCTGCTCAAGGCTCCTGCGCTCATGACCAGCGGCGAGATCGTGTTCCATGACCGCGACGGCCACGACATCGACATCGTCGCTCTCGACGGCGATGGGCTGCGGGCCTTCCGCTGGGACAAGATCTCGATGGTGTTCCAGGGAGCGATGAACTCGCTCAATCCGGTCATCAGCGTCAAGGCGCAGATCTTCGACATCTTTGAGACCCATCGCCCCGGCATGTCCAAGAAGGACAAGCAGGCGCGGGCCGAAGAGCTGCTGACCCTGGTCGGGGTCGACCCGTCGAGACTGACGAGCTTCCCCCATGAGCTGTCCGGTGGCATGCGTCAGCGCATGATGATCGCGATGGCGCTCGCGCTGGACCCTCAGGTGATGATCATGGACGAGCCGACCACGGCGCTCGACGTGGTCGTGCAGCGCGGGATCATCCGCGAGATCATGCGGTTGCGTGAGCGGCTGGGCTTCGCGGTGATCTTCATCACGCACGACCTGCCCATGCTGATCGAGATCAGCGACCGCATCGCCGTGATGCTGCAGGGGCAGATCGTCGAGGAGGGCACCGCGGAGGAGATCTACCGCACGCCCCAGCACGAATACACCAAGAAGCTCCTGTCGAGCTTCCCGAGTCTGACCGGCGAGCGCGGAGATTTCGTCCGCACCGGCAACCAGCCCAGTCAGGAGGAGGTCCGATGAGTGCTCCCACCCTCGAAGCCCGCAACCTGGTGAAGGACTTCACGCTGCGATCCGGCCTCAAGACGTCGGTCCTGCACGCGGTGAAGGACGTCTCGCTCACCATCGAAGCGGGGAAGACGGTCGCTCTCGTCGGCGAATCCGGGTCGGGCAAGTCGACGATCGCCCGGATGCTGATGAAGCTCGAGACGCCGACGGGCGGGCAGATCCTGCTCGACGGCAAGGACTCGGGCATGCGCGGCCGCGCCGTGGAGGACTACCGCTCCCAGGTGCAGATGGTCTTCCAGGACCCCTTCGCGTCACTCAACCCGTTCCACACGATCATCCATCACCTGGAGCGGCCGATCCGGCTCCACCACCCCAAGCTGTCTGGCTCCCAGGTGCGCGCTCGGGCGATCGAGCTGCTCGAGCGCGTGCGGCTGTCGCCCGGCGAGAGCTTCGCCGAACGTCGCCCGCATGAGCTGTCCGGTGGTCAGCGGCAGCGCGTGGCGATCGCTCGTGCGCTCGCCCCGGGCGCGCGGTTCATCGTCGCGGATGAGCCGGTCTCGATGCTCGATGTCTCGATCCGACTGGGAGTGCTCAACCTGCTGGCAGACCTGCAGCGGGAGGAGAACCTCGGCGTGCTCTACATCACGCACGATCTCGCGACGGCACGTCACTTCAGCGACGAGATCATGGTGCTCTACAAGGGCGATGTCGTCGAGCGGGGCCCCGCCGACGAGGTCATCCTCAATCCGCAGCACGAGTACACCAGGACATTGCTGGGCGCCGCACCCGAGCCCGAGAACCTCGGGCGTCTGCGAGACGAGGTCAGAGCCGAGCTGGCGGGTCGCTGACCTCCAGTGCATGACGCCGCGCTCGCCTGGCGCCCCACCCTCGGGGCGTCGGGGGAGCGCGGCTTTCTGCTGCCTGTGCCGACGACGTCGACCCGCTAGACTGAGGCCACAAGTGAAGACAGGCCGAATGACCCACGCGGGAGAGCCCCGGCGAATGCAACCGGGCACCGAAGGAGCAAGCCTCCCCGCCAATCTCTCAGGTACGCGTACCGCGCGGTTCCGGCCACTCTGAAAAGCGATCTCGAGCGACGCCGCGTCAGCTCGGATCCGCCGACGGTGAAAGCCCAGTCTCTGGGCGAAGCTCTCAGGCTCATGACAGAGGGGGAGTTCCCAGGAGCAGCGTCGCTGTTCCGCCCGATCCAGCCCGGGAGAACTCCATGTCCGACCCCCGCTACACCCCGCTGCGTGAGCGCCACGAGGCGCTCGGTGCATCGTTCACCGACTTCGGCGGTTGGCAGATGCCGGTGCGATACACGTCCGACCTCGCCGAGCACCACGCCGTGCGGCAGGCGGCCGGCATCTTCGACATCTCCCATATGGCGGAGTTCCTCGTCACCGGCGACTTCGCCGGGGAGTTCCTCGACTACTCGCTCGCGGGCCGGCTGTCGGCGATGGCGGTCGGCAAGGCGAAGTACTCCCTGATGCTCGCCGACGACGGCGGGATCATCGACGACGTCATCGTCTACCGGCTCGCAGACGACCGCTTCCTGGTGATCGCGAACGCGGGAAACCGCGGATTCGTCGACCAGGCGTTCGCATCGCGCGTCCGTTCGTTCCCATCACGGATCGAACGCGAGATGCCCGCCAGGGCCGAGGGAGAGGATCGCAGCTTCGCGGGGTTCATCGGCGACAGGGGCGTGGACGTCGAAGACGTCTCCGACGACTATGCCCTGCTCGCGGTCCAGGGCCCCGCCTCCGAGGTGATCGTCTCGTCGACGCCGGGCATCACCGATCTCGGCACCCCATGGGCGGAACAGAAGTACTACGCCTGGGCCGATGCGCTGTTCCAGGGTGCACCGCTGCTGCTCGCCCGCACCGGCTACACGGGCGAGGACGGATTCGAGCTTCTGGTGAGAGCCGCCGACGCACCCGCCCTGTGGGACGCCCTCGTCGAGGCGGGTCAGCCGCACGGGCTCGTCCCCGCGGGCCTCGCCGCGCGCGACACCCTCCGGCTCGAAGCGGGGATGCCTCTCTACGGTCACGAGCTCTCGCGCGAGACGAAGCCGTCTCAGGCCGGTCTCGGGCGAGTGGTGGTGTCCGACAAAGCCGATTTCATCGGCAAGGGAGCGGTGGATGCCGCATCCGACGCTCCGGTGCTCGTCGGCCTGGTCGCCGAGGGCAAGCGAGCCGGACGCGCGGGCTACTCGGTGGTCGACGCGGACGGCATCGTGCTGGGCGAGGTCACCAGCGGTGCACTGAGCCCGACGCTCGGCCACCCGATCGCGATGGCCTATGTGGCACCTGCTTCCGCTGCCGCGGGAACCGCAGTATTCCTTGATGTGCGGGGGACCAGGATCCCCGCGACCGTGACCGCCCTGCCTTTCTACCGGAGGACCAAATGACCGATCTCAACGCACTCAGCTATACCGACGAGCACGAGTGGATCGCCGCTGACGGTGACACCGTCACCATCGGGATCACCGACTACGCGGCCGACAAGCTGGGAGACGTCGTGTTCGTCGAACTCCCCGCCGTCGGCACCGAGATCGCCGCAGGCTCGGTCGTCGGTGAGATCGAGTCGACCAAGTCGGTCGGCGAGCTCTACGCTCCGGTCACCGGCACGGTCGTCGAGATCAACGACGCCGTCGTCGACGACCCGTCGCTCGTGAACGCCGAGCCGTTCGACGGAGGCTGGCTCATCAAGGTCTCCGTCGCCGCCGGTGCGCTCGAGGGCCTGATGGACCGCGACGCGTACGTCGCTCTCACGGAGGGCTGATCGTCCAGTGGTCTCTTTCGCCGATCGTCATATCGGAACCACCGCCGCCGCCCAGCGCCAGATGCTCGACGCACTGGGCGTCGAGTCGAAGCTCGAGGACTGGAGCCCGGTCGAGGCGCTGATGCGTCAGGCCGTGCCCGCTTCGATCTTCACCCCCGCCTCCACGGAGTCCGTGATCCCGCGCGCAGCGAGCGAGACCGAGGCGCTCGCCGAGCTGCGAGCGCTCGCGTCCCGCAACACGGTGAACCGGCCGATGATCGGTCTCGGGTACTACGGCACGATCACCCCTCAGGTGATCCAGCGCAACGTGCTCGAGAATCCGTCGTGGTACACCGCGTACACGCCGTACCAGCCCGAGATCTCGCAGGGTCGCCTCGAAGCACTCATCAACTTCCAGACGATGGTCGCCGAACTGACCGGCCTGACCACCGCGAACGCGTCGATGCTCGACGAATCGACCGCTGTGGTCGAGGGGATGCTGCTGGCACGCCGCGCGTCGAAGAAGGCGTCGAACGTCTTCGCCGTCGACGCCGACGCGTTCCCGCAGACGAAGGCACTGCTCGGGACCCGTGCCGAGGCCGTGGGCATCGAACTGGTGTCCGTCGACTTCGCGGCGGGCGAGGAGCTGCCCGCCGAGCTGTTCGGCGTCTTCGTGCAGTACCCGGGGGCCTCCGGGCGAGTCTGGAACCCGGCGGCCGTGATCGATGCGGCGCACCTCGCGGGCGGGCTCGCCGTCGTCGCGGCCGACCTCCTCGCGCTCACCCTCATCGCGTCGCCCGGCTCGCTCGGGGCCGATGTCGCGGTCGGGACGACGCAGCGCTTCGGCGTGCCGATCGGCTTCGGAGGCCCGCACGCGGGCTACATGGCTGTGCGCGCAGGGCTCGAACGTCAGCTGCCCGGCCGTCTCGTCGGCGTCTCTGTCGATGCCGACGGCAAGCCGGCGTATCGGCTGTCGCTGCAGACCCGCGAGCAGCACATCCGCCGCGAGAAGGCGACGAGCAACATCTGCACCGCTCAGGTGCTGCTCGCCGTGATGGCGTCGATGTACGCCGTCTACCACGGTCCCGATGGACTGAAGGCGATCGCCCGGGAGGTCGCGGCCAAGACCGCGATGCTGCGCGACTGGCTCGCCGATGCGGGTGCGGACGTCGTGCACGACTCGTTCTTCGACACCCTCCAGGTGCGGGTGCCGGGGCGCGCTGCCGAGTTCGTGGAGCAGGCCCATCACGGTTTCGGCATCCTGCTGCACGCCGCGGATGCCGACACGATCGGCATCTCGATCGACGAGACCACGACGGTCGCCGAGCTCCATCAGGTCGCTCAGGTCTTCGGCGGTGCCCGGGAGCGCGCATTCGGATTCTTCGGCTCCGGTTCGCAGGGCGGCCTCCCCGGCGATCTGCTCCGTCAGGACGAGTACCTCACGCACCCCGTCTTCCACGCGCACCGCAGCGAGACGGCGATGATGCGCTATCTCAAGAGCCTCGCCGATCGTGACTATGCGCTCGACCGCGGCATGATCCCGCTCGGGTCCTGCACGATGAAGCTCAACGCGGCGACCGAGATGGCATCGATCACGTGGCCGGAGTTCGCGGGCATCCACCCGTTCGCGCCGGCATCCGATGTCGCGGGGTATCTCGACATGATCACGCAGCTCGAAGCGTGGCTCGCCGAGGTCACGGGGTACGACGCCGTCTCGCTGCAGCCGAACGCCGGCTCGCAGGGCGAGCTGGCCGGCCTCCTCGCCATCCGCGGCTACCACCTCGCGAACGGCGACACGCAGCGCACGGTGTGCCTGATCCCGTCGTCCGCGCACGGCACCAACGCGGCCTCCGCGGTGCTCGCCGGAATGAAGGTCGTCGTCGTGGCGTGCGATGAGCTCGGGAACGTCGACCTCGACGACCTGCGGGCGAAGATCGCGGCGCACGCCGACGAGCTCTCGGCGCTGATGATCACCTACCCGTCGACGCATGGCGTGTACGAGCAGGACGTGGTCGAGATCACGACCGCGGTGCACGACGCCGACGGCCAGGTGTACGTGGACGGTGCGAACCTCAACGCGCTGCTCGGCTACGCCCGGTTCGGCGATCTCGGCGGCGACGTCTCGCACCTCAACCTGCACAAGACGTTCGCGATCCCGCACGGCGGCGGCGGCCCCGGTGTGGGCCCCGTCGCAGCCAAGGCGCACCTCGCGGCCCACCTGCCGTCGCACCCGCTCGCGCAGCGGGCGGAGCATGCGGGCGGATTCGTCTTCGAAGGCGGCGCGGTGTCGGCGGCACCGTACGGATCTGCGGGCATCCTGCCGATCTCCTGGTCCTATGTGCGGATGATGGGCGCCGACGGCCTCCGTCACGCGACCGCGGCCGCCGTGCTGTCGGCGAACTACATCGCCGCGCGCCTGGGCGAGCACTTCCCCGTGCTGTACGCGGGGGAGGACGGCCGGGTGGCGCACGAGTGCATCCTCGACCTGCGTCCGCTTCGCGAGGAGACCGGGATCACCGTCGACGACGTCGCCAAGCGACTGATCGACTTCGGCTTCCACGCACCGACCATGTCGTTCCCGGTCGCGGGGACTCTGATGGTGGAACCCACCGAGTCCGAGGACCTCGGCGAGATCGAGCGGTTCATCGAGGCGATGATCATGATCAAGGCCGAAGCGGATGCCGTCGCCGCCGGGCGCTGGCCCGCGGACGACAACCCTCTCGTCAACGCTCCGCACACCGCAGTCTCGCTGATCGCGGGGGAGTGGGAGCACGCCTACAGCCGTGAAGACGCCGCCTATCCGGTGCACGCCCTGGTGGCAGGCAAGTACTGGCCGCCCGTGCGCCGCATCGACCAGGCGTACGGTGACCGCAACCTCGTGTGCGCCTGCCCGCCGATCGAGGCGTTCGCCTGAACCGCATCCTGAGGGGTGACGGCGTCGTGTCCATGCGGACACGACGCCGTCACTCGTTTCCGTGCATTTCCGCGTGTTTCGGGGATGTTTCAGTTGGTCACCACTCAGTAACGGTTCATTAGCCGAGAGCGGCGTCCACGAAACCGCGGGTTACAGTCAACTATCCCTACGCGTTCGACGATGAGCGCGCAGTCTGATGAATACCCGTCCACAGGAGGACACAAAGTGAAGCGCAACAAGATCGCCCTTGCGGGCACTGCGCTGTTCGCGATCGGCGCCCTGGCGCTCGCGGGCTGCGCGAGCGGTGGAAGCGGCAATGAAGGCGACGGCGGCTCCGGTGCGAACACCGACGCCGACGCCATCATCACCACGAACGGCTCGGAGCCCGAGAACCCGCTGATCCCCACCAACACCAACGAGGTGGGCGGCGGAAAGATCCTCGACGAGATCTTCGCCGGTCTGATCTACTACGACGCCGACGGCAAGCCCGTCAACGACGTGGCTGAGGAGATCACCACGGAGGACCCGCAGAACCTCACCGTCAAGATCAAGGAAGGCCTGACCTTCACCGACGGTGAAGAAGTCACCGCCGACAACTTCATCAAGGCGTGGAACGAGGGCGCCAAGGCGTCGAACGCTCACCTCTCCAGCTACTTCTTCGAGGACATCGAGGGCTTCAGCTACGACACCGACTCCGAGCTCACGGGTCTCAAGCAGGTCGATGACTACACCTTCACGATCGCGCTGAACAAGCCGGCATCCGACTTCGCTCTGCGTCTCGGCTACTCGGCCTTCTACCCGCTCCCCGACGTCGCGTTCGAGGACATGGAAGCGTTCGGTCAGAACCCGATCGGCAACGGTCCGTACATGATCGACGGCGAAGACGCGTGGCAGCACGACGTCCAGATCGACCTCGTCCGCAACGACGACTACGACGGTGGCCGTCAGGCCGCCAACGGCGGTCTGACCATCAAGTTCTACGCCACGCAGGAGGCCGCATACGCCGACCTGCTGTCGAACGAGGTCGACGTCATCGACGCGATCCCGACGAACTCGCTCCCGGTCTTCACCGACGAGCTCGGCGACCGTGCTGTGAACCAGCCCTCCGCGGTGTTCCAGTCCTTCACCATCGGCCAGTTCCTCCCGCACTTCAGCGGCGAAGAGGGCCAGCTGCGTCGTCAGGCGCTGTCGATGGCGATCAACCGCGAGGAGATCACCGAGACGATCTTCTCGGGCACCCGCACCCCGGCATCCGACTTCACCTCTCCGGTCATCGACGGCTGGTCCGACTCGGTTCCCGGCAGCGAGGTCCTCGACTTCGACCCCGAGAAGGCGAAGGAGCTGTGGGCTGAGGCCGACGCCATCGCACCGTGGGACGGCGAGTTCAAGATCGCGTACAACTCCGACGGCGGCCACGACGCCTGGGTCGACGCGGTGAGCAACAGCATCAAGAACACGCTCGGCATCGAGGCATCGGGTGACCCGTACCCGACCTTCCAGGACCTTCGCACGAAGATCAACGACCGCACCATCACCACGGCTGCGCGCTCGGGCTGGCAGGCCGACTACCCGGGTCTGTACAACTTCCTCGGACCGCTCTACGCCACCGGCGCAGGCTCCAACGACGGTGACTACACGAACCCCGAGTTCGACGAGCTCATCTCCGCCGGCATCAGCAACCCCGACGCCGAGGCTCAGATCGAGGACTTCACCAAGGCGCAGGAGGTCCTGTTCCAGGACCTTCCCGCGATCCCGCTGTGGTACTCGAACGTGACCGGTGGTTTCAGCGAGAACGTCGACAACGTCACGTTCGGCTGGAACTCGGTTCCGCTGTACTACGAGATCACGAAGGCCGGCGAGTAAGTCTGACGGCACTTCACCTGTGAGGCGGTGACGATTCTTCGTCACCGCCTCACAGGCTTGTGTTCACGTAGCTTTCTTTCCCCTCAAGAAGGGACAAGCGGATGCTCGGTTACATTCTGAGACGTCTCCTGCAGGTGATCCCGGTCTTCTTCGGAGCCACCCTGCTCATTTACTTCCTCGTGTTCGCCATGCCCGGCGACCCGATCCTCGCCCTGTTCGGCGACAAGACGCCCAACCCGGCGGTCGTCGAGCAGTTGCGCGCGCAGTACCACCTGGACCAGCCGTTCATCGTGCAGTACTGGTACTACATCACCGGCGTCTTCCAGGGCGACCTGGGCACGACCTACTCGGGCCGCCCGGTCTCGGCTGTGCTCGCCGCCACGCTTCCTGTCACCGGCCGACTCGCAGTGATGGCCATCGCCATCGAGTTCGTGCTCGCCATCGTCATCGGCACCATCTCGGCGCTGCGCAAGGGCAAGCTGTTCGACAACGTCTCGCTCGTCGTGGCGCTGGTCGCGATCGCGATCCCGATCTTCGTGGTGGCGTTCCTCGCGCAGTACTTCCTCGCGATCCAGCTCGGCTGGTTCAAGCCCACGGTGGGTGCGGACAACGACTGGGGCGGGCTGTGGCTGCCGGCGATCGTGCTCGGTTTCAGCCTCTATGCGGTGAGCATGCGTCTCATGCGCAGCTCGGTCATCGAGACCCTGAACCAGGACTGGGTGCGCACGGCGTACAGCAAGGGGCTCTCGCGCAACCGCGTGCTGCCCGTGCACGTGCTGCGCAACTCCCTGATCCCGGTGATCACGAACTCCGCCACGAACTTCGGCGTGCTGCTCGTGGGCGCCACCGTCACCGAGGGCATCTTCAACGTCCCCGGTGTGGGAAACACGCTCTTCCAGGCGATCCAGCGCGGCGAGGGACCCACGGTCGTCTCGTTCGTGACCGTGTTCGTCATCCTGTATGTGTTGGTGAACCTTCTCATCGACCTGCTCTACGGTCTGCTCGACCCGAGGATTCGCTATGCCTGATCCCACATCTCAGAAGCACTACGTCGCTCCGATCGAGACGGAGTCGATCGCGGTCGACGCCGTTCGGATCTCGGACAAGCCCAGCAACCTCTGGCGTGACGCCTGGTTCGACCTGCGTCGTCGTCCGCTGTTCTGGTTCTCGGTCGTCCTCGCGCTGTTCTTCCTCGTGATGGCGCTGTGGCCGACTCTGTTCACCGCGACGCCGCCGAACAACGACTGCCAGCTGTCGAACAGCAACGGCGGTCCGACGGATGGACACCCGCTCGGGTTCACGTTCCAGGGCTGCGACATCTATGCGCGCATCGTCTGGGGCGCGCAGACGTCGCTGGCCGTCGGCCTCATCGCGACGCTGATCTCGTCCGTTCTCGGCCTGATCATGGGAGCTCTCGCGGGCTTCTACGGCGGATGGCTCGACTCGGTGCTCTCGCGCATCGGCGACATCTTCTTCGCCATCCCGTACATCCTCGCGGCCGTCGTCGTGATGACCGTGTTCCGGGATTCCCGTTCGGTGTGGACGCTCGCGTTCGCCATCGGAGCGTTCGCCTGGGCGTCCACGGCTCGCGTCGTGCGGGCCGAGGTGCTCCGTGTGCGTCAGGCGGACTTCGTGATGGCGTCGCAGGCGCTCGGTCAGTCGAAGTTCAAGATCCTCCTGAACCACGTGGTCCCGAACGCCATCGCTCCGCTGCTCGTCGTCTCGACGCTCGGCCTCGCCGCCGCGATCGTCGCGGAAGCGACGCTCTCGTTCCTCGGGGTGGGTCTCGGCAGCGACGTGATGTCGTGGGGAAATGACATCGCGAAGGCTCAGGCATCGCTGCGTGTCGCGCCGATGGCGCTCATCTATCCGTCGATCGCTCTCACCCTCGCGGTGCTGGCGTTCGTCACCCTGGGCGAGCTCATCCGAGACGCCCTCGACCCGAAGGCGAGGGCACGCCGATGAGCGAGCGAATCACCGAACAGGTCCCGCTGCTGAGCATCCGCGACCTGAGCGTCGCGTTCCGCACGCAGGAGGGTCTGCGCGAAGTGCTCCACGGAGTGAGCTTCGACGTCATGCCCGGAGAGACCGTCGCGATCGTGGGCGAGTCGGGCTCGGGCAAGTCCACGACGGCCACGGCCATCGTGAACCTGCTGCCCGGCACCGGCCAGGTCACCGCGGGATCGATCACCCTCGAGGGACGCGAGCTCACGACGCTCAACCGTCGCGAGATCGAGGCCGTCCGAGGCCGGGACATCGGCTTCGTGCCGCAGGACCCGATGTCGAACCTCAACCCCGTCTGGAGCATCGGCTTCCAGGTGAAGGAGGCGATCCGTGCGAACGGCATCGCCCAGGGGCGCGATGCGGCCAAGGCGCGCACCGTCGAGGTGCTGCAGCAGGCCGGACTCGCCGACGCCGAGAAGCGTCTGCACCAGTTCCCGCACCAGTTCTCGGGAGGCATGCGCCAGCGCGCGCTGATCGGGATGGGCCTCGCGGCCGACCCCAAGCTGCTCATCGCCGACGAGCCGACCTCGGCTCTCGACGTCACCGTGCAGCGCGTGATCCTCGACCACATGGCGTCGCTCACCCGTGACAAGGGCACCTCGGTGCTCCTGATCACGCACGATCTCGGTCTCGCAGCCGAGCGTGCGGACAAGATCATCGTGATGAACGGTGGCAACATCGTCGAGTCCGGTCCCAGCCGCGAGATCCTCGAGAACCCGCAGCACCCGTACACGAAGCGGCTGGTCGCCGCGGCGCCCAGCGTCGCATCGCAGCGCATCCAGGCGGTGGTGGAGGACCGGGGGATCGAGACGCTCGACGACCTCGCCGACATCCCGCCGACGGTGCGCGTCGCCGGACTCACGAAGGACTACCGGATCCGCCAGGGGAACTTCCGCAGTGAAGCGTTCCGCGCTGTCGACGACGTGTCCTTCGAGATCCCTCGCGGCAAGACGCTCGCGCTCGTAGGCGAGTCGGGCTCTGGCAAGTCCACGGTCGCCAAGATGGTGCTGAAGCTCGAAGAGCCGACCAGCGGAACCATCGAGATCGACGGGCAGGATGTGTCGAGGCTGTCGAATGCGCAGGCGTTCGGTCTGCGTCGGCGCATGCAGCCGGTCTTCCAGGACCCGTACGGCTCGCTCGATCCACTGCGCAACATCGGCAACACGATCGCCGAGCCGATGCAGATCCACGGCGTCGGCGATCGCGCCTCGCAGCGCGAGCGGGTCGAGGAGCTGCTCGACCAGGTCTCGCTTCCGCGCGTCCTCGCGACCCGGTATCCGAACGAGCTCTCGGGCGGTCAGCGTCAGCGTGTCGCGATCGCACGCGCTCTCGCGCTCAAGCCCGACATCATCGTCCTCGACGAGGCGGTGTCGGCGCTCGACGTGCTGGTGCAGGATCAGGTGCTGCAGCTGCTGGCCGAGCTCCAGTCGGAGCTCGGGCTCACCTACCTGTTCATCACTCACGACCTCGCGGTCGTCCGAGTGTCGAGCGATCTGGTGTGCGTCATGGAGAAGGGCAAGATCGTCGAGCAGGGCACTGTCGACGAGATCTTCGCGAATCCCCAGCAGGAGTACACCGATCGTCTGCTCAAGGCGATCCCCGGGGCGACCATCACCCTCGGCGGTCACTGAGAGTGAGCATCGGCCCTCGACCGGAGGCCGCACGGACTTTCCGTGCGGCCTCCGGGCCTGTCTCCCTCGTGCTGTGCTCGCTGCTCGCGATCTTCCTGCTCGGCGACGCCGTCGTACGCGCCGGCTGGGGCCAGATGCTCCTGCTCGCTCCCTGGGTGCTGCTCGGACTCTGGGTGGTCTACGAGATCGCGTTCGTCTCGGTCGTCCGCATCGACGACCAGGGAGCGATGGTGCAGAACATGCTGCGTCGCACCTCGTTCGGCTGGAGCCGCGTGCGCGACGTCGACCTGCGCTGGCAGCTTGTCTTCTCGCTCGACGACGGCACCGACCTGTCGAGCTACGGAGGGCCGGCTCGAGCGCGGCCCGTGCGACGCGCGACCGGCGACGACGAGGCCAAGGCCCCTGTCGCGCTCCGCGACCTCACCGACGTCCGTGACCGCTGGCAGGCTGCTCTCTCCGGTGCGGACGCGCCGATCCACCGCACGTGGGACTATCGGGCGCTCATCGCCCTCGGTGTCATCGTGCTCTGGGCCGTGGCGTCGATCCTGATCGCGAACGGCTGACCTCGCCTCGGCTCTCAGCCGGGCAGCCCGAACAGCGCCGGCCAGGTCGCCGCAGCCCACGGGTAGCCGACGAACACGGTCGCGTCGATCAGGAAGTGCGCGACGAGGAACGGCATGAGCCGTCCGCTGCGCTGGAACAGCCATCCGAAGAGCAGCCCCATCGCCAGGTTCCCGATGAAGGCTCCCGGCCCCTGGTAGAGGTGGTAGCTCGCGCGCAGCAGCGATGTGGCGACGATGATGGCCCACGGGCCCCACCCGAGCTGCCTGAGCCGGGCGAAGAGATATCCGAGCACGACGAACTCCTCCTGCAGCGATGCGCGCGCTGCAGCGAGGAGAAGCACCGGGATGGTCCACCAGTGGCTGTCGAGCCCCGCGGGATTCACCGCGACGAACAGCCCGAGTGCGCGGCCGGCGAGATACAGCCCGATGCCCGGGATGCCGATGGCTGCCACCAGGAGGATCCCGCGACCGACGTCCGGACCCACCCGGGTGCCGTCGAGACCCAGGCGCGCGAGGTGCGGCCTCGAGGATTGCCAGAGAAGGAAGCACACCAGCAGCACCGGGACGAGGGAGAAGCCGATCGACAGGATCTGGTAGATCAGGTCGAAGATCTCCCGATCGCTCCGGGAGGGGTTCAGGGTCGCGGTCTGGTCGGCGAGCGGCGTCTCGTCGGTGAGGCGGTACGCCAGCTGAACGACCGCATACACCGCTGACTGACCGAGGCCGAGCGCGAGGACGATCGCCACCTCCCACCACAGACGACTGCGTGAGGGAGCGGGGGAGAGGTCGGCGACGGTCACGATCACGATGCTACTTCGAGAGCGCTCAGGAACGACTCGCCCGAATACGATAGTCTGGAACGTCGGCTTCTCGGCAAAACCCCACACTCTTTAGGACATCTGCATGGCGCACGCCCTTCGCTCTGACCTCCGCAACGTCGCAATCGTCGCGCACGTCGACCACGGCAAGACCACTCTCGTCGACGCCATGCTGCGTCAGACCGGCTCGTTCGGCGAACACGCCCACGTCGATGAGCGCGCGATGGACTCGAACGACCTCGAGCGCGAGAAGGGCATCACGATCCTCGCCAAGAACACGGCGATCACCTACAAGGGCAAGCATGCTCAGGGCAAGGAGATCACGATCAACGTGATCGACACCCCCGGCCACGCCGACTTCGGTGGTGAGGTCGAGCGCGGCCTGTCGATGGTCGACGGCGTCGTGCTGCTCGTCGACGCCAGCGAGGGCCCGCTCCCGCAGACCCGTTTCGTGCTGCGCAAGGCTCTCGAGGCCAAGCTGCCCGTCATCCTCCTGGTCAACAAGACCGACCGTCCCGACGCTCGTATCGCCGAGGTCGAGGAAGAGGCCCACGACCTGCTGCTCGGCCTCGCGTCCGACCTCGTCGACGACGTGCCCGACCTCGATGTCGACGCCCTGCTCGACGTTCCCGTCGTCTACGCGTCCGGCCGTGCCGGCGCGGCCTCGCAGAACCGCCCCGCCGACGGATCGCTGCCCGACAACGACGACCTCGAGCCGCTGTTCGAGGCGATCCTCGAGCACGTCCCCGCTCCCGCCTACGACGACGAGCACCCGCTGCAGGCCTGGGTCACCAACCTCGACTCCAGCCCCTTCCTCGGTCGTCTCGCTCTGCTGCGCGTCTTCAACGGCACGCTGAAGAAGGGCCAGACGGTCGCCTGGGTCCGCGCTGACGGCACGCACCAGAACGCACGCATCACCGAACTGCTCAAGACGCGGGCGCTCGAGCGCTACCCGGCCGATTCGGCGGGCCCGGGCGACATCGTCGCCATCGCCGGCTTCGAGAACATCACGATCGGTGAGACGATCGCCGACCCCGAGGATGTCCGGCCGCTTCCCGCGATCACCGTCGACGACCCGGCCATCTCGATGACGATCGGCACCAACACCTCGCCGCTCATGGGCAAGGTCAAGGGTCACAAGCTCACCGCTCGCATGGTCAAGGACCGTCTCGACAAGGAGCTGATCGGCAACGTCTCGCTCAAGGTCGTCGACATCGGACGCCCGGACGCCTGGGAGGTGCAGGGCCGCGGAGAGCTGGCGCTGGCCATCCTCGTCGAGAACATGCGCCGTGAGGGCTTCGAGCTCACCGTCGGCAAGCCGCAGGTGGTCACGAAGAAGATCGACGGCAAGACGTACGAGCCGTTCGAGCACCTCACGATCGACACGCCGGAGGAGCACCTCGGCGCGATCACGCAGCTCCTGGCGAACCGCAAGGGCCGCATGGAGAACATGACGAACCACGGCACCGGCTGGGTGCGCATGGAGTTCATCGTCCCGTCGCGCGGTCTCATCGGGTTCCGCAGCGAGTTCCTCACGACGACCCGAGGCACCGGCATCGCGAACGCGATCTCGCACGGCTACGAGCCGTGGGCCGGTTCCATCACGACCCGTCAGAACGGCTCGATCGTGGCCGACCGTCAGGGCGTCGTGACTCCGTTCGCGATGATCGCCCTGCAGGAGCGCATGTCGTTCTTCGTGCAGCCCACGCAGGAGGTCTACGAGGGCATGGTCATCGGCGAGAACTCCCGCGCCGACGACATGGACGTCAACATCACGAAGGAGAAGAAGCTCACCAACATGCGTGCGGCGAGCTCCGACACCTTCGAGTCGATGACGCCCCCGCGCCAGCTGACGCTCGAGGAGAGCCTCGAGTTCGCCCGTGACGACGAATGCGTCGAGGTCACGCCCGAGGTCGTCCGCATCCGCAAGGTGAATCTCGACGCGAACACTCGTGCGCGTGAGACCGCTCGCCTGAAGCGCCAGGACGCGAACGTCTGAGAATCGTCTGAGAGAAGGGGCCCTGTACCGCCGGAAACGGCGGTACAGGGCCCCTTTCTCACGAAACGTCCAGGAGTGCCGTTGCAGAATCGTTACCTTGCGCCTGGGGCGATCTCCCGATGAGTGTCCTGTGACGGGCGTACGACGACCCGAAAGTCGAACCCAATGCTTCACACCACCCGTGCGCTTCGGCGCGCCCACGCGGCGGCGACAGCTCGTAACGCCATCACGGCGCGTCGCCCGAAACTGATTCTCGGAACGATCACCGGCGGCATGCTCGGCCTCGCTCTGACGGTCGGCATCGTGTCCGCCCCCGCGGCCGGCGCCGAGCTGCCGGACGCCGTCGCAGGCGTCACCTCGTTCGTCACCGGCGAGCCGGACGCCCCGGCCAAGAGCGCGGATGACTCGGCGCTCACGATGGTCGCCGCTCAGGATGCCGTCGCGGCAGCTGAGGCGCTGAACGCAGAGGTCGCGGCATCGGGCCTCGATCTGGGCGCCGCACCCTCGAGCGTCGACACCGCTGACGTGACCACGTGGGTCGATCAGCTGGCGGACCGTGATGACTTCTCGAACAGGGAGCTCTCGAGCCTGACCGCGTACGCAGTCACCGGAACCGACGAGATCGTCGCGGAGACCGCTGCGCTGCAGGCGTCCTATGTCGCGGCCCAGGAGGCGAAGGCCGCTGCGGACGCGGCTGCGGCCCAGGCGGCGGCTGAGGCCGCGGCGCTCGCTCAGACGAACACCGTCGACGGCGCGAAGGCCGCGGCTCGCGACATCGCGTCGAGCGAGTACGGCTGGGGCGAGGACCAGTTCTCCTGCCTGAACTCGCTGTGGACCAAGGAGTCCGGCTGGAACTACAAGGCGTACAACGCCTCGGGTGGCGCGACGGGGATCCCGCAGGCTCTGCCCGGAAGCAAGATGGCGTCAGCCGGGTCCGACTGGCAGACCAACGCGGCCACTCAGATCCGCTGGGGCCTCGGGTACATCTCGTCGGTCTACGGCACCCCCTGCAGCGCGTGGGGCCACTCCCAGTCGGTGAACTGGTACTGAGCCGCAGCTCCGCACACCCTCCCTCCGAGACCCACCCCGCCTGCGTGCGGTGGTGGGTCTCGGTGTGTCCGGACATGTGTCGCAACAGGGCACTGCCTGCTCTAGGCAGCGCGACGCATTGGCACTACGGTGAGCGATGACGGCTGGGGGGTCGTGGACTCGAAGGAGAACGCATGGACGTCGCGGCGCTGGCTGGCATCCCGCAGCAGGTCTCGACGGGTGGGCTGCCCGGGTGGGAGAGGGTCGACCAGCTCGTGCGTGAGGCTCATCGTCTGTATGCGCAGGACCACGGCGGCGCGGTCGCCGACTACATCCCGGTGCTCGCCGAGGCCGACCCCGAGCTGTTCGGTCTCGCGGTCATCGAGGTCGACGGCGGCCTGCATGACGCCGGGGATGCGCAGCATCCGTTCTCGATCCAGTCGATCTCGAAGATGTTCGTCTACGCCCTGGCGATCCAGGAGCACGGCCATGAGCGGGTGCGCGACATCGTCGGCGTCAACAACACGGGCCTCGCCTTCAACTCCCTGATGGCGCTCGAGCTCAACGGCGGACACCCCATGAATCCGATGGTCAACGCCGGTGCGATCGCGACGACGGCACTGATGCCGGGGCAGACGGCTGTCGAGCAGTGGGAGCGCGTGCGCGAGGGGCTCTCTGCTTTCGCCGGCCGCGCGCTGAGCCTCGACGGCGTGGTGTACGCCTCGGAAGCCGCGACCAACGAGCGCAACCGGGCGATGGGCTGGCTGCTCCGCAGCTATGGACGGCTGGTCGGCGACCCCGACGAGGTCGTCGACGTCTACACGCGTCAGTGCGCTCTCAGCGTCACGGCCCACGACCTCGCGGTGATGGGGGCGACGCTCGCCGACGGCGGCGTGAATCCGATCACGGGCGAGCGGGTGGTCTCTGCGGACGTCTGCCGCGACACTCTCGCAGTGGTGGCATCCACGGGCCTCTACGAGGCCTCGGGTGAGTGGCTGTTCGAGATCGGGCTGCCCGCCAAGTCGGGTGTGGCAGGAGGGATCGTCGCCGTCGCGCCGGGCAAGGGTGCCGTCGCCGGATTCTCACCGCGCCTCGACGCGGCGGGAAACTCCGTGCGATCGCAGCTCGCCATCGGTCACCTCTCCCGCGCTCTCGGACTGAACCTGTTCGCCTCAGCGCCCGCGCCGACCGCTCGGTCGACGGACTGACCTCCTTCCCCGCTCAGAGGACCCTGCCATGACACTCACTGCTCCGGCATCCACGAAGACCTCCTGGATGCCGCTCGTCAGTCTCTTCCTCGCCCAGGTGCTCATGTCGTTCAACGTGGCAGCCCTGCCGATATCCCTCGGTGGCATGGTCAGTGAGTTCGGCGTGCCGCCGACGGTCGCCAGCACCACCATCGTGATGTACGGCCTCGCCGTGGCCGCCCTCGTGATGACCGGCGCGAAGCTCGGTCAGCGGGTCGGCTGGGTCCTCATCTTCCGGATCGTGATCGGCCTGTTCGCCGCGTCGTCGGTGCTGATGATCGTGTCCCCGAGTGTGGGCTGGGCCATCGCGGGGCAGGCGGTCGCCGGCGCCGCCGCAGCGATCATCGTCCCCTCGATCGTGGCGCTGATCGCCGAGAACTATCGGGGCGCGCAGCAGGCGACGGCGATCGGTGCGATCGGGTCCGCCCGAGCCATTTCGGGAGTCACCGCGTTCCTCATCGGCGGCACGCTCGGCACCCTGGTCGGATGGCGGCCGATGTTCTTCATCGTGTTCGGCATCGCCGTGGTCGTCTTCGCGTTCAGCTTCACGCTGCGAGGTGATGGGGGAGACGCGTCGATCCGCATCGACCTCGTGGCGTCGCTCCTCATCGGCGCGGCCATCGTGCTTCTGACCCTGGGTTTCAACAACCTCAACGGGTGGGGTGCCGTCGCTGCGACCGAGGCCGCACCCTTCAACATCCTCGGGCTCTCTCCTGCGCCCGCCTTCGTCGTCGTCGGGATCGTGCTCGGTCAATGCTTCTTCGTCTGGACTCGCCGTCGGATGGCCGAGGGCAAGGTGCCGCTGATCGACCTCAGCATCCTCGACTCGTCGAAGGAGCGCGCTGCCGTGTACGCGATGTTCATCGTCGTGGCGCTCGAGGCGTGCGTGAACTTCACCATCCCCCTGTACATCCAGATCGTGCAGGGAAGGACGCCCTTCGACACGTCGCTCGCGATGATGCCTTTCAACCTGACCGTGTTCATCACCGCCACACTCGTCGTCCGGTTCTACAAGCGCTACCCGCCGCGGGTCATCGGCGTCTTCGGCTTCATCCTCACCACGGTCGCGCTCATCTGGCTGTCCTTCGTGGTGAACAACAACTGGGAGACGCTTCCGACGATCCTCGGGCTGGTCGTGTTCGGCATCGGTCAGGGTGCGCTCGTGACCCTCGTCTTCAACGTGCTCGTCACCGCGGCGCCGGCTGAGCTCGCGGGTGATGTCGGCTCGTTGCGCGGCACCACGCAGAATCTCGCCTCGGCGGTCGGGACCGCTCTGGCCGGCGCACTCCTCGTCTCGCTCCTCGGGGTGAGCATCGGCCGCGCGGTCGTCGAGCACCCCGAGCTGCCGCCGTCGCTCGTCGCGCAGGTCGACATGGACAACCTGAACTTCGTCAGCAACGACGACCTGCGCGCAGCACTCGAGCAGACGGATGCGACGCCCGAGCAGGTCGACGCGGCGGTGGCCGTCAACGAGGAGTCGCGTCTGGGGACGCTGCGACTCGGCCTGCTGCTGCTCGCGGGACTCAGTGCCGTGGCGATCCTGCCTGCATCTCGGCTGCCGAAGTACAAGCCGGACGAGATCCCGGACCCGTCACCGGTCTTGGGCTCCGCGCCGAAGTGATGCTCAGCGCAGCTCCGAGATGAGCACCGCACTGGTCGAGGCGACGGTCGCCTCGAACACGTGGGGCGCGTCTCCGGCGTACGAGAGATAGTCGCCCGGGTTCAGCAGCACGGGGGCGTCCGACGGACCGATCCGAGCCTGGCCGGAGATGAGGATCACGTGTTCGGTCGTTCCCACGTGATGCGGATCGGAGCGGCGTGGATCCCCCGGATCCGCGTGGATCAGGTACACATCCCGCCTCGCACCCGGCGGGCTCGCTGAGAGCAGGGTCGCGCTGTACGCGGCGACCGACGACGGGACGCCCGTGAGATCATCGGCGCGGATGAGCGTCGGCACGTTGCTCTGCTGATCGACGAGGACGGCGAACGGCACCCCGAGCGCGACGCCGAGCGCCCAGAGCGTCTCGACGCTGGGGTTGCCGGCACCGGACTCCAGCTGGGAGACGGTCGCCTTCGAAATTCCCGCTCGACGCGCCAACTCCGACACGGACAGTCCGGCTCTCTCCCTCTCTCTGCGCAGAGTGCGGGCGATGCGCGTTCGGAGTTCCTCCATGTGTTCATCATGTCAAACGATCGTTCGCTTGACTATCCCGGACATCGCGTTCAGAATGATGGTCATGTGTTCACCGCAGCGAACGATCGTGCGATGAGCGCCGACCGCGAGGTCTGGCGTGAAGCGCTGGGAGTCGTGCTCGCCACCAGCGCCTATGGCATCTCGTTCGGCGCGCTGGCCGTGGCATCCGGACTCGACGTCTGGCAGGCGTGCGTGCTGAGCCTGCTGATGTTCACGGGCGGGTCGCAGTTCGCCTTCGTCGGAGTCTTCGCCGCCGGAGGAGTGTCCGCACTGCCGTCGGCGATCGCGTCGGCCGCGCTGCTGGGAGTGCGCAATGTCGCATACGGCATGCGGATGTCACCCGTCGTCGGCACGACCACTGGACGGCGGATAGCGGCGGCGCACTTCACGATCGACGAGTCGACCGCCGTGGCCATCTCGGAGACTGATCCGCGGCTGAGGCAGGTCGGCTTCTGGGTCACCGGGATCGGCATCTTCATCGGCTGGAACATCACGACCCTGATCGGGGCACTCGTCGGCGACGTGCTCGGTGACCCCAAGACCTGGGGGCTGGATGCTGCGGCGGCCGCGGCGTTCCTGGCTCTGCTCTGGCCGCGCCTGAAGGAACGTCAGGCCATAGCGGTCGGGGTGGCTGCGGCGGTGGTGGCGGCCGCCCTCACGCCGTTCATCATGCCCGGGCTGCCCGTGCTCGTGGCAGCCGTCGTCGCGATCATCGTGGGCTGGTTCAACTGGCTCGGTCGAATCGATGCCTCCGCACTCGACGGTGGGGAGGCCGCCGCGTGAGCATCTGGAGTGCGATCCTTCTCGCTGCGGTGATCTGCCTCGCTCTGAAGGCCGCCGGGTACCTCGTGCCGCCCTCGGTGCTCGAGGCACCGCGACCGGCGCGCATCTCCGATCTGCTCACCGTGGCCCTGCTCGCCGCGCTCGTGGCCGTGCAGACCCTCGGAGCCGGGCAGGCCGTCGTCGTCGATGCACGGGTTCCCGCTCTGCTCGTCGCGGCCGGGCTTCTCTGGCTGCGTCAGTCGTTCCTCGTCGTGGTGGTCGCGGCCGCCCTCGTCGCGGCTCTCCTGCGCCTGTTCGGGCTCGCTGTCTGAGCGCCCCTTCGCGGCGGCGCGCGTAGGATCGACTCGTGCGTATCGGATGGATCTCCCGGGTGCTCTCCTGGATCGCCGCGGCTCTCGTCGGCGGCGTGTTCGGCGTCGCAGGGACGATCGGTCACAGCCTCATGTGGGGTCCCGTGCCCGTCGGACTCATCGTCGGAGCGATCGCGTGCGGCGCGATCCTCGTCGCGATCCGCGCGCTCACCCACGACCGAGGCGCGACTCTCGCCGCGGGGCTCGGCATGCTCGGCATGCTGGTGCTCATCTCCGGCGTCGGGCCCGGGGGATCGGTGGTGGTCGAAGACACGCTCAGCGGTCGCATCTGGACCTATCTCGTCGCGGGGCTCGTGCTCCTCGCTGTCGCATGGCCCTCGTTCTCGCGGCTTCCGACTCGCACCGAGGCGCAGGCGTCGACGGCCGCGGCATCCGGCACGGCGCCCGGCGCAGACGAGGCGACCGCCCCTCGTGCCCCCGTCCTGGGCGATCGGACCGGCGGCGAGTCGTAGACTGGAGGGGTGACGTATGTGATCGCCCTCCCGTGCGTCGATGTCAAGGATCGCGCCTGCATCGACGAGTGCCCCGTTGACTGTATCTACGAGGGCGAACGCTCGCTGTACATCCACCCCGACGAATGCGTCGACTGCGGCGCGTGCGAACCCGTCTGCCCCGTCGAGGCGATCTACTACGAAGACGACCTGCCCGACGAGTGGCAGGACTACTACAAGGCCAACGTCGAGTTCTTCGACGAGGTGGGCTCCCCGGGCGGTGCGGCCAAGGTCGGCGTCATCGCACACGATCACCCGATCATCGCCGCTCTCCCGCCGCAGGGCGAGTAGTCCGTGAGTGTTCGCGATCTCGCCGACTACCCGTGGGATGCGGTCGTTCCCTACCGCGAACGCGCCGCGCGTCATCCGGACGGAATCGTCGACCTGTCGGTCGGTTCGCCCGTCGACCCGACGCCCGAGCTGATCCGCCGGGCGCTGTCGGAGGCGACCGATGCGCACGCCTACCCTCAGACCGTCGGCACTCCCGCCCTTCGTGAGGCGATCGTCGAGTGGTACGCGCGGCGCAGGGGAGTGAGCGACCTGACCGTCGACAACGTCCTGCCCACCATCGGCTCGAAGGAGCTGGTGGCTCTGCTGCCGACCCTTCTGGGCCTGGGGGAGGGGGACATCGTGGTGCATCCCCGAATCGCCTACCCGACCTATGAGGTGGGTGCTCGCGTCGTGGGAGCGACCCCGCTGCCGTCCGACGATCCGACGGAGTGGCCTGACGGCACCAAGCTCATCTGGATCAACACGCCCGGGAATCCGGACGGCCGTACCTGGACCGTGGAGGAACTGGCTGCTGCGGTCGAGCGGGCTCGAGAGCTGGGAGCCGTGCTCGCGAGCGACGAGTGCTACGCCGAGCTCGGCTGGGACGGCCGCTGGGCGACTGAGCCGATTCCGTCGATCCTCGATCCTCGCGTGACCGGTGGCAGCAGGGCGAATCTGCTCAGCGTCTACTCGCTCAGCAAGCAGTCGAATCTCGCCGGCTATCGTGCGGCATTCGTCGCAGGGTGTGCGCGCATCGTCGGCGAACTGCTCACCGCGCGCAAGCACCTGGGCCTGATGCCGCCAGAGCCGGTGCAGCACGCCATGGCAGTGGCGCTGGGCGATGACGAGCACGTCGCCGCTCAGAAGGCGCTCTACCGAGCGCGACGCGACATGCTGCGGCCTGCGCTCGAGGCGGCGGGGTTCCGGATCGACGGCTCGGAGGCCGGGCTCTACCTGTGGGCGACGGAGGGGCAGGACGCCTGGGCGAGCATCGAGCGGCTCGCCGATCTCGGCATCCTGGCGGGTCCCGGTCCGTTCTACGGTGAGTTCTCGACCCAGCACGTGCGGCTGGCTCTGACGGCTCCCTCCGACAGGATCGCTGAGGGCGCGCGGCGTCTGCACGCACAGGCCGTGTAGGTTCTGGCCTCAGATCAGTGGTTCTTTTGTCGGTTGTCACAGTAGGCCTGTGTGCCTACTAGGCTGTAAAGGCGATTCGGTCGTGTATCGACGATCTCGAACTGACCTGGTGCACAGCGCCGTGACATCGCCACATCCGACTTGATGAAGATCCATGAGGAGGCCCGCGTGAGCGCAGCGGCAGAGCAGCAGGCGACGGCGAAGCTGACGATCGGCGAGACGACCGCTGAATTCCCACTCGTGCGCGGCACGGCCGGCAACGACAGCATCGACTTCTCGACGCTGACGCGGCAGACGGGTTACACGGGACTCGACTACGGGTTCGTCAACACGGCGTCGACGAAGTCCGCGATCACGTTCATCGACGGAGACAAGGGCATCCTGCGCTACCGCGGGTATCCGATCGAGCAGCTTGCCGGTTCGACGAGCTACCTCGAGGTCGCCTGGCTCCTCATCTACGGCGAGCTTCCCTCCGCCGCCGAGCTCGCCGAGTTCGACGAGAAGATCCGTCGGCACACACTGCTGCATGAAGACCTCAAGCGCTTCTTCTCGGCGCTTCCGCACACCGCGCACCCCATGTCGGTGCTGTCGTCTGCCGTCGCAGCCCTCTCGACCTACTACGAGGGTCAGACCGACCCGCACAACCCCGAGCACGTCGAGCTGAACATGATCCGGATGCTGGCCAAGCTGCCGGTCATCGCGGCGTATGCACACAAGAAGAGCATCGGCCAAGCGTTCCTGTACCCCGACAACTCCCTCGGCTTCGTCGAGAACTTCCTGAAGCTCAACTTCGGCGTGCATTCCGAGGAGTATCAGGTCAACCCCGTGATGTCGAAGGCCCTCGAGCTGCTGCTGATCCTGCACGAGGACCACGAGCAGAACGCGTCGACCTCGACTGTGCGTCTCGTCGGCTCGACGGGCGCGAACCAGTTCGCCTCGATCTCCGCCGGCATCCAGGCTCTCTCCGGCCCGCTGCACGGCGGTGCGAACGAAGCCGTGCTCACCATGCTCGGGCAGATCCGCGATTCCGGTCAGAGCGTCTCGCGCTTCGTCGAGCGGGTGAAGAACAAGGAAGAGGGCGTGAAGCTGATGGGCTTCGGGCACCGGGTCTACAAGAACTACGACCCGCGCGCCAAGCTCGTCAAGGAGGCGGCGGGCGAGGTGCTCGCCGAGCTCGGCGTCACGGATCCGCTGCTCGACCTCGCTCAGGAGCTCGAGGAGCTGGCTCTCGCCGACGATTACTTCAAGGAGCGTCGTCTCTACCCGAACGTCGACTTCTACACCGGCGTGATCTACAAGGCGATGGGCTTCCCGACGCGCATGTTCACCGTGCTGTTCGCGATCGGCCGTCTGCCCGGTTGGCTCGCACAGTGGCGCGAGCTGCAGCTCGACCCGCAGACCAAGATCGGTCGCCCGCAGCAGCTCTACACAGGATCTCCCGAGCGCACCTTCCAGACCCGCTGAATCGACTCGCGATGCCTGTCGTGAGCGCGGAGGCCGTCGTGCCGGTGGATCCGGCGACGGCCTTCGCCGTCTCACAGACGACGGGTGCGATCCGACGCCGGTGGGATCCGTTCATCAGTGAGCAGCACTTCCTCGATGGCGCCGATGTCGCGGCCAAGGATGTGCGGACGTTCACCAGGCAGCGCTTCGGCTTGTCGATGGTGAGCCGGTATGTGTCCTACGCCCCGCCGAGGAACGTCGGGATGGTCATGGAGACCGGGCCGTGGTTCTTCACGAAGCTCGGCGGAGGCTGGCGGTTCACCGAGGTGCCTGAGGGCACGCTCGCCGTCTGGAAGTACAACTTCTCGTGTCAGCCGACCTGGCTCGCGCCGATCGCCGAGTGGATCGGCGCGCGGGTGCTCGGGTTCGAGATCCGTCGGCGCATCGCCGGTTTCGCCCGAGGGTGCTCAGACCCGCAGGTGCTGGCCGCCGTTCGCGGCTGACCTCGCTCAGGCGGGACGAAGAAGGCGGGTGCCCCGACGCTGAGCGTCGGCGCACCCGCCTGTATGTCTCTCGGGTCAGCGGCCCTGCGAGCCGCGACCACGGCCGCCCTGGCCACCGGAGCGGGATCCGCCCTGGCCACCCTGACGGCTGCCGGCCGTGGCGCCCTGGCCGCCCTGGCCCGAGCGGGGACGACGGCTGCGGCGCGACGGCGGGTTTGCCGCTGAATTGCGCTCGCCGCCGGCGGGGCGCTGCTTCGACGACTGACGCTGCTGCTGCTGGGGCTGAACCGGAGCCGGACGCACGTGCGGCGCACGCTCGGGGACGAGCTCGGTGACGGCGTTCGACGTGACGGGCTCGAGCGCGGCGGTGATCGACGCCTTGCGCAGGAGGTCCTTCACATCACGACGCTGCTCGGGGAGGACCACCGTGACGACGGTTCCCGCGGCTCCCGCACGGGCGGTGCGGCCGGAGCGGTGCAGGTATGCCTTGTGCTCCATGGGCGGGTCGACGTGGACGACGAGGTCGACGTTGTCGACGTGCACGCCACGGGCAGCGACGTCGGTCGCGACGAGGACGCGCACGCCTCCGTCGGCGGGATCTGACGAGAAGGCGCCGAGGTTGCGCTCACGCGCGTTCTGCGAGAGGTTTCCGTGCAGATCGACAGCGGGGATGCCCGCCGCGGTCAGCTGCTTCGCGAGCTTCTTCGCCTGGTGCTTCGTGCGGGTGAAGAGGATGCGGCGACCGGTGCCCGAGGCGAGCTCGCGCACGAGAGTGGTCTTGTTGTCGGTGGAATCGACGACGAGCACGCGGTGCGTCATCTCGCCGACGGGCACGCTCTCCTCGTCCACCTCGTGGCTCACGGCGTTCGAGAGGAACCGGCGGGCGAGGGTGTCGATGCCGCGGTCCAGCGTGGCGCTGAACAGCAGGCGCTGTCCGCCGGCGGGCGTGGCGGTGAGGATGCGGGTGACACCCGGCAGGAAGCCGAGGTCGGCCATGTGATCGGCCTCGTCGAGCACAGTCACCTCGACGGAGTCGAGCTGCACGACCCGCTGCTTCATCAGGTCTTCGAGGCGGCCGGGGCACGCGACGACGATGTCGACGCCGTTGCGCATGGCCTGTTCCTGGGGACGCTGGCTGACGCCGCCGAACACGGTGGTGACGCGCAGGCCTTTCGCCTCGGCGAGGGGCGCGATGGTCGCGGCGATCTGGGTCGCGAGCTCACGGGTCGGAGCGAGGACGAGTCCTCGGGGGTGCCCGGGGCGGCTCTTGCGCGACGAGGCGGCGAGGCGGGCGACGAGGGGGAGCGCGAAGGCGATCGTCTTGCCGCTGCCGGTGCGGCCGCGGCCGAGGAGGTCGCGTCCGCCGAGCGAGTCGGGAAGCGTGTCGCGCTGAATCGCGAACGCCTCGGTCTTGCCGTCCTTCGCGAGGACGGCGGCGAGGTCGGCGGGCACGCCGAGATCGAGGAAGGAAGTCATGAAGTATCTCCGAGAAATGCACGCACGAGCCGAGGGGCCGGGTGCGGAAGGTGGGCGACGGCGCGGGATCGCGCATCGTTTCGCCGTTCGAAATGGCCAGAACCAGGCAAGTGGCGCGGGAGCGTGTCGACGACGCAGACGTCTCGCAGTGCGAGTGGCGTCACCGCGACACTATCACGGCAGTCCCGGAGAAGGCTGAGACGGCCCGCTCTCAGCGAGTCGTGCGATCAGGCGTGGAGTGCGTCGTTGAGGGTCACACCGACGCCGGCGCGCTGCACGGCTTCGACCGCGCCGCTCAGCGAGTTGCGGCGGAACAGCAGTCCGTCGCGTCCGGACAGCTCGGAACCCTTGGCGGTCTTCCTGCCGCCGTCAGGCGTCGCCGGGCCGTCGACCAGCACGACCTTCGTGCCGGCCGTCACGTACAGTCCGGCCTCGACGACGCAGTCATCGCCGAGCGAGATGCCGATGCCCGCGTTGGCTCCCAGCAGCGTGCGTGCCCCGATGGAGACGCGGTGTGCGCCGCCGCCCGAGAGCGTGCCCATGATCGACGAGCCGCCGCCGATGTCGCTGCCGTCGCCCACCACGACGCCCTGGGAGATACGTCCTTCGACCATCGACGCACCGAGGGTGCCTGCGTTGAAGTTCACGAAGCCCTCGTGCATGACGGTCGTGCCGGGGGAGAGGTGCGCGCCCAGGCGGACGCGCGACGCATCTGCGATGCGCACACCGGCAGGCTGCACGTAGTCGGTGAGCCGGGGGAACTTGTCGAGCCCCTGAACCTGGATCCCTGAGCGCTGGAGCACGGGTCGAAGCCGCGCGGCATCCACGGGGTGCATGGGGCCGGCGTTCGTCCACGCCACGTTCGGCAGATGCGCGAAGATGCCGTCGAGGTTGAGTTCGTTCGGTCGCACCAGGAGGTGCGACAGTGTGTGCAGCCGCAGATAGGCGTCAGCGGTCGAGGCCGGCGCAGCATCGAGATCGATCTGCAGCTGTACCGTCTGCACCGAGACGTTGCGACGTTCGTCCGGACCGGTGAACTCCTCGAGCGCCGCGAGCGCGGTGGCCGCGTCGTCGGCACCGGGCTCGACGGCCGTCACCTCGGGGAACCAGGCATCGAGTACGGTGCCGTCACCGGCGATCGTCGACAGTCCAGTACCCCACACGGTGCGCGCCTCAGTCATACCTCCACGGTATCGCTACCGGCGACGGGGGATGGTCCAGATGTCGGGGTAAGTAGGCTGGGATCATGATGCTCGATCTGACCGCGTCCTCCGTCGACCTGACCCGTGCGATCTGCGACATCCCGAGCGTGTCGGGTGACGAGAAGGCGCTTGCGGATGCCATCGAGCAGGCGATCTCCGCGTATCCCCATCTCGAGGTGATCCGCCACGGCAACACGATCGTCGCGCGCACCGATCTCGGGCGAGCGCAGCGGGTCGCGATCGCCGGACACATCGACACCGTGCCGATCAACGGCAACGTGCCGACGAAGGACGTCGAGATCGACGGCGTCGAGTACCTCTGGGGCCGGGGAACCGTCGACATGAAGAGCGGCACCGCTGTGCAGCTGAAGCTCGCCGCCGAGCTCACCGAGCCCTCGGTCGACATCACCTGGATGTGGTACGACAACGAAGAGGTGGAGGCCTCGAAGAACGGGCTGGCGCTCCTCGCCGCGGTGCGGCCGGATCTCTTCCAGGCCGACTTCGCGATCCTCGGCGAGCCGTCCAACGGCGAGGTCGAGGGTGGCTGCAACGGCACGATGCGCGCGATCGTGCGCACCACCGGCGTGCGTGCGCACGCGGCACGTGCGTGGATCGGTGAGAACGCCATCCATCGGGCAGCCCCGATCCTCGCGCGCCTGGCCGAGTACCGTGCACGAGAGATCGCAGTCGACGGACTCCTGTATCGGGAGAGCATGAGCGCCGTGCGCATCACAGGCGGGGTCGCAGGCAACGTGATCCCCGATGCCTGCGAGGTCGAGGTGAACTACCGGTTCGCTCCGAGCAAGTCGGCAGCAGATGCAGAAGCGCACATGCGCAACCTCCTCGCCGGCTTCGACGTGGAGATCACGGACGCCGCAGAAGGCGCGCGGCCGGGCCTCGACGCGCCGATCGCCCAAGACTTCGTGGCGGCCGTCGGCGCCGAGCCTCGCCCGAAGTACGGCTGGACCGATGTCGCTCGGTTCTCCGCCCTCGGCATCCCCGCCGTGAACTACGGACCGGGAGACCCGCACCTCGCGCACCATGACGAGGAGCGCGTGCCGCTCGCGCAGATCGACGCCGTCGAGCGAGGACTGCGCGCATGGCTCAGCTCGCGCTGACTGCGACCCGCCGGTGGGCCGCAGCGCCACTGGCGCTGCGCGTGGCCCTGATCTACCTCGCCGCTCGCGCGGTGACGACCGCGATGATGATCGCGGCGGCGACGCAGTCGACATCGCTGTCGAGGTTCGGCGCAGAACCGGGCCTCGCCGATTTCATCGTCGGGTGGGACGCGCAGTGGTACTGGCTCGTCGCCGAAGAGGGATACCCCTCGGATCTGCCGCTCACCGAATCGGGTGACGTCGCTGAGAACGCCTGGGCGTTCATGCCGGTGTTCGCCTTCGCCGCCAAGGCGATCGGCTTCGTGTTCGGGTCGTGGGGGATGGGCGCCTTCCTGCTGTCATTCGTGGCCGGCTACCTCGCCTGTCTCGCGCTGCACCGATTGCTGCGCGATCGGATCGGCGCGCGTGCGGCGATGTGGGCGGTGGTGTTCTTCGCCTCCGGACCGATCGCGGCGATGTTCCAGGTGGGGTACGCCGAGACCCTGTTCCTGCTGCTGCTCTTCCTGGCTCTCGATGCCACGGTGCGACGGAACTACGCATGGCTGTATCTCCTCATCCCCGTGATGGCGTTCACCAGACCGGGGATTCTCGCGTTCGCGCTGTACCTGGGTCTGCACGGCATCCTCCGCTGGTGGCATCGCAGGGATGATCCGCTCGCCCCGCGGGAGATCGTGCACATCGTGGCGCTCGGCGCACTCGCCACGGTCGCGGGCTTCTCGTGGCAGGTCATCGCCGGCGTCGTGACCGGCGATCCCGGTGCGTACCTGGCGACCGAGCTCTCCTGGCGTCGCAACTGGCTCGTGGGCGGTGTCGACGGGTTCGTGCCTTTCGAAGGGTGGGTCCAGGCATCCCAGTTCTGGTTCGGTCAGTGGGGACTCCCCGGCTCGTGGGGGCCGGTCGCCGTCGCGCTCCTGGTGGTGGCAGCGGGTGCCGCCCTGCTCTACGTGCCGCAGGTGCGTGCGCTGGGTCCCGACCTGCGGCTGTGGAGCGCGAGTTACCTCCTCTACCTGCTCGCGGTGTTCTTCCCTCAGTCGAGCACCTTCCGGCTGCTGCTGCCCGTGAGCCCGATCTGGGGAGCACTCGCGGTGCCGCGCTCGCGCGTCTGGCGGCTCGGGGTCCTGGCCGTCTGCCTGCTGGGGCAGTGGCTGTGGATATTCCACATCTACGCCCTGGGGAACACCTTCTGGCAGGTGCCGTGAATGTTAAGGCTTGATGCATTTCTTCATAGGGGACATCCAGGTTCCGGTAACACCCGATAAACTGATCGCATACCACCGGAGGAAAAGGAGCCCACGATGGCAGCGATGAAGCCGAGGACCGGAGACGGACCCATGGAGGCCGTGAAAGAAGGGCGACTCATCATCGTGCGCGTCCCGCTCGAAGGCGGCGGCCGTTTGGTCGTCTCCGTGAACGACGCAGAGGCGAAGGAGCTTCACGACGTGCTGGCAGCCGTCGTGACGCCCGCCTGATCGAACTCGAATTCGCGCACGCGGATTCACGGAAGAGGGAGACGGATCGATGATCCGTCGCCCTCTTCCGTCCGTTCACGACGGTGTTCGGGTCAGCTCTCGCCGACGCTGATCAGCTGCAGCAGCCCCTCGCCGGAGGCAGAGACGGTCGCGAGCACGGCTGATGACTCCTGAGTCTCCTGCACGAGCGAGCGGTAGGCGGAGGTCACCTCGTCGCGCTGCACCGGATCGGCGACACGGCCGCCTCCGAGAATGCGGGGGACGAGAACCATTCCGCCTCGACGCACCAGCCGCAGGCCATGCTCGACGTAGTCGATGACGTTCTCGGGGTCGGCATCGACCAGCACGATGTCGTATGACGCCTCGTTCATGCGGGGCAGCACGTCGGCCGCGCGACCTGTGATGAAACGCGCCTTCGTCGCGGGGACGCGTGCGTCGGAGAAGGCCTGACGGGCGGCGGCGAGGTGCTCGGGCTCGTTGTCGATCGAGGTCAGCACCGCCTGCGGCGCGCCGCGCAGCAGCCAGAGGCCCGAGACTCCGGCGCCCGTGCCGATCTCGACGATCGATCTGGCGCCGGTCGCGGCGGCCAGCACGGCGATCTGCGAGCCGACGGCCGCGCTGATCGGCGACGCGCCGAGTTCGATGGCGTGCGCACGCGCGCGGGCGATCGGCGACGGCTCCGCGATGGACTCGCGGATGAAACGTGCATTCGCATCGTTCTCGCTCATTGCCTGATTCTCCCGACTGAGATATGTGTTCTCCCAGGGTATGCGCTCGGTGCGCGGCACAACGGCAGGCGCGGCGGTAGCCTGGACAGATGCAGTTCGGGATCACCTTCGAGAAGCTGCTGCTCATCGGTCTGATCGCTGTGCTTCTCATCGGACCGGAGCGGCTGCCCCGCTACGCCGAGAGCGTCGCCAAGCTCGCTCGGCGCGCCGGCGAGTTCCTCCGCGACACCAAATCGCGTGTCCGCGACGAGATGGGTCCCGAGATCGACGACGTCGACTGGCGCAAACTCGATCCACGGCAGTACGACCCCCGGCGCATCATCCGCGACGCGCTCTTCGAAGACGACGCTGCGCCCGGTCCCGCCCGTGCGGAGGCAGTCGTTGCGGAGCCGACGGTGAAACCGGTGCGGACGGCGAGGGTGCGACCGGAGTTCTCGGTCGCGAGTCCTCCGCCGTACGATTCCGAAGCGACATAGCCCGAGTCTCCGCCCGGCGGAGCTCCGCTGCGAAGGCTCAGCCGATGCGCGCGCGCAGCGTGGCGAGGTCGTCGTCCGTCACCAGTGACCGGGGGATGGCGGTGATCGCCGACGCGCCACGCAGCTTGAGCAGTACCGCGTCAGCGCCTGCTCGCACGCTCTGGAAGGTGCTGTAGTCGATGTCGGACGAGCGATGCCCCGCGCCGATGTGCAGGGCAGTGTCACCCAGTCGCACCCAGACGACGGTGCCTGGCGGGGTCGCCGAATGCACGGCACGCCGTGCTCCGACGATCGTCATCACGACGGCATAGACCATCAGACCGATGCTCGCGACGGGGAGCAGACCCGACAGCCCCGGGTTGCCTCCGGTAGCGCTCAGATTCAGGATGCTCAGCGCGAGCGCTGCAGCGAGGGCGATCCACATCACGATCGCCGCAGGACGAGTGAGCGCGTAGACCGCCGCATCTCGAGCCATTCCCCGAAGCAACCGCTCATCGACGGTGACAGTCATGGTCGGGCCTATCCGACATTCATGGGAAGCGACCGGCCGGCGAGTCCGCGCCCCTGTCCGGCGAGAGTGCGGGCCAGATCACGGATCGCCGTCGCCGCCGCATCGGCGCCGTCGCTCAGGACGACCGGCACACCGTCGTCGCCTCCGGAGCGCAGCCCGGGGCTGAGCGGGATCGACGCCAGCAGCGGGACGGACTGCGTCTCGGACAGCGCCTCTGCGACGGCAGCACCTCCACCCGAGCCGAACAGGTCTATCACGGTGCCGTCCGGCAGGGTGAGCGCGCCCATGTTCTCGACCACGCCGATCACCCGCTGACCGGTCTGACGCGCCACCAGCCCGCTGCGGATCGCGACGTCGGATGCGGCCGCCTGCGGGGTCGTCACGACGAGCACCTCGGCGTGCGGCAACAGCTGCCCGATCGAGATCGCGATGTCGCCGGTGCCGGGGGGCATGTCGATCAGCAGGATGTCGAGGTCGCCGAAGAACACGTCCGTCAGGAACTGCTGCACTGTGCGGTGCAGCATCGGACCGCGCCAGGCCACCACGGCCTCGCCGTCGCGCAGGAACATGCCGATGGAGATCGTCTTCACTCCGTGGGCGACGGGCGGGAGCATGAGGTCGTCGATGCGCGTGGGCTGTGTCCCCGCGGGGATGCCGAGGAGCCCGGGGATCGAGAAGCCGTGCACATCGGCGTCGACGAGACCGACTGCGAGACCCTGCGCGGCGAGTGCGACCGCGAGGTTCGCCGTCACCGTGGACTTGCCGACCCCGCCCTTGCCGCTGGAGACGAGGATCACCCGCGTGAGCGAGTCCGGGCCGAAGGGCATCTGGCGCGGCGGCCGGCCGTCGCGCAGCTTCTCGGTGAGCGCCTTGCGCTCGGTGGGCGTCATGACACCGACCTCGACGTCCACCTCGGTGATCCCCGGCACGGAGGCGGCGGCCGCGCGGACGTCCGATTCGATGCGGGCGGCAGCCGGGCAGCCGACGATCGTGAGGACGATCGCGACGTGCGCGCGCGGACCGTCGACGTCGATCTCCCTGACCATGTCGAGATCGCCGATGGGGCGTCGCAGCTCGGGATCTGTGACCGCGGCTACGGCCGCCCGCACGGAATCAGCGGTGCTCATGATGAGGCGGCGCGGCCGCGGGGGCGTCGCTCGACCGGCTCGTCGTCATGGTCTCCGAGCTCGGCGAGCAGCGACTTGAGCTCCTGCCGCAGCACATCGCGGGTCACGACCTGGTTGTTGCGCTCCTCGAGCGACATCCGCAGCGCGACGATCTCACGGGCGAGGTACTCGGTGTCGGCGAGGTTGCGCTCGGCCCGCTGACGATCCTGTTCGATCTGCACTCGGTCACGGTCGTCCTGGCGGTTCTGCGCGAGAAGGATCAGAGGGGCCGCGTACGACGCCTGCAGCGAGAGCATGAGGGTGAGGGCCGTGAAACCGAGCGCCGCGTCATCGAAGCGCAGGTGGTCGGGCAGCAGTGTGTTCCAGCAGATCCAGAGCACACAGAACAGAGTGAGGATCAGCAGGAACGCGGGGGTGCCCATGGCGCGGGCGACCCACTCGGTGAAACGGCCGAAGCGATCACGCGACGTCGAGCGCTGGCGGGAGGTGCCGCGGCCCAGGGGTGCGTCGAGCCGAGGCGAGCGCGAGCGGGAGCGGGGCATCAGCGCACCTCCTTGGAGACCGTCGGCTCGTCGCTGTCGTGCGTGCGCCAGTCATCGGGCAGCAGGTAGTCGAGGACGTCGTCGATGCTGATCGCGCCGACCAGTCGGTGGGCGGCATCGATCACGGGGAGCGAGACGAGGTCGTAGCTCGCCAGCATCCTGGCGACCTCAGCGGCGGACGCGGTGACCCGCACCGGCTCGAGGCTGTCGTCCATGATGGCCCCGAGACGTTCGTGCGGCGGGTAGCGCAGCATCCGCTGGAAGTGCACCATGCCGAGCAGCCGACCGGTCGGCGTCTCGAACGGCGGCAGGGTCACGAAGACCGCGGCTGCAAGGGCGGGGTGCAGCTCGTGGCGCCGGATGAGGGCGAGCGCCTCGGCCACCGTCGCGTCGGCCGACAGGATGATCGGCTCGGGCGTCATGAGTCCACCGGCCGTGTCAGGGCCGTAACGGAGCAGCATCCTGACGTCCTCGGCCTCTTCGGGCTCCATCAGCTCGAGCAGCTGCTCGAGACGATTCGGCGGAAGCTGCGCGAGGAGGTCCGCGGCGTCGTCCGGTTCCATCTGGTCGAGGATGTCGGCGGCGCGCTCGTCGCCGAGTCGATCGAGGATATGCACCTGCTCGTCTTCGGGCATCTCCTCCAGGGCATCGGCCAGGCGGTCGTCCGAGAGCTCCTCGGCGACCTCGATCATGCGCTGCTGGGGGAGGTCGAGCAGGGTGTTCGCGAGGTCGGCTGCGTGGAGCTCCGAGTACGACGCGACGAGCTGCTCGGCCGACTGGGACTCGCCGGGGGAGTGCTGCTCGGCGACCTCGCTCCAGGCTGCGAACGTGGTCGGTCCCTTCGCGAACGGAGAGGCGCTGGTCTTCGGTCGACGCAGGAAGAGCTGACTGATCGCCCATTCCCCGATGCGGTTCGGCTCGATGGCGACGTCTTCGATCACGGCGGTGCCGCTGCCGTCGACGAGGCTCACCCGACGCCCGAGGAGCTCGGCGAGAACGCGCACCTCGCCGGCGCGCGGTGAGAATCGGCGCACATTGATGAGACCGGTGCTGATCACCTGGCCCGCGCGGATCGAGGTCACCCGTCCGATGGAGAGGAAGACCTGTCTGCGCCCGGGGATCTCGACGACGAGGCCGATGACGCGGGGAGCACCCGTACTTCGGTACACGATGACGACATCACGGACTTTGCCGAGCCGGTCGCCCACGGGGTCGAAGACGGCGCAGCCAGCAAGGCGCGCGGCGAATACCCGTTGTGTGCTCACTCGTCCAGCGTAGTCGCCGGTGTCGCAGGGGTGGCCCCCGGCGGCACCGCTGCACGACACACTCCCGGCCCTGTCACCACACGGCATGGAACAATGGCGGGATGAGCATGCTGAACCGTCCAGCCGACAGCCGCGATGAGGGCGAGATCGTCGCCTCCACACGCGATTACGAAGGCGCCCAGAAGACGGTGTCGAAACTGATCGCCCAGGAGGTGCCCGCCCGGGACATCGCGATCATCGGACAGAGCGTCCGGACGGTCGAGCGCATCACCGGGCGTCTGGGCTATGCAGCAGCCGCCCGATCGGGAGCGATCAACGGCGTGCTCATCGGTCTCTTCCTCTCTGCGATCCTCGTGATCGGCAACCCGGAGGTTCCGATCCAGCTGTTCGTCGGATTCGTCTTCATCGGCGTCGCACTCGGGATGCTTCTGAGCCTCGTCACGTATGCGATCGTGCGGCGACGCCGCGACTTCGCGAGCGTCACGCAGTTCGCGGCCGATCACTACGAGGTCCGCGTCCAGGCCGCTTCGCTCGCGAAGGCCCGTCTCGCCCTGGGTGCGGCCACGCCGGCACCGGCGCGGGCACCGGTGAACCTCGACGAGCCGCCGCGGTACGGCGAGCGCATCACCCCCGGCGCGCACGAACCGGCCGGACAGCCGACGACAACGACACAGCCGACGCCCGAAGAGCCGACGCCCGGAGCCGATCCGACTCCCGGCAGCGAGCCGACACCGCCGCTGGGCGGCGGTGAGACTCCGCCTGCAGAGCCGGCCGTCCCGCCGAGGCCCGCGGATCCGGAGCCGCCGTCTCCCGCGGCGCCCGGGACCGGTGGCGCGGGGGTTCCTCCGAAGTCTGCGGAGCCCGCCTGATGTCAGACGCACCCCGCGATCCGTCGACCCCGTCCGAGCGATCGGCGCAGCCCGCACCGCCGCCCGTGCCTCCCGTTCCGCCCTTCCCTGACGGGCAGCAGCCCGCGGCGCCGGCCCGTCCGCTGAACCCGTACGCCCCGCCGCCGGCGCCCGGCTCAGCCCCGCAGCAGTCGCACGGCTACGCACCGCCACAGGGCTCCGCGTACGCACCGCCGCAGGGCTCCGGGTACGCACCGCCGCAGGCCCCGGGGTATGCGGCACCCCAGGCCCTGGGGTATGCGCCGCCTCAGGCGCCGGGCTACGCGCCGCAGCAATCGGCACCGGGCTACGCGCCGCCGGCCTACCCCGTACAGGGGTACCCCGTCGGCGCCTACCCTGCGGCCGTCCCCCCGCGGGGTCTGCTTCCGTGGGCACTGGGCCTGCTGGTCCTCATCCCGTTCCCGTTCGTCGGCGGACTCGCGTCCGGACTCGCCATGGCCGTGAGCGGCGGGGCGTCCCGTCGATACGGCGGGGTCGCGCGTGAGAACGCTCGCGCTGCGCTGAACTGGGGGCTGACGTACCTTCTGGTCTCCACGGTGCTCCTGGTCACGCACTTCGTGCTGCTGTTCGCGCTGACCTCCGATTCGCCGACCACCGGCTTCTACCCGCTCGGCATCCCCATCACGCTCTATTTCGCGCTCTCGGTGCTGCACGTCGTGCTCGTGATCGTGGGCATGGTGCGTGCGTCGAGCGGCAAGGTCATGCGCGTGCCGTTCGCCGTCCCGTACCTGCGGGCCTGATGATCGAGATCCCTGTCGAGCTGCCCTCCGGGGTGACGACGGTCTCTGCCGACTGGGCGCCCGGCGACAACGGCGCGACAGTCCTGATCGCCCACGGCGCCGGTGCGGGCAAGGACCATCCATTCCTCGTGGGATTCTCGGATGCGCTCTCGGACCGGGGATTCTCCACCCTGCGGTTCAACTTCCCCTACGTGGAGCAGGGGCGCAGGATGCCGGGGCCTGCGGCGCACGCGATCGCGACGTGGAACGCGGCGGTGGCCTTCGCGCGCGATCTCGACGCGGAGGCCGCCATCTGGGCCACAGGCAAGTCCTACGGCGGACGCATGGCATCGATGGCCGTGGCCGAGGGACTGGCGGTCGACGGTCTCGTCTACCTCGGCTACCCGCTGCACGCTCCGGGCAGACCGGAGAAGCCGAGAGCCGACCACCTGCCGGCGGTCGCTGCGCCGCAGCTGTTCATCGAGGGCACGAACGACCCCTTCATCCAACCTCTGACACAGTTCGATGACGTCGTCTCCACGTGTCAGGACGCCCGCGTCGTCTGGATCGAGGGTGGCGGTCACACCTTCGAGGTGAAGGGACGCAAGCGCGCGGCATCCGACATCGGCGCGTCGCTCGCGCCGATCGTCGCGGAGTTCGTCCGGCCCTGAGAGCATGGCAGGGTGAGTCTCGAACGCGTCGCCCTGATCTCCGATGTCCACGGAAACCTGACCGCTCTCGAGGCGGTGCTCGCCGACATCCATCGCAGGGGCATCGCCCGCATCGTCAACCTCGGAGACACGGCGGGCAAGGGGCCACGAGGCGAGGACGCCGTGCGGCGCTGCCGCGACGTGTGCGAGGTGAACGTCCGCGGCAACTGGGACGACTTCCTGCCGACCATCCCCGACGACGGGCCGTCCGAGATGCTGTGGTGGCGAGATGAGCTGTCGGCGTCGAGCAGGGCGTGGCTCCGGTCGCTTCCGCTGAGTGTCGATCTGGTCCTCAGCGGTCATCGGATCCGCCTGTTCCACGCGTCGGCGCAGAGCCCGCACGTCCGCGTGCACTTCGCCCACACGCCCGAGCAGTTCTCCGCGATGTTCGAGGCGACGGAGATGACCGGCGACGGCCCGCTGCCCGATGTGGTGGGCTACGCCGACATCCACGACGCCTACATCGAATCGAACGACGGACGTACGCTGTTCAACGTCGGAAGCGTCGGGAACCCGCTCGACACACCCGTTCCGTCCTACGTGATCCTCGAAGGAGGACAGTCGGCGGACGATCCCTTCGGGATCCAGTTCGTGCGCGTGCCCTACGACGTCGAGGCCGAGATCGCCGTCGCCGAATCGCTCGACATGCCGACCGCCGATGTCTGGGCCGTCGAGCTCCGCACCGCCGTATATCGAGGGCGGCAGGCATCGCAGACGGCGACGCCATGATCGCTCAGAGGTTCGCGAGGTCCGGATCGTCGAGCAGACGCCTCATCGTCGACCGTCCCAGACCGCTCATGGCGGGGTTCGAGGACTCGTAGTACCAGACGAGGCCCATCGCCTGCTGCAGCGCCCAGGCTGCTCCTCGCCGCCACTCGCTGTCGGAGACGCGCAGACGGTCACGCACGACGGATCGCCCCCGAGCGTCGAACAGATGCCACGCGGCGACGAGATCGAGCGCAGGGTCGGCAGGGCCGAAGCCCCCGCCGTCGAGGACACCGACGAGACGATCGTCGGCCACCAGCAGGTTGAACGGCGTGAGGTCCCGGTGGCTCATGACGTCCGCACCCTCGCGGGGCGCGTCGCGCAGCAAGCTCGAGAGTCGATCCACGCGATCAGGATCGACCTGGTGCGCGCTGCGCTCGATGCAGAGCGCGACCCACTCGTCGTGGTCACGGAGAACACCACCGCGGCCGCGCCCGTCGAACTTCCGTCCGCGGGTCTCGGTCGACCGCAGCACAGTGATCAGCCCGGAGACGTCCGAGACGAGCGACTCCGACGATGCGTGGCCGGCGGGGGTCGCGGCGACACCCGCCAACCAGGTCTGGATCGACCAGGCAGAAGGATGCTCCTCGGTCGCCGCGGCGAGTCCGACAGGCCGCGTCGCCGGCACGCCGCAGACGTCGGCGAGCTCAGCCATCGCCGCGGCCTCGGCGCCGAGGACATCGCGCGATTCTGCGACGAGGGGGAACCGTGCCGCGAGGTCGTCGCCGATCCGGAAGATCGTGTTCACCGTGCCCGTCGAGCGGACGCGCTCGATCGGCAGATGGGCGAGCTCGGGGAACGTCTGCGCGATCAGCCGCGCAGCGCGATCGTCCGTGAGTGCGAGCTCGCCCTCGTGCATCCGTGAGGTCAGTGCTGGACTCGTGCGATCCAGGCTTCGACCTCGTCCGCCGTGCGCGGGATGTCCGCCGAGAGGTTCACCGGGCCGTCCTCGGTCATCAGGATGTCGTCCTCGATTCGCACACCGATACCCCGGTACTCCTCGGGAACGGTGAGGTCGTCGATCTGGAAGTAGAGGCCGGGTTCGATCGTGAAGACCATTCCCGGGGCGAGGATGCCGTCGTAGTACATCTCCCGCCGGGCCTGCGCGCAGTCATGGACGTCGATGCCGAGGTGGTGCGACGTGCCGTGCACCATGTAGCGGCGGTGCTGCCCGCCGGTGTCGCCGTCCAGCGCCTCCTGTGCGGTCACGGGGAGCATTCCCCACTCGGCGACGCGCGCGGCGATGACGCGCATGGCCGCCTCGTGGACCTCGCGGAAGCGCACCCCGATGCGAGCCGCGGCGAACGCGGCATCAGCGGCCTCGCGCACCGTCTCGTACACCCGGCGCTGCACCTCGGTGAAGGTTCCGGAGACGGGGAGCGTGCGGGTGATGTCCGCGGTGTACAGGCTGTCCGCTTCGACGCCCGCGTCGACGAGGATGAGGTCTCCCGGCACGACCGTGCCGTCGTTGCGGGTCCAGTGCAGGTAGCAGGCATGGGGACCCGATGCGGCGATCGTGTCGTAGCCCTCGCCGTTGCCGTCCTCGCGCGCGCGGCGGTGGAAGACGCCCTCGACGACGCGCTCGCCGCGAGCATGAGCGATCGCGTCGGGAAGCGAACGGATGACGTCCTCGAATCCCTGCGCGGTGATGTCCACCGCTCGGCGCATCTCGGCGATCTCGTACTCGTCCTTCACGAGCCGCAGCTCCGAGACGAAGCGGGTGAGGTCGTCGTCCTCGTCGAGCACGAGCTCTCCCTCGGCGGCCGAGAACCTCTCGAGGTGGTCGGTCGCGATGTCGAGGTCTGCCGCGACGCCGGCGAGAGACGGGCGAGGGCCGATCCAGAATTCACCGACCGTGGCGTCCGCATAGAACTCCGTGGTGGTGCGATCGGCGCGCTCCCGGAAGTACAGCGTCACATCGTGGCCGGACTCGGCCGGCTCGAACACGAGGATCGAGTCGGGCTCGGCATCCGAAGCCCATCCCGTGAGGTGTGCGAAGGCCGAATGCGCACGGTACGGGTAGTCGGTGTCGTTGCTGCGCTGCTTGAGCGAACCGGCAGGGATGACGAGTCGCTTGCCGGGGAAGGCAGCGGACAGGGCGGCGCGGCGCACGGCGGCGAACGGCGCCTGCGCTCGCGGCGCGGGGATCGACTCGGGGCGCTCCGCCCATCCGATCGAGATCGTGTCGAGGAATCCGCGGGGGAAGGGCTGCTTCCGATTCGTGGTGGTCGTCTCGGCGGGAGTCTCGGTCGTGGGCTCTGCGATCGTGTCGCGCTCAGCGGTGCTCATCCCTCCAGTCTGTCACCTGAGCGACGGCCACGGCATGTCAGCCTGCGGGTTCGAGCTGCACCACGAGACCGCGGTGGTCGCTTCCCGAGCCGCCGATCACGACGGAACCCGTCGTGGACCAGCTCGGCGACGCCATGACGTGGTCGATCGGGGTACTCAGCAGCGCCGGCAGCGAGCTCGGCCATGTGCCGCTGAATCCGTTGCCGGAGCGGGTCGCACCGTCGCGGCAGTACCCCATGTCGCCGCCGTCGACGCCGAGCCCCGCCATGTGGTCGATCGTGGCGTTGAAGTCGCCCGCGAGGATGAAGTTCCCCTCGGGGCACTGGTCGGCGATCCAGCGCAGGTCGCTCTGCCACTGCGCCATGTCCTCCATCCGGGGCGCGACGGCGTGCACCGCGACGATCGTCGGACCCTCGCCATCGACCGGCATCAGCACCGCGCTGGGCACCGAGCCGGTGTTGTTGGAGCCGTCCTCGGACGACTCGATCACGGAGTACTCGCCGAGGTCGGGGGAGACGAGGACGGTCGTGTGCCAGGACTTGGGGCCGTCGACGACGTCGGGCTTGAACTGCACATGGTGCACCCACATGGGGTGATCCTGATCGCGCAGCAGCACGGCGATCTGCTCGCCCACCTCTTCGGTGGTCTCGGGCAATGCGACGACGTCAGCGCCACGCTCGAGGATCTCCCGCGCGATCTCCTCGGCGGACACCTCGTCGCCGGCCGTGTTCCAGGTGAGCACCCGGATGCTCGAATCGGTGGCGGCGGGGAGCGTGTCCGCGCCGAACCCGCGCATGAAGCCGATGGCTCCCGTCGCACCGGCGCCGAGCAGGGCGACGATCAGCACGGATGCCGCGAAGCCGCGCAACGGCTTCGCGAACAGGAGCAGCATCGAAACGGCCGCGACGAGGAGGAATGCCGCCAGGACCACGCCGCGGGCGGCGACGATCTGCGCGAACGGATAGGTCTGCTCGAGATGGAAGAACTGCGGCCAGACGACGACGGCCGTCGCGATCGCGAGCAGCACGGTGACGAGGATCCCCAGTAGTCGAAACATCCTCTTCAGCCTAGAAGTCCTCTCTGTGAAGTCCCTAGAGCGACAGGCGTGCGCGGCCGACGTCCACGGTCGTCGGTACGCTCGGAGCATGGCCACCGCTCGATCCCGCCGTTTCGCCGGTCCGTCCGACCTGCACATGCACTCGAACCACTCGGACGGAACGGAGTCGCCCGGCGATGTCGTGCGCCAGGCACACCGGTTCGGGGTGCGCACGATGGCGCTGACCGATCACGATCGCACGACGGGGTGGGACGAGGCGGCGGCGGCGACGGCCGAGCTCGGGATGACGTTCATCCCCGGCATGGAACTCTCCGCGAAACACGAGTGGCGCAGTGTGCACGTGCTGGGCTACCTCTTCGATCCGCTCGACGAGGCGCTCGGATCCGAGACCGATCGCATCAGAGGCGACCGGATCGGTCGTGCCGAGCGGATCGTCCGCAGCATCGGTCGTGACTACGACCTCGACTGGGACGATGTCCTCGCCCAGACCACTCTCGACGCGACGGTCGGCCGTCCGCACATCGCCGATGCCCTTGTGGCCCGCGGAATCGTGCGCGACCGCACCGAGGCGTTCGACGGGATTCTGCACCCCAGAGAGGGTTACTACGAGCCCCACTACGCGCCCGACCCGCTCACGGCAGTGCGTCTGATCACCGAGGCCGGAGGGGTGGCGATCATCGCGCACCCTGCCACGATCGGCCGCGACCACATGATGCCGGTGCCGTTCATCGAGCAGCTCATCCCCGCAGGCCTGGGCGGTTTCGAGATCGATCATCGGGAGAACACCGCGGCAGGCCGGAAGACGCTGCACGCGATCGCCGCGAAGCACGATCTCATCGTCACCGGCTCGAGCGACTATCACGGCACCGGGAAACCCAATCTGCCGGGCGAGAACACCACATCCGACGAGATGGTGGAGCGACTGATCGAGCGCGCGACCGGCTCCGCGCCCCGCTACGCGTGACGCCGGGACGGCAGAGGGGCGGGTGCCGCAGCTGCAGCATCCGCCCCTCTGTGAGTCCCTGAGGTGGAGTCGATCAGGCTCCGACGACCGGAGCCGCTCCCGCGCCGCCCGAACCCCCGCGGCGACGACGGCGACGACGGGCCGGGGCCGGCTTGCCGTCGTGGTGCTCCTTGCCTGCGCCGTCGTGGGTGCCGGCGCCCTCGGCGCCGCGGTCCGCTGACGGCGAGGACTGAGAGTCTCCGGGTGATGCGTCGGCAGCGCCCTCGGCGAACGTCGAGCCCACCGGGGTCGAGCCGCCCCGACGACGCCGACGACGGCGGGTGCCGCCCTCATCCGTGCCCTCGGCCGCGGCATCGGCCGCACGCTCGGGGCGCGGTGCGCGCTCGGTCTTCACCGACTGGGTCTTGGGAGCCGACACGAGACGGCCCTTGGTGCCTGCGGGGATGTCGAGGTCACTGAACAGGTGCGGGCTCGAGGAGTAGGTCTCGACCGGGTCGGGCTGCCCGAATTCGAGGGCGCGGTTGATCAGCGCCCACTTGTGCAGGTCCTCCCAGTCGACGAAGGTCACGGCGATGCCGGTCTTGCCCGCACGGCCGGTGCGACCGGCGCGGTGCAGGTACGTCTTGTCCTCGTCGGGGATGGTGTGGTTGATGACGTGCGTGACATCGTCGACGTCGATGCCGCGGGCGGCGACATCGGTCGCGACGAGGACGTCGCGCTTGCCGGCCTTGAACGCGGCCATCGACCGCTCGCGCTGGTCCTGTCCCATGTCGCCGTGCACGCCGCCGACGTTGAAGCCGCGGTCGCTGAGCTCGTCGACGAGGCGCTGCGCGGCGCGTTTGGTACGGGTGAAGATCACCGTCTTGCCACGACCCTCCGCCTGGAGGATGCGGGCGATGATCTCGTCCTTGTCGAGCGAGTGGGCGCGGTACACCAGGTGCTTGATGTTCGCCTGCGTGAGACCCTCGTCGGGGTCGGTCGCGCGGATGTGGATCGGGTTCGTCATGAACCGACGAGCCAGCGCGACGATCGGTCCGGGCATGGTCGCGGAGAACAGCTGGGTGTGACGGACGGCCGGGACCTTCTGGAAGATCTTCTCGATGTCCGCGAGGAATCCGAGGTCGAGCATCTTGTCGGCCTCGTCGAGCACGACCTCGGTCGCGTTGGAGAGGTCGAGCAGACGCTGGCCGGCGAGGTCGATCAGGCGACCGGGCGTGCCGACGACGATCTGGGCGCCCGCCTTGAGCTGGTCGATCTGGCCCTCGTATGCCTTGCCGCCGTAGATCGCGACGACGCTGGTGGAGCGGTTGCTCGTCAGCAGGTCGATGTCCTCGTACACCTGCACCGCGAGCTCGCGCGTCGGCACCACGATGAGCGCCTTGACGCCGTGCTCGGGGTCGAGGCCGAGCCGCTGCACCACGGGGATGCCGAAGCCGAAGGTCTTGCCTGTTCCGGTCTTGGCCTGGCCGATGATGTCCTGGCCCGGAAGGCCGAGGGGGATGGTCTGCTCCTGGATCGGGAATGCGTCGACGATGCCCTTGGAGGCGAGAGCGTCGATGATGTCCTGATCGATTCCGAGATCAGCGAAGGTTGTCAATGTTCAGATGCCTGTCCGGCGACCTGCGAGGATCGCCATGTTCACGGATCCACGCCGTCTCTTGTGCCACAGGCGCGGGCCCCGCTCCGACGGCGGGGACAGGGACAGCCTACCCGAGGGGGTGGCGACGCCCGGGAATATCGCGTCCCCCGGGTAGTGTGAACCCCGTGGTGAACTGGTTCTGGAAGCGTAGGACGCCCCGGCGCACGATGACGTTGCGCAGTCGGGGCGATCAAGGAGCGGCGACGCGGGTCGACTTCGCCGAACTCGCGCCGGAGCTGCCGCGATTCCTGGGACAGGCGGCGTACCTCCAGCTGGGGTACTTCGAGACGCTCACGCGGCTGATCAGGGCGACTCCGGAGCTCTCCGAGAAGGAGGCGCTCTCCCGGGCAGCCGGTGCTGCGCTCACCAAGCATCGGGCGATCGTCGAACTCATCGCGGAGCGCGGAGACGATCCGACGCAGCTCATGCTCCCGTTCAGGGAGAACCTCGACGCCTTCCGGCGCAAGACCATCGGCGCGCGTCCGCGGGAGACTCTCCTCGCCGTCTACATCACGGCAGGGATGCTCGACGACTTCTACTTCGCACTCGCCTCGAGCTACGGCGACACGGGGGAGAGGGTCGCGGAGATCCTCTCCGAGGACGATGCGCGACACGAGATCGTCGCCATCATCCAGGAGACGATCGACGGCGACGGCGAGTGGCGGTCGCTGCTCTCGATGTGGGCGCGCCGGCTCGTGGGGGACACGATCCTGGTGTGCCGGTCCGCGCTGCGTCAGCCCGAGCTCGCCGCGATGAGCGAGGACCGCGTCGAATTGGTCTACACCGAGCTGATGGGCGCGCACGCACGCCGCATGGATGCGATGGGTCTCGCCTCCTAGCCGACGGACCCGGCCGACGGCATCAGATGCCGAGCGCCGCCTTGGCCGCGGCATCGCTACGTCGGCGCGACGCGACGATCGCGACGGTGGCGACTGCCGCGATGCCGACGGAGCCCACGACGCTCGCGAGCCATAGCCAGATGCTGTCCTCGCCCACGCCGAGCCACTGCAGGCCGGTGTAGATGACGGCCGCGAGGGCCGTGGCGACAGCGGGGGTGAGAGCGACCCCGCGCAACTCCCGCCCACCGATCATGTAGTGGGCCGCGATGCCGAGCGCGCACGCCCCGACGAGAGCGAGGAGGATGTACATCGTGGGGTCAGGCGAAGAAGCCGACGCGACGAGACTCCTCGGTGCCGAGCTCGATGTACGCGAGGTTCGCGGTCGGAACCAGGTAGGAGTTGCCCTTGACATCGGCGAAGCTCAGGTGAGAAGTGTTCTGCTCGAGAGCCGAGGAGACCTGCGTGCGGACCTCGTCCGCGCTCGATGCGGTCTCGAAGCTGAGCTCACGGCCGGTGTTGATGATGCCGATGCGGATTTCCACGCGTACTCCTGTTTTCCAGTCGACGATGCTGTGGTCGAGTCGACCTCGGAGGTCGACGACTGAGCCCAACTCTACCGGGCGGCGAGGTCACGGGATCCGCGGATCGGGCCGGTTTCGCCCTGAGCGCACACCGTCGCGAGACGCCGACGCCCGGTGATGTCGGCGCGCCGCAGTAGCGTGGAGGACATGACAGAGGATGCCGCGCAGAACGCCGTGATCGGTGCAGACGCCTCGGCATCCGGCGTCATCATCGGGGCGCCCGGCACAGGCAAGACCCGCACTCTCACCGAGCGCGTCGTCCATCTGCTCGACACAGCGGGGATGCGTCCGGAGCAGGTCCTCGTCCTCACTCCCAGCAGGCAGGCGGCGACCGCGCTGCGGGACCGCATCGGGGTCAGGATCGGTCAGGCCACTCCCGGGCCGCTGGCCAGGTCGCTCGGGTCGTTCGCATTCCAGGTGGTGCGCGGAGCGATGGTTCGCGAAGGGGCGGAGCCACCGGCTCTGCTGACCGGCGCAGACCAGGACCGCCTGATCGCCGAGCTCCTCGCCGGCGATGCGGAGGACGAGCGCATCGACTGGCCGCAGGCGCTGAGCCCCGCCGTACGCGCCTCCAAGGGGTTCCGCTCCGAGCTCCGTGCCTTCCTCGCGGAATGCGTCGAACTGGGGGCGCAGCCCGACGAGCTGCGCACGTCCGATGTCCCCGCCTGGTCGTCCGTCGCCGAGTTCCTCGTCGAATACCGCGCCGTGCTCGACCTGGCACGGGCATCCCACCGCGACGCGGCAGACCTGCTCGCCGAGGCGTGCACGATCCTGCGCACCGCCGAGCCGAGTGCCCTCGGCCCTCTCGCCGACCTCAGGGTGGTGCTCATCGACGACGCGCAGGAGCTGACGCGCGGTGGCATCGCGGTGGTCGAGGCGCTCCGTGCGCGAGGCACGGCAGTGCTCGCCTTCGGCGATCCTGACATCTCCTCCGGAGCTTTCCGCGGCGCGAGCCCCGAGTTGTTCGCGCAGCTCGCCACGGCGCTGGGCGAGGTCCACGTGCTCGATGTCCCTCATCGTCAGGCGCCGGCGCTCACCGCGCTGACCCGCACCGTCACGCAAGCGATCGGCGTGTCGGGTCGCGTCGACCACAGGCGCGCGCCCGAGCCCGTCGCCGCGCACAGCCCGGGCGCCCCCGGCGACGTGAGCACCTTCATCGCCCCGTCACCGCATGAAGAGCTCGACCGCATCGCGGGTGTCATGCGCGAATGGCATCTCGTGGATGACGTCCCGTGGGATCGCATCGCGGTCATCGCACACGACACCAGGCAGGTCACGCAGCTCGACGCAGAGCTCGCCGCGCGGGAGATCCCGACGAGAGCCGCGGGCGTGCAACGTCCTCTCGGCTCCGAGCCGATCGTGCGCGACATCGTCGGCATCGTGCGCCTGGCCCTCACGCCGGCCGAGGAGCGGACTCCCCAGGACTGGGAGGAGGCGCTCCGCACGCCCTTCGGAGGCATGGATGCGATCGGGCTCCGACGCCTTCGCGCTCGTCTGCGCCATATCGAGCTCGACCTGGGGGGCTCGACGCCCGCACGGGAACTGCTGCGCCAGGCGCTGGCATCGCCCGACCACTTCACGCTCATCGACGCCCAGGAATCGCGCCTGGCCGCGCGCTTCGCCGCGACGATCGCAGATGTGGCCGCCGCGGCTGCCGACGGCGAGACGATCCACGATCTCCTGTGGCGGGTCTGGGACCAGGCCAGAGCGGTCGACGGGCGCAAGCTCCAGATCGCCTGGCGTGAGATGTCGTTGCAGACCAGCGGCGCGGAGACGGCGCGAGCCCTCGATGCGCTCGTCTCCCTGTTCGGTGCGGCCAAGCGATTCGTCGAGCGCACCCCGAACGAGAAGCCGGAGGTCTTCGTGCGCGACATCCTCGACAGCGAGGTGCCCGAAGACTCTCTCTCGAGTCCCGACCGGCCGGGCCGTGTGACCCTGCTCACACCGGCGACCGCACTCGGAACGGAGTTCGACGCGGTCGTGGTGGCCGGAGTGCAGGACGGAATCTGGCCGAATGTGCGGCTGCGCGGCGGGATGCTCCAGTCCTGGCGTCTCGCCGACGCACTGCTCGCATCCCGCACCGGAACCGCCGAGCACCCGCCCGAGGCACTCGACAGGCGCCGCGCCGCTCTGCACGATGAGCTGCGGCTGTTCGTCCGCGCCATCTCTCGTTCGCGGAGCAGACTCCTCATCACCGCGGTCGATGACGACGACATGACACCCAGTGCGTTCTTCGGCTTCCTCCCGCCGCCCGACCCGCCCGAGCTGCATGCCTCGGCCGAGCACCCGCTCACGCTGCGCGGTCTCGTCGCGCGTCATCGTCGGGTACTGACGACCTCGACCGTCCGTGCCGCCCGAGACCACGCCTCCGCCCAGCTGGCGGTGCTCGCGCGGGAGGGAGTGCCGGGTGCCGATCCGGACGAGTGGTACGGAGTGACGCCGCCGACGACCGATGCACCGCTGCACGACCTCGCCGTCGACGCCGCCCGGGTCTCGCCGTCGCGGATGGAGTCCTTCGAGGAGTGCGAGCTGAACTGGGCCGTGTCCGCCCTGGGCGGCGACACCGTGATGCCGCCGTCGGCCGGAATCGGCACGATCATCCACGAGGCGATGGAGCAGGTGCCCGACGGCGAACTGGACCGTCTGCGTGAGGTCCTGGCCGAGCATTGGCCGGAGCTCGATTTCGAGACGGCCTGGATAGGTCGCAAGGAGAGGCGCCGCGCCGATCTGTACATCGATCGACTGCACAGCTACCTGTCGGACGTGGCGGACGAAGGCGGTCGGGTGATCGCCGGCGAGGTGGAGTTCCGGTTCGCGGTCGAGGTGCCCGAGCAGGAGGGCATCGCGCCGGGCGTGCGTGCGGCGAGCGTCGACGGCGACCCCCATCCGCACCATGCGATCGTGCACGGCTTCATCGACCGGGTCGAGGCGTACACCGCGGGTGGTGGAGAGCATGCGAAGGCGCGGGGACAGAAGTGGACGCGCATGGCCGATGCGCAGAGCGGGGAGCGCGTCGTGGTCGTGGACTTGAAGACTGGCAAGTACGAGCCGGAGAGCGAGCAGAAGGTGGCGGACCACGCCCAGCTCGCCGCATACCAGGTGGCGGTGCAGGAAGGACTCGTGGCGGGAGCGGATCCTGCGGCCCTCGCCGGCGCGCGCCTGGTCCTGGTCGCCAAGACCCTGGCCGGCAGCGATTTCCGCGTCGCGCACCAGCACACCCTCGCCGGTGAAGAGCGTGTCCAGTTCCTCGGGCGGATCGCGGAAGCCGCCCGAGGGATGTCGGCGGCGAGCTTCACGGCCCATGTCGAGGCTCACTGCGCGGATACGCAATGGCGAGTCCAGCCGTGCCGCATCCACACCGTCGCCGCGGTGAGCGCGTGACGGCGTGGACGGGAGCGGGGAACGGGATCTCTGCTCTGGACGTCGCCGCCGCGCTCGGTCTCCCCGCACCGACGGAGGCTCAGCAGCGGGTGATCGAGTCGCCACCGGCGCCGGCTTTGGTGGTCGCGGGCGCGGGCAGCGGAAAGACCGAGACGATGGCCGGCCGCGTCGTCTGGCTGGTCGCGAACGGGCATGTGCGACGCGATCAGATCCTCGGCCTGACCTTCACGCGCAAGGCCGCGGGTGAGCTCGCGGAGCGCATCGGCGTCCGTCTGGCGCTCATCGACGAATACGGGAGACGAGGACTGCTGCCGCACCTGCCCGAGATCGTGGCGAGCGGTGCCCTCGATCGGGTGTCGAGAGCCGCGAACGCCAGACAGCGCGAGGTCGTCCGATCGCAGGTGCTCGACGAGCTCGCCGCACGTTTCGGCACCGGGGCGGTCTCGACCCCCCGTTCGGCCGAGGATCTGTTGATCCGTCCGAAGGTCTCGACCTACAACGCGTTCGCGGATGGCATCGTGCGCGAGCACGCGGCGCGCATCGGCCGCGACTCCGACGTCGCCATGCTCAGCCAGGCCGCATCCTGGATGCTCGTGCGCGACGTGGTGCTGCGCGCCGACCTGCCGGAGCTGGAGGAGATCGACCGGTCGGTGGCGGGGGTGGTCGACGCGGTTCAGAGATTGGCCGGCGACTCGCTCGATCACCGGGTCGATCTTGACCGCGCCGATCGCATCGCGCTGCGCCAGGCCGAGGCGTTCGAGCCGTACCTCAGCAACGCGGAGGTCGCGACCGCGGCTGCGAACCTGCGCGCTCTTCCCGCTCTGTCCGTCCTGGTGCGCGATTACATCGCCGAGAAGGAGCGCCGCGGAGTGCTGGACTTCGCCGACCAGGTCAGCGGCGCCTACGACATCGTGGAGTCGTCTCCCGACGTGCGCGAGGACCTGCGGCAGCAGCATCAGGTGGTGCTGCTGGACGAATACCAGGACACCTCGGTGATCCAGACGCAGTTCCTCGCCCGACTCTTCCGCGACACCGCGGTGATGGCGGTCGGGGATCCGCACCAGTCGATCTACGGATGGCGAGGCGCCAGCGCGGACAATCTGCACGCCTTCGCGCGCACCTTCTCCGAACACGAGAGCGTCGGCAACTACAGTCTGATGACGAGCTGGCGCAACGACCGGAGCATCCTCGGTGTCGCCAACCGCATCCTCGGTCCGCTGCGCAGGCCCGGATTGGATGTGCCACCGCTCGAGTCTCGTCCCGGCGCCGGCCCCGGGGCGGTCGAGATGAGCTTCCCGCTCACCGTCGATGACGAGGCTCGCGCGGTCGCCGAATGGTTCGCGGCGCGTCGCGCGGAGCACGACGACCTCGCGAAGCCGCATACCGGAGCGGTGCTGTTCCGGTCGAAGCGGCACATGCAGACGTTCGCGGCGGCCCTTGCCGCAGAAGGGATTCCGCACCGCATCCTGGGGCTCGGGGGACTCCTGGCGACCCCCGAGGTCGTCGATGTCGTGTCGACGCTGCGCGTGCTGCACGATCCGACGGCGGGCTCTGCGTTGATCAGGCTCCTCGTCGGTCCTCGATTCTCCGTCGGTGTCGCCGACATGGCGGCGTTGCAGCAGCTCGCGGCGGAGCTCTCCCGTCGGGACAGCGGGCTGCTGCCGCTGGACGACGAGCTCCGCAAACGCATCCGCGCGTCACGGGGGGCGGACGAGGCGCTGTCGATCATCGACGCCGTCGACGTGCTCCGCGGTCTCAGCGACGACTACCGCCTTCTCGCCGGGATCACGCCGGACGGGCGTTCTCGCATCCGTGCCGCGGGCGAGATGCTCGAACGCCTCCGACGGGCGTCGTCGCTTCCGCTTCCCGATCTGCTGAGGCTGATCGAGCTCGAGCTGCGTTTGGACATCGAGCTCGCAGCGAACGAGACCAGAGGGCCGGCGCGTATCGCGGCGACGCAGCTGCGCGCGTTCACTGACGAGGTCCGGTCGTTCCTCGCCGCAGACGAACGGGGGACCATCTCGAGTCTCCTCGCCTGGTTGGAGAAGGCCGAGAGCACGGACGAGCTGGTGCCGCGGCCCGAGCCGCCCGAACCCGGGGTCGTCCAGCTTTTGACGATCCACGGATCCAAGGGGCTGGAGTGGGATGCGGTCGCCGTCGTCCGTATGGTCGAGGGCGAACTGCCGTCGCGCCCGACGGACACCTCAGGATGGTTCGGCTTCGGAGTGCTGCCGTTCGCTCTGCGAGGCGACAGCGCGGCCCTGCCGACCTTCAGTTGGATAGCGCCCTCGGACGAAGAGCTCGATGCGGCGAAGCGGCAGAAGGCAGGTATCGCATCGCTGACCAGCAGGAGCAAGACAGCGCCGGGCGCGATCACGGTCTTCAAGGACGCCTACCGCGAGTATCAGCAGGAGGAGGAGCGTCGACTCGCCTACGTCGCCGTCACCAGGGCGCGCAGTCATCTGCTTCTGACCGGGGCCCACTGGGCGGGGCAGAAGCAGCCGAAGAAGCCGAGCCCCTATCTGACCGAGGCGATGGAGATTCTCGGAATCGCTCCGATCGAGCCCGTGGATCCGGACGAGAACCCCTACGACGGCCCCGGCGCAACGCTCACCTGGCCTCTCGACCCGCTCGGCGCTCGGCGTGGAGTCGTCGAGGCAGCCGCCGCTGCCGTGCGCGCGGCAGCCGACGGGGAGCCGGAGGCCGCTCCCGAACTGGCGCGTCTGCTCGCCGAGCGCGCCGCCCGATTGCGTGGCACCGACGCATCACCGCCCACCCGGGTGCCGGCCTCCCGCTTCAAGGACTACGTCACCGATTTCACCGGCACCGTGTCTTCCATCGTCCGTCCGATGCCTGAGCGGCCGTATCGGCAGACCCGGCTGGGCACGCTGTTCCACGCATGGGTCGAGCGGCGGAGCGAACTCGTCGGCGTCGGTCAGCGCGTCGACGAGGCGCTGTGGGAGGTCGACGAGGATGATCTCTCGTTCGTCGAGACCGTCGGCGGAGCGGAGGTCTCGTCCGCCGACGCCGCCGACCTCGAGACCCTGCAGTCGATCTTCGAGGCCAGCGAGTGGGGAGCGCTCAAGCCCATCGCGGTCGAGATCGAGATCGACTTCGCGCTGGGTGGCGCTGTGCCGGGTGACGAACGCCATATCGTCATCTGCAAACTCGACGCGGTCTATCGACGCGAAGATCGCGGCGGGCGCATCGAGATCGTCGACTGGAAGACGGGCAAGGCCCCACGCACACCTCGGGAACGGGAGGAGCGGATGCTGCAGCTCGCGCTCTACCGTCTCGCCTACCACCGTCGTTTCGGAGTGCCCCTGGAGGAGATCGACGTGGCGCTGTACTACGTCGCGGACGACCTCGTCATCCGCGGTGACCGCGTCTACTCCGAGTCGGAGCTCTTCCAGCGCTGGAGCGCTGCTCGGGCAGCCCGCTGAGCCTCGTCCTCCGGCGATCCCTCGTCTGAGCCGTCCGCTCGCTCAGTCCGCGCCGGGTCATCGACCGGGCGTCGCTCCGCGGTGGGCTCCTGCGCGGTGTGCCTGCGCACGCCTGAAAGATCTTCCGTCTCGAGACCACCGACCTCGAGACGACGAGCGGCGTCCGCGGCGGCGTCGCTGAGATCGCTCGTCGCCTGATCGTCGGCATCGCCATCAGGACCGTCGGCGTCGTCGTCGCGCCACAGCTCGTTCGGGTTGTACGCGTCGGTCTGCATCGACGTGTCGGCCCCCGCCGAGGCGCGTGCCGGCACTCTGTCGAGCGCGTCCAGGGCGGACTCGACGCCCTCGTTGCGCGACGCGATCACGCCGAGATCGTCGCTGTGCAATCCTTCGGCGAGTGCCTCGAGAAGGGCGGCGGCGTCGTCGACGATGTCGGGTCGGTGCAAGGAGTCGCCGTGGACGAGCCATCGGGCGAATTCGAGCTCGGCGAGCAGGCGTGCGCGCACCTCGAGAGCGCCGTCCGGCCCGCGGTCGGCGGCCCGAGCGTACGCGGCATGGACGTCGTGCGCCGCATCAGGGGCGGTGGACAGCCACGACAGATCGATCGCCGGATCTCCGACGGCCAGCGAATGCCAGCCGATGAGTCCGGTGACCTCGGGACCGAGATCCGGGTCGTCCCGGAAGATGAAGGAAGTCGACTGCACGCCGCCCAGCACGACCGTCGATTCGAACCGCCAGAGATCGTCGTCGGCGACGGCGTCGCGCCATCGCACGGTGAGCCGCGCGGGGACGCGCCCGGTCGATGCCGCGGAGTCGATCAGTCGAGCGAGTTCGTCGCGGCTCTCCTGCGCAGACCGCGTCGTCAATCCGGCGCCTCTCACGACCGAGGTGGGCAGGGAATGCACTGCCGCGATCGCCGCACCCATCGATTCGGCGGCGCCACGGCCGGCCGGCACCATCGCCGCCTCGATCTGGAATCCGGGCAGCAGCTCCGTCACGAGCGCGCGGGCGTCTGCGAGTCGCGTCTCGCCGATGTATTCGGGGGCTCGGAAGGGGAGCATCGCCCGCGCACCGGCCGTCAGAGCCCGCAGCGCGAGGGCCTCGGCGGCCAGCTCGCGTGAGGTCTCGTCGTCATCGGCGACACGGATCGCGAGCTCGCGCCCGTCTGCGAGAGTGGCGACCGCGGAGTCGAAGCGTCCGTCACCGTCGGCGCTGAGCGTGCGGGCCCCGATCACCTCGGCGCCGGGCAGTGCGGCAGTCACCGCCGCGGCTAGAGTGAATGGAGAGCGTCCCATGCCTCCAGGGTAGGTGGACGTGGGGGTGGTCCAGCTTCCGCCACGCCCGTGAGAGAGGGAGACGATGATCGCCGGCAGCAGCACATCCCTCGATCGCGCAGCGGATCTGCGGGTCGAACCCGGAGTCCTCGATCGTCTGCGCGCCGACGAGGCGACGCGGGTCATCGCCGTACGAGACGGCCGCGTGCGCATTTCGGGCGCCGACCTCGAATCGGCCACGCTGCTGCGGGTTCCCGCCGCCGAGATCGTCGATGCGACCTGGGCGCTCCTCGGGCGCGAAGGTGACGGTACCGCCGTGCTTCTCGCCGTTCTGCAGCCCGAGGGCGACACCGTCGACACCGCACCCGACGAGGTGTGGCTGGGACTCCGCGACCTCGGCGCGCGTCTCGGCTCGGGTGACACGGAGCTGCTCATCGAGGCGCTCGCGCTGGGAGGCTGGCTGCGGGACGCACCGTTCTGCCCCCGATGCGGCGGAGGGACGGAGCTGCGCCAGGCCGGATGGTCGCGCCGCTGCCTCGTCTGCGGTCGCGAGCACTTCCCTCGGACGGACCCAGCCGTCATCGTCGCGGTGGAGAGCTCTGACGGCGAACGGCTCCTGCTCGGGGCGAACGCCAATTGGGGCGGCCGGATGTACTCATGCTTCGCCGGATTCACCGAGGCGGGCGAGTCGTTGGAGTCGACCGTGCATCGTGAGCTCGAGGAGGAATCCGGCGTTCGGCTAGCCTCGCTGCGTTACGTCTCGTCTCAGCCGTGGCCCTTCCCTCGCTCGCTCATGCTCGGCTTCCGTGCCGTCGCTCTGGATGAGCACGAGCTGCGGCCCGACGGGGAGGAGATCATCGACGTCCGTTGGTTCACCCGTGACGAGATCAGGTCCGCTCTCGCCGGTGACGGACCCGTCGGCCTCCCGGGACCCGCGTCCATCGCCCGCGCACTGATCCTCGACTGGTTCGAGGAGCGCGCGTGAGCGCGCTCGAAGCCCTCGACGATCGACAGCGGGAGGCGGCATCCGTGCTGCGCGGTCCCGTCGCCGTGCTCGCAGGTGCGGGAACCGGGAAGACCCGAGTGATCACCCACCGGATCGCCCATGGCGTCGACACCGGTGCATACTCGCCGTCGCGCGTCATGGCGGTGACCTTCACGGCCAAAGCGGCGGGCGAGCTCAGGGGTCGTCTGCGCGCGCTCGGCGTCGAGGGCGTGGCCGCGCGGACATTCCACGCCGCCGCCCTCGCCCAGCTGAACTTCTTCTGGCCCACACTGGCCGGATCACCCGCTCCGTCGATCATCGACAACAAGGTGAGGCTGCTCGGCCAGGCTGCCGACGCGATGCGACTGCGGCCGAGCACCGCGACGCTTCGCGACCTCGCCTCGGAGATCGAATGGCGCAAGGTGTCGATGTTGTCGATCGAACAGCACGCGTCGCTCGGCCGCACGTTGAGCGGCGTCGACTCCGCTCAGTTCGTCGAACTGCAACAGCGCTATGAAGCGTTGAAGGACGAGCGGCGCCAACTCGATTTCGAGGACGTGCTGCTGGCTTGCGCCGGGATGCTCGAGGCCGAACCTCGCGTCGCAGCGTCCGTGCACGAGCAGTATCGGCATTTCACGGTCGACGAGTACCAGGACGTCTCTCCGCTCCAGAACCGCCTGCTCGAACTCTGGCTGGGCGATCGCAAGGACATCTGCGTCGTCGGTGACGCGAGTCAGACCATCTACTCGTTCGCCGGCGCCGAACAGCGATTCCTCCTCGAGTTCGAGCGGCGGCATCCCGATGCCACGGTCGTGCGTCTCGAGACCAACTACCGTTCGCAGGCCCCGATCCTCGAAGCGGCGAACGCCCTGATGAAGGGGCGGCCGGGCGCCCTCGAACTCGTCCCGGCGAGAGAGACGTTCAACGCGGATTCGCCCACGGTCACGGCGTACGACTCCGAGCGCGACGAGGCAGAGGGGATCGCCGCCGCCGTGGCAGCGCGGATCGAGTCAGGGGCGTCGCCCTCAGAGATCGCCGTGCTCTACCGGGCTCATGCGCAGTCCGCGGTGCTGCAGCAGGCGCTCGCCGCCGAGGGCATCGCGACATCGGTGCTGGGTGGAACCCGGTTCTTCGCGATGCCCGAGGTGCGACAGGCGATCCTGGCCCTGCGGGCCGCCGCGGTCGCGCCGACCGAGCACGGTTTCCTGCCCGGGGTCCAGAGGGTCCTCCGCGAGCTCGGTCTCTCCGACGAGCCACCGGCGGCCGGGGGAGCTCAGCGCGACGGCTGGGAGGCTCGGCGGGCGATTCTGCGTCTCGCCGAAGACGCCGGACCCGATGAGACCCTGCGCACCTTCAGCGACGCGCTCATGGCGCGCGCGAAGGACCAGCACGAGCCCACCATGCGCACCGTGACTCTGTCGACGTTGCACGCCGCCAAGGGTCTCGAATGGCCGCATGTCTACCTCGCGGGGTGGGCGGAGGGTGCACTCCCGATCTCCTACGCCACCGGCTTCGAGGCGATCGACGAAGAGCGCCGCCTCGCTTACGTCGGCGTCACGCGGGCCGCGCGTACTCTCTCGCTGTCGTGGTCGCGCTCAGCGGGACGCGGGGAACGCGCCCCGTCGCGGTTCCTGGCAGAGATGGGAACGACTGCTCGCGGCACCGGCATTCTTCGTGAAACGTCACCGAGCGCCAGTCGCGGCGCCCCTCGCCGCTGACCTCGACGAACGAGCCCGGGGCCGCGCTCTCTGCGAGCAGCCGCGCGACGAGCGTCGCCGCCTCCGTGATCCGCGCGGCACTGATCGGACCCGCGCCGCGCCCGATGAGTTGGGCGTGCATGCGGGGCCAGGCATCGTCGCGCTCGCGTTCATGCTCGTCGCGGCAGGTCAGGCAGGCCGATTCGCCGGGTACCACCAGGGGTCCGACCGTGATCCGTCCTCGCTCGAGCGCGACCGGCAGGTGCGACGTGTCGTCGCGAAGGTAGCGTGCGAAGTGCAGCGCGGCCGCCGCACCTTCGACCAGCACGATGCCGATGTCGCGGGGATTCTCCCGCTCGCCGACGGCGATGCCCTCGTCGAGGAGCGCCTCGCGCATGCGGAACTCGCATCGCGCGTCGGCGACGTCGATGCTCTCCACCCACGCAGCCGGGGGAGCGGGAGAATCGTCGACGAGCAGCGGCTCGAGCCGCGACAGGAGCATCCGCGCCTCTGCGCGCGGGGCGCCGGCGGCATGTGCCACGACATCGAAGCCCCCGCGCCGGAATCCGGCGGCCATCCGAGCGATCAGACGCTCGACCCACGGCTCCGAGGCGGCGATGCGCAGCGTCCCCTCGATGCCGATCTGCAGGGTCTCACCGTCGCGCCAGAGCAGCGGAACCGCGGGATCCAGGCGAGTGATGGTCTTGGGTGTCAGAGGAGACATCCCTCGATTCTGCGCAAAGCCGGGCTCCCGGTGGGGGAGTCGCGGGCATCCGTGGAAAAGTCCTCGCGCCTCTGCCACCCCGTCGGTCACACGGGTCGGTCGCCCCCCGGGCCGTCGTCACCGTCGGTGTCCTGCTCGCCTTCGGGCGTCTCCGGCTGCTCTCGCGAGAAGTCGTCGCCATCCAGCAGACGTGCCAGCGCCTCGTCGAACTCATCGGCGACCGGCTGCTCTCCCCGCGCGCTCGCCTGCAGTCGCGCCACGAGCGCCGACGGGTCGTCGATGTCGTCCGACGTCGGCATGAGGTCGGGGTAGTCCCACAGGGAGTCGCGCCCGGCGATGCCCACGGCGTCTGTCACCGCCTGCCACATGGCCGACGCCTCGCGCAGACGACGGGGCCGCAGCTTGAGTCCGACGAGAGCGCCGAGTGCGTCCTCGGCGGGACCGCCCACCGCGCGGCGGCGGCGTGCGGCTTCGGCGATGCGGGCACCGTCGGGAAGACGCGAGGTGGCCTGCGCGGTCACGACGTCGACCCAGCCGTCGATCGTCGCGACGAGGTTCTCGAGTCGGGCCAGTGCCTCGCGCTGCGCGTCGGTCTGCGTGGGAAGCAGCGCACCGCCTTCGATGGCCGCGCGGAGCTCTTCGGGGTTGGACGGGTCGAGACGGCTTGCGACGTCCTCGAGTGCATCCACGTCGACCGTGACCCCGCGGGCGAAATCGGTGATCTGCGCCATGACGTGCAGGTGCAGCCACTTCGAGTGGCGATACAGCCGGGCGTATGCGAGTTCGCGGGTCGCGAGATAGAGGGTGATCTGGTCTTCGGGGATCTCGAGACCCTCGCCGAATGCTGTCAGGTTCTGGGGGATGACAGCGGCAGTGCCGGCCGGAAGCACCGGGATGCCGACGTCTCCGCCCGACACCACTTCGAGTGCGAGGTTGCCGAGGACCTGGCCGAACTGCGCCGCGAAGACCGAGCCGCCGAGACCGCGCATGAGCTTGCCCGCGCCCTGCACGACGTCGCGCATCTCTTCGGGCACCTGCGTGTCGAGCGCGCTGGTCAGCGCATCGGCGATGCTCGTCGACACGGGGCCGGCGATCTCCTTCCACACGGGCAGGGTCGCTTCGACCCATTCGCCGCGCGTCATGGCTTTCGGCGACTCGCCGAGTTCGGAGATCGTGGTCGCCTCGCCGAGCCAGAGGTCCGCGAGGGCGAAGGAGTCGACGAGCGAGGTCCGCGAGCCGTCGGTGATGCCGAGACCGTCGCGGTTGGCGATGTGCAGCGCCTGCCGCAGCGCGTTCTCCCAGGGATCGCCGCCGAACGCACCCTGCAGCTGCGACATGATCGTCTGCATCATCGCCGGGTCGATCTGGATCCCATCCATGCCCGCGAAGGCGTTCTGCAGCGCCTCGGGGTCGATGTCTCCGGCGCCCTGGCCGGACATCATGCGTCGGAGGAACTCTTGGAAGTCCTCGGGGGTCGGGTCGTTGTCTGACATGTCGCTCGCCTCTCAGCACGCCTAAAGCCGTGGCATCTACGCTAGTCACAGGATCGGCCGCGAGACCCCGAAGCGGGCAGATCGCTGTACGCCGCCCGCGAACGACGGAGGAACCCTGTGGATCGAACCCGGTCTGTCAAGCTCGGACTGGGAGTCTGGGCGCTGGTCGTCGCGTTGATCGCGCTCGTCGTGCTGACCTTCCTCCCGACGCCTTACGTGATCCAGCGCCCGGGCCCGGTCTACGACACCCTCGGCACCGCGGCAGGAGCCGACGGCGAGCAGGTTCCGCTCATCCAGGTCGACGGCGCCGAGACGTTCGAGACCGGAGGGACTCTCGACCTCACGACCGTGCAGGTCGTCGGAAACCGTGAGCGCACCCCGAGCTGGTTCGAGCTCGCTCTCGCGTGGATGGACTCCTCACGAGCGGTGGTGCCTCTCGACTCCGTGTTCCCCGAGGGGGTCACGACGGAGCAGCGCGACGAACGCAACGCGACACTCATGGTGGACTCGCAGCACGAGGCGACCGCGGCAGCGCTCAACGAGCTGGGCTACGACACCGGAGCCGAGGTCGTCGTCCAGGAGGTCGTCGAGGATGCACCGGCCGAGGGAGCGCTCGAGGCGGAGGACGTCATCACCGCCGTGGACGGCGCCGCGGTGACCTCCGCGAAGCAGCTGCGTCAGGCGATCCAGGATGGGGAGGGCGCGCCGGTCTCGCTCACCGTGCAGCGCTCCGGCGAGGAACAGGTGGTCGAGGTGACGCCCGTCGAGCAGACCGACGGTGACGTGACGACGTGGGTGATCGGTGTCACGTTGCGCACGGACTACGATTTCGAGATCGATGTGACGCTCCAGCTCGACAACGTCGGTGGACCCAGCGCCGGGATGATGTTCGCGCTCGGCATCATCGACACCCTCACCGAAGGGGAGTTGAACGGCGGCGAGAACGTCGCCGGCACCGGCACGATCGAGGCCGATGGGACGGTCGGGCCGATCGGCGGCATCCGTCAGAAGCTCTACGGTGCCCGTGATGCGGGGGCGGAGTACTTCCTCGCTCCGTCGACGAACTGCGACGAGGTCACCGGCCACGTGCCGGACGGACTGACCGTGATCAGCACCTCGACGCTGGAGGAATCGCTCGACGCGCTCGAGGTGATCGCGGACGGCGGCGACGTGGGATCGCTCCCGACCTGCGACGTCGTGACCTCCCCGTGACAGGTATGACAGCCGCAGCACAGTAAGGCGTGCCTAGGATGGGAGGGTGACCTCGACTTCTGCACCGAACCCGGCCACTCCCCGAACCTCGCGAAGAATCTTCGGTATCTCGCTGGCGATCATCGCCGCGCTGATCGCCGCCTTCTTCGTCTTCGCGTCGCTCTACACCGAATTCCTCTGGTTCGACCAGGTGGGCTTCGCGGGAGTGCTCACCACCCAATGGTTCGCCACGGCGGTGATGTTCGTCGTCGGATTCCTCGGCATGGCCGTGCCGCTGTTCGTCGCCATCCAGCTCGCGTACCGACTGCGCCCCGTCTACGTGCGGCTCAGCTCGCAGCTCGACAGGTACCAGGAGGTCATCGAGCCGCTCCGCCGCCTCGCGATGTGGGGCATGCCGATCTTCTTCGGCCTCTTCGCCGGCTTCTCGGCGGCCAGCCAGTGGAAGACCGTCTGGCTCTGGGCCAACGGCGTCGCGACCGACGCCACCGACCCGCAGTTCGGCGTCGACACCGGCTTCTACATGTTCGCGATGCCGTTCTACTCGATCCTGCTTGCTTTCGTGTCTGCGGTCCTGCTGCTCACCCTCATCGTCACCGCGCTGGTGTCGTACCTCTACGGGTCGGTCCGCATCGGTCAGGGCGAGCTGCGCATCTCGAAGCCCGCACGCATCCAGCTCGCTGTGATCGCGGGTCTGTACCTTCTGGTTCAGGCGGCGAGTCTGTGGCTCGACCGCTACAAGACCCTCGTCGCACAGGACGACCGCATCGTCGGCCCGGCCTACACGGGCGTCAACGCCACGATCCCCGGCCTCGCGATCCTCGCGATCATCGCCGCGCTCGTCGCCATCCTCTTCTTCGTCACGGCCGTCATCGGCCGGTGGCGGTTCCCTCTCGCCGCGACCGCGCTGCTCATCGTCGCCTCGCTCGTCGTCGGCGTCGGATTCCCGTGGGCCGTCACCACGTTCCAGGTCCGCCCGAACCAGAACGCCTACCAGGCCGAGTTCTACCAGCGGAACATCGACGGCACCAAGGAGGCGTACGGGGTCGCCGACCTCGAGACCACCCCGTTCGAAGCCGAGACCGATGCCGAGGCCGGCCAGCTGCGTGAAGACGCCGAGACCACCGCATCGATCCGCATCGTCGACCCCAACGTGATCAGCCCCGCCGTGCGACAGCTCGAGCAGTACCGCGGCTACTACCAGTTCCAGGAGAAGCTCGACGTCGACCGCTACGAGATCGGCGGTGAGATGCAGGACACGGTCGTCTCCGTCCGCGACCTCGACATGAACGGCGTCGACGTCACGAACTGGAACAACCGCGCCGCTGTCTACACGCACGGCTACGGCTTGGTCGTCGCAGCGGGCAACCAGCGCACGCCCGACGGCGAGCCGGTCTTCCTCGAGCGTGGCATCCCGTCCGACGGCTTCCTCACCCAGCAGGAGGAGTTCGAGCCGCGCGTGTACTTCGGCGAGAACTCGCCGGAGTACTCGATCGTCGGCTCTCCCGACGGAACCGATCCTGTCGAGATCGACTATCCGCGAGGCAAGGACGGCGCCAGCGAGACCAAGACGACGTTCGAGGGCGACGGCGGACCGAAGATCGGGAGCAGCTTCACGAAGCTGCTGTACGCGCTGAAGTTCCAGTCGGAGCAGATCCTGTTCTCGAACCTCGTGAACGACGACTCGCAGATCCTGTACGACCGCGATCCCAAGACGCGCGTGCAGAAGGTCGCCCCGTACCTCGAGCTCGACAGCGACCCGTACCCGAGCGTGGTGGACGGCAGGATCGTCTGGATCGTCGACGGATACACCACGAGCTCGACCTACCCCTACTCGACGAACGTGAGCCTGTCGGATGCGATCGCCGACTCGAACCTCCCGTCGCCGACGCTCGCGATCGACGAGATCAACTACATCCGCAACTCGGTCAAGGCCACGGTCGACGCCTACGACGGTTCGGTCACCCTGTACGCATGGGACGACCAGGATCCCGTGCTGCAGACCTGGCAGAACATCTACCCGTCGACGCTCAAGCCGGTGAGCGACATGTCGGCCGATCTGATGAGCCACGTCCGCTACCCGACCGACCTGTTCAAGGTGCAGCGCGACATCCTCGGCACCTACCACATCGACACCGCCGGCTCCTTCGCGCAGCAGGACAACCGCTGGCAGACGCCGAACGACCCGCGCAGCGAGCAGGTCCTGCAGCCGCCGTACTACCTGACGATGCAGATGCCGGGTCAGGATTCCCCGCGCTTCTCGATGTTCTCGACGTTCATTCCTTCGGCGCAGGGCGGCAGCAACCGTGACGTGCTGATGGGCTATCTCGCGGTCGACTCGGATGCCGGATCGGAGGCCGGCGTGAAGGCGGAAGGCTACGGCCAGCTTCGAATGCTCGAGATCGACACCGATACGACCGTGCCGGGCCCCGGCCAGGTGCAGAACACCTACAACTCGGACACGGCTGTGGTGCCGCAGCTCAACCTGCTGCAGCAGGGCGAGTCCGAGGTGCTGTACGGAAACCTCCTCACTCTGCCCGTGGGTGGCGGTCTGCTCTACGTGCAGCCGGTGTACGTGCAGTCCTCGGAGGGCACCAAGCTGCCGCGTCTGCAGAAGGTCCTCGTGGCCTTCGGCGACAAGGTCGCGTTCGAAGACACGCTGACCGCCGCGCTCGACACCCTCTTCGGCGGTGATGCCGGTGCGACCGGTGGAGACGATGAGGTCGAGCCGACCGAGCCCGACCCGGACACCGGTGAGGTCCCGACCGAGCCGACGGTGCCGACCGACGCCGAGGCCGAGGCTCTTGCAGCCGCGCAGCAGGCGCTGACCGACCGAGAGGCCGCATTGAAGGCAGGCGACCTGACCAAGTTCGCCGAGGCCGACAAGCGCCTCACGGATGCCGTGAACACGCTGCTCGGCCTGGAAGCCGCCTCGGGGGAGTAACAGCCCCGGCCCCGTCTGCACACGATGCCGTCCCTCGTTCGCGAGGGGCGGCATCGTCCGTTTCTGCCGACGCCCGCGGAGGCAGGTGCCGGGCGCGACGAGCAGTCCGCTGACGCCGTCTCGATCCGTCCGCGCCGATCAGCCCGGTCGGTCAGTCCGCGTCGTAGCGGCAGGTCACGGAGCCCGTGCCGCTCTGCTCGACGACCAGCTCGTCGTTCCACAGAATCTGACAGCTCACGGTCGAGTCCGTGTCGTCGTCCGGGGCGGTGACGACGATCTCCGCCGAATCGCCGGTCGTCGTGTACTGCTTCCAGCCGCTGGAGGCCCACTCCTCGTCGTACGCCTGTGTGTCATCGGCGAAGGAGACCGCGAATGCGGGTCCGCCCGTGGCACGCACCTCGACGTGGTTGAGGCCGTTGCCGGCGAGGACGCCGACTGCCATCACGACGACGAGAATGAGATCGACGATGAGGGCGACCGCTGCGACGACGACGGCCGCCGTTCCCGTGCGAGCGACCGCGGAGCGTCTCGCTCGACCGCCCAGCAGGAGAGCGACGATCGCCAGCAGCGCGGCGGCTGCTGCGACCGGGAGCAGGGCCGGAACGGGCACGAGGAGCACGATCAGTGCGACGGAGATCAGCAGAGCCACGGCGCCGATCCAGAGGCTGACGATCGCGCGCCGCGATGAGCCTGATGCGAGCGCGGGACGGTTCCCCGCGGCGCTGTCGGGAGTCTGCGTCATCATGGACCTCCGGGTCATTGTTTCCACCGACCGCGCCGCCGTCGACGGTCGCGCCGTTCGGTGGGACAGTCTAACGAGTGGATCCGAGGGCGATGCGGGTGTCGTCTGGTCGCGAGCGAAGGAGTCCGGGAATCGATTAGTCTCTCGGTGGAGCCGCCCCGACGCGTCGAGAGATGTCCGGGCGGCACTTCACGGAAATCGAGACTGGAGGGGATCGAGATATGCCTGACTATTCGGAGTTGCCGGACATCATCGGCAAGATGAAGCGCGCCGCGATCGACTGTTTCATGGCGGACCAGGGCTTTCACCCGAACTGGGGAAATGACCAGATCTACGCGAAGTGGGGCTTCATGCTCAACTTCTACAACCGGCCGAATGCCGCAGGCGAGGGCGGGGGCGACGGCAACGGCGTTAACCACTCGGTCGCACCGGCTTTCGACGACATCCGGGCCGCGATCGATGCCCGCGTGTCGAAGTGGCTTGATCTGCCGGACGGCGGCGACGCCTGCGAGGCACCGGCGAGTGCGACCTCGGCGGCAGCCGCGATCCTCGGCACCTCGGGCGCGGGTGCGTCGGTGCAGAACACCGGTGCGATCGGCACAGCCAACGACTCGGTGCACGAGATGATGGCGAACAAGATCGAGGGCAGCTTCAAGCCCGCGTTCATCGACAAGTACTACATCCAGTTCCAGTCCGTCACCCACGGCCTGGGGGACGCATGCGTGATCCTCCAGCTCAACTACAGCGCTCAGGCCGCCATGTGGCCCGCCGCGCGACAGGACGTCGTGTCGATCTGCGACAGCGCTCGCGCCGCCTGGGACCAGAAGGCGGGGAACGCCGCTGCGGCCAACGGGACGCTCGTGCTGACCGTCGTCGGAGCGGTGGCGGGCGTCGTATCCGCGATCGTGACGGCCGGCACGGGCACGGTGGCCGCAGCAGCCGTGCTCTCGGGAATCGCCGGCGCGGCCAGCAGCGCCGTGCAGGGGATCGCCCGCAACGTCGTCATCGAGGGCAACACCTATTCCGACATCCTGTCGTCTCTCGACGAGGCGCTCGGCAATCTCGATAAGGCGCTCGAGAAGCAGGAGAACGAGCTCAACGACGCGATGACCGAAGCCGCGAGCATCATCCGCTCCGACAACGCCACCTACAATCTGGACGCGTTCGCTCTCGGCCCGTACCCGGTCGGTGACGGCACGATGAGCATGGACAGGAGCAATGCGACCGTGGTGTCGAACAGCATGGGCCGGATCGATACGGAGCTCGCCAGTGCCGCAGCGGCGCTCGGCAGCGCGCCGGCGTCGAACCCGACTCCCCGCGGCGCCGGCGTCGGGCGCTCGTCGAATGGCACGCATTACGCGGCGAGCGACCTCTACGCGCTGACGGCGCGCTGCCTGGCGCTCACCGTGGCCGAGTATGCCCGAGGGCATCAGCTGTTCGACGCGACTGTCGAGGACTTCTTCTCGTCGGATTCCGCGGCTTCGCAGGAGGTCTCGCGCCTCCTTGCCGAAGAGATCCTCAGCGCGAATCTGGGGGTGTGAGCTGATGGAGAGCCGTCATCTCGGACAGATCACCCTCGACGGCGGAACCGGAGGAGGCGCGATGAACGGCTCGGTGCCGTTCGACGGAGATGATGTGCAGGTGCGCATCGAGATCGACTATCCGGACCGCTTCGACGAGTCCGTCCTCAACGACGTCGATATGGTTCTCGACAATCTCGCCTTCCTCGACGAGATGGCGCGCACCACCATCTCCGAGGGAGTGCAGCGCGACAGCTCACCCGCGGCGAGTGTCTTCCGCACCTGGGAACAGGGCCGGGTCGGGGGCGCCTCGGCGGGCGACTTCGTGGACGCGCTCTCGGTCGCGCGCGTTCTCATCCTGCCGGACGGCGGAACCGCGAACAGGGACCGCGTCGTGATGAGCTACGTCGCGGCCGGCGCGGCGGCGCTGGGCAGCGTCCGAGTCAAGTTCGTCGAGCCGACCGGTCCTGAGCTCACACTCAGCTACCGCTGACCCCTCGCAGCCGAGCGATCTCGATGTCGCTCGGCTGCGAGGCCGGCGTGAGGTACACATGCGAAAGGCCCCTGATCGGAATATCTCCCGATCAGGGGCCTTTCGTGTGTCGCATTCTCGTTGCGGGGACAGGATTTGAACCTGCGACCTCCGGGTTATGAGCCCGGCGAGCTACCGAACTGCTCCACCCCGCGGCACGATCAATAGCCTAACACGCGAATCAGGAGTGCGCGAATCGAGGCCGCGAGGACGCGTGTGCGAGAGGATGGGAGCATGCCAGAGACCCCCGCCGTGCCCGCCGCTGTGCCCGTCGCCGTCTGTCAGTTCGCCCCCACCGCCTCCCGCGCCGCCAACCGTGATCGGATCGCGGAGCTGACGGCGGAGGCCGCCGCACGCGGTGCCAGGCTGGTCGTGTTCCCCGAGTACTCGAGCTACTTCGTGGATCCGATGGACGCCACTCTCGCCGAGAATGCGGAGCCACTCGATGGTGAGTTCGTGTCGACACTGACTGCGCTGGCCTCCGACTACGCAGTGGTGATCGTGGCGGGGCTGGCCGAGCAGGCCTCGGACGCCGCTCATGTGAGGAACACGGTGGTCGCGGTGCGCGGCGACGGCATCCTCGCGACCTATCGCAAGCAGCACCTGTATGACGCCTTCGGCCAGACCGAGTCCGACTGGGTCGAGGCGGGGGAGGTCGGGGGAGCTGCGACGTTCGAGCTCGCGGGCATCCGATTCGGACTGATGACCTGTTACGACCTGCGATTCCCCGAGGTGTCGCGCACTCTGATGGATGCCGGCGCCGACGCCCTGGTGGTGCCGGCCGAGTGGGTCCGCGGTCCGCTCAAGGAGCACCACTGGACCACGCTGCTGGCGGCACGCGCCATCGAGAACACCGCGTACGTGATCGCCGCCGACCACCCGACCCCGATCGGCGTCGGGCACTCGCAGATCGTCGATCCGCAGGGCGTCGTGCTCGCCGGGGTGGGAACGACCGAGGGCATCGCGGTCGCGACAGTCGAGCGGAGCACGATCGATCGCGTGCGGGCAGTGAACCCGTCCCTGCGCGGGCGCCGCTACGCCGTCGGTCCGCGCTGAACGGGAGCGTTCAGAAGCTCGTCGCGAGCCTCGTCGCCGCGTCCTCCAGGATCTCGACGCGTTTGCACGCCGCGAAGCGGACGAGCCCGGCGTACTCGCGTCGGCGTGACTGCGACACGAAGGCGGTCAGCGGGATCGCGACCACTCCTGCGCGTTCGGGAAGTGCGCGGCAGAACTCCGCGGCATCCGCTCCGCCGAGCGCTGACGCGTCGGCCACCGTGAAATAGCCGCCCTGGGGCGGATGCACGGTGAACCCGGCGGCGCGCAGGCCGGCGCCGAGTATCTCGTGCTTGCGCGCCAGCGTCGACGCGGCACCCGCGAAGAACGCATCTCCGAGGCGCAGACCCACGGCGATCGCCGGCTGGAACGGCGAGCCGTTCACGTATGTCAGATACTGCTTCACGGTCAGCACAGCGGTGATGAGATCGGCGGGGCCGTGCACCCAGCCGATCTTCCAGCCGGTCGCGGAGAACGTCTTGCCTGCCGACGAGATCGTGAGCGTGCGCTCGGCGGCACCCGGCAGGGTGGCGACGGGGGTGTGCGGGATCTGGAAAGCGAGATGCTCGTAGACCTCGTCGGTGACGATGATCGCATCGTGCAGGTCGGCGAGACGGACGACCTCCGAGAGCACCTCGCGACCGAAGACGGCTCCGGTGGGGTTGTGGGGGTCATTGACCAGGATGATGCGCGTGCGGTCGGACACCGCGGCCGCCAGCTGCTCCAGATCGGGCTGGAAGTCCGGTGCTCGCAACGGCACCGTGCGCAGTCGTGCGCCAGCGAGAGCGACCGCCGCCGCGTAGGAGTCGTAGTACGGCTCGAAGACGACGACCTCGTCGTCAGGACCGTCGATGAGGGCGAGCAGCGTCGCGGTCAGCGCCTCGGTGGCACCGGCCGTCACGATCACCTCTGTGGAGGGGTCGACCTCGAGCCCGTAGAAGCGCCGCTGGTGTTCGCTGATCGCGGCGAGCAGGTCGGGGTTCCCTCTTCCGGGCGGGTACTGGTTCACCCCGCGAGAGATCGCGTCCCTGGCAGCGTCGAGCACCTCTGCAGGACCGTCCTCGTCGGGGAAGCCCTGGCCGAGATTGATCGCACCGGTTCGGGCCGCAGCAGCGGACATCTCTGCGAAGATGGTGGGCGCGACGGTTCCGTCTGGTGCGAGCAGACCGGCTCCCGCTGCCGTGCGCCGCCATGCGCCGGGGATGACACTCATGAAGAACAGGCTAAGGCCATAGGTGAAACTCATCTTCGCCATACGAAACGCACAGATACAGGCGTCACTCTGAGAGGGCGTTGTTGAAGGAGCACACACCATGAACGAAGACAGCACCCAGGACCACACGGCACCTGCGTCGAATGACGCAGCGCCGTCCACCGAGGCAGCAGAGGTCGTCGACCGTTCGACGACGGATGCCGCCGCTCAGACCCCCGGCATCGTCGCCGCCCCGGGGCCATATCAGGGACACCACGTTCCCGCGACGTTCACATCGTCACCCGCGGCGGCATTCGAGGCGCCGACCGCCCCTGTGGCGCCGGACGCCCAGACCGTCCCCCAGCAGTACCTCGGAGCGCCGGGTCACCACCCTGGCCACGCATCGGGCCCGGTCGGCGGACCGGCCGCGGCCTCTCCCGGTGCGGCGTTCGGTCTGCACACCGGAGCTCAGGCCGGGCAGCCGGTCGACGGCTCCGTCAAGGTCAAAGAGCAGAAGCCGCGCGCCGGAGTGAAGTTCGCCGCGATCGTCGTGGCGGCTGCGCTCGTCGGCGGTGTCGCGGGCTTCGGCGGCGGAGCGATCCTCAACGGGATCTCCGACCAGAGTTCGACGGGCGTCGCCCAGGGTCCCGAGACCATCACCGTCAACAACCCCGGCTCCGTCAACGAGACGACGGCCGTCGCGACCGCGGCGCTCCCGTCGGTCGTCACCATCGAGGTGGCCGGCTCCGATCAGGGCGGCAGCGGATCGGGCGTCATCATCAGCGACGACGGCTACGTGCTCACGAACACTCACGTGGTGACGCTCGGCGGCGCAGTCGCCGATCCCACGATCCGCGTCACCACGTCGGACGGCCGCATCTTCTCGGCGACCGTCGTCGGGACCGACCCGATCTACGACCTCGCCGTCATCAAGCTCGAGGACGCGACAGATCTCACCCCGATCGACTTCGCAGACTCCTCCAAGCTCAACGTGGGGGACACCGCGGTGGCTCTGGGCGCGCCGCTCGGCCTGTCGAACTCGGTCACGACCGGAATCGTCAGTGCTCTGAACCGCAGCATCCAGATCGCGTCGTCGGCGCTTCCGGACTCGTCCTCGGAAGATGCTCCGCAGAACGAGCAGCAGACGCCTGAGGAGGGCGAGGGCCCGTTCCAGTTCGATCTGCCCGGCAACACCTCGCAGCAGACGTCGGAGTCGATCTCGATCGCCGTGATCCAGACGGATGCCGCCATCAACCACGGCAACTCCGGCGGAGCGCTCGTGAACAGCAAGGGCGAGCTCATCGGCATCAACGTCGCGATCGCGAGCTCCGGGAGCTCGGAGGAGTCGGGATCCATCGGGATCGGCTTCGCCATCCCCGCGAACATCGCTCAGCGGGTGTCGGAGGAGATCATCGCCGACGGCGCAGCCACCCATGGCCTGCTCGGGGCGTCGGTGCAGGATGCGGCCAGCGTCAAGGATGCCGACGTGTCGGGTGCCTACATCGCGGATGTCACCGGTGGCGGCGCTGCCGCGGCCGGCGGGCTGGAGGCCGATGACATCGTGACCGCGTTCAACGGCGTGCCCATCACGAGCGCCAGCGACCTCACGGCGCAGGTGCGGGCGGCAGCCGGGGGCAGCGACGCGAAGGTCACTTACATCCGTGGCGGCAAGGAATACGAGGCCGATGTGACCCTGGGCGACCTCGCCGGCTGACTCCGGCAACCGTGCTCACCGAGAAGGACGCCACCCCGCGATAGGCTCGCGGGGTGGCGTCCTTCTCTTTCGGCTCCGGCAATGCGGCCAAGCTGCTTCGGATACCGCTCTACCTCGCCGGACGCGCCGGCACCCTCGTGATTCCGCGCGGCGCCCGATGGGTGTTCGGGTGCGGTGCTGGCGTCGGGGATGGGGCTCTCGCCCTGCACCGTGTCGCCGCAGCAGAGGGGCACGACACCGTGTGGCTCACGTCCTCCGATCGGGAAGACCGCGATGCCGCGGCGCTCGGCCTCCGCACGATGCGCAAGGGCAGCCTGCGAGGGTGGTGGGCGACGGCGCGTGCCCGCGTCGTCGTCGTCACGCACGGCCTCGGCGACGTCAACCGCTATGCGGTGTCCGGTGCCTTCGTCGTGCAGCTCTGGCACGGCATCCCCCTCAAGCGGATCGGATTGGACTCACCCGCGACCACGCAGGTCCCGGACGTCCCCGGTGCGCCGCTGCTGCGTCGTCTCGTCGGCTTCCTGTACCGCCGAGCCGCTCAGCGGATCCGAGTCTTCCCGGCCGCATCGCACCGGTCGAGGGGTCGGCTCGAGTCGGCCTTCGCGCTCGGCGACGGCCGCGTCGTCGTCACGGGCGAGCCGCGCGTCGACGTGCTGTCCGCAGGCGACCCGACCGAGCGTCGGGCCGCCGCGTCCGATGCGCTGGCGCGCGTCGTCGGCGAATTGCCGACCGCATCTCGGACGATCCTCTACGCCCCGACCTGGCGCGACGGAGCCGATGATCCCGCAGTCCCGTCGGCGACTCAGTGGGTGCGGATCATCCAGATGCTCGAGCAGCGGGATGCCGTGCTGCTCGTTCGCTCCCACCCGCTCGGAGAGGGCGGGTATGCGCCTCCGCTGCCCAGCAGAAGGGTGCGGATGCTCGGCTCCGGCCTGCTGACCGACGTCACGCCGGTGCTGCCGGCGATCGATGTGCTCATCACCGACTACTCCTCGATGGCGTACGACGTGGGACTCTTGAGAATGCCGGTGCTGTTCCTCGCTCCCGACGCCGAGGACTACGCGCGGACGAGAGGCTTCTACGGTCGGTTCCAGGACGTCGCCGGCGACGACGCCGCGACCGGCTGGGACTCGCTCTTGCCGCAGCTGTCTGCACTTCTGGACGACGAGGACCTCTTCTCTGCACGCGCCGAGCGTTCGGATACGCTCAGCGCGGAGATGCACGCCTTCCGCGACGGCGGCAACACCCGGCGCGTCTACGAGACAATCCGTGCGCGGGGGATCCCCGCGCCGAAGGGAGCAGCATGACCACGGCCCGGATCGATGAGGCGGCAGAGACGCTGGTCATCGCAGGCGCCGGCCAGCGCCCCACCACCGCCGAGCTGATCGGGCCGCGCGCCCGGGTCGGCGCGCGCATCACCGGCGGAGGCAAGACCTGGAAGGCGACGTTCCCGCTGCGCGCAGCACGGTGGGGCGGCCCTGAGCTTCCCCTGCCGACTGGGGACTACGAGCTGCACATCGCCGACGTGGAGCTCGGTGATCTCCTCGTCGCAGCGGAGGTGCTGACCGGCGTGCGCGTCGCCGTCGACGGGACGACCGTGCGCATCGCGGCCCCGATCGATCCCGCCTATGAGACGAGCGAGGGGCAGGCGACGCTCGAGGGCCGCTACCTCGCGCATCCCGGGGCGACCGAGAACGCCGTCTTCTTCGAGAGCTTCTACGGACGTGCCGTCGGCTGCAACCCGCAGGCGATCGACCGCGCCTTGTTCGCGCAGGCGCCGGACGTCACGCGCTACTGGAGTGTGGTCGACCTGTCGGTGGCGGTTCCCGACGGGGCGATCGCGGTGGTCGAGGGCAGCCCGGAGTGGTGGCGTGCCCGCGCGGCATCCCGCCTGCTCGTGGTCAATGACTGGCTGCGCCGCCGCTTCGCTCGCAAGCCCGGCCAGAAGGTGCTGCAGACCTGGCACGGCACGCCCCTGAAGCGGCTGGCGCTGCACCGTCCGGGGTTCGCTCCTCGACGGATGGCGGCGGTCATCAAGGAGTCTCGACGCTGGGACGTGCTCCTGGCACAGAACACCTACTCCGAGCGCATTCTCCGCAAGGCGTACGCATTCTTCGGACGGCCCATCTGGGTCGAGGGATATCCGCGGAACGACGCTCTGGTCACCGGGGATGCCGCAGCGATCCGCGCGGACCTGGGCATCGCCGACGGCGAGCGCGTGCTGCTGTATGCGCCCACCTGGCGCGACGACCGACCCGAGATGGTCGACTTCATCGACGCGGAGGCGCTCGCCAGGCAGACGGACTCCGTCGTGCTCGTGCGCGGCCACTCGCGCACGATCGACACGGGACGGGACCGAGCGGGCGCTCGCGTGATCGACGTCACCGGATACCCCGAGACCTCGCAGCTTCTGCTCGCCGCCGACGTGTTGATCACCGACTATTCCTCGGTGATGTTCGATTTCAGTGTCACGGGCAAGCCGATGTTCTTCCTCGTGCCCGACCTCGACCACTATCGCGGAGAGCTCCGTGGGTTCTACTTCGATCTCGAGACCCGCGCCCCCGGCCCTCTGGTCCGCACGCAGGATGAACTGGTCGCGGCACTCGCCGACGGCGAGCACGGGAACGTCTATGCGGAGCGATATCGTGCCTGGCGGGCGCAGTTCAACCCGCGGGATGACGGTCGCTCCGCCGAGCGGGTCGTCGCGCGGATCCTGGACCAGGGGTACGTCACCCGGTGAGCCGGTCGGCGGTGCGGCGCGTCAGGGGAGTGGCGTGTTGCGGGTGCCGAGTCGGGACGCGTCGACCGTGTCGCGGGCGCCGCGCAGCACGCCCTCGATGAAGCCGAGGCCCCAGGAGAGGTGCATGGTGGGCAGAACCAGCAGTGTCCACAGTCTCTGGCGCAGCCCGCCACCGCCGGGAAGGCAGGCGACGCCCACCACGAGCAGCAGATACGCCACCAGCGGCAGATAGACCACGGCCCCGACGACGAGCGAGAGAGCGCCGGAGAGGATGCCGGTCAACTGCAGGACGCCGGTGAGGAGAGCGGCCGCGACGAGGACGACGAGCGCCGGGGGAGCGAAGTACCGGATGCCGTTGCGGCGTCCGTATCGTCGCACGAGTTCGCCGCGCCACGCGCCCGTGGCCCGGAACTGACGGGCGAGGCGCAGCCAGCTCTCGCGAGGCCAGTAGGTCACCGAGAGATCGGGATCGAACCAGACGAGATGTCCTGCCTGGCGGATGCGGAGGTTGAGCTCCCAGTCCTCTCCGCGACGTATCGACTCGTCGAAGAGCCCGACCTCGTCGAGCACCGACCGACGCATCACGCCGAGGTAGGCGGATTCGGCCTCGCCCTCGTGGGTGCCGCCGTGATAGGCCCCCCCGCCGAGGCCGACGGGGGAGTTGTAGAGGCGCGCGACGGAGGTCTGGAACGGCGTGCGCCCGTCAGCGCGCATCACACCGCCGACGTTCGCGGCACCCGTGCGTTCGAGAGTCGCGAGGGCGAGGGCCGCATAGCCCGGAGCGAGTTCGGAATGGGCGTCGACGCGGACGATGGTCGCGAAGCGGCTGGCCCGGATCGCGGCGTTCAATCCGACCGGGATGTGAGCTGCGGGGTTGTCGACGAGCCGGATCCGCGCGTCCCCGGCGGCCAGGCGCTGAGCGAGTTCTGTCGTGCCGTCGGTGGAAGGCCCGAGCGCGAGCACCAGCTCGGCCGGGACAGTGAGCTCCTGCTGGAGCACGGAGGCGACTGCGTGCTCCAGATAGGCGCGCTCGTTGAGCACGGGCATGACGAAAGACACTCCGTTCTCCGGGGCGGCGATGTCGTTGTCAGGCACATGACGATCATGGCATGCGCTTCTCGCGCGTTCGCTGATTCCCGGCACCGGTGATCTCGGAAGGCGTCAGGCGGGGCGAGCCGCCGCACTCGGTATCCTGGAGGGATGGGTGCTGTGTCCGATGCGAAGAAGGCCTACCGTCTGCTGAAGCGGGCGCTCGCCTCGCGCAAGGCTGTGCAGCGAGTGCGGCGGCGCCTCGCCGAGCGCGAACCGCACCCGCCGGAGCACTACCAGGTGGCGGTGTACTTCGCCGACGGCGACGTGAACATGTACCAGATGCGGCAGTGGTATCGCCCTCTCGTGGAGCTGTCGAAGCACTGGCCCGTCGTCGTGCTGTCCCGGTCGGCGACGGGCGCCGACAAGCTGCTCGACGAGGACGGTCCTCCCGTCGCCTTCGTCCCTACGATCCGTGATCTCGAACGCTTCCTCAGCACGCAGGACATCCGTGTCGTCCTCTACGTGAATCAGAACACCCGCAACTTCCAGATGTTCCGCTACGGCAGGCGCTGGCACGTGTTCATCAATCACGGCGAGTCGGACAAGATGTACATGACGACCAATCAGTACAAGGCGTACGACTACGCCCTGGTCGCAGGACAGGCTGCCCGTGACCGCCTGTCACGGACTCTCTGGGACTGGGACATCGATCGACGGACGATCGAGATCGGCCGGCCGCAGGCCGACCACTACTCGGGCACGCTGCCGTACGTTCCGGACGAGCGCACCGTGGTGCTCTACGCCCCGACGTGGGAGGGCGACCGCCCGAGCGCGCACTACGGGTCGATCGCCACCCACGGCGAGACCCTCGTCACGACGCTGCTCGCATCGGAGAGGCACCGCGTGATCTACCGCCCGCACCCGCGAAGCGGCGTGATCGACGACGCGTACGGTGCCGCGCACCGACGCATCATCGCCGCCATCGCGGCCGCCAACGCCGCGGATACGTCCGCACAGCACGTCTACGACGACGGCGCGGAGCTCGGATGGCAGCTGGCCGCCGCCGATGTCGCGATCGTCGACATCTCGGCGATGGTCTACGACCGCCTCGCAGTAGGCAAGCCGCTGATGATCACGCGGCCGGCCGACGAGAGGGCATCGATCGACACCAACGGCTACCTGTCGGACTGTGAATGGCTCGACGCCGGCGCTGCGGGTGACATCGTCGCCGAGGTGGAACGCGTGCGTGCCGACGAGGTCGCCATCGCGAGGCTGCGCATGTGGGTGCAGCACTACTTCGGAGACACGACCCCCGGAGTGGCCACGGAGAAGTTCCACGCCGCGATCGCGCAGCTCATGCAGAAGTGGGATCGTTGGCAGGCGAACGAGATCGGGGCAGTGCGCACCGATGAGGACGATGACGACGAAGAGGCCGACGAAGAGGAGGTCTGACGTGGACCTTCCACTCACTGCCGCGGTCGCCTCACGTCTCGAGGTGCTGACCGAAGCAGGCTCGACGAACGACATCTTGAGCGAGCGAGCGCGCGATTCGCCGTCGACGCCGCACCTGTCCGTTGTCCTCACCGACAACCAGACGGCGGGGCGCGGCAGACTCGGCCGCTCCTGGACATCCGCGCCTGGCGCATCGCTCGCCGTCTCCGTGCTGCTGCGTAGGCTGCCCTCAGCGGCGGATTCGCGAGGCTGGATCCCGCTCGCGGCCGGAGTGGCGATGGCGGATGCGATCGCCGAACAGCTTCCCGACCACGACGTGGCGGTCAAATGGCCGAACGACATCTTGGTCGACGGTCGCAAGATCTGCGGAATCCTGGCGCAGGCGACTCAGGATGCCGTCGTCGTCGGAACCGGTGTGAATACGGCGATGACAGGGTCGGAGCTTCCGGTGCCGACCGCGACGTCCTTCGCGATCCTCGGCGTCGAGGCCGACGCCGACAGGCTTCTCGCCACCTACCTGCGCGCACTCGATCAGCTGGTCGCCGAGCTCGCGGGAGCGGGCGACGCCGTCTCGAGCGGTCTCCACGCCGCCGCGACCGAGCGGTGCGCCACGATCGGTCTCGACATCAGGGTCTCCCTTCCCGGCGACTCCGTCCTCGTCGGAAGAGCCACCGGACTCGACGTGGACGGTCGGCTCGTCGTGCAGGCGGAGGGCTCCGACACGTCGATCTCTGCCGGAGATGTGGTGCACGTCCGTCCGGCGTGAGTCTGACACGCCCGGCGCGCGAGCCGCGATGTCGGCGGTTGCGGGCACAATGGAGGGGTGACTCAGCCCGTGACTCTCGGCGGAAGGCCGACGATGCCACCGCCGGGTGCGCCCGCGGAAGAGCTGCTCATCGCCCGGTTCCGCACTCACGCCCGGAGGCTCTTCTGGTCGGCGCTCGTGCTCATCGCCGTCTTCGGTGCGACGTCCTTCTTCTACGACAACCTCCCGGCGCCGTTCGAGAACTGGATGCTGCTGAGTGCAGCCGGAGCGATCGTCCTCCTGCTGGTCGTCGTGCCCTGGGTCATCTGGTACTCGCGCTCCGTTACTCTCACCACGCGGAGGGTCATCGTCAATCACGGTGTCGGCGCCCGCAACCGGCGGGAGATGTCGCACGCTCGGGGATACACGATCGGCGTCCGCCGCGGCATGATCCAGCGGATGTGGGGCGTCGGAACGATCACCCTCTCGAACGGGGTCGATGCGCCGTTGCGTCTGCCCAATGTCCCGAACGTGACGCTCGTGCACGAGACACTGGCCGATCAGATCGAGGTGAGCCAGATCCTGGCGCACCGCGATGCGCAGTCAGGTCACGACGGCACTGCCGGATTCTGAGCGCGGTACCGCGTCGGGCGGGACGCGTGAACGGCGCGCGCGCCGATGCGCGAGAATGGTCAGGACGAAATGGAGGCGGCCCATGGCGCTGCGCGTTGGTGTGATCGGTGGAGGCCAGCTGGCTCGGATGATGATCGCTCCGGCGGTCGAGCTCGGACTCGAGCTGAGGGTGCTCGCTGAGGACGAGGGGATGTCCGCGCAGCTCGCCGCGACGGCGGTCGGCGACTACCACGACCTCGAGGTCGTCCGCGCGTTCGTCCGCGACGTGGACGTCGTCACCTTCGACCACGAGCACGTGCCGCAGGAGGTGCTGCGGGCACTGGTCGCAGACGGGGTCGCCGTGCACCCGGGGCCGGACGCCCTGCAGTTCGCCCAGGACAAGCTCCTGATGAGGGCGAGGCTCGAAGAGCTCGGGGTTCCTCAGCCGGACTGGGCGCCGGTGCGCGACTCCTCCGAGCTGCAGGCATTCCTCGACGAGCACGACGGGCAGGGTGTCGTGAAGACCCCCCGCGGCGGATACGACGGCAAGGGAGTCCGCGTGGTCCGAGAGGCCGGCGAGGCTCAGGACTGGTTCGACGGGCTCGCCGACGGCGAGGCGCTGCTGGTCGAGGAGCTGGTCGGATTCGTGCGCGAGCTCGCGCAGCAGGTGGCTCGTCGTCCGGGCGGCCAGATCGTCGCCTACCCGGTGGTCGAGACGGTGCAGCGCGGGGGCGTGTGCGCAGAGGTGATCGCGCCGGCGCCTCATGCGGCCGAGCGCCTCGTCCGGGTCGCCGAGGAGATCGGTCGATCGATCGCGGAAGGACTCGGGGTCACCGGGATGCTCGCGGTCGAGCTCTTCGAGACCGACGATGAGCGCATCCTCGTGAACGAACTCGCCATGCGTCCGCACAACAGCGGCCACTGGAGCCAGGACGGCGCAGTGACCGGGCAGTTCGAACAGCACCTGCGCGCTGTCGCGGACCTGCCCCTCGGCGACACCGCGCCTCAGGCGGCGTGGTCCGTGATGGTGAACATCCTCGGAGGGCCGCAGACCGGCACGCTCGGCGACCGTTTCGCCGGAGCCATGTCCGAGCATCCGTCGGCGAAGATCCACACCTACGGAAAGAGCCCGCGACCGGGTCGCAAGGTCGGGCACGTCAATGTGACGGGCGACGACCTCGATGACGCGGTGTACGTCGCGCGCGCCGCGGCGGCGCACTTCGACTGAGCGTGCGGTCAGGGGTGTGCCGTTCGGGGTTTCTCCCAGCACCAGACCGTAGCCTGAGTGGGTGACTGAGCCACTGCACTCCTCCACCGCGCCCCTCGTCGGCGTCGTCATGGGTTCCGACTCCGACTGGCGCGTGATGAGCGACGCCTCTCAGTCGCTGAGCGACTTCGCTATCCCGCACGAGGTGGAGGTCGTCTCGGCGCACCGCACCCCCGACAAGCTCATGCAGTACGCGCGGGAAGCGCGCGGTCGCGGCATCCGTGTGATCATCGCAGGTGCCGGCGGGGCCGCTCATCTTCCCGGGATGCTGGCCTCGATGACCGCGTTGCCGGTCATCGGAGTCCCCGTTCCGCTCGCGTACCTCGACGGGATGGACTCGCTTCTCTCCATCGTGCAGATGCCCGCCGGAATCCCGGTCGCGACGGTGTCGATAGCGGGAGCGCGCAACGCGGGCATCCTCGCGGCGCGGATCCTCGGCACCTCCGACGACGACCTCGCCGATCGTGTCGAGGCCTACGCGCTCGACCTCGAAGCGCAGGTCGAGGAGAAGAACGATCGGCTGAAGGGGTCCCTGTGACCCTTGCGCCGCCGCGAGGTACGGCGCGACCATTGATCGAGAGCCGCCCGATCCGGCATCCGAACACCGCCGATGCGGGGATGATGACCAAACGCGGGTGGTGGCTGGTGCTGCTCAACCTGCTGGTGCCCGGTTCTGCCCAGGTTCTCGCCGGCAATCGCAGGCTCGGACGCTTCGGTCTCGGGGCGACGCTGACCGCATGGCTGCTCGTGATCGTGGGCGCAGGGCTGGCGTTGTTCGCTCGTCCTGTACTGCTGTGGCTCACGGTCGGCGGAGGCTGGTTCTCCGCGGTCATCCTGACTCTCGTCCAGGTGCTGCTGATCGCCTACCTCGTGCTGTGGGTGGTGCTCACCTTCGATGTGCTGCGGCTCGTCCGACTGGTCAGGGTCCCGGGCCCGTCCAAGTTCGCGATCCCACTCGTCGCCCTGCTTCTGCTCGGTCTCGTCGGAACCGGAACGGCATACGCGGCGTCGTACGTCGGCACAGCCCGGGGAACGATCAGCACGATCTTCGGACAGAGCGGGCCCAGCCTGCCGCCGAGCGAGGGGTATTACAACATCCTGCTGCTCGGAGCGGACAGCGGCGAGGGCCGAGACTCGATGAGGTTCGACAGCATCTCGGTGGTCTCGGTGAACGCGACCACCGGCGCCGTGACGATCACCGGGATCCCGCGCGAGCTGCCCAATGCACCCTTCAGCGAGGGAAGCCCGATGCAGGCTCTGTATCCGAACGGCTTCGAGGGTCACAGCTCCAGCGCGTGCGGCTGGAACGGCTGGATGAACCACGTGCGCAATGCCGCAGAGATCTGCCGTGACGACAACGGCACCGGCCTGTACCCGGACGCCGCATCGCACGGTTCCGATCCCGGCATCGAGGCGACCAAGGATGCGGCGGAGGGCGTTCTCGGCATCGAGATCCCGTACTACGTCTTCGTCGACATGCACGGCTTCGCTGCGCTCGTCGACGCGCTCGGCGGTGTGGACATCACTGTGACGGAGCGGCTGCCCAAGGGTGGCCCACCCGAGGGCACCGACCCGTATGACGTCGACGCATGGGCGATCGGGTGGATCGAGGTCGGCGAGCAGCACATGGACGGTGACACGGCGCAGTGGTATGCGCGATCGCGGTACACGACGAGCGACTGGGATCGGATGAAGCGCCAGCGCGAACTGCAGGAGGCGATCCTCGCGCAGTTCACCCCGCAGACGGTGCTCACGCGCTTCAACGAGGTGGCCGCCGCGGGTACCGCGCTGATCAGCACCGATCTGCCTCAGGACAAGCTGCCCGAGTTCTTCGACCTGATGACGAAGGCCCGGGAGCAGACCGTCGCCACGATCGAGCTCACTCCTGACAACGGGGTGGACGAGCACACCCCTGACTACGGGTACATCCACGAGCTGGTCCGGCAGACGCTGCACCCGCCGACGGAGACGCCGACGCCGACTCCGTGATCGGTGACGTCGATCGGGATGTTCTCCCTCGAACGGCCGGTGCACATGAGTGAGCCCACGGCCGCCACCTGAGAGTGAAGGTGGCGGCCGTGGGCCTCCGGTTCAGGACCGGATTCACCAGACGACGGTGATCGGAGGGGGAGGGATCACCGTCGTCCAGTCGGTTCCCGCTGAAAGCGGGGACCTGACCTAGGCGCGCTTACGGCGCGTGACGCCTGTGGCGACGAGAACTCCACCAGCCACCAGAGCAGCTGCCCCACCTCCGAGAACCCACGGCGAGACGCTGCCGCCCGTGAGGGCGAGCTCGAGCCCGCCGCCGGTGAGCGGAAGCTCCGTGCCCGCGGCCGCGACACCGGGATCGTGGTCGCAGCTCACCGCCGAATCGTGGCCGTGCGAGACGGTGATCGTCGCCGTGTACGACCGCGACCCGTCGAAGGCGAGTGCGTAGGAGCCCTCGCCGTCGGCCGGCGGGCGGAAGGTGACGACGAGGCTGCCGTCCGCCGCGGCCGTGTTGCCCGAGACAGCGGAGTCGCCCGCGTTGAGGCCAGAGACCGACACTCCGACGTTCTCAGACGGCAGGAAATAGCCTGCGCCGAAGACGACGGTGGACACTTCGCAGATGTCGATGATCGGATCATCGACGCTCACCCGCGGCGTGCCGGCATACGAGTCGGACTCGGTCGGAACGACCGGTGAGGCGGAGGCGACAGCAGGTGCCATGAGCACGAGTACGCCAGCGGTAAGGCTGATGGCAGCCAGTTTCTTCAGCATGATTCTCCCCAGAAATACACGCGGAATCGCCTTCGGATACACCCCTGCATCCGACTGCGTGAGCTCTTCCTGTCCCCACGACAGAATTGCAGAACTCAGATATTCCCCAGTGAGAATGACCCTACATCATCGAAACAGGAAAGTCACGACGCGCAACGCAGTTGTTCGCGGGACACGTCGGGTGCGGTGACCATGGGCGTGTGATCGACCACCGTCAGTCGTTCTCCGGCGCCGGTTCCCTGATATTCGACGGTGATCGTCGACGATTCGCCCGGAGCCAGCAGCACCTCGTGCTGAACGGCGGAGCGGGAGCCGAGCAGAGCCGTTTGCACACTGACCTCTTCTCCGTCGCGATCGATATGAGACGGGGTCGCGCCCTCGGGGCCGTACACGGTGATCAGGGTCCTGGTCGACCCGGCGGGTACTCCGTAGAACCCGTTAGCGGTCACGTATGGCGGCAGCGCCGTCCCGGCGTCCGCGGGCGCGTCGTTCTTCCAGGTCACCGTCACCTGCGTGGTCGGTTCGCCGTCGCACGTGCCGATCGACGTCGTGATGGCCGCGTCCGCGTAGAAGTCCATCTTCCCGCCGGTCGTGTCATTGAAGAGCACGCCGACGTGGGTCTGGGGGCCGTCCTCGGGCAGCGCCCCGCCGAGCGTCGACGCCGACAGGATCGCCTCTTCGTCCTCATGCGCGCTCCAGATGCGGATGCGTCCCTCGTCGGCCGACTCGGCGAGGGCGGCGACGAGATCCTTCGGGGCCGCTTCGGTCAGTGCAGCGGACAGCAGCGCTCCCGCCGCCTGGGAGAAGATCTCATCCTGCGCCGCCGGATCGGGCACGCTGGCGTAGATCTCCGAGATCAGCAGGCCCACGACGGTGTCTTTCGTCGCGCTGAACGGCCCGAAGGTGAGCGGGCCCGTGGCTGCGACGAGGTTCTCCGTCATCACGGCGTCGACCGCGATGACGCCATCGATGGGGTGCCCGAATCGGTTCTGCCACCGCGCCGCGATCGCGGGGCCCGCTTCGGTGAAGTCCGGAATGCTCGTCAGGTTCTGCATATACCGACCGGGGCTGTCCTCGAAGAGGGCGACGGTCGACTCGCTCAACGGCAGCGGCGTGTCGAGGGAGGGGAAGTCCGGAACGGAGGCCTGCTGCACGAGCGTGATCCGGCCGTTCTCGGCGTGCAGCAGGGCGATCGCCCCGATGATGCCGCCGGACGATCGCAGCTCGGCATTGTTCTGCATCGCGAGCACATAGTTGCGGGGACCCTCTCCGCCGAGCATGCTCGGCAGCAGCGCGGACGCTCCATGCAGCGCTCCCACGACGGTGGCAGCCTGCGTGACGGCCGATCGCATCTCTCGCACGGCATCGGCGAGCGGAGGAATCGTCGCGCCCGCGTCGATGTCGAGCGCTCGCGTCTCCGCAGAGGTCAGCGTGGCACTCGCCTCAGCCAACGGGGGCTCGATCTGCGCGAAAGGCGTGAGATCTACCACTCCGCCGGAGAGTCCCAGACTCGCCAGATCGAGTTCCTCAGCGGCGGCCAGCACCGGAACGAGCGCGTCCGACGCGACGTCGTCGGCGATCTCGGCGACGTCGCTCACCGCCGAGAAGTTCGGTCCGAGCCAGGGCAGCAGACCGAAGCCTGACCAGATCGGATCGGATGTCAGGTCGTGCGCGGACCGTGCGTGGTGAGCGATGCGCGCAGAGAGCGTTGCGGCTGTGTCGAGGTCGCCCTGCCCGATCGCCTGCTTGAGCTTCGACGACGCCGCCGAGACCTGCTGCAGATCGTTCACGGCTCCGATCCCACGGATGCCGACCCAGCCGATCGCGAGCACGACGAGGGTCACGATCGCGCCGATGGTCCACCGCAACCATCGACGACGTACAGGCAGGCGTCCGTCACTCACCCCTGCATTCAAGCACGAAGCGAGATATCGGCGGCGAACGGCCCCGCAATCCTCCGCGCACCCGGTGCTGCTCCCAGGTTCGGGGCGGGTGGGCGATTACTGTTGTCGCATGGGTGCTCGGCTGCGTGTTGTTCTGGATCAGCTGACGCATGTCGTGCACGCGGACCACGCCTCAGCGGCGTCGGACCTCACCGCTGCGCTCATCTCGACCGCCCCCTCCGGGTGCGAGGTCGAGGCCATCGTCCCGTCGGGCGTCGACGTGCAGATCCCGGGTCTGGTCGACGTGCGCAGACTGTCACTCGCGCGGCGCGAGCTCGCGGCGTCCTGGCAGTTGGGCATCGTCCCCGGGGTGGGCGGGGGGCTCATCCACTCGCCGACCCTGATGGCTCCGCTGGTGCGTCACGACCGCCTACACGACCTCGATCAGACGACAGTCACGCTGTGGGATCTGCAGGCGTGGGACGAGCCGGATTCGCTTACCAAGTCCGTGGTCGCCTGGCAGCGGGCGATGCTGAAGCGAGCCGTCAAGCACGCGGATGCCGTCGTGGTGCCCTCCCACTCGGTCGGTGAGCGACTGGCGGAGATCGCGAAGCTGAGCGGACGGATCCGCGTCATCCCTGGGGCCGCCCCAACTGCTCTGGTGATGCCCCTCGACGCGCGAGAACGACGAGCCGCTCTGTCCCTGACGGAAGGGTATGTGCTGCTCACCGGATCGGCGCAGTCGCTCGAGCACGGCTTCCGGGCAGCTGTCGCATCCGGCGGGGATGCCGTCGTGCTCGACGCTCCGGAGGGGGCAGAACCGCGACTCGTCGAGGTCGCAGTGGCCGCAGGGCTGCCTGAAGCGCGGGCCCACATCCGCGGCGCACTGTCGACGGAGGATCGGGCGGCCGTCTTCGCCGGGGCGTCGGCGCTGGTCGCGACCAGCCCACGCGCTGCGTGGCCATGGCGTGCGGTCGAGGCCATGACCCTCGGTGTGCCGGTGGTCGCCGTCGACAGCGGAGTCCATCGGGATGTGATCGCTGACGGGGGCGCGATCGTGCCGTCGACCGAGATGGCCGAGGCCGTCGTCGATGCGGTCGGAGACGGCGCACGGCGTCTGAGCGTGCTCGGCGCGGATCGATCGAGGTCGTTCTCCTGGCTCGGCGCGGCCGAGCGTGTGTGGGGACTCCACGCGGATCTCTGAGACGCACATCCGCGCGCGCGGTCGCCGAGCGCGCTGCGCCGGCGTCCGAGCGCTCTCAGGAGCGCATGACCTCGACGGCTTCCGCGCTCGGTCCGTCGAAGCGCACTTTGCCCTTCTGAAGCAGGATGCCGCGGTCGCACAGGTTCGAGACCATGTTGAGGTCGTGGCTGACCACGACGAGCGTCTTCCCCTCAGCGTGCAGTTCGCGCACGCGAGCGAGGCACTTCTTCTGGAACGGCTCGTCGCCGACCGAGAGGATCTCGTCGATCAGCAGGACGTCCATCTCGGTGTGGATCGCCACGGAGAACGCGAGTCTGAGGAACATGCCGGACGAATAGTGCTTCACCTCGGTGTCGATGAACTGCTCGATCTCGCTGAACGCGACGATCTCGTCGTACCGAGCCTCGGTCTCCTTCTTGCTCATGCCGAGGATCGCGGCGTTGAGGAAGATGTTCTCGCGTCCGGACAGATCGGGGTGGAACCCCGCGCCGACCTCGATCAGGCCGGCGATGCGGCCGCGAGTGAGCACGGTGCCGGCATCGGGCTCGAGAACACCCGAGATCAGCTTGAGCATCGTCGACTTGCCCGATCCGTTGAAACCGAGGAGAGCGACGGATTCGCCCTGCTGGATGTCGAACGACACGCCGTCCAGGGCGTGGAAGTCGGTCGTCAGCGGCTTGCGACGGATCGCGGCGAGAGCCGTCTCCTTGATCGAATGCGTGTGCCGGAGCTTGAACGTCTTGTGGACGTCGTCGATGATGATCCGCGGAAGTGGCTGCGCATCAGAGATCTTGGGCAAAGCGGCCCTCCAGTCGGCGGAAGACGAGCTGGCCGATGACCAGCGCGATGAGAGACGTCACGAGGGCGATAAGCCCGTACATCCACACGTCGGGGAGCGGGGACGCGTCAGGCCCGAGCGGGAACCAGACGCCGTAGTGGAAGAGCTCCACGGCGGCGGTGATGGGGTTCAGTCGATAGAGGACGAAGAGCCAGTCGGGTACGACATTGGCGACCTGCGTCCACTCGTACATCACGGGGGAGGCCCAGATCGCGACCATCACGATGATCTCGACGAAGCTCTGCGCATCGCGGAACGTCACGTTGATCGACCCGAAGAAGAGCCCGAGGCCACTGGCGAGCACGGCGATGATGACGAGTGCGAGAAGGATGGCGCCGAGCGAGGCGAAGGTGGGCGCCCACCCGAAGAACAGCGAGATGGCGATCACGACGATGATCTGCGGCACCGTGTTCACGGCGGCGATCATCATGCTGGCGATCGGGAACATCTCGCGAGGCAGGTAGATCTTCTTGATGAGCGCCGCGTTGTCGACCAGGGACCGGGTGCCGTTGGAGAACGCCTCGTTGAAGAAGGTCACCACGGTGATGCCCGAGAGCAGATAGATCGGGAAGTAGTCGACGCGGTCGTTCAGGCCGAGGAACACGCCGATCGCGACGAAGAACACCACGAACTGCACGAGTGGCTTCACGTACGACCACAGCCAGCCGAAGATGGAACCCCGATACCGGATCTGGACTTCCTTGCGCACGATGAGCGAGAGGAGATGCCGTTGCCGGAAGACCTCGAGGAGCCCTCGATTCGCGCCAGGAGTCGTCATTCTCTGGTCGTCGGCTGTGCGAGCCTGTTGCACCGCGATTCCACCTTCCGAGGCGCCGACGGTCTCGGGCGCACCGAGAGCAATCATACGATCCTCCGCGCGGTGTCCCTGGCAGATCGATGGGGATGCGTCCGAACGCGCGGCACAGGCGCAACCCAGGGTCAGGGGCTGGGCCGCTGGTAGGATCGCGGAGGTCTCGTGCGTCCGTCGATCCGAAAGCAAACTGTATCCGTGACACCTCTTCAAGCTCTCGATCAGCCTGCACTCTTCCGCTTCGAGGACCCGCAGACGGGCGCCGATCTGTCGGAGCGCGAACGCCGCCTTCTCGTCGGCGCGTTGAACTTCCACGCGCTCATGGCACCTCAGCGAAAGCTGCGGATCCATCTCTACGACGGCTCGGTGGAGACGACGCCTCGACTGACCGACGACAGCACGTTCGACGGACTCTCGAGGAACAACCGACACCGCATCGGGAGCTTCGACATCGTCAGCTCCGTCTCCGTCGAAGAGCGTGAGCCCGAGCTTGCGGAAGCGGCCTCGGCCCGTCTCGTGGCGTCGCCCGCCAGGCATCTGCACGTGTCATCCGACGATGTGCTCGACTCGGACCCTTACCGCCCGCAGCGTCCCGGCCTGGTCGGCCGGATCGCACGGAGCGTCAAGTCGCGCGCGCCGCTGCTCTACGACGACGCCCGGGACCTCTCGCTGCTCAGATTCCGCCGCAAGCTCACGACGGCCATCGAGCCTCGCGATTACGAGGCGGAGTTCCGTCCGGGGGGCGCACACGAGGACGACGTGATCGTGCCGGCCGGCCCGGTTCTCGACGGGGCGCCGAAGGCCGTGATCATCGGACTCCACTGGTTCGAGCTCGGTGGCGCCGAACTCTGGGCGTTCGAGACGGTGCGTCTGGTGCGCGAGGCCGGCTTCCTTCCCATCGTGCTGACCAATCGGGACTCTCACCAGCCATGGGTCACGCGGCCCGAGCTCGACGGAGCGTTGCTCATCCCGTTCTCCGAGCCCACCGTCACTTCGCAGACCGCCGGCGTCGAACCGCTGCTCCGCTCGCTGCTCCGCACCTTCGACGTGCGCGGTGTCGTCATCCACCACAATCAGTGGCTGTACGACCGGGTCGCCTGGATCGCCGCCTCGCGTCCCGGCATCCCCATCATCGACAGCACTCACATCGTCGAGTACACCGGCGGCGGGTATCCGCTGAGCAGTGCGATCGCGTCCCGATCGATCACGACGCATCACGTCATCTCGCCGAGCCTCGCCCGCTGGATGACCGATGTGCAGCGCATCCCTGCCGACCGTGTCGTCATGGCGCCGCTCGGCGGCCTGACCGTGAAGCCGAAGGACGCCGTGTTCCGCCCCCGTACGCCGGGTGAGCCGTTCACGGTCGCCTTCGTCGGCCGGATGGCCCGGCAGAAGGCGCCCGAGGTGTACATCACCATGGCGAGGCGGTTGAAGCGCCAGGGATACTCGCTGCGTTTCATCCTTCACGGCGGCGGCGAGCTGTCGAGCTGGGTCGATGACATCATCCGTGCCGAGGGGCTGGGGGAGGACATCGTCCGACGCAGCTCCGACACCCCTGTCTCCGAGACGCTCGATGAAGCGCATGTGCTCGTCGTCGCGTCGCACAATGAGGGACTCACGCTCACGACGCTCGAGGCGATCGCACACGGTGTGCCCGTGATCTCGACGGATGTCGGGGCACAGAGCGACATCATCCCCGAATCCGCTCTGGTTCCGCGTCACGCGCGCGTCGCCGCCCGTCGACTCGCCGAGGCGGTGGCCCCGCTCGTCGACGACGAGGAGTCGAGGGAAGCGCTGTGGCGGAAGGAGCGCAAGGCGGAGAAGAAGTTGCTGTCCCAGCAGTCCGCGAGTTCATGGTTCAAGGAAGAGGTGGGCTCATGGTGAGTGTCGCTGGAGTGGTCGTCACGTTCAATCGGCTCCAGAAGCTGAAGACGGTGATCGCATCGATCGAGGCGCAGACGCACGCCGTCGAGACGCTGTTCGTCATCGACAACGCCTCGACCGACGGCACGGCGGAGTACCTGGCATCCCTCGAGACGTCCGTCCCCCTCGAAGTCGTGACCATGTCGACCAACTCCGGGGGAGCGGGTGGCTTCTCCGAGGGGATGCTGCGCGGATACGCCTCCGGCGCGGACCACGTGTGGATCATGGACGATGACTGCTATCCGAAGCCGGAAGCGCTCGAGAGCCTCATCGCCGGATTCGACGGGGCCGTCCAGGAACTCGGCGGCGACGTCCCCTTCGCATGTTCCGTCGTCGAGTTCACCGACGGCAGCATCTGCGAGATGAACAACCCCGTGACGACGTGGGACTGGGGTCGTCTGCTCGTCAAGGGCCAGAACAATGTCATGGTCACAGCGTGCTCGTTCGTCTCCGTGCTCATTCCACGCTGGGCGATCGCGGAGTACGGGCTTCCCTACTCCGAGTACTTCATCTGGTTCGACGACCGCGAGTACACCCTTCGCCTCACCGCTCGTTGCCCCGGCGTGCAGGTGCTCGACAGCGTCGTGGTCCACGACATGGGCGACAACCGCGGAGTGAACTTCGCGATGGTCGACCGCAAGAGCCTCTGGAAGTTCTCGTACGGCGTGCGCAACGAGGCCTCCTGGCAGCTGCACCATCGCGGATTCCTGTACTTCATCGAGTTCGGCGCACGGCTCTTCGTGAGCCTGCACCGCGGTCGCGTCCCGCTGGATCTGCGCGCGAAGCTGCTCGGCAAGTGGCTGAAGGGCATCACCTTCAATCCGAAGGTCCGCTACCCGGAGGCTGAGGCGGCGTGAGCTGGGTCTCGATCCTGCCCGCACTGATCGTCACCGGAGCTCTTCTCTTCCTCCCGGGACTCCTGCTCGGCTTCCTCCTCCGCCTGCGCGGAATGACACTCCTCGCGCTGGCACCGGCGCTGAGCGTCTCCCTCGTCGCGGTCGCCGCCATCGCAGCGCCTTTCGTGGGAATCCGATGGAGCATCCTGCCCGTCCTCGTACTCACCGCGGTGGCGTCGCTCGCCGCCTTCTTCTGGTCGAAGCACGTCGGAGTCCCGGCGCGACCACGCACGCACGTGAGCGCGAGGCAGCTGGTCGCGATCATCGTCTCCATCGCAGTGCCCGCTGCGCTGATCGCGTTCGTGCTCGTGCGGAGCATGCACGACCCAGAGTTCTTCTCACAGCGTTACGACAACTTCTTCCATCTGAACGCTGTGCAGTACGTCCTGGACACCGGGAACGCATCGCCGCTGTGGCTGGGAAGCATGACGTCGCCGGCCGGCGTCCCCTTCTACCCGTCCGGATGGCACGCGCTCGTCTCCATCGTCGTCGCCCTGAGCGGGGCATCCGTGCCCCTCGCCACCAATGCGATGATCATCGTCGTCGCGGCGGTCGTCTGGCCGATCGGCGCGGTGTTCCTCGTGCGCGAGCTTCTGGGACGAAACCAGATCATGACGGTGATCGCGGGCGCTCTGGCTGCCGCCTTCCCGGCCTTCCCCTTCCTGCTCCTGCACTACGGGGTGCTCTATCCGCTGTTCCTCGGCCTGGCCGTGGCTCCGGCCGCGATCGTCGTCGCCTGGTGGCTTCTCAGGCCCGGGCGAGTGTCGCGTCGCCAGGACTGGGCCCTGCTGTTGGTGCTCGTCGTGCCGGGCCTGGGTGTCGCGCACCCCGGGGCTCTCATGGCGGTCGTCGCTCTCACGGTGCCCTTCGTCCTCGCCAGGCTTCTGCATCAGATGAGGGCTCCCGGACGCCCGCGGGTGATCGCGATCGGCCTGCTCGTCGCCTACGCCGCCGTCGGCGTGGTCCTCCTGCAGGTCGTGCGTCCCCCCGGAAGCCAGATCTACTGGCCCATCATCAACACCGTGCCCGACTCCATCGGTGAGGTCGTCGCGGCGAGCGTGTACGGCTACCCGAGTTCGCTCGGGATCACCGCTCTGATGATCATCGGCGCGTACAGCGTGATCCGCCGAGGCACCTATGCGCGGTGGTCGGTCCTGGCGATGGCGGTCATCTCCGCCGTGCTCTACATCATCGTGTCGGCGTCACCGTATGAGACGCTCCGGTTCTGGTTCACTGCCCCGTGGTACAACAACCCGCCTCGGATCGCCGCGTTCTGGGCGATCGGAGTCCTCCCGCTCGCTGCGCTCGGTGGCATCGTGCTGGTCACATGGCTTCTTCGTCAGCGCCTGCTCGCGCCGGTGCGGCGCTTCTCCGAGCGTCTGCCGATCGTCCTGATCGCCGTCGTCGTGATCGCACTCGTCGGAGTCACCCAGAACGCCGCGATCCGGCAGGCGGCAGCAGATATCGAGTTCACCTACGAGCTGCGACCGGGTGGGCCGATCCTGTCTCCGGACGAGCTCGATCTCATGGAGGATCTCGACGAGCTCGTTCCCGAGGGCCCCGTCATCGCGGGAGACCCGTGGACCGGAGCGTCCTTCGCCTATGGCGTGAGCGGACGACGCGTCCTCATGCCGCATCTCCTGATGGATCTCACCGACGACGCCGAGGCGATCAACACGAAGCTGAACACAGACGGCGACTCTCCGCAGGTGTGCGACGCCCTCGAGGACACCGGTGTCGCGTACGTCCTCGACTTCAGCGCCGACGGCGACTTCCAGGAGAACGACGGCGACTACTCGGGACTCGACGACCTCGAGAGCTCGCCTTACGTCGAGCTCGTCGAGCAGCGCGGAGATGCGAAGCTCTACAAGATCGTTTCGTGCGGACTCGGCTCATGACGTACGAGATCTTCGTGCCTTTCTGGGGAGACCCCGAACAGCTCTACGAGACCGTCGAATCGGTGCGCGCCCAGACGGACCCGGACTGGCGGCTGACCATCATCGACGACTGCTATCCCGATGAGTCCGTCGCGGCGCACTTCGACGAGGAGTCGGACGAGCGGATCATCTACACCCGGAACGAGCACAACGTCGGGATCACCGAGAACTTCCGGGAGTCGGTGCGCCGCGCGTCCGGGGACTTCGTCACGATCCTCGGCTGCGACGACCTCCTGCACCCGAACTACGTGGCGGTCGTCCGCGCCGCGGCGCGTGCCGTGCCCCACGCGGATGTGATCCAGCCGGGAGTCCAGGTCATCGATGAGCGCGGCGCGGTCGTGCTGCCCCTCGTCGATCGGATCAAGCAGCGCCTGCTCACCCCGAAGGGCCAGGGGATCACCGTGTTCAGCGGTCCTGACATGGCCACGACGCTGATCCGGGGCAACTGGCTGTATTGGCCCTCGCTCTCGCTGCGGGTCGAGACGCTGCGCAGGATCGACTTCACGGATGACCTCGCCGTCATCCAGGATCTCGCTCTCCTGATGGACATCGCGTTCGACGGGGGCACGCTGGCGTATACGCCGCCGCTCGCGTTCTCCTATCGGCGTCATCTGGCGAGCGCGTCTCAGAAGACGCTGCTCGACGGCAGCCGTTTCCTCGACGAGCGTCGGTACTACCGCATCGCGCGTCGATCGGCCGCTGCGCGGGGATGGAGCCGCACAGCGCGGACCGCGAGAGTACGTCTCATGTCCCGTCTGCACGGGATCGCCGCGTTGCCCCTCGTCCTGAGGCATGGCACGGCGCGGGGTGTGCGGTCGGCCCTGGCGCACGTCGCGGATCCCCGCTGAGGGTCGGCACGGAAACTGCTCAGCCGCTGTCTACGGGGCTGAGCGGCCTCGGCTGAGTCGCCGTGCCGCGGCGACGCGACGTGATGCCTCGCGCCAGGCACGGAGAAGCATCCACCGCGACTGCAGAGCCTTGCGGAGACCCCGTGGCCTCGGTGCCGACGCATTGGCATCGTGCAGCCGACGTCGCAGAACCGGGCTCTGCACATGCGCGAGCACACGGGCCGTGTTGCCGACCGTCGCGATCCACAGGTCGTGGGACTCGACCAGGAACCCCGGGAAAGGCAGGATCAGCTCCGAGGCCTCACGTCGGATCGCCATCGCGCAGCCGTAGTAGGGGGCATCGCCGGCCAGCAGACGCAGCTCGTTCGCCAGGGATCCGCCCGAGGGCAGCGGAGCGAGGCGCCAGGGTCGTCCGGTGAGCGGCGAGCTCAGTGGCGAGTCGTCAGGGAGCAGCACCAGGTCGCCGGCGGCGATCGAGCGGTCGCGGAGTGCCTCGACCAACAGGTCGCGACGCCCGGGAACCCACTCATCGTCCTGGTCGGAGAGGAAGATGACGTCACGGTCCGCCAGCGACAGCGCACGCTCGAACGTCTTGACGTAACCGAGGTTCTTCGGGTTTCTGTACACGGTCACGCGCGCATCGCGGTATGTCTCGAGAAGGGCGACGGTGCCGTCGGTACTCGCGTCGTCGACGATGACGACCTGATCGTCCGGCCGCAGTCCCGCGAGGATCGAGTCGAGTTGCTCGCGCAGATACCCTGTGCCGTTGTACGTCGCCATGCATACGCACACGGTCTCAGTCATGTGCGACTCCTCCCTCAGACGGTGCCACGAGAGCGAAAGCCGCTCGCCTCTCCCGCAGCAGATGATGTGTTCCGGCCGACCCGACGACGGCGAGGATCACGAGCTCCGAGGCGGCGAGGCCGGCGATGATCCCGCTGAGACCCCACTGGGACGCCCAGATCATGAGCGGCACTCCGACGACAGCGGCGCCGAGGGTGCCGTAGAGCACGTAGCGGTTGAGGCCGGCCGGCACCAGGACGTTGCGGATGAAGGGGGTCGTCAGGCTCGTCAGCGCGAAGGTGGCGCCGAAGCCCAGGAACACGGCGATCTCGGGCGTCGCTGCCCGGCCGAACAGGAGCGTGGACAGCACAGGGCCGAGCAGAGCCAGCGCCGTACCGCCGAAGAGAGCGAGGCCTGTGTGGAGGCCGAATGCCACGAGATGGCGGCGCGCCCGGCCATGCGCATAAGACACTTCGAGCACCCACTTCTGCAGAGTGTTCGACAGCACCGTGACGGCGAAGAGGGCGATGCGGAAGAACTTGTCGGCGGAGGTCGCCTGACCACTGGCCGTCGCGCCGAGGAGGCCCTGGGCGAGCGGGATGGGCGCAGAGGTGTAGGTTCCGCCGATCGTCTCGGCCGCGGCGACCGAGACGTTCGCACGATATGCGCGCAGGATGCGCCGCCCGGCGAACGGAGGCACGGGTCGTCGGTAGAGGCGGAGGTTCAGAAGCAACGGGCCGGTGAGGAAGCCGATCAGAGTGAGGACCGGATACCACAGCAGCTGCTCGGTGAGCAGGAGGAGCGGGATCGCGAGAGCGACGCTGAGGCTCACCGGCACGGTCTCGAACAGCAGGACGACCCGCGCATCCCCGACGCCGACTGCGTACCAGACGACGGTCATGGCCGCGGCGGTGGTCGCCAGCGTGACGAGGGCGGCGACAAGGCGGAACTCGGGGGGAACCAGGGCCGAGCTGAGGGCGGCACCGACGAGTCCCGCCGCGACGACGAGCAGTCCGCGGCACCAGAACGAATCACCGAAGAGCTGACGTCGGGCGTCGTCGTCGGCACTGAGCGCGATGCGCGCTCCGCCCGAGATGTTCCAGCCGAATCCCGCGACTATCGCGCAGACGGTTCCCACGGCCTGAGCCGTGCCCACGGAGCCCCACGCCGCCAGACCGAAGACGTTCGGGATGATCGGCAGCAGGAACAGCGGCGCGATGAATGAGATCAGAGGAACGGCGCTGAAGCCCGCGAAGCGTGACAGCAGAACCTTCATCGATGGGACTCCTCGGACCATTGCGGCCCGACACCATTCCGGATGGCGCGGACGTGAACGCGTGCGACCCTAGACTACTTGAGTCGGCGTGAACGAGAGGTCAGGGTCCCATGGTTGGTGTCATCGTGCTCGCCGCCTACCGACCTTCCCGGGAACTCTTCACCCGCCAGCTCGCCTCGATTCGCGATCAGACGGTCACCGACTGGGAGTGCATCATCTCCGTCGACGGAGAACTGGAGACCGTCGAGGAGGTCGTCGCCGAGGTCGCGGCCGGGGACGAGCGCTTCCGCATCGTCGCGGACGGCAGACGCCTGGGTTTCTACCTGAACTTCGAGAGGGGTCTCGCAGCGGTGCCCGCCGAGACCGAGTGGGTGGCGCTGAGCGACCAGGACGACTTCTGGTATCCCGACAAGCTCGAGAAGCTGCTCCCGTACCTCTCGGATTCGGCGATCGTCTCCGGGCAGGCGCGTCTGGTGTCCCATCCCGGTGACGAGGTGCTCGGATTCACCGACCGCCGGCAGCTCGACCCGGCATCGACGATGATCGTGAATCAGTTCACCGGTTCGTTGTGCCTCTTCCGCCGAGACCTGCTGACGACGGCGCTGCCGTTTCCCCGCCTCTCCTCACACACGGTCGCGCACGATCACTGGCTCGCTGTCGTCGGGATGGCGCAGGGAGGCGGTCGCATCGTGGATGAGGTCGTGCAGGACTACGTGCAGCACTCCGCGAACGTGTTCGGCGACCCGAGCAGGCTGAGGCTCGGCCCGATCGCGACCCTGCGGAGAGCCTGGGGCAACGCCGTCACGTTCGCCGTGCGGTACGAGGGGGCGGCGTCACCGTCCGCGATGACGCGGATGCTGTTCTGGATCTATGTGGGGTGGCGCCAGCTCATGGCGCAGACGCTCCTGGAGCGTGATCCCCGCGCGGCACGCGCGATCGAGTTGGATCGGCTCTTCGGCTCGGGTCGGCGACTGCCGGTGACCCTGGGGATGTTGCGGAGGGTTCGCCGCACGCGGGCCGTCCCGACGCCTTTCGTCATCGCCTATGTCGCGAGCTGGGCAGCGGGGTGGCTGATCCGGGGCCGGCGGCGCACTCCGACGGTGGCACGCTGAGCGGTCCCTTCGCAGATCTCGCGCCGGTCACACAGGGCGCGCGCGCCAGGTGACTCGAGCGGCGTCAGCGGCGAGTTCCGGGCTCATCCTGCCCAGGCGCTCAGCGCGTCCGTCACGGAACCCCGCGATGAGCAGCTTGCGCATGGTGGATCGGGGCCTGGCCAGCATCCACGCGATGAGGAAGTACGCGTAGTCGGCTCGCGCGTCGCGACGCAGGCGCGCCCGATGACGCGGATGCCGCCGTCCCACGACGATCCGATTCCTCGCCCTGTAGTAGTACCGGAACGGCGTGCTCAGCGTGAGGGTGGGAAGCACCGCTCCGAGCGGGCCGGGTACCCGGTAGCGTGCACCCAGGCGGTGGGGCAGGCGGAGGCCGGGGGCGACGATGCACGGCAGGTCGGCATCCAGGCAGCGGATCTCGAAGTCCGTATCCACGAGGTCGATGAAGAGGGCTTCGTCCATCAGCCCGACCCGTTCGAGCACCTCTGACGGAAGATACATGCCCGACTGGATCGCGTGGGCGGCGTGGACCACTCCCTGCGGCGTCGATGACCCGGCCTGGGAGACGTCCGCGAAGAACTCCGGAACCACGGGGCCCGCGGGAACGCCGTGCGCGCGCGCATGCTCGTGCGCGGCGCCCAGAGCGGCGACGAAGCCGGGGGCGATGGTCGAGTCCTGGTCGAATGTCACGACCGCGCTCGCGCCGTGTTCGATGGCGCAGCGGATGCCGTGATTCAGTGCCGCACCGATGCCGCGGTTGCTCTCCAACGTGATCACCTGCGCACCGGTCGATGCGATGTCCGCGCGGATCACGTCGAACTCTGCACCGCTGCCGTCATCGACCACGATGATGCCGGTGACTTGCGGAGCGAGATCTCCCAGAAGCGGAGGCACCTGTGCCGGGCGATGCACGGTGACGACGCCCCAGACATCGGCGCTCGGGGCTCCGGACGTCATGCCGGGGGAGCGCTGTCGGCGTCGCGGCCGCGGTGCTGAGCCTCCAGAGCGGCGATGCGGCGATCCAACCGGTCGATCTCCGCGCGCGACAGCGCCGCTTCCTCCGCGACGCGGCGGATCTCGTCCTCTGCCTGGGAGAGCTCCCAGGAGAGGTGCAGCGCGACTCCCAGGAGCAGGGTGATCGCGAGAGCGAACAGCAGGTTCGCCGGCACTTGCACACCGAGCAGCGATGTCGCCCAGAGCAGGAGCTGGGGGAAGATCCCGAGCAGCAGGACGCTCAGCGCGATGACGATCCACATCACCGCGTACTTCTCGCGAAGACGTCGCGTCAGCAGCATCCAGAAGACCAGTGCGAGGATGACGAGAGCGAGAGCGATCCCGACGATGACGATCATCGTGCGACCTCCGGTTCGCCCACGGATGTGGACCGACTCGTCGAACCGGGTCGTCGCAGCATCGCCAGGCCGAGGGTGAACACCGAACGCAGCAGGTAGATCGATGCTCCGATCGGGCCCTGACTCGGGGTGCCGTGCACGCGCGGCCGCATGGCCACCGGCACCTGCGTCACTGTCAATCCGGCGTGGCACGCTGCGACGAGCGAGTCGATGGTGTCGCCGAGGTACTCGGCGGGGTAATAGCGGACGTACTGTTCGATGGCTCTGCTGTTGGCAGCGCGGAAGCCGCTCGTCACGTCTGTCAGACGGGTCTTCGCGACCCGGGACACGGTCTTGGCCAGGAACACCATCGCCCAGTGGCGCGGGCCGCGAACCGAATAGTCGCCGACGTCCGCGAAACGTGCGCCGATCGAGATGTCCGCGGTGTCGAGACCGTCGAGGACTCGCGCGATGTCGACGGGGTTGTGCTGGCCGTCGGCGTCGACCTGGATGGCCCGGGTGTAGCCGTGGCGCTTCGCGTAGGTGAAGCCGGTGCGCATCGCTCCGCCGACGCCGAGGTTGAAGGGGAGGGAGATGACCGTGGCGCCGGCCTCTCGCGCGACCGCGCTCGTGTCATCGGTCGATCCGTCGTCGACGACGAGCAGATCGAAGTCGGCGCTCGCTGCCCGGATCTCGTGCACGGTGCGTCCGACGTTGCGGGCCTCGTTCCACGCGGGGACGATCACGAGGACACGGTCCGACGACAAGCTCATAGTTCACCGATCCTATCCGATCGGCCGAACGCGACGATCACGTGATCGGAGCGCCCATGGCGTAGTCGGCCTTGAAGGCGGGGGCGAGCTGGAGCACTGCGGGTGCACGCCCTCCACCGAGCCGGAGGAGAACCCCGATCGACGTCACATGCCGGAGCTTGCCGTTCTCGTAGAAGTAGATCTCCGGCGCGCCGGTGAACTGCACGAAGTCGGTTCCGCTGGTCAGCAGAGGGGATCCCACCTTGTATCGCGACAGCTGATCACCCGGGAGCACGTATTCGCGCGGCGCGGTTCCCCCGTTCAGCTGGAGCAGGGTCTTGATGCTGCGGACGTGACGCAACGTCCCGTTCTCGTATCGGTAGATCTCCTCGCGCCCGGTGAAGCGCACGAACGACTTTTCGGGCAGGTTCGCCGCACCGGTGCCGAACCATTCGACGGTGGCCGGTGACCAGGGCAGCACCTTCAACGGCCTCGACCCGTTGAGGGCCAGCAGGTCGGCAGGGGACGGCACATGACGCAGCGTGCCGCCCGAGACGACGTAGATCTCCGGGGCTCCCTGCGGCTGGATGAACAGAGGTGCGGAGACCGTGGTCTTCGAGCGGGGCATCGCGCCGCATTCCCCGCTGCCCAGCGTGGTCGGCTTGATGCCGCCATACTGCGTGCCCGACACCGGATGGAGCTTGCCGCCCGCGGCGATCAGAGTGCTGCTGCCGCACGAGACGACGGGGGTGAGCGTCGAACCGACTCTCGTGTTGGCTGCGACCGAGCTGCTCGGCACCACGGTGATGCCGGCAGCGCCGAACTCACGGGCGAGGGCGGTGCTCGGTACGCGCAGCAGGCGGTCGCCGAGAAGCGTGAGGAATACATCCTGTGTTCCCGCGGCGCGGATCAGGCTGTTCGCCTTGATGACGAGGAGCCCGTTGCCGATCGATGCGGCCGCGGACGGCTTCATCGACGCGACGTATCCGGATGTTCCTTTGGAGACCTCGAGCCAGGTCTGCTGGTTGGCCACATGCCTGCGCAGACCGGCCTGGTAGAGGTAGACCTCGGGGTCTGCCCCCGAGCGGAAGAACGAACCGACGGGGGCACCCTCGGAGAATCGGTCCGCAGTGGTGCCCGTGAGGTTGACGTACGAGCTGAACGCGTATCCGAACAGGGCGACTTGAGCCGCGTCGACGAAGCGATGGCGGGTGCCGTCCGGTTCCAGGAGGTACAGCGTCCCGGTCCGAGGGTCGTGCACGTACCGCGTGACCGGCTTGCCCTCGGGCATCGGGTCGAGGTACGCCGCGGCCACGGACACGGCACCGCCGAGCCTCGACCGCAGTGCGGCGAGGTCCTCGGCAGCGACGACATGGTGGCGGACACCGGACTGCACGAGGTAGATCTCCGCGCGACCCGGCACCTGCGCGAGGGTGGCCGGAGCGGCGCCCGTCGTCTGAGTGCTGCCGAACCAATCGGTGAAGAGCTGGTAGAAGTTGCGATTGCCGTAGCTGGAGCATCCGTCCCCGGTGCCGTATCCGGCGTTGAGCGCCGCCCTATTCGGCTGGTAGGGCGTGTAGTAGTACAGAGCGGCGGTCGCCTTGTTCTCGACCCTGACCGGGGCGGACCCGCAGGCCCGGTTGGGGTGGTAGAGGATGTTCCAGGTCTTCCCTGGCGCGTAGTACGTGAACCAGCGTCCCTCGGCGTAGATCTGCATCTGCCGGGCGGCGCCGTAGATCTGGTAGAAGAAGCCTGCGTAGGCCGGATCGCACGGCGCCGTGTCCGGGCACCCCTGGCCGAGGGCCATGTCGAAGCGCCAGGTGCTCGGCCACGTGTGCGTGACGAGGCTCTGCTCCTTCTCGAGCATGACGATGAGCACCCGCGGGTTGATGCCGCAGGACTGTGCGACCCGCGCGATGATCGTCGCCGCCGACTCGTTCGGCGCTCCGGAGTATCCGCGGCAGTAGCTGTCCGCAGGACGGTTCGGTGTGTTCTGACGGTAGTCCTTGAGGCAGACGTACCCACCTCGGCACGAAGCCACCTTCCCGCGGAAGAACGAGTCGATCTGGCCGGCGGACATGGTGTCGCTCTGGAAGAACACGTCATCGGAGATGATGTTCCCCGGCTTGAACTGCGCGAGGTTCGCGGTGTCCCGGATGGATGCGTCCGCGGAACCCGTCACCGCGGTCGAGGATGTCAGCGTGGCCCCCGCAGTCGACAGAGCGCCGGAGGAGGAGGGCGCGACGGCGTTGGCCGGCGTCGCCACGAGCAGGGATGCGGCGAAGACGACAGCCGCTGCACTGGCGATGAGGCCGAGCAGGTGGGGGGATTTTGAGCCGGTCACCTGCTCATTGTGACGGAAATGCACAGACGATGCCAGTGTGAACGATGTGACGCAAGTAAATCGTGCCTGTCTGAGTCCCAGCTGGGATGTGACACGATATGGGGGTGAAAGGCATAATTCTCGCTGGTGGCTCAGGAACCCGACTGCATCCGATCACGATCGGCATCTCGAAGCAGCTGATTCCCGTGTACGACAAGCCGATGGTCTACTACCCGCTGTCGACGCTGATGCTGGCCGGGATCCGAGACATCCTGATCATCACCACGCCTCACGACGCCGAGCAGTTCGAGCGGCTTCTCGGAGACGGCTCGCAGTTCGGAGTGAACCTCACCTTCGCACAGCAGCCCTCGCCGGACGGCCTGGCACAGGCCTTCGTGATCGGAGCGGACTTCATCGGCGACGACAAGGTCGCGCTCGTGCTCGGTGACAACCTGCTCTACGGCCCGGGGCTCGGAACGCAGCTCAAGCGCTACACCGATGTCGAGGGCGGCGCCGTGTTCGCCTACTGGGTGGCGGAGCCCAACGCCTACGGAGTGGTCGAGTTCGATGCGGACGGTCGTGCCGTCTCGCTCGAGGAGAAGCCCGAGCACCCCAAGAGCAACTACGCCGTACCTGGACTCTATTTCTACGACAACGACGTCGTCGAGATCGCTCGCGCCCTCGAGCCCAGCGCTCGCGGCGAGTACGAGATCACCGACATCAACCGCGCCTATCTCGAACGAGGCGCGCTCCAGGTGGAGGTGCTCCCGCGCGGAACAGCGTGGCTCGACACCGGGACTTTCGACCAGATGTCGGATGCCGGCGACTACGTGCGCACCATGGAGCGCCGCACGGGTCTGCGCATCGGCGTCCCCGAGGAGGTCGCCTGGCGTCAGGGTTTCCTCACCGACGATGACCTGCGCGAGCGGGCCACGAAGCTCGTGAAGTCCGGATACGGCACCTACCTGCTCGAGACCCTGGAAAGAGGTCGTTGATGTCGAACATCCTCGTCACCGGAGGCGCCGGTTTCATCGGCTCGAACTTCGTCCACTACGCGGTGGAGAACACCGATCACACAGTCACGGTGCTCGACGCGCTGACCTATGCCGGAAACCGGGCGTCGCTCGAGGGGCTCCCCGAGAACCGGGTGCGATTCGTGCACGGTGACATCACCGATGCCGAGCTCGTCGACGGGCTCACCGCAGAAGCGGACGCCGTGGTGCACTACGCGGCGGAGTCGCACAACGACAACTCGCTGCACAGTCCTCGTCCCTTCCTGGACACGAACATCATCGGCACGTACACGCTGCTGGAAGCGGCGCGTCGGCACGAGACGCGGTTCCACCACATCTCGACCGACGAGGTGTACGGCGACCTCGAACTCGACGACCCCGAGCGGTTCACCGAGCAGACGCCGTACAACCCGTCGTCGCCGTACTCGTCGACGAAGGCCGGCAGCGACCTGCTCGTGCGCGCGTGGGTCCGCTCGTTCGGCGTCCAGGCGACGATCTCGAACTGCTCCAACAACTACGGCCCCTATCAGCACGTCGAGAAGTTCATCCCTCGGCAGATCACCAATGTCATCCGCGGTATCCGGCCGAAGCTGTACGGTGCCGGGGAGAACGTCCGGGACTGGATCCACGCGAACGATCACTCGTCCGCCGTGCTCACGATCCTGGAGAAGGGTCGGATCGGCGAGACCTATCTGATCGGCGCCGACGGGGAGCGGAACAACAAGGACGTCGTCGAGCTCATCCTCGAGGAGATGGGCCAGCCGCGAGACGCGTACGACCACGTCACGGACCGCGCAGGCCACGATCTGCGGTACGCGATCGATTCCACCAAGCTGCGCACCGAGCTGGGCTGGAAGCCGGAGTTCGCCGACTTCGAGTCCGGACTCGCCGCGACCATCGCCTGGTACCGCGACAACGAATCGTGGTGGGCGCCGTCCAAGGACCAGACCGAGGCGTTCTACGCGTCGAAGGGACAGTGACCCGGTGAGCGAGATCGACTTCGGAAAGCCTCTGAGTCGCACCGAGACGACGATTCCCGGGCTCGAGATCTTCGATCTGCCCGTGCACGGTGACTCGCGCGGATGGTTCAAGGAGAACTGGCAGCGCGAGAAGATGACCGCACTGGGCCTCGCCGATTTCGGTCCGGTGCAGAACAACGTCTCCTTCAACGACGCCGTCGGCACGACCCGCGGGATCCACGCCGAGCCGTGGGACAAGTGGGTGTCGATCGCGACCGGTCGGATCTTCGGGGCCTGGGTCGACCTGCGAGAAGGCCCGACATTCGGAGCGGTCTTCACGGCGGAGTTGGATCCCTCGAAGGCGATCTTCGTGCCTCGCGGCGTCGGCAACTCCTACCAGACCCTCGAGCCTGACACCGCGTACACCTACCTCGTGAACGATCACTGGTCGCCGGACGCCTCGTACTCGTTCCTGAATCTCGCTGACGAGACCGTCGCGATCGAGTGGCCCATCCCGCTCGCCGAGGCCGAGGTGTCTGCGAAGGACCTCGCACACCCGCGTCTCGCGGATGTCGAGCCGGTCGCCCCGAAGAAGACCCTCGTCATCGGCTCGGGCGGGCAGCTGGGAACGGCGCTGCGAGCCGAGTTCGAAGGCGTCGGCAGCGTCGAATGGACGACGCGCGCGGATTTCGATCTCGGATCGACGACTCTGACCGACGCGCGACGGTGGCGCGACTACGACACGATCATCAACGCCGCCGCGTACACGGCCGTGGATCGTGCGGAGACGCCCGAGGGCAGGCGGGATGCGTGGGCGGTCAACGCCGCCGGACCGGCAGCTCTCGCTCGCATCGCTGCGGAGCACGGCATCACCCTCGTGCATGTGTCGAGTGACTACGTCTTCGACGGAACCGCCGAGCGACCGTACACGGAGGACGACGTCGTGTGTCCACTCGGCGTCTACGGCCAGTCGAAGGCGGCGGGCGATCTCGCCGTCTCCACAGCCCCTCGTCACTACATCGTCCGCACCTCGTGGGTGATCGGGAGCGGTGGGAACTTCGTCCGCACCATGGCCTCGCTGGCCGCGAAGGGAGTCGACCCGAAGGTCGTCGACGACCAGCGGGGGAGACTCACGTTCGCGGCCGAGATCGCGCGCCTCATCCGCACCCTCGTCGAGACCCGCCCGCCGTTCGGCGTCTACAACCTGACGTCCGAGGGCGAGCGCGTCACCTGGGCCGACATCGCCCGCCGTGTGTTCGAACTCGTCGGCGAGGATCCGGCGCGGGTCACGGGTGTGTCGACTGACGCGTACTTCGCCGCGGCGACGTCGCCCGTCGCTCCGCGCCCCACGAACAGCGTCCTCGACCTGACCCGGGTGCAGAGCATCGGCTTCACCCCTCGCGTGGGAGACGAACTCCTCAGGGAGTATCTCGGGTCGTGAGCGTGTCGTTGCGGAGCGCAGACGCTCCGACCGCGGCGCCGAAGGCGCGGGTGTTCCGAACCGACATCCAAGCACTTCGCGCCGTGGCCATCGGCCTGGTGGTGCTCAATCACCTCTGGCCGATGCGCCTGCCCGGCGGCTACGTCGGAGTCGATGTGTTCTTCGTGATCTCCGGCTTCCTCATCACGGGGCACCTGGTGGGCGAGATGACACGGACCGGGGGAGTGCGCCTCGGTGCGTTCTACGCCCGACGGATCCGGCGCCTGCTTCCGGCGGCGCTGCTCGTCCTCGCGGTGTCGCTCGTGCTTCTCGTGCTGTTCCTTCCCTACCCTCGCTGGGAGCGGGGCGCCTGGGAGGTCGCAGCGAGCGCGGGGTACGTCGAGAACTGGTTCCTGGCATCGATGTCGGTCAACTACTCGGCGCTCAATGATGCGGCGAGCGTGGTCCAGCACTATTGGTCGCTGTCGGTCGAAGAGCAGTTCTACATCGTCTGGCCCGTGCTGCTGGTGGCCGCGCTGGCCGTGTCGCGGCGCACCGGACGACCGGACACGCGACGCGGAGTGAGAGCGCGGACGGCCACGGCGCTGATCGCGGTCGTCGCGCTGGTGGGGGTCGCCTCCTTCGTCGCCAGCGTCGTCTACACGACCATGGCTCCGCCTCAGGCGTACTTCGCGACGTTCACGCGCGGGTGGGAATTCGCGATCGGCGGGGCGGTCGCGCTGCTCGGCAGTCGAACCCCGCTCGGACGCGCTGCGGCCGACATCGTCAGCCTGCTCGGATTCGGCCTCATCGTCGTCGCCGCCTTCGCCTATGATCATGCGACTTCTTTCCCCGGGTACGCCGCACTGGTGCCGGTTCTCGGCACCGCAGCGGTGATCCTCGCCGGAAACTCGCACGCCGCTCTCTGGCATGCGAAGGTGACCGCACTGAGACCTGTGCAGTGGATCGGCGGAGTCTCGTACTCGCTCTATCTCTGGCACTGGCCGCTCATCGTCGTCGCCCCGTTCGTCATCGGTGGCGAAGCGAGCACTCTCTCGAAGGTCGCGGTTCTGGCCATCTCGCTGGTGTTGGCCGTGCTCACGAAGAGGTTCGTCGAAGACGCCGGACAGACCTGGGGATATTGGCGCGGCTCCTCGCGCCGCGCGTTCGGACTCATGGTCACGGGGATGCTCGTCATCGCGGCGCTCGTGGCGGCGGTCCTTGCCGCATATGCGGCGAGGGTCGAGGCGGACAGCCCACCGGACGACCTCGCCGCGTCGACGTGCGAAGGGCCTTCGGCGCTCGCACCGGGGGCCGAGTGCGACGACCCTTTCGGGGCTGCGGACTATTCGGTGATGACCAAGAAGAACGAGTACTTCTACACGCCTGCGGAGTGCGGCGAGTTCCTGCCGATTCTCACGTATGGGGACCTCAAGACCACCCACGAGTGCGATTTCTCGCGAGGCGAAGAGGATCCGACGAGGGTATGGCTCATCGGGGACTCCCATGCGCAGCAGTGGCAGGGAGCTGTGTTCGACATCGCAGAGGAGCACGGCTGGATCGTCGACACGAGTTTCTACGGCGGGTGTCCCGCAGCCGACGTCGAGTTCATCGGGTTCCGCAGCGCGTGGGGTGCCGCCGACGTCGAGAGGTGCCGCGAGTGGTCGAGCGACCTCGCCGACACCGTCGCCGAAGAGGATCCGGACCTCGTCGTCACCGCGATGGCGTCGCGGCTCCAGCTGGTGGACGACGGCAGCGACCGGCCGCAGGTCGATCAGATGTCGGACGGACTGCTCGATTACTGGACGCGGTGGAGCGAGGAGGGGATCAAGGTGCTCGCGCTGGCGGATCCTCCGTTCAACGCTGAGGTCAGAAGCCCCGACTGCGTGCTGCACAATGCCGAGGACCCGAAGTCCTGCGCGCGCCCTCGAGCCGAGGCGCACCCGGTCGACCCGGTGGTCGTGGCGGGCGCTCAGGCAGAGTCACCGTCGATCAGCGTGCTGGATCTGACCGACCGATTCTGCGACGCGACATCGTGCTACGCCGTGGTCGGCGGCATCCCCGTCTACTACGACGCGGATCATCTCAATCTCGAATACGCCAGACTGCTGGGAACCGAGATCGACGCGGCGGCCGAGCGACTGCTCGCAACGGGCGGATAGGCTGGCAGAGGCAGACGGTCGACCCGAGACGACTGCGGCGACACCCCTCGCCGATACGCCGCCCCTCATGAAAACGACGCACCCGACACCGCTTCCTCCGACTGCGCCTGTCGCCGGGGATCCGCTCACCCGCCGCGCGGACATCGACGGTCTGCGCGCGCTCGCCATCCTGCTGGTCGTGGCGTACCACGTGTGGCTGGGGCGCGTCTCGGGCGGCGTCGACGTGTTCCTGATGGTCTCCGCCTTCTTCCTCACCGCGTCGTTCGTGCGACGAGTCGGGTCGGAGCGTCCGCTCGCGCTCGCGTCCTTCTGGTTGCGCCGCTTCCAGCGGCTGCTGCCCGCTGCGGCCGTGACGATCGTCGGCGTCCTCGGCGTCGCGTTCGCGGCGTATCCGCAGACCGAGTGGCCGCGCGTCTGGCGTGAGGCCTGGTCGAGTCTCTTCTACGTCGAGAACTGGACGCTGGCCCTGTCGGAGGTCGACTACTACGCTCGCGACTCCGTGACCCCGAGTCCGTTCCAGCACTTCTGGTCGCTGTCGGTCCAAGGACAGGTCTTCATCCTGTGGCCGCTCATCATCGCCGCGGTCTGGCTGATCCTCCGTCGTCGGCGCCACCTCGTCATCCCCGCACTCGCCGTGGTCTTCGGGACGATCTTCGTCGCCTCGTTCGCATTCTCGGTCGTCGAGACGATGCGCGCCCAGTCCTTCGCCTATTTCGACACCCGCACGCGACTGTGGGAGTTCGCGGCCGGCTCGCTCGTCGCGATCGCTCTCCCGCATGTCCGCGTCCGACCGTCGATCGCCGCATTCCTCGGTTGGGTCGGGATCGTCGGCATCGTCATGTGCGGAATCGTGCTCGACGTGCAGGGCGGATTCCCCGGGTATCTCGCTCTGTGGCCGGTGATCTGCACGGCGCTCGTCATCGTCGCCGGGCGCGACCGCCCGCGTGGCGGCCCCGCGATGATCCTCGAGTCGGCGCCGCTGCGATTCGTCTCCCATGACGCGTACGCGCTCTACCTCGTCCACTGGCCGGTCCTCGTGACCTGGATGATGGTGAGCGGCAGGTCCGAGCCGGGATGGCTGGCCGGCGCCGGTATCGTCCTGGTCTCGTTCGTGCTGGCGCGGATCGTGTCGACGCTCGTGGAGCGCCCGATCCGCGACGCCGCGTTCTTCGATGGCTCCGGTCGTCTCGGCGTCCTCGCACTCGCGGCCTCGGTCCTGCTGGTCGCCGCACCCCTCGCCGCCTGGCAGCTCACGATCCAGCATCGTGCGGCGGCGCTGATGGACAGCGACAGCGGCGGGTATCCGGGTGCCGCCCAGATCGACTCGCCGATCGATCTCGTCGTCACCGATCTCCCGCTGATGCCGCCGGCCACGGCGCTCGATGACGAGTGGGTGGACCTGAACGGCAGCTGCGCGGGAGACCTCGAACCTGTGGAGCCTGCGCTGGAAGGCAGCTGCGCCCAGACCGCGGCAGCGGAGGACTTCGACGCCTGGCGAGTGCTCGTGATGGGGGATTCGCACGCACAGCAGCTCATGTCGCCTCTCGTCGTTCTCGCCGATCAGCAGGGATGGGGCCTCGTCGCTCTGCTGAAGGGAGGGTGCGCCATCGGCATCGGAGCTCCGACCTGGTCGGCGGCGGGTACACCCTGCGACGAATGGCGCGCCGCGGCGATCGAGTATGCGATGAGGGTCCAGCCGGATGCGGTCTACCTGGTCGCGACCCGGGCGACGCCCTCGTCTCCCGAGGTTCTCGTCGAGGGGATCCGCGAGATCGCGGAGGAGCTCACGGCGAACGGCATCCAGGTGATCGCCGTGCGCGACAATCCTCGCTTCGATTTCGACATGTACGAGTGCGTGTCGGAGGATTCGGAGGTCGTTCCGGGTGCCGACGCCGCATCGTGCGACGTGCCCGAACTCGCCTTCGTCGACGGAGAGGATTTCGACGATCTCACGGCGGCTGACGGGGTGATCGCGGTGGACTTCCGACCCTGGCTGTGTCCTGAGGGCGTGTGCAGGGGCTCGATCGGCAACGTCGCCGTCTACATCGACGACAATCACCTCTCCGACTCGTATGGGCGCACGCTCGCCCCGATGCTCCAGCAGATGCTGGACGTGGGAGGGCGTGTCGGCACCGAGGCGGGCTGACAGGCAGCGCCGAGTGCGCTGCAGGTAGAGTTGTCTGCTGTGTGCCGCGCGACGCCGTGCGGATGTCAGCCTTGTGGGCAGAAAGCAGCAACATGGATCTTCTTGTCGTCGGGTCGGGCTTCTTCGGCCTCACCATCGCAGAACGCGCCGCCGAAGCAGGCCGCAAGGTGACGGTCATCGACCGTCGCCACCACATCGGCGGGAACGCCTACAGCGAGGCCGAGCCCGAGACGGGCATCGAGGTCCACCGCTACGGCGCGCATCTGTTCCACACCTCCAACGCCACGGTGTGGGAGTATGTCAACCGTTTCACGAGCTTCACGAACTACGTGCACCGCGTGTACACGACGCACAAGGGCACCGTGTTCCCGATGCCGGTCAACCTCGGCACGATCAACCAGTTCTTCCAGTCGGCCTACACGCCCGACCAGGCACGGGCCCTCGTGCGCGAGCAGGCGGGGGAGTTCGACGTCAAGACGGCGTCCAACTTCGAGGAGAAGGGCATCGCGCTCGTCGGCCGCCCCCTGTTCGAGGCGTTCTTCCGCGACTACACCGCGAAGCAGTGGCAGACGGATCCGCAGAAGCTGTCCGGCGACATCATCAGCCGCCTGCCTGTGCGATACACATACGACAACCGCTACTTCAACGACACGTGGGAGGGGCTGCCGACGGACGGCTACACCGCGTGGATCGAGCGGATGGCCGATCACCCCAACATCGAGGTGAAGCTGAACGTCGACTTCTTCGATGAGGCTCAGCCCCTGAACAAGAGGGCGACGGTCGGACAGCTGCCTATCGTCTACACAGGCCCCGTGGACCGCTACTTCGATTACACGGCGGGTGCCCTCAGCTGGCGCACGCTCGACTTCGAGCAGGAGGTGCTGAACATCGGCGACTTCCAGGGCACCAGCGTGATGAACTACCCCGACATGGACGTGCCGTACACGCGCATCCACGAGTTCAAGCATTTCCACCCGGAGCGTAAGGACGTCTACGAGTCGGACAAGACGGTCATCATGCGGGAGTTCTCTCGCTTCGCGAACCGCGAGGACGAGCCGTACTACCCGGTGAACACCCCGACGGACCGTGACGGCCTGCTCGCCTATCGCGAGCTCACGAGGGGCGAGAAGGACGTGCACTTCGGCGGACGCCTCGGCACGTACCAGTACCTCGACATGCACATGGCCATCGGCTCGGCGCTGTCGCTGTGGAACAACTCGCTCTCGTAGACTCGACACCGTGAGTCACGCTGCTGTCGGGGCGCCCGGGACGCCCCGGCGCTATCTGCATTCTCTGTGGTTGTTGTCGGCCAGAGACCTCAAGGTGCGGTACTCGACGAGCCTGCTCGGCTATCTGTGGTCGGTGCTCGATCCGCTCGTCATGAGCGTGATCTACTGGTTCGTCTTCACGCAGATCTTCAACCGCGACGTCGGCGAGGATCCGTACATCGTGTTCCTCATCAGCGCTCTGCTGCCCTGGGTGTGGTTCAACACGTCGGTCACGGACTTCACGCGCGCGTTCAAGAAGGATGCGCGGCTCGTACGATCCACCGCGATCCCGCGCTCGATCTGGGTCAACCGCATCGTGTTGAGCAAGGGAATCGAGTTCCTCTTCTCGCTGCCTGTGCTCGCTGCCTTCGTGATCATCAACCTGCTGGTCGAGCAGGATCCGGCGCACACGGTGCAGGTGGGCTGGGGAGTCCTCTGGGTGCCGGTCGCGATCTTCCTGCAGACCGTCCTGCTCGTGGGCCTGGGGCTTCTGGTCGCCCCGCTCTGCGTCCTCTTCGTCGACCTGGAGCGCACGACCGCGCTGATTCTGCGCGCCATGTTCTACGCGACGCCGATCATCTACAACGTCACCGACCTCCCCGGCATCTTCCAGACGCTCGGTGCATTCAATCCTCTCGCCGGGATCTTCATGCTCTATCGGATGCCGTTCTTCCCCGACCAGTGGAATCTCTTCACTCTGCTGGTCAGCGTGGGCATGACCCTCGTCATTCTGGCGCTCGGCGTATGGACCTTCCGGTCCCTCGAGCGCACCGTGCTGAAGGAGCTGGGATGACCGTCGCGATCGAGGCCAACGGGCTGGGCGTTCGGTTCCGCCGCAATCGCCGTGGGCGCCAGAACTTCAAAGACCTGTTCGCTCCTGCGGCGCGGCGGTCGCGCTCGGGTGAGTTCTGGGCACTGCGTGACGTCTCGTTCACGGTGCAGCAGGGGGAGTCGATCGGCGTCGTCGGGCGCAACGGCCAGGGCAAGTCCACGCTGCTCCGTCTCGTCGCGAACGTGCTGCTCCCCGACGAAGGGGCGGTGACCGTGCACGGTGGAGTCGCCCCGCTGATCGAGATCACGGGCGGCTTCGTGGGAGATCTGACCGTGCGGGAGAACGTCGCCTTGATGGCGGGTCTGCACGGAATGCCGCGCGACGCTGTCGCGCTGCGCTACGACGACATGATCGCCTTCGCCGAGCTGGCGGGATTCGAGGACACTCCCTACAAGCACCTGTCCAACGGCATGAAGGTGCGCCTGGCGTTCTCGGTCGTGTCCCAGCTCGACGAGCCGATCCTGCTCGTTGACGAGGTTCTCGCCGTTGGAGACAAGGCGTTCAAAGACAAGTGCTACAAGCGCATCGACGAGCTCCTCGCCGAAGGGCGCACGCTCTTCTTCGTCAGCCACAACGAGCGGGACCTCCGTCGCTTCTGCACCCGAGGTCTGTATCTCGACAAGGGCACGCTCGCCCTGGACGGGCCGATCACCGACGTCCTCGACCGGTACAACGCCGACTACAACCGCGGCTGAGCGGGATTCGCCGGCGATCTCCCGGTCATTCCCCGAGCTTCTTCTGTTCGACGTGCGCGTTGAACGCGGCGAGCTCGGGATGCGCGTCGAGCACCGCCACGATCCCGTTCGCGTCCAGCGACGCGGCACCGTGCTCTTCGATCAGCCTGCGGATGACCGTCAGGTCCTCCGCAGTGTCCAGCGTCACCCGATAGCGCGAGGCATCGACGTCCTGCGTGATCGAGTGGATGTTCGCCCGCGGTGACCCGCCCGCGTAGAGATAAGGGGTGACGTGCTCGCGCTCCGCCGGCTCGGTGGCGTTCCTGTCGGCGTCGGCGAGAGCGGCCGCGGAGAACACCTCGAAGTCGAAGCCTCGCGGGTACGTGCGCTGGAGGACGTTGGAGACATGAGCGTGAGGATCGTCCAGCTCGATGAACCGACGGACGCCTTCGAGGACCACGGCGGGATCGATCAGCGGGCAGTCCGACGTCACTCGGACGACAACATCCAACTCGGCGGAGGAAGCCGCCCCCGCGAACCGACTCAGCACATCGGTCTCGCTGCCGCGGAACACGTCGATGCCGCGTGCGTGCCCGAGCGCGGCGAGAGGGTCGTCTGCGGCGTTCGTGGTGGTGGCGAGCACGATCGGCAGATCGGTGGCGGCGAGCCTGTCGAGGTGGTGGTCGAGCATGGAGCGGCCGCCGGCCGGGATCAGCACCTTCCCCGGAAGACGGGTGCTGGTCATCCGCGCCTGCGTGATGATCCCGATCCGCGTCAACGCAGAGCCCTGAGAAGCGACTCGACGACCTGGTCGACCTGGTCGTCGGTGAGCTCGGGGTGGATGGGGAGCGAGAGCTCCTCGGCGTAGAAGGCCTCCGCGTTCGGGCACATTCCGCGGCGATAACCGGCGTCCGCGTACACGGGGTGCCAGTACACGGGCATGTAGTTGACCTGCACCCCGATGCCGTCCGCGCGCATCCGGTCGAAGACCGTCCGACGGCGTCCGTCGAGGATGCGCACCGGATAGAGATGCCGGATCAGCTCGACGTCGTCACGCTGGATCGGAGTACGGACCCCGTCGACGCCTGCGAGAGCCGCGTCGTAGCGCCGCGTGATCTCGGCGCGTCGCCGCCGGAACGACTCGAGCCGCGCCAGCTGGGCGATCCCGAGTGCACAGGCGATGTCGTCGAGGCGATAGTTGAACCCGAACTCATGGACTTCCTGATGCCACGCGCCTTCCGTCGTCATCGCGAAGCGATCGGCATCCCGCACCAGCCCGATGAAGTGGAACTCATGGGCGCGCTGGGCGATCTTCGGATCCTTGGCGACGAGCGCACCGCCCTCGCCGGTCGTGAGGTTCTTCGTCGGGAAGAACGAGAACGTCGTCAGGTCCGCGAGATCGCCGACCGGCCGACCCCGGTACGTGCTGCCGATCGAATGGGCGGCGTCGTCGAGGACGAGCGCGTCCACACGCGCCGCGATCTCTGTCAGTCTGTCGTAGTCGGCGGGGTGTCCCGCATAGTCCACGGCGGCGATCACCTTGGTGCGTTCATCGACGAGGGCGTCGACCGCGTCCGGGTCGATGAGCGCTGTGTCCTCCTCGACGTCTGCGAAGACGATGTCGGCCCCGAGGACCGACGCCATCGAGGTCGTGGCGATGAAGGTCATCGGAGTCGAGATCACGGTGTCTCCGTGCGTGACCCCCGCAGCCGCGTACGCCATGTGCAGCGCCGCCGTGCCCGAGGTCGCGGTGACGGCCCGGTGCCCGCCGGCGATCTCGCCGAGTCGCGCTTCGAATGCGGCCACTGCCGGGCCGGTCGTGAGCCAGTCGCCACGGAGCACCTCGACGACGGCCTGGATGTCCTCCTCGGAGATCGACTGCCGTCCGTAGGGCAGCATCGTCAGATCCCCGCCACGATGATCTCGGAGATCTCCTGCTGCGAGTACCACTGATCGTTGCTGTCCGACCGGTACGCGAAGCCCTCCGGCACGGGTACGGCTCCGGCGGGCATCTGATAGCCCCAGGACGCGAGGTCGGGCTGGATGATGAAGTACTTCCCATCGCTGACCGTGACGGCGCGACGGCCCTCTTCCGGGCTGATCATCTCCTCGTGGAGCTTCTCGCCCGGGCGCAGGCCCACATCGACGAGTTCCGCTCCCGGCACGACGGCGTGGGCGAGATCGGTGACCTTCATCGACGGGATCCGCGGAACGAGGAGCTCGCCGCCCTGCATGAGCTCGAACGTGTCGATCACCATCTCGACCGCCTGGGGGAGTGTGATGAAGAACCGCGTGCATCGAAGATCAGTGATGGGAAGCGGCTTTCCCTCGGCACCCAGGCGGGAGAAGAAGGGGATGACCGAGCCGCGGGATCCCATGACGTTGCCGTAGCGGACCACCGCGAACCGCGTGTCGTACGCGGCTGCGTAGTGATTGCCGGTGATGAAGAGCTTGTCGGCCGTGAGCTTGGTCGCACCGTAGAGGTTGATCGGACTCGAGGCCTTGTCCGTCGACAGCGCGACGACGCGCTTCACACCGGCGTCGATCGACGCCTCGATCACGTTCTGGCTGCCGAGGATGTTCGTCTTCACGAACTCGAACGGGTTGTACTCGGCCGTGTCCACCTGCTTGAGGGCAGCGGCGTGAACGACGTAGTCGACGCCGTGCAGCGCGCGAGCGAGTCGCCTCTCGTCGCGGATATCGCCGATGAACCACCGGAGTCGAGGGTCGTCGCCGAACTGCTGCCGCACCTCGTACTGCTTGAGTTCGTCGCGCGAGAAGATGACGAGACGCCGGGGATTGATGTGGGTCAGGGCGTGACGTATGAACGCCTTGCCGAACGACCCGGTGCCGCCAGTGATGAGGATGCTCGCGCCCTCGAGAACCGACACTCTGTCTCCTCAGCGTTGTCGTGATGGCACGGATGCTCGGGTTGTTCCATGCCCGGCCTATCCTATCGGGTGGGCGCAGCCGCGCCCCCGAGGAGAGGGACGTGTGATGAGCGGGCGACGGGTCCTCCTGCACTGCAATGCCGGTGTCGAGGCGGGCATGGGGCACCTCATGCGCACTCTCACCATCGCCCGCGAGGCGCGGGACCGGGGGTGGGCGGCGTCGGTGTTCGGCGATGTGGATGCGGTCGGTGCGGAGGTCCTGCGCCGGATGGATCCGGAACTCGAGCTGCTCACCGTGGACGGCGCCGCGGCGAGCCTCGGCGACTTCGCGGAGCTCGGGCGGGACGCCGACGTGATCCATCTGGACACCTATCGCGAAGTCCCCGACCTCTCGTCCCTCGCAGTGCTGCTCAGCAACATGCAGGATGGTCCGTTCGGTGTGCGCGACGCCGATCTGGCCATCGATGCCAATCTGGCGTCCGAGCGCACCTTCGCGAGTCCTGAACGCAGCCGGAGTCATCTGGCCGGCATCGACGCGGCTGTCGTACGCGCTCAGGTGCTCGCTCAGCGCGACGCCCTGAGAACGGCGGCGGCAGCGCCTCGCGTGCTGATCGTGATGGGCGGCACGGACCCTCACGGCGTGACCGCGCGCGTCGTCGCCGCGTTCGATCGCGTTCCTTCTCCGGTGGAGATCACGGTGATCGACCCCCGGCGGCGTCCCGACGTGCTGTCCGCGGCGGGGTCCTCGCGTCATGCCGTCCAGGTCCTCGGCTTCGTCGAGGACCTCCCCGCGATCGCCGCGTCCCACGACCTGGCCGTGACAGCTGCCGGCACCTCGGTCTGGGACTTCGCGTGCATGGGTCTTCCCATGGCGCTCGTCTGCGTGGCGGACAACCAGCGGGTCGGCTACCGTCAGGTCGTCGAACAGGGGCTCGCGGTGGGCCTCGGGGAGCCGCCCCATCACGGACTCGAGGAGAGGATCGGCGCGCTCGCCGATCTCCTGGCTTCTCCGGCATCGCTCGCCCGGACGGCCGCCGAGCTGAAGCGGACCGTCGACGGACTCGGGAGCTGGCGGATCGTGGCGTCCTGGGAACAGCTGCTGACGACCCGCCCTTCCGTCGAGCCTCCCTCCGGACTCGTCGCCCGTGCGGCGAACGTCGACGACGGGCGGAGACTGTTCGAGTGGCGCAACGACCCGGAGGTCCGCTCCGGCTCGCGCTCACGCGGCGAGATCGACTGGAGATCGCACACCGATTGGCTCGCGCGAAGCCTGCGGAACCCCGACCGGCGACTCCTGATCGTCGAGTCCGACGGAGTGCCGGTCGCCACCTGCCGATGGGACCGACGGTCGGCCGACGAGTGGGAGATCTCGATCACGGTCGCACCCGAGAGCCGTGGCCGCGGGCTGGCGGCATCGGTGCTCCAGGCCGCGGAGCGAGCCCTCGCCGCACAGCCGCCGGTGCGCATGGTGGCCACCGTGCACGGCGACAACGTCGCATCACGACGATTGTTCGAGCGCGCCGGCTATCTGCCGTACCTGCCTGCCGACGATGACGGCTTCCTCACCCTCGCCCGGTGGCGGCTCTCGTAGGACTCGCGGTCTAGAGCGCATCCCAGGTCAGCGGGGTGCCGCGTTCGACGTCTCGCGTGAACGTGCGTCCGCTCACCAGGGCGAAGTCATCGGGGCGGAGTCCGCCGGCGGGGCGGATCGACCGCACGTTCTCGGGTCCCACGGTGTCGCCGGCTCGGACGTCGGCGACGACGAACAGCGAACGGCGAAGGGCGAGCACCGCTTCTTCCTGAGCGGTCGGTCCGAAGGACACACCGCTCGCGGACGCGACGCGCGCCTGTTCGGAGGCCACGACGAGAGCGCTGAACTCGTCGGGTGTGAGAGAGAAGTCCGCGTCGACGCCGCCGTCCGTTCGGTCGAGCGTGACGTGCTTCTCGATCACGACCGCGCCGAGGGCCGCAGCGGCGACCGCGACCCCGATCCCGAGCGTGTGGTCCGAGAGCCCCACCGGCACGTCGAAGGCGTCTCGGAGCGCCGCGATGTTGCCCAGTCGCGCCTCTTCGGGAACCGCGGGGTAGGCCGCTGTGCAGGCCAGCAGCACGAGCTGGGTGCCTCCGGCACCGCGGATGGCGGTGACCGCCGCATCGATCTCCGAGAGCGTCGCCATGCCGGTCGACACGATCATCGGCTTACCGGTGCGGGCGACCTCCCGGAGGAGCGGGATGTCGACGATCTCAGCGGATGCCGTCTTGTAGATCTCGACCCCCAGCTCTTCGAGGAACGAGACCGAGCTCGGATCGAAGGGCGTCGAGAAGGGGATCAGTCCATGGCTGCGCGCGCGATCGAAGATCGGCGCATGCCACTCCCACGGCGTGTGAGCCTCCTGGTAGAGGGAATAGAGGTTCCTGCCGCCCCAGAGCCCGTGGTCGCTCGCGACCCGGAAGGCGGGCTTGTCGGAGTCGATTGTGAGCGTGTCGGCGGTGTAAGTCTGGATCTTGAGAGCGTCGGCGCCGGTGGCGGCGACCGCGTCGACGATCGCGAGCGCCCGATCGATGTCGCCGTTGTGGTTTCCCGACATCTCAGCGATCGTGAACACGGGGGAGCCGGTGCCGATGCTCGCCGTGGAGAGCGGGATGGTCTGCGAAGAAGTCACGCCGACAACTCTAGACGCGTCCTCTCCGTGACTCGCCGCCCCGCCGATGGGACAGCCGCCGCGGTGCCCTAAGCTGAGGTCTCATGGGGCGTGTGACGGATCTTGTCGGTGATGACAGGGCGATTGCCGGAGAGGTCGACTTCTACGACCGACTCCGTCCGCTCGTCACGGCATACGGGCGAGCGGATACCGCTCGTCGGATCGCCGTCGTCGGAAATCAGCCGCTCGAGCCGTCCGACGAGCGCGCCGCGAGGATCGACACGGCTGACATCGTGTTCCGAGTCAACGGCTTCCGTGTCGACGACGTCGACGGCATGCCGTCGGTGGGTCGGCGCGCCGACGTCGTCGTGTTCAATCGCGGTGTGCGTCCGACGCCCTGGTTCTTCGAGGGCTACTCCGAGCGCCTCTACCTGATGATCGAACCCGGGCGCCTCCTCTGGGAGAACCCGAAGCTCCCGGCCTTCTGGCCCGCGGATCTCGGAATCGTGACGATGCCGAACCGCGAGGTGGTGCTGCCACTCGGCGAGGCGATGGGAGCCGATCCGCGCAGCGGTGGCCAGTGGGCGACGACGGGGACGGTGATGCTCTGGATCGCCACCCGCCTGTTCCCGGACGCCGCGGTCGATGCAGCCGGATTCTCCTTCGTCGACGCGCCGGATCAGACATCATGGAACCACGCCTACGGAGACCCCTCGGCGGTCGGAGCAGAGCACCGGATCGACCTGGAGTCGGCGCTCGTGCGGCACTGGATCGACTCCGGCCGCGTCACCTATCACCGCTGAATCCCACAGACCATCGACAATCACCCGAATGATTGAGGACTGAATGCTGAACCGACTCCGTCGCAGACTCGACGCCGTCGTCGAACGCCGTGTAGACGCGAGAGTGGACGCCCGCATGGGGCGTGCTCTCGAGCAGGTCGAACACGCGCAGCGCGACTACGAGGCACGCCTCGCGGGAACCCAGGCCGACTTCTCTTACATCAGATCCGAGTTCGATCGCATCGCTCCTCAGGTCGCCGCGCTCGAGCAGCGGTTCGAGTGGCTCCGCGTGCGCCTCGATGTGGCTGATCTGGAAGCCGACGAGGCGCTCAGCCGCGCCCAGTCGGAGCACGAGCGCGCGCGACTGCGCCTCGAACTCGCGGCGCACTACGAGGAGCGCCTGCGCCGCCTCGAGTCCGACGGCGACTGAGCCGAACGGATCGGGCCGCCGCCGCGGGGTCAGAGCCCGACGAGGCCTCGAAGCTGATTCGCGGCCGAGCGTGCGCTGTCGACGCTCGGCTGCATCCCTGCGGCCGCGTCGGAGTGCAGCGAGCTGAGCGCCTGGTCGTACTCGCTCAGCGCGCTGCCCCAGGCGGATTCGATGGATGAGGGCGGAGCGCTCTCGCCGAGCCGCTGCGCGTCGGCCTGGAGGCTCTCGATGACCTCGGTCGCGTCCTGTCCACTGGACTCGCTGACGATCTGCAGTCCTGTCAGCGCATCATCGAGCCAGCCCTGAACCTGTCCGCGGAAGGCGTCGACCGAGGGGTCCGCGACGGGGGGCGGGGTCGTGATCGGTGTCATCGTCGGCGCGGGCTCCGCCGTCGGCTGAGGGGTCTCGGTCTGCGTCGGCGACGCTGACGGGGACGGGGACGGGGATGTCGATGCCGACGCGGAAGGGGAGGGCGAGCCGCTGGCTCCCGGAGTCGGGGTCTCGCCCCGCGGGAGGAGGAAGAACAGCAGTACGCCCACGATGACGAGCACGGCGACGACGAGCCCGACGATGAGCCAGACACGACCACGATTGCTCGGCTTCGGCTCCAGTGGCGCCCAGCGGAGTTCCGGCTGCGGTTCGTCGGTCATGCGGTCAGTCCTCCAGAGCGGGCATGGGCGTCCAGGAGCGATCGCGGCCGAGCTTGCCGCCCTCCTTGAGTCCCCGGAACAGATTGCTCGTTCCTCGCACCGTGCGCTCGACGAAGAGGAGGCGGATGAGCTCCTTCGCGAACGTCATCGACGTCCCGAGGCCGAACAGCACGGGGTTGTAGTTGCGGTGAACGCGGTAGTACTGCTTGATGTACGCCCGGTTGCGCATGATGTAGAACCGGTAGGCGTTGCTCGAGGCGTTCATGTGGCGGATGCCCATGTCCCACTGCTTGATCTCGCGAGTGCGTCGCAGGACGAACTCGTCGACGATCACCGCAGTGGTCTTGCGCGAGGCGAGCCACCCGTACATCTGGTCATCCCAGTAGATGAAGAAGCGGTGGTCGGGCAGACCGATCTGCTTCACGATGGACCGATGGATGAACATGCCTTCGAAGCATCCGCTGTTCATCTCCTTGTAGCCCGACGCATCGAACCCGGACGGCGCGAACGGGATCGGGATGCCCATGCGCTCGGCGATCCGGTACTGCCAGTAGAACTCGCTGCCGTCGTAGTCGTATCGGCGGCCCTGGATGCTCTTGAACCGCGGGGCCCACTTGCCCATCTTCGCCAGGCCGTCGGTCACGACCTCGACGTCGTCGTCCATCATCCAGATCCACTCCGAACCCAGCTCGTACGCCGTGCGCATGCCTTCGCTGAAGCCGCCCGACCCGCCGGTGTTCGTCTCGAGGCGTCGGTAGATGATCTCGGTGCCGAGCCGAGGACGGAAGGAGTCGACGACCTCGGTGGTGTCGTCGGACGAGGCGTTGTCGATGATCACGACGTGGCCCGGCTTCGGGTCCATCGCCGTGATGCTCTCGAGGAGGCCGGTCAGGAGGTGAGACCGGTTGTACGTGACGATGACGATCGTCGCGGAGGCCGGGTCGAAGGGGGCGTGAGTCACGAGGTGAAATCTCCGGAGGCTCGGGGCCCGCAGGGCGCCGCGAGCAGATCCACCCTACCCGGAGCAGTTCGGAATCCGCCGAGGGCGCGGCGCGGAGGTCAGCGTTCGGGACGCAGCGTCGGGATCGCTCCGGTGTGCGCGGCGTCGATGTTCTCCCGCCACGACCTCGTCTGGCCGGCCCGCAGCGCACAGAGCACGAGCATGAACCAGCCCGCGCCGACGATCGTGAAGCTCTCGAACATCGACTCGACGGCGAGTGTGACGAGCATGAGCGGGGTCCAGGCGTAGACCACCGAACGTCGAGCGCTCGCGACGAGCCAGGACCGGACGGTGGCGATGCCGCCGAACAGGAGGAAGAGCACGAGGCCGGCGGCGCCCAGTTGCAGCAGGACGTCGAAGTACGCGTTCAGCGCGCTCTGGTGGTGGTCGTCGAGCAGGAAGTTGATGTACGTGAACGGGAACTCTCCGCGGGCCCACGCGCCGTACCAGCCCCACCCCTCGACCGGCTTGAGAGCGACGAAATCGAGGATCGTGTTCCACAGGGTCGCTCTGATCGAGAAATCCGAGCCGGCATCGAGCAGCGCGATGATCACATGGCGCAGTGCGAACGCGGCGGCGAGGGCGAGAGCGACGAGGACACCGAGCACCCACTGCACGATGGTCCGCCGCTCGGGCGGGGTGTGACGGACGATCGCGAGCGCGACGGCGACGACGCCGACTGCGGCCGCGAGCACGAGCACGGTGGGGGAGGAGGAGAAGAAGGCCAGCAGCGCCGCGAGCGCGATCGAGGGGATCGCGATGCGAGCGGTCAGCGACTGCGACCGCCACTCCACCACGAAAGTGATGAGTGCGATCACGGTGACGAAACCGAGCATGTTCCTGCTGCCGAAGATCCCCTGCACGGGTCCGCCGACGGCCAGGTCTCCCTGGATGCCGAGGAAGAGGAAGGGCGTGTCGAGCAGCACGCCGGAGAGGAGCTCCAGGCCCAGAGACACGAGGAGGAGGAACCTCAGCGAGTCGCCCAGGGCGCGGACGGTCTGGAGGGTGTCGCGGATGTGGCCGACGGTGATCGCCAGGAAGGCGAAGCCGAAGAGCTCCATCCAACCGAAAGCGGTGTCGGACTTGTCGGTCGTCCACACGATGCTGACGGCGGCCCACGCCAGGAAGGCCAGCAGCGAGGAGGGAGCGATCCGCAGCAGCGACAGCTCCTCCCTGCGCACCCACAGGATCCAGGCGCCGACGACGCACAGGACGGCGATGATCGTCGCGAGGGTGACCGATGAGGCGATGTGCTCGATCGCGAACGACGAGAAGACCGCTGTGAGGACCGCGATCGTGTACGCGCGGGCGAACTCGGCCGAGCCGAGCAGATCGCTCAGACGACGTTCGGGCGTCACGGAACCCGCCGGCTTCGCTCGCCGCGCTCGATCACACGCTCGCGTTCACCGACGCCGACCAGGGGCACGACCTTGATCTTGAACGAGAGCAGGACCAGCAGCATCCAGCCCCAGAGCATGATCGGGGTCGATTCCGTCAGACCCTGCACGAGCAGCACGACCGTGAAGAGGCTCGGAAGCAGAGTGATCGCCGAATAGTCGCGGTCCGACCTCAGATCCCAGCGCGGGCGGTCGATGGCGAAGAACCACGAACGCCAGAGCAGGCTGAGATAGGCGAGAGCCATGAGGACGACCCCCACCACGCCCAGCTGCATCAGGACGTCGAGCCACATGTTGTGCGCGTGGAACACGGTGATGCCGTGATCCTCGATCCATCCGGCGAAGGCAGGATCGAAGGGGACCCAGGGACTCGAGAACCCGTTGCCGAAGATCGGATGCTCCGCGGCACGCGCGAGGACCTTGTCCCAGATCTTGTCGGAGCGCCCGGTGAGGTCTGCGCTGCGACCGATGAGGGCGAACAGGGGTTCACGCAGGAGCCAGACGGCGGATCCGATGACCACGGCGCCGCCGATGAACAGCACATACAGTCGGGTTCGTGCGCCCGGAGACGTCGCGCGGCGCATCAGCAGGGCGACGACCAGGACTGCGGCGGCAGCGGCGGCGCACACGTATGCCGTCGCGGATCCGGCCCGGACGAGGAAGTATCCCGCGAGGAGGGCCCAGAGCGCGAGAGTGGTGCGCCAGCGCGTGCGCGCGGCGAACAGCACGCCGAAGGTGAGGATCGCGAACAGGCAGATGATGGCGAGCACGTTCGAATTGCCCACGATGCCCTGGATCCGGCCGCCGTCCACGAGGTTGCCGCGAACCCAGTACCAGTGGGCGTCGGTCTCGCCGTCCGGCCGCACGAAGAAGTTCGGCAGGATCGGAGCGTGGACCACAAGGGCGACCCACAGTTCGAGCGCGAGAGACAGGCCGAGGATCCACTTGAACGCGGAAGCGAGCGCCCGCACGATCTCGTGCCAGGTCAGCACGTGGACGATGAAGAGCGCGTTCACCGTGACGGTGGCGAGCAGGACCCAGGTGATGATGGTCGCTCCGCGCCACTGAGACCACGCGACCGAGAGCAGCGCCAGCGTGGTGTAAGCGACGGCGGCCCAGGGCAGGCGACGCCACGCGAACGCGGCAGGTCTGCGACGGGCGATCATCGGAACGCCGATGGAGAGCGTCGCGATCAGGAACACGACGAGGGTGATGAATGCGCCGATCTCGCCCACGAGGTTGTACACAGCCGAGTGCGCGAAGGTCGCGAACAGCACCAGGCCGATGTACCCGCGCAGCAGAAGATGCCCCGTGGACTCGCGCTCGGGAGCGGCGGGCGGGGCGGCGACCGGGTGCTTCGTGTATTGCGCCATCGCGTTCAGGCTACCGCGCGGAAGTCGCGAGTCACCGATGGGACGGTCGTGGCACCGTGGGTTCCCTGCCAATAGCCTGGTGGCATGCTGCTCAGTCTCTCGAATGCACCCCGTGACTACGCGTGGGGATCCCCGACGCTCCTGGCCGACCTGGAAGGCCGCACCCCCACGGGTGCGCCTGAGGCGGAGGTGTGGTTCGGCGACCACCCGGGAGACCCGTCCGACGTGCAGGGCGGCGGGACGCTGGACGCCGTCACGGGCGGTGCTCTGCCGTACCTGCTCAAGCTCCTCGCGGCTGCATCGCCCCTGTCCATCCAGGTGCACCCGACCGTCGAGCAGGCGAGAGCCGGGTGGGCGAGAGAATCGACGCTCGACGCCACGGACCCGACTCGCAACTACCGCGATGACAACCACAAGCCCGAGCTGATCGTCGCCCTGAGCGAACGGTTCGAATCCCTGAGCGGGCTGCGCCCCGTCGGCGACACCCTGGGTCTGCTGGGGGAGTTGGAGCAGAGCGCCGGGGTCGAGGAACTCGCTGATCGTCTCCGCGGTGAGGGCGACGTCCTGCGCGACACGATCGGCTGGCTGCTGTCCGGCGATGCGCGGTCCGTGGTCGACGACGTCGTCGCCTCGGTGAGCGCGGCCGCAGCCTCCGCGTCGGGCGAATGGGCCGAGACGCTCCGCGGTGTGGCGGCGATCGCGGAGACCTATCCGGGAGACCCCGGTGTGGTCGTCGCGCTGCTCATGAACCACGTGGTGCTTCGCAGGGGCGAGGGCATCTTCCTGCGGGCCGGGCTCCTGCATGCCTACATCGCCGGTCTCGGGGTGGAGATCATGGCGGCGAGCGACAACGTCCTGCGCGGCGGTCTCACGCCCAAGCGCATCGATGTGGCCGAGCTGCTCTCGGTCCTCGACACGACGACCGGCGAGGTGCCGGTGCTGCGCCCGTCGACGGAAGGTGCGATCACGGAGTACCCGGTGCCCGTCGCGGACTTCTCGCTGAGAAGGGTCGAACTCGACGGCCAGGACGTCGTCATCGACGTGGACGGACCGACGATGGTCCTCGCGACGTCCGGTCGCGTCAGGGTGGGCGGTGCGGACGGTGCAGTGCTCGATGTTCCGGTCGGCACCGTCGCGTTCGCGTCCGCCGACGAGGTCCGATTGACCGTCGGCGGCCAGGGCGAGGCGTTCGTCGCATCGCCCGGCGATCTCGCCTCCGGCCGCTGACTCCTCGGGCGGACGTGCGACACGCCGTACGGAGGTCAAGAACCTTCAAGACCGGATTGAGGGTTTACGATCCGCGACTTGACCGATGGGAATGACACGGGTGTAATTAGTTGAGCACGGCCCGCCGAGGGGGCGGAATTTAGGGGTTGGAGAGCGAGATGACGGGTTACCGTTCAGACGTACCGGAGAACTGGTTCGTCGATCCGATCAACCTCGGTGTTCCCGGGGTTCGCAAGGTCGAGACCGACGATGACAATGCTCTCGCATGGCAGAGCGATGCACTGTGCTCGCAGACTGATCCTGAGGCCTTCTTCCCCGAGAAGGGCGGATCGACCCGCGACGCCAAGAGGATCTGCACATCCTGCGATGTCCGCGGCGAGTGCCTCGAGTACGCGCTCAACAACGACGAGCGCTTCGGAATCTGGGGCGGTCTCTCCGAGCGCGAGCGCCGCAAGCTCAAGCGCCGCGCGAGCTGACCCGGCAGTGATTCGTCCGCGTTCATAGCTTCGCGGCCACGCCGGGTCGGGTCAGCCCCCGATTCCTGTCGCACGCATAGGCTGACCACGTCATGCCAGCCCGAGTTCACGCAATCATCGTCGCGCGCCCCGGTTCCTCCGCCCGCGCGCAGCTGCTCCGCACACTCGATGCGTTGCGCTCCCAGACGACGCCCGCAGCCGCCATCACCCTGGTGATGTGCGGCGACGCGGCGTCGGCTCGCGAGAGCGAGGCCGTGACGAGCGCAGTCGAGGGCATCATCCAGGCGCGCGGCAACACCTCATTCGCGGATGCCGTCGAACTCGCCAGACCCCGCATCCTCGAGGGCAGCGCCGTCTGGCTGCTCGCACAGGACACCGCTCCGCACCCGCGAGCGCTCGAGCGCCTGATAGGCACTCTCGAACGATCTCCGTCGGCGGCGATCGTGGCGCCCAAGCTCGTGCAGACCGACAACGACCGCGAGATCGTCTCTCTGGGCGTCAGCATGACGACTCTGGGGCGCTCGGTGGAGCTGGCCAGCGGCGAGCTCGACCAAGGACAGCACGATGCCAGCGACGACGCGCTCGGTGCGGACATCCGCGGCATGCTGATCCGCGGTGAGGTCCGCGATGCGCTCCGTCCGGATCCGGCGCTCGCGGGAGCCGACCTGGGTCTCGACCTCGGAGTCCGTGCCCGCCTCGGTGGCGGACGCGTCGTGCTCGCGCCCTCGGCGCGCGTATCCGTGTCACCGGACGGACCAGGGACACCTCCGACCGCGCGGGGCAGGCGCGCGTTCGCGACCAGACTCGCCCAGCTGCACCGCCGCCTCGCTTATGCCCCGGCGATCTCCGTCCCGCTGCACTGGCTCACTCTGCTTCCTCTCGCGCTCTGGCGATCCATGGCCGACCTGATCGGCAAGCGGCCGGAGGCCGTCGCGCCCGAGTGGGCGGCTGCGGTGACGGCGATGTTCCGCTTCGGCGCGATCGCGCGGTCTCGTTCTCGCATCCGCTCCTTCCGCACCTCGAGCTGGTCGAGCATCGCCCCGCTGCGTGTGAGCAGCTCCGATCTTCGTCGTCGGCTGGATGACGGCCACGGCAGCGAGGGCGGAGCGGTCAGTGAGCTCCGGTTCTTCTCGGGCGGCGGCGCCTGGGCGGTGCTGGGCGCCCTCGTCGTCAGCATCGCGACCTTCACCACGATCCTCGCGTGGCCCGTGCTCGGTGGCGGTGCGCTGCTTCCGCTGCGGTCGACGGTGGGTGCGCTGTGGAATGACGCCGCCTGGGGGCTGCGCGGTCTCGGAGTCGACGTCGTCGGCCCCGCGGATCCCTTCTCCGGAGTGCTCGCTGTGCTCGGCTCCCTCTGGCCGGCCGCCCCGTCGTTCTCCCTCGTGCTCCTCTGGGTGCTGGCGCTGCCCCTCGCCGTGCTCGGCGGCTGGTTCGCGGCCACGCGAGTGACCGATCGTGCGGGTCTGCGCATCTTCGCCGGAATCGTGTGGGCGCTCGCTCCCACCTTCCTCACCGCGCTCGTCGACGGTCGCCCCGCCGCTGTGCTGGTGCACCTCCTCCTGCCCTGGCTCTTCCACGCAGGGGCAGTAGCCCATCGTTCGTGGGGCGCAGCAGGTGCAGCATCGCTCCTCTTCGCCGCGGTCACGGCATGTGCGCCCTCGCTCGCCCCGGCACTCCTCCTGCTGTGGGTCGTGGCGCTCGGCATCACCCTCGCCGGCGCTCGTATCCGCGGAGCCGTCCGCCTGGTCTGGGTGCCGATTCCCGCCGTCGCCCTCTTCGCGCCGCTCGTGGTCTGGCAGCTGAGCCGCGGAGACATCCTCGCGGTGCTCGCGGATCCCGGCTCGATCTGGGCCGGTCCGCAGGCAGCGGCCGATGCCGCAGGCAGACTCGCGTTGGCCAGCGGATTCCCCAGCGGTGACATGGCCGGGTGGGCGACGTGGCTCGGCCTCGAGCTCGCGCCGTGGGTGGGGGTGCTGCTCGCCCCGCTCGCGCTCCTCGCTCTCGCATCAGCGGTCGCCCCGCGCTGGCGAGCCGGAATCACTCTTCTGCTCGTCGCGCTCTGCGGCCTGGCCACCGCGTTCTTGGCCGTGGGAGTCGCCGTGTCCTTCGCCCAAGGGACTCCCGTCGCCATCTGGCCGGGTTCGGGTCTCAGCCTCGCGTGGATCGGCGTCACCGGAGCCGCCCTCGTGACGCTCGACACCGCGGTGACCATGCCACGGGTCCGGGTGCTCAGCGCGGCGGTCGCCGGTCTTGCGATCGCCGTGTGCGCTGTTCCTGCCCTGGCCGCGGTCCACGCGGACGAGTCGGAGCTCCGAGACGGTCCCGCATCGACGCTGCCGGCGTATGTCGCAGCGCAGGCGGGTGCCGACCGTCAGATCGGAACCCTCGTGCTCACCCCGCAGAACGACGGCGGCCTGGCGACCGAGGTGGCGTGGGGCGGAAGCGAGACGCTGAGCGCCCAGACGACGATCCTCTCGACAGCGACGGAGCTGCGCGGCTCCGACCTCACGACGCTCGCGGTCGATCTGCTCTCGGCCAGGGACTTCGATGCGGCTGATGAGCTGGCTCGGACGGGGATCTCGTACGTCCTGCTCGCACAGGTCTCGGGTGAGGAGTCGGACCGTGCTCGCTCTCTGCGCACGGCCGCGGTGACATCGCTCGACCAGCGGGCCGGTTTCGTCCAGGCCGGCTCGACCGACCGTGGTGTGCTCTACAGGCTCGAGGCCGACGCCTCGCCACGGGCTCCGCTCTCGACCGCTCAGCAGGCGACAGCGCGCCTCGTGATCACGGTCCAGCTCGTGCTCGTGCTCGCGGCGCTGCTGCTGTCCGTGCCGACACGTGCGTCGCGGCGAGCAGCTCGCGCCCGCTCGCGCATCGTCGGACGAGCACCGGAAGAGCCGCTCGTGCTGCCTCGGCACCCCGAGGACCGCGACGGCGCCGCAGAACCGCACGGCGATCCGGAGGTCGCTGAGACAGCCGCAACAGCCGACGCCGCGCCCTCGGACGGGCCCGAGCCGGATGCGGCAGTCGAGGCCCAGCCGTCGACCGAACAGGGTGAGGAGGAGCGGCGATGATCCGCAACCGCGCGTTCCGGGTGGCGGCGACCGGCGCTCGAGTCCTGACAGGCGCCGTCGTCGCAGGAGCGTGCGTCGTCGGTGTCGTCGTCGGCATCACCGCGCCGTGGCCGACTGTCGCGCACGAGCCCGCTCAGGCGCAGGTGGCGCCCCTTCCGGGTGACACCGTTCTCGTCTGCAACGGTGACCTTCGCGCGGTCGGTCGAGATCCCTCCAACCCGCTCGAGATGGTGTCGGCGGCGTCTCCCCAAGTGACCTCCGAGGGGTCGTCCGGGCGACCGGAGTCGAGTCCCCTGCCTGCGAAGGACCTCGCCGACGGCGGGTCCGCGCAACGCCTCGTGGGCCCTGTCGAGGGACGCCAGGCGCCGCTGCTCGGCGCCACGGAGTCGGTCAGCGTGCAGGAGGCGGACCTGTTCGGTCTCGCCGCGGCGCCCTGCCGTCCTGCGGGAATCGAGTCGTGGCTCGTCGGCGGAACGGTCGCCACCGGGACCGAGGACCTGATCGTTCTCACGAACCCCGGGGTCGTGCCCTCCACTGTTTCTCTCGGCGTGTTCGGGTCTGCGCGGGCGTCCAGCACCGTGATCGTCCCCGCGGAGTCTCAGGTCGCGCTCGCGCTGTCATCGATCGCCGCCGGATCGGACTTCCCGATCGTCAAGGTGACCGCGACAGGGTCGCCCGTGCGCGCTGTACTGCAGTCGTCGCTCACCCGGACCCTCGATCCCTCGGGCATCGACCTGCAGGATGCGGTTCCCGCTGCGCAGCGTCAGCCGGTGCTCCCGGGCATCCAGGTCTTCGAGAACCAGGGCGACAACGCAGACATGGCGGTTCTGCGGCTGATGTCACCCGAGGTCGATTCCCAGGCCGTCGTGACGGTCAGAGAGGTCGGTGCGTCCACGATCGCCGACGAGTTCACCGTTCCGCTCACCGCCGACGCGCCCACCGAGCTGTCGCTCTCCGCGCTGTCGCCGGGGGACTACACGATGAGCATCGAATCGGACAACCCTGTGCTCGCCGCGGTGCGGCAGCAGGATGTCGCCGGGCCGCAGGACGATTTCGCCTGGGTCACGCCGGCGCCGGAGCTCGAGGATGACGTGTACGTCGCCGTTCCTGCCGGGCCGACGCCGCGCCTCGTGCTCGCCAACGACGAGGATTCCGATGCGACGGTGCAGGTCGCATCGACATCGGGCGGAGAGCCCGTCGAGGTCACTGTCCCCGCCCACTCGTCGGCGTCGGTCGATGTGACGCCGCGCACGGTGTATGCGCTGTCGACCTCGGCGCCGGTGCATGCCTCCGTCACGATGAGCGCGTCCGGAGCGCTCGCGGTCTGGCCGGTATGGCCGGCTGCGGGAGCGCAGCAGAGCATCACCGTCTACCCGTGACCTGCGGACCGGCGAGGACGGTCTCTGCGCTCAGTGCTCGTGGCCGCCGAGGTCCCAGGGCTCGCGGCCGACGTACTCGGCCGCAGCTCTGAACACGGCGCTCTCGATCGCCATCCTGCGGTGGGCGGAGTCGTCGTGTCCCGGCGGCAGCAGCCGTTCGATGGGAAGCCGGAAGAGCACGATGCGCGCCTTCTCGTGATCGAGGTACCAGCGCGGGACCTCGTCTGCGGCCTCGAACGCGGGCATGGCGCCGATCTCGAACCGCACCTCCTGCAGTTCGGGCCAGGTTCCTCGAAGGAACTCCACCGCAGTGCCGACGGTCAGATCGAACCGGTCGATGCGCCCGTCGAGAGGGGCGAGTGGAGGGCGCACGACCTCGCTGCGTCCGAGCCGACCGTGGCGCCCGTGCCTGGCCCCGCGGCGGGGTGCGTCAGAGGTGCGGGAGCGACGGGGCATAGCGAAAGTCTAGGCCGAGTCCGACGGGCGCGGCGGCGCGGCATCCGCTCATCCGATGAACCTCGACGTAGCCTGGCGTGAATGGACGGAAGACTCTGCTCGAAGGTCGGCTGCGCGCGCGAGGCCGTGGCCACTCTCACCTACGACTACGGCGATCAGATGGCCGCGCTCGGGCCCCTGGGGATGGCGCGCCACCCGAACGCGCATGATCTGTGCGCACAGCATGCGGATCGCCTGTCCGTTCCCGCGGGATGGCTCGTCGTCCGGCACGAGGCGCTTCGCGCCTGATATACCGTCCGCATCGCCGACGGGGACACGCCGCCTCGGGGCGGGTGGGTCATCGACCCATGCCGATACGCTGACCGCGGATGCGCCAGGGCGGCGCCGCCGGAAAGGCAGCCGTGATCGTCTGGCGACGCTGGATCTTCCCTCTTCTTCTCGTTCTCGTCTTCGGCGCGTGCGCCGCGGCTCTCGTGAAGATCGCGTTCTTCCCGGACGCCACAGAGGCGATGGTCAGCCCCGAGTCGTCGATCGTCGATCCCGTCATCCCGGTCGAACGGGGCTCGGTGGTGAACGCTCTCACCCTGAGCGGCAACGTCGCACGCGATGACGCGTTCCCGGTGCGGTCGGAGATCACCGGAACGGTCATCGCGGTGCATGTCCCCGACGGGGCGACCGTCGCGGCGGGGCAGAAGCTCTTCACGATCAGGCAGGACGAGCCCAAGAAGGATGTGGACGTCGTCGCGCCGGAGGCCGGCGACGTCTCGGAGATCGCTCTCGTGAAGGGTCAGGCGACATCCACCGGAACCGAGATCTTCACGCTCACGCCCGCTCGCTACCACCTGCTCGCGACCGTCGAGCCGGTCCAGCTGTACCGCCTGGTGAATGCGCCGGCCGACGCATCGGTGACGATCACCGGGGGGCCCGCGCCGTTCGTGTGCACGGGAGTGCGGGTGCAGGTGAGCGCCGAGGGCACAGCGAGCGTGCGATGCGCGGTGCCCGGCGACCAGGTCGTCTTCGCCGGTCTGCCGGCGACGATGGATCTGGCACTCGGGCAGGTGGACGACGCGCTGGTGGTGCCGGTCACCGCTGTGCAGGGTGGTGCGGGCACGGGCAACGTCTGGGTCGATGCCGGCGACGGCGCTGAACCGGAAGAGCGAGCGGTCGAGCTCGGCGTGAACGACGGGGCCATGGTCGAGGTGGTCTCCGGCCTCGAAGAGGGGGAGTCGATCCGCCAGTTCGTCCCCGGCTTCGTCGCCCCGGTCGAGGAGGTCTGCTACGAGGTGGCTCCCGGAGTCGAGCAGTGCGACAGCGGGGTCAGCTGGTGACTCTCGTCGCGCTGAGCGATGTGACGAAGAGCGTGCGGCTCGCTGACGACTCGGAGCTGGAGATCCTGCGAGGGATCACGCTCGAGGTCAGTGCGGGCGATCACGTCTCGATCGTCGGCAGGTCGGGCTCCGGGAAGTCGACGCTGCTCAACATCCTCGGGATGCTCGACGCTCCGACCACCGGCTCCGTGTCGTTCGAGGATCGCGAAGTGCGTCGGATGCGGTCGGGGCGGCTGGACCGGCTGCGCGGCGACAACGTCGGCTTCGTGTTCCAACAGTTCAATCTGCTCCCGGGGCGCACCGCGCTCGACAATGTGATGATGCCACTCGGCCATGCGCGCGGTCGGCTGTTCTGGAACAGGAGGCAGATCGCCGCTGACATGCTCGGGAGAGTCGGCCTCGGTCATCGCATCGAGCAGGTCGCCGATCGACTCTCGGGAGGAGAGCAGCAGCGGGTCGCGATCGCGAGGGCCCTCGTGCGCAGGCCCGTGCTGATCCTCGCGGACGAGCCGACCGGCGCACTCGACATCGACACGGGCGCGTCCGTCATGTCGCTGCTCGACGAGGTCGCGACCGAGACCGACGCGGCGCTCGTGACCATCACGCACGACCTCCATGTGGCCGCCCGTGCCCGACGGCACTACCGACTCGACGCCGGGGTCCTCGAGCCTGCGGATCTCAGCCGCGCCTTCGAAGCCTCGACCCTCGCGGCGTCCGTTCCCTCCGCATCCGTTCCCTCTTCATCCGTCCCGTCCGCATCCGCACCGGCGGCTGCGTCCACCGGGGCCGAGATGCCGACACCCGACAGCATGCCGGCCATGCCGTACTCGCGTCGCGGAGCCGCGTCATGACCGGCATCCTCGGAGCGCTGTCGGATGCGTGGGCGGAGATCCGCGTCCACAAGCTGCGTGTGCTGCTCAGCCTGATCGGCATCGCGGTCTCGGTGGCAGCCCTCACCGGGGTCGTCGCCGTCTCGGAATATCAGCGTCAGTTCCAGGCGGAGCAGTCGGATCGCTGGGGAGGCAGGGCGGCGACCCTGGTCGTCACGATCAGCAGCGACGACGGGGCGCCGGTCGACTTCGACGCCTTCGATGAGAGGTTCACGCGCGTCACCGAGCGGTTCGAGTTCAGCCACACGGCCCGGATCGCGCAGGGCATGGTCGTTCCGGTGCAGCTGCCGGACGGCATCGTCGATGTCAACTCACGATTGATCGATCCGCTCTACTCCGAGATCCACCGCGAGCAGCTGCTCGTGGGCCGATGGATGCGGGATGCGGATGCCGACGCACTCTCCCCGCCCGTCGTGATCACGGAGGCGCTGTGGGATCGCATCGGTCGCACGCCCGTCGCGGAGCATCCGATTCTCACGCTCGCGGGGCCTGCGGGTGGCACTTATCAGGTCGTGGGTGTCGTGCCTCGCCAGGGGTTCGGAGACGAGGAGCTTCGGGTCGACATCCTCTACGACGCGTATCGTGCCCGCGTCGATGCTCTGCCGGAGGGCGCCTGGCCGCAGTACGAGGTCTGGCTCGGACAGGAGCAGGTCGACGAGATCGCACCGGTGCTCGCCATGGATCTTCGCGCAGGGCTCCCGGACGGGCAGACTGTGTCGGTGAGCCGCTCGGACTGGGCTGCTCAGCCGGGTGCGCTGGATGCGCAGGCGACCTTCGAGATGGTCACCGGCGGCATCGCTGCCGTGATCCTCGCGCTGGGAGCTCTGAGTCTGATCAACATCCAGCTCGTCGCGATGCGGCAGCGAGTGCGTGAGATCGGCGTGCGTCGCGCTTTCGGCGCCACCTCGGGCCGGGTCTTCTTCTCGGTCTTCCTCGAGAGCCTCGTCGCGACGACGGTGGCGGGGCTCGTCGGCATCGCGATCGTCGTCGCGGTGCTCCGTTCGGACTGGGTCGTCACCTCGCTGTTCTACGGGATCCAGGACGTTCCGCCGTTCCCGATGCGCGCGGCCTTCGTGGGGCTCGCCGCGTCGATCCTGGTGGGCGCCGTCGCTGGCTTCATCCCTGCACTGGTCGCCCTTCGCGTCAAGGTGATCGACGCGATCCGATTCTGACGGCGCCGGGGTTCGCGAAGAGACCGGTGTGCTCAGGCCCCGACGCGTCGGCCGGTGAGCTTCTCCGCTCGGCGGTCGGCGTTCTCCAGCGCTCTGCGCTCCCGCTCGCGCCGCAGCACGGTGATGCCGATGAGCGCAACCTCCGGGGCGGCCTGAGGCAGAGGCGAGACGAACGGCGATGCCTCGGTCAGGAGATCCTGCGCCACTCGGGCGCGAGCTGACGGGACCATCCGCTGAGCGCTCTGCAGGAACTGCGAGATGCGGCGCGCGAGACGGTCGGGGAGGCGCGCGACATCGGCGATCTGCGCCCAGCCGGCGAGCATCGGCGGCAGCACGGGGACGCTCGGGATCAGCTTCGGCGTGCGCACGCGCTGGCTGTAGGTGCCGGCGACCATGTCTCCCAGCCGCTGCGAGCGGGCGCTGAACGCTCCGGCGAGCACCGCGATGCTGCCCAGCGTCATGTAGATCTCGAGGACGCCGAGGAGTGCCCTGATGAACGCATGGCGGAAACCGGTCGCGCCACCGTCGAGTCGCACGATCCGACCCCCGACGGCGAGCTTGCCCAGGCTGCGGCCCTTGAGGGCGACCTCCATGGTGATCGGCAGCACCACGAAGCTGATCACGATCGAGGCGATCAAGGCGATCGTGTCTGTCGCCTGGGTCAGGACGCCGATGTCGAGGAGCCAGATCCGCAGGAAGATCGTCGACAGGAACACAGCGAGCCCGACCAGGAGGTCGATGATCGCGCCCGCGGCTCGCAACACGAAGCCGATCGGCTGCACGTCGATCGCGACGGCCTCGCCCGAGAGGACCTCGTCGGATGCATCGAGCGCGGCGGACATGAGTACAGTAAATCAGGTGGATGCCGATGCGCTGACAGATGCACGCCGCGCCGAGTGGGAACGGCTCGACCAGCTGAGCCGTGCTCGGCTCGACGGCGCGGGCGTCGACGAGCTGATCGTCCGCTACCGCGCGGCGTCCGCGGATCTCGCTGAGCTCAAGACCTCGGTGGGGGAGTCACCTCAAGGTGCGTACCTCTCGACGATCCTCGTGCGCGCGCGGCTGCGACTCACCGGGGCGTCCGACAGCATCCTCACCCAGACCGGCCGATTCTTCTCGCTGCAGCTGCCCGCCGCGCTCTATCGACTGCGCTGGACGACGCTCGTGATCGCGGCGTCATTCATCGCGATCGTCGTCGGGACCGCGACATGGATCTCCGCAGATCCGGCACTCCTCGCGACCCTCGGCCCGCCGGACCTGCTGGAGCAGTACGCCGACGAGAGCTTCACCGGCTATTACACCGAGAACCCGGCCGCGGTGTTCATGGGCATGGTCTGGTGGAACAACGCCTGGATCGCCCTGCAATGCGTGCTGTTCGGCATCACCGGCATCTGGCCGATCAACGTCCTCGTGCAGAACGCGATGGGGCTGGGCGTGTCGGGCGCCGTCATGGCCGCACACGACCAGGTCGATGTGATGATCCTCTACATCCTCCCGCACGGACTGCTGGAGATGACGTCGATCTTCGTCGCGGCTGCGGCGGGTCTGCACCTGTTCTGGTCGTGGGTCGCGCCGGGACACCGTTCGAGAGGCGAGTCACTCGCGTCCGAGGGACGCTCGCTCGCGACAGTGGCGATCGGACTCGTCTTCGCGCTGTTCGTGTCCGGACTGATCGAGGGATTCGTGACGGGGTGGGCGCTGCCCTGGCCGGTCAAGATCGGCATCGGCGTCGCCGCCCTCGCCGCGTTCCTCATCTATATGCTCGTGATCGGCGGTCGAGCGTATCGCCGCGGCGAGACCGGAGACCTCGTCGAGTACGAGGCAGGTACGCCCAGGCTCCTGGCCGGCTGACTCTCTGCGTTCAGAGGCGCCCGGCGGCCTTCAGCTCCAGGTACCGGTCTGCGATCCTCGGAGGCAGCGACTCGGGGTCAGCGGCGATCGCCTCGCCTCCCGCGCGGCGCACCGCGTCGGCCACGTTCTCCGCGTCGCGCATCGTGCGTTCGGCCGCCGCAGCGAGGTAGATCTCCTCCCGAGATCCGCGCCGCGTCGTGAGATCCGCGATGCCGTCGTCGGTGACCGAACCGACGAGGATCGATGTCGACCTGCTCGCGTCGGGGAACGCACCGAGGAATCCGCGAGCCGACTCAGCCGCATCCTGAGCGGTGAGCACCACGATGAGCGACGGACGGGTCGTGAGCGTGCGCACGGCAGCGAAAGCACCCGGCCAATCGGTGTCGACGAGACGCGCGTGCACCGGAGCCATCGCATCGGTCAGCGCCGGAAGCAGCGCTGTCCCCTCCACACCGGTCACGCGCGCCCGCACGACCCGGTCGTACATGAGCAGATGCACGTGGTCGCCCGCACGCGCGGCGAGGGCCGCGAGCAGAAGAGACGCCTCCAGGGCGGCATCGACCCTCGTGCCGTCGCCGACGCGCGCGGCGGCCGTGCGGCCGGTGTCGATGATGATCACGACGTGGCGGTCGCGCTCCGGTCGCCACGTCCTCAGCATCGTGGTGCCCGCGCGAGCGGTGGCGCGCCAGTCGATCGACCGCACGTCATCCCCTCGGACGTACTCACGGAGCGAGTCGAACTCGGTACCCTGACCGCGCACCTGGATGCTCGTGTTCCCGTCGAGCTCCCGCAGACGCGCGAGGCGGGAGGGGAGGTGCTTCCGCGACGAGAAGGCGGGCAGCACCCGGATGGTCCCGCGTACGAGGTGACGGGCCTGCCGGCCGGCGAGGCCGAGCGGACCGAGCGAGCGGATCATCACGAACTCGCTCGCCAGCTCGCCGCGACGTCGTGGCAGTAGGGGGATGGAGACGCGTCGCCGTTCACCCGGCGGGACGCTGAGTCGCTGACGGGCCTCACCCGCTCCGGCCGTCGGCTGCCAGGCATCGCGGATCAGCGCATGGAGCGTCCGGGGACCCTGATTCTGCAGCGCGACGCTCACGGGGACCTGCTCGCCGATGCGGGTGCGCGTCGGCACGCGCCTGGTCACGGCGACGGAGCGGGGGCTCGGAGCCAGCAGCACATCGACGACGATCAGCAGGACGCAGAGCAGCACCCAGATGCCGAGGGCGGCATAGGGCGGGAAGTCCGCCAGCCCGGCGAGGACGAGCGGGACGATGCCGACGGCGACGGCAAGCGCGAGACGGCCGGTGACGAACACCTAGATCGGCACCCTGGTCTGCTGGACGACGGATGTGAGCACGGCATCCGCGGACACGCCCTCCATCTGGGCGTCCGGACGGAGCTGCAGCCGGTGCCGCCAGACGGGGACGAGCATCGTCTGCACGTGATCCGGCGTGACGGCAGAGGATGCGTTGAGCCACGCCCACGCCTTCGCAGCGGCGAGCAGACCCGTGGAGGCGCGGGGGCTCGCGCCGAGCTCGACCGAAGGCGATTGCCTCGTGGCTCTGGCGAGGTCGACGACATAGCCGAGGACGTCATCGGTGACCTCGACGCGTCCTGCCGCATCCTGAGCCGCACGGATCTCGTCCGCGGAGACGGTGGCCTCCACGCCGGTGAGCTCGCGCGGGGAGAAGCCGGAGGCGTGCTTGCGCAGCACGGACACCTCGGCATCCCGCTCCGGCATTCCCACGACCAGCTTCATCAGGAAGCGGTCGAGCTGGGCCTCCGGCAGCGAATACGTGCCCTCGTGCTCGATCGGGTTCTGCGTCGCGGCGACGAGGAACGGGTCGGGCAGAGCTCGGCTGACACCGTCGGCGGACACCTGACGTTCTTCCATCGCCTCGAGCAGGGCGGCCTGGGTCTTCGGAGGCGTGCGGTTGATCTCGTCGGCGAGAAGGATGTTCGTGAACACCGGACCCGCACGGAAGTCGAACTCGCCCGTGCGGGCGTCGTAGACCAGCGAACCGGTGACGTCTCCCGGCATGAGGTCGGGGGTGAACTGCACGCGCTTCGTGTCGAGGCCGAGCGCCCGGGCGAACGATCGCACGACCAGGGTCTTCGCCACCCCGGGCACGCCCTCGAGCAGCACATGTCCTCGCGCGAGCAGCGACACCAGCAGGCCGGTCACCGTGCCCGCCTGGCCCACGACGGCCTTGTCGACCTCCGTGCGCACGCGGTGCATGGCCTGACGCAGCTCGGCGTCGTTGAAGTTCTCAGCGGTCACGTGGTGTCCTCGGCTTCCGGTCGGATGATGGATGGACGGCGGTTCGGCGGGGGCGGTTCATTCGGATCTCCGCTCCGTGAAGGACGAGGCGTCGACGGCGCTCTCGAGTTCCTGCAGTCGGCGCGCGAGGTCGATCAGTGACGGATCGTCGACGGGTGGCGCGCCCGCGAGCAGCTCGTGCAACGAGCCACGCGGCACGCGCAGCCGGTCGGCTGCGGCATCCGCGACCTCCTCGGCACTCGCGGTGACAGCGAGGCCGAGCCTGCGCGCCAGGCGGCGCCGGCTCCCGTCTCGGAGAGCTTCGCCCGCGTGCGCAGCGTCGCCGGCCTTCGCGGTCAGACGTGCGCGACCGTGCATGGTCTCCGAGGCGCGCACCGTCACCGGCAGCGTCTCGGCGACGAGCGGTCCGAAGCGCTGACCGCGCCACAGTGCTGCCGCGACGCCGGCCAGCATGAGCAGCAGGATGGCCGGTGTCACCCATCCCGGTGTGAGCGACCCGAGGGTGTCCTCGGTCTCGCCCTCGATGTCCGTGTCGCCGAAACTGGGCACGTACCAGACGACGCGCTCGGTCTGTCCGAGCAGCGCGAGCGCGAGTGCGGCGTTGCCGTCGTCTGCGAGATAGGCGTTGCTGAAGAGGCGCGCACCCTCGACGACGACATGCGTGGCTCCGTCGCTCTCATCGATGAGCACGGCCGCCGCGTCGTCGTCGCCGAAGCATCCCTCCACGCCGTCGGCGGGTGTGAACAGCCGATCAGGACGGATCGAGCCGACGTCCGCGAACTCGGGTGCGTCGCAGTCCGCCTGCACCGGGGTGAAATCCGGGGTGGCGTTGTCGCCGATCCTCAAGAGGCTCAGCAGGTGTGTGCTGCTCGACAGGAAGACCACCCGGTCGGCGGGCTCGATGAGCTCGGTGATCGCCTCGTCGGAGAGCGTGTACGGATTCGCCATCACGAGCGTGGCGTCGTCATCGAGCGCTTGGCGTGCCTCGGTGCGCGAACGGAAGACCGAGACCTCGACACCGTTCTCTTGCAGGATCTGCGCGATGGCCATGGCACCCGAGTCGCTCACGCTCTCGGGATCGAGCGAACCCCGCTGATCGGGCATGCGCACACCGACCTGAATCGCGACGAAGACGCCGCCGAGGACGAGCGCCACGATGATCAGCCATCCGAGCAGAGCTCGCGACCGTCGGCCTCGAGGCGCGCGTTCGGCGGTCGACGCGGGGACGTCCCGCTGCTCGAGAACACTCACGCGGTCACTGCTTCCGGGCGCAGGGCACTGAGACGGTCGTCTGTCGCTGCGAGCTCCGCGTAGCGATCAGCGGTCGCGGGATGCCGCAGATAGCGCACGTCATCGAAGAACACGGCGGCCTGGCGGACGGGCGTCGTCTCCGCAGGGAACACGACAGAGACCTCGCGCGCGATCGCCTGGGCCGTCGCGCCGGGGGACGGCTCGATGAGGTCGCGCTCGAGGAGTCCTCTCGCCAGCGCGCGGAACCGCAGGACCGTCGCCTCGTCCCAGTCCGCCGCTCGCGCGGCACGGTCGGCATCCGCACGCAGCTGCGCCGCCGAGCGGTCGTCCTCGGCGCCGAGAAGCCCGGCACCCGGCCGACGGATCGCCTGGGAGCGGCGAGGGCGACCCCAGATGATGAGGGCCGCCACAAGAGCGCCGAAGACGATGACGCTGACGACGATGAGCGCAGAGGGCCCGACGCTGGCGCCGTTGTCGGAGCTGAACAGATCGGCGAGGAACCGTCCGATGTCACGCGCGACGAGATCGAACCACGTCGGCTTCGCATCGGCATAGCGCGGGTCGGAGAGCTCCTGCTCGGCCCACTGTCTCGCCTCGTCTCCGTCGGGCACCAGCACATCGTCCAGCGGGCGGATCATGCAGATCCTTCGCTGCCCGCTCCGGGGGCCGCCCAGGTGGAGTCGTCCGCGGGCGCTGAGGATGCCGGGGGAGCGGCGGGCGCCGGTGCCGGCCGATACGCCGGTGGCTGAGGCGGGACGGTCGCAGCCGGCGGCGCGTACGGCGGCTGTGAAGGGGGAGGTTGAGTCGGGTACCCGTACTGCTGCCCGGGGTACGGCTGTGCCGGGTACTGCTGCCCGGGGTACGGCTGTGCCGGGTACTCCTGCCCGGGGTACGGCTGTGCCGGGTATGGCTGTGCCGGGTACGGCTGCCCTCCATACGGCTGCGCCTCATAGCCGGCCGGCGTCATCGTCGCCCATTCGGGCACCTGCTTGGGCGGCGGTGCACTCGAGACGGCGCGCGTGGCGTCGACGACGAAGGGGTCGCCGAGCTGTTCCTCCGTCCACCCCAGGTCGCGTCGCTCGACATGACTGATCAGCGCCTGGTCGAGACCCTCGTAGCGCATCCGACTGTCGAGATACACGAGGGTGCCTGCGGTGCTCTGCACCACGAGCGTGATCGCCTGCAGCACGAGGAGCAGGATCTGCGGGGCGAGGAGGGCGAAGACGAACCCCATGATCGCGGCAGTGTCCGCAGAGCCGGTCGGGGCGATGACCGATCCGAGCATCGAGCTCAGCAGCGACACGGGGAGATTCACGAGCTGCATCGCGGCACCCATGATGGCGCCGATCAGGAAGGTGACTCCCCAGGCGATCCAGAAGCGACCGCGGGTGAGTCGCCACGAGCGCACGAGCGCATCGCGGAGCTTCGCGCGCTCGAGGACGAGGATGGACGGCACCAGCAACAGCTTGGTCGTCAGCCAGACCAGGAGGGGGATCGTCGTGAGCAGGACGAGCAGCACGAGGATGACGACGCCGCCGATGGCCTCAGCGGATCCGCCGAGCCCGCTGGCGACGAAGCCGGCGACGATGACGAAGAGGATGACGATCACACCGAAGATGAAGATGACCGAGAGTGAAGCGAAGGCGGCCAGCCGCCAGAACGACGGGGTCATCTTGCGCCAGAGGGTCTTCAGCGTGGCCTTCACGCCGATCGCGGCGTAGCCGATCTCGGCTGCGACGACGCCCTGCATCAGAGCGGTGAACGCGACGGACGCGAGACCGACGGAGATGCCCGCGACGATGTTCATCGCGATCGTTCCGGCGAACACGGCCTCGAAGTCCGGGGAGGAGGGAGAGAGCGACTCGAGCCGCGTGAACGTCGTGACGAACACGAAGCCCATCACCGTGGCGCTGAGCACCACGACCGCGAGCTGGATGACGACGCCGAAGCCGAAGAGGACCTTGGGGTTGTGGCGCAGCGCTACGAACGACTTGCTCAACAGCATCCCGAACGTCAGCGGATGCAGGGGGATGATGCCCTTCTTCGGGGCAGGGGTCCATGTCTGGCCGCTCACCGGCACTCCCTCCGTCGTGCGCTCCCATCGTGTCACATGACCCGTCGGGCGCGTAGACAGGAGGACCGTGGTACTGAGTGCCATAAGGTAACAGTTATGACCTCACGCATTCTTGTGGTCGACGACGACACCGCGCTCGCCGAGATGATCGGCATCGTGCTGCGCACGGAAGGTTTCGAGCCGGTGTTCTGCGCCGACGGTGCGCGGGCGGTCGACGAGTGGCGCGCACAGCGTCCCGATCTCGTGCTGCTCGACCTGATGCTGCCCGGGATGGACGGCATCGAGATCTGCACGCGCATCCGTGCCGAATCCGGAGTCCCCGTCATCATGCTCACCGCCCGCAGCGACACCGCTGATGTGGTCAGAGGACTCGAGGTCGGAGCCGACGACTACATCGTCAAGCCCTTCAATCCGAAGGAGCTCGTCGCTCGTATCAGAACCCGACTGCGGCCCACGTCGCAGAACGTGGGGGAGCAGCTGCGCGTGGGAGACCTCACCGTCGACGTCGACGCCCATGAGGTGCGCCGCGGCACGGCTCCGATCGCTCTCACGCCCCTGGAGTTTCAACTGCTCGTCGCGCTCGCGTCGAAGCCCCAGCAGGTGTTCTCGAGGGAGATGCTGCTCGAGCAGGTGTGGGGTTACCACTACAAGGCCGATACGCGGCTGGTCAACGTGCACGTGCAGCGTCTGCGGGCGAAGGTCGAACTCGACCCGGACAACCCCAAGATCGTCATGACGGTACGGGGCGTCGGCTACCGTGCCGGGAGCGCGGGCTAGGCCCACGATGGCCGCGACCACAGCGACCACCACGGCGGTCGCTGTCATCCGCGACTGGCGTGGCTGGCCGACCGTCGTCCAGGCGTTGTGGCGCAGTTCTCTGCGATTCCGGACGCTCACGATCACGCTTCTGCTGACGTCCACCGCGATCCTGATCACCTGCGTGACGATGGCGCTGGTGATCCAGAACGATCTGTTCGAATCCCGCAAGAACGAGGCGCTCGAAGACGCGGCCCGCTCGGTGAACCAGGCGCAGGCGACCCTGGACGCGACGGCGCTGGGCGATGACCCGGCAGCCCTGCCGGAGCTGTGGGACAGCGTGCAGGAGGACCTCGGACGCAATTCGACGGCCGAAGGTCTTGCCGGATTCCGCATGGAGGTCGACCCCGACGTCCCGCTCAACGGCTTCACCGCCGGGCTGAGCGACAATCTGATCACTTCGGGCCTCAGGAACAGGGTGGTCGAGTTCGACGACTGGCAGTCCTGGCAGTCCGTATCACTCGAGGTCGGCGGCCGAGCTGTCCCCGGGATCATCGTGGGGCAGCAGCTGCGGGTTCCCGAGGCGGGGCCGTTCGAGATCTACTTCGCGTACGACCTCGCGGATGCAGACAACACTCTCACCTTCGTGCAGCGCACCCTGTGGGTCGCCGGCATAGGTCTGGTGGCGATCGTCGCCGCGATCTCCTTCATCGTTCTCCGCACCGTGTCGACGCCTATCGTCGAGGCCGCCGAGACGAGCGCACGTCTGGCCTCGGGCGACCTCGGCGTCCGCATCGACGTGCACGGGGAAGACGAGATCGCGACGCTGGGACGCTCCTTCAACGCCATGGCCGACAGCATCGAATCCCAGATCAAGGAGCTCGGCGAGCTGTCACTCGTGCAGCAGCGCTTCGTGTCAGATGTGTCGCATGAGCTGCGGACTCCGCTCACCACGATCCGCCTCGCCGCAGACATGCTGAACGATCAGCGGGAGGAGTTCGATCCGACGACCGCTCGCACCACCGAGCTCCTGCACACGCAGGTGCAGCGGTTCGAGACGCTGCTGTCGGATCTGCTCGAGATCAGCCGCTACGACGCAGGCTCCGTGCAGCTCGAGCTCGAGGCGACGAGCCTCGCGCATCTGGCAGAGGACATCATCGAGCAGATGCGCCCTCTCGCCGACGATCGCGGCAGCGAGCTGAGGCTCGTCGCCCCCGGCGGTTATTCGCCGGTCGACATGGATCCGCGGCGGGTGCGACGAGTGCTGCGCAACCTGATCGGCAATGCGATCGAGCACGGCGAGGGCCGACCGATCGTCGTCACCGTCGACAGCAATCAGCATGCGGTCGCCGCCGGCGTACGCGACTTCGGGCTCGGCATGGACCCGGCGGATGCCGAGCGGGTGTTCGACCGATTCTGGCGCGCTGATCCCTCCCGCCAGCGCACTCTCGGGGGCACGGGGCTCGGACTGTCGATCGCGCTCGGCGATGCGACTCTCCACGGCGGATCGCTCGCGGTGTGGTCCGAACTCGGCGTCGGGACGAACTTCGTTCTGACCCTGCCTCGCCGTGGCGATGCGACGGATGGGCCTTCGCCCATCCCGATCGAGCCGCAGGAGCCGCTCGCCGAACTCGGCGATGCCACGCAGCCGATCCAGCTCGCCGATGTCCCGGCGGAGCTCTTCGATCGAGGGAGCATCGAATGACCGCGCGGACTCGGCGCGCGCTGCGTGGTCTCGTGATCGCGGCGACCGTGCTCATCCTGTCAGCGTGCACAGGTCTTCCGACCAGCGGAGACGCACAGCCGGGAAAGCCTCTCGGGGCGTCCCCCGAGGGGCAGGACTTCCTCCCGCTCGCTTCGGGTCCGGTGGACGGCGCGGGGCCTGCGGCGATCGTCGAAGGCTTCATGGAGGCCGCGATCACCCCGGCCGACAACTGGAACACCGCTCGCAGCTTTCTCACCCCGGAGCTCGCATCGACCTGGCGTCCGAACACCGGCGTGTCGATCGATGTGAGCTCGGCGACCCGCTCGTTCAGCTCGAATGTCGACGAAGACGACGATGCCGATGACGGCGACACGGCCGACGTGAGGGTCGCCTTCGATCAGGTCGCCAGCGTCGACGCGACCGGAGCGTACTCCGAGGCGTTCGGCGCCTCGAACTCGGCCTTCGTGGTCGAACTCACAGACGGCCAGTGGCGGATCGCCGAGGCGCCGGACGGCGTGGTGATCGACGAATCCAGGTTCTCGCGCGTGTACGACGACTACGCGCTGCAGTACTTCGATCAGACGTGGGAACGACTCGTGCCCGATGTGCGCTGGTTCCCTCGACGCGCCACGGTGGCGACGACCATCGCGCAGTCGCTGATCGGCGGCGCGCCCAGCCCCTGGCTCGATCCGGCCGTGCAGAGCGCGTTCCCGCAGGAGGTGCAGCTCGCACGGGACTCCGTGCCGATCGACCCCGACCAGATCGCCGACGTCGCCCTGAACCGGGCGGCGCTGGGCCTCGACCCGACCACCCTCGCGCGCATGCGCACTCAGCTCCAGGCGACCCTGACCGCCGGGGGCGTGCAGATCGACCAGGTGCGCTTCACCGTCGACGGCCGCACACTGGAGGCCGGGGTCGTCGAGGTCGTGACGGACAAGGCCGATCCGGGCAGCCTCGTGCTGAAGGACGGGACTTTCGGCATGCTGGTCGGTGGAGAGATCACGCCGATCCCCGGCGTCTCGGACCAGATCGTGAACGCGGGTCAGCCCGTCACAGCTGTCGACGTGTCGGTCGACAGCTCCCACGCGGCCGTGCAGCTCATCGACGGGCACGTGTGGCTCGCAGGTGAAGGCAGCTTCAACGAGCTGGATGACCGCCCATCGCTGGTGCGGCCGTCCATGGATCCCTACGACTACACGTGGTCGGTCCCTTCGAACGCACCGGCGGCTCTGCAGGCGATCGGCAGCGATGTCGCCCCTCAGAGCATCGCGGGCGCGTGGCCGGAGGCCTCCTCCGTATCCGCCATCCGCGTCTCGGCGGATGGGGCCCGCGTCGCCGCGGCCGTCGTGATCGGGGGCGAGCGCTGGATCGTCGTGTCATCGGTGATCCGCGATGAGGCCGGGCTTCCGACCGAGCTCGGGCCCACCGAGCCGCTGGCGCAGCTCGACGGCGGCGCCATCGGCCTCGTCTGGCTGGGCGCGGATCGTCTCGGACTGCTGACGGATCCCGCAGACCGGATGGTCGTCACGCAGGTGGTAGGAGGGCCTGGCACGTCAGAGGTGGCTCCGACCGGCGCGGTGTCCCTGGCGGGTGCGCGCGCAGCCACCGGTCTGCGAGTGCTGGGCGCGGACGGCGCCGTGTTCGCCCGTGCGGGCTCGGCATGGAGCGAGTCGATCAGCGGAGTCTCACTTCTCGCGACGCGTGCGGGGCACTGAGCGCGACTGTCCCTGCACGGCCGTCCGACATCGACTGACAGTCCATGACGGCCGCGTTCCGCGCAGCCTCTGCAGCCCCGGCGCCGGACTGTTGCGAGAGCATCGACGGATGTCACCGCATCCACCGGCCCGCGCCGTAGGACTCGAGATACTCGCCCTTCTGCTCGCGGCGACCTGCGCGGGGTGCGACCGGCCCGAGACGCTGCTCTGCGGCTCGTGCCGACAGAGCATCCGACCGGAGCCGCTCGTCCGCCGCACGCCCGCCGGACTGGAGGTCCGCGCGGCGATGCCCTTCGAGTCGGTCGCGGCGCGATGCATCCGCAGGATGAAGGACGACGGCGAGACGCTGCTCGCTCGCCCGTTCGGATCGGCGCTGGGGGAGGTGGTCGACGTGCTCGAGGCACGCGCGGATGCCGATCGACCGCTCCACCTCGTGCCGATCCCGACATCGGTGGCCGCCTTTCGACGGCGCGGCTACCGGGTGCCCGAGCTGCTGATCCGGCGGGCGGGTCGGCTTCCCGACCGGTTGCTCGTTCTGCGGGGTCGGCGCACGGATCAGCGAGGCCTCGATTCCGTGAGCCGAGCGGAGAACGTCCGCGGGAGCATGCGAGCGCGACGTGTGCTCGAGGGGGAGACCGTCGTGCTCGTCGACGACGTGGTCACGACGGGTGCGACGTTCGATGAGGCGGCTCGCGCGCTGACAGACGCGGGCGCGCATGTCCTGGCAGCGGTCGCGCTCGCCGCCACGCCGCGTCACAGCGAACGGAATGTGAACGCATCGGGGACACGCAGCAACTGACCCGTGACATCCGAGGTCAGGCCGACTACCGTTGGGGGTCACAAGGCGACCACGGTCCGCCCTTGGCCGGGAGGACCGGGACAAGGAGGCAGCAATGGAAACGAGCATCGTTGGCGTCGGGGTGGGTATCACCGATCGATTCCGAGCCGTTGTCGAAGAGAAGATCGCCAAGATCCAGACGTTCGCGTCCCGTGCGCAACGGCTGGATGTCAAGGTCACCCACCGGGTGTACCGCAACGGTCACGTGCCGGACGAGACCGTGGAGCTCACGCTCGTCAGCAAGGGCCCCGTCGTGCGCGCTGAAGCCACGGACGGAGACAAGTTCGTCGCACTCGACATGGCCGTCGACAAGATGGCCGAGCAACTTCGTCGAGCGAAGGAGAAGCGAGTCGACGGACGTCAGCACCCACGCGGGGCGCACTTCGAGAAGGAGAGCGGAGCGCTGGAGGGCATCGATGTCCAGCCGGCATCCGTGGATGTCCTGCGGGCCGTCGCGACCGGCAACGTGCCGATCCAGAACGAGGACGACGAGGTCTACTCACCGGTGGTCATCCGCACCAAGAACTTCGGAGCGGAATGGATGACCGTCGAAGAGGCCGTCGACCGGATGGAGTTGGTCGGGCACGATTTCTTCCTGTTCGTGGACGTGCGCACCGACCACCCGAGCGTCGTCTACCGACGCAAGGGCTGGGATTACGGTGTGATCGCTCTCGAGACGCAGGCTCCGCCCACTGAGGCGCTCGCCTCCTGAGGCTGAGACGACGACGGCCCGGCTCCAGAGGGAGCCGGGCCGTCGTCGCGTTGTGCGACCGCGTCAGTCGAAGATGCCGTCGAGAATGCTGCCGATGACGAGGCCGCCGAGGATGCCCGAGGCGACGTCGCCGCCACCGCCGCGTCGGCCGCCGCCGCTCCAGCCGCCGCCGCCCCAGCCGTTTCCGCCGCCCCAGCCCTGATCCTGCGGCCGTGAGGAATCGATGTCGCGCTGGGCGAGCTGCAGGGCCTCAGAAGCCAGGTGTGCGACGCGTCGTGCACTGGCCAGAGCCTCGTCGCGCGTCTCTTCCGCCGGAAGCAGATCCGACAGATCGACCCGCAGCCTCTCGGCCTCGGCGAGGCGCGTGCGCGCGTCGGCGCCGATCCAGCCGCGGTGCCCGGCGATGAGTCCGCGGGCGACGCCGAGCTGGCGGTCGGCATCATCGATCGCATGCTGCACCTGCTGGATGCTGGGCAGCGGGTGCGCCTCGCGATGCCGAGCGGTGGCGATCGCGTCATCGAGAGCCGTGTTCGCGTCGCGCAGCTGCGACAGCTCGGCGAAGGGATCCCCGGGGGTGCCCGCGGGCGACAGGGCGCTCAGCGCGTCCTGCAGCGCGGAGACGGCGGCCGCGACGGCCGGCACCTGGGGGGCGGTGCGCGCGGCGATGAGGTCGTTGCGTGAATCCGCGACGACCTCGGCAAGGGTCGACTCCGCACGCAGCGCTTCGATCTCGAAGTCCTCCACGGCGTCGAGCAGCGCGGAAGCGCGCCGCGTGGCCTCGGTGGCGGTCTCCAGTGCGAGGTTCGCCTCCTCGTTCTGCTTCGCCGCGCGGCGACGCTCTGAGACGGCCGCGCCGTGCGTTGCGAACGCGATCAGCTGCTCTGCTTCGGCGGCGCTCGCCGTGATCTGGTGCATCGCCGAGTCCGAGTAACGCGCGGAGAGACGCGCGACGGTCTCGTTCGTGTGCGGGATCCGTGCGCTCAGCGCCTCGGCATCGGCACGCACCTGGGCGATGATCTCGGGTGCGCGACGCACCTTCGAGATCGATGCCGCGAGATCCGACGTCTTCTCGTCGAGCAGATCCTGCGCCCAATCGCACAGCTGGATGATCCGCGCGTTGCGGGTGCGGAGCTCCTCAGGCGTGTCGGGAATCTCATCGTGGTTGAGCTGGTGGAGCTGGAATGCCTCGCGCAGATGCGTGCGCACCGCAGCGAGCGCCTTCTTCAGGTCACGAGTCAGCTGCTCCCCGAGTTCGGCCTCCGCGAACGCCAGCTCGTCGGACGTGCTCCTGATGCGCTCGTCCGCCGAGACGAGTGCCTGCTCAGCGCGGCGAGCCAGGTCGGCGTCCTGTGCGGCCAGCTCTTCCTGCTCGCGCTTGCGTCTGCCCCATATTCCAGCCATAGGACTGATCCTAGTTTCCCGGGCGACGCCGCTGGCTGTGCATACGCTTGAGGCGAAACCCGTCAGACGAGTGCCGCCACGTCTGCCCTCGAAGGCCTGCCACGTTTGGGTCGATCGGTCGTCAACTCGAGAGCGAGGGCGTGGACAGGGTGCTGGGCGAGCCGGGTCTGCACATGGTCGAGCCAGCGGACCTCGGCCTCCGCCGTGAAGATCATCGAATCGACGACGAGCGACCATGCGAGCCCCTCGGGGCTGTCGTCCTCGCGCGTCGCCCTCGTCGCGGTGAGATCTGCGAGATGCTCTTCCGACGCCGCGCGCTGGGCCGCGATGACTCGGGCGGCGTCCGCGCCGGGGAGGGTTGCCGCCACAGCCAGCTTGATGGCGAGCTCGTTGCGCGTCGCCTGGCTTCGTGGCGCGGGAGACGCGAGCCAGCGGTCCACCTCGGACGCGCCGGTGGCCGTGATCTCCCAGTAGACGTGGCCGTGCTCGTCCGCTGCACCGCGAGCGACGAGCCCGTCACGCTCGAGGCGCTCGAGCGTGTTGTAGATCTGACCGACGTTGAGCGGCCATACCGAGCCCGTGCGGCGGTCGAACTCGTGCCGCAACTGGTAGCCGTAGCAGGGGCCCTGAGCGAGGATCGCGAGCAGACTCTGTCGGACCGACATATGGACCTCCCGGTGTCGTGGACCAATATATACATACTCGGAAACGCGTTGGAGGCACGCCATGCAGACGACGTGCAGGTCACGGACCGGTAACATGACAAGGTATGCCTGGCACGCGCCCGACACGCGGCGCCGCCGGAACCATCGACAGGGAGATGACATCTGTGGCCAATCCTCTTGAGAAGCTGCTGCGCGCTGGAGAAGGGCGGGTCATCCGACGCCTGAACCAGGTGGTCAAGGCCGTGAACGCGCTGGAAGAGGACATCTCCAAGCTCACGGACGACGAACTTCGCAACGAGACCACCGAGCTGCGTGAGCGGTTCGCGAAGGGCGAGTCGCTCGATCAGCTCATGCCCGAGGCGTTCGCCGCCGTGCGCGAAGCGGCGAAGCGCACCCTCGGTATGCGCGCGTACGACGTGCAGATCATGGGTGGTGCTGCTCTCCACCTCGGCAACATCGCAGAGATGAAGACCGGTGAGGGCAAGACCCTGGTCGCCACCTTCCCGGCGTACCTCAATGCGATCGCGGGCGAGGGCGTCCACGTGATCACGGTCAACGACTTCCTCGCGAGCTATCAGGCAGAGCTCATGGGGCGCGTGTACCGGGCCCTCGGCATGTCGACGGGAATCATCGTCTCGGGCCAGACCCCGGCTGTGCGCCGCGAGCAGTATGCGTCCGACATCACCTACGGCACGAACAACGAGTTCGGCTTCGACTACCTCCGCGACAACATGGCGTGGCGCAAGGAAGACCTCGTCCAGCGCGAGCACTACTTCGCGATCGTCGACGAGGTCGACTCCATCCTGATCGATGAGGCGCGCACGCCGCTGATCATCTCAGGACCGTCTTCCGGTGAGGCGAACCGCTGGTTCGCGGAGTTCGCGAAGATCGCGCGCACCCTCGAGGCGGGCGTCGACTACGAGGTCGACGAGAAGAAGCGCACCGTCGGCGTTCTCGAACCCGGCATCGAGAAGGTCGAGGACTACCTCGGCATCGACAACCTGTACGAGTCCGCGAACACGCCGCTGATCTCGTTCCTCAACAACTCGATCAAGGCCCTCGCCCTGTTCAAGAAGGACACCGACTACGTCGTCATGAACGACGAGGTCATGATCGTCGACGAGCACACCGGTCGCATCCTGGTCGGACGTCGCTACAACGAGGGCATCCACCAGGCCATCGAGGCGAAGGAGGCCGTGCCGGTCAAGGCCGAGAACCAGACTCTCGCCACGGTCACGCTTCAGAACTACTTCCGCCTGTACGACAAGCTCGCCGGCATGACCGGTACAGCCGAGACCGAGGCGGCCGAGTTCATGTCGACCTACAAGCTCGGTGTCATCCCGATCCCGACGAACCGTCCGATGATTCGCAAGGACCAGTCCGACCTCGTCTACAAGAACGAGACCGCCAAATTCGCGCAGGTGGTCGAGGACATCGCCGAGCGTCACGCGCAGGGGCAGCCGGTGCTCGTGGGCACCGTGAGCGTCGAGAAGAGCGAGTACCTGTCGCGGCTCCTCGCGAAGAAGGGCGTCAAGCACGAGGTCCTCAACGCGAAGAACCACGCGCGCGAGGCCGAGATCGTCGCACGCGCAGGGCGCCTCGGCGCCGTGACCGTCGCCACCAACATGGCCGGTCGTGGAACCGACATCATGCTCGGCGGCAACGCCGAGTTCCTCGCCGTGCAGGAGCTCAAGGGCAAGGGACTCGACCCCGTCGAGACGCCCGAGGAGTACGAGATCGCGTGGGACGAGACGTACGAGGCGATGAAGTCCATCGTGTCCGAAGAGGCCGAGAAGGTCATCGAGGCCGGTGGGCTCTATGTCCTGGGCACGGAGCGCCACGAGTCGCGCCGCATCGACAACCAGCTGCGCGGTCGCTCGGGCCGTCAGGGCGACCCTGGTGAGAGCCGTTTCTATCTGAGCCTCACCGACGATCTCATGCGCCTGTTCCAGTCGGGCGCCGCCGAGGCGATCCTCGCGCGCACCAACTTCCCCGACGACGTCCCGATCGAGTCGGGCCTGGTGTCGCGGGCGATCCGCAGCGCGCAGTCGCAGGTCGAGTCGCGCAACGCCGAGATGCGCAAGAACGTCCTCAAGTACGACGACGTCCTGAACCGTCAGCGCGAGGCGATCTACGCCGACCGCCGCCACATCCTGCAGGGCGATGACATCGCCGACCGCGTCCAGCACTTCATCGAGGACGCGATCAGTGGAGTGGTGCGCGATCACACCGGCGAGGGTCACAACGAGAGCTGGGACTTCGACGCACTCTGGACCGAGCTCAAGACGCTGTACCCGGTGAGCGTGACCATCGACGAGGTCGTGTCCGAGGCTGCCGGCCGCAAGGGTGGCATCACCGCAGAGGGTCTGACCCGCGAGCTGCTGTCGGACGCGAAGATCGCATACGAGACTCGTGAGGAGTCGCTCGGAGAAGCGGCGACGCGTGAGCTCGAACGACGCGTGGTGCTGCAGGTGCTCGATCGCCGCTGGCGCGACCACCTCTACGAGATGGACTACCTCAAGGACGGCATCGGTCTCCGTGCGATGGCGCAACGCGACCCGCTCATCGAGTACCAGCGCGAGGGCTACGCGATGTTCCAGTCGATGATGGGGCAGATCAAGGAGGAGTCGGTCGGCTACCTCTACAATCTCGAGGTCGAGGTGCGTCGGGCGGGCGATTCGCAGACGGCCGAGGTCGAGGCGAAGGGCCTCGCCGAAGACGGTGGAGACCAGCGGCTCGAGTACTCCGCCGCGAACGACGCCGGCGAGGTCGAGGTCCGCAACGACCGCGGTCAGGTTCAGCAGGCCGCGACCGAGAAGCTTCGTCAGGCAGCGGCCGCGCGTCAGGTGCCCGCCGAGGAGGCCGAGTCGGCTGAGGCTCCGCGCGGCGCGTTCGGGCAGCGCACCGAGGGCTCGGCAGCTCCCGCGGGCAACCGCGAGCAGCGGCGGGCGCAGGGCAAGAAGAAGAAGTAGCAGAGCGCAGGACGAGGGGCCGGTCCGTGGGGATCGGCCCCTCGTCGCGTCATTGTAGGCTTGCTCAATGACACCAACGCGCCACTTCGACCAGTCGTCGAAGCTCAAGAACGTCCTGTACGAGATCCGTGGAAACACGCTCGTCGAGGCGGCGCGGCTCGAGGCCGAGGGACATCGGATCCTCAAGCTCAACACGGGCAACCCCGCCATCTTCGGCTTCGAGGCACCCCACCAGATCGTGCATGACATGCTGGCGGCGCTTCCGACCGCTCACGGGTACAGCGACAGCAAGGGGATCATCTCGGCACGGCGAGCAGTCGTCAGCCGGTACGAGGAGATCCCCGGGTTCCCGCGGTTCGATCCCGAGGATGTCTTCCTCGGCAACGGCGTCTCCGAGCTCATCACGATGACGATGCAGGCTCTTCTCGACGAGGGCGATGAGGTGCTCATCCCGGCACCCGACTACCCGCTGTGGACAGCCATGACGAGTCTCGCCGACGGCACCCCGGTCCATTACCTGTGCGATGAGGACAACGGATGGCAGCCCGACCTCGAGGACATCCGATCCAAGATCACTCCGCGCACCAAAGCTCTCGTCATCATCAACCCCAACAACCCGACCGGCGTGGTCTACTCACGCGAAGTTCTCGAGGGCATGGTGCAGATCGCCCGTGAGAACCAGCTGCTGCTGCTTTCCGACGAGATCTACGATCGCATCCTGTTCGATGATGCGGTGCACATCCCGACGGCGACCCTGGCGCCGGACCTGCTGTGTCTGACGTTCAACGGGCTCTCGAAGACCTACCGGGTCGCCGGCTTCCGGTCCGGGTGGCTCGTGATCACCGGGCCGCAGGACCACGCGAAGGGGTTCCTCGAGGGGATCAACCTGCTCGCCTCGACGCGTCTCTGCCCGAACGTCCCCGCCCAGTACGCGGTTCAGGCGGCTCTCGGGGGAGTGCAGTCCATCGACTCGCTGATCGCGCCGACTGGGCGCCTGCATGAGCAGCGTGACATCGCCTGGAAGGGACTCGAATCGATCCCCGGTGTCTCGTGCGTCAAGCCCGTCGGCGCGTTGTACGCCTTCCCTCGTCTGGACCCGAACGTCCACGAGATCAGGGACGACGCGAAGCTGGTCTACGACCTGCTGGTCTCCGAACACATCCTCCTCGTGCAGGGAACCGGCTTCAACTGGCCGACCCCCGACCACCTCCGACTCGTCACGCTCCCCGAGCCCCGCGTGCTCGCAGAAGCCGTCGAGCGCCTCGGGAACTTCCTCTCGAGCTACCGCCAGTAGGCGGCTCTGCTGATGTGGAGACGAGAGTCTCCACGACGCGGCGCACGCCGGCGACGAGGGACGAGCGCGGAGTGAGGTCCGCCATCGCTCGGGCGTGCAGGAGGGCGGCGTCGGCGGCCCGCTGATCGAAAGGGAGGAACGCGACGTCCGTGATGCCGGCGAACCTCTCGAGCGTGCGCCGGATCTGACCTCGCGCATCCATGCCCAGGGGGCCGGGGCGCACGCGGTTCACCACCACTCTGATGGGCGTCGGGGTCGTGAGCCGTCGTAGCTCGGCATGCTCCCTGATGAACCTGCTCATGCCGAGCGGGTCGGCCGCCGCGATGGCGATGATCAGGTCTGCCTCCTGCAGCGCGGCAACTGTGGCTGCGTGGCGACGCGGGCCGGTGAGGTCGTACGTCGCCTCATCGTCGGCGTCGAAGGCGCTCGCCACGTCGACGACGGTCTCCTCTGCCCAGCTGCGGCATGCGCGCAGCGTCGCCTCCAATCGACGTGCGCCGAGTTCCGGCCAGCGCCCAGGGCGATTGATGCCCCCGAGGACCTCGATCTCTCCTGCGCTCGTCTCGAGGACGGTCGCCAGCCGCGTGAGTTCTGCCGAGTCGAGTGCGCCGAGTTCTGCCCGACGGCACGCGGCGGCGATCCCGGGTGCATCATCGCTGAGTCCCAGCAGCAGCGCGAGGGAGGGAGCGACGGTGTCGGCATCCACCAGGGCAGTGCGGCGTCCTGCCCTGGACAGCTCGACGGCGAGCTGGATCGCGACGGTCGATCGTCCCGGCGCACCGGACGGACCCCAGACCACCGTGACACGACGCGGAGATTGCGCGATTCGCTCGACGGAGCCCGCAAGGTCGGCGGTGAGCGCGGCAGCGATCTCCCAGCCGCGCGCTTCTTTCGGGAGTGCGGCCGCGAGGCCGTAGCGCCCGAGCAGTCTGCTGTCGCCGTCGCCGAGCGGCAGGATCCGCACCCCTGCCCTGTCGCAGTCGGCGACCAGCGCGGGCGTCAGCACCGCGCGGCTGGCGGGAACGATGACGGCATCGACGCCGTCGGGCAGGGGCAGGATCCTGCTCGGCGCGACGACGGAAACCACGCTGATGCCTTCGAGCTCGAGTTCCTCGGCCAGGGTGCGTGCACGGGAATCGGGTAGCGCGATGACTACCGACGTCACGAGGTCGAGCCGATCGGCACGACGGACAGGACAGAGCCGCCGGTGATCGCGGACAGCACATCGGCGACATCCGCTCGGTCGATCACGATCTCAGCCGTGGTGCCGTCGGCGGCGAGCATTCCTTCGGTCTTCGTCACCGATGTGACGATCGCATCGGCGACGAGGATGCGCGGCGTCCCCGGGAGGGCGCCATCGTCCACCGGAGGAGAATGCCAGAGTTCGATGATGCTCCCGGCGCCCACATCGGCCGGGATGCCGGTGCTGCTTTCGACGACGATCGTGGTGGTTCTGTTCGCATCCGCGTCCTCGGCGGCAGAAGTCGGCATCAGCTCGCCGTCGACGACCGTCCGGGACGCGATCTGACCGGGCCGAAGGTCCTGGGGCGCGAGGTAGCGATCCGAGACGGAGCCGAGTCCCACGTCCACCACCTCGAAGTCACCGGAGACGAGCGCTTCGCCGAGCGGTATCGTTCGCGTCGCCTGGAGTACCGGTGTCGTGGCGCCGGAGGAGGAGACGACGGCCCACACGCCGGCGACAGACAGCGCGACTACGGCGATGCCGATCAGGAAGCGGGCGTCACCCCAGACGGCACGCCGTGAACGGGAGAACTTGCTCATGGCGACATGGTCACAGAAATCGCCGCGGCTGCTCGAGACTTATCCACAGCATCGGATCGGCCCTGGCGTATCGGCACGGCAGGGGGAGAATGGGAGCATGCCCCATCCCTCTCCGGCCACGCAGCGCTTCCTGGCGCCGGCGCAGGTGGCGGAACTGCTGAGCATCGGGGTCGACGAGGTCATCGAACTCGTCTACGCGGGGCGTCTGCGCGGGTCCAAGCTCGGTGCACCCGCCCGGTGGCGCGTCGAGGAGTCGAGCCTTTCGGAGTATCTCGCCGAGCAGTCCGAAGAGGCCAGACGGATGGCACTGTGGCGTGAGGCGAATGAGGCGAGTTTCCCAGAGGTCTGGGGCACATCCCGCCGTCACGGCATCTGATCTCCCGCGGTCTGCACCGACGTGACGGCTGCGAACGGGATGATCTGGAACGCACGCACCGCCGAGGCGGTCCTCGCCTCGCCCGGGTCGTGCAGGGCGAGATCCAGATGGTCCGCGCCCGCTCGGTCGATCGTCCCGTGGAGGTCGGATGCATCGACGCTGACGATTCTGACCGGAACCCGTCGCCGGGCGAGGTCACGGAGGACGAACCCGAGCGACATGCGCTCGCGGAGCACGGGGGCGGGCTCGTCCTCTTCGTCCAGGCTCGACAGCAGCAGGCCGTGATCGACGGTGAGTCCGCGGAGCGCGTGGAGGGGGACGATCACGGTCGACCGCGTCGTCCGTGATTCCTCGGCCTGCGCGATCGTCGCAGCGATCCAATCGGAGCCCAGCGCGTTCAGTCGTGCCCGAACGCGAGCTCCACCCGGCAGATCCAGGGTGGCGGGAGCGGCCGATGCGCAGAGCACTCTGAGCCGGCTGCGAAGCTCGAGCCTCGAGATGCGCAGGCGCTCCGACTCGGCGTCGAGCGCCGCGCGCTCGCTCTCCCACTCGGAGGCCAGCTGGCCTTCGAGGTCTTCGAACAGTCGATCCCAGTGCACGCGGACCACCGTAAATGAAGTCCGGGAGCGCATGTACGAGTTATCCACATACATCACGAACGCGACCGGATCGGCCAGTCGACGCATGCTCTACTTGGCGCAGTCTTCCCGATGGAGAGTGCCTCAGATGATGCTTCACGAGTACTTCGCACCACAGCCGACGCCCCGCGCCGAGCTGCCGGATCCGAGTCCGCTGCTGCGGAGCCTGACCCAGGGCGTGCTCGAGGTGCTCGCGGGAGTCAGAGAAGTCGATCAGCTCGCCCGCTGGTTCAATGAAGACGCGTACCGGAGTTTGGTGACGCGGGCGAATCTGTCGGCGAGGGCGCGCAGCGCGAGGGGGGTCTCGCCTGCGCGCCCGACTTTCGAGATCCTGTCGATCCGCGTGACGGAACCGGTGGACGGCAAGGTGGAGGCTGTCGTCGTGGTCGCGGGTCCCGGTCGCACCCGGGCGGTGGCGATTCGCCTCGAAGGTCTCGACCGACGCTGGCGGGCGACGTCGCTGGCCGTTCTCTGAGCGGACGCGCTCTAGGCTGGTGGGGTGTCAACGCTCAGCGACCTCGCCAATGCCCAGGGCCGTCTTGCCGAGAACGATGTCGAGTGGCTGCATCGACTCGCCGGCGACGGTCAGCTTCTCGCGGACCTCGCGTCGGCGGACATCGTCGTCTGGATCGAGACCGACGACGGATCGTTCGTCGCCGTAGCCCACGCCCGTCCGAGCGGAGCGGCCACCCTGTTCTACCGCGACATCGTGGGCGAGCGGGTGCGGCCGCAGTGGCGCACGCAGGTACAGGGGGCGTTCGATTCGGCGGAGATCGTGGACTCGTCCTCACCGGATTGGTTCGAGGAGACCCCGACGCGCGTGAGGGCGGTGCCGATCGTCAACGAGCGCCGCGGCAGTGAGCACCAGGGGACCGTCATCGGCGTCGTCACCCGGCACACGAACCTCGGCGAGGCCCGGACGCCGTCGCGACAGCAGATCACGTTCGACGAGTGCGCGAACGACATCTTCCGGATGATCGCCGACGGCAGCTTTCCCGATCCGGCGGCTCCGACCTCCCCGCGCCGCGGAGCTCCCCGAGCGTCAGACGGCTTGATCCGGATCGACGTCGACGGCATCACGACGTTCGCCAGTCCGAACGCGCTCTCGGCGTTCAATCGCATGGGGTTCGATGACGAACTGGAGGGCGAGTCTCTCGCCGAGGTCACCACGAGGCTCGTGCCGCCGTCGCGACAGGTCGACGAGTCGCTGCCCGTCGTCGTGACCGGGCGCGCCCCGTGGCGCACCGACATCGAAGCACGCGGCGTCACTGTCTCGCTGCGGGCGATTCCCCTCAAGGATCACGGGACGCGCATCGGTGCCATCGTCCTGTGCCGGGACGTGTCGGAGCTGCGTCATCAGGAGCAGGAGCTCATCACCAAGGACGCGACGATCCGCGAGATCCATCACCGTGTCAAGAACAACCTGCAGACGGTCGCATCGCTGTTGCGCATCCAGGCGCGTCGTACGCACTCGGACGAGGCGCGCGATGCGCTGACCCAGGCGATGAGACGTGTGGACTCCATCGCGGTGGTTCACGACACCCTCGCTCAGGGGCTGACTCAGAAGGTCGACTTCGACGAGGTGTTCCACCGGGTTCTGAAGCTCGTCGCCGAGGTCGCATCCGCGCCGAACACCCGTGCGCGCACTCGGTCGACCGGGCGCTTCGGGGTCCTGCCGAGCGAGTATGCGACGCCGTTGGCTCTCGCGCTCACCGAGGTCGTCACGAACGCGGTGGAGCACGGCCTCGCAGGGCAGGAGGGCATGGTCACGATCGACGCCGCGCGCACCGAGGAGAATCTGCGCGTCACGGTGCACGACACCGGCAAGGGGCTGCCGGAGGGGCGCATCGGTCAGGGACTGGGAACGCAGATCATCCGCACCCTGATCCAGGGGGAGCTCAGCGGATCGATCGAGTGGCGGGGGAGCGAGGGAGAGGGCACCGAAGTCGTCATCGACATCCCGCTCCGCTGGCTCACCGCGTGACGAGTCCGCCGCGACGGTGAGCAGATACGCAGAAGCGGCCCGAGACATCGTCTCGGGCCGCTTCTCGATGTTCAGGAGGCGCGGCGGGCGCGGGCGGCGCGGCGCTTGAGTGCGCGGCGCTCGTCCTCGGAGAGGCCGCCCCACACGCCCGAGTCCTGGCTGGACTCGAGGGCGTACTGCAGGCAGATCTCGGTCACCGTGCAGGTGGCGCAGACGGTCTTCGCCTTCTCGATCTGGTCGACGGCCGGACCCGTGTTCCCGACAGGGAAGAACAGTTCGGGGTCGACAGTCAAGCAGGCGGCCTTATCGCGCCAGTCCATGGGGGCTCCTCGGTGTGGTTTTTCAGAAATCGACGCACTGCGACGACTCGGATTTCGGGTGCAGATCGGGTTCAGCTACCCTGTATGAGATACGGACGGATGCCCGCTTTCTGTGATGCGAGCTCGAAGCCCGCCCCACGCCGCTGTGGGAGCACATGACGCTGTCTATTCTGTTACATGAAACCGGCGAAATCAAGGGTTTCCGCCGTTCTCATCCGATTCTCAGGAGACAACTGTGCGCTCACCCGGCCTCGCTCTGGCGGCATCCGCGGTCCTCGCGGCGGAGGGCGCCGCCTTGATCGTCTTCGCTCTCATCGAGCTCGTGGGCCTCGGCGCAGGGGACGCAGCCTCACTGCCGACAGCGCTCGCTCTCATCGTGCTCACTCTCCTCGGCGCCGCCGCGCTCATCGCGTTCGCGATCGGGACGAGGACGGGGCGGTCATGGGCGCGATCGGGTGGCGTCGTCTTCCAGGTGCTCGCCATCGCGCTCGCGCTCGCTTCGCTGACGCTGCAGCCGGTCGCGTGGGCGTTCACCGTCGGAGTGGGTCTGCCAGCACTGCTGTGCTTCGCGCTGCTGATCGCCAGCACGCGAGCCGAGAACGAGCGCCCGGCGGAGTGACCGTCAGGCGTCGACGCCGAGGAGCTTGCGCAGGCGCGCGACGTGTCCGGTGGCCTTGACGTTGTACTGGGCGAGTGCGATCGTACCCTGCTCATCGAGCACGAAGGTCGATCGGATGACGCCCTCCACGACCTTGCCGTAGTTCATCTTCTCGCCCCATACGCCGTACGCGGAGTGCACCGCGTGGTCGGGGTCGCTGAGAAGGGTGAAGGTGAGGCCGTCGCGCTCGCGGAACTCGGCGAGCTTTGCAGGCTCGTCGCGCGAGACCCCGACCACCCGGTATCCGGCGCCCTCGAGCGACGAGATGCTGTCGCGGAAGTCGCAGGCCTGAGTCGTGCAGCCCGGGGTCATGGCCGCGGGATAGAAGTACAGCACCGTCTTGCGGCCGCGCAGATCGTCGAGGGTGACGGTCTGTCCGTCTTGGTCGAGGAGAGCGAAGTCGGGGGCAGCGGTTCCGGGTTCCAGGCGCACAGTCACCCCTCCAGCCTAGCGGCCGGGCGTCTGCTCCGCCTTGTCGGCGAAGGTCTGCAGGAGCCGCTGGAGGGAGTCCAGACGCGCTCGTCCCGTCTCGCTGAGCTCGCCGCTCTCCGCGGCTTCGATGAGAGCGCAATCCGGGGCATCGGCGAGGTGCGTGCATCCGCGCGGACAGTTCTCGGCGATCTCGGCGAGCTCGGTGAATGCGGCGAGGATGTTCGCGGGGTTGACGTGCCCGAGTCCGAAGGACCGGACCCCCGGGGTGTCGATCACCCAACCGCGACCCTCCGGGCCGACGTACCGCAGAGAGACGGTGGACGAGGAGGTGTGCCTGCCACGGCCGGTGACCTGGTTGACGTGCCCTGTAGCGCGGAGCGCGCTGGGCACCAGGGCGTTCACGAGCGTCGACTTGCCCACGCCGGAGTGGCCGACGAAGACCGTCGAGTGACCGACCAGTGCCGCGCCGATCTCATCGACGGGCATCTCGTCCTGCGCACTCGTGAAGACGCGCAGGTCGAGGCCGTCGAAGTGCGACAGGAAGGCGCTGGGATCGGCCAGGTCGGTCTTGGTCACGACGAGGAGCGGGCGGATGCCGGCGTCCAGAGCGGCGACGAGATAGCGGTCGACCAGTCGGGCTCGCGGCTCGGGGTCGGCCGCGGCGACGACGACCAGCATCTGATCGGCGTTCGCGACGATGACGCGCTCGACCTGGTCGGTGTCGTCGGCGCTGCGCCTGAGCAGAGAGGTGCGATCGGCGATGCCGATGATGCGCCCCAGCGTGCCGTCCTCGCCGGAGATGTCACCGACGACCTTCGCCTGGTCGCCCGTCACGATCGGGTTCCTGCGGAGTTCTCGTGCCCGTGCCGCGGTGATCATCCGCTCGTCGGGCGTGTCCTCATCGAGCAGCACGGAGTAGCGGCCGCGGTCGACACCGAGGACGCGTCCGATCTGCGCATCGTCATGGGCGGGCCGCCGCTTCGTGCGGGGGCGATTCGCCTTCGGGTTCGGACGCGCGCGGATGCTGCTCTCATCGAAGTCCTCGAAGTCGTCCTCGAGGTCGTCGGAGTCGTCGAGCCAGCTCACGCGGACGCGCCCCGCAGCATGCGCTCCCACAGGAGGGTGAATTCAGGGAGGGTCTTCGATGTCGTTCCGATGTCGTCGATCTCGACTCCCGGAACGCGCAGGCCGATGAGGGCGCCCGTCGTCGCCATGCGGTGGTCGTGGTGCGCCGCCCAGCCGCCGCCGTGCAGATCCCGCGGGATGATGCGCAGACCGTCGGAGAGCTCCTCGGCCTCGCCTCCCAGCGCGCGGATGTTGCCCACGAGGGCCGCGATGCGATCGGTCTCGTGGAGTCGGATGTGACCGATTCCGCGGATCGTCGTCGGGCCGGACGCGAACGCCGCGAGCCCGACGAGGGTGGGAGTCAGCTCGCTCGCTGCGGACAGGTCCATGTCGAGTCCGCGGATCTCGGAGCCGGTCCTGACCGTCAGCGTCCCGCTGTGCCGGCCGACGTGCGCGCCCATCGCCTGCAGGATCTCGGGAAGCAGTGCGCCGGGCTGGGTGGAGTGCACCGGCCAGCCGGGAACCGACACCGCCCCGCCCGTGACCAGGGCCGCGGCGAGGAACGGCGCGGCGTTCGAGAGATCGGGCTCGATGGCGATCTCCTTGGCGCGGGGCACCCCGGCTTCGACGAGCCACTCTCCGGTGGCGGGCCGCTCGATGCGAATGCCACGACGACTCAGCGCCTCGATCGTCATGTCGATGTGGGGCAGGCTCGGCAGATGCTCGCCGGTGTGCACCAGGTGCAGACCCACGTCGAACCGCGGCGCCGCGAGCAGCAGTCCCGAGACGAACTGGCTGGATGCCGAGGCATCGATCTCGACCCGTCCACCGCGGATGCGGCCGTGCCCGCGGACGGTGAACGGCAGCGCCCACGTCCCCTCGTCGTCGATGTCGACTCCCAGGTCGCGCAGTGCGCTGATGAGGCCGCCCATCGGCCTGTGCAGGGCGGTCTCGTGAGCGGTGAGGTGCACGTCGTGCTGCGCGAGGCCCGCGAGCGGCGCGATGAAGCGCATGACCGTGCCGGCCTGTCCGCAGTCGATCGTGGTGCCGCCGACGAGTTTGGCGGGAGTGATCGCCAGATCGGGGCCGAAGTCTCCGTTGCCGTCGACCTCCTCGATGCCCACACCCAACGCACGCAGCGCGTCGATCATCCGGCGGGAGTCGTCGGAGTGCAGCGGAGCGATGAGCCGGCCCGGTCCGTCAGCGATCGCGGCGATGATGAGCTCGCGATTCGTGAGCGATTTCGAACCCGGGATCGTCACGGTCGCGTGGACGGCGTTCGCGCTGGTCGGCGCGACGTAGACGCCCTGGACAGGGGAGGGGGAATACCTGTTGGCGCTCATCGGTTCCCACCTTAGTAAACGCGAGTGCTCGCATGACGGAATCCGGGCGCTCGACGACAAGGAGAGAGCATGCTCGCAACGCTGGAACGCGAGTCGGTGGACCTCGCCCGCCTAGACTGGCCGGTGATGGATGACACGGCAACCGCAGAGACGGTCAGCGACCCTCGGCGCGAATTCGAGGAACAGGCGATCCCGTTCATGGATCAGCTCTACGCCGCGGCGATGCGCATGACGCGCAACCCGGCTGATGCTGCTGACCTCGTGCAGGAGACCTTCGTCAAGGCGTACGGATCCTGGGCGACGTTCTCGCAGGGGACGAACCTCAAGGCGTGGCTCTATCGGATCCTCACGAACACCTACATCAACATCTACCGCAAGAAGCAGCGGGAGCCGTTCCAGGGAACGATCGACGAGCTCGAGGACTGGCAGATGGGCGGTGCGGAGTCGACCACGACCACCGCGTCGCACAGCCGTTCGGCGGAGGCGGAAGCCATCGACCACATGCCCGCATCGGTCGTCAAGGACGCGTTGCAGGCCGTACCCGAGGACTTCCGGCTGGCGGTGTACCTCGCGGACGTCGAGGGCTTCGCCTACCAGGAGATCGCGGACATCATGAAGACGCCCATCGGCACCGTGATGAGTCGCCTGCATAGAGGCAGGCGGATGCTGCGGGAGCTGCTGGCTGACTACGCCGTGGAGCGGGGAATCTCCGCGGCCGACCCGAGGAGCAAGAAATGACCGACTGCGGCTGCGACAAGGCCCGCAAGGATCTCGAGGAGTACCTCCGCAACGAGGTCTGCAACACCGAGCACACGGAGATCCGCGAGCATCTCGAGAACTGCCCGTCCTGTCGGGACGAGGCACTCGTGGCGACGACCCTCACCGAGGTCGTGGCGCGCGCCTGCAAGGAGACGGCTCCGGAGGAGCTGCGCGACCAGGTGTTCGCGCGACTGCGCGAGGTGCAGTCCGCTCAGCACTGACCGCGGGCGAGCAGCCGTCGACCCCTGAGATCGTGATGTCGGCATCCGCCCATAGGCTGGAAGCATGACGCTCATCGATTCACGCGACATCCCGGCCGATCCGACCTCCACCGAGCGACTGGCGGCGGAATCGCTGGTCTACCGGGTCGTCGACACCGCTGACGACGCACAGTCCGAGAGCTTCCAGAGGGCGATGACCCGAGGTTTCCTCGGCGCGGAGCCCGCACCGGAGGCGCTCGCCTTCGGCCGAGCGGCCTTCGAGTCGCGACGCAACATCGGCGTCCACGACGCAGCGGCGACGGGCGCACCTCCGGTCGCCACGATCGACTCCTGGGTCACGCCGCTGACGCTGCCCGGTGGGGGCGAGATCCCGATGTGGGCGATCAGCGGAGTCACGGTGTCGGCCACGCACCGACGTCGCGGCATCGCGCGAGCGCTCCTCGAGGGCGAGCTCAGGGCAGCGGCGACGGCAGGAGTGCCGATCGCGGGGCTGACGGTCTCGGAGGCGACCATCTACGGCAGGTACGGCTTCGGGTCGGCTGTGCATATGTCGCGCGTCACGGTCGATACCCGTCGCGCCGGCTGGGCAGGTCCGTCTTCGGACGGCCGCGTCGAATACCTCGACCGCGAGTCGCTCGCCGCGGAACTCGGAGCGGTGCATGATCGGGTCCGCGGTCATCGTGGCGGTCAGATCCCCGGGTGGCACTCCCGCTGGACCGGCATCGCCGGCCTGTCACCGAGTGACACCGACCGCGATCAGGTGCGCGGCATCCGCTTCGTCGATGCGGACGGCGAGGTGCGCGGGGCGATGGCCTTCACCCTCAGCGAGCGCACCGGATCCTTCCGATTCGCCCTCGCCGTGCGCCTGCTGGTCGCGGAGACTCCCGAAGCGACTGCCGCCCTGTGGGGGTTCGCGCTGCAGCACGATCTCGTCGACGAGGTCACCGCCGATCTGCGTCCGCTCGACGACGCGCTTCCGTGGCTGGTTCGCGACCCGCGTGGTGTCACCCAGACGGTGCACGACCATGGCTGGCTGCGCCTGCTCGACGTCCCCGCGGCTCTCCCTGCGCGACGGTACTCGGCGCCCATCAATGTGATTCTGCGCGTTCGCGATCCGCTCGGCTTCGCGTCGGGTGACTGGCGTCTGCGCGTCGACGAGACGGGGGAGGCATCCGTCGAGGCCGTGGACGATGCCGCGGCCGTGGATGCGGAGCTCGATGTGTCCGCGCTCTCCATCCTCTATGCCGGGGGTGTGCGGGCCTCGTCTCTGCACGTCGCCGGACGGATCGATGCCGACGCCGCCGTCGTCGAAGAGCTGGACCGCGCGTTCGTGGCATTCCCCGCGCCGGCACTCGACATCTGGTACTGAACTCTCAGACGAAAGGGGCGCCTCGACCGAAGTCGAGGCGCCCCCTTCATGTCTGCCGGGTATCAGCCGAGCGTGAGAGCATCCCGCAGCAGCTTCGCCTGCTCGGCCGCGTGCACCTTCGACGAGCCCGTCGCGGGCGATGCCGAAGCCGGACGCGATACCGGACGGAAGCTGCGGTCACCCGGGACATCGGCGAAGGCGAGTGCCAGGAACGGCCAGGCTCCCTGGTTCTCCGGCTCCTCCTGCACCCACACCAGCTCGGCGTTCGGGTACGAATCGGTGATGGCCTTCAGTCCGTCGATCGGGGTCGGGTAGAGCTGCTCGAGCCTGACCAGCGCGATCTCGGGGTTCGGGTTCTTCTCGAGTTCGGCCTTGAGATCCCAGTGCACCTTGCCGGAGTGCACGAGGACGCGCTTCACGGCATTGCGATCGAGGCCCCGGTTGTCGTCGAGAACCGGCTCGAAACGGCCCTGCGTGAAGGCCTCGACCGGGCTCGTCGCCCCACGCAGACGCAGCATGGCCTTCGGGGTGAAGACGATGAGCGGCTTGCGCGGACGCGCGTAGGCCTGGCGGCGCAGCAGGTGGAAGTACGACGCGGGCGTCGAGGGGCGCGCGACGATCATGTTGTCCTGCGCGCACATCTGCAGGAACCGCTCGATGCGCGAGGAGGAGTGGTCCGGCCCCTGACCCTCGTAGCCGTGGGGGAGGAGCAGCGTGACGCTGGACTGCTGTCCCCACTTCTGCTCCGCAGCCGAGATGTACTCGTCGATGACCGACTGAGCGCCGTTGACGAAGTCGCCGAACTGGGCCTCCCACAGCACGAGGGCCTCGGGAGCCTCGACGGAGTAGCCGTACTCGAAGCCGAGCGCCGCATACTCGCTGAGGAGCGAGTCGTAGACGAAGAAGCGGCCCTGGGACTCGGAGAGGTTCGACAGCGGCAGCCACTCCTGGCCGTTCGCGCGGTCGTGCAGAGTCGCGTGACGCTGCACGAACGTGCCGCGGCGCGAGTCCTGCCCGGCGAGCCGCACGGGCGTTCCCTCGACGAGGAGCGAACCGAAGGCGAGAAGCTCGCCGAAGCCCCAGTCGATGTTGCCGTTGCGGCTCATGTCGAGACGCTTCTCGAGCTGCTGCTGCAGCTTGGGGTGCACGGTGAAGCCCTCGGGCTTGTTCACGAACGCGTCGCCGATGAGCTGGATGACCTCGTTCGAGACTCCGGTGATCTCCGGAGCGCCGACCTGCTCGTCGACCGGCGGCAGATCCTGGGCGACCGGGTTGGCACCGGTCTCGGCGGCGTGCGTCTCGGCGAACGCGATCTCCAGACGGTTCTGGAAGTCGGCCTTGGCCTCGTCGTACTCCTCTTCGGTGATGTCGCCACGACCGACGAGCGACTCCGTGTACAGCTTGCGCACCGATCGCTTCGCCTGGATCAGGTCGGTCATCAGCGGCTGCGTCATCGAGGGGTCGTCTCCCTCGTTGTGACCACGGCGGCGGTAGCAGACGAGGTCGATGACGACGTCGCGGTGGAACCGCTCGCGGTATTCGAACGCGAGCTGCGCGACGTGGATCACAGCCTCGGGGTCGTCGCCGTTCACGTGGAACACGGGTGCCTGGATGGTCTTCGCGACATCGGTCGAGTACACCGAGGAACGCGAGTCGTTCGGGAGGGTCGTGAAGCCGACCTGGTTGTTGACCACCACGTGGATCGTGCCGCCGGTGCGATACCCGCGCAGCTGAGACATCTGCAGCGTCTCGACCACCACGCCCTGACCGGCGAACGCCGCGTCGCCGTGCACGAGGATCGGCAGCCAGGCGAACGTGCCGATCGGCTTGCGGTCCTGCTTGGCGCGCACGATGCCCTCGAGGACTCCGTCGACCGTCTCGAGGTGAGACGGGTTCGCGGCCAGATACACCGGGAGCTCGGAGCCGTCATCGGCGACGAACGTTCCCTCGGTGCCCAGGTGGTACTTCACATCGCCCGAGCCGCGCTGGTTGCCGGGGGTCTGCGTGCCCTCGAACTCCTGGAACACGTGGCCGTAGGTCTTGCCCGCGATGTTCGTCAGCACGTTCAGACGGCCGCGGTGCGCCATGCCGATCGCGGCGCCCTCGAGTCCGGATGTGGCCGCACCCTGCAGGATCTCGTCGAGCAGCGGGACGAGGGACTCGCCGCCCTCGAGCGAGAACCGCTTCTGGCCGACGAACTTGGTCTGCAGGAAGGTCTCGAACGCCTCGGCCTCGTTGAGCTTGCGGAGAACCCGCAGCTGCTCGTCGTGGCCGGGCTTCTGGTACTTGACCTCGACCTTCTCCTGGAACCAGCGGCGCTGCTCGGGGTCCTGGATGTGCATGTACTCGATGCCGAGCGTGCGGCAGTACGAGTCGCGAAGGACGCCGAGGATGTCGCGCAGCTTGGCGACCCGACGGCCACCGAACCCGCCCGTCACGAACTCGCGGTCGAGATCCCAGAAGGTGAGCCCGTGGCTCTCGATCTCGAGGTCGGGGTGCGAGCGCTGGACGTACTCGAGCGGATCGATGTCGGCCATCAGGTGACCGCGCACGCGGAACGAGTTGATGAGCTCCTGCACGCGGGACTGCTTGTCGACCCGCTCGGCGAGATCCACCGCGATGTCGGGGTTCCAGCGGATGGGGGAGTACGGGATGCGCAGAGCGGCGAAGATGTCGTCGTAGAAGCCGCGCTGTCCGATCAGGAGCTCGTGGACCTTCTTCAGGAACTCGCCGGAGCCGGCGCCCTGGATGACGCGGTGGTCATAGGTGCTCGTCAACGTGATCGTCTTGCCGATCGCCAGCTCGTTGAGCGTCTTCTCGCTCGCTCCCTGGAACTCGGCCGGGTACTCGAGGGCACCGGCGCCGATGATGCAGCCCTGCCCCTTCATCAGACGAGGCACGGAGTGCACGGTGCCGATGCCGCCGGGGTTGGTGAGTGAGACCGTGGTGCCCTGGAAGTCGGCCGCCGTCAGCTTGTTGTTGCGGGCGCGCGTCACGAGGTCTTCGTAGGCGACGAGGTACTCGCTGAAGGTCAGCGTGTCGGCGCGCTTGATGCTGGGGACCATCAGAGCGCGCGTGCCGTCGGGCTTGGGCAGATCGATCGCGATGCCGAGGTTCACGTGAGCCGGAGCCACGACCGAGGGCTTGCCGTCGATCTCGGCGTAGAAGACGTTCTGGCTGCGGAACTCGTCGAGAGTGCGGATCAGCGCCCAGCCGATGATGTGGGTGAAGCTGATCTTGCCGCCGCGCGTGCGCGCCATGTGGTTGTTGATGACGATCCGGTTGTCGATCATCAGCTTCGCGGGCACCGTGCGCACGCTCGTCGCGGTCGGAACCGTCAGCGACTCGTCCATGTTCGCGGCGAGGGTCTTGGGCAGACCGCGGAGGGGCGTGACCTTGTCCTCTTCGACGGGCTCGGCTGACTCGGGCGCCTCAGCCTTGGCTGCGGGCTTCGGAGCCTGCGCGGGGATCGGGGCTGCAGCGGCGGGCTTGGTCGTGGTCCGTGCGACGGGCTGTGCGCCGATGACCGGGATGGGCGCGGTCACGGGGTGAGCGGGCTGCTCCGTGGCGGCTGCGGGGACCGCGCTGCCGGTCGCGGCATCCGACTGGTACTTCTCGAGGATCGGCCACCACTCCTTGTCGACGGAGTCGCGGTTCACCTTGTACTGCTCGTAGAGCTCTTCCACGAGCCAGGAATTGGCTCCGAACCCCCCGTCGCCCCCGACGCCGGTCACCTGGTTCGACACGCTCGATCGCCCTCTTTCATCGCTGAAGTCCATATATGCACACCAGGACGCGTGATGCGTCCGGGCCCGCACACTCTCGACTTCCAAGCCTAACGTGTTTCCTCGGGCATTCGTCGAAGGCATGCGCCCTCGGCGGCGCTATCTGAGTACCGTGGGGGTATGGAGTTCTCCGGTGAGTCACCCGCAGTCGATCTGACCTATTCCGACGTGTTCCTCGTGCCGCGACGATCAGCTGTCACGAGTCGTCTGCAGGTCGACCTGGCGCCGCAGGACGGGACTCCCGCGACGCTCCCGATCGTGGCCTCGAACATGAATTCCGTCACCGGTCCTCGGCTCGCCGCGGTGCTCGCGCGGCGGGGCGGGCTCGGAGTGCTTCCGCAGGACATGCCCCTGCAGGGGCTGGACGCCGCGATCCGCGATGTCAAGGCGCAGCCGGTGCTGTGGGACACGCCGATCGTGCTGCCGCCCGAGGCGTCGGTGGCGGATGCCCTTCGTCTGATGCCGGCCACCGCCGGGCACGGCATCGTCGTCGCCACGGGAGAGGCACCGCACGATGCGGAGAGGATCCTCGGCGTCCTGCCCGCGACACGGCTGGCGACCGCGCTGCCCGATGCGCAGCTGGGCGATCTCGTGCACGTCGGTACACCGTCGCTCGACGCCGACGACATCGGATCCGAGCGTCATGCGTTCGACGTGATCACCGACGCGGGCGTCGACATGGTCACGATCACGCACCACGGACATCTCGTGGGCACCCTCAGTGCGCGCAGTGCTCTGCGCTCGACGCTGTATCGGCCGGCCCTGGACCGCGACGGCCGTCTCGCCGTCGCGGCGGCGGTCGGCATCAACGGAGACGTCGCCGCCAAGGCGAAGGCACTGGCGGCCGCAGGCGTCGACGTGCTCGTGGTCGACACGGCGCACGGGCACCAGGAGGGGATGCTGCGTGCGCTGAGCGCCGTGGCCGCTCTGGACCTCGGCATCCCGATCGTGGCGGGGAACATCGTCACCGCCGACGGCGTCAAGGACCTCGTCGAGGCGGGCGCCTCGATCCTCAAGGTCGGCGTGGGGCCCGGCGCCATGTGCACGACGCGGATGATGACCGCGGTCGGCCGCCCGCAGTTCTCCGCCGTGCTCGAGACCGCAGAAGCGGCACGCGAGCAGGGCGCGCACGTCTGGGCGGACGGGGGTGTGCGATATCCGCGCGATGTGGCGCTCGCGCTCGCCGCCGGCGCAGCATCCGTCATGGTCGGCTCCTGGTTCGCCGGGACGATCGAAGCGCCCGGAGAGCTGCAGAGCGACGCGGAGGGCCGTCTCTACAAGGAATCCTGGGGCATGGCCTCGACGAAGGCGGTGCAGGCCCGATTCGGACGCCTCGATGCCTATGAGCGCGCACGGAAGGAGCTGTTCGCGGAGGGGATCTCCTCGTCGAAGATCTACCTCGATCCGCTGCGTCCGGGACTCGAGGACCTGCTCGACATGATCACCTCGGGCGTGCGGTCGTCGTTCACCTATGCCGGTGCGTCTTCGGTGCCCGAGTTCCACGACAGGGCGCTCGTCGGGCTTCAGTCCGCGGCCGGATACGAAGAGGGCAAGGCGCTGCCGGTCAGCTGGTAGCGGTCCGTCCTCCGTCGCACCGGCATCCCGTAGAATCGTGGACACCATGGACGACCCTCCCAGTTGTAGTACATCGCCCCACTGCCTGCCTCTCCACATCGGGAGGAACGACTGATGGACTACATCCTCTTGGGCGTGGGGCTTCTGCTCACTGTGGGCACGGGGCTGTTCGTCGCGAGCGAGTTCGCGCTGGTCAATCTCGACCGTGCCGACCTCGAAGCCCGCCAGGCCCGAGGCGAGTCCCGCCTGTCGCTGACGATCAGCGCACTCAAGCACACCTCGACCCACCTGTCGTCCGCCCAGCTCGGCATCACCCTGACGACGCTGCTGACCGGGTACACGATGGAGCCGGCGCTCTCGAACCTCCTCGGTCCGACGCTCGTCGCGTGGAGCATCCCCGACGCGGCCGTCGGCCCGATCGCCACCATCGTCGCCATGCTGGTCGCCACGGTTCTGTCGATGATCCTCGGCGAGCTCGTTCCGAAGAACTTCGCTCTCGCCCTGCCGCTCGCGACCGCGAAACTCGTCATCCCGTTCCAGGTCGCCTTCACCACCGTCTTCAAGCCCGCCGTCGTCGTGCTCAACGGCAGCGCGAACGGGGTCCTGCGGAGCATCGGCATCGAGCCGAAGGAGGAGCTCTCGGGCGCCCGCAGCGCAGAAGAGCTCTCCTCTCTCGTGCGTCGTTCGGCGAGCGCCGGGCTGCTCGAAGCCGACACCGCCAGCCTGCTCGACCGCACCCTGACGTTCTCGCGATTGACGGCCGCCGATGTGATGACGGCTCGGCCGAGCATGCATGCGCTCGCCGTCGGAGACTCGGCGGACGACGTCATCCAGCTCGCTCGCCGGACGGGGCACAGTCGCTTCCCGGTGTACGACGACGATCTCGACGACATCACGGGTGTCGTGCACCTCAAGGCCGCGATCTCCGTGCCGCGCGAGCGACGCGGCGAGGTCCCTGTCGGCGCGCTCTCGACCGATCCGCTGCGCGTGCCGGAGACCGTGCACGTCGATGCGCTCATCTCTGAGCTCAGAGCCCGCGGATATCAGCTGGCGGTGGTCGTCGACGAGTACGGCGGAACTGCCGGTCTCGTCACGCTGGAGGACCTCGTGGAGGAACTCGTTGGCGAGGTCTCCGACGAGCACGACCGCACGCGCGCCGGTGTCGTCCGCAATCGGGACGGCATCACGTTCCCCGGGGAGCTGCGGCCCGACGAGCTGCGCCGCAGAGCGGGCGTGGAGGTTCCCGAGGGAGATGTGTACGACACCGTGGGCGGGTATGTCATGAGCGTCCTCGAGCGCGTGCCGTCGGTGGGCGACGAGGTCGCCCTCGACACGGGCACGCTCCAGGTCGTCCGGATGGACGGTCGCCGCGTCGATCGGATCCGCTACGTTCCGAGTCCGGATCTGCCGGGAGAGGTGGTCGGACGATGAACGACTGGGGAGGACTGGCCTGGCTGGTCGTGCTGCTGGTGGCGAACGCGTTCTTCGTGGGCGCAGAGTTCGCGGTGATCTCCGCGCGTCGATCGCAGATCGAGCCGAAGGCCGACCGCGGGTCGCGCTCGGCCAAGACCGCGCTCTACGCGATGGAGCACGCGACGCTGATGCTCGCGACCTCGCAGCTGGGCATCACCATCTGCTCGCTGCTGATCCTGAACGTCTCAGAGCCCGCCATCCACCATCTGCTCGCTGTGCCGCTGCACGCGATCGGCTGGTCGGACGGCGTCGTCGACGCGGTGTCGTTCACGATCGCCCTGCTCATCGTGTCGTTCCTTCACGTCGTGTTCGGTGAGATGGTGCCGAAGAACCTCGCGTTCTCGGTGCCGGATCGCGCGGTGCTCATACTCGCGCCGCCGCTCGTGTTGGTGTCCAAGATCTTCATGCCGGTGATCTGGCTGCTGAACGCGGCCGCCAACGGCGTGCTGCGGCTGTTCCGGGTCGAGCCCAAGAACGAGGCGGCGTCGACGTTCACACTCGACGAGGTCGCGACGATCGTCGACCAGTCACGGCGCGAGGGCGTGCTCACCGACACGGCGGGCACGGTCGCGGCCGCCGTGGAGTTCACCGACAAGAAGGCTCGCGACGTGGCTGTTCCGCTCAGCGATCTCGTGACCCTTCCGCAGTCCACGACGCCCGACGACATCGAGAAGGCCGTCGCCCGGTACGGATTCTCGCGCTACGTGATCGTCGACGACGAGGGTGCGCCGGTCGGGTACGTCCACCTGAAGGACATCCTGCGGGCGTCGGACGGGCCGGGCTCTGCCGCGAAGCTGGTCGAGCCGCTGCCCTCGAAGCGCATCAACCACATGGTGCCGATCCAGGAGGACACGGATCTGGAAGACGCACTCGCGGTGATGCGCCGAGCGGGTCGACACCTGGCGAAGGTGCGCGACTCCCAGGGGCGCACGACCGCCGTGCTCTTCCTGGAGGACATCCTCGAGGAGCTCGTGGGCGAGGTGCAGGACGCGACCCGTCGCATCCGCGGCCACTGAACCGCACACATGACGAAGGCCTCGGTCCGAGCGGACCGGGGCCTTCGCCGTGGGTGGTGGTCAGCGCCAGTGCGCGCGCTCGTACTGCGGCGGCCAGGTGATGTCCGCGCCGAGTTCGTGCGCGGCGCGGAGCGCGAAGTGCGGGTCGCGCAGCCACTCCCGGCCGGCGAAGATCGCGTCGGCGGCCCCGTCGGCGAGCACCTGCTCGGCCTGTTCGGCAGCGGTGATCAGGCCCACGGCGGACACCGGGATGCGTCCGCCCTGGCGTACCGACTCGGCCAGCGGCACCTGGTATCCCGGGAACACGCTGATCTGCTGATGCGCGACGAGCCCGCCGCTGGAGACGTCGATGAGATCGGCCCCGTGCTCGGTGGCCCAGGTGCTCACCGTCGCCGCCTCCTCGGGCGTGAACCCGCCCTCGGCGTGATCGGTCGCCGAGATGCGGACGAACACCGGCACATCGTCACCGGCGACCTCGCGGATCGCGTCGACCACCCGGAGGAGCAGCCGAGCCCGGTTCTCGAGCGATCCGCCGTACTCGTCGTCCCGCAGGTTCGACAGAGGAGAGAGGAACTGGTGCAGCAGGTATCCGTGTGCGCCGTGGACCTCGAGCACGTCGAAGCCGGCGTCGAGCGCCCGTCGAGTGGCGGCGGCGAATCCCGCCACGACGGCGTCGATGCCGGCCGCATCGAGTGCGACCGGTGCGGCGAAGCCCTCGAAGGCGATCGCGGACGGGGCCGTGGTCGTCCATCCGCCGTCGGTCTCGGGCACGGATCCGCGCTCGTCGGCCCAGGGCCACCAGGTCGACGCCTTGCGGCCGGCGTGCGCCAATTGGATGCCCGCTGCGGCACCGCGCGAGTGGATCGCCTCGACGATCGGCGCCCAGGCGTCGCGCTGCTCGTCGTTCCAGAGCCCGGCGTCTCGCGGTGAGATGCGACCTTCCGGCACGACAGCGGTCGCCTCGGCGACGATCAGGCCCGCGCCGCCGGAGGCGAACTGCGCGAGGTGAGTGTGGTGCCACTCCTGCACGACGCCGTCCACCGCGCTGTACATGCACATGGGGGACACCCAGAGCCGGTTGCGGAAAGTGGAGGAACGGATGCTCAGGGGAGAGAAGAGAATGCTCACCCCTCGACGCTACTGTGCGGCTGGGGCGAGGAGGGCCGTCGCACTAACGTGGAGTCATGCCCGACGCACGCGATTGGTCCCGCGACGACACCGCCCGCCTCCTGCGCGTGCCGGGCGCGGATGACGACAAGTACTCCCGCGGGGTCGTGGGCCTGCGCACCGGGTCTTCGGACTACCCCGGCGCAGCCGTGCTCGGCGTGGAAGCGGCGTGGCGTGCCGGAGCAGGATTCGTCCGGTATATCGGTGAGGGACGAGCGGCGGATGCCGTGATCGCTCGCCGCCCCGAGACGGTGGTCAGCCCGCGGGCCGCCGGCGCACGCGTCGGCGCCTGGGTCATCGGATCGGGGACGAATGCCGCGAGCAGGACCTCCGACGAGGAACGCGAGCTCCGCGACCTGCTCGACGGCTCCGTCCCGGTGGTCGTCGACGCGGGGGCACTGGATCTCGCGCCCGGGAGCCGCGCGCCGCTCGTGCTGACGCCGCATCGACGCGAGTTCGAGCGGCTGCAGACTCAGCTCGGCTTCGCCGGTGACGATGATCGGGCGACCGCGGTCGCCCGCGTGGCGAGCGAGATCGACGCGACCGTGCTGCTGAAGGGCGCGCAGACGCTGATCGCAGACCCCGACGGCGGCGTCATCCGAGTGGAGGCAGGCACCGGCTGGCTGGCGACGGCCGGCACCGGTGATGTCCTCGGCGGTGTTCTCGGAGCGCTGCTCGCGGGCGCCGTCGATGCATCGACTGCGGAGATCGCGGCCGCCGCCGCCTGGCTGCACGGTCACGCCGGGCGCATCGCTGCGGGCATCGGCGCAATCGGGGGCGCGCAGGGACATCCGATCGTCGCCCTGGATGTCGCGGAGGCTCTTCCTCGCGCGATCGCGGACGTCATCGCGTGAGCCGCACCACGACGATTCGTCTCGTCGCGCTGTGGAGCGCGTTCGCGACCGTGCATATCGCGATCGCGGTCATGGGGTGGCTGTACCCGAGCCAGCCGATGGGGGACGTGGTGCTGGTCTACGAACCCTGGTCGACCGCCGCGCTCTCGGGAGGAGCGATCGTCGGGATCACCGAGTCGTGGGTCTATCCCCAGCTCGCGCTCGTTCCCATGCTGCTCGCCAAGGTCCTGTCGGCCCCGCTCATCGCCGTCGTGGGCGCCTCGGAGGCCTATCTGATCGCGTGGGCTGCGCTTGTGACGGTGCTCGATGCGATCGCCTTCGCGGTGCTTCTCGGCCGCGCATCATCTCGGCCGCGGCGTGCGGCGGCGTGGTTCTGGGTCGCCGCCCTGCTTCTGCTCGGCCCGATCGCGATGTACCGCATAGACGCGATCACCGTGCCTCTGACGGTGATCGGCGGGCTCTGGCTGGTCCGTCGCCCCGCTGCGGCAGCCGCACTGCTGACGATCGGCGCCTGGATCAAGATCTGGCCGGCCGCCCTCGTGCTCGCCGCCGTGGTCGCGCTCGTGAGCAGGATGCGCGTCCTGCTCACGGCTGCAGCCGTGTCCGCCGTCGTCATCTCGCTGCTGTTCCTGCTCGGAGCCGACACCGAGATCTTCGGATTCCTGACGGAGCAGACCGGGCGGGGCCTCCAGATCGAAGCCGTCGCGGCGACCCCGTTCCTCTGGCTCGCGATCTCGGGTGCCGCTCGCATCGAGTACAGCTTCGACATCCTGACCTTCCAGATCAGTGCTCAGGGTGCGGACGCGGTCAGTGCGGTGCTCACACCGCTGATGGCGGTCCTCGTGGTCGTCGTGATGGTCGTCGGGGGACTCAAGGCTGCGCGGAGCGCATCGTCGGCGCGGCTGTTGCCTCCTCTCGCGCTGAGTCTCGTCACGACCCTGATCGTGATGAACAAGGTGGGCTCACCGCAGTTCCAGACGTGGCTGATCGCTCCGGTCATCCTGTGGTTCGTCTTCGACCGCGCACGAGCCGTCTGGCCCGCCGTGCTCGTGCTCGCGCTCTGTGCCCTCACGTGCCTGGTCTACCCGCTCAGCTACGACGCGCTGCTGCGCGCGGAGCTGCAGCCCATCGTCATCCTGACCGCGCGGAACGTCCTCCTCATCGTGCTCCTCGCCGTCGGCATCCGCGCCGTCGTCCGTGTGCCCGCCCGCAATCCGTCCACCACCCGGGAGTGAACCCATGTTGATCGCCTTCTCCGTCGCGCCGAGCGGCACACCCTCCGACGGATTGGAGCGCTCAGACGCGTCGGTCCACGACGCGGTCGCCGCCGCCGTGCGGGTCGTGCGCGAGTCGGGACTGCCGCACCGCACGACCAGCATGTTCACCGAGATCGAAGGACCGGACTGGGACTCGGTGATGGACGTCGTCAAGCGCGCGACCGAGGCCGTGATGCCGTTCGGGTCGCGGGTCTCGCTGGTGCTCAAGGCTGACATCCGACCCGGGTACGCGAGGGAGCTCGACGCGAAGATCGAGCGGCTCGAAGCGGCGATCGACGACTCGGACACCCCGTAGACTCGACGGGTGAATCCCTCGACTGAATCGAGGGGTGCGGCGAAGTGGGCGCTCCTCTCCCTCGCCATCGGCAGCTTCGGCATCGGCATGACCGAGTTCGTCGTCATGGGCCTGCTGCCCAACATCGCTGACGAGCTGCTGCCCACGCTGTGGGCCAGCAGCCCCGAAGACGCGCTGAGCCAGGCCGGCTGGCTGATCTCGCTCTACGCTCTCGGCGTCGTCGTCGGAGCTCCCACGATCGCCGGCTTCGTCGCGCGCTACCCGCGGCATCGCGTGATGATCGGGCTGGCTCTGGCGCTGACCCTGTTCAACGCGCTCACGGTCTTCCTCCCGACCTTCGAGCTCGTCGGTGCCTCGCGATTCCTCGCGGGGCTGCCTCACGGCGCCTACTTCGGCATCGGCGCGCTGGTCGCGGCTGACGTGATGGGGCCGGGCAACCGAGCCAAGGGCGTCGCCTTCATCCTCACCGGATTGACGGTGGCGAACGTGGTCGGGGTGCCGTTCGGGACCTTCCTCGGTCAGCTCTGGGGGTGGCGGGCAGCCTTCGCGGTCGTGACCCTCGTCTTCGCCCTCGCGACCGTCTGCATCATCTTCTTCGTGCCCGAGCATCCCGGCTCTCCCGGCCGGACCATGCGCGAGGAGCTCGGCGTGTTCCGCATCCCGCAGGTCTGGTTCACGCTCGGCGTCGGTGCGATCGGGTTCGGCGGCTTCTTCGCGGTCTACAGCTACATCGCGCCCCTGGTGACCGAGGTGGCGGGCTCTCCCGAGTGGGCGGTGCCGATCGTGCTGGTGCTGATGGGATTGGGCATGACCGCCGGCAACCTCGTCGGCGGGCATCTCGCCGACATCGACCTGCGACGCACGCTGCTCTTCGGACTCGCAGCGATGGCGCTCGTGTTCGCACTCCTCGCCGTGCTCGCATTCTGGATCGTCAGCCTCGCCCTCCTCGTATTCGTCGTGGGCTTCGTGTCCTCGGTGCTCAGCCCGACGATCCAGACGCGGTTGATGGATGTCGCCGGAGACAATCAGTCGATCGCCGCGGCGATGAACCACTCTGCGCTCAACATCGGCAACAGCCTCGGCGCGTTCCTCGGCGGCATGGTGATCGCGGCCGGATGGGGCTTCGTCGCGCCGTCGTGGACCGGGGCGGCCCTCGCCGTCGCGGGCCTCGTGATCGCGTTGCTGTCGTATCGCACAGAGGCGCGCAAGCCCGTCCTCGTTCAGGCCTGAGCGGCATTGCGCCTCATAGAGTGAGGCTGTGACCGATCTCGACCATCTGCCCGTCGCCGGGACGGCCGTGCTGCTGCGCTCGACACCCGACGGCTTCGCTGTGCTGCTGATGCGCCGGCCGGATCGCGGTTCGTTCGCCGGTGCGTGGGTGTTCCCGGGCGGCAAGGTGGAGCCGTCCGACCGCCGCGCGGGGGCGGAGGAGAGCGACGACGCGCGTCGAGCGGCGATCCGTGAGACGCGCGAGGAGGTCGGCCTGACGATCGCCGATCCGGTGCTGCTGTCCTGCTGGCAGCCGCCGGCCGAGGCGCCGATCCGCATCCGGACGTGGTTCTTCCTCGCCGGAGCGCCGCGAGGGGACCTGCGGTTCTCGCCCGACGAGGTCGTCGACGCGGTCTGGCTGAGCCCTGCCGAAGCTCTGTCGAGGCATGCGACGGGGGAGTGGACGCTCTTCCCGCCGACGTGGGTCACCCTGCATCAGCTCAGCCGGTTCGACACGGCCGAGGACGCTCTCGCGTCGGCTGGCGAGGCGCAGCACTTCGCGACCCGAGTGGTCCAGTCGCCACAGGGCACCGACTTCGAGTGGGAGGGCCTACGGCTGCGCACCGGATCCCTGCCGTGGACGATCGATCCGATCTAGCTCGCGAGCAGCCGCCGCAGGTTGCTGCCGACCGCCTCGGTCTCGATGAGGAAGCCGTCATGCCCGAAATCGCTGTTCAGCACCACGGCCTCGGTGCCGTCGAGGGTGTTCGGGATGCTGCGGGAGATGCGGTGCTGGCCGTCGACGGGGAAGAGGCGGTCGCTGTCGATGCCGAGGACGAGCGTCGTCGCCGTCACGGCGCGCAGCGCCTCTTCGACCCCGCCGCGGTCGCGGCCGACGTCGTGCGAGTTCATCGCCTCGACGAGGGTGATGTAGCTGTTCGCGTCGAAACGGCGGGTGAACTTGTTGCCGTGGAAGTCCAGGTACGACTCGACCGCGAAACGTCCGCCATGGCCGAGAGGCGACACCCCTGACTGCCACGAGCGCTGGAACCGCTGGTTGAGCTCGATCGGACTGCGGTAGTTGAGCAGTGCCATACGACGGGCGAGCGCCAGTCCGCGGTGCGGGCCGTCGCCGTCGGCCAGATCGTAGTACTCGCCGCCCAGGAACCGGGGATCCATCCGGATGGTCTCGAGCTGCACCGTGTTCAGGGCGATCTGATCGGCTGTCGTGACCGGAGGCGATGACAGCACGGCGAGGCGAGCGACACGCTCGGGGTGCGAGACCGCCCATTCGAGCGCGTGCATCCCGCCCATGGAGCCGCCGATCACCGCAGCCCAGGTGTCGATGCCCAGCGAGTCGGCGAGGCGTACCTGCGCGGCGACCTGGTCGCGGATCGTCAGGTAGGGGAAGCGCGAGGCCCACTCGTATCCGGAGGGGGCGATGCTGGCCGGGCCGGTGGATCCCTGGCAGCCGCCGAGCATGTTGGGTGCGATGACGAACCAGCGGTCGGTGTCGAGCGGTGCTCCGGGGCCGGTGATGTCCTCCCACCAGCCGGCGGTCGGGTGTCCCGCCCCGGCGGCGCCGCGCACGTGACTGTCGCCGGTGAGCGCATGCAGGACGAGGATCGCGTTGTCCCGGTCGTCGTTCAGCTCGCCCCAGGTCTCGAACGCGAGGCGGAAGCCCGGGAGCTCGGCGCCGCTCTCGGTCGGGAAAGCGCCGAACGAGGTGAAACGCCGTCCGCCGGCCGGGTCCCCGTCGCGCCAGGCGCCGGTGGCGGGAGGTCGTGCGCGAAGCAGGCGCACGTCGGCCTCCGTCACGGGCGCCGACGGCACCGTGTCCTCAGAGGTCGTCTGCCAGTCCATGCTTCCATTCTCGCCTGACGCGCGACGCGCCGGCCGCAGGTTACGCGCCCGGTGCGCCGCGGACGGATGCGTCGTCGGATCGCTCAGAACGCGAGGGTGGTGACCGTCGCCAGGTGGTCGCTGCTGCCTGCCCGCATGGTCGTCGAACCGAGCACGGTCAGGCCGCGCGTGAAGACATGATCGATCCTGGCGAGCGGGAGTGCGGCGGGCCACGTGAACCCGAGGGCGCCGTCGGTCGGCCTGACCCAGTCGAGCTGAGATCGGATGGCGCCCAGGGCAGGATCTGCAGAGGCGGCGTTGAAGTCGCCGACGACGACGACCGACCCCGATGAATCGGCGGCGACGGCATCGGCGATGCCGGACAGCATCGCGTCCCGCTCGCTCTGCATGCCCGGGCGGACGGACGCCGCGTGCATGACGTAGACGGCCACGTCGCCGTCCGGCGCATTCACGACCACACGCAGTGCGCGCTTCCAGTCGAGTCCGAGCGACAGCGCCTGCGCATCCGCGATCGGCAGGCGGCTCCACACGGCGACCGTGCCGACGGCATACGAGTGCGGGTAGTCGGCGGCGAGCGTGTCGCGTGCCGCCGCGAGGCTGTCGGCGTCGAGCTCGGTGAGGGCGATGACCTCGGCGCCGGAGCCAGCGAGGTCCGTCGCGGATTCCGCCGCGCCACCGGAGTGGGCGCGCACGTTCTGGCTGACGATCCGCACGCCGGGCGACTCGTCGGCGCTGCCCGAGGCGAAGCCCGGAGCAGACGGAGCGATCGCCATCGTCCACGCGACGATAGGCACGAGCAGCACCAGGAGGACACGTCGGGCGAGGAGGAGGGCGACCACCGCCAGCACTCCGAGCGCGAGACCGCACCAGGGGAGAAGCGCAGCGGCCGCGGTTCCCACCACGCCCGGGACCCAGACGCACACGATCATGACCAGCACGACCAGTGCGACGACGGCGATGGCTCGCCCCGCGGGTACGTGCGTGCGTCGGCGGGTCGGCGGATGCGTCGTGGCGGCGATCGTGAGCTCCTCGGGTGGGTTCTCATTGTCGTCCGCGCCGCCTGTGCACGGGCCGAACGAGCCGGGGACGAGAAGTGCCCCGAGCCGAAGCCCGGGGCACTTGCTCTGCGTGATGGCGGTCAGGCGCGAGCGGCCTCCGACACGCGGCGAGCCGCGGCGAGTGCCTCGTCGAGGTCTGCCTTGAGGTCGTCGATGTTCTCGATGCCCACCGACAGTCGCACGAGGCCGGGGGTGACGCCGGCCGTGAGCTGCTGCTCGGGCGTGAGCTGCGCGTGGGTGGTCGACGCCGGGTGGATGACGAGAGAGCGCACGTCGCCGATGTTCGCGAGGTGGCTGAACAGCGACAGGCTGTTGACGAACTCGCGACCGGCTTCGACGCCGCCCTTGAGCTCGAACGACAGCACCGCGCCGACGCCCTTGGGCGCGTACTGGTTCGCCTTGGCGTACCAGGGCGACGAGGGCAGGCCAGAGTAGTTGACGGATGCCACGTCGTCCCGGCTGTCGAGCCACTCGGCGATCTCCTGGGCGTTCTGCACGTGACGCTCGATGCGCAGCGACAGCGTCTCGATGCCCTGGATGAGGTTCCAGGCGCTCTGCGGCGCGATGGCCGAGCCGAGGTCGCGGAGCAGCTGCACCCGGGCCTTGATGATGTAGGCGAGCGGGTCGCCGACCGCGGCGGTGTAGCTCGCGCCGTGGTACGACGGGTCGGGCTCGGTGAGGCCGGGGAAGCGCTCGACGTTCTTCGACCACTCGAAGGTGCCGCCGTCGATGATCGCGCCGCCGATGGTGGTGCCGTGGCCGCCGAGGAACTTGGTGACCGAGTGCACGACGATGTCGGCGCCGTGCTCGAACGGGCGGATAAGGTACGGAGTCGCGATCGTGTTGTCGACGATCAGCGGGACGCCGCCCTCGTGCGCCACGTCTGCGACGGTGCGTATGTCGAGGATGTTGATCTGCGGGTTGCCGATGGTCTCCGCGAAGAAGAGCTTGGTGTTCGGTCGCAGCGCGCGGAGCCACTCCTCGGGGTCGTCCTGGTTCTCGACGAACGTGACCTCGATGCCGAGCTTGGCGAGCGTGTACTTGAACAGGTTGTACGTGCCGCCGTAGATCGAGCTGGACGAGACGATGTGGTCACCGGCCTGCGCGATGTTCAGCACAGCGAACGTCGACGCCGCCTGACCGCTGGCGAGGACCAGGGCTCCGGTGCCCCCCTCGAGCGCCGCGAGGCGCTGCTCCAGGACGTCCTGCGTCGGGTTCTGGATGCGGGTGTAGATGTTGCCGAACTCCGCCAGGGCGAACAGGTTCGCGGCGTGATCCGCGCTGTCGAACACGTAGGACGTGGTCTGGTAGATCGGAGTGGCACGGGCCTTGGTCACGGGGTCGGGAGCAGCGCCGGAGTGGATCTGCTTGGTCTCGAAACGCCAGGTCTCGGGTGCGGACATGTGTTCCCCCTGGAACTGTTGGAAGGTCGATTCGACTGATGTCGTTGATGCGACAGTACGGAATATCGGAAGTTGTCAACAGTGGGTGGGAAATGTGACGTAATGAACACCGGCCGGATCCCGGCGCCGGTGCGCGTGCGGGTTCAGGGCCGGCCGAGCAGCCTCGCCGCCCACGTGCGAGCGATCGCGAACGGCTCGGCGAACGTCGTCATCCCGACCGTGACGATCGCGCCCTCGTACAGCAGCATCATCGCCTGTGCCATCGCCTGCGGATCGGTGATCCCCGCTTCGCTGCAGAGCTCCTCGAACAGATCGAGGAGCCAGGCCTTCTGGCGAGACACCTCGGGGAACACCGGGTGGTCGTCGTTGCCCTCGCCGATCTCGGCTCGGGCGTTGATCGCGCTGCATCCCTTCGGGCTGTTCTCGTCGGACCAGGAGATCGCGGCGTCGAAGACCGCGAGCACACGGTCGGCGCCGGGATCGGGCACCCGGGCGAGCTGGCCGGCGACGTGGTCGCGCCACCGCGCATCCCGGTGCTGGAGGTAGGAGACGACCAGCGCCTCCTTCGACCCGAAGCGGTCGTAGAGCGTCTTCTTCGTGACTCCGGCCGCCTCGGCGATCGTGTCGACCCCGACCGCGTGGATGCCTCGCTCGTAGAACAGTCGGGATGCGGCGTCGAGAACGCGCCGCCCTCCGGGCGTGAGCGGGACGAGTTCGGGAACGGACGAGGTCATGCGGACGACTATACCAGTCTGTATAGTCGTCCGCATGAGTAAACAGATCGGTGTACTTCGGGTCGTGACGACGGCGACCGCCGCGACCGCATTCGTCGTGACCTGGAGCTCGGGGTTCATCATCCCGGCGTTCGCCACCGTCGAGGTCTCGCCCCTGACGCTCCTCGTGTGGCGGTTCGCACCCCTGGCCGTCGCGCTGCTCGTGCTCGTCGTCGTCTCAGGAGCGGCGACGGGGATGCACCGACGTGAGCTCCGGATCCAGGCTTCGATAGGGATCTTCGCGCAGTTCGGCTACTGCATCGCGGTCTACGGTGCCGTCGCCGCAGGCATCGCCACCGGCACCGTGGCTCTCATCGACGCGGTGCAGCCCCTGGTGGTGGCTGTGCTCGTCGGGCCCATCCTCGGTCTGCGTGTGCGCGGAGCTCAATGGGTCGGGCTCGGAGTGGGCGCGATCGGAGTGCTGCTCGTCGTCCAGTCGCAGCTCGGCGCCACCGAGGCTCCACCTGCGGCCTATGCGCTGCCGGCCGTCGCCATGGTGTGCCTCATCGTCGGCACCCTGCTGCAGCGGAAGACCGGGGTGCAGACCGGCGTGCTCGTGACGCTGACCGTCCACGTGACGGTGACGGCGGCGCTGCTCGTGGTGATCGCGGCGGTGACGGGGACGCTGGTTCCGCCCGCCTCCGGATCGTTCTGGCTCGCCGTGGTGGCTGACCGCGGCCGCTCCGACGCTCGCCGCATACGGTCTGTACTGGTGGCTGCTGAAGCGCATCGGCATCACCGCCCTGCAGGCGCTGCTCTTCCTGATCGCGCCGACGACGTCACTGGCCGGAACCATCCTGCTGGGGGAGCCTCTGACGATCCTCACGATCGCCGGATTCGCCCTGTGCGGAGCCGGGGTCGCACTCGTCCTCGTCTCCGAGGTCCGGTCGGCGCGCGTCGACTCCCGACGCGGCGCGTCGAGACGACCCGACGATGCGCAGCGGCTTTCGCGGCCGGAACATCGTACGGTGGAGGAATGGTGAACAGGCGTGCAGTGGTGACGGGTGCGAGTTCGGGTATCGGACAGGCGACGGTGCGCGCGCTGCGCGCCCGCGGCTGGGGGGTCGTGGGAGTCGCACGACGGGCGTCCCGACTGGAGGCGCTCTCGGCGGAGACCGGGGCGTCGACGATCGCGTGCGACCTGACGAACCCGGAAGCCGTCGCAGCGCTGGTCTCGGAGCTCGAGGATTCGGGACCCGTGCACGCTCTCGTGCAGGTCGCGGGCGGAGCGCGAGGCACGGATCGCATCGAGAACGCGTCGATCGACGACTGGCAGTGGATGTACGACGCGAACGTGCTCTCGAGCCAGCGTCTGGTGGCGGGGCTCCTGCCTCTGCTTCGTCGGGCAGCCGCCGCGGACGGTCACGCGGACACCGTGTTCGTGACCTCGACGGCCGCCCAGGTGGCCTACCCGGGCGGCGGAGGCTACAACGCCGCCAAGGCCGCGCAGGCCATGCTCGTGCACGCCCTCCGTCTCGAGTTGAACGGCGAGCCGATCCGCGTGTCCGAGATCGCTCCCGGAATGGTGCACACCGAGGAGTTCACGCTCAACCGTCTGGGCGGAGACGCGGTCGCGGCAGAGGCCGTGTATTCGGGCGTCGAGGCGCCGCTGCGCGCCGAGGACGTCGCCGACGTGATCGCCTATGCCCTCGACGCGCCCGCTCATGTGAATCTCGACCTCGTCACGATGCGACCCGTCGCGCAGTCGGCCAACCATCTTCTCGCCCGCGGACCGCTGCGCGTGCGGCCGATCGACTGAGGATGACCGCGCGCACTCTCGCCGAGCTCGCCGGCGACGGTCTCATGGACCCCGAATGGGCGGACGCACTCGCTCCGGTTCAGCAGACGATCACCGCCCTCGGGGAGCGGCTGCGGGAGGAGCAGGCCGCAGGACGCGGTTATCTTCCCGCGGGCGATCACGTGCTGCGCGCCTTCGAACGCCCGATGTCCGACGTCAAGGTGCTCATCACCGGTCAGGACCCGTATCCGACTCCCGGGCACCCGATCGGGCTGTCGTTCGCCGTCGACCATGACGTGCGGCCGCTGCCGCGCAGCCTGGGGAACATCTACCGGGAACTCGAGAGCGATCTCGGCATCCCGCCTGCCCCGCACGGAGATCTGTCCGCGTGGAGCGACCAGGGGGTCCTGCTGCTCAACAGGGTGCTGACCGTGCGGCCCGGCGAGGCCGGCTCCCATCGCCGCTGGGGATGGGAGCAGGTGACCGAGCTCGCGATCCGCGCACTCGTCGCGCGGGACCAGCCGCTCGTCGCGATCCTGTGGGGCAAGGACGCGGCGAATCTGCAGCCCCTCCTCGGCGAGACCCCCGTGATCGCCTCGGCGCACCCGTCTCCGCTCTCCGCACGGCGCGGATTCTTCGGCTCTCGGCCGTTCTCGCGAGCGAACGAGCTGCTCGACGGGCTCGGTGCGAGTCCGATCGACTGGCGCGTCGGCGAAGCGCCCCCTCTAAGCTGATCGCATGCAGTTCGAGCCCGGTGATCGCCGCCGTGTGCTGCCGCGCCATCTGCGCCCGCAGCCCGAACCCGACGTGTTCTCGTACTCGATCCGCCCCGCACGTTCGGGCGACCTCCCGTACGTGCGCGAGATCTACAACCATTTCGTCAGCAATTCGGTGGTCACTCTCGATGAGCGGCGCAGCAGCATCCCCTACTGGCGTGAGAAGTTCGCGCTGCTGAGCAAGCTCGGCCTGCCCTTCCTGGTGGCGGTCTCGCCGGCGGGGGTCGTGATCGGGTACGCGCTGGCGCAGCCGTGGGCGGGCAAGAACGCGTACCGGTACACGGTCGAGGACTCGATCTACCTCGGTCCGGGAGCCGGCGGCAAGGGGCTCGGAGCTGCGCTGCTGCAGGCGCTCATCGACGCCTGCGAACAGCTCGGCATCCGCGAGATGGTGGCCGTGATCAGCGACACGAAGGCCGACGCCTCGATCCGGCTCCACGCGAAGCTCGGCTTCGTCGAGGCCGGACGGATGGGCCGAGTCGGGCACAAGTTCGGCCGCGACCTCGGGACCGTCTACATGCGCCGCGCGCTGCGTCCCAGCCGTCGGCGGAAGTTCTTCAGCACGAGCTCGGCGCGCTGACGACCCTGCTCACGACGGGGGAGCGGGGATCACGGGGATCGCGGCGAGGAGAGCCTTCGTGTAGTCCTGCGTCGGGCGCAGCAGCACGTCTGCGGTGGGTCCTCGCTCGACGACGGCGCCGTCCTTCATCACGACCACCGTGTCGCACAGGTTCTGCACCACGCCGATGTCGTGCGACACCAGGACGAGCGTCAGGTCGGCGCTGCGTCGCAGCTCGATCAGGAGCTCGAGGATCTGAGCTCGCACGGTCACGTCGAGCGCCGACAGGGGCTCGTCTCCGACGAGGATGCGGGGTCGATGCACGATGGCGCGGGACAACGCGATCCGCTGCCGCTGCCCTCCCGAGAACTCATGCGGGTAGCGGTCGCCCATCTCGGGTTCGAGGCCGACCTGCTCGAGCACGTCGCGCACGCGCGCGCGGTGGTCTCCCTCGATGCCGAGCGCCCAGAGGGGCTCTCGGATGATCTGGGCGGCGGTCATCCGAGGGTCCAGCGATGCGTACGGGTCCTGGAACACGAGCCCGGTCTGACGGCGCAGCCAGTGCAGCGAGCGGGCGGATGCCGCAGCATCCACGGCTCTTCCATCGACGGTGACGGTGCCGGACGTCGGACGGTCGAGTCCGAGCAGCAGTCTGACGAGCGTCGATTTCCCCGACCCGGATTCGCCGATGATCCCGACGGACGACCCCTCGACGATGTCGAGGTCTGTCGGTGCCAAGGCTGTCTGCCTGCGCGTCGGCTCGAAGGCGGAGCGCTTGGGGATCACGAAGTCACGCCGCAGAGACCGCGCCTCGATCAGGCTCATCGCGTGCCTCCCTCGGGCCGCCACAGGGTCGCGGTCGCGTCGCGGAGCAGCCCCTGGGTGATCGGCGACGTCGGGGCGGTGAGAAGCGTGCTCACGGGAGCCGCCTCGACCACGTGGCCGTCTTCGAGAACCACGCCCTGGGTCGCGACCTGAGCGAGGACGGCGAGATCGTGGGTGATGAACACGAGTGACATGCCCTGCTCCTCGACGAGGTTCAACAGCAGAGCGAGGATCTCGGCTTGGATCGTGACGTCGAGAGCGGTCGTCGGCTCATCGGCGATGAGCAGACGCGGTCGGCACGCGAGCGCCATCGCGATCGCCACCCGCTGCCTCTGACCGCCGGACAGCTGGTGCGGATACCGATCGACGATCGACGTCGGGTCGGGCAGGCGCACGCGAGCCGCCTCCTGGATCGCTCGCTCTCGGGCCTCTCGTCGACCGATGCCCTCGTGGATGCGGATCGACTCGGCGATCTGCCTGCCGACCGTGCGGATCGGGTTCAGAGCGGTGCGCGGCTCCTGGAAGACGATCCCGATCTCGTCACCGCGCAGGCGTGCGAGCTCGCGATCCGGCATTCCGATCAGCTCAGTGCCGTTCCAGCGGATGCTGCCGCTCGCGGTCGCGCCGTCGGGAAGGAGCCCGAGAACGGCCAGGGCGGTCAAGGACTTGCCAGATCCGGATTCGCCGATCAGGCCCAGGCGCGATCCGTCCGGCACCTCGAACGAGACGCCGTCGACCACCGACCGTCCGTCGATGCGGACGACGAGGTCGGTCACTTCGAGACTCATGCGATCACCGCCGGCGTGTGGATCTCGGCGGCGCGATGCCGCAGCGTGGGATCGGTGGCCTCGCGCAGGCCGTCGCCCAGGAGGTTGAGAGCGAGCACCGTGATCGTGATCGCGAGGCCCGGCCAGATGACCGAGAGGGGATGCACGCCGATGTAGCGCTGGAGATCGGCGAGCAGCAGCCCCCAGCTCGGCTCCACCACCGACGCGCCGAAGCCCAGGTACGACAGTCCCGCTTCGGCGAGCACGGCGACCGCCATCGACCACGACAGCTGCACGATGAACACCGGCGCGACGTTGGGCAGCAGGTGGCGTGCGAGGCTCTGACCGGTCGTCAGGCCGGAGGCCCGCGCGGCGAGGACGAAGTCGCTCTGCTGCACGCGGCGCAGCTCTGGTCGGGTGACGCGAGCGATGTTGACGCCGAAGCCGATGCCCACCGACCAGATCACCACCCAGAGCGAGCCGCCCCAGACCGACGAGATCATCATCGCGATGAGCAGCACGGGGAAGGCGATCAGGATGTCGACGAGCACGGCCACCGTCTCACGCAGCCACCGTGCCGTGAGCGCGCCGAGCGCGGCCAGGGCGATGCCGACGACCGTGGCGACGAGCCCGGCGCCGATGCTCACGAACACCGTCGTCCGAGAGCCCGCCATGAGCAGACTGAGGATGTCGCGCCCGGTGTCGTCGGTGCCGAGCAGATGCGGCCAGCCGGGGACACCCCAGCGAGCCGCCAGATCGGACTCCTGCGGGTCGAACGGCGTCCAGAACAGCGAGACGAGCGCGGTGAGAGCGACGATGGCGACGACGATCAGACCGAATCGCCCGGTCGCGGTCCGCCACAGTCTCGACAGCCAACCGGACATCAGGCCTCCCTCTGCCGAGGATCGATCGCACGATGGACCAGATCGACGAGGAAGCCCACCACGAGCACGAAACCGGTGAGCACGAGCAGCTCGCTCTGCACCTTGACGAGGTCGCGCGTTCCGACGTCGGCCACGAGCATCCGCCCGATACCCGGGAGGGTGAACAGCTGCTCGATGACGACCGAGCCGACGATGATGCCCGCGACCTGCAGTCCGAGGACAGTGATGATCGAGAGTCCGACCGCCGGTATGCCGTGGGAGATAAGGGCGCGCGTGCGGGTGAGTCCCTTGGCGGCGGCGGTGCGGACGAAGTCCTGTCCCGCAGCCTGCAGGGTCGCACTGCGCACGAATCTCATGAGCATCGCGCCCTCGACGATGCCGATCGTGAGAGCGGGCAGCAGCAGCGATTCGATCGCTCGCCAGGGCGTGCTCCACCCGGTGCGGGGGAAGCCCTGCGGGGGAAGCCAGCCGAGCCAGACCGAGAAGACGACGATGAGCATCATGCCCGCCCAGACGACGGGCACCGCGGCGAGAGCCTGCGCGCCCACGCTCAGCGCCGTGCCTCCGCGACCGCCACGACGCAGCGCGGCCAGAATGCCGAATGGCACGGCGATGAGGACGGCGATGAGCAGGGAGAGGATGCCGAGCGGGACCGTGACCTGCGCCTTCTCGAGCAGCTCCTCGCCGACCGAGGCGCCCGAGAGGAGCGACGTGCCGAGATCGCCGCGGAAGATCCCGCCGATCCACTCCGCGTACTGCGCGGGGAGAGGACGGTTCAGACCGAGGGATTCGCGAAGGGCCTCCACCTCGTCGGGGGAGGCCTGCGTGCCCGCGATCAGCTGCGCGACATCGCCGGGGAAGACCCTGAGGGTCAGGAAGATCACCGCACTCGAGACGAGGAGCCCTGCGATGAGCAGGGCTCCTCGAACGAGCGCGTAGCGGATCACGACGTGCGCGTCATCACTTCTCGGTGGCCACGGTCACCCCGGCCAGGTTGATGCGGGAGTTGATCGAGTCCTCGGGGAAGCCGGTCACGAGCGGGCTCACGGCCGTGATGGTCGCACCGTTGTACAACCAGTCCGCCGCGTGGTCCTCGGACACGATGCGCGCGGCTTCGGCGAGCAGGTCCGCGGACTTGTCGGGATCGACCTCGGCCAGCGCCTCGGTGTACAGGCCCTGCACCTCGGCGTTGTCGTAGCCGAAGTAGTAGTCGGGGTTCGCGAAGTTGCCGAAGTCGCGCGGCTCGACGTGCAGCACGAAGCTGAGGTCGTAGTCGTGGTTGGTGTAGACGTCCTCCAGCCAGGCCGGGAACTCGACGGAGTCGACATCGAGGGTGACGCCGACCTTCTGGAAGTCCGAGATGAGCACCTTGGGGACCGTCGTTCCGTAGAAGCTGGGGATCGTCAGGGTGAGCTCGAGATCCTCCTGGCCGGCTTCTGCAAGCAACTCCTTCGCCTTCTCCGGGTCGTAGGAGACGACATCGGAGAGGTCCTCGTAACCGGGGTCCAGCTCGGGGATCGGTCCGTACAGGGTGGATCCCGCACCGACGGCCTCGACGAGAGCCTCGTGATCGATCGCGAGACGGAGTGCCTCGCGTACCCGGACGTCGTCGAGAGGCGCCTTGGCGTTGTTGAACGCGAGCGTGGCCTTGTCGGTGGTGCGCCCGGTCGTGAGGGCGAAGTCGCCGGAATCCTCGAGCTGCGGGGCGAGATTCGGGTCGACGGCTGTGAGAACCTGGACCCCGCCGTCGAGAGCGGTGTTCACTCCGGCGGTGAAGTCGGGGATGTACTGGAACTCGACCTCGGCGACTCCCGCCGGTTCGCCCCAATAGGCGTCGTTGCGGGCGAAGGTGATGGCGCTGCCCTTGTTCCACCGAGTCAGGGTGAAGGGGCCGGTTCCGTTCTCGGCGGTCTTGAGGTCGGTCGTGTCGCCCGTCTGGAAGACGAGACCCGCAGGCCCGGTGAGCGAGAACAGGAAGTTCTGGTTCGGCTCCGTGAGCACGATCTGCACCGTCGCGGGGTCCGGGGCGGTGATAGAGGCCACCGAGGCGAACTCGGCGTTGCCCTGCAGCGTCGCGTCCGTGCGGACGGCCTCGTACGAGGCGACCACGTCGGCCGAGGTGAGTGCGGTTCCGCTGTGGAACGTGATGCCCTCGTTGAGGGTGAACGTGTAAGTGAGTCCGTCGTCGGAGACCTCGTAGTCCGAGGCGAGGCGGGGCACGATCTCGTTCTCCTGCGTCCGGCTGATCAGACCCTCGTAGATGTTGTCGATGAGGATCTGTTCGAGGGCGGCGCCGCTGGTGTGACGGATGTCGAGATTGGTGGGTTCGAGGACGAGCCCCACCTGGAGCGTCGCGTCGGGATCGGGCTCTCCGACGGGCTCAGTGGTCTCGGGCGCTGCGGCACCTGCGCAGGCGGTGAGGACGATGGCGCTCGCCGCGATGGCGGAGATCAGCGCGAGTCGTCGCGTACGTCGGAACATGGGTTGTTTCCTCTCGGTGCGGCAGTTGCTGTGTGCCGATGGATCGAGCCTAGGGATGTGTCGGGTGGGTGAGGGCGGAATGTGGAACGGAACGTCACATTCCGTGCGGCGGGAGCGAGGACGAGATCACCGCGGCGAGCTGCCCGGGCGCGGTCTCCTGAACGTTGTGGGTGGCCTGGACGGCGACCACGCGGGCCTGAGGCAGACGATCGGCGAACTCCTGCGCATCCGCTGCGGTCACGAAGCCGTCGATCGCGCGGAGGAGCGTGAGGGGTGCCGACGTCTGCGAGAGATCCTGCCAGCCGGTGGTGTGAAGTGCGGACGGCGCCGAGACGTCGCCGCGGTCGTGCGCAGCGAGCGTCTGGGCCGCGAGGTGCGCGAAGTGGTGCTTCCACTCGACGCGGCCGTCGGCGCGCACGCGGGTGTTCAGGAACACGCCCCGCTCGGTGTCAGACCTGGCGCCCCCGAACCCGAACGAGATCGCGCGGTCGACGAGCTCGTCGCGCGTCTCGAAATCCGTGGGGCCGGCGTAGAACTCGCGCAGAGCGGCGGGCCCGGCGGACGTGTCGATGCCCGGGGTGATGTCGACCACGATCAGCTCCGACACGAGGTCGGGACGGGCAGCGGCGAGAGCTGCGCCGGTGAGGCCGCCGAGGGAGTGGCCCACGACCAGCTGCGGGGCGTCCGTCCAGGCGTCGAGCGCCGCGGCGACGTCGAGGGCGAGAGTGCGAGGGGTGTAATCGAGGTCGTCTCGCCACGACGAGTCGCCGTGACCGGCGAGGTCGATCGCCAGCACCGGCTGCTGGAGTGCGAGCACGGTCGTGTCCCACGTGTGCGCGTTGAGACCGGCGCCGTGCAGCAGTGTCACTCGAGGTGCCTCGTCGCCGAATCGCAGCGCGCTCACCTGGCGGCCGTCCGGCAGGGGCAGCGTCACGCGTCGAACGGACGGTTCGGCGACCCCCATCGTCTGCGCCTGTGCGGGAAGATAGCTGAACTCGCTGGTGTCGATCGCCACCTGCATATTCTGCTCTGCTTCGAGGGCGGTGGGGAAATGCGGGAGCATTATGTTTGCCGTAACCCGGCTCACCCTTGGCGAAAAGGAATCAAATCGGCGCTGTCATTTCGCGCTCTGCATTCTCGCTTCCTGTGAGCGGCTCGCCAGCTTGAGTGCACAACGGAATATCATTGAGCCATGAGCGAGACGCGAGTGCACCTCTCAAAGACCGAGCCGGCGGCCTACCAGGCGCTCGACGCCTTCGCCCGCACCGTGGGAGACATCTGCGCAGCCAACGGGATCGACGATCGGCTCAAGGAGATCGTGATGATCCATTCGTCGCAGCTCAACGGGTGCAGCTACTGCACGCGTCTGCATGTGGATCGCGCGCTCAAGGCGGGCATCGACACCGACACGCTCATGCAGATCGCGACGTGGCGCGAGAGCAATGTCTTCAGTGACCGCGAGGAAGCCGCGCTCGAGCTCGCCGAGGCTTTCACCTTCATCTCCGAGGAGGGCATCTCCGACGACGTGTACGACCGGGTCGGTGGAGTGTTCACCGAGAAGGAGTACGCGGCACTGAGCTGGGCCTGCATCTCGATCAACGCCTTCAACCGAGTCGTGATCGCCGGAAGGTACCCGGTTCCGCCGCGCTCGCCGCAGGCGCAGGCGCAGGCGCAGGCGCAGGCATGAGCGTTCTCGAGGTCGACGGGGTCAACAACTTCCGCGACGTCGGAGGGATGCTCGCAGACGGTGGTCGGATCCGTTCGGGCGTGCTGTTGCGATCCGGCCAGCTCTCGGCGGCGACCACTGCCGGGGTGAACGAGGTCCGTCGCCGCGTCGCTCACATCGTCGATCTCCGCGACGGCGAAGAGGTCGCCGCAGAGCCGACCGAGATCGAGGGTCCCGACACCACTCACCTTCCGCTGTTCCTCGGATCCGTGCGGTCGTTCTTCGAGACGGACACGAGCCTGGAGGATCTCTATCTGCACCTGCTCGAGGAGAGCGGAGATCGGCTCGTCGCCGCGATCCGCATCATCGCCGAGGGGGAGCCGACTCTCGTCCACTGCACGGTCGGCAAGGACCGCACCGGGGTGACCGTCGCGCTCGCGCTCGCCGCAGTGGGCGCCGACCGTGAGGCGATCGTCGCGGACTACGCGCTCACGGAGTCGCTGCTGCCCGCCGAGCGGTCGCAGCGCATCGCCGCGTACCTGAGGTCGCAGCATCCGCAGGCGGTGCACGCCGTCGCGCTGGCGACGCAGTCGCCGGCACCGGTGATGCGGGCGCTGCTCGAGCAGGTCGACGAACGTTGGGGTTCGGCCGCCGGCTACCTGCGCGCGAACGGGATGACGGACCAGGAACTCGAGGCTCTGCGATACGCACTTGTGGAAGAAGTCCCCGAGCAAGGTTAGGCAACCCTTCATGTGCTGTATGATGGATGCATCATGGAGACCTTCCTCGAGACCCGCAGCACGCGTGCCGAACGCCGCGCCGCACGTCGCCGTGCTCACCACCTGGTGACGGCCGACGAGCACTCGCTCACCGAGCTCGAGGTCTTCCTCGCCACTCTGCCGCTGTGCGCGTCGGGTCGGATCTTCATCGAGGTCGCCGACGCGTCCGACATCGGCGTGATCGAAGCCCCTGGACGCATGACGGTCACGTGGCTCGCTCGATCCCAGCGATCGGGCGCACCGGGAAGCGGGCGAGCGTGCGCACCCGGCGAGGCTCTCGCCCGAGCGACCTGCGCATGGGCAGACGAGATGCTCTGCGACGACGAACTCGACACCCACGTCACCCTTCTCGGAGGCTTCCTCGGCACGGCTGACATCGTCGAGCACCTGACGGGCGCCCTCGAGATCCAGCCTGCTCAGATCCACGCGCCGGAGCGCTTCGGGCTGCTGCCCGTCGACCGCTGAGCGCCTCCGCGCTCTACGGCCGCGACCTGCTGCGGCGCACGTAGTTGCCGTCTTCCAGGCCTGCCTCGATCTCGAAGCGGTTGCGCAGCGGATCCCTGCCCGCGAACAGGTAGAGCACCGGAAGCAGGATGCCGTAGCGCAGCCACTGCGCCTTGTGCACCGCCTCGTGGCGCAGCACGGCGTCGCTCGGACGGGCGTCACCCGTCAGGAAGCAGCCGCCGACGCACACTCCGCCGCGGTTGAACGTCCAGTTCGGCATCCCCTGGAACACCCACAGGCCCGATCGGCGTTCGACGGGACCCGTGCTCCACAGGGACCCCCAGATCCAGCCCACGGACGTGCCCCACCAGTAGCCGATCCGGCTGATCGGCGAACGCAGGAGGAACGCGGGGATCCGGCGGTCGAGTCTCCGACCGCGAGCTACAGCGCGCTCGGCGGCCGGCCGCCAGTCGGACGTCATGCGACGGCTCCGACGAGACGGAGCAGCGCGCCGAGGTCGTCGACCGCGTCAGCGGGTGAGCGAGGGGCGAACCCCGCGATGGTGGCGCCCGCCAGCGGCACACGGGACCGCAGTGCGCGGATCGCGGTGCTCAGACTCGCGGGCGAGAGTCCGAACGGTGCGGGGGAGGAGACGCCGGCGATCTCCGCAGGGTCGAGCACATCGACGTCGATGTGCACCCATACGCGGCGCGCGCCGGTCGCTTCGACCGCGTCGGCGAGAGCGTCGGGCGATTCCAGATCGTCGACGGAGAGCTGGGCGAGGCCGCCGAGGGCGGTGACCTCGTCGTCGTCGAGATTGCGCATGCCCACCGTGACCACCCGATCGCGGGGGATCCCGGGCGAGAGCGCGAGTTGAGGCTCTCCGTCGCCGAGTACCGCGCGGAGCGCCATGCCGGAGAACGCTCCGGAGGGTGAGGTGTCCGGCGTGTGCAGGTCGGCGTGGGCATCGCACCACACGACGGCCAGGTCGTCGGTTCCGCCGGGAAGAGCCGCCAGGGCGGCGACGGTCACGCTGCAGTCGCCGCCGATGATCACGGTGTCGGCGGTCATGCCGGTTTCGACGAGCTCTCGGGTGCGAAGGAGAGCGCTGAGTCGGCGGACGCCGGTGCCGAGGGATTCACCGGCTTCGACCGGCACATCGAGCACCGTGGTCGCGGCACGCGGAAGGTCGCCGGCGATCGCCGAGGCGCCGTCGACGAGCAGCATCGCGCGAGCGGCGGGGGAGCCCTGCCACTGCGGGACGACGAGGAAACGCACCATGGGTGCCTCCAGCTGAGAAAGAGGAGCGGGTGCCTCGGACGCGAGGATCCGAGGCACCCGCAGGTGTGTCAGGAGCCTTCGATGGCCTGGCGAGGGGCGGAGCCGCCCGCCTTCAGCTCGGCGAGACGAGCCTCGACCTCGGTGAGCTCACCGAGGTCTTCGAGGCTCTCGAACTGAGCGTCGAGGCTGGATGCCGCGAGCTCGATCTTGCCCTGGGCGAGGGCCTCCTGACGGCGGACCTTGTCTTCGAAACGTCCCAGCTCGCTGGTGGGGTCGAGGACGTTGATCGAGGAGACCGCATCCTGCACCTTCGTCTGAGCCTCGGCGACCTTGGCGCGGGCGAGCAGCTCGCTGCGCTTGTTCTTCAGCTCGCCGAGCTTGTCCTTCATGCCGTTGAGGCCGGACTTCAGCTTGTCGACGATCTCGGTCTGAGCGGCGATCTGCGGCTCGGCCCCGGTCGCCTCGCGCTCGGCGCTGATCTGGCGCTGCAGAGCGATCTTCGCGAGGTTGTCGAACTTGTCGGCATCGGCGGCGTCGCCGGTGGAGCGCATCTCGTCGGCCTTGCGGCTGGCGGCGAGAGCCTTGTTGCCCCACTCGGTGGCGGCCTGGACGTCTTCCTCGTGGTCGCGCTCCAGCAGACGCAGGTTGCCGATGGTCTCGGCGATGGCCGACTCCGCGTCGGCGATGCTGTTCGTGTAGTCGCGAACGAGCTGGTCGATCATCTTCTGCGGGTCTTCCGCAGAGTCCAGGAGCGAGTTGATGTTCGCGCGGACGAGGGTCGAGATACGTCCGAAGATGGACTGCTTGGTCATGCGTGGTTCCTTTCAGAGGGTCGGACTCGATGTCTGGGGTCGATAGGTGTGCGGTTCAGAAGCGTCGCCCTCCCGAACGGCCGCTGCGGCCGCTGGAGCGGCTGCCGCCGCCTCCACCGAAACCGGAGCTGCGGAACCCGCCGCCACCGCTGGAACGCCAGCTGCTGCTGCGCGAGGAGCCGCCACCTCCGCCGCCGCCCGAGAGCAGACCGCCGATGATGCCGCCCAGGATGTCGCCACCCAGGCCGGAACCGCCGGAGCCTGATCCGCCGCCGAAGATGCTGCCGCCGGCGCCGCCCCATCCGCTCTCGTAGCGGCTCGGGCTCATGGCCGCGACATCCGCCTGGGCGGATGAGGTGGCCTGCCGGGCGAGTTCGAGCGCGCGTCCTGCTTCTGCGAGCGCGGTCTCGGGATCCGACGACCGCAGACTCACGGCCTGAGTAAGGGTCGCGTCGGCCTGGGAGAGGCGGGTGCGAGCCGTGGAGCCGACGGTTCCCCGCCGCGTCTCGATGTACTCGCGCGCTGCTCGGATCTCGGAGCCCGCCTGCGTCAGGGTCTGCTCGAGAAGCTGCTGCACGCGTCGCGCCCGTTCCACGGCCTGGGTGCCCTCCGCGATCGCGGCGTCGATCTGCGTGTTCGCCGCGCTGAGCGCTTCGAGCACGCGCTGCGGACTGCGCGATGCTCCGGAGAGGTCGGCCTGCGCACGCTGCAGCTGCTGCGAGGTTGCGGCCGCGACCGCGGCGAGCGTGCCTCCGGCGTCAGGCAGCTGCTGTGCCGCGGCGATGTCGGCCTGCAGCTCGGCGACGAGAGCCTGCGCCTGCGATTCGATACGGGAGAGCTCGGTGCCCAGCGCGGTGATGGCCTCGACCAGCTGTGTCGCCTGCGCCACCGACTGCTCGGCCGTGCGGATGGCGAACGCCGCCTCGCCGGAGCGACCGGCCGCTATCGCCTGCTGCGCGGCCTCGATCGAGCGGTCGGCCAGGGCTGCCCGCTCCTGAGCCTGTGCCGGGTTGTCGGACACCGTGCTCAGTGCCGATGCGTCGTAGGTGGCGGACAGCGCGGCCAGAGCGGGAGCCGCGGAAGTCAGAAGCGGGATGAGAGCGGCTCGCTCGCCGCGGACTCTGTCGAGTTCCTGTGGTGCGTTCTGCTCGAGCTTGCGGAGCGCGTCGAACGCGTCGGTGTTCTCGTCGAGGACGTCGTCGATCTCGTCGCACAGCCGGATGATGCGGATGTGCCAGGCGCGGCGATCGTGGACGGTGTCCTCGATCTCGTCGTCGAGCTTCTGCTTCAGATCGAAGGCCTCGGACATCTTCGACTTCGCGGTCTCGACTGCTCCGCTGAACTCGGCGGTCGCCGCGTCGCCGAACTGGGCGACGGCGAAGCCGAGCTCCTCGCGGCTCGAGGTGATCGCATCGTCCGCCTGCACGAGTGCGGCCCCCGCCTGCGTCTCCACCTGCTCGTCGGTCAGCGTGGAGAACGGATCGTTCGGATCGGGCGTCTCGGGCATGGCGCCACGCCTGCGGATCGCGGCATTGCGACGCGCGCGGCGAATGAGGGCGATGATCAGCCAGATGATCAGGCCGACCGCGATGACGGCGACCACGATCAGTGTGGCCTGCAGAGCGCCCGCACCGCCGTCGCCCTCGATCTCGTCGGCGGCGAGGACGATCATGCCCTCCCAGTCCTCCTGTGCGGCCAGACCCTGGATCTTGTCTTCCACGTCGTCGAGCTTGCTGTCGCTGAGCGGGCCGTCGGGTGCTGCCGAGATGTAGTAGCTGCGTCCCTCTACCGCGATCGCGAGCAGGTACTGCTCGGAGCCGAGGTTGTTGTTCTCTGCGACGGCATCGGCCCAGGCGACGTTGTCGGTCGGCGAGGTGAAGTCATCGACGAGGACGACGAAGAGATCGGACGAGGAATTGTCGCTGAGCGTCTGGAGTCGAGCCTCGACGGCGTCCTCTTGGCTCGGGCTGAGGACGTCGGCGTCGTCCGTCACGTATCCCGAGTCGAGCGTCACGGGGTCGGTCGCGGAGGCAGCAGATGCGGAGAACGCGGCTGCTGCAGCCGCCGCAGTCAGTGCGGCCAGCGCCAGCCACCGTGTCTTCATCGTGTTCCCTCCGACCGGCAGCCGAGCCCCATGGCACGAGTCTATGCACAGAGGCCGACACGCGACACCTTCCGAGCGGGGATAGCCGTTCGCCCTCAGCGGAGACACATACGCTGGATGGCATGGACGACAGGTACGGATCCGATGTGCTCGCTGCCGGCTGGAGGGAACGAGCAGCCAAGCCGGTGCCGCAGGTTCCCGCCGAGCTCGATCTCGTCGTCGAGGTGGCGCAGGACGGATTCTGCGGAGCGGTCACACGGGTGCAGGGCGGCAACGTCGAACTCGAGGACCGGGTGGGGCGCAAGCGCCTCTTCCCGCTCGGAGGCGGGTTCCTGATCGACGGATCACCGGTGCGGCTCACGGTCCCGGCCGCGAAGGAGCAGGGCCTCCGACGCACGGCATCCGGCTCGTTCGTCGCCGCCGATCAACGAGCCAGGGTCGCGCTTCCCAGCCGGATCCTGGTCGAGGGCAAGCACGACGCCGAGCTCGTCGAGAAGGTGTGGGGAGCGGACCTGCGGGTCGAGGGCGTCGTCGTCGAGTTCCTGCAGGGAGTCGACCTGCTCGACGAGCTGCTCGCCGCAGAGCCTCCCAGCGCATCGCGTCGCTACGGGGTCCTCGTGGATCACCTCGTGCCCGGGTCGAAGGAATCGCGCATCGCCGACGCCGTCGCCCGGGGTCCGCACGGAAGGCATGTGAAGATCGTCGGCCACCCGTTCGTGGATGTCTGGCAGTGCGTCACCCTTCGGGCTCTCGGCATCGCGAGATGGCCGGAGATCCCCCGGGGCACGGACTGGAAGACCGGGATCTGCCGCGCATTCGGGTGGCCGTACGAGACGCAGGCGGACACCGGTCGCGCCTGGCAGCACATCCTGTCGAAGGTGCACACCTACCGCGACCTCGAGCCCGCGCTCCTCGGTCGGGTGGAGGAGCTGATCGACTTCGTGACGGCACCGGCCTCCTGACCCGCGGTCGGTGGCGTTCAGCGCCGCCGACTACCCTGGAAGCATGCCCGAACCCCGCACCTTCCGCGACGAACCGGTCTCCTTCGTGCGCCGCAGCGGCCGGATGTCCGACGCTCAGGAACGCGCGTTCGAAGAGCTCGGACCGCACTACCTGCTCGACGTGCCCCGCGATGTCGCCTGGACCTCGGTGCACCCGGAGGCGCGTCTCGATCCCGCCTCCGAGTACGGGCGGGATGCGGACCTGTACGTCGAGATCGGCTCCGGTCAGGGGCACGCCATCGTCGCCGCCGCATCGTCCCGCCCCGACGACGACTTCCTCGCGGTCGAGGTCTTCCGCGCGGGCCTCGCCAGGACCATGCTCGACGCCGACCGCGAAGGTGCTCGCAACGTCCGCGTGGTCGAGGCGAATGCGCCGGAGGTGCTCTCGTCGTACCTCCCCGAAGCGGCAGCGGCAGAGGTCTGGATCTTCTTCCCTGATCCGTGGCACAAGAAGAAGCACACCAAGCGCCGTCTCGTCCGCCAGGGGTTCGCCGACACCGCCGCTCGCGCACTCCGTGACGGAGGTCTGCTCCGCCTCGCGACCGACTGGGAGGACTACGCGCTGCAGATGCGCGAGGTGCTCGACGCGGAGCCTCTGTTCGAGCGCGCCTTCGACGGCGACTGGGCCGAGCGATTCGATGGACGCGTCATGACCGCGTTCGAACGCAAGGGGATCGCCAAGGGGCGAGACATCCGCGATCTCGTGTATCGGCGGAAGTCGCGCGCGTGATCACCGCGCAGCGCATCTCGGCGACGTGGCCGGCGGTCGTCTCCGCGCTCCTCGTGTGCGCTGCGGCGCCGGCGTTCTTCGTGGTGCAGATCCCGTGGCTCGGCTGGGCGCTGCTCGCACTCGGCGTCGGGAGCGCGTGGCTCGTCGAGCGCCGTCTGCCGGTGGCGGCGGATCAGACGGTGCGCGTGGGCATGCGTCGAGAGAGCGCTCGAGTCGTGGGGACCAGCCGTCAGCCCTCGCTCACCAGGGACCTGTCCCTGATCGCCCTCGGCATGCTCATCGTCAGCGTGATCCCGCTCGCGGCAGAGCTCGACAACCTCGCGATGCTGCGGTTCACGCTCGCCCTCGGCGGCGCGGTGGCGGTTCCGTACGTCGTCTCCCGCTTCGTATTCCGCGACCGGGCGATCGGCTTCCCCTGGCGGGCGCATCGCCGGTGGGGGCGCCTGCAGTGGGGCTGGCTCGTCGCCGTCCTGGTGCTCGGCTGGCTGATCCTGCCGTTCTACTTCATCACCAGCGGCGTCTATCAGAACTGGCCGGTCGTGGACTCGCCCGACCTCATCGCCCGGCTGTTCGTCGGCGTCGGAGCGGTCGGCATCTGGGACGAGCTGTTCTTCATCTGCACCGTCTTCGCCCTGCTGCGCAGGCATTTCCCCGACGCCCTCGCCAACGTGCTGCAGATGATCGTGTTCGTCTCATTCCTGTGGGAGCTGGGCTACCGCGAGTGGGGACCGCTGCTGACCATCCCGTTCGCGCTGCTGCAGGGGTTCATCTTCATTCGGACGCACTCGCTGGCCTATGTCGTCACGGTGCACCTGCTGTTCGATGCGGTGGTGTTCGGGGTACTCGTGCACGCCCACAACCCCGGGCTTCTGCCGATCTTCCTGATCTAGCGCGAGCCGACATCGATACGATCGAGTCATGCTCATCGTCGGACTCGTCCTCGCTGCGGCCGCTGCCGCCTTCCACGTCTTCATCTTCGCGCTCGAGTCGCTGAGATGGACAGAGCCCGAGACGAGGAAGATCTTCGGCGTCGCGAGCGAGGCGGACGCCCTCACGACGAAGGCGCTCGCCTTCAACCAGGGCTTCTACAACCTGTTCCTCGCGCTGACCGCGCTGCTCGGCGTCGGCTTCGTGATCATCGGCTTCACAACGGTGGGACTGACTCTCGTGTTCGCCGGAACGGGGATGATGCTCGCCGCCGCACTGGTGCTGATCCTCTCCGATCGCACGAAGGCGCGCGCCGCGGTGATGCAGGGCACGCTGCCGCTCCTCGCCGTGATCGCGACCGCGATCGCCGTCTCGATCGGCTGATCTCGGTGATGTGCTGATCGTGTCCGAGGGGTGACAACTCGCTCGGCACGGGCCACACTCGGTGCATGACCGACTGGGTGCTGCACGTCGACATGGATCAGTTCATCGCTGCGGTCGAGGTGCTGCGCCGACCGGAGCTCGCAGGGCTCCCCGTGATCGTCGGCGGCCGGGGCGACCCGACGGAGCGCGCCGTCGTGTCGACGGCGTCGTACGAGGCGCGGAAGTTCGGCATCGGATCCGGCATGCCGCTGAAGATCGCGGCACGTAAGGCGCCTGAGAACGCGGTCTTCCTGCCGGTGGACCACGACGCGTATGAGTCGGCCTCGACCGAGGTGATGTCGACACTGCGTGCACTGCCCGGGGTGGTGCTCGAGGTCATCGGCTGGGACGAATGCTTTCTCGGCGTGACCACGGACGACCCCGAGCAGACCGCGCGCAGCGCGCAGAACGCGGTGCTCGAGTCGACGGCACTGCACTGCTCGGTCGGCATCGGCGACAACAAGGTGCGGGCCAAGATCGCCACGGAGTTCGGCAAGCCCCGGGGTGTCTTCCGGCTCACCGCCGAGAACTGGTTCGACGTGATGGGAGACCGGCCTACTCGGGACCTGTGGGGAGTCGGCCCGAAGGTTCAGAAGCGGCTCGCCACCCACGGCGTAACGACGGTCCAGGAACTCGCTGACGCGGACGAGGCAGAGCTCATCGAGGAGTTCGGACCGCGGATGGGCGTCTGGTACCACGGGCTGGGCTCGGGTCTCGGTCCGACCGTAGTCGACAGCACCCCATGGGTGGCCCGCAGCCACAGTCGCGAGATGACGTACCAGCAGAACCTCACGACGACTGCAGAGGTTCAGGCGGCGCTGACCGAACTGGCGGGGCAGGCCTTCGAGGACTGCGCCGCCGAGGGGCGCCCGGTCGTCCGCGTGCATCTGAAGGTGCGCTATGCGCCGTTCGAGACCAAGACCTTCGGCCGCAAGCTGCCGGAGCCGACCACCCGGCGCGCGACGGTCATCGAGGCGGCACTGGTGCTCGGTGCCACGCTCGATCACGACCGGGAGGTCAGACTGCTCGGCGTCCGCGCGGAGATGGCGATGCCCGAGGGCGGTGACTCGGCCGAGCGGACCCCGGTGCGCGGAAGGATCTGAGTCGGCGCGCCGCGGTCATTCGCGGATGACGGCGGCGATCGCGCTCACCTCGATCACTGCGCCCGGGACGCCGAGGCCGGACACGAGGGCTGCGGTCACCAACGGAGGGGCGCCGTCACGGGCGAGCGTCGCTGCGACGGCACCGTAGGCGGCACGAAGATCGGCATCCTGGTGGATGTAGATCGTCCAGCTGATGACATCGTCGAGGCCCGCGCCCGCCGACTCGAGCGCGATCCGAGCGTTCTCGACCGCTCGGAGCGACTGCTCGGCAGCATCCGTCGAGACGAGCGCGCCCGTCTCATCGACGCCGTTCTGGCCGCCGACGTGGATCGTCGTGGCCCCGGGCGGGACGACGGCGACATGACTGAAGGCGGGGCTCATCACGAGTCCCGCCGGCTGTGCGAGTGTGATCTCCATCTGCAGAGTGTGCACCCGGGGGCGGACATCCGCGAGAGGGTTCGTCGGTGGTGCATCGGGGCGGGCACGGGGCCCGCCCCGACGGGGGTCAGCCGACCTTCTTGACCGTGTATCGGAACACGTCCGTGCGGAGCACGTCTCCCGACGTCTTCACGACCTTGATCGTGTGCTCGCCGTCCTTCAGCCCGGTCGCCTCGAACAGGGTCTGATTCGACACGCGCGACTCGGCGTGGGTGTCGACGCTCTTCACCTTTTTGCCGTCGATGTACACCTCAACGGCTCCCTGGTCGGGTGCCTTCGGGCCGAGCCACGCGACGCCCGTCCCGCGGAACGTGAACGACACGGAGTCGCCGTCGGCCGTGGTGGCGTGGACATCGTCGAGATGGTCTCCGGTGAACGCGAAGTCCAGCGTCGCGTCTCCCACCGGGAGTGCGGCGAGGTACGACGACTTCAGTGTGACCGTCGATCCGGACAGCGTGTAGTCGGCGTCGCGCTCGAGCGGCTCACCGCCGAGGCTGATCGAGGAGAGCTCGCTCGGGTCGCGCAGCACATCGACCGTCACGTCGGCGGGAGCGGCCTTGTTGAACGCACCCGAGGTCGTGCTCAGCTGGCTGTCGAGAGTGACGACGAGCTTGTCGAGCAGCATGAAGGATCCGGACTTCTTGACCACCCGCAGGGTGTGACTTCCGCTCGCGAGATCGGCGACGGCGTAGACCACCTGCTGGGAGAGGCGCCCGTCGGCCGCGGGCAGCGAGGTGTCGACGGTCTCGACCAGCTGTCCGTCGAGGTAGACCTCGACCTCGCCCTGCGATTCGTGCTTCTCGGTGACGTACTGGATCCCGGTTCCCTGGAACGTGTACTCGAAGGCCGCTCCGTTCGTCTCGACGTAGTGGACGTCGTCGCCGTGGTCGCCCAGCCCGCGGTTGTTGCTGTCGCCCCAGGACCCGCTGTAGCCGATGCGTGAATCGTCGTCGTTCAGGGTCACTGTCAGCCCGGTGGCGGGCGGTTCGGGCGTGCCTCCACCCGGGGTGTCGGACACGGCGACGGTGAAGGGCTGCGATGTCGCAGGCACCTCGTTGCCGACGTTGCGGTCCCACGCCCCGTCGTAGCCGACCCGCAGCGAGTCGTCGTTGACGGTGAGTGCCGCCTGCTTCGCGGGCGTCACCTTCAGCAGCCGCACGCCATGGATTGGCACGCTCTCGGCGGTGAAGCCCTCCGCTTCCGATCCCAGGTTCTTGCCGGCCCAGAGATCGCGGACCTTCGCGGAGCCGTCGAGTCCGATGTCGGACCAGTCGACCGTGATGTCGGCGTCTGCACGGCCCAGGTTGTACAGCGCCACGGTGTAGGTGCCATCCGGGTTCAGTGCGTACCAGACCTGCTGCTTCGTCGCCGTCGAGACGGGACGAGCGGGCACGCCTGCCTGGTTCACGGCGATGACCTCGCGGTTGGTGATCAGCTCGAGCCCGTACTCGTCGAGGTTCGTCAGATCGTTGCCCAGGTACATCGGCGCCGCGGAGGTCGCCCAGAGCGTCGTCGCGGTGCGGCGTTCGTCGCGCGTGAGGCCGTCCATCTTCCCGTTGCCCACGTTGAGGGAGTCGAGGTCGTTCCAGCCTGCGGGCCCGGCGTGGCGCCACCAGTCCGAGAGCCTCGGGAACAGGCGGGCGACGTTCTCCCAGGTGGTCAGGGCCTCATCGCCGCAGTAGCACTCGACGTCCCAGTCGATGCGCCAGCCGTCTGCATACTGCTTCCAGTAGTCCGCGTAGTCGATGTCGACGGCCCAGGAGAGCTCGAACCAGATGTCGTTGCGGTCGAGCGCCCGAGACCAGGCGGCGACCTCCTCGCGGGCGTCCATCGACAGGTCGCTGATTCCGGAGCCGGGGGTGACGCTGTCGAACTTGATGAAGTCGACTCCCCATTCGCCGAGCAGATCGGCGATCGAGTCGATGTACTTCTCGGTGCAGGGGTTGTCGAAGTCGAGTCGGTACCCGAAGCCCCAGTAGTCGCCCTGCTGGAGAGGCTGCTTGAGCAGATTCTCGGTCGTGCAACCGGGAGCGCCGTAGATCGGGAGCGCCTTCTGCGCCGTCTCGAGGCTCATCCCGGGAATCAGATACAGACCCACCTTCTGGCCGTTGTCGTGCACGTGGTCGATCACCGCGTCGAGGCCGTCGGGGAACAGTGTCGTGCTGGGAATGGGACGTCCGTACTCGTCCTGGCCTCCGTTCCAGCCGGCGTCGATGTTGATGTAGTCGTAGCCGAAATCCTGGAGCTTGTCATGCATGGCATCCGACTGAGCCATGATCTGATCGGCGGTGATCCACTGGCCTCCTTCGTACACCTGCATGCTGTAGCTGCTCCAGCCCATGTAGGGGGCGGTCGATCGGTTCGAGATGCCGTCTTCGGTCTCGTCCGCAGGCGTGCGCGTCGCATCCGCCGGTGGCTCCTGCTCCGGGGCGCTCGAGGGAGCAGGTTCCGGTGCCGGCTCTTCAGTCGGTGCCGGCTCTTCAGTCGGTGCCGGGTCGTCCGTCGGCGCGGGAGCCGTCGTCGGCGTCGTCTCCGGCGTCGTCTCCGGCGCCGGAGTCGGTTCCGGTGTCGCCTCGGTGGCCCAGCTCGCGCCAGGTGCCAGAGCGAGGACGATCGCTGTCGCGGCGAGTGCCGCGGTCAACGAGGCCGCTCTCCTTCTCTGTCGGTGTGCGTTCATTGCTTTCCTCTCGTTCGACTGCTCTGTCGGGGGATGGGAAGGAGGTGTGACCGTCAGTCGTCTGCGCGCCTGATCTCGATGAGCATCGCCTGCTGCGGATTGAGCGTCGGCAGGGGGACGCCGGCGGTGACGAGGACGGACCCCGGCATCTCGACCGGAGCGGCGACGGCGGCCGTCACCCACTCGGGGTCTCCGCCGTGTCTGCTCGACGCGCCGAGGTCCTCGCGGATCCGGACGGTGTACGGCGCAGCGGCATCCAGTCCGGGAAAACGCACCCGACCGGACTGGCCCGATGCCGATGTCGTGAACCGGCTCCAGGTGAACAGCGCTTCGGATGCGTCTCGGGCCACGATTCCCGAAAGTGATGTCGCGGGATCCGCGAGGTCCGCGTTGACGACGCGACCGCTGTGCAGCAGGTCGCGGAATTCGCGGTACATCGCGGTCCAGCGGGCGATCGCCGCGAGCTCGCCGTCGTCGACGACGGTGAGGTCCTGCTCGATGCCCGCGTGCGCGGTCAGCGACGTAGCCAGACGGAACGACAGATCGGTGGTGCGGGCGGTGGTGTGCGATCGCGCGGAGCCGAGGTGGGAGCCGATGAGTTCGGGAGGGACGAGGCTGCGCGTCCACCGCTCGATCTGGACGCGTTCGACCGGATCGTTGCAGTCCGAGGCCCAGACACGATCGGTGCGGTCGAGGATCCCGAGGTCGATGCGTCCGCCGCCGCCCGAGCATGTCTCGATCTCGAGCCCCGGGTGCCGCGACCGCAGCTCGTCGAGCAGGCGGTAGAGCGCGGCCGTTTGCCGGTGCACGCTGGGCCTGTCCCCATCGCCGCCGCGACTGACCGCTTCGAGAAGATCGCGGTTGTGATCCCATTTCAGGTAATCGATCGAGTGCTCGCGCACAAGAGCGTCGAGACGCGCGAGAAGGTAGTCGTACGCCTCGGGGCGCGCGATGTCGAGAACGTGCTGCGACCGGGATTCCGGGCCGAGGCCCTCGGCCGGACCCAGTACCCAGTCCGGATGGGCGCGCGCGAGATCGGAGTCGAGATTGATCATCTCGGGCTCGAACCAGAGACCGAACTGCATCCCCTGAGCACGCACGACATCGACGAGGGGCCCGAGTCCGTCCGGCCACACCTCATCGTCGACGAACCAGTCGCCCAGGCCGGCATCCGCTTCGCGGCGTCCGCGGAACCAGCCGTCGTCGAGCACGATGCGCTCGACCCCCACCTCCGCCGCACGCTCGATCAGCGCGGTGAGGCGCTCGAGGTCGTGGTCGAAGTAGACCGCCTCCCAGGTGTTGAGCACCAGGGGTCGCGGCGAGCGCGGATGCGTCGCACGCGCGCGCAGGCGCCGGTGGAGTCGGTCGCTGATCGCGTCGAGTCCGCTGTCGGACCAGAGGAACAGCGCGGTCGGTGCGTCGTAGCGGTCGCCGTCTTCGAGGATGATCTCGCCCGGGTGGAGCTCCTCACCGGCTCCGATGACCGAACTGAACACGCCAGCGCCCTCGGGAAGGCGCTCGGCGAGGTACTGCTGTTCACCGCTCCACGCGAGGTGCACGGCCCAGATCTCTCCGTGCCGGAAGCCGAATCCGGCGGTTCCGGCCGCGAGCAGGAAGGGCGAGTCGTGTCCCGGCTTGCCGCGGTGCGCGGCGCGACGGTGGGTGCCGAAGCCGAAGGGCGAACGCTGCGGGGAGCGCTCACGGCACCACTTCCCGGTGAAGTCGAGGATCTCCGTCGCGCGCTCGGGGAGCGGAAGCAGCGACAGCACGGCGCCCACCGTGTAGGGGGTCCGCCCGATGCGCGGACTGAGGGCGGCGTCGCGTGCGAGGGACGTGTCGACCGCGAGAACTCCGTGCGGGTCGAGGTGATATGCGAGTTCGGTGCGGATGCCGCTGATCGTGTCGTCGAACCGGAGCACGATGCGCCCGCCGACGCCGTCGGACGGGATCTCGACATCGTGTCCCACGAGTCGAGGTCGGGGGGTCGTGGCGCGTCCGCTCGCGTGACCGGAGAGAGCCGCGGTTCCCGACCAGCCCTCGTACTCGGTGGGCAGCGCGGAGAAGGCACGCGGGATGTCTGGGGAGTTGTTCAGCTGGGCGGGCCCGGCGGTGAGGGCGAGCGACGAGACGGCTGCGGGATCGAGGTCTCCGAGATCCGCGCCCCAGTGCAGCACACGGGGGATCGGGTCGGAGATCTGGACGATGAAGGCGGCACCAGCGGCGCGGAGTGCGACGACGGTGTCTGCACGGGAAGTCATGGGATGAGACCCTCCGGTAGTTACTTGACAACGTCAATAAATCACGTTTGAGATGGACGTGCAAGCGATCCCTCGAAATCGCCGACCGGAAATCGAGCGTTTACTTTTTCGGCTCGGCGTGATTTTATTACGACGTAAAGTAATCCTGCCCTGGGAGGGCGATCATGAAGCTCAGTGCTGAGCACGCACCACCGGTCGAGATCTCGCCGCCGAGTCCTCGACGCACCGACGCACGTTCGCGATTCGTCCGCAGCCTGCGCCGCTACTGGCAGCTGTACCTGCTGCTGCTCCTGCCCGTCATCTGGTTCATCGTGTTCCGATACGTGCCGATGGCCAACGCGGTCATCGCGTTCAAGAACTACAACCCCATCGACGGCGTGTGGGGGAGTCCCTGGGTGGGATTCGACAACTTCACCGCACTCTTCCGCAACCCGGTGTTCCCCAAGCTCATCGGCAACACGTTCATCCTCGCGGTCTACACCCTCATCGCGAGCTTCCCGCTGCCGATCATCCTCGCGATCCTGCTCAACGAGGTCCGACTGCGGTTCTTCACCCGCACGGTCCAGCTCGTCACGTACGCGCCGTACTTCATCTCCACCGTCGTGATCGTGTCGATGACGATCCTGCTGCTGTCTCCACGCGTGGGCATCCTGGGCCGGACGCTGAGCTTCTTCGGCGCAGGTCAGGTCGATCTGCTGGCGAGCGCCGACTTCTTCCGGCACATCTATGTGGCGACAGACATCTGGACCACCACCGGGTACTCCGCGGTCATCTACCTCGCCGCCCTCGCATCCGTGGACACCTCCCTCTACGAGGCCGCCAAGATCGACGGCGCATCACGGCTGCAGAAGATCTGGTACGTCGACCTGCCGTCCCTGCTGCCGACAGCGACGATCATCCTGATCCTCGGGGTCGGCAACATCATGGCGATCGGGTTCGAGAAGGCGTTCCTCCTGCAGAACGCGCTGAACCTCTCGACGTCGGAGATCATCCCGACGTACGTCTACAAGACCGGCATCCTGAACGCCAACTTCAGCCTCGGAGCCACCATCGGACTCTTCAACGCCGTCATCAGCCTCGTGCTCCTGCTCGTCGTCAACGGCATATCCAAGCGAGTGACAGGAAGTGGGCTGTGGTGAGCACCGTGATCAGAGAGCAGCCCCTGCTCACCGAGGAGATCGTCGTCGGATCGGGCTCAGGGCGCGGCCGCCGCCGACGGGACCCCCTGGCCTCCGGGGTGAAGGTGAAGGAGACCAGAGCGGATCGCGTCTTCGTGATCGCCGCCTACCTGCTGCTGACGGTCTTCCTGCTCGTCGTGCTCCTGCCGCTGCTGAACATCGTCGCCAGCTCGTTCTCCAGCCCTCAGGCGGTGTCATCCGGCCGGGTGCTGTTCTGGCCCGTCGACTTCACCCTCCGTGGGTACACCGAAGCTCTCAACAACCCCGCGATCCTCCGCGGATTCGGCAACTCGGTGTTCTACACCGTGGTCGGCACGATCATCAGCGTCGCCGGGACGGTCGCCATCGCGTATCCGCTGTCCCGGGCGAACCTGTTCGGGCGCAAGACCCTCACCGGCGGCGTCGTCTTCACGATGCTGTTCTCCGGCGGAGTGATCCCGATGTACATCGTCGTCCAGTCGCTCGGCCTGCTCGACACCCGATGGTCGATGCTCCTCCCGAACGCGATCGGCGTCTGGCAGGTGATCATCGCGATGGTCTACTTCCGCTCGTCGATCCCCGACGAGGTCTACGAGGCGGCACAGCTCGACGGTGCGAGCGAACTCCGCATCCTCTGGACCATCGTGCTGCCGCTCGCCAAGCCGCTACTCGCGGTCATCGCGCTGATGTACGCGATCATGCAGTGGAACTCGTACTTCGACGCGCTGCTCTATCTGCGTGACGCCGACCTGCAGCCGCTGCAGCTCGTGCTGCGAGGCATCCTCATCCTCAACGACGGCGGAGGCGGTGGCGACCTGGCCGCCCAGCTCGAACGTCGAGAGCTCGCCGACCTGCTCAAGTACTCGACCGTCATCATCGCCACCGTGCCGATGCTGATCGTGTACCCGTTCGTCGCGAAGCACTTCAGCAAGGGGATCATGGTCGGCGCCGTCAAGGGTTGACCACTCCTCTCACAGACCCACCACACACACCCGCACACCTGAACCGGTCAAAGGAGATTCCGGCAATGACACACCGCATCACACGAGGCGCGATCGCGGCGGTCACCGTCGTCGCGACGGGACTGGCGCTCGCCGCCTGCACCCCGGCGAGCGACGACAACGGCCAGCTCGTCGCATTCGGCCCGCAGGGCGAGAACGGCTCGCTCAAGGACAATCTGTTCACCCAGGAGGTCGAGAAGAAGTTCGACATCGACTTCGACTGGCAGACCACGACCTACGACGGCAGCGTCGCGGGGGAGAAGAGACAGATCTCGCTCGCCAGCGGCGACTACCCCGACGCGTACTTCCTCGTGCCGTGGGTCGACGGATTCTCGCGCAATGAGATCCTCAAGTACGGGCAGCAGGGGGTGCTCGTGCCCCTCGAAGACCTCATCGACGAATACGCCCCCAACCTCGCCGAGCGATTCGAGGAGAAGCCCGATTGGAAGCAGTCGGTCACCGCGCCTGACGGCCACATCTATGCGATCACCCAGTGGAGCGAGTGCTTCCACTGCAGCTACCCGTCGAAGCTCTGGATGAACACGACCTGGCTCGACGCCCTGGGACTCGAGCAGCCGACCACCACCGAGGAGCTGCGCACGGTGCTGCGCGCCTTCAAGGACGGCGACCCGAACGGCAACGGCGCCGCCGACGAGGTGCCGCTGAGCGGCTCGGCGTCGGAGCCGATCATCAACTATCTGATGAACGCCTTCACCTATGCGCCGGTCGGCGGACCCTCGAGCCCGCCGCCTCTCGTGCTCGACGGCGATGAGGTCGCGCTGAACGCCACCTCGGACAGCTGGCGGGCGGGGCTGGAGTACATCACGTCGCTGGCGCAGGAAGGGCTGCTCGACACCGGGGCGTTCACGCAGAACGGCGACGCCCTCAAGGCGCTCGGAGACAGCGGGGACGCGCAGATCCTCGGCTCCGCCGTCACGCTGCACCCGTACGTGTTCGTCTCGGCGGACTCTCCTGACGGACGTGACAAGAACTACGACGCGGTCGCGCCGATCGCGGGTCCGGACGGCACTCAGCTCGCCACGTGGCGGTCGCCGGTGAATCCGGTGGGCACGTTCGCGCTGACCAACAAGTCGACCGAGGACGAGCGCATCGAGGCCATCAAGCTGCTCGACTACCTCGCGACGGACGAGGGCCAGATCCGCGCGTCGATGGGACCGGAGGGGGAGGCATGGGTGCCCGCGGTCGACGGCGACCTCGCGCTCGACCCCGAGCTCGAGCCGACATTCCGTCCCATCACGTATGACGAGACCTCCAACGCCGCGTGGCGTTCGATGTCGCAGTACTGGGACTCGCTGGAGTTCCGCAACGCCCAGGTCGTGCCGGAGGACATCTACACGCCCGACGGATACGAGCGACGTCTGCTCTACGCGACGCAGGAGTACGAGCCCTTCCAGCCCGACGAGAGCGTGATCTTCCCGATCGAGAAGCTGTGGCCCGACCTCGAGACCTCGGCCGAGCTCGCGGAGCTGCAGACGAACATCGCCACCTACATCACGCAGGCCCAGGCGGAGTTCGTCACGGGGCAGCGCGACATCACGGACGACGGCGCGTGGGACGCGTACGTCGCCGACATCGAGGGCCTCGGGCTCGCACGCTACCTGGAGCTGCTGCAGACCGCGTACGACGCACTCTGATCGACACGGGATGCGCGGGACGGATCATCCGTCCCGCGCATCTCTGCGCTGCGGACCGTGGCGGGCTGGGCGCGAGAAGGGGACGGATGCCGATGGCATCCGTCCCCTCTCTTCCGCTCGTCCCGAACGGTCAGCGCACGAGCGACTGGATGGCGGCGGCGGATGCGCCTCGCGCCCAGTCCTCGAAGGTGTGCGGACGGGTCAGGATGCGGCAGCGCGCCGCAGCGCCGAACGCGTGCGCCTCGAACGCGTCGTGCAGGGTCTTCTCGAACAGGTCGAAGTCCGAGACGCCCTCGCCGCCGATGATGACGACTTCGGGACCGGTGAGGTTAACGAGTGTGGCGATGGCCGTGCCGATGAGGCGGGCCGCTTCGCGGAATGCGGCGTCGGCGTCGGCGTCTCCGGCGTGGGCGAGAGCCACGGCTTCATCGATCGCGACCGGCCGGCCGAGGGCACCGGAGACCGCCGCCTCGATCGCTCCGGTCGAGGCGGCGGCCTCGACGCAGCCGCGACGCCCGCACGGACAGACGAGTGCCGGATCGGCGAGCGGCAGGTGCCCGATCTCGCCCGCGACACCGAACGCCCCGCTCACGACCTCTCCGTTGAGGTGCAGTCCGCTGCCGATCCCGCGTCCGATGGTGACGATCGCGAACGAGGCGGTGCCGAGCCCGACACCGAACCAGTGCTCTCCGATCGTCAGCGCGTGCACGTCGTTCTCGAGCGTGACGGGCCAGGGGAGGCGCTCCTGGAGCAGGTCGCCGAGCGGCACGTCCGCCCACCCCATGATGTTCGACTCGCGCACGATCCCGGTGATGCTGTCGACGTCACCCGACACCGACACTCCGACTCCCGCGATGGCCGACGCGCTCTCGCCGAGCTCGGCCGTGAGCGCGGCGACGACGTCGGAGATGGCGTCGATGACGGTGTGGGGATCGTCGGCGGGAAGCGCACGACGGGTGCTGGCGAGCACGGTCGTGGCGAGATCGGTCGCGACGGCGATGATCTCGTCGACGTTGACCTTGACGCCGATCATGACCATCGACTCGAGGACGATGGAGACGGGGCTCACCGGGCGTCCGGGGGTGCCGTCGCGATGCGAGGCGGGCGGCGCGTCGACGAGGCCGGCCGCGACGAGCGGGGCCACCGCCTTCGTGACGGCGGCCTGGGAGAGCCCCGTCTGGCGGGCGATGTCGATCCGGCTGATGGGACTGCGCGTCAGGATCGTCTCGAAGACCCGTGATCCCGCGTCGGACGCCGAGCGGATCAGGGTGGTTCGCGCTGCGGTGTCGTGGTCCATCAGGTCCTTCGTGTCGTGTCGGCTATCGTAGCGAATCCGCCGTGAGGCGGTCGGCTGTGCAGGCCCAGGTGCTCGGCCGCGAACTCCAGGGCGTTCTCCTCGTCGAGGTCTCCGCCGGCCTCGTGCCCGTTGTACGGCCACAGGACCACGGTCTTCTGGCCGCCGTACGCGGCGAATGCGGGCAGCACGGTCTCGGGCGGCGCGATGTCGTCGAGGAGTCCCGTGCTCAGCAGAGCCGGGGCCGTCGCACGCTTCGCGTGGTTGATCCCGTCGAAATATCGGAGCGTCTCGAGAGCCGCTGCGGCGTCGCCGCGCCGATCCGCGAAGTACTGGGTGAGCAAGGTGTACGGGTGCTCGGTGCTCAGCGTGGCGGCCCGGTCGAGTTCGCAGAGGAAAGGTGCCTGCACGATCGCGACAGCGAGGTCGGGGACCAGGCCGGCGATCGCCAGCGCGATTCCACCTCCCTGGCTCGCGCCCACCGCGCCCACGCGATCCGCGTCGACGACGTCGACGGCACGGAGCGCGTCGACGGCACGCACGGCATCCGCATACACCCTGCGGTAGTAGTACTCCTGAGGCGAGCGGATGCCGCGGGTGAGGAATCCGCCGGCGGACGGACCGCCGTCGGCATGATCGTCATCGGTGTCGCCGTGTCCCTGCCCCCGCGCGTCCACCACCAAGTGCGCGTAGCCCGCGGCAGCCCACCGCAGATCGCGCAGGGCATGACCTCGGCCGTTGCCGTAGCCGAAGAACTGCACGAGCCCGGGGAGGGGCTCCGCGGCACCGTGAGGCACGCGCAGCCAAGCATGGATCGGTGTTCCGCCGTACCCGCGGAACGACACGTCGTACACGTCTATCTGAGTGAGACGCGTGGGCATCGGGGTCACGGAGAGGTCGAGCGGAAAGCTCCGAGTGCGAGCGATCGTGTCCGCCCAGAAGGCGTCGAAGTCATCAGGCTCGGTCTGTGTGGTGGGGGCGACGACATCACGCACCTCACCGCGCACGGGACTCCTCCTGGTCGGCCGACGCGGAGAAGAGAAGATCATGATCGGCGAGGTCGATCCGAGCGCCCGGCGGCACAGCGATGATCGCCTCCCGCTCACCGTTCGAGACGGAGACCTCCCTGTCGCGCTCGCCGGGGTTGCCGAGAGCACCCGAGATCACCCGCCCGTCCGCCCAGGCGAGGTCGAGCACGAGGCCCGGTCGCACGGCGATGCCCTGGACGTCTCCGTGGGGCCAGGATGCGGGGAGCGCGGGAAGCAGACGCACTGTGCGGCCGTGGCTCTGCACGAGCATCTCGGTGATCGCGGCGGGGAATCCCAGGTTGCCGTCGATCTGGAAGGGCGGATGCGTGCTGAAGAGGTTGGGGAGCAGGCCTCCCCACTCCGAGCCGTCGACGGGCCCGTGCCGCGTGGCGTCGCCGTCGAACGGCGTCAGCGCCTCCTCGAGCAGCGATGCGGCGATGTCGCCCTGCCGTGCCCTGGCGCGCAGTGCCACCTTCCACGCCCAGGACCAGCCCATGGCTCCCGGCCCGCGTGCGTCGATGAGCGCCACAGACGCGTCGAACAGCTCCGGAGTCTGCTCGGGCGTCACCTGGTCGAGCGGGAAGAGTCCGACCACGGGGGAGAGGTGCCGGTGCAGCGGTTCATGCTCGTCGACCTCTTCGGACCATTCGAGCAGTCGGCCGTCGGAGCCGATGCGCAACGGAGCGAGGGCTGCCAGCGCCTCGCGCACTTCGGCTTCCAGTGCGTCGTCGATGCCGAGTCGGCGGATCGCGACGAGCGCGCGCTCGAAGAGCGAGCCGATGAGGCTGAGATCCGACGTCGCGGTCAGGCCGAGCGGCGTCGGCAGACCGTCGGCGGCCACATAGGAGTTCTCGGGGGCCGTCGACGGCGAGGTGTGCAGGTGCCCGTCGGGGCCCGGAGTCAGCCAGTCGAGGCAGAACTCCACCGCGCCCCGCATCAGCGGCCAGATGCGAGCGCGGAGCAGCTCATCGTCGCCACCGAACTCGTACGCGTCCCAGAGATTGTGGGTGAGCCAGACTCCGCCCATCATCCAGATCGCCCAGCTCGCCGCCCCGTGCCCGTCGCCGACCGGCAGGCTCCACCCCCAGACGTCGCTGTTGTGATGGGCGACCCATCCGCGTGTTCCGTACAGCTCCCTGGCGGTGTCGGAGCCGGTGCGGGCGAGGCGCTCGACGAGGGAGATCAACGGCTCGAGGACATCAGGATCGAGCAGCATCGGCGCCGCCCAGTAGTTCATCTCGGTGTTGATGTTGATCGTGTAGTTCGACGACCAGGCCGGTTGCAGCTGGTCGTTCCAGATCCCCTGCAGGTTGGCCGCAGGGCTGCCGGCACGAGAGCTCGACGCGAGGAGGTACATCCCGAATTCGGCGGCGATCGTCGCGCGGAGCAGGGGGTTGGAGCCGCGGAGAACGTCGCGATCGACGCTCCACTCGCCCTCACGCCGACTGCCGATCGCGAATCGCGCCCGAGTCATGCGGCGCCGGTCGGCGACGTGCTCGGCGAGGAGAGACGAGGCGTCGCGCTGAGCCGCGGCCTCCGCCCTCTCTCGTGCGCGATCCCGGATCGCCTCGCGTGAGGCGGTCCGCCAGTCCCCGTCGGCGTCGGCCCACCACGACCCGGCGCGCGACGAAGTGGACAGGGCGATCAGCAGGCGGCGGGCATGGCGGACGACGATGCGATCGTCGTGGCGACCCACCTCGCCATCCGAGTCGAGGGAGACGGCGACGGCCGCGTAGGCGTCGAACTCGGCATCGTCGTCGGCGTAGCGCAAGGGGTCGACGGAGTCCTCGTGCAGCGGGGCGCCGTCGATCGGAACCTGCACATCCAGCACGAGCGCGTCGGACGCGTCGACGACGCGACCGCGGAGCGGGGTGGACAGCTCGACGGTGGTCTCGAACTCGTCGTCCGAGGTGAGCTCGATGATCAGGGAGTGAGCCGGAGCCGAGACCCAGGACCGTCGCGTCACTCGGCCGGCGGGGGTGCGCAGTGACTCGACGAGGGTCGCCCTGTCGAGATCGAGGATGCGAGCGGGGACGGTCTCATCCGATCGAGCGTCCGCCACGCGCACGAGCAGATCGGCGAGAGGGAGGAACTCCTGCGAGTAGGGACCCTCGAACGCCATCAGCAGCTCCTCCGCCCGGCGCACGTCGGCGGCTGCGAGGGCCTCGCGCACGGCCGCGAGCCGTTCGGGGCCGGCACCCCCGGCGCGCACCTTCTGCAGTGCACGCGCGGGGCCGTCGGGCGTTCCCGACCAGATCGTCGAGTCGTTCAGCTGATAGTGGCCGTCGGAGCCGCCGAACGCCATCGCGCCGATGCGGCCGTTGCCGAGGGGCGTCGCCTCCTCCCAGCGGGTGGCGGGGGCGTCCCAGGTGAGGCGCAGGGTGTCGGTCATCGCACTCCGGTGTGTTCGATCGATCTCGATGTCACCGTCAGCGTAGGCGGCATTAATTGCCGCTGTCAAGTAATCCGACCGCCCTGCGCCTGACCAGGTCAGAACTGCAGGAGAACCTTGCCCACCCGGCCCGCGGTGTTGCTTGCGCGGACTGCCTCTGCGGCATCCGCCGCATCGAAGACGCCGGCGACGGGCAGGGTCAGCGTGCCGTCGCTGACGCGCTGGATCAGTTCGCCGAACAGGGCGCCGCGCGTGCCGGCATCCATGGTCTGGATCACCTTGCTGCCCCAGAAGCCCTTGACGGTCGCCTGCTTGAAGATGACGTCGCCTGAGGCGATCTCCATCGTGGGGGAGTTCATGGCACCGAACGCGACCAGAGTGCCACCCTCGCCGAGGAGCGACAGGACGTCGCCCGCCGACGAGCCGCCCACCGAGTCGATGCCAAAGGCGACGTGCGCGCCACCGGTGATCGCGGCGACCTGCTCGCGCCAGTCGTCCGCATCCGTGGAGACCACGTTCTCGATGCCCTGCTCGCGCAGTTCATCGACCCCGGCCGAGCGCCGGACGAGCCCGATGACGTTGACGCCACGAGCGGCGCCGAGCTGTGCCAGCATGCGACCGACCGCGCCGTTCGCCGCGTTCTGAACGATCCAGTCGCCCTTCTCGGCGCCCAGGAAGTGCAGCAGGCTGATGGTGCTGAACGGCATCGACACGAGCTGCGCGGCGCTCTCGTCGCTGAGCGACTCCGGCACGGGGATGAGGCCCGCGGCGTTCGCGACGACGTACTCCGCCCAGGCGCCGAAGGTGCCGCCCGTCGCGACGCGCTGACCGACGGAGAGATCATCGACGCCCTCGCCGAGAGCATCCACGATTCCCAGAGCCTCGGTGCCCGATGCTGCCGGGAGCTCCGGCTTGAAGCCGTAGGTGCCGCGGATGGTCCACAGGTCGTGGTTGTGGATGGGGGAGAGGACGATTTTCAGTCGGACCTGGCCGGGGCCGGGCTCCGGCGTCGGACGCTCGGTGACGGTGAGGACGTCTTCGGGTTCTCCGAAGGTCTCGTGGGTGAGGGCGCGCATGATGTTCTCCTTGTGGGATCGGTCGTGGTGGAGGTCGAGCGGGATCAGTCGTCGGAGACGGTGATCGCGACGTCGATGTTGCCGCGCGTCGCGTTGGAGTACGGGCAGACCTGGTGGGCGGCGTCTGCGAGCGCCTGAGCCTGCTCGTGCGGAAGGTCGGGGATGACGACCTCGAGCTGCACGGCGAGGCCGAATCCGCCCTCGCCGTTCGACCCGATCTGCACGCGGGCCCCGACCGACGAATCGGTGATCTTCACCTTCTGCGCACGCGCGACGGTCTGCAGTGCGGAGTGGAAGCAGGCGGCGTACCCGGCCGCGAACAGCTGCTCGGGGTTGGCGCCGTCGCCGCTGCCGCCCATCTCCTTCGGGATGGCGAGGTCGAGGTCGAGTCGGCCCTCGCCCGTGGTGACGCGGCCGTTTCGTCCGGCTCCGGTGGCGAGTGCTTCGGCGGTGTAGAGAGCGTCCATCGTGTGGACTCCTTCCGGGTTGGGGTCAGTCGGCGAGCTGCAGGCGTGCGGTGAGCTCCTGCAGCTCGGTGATCAGGCGGTGACGCTGGTCGTCGTCCTGCATTCCGGCGAGGGCGGCGATCTTGGTGTGAACCGGAGCGACTTCGGTGCGCAGAGCCATGCCGGTGTCGGTCAGTCGCACGGTGACGACGCGCTCATCGGCCGAGCTGCGGGCCCGCGCGACGTAGCCCGCCTGCTCGAGGCGGCGGACCAGGGGGGAGAGGGTGCCGGAGTCGAGCTGCATGGCGTCGCCCAGCGAGCCGATCGTCTGCTCGCCCTCCATCCAGAGGATCGCGAGCACGAGGTACTGCGGGTAGGTCAGACCCCACGGGGCCAGGAGGGCACGGTACGCCTGCGTCGTCGCTCGGGCGGCGGAGTACAGCGAGAAGCACACCATCTCATCGGTCACGGCCATACCTCGAGTATTGCACGCGATTAAATTGTGCACAACCTATCTGCGAGAGACTGCGCACCCGGGATGCCGAGATCCCGGGTGCGCGCTCCGTCAATCCCTGGCCATCGCCGCGGCCAGATGCGCCTCCAGGTCGAGGTAGGCGTCATCAGCGATGTCGAACACCACCTGCGCGATCTCTCCTCCGGTGAAGTCGAACCCGTAGCCGTACAGAGACGAGACGGGGTCGGCGCTGTCACGGCCGATCGTCAGTCCCTCGCCGCAGAGCGAGAAGTGTCCCAGCACGGTCCGGATCCTCTTCTCGCCGACCTGCTGCTCGTCGATGTACAGCTTCACCGGACCGACGCCCTCGCGGTGCTCGCCCATGCCCTCCTTGGTGAACTCCACGCCGATGATGTGTCTGCCGGAGGTCGGCGCAGGAGCGGAGACGCGATCCTCCGGCGGGATCCCGAGGAAGTTGTAGAGGTAATGCACCTCGCCGTCCTTCACGACGAGCGCATGGCCGCCGAACCGTGAGCCGTGGGCGAAGATGACGCCCTCGGTCTCGGGCGTGAACTCGATCTCGGCCGCGATCTTGTACGACACGTTGTGCGTGTTCGCCGCAGAGCGCTCCGGCACCTCGGTCGTGCCCGGGTAGTACACGAAACGTCCGGACGGCGGGGCCGGCTGGTGGAACTCCATCGCGACGAAGGTCTCGAAGTCCTTCGGGTTGCCGATGATCTGCAGGTCGTTCAGGGGCAGCACATCGTTGGCCTTCGCCTCTTCCATCCAGAGCGCCTTGAGCTCCTCGAGACGATCCGGGTGCTCGGCGGCCAGGTTCACGGCCTCCGCCCGGTCGACATCCGTGTGGTATAGCTCCCACTCGTCGTTCTCGAACCCGCTCGTGCCGGCCATGGGGCCGTGCACGGCGACGGCCTTCCACCCGTCGTGCCAGATGCCGCGCTGGCCGAGCATCTCGTAGTACTGCGTGTGCTTCTCGGTCGGCCCGTCGGCGGCCGCATCGAATGAATAGGTCATCGAGACCCCCGCGAGCGGCGTCTGCTCGACGCCGTTGTACACGTCGGGGAACTGCACCCCGCACGCCTCCAGAATGGTCGGCACGATGTCAGTCGAGTGGTGGTACTGGTGCCGCACCTCGCCACGCGCCCGCATTCCGGCGGGCCAGTGAATCACCAGAGGGTCGCAGACACCGCCCTGATAGGTGTAACGCTTGAACATCTTGTAGGGCGTCGAGAAGGCGGCCGCCCAGCCGGTGGGGTAGTGGTTGTACGTCTCGGGAGAGCCGAGTTTGTCGACCATCCGCAGGTTCTCCGCCTCGTCGTCGGGGTAGCCGCCGAAGATCTTGCCCTCGTTGACCGATCCGTTGGGGCTGCCTTCACCGGATGCCCCGTTGTCGGCGCAGTACAGGATCAGCGTGTTGTCGAGTTGACCGGAATCCTCGAGATAGTCCACGATGCGTCCGATCTGCGAGTCGGTGTACTCACTGAATCCCGCGTAGACCTCGGCCATCCGCGAGAACATCGCCTTCTCCTCGTCATTCAGCGTGTCCCAGGGCCGCACCTCGTCGGTGGGGTTGAACGTGCCGTCCGGCATCGGATTGAACGCGGTGAGCTCGGTGTCCTCCGGCAGGATGCCGCGTTCGATCATCCGGGCGAGCACCCATTCGCGATAGGCGTCGTAGCCGTCGTCGAAGGCGCCCTTGTACTTGTCGATGTACTCCTGCGGGGCGTGGTGGGGAGCGTGGTTGGCGCCCGGGCAGAACCAGAGGTACCACGGCTTGTCGGGCTCGGTCTGCTTGACGTCTCGGATCATCGTCAGCGCCTGATCGGCGAGGTCCTTCGACAGGTGGTAGCCCTGCTCCGGCAGATAGGGCTGATCGATGTAATGGTTGTCCTCCGCGAGCGAGGGATACCAGTTGTTCGTCTCGCCGCCGATGAAGCCGTAGAAGCGGTCGTAGCCCTGCGCCAGCGGCCAGTGCTTCTTCGACGCCCCCGCGGTCCACTCGTCGATCGGGACGTTGTGGTTCTTGCCCACCCAGAAAGTCGCCCAGCCCGCGTCGCGGAGGACATGTGCCATGGTCGCGTTCGACTCGGGGATGTGCGAGTTGTAGCCCGGGAATCCGGTCGACGACTCCGAGATGGTGGCGAAGCCGTTCCGGTGGTGGTTACGGCCCGTGAGAAAGGTCGAACGCGTGGGTGAGCAGAGTGCGGTGGTGTGCCACTGCGAGTACGTCAGACCGTTCTTCGCCAGCCGATCCATGGTCGGCATGTTGATCCTGCCTCCGTAGGGGGACCACGCGGCCATACCGGTGTCGTCGTAGAGCACCACCAGCACGTTCGGCGCCCCCTGGGGCGGCGGCGAGGCGAGGAAGGCGTCCCAGTCCGCCTGCGAATCGCGGACGTCGAGCTCGATCTTCCCTTGGAATTCACGGACCATCTCTGCCTCCTTCGTCTCTCGGGAACGCGGTGTTCCCGAGCAGTGCAGCCGGCCGACCCGAAGTGGATCGGGGCGAGTCATGGTGCGTCATGACGCAACGAATTCGTTCGCTCACAGGAGCCCTGAGATGCCCTTCTGCAGCTGGAGGGCGCCGATCACGAGCAGCAGAGCGGCGTTCATCACGTGGGTGTTTCCGGCGACCCATCGTCGGGCGGAGTCGAGCAGCGGCTGCGAGCGCTCGCCTCGGATCGCGACGTAGAACACCGGCACCGCGATGGGCAACGTCCCGACGACCACGAACGCCAGGGCGACCCAGACCGCGTCGTCGCCGACCTGCGCGAGCGAGATGTCGAGCGCTGCGATGATGGCGCAGGACGCGTCGACGGGGTTCAGCACGAAGAGCGCCAGCCCGAGGAATCCGGTGCGCACGGGCCGGAACGTCTCGACGGCATGCAGCCACCCCGGCAGCTGCGGAGCGGCCGCGACCACCTGCTGCGGCGAGGATGCGGCGGCCATCTGACGGATGCGCGCAGAGCCCTTGCGGTAGACCCAGACGGCGGCGCCCGCGAGGAACAGTCCGATCACCAGACGGAGGATCGGCACCCAGAGCGGCGGTTCGCGAAGCCCGTGCACCTCGAAGACGCCGAAGAGCCAGAGAGCCAGCGCCAGAAGGCCGGCGAGCCCCACGACCCACCCGATCAGGAACGCGATGCCGTTCGCACTCGCTCGTCGGGAGAGCAGCACGGCCACCAGAGCCATGATCGCCAAGGGGCTCAGGACGACTCCGAGCGCGACGGGGATGAGTGTGACCAGCAACTCACCCATGATCGGCCCCATCCGTCATCGCGAACCTCCCCGCGCACGGTCCGGCGCGCTGATCTCAGAGTGCACCGAGGACGGCGCGGATGGCGTGTCCCTCACCCGATGCGGGTGAGGGCTCGCGGGACGGTGTCGTCGGTGACGTGGCGACGTGGAATCGCTCCCACCGACTGGTGATCGTCAGGGAGACATGCTCTTGTCCGATATACCGCCCGTCGCTACCTTGAGGGCATGGCCTCCCCCACGCGCCTGTCTCGTCCTGTACCCGCTGTGCGCTTCCGCCCTCCGGAACGACAACCGGGAGGCGTGCGGCGAGCGCGGGTGAACGATGCACTGATCGAGGCGGCGAGAGGGCGGCATCTCAGCGTCGTCAGCGCTCCGAGCGGGTACGGCAAGACGACGGCGGTCGCCGAATGGGCATCCGGCACCGACGAACTCGCCTGGCTTGCTCTGACTCCGTCGGATGCGGAAGCCGGATTCCTCGCGCAGGGAGTGGTCGATGCGCTGATCGTCGGCAGTGAGCGAGCGGGCCACGCCCTCGCCCTCACACGCGGTCTCCTCGACCCGATGCGTGCCTACGCCGAGATCTGCGAGGTCCTCGAGACGGTCGACGACATCGTGCACCTCGTGATCGACGACGCGCAGCGAGCCGGTGAGCACTGGCGAGACGGACTGCTCGGACTGCTGGCCGAACAGCCGCCGGACAATCTCCACCTGGTGCTCGTGGGAACGACTCTCCTGGACATCACGCTGTCGCGGGAGCATCTGATGGACCCCGGCGCCTTCGTCGGATCCGACACACTGCGCTTCACGCGGTCCGAGATCGAGCGGATCGAGGGCGTGGGGGCGACGGGGCTGGACGCAGAGACCATCCTGCGCGAGACGCACGGATGGCCGATCGCCGTGAAGCTCGTGGCGATCGGCGGGGCGCGCCCCTCATCCGACGCCGCCACGGCATCCGCGTTCCTCGGCGACTACGTGCGCGACCACGTGCTCAGCGCGCTGCCTGACGAGACCAGAGAGTTCGTGCTCGATGCCGCCATCTGCCATGAGCTCACGCCAGAGCTCGCGAGCGCTGTGACCGGGCGTGCTGATGCGGCGGCGCTGCTCGACGACTGCGTGAGGCTCGGGCTCTTCCTCGACCGGTTCGAGGCGCCGCATGGTGTCGTCTACCGCTGGCATGGCTCGTTCGCCCGGCAGTGCATCGAGATCGCTCGCAAGGATCCCGAGCGCAGCGCCGAGCGTCATAGACGCGTGGCGCAGTTCTGGGAGGCCACCGATCCGCTGATGTCGGTCGCGCACTCGCTGCGGGCGAACGATCCGACCGGGGGCCAGAGCCACCTTCATGCGCCACTGGATGCGTCTGGTCATGGGAGTGTGCGCGGCCGAGGTCGAGCGCCTCGCCACCGTCCTGCGGGGCTATCACCCGGACGACGCCGAGATCTTCGCCGTCCGAGCCTGCGCGACTGATGTGCTGGGCGAGCATCATCTCGCCCGCGAGCTGCTGGATCGCGCCGAGGCCGCACACCAGCGCGCCGGGGGAGGATGCTCGACGACCCTCGCGATCGCACAGCTGTTCGTCGCCGATGACCGCGAGCACGCGATGTCGGCGGGTTCCACGTTGCGTTCGCTGCTCGCCAGCTCGAAAGAGCTCATGGTCGACCGCGCCGCCGTCAACTACCTCATCGGATGGTCGGAGATCCGGCATCCCACCAACCCCACGCTTCCGGCCGAGTACTTCGGCGCCGCAGCCCGAGAGATCGAGGGCTCGGGCGAGGTGGGGCTGTGGAAGCGGGCGCTCGGCCACCTCGCATTCGGCCAGACCTGGGATGGCCGGTTCACGGATGCGGAGAGAACCCTCGCCGAGATCCAGGCACCCGGCACCGCGCTGTCGGCCGCGATCGGCTATGCCGGCGGCAGCACCTCAGCAGCAGCCGGTCTGGTCGCCTACTGGGCGGGTGAGACCGACGATGCGGTGCGGCACTTCGAGGCGGTGCTTCTGACCAGCGGGCATGACCCGTCATTCACGGCGGTCGCGCGGATGATGCTGGCGTACGCGGCCGCAGAGGGAGGCGAGGCCGCAGCATGCCGACGGGCTGCGATCGGCGTCCAGGACATCCCCCTCGAACTGCTCCACGGCGTCTCGTGGCCCGTGTTCCGAGAGTCGGCCATCGCACTCCTCGAGGAGGCCGTCGGAAACGAGGAGCGAGCCCTGCGGATCGCTCGCCGACACCTGGCGATCCCCGACCTCCCCCTCATCGGCGTCGCGCTCGCCGGGGTGCTCCGCCGGGGTGGAGACTACGCCGCGGCGTTGGAGATGCTGCGATCCATGCGCATCTTCGCGGAGGTCTCGTACGTCAAGTCATCGACGCTGATCACGGCCGCGGTCATGCGCCGTCACGTGGGCGATCACGACAAGGCGCATGACCTGTGTGAGGCGGCGATCGCGGTCGCGTCAGGCGAGAACGTGCGTCTGCCGTTCGGGCGCCGGGAGACGGCTGTCCGGCGACTCCTCAGCGAGCACGTGCACCATGGCTCCGAATTCGAGGACTTCATCGGCCGATGCCTGGCATCGGATGCAGCGAGTCCCGTGACCGGCTCGCTGTCCGACCGTGAGAGAGACGTCTTCCGGCAGCTGCAGACCTCTCGCACCCTCCCGGAGATCGCGAGCGAGCTGGGCCTGTCCATCAACACGGTGAAGACCCATCAGCGGTCGATCTATCGCAAACTGGCGGTGTCGTCGCGACGGGAGGCCGTGCGGACCACGCTGTGAGGCGCAGGCTCCGCACCCGGATGATATCCCACTTCAGGTGCGGCGACGGGCGCGCTCCCAGACCGCGTTGGCCGTCGCCGCGGACACGGAATAGGTTCCGATGAGCGGGTGGCCGAGCCGGGCGAGGTCGGAGGAGAGCTGTGCGAACCACATCGGCTCCACGAGAACCACGGCTGCCCAGGCGCCGACAGGGAGCTCCATCGCGATGCGCCGGGCGTCGTCGCTGCCGACCAGGCCTGCGATCTGCAGTGACAGACCGGCGAGCGAGAACTCGGCTTCGTCGATCTCGGTGAGGTCGTAGCCCCCTTCGCTCCGTCGATGCAGGAGGAAGAAGTCGAGCAGCTGCACCGTGCTGCTCTCGACCTGGCGCAGCAGCGACTCGAGCAGTGCAGGACTGGGACGGTCGGATCCGATCCTCACGACGAGGATCTGCACATCCCCGAGTTCGCGAGGCATCTGTCCGCCCGCCCCAGTCTCGGCTGTCAGGCCAGGGCCCGAGCCTTGATGGAGGCGAACTCCGCCTCGGTGATCGTTCCGGAGGCCAGGAGCTTGGCCGCCTTGTCGATCTCGTCGCTCGGGCTGCTGCCTGCGACGCTGCGGATGTAGCTGTCGGCCGCGTGCTGCTGCGCCTGCATGGACGAGACGTTGCGCTCTGCCATGCCGGGGCCGCGGGCGATCAGGTACACCAGTGCGGTGAGGAAGGGCACGAAGACCAGGAAGATGATCCACAGCGCTTTGAGCCATCCGTTCAGCGCATGGTCACGGAACAGGTCGGCGACGATGTTGAAGAGCACCATCAGGTAGGAGATGAATACGAAAGCCCAGAAGAACCACCAGATGATGGCCCAGAAGCTATCCCATATGGACATTGCAGACTCCTCTCGTTGAGTTTCTGTCTGTGGTGATAGTGGCACCGAGCATCATCGAAATCGCCGCCCCCTCACCCGGAGCGGGCGAGCGGCCGCCCGGACCCGTCCGGACGCCTCGATACAGTCCTCGTGTGGATGTGACCGACCCGCAGGATCCTGTGGCCACGCCGGCGACCCCGTCGCGGTGGGGTCGTCTGCAGCGAGTGCTCCCGGCGCATCCGCTGCGCTCGGGTTTCGCGGTCGCCCTCGGAGTGCTTCTCGCGATGGCGATCGCCGCCACGATCGCGGGCATCTCCACCGTGCTGATGTCGATCTTCCTCGGCGTCTTCCTCGCCCTCGGGCTCGATCCGGCGGTGCGGGCGCTGGAGCGCCGCGGCGTACGCCGCCCCATCGGCGTCGCGATCGTCGCGGTCGCCTTCCTGCTGCTCGTCGTCGCGATCCTGCTCGTCGTCGTTCCGGCCATCGTGCGTCAGCTCGCCGCGGTGGTCGTCGGCGCGCCCGAGACGATCGAGTCGATGCAGCAGAGCCAGTGGTACCTCGATCTCGAACGCAATCTCGGCGTCGACCTCTCGGCGGTGGTCGCGGAGGGGGTGCAGTCGCTCACGACCCTGTCATCGTTCCTGACGATCTCGGGAGGGGTCCTGAAAGCGGGATTCGGAGTCATCGGGGCGGTGTCGAGCTTCGTGATGGTCTCGGTGCTGACGCTCTACTTCGTCGCGTCGCTGGAGAGCATCAAGCAGTCAGTTTCTCGGCTCGTCCCCGCCTATCGGCGAGCGAGCTTCTCACGACTGCTCGACGAGGTGACGTCGTCGGTGGGCGGGGTGGTCGCCGGGGGAGTCACGCTGTCGTCCATCAATGCGGCCGTGGTGCTCGTCCTCCAGCTGCTCGTGGGGTCGCCCGCGCCGGCGGTGCTGGCGATCGCCGCGTTCTTCGTCACCCTCGTGCCGATGATCGGGTCACTGGTCTTCCTCGTGATCGGCGGCATCGCCACGCTGTTCGTCAGCCCGACGGCTGCGCTGATCTTCGTCATCGCGTACTTCGCCTACATCCAGATCGAGGCCTACGTCGTCACGCCGCGGGTGATGGGTCGCGCTGCCGCCGTGCCGAGCGTGCTCGTGATCATCGGCGCGATGATCGGCGCCACGCTTCTCGGTCTGCTCGGGGCGCTCGTCGCGATCCCGATCACCGCATCGATCCTGATCGTCATCCGCCAGGTGTGGATCCCGCGCCAGGACAGCGAGACGACCCCGCCGATCGAGTGACCGGCGCCCTTCACCCGCTTCGGGTGAGCGGCGGCGTCTCCGCCGACGCACCGATGTCAGCATGGGCACATCGTCCCGCATCGAGGGCGCGAGCGCGGAGGTGACGAGGTGCAGAGACCGCTGGCCGGAGTCACCCGTCACAACCTCGTGCGCGAGCTGCTCGCCGGCGTCACGCTCCTCGCGATCGCGATCCCCCTGAACATCGGGTATGCGCAGATCGCAGGTCTTCCCCCGACCGCAGGGCTCTACGCACTCGTCGTGCCGACGATCGTCTACGTCCTGGTCGTCTCGTCGAGACAGCTCGTCGCCTCGCCGGACGCGGCGGCGGCGGCGCTGGTCGCCTCCTCGATCGGAGGCCTCGCCGCGGCCGGCTCAGACGACTACATCACCATGGCACTCGCGCAGGCGATCATCTGCGGCGTCATGTTCGTGCTGCTCGCGGTCTTCAAACTGGGATTCCTCGCGAACTTCCTCTCGAAGCCGATCCTGGTCGGATTCGTCGGGGGCCTGGCCCTCGACATCCTCGTCTCGCAGATCGCCAAGATGCTGGGCGTCTCGATCGATTCAGGCGGCGAGTTCGTCGACAAGCTGGCGGGTCTCGTCGGGGGTCTCGGCACCACGAACCCGTGGTCGCTCGCGATCTCCATCGCGTCGGTCGCGATCCTCGTGCTGGGTCGGCGGATGCTGAGCGCGGTGCCCTGGGCGCTCGTCGTGATGGTGCTCGCCACCGTGGTGGTGCTCGGCACCGGCCTCGCGGATCGTGGCGTGGCCGTGCTCGGCGAGGTGCCTGCGGGCGCACCGACCCTCACCTGGCCCGTGCTCGACTGGCAGACGTGGCTGCTGCTCGTGCCGTCGGCCATGGCTCTGACCCTCGTGACCACGGCCGAGGGGCTGCTCGTCTCCCGCTCGTACGGCGAGAAGCGGCATTACCGAACGTCTCCGAACCGAGACCTGCTCGCGTTCGGCGTCGCGAACATCGCCGCCGGGGCCCAGGGCAGCTTCGCCGTCGGGTCGTCGACCAGCCGCACCGCGGCGATGGACCAGTCGGGCTCGCGCACTCAGCTGCCCTCGCTCGTGCTCGCCGCCGGGACACTGCTGCTGCTGCTGTTCGGCACCGGACTGCTCGAGGACATCCCCTCGCCCGCGATCGGCGCGATCGTGGGGCTCGCGATCCTCCCGCTGCTGGGCATCAGGGAATTCGCCGCACTCTGGCGGATCGATCGGTTCGAGTTCGCCATCGGCGCCGTGTGCTTCCTGGTGACGCTGTTCGTCGGTTCCATCCCCGGCATCCTGATCGCCTTCGTGCTCGCTCTCATCAACCTGGCGAGGCGCGCGTCGAGCCCGGCGATCGACGTGCTCGCCGACGATGATCGGCCGACGGCATCGCTGCTCGACGCCGCGCAACCGGGCGCGATGACCGCACCCGGGATCGTCGTGGTGCGGATGGCTGCGCCGCTGTTCTTCGCGAATGCGGATGCGTTCGCGACGGCGGTGCGCTCGGCGGTCGAGGCGCCGGGGCCGGGTGCCGTGCGCCACCTCGTCATCGACATGGAGGCGGTCACCGATGCGGATGTCACCGCGGCGGAATCGTTCGAGAGCCTCATGGAGTCGATGCGATCCCATGGCGTGACGGTGTCGTTCAGCCGTCTGCGCGCATCGGCGGAAGACCGACTGAAGAAGCTGGGGATCCTCGACGATCAGAGGGTCTTCGACACCAATCGTGCGGCGATCGAAGAGCTCAGCGCGCGCGCACCGTCAGAGAGAGGAACACGAGATGAATGATTTCCGCTACGGACCCGTGGAGTACTACCTCGTCGGGTTCGAGGGGAGGCATCCGGATCCGAGCATCTTCGGAGCGCTGGACGACCTCATAGGCGCGGGGACGGTGCGACTGCTCGATGTCGTCGTCCTCGCGAAATCGGACGACGGGGAGATCGAGGTCTTCGACCTCGAAGCGGGCGAGGTGCCAGGCCTCAGCGAGCTCGACCCGCTGGCCGCAGGCCTCGCCGGCGACGAGGACATCGAGATGCTCGCCGAGCTCGTGCCCGCCGGCAGCTCGGCCGCGATCGTCGTGCTCGAGCTCGCCTTCGCGAGGGCGCTCGCCGAGAACCTCGCACGTGCCGGGGGAGAGGTGCTGCGGACCGACCGCATCCCCGCCCCGGTCGTCAACGCCATGATGGACATCCTCGAGCAGGAAGGAGAGTGACATGCCTCTGAGGAGATTCGGCCGTCCGGGACTGATCGGACTCGCCGCGAGAACAGCAGTCGTCGCAGGAACCGCGTCGGCGGTGTCGGGGGCGTCGATGCGTCACCAGCAGCAGCGGGCGGAAGGACAGTACGAGCAGCAGCAGTACGAGGCCGCCCAGCAGCAGGCGCAGATAGATGCTGCAGCCCAGAACGCGGCGGCGCAGTACGCAGCCGCTCCGGCAGCTCCCCCTGCGCCTCCGGCTGCGGGCGGCGCAGACGACATGATCGCCAAGCTCCAGCAGCTGGCATCGCTGCGAGACTCCGGCGTGCTGTCGGAGGAGGAGTTCTCCGCGGCGAAGCAGAAGCTGCTGAGCTGAGCGGCCGAGCGGGCGAGAAGAGGGAGACGTCATGGGTCCGGTGATCGGTCAGCTGCTGCCGCTCGCGGTGGGCATCGCGATCAGCCCGCTGCCGGTGATCGCCGGCATCCTGATGCTGATGTCTCCCCGCGCCCGCTCCACAGGGGTCGGCTTCCTCGTCGGATGGCTCGGGGGGATCGTGATCGTGGCTGTGCTGTTCGCCGCCCTCTCGTCGGTCCTCCCGGACCAGTCCGGCGACGGAGCCACTCCGATTCTCGGGGTGGTGCAGCTCGTCCTCGGTGTGCTGATGCTGCTCATGGCGGTGCGCCAATGGCGGGGTCGGCCGAAGCCGGGCGCACAGCCCGCGATGCCGAAGTGGATGGCGCAGATCGACGGGATGACGTTCTTCGCGGCACTCGGGCTCGGACTGCTGCTCGCGGCGCTGAACCCCAAGAACCTGCTGCTCGGAGCCAGTGCCGGCGTGACTCTGGGTGGCGCAGGGCTCGGTGTCGGAGACATGGTCGTCGTGGTGGTGATCTACACGATCCTCGCGTCGTCGACGGTGTTGATCCCGGTCGTCGGATTCCTGCTCGCGTCGGAGCGCCTGCGCGCGCCGCTGGGCAGATTGCGCGACTGGCTGCAGGCGGAGAACGCCGTCATCATGACGGTGCTGCTTCTCGTGCTGGGTGTGGTGATCATCGGCAAGGGCATCGCCGCCTTCGGGTGAGCGACGCAGAACGGAGGGGACTCGGATGAGTGAACTGGATGAGCTCCGCGAGCGCGTCGTCGCGCTCGAACGGGAGAACGACGAACTCCGCACGCCGAAGAAGCGACGATTCCGAGCGAAGAGCGTCGTCGGTGCGATCCTGCTCGTGCTGGCTGTGGTGCTCGCGCCCGTCGCCGCGATGGGAACCTGGGCCCGTCTGCAGTTGGTCGACACCGAGCGCTTCGTCGCCACATTCGCCCCGCTCGCGTCCGATCCGGATGTGCAGGATTTCGTCGCCGATCAGGTGACCACCGCGATAGACGAGCAGGTCGACATCTCGGCGGTCGTCGGCGAGGTGTTCGACGGCATCCGGTCGCTCGGGCTTCCACCGCGCGCCGACACGGCGATCTCGCTGCTCGAGGGCCCCGCCGCGAACGGCGCGATCTCGCTGATCGACGGAGTGGTGCGCGATGTGGTGCGGTCAGACCAGTTCGCCGACATCTGGACGCAGTCGCTGCGCTTCACCCATGAGCGGGCCACGGCGATCATCCAGAACGCACCGGGCACGGCGGTGCAGCTCGGCGACGACGGCGCGGTCACGATCGAACTCGGAGTGGTGATCGACCGGGTCAAAGAGGCGATGTCGGAGCGCGGGATCGGCCTCGCCGACGTGATCCCCGAGATCGACAGGTCGATTCCCATCGCCCAGGCGGATGCCTTCGCACTGGTGCGCACGGTGTACCAGGTCGCGGACATCGGCGGCTTCTGGCTGCCGTGGCTCGTGCTCGGCCTCTTCGTCGCCGGCGTGCTGCTGATGCGCGATCGACCTCGAGCGCTCTTCTGGTCGAGCGCAGGTTTCGCTCTCGTGTTCCTGCTGCTCACGGCGGGCATGGGCATCGGGCGAGGTGTGTTCATCCGCGCGGTGAGCCCGTCGATCATGTCGGCCGCGGCGGCGACGGCGCTGTTCGAACAGCTCACGTCGCTCCTTGCGGGAACGATCGCCGCGCTCGCACTCGTCGGTGTGCTGATCGCGATCTGGGCGTGGCTCGCAGGCTCGGGTCGAACGGCGGTCGCGTTCAGGGGACTCCTCGAGAGCGGGTTCTCGGCCGTACGCGGTGCGGCCGAGAAGCGAGGCCTCACGACCGGTGCCTTCGGTCGAGGGGTGGACCGCTTCCGAGGTCCGATCTTCCTCGTCGGTGCGCTCGCGGCGATGACGCTGCTGATCGTCACGCGACCGGTGTCGTTCGGGGTGGTCATCGGAGTCGGAGCGGGCCTGCTGGTCCTCGCGATCCTCATCGAGCTGCTGCGTCGGCCGGAGGGGGACGCGGACATCGCGCCAGTGGCACGTGATCCGCGAGCCGAACCGGTGTCGGAGACTCTGACGGAGCGTGCTCCGGATGCCGTGAGCTAGCCCGGCCCCGGCGGCGCTCACCCTCGACGGGTGAGCGCCGCTGCATTCGACACGGATCAACGCAGAAGATGGGCGCATGACGGACGACTCGACACCCGAACGCACGAGAGCCACGCGGATCCTCGACATCGTCACGGTCGTCCTGCTCTCGATCACCGCGGTCGTCACGGCCTGGTGCGGATTCGAGGCGTCGAAGTGGGGCGGCGAGATGTCGATCGCCTTCAGCCAGGCATCCAGTGCCCGGGTGCAGGCGGCGTCGGCCCAGTCGACAGCCCAGGCCGCGCGTCAGTACGACCTCACCATCTACACCGAGTGGGTGCTGGCGGAGGCGGACGGCAGGCAGGAGCTGGTGCAGTTCATCGAGCAGCGGTTCACCCCCGAGTTCACGGTCGCGTTCGACGCCTGGATCGCTGAAGACCGCGAATCGCAGGGACCTTTCGTGATGGAGGAGTACGTGCCCCCGGGCACGAGGGAGGCCGAGGAGCTCAACGCGCGAGCCGATGCGAAATTCGACGAGGCCCTCGCCAACAACCAGCGCGGCGACGACTATTCGCTGCTGACGGTGCTGTTCGCCCTGGTGCTGTTCTTCGCCGCACTGTCGCAGCACCAGAGCGCGGTCTGGCGGCGCAGGACATTCCTCGCACTCAGCGGTGTGATCGCCCTCGTGGGGCTCGTGATCCTGCTGACGTTCCCGATCAAGATCTGACTCCGCTCCGATGCAGATGACCGGGGACGAGCTGCGACAGCGCTGGCTGCGCTATCGGCGTCGGTTCGGCTCGCGCCGCACCATCCTCAGCGATCTGAAGGCCGGAATCGTGCTGGGGGTCGAGAGCGTCCCCGACGGGCTCGCGTCGGGTCTGCTCGCCGGGGTGAACCCCGTGATGGGGTTGAACGCCTACATCGTCGGGACGTTCGCCGGCGCGCTGGCCACCGGATCGGTCTTCATGTCCGTGCAGGCGACAGGCGCGATGGCGGTAATCATCGCCGATGTGCCCGAGGTCCACGGAGACGACGGCATGGGCGCGATGGCGATGCTGACCGTGATGGCAGGCATCGTGATGCTGGTGCTCGGCGTCGCACGGCTGGGCAGCCTCGTGCGCTTCATCCCGACGGCGGTGCTGATCGGATTCGTCAACGCCGTCGCCGTCAACATCGTGCTCAGTCAGCTCGAGAACTTCACGGGGTTCGACAGCGATGCCGACGCTCGTCTGCTGAGGGTCGTCGACATCGCCGCGAACCTGCTGCAGATCAGCTGGTGGTCCGTGATCGTGGGCACCGCCACGATCGGACTGATTCTTCTGCTCGAGCGCACCCCGCTCGGCGCGCTCTCGATGGTCGTCGCGATCATCGTCGGATCCGCGCTCGCCGTGGTGCTGCCCGACGGCGCGGTCGCGACGATCTCCGACGTGGCAGAGGCGGGTCGGAGTCTTCCCTCGGTCTCCCTGCCCGACCTGTCGATGATCTTCGTGCTCATCGTCCCCGCGCTGTCGCTCGCACTGGTCGGTCTCGTGCAGGGAGCCGCGATCTCCGGGTCCATCCCGAACCCCGACGGTCGCTACCCCGATGCCTCCGCCGACTTCCGCGGGCAGGGCATCGCCAACATCGCCACCGGGATGCTGCAGGGCATCCCCGTCGGAGGATCCATGTCGGCGACGGCGCTGTCCCGGGCAGCCGGGGCCCGCAGTGCGGCCGGCAACCTCATCGCCGCCGTCGTGATGGTGCTCAGCGTGCTCGTGTTCGGGCCGCTCATCGGATACATCGCGATGCCCGCGCTCGCCGGCCTCCTGATCCTGGTCGGAGTCCGCACGGTCAAGCCGCGGCAGATCGTCATGGTGTTCAAGACGGGCGCCGTGCAGATCGCCGTGTTCCTCGTCACCTTCGCGCTCACGCTCCTCATCCCGCTGCAGTACGCGGTGCTCGCAGGTGTCGGTCTCGCCGTGGTGCTGCAGATCGCACGCCAGTCGAATCGCGTGCGGGTGCGTCGGTGGGTGTTCGACGAGCCGAACGGGCGTCCGATCGAGCAGGATCCGCCCCCGACCCTCGAACCGGGGGAGACGGTCGTGCTGACCCCCTACGGCAGTCTGTTCTTCGCCTCCGCGCCCTCGTTCCGTCAGCAGCTGCCCGACGCCGAGCACAGCAGCCCCGGAGCATTCGTGATCATCCGCCTCCGCGGCACGGACGAGCTGGGAGTGACCTTCCTCACGATGATCCGCACTTACGCCCAAGAGCTTGCGGCGGTGGGGGCCACTCTGATGGTCGCGGGCGTCGGCCCCCGGGTGCAGGCGCAGCTGGCGTCGACGGGGGTGCGCGCCGTCGTCGGCGAGGAGAACATCTTCGTCGAGCAGCCCCGACTCGGAGACGCGCTGCAGGACGCGCTCGCCGAGGTGTCGCGTCGCCGACTCGACGCCGGGTGATCGATGTCCCTCACCCTTCACGGGTGACGCGTGAGGGTGGGGGGATCGCGGCATGACTAGCCTCCTCGGGACGAACCATTTCTCATACGGCGACGAAGGAGAGACGATGTCGGAATTCAACGCGGACTTCTCGGGCAGGATCGAGCTGGACGTCCGGGACTCCGTGCCCGACTGGTCGCCGTACGAGCTGCCGGTGGCACCCGAGGGCGCGCCGAACGTGCTGGTGGTTCTCTACGACGACACCGGCCTCGCCTCCTGGTCCCCGTACGGCGGACGCATCAACATGCCGACCATGGATCGCCTCGCTCAAGCGGGTCTCACGTACACGCAGTGGCACACCACGTCGCTGTGCTCGCCGACCCGGTCGACCATGCTCACCGGCCGCAACCATCACGTCAACCGTGCGGGCGTGATCATGGAGGGTACGAACGGCTTCCCGGGGTTCGCGGGGCGGCTCCCTGCCGAATGCGCCACGGTCGGTCAGATCCTGCAGCAGAACGGATACTCGACGTTCTGGGTCGGCAAGAACCACAACGTCCCCGAGGAGGACGTCGCCCCGGGCGGCAACCGCTCGATGTGGCCCCTTCAGCTCGGCTTCGACCGCTTCTACGGCTTCCTCGGCGGCGAGACGAACAACTGGTATCCCGATCTCGTCGAGGACAACCACTTCATCGACGCCCCCGCGACGCCGGAGGAGGGATACCACCTCTCGAAGGACCTCGCGGATCAGGCTCTGCGGATGATCCGCAACCAGCAGTCCTCGAACCCGTCGAAGCCCTGGTACATGTGGTTCTGCCCGGGTGCCAACCACGCGCCCCACCACGCGCCGCAGGAGTACATCGACAAGTACAAGGGCGCGTTCGATGACGGCTATGACGCGTATCGCGAGTGGGTGCTCGCCCGCATGGTCGAGAAGGGCATCGTCCCGGAGGGGACCGCCCTGACGCCGATCAACCCGCTGCCGGACGACGTCGCGAACCCCGCCGACGAGGTGCGCCCCTGGGACGAGCTTAACGACGACGAGAAGCGTCTGTTCGCCAGATTCGCGGAGGTGTTCGCCGGGTTCTCCGAGTACACCGACGCGCAGGTCGGGCGCATCATCGACTATCTCGAGGAGAGCGGCCAGCTGGACAACACGCTGGTCTTCTACTGCGCCGACAACGGCGCGTCGGGCGAGGGCAGCCCCAACGGCTCCGTCAACGAGAACAAGTTCTTCAACGGATACCCGGACGACCTCGCCGAGAACCTGGCGATGCTCGATCGCCTGGGGTCCGCTGACACCTACAACCACTATCCGACCGGTTGGGCGGTGGCGTTCTCGACACCGTTCCAGATGTTCAAGCGCTACTCGCAGTTCGCCGGCGGCACGTGCGACCCGATGGTCATCCACTGGCCGAAGGGCATCCGCGCGCAGGGAGAGCTGCGTCACCAGTACCACCACTCGGTCGACGTGGTCGCCACGGTGCTCGACGTGGTCGGCATCGACATGCCTGAGGTCTTCCGTGGCGTGGAGCAGCATCCGCTCGACGGGGTCTCGATGAAGTACAGCTTCGACGCGGCGCCGGATGCGGCGACCGAGAAGAAGACGCAGTATTACTCGATGCTCGGCACGAGAGGGATCTGGAAGGACGGCTGGAAGGCGGCTGCCGTGCACGCGCCGCTGACCGGCAAAGGACGCTTCGAGGACGACGTATGGGAGCTCTACAACGTCGAGGTCGACCGTGCGGAGTCGAACGACCTCGCGGCCAGCGAGCCTGAGAAGCTGAAGGAGCTCATCGCCGCGTGGTTCGAGGAGGCCGATGCCAACTTCGTCCTTCCTCTGGACGACCGCTCCGCGAGAGAGCAGCTCACCATCGATCGGCCCCAGGCCGAGAAGCCCCGGGAGCGGTACGTCTACTACCCCGACACCGCAGCGGTGCCCGAGAGCGTCGCGGTCAACGTGCGAGGGCGCTCGTACAAGATCATCGCCGACGTCGTGCTCGACGAGGGCGCACAGGGGGTGCTGTTCGCCCACGGATCGAGGTTCGGCGGGCACTCGCTGTTCATCAAGGACAACCGCCTCACCTACGTGTACAACTTCCTCGGCATCCCGCCGGAGCAGACCTTCACCTCCGAGGAGCTGACTCCCGGTCCGCACACCCTCGGCGTGGAGTTCGTGCGGGAGGGGGCGGGGGAGCACGGAGAGTCGCTCGGCACAGCCACGCTCTACGTCGACGACCAGGCGGTCGCCTCTGGACCCATGCGTGCCCAGATCGGCAAGTTCACGCTGTGCGGAGACGGGCTCTGCATCGGATGGGACAGCGCGGATCCGGTGAGCAGCCAGTACGGGGTGCCGTTCCCGTTCACCGGGGGCAAGCTGCTCGGGGTCGGTGTCGACGTCAGCGGCGAGCAGTACCTCGATCTCGAACTGGAGGCCGCCGCGATGCTCTCCCGGGAGTAGACCGCAGGCCCGGCCTCTAGTCGGTCGCGGTGAACGCCTCGTCGACGTTCGCGTGCACCCGGCCCTCGGCGATCATGCGCTGATACCACTCCGTCTTCACCGCGATCGCCGTGGCACGTTCCGGCAGCGCGGCGATGTGCAGCGTGCTGTCCATCGCGGTCAGCTCACGGTCGAGGTCCTCCAGCATGTCGAGGACCGTGATCGTGACGATGTCGAGCCGCAGGGCGTCGAAGATCACGATGCGCACCGGTTCGGGCCGTTCGGCGACGATGTCGATGATCGCCCTCTCGCATGCGAGAGCGTTGGCCGTGTAGAGCCCGCGGACAGTGTGGATCGCGAGGCGTCCGTCGCGCTCTCCGATGATCTCGAGCCGCGGGATGTTGAGCTCTCGCAGTACCAGGATCAGCGTCAACGCCACTCCGGCGGCCACTGCGGCCAGCAGCCCGACGGTCAGGCCGAGCACGGCGACGATGAGCGCGATCCAGAAGTCCGTCGGACTGATCCGCGCCCACCGGACCAGCAGGGGGATGTCGATGAGCCCGGCCACGGCGAGGAAGACCATCGCCGCGAGAGTCGCCTGGGGAAGCAGCGAGACCACCGGGCCGAGGAAGAGGGCGACCACGATCGCGAGCGCGACGGTGACGAGCGTCGCGAGCTGGGTCCTGGCGCCGGCGTCCCGATTGACCGCGCTCTGCGAGAACCCGCCGGCGGCGGGGAGCACGGTGAAGAAGGTGCCGGCGAGGTTGGCGGCTCCCACGGCGACGAGCTCCTGGTCGGCGTCGATGGCGGGCTCGGTCATGCGGCGCATGCTGCGCGCGACTGCCGCGGTCTCGAGGAAGACCATCACCGCGATCGCGAGGGCGCCGGGAAGCAGCGCTCCGATCTGCGTGAGGTCGGGAATGCCGGGGGTCGGGAGTCCCGAGGGCACGGGATCGATGAGCGCCACACCTCTCTCGTCGAGGTTCGCGAGTGCGACGAGGACGATTCCGCCGACCACGACGACGAGGGTTCCGGGGATCCGAGGGGCGAACCGCTTCAGCACGAGGAGGACGATCAGGCTCCCGACCGAGAGCGCGACCGTGGGCAGGTTGATGCTCGCAGCGGCCGCGATCGCGGCCTCGATGGTTCGGAAGAACCCCTCTCCCGAGACTTCCGATGTCTCGCCCAGGAGCTTCGGGAGCTGCCCCACGGCGACTGTGCCGCCGACACCGATCTTGACCCCCAGGATCGTCGCCGCACTGATGTTCTCGACCAGCGATCCCCACCGCAGCAGGCGCGCACCGATGAGCAGCAGACCGACCAGCATCGCCAGGGTCATCAGGCTTCCGGCCGGGTCCTCGACGCTCGACGCGACGGATGCCGTCACCAGCGTCGTGGCCGTGAGAGTGGCGATGGTCGACGTCGTCGACACGCTCATCGCGCGGGACCCGCCGAGCAGCGCATACACCAGCATCGGGATGATGCACGTGTAGAGCCCTACCTGCACGGGCAGGTTCGCGATGGTGGCGTATGCCATCGCCTGCGGCACCACGACGGCACCGGCTGCGAGGCCGGCGACGACATCGCGCATCAGCCATTCGCGACGGTACCCCGCCATGCTCGGCAGGAGGACTCGCGGGGCGCGTCGCGTGGCGTGGTCGCTCATGTGCTCATGCTGGCATCGAGACGCAGACCGGTCGCCGGCATGTCACCCGTCGAGGGCGAGGAGCGTCGTGTCGGTCACAGCTGCTCACGGGTCTCGTCGCGGTGGGTGATCCGTCGCACCCGGTCTCCGATGTACGAGATGACGAGCGCCGAGGTGGTGCCCACGATCGCGATGCCGCCGATCATCAGACACACCGCGTACACCCGTCCGAGAGTCGTCACCGGGTAGGTGTCGCCGTAGCCGACTGTCGCGATGGTGACGCACGCCCACCAGATCGCCGTGCCGAAGTCGATGATCGTCGCCTCAGGGGCGCCGCGCTCCACCTGCAGGGTGGCGAGCGAGATGAAGTAGACGAAGAGCACCGTGTACGCGAGGGCGAAGGTGATGATCTGCGCCCGGACCGCGTCGCCGGTGCGGCGATGGAAATAGGGGAGGCCGCGTGCGAGCTCGACGACGCGGAACGCTCGGAACAGGGGGACGACAACGGACAGGACTTCGACGGGATGGTGCACCAGGAATGCGACGCGGCTCCCGGCCGGGGTGAGCGCCACTCGCACGATGAGGTCGATGACCAATGCGAGCCAGGTGATCGCGATCTCGACCACGAGCACGAGGCGTACCCAGTCTGGAAGGCCCGGCACGAGCACGATCACCGAGTACGCGACGATGAAGCCGAGGCCGAGCACCGTGAGGGGAACGGTCGCAGCGGACTCCCAGTGCTGCAGCGTCTCCCGCGCACCCTGCGGCTCGTCTCGGGCGGTGCCGGTCACGTCGTCGGTCACCGCGACCACCGTCGGACGCGGCGTGAATCCCAGGGGATGCGACGAACGACGCGCCCTTCCCTGGTCGCCGGTGACGGGCGAGCGCCGCGGTCTCCCGATACCCAGCGCAGCCAGAGGGTGTCGTCACTGCCTTCGAGAAGCAGAGTGCGCGCCAGGAGAGTCAGCGGCACAGCCAGCAGAGCACCGACCGGTCCGATGATCACGGTCCAGAACACGACGGCGAAGAAGCTCAGCGTGACGCTGAGCCCGACGGCATCACTGACGAAAGCCGGCTGAACGAACACCTGCAGAACGACGTTGACGACGCAGTACACGATCACCACGCCGAGAAGCAGCGGCCACCCACCCACCGCGAGAGCCAGGATCGCCGGGGGCACGAGTCCGATGACGAATCCGATGTTGGGGATGAAGTTCGTCACGAAGGCCAGGACGGCCCAGAGGACGGGGGCCGGCACTCCCAGCCACCAGAGCGCGAAGCCGTCCAGCGTCGCGACGATGGCGCCGAACACGGTGTTCACCACGTAGTAGCGCCGGATGTTCGTGTTCAGCCGCGATATGCGCGCGATCGTCTCGGCCTTGTGAGCGCCGAACACGGTCGACGCATGCTGGTAGCGTCCGGCATCCACCGCCATCACGACCACGTAGGCGCAGACCAGGAAGAGAGCGACGGCGACGCCGAGGACGGCGCTGCTCACGCCCTGGGCGACGGCGACGAGAGCGGGCACGACGATGCGCGCGACGTCACCGGAGTCCGAGCTCGGGCCTCCGGTGCCCAGAGCGGCCCAACTGTCGAGCTGCGATGCGACATGCGTGAGATCGCCGCCGGGGGAGAGGTCGCCGAGGAGATCGATGAACTGCACTCCGGCGATCCACACCAAGGCGCCCATCGTGAGCAGCACAGAGTAGGCGAGGAGGATGATCGCCGTCACGCCGAGTCCCCGTGGCCACCCGCGCCGGACGAGAGCGCTGCTCGCCGGGCTGCAGATCACGACGACCACCAGAGCGACCGCGAGCGGCGCGATCACGTCGCGGAGGAGCCATGCTCCCACCAGTGCGATCGTCGCGCACGCCAGCACCACGAGGACGTGGGTGCCGGCGGCGCGGGGGGTGCTCACGGCACGTCTGCGGGTGATTCGGAAACGCCCGGGAACACCGTCTCCCAGTCGTCTCGCACGCTCACGACGATGTAACCGGCGTCGACGGCGCTCGCGAGAGCCGTCTCGGCACCGGCATCGTACGGAGTGTCCTCGCGGGAGTCGTCGTCATGGTGGATCAGCAGGGCCAGGCCCGGACGGGGGCCACGGCGAGCGAAATCGAGCATCGGCATGTCGCCGTTGGAGTTCCCGGCCGCGAAGAGCGGTCGGCGTCCGATCCTGCTCCAGATCCGCACGGGCTTCTCCGGCCCGTCATCGAAGAACGCCAAGGACGGCGCGTAGCGCACCACCGCCTTCTCCGCGTCGTAGCCGAGACCGAACGCCGAGCCGATGACGCGTTCCGGCGGTATGCCGTAATTGCTCTGCGTCATGGGTCGCATGAAATCGCGCTCGCCGCCTGACACGATGTAGCAGGTGAAGCCGTGCTGCTCGAGATACCGGAGGAGCTCCACCATCGGCTGATAGACCGCGTCGGCGTAGCGTCGCTGCAGCACGGGATGTGTCGCGGTCGCGAAGAACTCCGCCACCGACTCGGCGTACTTCTCCACGCTGACGCCATCGGTGAGTCCGCCGAGGGCTTGGAGGATGACGCCCAGATCCGAGTCGTCACCCGAATAGTGCTTGTCGATGGCCGCGCCCAGCCACGCGAGATCACCGCTCACGGCGGCGCGGTACGGCTGCTTCTGCGCGAGCTCCGGGTCGAGCTCGGCGGCCACACGCCACTGCTCGACGACGTAGTGGAGCTGCGTCGGCATGGGCTTCTCCGACCAGAGGGTGCCGTCGTTGTCGAACACGGCGATGCGCTCTTCGACGGGAACCGCGTCCGCACCTTCCGTGACCGACAGGACGAAGCGCTCGATCGCGTCGCGCGTCGCGCCCTGGTTCCAGGATCGCAGCTGTGCCGGGTCGTCCATCGCGCTCTCGATTCTCTCGATACTGGTGCGTCGTGCGGGCCGTTCGTCGGCCCATCCTGACACCGGCCGAGCGCGCGGTGGAGACCCCGTCACCCGCTTCGGGCGAGGGAGCGCAGCCGTCCTGGGGCCTCAGTCGGCTGCTGCAGTGGGGCTCCACCCGGAGTCCGGCCCGACAGCCGACGAGATCCGTCGACTGATCGTCGCGAGCTGTCGAGCTTGCGCGGCGGTGATCGCATCGAAGACGAGCTGCTGCACGAGAGCGTGGTGGCCGGGCGTCGACCGTGTGACCTTCTCGTGTCCCGCCGCCGTCAGCACTCCGAGCGTGAAGCGCCCGTCATCGGGGTCCGCGACGCGACGCACCCAGTCTCTCGATTCGAGACGGGTGATCGCCCGCGAGAGGCGCGAGAGGGTGCAGCTCGCGTACCCGGCGAGCACACTCAGGCGCAGCGATCGTTCGGGCGCCGAGTCGAGAGCGAACAGTATGCCGTGCTCGAAGTGCGTCAGACCGCTGTCGCGTTGCAGCTGCGCGTCGAGTGCCGTCGGCAGTCGTTCGATGAGCGTGGCGACGGATGCCCAGATCTCGAGCTGTTCCGTGGTCAGGGGGGAGGCGTCCGGCTGCTCTGACATGGCCTCAGACTAGGTCATCGTGCCTCGGAGATGGTTATCGGTGAACTTGCCTGAGCAAGCCCCAGGATCTACGGTTAACTTTCCCAAGCAAGTAAACAGACGCGTGTGCGTCGAGGAGAGGAAGCACCATGGATCTGCAGCTGCACGGGAAGACGGCGTTCATCAGCGGCTCGACGCAGGGCATCGGGTTCGCGATCGCCTCCGCGCTCGCCCGCGAAGGCGTGGACGTGACGGTGAACGGACGTGATGAGCAGCGTGTGGATGCGGCGGTCCGGCGACTGCGTGCGGAGCACCCCGGCTCGACGGTCTCAGGGCTGGCGGCGGACTTCGCGAGGCGAGAAGAGGTGGAGCGACTGACGGAAGCCTTGGGCGACGTCGACATTCTCGTCAACAATGTGGGAATCTTCGGCCTTGCCGAGTTCGAGACGATCACGGACGACGACTGGAGTCGATACTTCGAGGTGAACGTCATGAGCGGAGTCCGGCTGTCCCGCCACCTTCTCGGAGGCATGCTTGCGCGGGGGTGGGGCCGCATCGTCTTCATCAGCAGCGAGTCCGGGGTGAACATCCCCGCCGACATGGTGCACTACGGCACGACGAAGGCCGCGATGGCCGCTCTCGGCAGCGGGCTGGCCAAGCGCACCAGAGGCACCGCCGTGACTGTGAACACGATCCTCGGAGGGCCGACGTATTCGGACGGGGTGGCGGCGAGCGTTGCAGCCGTGGCAGAGGCGCAGTCCCTTCCGCCCGAGGTGATGAAAGCCTCCATCATCGGTCAGAACCGCACAACGCTGCTCGAGCGGTTCATCGAGCCCGATGAGATCGCGAGTCTGGTGACCTACATCGCCAGTCCTCGCTCATCGGCTACCAACGGCGCGGCGCTGCGGGCGGAGGGGGGAGTGCTCACCGCGATGCTGTAGCCGGGTGCACCTCGAGATCAAAAAACCGCACGCCGCGCTTATTGCTAGCTAAGCTAGTAGTCATGGAACGCTACATTCGCCTGCGCTGGGTGGGCCTGGTCTTCATCAGCATCGCCGTCTCGCTGATCATCGTCGACTCGACGATCGTGAATGTGGCGATTCCGGCGATCGTCGACGATCTCGGCATCACCTCCACCGAAGTGCAGTGGGTGCAGGAGGCGTACACGCTGGTGTTCGCCGCGCTGCTGCTCGTGTTCGGCAGCCTCGCGGATCGGCTCGGGCGTCGGCGCATGATGATCATCGGAGTCGTGGTCTTCGCAGCATCCTCGGTGCTCGCGGCCTTCGCCCCGGACGGCGGGATGCTGATCCTCGCCCGTCTTGCGCAGGGAGTGGGCGGATCGATGATCCTGCCGACCACGCTGTCGATCATCAACGCCACCTTCCGCGGGCGCGAGCGGGGGATCGCCTTCGCGGTGTGGGGGTCGACGATCGGCGGAATGGCCGCTGTGGGACCGCTGCTCGGCGGATGGCTGACGACTGCCTTCTCCTGGCGGTGGGCGTTCGGGATCAACATCCCGCTGGGCATCATCATCGTCATCGGCGTGCTGCTCACGGTGGCGGAGTCGCGCAGCGACCGGACGTCGAAGATCGATGTGGTCGGGGCGATCCTCTCGGTCATCACCATGGCCAGCCTCGTGTTCGGCCTCATCGAGGGGCGCACGTACGGCTGGTGGCTCGTCGACCAACGTCCGCAGATCGGCGACTGGGCCTGGCCGCTCGATGTCTCTCCGATCCCCTTCGCCTTCGCGCTGGCGATCGTGGCACTCGTCGCGTTCATCGCATGGGGTGTGCATCGCGAGCGGCAGGGCAGGTCCACGCTGCTTGCTCTGCGTCTGTTCTCCATCCCCTCGTTCCGCAACGGCAACATCGCGGCGACAGTCGTGTCGCTGGGAGAGTTCGGCATCATCCTCGCTCTGCCCCTGTGGCTGCAGTTCGTCCTCGGCTTCGATGCGCTGCAGACCGGACTCCTGCTGCTCGCGCTCGCCCTCGGATCCTTCGTCGCGAGCGGTGCCGCGGGGGCGGCCAGCGGAAAGATCGCGCCGGTGTGGGTCGTCCGTGCGGGCCTCATCGCCGAGATCATCGGCGTCGCCGGAGTCGGCTTCGTCATCGCCCCCGATGCGTCGTGGGTGCCGCTGATCCCGTTCCTCTTCGTCTACGGCCTCGGTGTCGGCCTCGCCACCGCTCAGCTGACCGGCGTCGTGCTCGCCGATGTGCCGGTCGACGACAGCGGCGCGGCTTCGGGCACGCAGTCGACGTCACGACAGCTCGGTGCAGCGCTCGGGGTCGCAGTGCTCGGCACCGTGCTGTTCACGAGCACGGCGGGGATACTCGCGTCATCACTCGACGCTCGGGGACTCCCGGCCGAGCAGCGTGATCAGATCGTGTCGGCCGTCGTCGACAGTGCGGGCGGAGCGATCAGCGGACTGGAGGCGCAGCCCGAGACGGCTGACATCGCCGACGACGCCAAGGCCGCGTTCTCCGACGGCACGCGTTTCGCGGCGTGGACGGCGGCAGGGTTCCTGTCCCTCGGTCTCCTGTCGACGATCTCCCTCGGAGCGACCGCCAAGACCCGACGTGAGGACCAGCCCGACGCGACGTCGGCCGCCTGATTCCGTCATGTACCGGGGCTACTCGATGTCCCACATCGTGTAGCCGACGACGCCGGCCGGGATGAACTCCATCGGCTTCGTCAGCTCGTTCTCGATGCCTGTGATCCAGCCGGTGTCCTCGGAGATGAGGAGGGTGTTCTGGTAGGACGTCCCCTCATCGCTGACCCGGAGCCCGACCATGTCTCGGCCGAGCCGGTCCTGCGACTCACCCAGCACCGTGACCCCGCCCGCATCGACGAGCATGTCGATCAGAGTGGCCTGCTGCTCGTCCGTCAGAGTCCAGTAGCTCAATAGCTGGCCGATGGCGACCAGGAGGTCTCCCGACGAACTTCTGTTCCGGCGTCGAGAGCCTCTGCTCAGAAGTCGGTCTCGCTAGCCCCCATCGACGGTCACTGCATTGCCCCACACCCAGCACCGGAACGTCCGGTCGCCTGCCCGGAACTCGATGCCTGCGGCCAACGGTGTCGACCGCGCGAGCTTCGCATCGACCCGCACCGCTTCGGGCCCGAAGCGCACCCAGGCGCGGACCGCACGATACGGCTGCGGATAGATCGTGACGGGCTGTTCCCGGAGCGCGAGCTCGCGCTCCGTCAGGGATTGAAGAGCGCCGGCGCGCGCTGCGGTGAGGATGGTCTGATGCTGAGAGCGCATGTCGTAGTGGGCTGCCAGGCGCTTGCTCGTGCCCATGCCGGCTCCCTTCTCCGGCCCAGTGACAACGGTAGCAAGATTCGAAGATTTGTTCTATTCTCGACTCATGCGACCAGCTCCCGCTCATCTGCCTGCGACTATATGGATGGTCGACGACATCCCGTCGCGAATGGTCTTCGCCGGGCGTCGGTGGAAGGTCTCCGACACGCCCACGCGACTCAGGGACTCGATCTGGTCAGCGGCGCCGGAGTCGGAGCGAGGGTTGTACGGATGGCGGTTCCAGGGCACGGATGACGAGGGCCACTCCCTGGTGTTCGACGTCTTCCGGGGTGAGGACGGCTGGCATGTGCACCACAGCTACGACTAGGGGTCAGGCGGACGGAATCCTTGTCCCGGCTCGGTCGGTGCGCGCTATCGTGTGGGCATGACGGACTCCGGCGCGACACTCCTCGCCGCGATCATCGCGGCCGGCGTGGCAGGAGTCGGACTGATCTGGTCTGTCGTCAGCTTCATGCTGACGAGGCGGACCCAGCGAGCCACGGATGCTCGTCAGGAGTGGTCGCGCCGATTCGAACACGCACACGCGCTCGCGTTCAGCTCCGATCTCAAGGAGGCAGCGAGCGGCCTCACGCTCATCGAGGCGCTCGCGCGTGAGCGGTGGGTCACGGACGAAGATCGGGCGACCGCGGTGAGCATCCTCTCGTCTCTCACGGGGGTGGCTGAGGCGCCGGCGGCGCAGCTGCGCGCTACGATCCTCGCGGAGGTCAGGAACCCGGCGGTCGCCGCTGCGCTCGGCAGAGTGGAGCCAGGGCCGAAGGGCCGGTTCGAGGTCTACCGCGACGCGTCCGGAGACTACCGATGGCGCCTCAAGAGCGCGGGAGGCCACTACCTGGCCGTCAGCGAGGGGCATTCCAGCGAGGCTGCCGCGATGAGCTCGCTCGAACTGGCCCGTCGTGAACTCGGCAGCGAGCCACCGGAGTAAGTGGGCCGCGAGCGCAACGAGAAAGGCCGCCTGGAGCCAGGCGGCCTTTCTCGATATCTCGGCTCCGCGTGCGAATTCTCATTTATGCAGCGCGTGACCCGTGTGTGCCCCCGACAGGAGTCGAACCTGCGACCTACGGTACCGGAAACCGGCGCTCTATCCACTGAGCTACGGAGGCGTACCGATCGACAATATCACTGCTCGGGAGTGGTCTCCGACCCACCGGCCTCGGTCACCGGCGCGTCGCCCAGTTCGCCGAGCGCTGCGGCCAGCTTCTCGGCGAGGTAGCGGTGACCGTCGGTCGACGGATGCTTGCGGCCGATCTCGACGTCGATGACCGACAGGTAGTTCTGGTCGGTGATCCAGTTCTGTGCGACGGGGGAGATGTACCACCATCCGCGAGCGGCGGCGAGTTCACCGAGATCGGCGTCGATGCGCGCGGTCTCAGCGCCCACGGGAAGTTCGTGCGGCGCCGGCCCCAGAATGACGATCGACGCGTCCGGATACTTCGCCGCCATGGCATCCCACGCGGCGGTGACGGCCTCGCGGTATCCGGCCTCGCCCTGCGCCCGGTCGTTGATCGACCCCTGGAGGATGATCAGGTCTGGAGTGAGTGCCGGGTCCAGAGCGGCGATGCGCACACCGAAGGCCGGCCCATCGAGTCCGGGCTTGAGGTAACCGCTGCCGCGGATTCCGTCGACGATCGTCTGTCCGTCGATCAGGTCGGCGAGCTGATAGGCGTATCCGAGGGTCGGCTCGGTCGCGGCCGAGCCGTAGGTCCAGGAGTCGCCGAACACGAGAACGGTCGGATGCTCCGGAAGAAGAAGGGGAACCGGCGCGATCGCCACTGATTCGTCCGCGGCCGCCGCAGCACCAACGGGTGCCGAAGACGGCATCGGAACCCAGGGCCGCCACACGCCGAGGATGACTGCCGCGACCGCCAGGATCACTGCGACGGCGAGGCCCGCGACGGGCAGACGATAGCGGGCGGATGCGGCCTTCATGGCATGACTGTAGATCACGAATCCGCCCTCGCAAATTCGGGCGCGTGACGCGCCGTAAACTGGGAGGCCTATGAACCCTGAATCGCTCGCCACAGCCCTCCTCGCCGTCCTCGCACCGATCGCCGAGGAACGACGTCCTGGCGAGCCGTTCTCGCTGTCCGCGTCGGACATCGTCTTCGAGCGTCCGCGCAACCGCGACCACGGCGACTGGGCCTCGAACATCGCGATGCGCCTGGCGAAGCCGTTCGGCACGAACCCGCGCGAGTTGGCGCAGCAGATCGCCGATGGCCTCGCGCAGGTGGATGGCGTGCAGACCGCCGAGGTCGCAGGGCCGGGCTTCATCAACATCCGCCTCGACGCGGCTGCCGCCGGCGCGCTGGCGAAGCTCATCGTGGAAGCCGGCGCCGAGTACGGGCACAACGACACGCAGGCCGGTCACAGCATCAACATCGAGTTCGTGAGCGCGAACCCGACCGGGCCGCTGCACATCGGCCACACTCGCTGGGCGGCGCTCGGCGATGCGATCGCCCGGGTGCTCGCGGCCTCCGGCGCGAAGGTCGCGAGGGAGTACTACATCAACGACGCCGGAGTGCAGATGGAGCGCTTCGCGAATTCGGTGCTGGCCGCCGTCAAGGGCGAACCAACTCCCGAGGGCGGGTACGCCGGCAGCTACATCGGCGATCTGGCCGCTCGTGTTCTCGTGGCGCGTCCGGACCTGCTCGAGCTCTCCGGTGACGAGCAGGTGGTCGTCACGCGGGAGCTCGCCTACGGCTTCCAGCTGGAGGAGCAGAAGCAGTCGCTCTCGAAGTTCAACGTCGACTTCGACGTGTGGTTCTCGGAGCGCACGCTGCACGCCAAGGACGCGGACGGCGTCAGCTTCGTCGATCGCGCCGTCGATCGCCTGCGCGAGCAGGGACACGTGTTCGACGACGAGGGTGCAGTGTGGGTGCGCACCACCGACTTCGGTGACGACAAGGATCGCGTGATCCGTCGCTCCAACGGCGAGTACACGTACTTCGCCGCCGACGCCGCGTACTACCTGAACAAGGGTGACCGCGGCTTCGAGTACAAGCTGTACCTTCTCGGAGCCGACCACCACGGCTACGTCCACCGCCTCAAGGCGATCGCCGGCGCCGCCGGGGAAGACCCCGAGAAGAACGTCGAGGTGCTGATCGGTCAGCTGGTCTCGGTCGGGGGAGCGCGGCTGAGCAAGCGTGCGGGCAACATCATCGAGATGGACGATCTGCGCGAATGGCTCGGCACCGATGCGCTGCGCTACTCGCTCGAGCGTTCGCCTGCTGACTCCCCGCTCGCTCTCGATCCTGAGCTGCTGCAGAAGCGCACGAACGACAACCCGGTGTTCTACGTGCAGTACGCGCATGCCCGCACGCACAACGTGGCCCGTAATGCCGCCGATTCCGGTGTGGATCGCTCGGAGTTCGCGCCCGAGACGCTCACGCACGAGACCGAGAGCGCTCTGCTCGGCGCTCTGCAGGAGTTCCCGCGCATCGTGGCGTTCGCGGCCGAAGTGCGCGAGCCGCACCGCGTCGCGCGCTACCTCGAGGAGCTCGCCGGCCTGTACCACCGCTGGTACGACAACTGCCGCGTGATCCCACAGGGCGACGACCCCATCGAGACCGTGCACCGCACGCGTCTGTGGCTCAATGACGCCGCAGGGCAGGTCTTCCGCAACGGCCTCGACCTGCTCGGCGTGTCCGCTCCCGAGCGCATGTGACCTCTGCCGTCGTCCGTGCCGTAGGGCAGGATGGCAGCATGAGCGACGACAATCACACCCTTCCTTACCCGTCCGCGGATTCCGAGCATCCGACGCTCGTGATCCCGGGTGGGAAGGACGGCGGGGATGCCGGTGCCATACCGCCGAAGCGCGCGCGCAAGCGCTGGCCCTGGGTGCTGCTGATCGTCGTGGTCGTTCTCGCTGTTCTCGCCGTCGCTGCGGAGCTCATCGCGCGCGCTGTCCTGCCCGGCATCGTGCGGGGCATGGTGATCGAGCAGCTCGACCTGCCGGCCGACCAGAAGCTCGCCGTCGAAGCCGACGGCATCCTGATCCCGCAGCTGATCGGCGGAACGCTGGACACCCTGCATCTCTCGACCGACTCGGTCACGCTGGAGGGGGTCACGGGCGCCGTCGACGTCACCGCCACGGGCGTGCCGCTGCGCGGCGGTGACCTCGCATCCGCATCCGGCACGATCCGCATCGACGAGTCCCAGTTCACGTCCCTGCTCTCGAACACCGAGCTGCCGATCGACACGGTCACGCTCGAATCGCCGAACGCGACGGTCGCGGGTTCGGTGAGCGTTCTCGGCCTCGCCATCCCGGTATCGCTCACGGTGACCCCGGGGGTGGCCGAGGGAGATCTCGAGCTCACTCCTGTCGGCCTCACCGTCGGCGGACTCGAGGTCGACGCGGATCAGGTCGGCTCGAGTCTCGGTGCTCTGGGGGAGCAGCTCACCCAGACGCAGCGCATCTGCATCGCCGACCAGCTTCCCGCCGGCATCACCCTCACGGGCCTCAAGATCGACGGATCGGAGGCTGTGATCGACGTCGACGTCGACGGTGCGATCGCGACCGATCAGACCCTGCTCGGAAAGGGCACCTGCCCCTGAGACGGGCTCAGTCCTCGTCGGTTCCGAGACGGGCCTCGCGCTCGGCCTTCTGCGCCTCCCGAAGCTCGGACGTCGCCAGCGCGACCTCCGCTTCGGCGCGCTGCACGCGTCGCTGGGGGAAGGTCGTCGCGCCGAACCGCGCGTGCACCCGGTCCTTGCGTTCCTCCTCCGACGTGACGATGTAGGCGCACGCGATCAGGATGACCTGGGTCGACAGATTGAGCCAGATGAGCAGCGCCAGCAGGGTGGCGAAGGAGGCGAGGAGAGGGTTGCTCGTCGCGCCGCCGATGAACAGGCCGGACAGCTCCTGCAGCACGAGCAGCCCGACTCCGCCTATGAGGGACCCGATCCAGAGCGAGCGGGCTGCGGGGCGCAGCCCGGAGAGCAGGCGGAACACCCCGGCGATGAGCACCGTGTCGAGTGCCAGCACGACGACCAGGGAGACGATCCGGATGCTCCAGGATGCCGCGGGCGAATCCTCGGGAATGCCGAGCAGACCGCTGATCCAGGTGATCCCGAGCCGACCGGCGAATGTGACGGCCGCTGCGGCGACGAACAGCACGGCGACGCCGGCCGCGAGCAGCAGGTTGCGGAGCATGACCCAGATGAACAGCACGTCGGCATGCGCGGTTCCAGCGAGGACGCGCACCGCGGTGCGCAGCGATCCGACGGCGCCGAGCGCCGAGCCGATCAGCGCGACCGTCGAGATGGCGCCCGCGACGGAGAGCGATATCGGCTCCTTGAGATCGTCGGGATTGACGACGCCGTCTTCGCCGATGAGACCGGGCACCACGGACTGCACGGCGGAGATGATCGCGTTCCAGGCGTCGGGATTGCCGGCGAGCCAGAGAGCGGCGATCGAGAACCCCAGGAGCACGGCGGCGAAGACGCTGAACAGAGCGCGGTATGTCACGCTGTCGGCGAGCATCGGGCCCCGCCGCTCGGAGTAGAGCAGGAACGCGCGGACCGGGCGCCGTGTCAGAGCCCAGCGGATCGCCGACGCGCTGACGCGCGCGATCAGGCCGGGGCGTCGGGCATCGGGTGCTGCGGATTCGGTGCTCATCTCCACCACCTTAGGAGTCGGTGGGATGTGTCCGCAGGGGGTTGACGCCGGGCGTCACCATGACTGATGCGGCATGCACGGTGCCCTAGAATCGGGGGCAACCTCGCAGTGCGCGCATCCGCCCGAGACCCGTCCCACGATTGGTGTTCCTTGCTTTCCCCTGCCGACTCGCTCGCCCCGGAATGGCTCGTCGTGCCCGACGACGCGAATGATCTTCCCACCGCCGTGTGGCCGGCGTCCGCCGTCCGCGGTGACGACGGAGCGCTGCGGCTCGCGGGGATCTCCGCCACCGATCTCGCGGAGTCGTACGGCACGCCGCTGCTCGTGATCGACGAGGACGAGGTGCGATCTCGGGCCCGCGCCTTCCGCTCGTCCTTCGACGCGGCCGCCGCCGCCCACGGCACGACCGCGCGGGTGTATTACGCCGGCAAGGCGCTGCTGACCACGACGATCGCGCGCTGGGTGACCGAAGAGGGACTCAACGTCGACGTGTGCACCGGTGGTGAACTCGAGGTCGCACTCGCGGCCGGCGTCTCTCCGTCGTCGCTGGGGTTCCACGGGAACAACAAGTCGGTCGCCGAGCTCGAGCGCGCGGTCGAGGTGGGCATCGGCACGATCATCGTCGACAGCGCGATCGAGATCGAGCGTCTCGCGGCCATCACCGCCAGGACCGGCGCTGTGCAGCGGGTGCTGGTGCGGGTCATCAGCGGCGTGCACGCCGAGACGCACGACTTCCTCGCGACGGCCCACGAAGACCAGAAGTTCGGCTTCCCGCTGCCCGAGGCCGAGCAGGCCGTCGCCCGCATCAGGGAGATCCCGGGAATCGAGTTCGCCGGCCTTCACTGCCACATCGGATCGCAGATCTTCGGCGTCGCGGGCTTCCGCGAGTCGGCGTCGCGCGTGCTCGAGCTCCATGCGACTCTCCTCGAGGGCGGACCGGTTCCGCAGCTCAACCTCGGCGGGGGGTTCGGAATCGCCTACACGAGCGTCGACGATCCGACGCCGATCGAGACCCTCGCGGGCGAGATCGTCGCCGCCGTCGCCGAAGGCTGCGCCGCGCGAGGCATCGCCGTGCCCGCGTTGTCGTTCGAGCCGGGCAGGGCCATCGTCGGCACTGCCGGAGTGACGCTCTACGAGGTCGGGACGACCAAGAACGTCGCGCTCGACTCGGGCGCGACCCGGCGCTACATCAGCGTCGACGGCGGAATGAGCGACAACGCCAGGACGGCGCTGTACGACGCGCAGTTCTCGGCTCGACTCGCCTCCCGGGTCGGCATCGGCTCGCCGCAGCTCAGCAGGGTCGTGGGCAAGCACTGCGAGTCCGGCGACATCGTCGTCGACCATGAGTACCTTCCGGCCGACGTCTCTCCCGGCGATCTGCTCGCGGTCCCCTCGACCGGTGCGTACTGTGCGCCGCTCGCGAGCAACTACAACCATGTCCCTCGCCCTCCGATCGTCGCTGTGAGCGACGGCCGATCGGCGGTCATCGTCCGCGGTGAGACGATCGCCGACGTGCTGTCTCGCGACGTCGGTGTCGCGGCCCCCGAGAGCCACGGGTGATCCGCGCGACGAACGACGCGGTCCCCGACGAAGCACGACTGAACCACCCTCCTAAGGAGAGATGCAATGACGACTGAGTATCGACGACTTCGGGTGGCGCTGCTCGGCGCCGGAGCGGTCGGCTCCCAGGTGGCCGCCCTGCTGCTGCGCCACGGCGATGAGCTCGCCGACCGGGCGGGTGCCACGCTGGAGCTGGCCGGCATCGCGGTGCGCAACCTCGATGCGCCGCGCGAGACCGATCTGCCGAAAGAGCTGTTCACGACCGATGCCGAATCGCTGATTCTCGGCTCCGACATCGTGATCGAGCTGATCGGCGGCATCGAGCCCGCCCGCACGAGCATCCTGCAGGCGATCGGCTCCGGTGCCGACGTCGTGACCGCCAACAAGGCGCTGCTGGCCACTCACGGCCCCGAGCTCTTCGAAGCGGCCGACCGCGTGGGCGCATCCGTCTACTATGAGGCCGCCGCCGCCGGTGCCATCCCGATCATCCGCCCGCTGCGCGACTCTCTCGCCGGTGACCGCGTGGTGCGCATCATGGGAATCGTGAACGGCACGACCAACTACATCCTCGACCGCATGGACACCGAGGGCGCCGACTTCGCCGATGTGCTCGCCGACGCGCAGCGTCTCGGATACGCCGAGGCCGACCCGACCGCCGACGTCGAGGGATACGACGCCGCGCAGAAGGCCGCGATCCTCGCGAGCCTCGCCTTCCACACGGCTGTTCCGCTCGACGCCGTGTACCGCGAGGGCATCACGACCATCACCGCGTCGATGATCGATGAGGCGCGCGCAGCCGGCTTCGTCATCAAGCTGCTCGCCGTGTGCGAGCGCATCGAGGCCAACGGCACCGAGTCGATCTCGGTGCGCGTCTACCCGGCCCTCGTGCCGACGTCGCACCCTCTCGCGTCGGTGCACGGCGCCAACAACGCCGTGTTCGTCGAGGCCGAGGCTGCGGGCTCGCTCATGTTCTACGGCGCAGGCGCCGGTGGCGTGCAGACCGCATCCGCCGTGCTCGGAGACGTCGTGTCGGCGGCTCGACGCCATATCGCCGGCGGCGTCGGCGTGGGGGAGTCCACCAGGGCCAACCTCCCGGTGGTGCCGATCGGTCATGTCACCACCCGCTACCAGATCACCCTCGAGGTCTCGGACGCCCCCGGTGTGCTCGCGACCGTCGCCGGCATCCTCAGCGACGGATCGGTCTCCGTCGCGACCGTGGTGCAGACGGTCGAAGGAGAGGACGAGCCCACCGCTCGTCTCGTCATCGGCACGCACCGGGCCACGGACGCCGCGCTCAGCGCCACGGTCGACGCACTCGCCGCCAGCTCTGTCGTCGAGCGGGTCGTCTCGGTGCTCCGCGTGGAAGGCGAGTGACGATGGCGGCAGGGCGCACGGTCGAGGTGACCGTGCCGGCGACCAGCGCCAACCTCGGTCCCGGATTCGACACGCTCGGACTCGCGCTCAGCGTCTACGACACGCTTCTCGTGACCGAGCTCGCCGCCGGCGAGCTCGAGATCGAGGTCTCGGGTTCCGGCGCGAGCGAGATCCCTCGTGACGACTCGAACCTGATCGTCCGCACGATCGCTCACGTGTACGCCGACGTCGATCGCGCCGTCCCGGGCCTGCGCATCGTCGCGGAGAACGGGGTGCCCCACGGGCGCGGACTCGGGTCCTCCGGCGCGGCGGTCGCGGCGGGGATCCTCGCGGCGAAGGGCCTGCTCGAGGGCGACGTCGACATCGACGACGCCGACATGCTGCGCCTCGCCACCGAGATCGAAGGGCACCCCGACAACGTGGCTCCCGCGCTGTTCGGCGGTCTGACGATCGCCTGGGTCGGCGAACGAGGTCCCCAGCACAAGAAGCTCCTCGTGCACCGCGGCGTCTCGCCGCTCGTGCTCGTTCCGTCGTACACGATGTCGACGTCGAAGGCGCGATCGCTGCAGCCGCCGCAGGTGTCGACGGCCGATGCGGTCTTCAACGTCTCGCGCTCGGCGCTGCTCATCGCCGCGCTGATGCAGAGCCCGGAGCTGCTGCTCGACGCGACCGCCGACCGACTGCATCAGGACTACCGCGCCGAGGCGATGCCCGAGACGCAGCGGCTCGTCCAGACGCTCCGTGCGGCAGGTTTCGCCGCCGTGGTGTCCGGCGCCGGACCCAGCGTGCTGGTTCTCGCAGACGGCCCCGGAAGTCGTCAGGACGCCGTGGAACTGGCGGAATCGACGACCGACACCCCGTGGGATGCGCTGCTGCTCGCGGTCGACGTGCGTGGTGGTACAGTGGGGAATCGAGCGGAGGGCTCCACGTAACTGCGTGAATCTGGCCCCATTGCAACTCTGCAAGACCCGCACGCAAAACCCCTGTCGCACTGCTCTCACCGAGAACCTCGTTCTTTCCGAGAACCCAGTGCAGAGGCTGGCTGACGCCGAGCGTCAGCCCGTGCGATCGCGCGCAGCACCCGTTGTGCGCGTGCCGCTCATGTCCCCGAGACCAAAGAGGGAGTACTCGTGGAGAATTTCTCCGAGACCCAGAACGACCAGGCGGCACCCGCCGCCGAGGCTGCGGCGAAGGCCGCGAGCTCCGACGCCGCGACGACCGCCGCGACCGAGGTCGCACCGGCCCGCAAGCGCGCTCCGCGCCGTGCGAGCACCGCGACCGCCGCCGCGAAGGCTGAGAAGGCCGAGAAGGCCGCAGCATCCACCGACAGCGCACCGGCCACCGAGGCTCCCGCAGCCGAGGCACCCGCCGCCGACGCGGCACCCAAGGCGAAGGCCCCTCGCCGCAGCCGTGCGAAGAAGGCTGACGCAGAGAACGCTGAGTCTCCTGCGACGACCGCCGAGGCTCCTGCAGCCTCCGCGCCAGCACCCGCCGAATCCACCGAGGCTCCCGCAGCGAAGACCGCAGAGTCCAACGGCTCCGCGGACGCCGGTTCCGCAGAGGCGGGTTCTGCCGACGAGCCGAAGAAGACCACCGGTCGCGGACGCCGCACGGCGAAGAAGCCTGCTGCCGAGGCCGAGACTCCCGCAGCCGAGAAGCCCGCTGACGCCGCACCGGCCGAGGCAGCACCCGCGGCGGACTCCTCCTCTGATTCCGGCGACGGCGAGGAGCAGGGCGGTCGCAACCGCAACCGCAACCGCAGCCGTAACCGCGGACGCGGCCAGAACGGCAACGGCCAGGGCGGCGAGCAGCAGCCCCAGCAGCAGCAGCAGCCGCAGACGGCACCCGCCGAAGACGAGGGCGGCAACGGCCGCAATCGTCAGCGCAACAAGCGCCGCGGCGGCGCGCCGACGGACGAGTTCGACACCGAGATCGGCGAGGACGACGTCCTCGTCCCGATCGCCGGAATCCTCGACGTGCTCGACAACTACGCCTTCGTCCGCACGACCGGATACCTCGCCGGCCCCAGCGACGTCTACGTGTCGCTCGGACAGGTCAAGAAGTACAACCTCCGCAAGGGCGACGCGATCGTCGGCTCGATCAAGCAGCCCCGCGAGGGCGAGCAGCAGGGCCGCCAGAAGTACAACGCGCTGGTGAAGGTCGACTCGATCAACGGCCTGTCGATCGACGACGCCGCGACCCGTGTGGAGTTCGGCAAGCTCACGCCGCTCTACCCGCAGGAGCGTCTGCGCCTCGAGACGGCGCCCGAGAAGCTCACGCAGCGCATCATCGATCTCGTGGCCCCGATCGGCAAGGGACAGCGCGGCCTCATCGTCGCGCCGCCCAAGGCCGGCAAGACGATCGTCCTGCAGCAGATCGCCAACGCGATCGCGCAGAACAACCCCGAGGTCCACCTCATGGTCGTGCTCGTCGACGAGCGCCCCGAAGAGGTCACCGACATGGAGCGCACGGTGAAGGGCGAGGTCATCGCCTCGACCTTCGACCGTCCGGCAGAAGACCACACCACGGTCGCCGAGCTCGCCATCGAGCGCGCCAAGCGTCTCGTCGAGCTGGGCCGCGACGTCGTCGTGCTGCTCGACTCGATCACCCGCCTCGGCCGTGCGTACAACCTCGCTGCTCCGGCATCCGGACGGGTGCTCTCGGGTGGCGTCGACGCCTCGGCGCTGTACCCGCCCAAGCGCTTCTTCGGTGCTGCGCGCAACATCGAGAACGGCGGATCCCTGACGATCCTCGCCACGGCGCTGGTCGAGACCGGCTCCAAGATGGACGAGGTGATCTTCGAGGAGTTCAAGGGCACCGGCAACAGCGAACTGCGCCTGTCGCGCCAGCTCGCAGACAAGCGCATCTTCCCGGCCGTCGACGTCAACGCGTCGAGCACCCGCCGCGAAGAGATGCTGCTGTCGACCGACGAGGTCAAGATCACCTGGAAGCTGCGTCGCGCCCTTGCGGGCCTCGACCAGCAGCAGGCGCTCGAGGTCGTCCTGGGCAAGCTCAGGGAGACCCACTCGAACGTCGAGTTCCTCGTGCAGATGCAGAAGTCGATTCCGACGCTCCCCTCGGGTGCGCACGGACACGACAACAACATCCGCTGAGCGGAGCCGGGGTGTTCGAGTCCGTCCAGACTCTGATCGACGAGCATCGCCGGGTGCAGGAGGAACTCTCCGACCCGGCGGTGCACGCCGATGCTGCTCGGGCGAAGCGCGTCAACCGTCGCTACGCCGAGCTGTCGCGGATCGTCGCCGCCTATGAGGCGTGGGCGGCGGCATCCGATGACCTCGACGCCGCGAGGGAGCTCGCCCGCGAGGACGAGGCGTTCGCCGCTGAGATCCCGACCCTCGAAGAGGGGGTGCAGTCATCGCAGGAGAAGCTGCGCCGACTGCTCATCCCACGCGATCCCGATGACGCGCGCGACGTCATCATGGAGATCAAGGCGGGGGAGGGCGGCGCCGAGTCGGCGCTGTTCGCCGCGGATCTGCTGCGCATGTACATCCAGTACGCAGCCTCCAAGGGCTGGAAGACCGAGCTCCTCGAGCGCAACGAATCCGATCTCGGCGGCTACAAGGACGTTCAGGTCGCGATCAAGGGATCGTCCACGGACCCCGCCCAGGGCGTCTGGGCGCACCTGAAATACGAAGGCGGCGTGCACCGCGTGCAGCGCGTGCCCGCGACCGAGTCGCAGGGGCGGATCCACACCTCGACCACCGGAGTGCTGGTGTTCCCCGAGGTCGACGAGCCCGACGAGATCGCGATCAATCAGAACGACCTGAAGATCGATGTCTTCCGGTCCTCGGGCCCGGGCGGACAGTCCGTCAACACGACCGACTCGGCGGTGCGCATCACACACGTGCCCAGTGGAATCGTCGTGTCGATGCAGAACGAGAAGTCGCAGCTGCAGAACCGTGAGGCCGCGATGCGCGTGCTCCGGGCGCGACTGCTGGCGAAGCAGCAGGAGGAGCTGGATGCCGCGGCATCCGATGCACGCAAGTCGCAGATCCGCGGCATGGATCGGTCCGAGCGCATCCGCACCTACAACTTCCCCGAGAATCGCATCGCCGACCACCGCACGGGATTCAAGGCCTACAACCTCGATCAGGTGATGGACGGCGCTCTCGAGCCGATCATCGAGAGTGCGATCCAGGCCGACGAAGAGGCTCGACTCGCCGCGGTGGGCTCCGACTCCTGAGCTGACGCCGCTGAGCTGCGGCGCGGGTCAGGAGCGGGCCGCGTACCGGTGCTCCGGCCGTCCGGTCGCCCCGTACCGCAGGCGGACCTCCACGACCGTCCGAGCAGCGAGAGCCGCGAGGTGGCGCTGCGCGGTGGCACGCGAGATCCCGACGCGCTCTCCGACTTCTGCCGCCGACGCCTCGCCGTCGCCGAGAGCGGTGAGCACCAGCTGCTCGGTCGCGGATCGCGAGACAGACACAGGTTCCCCGGATCCGTGGAGGATCGCCAGGGCGCGATCGGTGTCCTCCTGGCGAAGGGGACGATCTCCGGCGAGCAGGTTGCGGTACCGCGCGTAGCGCTCGAGCAGGCCGACCAGCGCCCGACGATCGAACGGCTTCAGCAGGTACCCGACGGCGCCCGATCTGAGCGCGCGTCGAATCGTCGGCGCGTCGTCGGCGGCCGAGATGAGGATCGCGTCCACGCCGCTCTCACGCACGAGGGCGATGCCGTCTCCGTCCGGGAGAAAGACATCCGCCAGGAGGAGGTCAGGGCGTGATGAGCGGATGCCGTCCCGTGCCTCGGCGAGGGTGCGGACGGGCTCCAGTGCCGAGAATCCGGGCTGGTCGTCGATGATGCTCCGGTGCAGTCGTCCGACGCGGAAGTCGTCGTCGAGGATCAGCACCCGCAGGGGATCGTTCATCGGTTCTCCTCAGTCGTCGATGTGTCGGTGACGGTGCCACCGAGTCGAGCGGCGAACACGGCACCGTGCTCCTCGCCTCCTGCGTCGATGATCCAGAGATCGCCGCCGCGGCGGCGCGCGATGTCTCGAGCCAACGGGATGCCGAGCCCGCGGCCGTGCACGCGGTCTGTGTCGTCGTCGCGCGGCTGACTCGGAGCCATCGGGTCGATCCCCGCGAGTCCCGGTCCCGAGTCTGCGACCGTGACGACGAGCGCGTCGCCGTCTCCGAGCACCGCGACCTCGACCCAGCGGGGAGTCCGCGCTCCGGCGACGGCGGCGGTCACCGCGTTGTCGACGAGGTTGCCCACGACGGCGGCGACGTCCTCCGGTTCTGCCACACTGCCGATCAGCTGGCTCTCGTCCGCGACGCGCAGGGAGACGCCGCGTTCACCGGCCTCGATCCCCTTGGCGCCCAGGAAAGAGTGCAGGAACGGGTCGCTGAGCAGGTCGAGCCCGGCGACGGGGAATGCGACCGAGCCGCGCTCGACGAGCTCATCGAGGAATCCCCGAGCATCGTCGATCCTGGCTGCGTCGATGAGCCCCGCGACCACGTGCATCCGATTCGCGAACTCGTGACGCTGCACGCGCAGAGCGGCGGTCACGGCTTGCACGGTCTCCAGTCGCTCCGTCAGAGCTATGAGGTCCGTGCGGTCACGGATGATCAGCACATGTCCGAGCGGCCTGCCGTCGCGGATCACCGGACGGGAATCGAGGTAGAGCACGCGGTGGTCCACGACGGTGCTCGACGTCGTGGGCGCTCCCGTCGCGGTCTCGACGACAGCGCTCGGCAGCGAGAGCTCCGCCAGCGGTCGTCCCACAGCGGCGGCGAGACCGAGCATCCGATCGGCCGCATCATTGCTCACCCGCACGATCCCTGCCGTGTCGACGGCCAGGACGCCGTCATCCACGCCATTCAGCACTGCTGTCTGGTTCTGCACGAGCGCCACGAGCTCCTCGGGCTGCACGCCGAGCGTCAGGCGCTCCCAGCGACGGCGCAGCAGCAGAAACGCGAGGAGAGCCAGCGCCAGGGCACCGGCGGCGGTAATGCCGATCACCGCGAGCAGCGGAGGCAGGTCATCGAAGACGCCTGTGCGCTCGAATCCGACGCTGACCTCGCCGACGGGGATCCCCGCATCGTCGAGCACGGGGACCTTGGCGCGAGCCGACTCGCCGAGGGTTCCGGTCTGCCAGTCGACCACCTCGTTCCCGGCGAGCACCTCCTCGAAGGGTGTGCTCACCATCTGGCCGATGCGTGAACTGGTGGGATGGGCGAGGCGGATGCCGTCCTCATCGGCGATGACGACGAACAGTGCACCGGTGCGGTCAGAGACGTCCGCTGCAAGGCGCGCGAGCTCGCCCTTCCTGAGCTCGTCCGGGTCCGGCGCCTCTTCGGCGGCCGAGATCCGTGCGACCTCGTCGCGGACCTGCGGGTCCTCGGCGAGGGTCCGGGCGATGCCGAGGGCGGTGGACTCGGCTTCGGTGCGAAGCTGCTGCACGGCGAGTAGGAGGTACACGCCGGTGCACATCACGACGACAAGGGCGACCGTGGCGAGATGCAGCAGCAGCGTGCGGGTCGCGAACCGAGGTCGCGTCGTCGTCGTCGACACCGTGGTCCTTCCCTCTCTGCTCCCGCGCAATATGCGCAGAAACCACGCTACGCGCACAACATCCGAGAATGCGGCATACCGCGCTCTGCGGGGAGGGATTGCCTAGTCTCGTCAGGATCCGTCGCAGTCGACGGAGCTTCGACGAAGGAGTCACAGCATGCTCGATGCACTCACCGGCCTGTCCACGGCCGCAGAAGAGGCGCCGACCTACGACCTCGCGTTCGTGCCGCCCGAATGGGTTCTGGTCCTCCTGGGATTCACCATGGTGCTGGCCTTCATGACGCTGATCATGACGAAGCGACTGACGCCCATGGTGGCGCTGATCCTCGTGCCGACCGTGTTCGGGCTGTTCGCCGGTGCGGGGCTCGGCATGGGCGACATGATCCTCGATTCGATCGCCACGATGGCCCCGACCGCAGCGCTGCTGATGTTCGCGATCATGTTCTTCGGCATCATGATCGACGTCGGCCTGTTCGATCCGCTGATCCGGGTGATCACACGTGTTCTCGGTGATGACCCGGCGAAGGTCGTGCTGGGAACCGCGATCCTCGCGGGAGCCGTCTCGCTCGACGGCGACGGCTCGACGACGTTCATCATCACGACGTCGGCGATGCTGCCGATCTACCTCCGTCTCGGCATGAGTCCGGTCGTCCTCACGTGCGTCGCCGGCTTGATGAACGGCACTCTGAACATCGTTCCCTGGGGCGGGCCGACGGTGCGCGCGGCGACCGCTCTGGGACTGCAGCCGACGGACATCTTCGTCCCCATGCTGCCGGCTCTCGGCGTCGGCATCGTCGTGACGCTGGGCTTCGCCTGGATGCTCGGGCTGGGGGAGCGCCGCCGACTCGGGCGCCTCGACTCCGAAGGGCTGCTCACGGGTTCCGACGGCGGTGCTCTTTCTACAGTGCCGAAGATCTTCCGCGGTGCCGGACCGAAGCCCGGCGCCCGTGCAGCGCTCCGCACCGGCAACATCGTCGTCGTCGCCGGTGGGCGAGGGCCCGTCGCCGCGGCCAGCGTCGACCCGGCCGACACCGCCATGGCGGACACCATGCTCGACCCCGCGCGCCCGACGCTGAGGCCGCGACTGATCTGGTTCAACCTCGCGCTCACCGTCGCCGTCATGGTGCTGCTCGTTCTCGACATCATGCCGCTCCCGTACGTGTTCATGGTCGGTGCCGCCGTCGCGCTGCTGGTCAACTTCCGAGGGATCAAGGAACAGGCGTCCGAGATCGTGGCCCATGCGCCCAGCATCGTCGGTGTCGTCTCGATGGTGATCGCGGCCGGAGTCCTGGTCGGCGTCCTGACCGGCACCGGGATGGTCGATGCGATGGCGACCTGGATCACCGACGTGCTTCCGCCTGCGCTCGGCCCCTTCCTCGCACCCATCACCGGTGTTCTGTCGATCCCGTTCACGTTCTTCATGTCGAACGACGCCTTCTACTTCGGCATCCTGCCGGTGCTGTCGCAGAGCGCGGCGACGTTCGGCATCGGCCCCGTCGAGATGGCGAGGGCATCGATCATCGGTCAGCCGGTCCACCTGCAGAGCCCGCTCGTGCCGGCGATCCTGCTGCTCGTCTCGCTCGCCAGCGTCAACCTGGGCGATCACCACAGGAAGGTGCTGTGGCGCGCGGTGATCGTGTCGCTCGTGATGCTCGCCGTCGGCATCCTGTCGGGCGCGATCCCCTTCTTCGTCGCCCAGTGAGAGCGATATGCTCGGCGCGTGATCACCTTCCTCTTCCGCGCGCTGATGTACGTCATCTCGGCCGGTCTCGGTCTCATCGTGGCCGACCTCGCGCTCGAGGGATTCCAGATCCAGTGGGACCAGTGGTGGGGGTTCGTGCTCTGCATCCTGATCTTCGCCGTGCTGCAGAGCGTGCTCTCACCATGGGTCAGCAAGATCGCGGATCGCTATGCACCGGTCCTGATGGGCGGCATCGGCATCTTCTCGACGCTCATCGCCCTCGTGGTCGTCGTCCTGCTGCCGATCGGCGGGCTGCGCATCGTCGATCTCGTGGGCTGGCTGCTCGGATCGGTGATCGTCTGGCTGATCACCGCGCTCGGCAGCGTGCTGCTGCCACTGATCTTCCTTCGCAAGAAGGTCGACAAGGTGAGGTCTCGCCGTGGGGCGGCCTGAGAGCGCGGGCGCGTCAGATCGAGTAGTCGGGTGCGGTGAGCACCGCTCGGGTGTCCTCGCCCATGACCCGTGCACGGGGCTTGGCCGGCACGCCGACGAGGATGCTGTCCGCCGGGGCGTCGCGCGTGACCACGGCATTCGCTCCGACCACGGAGCCCTCGCCGATCGTGATCGGTCCGAGGATCTTCGCGCCTGCTCCCACGGCCACGCCGTCGCCGAGCGTCGGATGCCGCTTGCCTGAGTCACGCGTGCGGCCGCCGAGAGTGACCCCGTGATACAGCATCACATCGTCGCCGACCTCTGCCGTCTCGCCGATGACCACGCCCATGCCATGGTCGATGAAGAAGCGTCGACCGATCCGCGCGCCGGGGTGGATCTCGATCCCGGTGAGCCATCGCGACACCTGGGATGTCGCACGGGCGAGCAGCCGCAGCCGGCGGCGCCACAGCGCGTGCGAGACCCGATGGGCCCAGATCGCGTGCATCCCCGGATACAGCAGTGCCACCTCGGCGCCGCTGCGCGCGGCGGGGTCGCGAAGTCGGGCTGCCGCGATGTCCTCGCGCATTCGGCCGATCATGTCCATCGGGAGTTCAGGCCTCGCGCAGATCCTCGTAGAGCGCGGTCGAGAGGTAACGCTCGCCGAACGAGGGGATGATGACGACGATCGTCTTCCCCGCAGCCTCCGGGCGCTGGGCGACCTGCAGAGCGGCCCAGATCGCGGCTCCGCTCGACATGCCCACGAGGATGCCCTCGCGGCTCGCGGTCTCGCGCGCGACACGGATGGCATCGTCGAACGTGACGTCGATGACCTCGTCGAGGACATCACGATCGAGGATGGGAGGCACGAAGTTCGGTCCGATGCCCTGGATCTTGTGCGGCCCGGGGTGTCCCTCGGTGAGGATGGGCGAATCCTTGGGTTCGACGGCGACGATCTTCACGCCGGGGACGCGCTCCTTCAGGACCTGACCGACGCCCGTGATGGTTCCGCCCGTGCCGATGCCGGCGACGAGGTAGTCGACGGAGCCCTCCGTGTCGCGGAGGATCTCCTCGGCCGTCGTGCGGCGGTGGATCGCGGGGTTCGCCTCGTTGGCGAACTGCTTCGCGAGAATGGCACCCGGAGTGCGGGCGGCGATCGCCTCCGCCTCGGCGATCGCGTTCGTCATGCCCTTCGTGGGGTCCGTGAGGATGAGTTCGGCGCCGAACGCCTTGAGAAGGAGGCGCCGCTCCTTGGACATCGACGCGGGCATCGTGAGGATCACCTTGTACCCACGTGCGGCGCCGACCATCGCCAGCGCGATACCGGTGTTGCCGCTGGTCGCCTCCACGATCGTGCCTCCGGGCTTCAGCTCGCCCGAGGCCTCCGCAGCGTCGACGATGGCGATGCCGAGCCGGTCTTTGACGCTCGAGGCCGGGTTGTAGAACTCGAGCTTGGCGAGAACTGTCGCGCCGAGGCCCTCGGTGACCCGGTTCAGACGAACCAGGGGAGTGTTGCCGAAAGCGGAGGTGATGTCGGAGTGGATACCGGGCATGGGGAGAGCCTTCCTGTACGGGGGACTGCGCGCTCCAGCCTAGGCGAGAGCCCTAGGGGGGTGGGCAATATGACACCTGCCGCGCTCTACGCTTGATCCATGTCCGATCTCTCCCTCGCCTCCGCCGTGCATGCGGCGGCCCGACAGCTCGCCGACGCCGGCGTCACGGATCCTCTCGTCGACGCGGAGCTGCTCGCCGGTCACGTCCTCGGCGCGCGGCGTGGTGAGGTGCAGGCATCGATCATCCGCGGTGATGCGGTGGAGGAGGCGAACGCCGAGGCGTTGCGGGCTCTGGTCGCCCGTCGTGCGAGCAGGGAGCCGTTGCAGCACATCACCGGAACGGCGCCGTTCCGCCACCTCGAGCTCGCGGTCGGGCCCGGAGTCTTCGTCCCGCGACCTGAGACCGAGACGGTCGTGCAGTACGCGATCGACGCGCTCCTCGGGTCCGCGCTTCCCGACCCGATCGGCATCGATCTCGGCACCGGCAGCGGGGCGATAGCACTCGCCATGGCCACCGAGGTGCCCCATGCGCGCATCTTCGCCGCCGAGCTCTCGCCCGACGCGTATCCGTGGGCGGCTCGGAACACGGCGGGGGTGGCCAACCTCACCCTCGTGAACGACGACTTGGCGCACGCGTTCGCGGAGCTCGACGGCACTGCCTCCGTCGTGATCTCGAACCCGCCGTACGTTCCGGACGCCGCGGTGCCTCGTGACCCTGAGGTTCGGCTCTTCGATCCGTCGATGGCGCTGTACGGGGGAGAAGACGGGCTCGACATCGTGCGTGTGCTCAGCGTCCGTGCGCTCGAGCTGCTGCATCCGGGCGGGCTGCTGGTGATCGAGCACGGCGAGCTCCAGGGCGAGGAGATCCGCAGCATCCTCACGCGCGACGGCTGGCGTGCCGCCGCGACGCACCGCGACCTCACGTCGCGAGACCGCGCGACGACCGCTCTGCGTCCCTGACGCGCAGACACGAACCGCACAGACATCGCCAACTAGAATCGGATCGTCATGTCCTCCATCTTCGATTGCGGCGACGAGGCCCAGCTCCTCGCCGGCATGCGCCACGCCCGCCAGGCCATCGCCCGCGGCGAACTCATCGTCATGCCCACCGACACGGTCTACGGCGTCGCCGCTGACGCGTTCTCTCCCGCTGCCGTACAGCGCCTCCTCGACGCCAAAGGGCGAGGGCGCAATCAGCCGCCTCCCGTGCTCATCGGCACGAAGGAGACGCTGCACGCGCTGGCGGAGTCCGTTCCCGAGCCCGTCCAGCGACTCGTCGACGCCTTCTGGCCCGGCGGCCTGACCATCGTTCTCCCCGCTCAGCCCTCTCTCGTCTGGGACCTGGGCGACACGGAGGGGACCGTCGCCGTCAGAATGCCCGAGGGGCGCGTCGCGCTGGAGCTCCTGGCGGAGACCGGACCGCTGGCCGTCTCCAGCGCGAACCTCACCGGCCGTGAGTCGGCGATCTCCGCGTTCGATGCCGAGCGGATGCTCGGAGACAGCGTGTCGGTGTATCTCGCAGACGGCGTCAGTCGCGACGGGGTCGCGTCGACGATCGTCGACGCGACCTCCCTGGTTCCCCGCGGCGCGGAGCCCGCCGCCGGTGGTGTTCGCATCCTCAGAGCCGGCGCCGTCAGCCGCGAACGGCTGGAGGAGGTGCTCGGCGACCTGCTCGAACCCGAGGCGCCGTCGCCGGAATCGGACGGGGATTCGTGAAGCAGTACCTCCTCACGATCATCCTGACCGCCGCGATCACCTTCGCGTTGACCTGGGCGGTCTGGAAGCTGAGCCTGCGTTTCAAGCTGTACCCCGGCATCCGAGAGCGGGATGTGCACACGACTCCCACTCCCCGTCTCGGTGGCGTCGCGATCTTCCTCGGCATCGCAGCGGCGATCGGGGTCTCGGCTCTGAATCCGTTCTTCACCACCATGTGGATGCCGCCGCAGACGATGTGGTCGATCCTCGCCGCATCCCTCTTGATCGCCGTCATCGGCGTCGTCGACGATCTGTGGGATCTCGACTGGATGATCAAGCTCGGCGCACAGTTCCTCGCCGCCGGGATCATCACCGTCGGTGGCGGGCTGCAGATCCTCTCCCTGCCGTTCGGCGATCTGATCGTCTTCTCGAGCTGGCTGAGCATCACCATCACGATGTTCGCGATCGTCATCGTGATGAACGCCGTCAACTTCATCGACGGCCTCGACGGCCTCGTCGCCGGCGTCTGCCTGATCGCGAACGGCGTGTTCTTCGCCTACTCCTACATCCTGACGCGTGACACCGGAGCATCGAGCTACTTCAACCTCGCATCCTTCCTCGCCGCAGTGCTGATCGGCGCGTGCCTCGGCTTCCTCCCGTTCAACTGGAGTCCTGCGAAGCTCTTCATGGGCGATTCGGGAGCGCTCGTGATCGGTCTGCTGATGGCGACGTCCGCGATCGCCGTGACCGGGCAGCTCGAGCCGTCGGCCCTCGATCCCGAGCGACTCGGACGATCGCAGCTCCTCGGCGCGTTCATCCCGATCCTCCTTCCTCTTCTGGTCGTGCTGCTGCCGCTCCTCGATTTCGGGCTCGCAGTGCTGCGACGGATGAACGCGGGGAAGTCGCCGTTCTCACCCGACCGCAAGCACCTGCATCACCGCATGCTCGACCTCGGCCACCGCGACCGCGACGCCGTGCTCATCTTCTACGCCTGGACCGCGGTCATCTCCCTGGCCGTCCTCCTCATGTACGTGGGCGCGCGTGAGGACTGGCCCGGCCAGTACCTCCCCGGAGTCGTGTTCGGCCTGGTGGGAATCGCCGCGTGCCTCGTCATCACCCTGAATCCTCTGCGCCGACGGAAGCCCGCGGCGTCTGCTGAGTCCGACCCGACACCCGTGGAGTCCCCGTGAGCCCGAGCCCTGTTTCCAGCAATCCGATCCTGCGGAGGACGCTGATCTGGTCCGCGGTCTCGATGGCGGTCCTCGCGATCGTCGCCGGAGCGATCGGCCTCCTCGTCGGCGGGACGGAAGGTCTCGTCAGCGGCCTGCTGGGCGTCGTGCTCGCCATGCTGTTCCTCGGCATCACGGCCCTCAGCATCCTCATCGCCAACCGCTGGTTCGGCGATCCGCTCTACGTGCAGCTGTTCTTCGCGATCGTGCTCGGCGGATGGCTTCTGAAGCTCGGTCTCTTCGTCGTGATCATGATCGTCCTGAGCGGTCAGCCGTGGATCGAGCCGATGGTGTTCTTCCTGTCGATCGTCACGGGAGTGGTGGCGACCCTCGTCATCGACGTGATCGTCATCACGCGGATGCGCCTTCCGCACGTGAGCGACGCGTCCCTTCCCTCCGAGGCTCCGATCGACCGCGCGCCGGGGGTGGAGCTGCCGACCGTCGTGCCGGAGGATCGTGCGCCCGGGCGCCACCACATCGTGCCCGAACCCCCTGCGCAGGAAGGCTCCGACGAACAGCCCCCGCGGTCTTAGGACACCCTCTTATTCTGATAGTGTTGAGACGTGCCCGCCGCTCGCCCGCGAGCGCTTGCGCTTGAAGCACACCGACCATCGTCGCCCCGGTTCTGACCGGTGCCCCGAAGCTGGAGCCCGCGCTGTTCAATCTTGCTGCGACCCTGATGCCCAAACTCGCCTCTGACGGCGAGTTCCACGGACCTTCGATCGACGAGTTCTTCCCGGAGATCCTCTTCGAAGTCGCGGGTATCCCCGTGCACCGAATCCACCTCGTGCAGTTCCTCGCCGTGGTCGCCGTCGTGCTGATCCTCGTTCTCGGAACCCGCCGTATGAAGATCGTCCCCGGACGCTTCCAGAGCGTCGTCGAGATGGGCCTGGACTTCGTCCGCACCAATATCGCGCACGATCTGCTCGGACGCAAGGACGGCAACCGATTCCTGCCGATCCTCACCACCATCTTCTTCATGGTGCTGTTCATGAACATCACGGGAATCATCCCGTTCCTGAACATCGCAGGCACGAGCATCGCGGCCGTGCCGCTGACGCTCGCGCTGGTGAGCTACATCACCTTCATCTACGCGGGTATCAAGAAGAGCCCGCTGGGCTTCTTCAAGAACGCGCTGTTCCCGGCCGGCGTTCCGTGGCCGGTCTACATCATCGTGACGCCGATCGAGTTCCTCTCGACGTTCATCATCCGGCCCGTCACGCTGATGCTCCGACTCCTGATGAACATGGTGGTCGGCCACATGCTCCTGGTGCTGTGCTTCGCAGCCACCCAGTTCTTCTTCTTCACCGCAGGTGGCGGCTGGGCCGCTCTCGGTGTCGGAACCCTCGCCTTCGGCGGCGCCTTCACTCTCTTCGAGATCCTGGTCGCCGTTCTCCAGGCATACGTCTTCACCGTCCTCACCGCGGTCTACATCCAGCTCGCGGTCGCAGAAGAGCACTGAGCGGGTCGGCAACTGCCGTCCCACCCAACGAAAGGAAAAACCCGTGGACGCTACTACGGTTCTCGCAGACATCAACGGTCACCTCGCATCGGTCGGCTACGGCCTCGCAGCGATCGGTCCGGCCATCGGCGTGGGTATCGTCGTCGGCAAGACCATCGAGGGTGTCGCTCGTCAGCCCGAGCTGGCCGGCCGCCTGCAGGTCCTCATGTGGATCGGTATCGCCTTCACCGAGGCGCTTGCATTCGTCGGCATCGCCGTCGGATTCATCCCCTTCCCGTAATCCGAACCGACTTCTGAAGGAGACAGGATGCTGAACGCTCTTGTCACGAACCTCGCAGCAGAGGGTGAAACACCCAACCCTCTGATCCCTGCGTGGTACGACATCATCTGGTCGGGTCTGTGGTTCCTCGTCATCCTCATCGTCGTGTGGAAGGTCGCCCTTCCGAAGTTCACGGCAATGCTCGACAAGCGGTCCGCCGCCATCGAGGGCAACATCGCCAAGGCGGACGAAGCACAGAAGCAGGCTGAGGCCGCGCTCGAGGAGTACACCCGTCAGCTCGCCGAGGCACGCACCGAGGCCGGTGAGATCCGCGAAGCCGCCCGTGAGGACGGCAAGAAGATCGTCGCCGAGGCCAAGGAAGCCGCGTCGAGCGAAGCAGCTCGCATCACCGCGACCGCGCACACGCAGATCGAGGCCGAGCGGCAGACCGCTCTCGTCTCGCTGCGCAGCGAGGTCGGCTCGCTCGCGATCGACCTCGCCGGTGGCGTGGTCGGCGAGACGCTCTCCGACGATGCACGTGCGACCGCGGTCGTCGACCGCTTCCTCGCCGACCTCGAAGCATCCGAGAAGGCGGCTCAGTAATGGGCAGCGCGACCACTCAGGCACTCGCGGCATCCACTCAGACGCTTGCCGCAGCGACGGACGTCACTCTCGACACGGCGCGGGAGCTGTTCGCAGCCGCACGCGCCGTGGCGGAGTCGTCTCATTTGAGCGGCGCGCTCGCTGACCCGTCGGCTCCGGTCGTGGCGCGACAGAACGTCGTCGCCGCGGTGTTCGGCGGGTTCTCGCAGAACGCGCAGACCGTCCTGAAGACGGTCGTCGCCGAGCGCTGGTCATCGGCTTCCCAGCTCGTGGACGGCGTCGAGGAACTCGCGATCAGGGCTGCCGCGATCGCCGAACCGCAGGCTGACATCGGGGGAGAGCTCTTCGGCTTCACCCGGGTGATCGCCGCGAACGCGGAGCTCGAGCTCGCGCTCGGAAGCCGCCTCGGGGGCGAAGACGCCAAGGGCGCGCTCGTCGACAGGCTTCTCGCCGGGGGCGTCAGCGACGCGACCGCCGTGATCGTCTCGTCGCTGGTGCGCCAGCCTCGTGACCGTCGCGTTCGGCAGATGCTCACCCGTGCGACGCGGGTCGTCGCCGACCAGGGCGACCGTGTGGTCGCGACGGTGCACAGCGCCACACCGCTCACCGACGCACAGCGCACCCGTCTCAGCGACGCTCTCTCGCGTCGTTACGACGGCAAGATCTCGCTCAACGAGGTCAACGACCCCTCTGTCGTCGGAGGCCTGCGCGTGCAGATCGCCGATGACGTCATCGACGGCAGTATCTCCGCCCGTCTCGCCGATCTTCGCCAGAAGCTCGCCGGCTAACACGACTTCGCGCGGGGAACCGCGCACCCAGATACAAAGGGAAGACAATGGCAGAACTATCGATCAGCCCCGACGTCATCCGTGACGCGCTGAAGGACTTCGCCGCAGCATACGAGCCCACTGGGGCCGCGGCGACCGAGGTCGGCACCGTCATCGACGCAGCCGACGGCATCGCGCATGTCGAGGGACTGCCCGGGGTGATGGCGAACGAACTCGTCACCTTCGCGGACGGCACCAAGGGTCTCGCGCTCAACCTCGACGAGCACCAGATCGGTGTCGTCGTGCTCGGTGACTTCACCGGCGTCGAGGCCGGCCAGGAAGTCACCCGCACGGGTGAGGTCCTCTCGGTTCCCGTCGGCGACGGCTACCTCGGTCGCGTCGTCGACCCGCTGGGTAACCCGATCGACGGCCTCGGCTCCATCGCCACCGAAGGCGTTCGCGAGCTCGAGCTGCAGGCACCGGGTGTCATGCAGCGCAAGTCGGTGCACGAGCCGATGCAGACCGGCATCAAGGCCATCGACGCCATGATCCCCGTCGGCCGCGGTCAGCGTCAGCTGATCATCGGTGACCGCCAGACCGGCAAGACGGCCATCGCGATCGACACGATCATCAACCAGAAGGCCAACTGGGAGTCGGGCGACGTCAACAAGCAGGTGCGCTGCATCTACGTCGCCATCGGTCAGAAGGGCTCGACCATCGCTTCGGTGAAGGGCGCGCTCGAAGAGGCCGGCGCTCTGGAGTACACCACCATCGTGGCGGCTCCGGCATCCGACCCCGCCGGTTTCAAGTACCTCGCTCCCTACACCGGTTCGGCCATCGGCCAGCACTGGATGTACGGCGGCAAGCACGTCCTCATCATCTTCGACGACCTGTCGAAGCAGGCTGAGGCCTACCGTGCGGTGTCGCTCCTCCTGCGTCGTCCGCCGGGCCGCGAGGCTTACCCGGGTGACGTCTTCTACCTGCACTCGCGTCTGCTCGAGCGTTGCGCGAAGCTGTCAGACGAGCTCGGCGCAGGTTCGATGACCGGTCTCCCGATCATCGAGACCAAGGCGAACGACGTCTCGGCATACATTCCGACCAACGTGATCTCGATCACCGACGGCCAGATCTTCCTCCAGTCCGACCTCTTCAACGCCAACCAGCGTCCGGCGGTCGACGTGGGTATCTCGGTGTCGCGAGTCGGTGGTGACGCTCAGGTCAAGTCGATCAAGAAGGTCTCCGGAACGTTGAAGCTGGAGCTCGCGCAGTACCGCTCCCTCGAGGCGTTCGCGATGTTCGCATCCGACCTCGACGCGGCTTCGCGTCGTCAGCTCTCCCGTGGAGCGCGCCTGACGGAGCTGCTCAAGCAGCCTCAGTACTCGCCGTACCCCGTCGAGGAGCAGGTCGTCTCGATCTGGGCCGGAACGAAGGGCAAGCTCGACACCCTCGAGGTCTCGGACGTGCTTCGCTTCGAGCGCGAGCTGCTCGACTACCTGCGTCGCAACACGAAGGTGCTCGAGACCCTGCGCGAGACCAACGTCCTCGATGACGACACCGTCGCCGAGCTCGACAAGCACACCGACGCTTTCCTTCTGGAGTTCCAGGGTGGCAAGGGGCAGGCCATCGGCGCCCCGGGTCACGAGGAGCACGCTGCAGCCGAGGCTGAGGACGTCAACCAGGAGAAGATCGTCAAGGGTCGTCGCGCGTAGTCGCGTGAGGAACTGATTTCATGGGCGCTCAACTCAGGGTCTACAAGCAGAAGATCTCTTCTGCTCAGACGACCAAGAAGATCACGAAGGCGATGGAACTCATCGCGGCTTCGCGCATCCAGAAGGCGATGGCACGCGTCAAAGCGTCCAGCCCCTTCGCGCGGGCCGTGACGAGGGCCGTGTCCGCCGTCGCGACGCACTCGAACGTCGACCACCCGCTCACCCGCGAGCCCGAGACGATCCGCCGCTCTGCGGTCGTGATCTTCTCGTCGGACCGCGGTCTCGCCGGAGCCTTCAACTCGCAGATCCTCCGTGAGGGTCTCGAGGTGGCGGAGCTCCTGCGGGGGCAGGGCAAGGAGCCGGTGTTCTACCTCGTCGGACGCAAGGCCGTCGGCTACTTCCAGTTCCGCCGCATCGCGGCTGCTGCGGAGTGGACGGGCGACACCGACACCCCGTCGTTCCACACGGCGGAGGAGATCTCGGCCACGCTGCTCGAGGACTTCTCGCGCGGTGCGGATGAGGGTGGCGTCGACGAGATCCACCTCGTGTACAACCGCTTCGTCAGCATGATGACGCAGTCGCCGGAATCCGTGCGACTGCTCCCGCTGGAGATCGCGGAAGCCGATGACTCGGAAGCGGGCAGCGCCGTCTACCCGCTGTACGAGTTCGAGCCGGATGCCGAGACAGTCCTCGACGCGATCCTGCCGGTGTACATCCAGAGCCGCGTCTTCAACGCTCTCCTGCAGTCGTCTGCCGCCAAGCAGGCCGCCACGCAGAAGGCGATGAAGTCGGCCAGCGACAACGCCGACAAGCTCATCACCGACTACACCCGTCTGCGCAACAACGCGCGTCAGGCGGAGATCACGCAGCAGATCGCGGAGATCGTCGGCGGCGCCGACGCCCTCTCGTCGAGCAAATAGACCATCAGGAAAGAGACGAAGAAATGACCCCCACCGCTACGGCTGACCAGCCGGCGACCGCGGTCGTCGGGCGCGTCGCGCGCGTCAACGGTCCGGTTGTCGACATCGAGTTCCCGCACGACTCGATCCCCGACATCTACAACGCTCTGAAGACCACCATCGTCATCGGCGAGGAGTCCACGGAGATCACCCTCGAGGTCGCTCAGCACCTCGGCGACGACCTCGTTCGCGCCATCGCGCTGAAGCCCACCGACGGCATCGTCCGCGGCCAGGAAGTCCGCGACACGGGCGAGGCCATCTCGGTCCCGGTCGGCGACGTCACCAAGGGCAAGGTCTTCAACGTGATCGGCGAGGTCCTGAACCTCGAGCCCGGCGAGACCATCGAGGTCACCGAGCGCTGGCCGATCCACCGCAAGGCTCCCAACTTCGACCAGCTCGAGTCGAAGACCACGATGTTCGAGACCGGCATCAAGTCGATCGACCTCCTCACGCCGTACGTCCTGGGTGGAAAGATCGGTCTGTTCGGTGGAGCCGGTGTCGGCAAGACCGTCCTCATCCAGGAGATGATCCAGCGCGTCGCGCAGGACCACGGTGGAGTCTCGGTGTTCGCCGGTGTCGGTGAGCGCACCCGTGAGGGCAACGACCTCATCCACGAGATGGAAGAGGCAGGTGTCTTCGACAAGACGGCCCTCGTCTTCGGCCAGATGGACGAGCCGCCGGGAACGCGTCTGCGCGTCGCCCTCTCGGCTCTGACGATGGCGGAGTACTTCCGTGACGTGCAGAAGCAGGACGTGCTGCTCTTCATCGACAACATCTTCCGCTTCACGCAGGCCGGTTCCGAGGTCTCCACGCTGCTGGGCCGCATGCCCTCCGCCGTGGGTTACCAGCCGAACCTCGCCGACGAGATGGGCCTCCTCCAGGAGCGCATCACGTCGACCCGTGGCCACTCGATCACCTCGCTGCAGGCGATCTACGTGCCCGCCGATGACTACACCGACCCGGCACCGGCGACCACGTTCGCCCACCTCGACGCCACCACGGAGCTCTCGCGTGAGATCGCGTCGAAGGGTCTGTACCCGGCCATCGACCCGCTGACCTCGACGTCGCGCATCATGGACCCCCGCTACTTGGGCGAGGACCACTACCGCGTCGCCACCACGGTCAAGCAGATCCTCCAGAAGAACAAGGAACTGCAGGAGATCATCGCCATCCTCGGTGTCGACGAGCTCTCCGAAGAGGACAAGATCGTCGTGTCTCGTGCACGTCGCATCCAGCAGTTCCTCTCGCAGAACACCTACATGGCCAAGAAGTTCACGGGTGTCGAGGGTTCGACCGTCCCGCTCAAGGAGACCATCGAGTCGTTCGATGCGATCGCCCGCGGTGACTTCGACCACGTCGCCGAGCAGGCCTTCTTCAACGTCGGTGGCATCTCCGATGTCGAAGAGCAGTGGGCGAAGATCCAGAAGGAGAACGGCTGATCATGGCACTGCATGTCAGCCTCGTCTCCGCGGATGCGGAGGTCTGGACGGGAGAGGCGAGCCTCGTGGTCGCCAAGACCGTCGAGGGTGAGATCGGATTCATGGCCGGCCACGAGCCGGTCCTGGCGATCCTCGCCCAGGGCGAGGTCCGGATCACGCAGACGGATGGCACCAAGGTGCTCGCCAACGCGCAGGACGGATTCCTCTCGATGGAGAGCGACGTCCTGACGATCGTGGCAGGCAACGCGGCTCTCATCGCCTGATCAGTCCCAGTTCTTCGCGTCCGCCTCGACCCTCAGTGGGTCGGGGCGGACGCGTCTGTATCCCGAGGTCTCATGAAGATTCTGCTGCCCCCGTCGGAGACCAAGCGACCCGGAGGACGCGATGCGCCTCTCGACGAGAGCTCGCTGGCGCTCCCCGGGCTGGTCGCCGAGCGCCGAGCGGTGATCGATGCGCTCATCGATCTGGCGCACGACGAGCAGGCAGCGCGCAGAGCGCTGAAGCTGAGCCCCAAGCAGGCAGGCGATGTCGAGCACAATCGGATGCTGCGCTCGGCCGCGACGATGCCGGCGGTCGACCGTTACACGGGCGTTCTGTATGACGCTCTCGACGCGGGCCGTCTCGACCCCGCGTCTCGCCGCTGGCTCGGTTCGCACGTCTGGATCCACTCGGCGCCGCTGGGGCCGATCGGAGCGCTCGATCTCATTCCGCCGTACCGGCTCGCTGCCGGGACCTCAGTGCCGGGCCTGGCTGCGCTGCGCAGGCACTGGGCAGACGCGACCACGGCGGCCATAGCGGGAGAGGACCCCGACTTCATTCTCGATCTGCGCAGTGAGGCCTACGTCGCGCTCGGCCCCGTGCCGGACTCCGTGCCCTCCGCTTATGTGCGGGTCGTCACCGAGCACGGACGGGCTCTCAATCACTTCAACAAGAAGTCCAAGGGTCTTCTCGTGCGCGCCCTGGCGGAGGACCGCCCGAGAGTTCGGTCGCTTCGCACGCTTCGGACATGGGCGGCGAGCAGGGGTCTCGTCCTTCGACCGACCGACGACCGCGGTGTCGAGGAGCTCGTCGTCGCGGAATGACGGTGCATGACGGGCAGTGCGCTGTCTCCGCGTGTGTCGTTGCCCCGAATATCAGCACACCGATATGGTGGGTCTCGCGGCGCGCACAGCGTCCGCTCCATCGGATCCGGAGGGGATCATGTACAACGACTATTACGACAACGGGGCGGCTATCGCCGGTCTGTTCGTCGTCTTCTTGATCAGTCTGCTCTTCGCGCTGGCGTTCTATGTGATCTCGTCGATCTTCCTCATGAAGATCTTCGAAAAGGCTGGCGTCCAGGGCAAGTGGCGTGCGTGGGTGCCGGTGTACAACACGATGATCTTCGCGAAGCTGGGTGACATCTCGCCGTGGGTCGTCCTCATCGGCATCGGTCTCTCGTTCATTCCGTACCTCAACTTCCTGACCGGCATCGCTCTCGCCGTGGTGCTCGCTCTGGCCGCATGGCGGGTCGGACTGAAGCTGCAGAAGGATGCCGTCTGGGTGGTCCTGTTCGTTCTGCTCTCGATCGTCTGGTACGGCATCAACGCGTTCGACAAGTCGCGCTGGAACCCGAACATCGTTCCCGCACCGTGGGCAGGAAACAGCTTCCTCGCCGATTCCACCGTCTGGGATGGCGTTCCTGTGCAGCCGCGTCCGGCAGCAGGTCCCGGCTACGGCGCTCCGCAGGGCTACGGCGCTCCTCAGCAGGGCTATGCACCCCCCGCTCCGCAGGGATACGCACCGCCCGCGCAGCCCGGCTACGCTCCGCCCGCGCAGCCCGGTTACGCTCCGCCCGCGGCCCCGTCGACCACCGGTGCTCCGCCGGCTGCTCCGTCGACGCCGCCCACGGCACCGCCCACCGCTCCGCCGGCTCCGCCCGCAGCGCCTCCGGCCGCTCCGCAGGTTCCGCCCACGGATCCCACGCAGCCTCCGGCCTGATCGCATACCGCACAGAGCCCTCGACTTCGGTCGGGGGCTCTGTGCTGTAGGGGGCGCTCGCGGCGTGGTGAAGAGCAACGGTGGAAGACGATAACGTGGAGGCATGCTCATGTCGCAGCCCAGAGTCGGCGCCGCAGGACTCCGCGTGATGGCCGGGGGTGCGCGTGCGGCCGTCGCGGCGTCCACTACGATATGTGAGTGTCCTGGGGTAGCCCGAACCGCAGGAAATCCGGAGGCGACGAGTGGCTGAGACGACGACGAAGACGCGCCGCGTCACGGTTGCGCAGCGTCAGCTGCTCCTTTCCTGGGCAGGCGTCACCGACGTGGGTCGGCGACGGGAGACGAACCAGGACGCGTTCTTCGCGGACTATCCGCTCTTCATCGTCGCGGATGGCATGGGTGGCCATGCGGGCGGCGAGATCGCGAGCCGTAGCACGGTGAAGCGGCTCGACGCCGTGGTCGCTGCCGGCGCGGTCGATCGCGGCGCCATCGAGGGTGCGTTGGAGATGGCGGTGGCCGACATCGCCGACCATCCGGAGACCACAGACGAGGGTACAGGGACGACGCTCACCGGAGTCTTCCTCGAGTTCGAGGGCGACGAGCCGCATTGGACGTCGCTCAACATCGGCGACTCGCGCGTGTACCTCCTCAGGGACGACCGCCTGGTGCAGATCACCACCGACCACTCGGTCGTGCAGGAACTCATCGCGGCAGGCAAGATCAGCCCTGAAGAGGCCGAAGGTCATCCGTACAGCAATGTGATCACACGAGCGGTCGGGGCGAGCGAGCTCACCGCTCCCGACTACGTCACGCTCGATGTGCGCCCGGGAGATCGTTTCGTGATCTGCTCTGACGGACTCACGAAGGAGCTGACCGACTACGGCATCCAGCATTTCCTCCGCGAGAACGCCGATCCGGCTGCCGCCGTCGATGCGATGCTCGCTGCGGCACTCGAGAATGGCGGTCGCGACAACGTGACGCTCGTCATCGTGCAGATCGCGGACGAGTCGCCCTCGGTGCCGGACGAGTCCTCCTCCACAACGGACGAGTCCTCCGTCTGACGTCCTTTCACTGTGGAGGGCTGATTCTGAGCCCCGCATGTGCGGTCCACTGGAGGCATGGACTCTCTGCCGATCGCGATCCCTGCCGCTCCCGCACCGGCTCGTAGGCCTCCGACACCGTTCGTCGCGGCACTCGTTCCCGTAGCCGCTGGAGTGGTGCTCTGGCTCGTCACCGGTTCGCTGTTCTCCCTGTGCTTCGCGGTTCTGGGTCCCCTGATGATCATCGCGTCGCTGATCGACGGGTCGCGATCCCGACGCAAGGCATCGCGGGTGGCTGCGACCGACAGCGAGGCTGCGTGGTCGCTCGTCGAAGCTCAGTTGACGCAGCTTCACGATGATGAGCGTCAGCTGCGGTGGCATCGACATCCCGACGCATCGGCAGGCCTGGCGCAGCCGCCGCTGCGCGGCCTCGATCCACCCGCCGCCGCCACTCAGGTCGTCGTCGGCAGCGGTGCCGGCGACAGCGGCGTGCGCGCTTCGGGCGGGGATGGGGAGCGCGAACGGGACTTCCGGATGCGATGCGCGAGGGTCGAGCGGGTGCCGGTGACGGTGCCCCTCAGCGGCGGCATCGGACTGCGCGGCTCGTATCCGCTCGTCGCCGCCGCGACGAGAGCGCTCGTGGTGCAGCTGTGTCTCAGATTCGGCGCCGCCCAGATGTCCATCATCGGCTGCCGTCTTGAAGAGCTGGGGCTCGCGGGGTTCCCGCAGGCCCACGCCGCGCGGCGCGGCTCGTTCCGGGTGGCCGTGGTGCAGGGCGCTGATCCTCGACCGGCGGCCGACGCCGTGATCTGGCTGCTGGATCGGGATGACGATGTTCCGGAGGGGATAACGACCGTCATCGATGTCACCGAGCCGCACCGGGCGCGCGTCCGCACGGCGCAGGGCATCGTCGAGGTCGACGCCGAGTGCATGTCCCGGGATCAGACGATCGCGATCGGGGTCAGTCGCACAGGAGAGGGAGAGGAACTCGATTCTGTCCCCGCGTCGGTGGCGCTCAGCGACCTGCTGCAGCCGGAATCGCTCGTCGGTCTGCCGGCCGCAATCGGCCGTGGTGAGCGGGAGGACATGCTCCTCGACATCGTCGATGACGGGCCGCACGCCATCGTGACCGGCACGACCGGAACGGGCAAGAGCGAGCTGCTGGTCTCGTGGGTGACGGCCATGGCGAGCCGCCATGGACCCGATCGAGTGACATTCGTCCTCGCCGACTTCAAAGGCGGCACAGCCTTCGAACCGCTTCGGATGCTCCCGCAGGTGGCTGCAGTGATCACGGACCTCGATGAGGAGGGGGCGCGGAGGGGCGTCTTCAGCCTGACCGCCGAGCTGCGGCGCCGCGAGTCGGTCCTCGCCGAGGCCGGCGCACGAGACGTCCGTGAGGTCGGCATGGCGAGGCTGGTCATCGTGGTCGACGAGTTCGCCGCGCTGCTCCAGGATCATCCGGACCTCGGGGCTGTGTTCACGGACATCGCCGCTCGGGGAAGGGCGTTGGGCATGCACCTGGTCCTCGGGACGCAGCGCGCGTCTGGCGTGATCCGCGATGCGTTGGCGGCGAACTGTCCGCTGAGAGTGAGCCTGCGTGTTGCGGACGCCGCTGACAGTCGGGCCGTCATCGGTGCCGACGACGCGGCTGAGCTCCCGGGCGGCGTCGAGTCGAGGGGCTTGGCTTGGTTCGGCGCCCGCAGGACGCTGCGCCGATCGCGATGCGAGTAGCGCTGACCGGCGTCGCCGATCTCAGGGCGATCGCGCTGAGATGGGCTGACGCCGACGTTCCGGGCAGCCCGTGGCTGCCGGTGCTGCCGCGGATGCTTCCTCTCGCGGAGCTTCGGGCTGAGACACGCAAGGACGGCGAAGTCATCCTGGGTCGAGCCGACGAGCCGGAACGTCAGGAGCAGCCACTCGAGCGGCTGTCGATCGGATCCGATCGAGGAATCGCCTTCCTCGGAGGACCCGAGTCGGGGCGCAGCTCGGCCTTGCGTGCGCTCGCCAAGCAGCATGGGCATCCACTCTGGATACCGACCGATCCAGAGCATTCGTGGGACGCCGTCGTGGCTCTGGCGGAAGGGGGAGTTCCGCGCGGGGGGCTCGTGCTGTGCGACGACATCGACGTCCGGATCGGCGAGCTGCCCGTCGAGTACGGCCAACAGCTGGCGCAGCTCTGGGAGCAGATCCTCCGCAACGGGGCCGGAGCCACGATCGCGATCACGGCGACGAGAGCATCGGGGCCCGTCGGGCGGCTTCTCGATGCTCTGCCGCGTCGGGGGCTGCTCAGGATGCCGAGTCGGGTCGATCACCTTGCTGCGGGTGGGGACTCCGCAGGTTTCGATCCGCAGCGCGGTCCGGGACGGATGCGGATGGGGGATCGGGAGATCCAACTGGTCTGGGTCCCCGAGGAGCGACTGCGGTCGTCGGGTCCATCCAGTGGCACCTCTCGATATCGGGAACGGGAAAGTGACGGCTGGGCTCCGCGGCGTGCCCTCACGGCGCTCATCACGCCGGGGGTGTCTGCGGTGGCGGAGTCAGTGGCGGCTGCGTATCCCGACTGCGACGTCGTCACTCTGAGCGGCGAACCGCGCGATGCTCAGGCACCCACGCGTCCCACCGTCGTGCTCGGCGATGCAGACGCGTGGCAGCGCAGTTGGACGCTGTGGCAGCGGGTGCGTCGAGAGGGCGAAGTGCTCATCCGCGCGGAGAATGCCGCGGAGCTGCGGCAGCTCGCCGGTGTGCGAGAGCTCCCGCCGTATTCGCGACCGCATGCGGGCCGGGCGTGGTCGCTGGTCGGCGACTCCGGGCCCCGACGAATCGTGATCCCGGCACTCGCGCCCCGGCGATGAGAAGCGTGTCGTCTCCTGGTCAGATGGCACTGCCGGGGCGAACGGCTCCGACCGTCGCCCCACCGCCGAGCACCTCGAGAGGCAGCGCGGCGGCGAGTGTCGCCACGTCCGAATCGGTGAGCCCGCCTGCGCGCGCCAGCAGAGTCGCCGCCACGATGGTCGACGCGCGCGCCCCGCCGTCGAGCATCTTCAGCGCGACGGTCGTGCCGTTCGGGGCGACCATGACCATGATCCCTTCGGCACCGCCCTTCGCGAACACGCCGAGTGTCTCGATCGCGATGGTGTCCGGGCGCCCCGGGCCGTCGATCGTCCACGGGTGCTCACGCACCGCGCGCACCAGCGAGCCGGCCACCCGGTGCAGGGCGAAGGGCGAGCGGTCCGAGGCGGTGCCGATCCGGTGGATCGATCGGGCGAGGCCCGTCAGCGTGATCGCGTATACCGGGGCGCCGCAGCCGTCGATGGCCGTGTGAGCGACCTTCTCGCCGGTGAGACGCTCGATCACGTCGCGGATGTGCAGCTGAAGCGGATGCGCCGGGTCCAGGTAGCTGTCGGTCGGCCAGCCCGTCGCGACGCAGGCACGGAGCATGGCCGCGTGCTTGCCTGAGCAGTTCATGCGGATACGTGTCTGTGCGCCGTGTTCGCGCACGAGCTCATCGCGAGCGGCGGTGTCGCCCGGCCACGCCGGCGGGCAGCCCAGGTGGTCCTCGGTGAGACCGCCCTCGGTGAGCACGTCGCGAACGACGGAGGCATGACGATCCGTGCCGCTGTGGCTCGCGGTCGACATGGCGAGCTGCTCGTCCTCGAGAGCGGCACCCGCGGTGATGCACGCCACGGCCTGCAGCGGCTTGAGGCTCGAGCGCGGAAGTATCAGGGCGTCGGCGTTGCCGTATCGAGCGACGACGTCGCCGTCGGGTGAGAGGACCACCGCCGCCCCCGCGTGGCGGGACTCGATGAACCCGCTGCGTTCGACGACGGCGAGTTCCACGGCATCTTGAACGGTGAGAGTCTCCAGCACCTCCCCAGGATATCGTCGGATGGGTGTCGACCGTGCCACCGGCACATCGTCCGGCACATCGTCCGGCACATCGTCCGGCAGAGTCGAGTGGCAGACTGTCGATATGGCAGATCGACTCGCGCCGCTCGGCGAGCACCGTTACTCACTCACCTCGACCTGGACCGGAAACTCTGGCACCGGAACCAGCGGCTACCGCGAGTATCGACGCGATGTCACGCTCGAGGTCGACGGCAAGCCCGACATCCTGGCCTCAGCCGATAAGCCGTTCCGTGGCGATCCGTCCCGGTGGAACCCTGAGGATCTGCTCCTCGCCTCCCTGTCGCAGTGCCATCTGCTCTCGTATCTGCACGCGTGCGTGACGGCTGGCGTCGTCGTCGTCTCCTACCGCGATACGGCCTCCGGCATGATGCGAGAGGACGGGCGCGGCGGCGGCGCGTTCGTCGAGGTGATGCTGCGGCCCGAGGTCGTCGTCGCGGACGCCTCGATGAGAGAGGCGGCCGAACGTGCCCATGCCCAGGCGAACGCATGGTGCTTCATCGCGAATTCGATGAACTTCCCCGTGCGGCACGAAGCCTCGGTCCGCGCCGAGCAGAGCTGAGCGGCGGCGGCGTCAGCGGCGCTCGTGGGGCAGCGCCTGCTTGATCTTCTCGATGGTGCCCTGCGCGGGAGCCTCGTTGTAGGCGTCCGCCAGTTCCTGCCCTGACAGGGCATGGATCGCGGCCATGATCTCGTCCGTCGCGAGTCTGCGGGCGCGCCCGCTCGTGGCGGGTCCGTGGGGCGAGAGGTCGAGAGGTTCGCCAAAGCGCACGGTGATGCGCTCCTTCAGGGTCGGCATCTTGGCGCCGACGGGCATCACCTTGTCCGTGCCGACGAGGCCGACCGGCACGACCGGCGCACCGGTCTGCAGGGCGAGGAACGCCACGCCGGTGCGTCCCTTGTAGAGGCGTCCGTCCGTCGAGCGCGTGCCCTCCGGGTAGAGGGCGACAGCGAGGCCCTCATCGAGAAGCTGACGCTGCACGTCGAGTGCGTCGAGGGCGGCCTTCCCCGCTCCACGGCGGACCGAGATCGCCCCGATGGACTCGAAGAACGTCTTGCTGAGCCAGCCCTTGAATCCAGGGCCCTCGAAATACGTGGACTTCGCGAGGAAGTGCACGGGCCTCGGTGCGGCGACCGGGATCGCGATCGAGTCGATGAACGACAGGTGGTTGCTCGCGAAGATGACCGGTCCGTCCTGAGGGACGTTCTCCCTGCCTTCGATGCGGGGCCGGTAGATCGTGCGCGCGAGGGGCGTGATGAGGCTACGCCCGAGCGCATAGGCGAAGCCGGCGTGTCGAGGCTTCTCAGTCTCTGCGGGCGAAGTCTCGGGCTCCACGGACTGCTCTGACGTCATCAGAGCAGATTACCCCGGCGATCATGCCCCAGTGGGAATGAAGCGCCGGAGCGAGTCTCCCAGCATCGGCAAAGGGGTATGGGGGATGATGGGGTGTCCCGCCCGCGATCCTGAGGTTCCACTGTGCGCAAGCGTCCGCTTATCGTCCTGTCCACCGTCGCCGCGGCGACCCTTCTGCTGGCCGGGTGCGCCGGAGGCTCGGACCCCGAGTCCACGAGCACTCCTGACCCTGCCGCCGAGACCTCCTGCCTGGCGGACATCGCGTCGGGCGCCGGCTCCGATGCCGTGACCGTCGAGGGATCCGGGGCAGACGCCAAGGTCACGGTGCCGGCGGGCACCGACCTCGCGGAGGCCGAGCGCTCGGTCGTCGTCGAGGGTGACGGCGATGACGTCATGCCCGGCGATCTCGTGTCTCTGCGCTACCAGCTCATCGACGCCACCACCAACGAGGTGCTCAGCACCTCGGAGCGGGGCCCCGACGGGGTACTGTCAGCCCTGCTCGCGGTGCAGCAGCCTCAGCAGATCGTCGACCCGACGCAGTCCACGGTGTTCACGGTGGCGGCCGAGTGCCTCCCGATCGGTTCGAGTGTCGTGCTGACGCTCCCCGCCGCGCAGGAGGGCATGAACCCGAGCGTCCTCTACGTCGAGACGATCGAACAGCTTCCTACGACCGCATCCGGCTCTGATGTCGACGCGACCGAAGGCATGCCGACCGTGAAGCTCGACGACGAGGGCTCGCCGACGATCACGCTCCCGGACTCCGATGCTCCCGCCGAGACGGAGGTGGCCGTCCTCAAGCAGGGCGACGGCGCCGTCGTCGGCGCAGGCGACCTGGTCACTGTGCAGTACCGCGGTGTGAAGTGGTCGGACGGCTCGGAGTTCGACTCCAGCTGGAGCCGGGATGCAGCTCCCTCGCAGTTCCAGACCAGCGGTGTCGTGACGGGCTTCAAGATGGCACTCGAGGGCCAGAAGGTCGGTTCGCAGGTCATCGTCGCCATGCCTCCGAAGGATGGCTATGGCGAGGGCGAGATCAACGACACCGATCTGACCGGCGAGACCCTGGTCTTCGTCGTCGACATCCTCGCGACCACGCCGATCGAACAGGCCCAGTAAGACGGAGGGGTCGAGGGCTTGCCATAGGCTGGCGGCATGCGTCGCATCATCGTCCTCGGCTCCACCGGCTCCATCGGCACACAGGCGCTCGACGTCATCCGGGCGAATCCACGTCGCTTCGAACTCGTCGGGCTCGCGGCCGGAACGAATGCCGAGATGCTCGGAGAGCAGGCTGCCGCTTTCGGGGTCGAGAACATCGCGCTCGGCGCGACCGAGGCCGAGCAGCTCGTGCGTGACGTCGAGGCTGACGTCGTTCTCAACGCGATCACCGGATCGATCGGACTCGGCGCCACTCTCGCGGCGCTGAAGGCTGGAAGAACGCTCGCTCTCGCGAATAAGGAGTCCCTCGTCGTCGGAGGCGAGTTGGTGCGCGCAGCAGCTGCCCCTGATCAGATCGTCCCGGTCGACTCCGAGCACTCTGCGCTCGCCCAGGCGCTGCGAAGCGGCACGCACGCCGAGGTGCGCCGCCTGGTCGTGACGGCATCCGGTGGTCCGTTCCGCGGCCGTTCGCGTGATCAGATGCTCGATGTCGCGCCGCAGGAAGCGCTCGCGCACCCCACCTGGGACATGGGCCGGATGGTCACGACGAACTCCGCGACGCTCGTGAACAAGGGACTCGAGGTGATCGAGGCGCACCTGCTGTTCGATGTCGCCTACGACGACATCGAGGTCGTCGTGCACCCGCAGTCCATCGTGCATTCGATGGTCGAATTCATCGACGGCTCGACGATCGCTCAGGCGTCCCCGCCCGACATGCGTCTGCCGATCTCGCTGGGTCTCGACTGGCCGAGCCGTGTGGGCGGCGTCGGTCGCCCGCTCGACTGGACTCAGGCGACCTCCTGGACCTTCGAGCCGCTCGACAACGTCGCGTTCCCGGCGGTTGATCTCGCGAAGTCCGTCGGCCGTGCGGCTGCCACTTTCCCTGCGGTCTACAACGCGGCCAACGAGCAGGCCGTCGATGCCTTCCACGAGGGTCGCCTGCCGTTCCTCGGGATCGTCGACACGATCTCTCGGGTCGTCGACTCCCACGAGCCCCCGCAGACGCTGACGGTCGAGTCGCTGGCGGATGCCGAGGAGTGGGCGCGCCGCAAAGCCGACCAGCTCATCGCTCGAGCCTGACTGAACGGTTCTGGGCGGTATTCCGCCCAGGCCGCGCGGTCGACCCGGGCGCGGATGCGGTCGTCGACGGCATCCGCGCCCGGTTCAGTCCTCGTCCGGGTAGGGGACCGGCCAGTGCGAATCGGGCACGGGCCATCCGGCTGCTCGGAGGGCACGACGCGCCAGCTCGCGGGCCGAGTACGGCGTGCGAACGCCCCGGATGTCGCGATAGTCCTGGTGGCCGGGTCCCGCCCACAGGATCGAGTCGCCTTCGCCGACCAGGCCCACGGCCGCCACGATGGCCGTCTCGGGAGGCGAGTACTCATGGATCTGCGCGTCCGGGCGCGCGGCGCGTGCGCCGGCCACGAGAGTGGCTCTGATCGAGTCGGGGTCTTCGAAACGGGGGTGGTGGTCCGTGACGACGAGGATGTCGCTGCCCTCGACGGCCGTGCGCGCCATGTCGTAGCGCTTGCTGGCATCGCGGTCGCCATCGGCGCCGAAGAGCATCAGCACCTTGCCCGGTGTGACACGGCGGACCGCGGCGAGCGTCTTCTCGAACGCGTCGGGGGAGTGCCCGAAGTCGACGAAGACGACCGGGCCGGTGTCGCCGGAGACGAGCTGGGTGCGACCGGGAAGGTGCGCCAGAATGCCACCGTCGCGGTCGAGTGCCGTGGCGATTCGATCCCAGGCGTAGCCGCCCTCGAGCAGCATCACGATGGCGAGTGCTGCGTTCGCGGCCATGTGCGGACCGATCACGGGAACCGTCGTCGTGAGCCTGCCTGCCGGGCCGGTGAGAGTGAACGTGGTGCCGGACGCGCGTTCGTCGTCGATCACGACGACCCAGTCGGCACGGGCCGCGGCATCGGGGTCGGCGGCGATGGAGGGCGTGCCGACGGTGACCACGGGGATCTCCGAGCGCTGAACGACCGTGGCGCCCGACGGGGAATCGAGGCATACCACTGCGCGGGTCGCTCGATCCGGACGGAAGAGCGGCAGCTTCGCCTCGAAGTACTCCTCCATGTCGACGTAGTCGTCGAGGTGGTCATGGCTGAGGTTGGTGAAGCCGGCGACGTCGAAGCGGATGCCGTCGACGCGATGACGTGAGAGCGCCTGCGCGCTGACCTCGACGGCCACGGCTTCGACATCGCGCTCGCGCATCAGGGCGAGGAGCGCGTGCATCTCGGATGCCTCAGGAGTGGTGAGTCTCGACACGATCACCTCGCCGGCGATGTGTCGTTCGGCGGTCGATGAGAGTCCGGTGACGACGCCGAGCTGGTCGAGGATGCCCTCGAGGAGGTGCGAGACACTCGTCTTGCCGTTCGTCCCGGTCGTCGCGAACAGCAGCGGGAGCGGCTCGCCTGCGCCGGTGCCGTAGACCCAGGCGCTGAGGGCGCCGAGGACTGCGCGCGGGTCGTCCACCACGAGCACGGGCAGGCCCGCGGGTTCGGCGATCTCGGCGCCGTCCGCATCCGTGATGATCGCGACGGCGCCCTTCTCCGCGGCGGTGACCGCGAAATCGGCGCCGTGGCGGTTCACGCCTCGGATCGCGACGAACGCCTCGCCGGGGCGGAGATCGGCGGTGGCCAGGGTGATGCCGGACAGGGTGACACCGGTCACCTCGCCACGAACGTCTCGTGCGAATCGAGAGGCGAGTTCGGACAGCTCACGCCGGGGCGGGTTCGCGGGGCGGAGCACGGGAGGCAGGCTCGGTTGTTGTTCAATCGACATGTCCCTTTCATGATCTCACGCCCGCGGCGCGATGACCGGGTGCGGCACGTCTCCCCGGCCGCATGCGATCGGGGAGACGTGCCGGCGCGTCACGCCGCGCGGCGGTACGCCAGTACCGAGACCACGAGCGCGGCGATGCCGGCGACGAGGCCGCCTGCGCCCAGCGCCGTGCCGACCGCATTCGCGGATCCCGCATCGTCGGCCGCGTCCGCACCGGCGGAGTCTGCATCTCCGGCATCTTCGGCAGAGTCATGCTCGCCGTGCCCGCCGGCAGCGGCCGCGGTCACCTCGACCACGGGAGCGGGCGCGTCGAGGCTGTGCGGGTCCTCGCCGTCCTCCGCGAGTTGGGTCCATTCGGTGCTGCCTTCGACGCAGGTCTGGATCACGGGGAAAGCGAGGGAAGCGGGTGTGTTCTCGTCGAGGCCGACCGCCATGCTGACCGCTCCGCGCAGGTCGTTGGGCACCGGTGTGACGGCGGTGTACGTCACGGCGCTGACGAGTCCGTCGTCGCCCTTCTCGACGTCGATCGTCCAGTCGCTGTCCATGGTGGGCGCGACCGACGCGAGCCCCTCCGGCATCGTGACCTTCAGCGAGGTGGTCGGAGAGTTCTCGCAGCCGTGCGCGAACGAGAAGGTCAGAACACCGTGGTCTCCTGCAGTCAGCTCGTCGGGGCTGACGCTGACGTGCGCGCTGGCCATGGCGGGGATGGCGAGTGCGAGGATGGCACCCCCGATGAGGCCTGCGGTGACGTTGCGACGGGTGGTGCGGGTGTTGGTGGAACGCATGGTGGTACTCCTGTGTGCTGATCTGCGGGCGCGTCGGTGTGCGCGTCGTCCGCGGGAAGGGGAAACGCCTCGGGGAGGCGATGCGAGATCAGACGAGTGCGGGAGGTCCGCGGCGGGAGACCGACGCAGCGAGAAGGTCCTGATCCGGCAGTCGGATCGCGAACACGGGGAGCGCGGGGTGCTCGGACAGAGGCCGGAACACGGCGACCGCGTGACGAAGGCGAGCCCGCACCCATCCGGCGATGGCCCGCACCGACGATTCGCCGTGACACAGCAGAGCAGTGGTGAGGATCGCCGCGGCGACGTGGCCGATGAGCATGAGGGAGTCGGGGGCGGTCGTCGCGACCACCGGGCCCAGAGCGGCGAGATCGAGGTGGTGCTGATGTCCCGCCGGTGCCGCCGTTCCGGTCGGCGTGCCGAGCAGCTGGAACACCAGGTGGAAGAGCCCCTGGCTGATCAGCACCGTCAGAGCGATCCGCGCGCGAGACATCCCTACGCCGATGAGCAGTGCGGCGAGCGGGACCAGGAGGATCGCCACGGCGACCACGAGGAGCGGATGCGGCGCGGCCCCGCCAGCGGTGGTGTGCGATGCGGCGGCGACGAGAGTCGCAGCACCGGATGCCGTCGCTGCGCGCAGAAGTCGCAGCTGGCGGGAGGTCACGGGACAAGCCTAACCGTGCGACGCGGTCGCCCCGTGCAGCTCTCGGGGCGTATTCCTAGGCGTCGAGCACTAGCTTGGGGGAGTGGAAGCACTGCTCTATCTGGCCGGAATCGTGTTCATGCTGATCGGCCTCGGTCTGTCGATCGGTCTGCACGAGGTCGGACATCTCCTGCCGGCCAAGCTGTTCGGCGTGCGCGTCGGCCAGTACATGATCGGCTTCGGTCCGAGGATCTGGTCCAAGCGAATCGGCGAGACCGAGTACGGGTTCAAGCTGCTGCCGCTCGGTGGCTTCATCTCGATGTCGGGGATGTACCCGGCTTCCGCCGCATCGGGGCCTGCGAAGGGCGTGTTCAGCGCTCTCGTCCAGGACGCACGGACGGCGAATGACGAGACGATCGCCGAGGGCGCTGAGGACCGCGTCTTCTACCGGCTTCCCGTGTGGAAGCGCGTCATCGTGATGCTCGGCGGTCCGCTGATGAATCTGATCCTCGCGGTCGTGATCTTCACCGTCCTCGTCTCCGGGATCGGCGTCCAGCAGGGAACCACGACGATCGCTTCGGTGAACGAGTGCGTGCTCCCCGCCGGCTCATCGGCGACCGAATGCACGCCGGACGATCCGGCCACGCCCGCGGCAGAAGCCGGGATCCTCCCGGGCGACGTCCTCGTGTCCGTGGACGGGCAGCCGGTGTCGACGTTCGCTCAGGCGACCGCCATCGTGCAGGCGGCGCCGGGCGAGACCCTGGAAATGGTGGTGCTGCGGGACGGTGCCGAGGAGACGCTGAGCATCACGCCTATCGAAGCTGAGCGCACCATCACGGATGCGAGTGGGCAGCCCGTCCTCGACGACGACGGGCAACCCGTCGTGCGAGAGGTCGGCTACGTGGGTATGGCCGCTCAGATGGGCTTCGTGCCGCAGCCGCTCTCCGCCGGCCCCCAGATGGCCGCGGACACCGTCGCCCGCGTGGGGTCGATGATCGTCACCCTTCCCGTTCGGATCTGGGACGTGGGCGTCTCACTGGTCACCGGTTCGGAGCGGGACCCGAATGGACCCCTGAGCGTCGTCGGGGTCGGACGCATCGCCGGTGAGGTCGCGGCGACCGATGCGCCGGTCCTCAATCGGTTCTCCGTGCTTCTCGGACTTCTCGGCTCCCTGAACGTGGCCCTGTTCGTGTTCAACCTGATTCCGCTGCTGCCGCTCGACGGCGGTCATGTCGTGGTCGCCCTGTGGGACGGCATCAGGCGCGCCTGGGCGAAGCTGTTCCGCCGTCCGCCGCCCGCGCCCGTCGACGCGACCAGGCTCGTGCCGCTCACGGTCGTCGTCGCCACGCTTCTCATCGCGATGGGGGCCGTGCTGCTCCTCGCCGACGTGTTCAACCCCGTGAAGCTCTTCGGAGGTTGAGCGGCCGGTGCGGCCGATCCACCGGACTGCGCCCGGTCGAGGATCAGCTGAGCGCGTGCGTGACCAGGCGCTCGAGAGTGCGGATGCCGTCGCGGGACAGGATCGATTCCAGGTGCCCCTGCACCGACGCGAAGCGGTCGCCGCGAAGCGCATAGACGTCGCCTGATTCCGGGTCTGCCGACACCTCGACCGAGCCGATCGACGTCGTGCCCGGAGCAACCCTGGCGGTGAAGGTGTTGTAGAAGCCGATCGAGGCGTTCTCGCCGAACACGGGCACCGCCTTCTGCAGCCCCTGGTGCGGCGCCGCGAGGGGTGTCAGTTCGATGCCGAAGCGATCACTGAGGATCTGGTGGCTCAGGCACACCGCGAGCAGTGGCGCCTCGGCGTCGACACGTCGGGACACGACCTCACGCAGTCGAGTGATGCGGTCGCTCTCGACGTCACGGGGATCGCCGGGCCCCGGACCCGCGACAACGAGGTCGGCTGCATCGAGCTCCGCGTCGTCGGCGTCGCTCCAGGCGCGGATCGCGACGTCGAGTCCCAGGTGGCGCAACTGATGCGCCAGCATCGTGGTGAAACGATCCTCTGCATCGACGACGATCGCCGATCGCCCGGCGAAAGGACCGCTCAGGTCGTCGCCCTGCGGATTCAACCAGAAGTCCGCGAGCCGCGCATTGCGGGACGAGAGGAGCTCCGAGACCGCGGGGTCGTCGGCAAGCGTCTGCGGCCGACCCGGGGCGTCCGCGTCGTCGCGGGCTTCGGCGACGCGGTCTCGGTCGATCGCTCCGATCGCGCCGAGCACCCCAGCGGCCTTGCCATGCGTCTCCGACACCTCGCCGTGGGGATCCGAGTGCCGAACCAGGGTCGCACCCACCGGGACGCTGAGCGATCCGTTCTGCAGGTACACGGTTCGGATGAGGATCGGGGCGTCGAGGTCGTGACCGCCGTCGACGTTCGGAGTGAACAGTGCGGCGACGCCCGAGTAGTATCCGCGGGGCTTCTTCTCGTGCCGGCGGATCACCGCGCATGCGTTCTGCATCGGCGAGCCCGTCACCGTCGGCGCGAACATCGTCTCGCGCAGGATGTCCCGCGGGTCGAGCGTGCTGCGCCCGCGGAGCATGTACTCCGTGTGCGTGAGGCGGGACATCTCCTTCAGATGCGGGCCGGTGATGCGCCCACCGTCGGAGCAGACGGCGCTCATCATCTTGAGCTCCTCGTCCACGACCATGAAGAGCTCCTCGGTCTCCTTGGTCGACGAGAGGAAGTCCACCAGGGTGTCCCGAGTCGCTCCGCCGGCCGGGTGGCGGAAGGTGCCCGAGATCGGGTTCATGGTGACGACGCCGCCCCGCGCGACGACATGCGCCTCGGGGCTCGCGCCGACGGCGATGTGTCCGGGCGTGACGACCGCGAAGGTCCAGTAGGCGCCGCGTTCGTGCGTGAGCAGGGCGCGGAACCAGGTGAGGGCCGCCGTGCGGTCGTCGACGTCGATCTCGGCGGTGAAGTCGCGGCGGATCACGAAGTTCGCGCCCTCGCCCCGTCCGATCTCGTCGGCGATCACGGTCTCGACGATCTGGGCGTAGTCGTCGTCGGCGATGTCGAAGCCGCCGTCACGAAGGGGGACAGGGGCGGAAGGGAGTTCGGCGACCAGTTCGGAAGCCGGGAGATGCAGATGCTCGTCGACCACGATGCATCGCAGCGGCGCGCCGTCGTCCTGGGCGACGAACCCGCGCTCGCGCACCTGGCGGTACGGCACCATGGCGAAGATCTCGCGAGGGGTGCCCTCGATCGTGAGCGGGATGTCGGCGAGCAGGTCGACGTCGACGACCTCGCCTGTGAGCAGCTCGACGGTGTCGGCGCCGTCGCGGGCGATCAGCACAAACGAGGCCGTGGGATCTGCGGTGAGCTCGGCAAGACGTGAGAGGGTCATCGGTGTCTCCTGTGCGTGGCTCCGGCTCGGCTCAACGAAAAGACCGCCCCGGAGGCGGTCTGGATTCGTGGGAACGCGAACACACCGCCTAAGAGGCGGGCCACCAGGTGAAGTTCGCGAGCATGGGCTGAAAACTATCACACCGAACGCCGCGTTCCCGGTCGTATGACGCGCATCCGAGCCGGGCGACATCCAGCCTGTGTGCATTCAGGCGGCGTAGGCTGGGGGTTGTGCCAGCAGTGAATCTTGGGATGCCGAAGATCCCCGAAGTCCTCGCCCCGCGCCGCAAGTCTCGCCAGATCAGGGTGGGCAAGGTGCTCGTGGGTGGCGACGCTCCCGTCACCGTGCAGTCCATGACGACGACGAAGACGACGGACATCAACGCGACCCTCCAGCAGATCGCCGAGCTGACCGCGTCCGGATGCGAGATCGTCCGTGTCGCCGTCCCTCATCAGGACGACGCCGACGCGTTGAAGATCATCGCCATGAAGAGCCAGATCCCGGTGATCGCCGACATCCACTTCCAGCCGCGCTACATCTACACCGCCATCGATGCGGGATGCGGTGCCGTACGTGTGAACCCGGGGAACATCCGGGAGTTCGACGGCAACGTCGGCAAGATCGCGGAGGCGGCCAAGGCCGCGGGTGTCTCCCTGCGGATCGGTGTCAATGCCGGGTCGCTCGACCGGCGCATCCTCACCAAGTACGGCAAGGCGACGGCTGAGGCCCTCGTCGAGAGTGCCGTCTGGGAGGCGTCGCTGTTCGAGGAGCACGACTTCCACGATTTCAAGATCTCGGTCAAGCACAACGACCCGATCGTCATGGTGAAGGCCTACCGCCTGCTCGCCGAGCGGGGCGACTGGCCGCTGCACCTCGGTGTGACTGAGGCCGGTCCGGCGTTCCAGGGCACGATCAAGAGCGCCACGGCGTTCGGCATCCTGCTCGGTGAGGGCATCGGAGACACCATCCGCGTCTCCCTGTCCGCACCGCCCGCCGAAGAGGTCAAGGTCGGTCACCAGATCCTGCAGTCGCTGAACCTGCGAGAGCGCAAGCTCGAGATCGTCTCGTGCCCCTCGTGCGGGCGCGCACAGGTCGACGTGTACACGCTCGCCGAGAACGTGACCGAGGGTCTCAAAGACATGACGGTGCCGTTGCGCGTCGCCGTCATGGGATGCGTCGTGAACGGTCCCGGCGAGGCGCGCGAAGCTGACCTCGGGGTCGCCTCGGGCAACGGCAAGGGACAGATCTTCGTCAAGGGCGAGGTCATCAAGACCGTGCCGGAGGCCGACATCGTCGCGACGCTCATCGAAGAGGCGAACCGCATCGCGGCCGACATGGGGCCGGAAGCGCCACTCGGCACCGCGCAGGTCGTCACGGTCTGACCGCGGAGCGTTCCCTCCCTCGGACTCGAAAGCGGGTCCTGTCGGCGGGGGACGGCGACCATCCAGCACACCTCAAGGAGCTCCATGTCCTCGTCAACTGTCGTGTCCTTCGCCGGTGGCGACGTCTCGGGTTCGAGCACCGTCGCGCGGGTCGAGTCGACTCCCGCAGGTGTCGTCGTCGTCGTCGACGCGACGCCCTTCCACCCCGTCGACCACACCTGGCCCGATCAGCCGGGAGACAGCGGCGAGATCGAGCAGGACGGTTCGAGAGTCCGCGTCTCCGAGGCTGTGATGGCAGCGGTCTCCGACGAGGGCGAGTTCGCCGTAGCATCCGACATCCCGGTGAAGCGCGGCGCCGAGGGATGGACATGGCTCGTCGGTCATCCGCTGGAGGGGGAGGCCCCGTCCTGGCTGGTCGAGGGCGCACGTGTCGAGCTGTCGGTCGATTCGTCCCGGCGGGCTGGTCTCAGCCGCGGACATACGGCCTGCCACCTCGCGTCGTTGGCGCTCGACCTGGCTCTCGCCGACCTCTGGCGGAAGGACCCGGGCGAGGATGCTCTGGGCAACCCGAACTTCGAGGGGAAGGCCAATCAGTCCAGCCGCATCCACGTTGACGGTGCTGTGGACGAATACCGACTGGGAAAGAGCCTGCGCCGGGCAGGCTTCGACACGGAGACCTTCGCGACGACGCTCGCTGAGCGCGAGGCGGCGATCAACGCTCAGCTGGCCGAATGGGTGGCCTCCGGCGCATCGAGCAGGGTGGTGACCGAAGGCTCGACGATCGTGGACCGCCGTACTTGGCACTGCGAGCTGCCGGAGGGTACGGCCGAGATTCTCTGCGGCGGCACGCACGTGGCGTCCCTCGCCGAGTTCGTCTCGATCTCAGTGACACTCGACCTGACCGATCCGCAGCTGCTGGTCATGACGACGCGGGCCGTGCCCGCATCCTGAGCCCCGCTCAGCGCACGAAGCCGCTCTGCACCCGGCCGCCCGCGCGGATGAGCTCGTCCTCGACCCGGGCGGCGAAGGCGGCGTAGTCCCGCGCGAGCAGAGGGGTGCTCAGGAGGTCGGCACGCTCGCGACTGAGGCTCCGAAGCCGTCGCGGAAGCCACTTGCCCGTCGCCGTCCAGCGTCCTTCGCTCAACAGCATGAGCTCCGCGATCCTCTCGAACAGGATGGCGGCCTCGACCTGCTGCTCCAGCGCATCCGTCGCATCCCTGAGATCGTCGAGCACATCGGTGATGACGTATCGGCGAAAGGCGGACTCCTTCGCGCTCAGGGAGGGGCCGTCGTCGAGCACGCTCCGCCATCGAGCGCGCAGCGCGGAAAGGCGACCGTCGTCTCGGATCGCGATGCCTTCGACGAGCATGTGCACCGTCACCGGTCGGTGCTGTGCGACGCCGCGGTCGGCCCACTCGTCGAATCCCGCTGGGGTGTATGCGAAGACCTCGAAGATCTCGCCCTCGAACTCGTGCGTCGAGGCCTCACTCGTCTGCTCCTCGACCGCGAAGAGGCGGTCGCCGAGAAGCAGCAGATCGATGTCGCTCGGTGGCGTCCGCTCACCGCGCGCGGTGCTCCCCGCCACTACCGCGACGTCTGCCCCGGGATAGTGAGCGTCGACGAATCGTTCAGCGATGGCGAGGTGGTCCACGCCGCCAGCGTAGCGTCCCTCCGCGTGTGTTCCGAGAGAGTCAGACGGCGAACTCGATCTCACCTCGGGTGACGTCCACCCGCTCGACACGGAGGCGCACGATCGCGCCGGGGACGGTGTCGGGCGGCACAGGGGCGGAGGCCGTCACGGCGGGATCGGCGATCTGGACGGTCGCGCGCTCACCGCGCATCTCGATGACGGTCGCGTCGACGGATGCGCCGACCAGCGGTGTCATCAGCGCAGCCTCGACGCAGTTGATCGTCGCGGAATCGAGTCGGGAGGCACGCTGGCCGGACTCCTGCATCAGTGCAGGAAGCTCGGCGAGGGACTCGCGCACCCAGCCCGGAACCTCGCGACCCTCGGATGCGGCGAGGCAGATAGTGAGCGACCAGCGGTCGACGAGACGCCGCAATGGTGCGGTGGCATGAGCGTAGGGGGCGGCGATCGCCGCCTGTTCCGTGTCGGGCGGTACCGGGCCGTCGAAGGTCACATACCCCGCTCCGCGGAACAGGGACGCCGCAGCTTCGAGGATCGGGAGGGTCATGGGGTCTTCGCGGTCCAGCTCGCGGAGGTAGTCACCATACCTGCCGGTCGTCCACGGCCGGCCGAGGGCCTCGGTCTGGTGGCGGAACGCCTCGAACGATTTCTCGTCGGGCTGGGGCATCGTCCGCAGGATCCCGATGCCTGCGTCGATCATGAGCGACGCGGCTGCCATGCCCGTCATGAGCGACAGCTGAGCATTCCATTCCTCGACAGGAAGCGGATGCCGGCGTTCGATGGCGAAGGTTCCGTCGACGCCCCGCACGACCTCTTCGTCCGGCAGGTTCAGGCTCGCGCCGCCCCGCAGCTTCTCCTGCGCGATGCGGAGCGCGCCGATCTCCGGCAGAAGCTCGGCGGGACCCGCCTCGCCCTGATCGAGTGCCGCCTGCGTGCTGGCGTAGTCGAGCTGCGCGCGCGAGCGGATCAGCGCTCGTTCGAGCCGGAACTCCTCGACGACTCCCGCGGAATCCAACGCGAAGGTCCAGACGAGCGCGGGGCGATCCACATCGGCCAGCAGTGACGCACGATCCTCGCTCAACACCTTCGGATGCAACGGGATCGTGCCGTCCGCTGCATACAGGGTCTGACCTCGCCGACGGGCTTCCGCATCGACAGCGCCGCCCGGTCGCACGAAAGCGGGTACATCGGCGATCGCGTAGCGGACGGTGTAGCCGGATTCTCGGCGCTCGAGGTGGAAGGCCTGGTCGAGGTCGCGCGACCCGAGCGGATCCAGGGTGGCGAACGGGATGTCGCGCAGATCGAGCTCTGGGGTGGCAGCATCCGAGGCTGCAGCCTCCGCCAGGACCGCCGCAGGGAAGTCCGTAGGGGCGCCCAGAGATTCCCGAAGGGTGGCGAGCGCGACGGCGAGCTCGGTCTGCGCGGCTGACGGAGCAACGTGGGATCGGCGCTGAGGCATGACCCCACACTAGATCCTTCGCTTTCGCGAGCCGGTGCCGTCGGGGCAGCACCGCGGGAGCCGAGTGGCCGAGCCGTCAGCCGCAGCGATGCGCACCACCCGGAACCTGAGATTCGCGTGTCCGTCCGGCCCTGACCGGAATACTGGGCGTTAGCGTGGGGACATGACCACTGCTGCGAAAGCCCAGACCCTGATCGGACTCTACGAAGCTCCGGAGATCCTCCGCGTCGTGAACGTGTGGGACGTCGTGTCCGCCCGCGCCGTCGCGAAGCTTCCCGAGACGAAGGCGATCGCGACGGCCGGACACGGCATCGCCGCCTCGTTCGGCTTCGAGGACGGCACCATCACCCGCGACATCATGATCGACATGGTCGGCCGCATCGCCGCATCCGTCTCCGTTCCGGTGACCGCCGACCTCGACGACGGATACGGCGACGCAGGAGAGACCACGCGACTCGCGATCGGCGCCGGCGTGGTGGGTGCCAACGTCGAAGACCGTCTGAAGCCGTTCGACGAGTCGGTCGCGGCCGTCGAGGCCATCGTCAAGGCCGCCGAGGCCGAGGGTGTTCCGTTCGCTCTGAACGCTCGTACCGACGCTTTCGTGCGCGCCGGCCACCGTCCTGTCGCCGAGAGCATCGCCGATGCGATCCAGCGCGGCCGGGCGTTCCTCGACGCCGGCGCCACGGCTGTCTTCGTTCCGGGCATGCTCGACGCCAACATCACGCGTCAGCTCGTGGAGGGGCTCGGCGAGGGCAAGCTCAGCGTCATCGGGCTCCCCGGCACCCTCGCCGCCTCGGAGTACGAGAAGCTCGGTGTGGCCCGCATTTCCTACGGCCCGCTCCCTCAGCGGGTCGCCCTGACCGCAGTCCAGGATCTTGCGGCAAGCCTCTACGCGGGCGGCGTGATCCCGAACGGCCTGCCCGCGCTCAACTGACGCATCGCGAAAACGAGCGACCACCGGTCAGTAGACTTGCCCGGTGGTCACTCGTCTTTCGAAATTCTTCCTCCGCACGCTCCGTGAAGACCCTGCAGGCGCAGAGGTCGCGAGCCACAAGCTGCTGATCCGCGCCGGGTACATCCGGCCGCAGGCTGCCGGTATCTTCGCGTGGCTCCCGCTGGGTCTCCGCGTGAAGGCCAAGATCGAGACCGTCGTCCGCGAGGAGATGGCCGCGGCAGGCGCACAGGAGGTGCACTTCCCGGCTCTCATGCCCCGCGAGTCGTATGAGGCGACCGGACGCTGGGACGAGTACGGCGACCTGCTGTTCCGTCTCCAGGACCGCAAGGGCGGCGACTACCTGCTCGCCCCGACGCACGAAGAGGCCTTCACGCTGCTCGTGAAGGACCTGTACTCGTCGTACAAGGATCTTCCCCTCACGCTCTACCAGATCCAGGACAAGTACCGCGATGAGGCGCGTCCGCGGGCAGGACTGCTTCGCGGACGCGAGTTCACGATGAAGGACGCCTATTCGTTCGATTCCTCCGATGAGGGTCTCGATCTCAGCTACCAGGCTCAGCGCGATGCCTACGAGCGCATCTTCCAGCGCCTGGGTCTCGAGTACGTCATCGTCCAGGCGGATGCCGGAGCGATGGGCGGTTCGCGGAGCGAGGAATTCCTGCACCCGACTCCCGTCGGCGAGGACACGTTCGTCCGCAGCGCCGGCGGATACGCCGCCAATGTGGAGGCATTCACGACCGCCGTTCCCGACGCCATCGCGTTCGACGCGGATGCGGCACCGGTGATCTTCGACTCGCCGAACACGCCCACGATCGAGACTCTCGTCGCGCACTCGAACGTGCACCTCGACGGCGACTACACGGCTGCGGACACGCTCAAGAACGTCGTGCTCGCGCTCACGCACCTCGACGGCACCCGTGAACTCGTCGTCGTCGGCATCCCCGGCGACCGCGAGGTCGACGAGAAGCGGGCCGAGGTCGCGTTCGCGCCCGCCGAGGTCGAGACCGCCACGGCAGACGACTTCGAGAAGAATCCGCTGCTCGTCAAGGGCTACATCGGCCCCTGGTCGCCCACGGGAGCTGTGCTCGGCGAGGAATCGGCTACCGGCATCCGCTACCTGGTCGACCCCCGTGTGAGCGAGGGCACGAGCTGGATCACCGGTGCGAACCTCGACGAGAAGCACGCGCATTCGGTTGTCGCCGGACGTGACTTCTTCGCCGACGGCATCGTCGAGATCGCCAACGTCCGCGCGGGCGATCCGGCTCCTGACGGCTCCGGTCCGGTCGAGCTCGCGCGCGGAATGGAGATCGGTCACGTGTTCCAGCTGGGTCGCAAGTACGCGGACGCGCTCGGACTCAAGGTGCTCAACGAGAACGGCAAGCTCGTCACGGTCACGATGGGGTCGTACGGCATCGGCGTGACGCGCATCCTGGCGATCATCGCCGAGTTGAACAACGACGAGAAGGGTCTCATCTGGCCGGCATCGGTCGCGCCCTTCGATGTGCAGGTCGTGGCTGCCGGTCGTGACCAGGTGGCCTTCGACGTGGCAGCTGAGCTCTCCGCTCAGCTCGAGTCCGCCGGTCTCGACGTGCTCTACGACGACCGCCCGAAGGTCTCGCCCGGAGTCAAGTTCGGAGACGCCGAGCTCGTCGGCGTTCCGCAGATCGTCATCGTCGGCCGAGGGGCCGCGGACGGTCAGGTCGAGCTGTGGGACCGGCGCACGGGGGATCGCAGCGCGGTGTCCGTCGCCGACGCCGTCGATCAGCTGACCCGGCGCTGACCTCGACGACAGAGAAATGCCGCGCACCTCACCGGGTGCGCGGCATTCTGTCGTTCGGAGCGGACGTCAGCAGACGATCCGGCCGTGGTTCATGATGTCGTCATCGGGCGTGTCCTTGGTCACGAGGGCCTTGAGCGCGCCGGCCGCCATCGCGATCTTGCCCTTGGAGGGCTCCCAGAACTCGGTCACCGTCGGCGTCACCTTGAGAAGTGCGATGCCGGGAGTGTCCAGCCCGTCCTCGAACCAGATGTCGAGCGAGGGCGAATAGAGCTCTTCCATCTTCGCGCGGTCGTGCACCACGGACGCGTTGCCGGCCACCGACACGTATCGCATGCCCTTCGCGTCGCAGTACGAGAGGCCGACCTGTCGATGGGCGCGCGCCTCCTCGACCTTCTCGGTGTCTTCGGCGGTGAAGAACCAGATGTCGCCGGCGTCGTCCATCTGCCGGGTCGACATCGGCCTGCTCACGAGGTTGCCGTCGTCGTCGGTGGTCGTCAGCATCGTGAAGTCGATGTCCTCGACGAGTTCGGTGACGCGTGCCAGTGCTTCCGGTCCAGTGATCTCTGTCATGCAGCCACTGTCCCGCAGGAGACCTGACTTGGCACGGGCGTTGACACGGGGACGTGAGCGTGGTGAGGGCGGAGGGCGGCGTTGCGGCGGCCCGCCCGACGCGCTCCCATGACAGGCTGAGGGCATGACCGACGAACCGCTGACGGCGTCGCTGAGCGCCGAGATCAACAACGTCCTCGACGAAGCAGGGGTCAAGACCGATCGCAGACTCGTGATGCGCATGATGCGCACAGCGGTCCTGCTGGGGGAGGACGGCACGAACCGCCTCGATCTCAAGATCGCCTCCGCCGCCCTCGCCGAGATGCGGGACGCCTTCCGCTTGTTCGCACCGTTCGAAGGGGTGCCGAAGGTCACGGTGTTCGGCTCGGCGCGTACCCTCCACGACGATCCGCTCTACGTCCAGGCGCGTGATGTCGCGGCTGCTCTCGCAGCGGACGGATGGATGGTGGTGACCGGAGCAGGACCGGGAATCATGCAGGCTGCCGCTGAAGGTGCCGGCCCCGCGCTCTCGCTCGGCGTGTCGATCAGGCTGCCGTTCGAGGAGAAGGCCAACAGCCTGATCGCGGCGAGCGAGCATGTGGTGGCGATGAAGTACTTCTTCACCCGCAAACTCATGCTCATCAAGGAGTCCAGCGGCTTCATCTGTCTCCCTGGCGGATTCGGCACGCTCGACGAGATGTTCGAGCTGCTGACCCTCCAGCAGACCGGAAAGGCCGAGCCGACGCCGATCGTGCTGCTCGACGAGCCGGGAGGCACGTTCTGGAACGGCCTCAAGCGATTCATCGACGAGGACCTGGCGCCGACAGGGGTGATCTCGGAGGGCGACTTCGATCGCGTGGTCATCACCGACTCCGTCGAGTCGGCAGCCGCCGTGATCGCCGGGTTCTGGCGCAACTACGACTCGCTGCGCTGGGTGGGGGACTCGCTCGTGCTGAGACTGCGTGGAGAGCCGACGGACGAAGAGCTCGAGGATCTCAACGACCGGTTCGCCGGGATGCTGGCGAGCGGACGGATCGAACGGACAGCTCCGCGGTCGCCGGAGGTCGCAGACGACGATCTGCTGCACCTTCCTCGTCTCTCCCTGCATCTCGACCAGCGACAGGTCGGCAACCTGTTCCGTCTGATCGGCGCGATCAACTCGCTGGAGTCCGCTCCCGCGCTGTGATGCCTGCCGCGAATTCCGCCAGGTCGATCGACCGACCGAGAATGCGCTCAGCGGCGCGGTGCCCCGAGTAGTACGCGGCCCCCACGGTCGCCGGCTCGTCGCCCCATGTCGCCTCACCGGCGAAGTGCAGCACTGCGTCGACCGGCCCCGCGAGCTCGTCGTGGTCGTGGTGTGACGAGCCGACCGCGAGATGCGAGTACGACCCGTTCGAGAACTCGTCCTGTCCCCATCGGGTGATCCAGTGCGCGGTGGGGTCGCCGACGGCATCCGGGTAGAGGAACCGCAGGGCGCTCACGACGTCCGCGACGACCTCCTCATCCGACAGATCCTGCATCCGGCGGCCGAACGGGCCGGCGGCGAAGGTCAGCAACGTCGGGATCCCGCTGACCGCCGAGACGTCGTACCAGGAGTGCCAGTGCTCACCGGCCTCGCCGAGCGCCCGGAGAACGTAGCTGTCCTCGCGCCAGAAGCGTTCCGGGAACTGGATGAACACCTTGTTGAACACCCCCATGCCCAGTCGCGCGATCGGTCCGCCGACAGCGTCGGGCAGCGGAGGGGCGAACTCGATCGACTCCGCCTTGAGCACGCCGAGCGGCACGGTCACCAGCGCGTTGCGGGCCGAGAACTCTCCGTTCCGGGTCGACACGGTGACGCCCCGGTCGGTCCGCTCGATGCGGGTGACGACGTGACCGAGTCGGATGTCGAGACCGGCGGCGATCCGACGCGGGAGCTCATCGTAGCCGCGCGGGAAGATGACCTCGTCGCCGTCGATCGCATCCTCGTCGAGCCCGTGCGCGTCGAGGTCCCCGACCCATGCACCGCACTGCTCCTCGACGCGATGACGGAAGAACTCGCGGACCTCATCGATGCGCTCCGGCTCTAAGCCCGAGCGGTCGAGCGCGCGCTCCGTGACATCCAGATAGGTGTCGCCGGGGGAGGACCGGGTGATCTCCTCGGCCAACAGTCGATCTGCTTGCTCGACATCGGCGACCCACTGAGAAGTGCTCGCAGGATCCATCGCCCTGCCCTCCCCGTCGAAGTTCTCGATCGGCCTGCCTCCGGCCTGGAAGCTGCCGACGGTGTACTCGAGGGTGGGGATGCCGAGCGCCTGCACGAGATCCCACAGCGGGGAGTCGTCGATGCCGTGGACCCATGACGCACCGCGATCGACGGGAAAACCCGCAGCGCGGTCGGTGTGCATCCTGCCCCCGACGCGATCCCTCGCCTCGAGGACGATGACGTCGGCTCCGGCGTCGTCGAGCATGCGGGCCGCCGTCACACCCGACATCCCTGCCCCGATCACGATGGTGTCGTACGTCGTCACTGAGTCCTCCTGCGCGCTCGGCACCGCGTCGGTGCGGCCGCCTCCGTGGCATCGGGCGGTGGGCACAGGGTATCGTGGTACGGATGTCGCGCGTGAACACCCGCGCGACGAGAGCTGAATAGGGAGTCGTCATGGATATCGAACTGAGTCTGCTGCGTGGGATCGAGAAGGAGAAGGCGATCCCCTTCGATGAGCTGGTCTCGATCATCGAACAGGCCATCCTGACCGCCTACTCCAAGCACGTCTCGGACGACGGCGCCACCCCCGAGGGGGTCCGCGTCGAACTCGATCGTCGCACCGGGCACGTCGCCGTGCTGCAGGTCGTCAAGGACGAAGAGGGCGCGATCATCGGCGAAGAGGACGCGACGCCGAATGACTTCGGACGTATCGCGGCCTTCGCCGCCAAGCAGGTCATCAGCCAGCGCCTGCGGGACATCGCGGATGATGTCGTGCTGGGAGACTTCAAGGACAAGGAAGGCGACATCGTCGCCGGCGTGATCCAGCAGGGACCGAATCCCCGCATGATCCACGTCGATCTCGGAGCCGTTGAGGCGATCCTTCCTCCGGAGGAGCAGGTGCCGGGCGAGGAGTACACCCACGGGTCGCGCCTCCGCGTCTACGTGACCAGCGTCGCGAAGGGTCTCAAGGGACCGCAGATCACCGTCTCGCGCACGCACCCCGGTCTCGTCCGCAAGCTGTTCGCGCTCGAGGTGCCCGAGATCGCCGCAGGTCTCGTGGAGATCGTCTCGCTGGCTCGTGAGGCCGGCCACCGCACCAAGATCGCCGTCCGTGCGAACGACCCGGCGATCAACGCGAAGGGCGCCTGCATCGGCGAGATGGGCCGACGCGTTCGTGCCGTCACCGAGGAGCTGGCCGGCGAGAAGATCGACATCGTCGATCACGACCCGGAGCTCGCCGCGTTCGTCGCGAACGCCCTCTCTCCCGCCAAGGTCACGAGCTCGTTCATCCTCGACGCGAACACCAGGGCCGTGCGTGCACTCGTGCCCGACTATCAGCTCTCGCTCGCGATCGGCAAAGAGGGGCAGAACGCCCGACTGGCTGCCAAGCTCACCGGAGCGAAGATCGACATCCAGCCGGACAGCGTCCTGGACTGACCGCTCGCCACGTCCGACTCGCGCCAGCCGCGCGAGTCGGACGGGAACACAGGTGTAAGATGGAACCCGTACGAACGTGCGTCGGCTGTCGCACGCGTGCTCCCCGCGCCGCTCTTCTCAGAGTGGTGTCCCAGAATGACATCCTCATCCTCGATGAGCGCGCCGTTCTGCCAGGGCGAGGCGCGTGGGTCCATCCGACACCGGAATGCGTGGATGCCGCTCTGCGGCGCCGGGCTTTCGGAAGAGCACTGCGCGTCTCCAGCGATCTGGACACGCGGATCATCGAACAGCACCCACCAAGAAACAAAGGCTGAACGGCTATGGAAACAAAGTGAACGGCTCGAAATGAGACCCGTCCGCGACTAGTGGTCTGCCCTGTCCGGGTGGACCGACCCCAGACAGGAGAATTGTGGCTGGTAAACCACGCGTACACGAGATCGCCGCCGAACTCGGCGTCGACAGCAAGATCGCACTTGCAAAGCTCAAGGAACTCGGAGAGTTCGTCAAGAGCCCCTCTTCGACCATCGAACCGCCGGTGGCGCGCAAGCTTCGCGCTGCCATCGAGTCGGACGCCTCGCTGAAGGGCTCCGCGGATGCGGCTCCCGCCGCAGCGAAGCCCGGTGCCGCCAAGCCCGGTGCAGCCAAGCCCGGTGCAGCCAAGCCCGGTGCTGCCAAGCCCGGTGCAGCCAAGCCCGGTGCCGGTGCACCGACACCCGGACCGAAGCCAGGGCCCAAGCCCGCGCCCGCGCCCGAGGCGCCTGCTGCCGCTCCGGCACCCGAAGCTCCGGCCGAGGCCGCCGCTCCGGCTTCCGCCACGCCGGCAGCTCCCCAGTCCGCAGACAGCGCAGCTTCCAAGCCCGCTGACGGCGGCGCACCCAAGCCCGGCGCCCCGCGCCCGGGCAACAACCCGTTCTCGTCCGCTCAGGGCATGGGTCAGCGGCCCAACGGACCGCGACCCGGCAACAACCCCTTCGCCTCCGCGCAGGGGATGGGCCAGCGCCCGACGCCGGGCAACATCCCGCGTCCGCAGGCTCCGCGTCCCGGCGCGCCGCGTCCGGGTGCACCTCGTCCCGGTTCCCCCCGTCCCGGCGCCCCGCGCGGCGGTCAGGGCGGTCGTCCCGGTGGCGCACCGTTCCAGCAGCGTCCGGGTGGACCCGGTCGTCCCGGCGGTGCCGGTGGACCCGGTGCAGGTCCCGGCGCTCGTCCCGGTGGAGGCTTCGCAGGTCGTCCCGGTGGCGGTGGAGGTCGCGGTCGTGGTCCCGGTGGAGGTACCGCAGGTGCCTTCGGCAAGGGCGGCGGCAAGAGCAAGCAGCGCAAGTCGCGGCGGGCGAAGCGGCAGGAATTCGAGATGCGGAGCGCCCCGGTCGTCGGTGGCGTCAACGTCACCCGCGGTAACGGGGAGATCATCCGTATGCGCCGCGGCGCGTCGATCTCGGACTTCGCCGACAAGATCGAGACGCTGACCGGCTACACGGTCCAGCCCGGAACCCTCGTGACGATCCTCTTCAACCTCGGCGAGATGGCCACGGCCACCGAGTCGCTGGATGAGGCGACGTTCGAGGTCCTGGGTGCGGAGCTCGGATACAAGATCCAGATGGTCTCGCCCGAGGACGAGGACAAGGAGCTCCTGGAGGGCTTCGGTCTCAACCTCGAGCAGGAGCTCGAGGAGGAGAGCGAGGACGACCTCGAGATCCGTCCTCCGGTGGTCACCGTCATGGGCCACGTCGACCACGGTAAGACGCGCCTTCTCGACGCCATCCGTCAGACCAACGTCATCGAGGGTGAAGCTGGCGGCATCACCCAGCACATCGGTGCGTACCAGGTGTGGACGGAGCACGAGGGCATCGAGCGTGCCATCACCTTCATCGACACCCCGGGTCACGAGGCCTTCACGGCCATGCGTGCTCGTGGAGCGCAGGTCACCGACCTCGCGATCCTCGTGGTCGCGGCCGACGACGGCATCATGCCGCAGACGGTCGAGGCGCTCAACCACGCCCAGGCGGCGAACGTGCCGATCGTGGTCGCGGTGAACAAGGTCGACAAGCCCGACGCCAACCCGGCCAAGGTGCGCCAGCAGCTCACCGAGTACGGCCTGGTCGCAGAGGAGTATGGCGGAGACGTCATGTTCGTCGATGTCTCGGCCCGTGCGAACACCGGAATCCAGGAGCTCCTGGACGCGGTGCTGCTCACTGCCGATGCAGGCCTCGACCTGACCGCCAACCCGAACAAGGCCGCTCGCGGTGTCGCCATCGAGGCGAAGCTCGACAAGGGTCGCGGTTCGGTCGCCACGGTGCTCATCCAGTCCGGAACGCTGCGCGTCGGTGACGCGATCGTCGCCGGAACGGCGTACGGCCGTGTGCGTGCGATGGCGGATGAGAACGGCGAGCAGGTCCTCGAGGCCTACCCGTCGCGTCCCGTGCAGGTGCAGGGTCTGAACTCCGTGCCGCGTGCCGGCGACGTCTTCATCGTCACTGAGGAAGACCGCATGGCCCGTCAGATCGCCGAGAAGCGTGAAGCTGTCGAGCGCAACGCGCAGCTGGCGAAGGCCCGCAAGCGCATCTCGCTCGAGGACTTCACCCGTGCTCTCGAAGAGGGCAAGGTCGAGTCGCTCAACCTCATCATCAAGGGTGACGTCTCCGGTGCCGTCGAGGCGCTCGAGGAGTCGCTTCTCAAGATCGAGGTCGACGACTCGGTGCAGCTCCGCATCATCCACCGCGGTGTCGGTGCGATCACGGAGTCCGACGTCAACCTCGCGACGATCGACAACGCGATCATCGTGGGCTTCAACGTCCGTCCCGACACGAAGGCGCGCGAGCGTGCACAGCGTGAAGGCGTGGACATCCGGTTCTACTCGGTGATCTACAACGCGATCGACGAGATCGAGAGCTCGCTCAAGGGCATGCTCAAGCCGGAGTACGAAGAGGTCCAGTCGGGTGTCGCCGAGATCCGCGAGGTGTTCCGCTCCTCGAAGTTCGGCAACATCGCCGGTGTCATCGTGCGCTCGGGAACGATCACGCGAAACGCCAAGGCTCGCGTCATCCGCGACGGTGTGGTGATCGCCGATGGCCTCGCCATCGAGTCGCTGCGTCGGTTCAAGGACGACGTCACCGAGGTTCGCACGGACTACGAGGCCGGTATCGGCCTCGGCAAGTTCAACGACATCCAGATCGGCGACGAGATCGAGACCACTGAGCTGGTCGAGAAGCCTCGCAGCTGATCGAGTTCGATATCTTCGGGCGAGGGTGCGTCATGCACCCTCGCCCGAAGGGTACGTAGAGGGAGAGAACAATGGCTGGTGAACGACAGGCACGTCTGGCCGATCGCATTCGTGTGATCCTCGCAGAGCGACTGGAGAAGGGTCTGCGCGACCCGCGACTCGGATTCGTGACCATCACCGACGTCCGCGTGAGCGGAGACCTGCAGCACGCCTCCGTGTTCTACACGGTGCTGGGCACCGAGGAGGAGCGCCTCTCCAGCGGTGCGGCGCTGACCTCCGCGACCGGCATGCTCCGCAGCGAGGTCGGGAAGCAGCTGAGCACCCGCCTGGTTCCGACGCTCGAGTTCATCCCCGACGCGCTGCCCGAGAACGCCGATCACATCTCGGCGCTTCTTCGCGAGGCGCAGCAGCGCGATGCCGACGTGGCGAAGCTCGCCTCCTCCGCCTCGCACGCCGGTGACGCAGACCCGTACCTGCGCCAGGAAGACGACGACACGCAGGCCTGAATATCGCGCCCTCGTCTGAGGGTGTGAGCAGTCTTGGTAACCTCGGCCTAACGGGCGGTCGCCCGTGGGGACTGGGGAGTTCAGCATCGACGTTTCGCGTGCGCAGAGGACAGCTTCGGTCGCACCGGCAGCTGTCGAGACGATTCTCGAGGAACTCCTCGAGCACGACCTGAGCTGCGCGCCGCATGTCGCGGCGCGACTCGCGGCCGAGCTGTCGGAGGACCCTCCCACGATCCTGGCCGTCGCAGCTCGTCTTGACGCGGCTCAACGGCAGGGGCTCAGGGCGCTCCCCTCACCGTTGCCGATGGTGTCATCGGTCGAGACGCTTTTCGCCCAGATGGAGCTGGACGACAGCGACCGTGAGGTGCTCATCGCGGTGTCGATGCGCCTCGACGACAGGCTGGATCCGCTGGTCGATTTCGCCGGTCGTTCTGCCGCGGAGCTCACCACGGGCCCTCTCGGAGCGCTCCTCGACATCCACGCCGGTCGCGTCCGTCTGTCCGACCCCCGCTTGGCGATCTGGTTGCGAGCGACGACGCCCTCCTCCGCGGCTGCTGCAGTGCACCTGCGACTCCACCGACTCTTCCACGAACGCGGCGAGCAGGTGGACGCCGACTGGCACAGCGCTCGAGCTGCGATGCACGGCGAACCGGTGACTGCCGGGGAGCTCACACGGATAGCCAGGGAGCATTCGGAGGCGGGACTCAGCGAGCGCGCCTTCCACCTCGCTGCAGAAGCCGCCGCCCACTCGAGCGGGGTCGAGCAGGACGAGGCGAACCTCGTCGCCGGTGTCGCCGCCATCGCGGCCGGGCACGCGGTCGAGGCGGCGCGACGGCTCGGAAGTCTCTTCCCCGGTGGCGACGAGCTCTATCGGCTCCAGGGGCTCGGCGGGCTGCTCGTCGCCGAGACGCATCTGCGCGGGTCAGTTCCCGAGGTCGACATGAGCGTGATCCGACCGGATCGCGATGACGCGGAGCACTGGTACTCCTGGGCGCGAGCTGCTGCCTTCGCGGCGATGTTGTGCGCCGAACGCGGTGACCGTCGCACGATGCGCTCGTGGCTCGACGCTCTCCGTCACGCGAGCGCGCGCGTCGAAGCCGATCGCGAACTCCGAGATCCGGTCGTCGCACTGGCCTGGCTCGTCATCGGCGACCGCGAGAAGGACGACGTTCGCGGGGCCGGGCCCCTCACCGGCGGCCTGTTGAGGGCTCTGCAAGCGGCGGTCGACGGGGACGTCGACCGGGGGCTGAGCCTGCTCGCCGCAGGTGACTCGCCGGTCGGCGTCGAGGTCGACCCGTTCGTGGCCGGCTTCGAGCTCAGTCCACTCGTCGCGGCGTACCGCGCGGTCGCCGAGGTGCTGCTCCTGATGTGGCGTGGAGACATCGGCGCCGCGCGCGACCGGATGCTTCGTGCGGCCGTCGAGCTGCCTGTGGCGCTGCCTTTCGCCGGGCTCGGCGTCGTGATCGCACGACGCCTCGATCTCGCGGTTCTCGGACATCTGGGGCCGTTCGCCAAGGCTCTCACCGCCGCCCTCCCGGCCCCTCTGCGCATCGATCAGCTGGTGGACAGGGGGATCGAATCATTCCTGTCGGGACACTCGGCCGAAGCCGCGGCGTGCATGCGGCTCTGGAGGGATCGCGGCGCTCCTCAGCCGACCCTGTCGGTGCCGGGGCTGGAGGAGGCGATCGTGGTCACGCATGGCGGATCATGGAGCCCGCAGCGGATCGAACCGCCGGAGATCGCTCTGGCGCAACGGCTGCGCGTGCAGATCACCAGCTGCTCGGACGACGAGTGGCGCCTTGCGCGGCCGGTCGTGGTCGCCGCCGCACGGACCTTGACCTCGCCTTTCTCGCGCGGACGGGTCGAGGCGATGATCGGCACGAGGTCGCTGATCAAGGGAGACGTGGGTCTCGGACGGGAGCACCTCTCGATGGCACGGAACCTGCTCGAGGTCTCCGGTGCGACGGCATGGGCGAGAGCGGTCTCGGTGCGTCTGGAGCAGGTGGAGGCCTCCGACGGAGCTGCCGCCAGCGGTGACCCGCTCTCCTCGTGCCGGCGAGTGTGGGAGTCGATGCTCACCGCTCGAGAGTTCGAGGTGGCGATGCTGGCGGTCGGCGGAGCTTCTAACCGCGACATCGCGGATGCGCTCCACGTTTCGGTGCGCACCGTGGAGGTGCACCTCGGTCGGGTCTTCGTGAAGCTCGAGGTGAGGACCCGAGTCGAGCTCACGGTGCTCGCTCACCGCATCGGGCAGTTCGTCTGACGGGCGGACTCAGCGGGGAAGCGACAGCAGTTCGCCATCGGCCTCGGCGAGGCCGTCGGCGATGAGCGAGACGATCGCACGGTCGCGCTGAAGCGGATCGGGCCAGTCGGCCAGCACGGAGTCGATCAGCACCGGGGTGGGCGCGGCGGTTCGCAGCACCCGGAGCACGGCTCCTCGTGCCTGGCGGTCAGAACCCTCGAAGGCGGCTTGGCGTCTGCGGGTGTCACCGGTCTCGGGTCGCCCTGCGGCCAGCCACGCGCATGTGTCGCTCAGCGGGCAGACGTCGCAGCGCGGCGAGCGTGCCGTGCACACCGTCGCGCCCAGCTCCATCGCGGCCGCGTTGAACACGGCGGACTCGGCGACATCGGCGGGCAGCAGCGAGTCCATCAGCGCCAGGTCGCGACGCGAGGGCGGTCCCGGCTGTGCTCGGCCGAGGATGGCGCGCGCCATCACACGTCGAGTGTTCGTGTCGACGACGGGGTGCCGGTCGCCGTAGGCGAAGACAGCGACAGCCCTGGCCGTGTAGTCGCCGATGCCCGAGAGCTTGAGGAGGGCATCGATGTCGTTGGGGACGACGCCGCCGTGTCGCTCAGAGATCTCGATGGCCGCGCGATGCAGCCAGAGTGCGCGGCGCGGGTAGCCGAGGTTGGCCCACTGCTGCACGACCTCGGCGGGTGAAGCGGCGGCCATGGCCGCGGGCGTCGGCCACCGGGCGAGCCACGCCTCGAGGTGCGGTATCACTCTGTTCACGGGCGTCTGCTGCAGCATGAACTCGCTGACCAGCGTTCCCCACGCGCCGAAATCCTTGCGGAATTCCGTGCGCCGCCACGGCAGGTCGCGTGCGGCACCCCGGTACCAGTCCGCGAGAGGCTCGGACACCTCGGCGGGTGGATGCGAAGTCGAAGGCACCTCGTCAGCCTAGGCGAACCCCGATCCCGCCGAAGCGCGGCGGACGGCGTCGACATGGGTCGCGACGGGCAGAGGGGCGTTCGAGCGCACCGTAGGCTTGAGAGATGGTCTCGCCCGGCATCCTCCTCGTCGACAAACCAGCTGGACTGACCAGCCATGACGTCGTCGCACGCACTCGACGTGCGCTCGGCACTCGCAAGGTCGGGCACGCCGGAACCCTCGACCCCATGGCCACGGGTCTGCTCGTGATCGGCGTCGAGGGCGCGACGCGACTGCTCACTTACATCGTCGGAGCGGACAAGACCTACGAGGCGACGATCCGACTGGGACAGACGACGGGCACGGACGATGCGGACGGCGAGATCCTGACCCGAGCAACGGCGGGGTCCTGGGACTCGGTCACCCCCGATCGGGTCGCGGCGGGGATCGACGCGCTCACCGGCGCGATCTCTCAGGTCCCGAGCTCGGTATCCGCGATCAAGGTCGACGGACGTCGTGCGTACGATCGTGTGCGGGCCGGCGAAGAGGTCGTGTTGGCCGCTCGTGACGTCACAGTGTCGCGGTTCGAGGTTCTGGCGGAGCGTTCCGGTGACGGGTTCCTGGATCTCGACGTCGTCGTCGACTGCTCCTCCGGCACGTACATCCGTTCCCTCGCTCGTGACCTCGGGGCAGCGCTCGGGGTCGGTGGGCATCTCACGGCCCTTCGGCGCTCGCGAGTCGGCGACTTCGACGTCGCGGATGCCGTGACGGTCGACGGCGTCGTCGAGACAGCGCTGCTGACTCCGGCCGCCGCGGCCGCGAGGGTCCTGGACGTGATGCCGGTGTCGGCAGAGGAAGCGAGAGATCTGCGTCACGGCAAGCGGCTGGTCGGCCAGGCGGATCGGCTGACCGGCTCCCTCGCGGCTGCGATCGACGAGGACGGCGTCCTGGTCGGCGTCGTCGAGAGGCGCGGTGCCGATCTCAAGAGCGCCATGAACATGCCGGAGGCGGCTCGATGATCCTCTGGCTGACGATCGCCCAGGTGGCGGTCGCGACCCTGGCCGGACTGTTCTGCGTGTCACTCGGCCTGGCCGGACGACGTCCGAGCGACTACTCCGTCGGTGCGCTCGCGCTCGTCGAGCTGCTCCTCGTCGTGCAGGTGATCGTCGCCATCGTGGCGCCGCTGGTGGGGAACCCGCCGACGGGCGACCTGCTCGAGTACTGGGTCTATCTCGTCTCCGCGGTGCTGCTCCCCATCGGTGCCGTGCTGTGGGCACTGATGGAGAGGAGCCGTTGGAGCACGGTGATCCTCGGGGTGGCGGCGCTGGCCGTCGCGATCATGATCTGGCGCATGCACGTGATCTGGACCATCCAGGTGGCCTGACCGGTCGGCGAGGCATCCGGGGCTTCCCGCCCGGATCTAGAATGGAGGACGCTATGAGCACCACCGTTCCCACCTCCCGCATGACCGGCATCGGTCGTGTCCTCGTGATCGTCTACGCCGTGATGGCGCTGGCGGCGACCGGGCGAAGCTTCGTGCAGATCTTCCGCCAGTTCGGTGAAGCCCCTCTCGCGTACTCGCTCTCGGCGCTCGCTGCCGTCGTGTACATCCTGGCGACGTTGGCACTCGTTCTCGCGAATCGACGCGGCTGGTACGCGGTGGCCTGGGTGGCGATCGTCTTCGAGCTCGCTGGCGTCCTCGTGGTCGGCTCGCTCAGCATCTTCTTCCCCGAGCTTTTTCCGCACGACACGGTCTGGTCGATGTTCGGGCGCGGGTATCTGTTCATCCCGCTCGTGCTGCCGATCTTCGGTATCTGGTGGCTGCGCACGCATAGGCCGGCCCGTGCGGTCGCGTCCGCTCTCCGTGTCGAGGCGAGCGCATGATCGTCTTCCGAGACCCGAGCGAGGTTCCCCCCGGTTTCGGTCCCTCCGCCGTGGCGATCGGCAAGTTCGACGGCGTCCACGCGGGGCACAGAGCGGTGATCGGGCGCCTCAAGGAGATCGCTGCCGAGTCGGGGATCCGCGCCGTAGCCGTCACGTTCGACCGCAATCCGCTCGCCGTGCTGCGGCCCGACCGCTGCCCGGAGAACGTGGTCACGGTCGAGCGGAAGATCGAGCTGCTGAGCGAGCTCGAGCTCGACGCCACGCTGCTTCTGACTTTCGACGAGGAGCTCGCAGCGCGCAGCGCGGAGGACTTCGTCGCCGGCATCCTGACCAGTGCCCTGCACGTGTCCACCGTTCTCGTGGGTGAGGACTTCCGGTTCGGCCGCGGCGGAGCGGGCAACCCCGATCTCCTCCGACAGCTCGGACCGAAGTACGGCTTCACCGTAGAGGTGGTCGACGACGTCTTCCTCGACGGCTCCGACCGTCGGGTCTCGTCCACCTGGATCAGGGAACTGCTGATGGCCGGAGATGTCACCGCCGCCGCGCGTGTGCTCGACCGCAACGTCGACGTGCGCGGGGAGGTGGTGCACGGACTCAAGCGCGGACGCGAGCTCGGCTTCCCCACGGCGAACCTCTCGGCGTCCGTCGACTCGTTCGTGCCGGCCGACGGAGTCTACGCGGGCTGGCTCGTCGACCACGAGACCGGCCTCCGCCACCGGGCTGCCATCTCGGTCGGCACCAACCCCACCTTCGACGACGTGCTCGAACGTCAGGTCGAGGCGCACGTGATCGGAGAGACCGATCTCGATCTGTACGGTCACGACGTCACCGTCGAGTTCGTCGAGCGTCTGCGCGGAATGGTCGCGTTCGAGGGGATCGAGAAGCTGAAATCCCAGATGGCCGCTGACGTGACGGATGCCGAGACCGTCCTGTCGCGCGACGCCCGCTGAACTCGCCCTGAACTCTGCGTGTCCTGATCTGCGTGGCTCAGGCGGCATGGCATAGAATGGGCCTCGGTGGTCCCTGATCCTCGCGCGTCCTTCGCTCGTCGACGACCGCCGGAAATACTGTTCGTACGGTCCTGGCTCACGCCACACGCGGACACCGAGAACGGCCGATGCATCCTCAGGGTGTTCCGGCCTTCACGCTCAGGAGGAGCATGCCGACCACGGCAACCGCCGCAACACGGCGCAAGAAGACGTCCCGTCGCGACGATGAGGCACCCCTCATCCCGATCCTCGCCCGCAAGGTGCGTGAGATCGAGGCGAAGTCGCAGCGAGGAAAGCTCGGACCCACCAACCGGGTCAAGTTCCAGGTCATCGCCTTCCTGGTGCGTGAAGAGCGCGCCAGGGTCAAGGCGGATGCCGACATCGCCGATGCCGCCCGCGCAGAGCTTCTCAAGCGACTCGACGGCGTCGCCACGATCCTGGCGAAGACGGCGGCGCGCGACACGTCGCTGATCCAACTTCTCGAAGCCGATCAGGCGACCTCGCCGGTGGCGAAGCGCATGCGACGCGACTGGCTGCTCGAGTCGGGGGCCGAGCTGGCTCCGGAAGAGCTGATCATCGCCGACATCGCGCCCGTTCAGGCACCCGTGGTGTCTGCGGCGATCGCCGAGCGGCAGGTGACCCCGCCCTCTGTCGAGGCGCGTCAGCTGGCGAACCCGTTCCTCGCGCCCGATCTCACCCCGCGCGCCACCACGACTCCGCGTCGACGTCTCGACGGCTGGGAGCTCATGGGCCCGCTCTACAAGGCTTTCGAGACCGGAGCCGGGGGAGGAGCAGCCAGTATGGACCTGCCTCCGGCGCCCGAGTACGACCACCTCTCGCCCAAGGGCCTCGAGGTCATGGTGCATCAGTCCCGCTTCCTCGAAGCGGTGCGAGAGGGGCACAGGAGCTTCCTCCTCGCCGACGAGCCCGGTCTGGGCAAGACGGCGCAGTCGGTGCTCGCGGCGTCCGTGGCCGGGGCCTACCCGCTGCTCGTGGTCGTGCCCAACGTGGTCAAGATGAACTGGGCGCGAGAGGTCGAGCGCTGGACCCCTCAGCGCAGGGCCACGGTGATCCAGGGCGATGGCGATGACATCGACGCCTTCGCGGATGTGTTCATCGTGAACTACGAGATCCTCGATCGCCACATGTCGTGGCTCGCATCCATCGGCCTCAGGGGCATGGTCGTCGACGAGGCCCACTTCATCAAGAACCTCAGCTCCCAGCGGTCGCAGAACGTGCTGTCGCTCGCGAATCGCGTTCGCGAGCGCACCCCCGGCGGCAACCCGCTGATGCTCGCGCTCACGGGAACCCCACTGATCAACGACGTCGAGGACTTCGACGCGATCTGGCGCTTCCTCGGGTGGACGACGGGTGAGAAGCCCGGGCCGGAGTTGATGGAGAAGCTCGACGCGACCGGCTTCACCCCCGCAGACAAGGCGTTCTACCCCGAGGCTCGCGAAGCCGTGATCTCGATGGGTATCGTGCGGCGCAAGAAGAAGGACGTCGCCGCCGACCTTCCCGACAAGCTCATCGCCGACCTTCCCGTGCAGCTGGACGACGAGTTCGGCCGCGGCATCCGTCAGGCCGAGCGAGAGTTGGGCGAGCGGCTCGCCGCCCGCTACCGGCGGATCATCGAGGCGCGAGGGGATCGCGGACTGGCACCCGGCGAGATCGACGACGACATCGTGCGTCTGGTCGCCCAGAACGAGCTCGAGGAGTCGAAGGCCGCTGGCACCGGGGGAGACAACGTCTTCACGATGGTGCGGCGCATCGGACAGGCGAAGGCGCACCTGGCAGCCGACTACGCGGCCCAGCTGCAGCGATCGGTGGGCAAGGTCGTGTTCTTCGCGAAGCACATCGACGTGATGGACCAGGCGGAGGCGCACTTCGCGTCGGCCGGCATCCGTTCGGTCTCGATCCGCGGCGACCAGACCTCGACCGTGCGGCAGCAGTCGATCGACGACTTCAACAGCGACCCCGAGGTCGGCATCGCGGTGTGTTCGCTGACCGCTGCCGGTGTCGGCCTGAACCTGCAGGCCGCATCCAACGTGGTCCTGGCGGAACTGTCCTGGACGGCCGCGGAGCAGACTCAGGCGATCGACCGCGTGCACCGTATCGGTCAGGACGAGCCGGTGACGGCGTGGCGGATCATCGCCGCGCACACGATCGACGCCAAGATCGCGGAGCTCATCGATCAGAAGCAGGGCCTCGCGGCCCGTGCCCTGGACGGCGAGGCCCTCGACGAGGCGGCGGCCGAGCCTGTGCAGCTGGGCGCTCTCATGCATCTTCTGCGGGAGACGCTCGGCGTCGTCTGAGCCTTCTCGAGTCGACAGAAATCGGCGTTAAGAACTCTGTTTCTTGGCGCCGATTTCTCATGTCGGGCGGACGTATCGCGCATTTCTGGCGAATCGTCGCGCAACGGCGGCAAGATCCTCGGTTTTCATCGTCTCGAATGGCGCCCGGTCCGCCCGGAGCGCTAGTGTCGATCGCAGGCAACGTCGCCTGTTCCCCCTTCCCTGAACCCGTCTGAGGCAAGCATGAAGATCGGCATTCTGACGAGCGGCGGCGACTGCCCCGGACTCAACGCGGTCATCCGCGGCATCGTGCTCAAGGGCACCACCACCTACGACCTCGAGTTCGTCGGCATCCGCGACGGCTGGCGCGGCGTGGTCGACGGGGACTTCTTCCCGCTCACCAGACACGAGGTGAAGGGCCTGTCGAAGGTCGGCGGCACGATCCTGGGCACCAGTCGCACGAACCCGTACGAGGGTGAGCGCGGCGGCGCCGAGAACATCGCCAAGACGCTGTACGGACACAAGATCGACGGCATCATCGCGATCGGCGGCGAGGGGACCCTCGCAGCAGCCGACCGCCTCGCCAAGGACGGCATCAACGTCATCGGCGTGCCGAAGACGATCGACAACGACCTGCGCGCCACGGACTACTCGTTCGGGTTCGACACGGCGGTCAACATCGCCACGGACGCGATGGATCGTCTGCGCACCACGGGCGACTCCCACCAGCGCTGCATGGTCGCCGAGGTCATGGGGCGCCACGTCGGTTGGATCGCCCTTCACGCGGGCATGGCAGCGGGCGCTCACGCCATCTGCATCCCCGAAGTCCCCATGTCGATCGACGACATCACCGAGCTCGTCTCGAGCGCGCACGATCGCGGTCGCGCACCGCTCGTCGTCGTCTCCGAGGGGTTCAAGCTGCTCGGTATGGATGAGGCCTACAGCGACAAGGGCCTGGACGCATTCAACCGTCCTCGACTCGGCGGCATCGGCGACCAGCTCGCTCCGGCGATCGAGCGCATCACGGGCATCGAGACCCGCGCGACGATCCTCGGCCACATCCAGCGCGGCGGATCGCCGTCGGCCTTCGACCGCGTGCTCGCGACGCGCCTCGGACTCCACGCGGCCGACGCGATCATCGACAAGGCATGGGGCCAGATGGTCGCGATGCAGGGCACGGACATCGTGCGCGTGCCGTTCGCCGAGGCTCTGGGCGAGCTGAACACCGTTCCGCGCAGCCGCTACGACGAGGCAGCAGCGCTCTTCGGCTGAGTCTCGATCGCGTGCACCACAGAGAACGGGCCGATCCCTGCGGATCGGCCCGTTCTCTGCGTTCTTCGAGAGGTCAGCGCGATGCGAGGCCGACCGTGTCGAGGATCCAGGCGAGCTCGAACGCCCGCTCCTTCCACGAGTTGTAGCGTCCGCTGACACCGCCGTGACCGGCGACCATCTCGCACTTGAGCAGGGCGTCGGTCGCACCGGCGACGCGCAGGGCAGCGATCCACTTCGCAGGCTCGACGTAGAGGACGCGTGTGTCATTGAGCGAGGTCACGGCCAGGATGCGCGGGTAGCGCACGCCGTCGCGGACGTTCTCATACGGCGAGTACGACTTCATGTACTCGTACACCTCGGCTCCGTGCAGCGGGTCGCCCCATTCATCCCACTCGATCACCGTCAGGGGGAGGGAGGGGTCGAGGATCGTGGTGAGCGCGTCGACGAACGGCACTGCCGCGAGCACGCCGGCGAACAGCTCGGGAGCGAGGTTCGTCACCGCGCCCATGAGGAGTCCTCCCGCGCTTCCTCCCTCGGCGACCAGGCGCTCGGGCGACGTGACTCCCTGCTCCACGAGGTGCTCGGCGCACGCGACGAAGTCGGTGAAGGTGTTGCGCTTGTTCAGCAGCTTGCCGTCCTCGTACCACTGCCGACCCATCTCGCCACCGCCGCGGACATGAGCGACGGCGAAGACGATGCCGCGGTCGAGTTCCGAGAGCCGCGCGACCGAGAAGCCGGGGTCGATCGAGTGCTCGTACGAGCCATAGCCGTAGAGATGCACGGGGCGCGGGTCGGCGCCAGGCTCTCCGAACGATCGCTTCCACACGAGGGAGATCGGCACGCGGGTACCGTCCGACGCCGTGGCCCAGTCGCGCTTCTGGCCGTACTCCCGGGGTTCATACCCGCCGAGAACGGCGACCTGCTTGCGCAGATGCAGCTCGCGGGTGGCGAGATCCATCTCGTAGACGGTTCCCGGCGTCACGAACGACGTGTAGCCGAGCCGGAGGAACGGCGAGTGCCATTCCGGATTGCCGCTGACGCCTGCCGAGTACAGGGGCTCGTCGAAGGCGATGTCGTCGACCGAGTCCGTCGTGTAGTCCAGGATGCCGACCCGTTCCAGGCCTTCACGGCGGTACTCCACCGTCGCGAAGTCGCGGAACGCGTCCATCCCGAGCAGTCGACGACCCGGCTCGTGCGCGAGGACGATGCGGCGCTCACTCTGTGGGTCGGAGGCGGGCACGGAGACGAGCTCGAAGTCCAGGGCCTCATCGTTGTGCAGGATGTAGAGGCGGTCCTCGCCGTCCACCACGGCGTGCTCGAGCGAGTACTCGACGCCTTCGCGGCGCGGCCAGACGATTCGAGGAGCTGCGGTGAGGTCTCCGGCGAGATCGACGAGGTACTCCTCGCTGGTGATGCTCGATCCGACGGCGATCACCAGGTACTTGCGGCTGCGGGTGATGCCGGCGCCGAGCCAGTACTTCTCATCGGGCTCGTGGAAGAGCTTCACGTCGTCCGAGACGGGAGTGCCGAGACGATGCAGCCAGAGAGTGTCGGGCCGCCATGCCTCGTCGCGTGTCGTGTAGAGGATCCCGGTGCCATCCGGTGTGAAGAACGCGCCACCCGTGTCGGGGATCTCGTCGGGGAGCGTCTCGCCGGTCACGAGGTCGCGCACGTGCACCGTGTAGAGCTCGTCGCCCTCGAAGTCCGTCGCCCAGAGCAGCTTCGTCGCGTCGTCCGAGGTGTCGAATGCTCCGAGGGAGAAGAACTCATGCCCCTCGGCCTCGACGTTGCCGTCGAGCAGCACGATCTCGCCCGGCACCGCCACGCCCGGCTCCAGCACCGGGGGAGTCCAGTCGTCCTCGGCAGCGGCAGTACGGCAGTGGATGCCGTACTGCGCGCCCTCTTCGGTGCGGCTGTAATACCACCAGGCCCCGCGCCGCGTGGGCACGGACAGATCCGTCTCCTGCACACGGCCCTTGATCTCCTGGAACAGAGTCTCGCGGAGGTCGGTCAGATGGGAGAGCTCGGCCTCAGTGTGCGCGTTCTCGGCTTCGAGGTGTGCGATGACCTCGCCGGATTCCTTCTCCCGAAGCCATTCGTATGGATCATCGAAGGTGTCACCGTGGTGCGTGCGAAGGGTCGAGCGGCGGTCTGCGATCGGGGCATCAGTCACGCCTCCCACGCTATCCCAGGTCAAGTTGACCGGCACCCGGGAGGGTGGGAGGATCTACCGGGGCCGGTTAACGGAAGTAAAACCCACGGTGAACTCTTCGTTCGTCACGTCGATCCCGTCGACACCTCTCCTTTCTTCCTCAACGACCGAAAGCGAACGGTGGAAACCGCAGCCCTCATCGTCGTGCTGGTTATCCTGCTGGCACTCTTCTTCGACTTCACCAACGGGTTTCACGACACCGCCAACGCGATGGCCACGCCCATCGCGACAGGCGCGCTGAAGCCCAAGACCGCTGTCCTTCTCGCAGCAGTCCTCAACCTCGTCGGAGCATTCCTGTCGACGGAGGTCTCCAAGACCGTGTCGCACGGGATCATCCGCGAGGACACGATCCAAGGCGACGTGTTCCTGCCGATGATCTTCGCCGGTCTCATCGGCGCGATCACCTGGAACATGCTGACCTGGCTGCTGGGTCTGCCCTCGAGCTCGTCCCACGCGCTGTTCGGCGGCCTCATCGGAGCCACCCTGGTCGGCGTCGGAGTCAACGGCATCGACTTCGGGATGGTGCTCTCGAAGATCATCCTCCCGGCGCTCATCGCCCCGCTGACGGCCGGCATCATCGCCTTCGCGGCGACCAAGCTCGCGTACTCGATCACGCGACGCTACGACGGCAAGCCCGACGGGCGCGACGGCTTCCGCTGGGGACAGATCTTCACGTCGTCACTGGTCGCACTCGCGCACGGCACGAACGACGCTCAGAAGACGATGGGCGTGATCACCCTCGCGCTGATCACTGTCGGGTGGCAGAGCAGCGAGCAGGCCGATCCGTACCTCTGGGTCATCATCGCCTGTGCGGTGACGATCGCCCTCGGCACCTATCTCGGCGGGTGGCGCATCATCCGCACGCTGGGCAAGGGGCTGACCGAGGTCAAGCCCGCGCAGGGCTTCTCGGCCGAGAGTTCGACGGCAGCGACGATCCTCGCCTCCAGCGCTTTCGGCTTCGCGCTCTCGACGACGCAGGTCGCTTCGGGCTCGGTCATCGGCTCCGGCCTCGGCCGCCGCGGCTCCACGGTCCGCTGGCGGACCGCCGGTCGAATCGCCATCGGCTGGCTCCTCACACTTCCGGCTGCAGGTGCAGTCGGTGCCCTCGCGGCCCTGCTCATCACCTGGCTCGGCCTCTGGGGCATCGCGATCGACGCGGTCCTTGCGCTGGCCGTGATCATCGGCCTGTTCCTTCGCTCCCGCAAGGATGCAGTGACCTCCGCGAACGCCATGAGCGATGTGGCCGAGTCGGGGCTCGCGATCGAGCACCCCGACACGCCCCCGCCCACGCGTCGACAGCAGCGGATCATCGAGGCCAAGGCCGAGGCCAAGGCTCGTGCGGAGGCGCGCGAGAAGGTCAAGGCTCAGGCCAAGGCGGACGCCAAGGCGAAGGCAGCGGCCAAGGCCGCGAAGAAGGCCCCGAAGACGGGAGCCTCGACGCGGGTCGACGGCCCCGGGGTCGACAGTCCGGAGACGGCGAAGAGCGAGGAGTCGAAGTGAGTGTCGGCATCGACTGGGGCGCATTCGTCCAGGTGTTCCTTGCGGCTCTGATCGGAGCCTGCGCGGTCGTGACGTTCTATGCGTTAGGTCTTCGGCTCCTTGTTCGCAGCGGACATGCGCCGGTCGTGAGCCCGGCGGAGTTCACCGACGCCATCACCGTGATCTCCGAGAAGGAGCTCAAGCGGGCTGCCAAGCAGGCGGCCAAGGCGGCGAAGAAGAGTCCGCTCACCGAGGGGCAGCGACGGATCGCACTGTTCGGCGCGTACGGATGCTTCGCGCTCTGCGCGGCTGCCGTCGTGGCAGGCATCCTGATCATCGTCGTCGGGCACTGACCGAGGAGTCCTGCCCAGGAGGGCGTCAGCGGAGGAGACCCGCGACGAGGTCGTCGACGATCTCGTCGGTGGTGGTGTCCGGATCGATCGGGGTCGTGAGCCGATCGAGCAGCAGGCCGTCGATCGCATAGTGGAAGAGCGCGATCTCTCGGCGACCGCCCGGAAGACCCGCTCCCGCGTTGAAAGCGACGTCCGCGTCGAACCCCGCTCGCTGCCACGCGCCGAGAAGGGCGCCGACATCGGGGCGGCGGCTGCTCTCGAGCCGCAGCTCGAACAGTGCGAGCGTGACGTCGCGGTCATCGGTGAGGCGACGCACGATGTCGCGGATGTACTCGGCGAAGAGCTCCCTGCTCGGCTCCTCCGATGACCGCCGTGCGAGGTCGTCGTCGCTGGGGGCGAGACGCTCGCCGATCCGATCGACGAGGCCCGCGATGAGCGCCTCTCGGCTGCGGAAGTAGTTCGAGGTGGTGCCCACCGGCACGCCCGCGACGATGTCCACGGCTCGGTGGGTGAGACCGCGAGAGCCATCGGTCGCCAGAACGGTCAGCCCTGCATCCGCGATGATCCGTCGCCGTGTCTCGTTCTTCGCCATCCGAGCACTCTATCGCGACTACTACAGCTGCCGTGGAGTCGTCGCCCGTCCGGTGTCGCGCCGCGGCCTAGGCTGAGACCATGTCAGCGCCTTCCGACAGCGGCTTCGTCTTCGGTCGCCATGATCCAGCCTCGCACGTCATCATCCATGTGAGCGACCCGCACTTCCTCGCGGGTGGAGCGCGGCTCGGCGGACGATACGACGTCGAGTCGAACTTCGCTCGCACCCTTGAGGCGATCAGGGCCGTGCACCCGCACCCGTCGGCGATCGTCATCACCGGCGACCTGGCCGACCTGGGGGAGCCGGATGCGTATCGCCGTCTCCGCCGCGCCGTCCAGCCCGTGGCGCAGGAGCTGGGGACGACCGTCGTCTGGGTTGCCGGCAACCACGACGAGCGGCCGGCGCTGCGCGAGGGGCTGCTCGACCTGCCCGCGACGGAGGAGCCCGTGACGGGCGAATGGGACCTCGACGGTCTGCGCCTGATCGCCCTCGACACGAGTGTGCCCGGATGGCATCACGGCGACCTGGACCCCGGCCAGCTCTCATGGCTGGCGGAGATCCTGAAGCAACCGGCGCCGCACGGCACGCTGCTCGCGATGCACCACCCGCCGCTCCCGAGCCACCTTCCGCTCTTCGACATACTCGAGCTGCGGCACCAGGACGAACTCGCGGAGGTCATTCGTGACACGGACGTGCGCGGTATCCTCGCCGGCCACCTGCATTACTCGTCGCACGGCACCTTCGCGGGCGTGCCTGTCAGCGTGTCCTCGGCGACCTGCTACACGATGAATGTCGCTCGTCCGGCCGCCGATGTGAACGGCATGGATGCGGCGCAGGCGTTCCAGATCGTGCATGTACGACCCGAGACGATCACCCACACCGTGGTGCCCGTGACCGACGCGCCGACCGGCGATCACTTCTCGATGGCGTGGCTGGAGAGAATGGCCCGTCTCAGCCCGGCAGAGCGTCTCGAGGCTTTCTCTCGCAAACGCTGACCCGCCGTCGTATCCCTGGCCGTGCATGCACGCAGGCGTAGACTGGATGCATCCCCCGCACCACACACTCGCCACTACCCACAAGGATGTGACATGGCTTCTGCCGCGCCTGCCCCCACCCGCACCGAGACCGATTCGCTCGGGAGCATGGAGATTCCCGCCGACGCGTACTGGGGGATCCACACCGCCCGCGCCGATGCGAACTTCCCGATCACCAAGCGTCCGATCTCGGTCTATCCGGACCTCGTCGTCGCACTCGCGATGGTCAAGCAGGCCAGCGCCAGAGCGAACCGCGAGATCGGCGTCCTCGACCCCGAGCGTGCGGACCTGATCGATCGGGCCGCCCAGCGTGTCATCGACGGAGAGTTCCACGATCAGTTCACCGTCGGTGTGATCCAGGGCGGTGCCGGCACGTCGACGAACATGAACGCCAACGAGGTCATCACCAACATCGCCCTCGAGCTCGCCGGACGCGAGAAGGGCGACTACGCGTTCCTCTCGCCGATCGATCACACGAACCGCAGTCAGTCGACCAACGACGTCTACCCGACGGCGGTCAAGATCGGTCTCTCTCTGACACTCCGCTCGCTGCTCGAAGAGCTCGATCTGCTGCGCATCTCGTTCCTGCACAAGTCGCACGAGTTCCACGATGTGCTCAAGGTCGGACGCACGCAGCTGCAGGACGCCGTGCCCATGACTCTGGGTCAGGAGTTCCACGGCTTCGCTTCGACCCTCGGCTACGATCACACGCGCCTCACCGAGAACGCCTCGCTGATGTTCGAGATCAACATGGGTGCGACCGCCATCGGCACCGGCATCACCACGCACGTCGACTACGCACCCGCTGTGCTGAAGCATCTGCGCGAGATCACCGGACTCGACCTGGTGACGGCCGGCGACCTCGTCGAGGCGACCAGCGACACCGGCTCGTTCATGTCGTTCTCGTCGACCCTGAAGCGCAACGCCATGAAGCTGTCGAAGATCTGCAACGACCTGCGACTGCTGTCGTCGGGTCCGCAGGCGGGCTTCGGCGAGATCAACCTGCCGGCGATGCAGGCCGGTTCCAGCATCATGCCGGGCAAGGTGAACCCGGTGATCCCGGAGGTCGTCAATCAGGTGGCGTTCGCGGTCGCCGGCGCCGACATGACGGTGACGATGGCGGCCGAGGCCGGGCAGCTCCAGCTCAACGCGTTCGAGCCCGTGATCGCCCACTCGATCTTCCAGTCCATCACCTGGATGCGTCAGGCGATGTGGACGCTGCGCGTCAACTGCGTCGATGGCATCACGGCGAACCGAGACCGCCTCGGCGCCATGGTCGGCGCCTCGGTCGGCGTCATCACAGCACTCACGCCCTTCATCGGATACGCCGCCGCGGCCGCACTGGCCAAGACCGCGCTGCTGACGAACAGGAACGTCGCCGACCTGGTCGTCGAAGCCGGACTGATGTCTCGCGAAGAGGTCATCAAGCAGTTGTCGCCCGCGCGTCTGTCGGGACTCGAGGCCATCACGGCCGCGATCCCGGTGATCGGGTCCGAGGACCTCATCGAGATCTGACTCCGAGCACACGGAAGGGCCCCGGCGACACCTCGCCGGGGCCCTTCCGCGTGTCACAGAGTGAGGGGGTGATCAGTCCAGCACGCGACAGTGGGTGGTGAGCTCGCCGATGCCGTCGATGCCGACGGTCACCGTCGAACGATCCCGGAGGAAGATCTGGGGGTCTCGAGAGTATCCGGCACCGCCGGGGCTCCCGGTGGAGATCAGAGTGCCGGGAAGCAGCGTCAGGGACTGCGAGAGATGCGCGATGAGCTTCGCGACCGACCGCACCATCTGATCCGTGCTCGCGTCCTGGACGGTCTGGCCGTCGACGATCGCCCAGATGTGCAGGTCCTGCGGGTCGGCGACCTCGTCGGCCGTGACGGCGAAGGGACCGGTCGGGGTGAAGCCGTCGAACGACTTGCACCGTGACCACTGCGCTTCAGAGAACTGGACGTTCCGCGCGGTGATGTCGTTCACGACGGTGTAGCCCCAGACGTGCGAGAGCGCGTCGGCCTCTGCGACATCCTTCGCCGGGGTGCCGATCAGCACACCGAGCTCCGCCTCGTAGTCCACAGCCTCGCTCAGCGAACGCGGCCACGATGTCGTCTGCTCGTGGCCTGTCAGCGAGTTCGGCCACAGGGTGAACACGGTCGGAGCGGCGTCGGTCTTCAGACCGAGCTCGCTCGAGTGAGCCGCGTAGTTGAGGCCGACCGCGAGGACCGCCGGGGGAGCGATGACCGCTGAGGCGAAGCTCCACCCGTCGAGCGGGTGCCGCGGGGCATCGCCGTCGAGGGCCGAGCGAAGAGCGGTGAGCGTCTGCTCGCCCCCTTCGATCAGCTGCTGAAGCGTCGCAGGGGGGTCGGGAAGGAGATCGGAGACGAGGATGGCATCGGCACCCTCCACCACTGCGAGATGCGCAGCGGGAGAGTCGGCACGACGCAGATGAGCGAACCGCATGCTCCTACGCTATCCGCTGCTCGGCTCGATTGCCTGGAGGAAGTCGCCAGACCCGGGCGAAGTTGGTTGTTCGCCATATGCTTTGGCTATGAGTTCCGGAGGACCGTCCCAGCCATCGCCGTACACGCCGCCGCCCGCGCAGCAGCAGCCGCCGACGTATCCCCAGCAGTATGCTGCGCAGCCCCCGCAGTATTCGGCGCAGCAGTACGCGCAGTCGAACTACGCCCCGCCGCAGTTCTCCCAGCGTCCTCAGTACGCCTCGGTCCTCGCGCAGCCGACCCCGTATTCGCCTCCCGCTCCGGCCGCACCCTCGCCTGCCCCCGGTCTTCCTGCCCTGCCGGCGCCACGCCGAGGCGGACGCGTCGCGCTGTTCGCGCTGTTCGGCTTCCTCGGTCTGCTGATGCTCGGGCTCATCGCCTACTTCGGTCTGTTCCTGGGTCCGCTCGCATCGATCATCGGCCTCGTCCTCGCGCTCGTCCCGCTCGCCATCGTGTTCTTCGTCGTCCGTATGATCGACCGGTGGGAACCCGAGCCCAAGTCGCTGGTGTTCTTCGCGATCGCCTGGGGTGCGATCGCCGCCGTGGGACTCACGCTCCTCGTCGACCTCGGGTTGACCGCGCTGCTGGGGTTCCGGGGAGAAGTGGCGGGCGCCGTCATCCAGGCGCCGATCGTCGAGGAGTTCTGGAAGGGTTTCGGAGTCTTCCTGATCTTCCTCATCGCGCGTCGCTCGTTCGACGGTCCGGTCGACGGGGTCGTCTACGGGGCGCTGGTCGGTGCCGGCTTCGCGTTCACCGAGAACATCCAGTACTTCGCGATCAGCCTCATCGAGGGCGGCGGCGAGCAGCTGACGGTGACGTTCATCCTTCGGGCGATCATGTCGCCCTTCGCCCACGCGATGTTCACATCGCTGACGGGTCTCGCCATCGGCCTGGCCGCTCGACGGCACGCGTCGACAGGGGCCGCACTCGGGTTCGGTCTGCTCGGGATGCTGGGGGCGATGGTGCTCCACGGCCTGTGGAACGGATCGTCCTTCGCGAACTTCTTCCTCCTCTACTTCGTCCTCCAGGTGCCGCTGTTCGTGGGGTTCATCGTGGGGATCATCGCGTTGAGGCGCGAGGAGTCTCGCCTCACGAAGGCGCGTCTGGGCGATTACGCGGCCGCCGGGTGGTTCACCCCCGAGGAGGTCACGATGCTCGCGACTCCCGCCGGGCGCAAGACCGGCCTGGCATGGGCGTCGCAGCTTCGGGGCGATCGGCGTCCGCTGATGCGCGAGTTCATCAAGGACGCCACCATGCTGGCATCCGTCCGTCAGCGCGCGATAACGGGGCGCGACCCTATGGCACCGGCGGACGAGCAGGCGCTGCTCGCCCGAACCCGCGCCACTCGGGCTGCTCTGCTGGCCTACTGAGACCCGCTGATCATGGCCCTCTTCATCCTCGTGCACGGAGCAGGAGACACGGGGTGGTCATGGCATCGGCTCGCCGCCGTCCTGCGGGAGCGCGGACATGAGGTGATCGCACCCGACCTGCCGGGCGATGACGAGTCCCTCACTCTCACCGACTACGCGGATGCCGTCGTGGCCGCGGCAGACGCGAGACGGGGCGGTGTCGTGGTCGGCCATTCGTTCGGGGGATTCACCGCACCGATCGTCGCTGAGAGATTGGCGGCGGACGTGCTCGTGATGCTGGCGGCGATGATTCCCGACCCGGGGGAGCGTCCGGACGAGTGGTGGTCCAACACCGGATTCGAGGATGCCGTGGCGGCGCAGGCAGCCCGCGACGGAGGCCTCACCGGCAACGACGATCCGCACATCGGCTTCTATCACGACGTGCCGCGAGCGCTCGCCGACGAGGCGATCGGTCGGGAGAGAGCACATCCGTCGGTCGCATCAATGGCCGTCCCGTGGCCGCTCACGGCCTGGCCCTCTGTTCCCACTCGGTTCGTCGTCTGCACGGAGGACAGATTCTTCCCGCCCGCATTCCTTCGCGACATCGCCCGGAAGCGCCTGGGCATCGTCGCCGACGAGATCGAGGGGAGTCACTGTGTCGCCCTCAGCCGTCCCGAAGGGCTCGCATCGATGCTGATCGCCTACGCGCAGGAGCAGCAAGCGTCATGATGCTCGAGCCGTCAAGCGGGTTCCGTACCAAGACTCAGCGCCCGGTGCTGCGGCGATGCCTGCATGTCTACCGGGCGCTGAGTTGATCTGTAAACAGGGTGCACCCGGTGTGCGCGGGTGTCAAGGGCTTTGGGGCAGTCGACGGGCGGCATCGCCGTTTCGCCCTCAGCGGAGCGATCGCGTTGACCCGCGCCGTGCGACTCGGGTTTGATGGAGGACATGACTGATCGCACAAAGCCTGAGTTCGACGCCCCCACCGGACCCGCCCCCGCGGAGCTCGTGATCCGCGACATCATCGAGGGAGACGGAGCCGAGGCCAAGCCCGGCGACACGGTCACCGTGCACTACGCCGGTGTCGAGTTCGAATCGGGCGAGGAGTTCGACTCGTCGTGGGGTCGCGGCGAGACCATCCAGTTCCCGCTTCGCGGCCTGATCCAGGGGTGGCAGGACGGCATCCCGGGCATGAAGGAAGGCGGACGGCGCGAGCTCGTCATCCCGCCGCACCTCGCATACGGCCCGGTCGGAGGAGGCCACTTCCTCTCGGGCAAGACCCTCATCTTCATCATCGATCTCGTCGCCGTCGGCTGACCCGATTGACGCCGGAAGGCGCCGGGCCCACTGCGGGCTCGGCGCCTTTTCGTCGCCCGAGGAAATATCCGCATTCAGGGGAATACATGCATGTGCATGTAAGTTGTTACGCGTGACGCCGTGAACACGGCCCCTCATCCGTTGCCGCACACATGCGGCTGATGTCTCCAGAGGAGAAACCATGACCAGCATCGACATTCCCGGCTACCGTCCCGGCACCTGGGTGCTCGACCCGTCGCACAGCGAGGTCACGTTCAGCGTGCGCCACATGATGATCTCGAAGGTGCGCGGCACGTTCGGCGTCAAGAGCGCGACGCTGATCGCTCCCGAGAACCCGCTCGAGGCCCGCGTCGAGGCGAGCGTCGACGTCACCTCGATCGACACCAAGGACGAGGGGCGCGACACGCACCTGCGCTCCGGCGACTTCTTCGACACCGAGAACTTCCCCACGATGGAGTTCGTGTCGACGGGTGCGCGCGCCGAGGACGGCGAGCTCTTCGTCGACGGCGACCTGACGATCCGCGGCATCACCAAGCCCGTCAGCTTCGAGCTCGACTTCGGTGGCTTCGGCTCCGACCCGTGGGGCAACTACAAGGCCGGCGCATCGGCCAAGACGGTCATCAACCGCGAGGACTTCGGCCTGACGTGGAACGCCGCGCTCGAGACCGGCGGCGTGCTCGTGGGCAAGGACGTCACGATCAGCCTCGACCTGCAGGGCGCTCTGCAGCAGGACTGATCACCTGATCTCGAGAACCCCGGGCCCTCAGGGCTCGGGGTTCTCTGCGTCGTAGCCGCGGAATCCCGGGCTGCGCCGTGCGAGCAGGGCGACCAGGGTGATCACCAGCAATCCGCCCAGCAGCGGCGGGAACCACAGGGTCGTGAAGGTCGCGAGCGTGCCCGCGTAGAGGGCGCCGATCCGGGGGCCGCCGGCGACCACGATGATGAAGACCCCCTGCAGTCGACCGCGCATGGTGTCGGGCACGGCCGCCTGCATCATCGTGTTGCGATAGATCGAGCTGATGTTGTCGGATGCGCCGGAGAGCGCGAGCGCGATGCACGAGGCGATGATCAGCCCGACGTCCGGCGTCGCCTCGGTCGCCCCGGCAGAGACGGCTCCGATGACCAGGACCACGCCGAAGAGCAGGATGGACGCGCCATAGGCCTCGACCGCGCGCTCGATGCCGCGTCCGTGCCAGCGGTACTGCACGACCCGACCGGAGAAGAGGCTCGATGCGAATGTGCCCGCGGCGACGGCTGCGGTGAGGATGCCGGTGGTCACCGCTCCGCCGCCCAGCAGAAGGGTGCCGAGTGCGGGGAAGAGCACGAGGGGCTGCCCGAATGTCATGGCGATGATGTCGACCACGTATTGCATTCGGATGTTGTTCGCGCGGCGCAGGAACCTCCACCCGTCCACGAGTGATGCGAACCCCGGCCGCACGATGTCCCCTTCCGGCCGCAGCGGAGGGAGACTCCACAGGCCGAGGAACATCGACAGCATCAGGATGACGTCGAGTGTGTAAGTCCACCCGTAGCCTGTCAGCGCGACGAGTATGCCGGCTATCGCGGGGCCGGCCATCACGGTGAGGCCGAACGCCACTCCGTTGAGCGCGGACGCGGCGGCCAGCTTGTCGCGGGGGATGAGCCGTGGCACGATCGCGGTCCGGGTGGCCATGCCGACCGAGTTCGCGGCGGAGTTGACGATGCTCAGCACATAGAGCCACCAGATCGTCTCCGCACCGGTCCAGGTGAGCGCGGCGAGCAACGCGGTCGAGGCGAAGGTCACCGTGGCCGCGACCAACGCCACGCGGCGGCGGTCGAACGCGTCCGCGAGCATCCCGCCGTAGAGGCCGGCGAGGATCATGGGGACGAGTCCGGCGACCGCGATCATCGATACCGCGAAGGTGCTTCCGGTGAGCGCGAAGACGTGCAGCATCACCGTGACGATCGTCAGCTGCCCGCCGATCCCCGCGAGCACCGAGCCGATCCACATGCGTGCGAATGCAGGGCTGGCCCGCAGGGGGCTGAGATCGATCAGATGGCTGCGTGCAGCGCTCACGCCGCGTATCCGTCATGCATGATTCGAGAGTATCCGAGGTGCCGTCGGGCGGGCGTGGGCACGGTCACCCAGCGGCATCGAGTCCTGGTAGACTCTTCAGGTTGCCGTTTGATCGGCCGCGGATAAAGAGAGCTCACGCATCAGGCGTCGGGCACCGCGCAACAAGCAGAGAGGGGATCGAATCTATGGCACTGGAAGCAGACGTCAAGAAGGCGATCATCGAAGAGTACGCGACGCACCCCGGTGACACCGGATCCCCCGAGGTGCAGGCCGCGATGCTGACGCAGCGCATCAAGGACCTCACGGAGCACCTGAAGGAGCACAAGCACGACCACCACTCGCGTCGTGGCCTGTTCCTGCTCGTGGGTCAGCGCCGTCGTCTGCTCGGCTACCTCCAGAGCGTCGACATCGAGCGTTACCGCTCGCTGATCGCACGCCTGGGTCTCCGCCGATAACGCGGAGCGAGCCAGCGTACAATCGCGCAGAACATTCTTGAGAAGGCCGCCCCAGGTGTGGGGCGGCCTTCGTCATGTTCGGGGGGAGGCGTGCGGCGCCTCCCCGGGTCAGGCGTTCGTGCCGACCAGGTCGGGGTGGTGGATCGCAGCCACGTCGGGGTGCGCACGCAGTCGCGACTTCATGGCGTTCTCGCCATAGGTGGCATGGATGGGGTTGCTCGGGTCCTCCGTGATGCCGGTCGCCGCCGCGGCGAGATCTGCGGGAAGCTCGAGAAGCGGCAGCTGCTGATCGAGCGCGGGGTTGAAGAAGAACGGGATGGAGATGCGCTCTTCGGGTGCCCGAGGGGAGATGACGCGGTGGTTGGTCGCCTTGAGGTAGCCGCCGGTCGCGTACTCCAGCAGCTCGCCGATGTTGACGACGAACGCGCCCGGGACGGACGGGGCTGACACCCACTCGCCGTCTCGTTCGACCTGCAGGCCGCCCTTGCCGGGCTCGACCCAGAGCAGGGTCAGCACTCCGGAGTCCTTGTGCGCTCCGACGCCCTGCTGCGGCTCGGGTTCGTGGGTGCCGGGGTAGCGGACGATCTTGATCAGCGTCGACGGATCACGGAAGGGCTCGTCGAAGTACGACTCGTCCGCCCCGAGCGTGACGGCCCAGGCGCGCAGGAGCTTGCGGGCGACCTCTGTCAGCGTGTCGTGCCACTCGGTGATCACCGCTTTGAGCTCGGGCTGTGCGGCGGGCCACAGGTTCGGGCCGACGAGTCGATTGAAGGCCGGACCGCCCTCGACAGGCTCGCGCTCGGGGCCGATGTCGATCTGCTCGCGCCAATCGACCTTGCCCTGCGTCCGCTCGCCGCCGACCCGCGTGTACCCGCGGAAATGAGGACTCTTGACGTTCTCGATCGCGAGCTTCTCGTCGTCGGGCAGCGCGAAGAAATCGAGCGCCGCGCGGTGCAACCTCGCCTCCAGCTCGGGGGAGACGCCTGTGCCGGTGAGATAGAAGAAGCCCACGTCGTGCGTGGCCGCGCGAAGGTCGTCGCGGAACCGAGCAGCGGCTTCGGGACCGGCATCGAGCTGGGACAGGTCGAGGATGGGAAGCGAGAGATCAGCCATTCACCGAGCGTAGATCGGGTCTGGGCGAGTGCGGTTCAGTGTTGCGCCGAATTACCGAGAGGCGATCGCGTGCGTGCGAGGCCCGAGCGGAAGGGGTGCTAATGTCTCTGAAGTAAGGGATGCCTTACCTCAGTCTTTCCCAGAGAGTTCCCTCCGTGCTCGCCACTTTTCTCATCGGTCTTCGTGAAGGCCTCGAAGCCGCGATTGTCGTCGGCATCCTCGTCGCCTACCTGCGCAGGCTCGGTCGCGGTGACGCGTTGCCCAGGCTCTGGGCGGGGGTCGGCCTGGCAATCGCCCTCGCACTCGGCATCGGGGCCGTCCTGACCTTCGGTGCGTACTCGCTGACCTTCGAGGCTCAGGAGCTGATCGGCGGACTGCTGTCGCTGCTCGCGGTGGGCATGGTGACCTGGATGATCTTCTGGATGCAGAAGGCCGGGCGCACGATGAAGGCGACCCTCGAGGGCGGACTCGACCGCGCGCTCACACAGGGCGGCGTCTGGGCGCTGATCGCGATCGGCTTCGTTTCGGTGGCACGCGAGGGGATCGAGACGACTCTTCTGCTGTGGTCGATGGTGCAGTCCTTCGGCGATGCTCCGTCGGCGCTGCTCGGCGCGGTGCTCGGGCTTCTCGCCGCCGTGGTGATCGGCTGGGCGCTCGCCCGCGGCGCCGTCCGGCTCGACCTTCGCCGGTTCTTCACCTGGACCAGTGGGTTCCTCGTCATCGTCGCAGCCGGGGTGCTCGCCTACGCGATCATGGACCTCCAGGAGGCCGGCGCGTTGCCGGGACCGTTCACCGCGGCGGCACCGATCGACGCGGCCACCGGGGCGGTCGCTCTCGGCTGGGTGGCATTCCCCTTCGGCTGGGCCTTCGATGTCACGAACGTGATCGCGCCCGACAGTGCCTGGGCGACCATCCTGCAGGCGACCGTCGGCTTCATGCCACGGATGACGTGGCTCCAGGTCACGGCTTGGACCGTGTACATCGTCGTCGTCGGGCTCTTCTTCATCCGGGGGCTCCGGTCACGCCGGTCCGCCTCCCCACATGTGCAGACGTCCCCTGGCCGGGACACGTCGGCATCCACTCTCACCCAGCAAGGAGCAGCATGACCACCTCTCGCCGAATCCTCGGTGCCGTCGCCGCAGCAGGCGCGGCAGCACTCGTCCTCAGCGGGTGCGTCGCCAAGAGCGATGTCGCCGCGGGTGCATCCTTCGACGTCTCGTCGACCGACTCGGCGTGCGCCGTCTCGGCTGCGACCGCCAAGAGCGGCACACTCACGTTCGATGTGAAGAACGACAGCGCGCAGACCTCGGAGTTCTATCTGCTCGCAGAAGACGGCCTCCGCATCGTCGGCGAGGTCGAGAACATCGCGCCCTCAGCGTCGCGGACCCTCACGGTGGTGGCTCAGCCGGGGGAGTACTTCACGCTGTGCAAGCCGGGCATGATCGGCGAGGGGGTCGGCAAGTCCGCGTTCACCGTGACCGGCGACCGGGTCGCGGTCGACGGCGAGGATGCCGATCAGAAGCAGCAGGCCGTCGACCTCTACGCCGCCTTCGTCAAGGACCAGGTCGGTCAGCTGGTTACGTCGGTCGACGAGTTCGTCACCGCCTATGAGTCCGGCGATGATGAGGCCGCGCGAGCGCTGTTCCCCCAGACGCGCGCGTTCTACGAGCGCATCGAGCCCGTCGCCGAAGCGCTCGGGACGCTCGACCCCCGCATCGACTACCGCGAGGTCGACGCTGTGGCGGAGGGCCTCGACTGGACGGGCTTCCACCGCATCGAGAAGGACCTCTGGGTGCCGGCGCAGGACGCCCTCAACGCCGACGGCGAGACGCCCGCATGGCAGGACTGGGCACCGTCGACGACGGAGGAGCGCGCCGAGTACGGCGACCAGCTGATCGCCGACGTGCAGGAGCTCTACGACTACGTGCACTCGGACGACTTCACCGCGGCTCTCGACGACCAGGGGATCGGCGGCATCTCGAACGGCGCGATCGCGCTGCTCGACGAAGTGGCGACGGGCAAGATCTCCGGCGAGGAGGACTGGTGGTCCGGCACCGACCTGTACGACTTCGCCGCGAACGTCGAGGGGTCGAAGATGGCGTTCTCGCTCGTTCAGGATTTCGCCACGGCACAGGGGGATGAAGGCGCGGAGCTCGTGACCGAGATCGAAGGCGGATACTCCGCTCTCGAGGAATCCCTCGCGGCGCACGGCTCGCTCTCCGACGGCTTCGTCGGCTACGCCGAGCTCACCGATGCGGACAAGCGCGAGTTCACCGATCTCATCAACGCCCTCGCAGAGCCGCTCTCGCAGCTCACCGGCACCGTCCTCGACTGATCCGACGGACACGGTCTCGCACATGAACGACAGCGCGAAGGACGCTGCAGCTGCCGACTCCCTCCCGGAGTCGGCGGCCGCGGCATCCTCGGCCACGGGTCTCAGCCGGCGCGGACTCCTCGGACTGGCACTCGGCGGCGGCGTCGCGTCCCTCGCCGTCGGAGTCGGCGCCGGACTGTCGGGGGGAGTCGCGCTCGGACGCGCGAGAGCAGAAGCGGACGCCCAGCGTGCGTACGACTTCTTCGGCGCCCATCAGGCGGGAATCACGACGCCCGTGCAGGAGCATCTGCATTTCGCCTCCTTCGACATGATGCCTCGCACCGACCGCGAAGACCTGGTCTCGCTGCTGCAGGATTGGACTTATGCCGCCTCGCGGATGACGCAGGGGCTCGAGGTGAGTGCCACCGGCGCTGTCGGGGGCGATGCGGAGGTGCCGCCGGATGACACGGGCGAGGCTCTCGGGCTGACGGCAGCCGGCCTCACGATCACGTTCGGCTTCGGCCCGACCCTGTTCGAGAACGACGAGGGCGACCGGTACGGCATCGCCTCCCTGCGTCCCGAGCGGCTCGAGAGGCTTCCCGCCTTCCTCGGCGACGATCTCGACCCGCAGACCTCGCACGGCGATCTCTGCATCCAGGCGTGCGCCGACGACCCCCAGGTCGCCGTGCACGCGATCCGCAACCTGAGCCGCATCGCCTTCGGTCGTGCCAAGCTGCGCTGGTCCCAGCTCGGGTTCGGCAAGACGTCCCGCACGACGTCGGCGCAGGCGACGCCCCGCAACCTGTTCGGCTTCAAGGACGGGACCGCGAACATCCTCGCCGATGACTCCGTCGCCCTCGACGAGAACGTGTGGCTCGGCCCCGATGACAGGCCCGAGTGGATGGTCGGCGGGTCGTACCTCGTGGCGCGCAAGATCGCGATGCGGATCGAGACCTGGGACCGCGTGCGGCTCTCCGAGCAGAACACCATCATCGGGCGCGACAAGGGCGAGGGCGCTCCGCTCTCCGGCGGCGACGAGTTCGCGGCGCCGGATTTCGGTACGTCGGCCATCGATCAGAACGCGCACGTGCGTCTCGCGCATCCGGACCAGAACGACGGCATCCGGATCCTGCGGCGAGGATTCAACTACGTCAACGGCAACAACGATCTCGGACGGCTGGACGCGGGGCTCTTCTTCCTGTCGTACCAGCGGGATCCCGCACAGTTCGTCTCGCTGCAGCGCCGGCTGTCGACGGATCGGATGAACGAGTACGTCACGCATGTCGGGTCAGGGATCTGGGCGGTCCCCGGAGGCTCGAAGCCGGGCTCGTTCGTCGGCGCCGACCTCTTCGCCTGATGCCGGTCGAGGGTCAGGAGCGCAGCGTCTCCGCGACGAACGTCGCGTAGGCATCCGCGCCGAAATGGTCGTCGGCTGTGATCGTGACGACGGCATCCTCACCGAATATCAGCAGCTGTCCGTATGCCCCGTGCAGGCGCCACACCTGGCCCGGGCCGTCCCACCCCGCGAGCGCATAGCGCTCGTAACCGGCATTCTCACCGGCGACCACCCAGTCGGAGTGCATCGCGTCGATGATCTCGGTCGGCACGAGTCGTCGGCCCTGCCATTCGCCACGGTCGCGGATCAGCCGACCGAGGCGCGCCATCTCCTCCGTGCGCAGTGCGATGCCGCCTCCCGCGACGATGCGTCCCTGCGGGCACCGCTCCCACTCGAGGTCGTCGAAGCCCAGAGGCGCGAGCAGCCGGGGGCGCAGATACTCGACGACGTCACCGGTCCGCGTGGCCAGGATCATCATCGCCGCGTACGTGCTGGCGTTGGAGTACTGGAAGACGTGACCGCGAGACGGGCGCGAGAGGAACTCTCGTGCGAGATCGGGCCAGTCCGTCATCATGGTCTCCGACCAGGCGAGATCGACTCCGCTCGACATCGAGAGCAGTCGTCGCAGCGTGAGGTGCTCGACGCCGTCTCCGAAGGTGAGGTCCGGCACGTACTCTGCGATCGGGGCATCGAGCGAGATGAGATCGTCGGCGGCAGCGATTCCGGCCGCGAGGACGCACACGCCCTTCGCAACCGAGTGGATCTCCTCGCGGACGTCGGCAGTCCACCGGTGCTCGGCGACGTCGTCACCCACGAGCACGTGGAGCCCGTGAGCCCCGAACCCCGACGAGTCCGCATGGTCCACGAGGCGGTCGCGGATCATCTCGGCTCTCGTCACTCCTTCAGGCTAGCCGCTGCGCCCTGACGGGGCCGACGAGAGCCGGTCGGGTCGCTGCGGTGGCCCTCGCGTCGAGCCAGCTCGGGGTCTCGGAAGAGCCAGGACGGGCGGGGCTCCACCAGCGGGCGGAAGAGCCAGCGCACGGGCTTGGTGGCGAGCGCGAGAGCCAGCACCACCGACAGCAGCGTCACGAGCGGCAGCCACAGCCACGTCGGGTCGAGGTCGCGCAGCACCCCGGTCTCGCGGAAGGGGTACAGCACGAACGAGTGGAGCAGGAACACGTACATCGTGTACTGGCCGAACTTCGTCCACCAGTAGGTTCCGCGGGGGATCAGAGCGAAGAAGGCGGCGCTCAGGATCACTGCCATCAGCATGAGTGCGACGCGCACACCGCCGGCCCACCACTGCTCTCCGCCGAGGTCCGCGTACGCGTCCTCGTAGAACAGCCAGTGGCGCAGATCGAGCTCCTTCCAGACATCGATCCACCGCCAGGCCGAGAACCCTGCCGCGGCGAGGAGTACGACGCTGACGACGCGGATCCACCACGGGCGGATCTCGAGGAGGCGGAAGCGAGTGACGACGTCGCGTTCGCGCAGCCACCAGCCGAGTGCGAAGAAGGGCAGAAGGCCCAGGGTCCGCGAGAGCGAGAACGTGCTGTCGACGTTGGGCAGATAGCCCACGCCGATCGAGATGATGACGGTCCACAGCAGCGGCCACCGCAGCAGCGCGAGGTAGGGGAGGACGAGGCGGAAGATGCCGAGCGCCAGGAGGAACCAGAGGGTCCAGGACGGTTTGGTGAAGTTCGGGTCGGCCTGACCCTCGACCAGCCATTTCGTGAGGGTCCACAGGAACTCGAAGATCACGTAGGGCAGCAGGATGTCGGTGATCACCCTGGCCATCTGCACACGCGTCGGGGAACCGGACTTCGAGAAGTAGCCCGAGATGATCGCGAACGCCGGCATGTGGAAGGCGTAGAGGGCGAGATACGCCGCGAGCGCGATGTCGGAGTCGTAGGTGAGGCGCTGGATCGCGTGGCCGAGCACCACGAGGACGATGCACGCATATCGCGCGTTGTCCCAAAATGGCACGCGCTTGCGGGGCTTCTGGACGGGGCCGGTGGCGGGGCTCGTCAGGGCGGATCCGTCGCTGTGCATGCTCTGAGGCTACTCGGGGAATAAAGTTGCTCGCATCGCGTTGACTCAGATACATTCAAATGAATAGAACCGGATGCAGGGCACCCGATTCGGAGAAGACGGAGCAATCATGAGTGAGCAGGCAGGCGTCCCGGTGCAGTTCGGCATCATGTCGGTCAGCGACATCACCCGCGACCCGACCACCGGCGAGACGCCGAGTGAGCAGGAGCGGATCAAGGGGACCCTCGCGATCGCCAAGCACAGCGAGGAGGTCGGCCTCGACGTCTTCGCGATCGGCGAGCACCACAACCCTCCGTTCTGGTCCTCGAGCCCCACGACGTTCCTCGCCGCCCTCGCGGCTCAGACCGAGCGTCTGATCGTCTCGACGTCGACCACCCTGATCACGACCAACGACCCGGTGCGCATCGCCGAGGAATACGCGATGCTGCAGCACGTCTCGGACGGACGCATGGACCTCATGCTCGGCCGCGGCAACACGGGTCCGGTGTACCCCTGGTTCGGTCAGGACATCCGTCAGGGGCTTCCGCTCGCGATCGAGAACTACGCCCTGCTGCACAAGCTGTGGCGTGAGGACGTCGTGAACTGGGAGGGCAAGTTCCGCACCCCGCTGCAGGGCTTCACCTCGACGCCTCGTCCGCTCGACGGAGTCGCGCCGTTCGTGTGGCACGGATCGATCCGCACCCCGGAGATCGCCGAGCAGGCCGCGTACTACGGCGACGGCTTCTTCGCGAACAACATCTTCTGGCCCAAGGAGCACTACCAGCGCCTGATCGAGCTGTACCGCCAGCGCTACGCGCACTACGGACACGGGACACCCGAACAGGCGATCGTCGGCCTCGGTGGCCAGGTGTTCATGGCGGCGAAGTCGCAGGATGCCGTGAATCAGTTCCGCCCCTACTTCGACAATGCCCCTGTGTACGGTCACGGACCGAGCATGGAGGACTTCACCGAGATGACCCCGCTGACGGTGGGCTCGCCTCAGCAGGTCATCGACCGCTATGCCGCCATGCGCGAGCACTACGGCGACTACCAGCGTCAGCTGTTCCTGATCGACCACGCGGGCCTTCCGCTGAAGACCGTCCTCGAGCAGCTGGACATCCTCGGTTCCGAGGTCGTGCCCGTGCTGCGCAAGGAGCTGGCGAAGGATCGTCCGGCCGGCGTGCCGGATGCTCCGACCCATGCCGCACGGGTGAGGGCCGAGTTCGGCGACGGACCGACGCGTCAGGCTCGTCCGGGTGCGAACCGCGGTGACAACCTGACGGGGGATTCGCCCTATCAGGACTCTCCCGCTCCGGCGGGAGCCGCGTTCGGACTCAGCCGGAAGGGGGCCTGAGATGACCACTCGTCGTATCGCCGTCGTGTCTGCCGGGCTCTCGAACCCGTCTTCCACGCGCATGCTCGCGGATCGCCTCGCGGCCGAGACCGTGAAGGCCCTCGCGGGGCACGACATCGAGGCGAGCGTCGACGTGATCGAGCTGCGCGACTACGCCCACGACATCACGAACAACCTGCTCACCGGATTCGCACCGCCCGCGCTCGAGACCGCGATCAACACAGTGGTGTCGGCGGACGCGCTCATCGCCGTCACGCCGATCTTCTCGACGAGCTACAACGGGCTCTTCAAGTCGTTCATCGACGTGCTCGATCCCGACGCGCTCACGGGCAAGCCGGTGCTGATCGGAGCGAACGCCGGCACGGCTCGGCACTCGCTCGCCATCGACTACGCCATCCGTCCGCTCTTCGCCTACCTGCATGCCGACGCCGTCTCGACCGGTGTGTTCGCGGCGTCGAGCGACTGGGGCGGGGGCGGCGACGACGTCGCGCCTCTGGCCAAGCGCGTCGAGAAGGGCGCTCGCGAGCTGGCTGAGGCGATCGCGAAGCGCGAGGTGGCTGCGGCCGCCGACCCGTACGACCCGGCGACGTATCTCGGAGAGGGCCGTTCGTTCGGCCACATGCTCGGCGGTCTCGCCGGCGAGTGATCCATCCCCGGCACGACCGGGAATGAGCGCAGGGCCATGAGGCCGTAGACGATGTCCGAAGGGAGTCGTACGGTGACCTCATGGCCCTTCGCTCTGTCCTCGAATCCGCGCGGCATGCCCTGCGCGGCGCTCTCGTCCTCCCGGGCGACGAATCCTTCGACGCGGCGCGTCGTCCGTGGAACCTGGCGATCGAACAGCATCCGGCGGGCGTGGCCGCACCGGCCGATCTGCGCGATCTGCGCGCTCTTCTCGACGCCGCTGGCGACGCGGGCGTGACGCTCGCGGTCCAGCCCACCGGGCACGGCGCCGGCGGAGACCTGGCCGACGCCGTCATCGTCCGAATGGCGGCCTTCGACGAGCTGTCGATCGACCTCGGTTCGGGGGTGGTCCGCGTCGGCAGCGGAGTCCGCTGGGGCGCCGTCGTCGAGGCGCTCGAAGGAACGGGCTGGGTGGCTCCTGCCGGCACGAGCCCGGTCGTCGCCGTCGCGGGGTACACCCTGGGCGGCGGCCATTCCTGGTTCAGTCGCACAGCAGGACTCGGGTCGGACAACCTCAGGGCCGCGTGGGTGCTGCGGAGCGACGGGACCCATGATCGGGTCGACGACGAGAGCGACCCGGAGATGATGTGGGCGCTTCGCGGAGCGGGCGGCGTCGTCGGAATCGTGACGGCCCTCGAGATCGACCTGGTTCCCGCGCCGTCGCTGTGGGGAACCGAACTCACTTTCGACGCCGCAGACGCCGGGTCGGTGCTGCGGGCCGTCCGCGATCTGTCCGCAGAGGCCCCGGCATCGCTCAACGTGTTCGTGAATTCGATGCGTATGCCCGACGCTCCGCAGCTTCCCGAGGAGATCCGCGGACGCAGCTTCCTCAGCGTGCGGGCGCTGTCCACGGTCGGATCCGCCGATGAGCTGTTCGAGCGGGTGCGGCGAGCAGGCACGGTCCGTCGTGAGATGTCGGGGGCCACATCGCCGAAGACCGTCGCGGCGTCGAGCGGCGAACCCAGCGAACCGACGCCGGGCAAAGGCGTGTCTGCTGCGCTCTCGTCGCTCGACGACGCGACGATCGACGATCTCTTGCGGTTCCGCGAGCTGCCGGATCAGTGGCCGATCATGGGCATCGACATCCGGATGCTCGGTGGCGCGCTGAACGATCCTCGACGCGCCGGATTCGCGACACTTCAGGGCGTCGGCTGGCTGCTCCACGCCCTGGTGCCCGTCTTCCCCGGGGTGCCGAGCGAACCGGGGGAGGCGAGCATGGCGGGCTTCCGTGAGGTGCTGGCGCACGCGATCGCCCCGTGCACGATCCCGACGTTCCTGGGTCCGGATGAGACCCTCGAGCGCTGCGGTGACCCGACGGCGATCGATCGTCTTCGCACCATCAGGGCCGCCGCCGACCCCGACTCGCTGATCCACGAGGGGCGGCTCCCGCGCTGACACCGGGCTGAGACCGGGCCGCATCCAGCGGAAAGGATCCGCGTCGTTCGAACGATCGGGATGGGCGGGGGTGCCGCGCCGGCATCATTCGTCTCCGTCGACGCGTCTCGTCCAGCGGTACTCCGTCTCCGGGCGTCCACGTGCGCCGTAGCGAGCGCTGCGCGTGATGATGCCCGAATCGGTGAGATGCTCCAGGTACCTCCGCACGGACACGCGTGACATCCCGAGTCGCGCGGCGGCCTCGCTCGCCGAGACCGCGGCGCTGGAGGAGCGCAGCTCTGTCGTCACCTTCTGCAGCGTCGCGGTCGACAGCCCTTTGGGAATCGGGATCGTCCCCGTCGTGCGCCCGAGAAGCGCATCGATCTCCGCCTGGGTCGCCTCTCCGGCCGTCGACCGTGCCTGCTCCCGATGGATGCGATACGCGGTGAGACGCTCGTGGAACACCGCGAAGGGGAACGGCTTGACGAGGTACTGGTAGACGCCGAGAGCTGCCATCTGCCGGACGGTGTCCGCATCGCGCACGCCGGTGATCGCGATCACATCGACGGCAGCGTGTCGGGAACGCAGCCCTCGGAGCACATCGATGCCGGAGCCGTCGGGCATCGTGATGTCGAGAAGGACCAGGTCGAACGGCTCGTCGTGCGGCTGATCGAGCACGGCGGTCAATGCGGCCCTGGCGCCGGTGCACTCGCCGCCCACGATGAAGCCGTCGATCCTCTCGAGGTACGAGCGGTGGAGCTCGAGTGTCAGAGCGTCGTCATCGACGATCAGCGTGCGGATCATGGGCTCCTGCGTCCTCTCGTCGGCGGGAGGGTGACGGTGAACGTGGTCGGATGAGCGGAGAGCTCCACAGTGCCGCCCACCCCGGCCGCCACCGCGCGGACGAGAGCGAGCCCGACTCCGCGCCCGTGGTTGTTTGCAGGCTTGGTCGAGAAGCCCTGGGTGAAGACGCGCTCGCGCAGGTCGGAGGGTATGCCGTCACCGCCGTCGGAGACCTCGAGGACGATTCCGCCGTTCTTCGAGGGGCGCAGCGAGACCCCCACCCAGCGCTCGGCGCCGGCGGCGGCGGCATCCATGGCGTTGTCGATCAGGTTGCCGAGCACGGCGACGCTGTCGACAGGGGAGAGCGGGGAGGCGGGAGTGTCCGGGTCGATGCTCACCCGCCAGTCGATCCCGCGCTCCCTGGCCTGCGACGCCTTGCCGAGAAGCAGGGCACCGACGGCGGGATCGCCGGCCTGTCGTGCGGTGACCTGATCGACGAGCGACTGACTCTGGCGCGAGGTCTCGGTCAGGATGTCGATCGCCTCCTCGCTACGGCCGAGCTCGAGAAGCGCGACCGCCGTGTGCATGCGATTGCCGTGCTCGTGCGTCTGAGCGCGCAGCGCGTCGCCCAGAGTGCGCAGGGATTCGTATGACGACACGGCGTCCCTCACCTGACCCGGCGGCAGGTCTCCTGCGATACCGCGCGTGAACCGGCGAGCGATCCACGCGCCGAGCGCACCGAGAGCGATGAGGCCGACGGTGATGCCGAGTGACAGGGGGAGACGACGGATCAGGGTGTCGGAGATGGTCTCGGTCGTCACGCCGGCCGAGACCCAGCCCACCGGTTCGCCATCGGAGGCGAGTACCGGAACGATGGTTCGCACCGAGGGCCCGAGAGTGCCGGTGAACACCTCGGTGAAGGTTCGAGGCGTGTCGGGGATGGTGCCGAGGTATCTCGCCCCGATCTGCTCGATGTCAGGGTGGGTCACGCGGGTGCCGTCAGGCGTCATGATCGTCACGAAGTCGAGATCCGCGTCCGAGATCACATCGAGCGCATAGGGCTCGAGGGTCTGCGTGGCCGTTGCGGCATCGCCGGCCTCGAGGGTGTCGATCACGAGCGGTGACACGGCGAGAGTCACTGCTGTCGCCGCCGTGACGCGCTCGGCCTCGGCATGCGTGGCGCGTTGCGCATCGATCACGAGGAAGACGGCGACCAGAGCTCCCACGACGAGCGCGGCGACGAGGAGCACGGCGAACACCCGTGAGGCGATGCTGCGGGCAGGTCTCATCGCGTCCTTCCGATCGACGGTGATCGCGGAGTCCGGCATATCGGTAATGACCAATACGACCACAAATGGCTTTGCCGAGTGATGTCCGCGACGGTGAGCTTACCGAAGGCGAGGGCGCCCGAGGGCATGAGACGAAGACGTTCATGATCAAGGAGGAAAACATGGCCATCACGACAGGGTTCTCGCTTCCCGGATTCCATTGGCGGCGCGGCAAGCAGGCATGGGACAGGCACACGTGGCTGTACGTGTCGGTGATCATCGCCGTCGTGCTCGGAGCCGCGGTCGGCCTCATCTGGCCCGAGGTCGGACAGAGCCTCGAACCGATCGGCAAGGGCTTCGTCTCTCTCATCAAGATGATGATCGCGCCGATCATCTTCTGCACGATCGTGGTGGGCGTCGGCTCGATCGCCAAGGCAGCGACCGTCGGCAAGATCGGCGGACTCGCGCTGCTCTACTTCATGGTCATGTCGACGTTCGCGCTGGCGATCGGCCTGGTGGTCGGCAACATCATCCACCCCGGTGCGGGCCTCGATATGGCGAACTCCAGCTATGACGCGACAGCGACCGAGGCGAAGACCACCACGGAGTTCATCCTGGGCATCATCCCGACGACGTTCTTCTCCGCCTTCACGGGCGAGAGCGTGCTGCAGGTTCTGTTCATCGCGCTGCTCGTCGGGTTCGCGCTCCAGGGACTCGGCGAAAAGGGCGCCCCGATCATGGATGCGGTCAAGAACCTCCAGAAGCTGGTCTTCCGCATCCTGGGCATGATCTTGTGGCTTGCACCGCTCGGCGCGTTCGGAGCCATCGCCGCGGTCGTCGGCAAGACGGGCATCGCCGCGATCTGGAGCCTCGGCGTGCTGATGGTCGCGTTCTACATCACCTGCATCCTGTTCATCGTGGTCGTGCTCGGAACCCTGCTCTTCGCCGTCACCCGGGTCAACATCTTCAGCCTGGTGAAGTACCTCGCCCGCGAGTACCTGCTGATCGTCGGCACCTCGTCATCTGAGTCCGCCCTTCCGCGTCTGATCGCGAAGATGGAGCACATCGGGGTATCCAAGCCCGTCGTCGGCATCACGGTCCCCACCGGGTACTCGTTCAACCTCGACGGCACGGCGATCTACCTCACGATGGCGTCGCTCTTCATCGCGACCGGCATGGGGCAGCCGATGACGATCGGTGAGCAGATCGGCTTGCTCGTCTTCATGATCATCGCCAGCAAGGGGGCCGCCGGTGTCACCGGAGCCGGACTCGCCACTCTCGCCGGCGGGCTGCAGGCTTACCGTCCCGACCTGGTCGACGGCGTCGGCGTGATCGTGGGCATCGACCGGTTCATGTCGGAGGGACGGGCCCTGACGAACTTCACCGGCAACGCGGTGGCGACGCTGCTCATCGGCACCTGGACGCGCCAGATCGATCGCGAACGCGTGCAGCAGGTGCTGAGCGGCGCGCTGCCGTTCGAGGAGTCCTCGCTCGACGGCGTGGATGACCACGGCATGGCGGACGAGAGCACGGCCGTGGACATCCAGGGCCTCAAGGAATCCGCGCTCGACGAGATGGCGGCGAAGGAGGAGCGGGCACGGGCGCGCGCGGCGCGAAGCTGAGCTGCCTGCTGAGAAGAGGGATGCGGGAGTCGACGGCAGTCGGCTCCCGCATCCGTGTGGTCAACCGCTCTTGCGTCGGAACTCGCGCCGCGTCTGCGGGGCGGGCGCGCCGTGGACGGCGGAGTCGCCATCCAGGTGGGCCTCGCCCTGCCGGTGGTGCGCGTTCTTCTTCTCGAGCGCTTCCTTGAACTTGCGCTTCATCTCCTCGCTGGAGGAGGCGCCTTCTTCGGTGCTCATGCTCGCCAGCCTAGGGCACGCATCTGAGGCATGGGTGGATCAGTTCCGTGCTCGGCGCGACACGACATCGATCGCGGCGCCGAGCCCGACGGCGACGATGACGGACACGAGGACAGCGACTAGAGGGCCTCCCGGAAGCAGCACGGCGACGATGGCGCCCACGGATGCCTGGTAGGCGGACCACCCGAACGCGGCGATCGTCACGAGCGGCAGATACCGAGCCGGCGGGATCCGCGAGGCCCCTGCCATGAGGTTGATCGCCAATCGAGCGAAAGGGACGAAGCGCGCGGTGAAGAGCACGGTGGCGGTTCCGCCTTCCAGACGCAGCCGCGCCCAGGTGAGCGCTCGGCGCACTCGGGGCGTGCGCATCCAGCGCCACCTGTCGATGCCCACGCTGCGACCCACGAGATAGCAGGTGACGTCTCCGGCGACCGCGGCGATGCCCGCCCACAGGATCACACACCACAGGGGAGGATCGCCGGTCGTCGATGCGACGGCGCCGAGCGCGGTCACCGCGATCTCTCCCGGGACCACCACGAAGAACGAGTCGCCCAGCACGAGCAGGCTCATGACCACCAGAGCCCAGGGGCCGTCGAGCAGTTCAGTGGACACGTTCCCACCGTGGTCGTCGGAGGTGAACGGGAACCAACGCCGGGATAGCCGGTGAAGAGCCGTCCAGCATCCGGTGAACTTCTGGTGCTCCGACCCGATTCGCGCCTCGGGTGGGAGTCGAGGGCTGCATCCTGAGGACGTGAGAGTCGCGATCGTGACAGAGTCCTTCCTTCCGCACATGAACGGTGTCACCGGATCCGTCCTGCAGATCCTCAGTCACCTCGAACGTGCTGGCCATGATGCGCATGTGATCGCGCCCGATGGGACCGGCATCCCCGGGGAGGTGCACGGAGCCGCTGTGGAAGCGGTCCCCAGCCTCGCGCTGCCGGGGTACCGCAGTGTGCGCGTGGGAACCCCGCCTGCACGTCAGGTCGCGGCATCGCTGCGACGCTTCCGCCCCGATGTCATCCACCTGGCTTCGCCCTTCGCCCTCGGATGGCGAGGCGCGCTCGCCGCAGAGCACATCGGCGTCGCCGCCGTCGCCGCGTACCAGACCGATGTCGCGGCATACACGCAGAGGTATCGCATCCCTGTGGCGACCGGTGTCGCCGAATCGCACATCGCGCGGCTCCATCGGCGCGCGACCATCACGCTCGCGCCGTCGCCCGACTCGGCGCAGCAGCTCGCGGAGCTCGGTGTGGATCGCATCCGTCTGTGGGGGAGAGGCGTGGATGCCGAGCGGTTCCAGCCGGCCCGCCGGAGCGCGACACTGCGCGCGGAGTGGGCGAGCGAGGTCGTGATCGGCTACGTGGGCAGGCTCGCACCCGAGAAGCAGGTGGAAGACCTGGCAGTGCTGCAGACGATCCCCGGTGCGCGCCTCGTGATCGTGGGGGACGGACCGAGCAGGCCTCGACTCGAGTCCCTGATGCCCGGTGCGTGCTTCCTCGGGCACCTCGAAGGCGACGCGCTCGCAGCAGCCATGGCATCCTTCGACGTGTTCGTCCACCCGGGAGAGAGCGAGACCTTCGGACAGACCCTCCAGGAGGCCCACGCCAGCGGGGTGCCCGTCGTCGCCACCGGTCGCGGCGGCCCCCTCGGCCTCGTCCGGATGGGAATCGACGGATGGCTCTACCGTCCCGGCGATCTCGGCGACCTGCGGATGCGCGTGGTCGACCTCACCGGCGACGGCCGCAAACGCCGGGCGTTCGGCGCAGCAGGACGCGAGGCCGTGCAGGGTCGCAGCTGGGAGAACGTCTGTTCTCAGCTGATGGGGCATTACGAGGAGGCCCGAGAGCTCAGGATGATCGATGAGGGAGCGCGCGCTCGCCGCCTGACGCGGCCGGAGCCCACCGCCCCGGTGCAAGCGCGCACCTGGCGGCGTTACGTGGCGCTGGGGGACTCGCTCACGGAAGGCCTGTGCGATCCGGCACCGGATGGTGCGCTCCGTGGATGGGCCGACCGGCTCGCCCTGCTGCTCGCCGCACGCGGAGGTCTCCGGTATGCGAACCTCGCCGTCCGGTCGAAGCGTGTGCGTGATGTGTGCGGCACCCAGCTCGATCGAGCGCTCGAACTGCAGCCGGACCTCGTGTCCATCCTGATCGGCGCCAACGATCTGGTTAAGTCGACGGTCGACGTGCCCGCGCTCGCCGCGGAGCTCGAGGGCGCGGTCACCCGGCTCCGCGACATCGGGGCCGACGTGCTGCTCGTCACGCCGTTCCTGCCCCGACGGAGAGCGGCCGGGATCTACACCAGGAGGTTCGCGGCATTTGCCACGGCACTGTCCGGCATCGCGGCGCGGACGGGCGCGATCCTGATCGACAGCGACCTGTACCCGTCGCTTCCGGATCGCCCGAACTGGGGGGAGGACCTCGTCCACCTCAGCAGTCGTGGTCACAGATTCCTCGCATATCGCGCGGGCGAGGTCCTCTCGGTGCCGCACGCCGACGCACTGGGGGTGCTCGATGCCGCGCTGCATGAGAACGAGCAGATCGGCGCGGGACTGTGGTGGCGCCGCCATGCGCTGCCCTGGGTGTGGCGACGACTGCACGGTCGGGCGGCCGGCGACGGCCGGGTCGCGAAGCACGACGACTACGTCTATCTCGGACGATCGAGCGCTCCGCAGGACGTCAAGGTCCACTGAACGAACCCGCCGCGGACGGAAACGGAGGACATCCAAGGGCGCGCTGATAGGCTGGAGGAGGTCGACGTGTGTCGACCGCACAATTTCATATCGACTCATGGAGCGATCGGCGGAGAGCTGGTCCCCTGTGGTGGGTTCCTCGGCGCGACGTCGGGTGGCTTTCTACTGGTGGCCAGCGCAGGTGAGATTCGCGGGGATGCCCGCGCGCCCGTATCCGGCTGAATCCGCTCCTTCATGAATGCGCTCGCGCGTCACACGGACTCGCGAGTCTAAACAAAGAAGGAGAGACCTCTTGGAAGGTCCTGAAATCACCGCCACCGAGGCCGTTCTCGACAACGGCCGCTTCGGCACCCGCACCATCCGCTTCGAGACCGGCCGCCTCGCGCAGCAGGCTCAGGGCGCAGTCGCCGCGTACCTCGACGGCGAGACCATGCTCCTCTCGGCCACCAGCGCAGGCAAGCACCCGCGCGAGGGCTTCGACTTCTTCCCGCTGACGGTCGACGTCGAAGAGCGTTCGTACGCAGCAGGCAAGATCCCCGGCTCGTTCTTCCGTCGTGAGGGACGTCCCTCGACCGAGGCGATCCTCGTCTGCCGTCTGATCGACCGTCCGCTGCGTCCGTCGTTCGTCGACGGCCTGCGCAACGAGGTCCAGATCGTCATCACCGTCCTGTCGATCGCCCCGGGCGAGTTCTATGACGCCCTCGCGATCAACGCGGCTTCCGCGTCGACGCAGATCTCGGGTCTCCCGTTCTCGGGTCCCGTCGCCGGTGTGCGCCTCGCGTTCATCCCCGGCCACGGCGAGCACGCGGACCAGTGGGTCGCGTTCCCGACGGCTGAGCAGGTCAGCGAGGCCGTGTTCGACCTGATCGTCGCCGGTCGCGTCGTCACCAAGTCCGACGGCACCGAAGATGTCGCGATCATGATGGTCGAGGCTGAGGCCACCGAGGGCAGCTGGAACCTCATCAAGGCCGGCGCCACCAAGCCCGACGAGGCTGTCGTCGCGCAGGGCCTCGAGGCATCGAAGCCCTTCATCGCTCAGCTCGTCAAGGCTCAGGCCGAGCTCGCCGCCAGCGCGTCGAAGGAGCCGGGTGTGTACCCGGTCTTCCCGCCGTACTCCAGCGAGGTCTACGACTTCGTGGCCGAGCGCTCCTACGACGACCTGGTGAACGTCTACCAGATCGCCGACAAGCAGGAGCGTCAGGGCAAGGACGACGAGGTCAAGGACCGCGTCAGGGCGCAGCTCATCGAAGCGGTCGAAGCAGGCAACCTGCCCGCTGGAGCCCCGATCGAGTTCTCCGCAGCGTACAAGTCCGTCACGAAGAAGATCGTCCGCGGCCGCATCCTCACCGAGAGCGTGCGCATGGACGGCCGCGGCCTGGCCGACATCCGTCCGCTCGACGCCGAGGTCCAGGTCATCCCGCGCGTTCACGGCTCCGCGATCTTCCAGCGCGGCGAGACCCAGATCATGGGAATCACCACGCTGAACATGCTCAAGATGGAGCAGCAGATCGACTCGCTGTCGCCGACCACGAGCAAGCGCTACATGCACCACTACAACTTCCCGCCCTACTCGACCGGTGAGACCGGCCGGGTCGGTTCGCCGAAGCGTCGCGAGATCGGGCACGGCTTCCTCGCCGAGCGCGCGCTCGTGCCGGTGCTGCCCAGCCGCGAGGAGTTCCCCTACGCGATCCGTCAGGTCTCCGAGGCGCTGAGCTCCAACGGCTCGACGTCGATGGGTTCCGTCTGCGCGTCGACCCTGTCGCTGCTGAACGCGGGTGTGCCTCTGCGCGCAGCCGTCGCCGGCATCGCGATGGGACTCGTCTCCGATGAGGTCGACGGAGAGACGCGCTACGCGGCCCTCACCGACATCCTCGGCGCAGAGGACGCACTGGGCGACATGGACTTCAAGGTCGCCGGTACCAGCGAGTTCGTCACGGCCATCCAGCTCGACACGAAGCTCGACGGCATCCCGTCGTCGGTGCTCGCCGGCGCGCTGACCCAGGCTCGCGACGCCCGTCTGACCATCCTCAACGTGCTGAACGCCGCGATCGACGCTCCCGACGAGATGGCGCCGACCGCGCCGCGCGTCATCAGCGTGCAGATCCCGGTCGACAAGATCGGTGAGCTGATCGGCCCGAAGGGCAAGACGATCAACGCGATCCAGGACGAGACCGGCGCGCAGATCTCCATCGAGGAGGACGGCACCGTCTACATCGGCGCGACCGACGGCCCCTCGGCCGAGGCTGCCCGTGCTCAGGTCAACGCGATCGCGAACCCGACCAACCCGGAGGTGGGAGAGCAGTTCCTCGGAACCGTCGTGAAGATCGCGACGTTCGGTGCGTTCGTCTCGCTGCTGCCCGGCAAGGACGGCCTGCTGCACGTCACCGAGGTGCGCAAGCTCGCCGGTGGCAAGCGCGTCGAGAACGTCGACGACGTCCTGTCCGTCGGGCAGAAGATCCTCGTGAAGATCACGAAGATCGACGACCGCGGCAAGCTGTCGCTCGAGCCCGTGCTCGACGACGCCCCCGCAGCGGACGCAGCTCCTGCTGACGAGGCTGCTGCCGAGTAATCGCCAGCGCTTCGACACGAGGCCCGGGCTGTCCTCACGGACGGTCCGGGCTTCGTCGTATCCGATGTGATCAAACCGTTATGGGAAGTTCTTGCGCCGTTCCCCGTATTGGTCGGGGAGTTCGCAGATCTCGCCTACTCTCGAAGTACGCACCGGGGGGTGCATTTCAGGCAGTGACGCAGGTCGGTACGCACCGATTGACGCGGGGGTGAGGATATGCGGTTGTTCAGTGTAGGCGCAGGAGCGCCGGCCGATCGCGCGCAGCAGGGCGCCGCAGAGCACCCGTCCGCTCCCATCCCGATCGTCGGACCCGGAATAGGGGAGACCATCCGCGTCCCTCTCGGAGAGACCGGACTCGAGACCTTTCCGCTCATGCTCGGTGCGGCGGAGTTCGGCTGGAACGTCGACCTCGAGACGAGCCATGGGATCCTCGATCGCTACGTGGAATTCGGTGGCAACGCCATCCACACCGCCGACGGATTCTCCGGCGGTCGCAGCGAGCACATCATCGGCCAATGGCTGCAGTCCAGAGGGCGACGCGACCGCGCCCTGCTGAGTGTGCGGATCGGTGCTCACGCAGACAATCCGGGTCTCGGTTCGGTGAACCTCGTCCGCGCTGTCGAGGGGTCGCTCACGCGGCTCGGCGTCGAGCGCATCGACGTGCTGTACCTCGACGCGACGCTCGACCGCACGACGAATCTCGAGGACACCCTCGCGACGGTCGAGTGGATGGTCGACGCGGGCAAGATCGGCGCACTCGGCGCATTCGGCTTCGCACCCGAGCGGCTCGTGGAGGCGCGCATCCTCGCCTCGGCCGGGTACCCACGCATCGAGGTCATCGATTCGCCGTACAACCTCGTCCGCCGTCAGCCGTTCGAAGGGGACCTGCGTCTGGTGGCGGGTGCGCAGAGCCTCGCGGTCACGCCGTCGCACGCTCTCGAGCACGGTTTCCTCTCCGGTCGCCACCGCAGCAAGGCACTGACCTCGCGGGGCGTACGCGGGGAGCAGCTGCGGGGGCATCTCAACAGGCGTGGCACGAAGATCCTGCGGGCTCTCGACCAGGTCGCGACCGAACTCGAGGTTCCCGTGGCCGCCGTGTCCATCGCGTGGCTGCTCGCGCAGCGGACCATTGCGGCGCCCATCGTCAACACCTTCGCGACCGAGCACGTCGACGAGCTGATGCAGGGCGCCGGCGTCACGCTGTCGCGCGCACAGGTCACCGAGCTCACTCGCGCCGGCAACTGAGCGTCGTAACGCCTCTGTCACAGACCTGGCATAGGGTGGAGTGAATCCCGGCGGACGCTGTCGATGAAGCGAGCGAGTTTGTGACGCATTACATATATCTGGTCAGACATGGTGAACATCAGGACGCCGAGCACGGTCTCGCCGACGGACCCCTGTCGCCGCGTGGCCAGCGTCAGGCCGAACTCATCGCAGATCGGCTCTCGGGACTCCCGCTCGACGCCGTCTGGCACTCTCCGCTCCTGCGCGCCAACGAGACGGCCCGTGCGATCGCCGAGCGGCTCCCGTCGGTCGATCCAGAGCCGACCGCACTGCTGTTCGACTGCGTGCCCACGGGGATGACCGACGAGACCCCGGCCGCCTACGAACCGTTCTTCGGCTCGGTGACCGAGGCGGAGCTCGATGCCGGGCGTGCTCAGATGTTCGACGCGGTCAACGAGTTCCTGGTGCGCAAACCGGGTGACGTGCACGAGGTTCTCATCACGCACAACTTCGTGATCTCGTGGTTCGTGCGTGAGGTCCTCGGTGCCCCCGAGTGGCGATGGATGACCTTGAACCAGGCGCACTGCGGCCTCACGGTGATCGCCCAGAAACAGGGCCGGCCCTGGACGCTCCTCACTCACAACGACACCGGGCACCTCCCGGTCGAGCTGCGCACCGGCATCCCCGATGCGATGCCCGTCTGATTCCCCGTTGATTCCCTGAGTTCCGGCCCGCCGCGCCGGGCGGATCGACGTCGCGAAATAGACTGAACGCATGACCACCCAGGTAGCACTCGTCGGCGGAACCGGGAAGCTCGGATCGATCATCGGTGCGGTGATCGACGAGCTCGAGGGCTTCGAGGTGACGCGCGTGCTGACGTCTCGTAGCGACCTCGCCGAACTCGACGGTGCGGATCTGGTGATCGACGCCACCACGCCTCAGGTCAGTGTCGACGTCGTGCGCGCTGCGGTCGAGCGTGAGATCAACATTCTCGTCGCCACGTCGGGATGGTCCACCGAGCGGATCGCACTCGTGCGTCCTCTGGTGGAGAACGCCGGAACCGGGGCTGTCTTCATCCCGAACTTCTCGCTGGGATCGGTGCTCGGTTCGGCTCTGGCCGCAGCAGCCGCGCCGTTCTTCGGATCGGCGGAGATCGTCGAGGCACACCATGAGGCGAAGGTGGATTCGCCGAGCGGCACTGCGGTGCGCACGGCCGAGCTCATCGCCGCCGCACGCGCCGAACAGGGCCCCGTCAGCGCACCGCACGCCGACCAGCGAGCGCGCGGACAGCAGGTCGGCAGCGTGCCGATCCACTCGCTCCGGCGTCCCGGCGTCATCGCCAAGCAGGAGGTCGTCCTGTCCGGCCCCGGTGAGTCCCTCACGTTCACGCATGACACGGTCGACCCCGCACTCGCCTACGCCCCGGGCATCCGTCTCGCGGTGCCGTTCGCGGCCCAGGCGATCGGCGTCTTCGTCGGGCTCGAGAGCATGATCGACATCGGCATCCGCTCGTGATGTCGCGGATCGGCGTCGGCCTGATGGCCGCCGCACTGCTGGTCTACCTCGCCGTCGCCATCTGGTTGGCCGTGATGTTCTTCGCTGTCGGCACACCGGTGTCCATCGGCATGGGCATCGCGCTGATCGTTCTCGCCCCGATCGGGGCATGGGCGCTCGTCCGAGAGATGCAGTTCGGGTTCGCTGCCGACCGGCTCGGGCGTGAGCTCGATGCCGAGGGCGGTATGCCCGCGGCGGAGTCCGAGCTGACGCCGAGTGGCCGAATCGCTCGTGCCGACGCAGACCCGCTCATCGCGAGATACGCGGGGGAGGCGGATGCGGTGCCGACGGACTGGCGCGCGCGCTACCGACTCGGCGTCGTCCAGGATGCCGCTGGCCGCCGCAAGGACGCTCGCGCCAGCATCCGCGAGGCGATTCGCATCGCTCGCGGATGACCGACGTCAGGCGAGCGTGGCCTCGAGCGTGATCTCGATGCCGGCGAGCGCCTGCGATACGGGGCAGCCGACCTTCGCCTCGGCAGCGATCGACTGGAACTCCTCAGGGCTGAGCCCGGGGACGACCGCGTTCACGTTGAGGTGGCTTCCGCTGATTCCGACACCGGGCTTGAAGGTGACGGACGCGCTCGTGTTGACGCGCTCCGGCGGAGTGCCGTTCTCGGACAGCGCGTGAGACAGCGCCATGCTGAAACACGACGCGTGGGCTGCGGCGATCAGCTCTTCAGGCGTGGTGGTGGTGTCGCTGCCCTCGCTGCGGGCCTTCCAGTTGATCGGGGAGGTCCCGAGCTTCGACGAGGAGAACGCGACTGTGCCCGAGCCCTCGGTGAGGGATCCGGTCCAGGTGGTGGTGGCTTCGCTGGTGACGGGCATGATTCCTCCGTTGTATCGCGCGCTGCTCGATGCGGGTCGCGTGTGCGGCCAGCCTATCGAGCGTGGGCGTGCGGCGGAACAGCGCTCAGGCGGTCGACGCCGCGCGACCGAGGATGCCTGCTCGCTGCAGCAGCAGATAGATCTGGCATCCGAGGCAGAAGGAGAACGCCGCATTGAGGAAGGCGGCGATGAAAGCGGCGGCGGTCGCGATGGGCAGCGCCCACGGGACCCCGGCGAGGTGCAGCACGAGACCGATCGTGACGACGACGAGACCGACACCCTGGGCGAACCGCGGTGGACGCGGATCCTCGAGCTCGGTCGGAGCGGCCAGTCTCGGACGGATGACCCTGCGGAACACGACGCCCCATGGTGCAGTCGCGGGTGACAGGACGCCCCACAGGAACAGCAGGGCGATCACGATCGTGAGGAGGAACCCCGGGTCCAGCGCGCGCTGTGCAAGGGTCGCCGACGTCACGGCCCACGTGGCCGAGCCGATGTCGGCCGAGTCGAGCGGCTGATAGGCGAACCAGCCGAAGGTCCGTGCGGTCGAGATGCCGACCAGCGCCAGATATGTCGCGACGAGCAGCAGCACTGTCGTGACCGTCGCTGCGAATCGCGGGCCGCGGGGATCGATGCCGGCCGGTGTCGTCATGTGCTTTCCGTCCTCGTCATACGGTTGCCAGCGCGTCGTTCAGCGCGTGTCGATGGGGCACGCCATGGAAGCGTGCGCGGACGGCTCCTGATCCGTCGACGATGAAGGTCGTCGGTGTCTGCATGACCTTGTATCGAGCCGACAGATCCGGTCGATGCGTCAGGTCGACCTCCACGTGGTCCAGGCCCTCCGATTCTGCGACGTAGCTGCTGAGCATGCGTCGTACCTGGGGGCAGCGGGTGCACATCTCGGTGCTGAACTGCACGACTGTCGCTCTCGCGCCCAGGCGCGACACGCCCGCGTCGTTCGGATCGAAGCGCAGATGGCCGCCTCCGCGACGCCGTCCGTCGAGAAGTCTCAGCACGACACCGATCGTGCCGGCGAGCACGAGCAGCGCTGCGGCGAGGAGAAGGGCGACGGCGGGTGACATGCGTCGAGAATACGGGCGATCCGGCACCGCCCGGGCCGATATGTCGCATCGTGACGATCCGACTCGACAGCCCCCAGGGCGGGTAGTCTGGCACACATGAGCGCAGCCGTCCCGACGCCGTACGAAGACCTTCTCCGAGACGTGCTGGAGTCCGGCACTCACAAGTCCGATCGAACAGGAACCGGCACCACCAGCGTCTTCGGGCGGCAGATCCGCTTCGATCTCTCCGAGGGCTTCCCGCTCATCACCACGAAGCGGGTGCACTTCAAGTCGATCGCCTACGAGCTCCTCTGGTTCCTCAGGGGCGACTCGAATGTGAAGTGGCTGCAGGAGCATGGCGTCACCATCTGGGACGAATGGGCGGATGCCGACGGCGATCTGGGTCCGGTCTACGGAGTGCAGTGGCGCAGCTGGCCGACGCCGGAGGGTGAGAGCATCGATCAGCTCGCTCAGGTGATCGAGCAGATCCGGCAGACGCCCGACTCCCGGCGACTCATCGTGTCTGCCTGGAACCCGGCGGACATCCCCGACATGGCGCTTGCTCCCTGTCACGCCCTGTTCCAGTTCTACGTGGCGGACGGCAAGCTCTCCTGCCAGCTCTATCAGCGCAGCGCCGACCTGTTCCTCGGCGTCCCGTTCAACATCGCGTCCTACGCCCTGCTGACGTTGATGGTCGCCCAGCAGGTGGGACTCGAGCCGGGTGACTTCGTCTGGACCGGGGGTGACTGCCACATCTACGACAATCACCTCGACCAGGTGAACGAACAGCTCACGCGCGAACCGTATCCATACCCGACGCTGAGGTTCGCCCGGAAGCCCGAGTCGATCCTCGACTACGACTACGAGGACTTCGTGGTCGAGGATTACCAGCACCACGCTTCGATCAGGGCGGCGGTCGCGGTATGACCTGGGTCGGGCTGATCTGGGCAGAGGCGCACGGCGGCGTCATCGGAGCAGAGGGCGGCATGCCCTGGAACGTCCCCGAGGATCTCGCTCACTTCAAGGAAGTCACCCTCGGCGCTCCCGTGATCATGGGTCGCAAGACGTGGGACTCGCTCCCTGAGCGCTTCCGCCCGCTTCCAGGGCGAGAGAACATCGTCATCACCCGCCAGCAGGACTGGTCCGCGGACGGCGCCCGTCGTGCCGCGACCGTCACGGACGCGGTGCGGGGCCACGAGAAGGTATGGATCATCGGCGGCGCCGAGATCTTCCGCCTGGTGATCGCCGACGCCGACCGCCTCGAAGTCACCGAGCTCGACATCGAGGTCTCCGGCGACGCGTATGCGCCGTCCAAAGCCGGGTGGCGGCTCGTGAACGAGGGGGAGTGGCAGACGTCGCGCTCCGGCATCCGGTTCCGCTTCCTGGGATACGAGCGCTGATGCCCACCGCACTGATCACCGGAGCGAGCGCCGGCCTCGGCGCAGAGTTCGCGCGCCAGTTGGCCCGGCGCCGAGCCGATCTGATCCTCGTCGCACGTTCCGCCGGCGATCTCGAGGTCGTGGCGGCCGAGTTGCGCAGCGAGCACGGTGTCGCGGTCGAGGTGCTTCCCGCCGACCTGTCGATCGACGAGGATGTCGAGCGCGTGGCCGACCGTCTCCGTGATGCCTCCGATCCGGTCGACCTTCTCATCAACAATGCAGGCTTCGGCCTCCCGCTGCAGTTCGCCGACAACGACATCGACGACGAGGTGCGCCATCTGCGCGTTCACGTCGAGGCGTCGATGCGGCTCATGCACGCGGCGCTTCAGACGATGCGCGGCCGTGGGGGCCGGATCATCAACGTCGCGTCCGTCGCAGGGTTCATCTCGCGCTCCACGTATTCCGCGTGCAAGAGCTGGTTGATCGGATTCAGCCGCTGGGCGAATGTCGAGTACGCACCCGACGGAGTGACGGTCACCGCCGTCTGCCCGGGTTTCACGCACACGACCTTCCACGAGCGGATGGGACTCGAACCGGGGCACGAGGGCGTTCCCGGCTTCATGTGGCTCGACGCGCGGAATGTGGTCCGCGAGGCGCTCCGTGACGCGGCGCGCGGAAGGGCCGTCTCGATCCCGTCGCTGCGTTACAAGGCGATCGTCGCTGTCGCGTCCCTGCTTCCGAGCGCGCTGACCTCCGGCATCGCACGTCGCGGCCGCGTCTGATCTGAACGTCGACCGCGTCCCGCTGCGGGCGCGCCGTGCGCGAATGAGGGCGCTAGGAGATCAGCGGAATCTGCCCAGACGGATACCGGCGTATCCGATCGCCGCCATGGTCTCTCCATCGGTGATGCGGCCATCGGAGATCATGCCGAGGACGTCGGAGAACGGTACCCAGGTGACGGCGTCGATGCCCTCCTCCGCCTGCGTGCGAGTGGAGTCGTCGGACGGAGTCAGACCCCGAGCGAGGAACACGTGCTCGGGGGCGTGGGCGATCCCGTTCAGGGCGTTCATCGTTCCGAGTTCCGTCCAGTCCTCGGCGACGAAGCCCGTCTCCTCGAGCAGCTCGCGCTGCGCTGCCGCGAGCGGTTCTTCGCCGTCGCTTCCTCCGGCAGGAATCTCGATCGAGACTCCGGTCGTGTAGCGCTCGAGAGTGATGAGGCAGACGCGGTCCTCGTCATCGAGTGCGACGACGAAGACTGCCGGATGCCGCATGGTCACCACGCCGTAGATGCCATCGCCCCCGGGCCCCGTGACCTGGTCCTCCCGAACCTCGATCCACCGGTTCTCGTACACCGTCGACGATTCGCGTGTGACCCATGCCATGGAGTCGAGCCTATGTGGATCCCAATCAAGATGATGGTCGCGATCGTCCGGGGAGATGTCATCCGCCGTCCCTCGTCTGGGTGAGCGGCATTCGAACCGATACGCTGGGGGCATGACGCACTCGGGCAACCCCTTCGGACAGGTTCTCGTCGCGCTCGTCACTCCGATGACGGCCGACGGCGAAGTCGATTGGCCCGCCGTCGAGAAGCACATCGATGACGTCATCACCGCCGGTGCTGACGGAATCGTCGTGACGGGAACGACCGGCGAGACCTCGACCCTGACGGACCCTGAGAAGCTCAAGCTCGTCGAGGTCGGAAAGTCGGTCTCGGCCGGACGCGCCAAGATCATCACCGGCGGTGGATCCAACGAGACCGCGCACGCGATCGAGCTCTACAAGGCGAGCGAGAAGGCCGGCGCAGACGCCATCATGATCGTCACGCCGTACTACAACAAGCCGACCCAGGCCGGGATCCTCACGCATTTCCGCCTGGTGGCCGACGCCACCGACCTGCCGGTGATCCTCTACGACATCCCCGGTCGCACCGGCGTGCCGATCAAGTACGAGACCATCCTGCGCCTCGCCAAGCACCCGAACATCCTCGCCGTGAAGGACGCCAAGGGCGACTTCTCCGAGGTGAGCCGCGTCCTGAACCAGACCGACCTCATGTACTTTTCGGGAGACGACGCGAATGTTCTGCCGCATCTCGCCATCGGCGCGACCGGCCTGATCGGCGTGACCGCCAACGTCGCGGCGGCTCCGTACCGCACCATCATCGACGCCGTCAACCGAGGCGATCTGACGACGGCCACGGCAGAGCACAAGAGGCTCGAGCCGCTCGTGCGCGCGGTCATGACGCATGTCCCGGGAACCGTCGCCGCGAAGTACATCCTGCACGGCCTGGGCCGGATCTCCAGCCCCCGCGTGCGTCTGCCCCTGGTGGGTCCCGAAGAGTGGGAGGCCGCGCTCATCGAGGACGAGCTCGATCTCGTGAGGGACGTTCCGGGAGCAGACTTCTCCAACTTCCGCCCCGACCGCAACGCGGCCGCGGGCGGCGCCCTGCCGAAGGTGCACGGCACGACCCGCTGAGAACGCACGCGCCGAGGCGCGTCACCATGAACGAACGGACGCGTGGAGTGTCCGACTGAGGAGACAGCATGTCCATCCCGCTCGCAGAACCCGCAGCTCTCGACGAGGGGACGCTGCGGGTCACTCCGCTCGGCGGACTCGGTGAGATCGGTCGCAACATGACCATCTTCGAGTTCGACGGCAAGATCCTGATCGTCGACTGCGGAGTGCTCTTCCCGGAGGAGCACCAGCCCGGAGTCGACCTGATCCTGCCGGACTTCGAGCCGATCAAGAGCCGCCTCGACGACATCGTCGGAGTCGTCCTCACCCACGGGCACGAGGACCACATCGGTGCCGTTCCCTACCTGCTGCGCCTGAAGAGCGACATCCCCGTGATCGGATCGGGCCTCACGCTCGCGCTGGTCGAGGCGAAGCTCAAGGAGCACCGCATCAAGGCCTACACCCTGACGGTGAAGGAGGGCCAGCGGGAGCAGGTCGGACCGTTCGACCTCGAGTTCGTCGCGGTCAACCACTCGATCCCGGACGCACTCGCCGTGGCGATCCGCACTCCCGCGGGCCTCGTGCTGGCGACCGGCGACTTCAAGATGGACCAGCTTCCGCTCGACGGACGCATCACCGACCTCCGCGCGTTCGCCCGCCTCGGCGAGGAAGGGGTCGACCTGTTCCTCGTCGACTCGACGAACGCCGACGTGCCCGGGTTCACTCCCACGGAGCGCTCGATCGGCCCCGTGCTCGATCAGGTCATCGGCAAGGCGCCTCGCCGGGTCATCGTCGCGAGCTTCTCGAGTCACGTGCACCGCGTGCAGCAGGTTCTCGACGCCGCGCATGCGCACGGCCGACGGGTCGCGCTGCTCGGACGCAGCATGCTGCGCAACATGACGATCGCCGAGGACCTCGGATACCTGAAGGTGCCGAGCGGTCTTCTCATCGACTACAAGAAGGCCCGCGACCTTCCGGACGACAAGATCGTCTACATGTCCACCGGCTCGCAGGGCGAGCCCATGGCCGTTCTGAGTCGCATGGCCAACCTCGACCACGCGATCGAGCCCGGACCGGGTGACACCGTCATCCTGGCCTCGAGCCTCATCCCCGGCAACGAGAATGCCGTGTACCGCGTGATCGACGGTCTGACCAAGCTCGGCGCGAACGTGGTGCACAAGGCGAACGCCAAGGTGCACGTCTCGGGCCATGCTGCAGCGGGTGAGCTCATCTACTGCTACAACATCCTGCGACCCAAGAACGTGCTGCCCGTGCACGGCGAGTACCGCCATCTGATCGCCAACGCCAAGCTGGCGCAGGACACGGGCATCGAGGCCGAGCGCACGATCATCGCCTCGAACGGCACGGTCATCGACCTGAAGGGCGGCGACGCCCGAGTGGTCGGCCAGCTCGATCTCGGTTTCGTGTACGTCGACGGCTCGACCGTCGGCGCGATCACGGACGCAGACCTCAAGGATCGTCGGATCCTGGCTGAAGAGGGCTTCGTCTCCGTGATCGTCGTGGTCGATGCCGCCACAGGTCGCATCATCTCCGGTCCGGAGATCCACGCGCGCGGCATCGCCGAAGACGATTCCGTCTTCGATGACGTCACCCCGAAGATCATCGCCGCCCTCAAGGAGGCCTCCGGCAACGGCGTGCGCGACACGCATGCGCTCTCGCAGGTCATCCGTCGGACCATCGGGCGCTGGGTCAACCAGAAGCTCCGTCGTCGTCCGATGATCGTCCCGCTGGTCATCGAAGCGTGATCGGAGCCCGGTGGTTCGCGGGTTCCCAGTCGACCGACACTCGGCTGTAACGCGAACGGCCTAGGCTCACTCCATGCCGGACGTCTTCTCGATTCGACCCGCCGACCAGGCGGACGGGAGCTTCCTCGGCGACATGGTCGTCGAGGCGGCGAACTGGCGCTCCGGCGGGGCACGCGCTCGGCATGAGATTCTCAGCGCCGTCGAGCACCGGCGCTACATCGCGGGGTGGATGCGGCCGGCGGATGCCGGTTTCATCGCGCTCGACTCCGATCTGCGACCCATCGGTGCGGCGTGGTATCGGATGCTCGCGCCGGACGACGCAGGCTTCGGTTTCGTCGGAACCGCGGTGCCCGAGCTCATCATCGGAGTGCAGCCGATCTGGCGGGCGCACGGAGTCGGACGGACCCTGCTTCGACGCCTCGTCACCCACGCGCGCGAGCAGGGGCACCCTCGGATCAGCCTCAGCGTCGAACGGGACAACTTCGCGCACGGCCTGTATCGGTCGGAGGGTTTCGTGGTCACCGACGCGGGGGATCTCCGCGACACGATGGTCCATCGCACGTCCTGATCTCCCTTCGCGGGCCCGGGAACCGGTCGGAATGCCGCGTCATTACGGGTGAATGTCGGCCTCTGGCCGTAACGTGAGAGCATGGCCAGGAGTACCACGAAGTCCGCGCGCGCGTCCGAGAGCGCCACGCCTCGCCCGAAGCGGCAGGCTGCGCCGAAGGCCCAGGCTGCGCCGAAGAAGTACATCGACGAGATCGACAAGCCTCCGGTGGCGGTACGAGCGTGGAACGGGCTCGCCCACGGCGTCGGTGGTCTGTTCCGGGCATTCGGCCCGGAGACGCTCGACAAGGATGACCGGCGCGACGGATTCCCCTTCCTGCTGGTGCTTCTGGCGATCGCCGGAGCGGTCAACGAATGGTTCTTCATCGGCAACGAGGTCGCGTCGAACATCAGCGCCTACTCGGTGGGGCTTCTGGTCGGGCGCGTGGCTTTCGTCATGCCCGTGCTGCTGCTGCTGCTGGCAGGGTGGCTGTTCCGCCATCCCTCGTCCGTCCACGACAACGGGCGCATCGGCATCGGCTTCGGACTCTTCGTGCTCACCCTGGCAGGCTTCTGCCACATCGCAGCGGGTCGAGTCGACTCCGCCGGACTGCTCGTTCGTGCGCAGCCCCGGGACGGCATGCCTGCGCTCAGCGAAGCGGGCGGTCTCTTCGGCTGGATGATCGGTGAGCCGCTCTCGTATCTCACTCCGGTGGGTGCCTATATCGTCCTGGCCCTGCTGGCGGGACTCAGCATCCTGATCCTGACCAAGACTCCGCCGAACCGTATCGGGCAGCGCCTGGGCGACCTCTACGCGTGGATGTTCGACGCTGAGCGCACCGAGAAGCCTGCGAAGGAAGCCGCGGCGATCGACGAGTCCGACAAGGTCGACGACCCCGACGTCCTTCCCTGGTGGCGGCGGAACAAGACCGGCCGTGAGGAAGACCCCGACGAGGGGACGCTGGGCTCCGACGACATCACCGCGCTGCTGACGACCTCCGAGCCGACTCCGGCTTACGATCAGGCCGTCGTCGTGGAAGATCCGTACGACGCGGCGACGGAGGTGCTGACGGACGTGCGGTCCGTGACGGAATCCTTGGCAGGGCAGCAGACCACCGCACTGCTCGACGACGAGTCCGACACAGGAGAGATGCCGGAGCTTCCGGGTCTCGACGGCTTCGGCACGGCAGGGCCGGGGGAGCGAGGCCCCCAGGCCCCCGTCGCCCCGTACGTGCTGCCGTCGCCAGGTCTTCTGGTCGAAGGGCCTCCACCGGTCGCGCGCTCCGAGGCGACCGACAAGGTGATCGAGCAGATCACGAGCGTGCTGACGCAGTTCAAGGTCGACGCGAAGGTCACTGGTTTCTCGCGTGGCCCCACGGTCACCCAGTACGAAGTCGAGGTGGGGCACGGCGTCAAGGTCGAGAAGATCCTCCAGCTGAGCAACAACTTCGCGTATGCGGTCGCATCGAACGATGTGCGGATCCTCTCGCCGATCCCCGGAAAGAGCGCGATCGGAATCGAGATCCCGAACGCCGACAAAGAGATGGTCGCGCTCGGCGATGTGCTCAGGTCTCCGGCAGCGCACAAGAGCACCCACCCGATGACGATCGGCGTCGGAAAGGACGTCGGTGGGAACATCGTCATCGCCAACCTCGCGAAGATGCCTCACCTGCTTGTCGCCGGTTCCACCGGCTCCGGAAAGTCGAGCTTCGTCAACTCGATGATCACGAGTCTGCTCATGCGCGCCCGACCCACGGATGTGCGGATGGTCCTGATCGACCCCAAGCGCGTGGAGCTGACGAGCTACGCCGGGGTGCCGCACCTGATCACACCCATCATCACGAACCCCAAGAAGGCGGCGGAAGCGCTTCAGTGGGTCGTGAAGGAGATGGACATGCGGTACGACGACCTCGCGTCGTTCGGGTTCCGTCACATCGACGACTTCAACCGTGCCGTCCGCGCCGGCGAGGTGGAGCTTCCCGTGGGAAGCGAACGCGTGCTCAAGCCGTACCCGTACCTCCTCGTCGTCGTCGACGAGCTGGCGGACCTGATGATGGTCGCCCCGCGCGACGTCGAGGACTCGATCGTCCGCATCACCCAGCTCGCACGCGCGTCCGGTATCCACCTCGTGCTCGCGACGCAGCGACCCAGCGTCGATGTCGTGACCGGTCTGATCAAGGCGAATGTCCCCTCGCGCCTCGCGTTCGCCGTCACGAGCGTCACAGACAGCCGCGTGATCCTCGACAGCCCCGGCGCCGACAAGCTGATCGGACAGGGCGATGCGCTGTTCTCGCCCATGGGGTCGTCCAAGCCGTTCCGACTGCAGGGCGCGTGGGTCGATGAGAAGGAGATCGACGCGGTCGTCAAGCACGTGACGCGTCAGGCCCGTCCGGACTACCGCGCGGACGTCCAGGAAGCGCTGGAGCCCACGAAGAAGAAGGAGGTCGACGAGGACATCGGCGACGATCTCGAGCTTCTTCTCGCCGCGGCCGAACTCATCGTGTCGTCGCAGTTCGGGTCAACGTCGATGCTGCAGCGCAAGCTCCGCGTCGGATTCGCGAAGGCCGGTCGCCTGATGGACCTCCTCGAGTCGCGAGAGATCGTCGGCCCGTCAGAAGGATCCAAAGCGCGCGATGTGCTGGCGACGGCCGAACAGCTGCCCCAGGTCATGGCGAAGCTGCGAGGCGACGACACTCCGCCGAAGCCGCCTGCCCCCTCCTCGGCCGCGACTGCTGCCGGAACGCCGCACGACCCGGTCGAGGCGCAGTTCCAGGGACTCCCTGTGGTCGAGGCTGAAGACGATGGCGACGAAGACGCCTGGGGACTGACGGGACGCGACTGATGGCCATTCCACGGCAGCTTCCCAACGCGATCACGGTCGCGCGCATACCGCTCGCGGTGATCTTCTTCGTCCTCCTGCTGATCGGTGGCACGTTCGGACTCGACGACATCGCTGTCCGCTGGATCGCCGCCGTTCTCTTCATCGTCGCGATCTCGACCGATTGGGTCGATGGCTATCTGGCCCGCCGCTACGAGATCGTCAGCGACTTCGGAAAGCTCTGGGACCCGATCGCCGACAAGCTGCTCACCGGCGCCGGTTTCATCGGTCTCGCGATACTCGGCGAGCTGAACTGGTGGCTGGTGATCATCATCCTCATACGGGAGTGGGGCATCACGATCCACCGTCTCATGGTGGCGAAGGAGCACGTCGTGGCTGCGGCCTGGATGGGCAAGATCAAGACGGCAGTGCAGGCGGTGGCCCTGTCCTGGGCGCTGCTTCCGTTGCACGTCGTGATCGGGCTGGAGCCGTGGCTGCTCGTGACCGCCATCCTGATGGTGCTCGTGCTGATCCTCACCGTGGCGAGCGGAATCGACTACATCGTCGCGCAGGTACGAGGCGCGCGGCAGCCCTCGTGACATCTGCGTCGGCCGTGCTCGCCGCGCTGGTCGAGCGTGGCTGGACGCTCGGTGTCGCGGAGTCGTTGACGGGCGGTGCTCTCGCTGCCGAGTTCGTCTCCGTGCCGGGGGCGTCGGCCTCCCTCCGCGGAGCGATCGTCGCGTACGCCACTCCGGTGAAGCACACGCTGCTGGGCGTCGACGACGCGCTGCTCGACGCGCACGGTCCTGTCCACCCCGACGTCGCTCTTCAGATGGCGGCGGGGGTGCGCGGTGCGTTGAACGTCGACGGGGCCCCTGCCGACGTCGGCGTCTCGACCACGGGTATCGCGGGGCCGGACTCACCTGACGGTCAGCCGGTCGGCACGGTGCATGTGGCCGTGGTGACGCCGGATTCGTCGGTGACCGAGTTGTTTCGATTCGACGGTGATCGTACCGAGGTGCGGGCGCAGGCGGTCGACGCGGCGATCGATATGCTCGCTCGGGTTCTGCGGGAATAGGGGATGGGTGCGCTCCGTTATGTCCTATGTGCTCACACCGAAAGCACAGCGTGCGAAGGTAGATTTTGTGAAGGTCGGTAGGACTAGACTGGCGGTCTCTTCGAGGGAGACCTCGAGAAGGCGATCTGGGAGGAGGTTCCGATGATTCTTGTACGACAGGAAATCGGCGATGTGCTGAGGGACTTCCGCCTGCAGAAGGGGCGGACGCTCCGGCAGGTTGCAAGCAAGGCTTCTGTGGCGCTGGGCTATCTCAGCGAGGTCGAGCGGGGCCAGAAGGAAGCATCGAGTGAGATTCTCGCCTCGGTGGCTGACGCTCTGGATGTTCCCATCTCGATCATCATGCGCGAGGTCGGCGACCGGATCTCGGTCCTCGAAGGCATTCAGGTCTTCCCTGATGTCGTTCCGGACGACCTCGTGGCTTCTGTCGAGCCCGAGCTGTCGCTCCACTGAACGTCGGACTCTCATAGCCTCTGATGCGACGTAGTGAGTTCCTCCGCGCAGTCGACGCGGAATTCGGCGGTCGCGGGTCATCTCTGATCAGCGACCTCGTTCTGACTCAGCTCGCCGGGCGCACTGCCGACGAAGCGCTGGACGCTGGCGTCGCACCGCGCGAGATCTGGCTGGCGCTGTGCGCCGAGACGGATGTCCCCCTGGAGCGGCGACACGGTGCAGGTCGTCTGGAGCCGCGCAAGCGATGACCCTCTGAGGCGTTCGCGGCGAGGGCCCCGTTCGAGGCGGTTTCGATTTGCGACACGCCGCGACGGCGTGTCGTCGAATATGTGTTCGAAACGGGCGTAGTCTTCTGCACAAGTGGTTCAGAGACGTTTCTCTCCCTGTTTCGCGGTGCTGACGACGCAATGTCGGAGGCTCCTCCTACGGTGAAGAACAAGCCGAAGAGCCATACGCCTTGTCGGAGAGTTCCGCCCAGCCGGGAGGACCGCGACAGCCTACAGGCGGCACCACGCGAGCATAAGGAGCACGTCATGCCATCACCCGCTGACCGCGAGAAGTCCCTCGAGACCGCCCTCGCCCAGATCGATCGTCAGTTCGGAAAGGGCTCGGTCATGAGACTGGGCAGCGACGAGCGTGCGCCTGTCGCCGTCATTCCGACCGGTTCCATCGCTCTCGATGTCGCCCTCGGCGTCGGAGGACTGCCGCGTGGACGAATCGTCGAGATCTACGGTCCTGAGTCGTCGGGTAAGACGACGCTCACCCTCCACGCGATCGCCAACGCTCAGCGCGCCGGCGGAATCGCTGCCTTCATCGACGCCGAGCACGCGCTCGACCCTGACTACGCCGCGAAGCTCGGTGTCGACATCGACGCCCTTCTCGTCTCGCAGCCCGACACGGGTGAGCAGGCGCTCGAGATCGCGGACATGCTCGTCCGCTCCGGGGCGATCGACCTGATCGTCATCGACTCCGTGGCCGCGCTCGTGCCTCGAGCCGAGATCGAGGGCGAGATGGGTGACTCCCACGTGGGTCTGCAGGCTCGTCTGATGTCTCAGGCGCTGCGAAAGCTCACCGGTGGGCTCAACCAGACGAACACCACGATGATCTTCATCAACCAGCTGCGAGAGAAGATCGGTGTCTTCTTCGGCTCGCCGGAGACCACCGCGGGTGGAAAGGCGCTGAAGTTCTACGCGTCCGTCCGAATGGACATCCGCCGAATCGAGACTCTGAAGGACGGCACCGACGCAGTCGGAAACCGTACGAGGGTCAAGGTCGTGAAGAACAAGATGGCTCCGCCGTTCAAGCAGGCTGAGTTCGACATCCTCTACGGCGTCGGCATCTCCCGTGAGGGCAGCCTGATCGACTTCGGTGTGGAGCACGGCATCGTCAAGAAGTCCGGGTCCTGGTACACCTACGACGGTGACCAGCTGGGACAGGGCAAGGAGAACGCGCGAACGTTCCTGCTCAAGAACCCCGACATCGCGCTGGCGATCGAGACCCAGATCAAGCAGAAGCTCGGCATCGGAGGAGCCACCGAGGCGCCTGCTGACGAGCTCGCCGAGCGCCGCCCGGCATGATCGTGATGGTTCGCGGTCGTGGCGCAACCGGAGCGAACCATGAGTGATGGCGGGGGCGAGCCTCAGGAGCTCGCCCCCATCATCCCCCTGTTCGGCCGTGATTCCGCGCGGATGAAGCCGGTCGATCGAAGCTCTGCCGGGTCCGATGCAGGCACCCCCCGCGCTGCGGAAGACGCAGGCCTCGAGGAATCGACGGCGGCAGGAGTCGCATCCACCGGCGACTCGGCTCCAGCTCCACTCGTCGACTCTCGTGGGCCCAGTGAACGGCATCCAGCTCGTGGCGCTGCGGCTCGGTCTGCTCCCCGATTGCGTGCACTGCAGCCGCACGAAGACTCAGCAGATGAGAGCGGAGTCGATCCGTCGAAGCTGCGTGTCGACGCCGAGGAGCTTCTCGTGCGCAAGCTGAGGGCTCGATCGCTCTCTTTGTCCGAGGCGCGGATGGTGCTCAAGGGCTACGAAGAGAACGGCGTCCGGCTCGACTCCGGATCGATCGACGACGTGATCGACGACTTCTGTCGCCGCGGCTACCTCGATGACGCGGTTCTCGCCGATCAGCTCGTGATGTCGGGAATCGAGCGAAAAGGACAGGGACGGGTCGCTCTGTCGCGAGCGCTCTCGCAGCGGGGGATTCCCCGCGATGTGATCGACGCGGCATTGGGCGACGTTCCCGACGACGACGCGGAGCGTGCACTCGAGTACGCTCGCTCGAAAGCACGATCGATGTCCCGCCTCGACCCGGATACTGCTCTGAGACGCCTTGTCGGTCAGCTATCACGTCGCGGGTACAACGGTTCCATCGCGATGACGGCTGCGAAGACGGCCCTCGCCGAGGAATCTTCCGGCTCGTCGTCGCGGGTCCGATTCGTCGATTCGGACTGACACCGGGGAGGGCGCGCACCTCGCCCGGCGCCGGCCGGTCAGCGGCAGCGGCAGTGAGGGGGGAACCGCTCGTACAATGGGGAGATCATGACTATCCCGCGCAGTGAACCGACGATCATCGCGTCGTCGTCAGCCGCAATCGACCGTGACGGGCGCCAGCGTTCGTACGAGGTCCGCACCTTCGGCTGCCAGATGAACGTCCACGATTCCGAGCGTCTCTCGGGCTCGCTCGAAAGTGCGGGATACGTCCGAGCCACGGACGGCGCCGAGGCCGATGTCGTCATCATCAACACATGCGCAGTTCGCGACAATGCCGCGGGCAAGCTCTACGGGACCCTCGGTCAGCTCGCTTCGGTGAAGCGCCGCAAGGACGGCATGCAGATCGCCGTCGGGGGCTGTCTCGCCCAGATGGACAAGCAAGCCGTTCTCGACAAGGCCCCATGGGTCGATGTGGTCTTCGGCACGCACAACATGGGGTCGCTTCCCGGCCTTCTCGAGAGAGCGCGACACAACGGTGACGCCGAGCTGGAGATCCTCGAGTCGCTCGAGGTGTTTCCCTCGACGCTCCCGACCAAGCGCGACTCTGCGCACAGCGGGTGGGTGTCCATCTCGGTCGGATGCAACAACACGTGCACCTTCTGCATCGTTCCGAGCCTTCGCGGCAAGGAGAAGGACCGGCGTCCGGGTGACATCCTGAACGAGATCCGCCTCCTCGTGGAGGACGGTGCCATCGAGGTCACCCTGCTCGGACAGAACGTCAACTCCTACGGCGTGGAGTTCGGCGATCGCCAGGCTTTCGGCAAGCTCCTGCGCGCGGCGGGCGAGATCGACGGACTCGAGCGCATTCGCTTCACGAGTCCTCACCCGGCTGCATTCACCGACGACGTGATCGACGCGATGGCTGAGACTCCCACTGTGATGCCGCAGCTTCACATGCCGCTGCAGTCCGGCAGCGATCGCATCCTCAAGTCCATGCGTCGTTCCTATCGCAGTGAGAGGTTCCTCGGAATCCTCGACCGCGTCCGTGATCGCATTCCGCATGCCGCGATCACCACCGACATCATCGTCGGGTTCCCCGGTGAGACCGAGGCGGACTTCGAGGACACGATGCGGGTGGTCGAACAGGCCCGCTTCTCGAGCGCCTTCACCTTCCAGTACTCGATCCGCGAGGGCACACCGGCGGCGACCATGGAAGACCAGGTTCCGAAGGCCGTCGTGCAGGAACGCTACAACCGGCTCATCGCGCTGCAGGAGCGCATCTCGCTCGAAGAGAACCAGAAGCAGATCGGCCGCGAGGTCGAGGTCCTCGTCTCGACGGGCGAGGGCAAGAAGGACGCCGAGACGCATAGGCTGACCGGCCGGGGAGAGGACAACCGCCTCGTGCACTTCGAGGTGACCCCGGGGTCGGCTGTTCCCCGGCCCGGTGACGTCGTCTCGGTGACCATCACCCATGCGGCTCCGTTCCACCTGCTCGCCGATGACCCGACGGGCTCCCCGCTCAAGATCCGTCGCACGCGCGGCGGGGACGCGTGGGATCGCGCCCAGGCGGAATCGTGCGCCGTGCCGGCGCCTGCGGCGCCCGACGGCACGCGGGCGGTGTCTCTCGGCCTGCCGACGCTGCGCGTCGGCAGGTGACCGCTGCTCGCGACGAAGCCGGTATCCAAGGGATGACGGGTACGGAGCCGGGCGGCACGCACGATGCGCCGCGGCTCTGGGCAGTCGTCGGCGCGACGGGGACGGGCAAGAGCGATCTCGCGCTCGATCTCGCCGAGGCGCTGCGCCGGCGGGGCAACGCAGCCGAGATCGTGAACGCCGATGCGATGCAGCTCTACCGCGGAATGGACATCGGCACGGCGAAGCTCGCCGCCGCAGACCGACGCGGTATTCCGCACCACCTCTTCGACGTGCGCGAGGTTGACGAGGAAGCGGCGGTCGCCTGGTATCAGCCTCTTGCGCGCTCCGTGATCATCGATATCCAGCGCCGTGGTGCTGACGCGATCCTCGTCGGCGGCTCCGGGCTCTACGTCTCCAGCGTCGTCTTCGACTTCGCCTTCCCGCCGCGCGACCCGGTCATCCGCGCTCGGCTCGAACGCGAGCTCGAGGACGAGGGTGCGGGGGCGATGCTCGACCGGCTGAGAGCGCTCGACCCGGCCACGGCGGCGCGCGTCGACCCCCACAACGGGAGACGGGTGATCCGCGCCCTCGAGGTGCTCGAGCAGGGGAGCGCCACGCACGGTGCCGCTCTGCCGGAACAGCCGTCGCTCTGGCAGGCGGACACCCGACTGATCGGTCTCCATGTCGAGCGCAGCGTCCTCGTCGAACGGCTCGACGCACGGGTCGAACAGATGTGGCGTGCAGGCCTCGTCGACGAGGTGGCGGGGCTCCGGCGGCAAGGGCTCGAGGATGGCGTCACTGCGCAGCGTGCCATCGGCTACTCCCAGGCTCTGGGGCAGATCGACGGGCGGCTCAGTCAAGACGAGGCGATCGCCGAGACGCAGGCCCTCACGCGTCGGTATGCCCGACGTCAGGTGTCCTGGTTCAAGCGGTATCCGGGTCTCACCTGGCACGAACCCCCGGTCGACGCGACGGCACTCGTCGAGTCCTGAGTCGACATCTCCCTCACCGCCATCGCGCGATGTCGGTGACCGATGAGAAGGTGGATGCATGGCCACCCACTTCTACACGGCGAGCAGCCTCGACGGTTTCATCGCGACTGACCAGCACTCCCTCGATTGGCTCCTCAAGCAGGACATCGACGCCGAAGGACCGATGTCCTATGGGGCGTTCGAGAAGACGATCGGGGCGCTGGCCATGGGGGCATCGACCTACAACTGGGTCATGCAGCACGAAGAAGGGCGCTGGGGCTACGAGCAGCCGACCTGGGTGTTCACGCACAGGGAGCTCGAGATTCCCGTCGGCGCCGACGTCCGCAAGGCGCAGGGCGATGTGACCGCCGTTCACTCCGAGATGGTCACTGCCGCCGGCGGCAAGGATCTGTGGGTCGTCGGTGGCGGAGACCTGGCCGGGCAGTTCGCGGATGCGGGTCTTCTCGATGAGGTGTGGGTGCAGTACGCGCCGGTCACTCTCGGATCCGGGGCACCCATGTTGCCGCGGATGCTGGACCTCGAGCTCCTCGAGGTGGCTCGCAACCGTAACTTCATGTGCGGGCGTTACCGCGTGCGCCGTGGCTGAGGCGTCAGCCCCTCGGCGCGCAGTCGAGAGCTGGCCGGTCCGGGCGTTCGACCGGGCGTACACCGAGGCGGTTGTCGCGCTCTGGGACGAGGCCGGGCTCACGCGCCCGTGGAACGATCCGCGGCTCGACATCGAGCGCAAACTCACGGTGCAGCCGGAGCTGTTTCTGGTGGTCGAGAGCACCGAGCCCGAATCGAGCTCGGCACCGATCCTCGGGACGGTCATGGCCGGCTACGACGGACACCGCGGCTGGCTCTACTACCTGGCGACCGCCAAGTCGCACCGTCAACGAGGGATCGCGAGAGCACTCGTGCGCGAGGCCGAACGGCTTCTCGTCGCCATGGGCTGCCCGAAGGTGCAGCTCATGGTCAGGGAGGGGAACGAAGGCGTCCTCGGTTTCTACGACGACCTGGGCTACGAACGATTCTCCGTGTCGAACACGGGCAGACGCCTGATCGTCGACGCCTAGCCGAGATCTCTAGACTGGACGAATGGTCGCATTCACCAAAGGGCACGGTACGGGCAACGATTTCGTGATCATCGCCGACCCCGACGGCTCACTGGAACTCAGCTCGGAACAGGTCGCAGTGCTCTGTGACCGGCACCGCGGCATCGGAGCCGACGGCATCCTTCGTGTCGTGCGCTCTGCAGCGATCGTGGACGGGCGGGCGTCACTCGCTGAGGAGCCGGCAGCTGAATGGTTCATGGACTACCGCAACGCCGACGGATCGATCGCCGAGATGTGCGGCAACGGCATCCGCGTCTTCGCGCACTATCTCGTGCGCTCCGGGCTCGCCACGATCCAGCCCGGCTCGACGCTCCCGATCGGAACCCGAGCGGGCGTGCGCGACGTGACCCGCAGTGAGACGGGATATCAGGTGGATCTCGGCCTGTGGAAGCTCTCCGGCGACGACCCTCTTGTCACGGCGGACGGGCTCCCCGTCACGCGCCCGGGGCTGGGCATCGACGTCGGGAATCCTCATGTGGTGGTCGCCCTCGCATCCGAGGCGGAACTCGCCTCACTCGAACTCCACCGTGCTCCGGTGCTCGAACCCACCCCGCCCGCGGGTGCGAACGTCGAGTTCGTCGTCCCGGGTGAGCCGCTTGTGCGGGACGGGATCGGGCACGTCTCGATGCGCGTCTCCGAGCGCGGTGTGGGGGAGACCCTCAGCTGTGGCACGGGTGTGGCGGCCACAGCTCTGGCGGTGCGCTACTGGGCAGGTGCGAAGGCGCCCGACAACTGGCGGGTCGAGGTGCCGGGTGGCACGCTCGGCGTGCGCATGTTCCCCGCGGAGGACGGCGAGCACGTCGCGCTGTCCGGCCCCGCGCAGCTCGTGTTCAGCGGCGAGGTCGACCTGATCTGATGGGCGCGACCGGTCCGATCGATCTGGTCATCTTCGACTGCGACGGAGTCCTCGTCGACAGCGAGCGGCTCTCGATCGAGGTGGACCGGCGGGTACTCGCCGATCTCGGGTGGGAACTGTCCTCGGACGAGATCGTGCACCGGTTCGTCGGACGTTCTGCCGCCTACTTCCGCTCCGCGATCGAGTCGTTCCTCGGGAGCCCGCTTCCCGACGACTGGGAGGCGACCTATCAGCCGTGGTACGTCGCTGCCTTCGCTGAGCTGATCGCGGTGGACGGCGTCGAGCGCGCACTCGACGAGATCGTGACGGCCACGTGCGTGGCTTCGAGCGGTACCCATGCGAAGATCCGGAGAACGCTCGGGATGACCGGTCTCCTTCCGCGATTCGAGGGAAGGATCTTCAGCGTGGATGACGTGGTCGTCGGTAAGCCCGCCCCGGATCTCTTTCTGCACGCCGCAGATCGGCTCGGGCTGCACCCCGAACACTGCGCGGTGGTCGAGGACAGCCGGTTCGGCGTCCGCGCCGCTCGAGCCGCCGGGATGCGGGTATACGGCTACGCCGGCGGGCTCACCCCAGCCGAGTGGCTCGAACAGGAAGGAGCCGTCGTGTTCGCCGACATGCGCGACCTTCCCGACCTTCTCGGTCGCTGATGTCGCTGCGGCGAAACGTCAGACGAGAGCGATCGGCTCGGTGGGTGGGGTGCCGTGCTTGCGCACCTTGAGGATGCGATAGCCCTTGGAGGTCGCGGTGCGGTGCACGCTGAAACCAGGATGGAACGTCGAGCCGATCCACCGTTGCAGCGAATCCGCGCCGAGGTTGCGCTGCACGACGAGCCACGCGTCGCTGCGCTCGTCGAGGCGGGGGATCCACTTCTCGAGCAGGCCGTGAAGCTCGTTCTTGCCGACGCGGATCGGAGGATTCGAGCGGATCGAGCGGAAAGTCACGTCAGCGGGAACATCCTCGGGCAGTGAGGCGTTGACATTCTTGAGACCATGAGCCGCGGCGTTGCGACGCACGAGATCCAGAGCCCGCTCGTTCACATCGACCGCCCATACGGTCGCATGGGGCGCGGCCAATGCCATCGACAGCGTGACCGGTCCCCACCCGCTTCCGAGGTCGAGAAGATGGCCTCCCGGCGGAACCGGAGGCGTGTTTGCGAGAAGGACGGCAGTACCGGCATCCAGCCGATCCGGGCTGAAGACGCCGCCAGCAGTGGTGACGTCCAGCTCTCGGCCTGCGAGCGTCACACGGATCGATCGCAGGTTCTCGGGGCTTGCCGGGGCCGCGGTGAAGTAATGGTCGGACCCCATACCGTGAGCGTAGCGGACAGCGCGGGCTAAGGTTAAGGCTCGCAACAAAACCCAGAGATAAGGGACGGATGACGGAGACCAGCACACACTCCACAGGTGACGAAGCAGTCGATCGCGTTCTCGCGAATGCGGAGAAGCGGACGGAGGCACGAGTCTTCGGCGCCGCTCAGGCGCTGCAGGACCAGTCCACCGCGTCACACGCGTTCTCGGACGGCGACCAGTGGGACCTCGAGGATCGTCATGCGCTGCGGCGCGTCGGCGGTCTCTCCACAGAACTCGAAGACGTCACGGAGGTCGAGTACCGCCAGCTCCGGCTCGAGAACGTGGTGCTGGTCGGCGTGTATCCGCAGGGCGCTCAGGAAGACGCGGAGAACTCGCTCCGCGAACTCGCAGCCCTCGCGGAGACCGCAGGAGCCGTCGTCCTCGATGGCGTTCTGCAGAGGCGACCGCACCCGGACGCCGCGACCTACATCGGGCGCGGCAAGGCGCAGGAGCTGAAGGACATCGTGGCGGCCACGGGCGCGGACACCGTGATCGCCGACACGGAACTCGCCCCCAGCCAGCGACGAGCTCTCGAGGACGTGGTCAAGGTCAAGGTCATCGACCGCACCACCGTCATCCTCGACATCTTCAGCCAGCACGCCAAGAGCCGTGAGGGCAAAGCCCAGGTCGAACTCGCGCAGCTCGAGTACCTCCTGCCGCGCCTGCGCGGCTGGGGTGACTCGATGAGCCGTCAGGCGGGTGGCCAGGTCGGTGCCGGTGGTGCCGGAATGGGCTCCCGTGGCCCCGGTGAGACGAAGATCGAGCTCGACCGTCGCCGCATCCGCACCAAGATGGCGCTCCTTCGTCGGCAGATCCGTGACTTCGGCCCGGCGCGAGAGGCCAAGCGTGCCGAGCGCAAGCGCAACACGATTCCTTCCGTGGCCATCGCCGGATACACCAACGCCGGCAAGTCGAGCCTTCTCAACGCTCTCACGAGCGCAGGGGTGCTCGTGGAGAACGCACTGTTCGCGACGCTGGATGCGACGGTCCGCCGCTCGGAGACGTCGGACGGGCGTGTGTACACGCTGACGGACACCGTCGGCTTCGTGCGCAACCTTCCGCACCAGCTCGTCGAGGCTTTCCGATCCACGTTGGAAGAGGTCGGCGACGCCGACGTCGTGCTGCACGTCGTTGACGGATCTCACCCCGACCCCGCCGGTCAACTGCAGACCGTGCGGGACGTCATGGGCGACGTCGGTGTGCGTGATATGCCCGAGCTCGTGGTGTTCAACAAGGCCGATCTGATCGACGACGACGAGCGTCTCGTGCTGCGAGGCCTCGAGCCCACGGCGCATTTCGTCTCATCCCGGTCGGGCGAGGGCATCGAAGAGCTTCGAGCGGCGATCGAAGAGGCGCTTCCGAAGCCGGCCGTGGAGGTGCACGCGGTCGTTCCCTATGACAGGGGTGATCTGGTCGCGGCGATCCACGAGACCGGGATGCTGCTGGCGGTGGACCACAGCGAGCAGGGCACAGTCGTGCACGCGCGTGTGTCGGAGCGACTCGCCGCCGATCTGGCGCCGTTCGCGATCGACGCCTGACCGCTTTGCGGTGCGGGGCGCGGTTCAGCGCGCGACGAATCGCGCCTCGACCGTTGCGGAGATGACGATCTCGTCGGGTTCGTAGTCCATTGACGGCCCGCCCACGTCCTGGGACTCCTGCATCATCGCCCCGCGCATCTTGGGCATGCCCGCGAGCGGCTGAACGGGTGCGGGGGCGATCAGCCCGACATCGGCGATCTCGACGGGAACGACGGAACCGAGTCCGAGCGCTGTGGCGTATGCCTGCGCGCGAGTCACGGCCGCTCCGACGGCCTGCGCCGCGACCTCCCGTTCGACCCGGGACCTCGTCTCGGCGGTGAGGTGCCAGTCGACCCAGCCGACCTCGACACCGTCCCATGCCGAGACCTCGGACACCCAGAGCGAGAGCGCCGAGGCCTCGGCGAACGTCGCAGTCAGATCCACGCCGGCGTAGTGAACGGGCGCGAGCTGCGTGCCCTCCGAGTTCCACGGGCGCTCGGCGCGCACGGACAACCGCTTGCTGGACCAGTCGACGACGATGCCCGTGTCCAGCCGCGCGGTGATGCTCTCGCGCACCGGCTCGGTGAGATGCATCACGCTATCGACCACTCCTGCGCGGTCGGCGCCGTCTGCGCGGACACTGACGTGGATGGTGGCGCGCTCGGGCGCAACTCGCGCCTCGTGCTCGCCGCGGACGGTGACGGTGACTTCGCTCATGTCGTGACTCTACGCCAGGGCATGGAATGGCGAAGGCCTCGCGAACGTTGTAGTCTGTGAGGCTCGGGGACTCCGGTTCCCGGGATGATAAGTACACAGAGTGACAGCGGCTCCTTCGAGAGAAGGACCACGGGGCTGATCGGTTTCGACAGCGCCTGTGAATCCACGAGAAGCGGGCCGAGGATGCAGAGTTATCTCGTAAACGCTCTCTGCAAAAAAATAGTTGCCGAAACCAAGCGCAACGACTTCGCCCTCGCTGCATAAGCGAGCCCGATAGTCCGTCAGGCCGTATGTGATTCCGATACGGATCCTGGCGTCATTTAGGAATCTTGCTGCGTGATGGCGTCTGGACGTCACGTGGGACTCTTCCCAGGCTGGGCTCGTCGACTTAGGTGTCTGTGACAAAGGTCGGAGCCGAGCAGAACGTCTTCACAGACTGCGCCCGGAGAAGGCGTGGAGACTCAGCGTTGGACGGGGGTTCGATTCCCCCCAGCTCCACCACGTCGCTGTCACAAGCAAGAAGGCCCGCCTGCCTAGTGATGATCACTAGGGAGGCGGGCCTTTGTATGCGTGATCGGGAATCGCCGCGGCTCAGACTCGGCCTAGGGCGCGCCAGGCAGGGTCTCGCAGGGGATGCCGTCGTTGTCGAAGTCGAGCTTTGCGACGTCGCCGTAGTAGGGGTAGAACCGGTCGAACCATTCCTTCGCTGCAGCGTAGTTCGCGAAGTCCGTGCAATTCCGCGTGTCCCCGGGGTTCCCCGGTTGCTGAGGCGGTTGAGGTTGCTGAGGCGGCTGAGGGACGGGGATGCCTGAGGACGGTACTCGGAAGTTGTCGCCTTCGTAGATCCACACCCGCCACCACTTGGCGAGGACTGCATCTCGTTCGGCCGCGTCCGCGGTGTAGAAGTGATGAGCCGCGGAGTTCGACCAGAACCGCGCGACGGGAACGGTGCCGGCCTGCGTGGAGTCGGCCGGGTAGACGTAGTACGCGATCCCTTCGTCTTTCCAGATGTTCGGCCACTTGGCGATGACAGCCGCGCGCTCGGCGGGGTCTGCGGTGTAGAAATGCCCCGAGTACGTGCTGCTCCAGAACCTGTAGAGCGGGATGGTTCCGGCGACCTGGGTCGTGAACGCGGTGTACCGCTGCCCCTCGTAGGTCCAGACATTCGGCCAACGGGCGATGATCTGATCGCGCTCCGTCGGGTCAGTGGTGAAGAAGTGCCCCTGGTAGACGGGGCTCCAGAACCGGTACACGCCGACGGGGTCTGGCATCGGCGGCGCGGAGGGCCGTCCGACGGTGGGCGTCGCCGGCATCCAGGCGTCCCACTGGGGGCCGCATTCTTGGAGGAGCGTCTGGATGGCGCTCTTCTCGACGGGGTCGACGGACAGGTTCCACCGCCACTTCACCGCGACCCACTCGGACACATAGGTGCACCGCATCGGCCGGTATGGAGGCAACCAGGATGCAGGATCCTTGTCGGCCTTCGCGGTGTTCACGGCGGCGGTGACCATGGTCAGGGTGCGCTGGTCGTCGAGGTCGCTGGAGTAGCTCTGTCGTTGCGCGTCGGTCCAGGCCCACGCGCCGGACGCCCACGCTTCCTTGAGCGCGACAAGGTGATCCATCTCGATCGCGGCGGGGTCGATGTGCGTGACGTTGTCGTAGTAGGAGAACCACTGACCTCCAGTGACGGTGCACGCGCCGGTGACGGTCGTCGGAATGTCGGACTCCTCGAGCAGCACCTCCTGACGGGTGCGGCATCCGTCCCCGTCGAGATCCGCGCCTTCGAAGAAGAGGTCGCGGTTGTACTTCACGGTGGACGGAGCCTCGACACGCAGCTGATCGAGGAGCGTGCCGACGGGTACCCTTTCCGTCGATGGCGGAGGCGCTGCCACCTCCGCTGACGGAGTGAGCGAGCCTGCGACGACCGCGGTCGCGACGAGGATGGCACTCAGGAACCGATTGCGCATGCCACTCCCTGTGAAATCGGCTCCGCCGTGGAGCCTCGCGCTCAGGATACACACAGAATACCGGTACGCTGTCGAGGTCGTTCGACGGCGCGTGCGTCCGCTGACACGTCCTCCCGCTTCGGTGGTCAGCCGGTGGTGAGCCGGTCGAGAGCGTCCTCTGCGGTGCGGAGATGCTCTTCCGACTCCCGCACTCGCTGCGCGAGCGATTCCTGTTCGGCCTCCGCCTCCTCGGCGTCTTCTCGCGCGCGCTTCGCTTCATGTCGGACCTTCGCCAGGTCAGCTTCGAGTTCACGCTCACGGCGTGTGAGGGCTTCGATCTTCACCGCAGCATCGCGGAGTGCTCGGTCGGCCGTCGCCGCTTCGCGTGCCGCAGTGTCGTGAGCCTTCTGGGCTTCTCTGACGGCCCGTTCCGCGTCCCGTCGCTCTCTCCGCGACCGCACCTCGTCGACGGGTGTGGGAGAGATCGCGGGCGGTGCGGGCGCGCCTCCACCCACGAGGGTGTCGGCGATGTCGGCGAACGTGCCGGCCGGTTCCAGCTCGCGCACGAGCCTCGCCGAGGCGACGGCGGCGGCCGCAGTCGGATCGAAGAAGGCCGCGCTGATGGTCTGCTGAACCGCCTCTCTCGTCGAAGCCGTGACGCGCTGTCCGCGCGCTTCAGCGAGCGCAGCGGCATCTGCCGCGAGTCGGCTCGTGAGGGCGCGGCGGTCGCGACCGAGCTGCGCGAGCGCGCGAGCATCCAGGTCCGCCTGAGCTTCGCGGAGCTCTTCGGCGAGTTGAAGCGCTTCTCCGAGTTGCGCGGCGCGTTCGTGTGCGAAGACGTTGACCACCCAGGCGGCGACCGACGGCTTCTTCAGATCGCGAATCTGCGCGGCGAGGCCCGCGTCGTCGGCTTCGGCGGCGCGCGCGTTGCGTGCGCTCACGAACTCTGCAGGTGACCCCGTGTACAGCTCCACTGCGATGTCAGCGAGCGGGGAGTCCATGCGTGCGACGATACACCGCGCAGGATGAGCTCCTCCCTGCCACGTCAGATGCGCGTTCCGAGCCACCTGTGCCAGTATTCTGGTTCGCATGGCAACGCTGTTCTATGGCGCGTCGGACGTTCCGATCCACATCGAGGATCGAGCACTCGCGCATCTGAAGATCGTCATCGCGACCAAGCTCCGCCGTCAGGAGAGCTTCACCCTGTCATGGCGTCATCCCGAGGGAGAGCCCGGCGGGCGATCCACCATCTGGATCCATCCGTCCATCCCGCTGCGCTTCACCTTCGACGAGCCGGACCAGCCTCAGCTGAACCCGCGGTGGATCGACGATCTGATGCAGTCGGTGAACTCGACAGGCGGCATCCTCCTCGTCGACGAGGTGATCGATTCTCCGGTCGAGTGAGCGTCAGCCGGCCCACTCGATCAGGATGAGGCCCTGGCGCGTGTCCGCGAACTTCACCCAGCCGTCGCCGAACAGATACGTCATGCCGTAGCCGTCTTCGTCGGTGCCCATCGCGAACTGCGGGTTCTCGGTGATGTAGATGCCGTCGGGGCCGTCCTCGCGGGTCCAGCCCTCTCCGAGGAGCGAGGTCTGTGCAGCAGCGGCGTCTTCAGCGCTGATCGTCGACCACCCGTAGAGCTGACCGTGATCTGAGGCGACGCTGTAGTCGGCCCAGAAGCAGAGGAGCCCGTCCGCGAGCGTCACGCCACCCACCACGAACTCCTTCTCCTCGAAGGTCCAGCCCTGATCGGTGAGTGCCTGCACGGTTCCGGCCGAGACGATCGTGTCGCAGGCTGGCTCCACCGCCGGGGAGGGTGTGGGAGTGGCTGCCGGCTCCGCAGTCGCCGTGGGGGAGGGCTTCGGCGAGTCGGGGGTGGGCGACGGCGCTCCCTCGGGCGTCGCTGCGCAGGAGACGAGCGCGACGGTGAGCAGGAGCGCACCGAGTGCGGCGGAGGTGAAGCGGTTCATCGCGCGTGCCTTCATCAGGGGTCAGTCGTGCAGAAGTGCGAGGAACGCGTCGTGGAGGATGCCGTTGGTGGCCAGCGCCGAAAGGTCGGAGATCGTCTCTGCGCCGTCGAAACCGGTCATCCGACCGCCCGCCTCGCGCACGATCGGGACTGCGGCCGCGACGTCGTACTCCTTGACGCCGAATTCCGCGACCATGTCGATCCGCCCCTCGGCCAGGAGCATGTAGGCGTAGATATCTCCGTAGGCGCGGTCGCGCCATACCCGGTCGGCCAGCTTCAGCAGTTGGTCGAGGTGACCGGACTCAGCCCACTGGGTGATGCTCTGGAAGCTCACGCTCGCGTCATCGAGAGACGACACGGAGGATGCCGAGACGCGGCGCGGTTCGGCATCCGTCGCCGTCCATGCCCCTGACCCTGACGCCGCCCACCAGCGGCGTCCGATCGCGGGCATGCTGACCACTCCGACCTGCGGTACGCCGTCGACCGCGAGGGCGATCATCGTGCCCCACAGCGGCACTCCGCGGAGGAAGTTCGCGGTGCCGTCGATGGGATCGATGATCCACTGCCGATGGGTGCTGCCCTCAGCGCCGAACTCCTCGCCGAAGATGCCGTCGTCGGGCCGTTCGATCGACAGGATGGCGCGGATCGCCCGTTCGGTGGCGAGGTCCGCATCGGTGACATGCGAATTGTCCGCTTTGGTCGAGATCTCCAGGTCGGAGCTGTCGAACCGGGGGAGCGACTGCGCATCTGCGGCGTCGGCGAGTCGAAGGGCGAGTGCGAGGTCGCGAGAGAAGTCGTCGACGCGGGGGGAGGCGGTCACATCTCCAGGATAACCGCCCCGCCCGGGGACCCGAGGGCTCGTGACACGGGGCGACACGCGCGGCGGACACGTGGGACCCGACTCGATTTCGCACCGCGGCGATCGGCTGGTAATGTAATTCCTCGGCCGGGGAATACCGCGCCACGCACCTCTAGCTCAATCGGCAGAGCAACTGACTCTTAATCAGTGGGTTCTCGGTTCAAGTCCGAGGGGGTGCACGGATCAGCCTCGATGACTCTCGCCAGTCATCGGGGCTTTTCTGCGTCGCGGTGATGCCGCCGACAGCGCTTTCCGTGCGCTAGTTTGATGCAAACGCTAAGGGGTGGCGATGCGCGCACGGGTGAAGAGATTCGCAGTCGGAGCGATCGTGGCCGTCTGCAGTCTTCCGCTCACCGCATGCTCGGCTGGGCTCGAGACGAGCATCGCCTACACGGCCTCTTCGGTGACGCTGGCCCCGGATGAGGCGCTCGTGGTCGACTTCGGTGACATCAATCCCACCGTCGGTGAGGAGTGGGTGCTGACGCGGGAGCCCGATCCGGCGGTTCTGGGACCGGGCGACGAGCGGTCGCGGTACCTGGGCGAGGAGGGTGAGACCGGAGCGCCGAGCGCGCTCACCTACCGCTTCGCGCCCGTGGGTGAGGGAACCACCGTGATCCAGTTCGAGTACCGATTCCGCGGCGCCGTTCCCGAGGACCTCGACGACCAGAAGACCGCGGAGATCACGGTCACCGTCAAGTAGGTCGATCAGGCGACTGCGATGACAGCGCCGCCGGTGGGTCTGCTGCGCTCTGAGAGCTCGCTCATCGCCCCACGGCATCGAACGCAGCAGGCTGGCGTGTCACCCGGCGTCGCCGAGCAGGATGGCCTGCGCGTCCTCGATCGCGGCGTCGTCGGGCTCGTCGTCGATGTGCGCGAGGATCTTCCTGCCGCAGAAGATCGTCGCCGCTGCGATGAGCACGGCGAGAGCGGCGACCAGATACGGGATCGTCGCGTTGAACGCGTGCCAGAGAGCCGCTGCGAGGGGCGGCGCGATGGCTCCGCCGAGGAACCTCACCGACGAGTACGCCGACGATGCGACCGAGCGGGGCAGGTCCGTGGCCTCCATCACCGCTTCGGTGAGCACGGTGTTCATCACACCCAGCAGCAGTCCGCCGATGACGATGCACACGACCAGCGCAGTGGCGGATTCGACCAGCAGGCCGGCGATGATCAGATCCACGGCGAGAAGCGGCAGGACGGTGAGGATCACGCTCGTGCGGGACATCCGGCGCATGAGCAGGGGAGCCACCCAGACGCTCGTGATGGCGAGGGCGAGGCCCCAGCCGAAGAACGTGAAGCCGATCCCCATGGCCCCGAAGCCCAGAGGGAACGGCGAGAACGCGAGCAGGATGAAGAAGCCGATGTTGTAGAAGAAGGCCGCGATCGCGAGAATCGCGAGTGCAGGACGACCCAGGGCCCTGAAGGGCGCCGAGAACGGGATGGGCGCGCGCTTGTCTTCGGGGCCGCGCAGAAGCACGAGCACGGCGAGGAAGGCGATCGCCATGAGTACCACCACTCCGAAGAACGGTGCACGCCAGCTCTGCTCGCCCAGCAGGCCGCCCAGAAGCGGGCCGATGGCGATACCGAGCCCGAGGGCTGCCTCGTAGAGGATGATCGCAGCTGAGCTGCCCCCCGATGCCGCGCCCACGATCGTCGCGAGAGCGGTGGAGATGAACAGCGCGTTGCCCAGACCCCATCCCGCGCGGAAGCCGATGACCGCGTCGACGCTGCCGCTGAGGGCGCAGAGCAGGGCGAATACCACGATGAGCGCCAGCCCGATCAGAAGCGTCTTCTTGGCGCCGATGCGGCTCGAGATCCAGCTGGTCACGAGCATCGCGAGACCGGTGACCGCGAGATAGCTCGTGAACAGGAGCTCCGTCTCGAACGGGGTCGCCTGCAGGGATTCCGCGATCGCGGGGAGGATGGGATCCACGAGGCCGATGCCCATGAATGCGACGACGCACGCGAAGGCGACGGCCCAGACCTGGGCTGGTTGCTTCCACACTGAGGTGGCGGGGGTGTTCACGCTGCTGCTCCTGTCGAGTCGGTGGTGGTGTGCGCCGCGAGGATCTCGGCGGCGCGCGTCAGGATGCTCCATTCGTCGCCGTCGAGGTCGGCGAAGCGAGGGGCGAGGGTGTCACGGAACTCTTCGCGCCATGACTGCAGCGCGTGGGACCCGGCCGCGGTGATGGCGACGGCTGTCGCGCGAGAGTCCTCGGCGACGGGGGAGCGAAGGACCAATCCCTCGCGCTCGAGATTCCCGATGAGCCGGGTCATCCCGGGCTGGGTCGTGCGTGCGGCTGCCGCGAGCTCTCCGACCCGCTTGGGCCCGGACTGCTCGAGCAGACTCAGCACCCGCCACTGCGCGGCAGGCGCATCACTGCCGGCGTCCTGTGCGGCGATCCGGCCGAGCGCATACCCGGAGAGCACGAGCGAGGGGATGACATCCTGACGATTCATACCAGAAAGTATATACCCACTGGTATGTATAAGTCCGGGTCAGCGCCGAGCCCCCGCGATCCGAGCCGAGAGCTGGTGCGCATGGGCGAGGAGCGTCCTGCCCAGCTCGCCGATCCGATCAGGGCCGAAGCGGAATCCCACGCCGGTCAGGCTCAAGGCCCATTCCGGTCGACCCGAGCGATCGAAGACCGCCGCGCCGAGACCCCAGCTGCCCTCCACGATCAGCCCCGGATTCACCGCATAGCCTCTCTCCTTCGTCTCGGCCAGCCGTGTTCGCAGAGGTGCGGCGCCGTGAGATCTGCCCCAATTGGCCTCGAGCTCCGGATGACGTTCCAGATAGGCGTCCACATCGTGGTCAGGGAGGAATGCCAGGATGGCGAGCCCGGCGCTTGCTACGCCGAGCGGAAACCGCACGCCCTCGCTCAGCACGAATGACCGGATCGGGAAGGAGCCCTCCTCGCGGACGAGGCACACCGTCTCATCGGCACGGCGCACCGAGAGGAAGGCGCTCTCCTCGGTCTTGACCGCGAGCGAGCGGACGATATCACGCCCCAGGGCAGTCACGTCGTAACGGGCTGCGGCGACGGATCCCATGAGATAGAGCTCCGGCCCGGGCATCCAGCGAGTGGAGGACTCGTCGCGGTCGACCAGACCCTCGGCGCGAAGTGCGGAGAGCAGGCGATGCGCGGTCGAGCGGGACAACCCGGCGGACGCGGACAGCTCCTGGAGCGACGCACCGTCGTGGCCGCTGGAGGTCACGAGCCTCAAGAGCTTCGCGGCGCGCGCGATCGCCTGCGTTCCGGGAATCGAGGCGGAGGGTTCCATAATGTGGACGCTATTCGTTGATGTGTCCACATCGCAAGAGTGTTCTTCCCTCGGGGATGCCGGAGAGCGGATGCTGAAGAAACGGGCGTCATTCGAAGGAGCATGCGTGATCGACAAACAGTGGGCGAGCGCCGAAGAAGCGGTCGCAGACATCGAGGACGGTGCGTCTCTCGCCGTCGGAGGATTCGGGCTCTCCGGGAATCCGACTGCGCTCATCGACGCACTGCTCGCCCGGGGCACGAGCGGGCTCAGCATCGTCAGCAACAACTGCGGAGTGGACGACTGGGGGCTCGGCATCCTGCTCGCCGCTCGCCGGATCCGCAAGATGACCTCGTCCTACGTCGGGGAGAACAAGGAGTTCGAACGGCAGTTCCTCTCCGGCGAACTCGAGCTCGAGCTGACACCGCAGGGAACCCTCGCCGAGAAGCTCAGGGCGGGAGGGTCTGGGATCGCCGCATTCTTCACCCAGACCGGCGTCGGCACGCAGGTCGCCGAGGGTGGGCTCCCGCGACGCTACAACCCCGACGGCAGCATCGCGGTGGCGTCTCCGGCGAAGGATGTTCGTACCTTCGACACCGCGGCAGGGCCGCGTGAGTATGTGCTCGAAGAGGCCATCACCACCGATTTCGCGCTGGTGCATGCGCTGGCGGGGGACAGGCACGGGAATCTGATCTTCAACAAGGCGGCGCGCAACTTCAACCCGCTCGCGGGGATGGCCGGACGAATCTGCATCGCGCAGGTGGAGCAGCTCGTCGAACCGGGGGAGCTGGATCCGGACCGCGTCCATCTGCCGAGTGTCTTCGTGCACCGCGTCGTCGAGGTCGGCACCGACATCCCGAAGCGCATCGAACGTCGAACCGTCACGCCGGAAGGAGTCTGACATGGCGCTCACACGCGATGAGATGGCCGCTCGCGCTGCCGCAGAACTGCGGGACGGCTCCTATGTCAACCTCGGCATCGGGCTGCCCACGCTCGTGCCGAACCACGTGCCCGACGGCGTGACCGTCGTGCTGCAATCCGAGAACGGCATCCTCGGCGTCGGACCGTACCCGCACGAGGGCGCGGTGGATCCGGACCTGATCAACGCCGGCAAAGAGACCGTCACGGTGCTGGCCGGTGCCGCGTACTTCGACTCCGCGACGAGTTTCGGCATGATCAGAGGCGGCAAGATCGACGCGGCGATCCTCGGCGCCATGCAGGTGTCCGCCACCGGAGACCTCGCGAACTGGATGATCCCGGGCAAGATGGTGAAGGGACCCGGCGGCGCGATGGATCTCGTGCATGGTGCCGCGCGCGTCATCGTGCTGATGGAGCACACCGCGAAGGACGGATCGGCGAAGATCGTGCACGACTGCTCGCTTCCACTCACAGGCCGCCGGGTCGTCGATCGCATCATCACCGACCTGGCGGTGATCGACGTGACACCGGACGGTCTCTCGCTCGTCGAGCTCGCACCGGGCGTGACGGTGGAGCAGGTCGTGGCGGCGACGGAGCCGACACTCACGGTCCCCGAAGAACTGCACGACCGATGAACGCACAGAACGGAGAGGCGGAGATGAACGCCCCAGACCACTCGAGCGACGCGGACGTCGTGATCGTCGCCGCGGCACGCACTCCCCAGGGCCGCCTCAAGGGACAGCTGGCGAGCTTCAGCGCGCCGGAGCTCGGCGCATTCGCGATCCGAGGTGCCCTGGAACAGGGGTCCATCGATCCCTCGGACGTGGACGCCGTGATCGTCGGCCAGGTCCTCGCGGCCGGCTCGGGACAGAACGCAGCGAGACAGGCGGCGATCGGAGCCGGTATCGGCTGGGACGTTCCCGCCCATTCCGTGAACAAGGTGTGCCTCTCAGGTCTCACGGCGATCATCGACGCGGCTCGGATGATCCGGACGGGAGACGCGGCGGTCGTCGTCGCGGCGGGCATGGAATCCATGACCAGGGCTCCGCACCTGCTCATGGGGTCGCGGGACGGATGGACGTACGGCAGCGTGGAGGTGCTCGATCACATGGCCCACGACGGCCTCACCGACGCGTACGACAAAGAGAGCATGGGCGCCTCCACCGAGCGCCACAACGCCCGCTACGAGCTGACGCGCGGGGCTCAGGATCAGGTGGCGGCGCTGTCGCATCAGCGCGCTTCGGCGGCTCAGGCCGCCGGCGTCTTCGACGATGAGATCGTGTCCGTCGCCGTTCCCCAGCGGCGGGGGGAGCCGACGCTCGTCACCGCCGATGAGGGCATCAGGCCCGACACGACCGTCGAGTCTCTCGCGGGCCTTCGGGCGGCGTTCGCCGAGGGCGGCTCGATCACGGCCGGCAATTCGTCTCAGATCTCCGACGGAGCGTCGGCGGTCGTCGTGACGACCCGCGCCACGGCGGCGACCAGAGGCTGGCCGGTGCTCGTCACCGTCGGCGCCAGCGGGCAGACCGCAGGGCCGGACAACTCGCTGCAGGCGCAGCCCGCGCGGGCCATCGAACGCGCGTGCGAGAAGCAGGGCATCACAGCCGCAGACCTCGATGTCGTCGAGATCAACGAGGCCTTCGGAGCGGTCGTCGCCCGATCGCAGCTCGAGCTCGGGCTCTCCAGCGACATCGTGAACGTCCATGGCGGCGGCATCGCGATCGGTCATCCGATCGGCGCGTCAGGCACACGTCTGGTCGTCCACATGGCACACGAACTCGCTCGCAGAGGAAGCGGTGTCGCGGCTGTGGGGCTGTGCGGAGGAGGCGGTCAGGGCGAGGCGCTGATCCTCACCCGCTGAGACTCAGCGCTTGATCGGCTTGACGCCCTCGGAGCGCTGCTTCTTGGCTTCCTTCTCGCGCTCCTTCTGCTGCTTGGCATAGACCGGCGAATCGGGCGACACGGGGCGACCCTGCTTCGCGCGGCGGGTGTCGATGACAGCGCCGATCGACAGCGCGAGCGTGATTCCCCAGCTCACCCACGCGAGGGCGGAGCGCCAGGTGATCTTGGTGTCGCGGGATCCGCGGAGCAGAGTGACGCCCGTCATGATCGCGCCGACGATTCCGGTGCCCGAGAGGTAGTTCATGACTTCACGCTACCTGTCGACGGCTGCGTCGCGCCCCGCCTTGACAACTCGGCGGGGAATCTGTCAGAGCCGTCCGTCGATGAGGCGGCCCGGGAACCCAGGCGTCGTCCCGCCGACCGCGCTACCATGGAAGGGTCGCGGCTGGTCCGCGGCCGCAATCCGTGTATCTACCGGCCGCCGGCTTCCCGGCGGACAGCGGCGGCACCCGACCCCGCGTCCGTGGACGCGCGAGAGCCCATGACACACGCAACTCCCATTCCCGAGCACCCTGCCCCGATCCCCGCGGCTGAGGAGCGAGGACTGCTCCGCATCGCGGGGCTCCCGTATTTCATCATCGCGTTCATCGCCCGGCTTCCGTTCGCGATGATGGTCGTCGGAGTGCTCACGGTCGTCGTCTCGGCGCGCGGTTCGCTCTCGCTCGGCGGACTCACCTCCGCGGCCGTCGGACTCGGCACAGCATGCTTCGGACCTCTGCTCGGCGCCGCCGCCGATCGGTTCGGACAGCGCATGGTGCTGCTGATCCTGGCGATCGCCAACGGGGCGATGCTGGTGCTCTTCACCGTCGTCGTCTACACGGGGGGAGCGGACGCGCTGGTGCTGATATCCGCGTTCGGCATCGGCGCCACCGCTCCGCAGGTCGCTCCGATGTCTCGATCCAGACTCGTGACGATGATCGCCGATCGGATGCCTGAGGCGGCGCGCATGCGCACCGTCTCAGGGACCATGGCGTATGAGTCCGCCGCCGATGAGACCGTGTTCGTGTTCGGCCCGTTCATCGTCGGCATCCTCGCCTCCGCCATCGCGCCGTGGGCCCCGCTCATCGGTGCGGCGGTGCTCACGGTCGTGTTCGTGGGCGCGTTCGCCCTGCATCCGAGCGCGCGTGTCGTCTCGGTGCACCGAGGCGAGGACGGGCGGGCGCCGTCGGCCGTGACCGAGCTCTTCAGCCCGCGTCTGCTGATCGTCGTCGTCGGCATCCTCGGCGTCGGCATGTTCTTCGGCACGATGCTCACATCGCTCACCTCCTTCATGGCGGACCGCGGCGCCGCAGAACAAGCAGGGCTCCTCTACGGCGTGATGGGCGTCGGATCGGCGATTCTCGCGCTCGGCGTCGCGTGGCTCCCGGTGCGGTTCTCGCTCCGCGCGCGCTGGCTGCTCTTCGCCGGCATCCTGCTCGGCGGAAGCCTGCTGCTCCTCCTCGTCGACTCGCCGGCGACCATGATGATCGCTCTCGGGATCATGGGGATCGGCATCGGCCCGACCCTCGTCACGCAGTACAGCTTCGGGGCTGCGCGCAGCCCTCTGGGGCGCTCGGCGACCGTGATGACGATGCTCGGCTCGGGGATCGTCGTCGGCCAGTCCCTCGGCGCGGCCGTGGCGGGAGAGCTCGCCGAGAGCGCGGGAACGACCAGCGCTCTCGTGCTGCCGATCATCTCTGCGGCGATAGCCTTCGTCGCCGGGCTTGTCAACTGGTGGCTGAGCGGCACCAGACCTCGCGTAGCCTCGGTCTGAGCTTCTGTAGCCTGAGGAGCACCCCCACTGCATCGTCAGGAGCACTCACCCATGTCAGTCGCAGATTTCGTCGTCGTCGCCAACCGACTTCCCGTCGACCGGGTCGTGGGTCCTGACGGAGACGAGGAGTGGCGGACCTCCCCGGGCGGTCTGGTCGCCGCACTCGAGCCGATGATGCGCAGTGCGCGCGGAGCCTGGGTCGGGTGGGCCGGCCAGCCGGATGTCGAGCTGGATCGATTCGAGATCAACGGCATCGACCTGATCCCGGTGCCGCTCAGCGCCGAGGAGGTCGCCGACTACTACGAGGGCTTCGCGAACGACACGATCTGGCCGCTGTACCACGACGTCATCGCGCCGCCGCAGTACCACCGCGAATGGTGGGAGGCGTACGTCAAGGTCAACCGCCGTTTCGCGGAGGCAGCCGCCGACGTCGTCGCACAGGACGGCACCGTCTGGGTGCACGACTACCAGCTGCAGCTGGTGCCGCAGATGATCCGCGAACTGAGGCCCGATGTCACGATCGGCTACTTCCACCACATCCCGTTCCCTGCGCACGGGCTCTATGCCCAGCTCCCGTGGCGTGATCAGGTGCTCAAAGGCCTGCTCGGCGCTGATGTCATCGGCTTCCAGCGCGCACAGGACGCCACCTACTTCCTGACCGCTGTGCGCCGTCGTCTGCGTCACGAGGTGAAGGGGTCGGCGGTCACCATCCCGACCGCGGGGGGCGGCACGCGCACCGCCGTCGCTCGGGCCTTCCCGATCTCGATCGACACCGCTCCGTACCTCGAGCTCGCGGCACGCCCCGATGTCCGAGCGCGCGCGGCCGAGATCAGAGCGAGCCTCGGCAACCCGAAGAAGATCCTCCTGGGCGTGGACCGCCTCGACTACACCAAGGGCATCCGGCATCGCATCAAGGCGTACGGCGAGCTCCTCGAAGACGGCAAGCTGAGCGTCGACGACGTCACCTTCGTGCAGGTCGCGAGTCCGAGCCGAGAGCGTGTCGACGCGTACGTGCATCTTCGCGACGAGATCGAACTCGCGGTCGGGCGCATCAACGGCGATCACGACACCATGGGGCACACCGCCATCCGCTATCTGCACCAGGGCTACCCGCGCGAGGAGATGGTCGCACTGTACCTCGCCGCCGACGTCATGCTCGTGACCGCGCTGCGCGACGGCATGAACCTCGTCGCGAAGGAGTACGTCGCGACGCGGGCCGACAATCGCGGGGTGCTCGTGCTGAGCGAGTTCACGGGCGCCGCCGACGAGCTGCGGCAGGCGGTGCGCGTCAACCCGCACGACATCGCCGGGTTGAAGGACGCGATCATGACCGCGGTCACCATGACGCCCGCTGAGCAGGGCAAGCGGATGCGGTCGCTGCGACGTCGCGTGCTGGAGAACGACGTGAACGCGTGGTCGTCGTCGTTCCTGCGCGCACTCGCGGACGTCCGCGGACGCTGATCGGCCGGGTCGCACCGTTCCGCCGGGTCATACTGGGAGGACACCGCCTCGATTGGAGACACTGTGACCCGTAGCTGGACCCCCGGAGCCGCAGACCCGGCGCTGAGCGCCATCGCCGCCACACCCAGACTGATCGTCGCGCTGGACTTCGACGGCACGGCATCTCCGCTCGTCCCCGATCCGATGGCCGCCAGGGCTCTGCCCGAGGTCGCGGTGCAGGTAGCTCGGCTCGCGGCGCTCCCCGACACGGTCGTCGCCTACGTCTCCGGGCGCAGCATGCACGATCTGCGGGTGATCACCGAGCACACGGATGACTCGCTGATCGCGCTGGCCGGATCGCACGGTGCGCAGTACTGGTATCCCGGGGTCGGCGCCAACGAGGCCGACGGCGACACCGCGGAGGGGTCGCGAGAGGAGCTGTGGGAGGCCGCGCGGCCGATCATCGATCGATACGAGGGGGCGGAGCTCGAGCCCAAGACCTTCGGAATGGGTGTGCACACCCGCACGGCCACACCCGAGGTCGAGAAGGCGGTGTTCGCCGAGATCGATGCACTCGTCGCGGAGCGCTTCCCGCACTGGCGACGCCGCTCGGGGCACCGCGTGCTCGAGTTCTCGTCGCGGAACGAGGGCAAGGACGCCGCGATGACCGCGTTGCGCGAGCATTTCGACGCCACCGCCATCCTTTTCGCCGGCGATGACGTCACGGACGAGGACGCGATGCGCGTGCTCAGCGGCGACGATCTCGGCGTCCGCGTGGGACCGGGGGAGAGCGCCGCCGAGCTTCGTGTGGAGAACCCACAACAGATCGCCCTGCTTCTGAAGGCGCTCGCGGACGAGCGCACCTCCCGGCGGGAATAGACTTCCGTCATGTCCTCGCATGATCCCTCCACCAGCGCGCCCATCGACATCAAGCCCCGCAGCCGCGTCGTCACCGACGGCATCGAGGCGACGACCTCCCGAGGCATGCTCCGTGCCGTCGGCATGGGCGACGCCGACTGGGACAAGCCCCAGATCGGAATCGCCTCCAGCTGGAACGAGATCACACCCTGCAACCTGAGCCTCGACCGGCTCGCACAGGGTGCCAAGGAGGGCGTGCACTCCGGCGGCGGGTACCCGCTGCAGTTCGGGACGATCTCGGTCTCGGACGGCATCTCGATGGGCCACGAGGGCATGCACTTCTCGCTCGTGTCGCGCGAGGTCATCGCCGACTCGGTCGAGACCGTGATGATGGCCGAGCGACTCGACGGATCGGTGCTGCTCGCCGGTTGCGACAAGTCGATCCCCGGAATGCTGATGGCCAGCGCCCGGCTCGACCTGTCGAGCGTGTTCCTCTACGCCGGCTCCATCGCACCGGGCTGGGTCAAGCTCTCGGACGGCACCGAGAAGGACGTCACGATCATCGACTCGTTCGAGGCCGTCGGCGCCTGCCGCGCGGGACTCATGAGCGAAGAGGACCTCAAGCGCATCGAATGCGCGATCGCACCGGGTGAGGGCGCCTGCGGTGGCATGTACACGGCGAACACGATGGCGTCGGTCGCCGAGGCCCTGGGCCTGAGCCTTCCCGGGTCTGCCGCTCCGCCCGCCGCAGATCGTCGTCGTGACTACTTCGCGCACCGTTCCGGCGAGGCCGTCGTCAACCTGCTCCGCCAGGGCATCACGACCCGCGACATCCTCACCAAGGAGGCGTTCGAGAACGCGATCGCCCTCGCGATGGCCCTGGGCGGTTCGACCAATGTCGTGCTGCACCTGCTCGCGATCGCGCGCGAGGCCGAGGTCGAGCTGAGCCTGCACGACTTCAACCGCATCGGCGACAAGGTGCCGCACGTCGCGGACATGAAGCCGTTCGGCAAGTACGTCATGAACGACGTCGACCGCCACGGCGGCATCCCCGTGATCATGAAGGCGATGCTCGACGAGGGCCTGCTGCACGGTGACGCGCTCACCGTGACGGGCAAGACGCTCGCCGAGAACCTGGCGGACCTCGACCCGCAGCCGATCGACGGCGAGGTCATCCACACCTTCGACAACCCGATCCACGCGACCGGCGGCCTGACGATCCTGCACGGGTCGCTCGCGCCCGAGGGCGCCGTCGTGAAGACCGCGGGCTTCGACGCGGCCGTCTTCGAGGGCTCCGCCCGGGTGTTCGAGCGCGAGCGCGCGGCCATGGACGCCGTGGCCAACGGCGAGATCGAGGCGGGCACCGTCATCGTCATCCGCTACGAGGGCCCGAAGGGCGGACCCGGTATGCGCGAGATGCTCGCCATCACTGCGGCCATCAAGGGCGCGGGGCTCGGAAAAGATGTACTACTCTTGACTGACGGACGATTCTCAGGCGGCACAACCGGCCTGTGCATCGGCCACATAGCACCCGAAGCGGTGGACGCAGGTCCTATCGCCTTCGTGCGCGATGGTGATCTGATACGGGTCGATATCGCAGCTCGCTCTCTCGACCTACTCGTCGACGAGGCGGAGCTCGCCTCCCGCCGCTCTGGCTGGGAGCCGCTACCCCCGCGCTATACCCGTGGCGTTCTTGCCAAGTACTCGCGTCTCGTGCGGTCCGCCGCCGAGGGCGCGACGACCGGCTGATCCGCGTCGGCTCCGGCATCCCAGCCTCCGACGTCGCCAACAGACCATCAGAAGGAGTGTCATGACTGCTGACACCGTCTCGGCTGTGCCGAGGCCGCCCGCACCCAAGTCCGCCGCACCGGAGATCTCCGGAGCCGAGGCCGTGGTCCGCACGCTCGAGCTCCTCGGCGTCAAGGACGTCTTCGGTCTTCCCGGAGGAGCGATCCTCCCGGTCTATGACCCGCTGATGGACGCCGCCGAGCTGCGGCACATCCTCGTGCGGCACGAACAGGGAGCGGGACACGCCGCCGAAGGCTACGCGTCGTCCTCGGGCAAGGTCGGCGTCTGCATCGCGACGTCGGGTCCCGGTGCGACCAACCTCGTGACCGCGATCGCCGACGCCTACATGGACTCGGTGCCGCTGCTCGCGATCACCGGGCAGGTGTTCTCGACGCTGATGGGCACTGACGCGTTCCAGGAGGCCGACATCGTCGGCATCACGATGCCGGTCACGAAGCACTCGTTCCTCGTGAAGGATGCGTCGGAGATCCCGGGCGCCATCGCGGCGGCCTATGAGATCGCCTCGACCGGCCGACCGGGTCCGGTGCTCGTCGACATCACGAAGGACGCCCAGCAGGCGATGGCGCCGTTCGTCTGGCCTCCCAAGTACGACCTGCCCGGATACCGCCCCGTGACCAAAGCGCACGGCAAGCAGATCCAGGCGGCGGCGGCCCTTCTGGCCGAGGCCAAGAAGCCGGTGCTGTACGTCGGCGGCGGTGTGATCCGCGGTCGCGCGTCTGCCGAGCTGCTCGCCCTCGCCGAGACCACGAATGCGCCCGTCGTGACCACACTCATGGCTCGCGGCGCCTTCCCCGACTCCCACCAGCAGCACCTCGGCATGCCGGGCATGCACGGCACCGTTCCGGCGGTGCTGGCGCTGCAGGAGGCCGACCTGATCGTGTCCCTCGGGGCGCGGTTCGACGACCGCGTGACCGGCAAGGCCGCGCTCTTCGCGCCGAACGCCAAGGTCGTGCACGTCGACATCGATCCGGCTGAGATCTCGAAGATCCGCACCGCAGACGTGCCGATCGTGGGCGACGTCCGCGACGTGCTGGTCGATCTCGAGTCGGCGTTCCGCACCGCGATCACCACCACGACCCCTGACACCGAGGAGTGGTGGTCGTACCTCGACGGGCTGCGCAACGAGTTCCCGCTCGGGTACGCGCCGACGACCGACGGCCTCCTCGCGCCGCAGTACGTGATCCAGCGGATCGGTGAGCTGACCGGGCCGGAGGGCATCTACGCCGCGGGCGTGGGACAGCACCAGATGTGGGCTGCGCAGTTCATCAAGTACGAGCGCCCCAACGCCTGGCTGAACTCCGGGGGCGCAGGAACCATGGGCTACTCGGTTCCCGCTGCGATGGGCGCGAAGGTCGCCGAGCCCGACCGTGTGGTGTGGGCGATCGACGGTGACGGCTGCTTCCAGATGACCAATCAGGAGCTCGCCACCTGCACGATCAACAACATCCCGATCAAGGTCGCGATCATCAACAACTCGTCGCTGGGCATGGTGCGCCAGTGGCAGACGCTGTTCTACGACGGTCGCCACTCGAACACCGACCTCAACACCGGTCACGGCACCGTCCGCATCCCCGACTTCGTGAAGCTCGCGGAGGCATATGGCTGCCTCGCGATCCGCGTGGAGAAGGAGGAGGAGGTGGACGCGGCGATCAAGCTCGCCCTCGAGACGAACGACCGTCCCGTCGTCATCGACTTCGTCGTCAGCGCCGATTCGATGGTGTGGCCGATGGTTCCCCAGGGCGTGAGCAACAGCTACGTCCAGTACGCCCGCGAGCACGCGCCCGCATTCGACGAGGAGGACTGACCATGTCGACTCACGTGCTGAGCCTCCTCGTGGAGAACACCCCCGGTCTGCTGACCCGAGTCGCGGGACTGTTCGCACGCCGCGGCTTCAACATCGACTCTCTCGCGGTGGGCGTGACCGAAGTGCTTGGCATCTCGCGCATCACGGTCGTCGTCGACCTCGAGGATCTTCCTCTCGAGCAGGTGACCAAGCAGCTCAACAAGCTGATCAACGTCATCAAGATCGTCGAGCTCGACTTTCCGACCTCGGTGCAGCGCGAGCACATGCTCGTCAAGGTGCGCACCGACAACGCGACCAGGTCGAACGTCATCGAGGTGGCGAACCTGTTCCGCGCCTCTGTGGTGGACTACGCCTCCGACGCGCTGGTGATCGAGGTCACCGGTGACCGGGGCAAGGTCGATGCCATGCTCCGCGCCCTCGAGCCTTTCGGAATCAAGGAGATCGCGCAGTCGGGCCTCCTCGCCATCGGCCGCGGCGGCAAGAGCATCACCGAGCGCGTCCTGCGCGGCTGACCAGATTTCACACACGTACACGAACATCAATCAAGGAGAGAAACCAGTGAGCACCGAGATCTTCTACGACGCAGACGCCGATCTGTCGATCATCCAGGGCAAGAAGGTCGCGATCGTCGGCTACGGCTCGCAGGGTCACGCGCACGCGCAGAACCTTCGCGACTCGGGTGTCGAGGTCGCCATCGCCCTCAAGGAGGGGTCGAAGTCGGCGCCGAAGGCGGAAGAGGCCGGATTCGCGGTCAAGACCGTCGCCGACGCGACGCAGTGGGCCGACCTCATCATGATCCTCGCGCCGGACCAGCACCAGCGCACGATCTACAGCGAGTCGATCGCACCGAACCTCACCGAGGGCAAGACGCTCGCCTTCGCGCACGGCTTCAACATCCGCTTCGGCTACATCGATGCTCCTGAGGGCGTCGACGTGATCCTCGTCGCCCCGAAGGCTCCGGGTCACACGGTCCGTCGCGAGTTCGTCGCCGGCCGTGGAATCCCCGACATCATCGCCGTCGAGCGAGACGCATCGGGCAACGCGTGGGCCACGGCGCTCTCGTACGCGAAGGCCATCGGCGGCACCCGTGCCGGCGTCATCAAGACGACCTTCACCGAAGAGACCGAGACCGACCTGTTCGGCGAGCAGGCCGTGCTGTGCGGTGGCGTCAGCCACCTCGTGCAGGCCGGCTTCGAGACGCTCACCGAAGCGGGATACCAGCCGCAGATCGCGTACTTCGAGGTGCTGCACGAGCTGAAGCTCATCGTCGATCTCATGTGGGAGGGCGGCATCGCGAAGCAGCGTTGGTCGGTCTCCGACACTGCTGAGTACGGCGACTACGTCTCGGGTCCCCGCGTCGTGACCCCCGAGGTCAAGGAGTCGATGAAGGCGATCCTCGCGGACATCCAGAACGGCAACTTCGCGAAGCGCTTCATCGACGACCAGGACAACGGCGCCGAGGAGTTCCTGGCACTGCGTGCCAAGGAGGAGACGCACCCGATCGAGGCCACCGGCAAGGAGCTGCGTTCGCTCTTCGCATGGAAGCAGCAGGACGAAGACTACGTCGACGGCAGCGCTGCGCGCTGATCTGAGACGGTCGAAGAGAAGGGGCCCGGTGCGGATCGCACCGGGCCCCTTCTCGCGGTTCTGCGGGTCACTCCGCCGCAGCCTCCTCGACCTCGATCGGGGCGTCGGCGGGGTCGGCCCATACCGGCGCGGGCAGAAGAGTGTCGACCGCTCCGCCCTGGATCTCGCGCAACGCGTCCTCGATCTCGTCGGCGTTCTCGGGCACGGCGAGACCGCAGGTGCGCAGCTCGGAGGCGAACTTCAGCGTGAGGCGGCTCTTGCCGGCCTCCACGGCCTCAGCCGTGGTGCCGGTGCGCTTCTCGCTGCCGGTCTGGATGTCGGAGACCTCATCGCACACGTGGTAGACCGCACCGCCGTCGACCCACACGACCTCGTCCTTTCCGAGCATCAGGATGACCGCCGACTGGTCGGCCGTGTACTTCTCGACGGACGGCGGGTTGAAGTCGACACCGATCACTGTGGCGAGCAGGGCGAGGACCACGCCGACGATGCCGGCCGTCGTCTTCTGCCCCTTGCTCATGTCCTTGTTGAGGAAGATCAGGATCACGAGGGGGAGGAAGGCCACGATCGCGATGATCGCGCCGAGCTGGTTCTGCACGAAGAAGCGCACGGTCTCGGATCGGCGCGCGGGGTCGAGCCTGTTGGCCTTCTTCCAGAGCACCGAGCCGGTGATCGCGAGCGCGGCGATGACCACGAGCAGGACGAGAAGCGTGACGAACGCCCACTGCGGGAACTGCGCCGTGACGCCCTGCTCCTCCAGGAGGCCCGTGTCGGGGTCGCGCACGAGCGTGCCGTCCTCGCCGACGTACTCGCGCTGGCGGAGCAGCCAGAAGATCGACACCGCCTCGGCCGCGATGGCGAGACCCCACAGGACCGCGGCGATCCAGCGGAAGGTCGTCGCCCGCGACTTCGCCGCGGCTGTCGGCTTCCATCCCGCGGCGGGCTCGTCGGCTCCGCCCGGTGTGCTCTGGTCGACCCTGTCGTTCTGCTCGGCCACTGGCTTCCCTTCCGGAGAGGGCCGCGGTGGCCCAGATGCCCCCGAGCATAGTGGACGACGTGTCCTACGCTGGGGACATGACTTCCGACTCCGACGATGCCCTGAGCTGGGACGGCGACGACGGCGTCGCGCCGAAGGCGCGCACTCCGAAGCGCTCTGAGAGCGAGGCGTCCACCCAGCGGGATCACGCCGATGATGCGGCGCTGCCGGACGGCTGGAACGCCGTCGGCCGCGGCAGCGAGGCCGTCGGTCGCGTCGAGACCGACGGCACCGTCACGATGCCGGACGAGCAGGAATCAGCACACCTGAGCACCGCGATGCTGCTGACACTCGGGGTCGTCGGCGGCGTGTACCTCCTGTACAGCATCGGCTGGGTCGTCGGAGGGCTGCGGCTGAAGCCGCTGGCCAATCTGATCGTGGCCGATGCCATGTACGTGCCGTGGTTCGTGCTCGCGGTCGCGGCGCCCGCGCTCTGGTTCCTCGCGGTGTGGGTCTTGACCCGTGCGAAGGCGACGTGGATCCGGGTCGGACTGCTGCTGCTCGGAGTCGTGCTGCTCGTGCCCTGGCCTTTCGTGACGGTGGGGGTGATCGGATCATGACCGAGCAGTCGACCTCTCCGGCGACCTCCGCCTCCCCGCGGTGGCTCAATGCACTCGTGCTCGGAGTCGCAGGACTCTTCTACGCCTATGCGATCTGGAATGCCGTCGCTCATCTCGTCTCCATGGCCCAGAGCGGACTCACCGGCATCGGCTGGGTGACCCTTCTCTTCGGAGTGGTGTTCCCGGCGCTCGTCTTCGTGTTCGCGTACCTGATCGGGCGACGGCGACGCGCGGGCGAGCTCGCTCTGGTGCTGCTGGCGGGTCTCGGCGTCGTGGCGGTGTTCTGGCTGAGCCTGATCGGCTACAGCATCCTCAACATGTCCGATCTCGTGACCGTCGCTCTCTGACGGACGGCGTCACACGGCACGGAGCAGCGGAGGCGCTCGGGTACAGTTGAAGTGATCGCGCCCCCACGGTGTGCGGCGCATCGGCCCCCTGTCGCGCTGCCCCGAAGGATCCCTGTGCCGAAGCCCGTCGTGCTCATCGCTGAAGTTCTCTCTCCCGCCACGATCGAGGCCCTCGGCCCCGACTTCGACGTTCGCAACGTCGACGGCACCGACCGCGAAGCGCTGTTCGCCTCGCTCGCGGATGCCGATGCGGTGCTCATCCGTTCGGCGACGCACATCGACGAAGAGGCGCTCACCCACGCTCCGAAGCTCAAGGTCGTCGCCCGCGCGGGCGTCGGGCTCGACAACGTCGACATCAAGGCGGCCACCGCCGCGGGTGTCATGGTGGTCAACGCGCCGACCTCGAACATCGTCTCGGCCGCCGAGCTGACGGTCGGCCACATCCTCAGCCTCGCCCGTCGCATCCCCGCCGCACACGCATCGCTCGCGGCCGGTCAGTGGAAGCGCAGTTCGTTCACGGGAGCCGAGCTCTTCGAGAAGACGGTCGGCATCGTCGGCCTCGGCCGCATCGGAGCTCTCGTCGCCGCGCGCCTCGCCGCGTTCGACATGCGCGTCGTCGCTTACGACCCCTACGTCACCTCGGCCCGCGCGCAGCAGCTCGGTGTGCAGCTCCTCTCGCTCGACGAGCTCGTCGCAGAGGCGGACTTCCTCACGATCCACATGCCGAAGACGCCGGAGACGACCGGCATGATCGGTGCCGAGCAGTTCACGGCCATGAAGCCCACGGCCTTCGTCGTCAACGTCGCCCGCGGTGGCCTCATCGACGAGGAAGCGCTGCACGCGGCCCTCGTCGCCGGTGAGATCGCGGGTGCGGGTCTCGACGTCTTCACCTCCGAGCCCCCGGCCGAGGGCGGAACTGCTCGTCCGCTGCTCGACCTCCCGAACGTCGTCGTCACTCCGCACCTGGGTGCCAGCACGGAGGAGGCGCAGGAGAAGGCCGGGGTCTCGGTCGCGCGTTCCGTGCGCCTCGCGCTCGGCGGCGACCTCGTTCCCGATGCGGTCAACGTGGCCGGGGGAGTCATCGACCCGTATGTGCGCCCCGGCATCTCGCTCGTCGAGAAGCTCGGCCAGATCTTCGCGGCGCTCGCGACGTCGCCTCTCACGAGCCTCGATGTCGAGGTGCACGGCGAGCTGAACGACTACGACGTGAGCGTGCTGAAGCTCGCCGCGCTCAAGGGCGTCTTCACGAACATCGTCAGCGAGACCGTGTCGTACGTCAACGCACCGCTGCTCGCCGACCAGCGCGGTATCGCGGTCCGTCTGCTCAAGGACGACGTGAGCGACGAGTACCGCAACGTCATCACTCTGGCCGGAGCGCTCTCCGACGGTACGCAGCTGTCGGTGTCGGGCACCCTCACCGGTCCCAAGCAGGCAGAGAAGCTGGTCGCCATCAATGACCACGCCCTCGAGCTGCCGATCGAGAAGCACCACGTCGTGATGCTCTACACCGACCGTCCCGGCATCGTCGCGGTCTACGGTCAGAAGTTCGGCGAGGCCGGTATCAACATCGCAGGCATGCAGATCTCGCGCCTGGGGGCGGGCGATCAGGCGCTCAGCGTTCTCACCCTCGACTCGCCGGTCTCGGACGATCTGCTCGACGACCTGCGCAACGAGATCGACGCGGACCTGTTCCGTCAGATCGAGATCACCGAGGTCTGATCGCAGGGGAGACTCCGACAGAGCGGGAGGAGCGGCCGGGAGGTCGCTCCTCCCGCTCTGTCGTTCCCAGCCTCAGGGAGCGGTGGCGCGCAGCACGAGCGCGATCAGGTCGGACAGCTCGTCACTTCTCGGCACCAGGCGTTCGGGACCGTGCACATCGAGCGAGTTGTTGAAATACAGACCGTCGCTGAGCAGCATCACGAGATCGAGGCTCGCGGCATCCCGCACATGAGGACGGATCGTGTCCTCCCAGCGGTCGCGGTTGCGTCGCAGCGCGTCGGCAGCGGGTGCCGAGCCGCCTTGGGCCAGGCGGGTGGCGGCGATGAGGACGCGGTCCAGCGCGTCGTCCTCCATCACGGAGGTGCGCACGTAGTACGCGACGGGGCCCTCTTCGGCCGAGGTCATCCGCTCGAGATCCAGAGTGGTGAGCGCATCGAGGCGCTCGATGAGGCCCGCTGCCAGCTCGTCCTTCGAGCCGAAGTGATAGAGGAGGCCGCCCTTCGACACGCCGGCGGCCTTCGCTGTCGCATCCAACGTGGCCGCCCGCTCACCGTCTTCGATGACGATCGATTCGAAGGCGTCCAGGACGCGTTCGCGGGCGAGGGGAGGTCGGGGCATCGGGGATCCTCTGTTCGTCTCGATTCACAGTAGCGCGGCCGTATGACGATTCTGTTACTATACCATCTGGACGGTTTAGTAACGATGCCGTCGTGATCCTGAGAGGTGTTCCATGACCCGTACTGCGTCGATCCCGACGACAGAGACGGATGCTCCCCGCGTCGGCGCCCGTGGCTGGGCGGCACTCGTCGTGCTCATGCTGCCGGTGCTCCTGGTGTCGGTGGACAACACGGTGCTGAGCTTCGCGCTGCCCGAGATCTCCATCGCGCTCGCGCCCACCGGAGCGGAGCAGCTGTGGATCATCGATGTGTATCCGCTCGTGCTCGCCGGGCTGCTCGTGACCATGGGCACACTCGGAGACCGCTTCGGGCGTCGTCGGATGCTGCTGATCGGCGCGACCGGCTTCGCGGCCGTGTCGGCACTCGCTGCGTTCGCCCCCACGGCAGGTCTTCTCATCGCCGCGCGAGCGCTGCTCGGCTTCTTCGGTGCGATGCTGATGCCGTCGACCCTCTCGCTGCTGCGCTCGATCTTCACGAACCGCGATCAGCGGCGCCTCGCCATCGCGGTCTGGGCGTCGGCGTTCTCCGCGGGCTCGGCCCTCGGCCCGATCGTCGGCGGCTTCCTGCTCGAGCACTTCGACTGGGGCTCGGTCTTCCTGATCGCCGTGCCCGTGCTGATCCCGCTCCTCATCGCGGCGCCGCTGCTCGTTCCCGAAAGCCGCGACCCGCACCCCGGACGCATCGACATCGTCAGCATCATGCTCTCGATGGCAGCGATGATCCCGGTCGTCTACGCGATCAAGTCGCTCGCCGTCGACGGCCCCAGCCTCACTGCGGGGGTGTGGGCGCTGCTCGGCATCGTGATGGGGTATCTCTTCGTGCGGCGTCAGCTCGCTGCCGAGGTCCCGATGCTCGACATGCAGCTGTTCCGCCGGGGCTCCTTCTCGGGGGCGATCCTCGTGAACCTCCTGAGCGTCGTGGCGCTCGTGGGCTTCCTCTACTTCGTGTCGCAGCACCTGCAGCTCGTCCTCGGCCTCTCGCCGATGACGGCCGGCGCAGCGCTCGTGCCCGGAATGGCCGCGATGATCGTCGCCGGCCTCTCGGTCGTGCCGATCTCACGGCGAGTGCCACCGCACGTGCTCGTGCCCGCCGGTCTCGCGTTCTCTGTCGCCGGTTACCTCCTGGTCGCGTTCACGACGGCGGATCACGGCGTCGCTCCGCTGATCATCGCCTTCGTGGTGCTGGGCATCGGCATCGGGGCGGCGGAGACGATCTCGAATGAGCTGATCCTGTCCAGTGCTCCGGCCGAGAAGGCGGGCGCGGCCAGCGCCGTCTCCGAGACCGCCTACGAGCTGGGAGCGGTGCTCGGCACCGCCGTCCTCGGCGGCCTGATCACCGCGTTCTACCGCGGGGCGCTGGTGATTCCCTCCGGCATCCCAGCGGAGGCGGCGCACGCCGCGACGGAGACGCTGGCCGGCGCCTACACTGCCGCGAAGGATCTGCCCGCGCAGCTCGGAGACGCGCTGTGGGATGCGGCTGCCGCCGCCTTCGGATCGGGTGTCCTGGTGACCTCGCTGATCGGCGCGGGCCTGGTGATCGTGGCCGGGGTGATCGCCGCCGTCACACTGCGCAAGGCGCCCTCGCACTGACCAGTACGCTGGGAGGACCGGCCCGCTCGGCATGCATCCGAGCGTCGGCCGGTCCATCCCGATGCAAGGAGTGTCATGTCGCGTGTCGTGAAGCTGGCCGTCATCCCCGGTGACGGAATCGGCCCAGAGGTCGTCGCCGAGGCCGAGAAGGTCCTCGACGCGGTCACCGCATCGAGCGATGTGACGTTCGACAAGACGCGCTTCTCGCTCGGCGCCGCCCGTTTCCTCGAGACGGGCGACACTCTCACCGACGATGATCTGCAGTCGATCTCCGAACACGACGCGATCCTGCTCGGCGCGGTCGGCGGCACGCCAGGAGACCCGCGCCTGAAGGACGCGAACATCGAGCGCGGCCTGCTGCTGAAACTCCGCTTCACGCTGGATCATTACGTCAATCTGCGTCCGTCCAAGCTCTTCGCCGGCGCCTCGGGCCCGCTCGCGAACCCCGGCGAGATCGACTTCGTCGTCGTCCGCGAGGGCACTGAGGGGCCATACGTCGGCAACGGCGGGGCGATCCGCAAGGGCACACCGCACGAGGTCGCCAACGAGACGTCCGTGAACACGGCATTCGGTGTCGAGCGGGTCGTGCGATACGCGTTCGATCTCGCCGAACGTCGCAGCAAGAAGATCACACTCGTGCACAAGACGAACGTGCTCGTGCACGCCGGCGCCATCTGGCAGCGCGTCGTCGACGAAGTCGCGTCCGAGCATCCCGACGTGTCCGTCGACTACCTGCACGTCGATGCCGCGACGATCTTCCTCGTCACCGATCCCTCGCGCTTCGACGTGATCGTCACCGACAACCTCTTCGGCGACATCCTCACCGATCTCGCAGGCGCTGTCACCGGCGGCATCGGACTCGCCGCATCGGGCAACATCAACCCCGACGGCACCTTCCCGTCTATGTTCGAGCCGGTGCACGGCTCGGCTCCCGACATCGCGGGGCAGCAGAAGGCCGACCCCACCGCGGCGATCCTGTCGGTCGCGCTGCTGCTCGACCACCTCGGACTCGGAGCGGAGGCCGCTCGAGTGAGTGCCGCCGTCGAATCCGACATCGCGACCCGCACGGGTGCGCGCACGACCGCGGAGATCGGCTCCGCGATCGCTGCTCTGCTCTGACCGACAGGCGTAGGCTGAGACGGCGCGAGGATGCGCGCCGCATGAGGAATGGATGACGAGATGACGACCATCGACGCCGAGACCACCGTGGCTCCGCTGGAGTTCGCTGTGACCAAGAATCTGACCGCCGCGACGCCCGGTCGGGTCGCCGAGGTTCACGAGAACCCGGGGTTCGGTGTCGTGTTCACCGACCACATGGTCGACATCTGCTGGTCCGTCAAGGGCGGGTGGCACCGACCGCGCGTGCAGCCCTACGGACCCATCCCGCTCGACCCGGCCGCGTCCGTGCTGCACTACGCCCAGGAGATCTTCGAGGGCATCAAGGCCTATCGTCACGCCGACGGCTCGATCCACACGTTCCGCCCCGACCGCAACGCGGCACGACTGCAGGCCAGCGCGCGTCGACTCGCGCTCCCGGAGCTGCCCACCGAGTACTTCATCCAGTCGCTGCGCGAGATCATCGCGGTCGACGGTCGCTGGGTTCCCTCAGGTGCCGACCAGAGCCTGTATCTGCGTCCGTTCATGTTCGCCAAGGAGGCCTTCCTCGGTGTTCGCGCGGCTCAGAAGGTCGCGTACTACGTGATCGCCAGCCCAGCCGGAGCGTACTTCACCGGGGGAGTGAAGCCCGTGCGGATCTGGCTCTCCGAGGACTACGCCCGTGCCGGCAAGGGCGGCACCGGCAAGGCGAAGACCGGCGGCAACTACGCCTCGAGCCTGCTCGCGCAGAGTGAGGCGAGCGCGAAGGGCTGCGACCAGGTCGTGTTCCTCAACGAGCAGCGCAACGTCGAGGAGCTCGGCGGCATGAACGTCGTGTTCGTCTTCAAAGACGGCCGCGTCGTGACGCCCGAGTCCGACAGCATCCTCGAGGGGATCACACGCGATTCGCTGCTGCAGCTCGCCGAAGACCGCGGCTACGCGGTCGAGAAGCGTCCGATCTCCATCGACGAGTGGCGCGAGGGTGTGGCCTCAGGCGACATCGTCGAGGTCTTCGCCTGCGGCACCGCCGCCGTCGTGACTCCCATCGGTGCTCTCGTCGGCGAGGGCTTCGATGAGCCGCAGCCGCTCGGCGAACTGGCCCTGTCGCTGCGCGAAGAGCTCACCGACATCCAGTACGGCCGCCGTGAGGACAAGCACGGCTGGCTTCTGCGGCTCGACGCCTGAGCCTTCGTACTCTCGAGACCCCGCTGCGCTTCCGTGCAGCGGGGTCTCGTCGTGCATCACGCTGGATAGGCTGGTGGCATGAAGATCGCCCGATTCAGCCATGACGACGCCATCCTCTTCGGGATCGTCGATGACACCGACCTCGTCGTCCTCTCCGGCGATCCGCTCTTCGCGGGCTACGAGCCCACGGGTGACCGGGTGCCGATCGCGGACGCGGTGATCCTCGCTCCGGTGATCCCGCGCTCCAAGATCGTCTGCGTCGGCAAGAACTACCACGATCACGCCGCCGAGATGGGCGGAGTCGCCCCCGAGGAGCCGCTGCTGTTCCTCAAGCCCAACACCGCCGTCATCGGCCCGGGAGACGCCATCGTGCGCCCCTCGATCTCGGAGCAGACCGAGTACGAGGGTGAGCTCGCTGTCGTGATCGGTAGGGTCGCGAAGAACGTGAAGGCCGCGGATGCCCTCGATCACGTGCTCGGCTACACGATCGCCAACGACGTCACCGCGCGTGACCTCCAGCGCAAGGACGGTCAGTGGGCTCGGGCGAAGGGCTTCGACACCTTCTGCCCTCTCGGCCCGACCATCAGCACCGACTTCGACCCCTCGATCGCGACGATCGAGACCCGCGTCAACGGCGAGGTGCGGCAGAAGGCGCCGCTCACCGACATGATCCACTCGGTCGAGGCGATCATCGAGCATGCCTCGGCGGCCTTCACGCTGCTGCCCGGTGACGTCATCCTCACGGGTACGCCGGCAGGTGTGGGGGAGTTCGTCGCCGGGGACACCGTCGAGGTCGAGATCACCGGACTGGGTATCCTGCGCAACACCGTGCGCGACGCCGTGCGCGCATCATGACCGGCGTCGCCCTCACGGCTGCTCAGCAGGCGGCGGTGCAGCGGCGAACCGTGCTGGTTCTCTCCACAGGGCAGGTACTGGGCGGGATCGCCTTCGGGGCGACGGTGTCTCTCGGCGCTCTGCTTGCGGCTGACATCTCGGGCAGCGACGCCCTCTCGGGGCTCGCGACGGCGTCGGTCACCCTCGGCGCCGCGCTGTGCGCCATCCCGCTCGCGCGCCTGGCTGCCAAGGTGGGCCGACGCCGAGCCCTCACCTTGGGAAACCTCTTCGCACTCGTCGGCATCGCGGTGGTGATCCTCGCGGCGTCGGTGCGGGTGTTCCCGCTGCTGCTCGTCGGCATCCTGATGATCGGCGCCGGCAATGCGGGCAATCTGCAGTCGCGGTTCGCCGCGACCGACCTCGCCGCACCACGGCATCGCGGAAGGGATCTCTCGATCGTGGTCTGGGCGACCACCATCGGCGGTGTCGCTGGGCCGTTGCTGCTGGGGCCGGGGGAGATCGTCGGGGCGGCGATCGGCATGCCGCCACAGACCGGTTCCTACGCCTTCTCGTTCGTCGCTCAGTGCGTCGCGCTCGTCCTGTACCTCGTGGCGCTCCGCCCCGACCCGCTTCTGGCAGCGCAGCGGCTCGCCTCGGCGGCCGCGAAGGCGACGGGCGCCGTCGTCGCCGACCGACCTGTGGTCGCGCGCTACGCGATGTTCGCGGTGGCCGGTTCGCACGTGGTGATGGCCTCCGTCATGGCGATGACCCCGGTCCACCTCGCCCATATGGCGCACGGTGCACACGGCATGGCGCCCACCCCGGCCGATGTCTCGGCTCTCGTGGGCATCACGATCGCCCTGCACGTCGGAGGCATGTACGCGCTGTCGCCCGTCTTCGGCATCCTCGCCGACAGATGGGGCCGGCTGCGCGTGGTTCTGCTGGGGCAGATCCTTCTCGGCGGGGCGCTCGCGTTCGCCGTCTTCGCGAACGATCGGGAGTGGGGCGTGATCGTCGCTCTCATCCTGCTGGGACTCGGATGGAGCGCGGCGACGGTGGCAGGGGCCGCGCTGCTGACCGAGTCGAGTGCCCCCGAGATCCGCACGCGCAGGCAGGGCCGCAGCGATTCGCTGATGAGCCTCTCGGCCGCAGCAGGCGCTGTGCTCGCGGGTGTGGTGCTCGCGAACTTCCAGTACGCAGGGCTCGGGATCGCGGCATCGGTGATCGTCATCGCCATCGTCGCGCTGTCGCCGCTCGGCCGCTCGCGCGGATGAAGGACTGGGCGGGCACCGGGCGCGCATACGCCGACTCCTACGCGTCGCTCTGCGTCGGGACCGCGGAGGCCCTGCTCGGAGCGTTCGGAACCCCTGGGAAGCGGACGCTGCTCGACGTGGGGTCGGGCACAGGAATGCTCACGGCCGCATTCGCCGATGCCGGCTGGGATGCGACCGGATGCGAGCCCGAGCCGACGATGCGAGACGTCGCGCTGCGCGAGCATCCCGAGATTCCGGTGCGCGACGGAACGCTGCCTGACCTGCCTTTCGAGGACGGCCAGTTCGACGTCGTCGTGGCGAACTTCGTGCTGAACCACGTCGCCGACCCCCGAGCATCCGCGGCGGAGCTCCTCCGCGTCTCCGTAGATCTGGTGTCGGCGACGATCTGGACGAACTCGCCCACCTGGCTCTGGCGGGAGGTGTGCGAGCGTGCGGCACTCATTCCTGCGACGGGGGAGCGACTGCCGCCGGAGAGGGACTTCGAGCGCACCGTCGACGGCTTCGCGGGGATGCTCGACGACGCGGGCTGGCCGCGCCCGCAGGTGTCTGAGATCACCTGGACGTGGTCGGCCGATGCGACTGCGCTGTGGGCGTCCGCCGAGGGAGGCGTCGGGGGAGCCGGTCAGTTCTACCGTGCGCTCGACGACGCCGGTCGGCGCTCGTTCCGCGCGGCCTTCGAGTTCGTGTGCGCCGAGCGGTCGATCGCCGGACGCCTGCCGCTGGCGCATTCTGCGGCGGTCGCCGTCGCGCCGCGAGGCTGAGACCGCCCAGGGCAGAATGCCCAGGGCTCCCCGGTGCCGCGACCGCCTCCGTGAGCGCGGCACCGAGGAGCACCTGAATCGCGGCGATCAGGTGTACCAGGTCGGCTCAGGCACCTCGTTGCGCAGCACGTAGTCGCCGACCTCCCGCTTCTTGTACGCGATCGGGTCGTGCAGGCTGTGCGTGCGCAGGTTGCGCCAGAAGATGTCGAGGCCGACCGAGTTGGCCGAGGCCCTGGCGCCGGTGAGCTCGTAGATCTTCGTGGCGACCTCCAGGCCGTCGTCGACGATGCGCAGCTTCCCCGCCGCGATGCGCACGGCGATCTCGCCACGTCGACGTGCAGTGAGTTCTTCGCGCGGGGCGTGCAGCACCGCACTGATCTCCGCGCCCACGGCATCGAGCAGCGCTTCGTCGGCCCACAGCTTCGATGCCAGCTCGCCATAGCCTTCGAGCAGATACCACTCGTCTGTCGCGTGCTGCTTGTCATCGCCGCCGTACGGCCACGGGCGGGTCACAGATCGCGTGTAGGCGGATGCCGTCTGGAGGGCACCCTGTGCGATGCCGAGGTAGAAGTTCGCGAAGACGAGCTGGATGGTCGGCACGTTCAGAGTGTTGTAGGTCAAGGGGCGGAACACCCGGTCGACGAAGCCGGCTGCCGCCGACCAGGGGACTCGGACGTCGCGGATCTCGACCGAGCCCGATTCGGTGAGTCGCTGCCCCAGGTTGTCCCAGTCGTCTCCGAAGACGATCCCCTCCTGAGCCGTGGGGACGATCGCGAAGATGTGCGTCTCGGTACCTTCGAGGACGCCTTCGAGGACGGTCAGGTCCGAGATCTGGCCGCCCGTCGAGAAGGACTTGCGCCCGGAGAACACGAGATCATCGCCGTCTTCGCGGATCACCAAGTCGGAGTCGCGCGGGTTGACCGCGCCGCCGAAGACGAAGTCGTTCGCGGTGTACAGCTCCTCGACCGCGGCGATCTGCTCTTCGGTTCCGACGAGACGGGCCGCCCACGCCCAGAGGTAGTGATACCCGAGGACCTGTCCGATCGACCCGTCGCCGCGGGCCACCGCCCTGATCACCTTGTAGGCGGTGTCCCAGCTCTCACCGGCGCCGCCGTGGGCGCGAGGGCCGAGCAGGGTGACCAGCCCCGAGTCCTTGAGCAGCTGGACCTCGGCCCGAGGGGTCGCATTCGCGCGGTCCCGCTCGACGGCATCCACCGCGAGGATGTCGGCCACCTCCTCGGCGCGGTCGATCCACTCGAGGCTGGTCTGAGGTCTTGGCGTGCCGCGCCAGCGATCGCTGAGGCCTGTCGTCACTGCATCCGTGATTGTCATGTTGTCACCCTTCCGGTTGGTCGATGCGGCAACGATAGGAGCGCGTCGGCGTCGAATGCGGGTTGTTACCCAGGGTGAGGGACTGTTACCCACGGTGACCCCTCCTGAGCGGCCCGCGACCGCTGGCGATCGGGGAGGTCGAGACGCCACCCGGCAACTAGAATCGAGGGGATATGGCTACCCCGCACCCCCTCACCACGACCGCCAGCGGCTCCGACGTACGCGTCCGCTTCTGCCCCTCACCCACCGGACTGCCGCACGTCGGCATGGTCCGCACGGCCCTCTTCAACTGGGCGTACGCCCGCCACAACGGCGGGAAGATGGTGTTCCGAATCGAGGACACCGACGCCGCGCGCGACAGTGAGGAGAGCTTCCGCCAGCTCGTCGACGCTCTGACCTGGCTCAAGATCGACTGGGATGAGGGCGTCGAGGTCGGTGGGCCGCATGCCCCGTACCGCCAGTCCGAGCGTCACGACATCTATCGCGGCGTGATCGACAAGCTCCTCGCCTCCGGCGCCCTGTACGAGAGCTTCTCCACGGCGGAGGAGATCGACGCCCGCAACGAGGCGGCCGGACGCGCGAAGCAGCTCGGCTACGACAATCACGACCGGGATCTCACGACCGAGCAGAAGGACGCCTTCCGCGCGGAGGGTCGTCAGCCGGCACTCCGACTGCGCGTGCCTGACGAGGACCTCACCTACGTCGATCTGATCCGCGGTGAGGTGACCTTCCCCGCCGGTTCCTTCCCGGATTTCGTGGTGGTGCGTCCGAACGGGATCCCGCTCTACACGTTCGTGAATCCCGTCGACGACGCGCTCATGGGCATCACGCACGTTCTGCGCGGCGAAGACCTGATGCCCTCCACGGCTCGTCAGCTCGCGCTGTACGCGGCCCTGATCGACGCCGGCGTCACCGCGTTCGTCCCGCGGTTCGCTCACATGCCGCTCGTGCTCGGCGAGACGGGCAACAAGAAGCTCTCCAAGCGCGACCCTCAGGCGGATCTTTTCCTGCACCGGGATCGCGGATTCATCCACGAGGGTCTCCTGAACTATCTGGCGCTGCTCGGCTGGTCCATCGGTCACGACCGCGATGTCTTCACGCTCGAGGAGTTCACCGAGGCGTTCGACATCGTGGACGTCAACCCGAACCCGGCTCGGTTCGACCAGAAGAAGGCCGAGTCGATCAACGGCGACCACATCCGCAAGCTCGACGAGAAGGACTTCGCCGAGAGGACGATCCCGTACCTCGCGGCCGCCGGCCTCTTCGACGAGCCGACTCACGAAGAGCTCGTGCTCGCCTTCCGGGTCGCCCCGCTCGTGCAGGAGCGCGTGCAGTTGCTCGGCGACGTGCCCGGCATGGTCGGCTTCCTCTTCTCCGACGACGTCTCGTATGACGCCGACGCGCTCAAGGGGCTCCCTGCGAACGCCGGCGAGGTGCTCGACGCGTGCGTGGTGGCTCTCGAGCCGGTGACCGACTTCACGCCCGAGAAGATTCAGGAGGCTCTCGCAGCGGCGCTCGTCGAGGGCCTCGAGCTCAAGCCGCGTGTCGCCTACGGTCCTCCGCGTGTCGCGATCACGGGACGCCGCATCTCGCCGCCGCTGTTCGAATCCATGGAGCTCCTGGGCAAGGACGAGTCGCTGCGACGGCTCCGGTTGCTGTCGGAGTTCCTGGCCGGCTGAGACGGCCTGGTCGACGAGGGAGAGTCGCCGATGAGTGCTCTCCCTCGTCATCTCCGCCCGCGACGCGCCCGGACGAACGGCGGCGTTTTGGCATTAGGGCCGCGGCTCGGGTAAGCTTGACTCTCGGTGCGAGACTCCGGTTTCGCCCTTGGGGTATGGTGTAATTGGCAACACGGCGGTTTCTGGTTCCGTTGTTCTTGGTTCGAGTCCAGGTACCCCAGCAAGACAAAAACCCCCGCTCAGGCGGGGGTTTTGTCGTTACTGGATGCGTGCCTCCTCGCACTCTCCGATGAACCCGAGGTAGCACACCGCTTCGTGCGTGACGGCCGGCTCGTAGTCGTCGTTCGACACCTGACGTGTATCGATCTCAGGCGTCCGGTGAAGGCTGCCATAGCTGCCGAGCGTGGCCACGAAGTAGCCGTCGCCGTCCTGCGCCTTCATCTCGTCTATCGCCACGCTGTACTCGGCGCACAGGCGGGTCGCGCTCTCGGTGAGCTCGACATCGACGCAGGCTGCCGTGTAGGTCGCGACCATGAGGTTCGTGCAGTCCGTCCAGTCCTGGTTCACGCTGCAGGGGTTCACGTCGTCCATCGTGACGTCGTAGCGCCCGGTCTCGTACTCCTCGCTGCGGAAGGTCTCCGGCTGCTCGGGTACATCGGTCTTGGTCCAGTGTCGCGCCGTGGCGAAGGCGAAGATCACGACGATCGCGGCGATGAGAAGGAGCGCGCCCACGATCGAGATCGCCACCCAGAGACCGACACGCCTCTTCTGACCCGGAGGGCCGTCGGGCGCGGCCGTGTATCCCGGGTACACCGGCGGGCCTGCTGGCGCCGGGACCTGCGTGGCGTACACGGGCGCCGTGTCGTATGCGGGAGGAGGTGCGTCGTACGCCGGAGGAGGTGCGTCGTATGCGGGGCCCGTGGGCGGCGGGGGAGCGGTCGGCTGAGTCGACACCCAGTAGGCGTACCAGCTCTGAGCGGACGCGGTATCGTCGGCCACCTGTCGGGCTTCGAGGTCGGTGAGCTGCAACCCGAGTGGGGCGCGCAGATCTGCACGGGTCAGGGACGCACGGAACTCCTCGAATGACATCGCCATAGTCACGAGGATGGCAGACCATCGGGTGCCCGGACAATCCGATCGGCGCGATGCCGCTGCCGACGGAGCATGCCGTCCGGAGGGAGATATCGCCTAGCAGAGCGCGCCCGTGTCGCGCCATGCCCTTCACTGCCGTCGCCGGGCCGGGCATCGTGATCGCAGATGCCCGACGCGGCATGACAGGGAGGATGCCAATGGCACTCACGAGAGTCGTCCCCGGCGAGACGCCGGGAATTCGACGCGTGCGATCGGGCTCCGGCTTCCGATACGTCGATGCCGGTAACACGCCCGTGGCCGAGGCCGATCGAGAGCGCATCCGGGACCTCGCGATACCTCCCGCGTGGAAAGACGTGTGGATCGCCGCCGACCCCCTCGCTCACATTCAGGCGGTCGGCACAGACGATGCGGGCAGACGTCAGTATCTCTACCATCCCCTCTGGCGCACCGGCAGAGATCAGCGCAAGTTCGCCCGGGCGCTCAAACTGGCCGAGGCGCTGCCCGCCGCCAGGGCGAAGGTCACCCGTGCCATCGGTGAACCGGGACTGACACGTGACCGCGCCCTCGCCGTCTCCTTCCGGCTGCTGGACGACGCTGCACTGCGCATCGGCTCGGAGCGTTACCTGGTGAAACACGGCAGTCGCGGCCTGAGCACGCTTCGGCGACGGGACGTGCGGATCGACGGGAGTACGGTCGCGCTCAGCTTCCCTGCGAAGAGCAAGCAGCTCGCCTCGATCGAGATCACCGATGCGCCGCTCGCCGAGGCGCTGTCGGAGTTCGCCGTCGGTTCGCCGAAGGCTCCGCTGCTCGCCTATCGCAAGGGCCGTCGCCGGGTGCGAGTCACCTCGAGCGAGGTCAACGACTATCTACGGCAGGTGGCGGGATCGTCGTTCACCGCGAAGGACTTCCGCACGCTGCACGGTACGATCCTCGCGGCGGACGCGCTGGCGCGGATCGGCCGACTCGAGACGAAGACCGATCGACGGCGCGCCGAGCGCCTCGCTGTGCAGGCCACGGCGTCGGCGCTCGGCAACACTCTCGCGGTCGCCCGAGGGAGCTACATCGACCCGCGGGTCTTCCGGCTCTACGCGCGCGGTCGCACTCTCGACCTGTCGGTGTCGCCGGAGACTGCTATCCGCAAGCTCCTCGGGCGGTGAGGGGCGTCAGCTCTCGCGAGGGTAGGTGTAGAAACCCTCGCCCGTCGCGACCCCCAGCTTGCCGTGGTCGATGTACTGCTCCTTGAGCAGGTCTGCGAAGCGCTGCTGCTTCTCGCCGCCCATGCGCGAGATGTTGTAGGCGGTCGTCAGACCGACGATGTCGTAGATCTCGAAGGGGCCTGCCGGCGCGCCCGTGCCGATCCGCCAGGTCGCGTCGATGTCCGCGGGCTCGGCGATGCCGTCGACGAGCAGCTCGGCCCCGGCCTGGAGGAAGGGCACGAGCAGCGAGTTCAGCAGGTAGCCCGCCTTCTCCTTCTTGATCTGGATGGGGACCATCCCGATCTGCGTCGCGAACTCGACGACCGTCTCGTAGACGGTGGGGTCGGTTGCGGGGGTTCCCATGACCTCGGCGGTGTTGTGCGACCAGATCTCGTTCGCGAAGTGGAGGGCGAGGAACCGGTCGGGGCGACCCGTCGATTCCGCGAGCGCGCTCGGCAGGAGGGTCGAGGAGTTGGTCGCGAAGATCGTGGTCGCCGGTGCGGCGTCGGCGAGGGTCCGGTAGATGCTCTGCTTGAGTTCGAGGTTCTCGGGCACCGCCTCGATGATGAGGTCAGCTGCAGCGGCTGCATCCGCGAGGTCGGACGTGAGCCGGATGCGGTCGATCGCGGCTTTCGCGCCGCCGTCAGCGGCATTCTCCACGACGTCTGCGATGTAGCGCGAGGCGAGACCCTCGAGTCGTTCGGCCGCGCGATCGAGCGCGGACTGATCGATGTCGTATGCGACGACGTCGAAACCGTGGAAGGCGGTCTGGAACGCGATCTGCGATCCGAGTACGCCGGTGCCGAGAACAGTGATGTTCTTCATTTCTCTTCTTCCTCTGGTGGCCTTGTGGGCCGTGGTCAGGCTTGTTCGTCGCCGCTGTCGAAACGCCGGAGATCATGCGCGAAGCGCTGCACCTCGTCATCCGTCCACTGCGCGAGATGGGCGTCGATGACGTCCTGCAGCGATCGCAGTGTGCCGCGGAATGCCTCTTCGCCCTCGGCGGTCAGCTCGAGCGGTCGGCCGCGTCCGGAGTTCGAAGGGGTCTCCTGCACGAGGCCGAGAGACATGAGCGCGGACAGCTGACGCGAAACGGTCGAGCGGTTCAGCCGGAACATCCGGGCGATGTCCGTCGACCGGATCCCGGGCTGGTCGGCGATCGCCATGACGATGGACTGGTCGGTCATCGAGAGCGTCGGCTCTCCCGCGCGGGCGTCGACCAGGCCGCGCCGCGTGATGGCGACGAGCGACTTCAGGACGGCGGCGCTGTCGGTTCGGCGTTCGTCTGACCCGGTCTCATGTTGCATAGCGCAACTCTACGCTCTTCTGTTGCGTGATGCAACGTACGTAGGTTCCGCAGGGCGGGAACGCGGATGAAAGGATGGAGGCATGGACACAGCCAATCTCTCCCGAGAGGAGACCGCGGCGCGATCCGCCGCCGTCTCCGTGCGCAGCATCCGCGTAGAACTCGACCTCACGGGTGCACCGGAGCGGGCACGCAGCGGGTTCTCCACGACCACGACCCTGGATTTCACCGCGACGGCGGACTCGACCTGGGTGGACTTCATCGGAGAGCGCGTCGAGAGGGTCGTCGTCAACGGCGTGGACCGCGATGTCGTCTACGACGGGTCACGCATCGAGCTGAGCGGCCTCGGGACCGAGAACGTCGTCCGTGTCGAAGCTGTCGCGAGCTACAGCCGATCCGGCGAAGGCCTGCACCGGTTCCACGACCCGGTCGATGACCGCACCTACCTCTACACGCAGTACGAGCCCGCCGACGCGCGACGGGTGATGGCCTGCTTCGAGCAGCCCGACATCAAGGCGCCCTACACGTTCGTGATCGATGCTCCGGCGGGTTGGCAGGTGCTGTCGAACCAGGCGGCGGTGAGCGTCGACGCCGGCGTCGGCGTGCAACGTGTCGAGTTCGCTCCTACGCTTCCGATCTCCAGTTACATCACGTCCATCGCGGCGGGACCCTACGCTCGAGTCGACGGCGAGTGGCAGCGCGACGATCAGCGCATCGCGCTGGGCCTGTTCGCGCGACAGTCCCTCGCGCAGTACCTGGAGTCGGACGAGATCCTCGAGATCACCCGCCAGGGTCTCGATTTCTTCACCGACGCGTTCGCCTACCCCTATCCCTGGGGCAAGTACGACCAGATCTTCGTGCCCGAATACAACCTCGGCGCGATGGAGAACCCCGGCCTCGTGACATTCACAGAGTCCTACCTGTCGCGAGGGGCCGCCACGGATGCCCAGCGTGCCGCTCGCGCGAACACGATCCTGCATGAGATGGCGCACATGTGGTTCGGCGACCTGGTCACGATGAAGTGGTGGGACGACCTGTGGCTCAAGGAGTCGTTCGCCGACTACATGGGTTCGCACGCCTCGGCGGTGGCGACGCGCTTCCACGACGCCTGGGTGAAATTCGCTGCGAACCGCAAAGCGTGGGCGTACCAGCAGGACCAGTTGCCCACGACGCACCCGATCGTCGCGGACATCCCCGATCTCGAGGCGGCGAAGCTGAACTTCGACGGCATCACCTACGCCAAGGGTGCCGCCGTGCTCAAGCAGCTCGTCGCGTTCGTCGGCGACGAGGCGTTCTTCGAGGGCGCGCGGCGGTACTTCGCGGCGAACGCCTTCGGCAACACGACCCTCGACGACTTCCTCGTGCAGTTGAGTGCGGTCTCCGGGCGGGACATGACCGATTGGTCGCGTGCCTGGTTGCAGACCACCGGGGTCTCGACGCTGTGGGTGGAGCGGGATGCCGACGGCGGCGCCGCCGTCATGCAGAGCGACCCTCGGCCGCACCGCCTGCGCATCGGTCTCTACGATCGTGTCGACGGGAGGGTCGTCCGTCGCGATCAGATCGCGCTCGACATCGACGACGAGCGGACACCGGTCGTCATCCCGGCTGCGGATCTCGTGCTCCTCAATGATGACGACCTCACCTATGCCAAGGTGCGTCTCGATGACGCCTCTCTGGCGACGGTGCGGGAAACACTGTCTTCGCTCGACGATCCTCTTGCCAGGGCTGTCATCTGGTCATCGCTCTGGAACGCCACCCGCGACGGCGAGCTCGCGGTCGCTCGGTACGCCGAGATCGTTCGTGCTCACGCTCCGCGGGAGTCGAACATCGGCCTTCTCGCCGGCATCCTCGCGAATACGCTCTTCGCGATCCGCAACTACGCGAGCGTCGACGCGCGACAGCGTGAGTTGACAGCATGGGTCGAGACCGCGTGGACTGCGCTCCAGGCATCCGATGCCGGCAGCGATGCACAGCTCTCCTGGGCGCGTGCGCTCGCATCGGCATCAGCTTTCGACGATGTGCGTGCAGACGACATCCGCGCGATCCTGCATGGCGATGCCCCCGACGGGCTCACGATCGACCCGGATCTGCGGTGGCAGCTCCTCACCGCCCTCGTCACCACGGGACACGCGGATGCCGATGCGGTGGCCGCGGAGCTGGAGTCCGACGACACGGGCAGCGGACGCACCGCTGCCCGCAGGGCCCTGGCCTCGCGTCCCGAACCGGACGTCCGGGCTGCCGCCTGGGACGCGGCGTGGAACGACGGATCGCTCAGCAACGATCATCTCGACGCGGTGATCGGCGGGTTCCGAGCCGGAGGACGCCGCGATCTCATCGAGAGGTTCGATGCCGAGTACTTCGGGCGGATCGGCGATGCGTGGGCGACACGGAGCATCGAGCTGGCGCAACGCCTCGTGGTCGGACTCTTCCCCGCCTCGCCCACACTCGATGCCGTGGATGCCTGGCTCGCGGACAACGACACGGCGCCCGCCGCTCTGCGCCGGATCGTCATCGAACAGCGCGACCACCTGGCGCGAGCTCTGCGCGTTCGAGCCGCGCAGAGCTAGTCCTCTTCGAGCGCGTCGGCCGTGCTCACTCCGACGGCGAAGTACTCGGGCCTGTCATCGCTCTGAGTCATCAGGACGAGGGCGATGTACGCCGCCCAGCCTCTCGCGCGGGTCCAGGTGGCGTCGTCGTAACGCTCCCTCGTCGCTCGCCGGAATGCCTCTCGGCCGCAGGCGTCGAAGAGCATCCAGGCCGAGGCGAGGTCGTAGGCGGGGTCGCCGACCGTGACATCGCCGAAGTCGATGAGCGCGGCGAGCGTGCCGTCGGCGACGAGCACGTTGCCCGGGTGCAGATCGCCATGGATCCAGACCTGCTCCGATGCGGGCGGCGCTGCGAGTGCCGCGGCCCAGGCGTCGCGCAGTGCCGTCCGGCGGTCGAACGCGTCCAGACGTGGCCGAATGGCGGCGTCTCGAGTGGACAGGGCGCGTCCGCGCACCGGGTTGCGGGGAGCATCGACCGGCGCGGCGACGTGCAGCGCGCGCAGGGCGTCCGCGAGTCGGGGCGCCCAGGTCGCGTTGTCCGGGCGGGAGGACGCGAGCGCCGTCGTTCCGGGGATCCAGGGCAGAACGGACCAGGGTCGCGGAAAGTGCGCGCTCGGCTCGCCCACGATCACGGGGACGGGCGCACGGATGCCGACGGCGGCGAGAGCCGGGCCGATCGTGCGCAGGGCACGCTGCTCGTGGGTGATGAGCGGCACCGAGAGATCGCGTCGAGGCAGTCGCACGGCGAGTTCGGAGCCGAGGCGCCACATCGAGTTGTCCCAGCCGTCGGCGAACAGCCTCAGCGGAAGCTCGGCGAGGGCGGGGTCCGTGCTTCGGAGGAGATCTCGTACGCCGCCCTCGTCGAGCGAGTACTCGGCAGAGGGGGAGTCCGCCACGTCAGATGTCGAGCGAGTCGCCCGGTTCGAGTATCGAGAACTCGCCGCCGCCCTGCTCGGTCGCCCACTGCAGCCGCTGCCGGTGCATCGTCTTGCCCGCGACGGACAGCGTCATGTCGTGAGTGCCGAACGCCCGCCGTGGTTTCACGGCCAGGACGTAGTCCATGGCCTCGCCGATCTTCAGCCACGGCGCGCCGAGCGGTGCCGCGAGAGTGCCGACCTCGACGCCCTCGGGGATCGCGTACGAGTCGCCCGGGTAGTAGAAGACATCGTTGATCAGCACGCCGACGTTCTCGACCACCGGCAGTGACGAGTGGATCACCTCATGCGTGCCGCCGAAGAAGCGGAGCGTGAACGCACCGACCTCCACCGTCTCGCCCGGAGCGACCACGGAGATGTCATAGCCGTCGGCGGCGCGCGCGACGCCCGCCGGGGCGTAGATCGGGGTGCCGGGGGCTGCGCGCAGGATCCGATCCAGGTGCTCGGGGGTCCAATGGTCGGGGTGCTCGTGAGTGATCACGACAGCGACGAGACCCGAGAGATCGTTCAGGGGAGAGGTGAACGAGCCCGGGTCGAGGAGAAGGACGTCATCGCCCTGCTGGATGCGAAGAGCGGCATGTTCGAATTTGGTGACGCGCATGAGATGAGTCAACTCCTTCAGGGGCGCCGTGGCAAACCCCTCGGCAGGTGCGCCACGCCCGGGATCTGAAGACCGCCCCGCTCGATTTGGCGACGTGAGAATCGTCGTGGCATACTTGAACAGTTGTCGCGGCACGGAAACGTTCCGCCAGACGGCCCCATCGTATAGCGGCCTAGTACGCTGCCCTCTCACGGCGGTAACGCGGGTTCGAATCCCGCTGGGGTCACAACAAGCGAAAGCCCTCGGTTCTCCGAGGGCTTTCGTCGTCTCCGCATCCATCATGTGGATCCGACGGCTGTACGCAGCGACATGCTCCGGAACGCGGGGTTGGCCAACGGCGCCACCATCGATGCCGTCATCGCTCCACCGAAGAGGGCGAAGGGAACCCAGAGCGCGGTGGTCGACGCGAGCAGACCGAACGCGGCCATCGCGAGCGGCATCAGGCAGTCGTCGCCCAACCGGGTGATGGAGCTCATGCGGCCGAGGTACGCGGTGTCGACGGTTGCCGAGAACGTGGCGCTGAGCAGCACCGATGCGTAGCCGGCGGTCGCACCGATGACGAAGGCAGCGACTCCGACACTCCACGCGGGACCCCAGCCGAGTGCGACGATGGCCAATCCCTGCAGCATCAGAGCACGGAATCCCGCGCGTGCCTCGCGCCGAGGCCGCCACCTGGCGACGGACACGGCGCCGATCGCCGCGCCGAGTCCCAACAGAGCTTCGAACAGCCCTACAGCCGGCGCGCCCCAGCCTTCGTCGTGTGCTCGGAGCGCGAGGCCGATCCCGACGGCCGGACCGACCGCGAGGTTGAGCCCCGAGAGGGCGATGACGAGCGTGCGGGTGGTCGGATGTGCGCCGAGGTGGGCGAATCCACCCGCGATGTCGCGAAGAGAGCGGACTGTCGGTCTGCCCGTGCGAGCAGGAACCGCGGTCTGAGCCAGATGGCGATGAACGCGATGACGACGGTGAAAGTCACCGCGTTCACCGCCGCGCTTCCGACGAGGCCCGCGGACGCGACGATCACACCGCCGACGGCCGCGCCGGCCATCGTTCCGAGTCGCGATGCGGTCTGCGAGAGAGCGCCGTAGGACGGCAGGTCAGCGGCTCGCACGAGCTGGCGGGCGACGGTGCCCGCCGAGGGCTCGTAGAAGGCGTCGCAGACGCCGAATGCGATGGCGGCGAGGAGGAGCACACCCACGGTGGGCGGCGCGGAGAGCACCCAGAGCGCCACGGTCACGAGAACGCCCACCCGGACGGCGTTGAACAGCATCATCACTCGGCGCGCGTCCGCGCGGTCGGCGATCATGCCGCCGAACAGCAGGACGACCGCACGAGGCAGAGTGCCGGCGGCGACGATGAGTCCTGCGACCGCAGGCGCGGCCGTCTGCACGGCGGTCCACGCCAGCGCGATCGTCCACAGGGCGTCGCCCGCGTCCGAGAGCGCCTTGACGAGGATCCACGCATGCACTCGATGGTCTCGTCGGTACGCCGGCGGCTCGACGAGCTGCACAGGGTCTGCGGCGGTCATGGTGTCGTCGGGAAGGCGTGCGCGAAGAAGAAGATCGGTGTCCGCCGCTGCCCGTCTTCGAGATCGACCGAGTCGCGCCAGTCCTTCAGCGTCGCCGACAGCCTCGAGCTGAGGTCGCGCAGCTCGTCCGGCGTCGCCCAGGCCGTGGTCTCGGTGTTCGAGGCGTCATAGCCGGCGACGGCCGGATCATCGTGCCGGCGCTGCCAGCGTTGGAGGCGCTCGATCTGCATCCGGATGCTCTGCCGTTGCGCTTCGCGCGCCAGAAGCGCGTCGGCGGGGGAGTCCGCGAAGTCTTCCGCCGACCAGGTCAGGCCGCGACGGGCGATCTTCCACCAGCTCGTGCGCCGGTCGCCCGACGGGTCCTCGGCGCGCTCGACGAGGCCCGCCCGCTCCAGCATGCGCAGATGATGGCTGATGCTGCCGACCTGCGCATCGAGCGACCGGGCGAGTGCCGTCACCTGCGATGTGCCGTACAGCAGCAGGTAGTCGTAGATGCGTCGGCGCAGCGGGTGGTGCACGGCGGTGACGACCGAGATGTCTTCCATGAACGTCACGTTAGAACCGGTTCGCGATTCTCACAAGAGTTCTTGTATACCCCGGAAATCCGAGCTTTAACGGGTGATCTCAGCTGTCGGTATCCGCCGCGTCGGAGCCTCGACGACCGCGGCGTGCTCGGCGGACGCCCCATATGATCAGCACGACCAGCCCGGCCACGGCGAGCCACGGAAGCAGGAATCCGACAGAGACCACCAGGGCGTTCAGCGAGACCACGAGCCCGTTCCATCCCGCGACGAGCCCATCGGAGAATCCTGCGGGATCGGCCGTCGTCGGCGCGGCGGTGCGGGTCAGCTGCACCGAGAGACTCGACATCGCGACTTGGTCCTCGAGCGAGGCGAGCTGCTGCTCGTACGACTCGAGCTGCGCCTGACGATCGGTCAGCGCCACCTCCGCCTCGATGAGCTCCGCGACGGTGCCGGTCTGGGACATGAGCTCGCTGAGTCGCTGGACGGATGCCCTGGTCGCATCGATGCGCGCTCGCAGATCGATCGCGGTCGAGGTCACATCCTGCTGCGCGATGGAGGAGGAGAGCACCTCGCCGGATTCGGTGAGCTCATCGATGACGGCGGGAAGATCCGCCGACGGCACGCGGATGCTGATCCAGCCGTACTCCGAGTCCGCGGCGACAGGATCGGAGGAGGCGTCCACGGCAGGGGTCCCGCCGATCTCGGTGCTCTCGACGTAGCCGCCATGCGACTCTGCGAGTGCCCCGATGGCGACCGCGGCGTCCGAGACGTCCTTCACCTCCACCGTGGCGTTGGCCGTGGCGATGATCTCACGATCACCCGCTGCGACATCTCCGGCGACCGCGCCCGACTCGGCTGACTCGGTCAGAGCCGAGGGCGCGCTCTGGTCGACGGCGCCCGAGCGAGCGTCCTCGACGACAGTCACGCCCCCGCCGTCGGCCGAGCTCGTCGCCGAACCGCCGACCGCGGTGAGGATGGGCGGGGTGATGAGGACGCCGATGACGAACGCCGCGGCGATGCCGGTGCCGGTGAGCCACCGACGACGACGAACGCGACCGCGCTTCTCTGCAGGCGACTGCCGCGGCAGCTCGGCGGCGATGTCCTCGAACACGGCTCTCTCGATGCGCTCCACTGCGGCATCGGTGAGCTCGGGCAGTGGCTCGGTGGAGGTGTCGTTCATGCGTCGCTCGCTTCCTTCACGGCACCACGCAGTCGGGTGCGGACTCGGGAGAGACGGTTCCGGACGATGGCGTGGCTCACGCCGAGCTCCTCGGCCGCAGCCTGGTAGGCGTAGCCTTCCGCGGCGCAGAGGCGGAAGATCGCGCGATCGAGGTCGCTGAGGGTGCCGACCTCGACCGCGATCCGCTCTGCGAGGTCCGCGGTGATCACCTGCTCCTCCACGCTGACCGTCGAGGGGAGGGTCTCATCGACCGCATCCGCGGTGTTGGCCTGGTCGCGTCTGCGCTGGCGCAGGCGGTTCGCGGCCTGGAAGCGGCAGATCGTCGCGAGCCACGGGAGGATGGAGTCTCCCTGCAGCTCGAACCCCGGCAGCTTCCGCCACGCCGTGACGAAGGTCTCCTGAGTCACGTCCTCGGCATCCGCGGCGGCGCCGACGATCCCGTGTGCGATCCAGTAGACCGGGCGGGCGTACGCGCGGTACAGCTCGCGGAAGGCGCTCTCGTCACCTGCCGCGGCCCGCGCCGCCACTCTCTGGTCACTCGTCTGCACTGGCATCCCGATTCCGTTCGGTGTCTCTCACCCAGGAAGTGTCGGTCGACGCCCCATCGTCTCAGATCGGTGCCGGCGGCATCCGCAAGCGTCTTCGACTCCGCTACCATTGCTGAGGCGAGAGGGAGTATCCCGCAAGCGCATCCACCGTCATCACGAGCACCGACATCGCTGCTCCGGTCGTGCGACGCACTCTGTGCGTGGGAGAGACTTTCGGCGTTTTTCCGACCCTCCCGAAAGGTGCTGTACGCCCTTGGAAATCCCTGTCTGGTTCGAGATCACTTCGATGATCGTCCTCACGATCATCCTGATCGGCGACCTGCTTCTGATCCGACTTCGTCCCCACATCCCCTCGACCAAGGAGTCGACCCTGTGGGTGGTGTTCTACGTCGGACTCGCGCTGCTCTTCGCGGTTCTTCTCGGAAACGTCGCAGGCTGGCGAAACGCCGGCGACTTCATCACCGGCTGGGCGCTCGAATACAGCCTCTCGATCGACAACCTCTTCGTCTTCGTGCTGATCATGGCGCAGTTCGCGGTGCCGCGACGCCTGCAGCAGCAGGTGCTGATGGTCGGCATCATCATCGCCCTCGTCCTCCGCGGAGCGTTCATCCTCGTCGGCGTCACGATCGTCGAGCACTTCTCGCCGATCTTCTACATCTTCGGTGCCTTCCTCATCTACACCGCGATCAAGCAGGCGATGCCCGAGGGCGAGCACGAAGACGACGTGAAGAAGGAGAACTTCATCGTGCGCCTGCTGCGGCGCCGCATCGACATCAGCGAGGAGTACGACGGCTCGAAGCTGCGCACGACCGTCGACGGCAAGCGCATGTGGACGCCGATGGTCATCGTGTTCATCACGATCGGCGTCACCGACCTGATCTTCGCGATCGACTCGATCCCGGCGATCTTCGAGATCACCACCAACGGGTTCCTCGTCTTCGCCGCGAACATCTTCGCGCTCATGGGTCTGCGCCAGCTCTACTTCCTGCTCGGTGATCTGCTCGATCGTCTGCGCTACCTCCACTACGGGATCGCAGTCATCCTCGGATTCATCGGCATCAAGCTGATCCTTCACGCGCTGCACGAGAACGAGCTGCCGTTCATCAACGGCGGTCAGCATGTCGAGTGGGTTCCCGACATCGACAACATGGTGTCGCTGGGCGTCATCGTCGTGGCGATGACCGTGGCTACCGTCGCCAGCCTCATCGCCTCGTCTCGGGAGAAGCGGGCGCAGCGGGTCAGCCCGACGGTCGAGTGAGGCGGTCGCTCTCCGCGGCGCCCGCGATTCCCGCGACGAGCAGGAGACGTGTCACTCCGCTGTCCAGAGCGCCTCGGCGTCGAGCGTGAGATCGATCACCTGACGCAGCAGAGCGCCCACCGTGGTGGACTGCAGCAGCGTGTACTGGTCGTATTCGCCCAGCGGCGCGATGGCGGCGAGCTGCCAGGCGGCCGCGAGCGGTTCTTCCGACAGCTCGGTGTCGGCGTCCCAGGGCGAGTCGGTGCGTGCCAGCACCCGGCGCACGATCGCCTCGGCTTCGGTGCGCAGGGGGGTGAGGGCATCGTTCCAGGTCAGCTCGGGCAGCGGGGTCACCTCTGCGCGCGGGTAAGGAGCTTCGTCCAGCCACTGCTCGACGGTGAAGCGTGCCGTGCCGACCGCCAGGGTGTGCAGCACCTGGGCATCGGCCGCCACGCTCACCAGGCGCGCCATCGTGCCGAATCCACTGCGGCGATCGCCACCGCCGACCTCATGTCCGCGCTCGATGAGCACGACGCCGAACTGAGGGTCGTCCTCGTCGAGCAGCTGCCCGATCATGGTGAGGTACCGCGGCTCGAACACGCGGAGCGGGAGCGGGGTGTACGGGAAGAGCACCGACCCCAGCGGGAACATCGGTATTTCTGACATGGCCCCAGTCAACACCGTGCGACGTACAGTGAACAGATGCGCAGACCCCGCCCTCTGATGCCCTCGCCCGGTCAGGAATCCGTCTGGGACTATCCTCGACCGCCGAAGGTCGAGCCCGTGGCTGCGCGCATCACCGTCCGCCTCGGCGGCGAGCTCATCGCCGACACGCGCGACGCGGTGCGAGTCCTCGAGACGAGCCATCCTCCCGTGTACTACCTGCCGATCGCCGACTTCACCGCGGGCTCGCTCTCTGACGCGCCGGGCTCCTCGTTCTGCGAGTTCAAGGGAGCCGCACGCTACCTCGATGTGCGAGGTGGAGCGCAGACGGCGGCCGGGGCCGCCTGGAACTACCCGAATCCCTCTCGAGGTTTCGAGATGCTGGCAGACCGGGTCGCCGTCTATGCGGGTCCGATGGACGAGTGCACGGTGGGGGACGAGGTCGTCACACCGCAGCCGGGCGGGTTCTACGGCGGGTGGGTCACGTCGACGGTCGTCGGCCCCTTCAAAGGTGCACCCGGCACCCTGGGCTGGTGACCCTGCTCGCCTACGCGTCAGAACGCGCGGAGGTTCGCCTGCAGCCCTCCGTCGACGTAGTCCCGGCGCAGGATGCCCCGGCGTCGAAGAACGGGCACGAGTTCATCCAGCGTCCGATGCAGCGTGACGGGGTGGAAGTCGCCCCACAGCAGGACGCCGTCGTTGCCCCACTCGCCGAGCTCTTCGATCAGATCTGCGAACTCCTCGGCAGTGCCGACGAAACCCGAGCGATCGGAGATGCGGCCCGTCCGAGCGAGCGCGGCGAGATGGACTCGTAGAGGAGCATCGTCTCCGCGGTCGCCGATCAGGCGCTGGATGCTCCCGCGCGAGACGTGCTCGCCGAAGATCTCGAGGTCGAGTGGTCTGTCGAGATCGAGCGAGGTCAGATCCGTCTCGAGGTCGCTGGACTGCTTGCGTGCGATCTGCACGAGGGTCGCGTCGTCGGGATGCGCGGAGGCGGCGACGATTCGGTCGGCCTCCTCGGCGGATGATGTGATCACCGGCTGGATCGCGAACAGGATCTTGATGTCGTCCGGCGAGCGTCCGGCGGCGATCGCCGCATCGTGGATCTTCGCTCGATAGGCACGCACCGAGGCCTCGTCCAGCGGCGCGAGGGCGAGCTGCACATCGGAGTTGGCGCCGGCGAATCCGAGGCCGCGGCCGGAGCCGCCGGGGGAGACGATCGACGGCTCCCCGTCGGTGAACGGCACGGCGTTCAACGGGCCGTCGAAGTCGAAGTGCGTTCCGCGGTGCTGCACGGAGCGCAGCTTCGATCCGTCGGCGAACACGTCGGTCTCGCGATCGCGGACCAGTGCACCGTCGTCCCAGCTGCGCCAGAGCGAGCGGATGCCGGCGAGCCATTCTTCGGCGCGGTCGTATGCCGCATCGTGCCCGAGCTGATCCGCGGCGGAGAAATGTCGCGCACTGCCGGTGTCGGTCACCACGTTGAGCCCGAGGCGGTGGCCACTGAGGTGCTGAAGCGTGGAGAACTGCCGAGCCGCGGTATACGGCAGGTACGCCGCCGGGTTCACGGTGGGCACGACCCCGAGATGCCGTGTCGCCTGGAAGAGGTAGGGAGCGAGCAGCAGCGGGTCGTGCTTGGGGCCGCCGAAGGCATGGCGCACGCGGAGGTCGATCGTGTCGGGCGAGCCGAGCGACGGCGCGTCCTCGATGATGAGGAGGTCGAAGCCTGCCTGCTCGAGTGTGCGAGCCGCCTCCTGGTAGATCTCCGGACGGGTCCAGTCGTAGTCCCAGTCCAGCGACGGATAGCCCCACCCCTGCGGGCCGAAGCCGCGTGCCAGGAACCACCCGAAGTGCTGGGGCCGGGTCATGCGATGGCCTCCCGCGCGGGTTCCAGGACTCGGGCCAGATCGCCGAGGAGGTCGGCGACGTCTTCGATGCCGACCGACAGTCGCAGGGTTCCCGGCTGCACTCCGAGGACATCTCGCTCCTCAGGCGTGCGATGCGAGTGGCTGGTGGTCGCGGGGTGCAGCACCAGCGAGCGCACGTCGCCGATGTGGGTCATGTGCGTGAACACGTCGACGCTCTCGACGAAGTCGCGTGCGGCGTCGAGGCCCCCGCGGAGCGTGAAGGTGAAGATCGAGCCGTACCCTCCCGAGAGGTACCTCTCGGCGAGGCTGTGGTCGGGATGCGTGTCGAGGCCGACGTAGTCGACGCTCTCGACCGCCTCCTGCGCGGCGAGCCAGCGGGCGATCTCGAGGGCGTTCCGGGACTGCCGCTCGACCCGCAGACCGAGGGTCTCGGCGCCCTGTCCGATCAGGAACGCGTTGAGCGGCGACGGGGACGCGCCGAATCGCGGAGCGACGGACTCGCGCGCGTAGGCGATGCGCGCGTTGCCGCCATGACGCGAAGCCACGCTCGGGAACCCGCCGCGCCCCGGCAGAACGAGATGTGGAGCGTTGTGCCCCGCCTTCGCCGGGTCGAAGCGACCGTCGTCGAGGATCACGCCGCCGAGCACCGACCCGTGACCGGCGAGGAACTTCGAGGCGGAGTGCACCACCATGGCGGCGCCATGCTCGAGCGGCCGGAGCAGGAACGGCGTCGCGAGGGTGTTGTCGACGATGAGCGGGATGGCGAACTCGTCGGCGACCGCGCTCACCGCGGAGATGTCGAGGATGTCGTTGCGCGCGTTCGCGATGGACTCGCCGAACAGCGCCCGGGTGGTCGGGCGGATCGCACCCCGCCAGGCGCCGGGGTCGGCGATGTCGTCGATGAACGTCGTCTCGATGCCGAGGCGAGCGAGGTTGTCGAGCAGAAGCCCTCGCGTGCCTTCGTAGATGTGCGTCGAGGAGACGATGTGATCGCCCGCTCCGGCGACGGTCAGCAGTGCGGTGACGACCGCGGCCTGGCCGCTGGCGACGAGCACGGCCTCCGCGGCGGATTCGAGTGCGGCGAGCTGGCGCTCGACGGCGTGCACCGTCGGATTCCCCGTGCGCGTGTATCCGAACCCCGCGCCGGTGCCGAAGTGGTCGGCGGCATGGTCGAAGTCGTCGAACTCGAATCCCGCCGTCAGGTAGATCGGCGTCGCCCTCGACGATGCGGGCCCCTGATTCCGGGCCGCGTGGACCGCTCTCGTGGCGAATCCGGTGCTGTCGTCGGTCATGCGGGTGCCTCTCGAAGGTGCGGGTGACAGTAGCGTGTCACGCGGAGACTCCGGGCGCTGAAGCGGTGGTAATCTGACGTCATGCGGATCGTGCTCCTTCTTAGCGGCCGCGACGAGACCTCGTTCTGAGCCCCTCCTCGTCGCGGAGTCCATCGTGGGCCGAACCGCCAGCTTCAGGAGACACGCAATGAACACCCCCGCAGCAGACACTGCTCCCGTCCGTCCCAGGACCCTCGCCGAGAAGGTCTGGGACGACCATCTCGTCGTCAAGGGCGAGAACGGCGAGCCGGACCTCATCTACATCGATCTGCACCTGGTGCATGAGGTGACGAGCCCGCAGGCGTTCGACGGACTGCGATCGGAGGGGCGACCGTTGCGGCGCCTCGACCTGACGATCGCCACCGAGGACCACAACACGCCGACCTGGGACATCGACAAGCCCATCGCCGACCTCACGAGCCGCACGCAGATCGAGACGCTGCGCCGCAACGCCGCGGAGTTCGGCGTGCGTCTGCACTCGCTCGGCGACGCCGAACAGGGCATCGTCCACGTCGTGGGGCCGCAGCTCGGTCTCACGATGCCCGGCATCACGGTGGTCTGCGGCGACTCCCACACATCGACGCACGGCGCGTTCGGCGCCATGGCCTTCGGCATCGGCACGAGCGAGGTCGAGCATGTCATGGCGACGCAGACGTTGCCGCTGAAGCCGTTCAAGACCATGGCGATCAACGTCGAGGGCACGCTGAGGCCCGGCGTCACCGCGAAGGACATCATCCTCGCGGTGATCGCGAAGATCACCACCGGCGGCGGTCAGGGCTACGTCCTGGAGTTCCGCGGCAGCGCGATCCGGGCGTTGTCGATGGAGGGCCGGATGACGATCTGCAACATGTCGATCGAGGCCGGCGCTCGTGCTGGCATGGTCGCGCCCGACGAGACGACCTTCAAGTACCTGAAGGGTCGCCCGCACGCCCCGAAGGGGCAGGACTGGGACGACGCCGTCGCGTACTGGCGAACGCTGCCGACGGATGAGGGGGCGACGTTCGACGCCGAGGTCTTCATCGATGCCGATGAGCTCGAGCCGTTCGTGACGTGGGGCACCAACCCCGGCCAGGGCAGCTCGCTGTCGGCGGCGGTTCCCGACCCGGCAGAGATCGCCGATGCCAATGAGCGTGCCGCAGCCGAGCGGGCCCTCGAGTACATGGATCTGACGCCTGGCACGCCTCTCAAGGAGGTGCCGGTCGACGCCGTCTTCATGGGGTCGTGCACGAACAGCCGCATCGAGGATCTCCGCGCGTTCGCGTCGATCGTCGAAGGCAAGAAGAAGGCTGACGGCGTCCGCGTCATGGTCGTTCCCGGCTCTGCCCGGGTGCGGCTGGAGGCGGAGGCCGAAGGACTCGACAAGATCATCAAGGACTTCGGAGCCGAGTGGCGATTCGCGGGGTGCTCGATGTGCCTCGGGATGAACCCCGATCAGCTCGCGCCGGGGGAGCGCTGCGCGTCGACCTCCAACCGCAACTTCGAGGGCCGGCAGGGCAAGGGCGGACGCACGCACCTGGTGTCGCCGCTCGTCGCCGCCGCGACCGCGATCCGCGGCACGCTGTCGAGTCCGAGCGACCTGAACGAGATGGCGGAGGTCTGACCATGGAGAAGTTCACCACCCACACCGGCATCGCCGCCCCGCTGAAGCGCTCGAACGTCGACACGGACCAGATCATCCCCGCCGTGTTCCTCAAGCGGGTCACGAAGACCGGCTTCGAGGACGCACTGTTCCACGGCTGGCGTCAGGATCCCGAGTTCGTGCTCAACCAGCCGGCTTTCCAGGGCGCATCGGTGCTCGTCGCCGGCCCCGACTTCGGCACCGGATCCAGCCGCGAGCACGCCGTCTGGGCGCTGCGCGACTTCGGCTTCGCGGTGGTCCTGAGCCCGCGCTTCGCCGACATCTTCCGGGGCAACTCGGGCAAGCAGGGGCTCCTCGCCGCCACCATCTCCGAAGAGGATCTCGAGCGGATCTGGGGCGAGATCGACCGGAATCCCGGGGCTTCGATCACGGTCGACCTCGAGGCGCGAGTCGCGTCGATCGGTGAGATCCAGGCTGACCTCGGGATCGACGATTACACTAGATGGCGGCTCCTCGAAGGGCTCGATGACATCGGGCTCACCCTGCGCAACGAAGACAAGATCGCGCAGTTCGAGGCCCGTCGCGAGTCGTGGCGGCCCCGGACCCTTCCCGTTCAGCAGTGAACGGCGGGGCGGGGGAGCCGAGGGCGACCCCGCCCCGAATTCCGTTGAATGAAGTGAGGCTCCGAATGACGACACCTGTGCGCGACGCTCTTCCGGACGGAGTCCCCCCACTCACCGGAGACGTCCTCGCCATTCGCGGAGGGCGCCCGCTGCGCGGCCGCGTCGACGTCAAGGGCGCAAAGAACCTCGCGACCAAGGCGATGGTCGCGTCCCTGCTCGGAGAGACCGTCAGCGTGCTGCGCGACGTGCCCGCCATCAGCGACGTCGCGGTCGTCCGCTCGCTGCTCGAGGTCCATGGCGTGCGGGTCTCCGACGGCGATGAGCCCGGAGCTCTCGTCTTCGACCCCAGCGACGTCGAGTCGGCCCACTTCGAGGAGATCGACGCTCACGCGGGTGCCTCGCGCATCCCGATCCTCTTCTGCGGCCCGCTGCTGCACCGTCTCGGTCAGGCCTTCATCCCCGACCTGGGCGGCTGCCGCATCGGCGACCGCCCGATCGACTTCCATCTGGACGCGCTCCGCAAGTTCGGCGCCATCGTCGAGAAGCTGCCGAGCGGCATCCGCCTGTCGACGGGTGGTGCGCGCCTGCACGGTGCGAACATCCACCTCCCGTACCCGAGTGTCGGAGCGACCGAGCAGGTGCTGCTCACGGCCGTTCGCGCCGAGGGCACCACGGAGCTTCGCAACGCCGCCATCGAGCCCGAGATCATGGATCTGATCGCGGTGCTGCAGAAGATGGGCGCGATCATCTCCTACGAGCCGAACCGCGTCATCCTCATCGAGGGTGTCGAGACGCTTCGGGGGTATGACCACCGCTCGATCTTCGACCGCAACGAAGCCGCATCCTGGGCGTCCGCCGCACTCGCCACCGACGGCGAGATCTTCGTGGGCGGCGCGAAGCAGCAGGAGATGCTCACGTTCCTCAACGTGTTCCGCAAGGCCGGCGGATGGTTCGACATCAAGGAGGACGGGATCCTGTTCCGTCGCGACGGCGAGCTCAAGCCGGTCATCGTCGAGACCGACGTGCACCCCGGATTCATGACCGACTGGCAGCAGCCTCTCGTCGTGGCGCTCACTCAGGCCAAGGGCCGCTCGGTCGTGCACGAGACGGTCTACGAGAACCGTCTGGGCTTCACCGAGGCGCTCGTCAAGATGGGCGCCGACATCGTCGTGCACCCCCGCGGACTGCAGGACGGAGCCCGTCGTGTCCCGCGCCGGGACCTCGAGCAGGCCGCCGTCATCACCGGCCCGACGCCGCTGCACGCCGCAGACATCGTCGTTCCCGACCTTCGCGGCGGATACAGCCACGTCATCGCGGCGCTGACCGCCGAAGGCGAGTCGAGGGTGTCCGGAGTGGACATCCTCAGCCGCGGCTACGAGAAGTTCCTCGCCAAGCTCGATGCCGTGGGCGCCGACTTCGACGTCATCCGGTGACCCCGATGGGTTCCCGCTCGACGGAGACCACGCGACCGAGTGCGTTCTGGCCGGTCGCGGCGATCGCCGTGCCGCTGATCTCGCTCGTCGCGAAGCTCCGCATCACGGGAAGCGAGAAGCTCCCGCGTGAGGGAGCGTACGTTCTCGCCCCGAACCACTACTCCGAGTTCGATCCGCTCGTGGTCGCACTCGCGGTGTGGCGCATCGGTCGAGCTCCGCGCTTCATGGCGAAGGAGAGTCTCTTCAAGGTTCCTGTGCTCGGAGCCGTGCTCCGCGCGACAGGAATGGTCCCCGTGGCACGCGCCTCGTCGGCATCCGCGGCGAAGCAGACGCTCAAGCAGTCGGCCGAGCTCGTCGAGCACGGTCGCGGTGTGATCGTCTATCCGGAGGGCACGCTGACGCGCGACCCCGACATGTGGCCGATGCGCGGAAAGTCCGGGGCTGTCCGGCTCGCGCTGACCGACGGCATCCCGCTCATCCCGATGGCCCACTGGGGCACCCAGCGGATCATGGGGCGCTACCAGAAGGGGCTCAGCCTCTGGCCGCTGCGCAAGCCCGTGGACGTCGTCATCGGCGATCCCGTCGATCTGTCGGACCTCCGTGGTCGTGCGGGCGAGGCATCGGCGCTGAACGAAGCCACCGAACGACTGATGCAGGCCATCACGGCGCTGCTCGAGGACCTGCGTGACGAGAAGGCTCCGGCCGAGCGCTGGAACCCGTCCGCCCATGGACAGAAGGAGACGGGTCGCCTTGACTCCTAAGCGCAACGCTCCCGCAGGACCACGCGTCGCGGTGATCGGTGCCGGAAGCTGGGGCACCACGTTCGGAAAGATCCTCGCCGACGGCGGGGCGCAGGTCACGATGTGGGCGCGCCGAGCCGAACTCGCCCACGAGATCGACGAGGCCAAGCGCAACTCCCGCTATCTGCCCGGCATCAACCTGCCGCGCACGATGTCCGCGACGCACGAGCTGGCGATCGCGCTCCGCGATGTCGACCAGGTGTACCTCTCGGTGCCGAGTCAGTCGCTGCGGGAGAATCTCAAGGCGCTTCGGCCGCTGCTCGCCGACAACGACGCCAAGATCGTCAGCCTGATGAAGGGCGTCGAGCGCACGACGGGGCTCCGGATGAGCCAGGTCATCGAGCAGGAGCTGCGCTGCGATCCCGACCGTATCGCGGTCGCCTCCGGGCCGAACCTCGCGCTCGAGATCGCTCGCGAGCAGCCCACGGCCGCCGTGATCTCCTCACGCAGTCGGGAGACCGCCGAGGAGGTCGCGCGCGCGGCACGTAACAGCTACTTCCGGACGTTCGTGAACACCGACGTGATCGGCACGGAGTTCGGGGGAGTGCTGAAGAACCTCATCGCGGTGGCCATCGGCATCGTCGACGGCGTCGGGTACGGCGAGAACACCAAGGCGTCGATCATCACCCGCGGGCTCGTGGAGATGACCGATTTCGCCGTCGCCAACGGCGCTCACCCCGAGACCCTGCAGGGACTCGCGGGCCTGGGCGACCTCATCGCGACATGTCAGTCCCCGCTGAGCCGCAACAACACGGCCGGGCGCCTGCTCGGCCAGGGATACAGCTTCCAGGACGTCGTGAAGCAGATGCAGCAGACCGCTGAGGGCCTCGCGTCCGTGGCGCCCGTGCTGCAACTCGCCCGCGAGTCCGACGTGCACATGCCCATCGTCGAGCAGGTGAAGATGGTGCTCGACGGCAAGATGAACCCCCGCGACATCGCACCCCACCTGACGACGGACGACGACACCCCGCAGGGTGAGAGGACCAACCATGGACAAGCAGACGGTGGTGGTGCTCTTCGGAGGGCGCTCCAGCGAGCATTCGATCAGTTCCGCAACGGCGGGCGGAGTGCTGGGCGCGATTGATCGCGATCGGTACGCCGTGATCCCGGTCGGGATCACCCGCGACGGCGCCTTCGTCCTCGAGGACGACGACCCGGCGAAGTTCCCGCTGGATGCCGCTCACCTGCCCGAGGTCGCCGACAACGGCACACGGGTGCTGTGGCCGGAACCCGGCGGAGACCGCAGCCTGCGCGTCGTGCGCACCGACGGCACCACCGAATCCCTCGGCGAGATCGATATCGTGCTGCCGATCCTCCACGGCCCGCACGGCGAGGACGGCACCATCCAGGGGTACTTCGACACCCTCGAGGTCCCCTACGCCGGCGGCGGGGTGCTCGACTCCGCACTGTGCATGGACAAGCACTTCATGAAGATCGCGCTGCGGGCCGCCGGTATCGCGGTGGCGGCCGGACTGACGGTGCGCGCGCGCCAGTGGGAACAGGATGCCGTCGCGATCCGCGACTCGGCGGCGGCGCTCGGCCTGCCGCTCTTCGTGAAGCCGGCTCGCGCGGGATCCAGCGTGGGCGTCTCGAAGGTCGAGAGCGCCGACGAGCTCGATGCGGCGCTGGCGATCGCGTTCGCAGAAGACGACAAGGTCCTGATCGAGGCGGGCGTGGTCGGCCGCGAGATCGAGGTCGCCGTGCTCGAAGGTGCCGACGGCGTCCGAGCGTCGCTTCCTGGCGAGATCGTGCTGACGACTCGAGGGTTCTACGACTTCGAGGGAAAGTACCTCGGCGGCGACGGCGTCGACGTCGTGTGCCCGGCGGAGCTCGAGGATTCCGAGGTCGCGGCCATTCAGGATGCGGCAGTCCGTGCGTTCGAGGCGGTGGACGGGCGAGGTCTTGCGCGCGTCGACATGTTCCTCACTCCTACGGGAGAGCTGGTGGTCAACGAGCTGAACACGATGCCGGGATTCACTCCGATCTCGATGTTCCCGAAGTGCTGGGTGGCCTCCGGACTCAGCTACGGCGACCTGATCTCCGAGTTGATCGAGGCGGGCCTGCGCCGCTGACCCTCGACGGGTCAGCCTTCGGTCGATCCGTCGTCCGGGTTCTCCTCGGTGGGCACCCGGTCGGTGCAGCGTGCCGTGGCGGGCGCGAGGCCCGACTGGATGCTCGTGGAGAGGCTCTCGACGACCGTACGGAAGTCGATCTCCTCGCCACGGCGGATGATCACCTCGATGGCGGGCTCGCGACCGTACGTCACGAGACGCTGCCGGTCTTCCTCCTGATCGAGAACGAGCCAGTCGACGCTGCCGATGGTCGTGCACACCTCTGTCGATGGCGCCGGCGGTTCGACGCCGCAGCGCAGCACGACGGTCGGGTCGCCCCAGGCTCCGGTCGCCTGAGCATCGGTCCACACCCGATCGAGATCGCCGACGGCGTCGGGGAGGAGCACGGACACCTCGGCGCAGGCCGGATCGTTGGCGTCCTCAGCGGGTTCGAGGTGGATCGTCGTCGAGCAGCCGGACAGTGCGGCGAGGAGGACCAGCGAGCCCGCGACGACGGCGAGACGGCGAGAGCGGGGCATGCATCCAGGCTACCTTTGACTGCATGTCCTCCCGACCTCGCGACGATGATCCGACCCTCGGCGAACTGTCGGAGGGGGAGATCCTCCGAGCGATCCTGGCGAGGACGGCGCGGGCCTCTCACACGCTCGTCGGACCCGGCGACGATGCGGCGGTGATCGCCGCTCCCTCGGGTTCGGTGGTCGCCACGACGGACACTCTCGTGCACGGCCCGGACTTCCGGCTCGCGTGGTCGTCGGGGTACGACCTCGGTTGGAAGGCCGCCGCCGTCAACCTCGCCGACGTGGCGGCCATGGGCGCGCGGCCGACGGCGCTCCTGGTGGCGCTGGCCGTTCCCCGCGATCTTCGACTGTCGTTCATCGAGCGCCTCGCAGACGGCTTCCGAGAAGCCTGCGCCGCACTCGCACCGGGATGCGCGGTGGTCGGCGGCGATCTCACGGTCTCGGACGTCCTGACCGTGGCCGTCACCGCGCTCGGCGATCTCGAGGGCCGGCCGCCCGTGACCCGGTCGGGCGCACGGGTCGGTGACGTGGTCGCGGTCGCAGGCGAACTGGGGCACGCCGCTCACGGACTCTCGGTGCTCTTCGGAAGGTTCCGCGAGGGGGAGGCACCGGTCCCCGTCGATGCGTCCCTGCTCGCCCCGGGTGAGAGCGCTGCTCTGGCGGCTCAGCTCCGTCCATCGCCGCCGATCGGTCTCGGCCCTTTCGCTGCCACTGCGGGCGCGACCGCGATGATGGACATCTCAGACGGGCTCGCGCTCGACGCGCGACGGATGGCAGCGGCCTCCGAGGTCACCATCGCACTCGACAGCGCAGCCCTCGGCGACAGCCCCCAGCGAGCTCTCGCCGGTGGCGAGGATCACGCCCTTCTCGCCTGCTTCCCGCCGGGGATCGTGCCCGCGGGCTTCCGCGTCATCGGCACTGTCGTGCCCCGGGGCGAGCACGAGCTGCTGGTCGACGGCGCACCCGCGGATGTCAGCGGCTGGGATCCCTATCGCGACTGGGACTCGGCCTCGGGCTGAGACGACTCCGTCGCGGGAGTGGGCTCGGCCCACCAGAGCGCGGTGTCGCCGTAGGCCTTCTCGCGGATCAGCTCCAGTCCGGCCGCAGCGAGGTCGGGAGGGGGCGATCGCCGGGCGCGCTCGATGATCACGAGGGCGTCGGGAGCGAGAAGCGGCGCGAGCGTGACGAGGTCCGCCGTCATCGCCTCGTCGTCGAGGTCGTACGGGGGATCCGAGAACACGAGGTCGTACGGGCCGGAGGCGCGCAGCAGGAACGATCGGACGGTGCTCTGGTGCACCCTCGCGCTCGGCGCTCCGGCCTTCGCGACGGTGGCGGCGTTGCGGCGGACCACCGACGCCGCCTCTCGGCCGTGCTCGACGAGATCCGCGCTCGTCGCGCCGCGGCTGAGGGTCTCCAGTCCCAGCGCACCCGAGCCGGCATAGAGGTCGAGCACCCGCGCGCCGACGATGGCATCCGCCGACTCCAGCGCTCCGAAGAGCGACTCCCGCACGCGGTCGCTGGTGGGTCTCGTTCCCGCGCGGGGCACGTCGAGCCGTGCGCCGCGCGCTGTTCCGGCGATGATCCTCGTCACCCGTTCACGATACGACAGCTGCGGCGCACGTCGTGTCCGTGCGGCCTCCTAGACTCGGATCATGTCGCTCACGCTGGATTCGTCGCTCGAGGAGGCGCTGGGCGCCACGCCGGCGAAGTCTCTCGACAGAGCCTTCAGCATGAAGACGGTCGGCGATCTCGTGTCGCACTATCCCCGACGGTACGCGGATCCGGGCGAGCTGACCCCGATCCGTGAACTCCCTCTGGGTGAGACGGTGACGATCGTCGCCGAGGTGCTGTCCTCCAGCGCCAGGGCGATGCGCAACCGTCGTGGTGCGATGGTCGACGTCGTGATCGGCGACGGCATCGGCAAGATGTCTCTGACGTTCTTCGCGAAGAACCTGGGCGCGGCCAAGTGGCGCTCCGAGGACCTCGCGGTCGGACGTCGAGGTGTCTTCTCGGGCAAGGTCGGCGAGTTCAACGGCATGACGCAGTTCGCGCATCCCGAGTACGAGCTGTTCGGCGACGAGGATGCGGCCAGACGCCGGGCGGACGCGCGCGCTGCCGTGCTGATTCCCATCTATCCCGCGACGTCGACGCTGCAGACGTGGCAGATCGCGAAGTTCATCACGCGGGCGCTCGACGGCCTCGGCGACGTGCCGGAGCCTCTCGCCCCCGATGTCCGCGCGCGGGAGGAACTTCTGACCGCCCGAGAGGCGCTCGAGCAGATTCACCGCCCGAGGACCCGCAACGACATCGATCCTGCGGTCCGCACCCTGCGGATGCACGAGGCGCTCACTCTCCAGACCGCCCTCCTGCAGCAGCGCGATGCGGTGCGATCGCTGTCGGCGACCGCGCGTCCGTCGAAGCCCGGTGGGCTGCTCGAGCGCTTCGACGCCTCGCTGCCGTACGACCTCACGCCCGACCAGAAGACGGTCGGCGAGCAGGTGGCGAGCGACCTCGTCGCCGCCTGGCCGATGAATCGTCTCGTGCAGGGCGAGGTCGGGTCCGGGAAGACCCTCGTCGCGCTGCGCGCGATGCTCCAGGTGGCCGAGTCCGGCGGTCAGGCGGCGCTGATCGCCCCGACCGAGGTGCTCGCAGGGCAGCACCTGCGATCGATCGCGAAGATGCTCGGGCCGCAGATGTCGCCGCTCGTGATGCCCACCCTGCTCACCGGTCAGATGCCGGCCGCCGAGCGTCGCAAGGCTGCGCTCCGCGTCGCCTCCGGACAGGCGCTGATCGTCGTGGGCACGCACGCGCTGCTCGGCGAGAAGACGACCTTCGCTGATCTCGGCCTCGTCGTCGTCGACGAGCAGCACCGGTTCGGAGTCGAGCAACGAGAGGCGCTCCGCGCGAAGGGGTCCAGCCCGCACGCGCTGGTTCTCACCGCGACCCCGATCCCGCGGACGGTCGCGATGACGGTGTTCGGCGATCTCGACACCTCCGTGATCCGCACGATGCCCAAGGGGCGAGCCGGAATCGAGTCCTTCGTCGCTCCGCTCGCAGAGCATCCCGGCTGGTTCAATCGAGTCTGGGAGCGCGCCGCCGAGGAGATCTCTCAGGGCCGACAGGTGTTCGCGGTATGCGCGGCGATCGACACGACCAAGAAGACGGCGGAAGCGGGGGAGCAGCCCGTGATCCCGCCCGAGGGTGCGTCGGGTCCTCGCTGGGGCGTGGTGCAGCTCGATGAGGCCCTGGCGACGCACCCCCAGCTCGGGAACGTCCGACGGGCCGTGCTGCACGGTCGCATGCCGTCCGACGAGAAGGACGCCGTCATGCAGTCCTTCGCGCGCGGTGAGATCGACCTGCTGGTGGCGACGACCGTGATCGAGGTCGGCGTCGACGTCCCGAACGCCTCGACCATGATCGTTCTCGACGCCGATCGGTTCGGGGTGTCGCAGCTGCACCAGCTGAGGGGCCGTGTCGGTCGAGGAGGCGTTCCAGGGCTCTGCCTGTTGGTCACCGAAGCCGAAGAGGGGTCAGTGGCGCGCGAACGCGTGGACGCGGTGGCAGCGACTCTCGACGGATTCGCTCTCGCGGAGGTCGATCTCGAGCTCCGCGGTGAAGGTGACGTGCTCGGTGCCGCACAGGCTGGAGCTCGGTCCTCCCTGAAGCTGCTGCGGGTCGTCAAGGACTCGGGCCTGATCGTCCGAGCCCGGGAGCTCGCGGAGGGCATCCTCTCCGACGACCCGGATCTGCGGGCGAATCCCGGACTCCGCTCGGCGATCGAGCGACGCGTGAGCGACGACGACCGGGCGGCACTCGCGAAGAACTGACCGCGGCATCGCGTGCTTTAGGCTGGGGGCATGAGCAGCCGGATCGCCGTCGTCCCTGGATCGTTCGATCCGCCGACCCTGGGTCATCTCGACGTGATCCGTCGCGCAGCCAAGCTGTACGACGAACTCCACGTGCTCGTGGTGCACAACCCCGGCAAAGAGGCGCTGCTCCCGATCGCTCAGCGGATGTCGCTGCTCGAGCAGTCGATCGCTGAGGACGGGATCGGCGACAACGTCGTCGTGGGCTCCTGGAGCATGGGGCTGCTCGTGGACTACGCCCGCGACGTCGGTGCGGGAGTTCTCGTGAAGGGCATCCGTTCGCAGATCGACGTCGCGTACGAATCCCCGATGGCGATCGTCAACCGTCACCTCGCCGACATCGAGACGGTCTTCCTCCTGCCCGACCCCGCGCATGCCCTGGTCTCCAGCTCCCTGGTCCGCCAGGTGGCGGGCCTCGGCGGTGACGTGTCGCCGTTCGTGCCTCCGGCGGTCGCCTCCTTCCTCGACACCGGATCACGCGGGATCTGATTTCCGGAGCCGCCGTCTCCGCACAGCGCGGAACCAGCCTCCATCCCGCAGGAGCCGGTACCATTGCCGGGTGCGTTCCCGAATGAATGGTCCCTTCGTCCTGCCCGTCCGTGACATCGTCCGCAAGCCGGGCGAGATGCGCGAGCACGAGTTCTCGGTGACCCTCGGCGAAGGCTGGGGAGAGGGAATCGTCGCGTATGAAGCCGGTTCTGCGCTCGACCTGGACGTGCGTCTCGAGTCGGTTCACGAGGGCATCCTGGTCTCCGGAACCGCCGACGCTGAGTACTCCGGCGTATGCGGAAGATGCCTGATCGACATCACCCGGCCCGTCGAAGTCGAGTTCCAGGAGCTTTTCGCGTATCCTGGTGAGGAAGAAACTGACTTCGAGGTTCAAGACGACCACGTGGATCTTGAAACTCTAGTCAGGGATGCGGCCGTATTGGCGCTTCCATTTCAGCCGGTGTGTCAGCCGGATTGCCCCGGGCTCGACCCGGAGACGGGCGAGAGGCTGACCGCGAGCACCGGGACGGAGCAGGTGGCTCCCATCGATCCTCGGTGGAGCGCGCTCCAGCAGATCACAGACCAAGACGGTGAGGCACAGAGCCGAGCCGCCGAGAAAGAAGAGAGCTAGTCATGGCTGGTAACCCCCCGAAGCGCAAGGTATCCCGTTCGAACACCCGCTCGCGCCGCGCGCAGTGGAAGGCGGCGCCTGTCGCACTCGTCAAGACCATCGAGAACGGTCAGGTCGTCTACAGCCGTCCTCACCAGGCCAAGGTCGTCACCGACTCGCAGGGCACCGAGCTCTTCCTCGAGTACAAGGGTCGCAAGGTCGCCGACGTCTGAGTCGCGACTTCACGATTGTGACTGAGGTCCCTGGGGGGACGAGACCGCTCCCAGAGAAGCTCCGCGTCGATATCGACGCGGAGCTTCTGGAGTTGGCGCTCACCCATCGCTCCTATGCCTACGAGCACGGCGGCATCCCCCATAACGAACGTCTCGAGTTCCTCGGCGACTCCGTTCTCGGACAAGCCGTGACGGTGATGCTCTTCACGACCCATCCGGGGCTGGATGAGGGGGAGTTGGCCAAGCGGCGCGCGAGCGTCGTCTCGACGGTCGCTCTCGCCGAGGTTGCGAGAGCGATCGATCTCGGCAGCCATCTGCTGCTGGGACGCGGTGAGGAACAGACGGGCGGTCGCGACAAGGACTCGATCCTCGCCGACACGATGGAAGCCGTGATCGGCGCGACGTATCTGTCAGCGGGTCCTGAGGCGGCGACCGAGCTCGTGCTCCGGCTGACCGCGCCACTCCTCGCCGACCCCGAGCGCTACGGCGCGGCGATGGATCCGAAGACGAGCCTGCAGGAGCTGGCTGCGCGAGTCGGTGCGACTCCGCCCCAGTACTCGGTGGAGGCGAGCGGCCCCGACCACGATCGTCGATTCCTCGCAACCGTGGTCGTCGGCGATCTGGCGATGACCGGCAAGGGCAGCAGCAAGAAGACGGCAGAGATGGCCGCCGCGCTCAGCGCGTGGCGACTGCTCAACGAGCGTGCCTGAGCTTCCCGAGGTCGAGGTCGTCCGGGCGGGTCTCGCTCCCGCGGTGATCGGCTCGCTCATCACGGCCGTGAGCGTGTTCGATCAACGAGCTCTCACACGGCATGCGGCCGGGCCGTCCGACTTCGCCGCGCGCCTGGAGGGACGCAGGGTCACTGCAGCCGACCGACGGGGCAAGTTCCTCTGGCTGCCGCTGGACACCGCTGATTCCGCGTTGATCGCGCACCTCGGAATGAGCGGACAGATGCTGCTGCGCGCGCCGGACGCCGAGGCGGAACGCCACGAGCGCATCCGGATCAGCATCGAGCATCCTCGTCATGGCGAGCTCGCGATCGTCTTCGCCGACCAGAGGACTTTCGGGTCGTTGGCGGTCGACGGTCTGGTGCCGGACGGACCGACGTGGATCCCGACTCAGGTCGTGCACATCGCCCGTGATCCGATAGACCCGCTGTTCGACGACGAGCGCTTCCTGCGTGCACTCCGCACACGCGGCAGTGCGATCAAGCGAGTGCTGCTCGATCAGCAGACGATCAGCGGCGTGGGCAACATCTATGCGGATGAGGCGCTGTGGGCGGCGCGCATCCACCCGGCGACGCTCGCGAGTGCGCTGTCGACGCAAGCGAGCAGGCGCCTCCTCGCCGAGATCAGAGTGGTGCTCGTGAAGGCCCTTGCAGAGGGCGGCACGAGCTTCGACTCCCAGTACGTCAATGTGAACGGTCAGGCAGGCTACTTCGCCCACTCGCTCAACGCGTACGGTCGAGGCGGACAGCCGTGCCCGCGCTGCGGCACTCTGATCCGCCGGGAGGCTTTCATGAACCGCTCGAGTCATTACTGTCCGCGCTGCCAGCGGCGTCGCTGAGACTCACACCATCTCGAACGAACGGGCAAGCAGGGGCCGCGTCGCTCGAGTGCTCATCCAGACGATTCCGATCCCCACGGCCAGTACGAGCGCGATCGTGAGGAGAGACTCGGGTGCCGTGACCAGGGCGATCCCCAGCAGCGGGAAGACCAGCACGCCGGCACAGGTCGCCGAGCCGATCGCGGTCACGAGGAGTGGAGACATGATCGCCCGGCGGCGTGCGCTGTCGACGATCGCGAGCGGCACGCCCAGCCGGTGCAGACTCCGGTGGAGTTCCTGCTGATCGAGAACGGCCGCGGCTTGATTGACCCCCACGGATGCCGCGACCATCAGGAATGAAGCGACGAGGGTGATGACGAGGCCGGTGCGCATGTCCGCGGCGAGGGCCGCATCCGCGGACGTCGTGTCGCCGCTGTTCATCACATTCATCAGGGAGACTCCGGTTCCTGCGAACACGGCCATGAAGCTCGCCATCGCGATGCCGCTCACCTGACGCCACGCGGCTTTGGGGGAGTCCAGCACTAGACGGGCGGCGAGCAGCCGATCTGCGTGCTCGGCCTTGCGCAGCTGACGGCCGGCGGCGACCTTCAGGACCCATGGTCCGATCACGTTGAGCACCGCCAGGGAGACGGCGAACAACAGGGCGAGGACGGCGATGGTCGCCGCGAGTCCTGCGACGGAAGGGAAGACCGTGACAAGGACGAACACGAGCGCAAGAACGGAGACTGCGATGATCGCGCGGAACCAGTGCGCGGTGGAGACGGTCGTCCGCAGGCGCACGCCGAGGGGCGAGATGATCACGCGCCGGAGCCCCAGCACAGCACTCGCTGCCGCCACGAGAAGGACGCCTCCCACGACGGCGAGAACGCTGAAGGGCGAGAGCATGATCGCCTCGACGCCGAGAGCCGTGCCACGGAACGGGATGAGTCCGACGAGAGGGGTGAGGGCGAGATGGACGACGACTCCGGCGACGGCACCGGCGGCCGCGACGATCATGGATTCGATGACCGTAGCGACCCCGACGCCCAGAGGCGTCACGCCGAGAAGCCGCAGGGTCGAGAGACGCTCGTCACGACGGCGGGCTGAGAGACGGGCGGCCGCCCCGCCGAGATTCATCAGCGGGACGATGAGGAGCACGAGCGCGATCGCGGCCAACGCCTGGTACACCGGCGCGTACTCATCGGTCCAGGTCCAGAACCACTGAGCCCCGCCCACGACGGTCAGCACGAGGGCGGTGACGATGCCGAAAGCGATGAGCGGAAGCGCGAGCACCGCTTTCTCTCCCGTCCCGGCGCGAAGAAGCACAGCCAGGACGCGGGCGTTCATGCCGTCACCGCCGACGAGATGATCTGGCCGTCGCGCACGGAGACGATCCGCGAGCAGCGCGCCGCCACGTCTGCATCGTGTGTCACGACGAGCAGCGTGCGCCCTTGGCCCGTCGTCGACCACAGCAGCGCATTCATCACGTCTTGCGACGTGTGCGAGTCGAGGGCGCCGGTCGGCTCGTCGGCGAACACGAGTTCCGCACCCGTCGCCTGAGCCCGTGCGATCGCGACGCGCTGCGCCTGCCCGCCGGACAGCTCGCCGATTCGGCGGTCCTCCATCCCGGCCAGCCCGAGCGCGGCGAGCCAGGACGCCGCGTGAGCGGTGGCCTGCGCTCTCTTCACTCCGTTGATCATCGATGCGAGCGCCACGTTCTCGACCGCCGTGAGCTCCGGAATGAGCAGACCCTGCTGGAAGACGAACCCGAACCGCTCTCTCCGCAGCCGGGAACGAGCGGATTCTCCGAGTCCGGCGAGTTCCACCGCCTGACCGACCGAGGGCTGGAACGACACGGTGCCCGAGTCCGGACTGATGATGCCGGCGAGGACATGGAGGAGAGTGGTCTTGCCCGACCCGGAGGCACCCATGATGGCGACCGACTCGCCGCGGTGGATGGTGAGATCCACCCCGGCGAGTGCGCGGGTCGTTCCGTAGGACTTGGTCAGAGAGCGTGCGTCGAGGACCGTCGTGTTCATGCATCCAGCCTCGCGGCCATACGGAGACCGCTGCGTCGGCCGGGCGGATGATCCGTGGCCGGCCGTGTACACCGCTCGGATGATCTCGATCAGATCCGCTTCTGCCACGCTCCCGCATAGGAGACAGGCGCGAAACCGATCGCCTCGTTGATGCTCAACATGGGACGGTTCTCCTCTGCGTTGAACGTCGAGACTGTCGGGGTGAGCGGCATGAGCTCTCTCCAACGGAGGAGATTCGCGCACTTGACGATCGTGCCGAGACGGTGCCCGCGGTGCTCGCGAGACACCAGAGTGCCGAGCTGGTGGGTCACTCCTGCGCGGTCCGCCCCGACGAGCAGCTCGTTGTAGGCCACCATGTCTCCGCTGGGCACATGCTGCACCGCGACGATCGACAGAGCCTGACCGGCCCCCGTGAGCCGTCGCTCACGGCGCACGACACGTTCCGCATCCCACTCCTCGGCGACGAAGTCCATGTCGCCGCTCGGGGCGTCGGTAGACAGGCGAGCGAGGATCGCCGCGTACCCGTCACGGAACTCGGGCGGTGTCGGCGCCATCCACTGGAGCACCCGGTAGTCGTCGCCGGCGGCGGTCTTCGCCGATTCCAGAGCGGCCCGCAGCGGGGCGGGGTCGGAGCGCATATCGAGCTCGCTGTTGCGTTCGACCTGTTCGAACTCGTATCCGCGGGCGACGAGAGCGTCCGACAGCGGAATCGCCGGAATGCGACCCCACCCTGTTCGCGGTGTGATCATCCGGTCCGACTCCATGGGCCTGTGCAGCGTCCAGGTCTGCACCAGGGATCGGCCGTGTGCGCGCGCCTCCGACTCGGCGAGCGACAGGAGAGCGTCTTCGACACCGCGTCCCCATTGGCTCGCCGGCACGAGGAGGTCCGCCTCTGCGGCGTTCGCCTCCGCCTCCTGAGCGTAGGAGAGAGTGATCATGCCGACGATCTCGGTTCCGAGCCTGGCGACGAACCCGGTCTGCAGGGTATCGCTGGGATCCTGCCACGATGCGAGCATCTGCGCGGCATCGGGGGCGATGTCGGGCAGACCGACCAGCTCCTCGCAGATCTGCCTGTTGAGCTCTCCGTATGCGCGGAAGTCCGCGGCATCCTCGGCGTCCAGCGCGCGGGGGACGGCCAGAGGTGTGATCGTCAGTGTGCTGGTCGTCATGACAGCTCCTTCTTCCACGCGCCTTCATAGGCGACGGCGGTGAATCCCATCGCCTCGTTGATGGCGAGCATCGGCCGGTTCTCCTCGGCGTTGTAAGTGATCACGTCGCGTGACGCGGGAGCGATGCCTGTCCACGACAGGAACGCTTCGCACTTCACGAGTTGCCCCAGACGATGGCCGCGGTGCTCGGTGAGCACCAGGGTGTCGTGCTGGTGTGTGGTGGCGGTGGGATCCGGACCGATTCCGAGTTCGGTGAATGCGGTGAGCTCGCCTGTCGGGATGTGCTGCGCGACAGTGACCTGCATGATCTGGCCCATCTCCGCGACTCTCTTCTCCGTGGCGACCAGACGCTCTGCGTCCCAGGCCTCCTCGTCGGTCTCGAGATCGGCCGAGGGGGCGTCGGTCGACATGCGCGACTTGAGCCATGCGTAGCCGTCGACATGCTCCGGTGGCGTCGGAAGCATCCACTGGAGCACGCGATAGTCCTGTGAGAGCGCTCGCGCGTCCTCGCGCAGCTCCTCGGCACGCTGAACCGTCTCCTGGGTGACCGCGAGGCGGCTCACCCGATAGACCTGCTCGAGGGTGAATCCACGGCGGATGAGGAATCGTGCGACGTGATCGTCCGGAACGCTGCCGAAGCCCGTCTTCGCCTGCAGCCTGGGTCCGTCGCTGGCCGGCTGCTCCGACCAGTTCTGAATGACCTCGCGGCCGTGGAGACGGGCGAAGGCCTCGACGTGCGGCAGGATCGCGGTTCCGATCCCCTGACCCCAGACACGGGGGTGGATCTCGATCGCGGCGATCGCCACACGCGACCCCTCCTCATGAGGAATGTCGATGACTGTGCGCCCGACGATCTCGCCTCCGACGCGCACCGCCCACACGGCAGTCGTGCGCTCTTTGCGAGAGCGCAGGATCGGAAGCAGCGCCTCTGGCGTCAGATCCTGCTCGGTGCGTCCGGTGAGCTCTCGGTAGACGGCGTTGCGAACGCGGGCGAGCTCGCGGAATTCGGCGGCGTCAGCTGCATCCGCTCGTGCCGGCAGCACGAGCGGATGCAGCGACGCATCAGGGGTGAGCGGAATGCTCATGGCGATCTCCAGGTCAGCGCAGCTGACGCTGCAGGTCGTAGGTGAGCAGGGCGTAGGTCTCGCCGGGCGTGCGATCACGTCGATCGAGACGCAGCGCATCCGCTTCGGCGGCGGCGATACGACGTACCGGGCGAGGGCGCTGTGCCCTCTGGAGCAGCCAGAGGCCGATCCGGAGAGAGAGACGATCTGCCAGCGCGAGGCGCCGCAGCTCATCGGGTGCGGGGATGTGGAGGACCTGCTGGTCCTCGGTATCCGGAGGGTGGGGGATGCTGCGGTACAGCGTGGTGTTCACGATGATTCCTTCGAGATGAATGGTGGTGATGGGTGCGGCGAACGCGGCCGCAGGGCCTTCGTTGAAGGGCGGCGGTGCGCGGTGAGAGTCGAGAGCCCGGTGCGCCCGAAGGCGAGCACCGGGATCGGCGGAGAGCCGTGATCCGGAGAGGATCAGAGGGCGGAGCGCGGAGTAGAGCGGGCGAGAAGCCCCGTCACAGGTCGGAGACCGGTGGATGGTTCGGGGCAGAGTTCTCGGGCTGCGGTTCTACGAGAGAGCGCTTCGACGGACGCCGGCGGTTACCGAGTGCGCAGAGCGCGGCGCGAATGGCGCGGCGAGGCCAGTGGCCTGAGCAGTGAGCTGAGTGATCATCGGTAACCTCCTTTCGTGTGGCGATCCGGAGGTTACGGTAGCGAAACCCGGGCGTGTCCGTCAAGCATGACCGGCGTGGATCGGCGTGTCGCGCGGAATTCCGGTTCACTGCGAACCCGCGCGGGATGCCCGTTCTGAGCCGTCATTCCGGTAGCGTATGGGCGTGATTCACCCCCGAGACGCGGTACGCGCATGCATCTGAAGAGCCTGACCCTCAAGGGGTTCAAGTCCTTCGCGCAGCCGACCAGCTTCGTCTTCGAGCCGGGTGTCACCTGCATCGTCGGACCCAACGGGTCAGGCAAGTCCAACGTGGTGGACGCCCTCGCGTGGGTGATGGGCGAACAAGGGGCCAAGACGCTGCGCGGCGGCAAGATGGAAGACGTCATCTTCGCAGGCACCTCGACCCGGGGGCCGCTGGGCCGCGCCGAGGTGCAGCTGACGATCGACAACAGCGACGGAGCACTGCCGATCGAGTTCGCCGAGGTCACGATCAGCCGGACTCTGTTCCGCAACGGATCGAGCGAGTACGCGATCAACGGAGAGAACTGCCGCCTGCTCGATCTGCAGGAGCTCCTCAGCGACTCGGGGCTGGGACGCGAGATGCACGTCATCGTCGGACAGGGCCGGCTGGACACAGTGCTCCAGGCATCGCCGGAAGACCGTCGTGGCTTCATCGAAGAGGCCGCCGGCATCCTCAAGCATCGGCGGCGCAAGGAGAAGACCCTTCGCAAGCTCGATGCGATGGAGACCAACCTCACGCGATTGAGCGACCTCGCGGGTGAGATCCGCCGTCAACTGAAGCCGCTGGGACGCCAGGCCGAGATCGCGCGAGAGGCGCAGACGATCGCCGCGGTCGTCCGCGATGCCAAGGCCCGGATCTTCGCCGACGACGTCGTGGCGCTGCGCACCGCCCTGGCCGATCACACGCGCACGGAGAACGAGAGACATACCGAACGACTGGTGCTGTCCGATCAGGCGGAGGCGGTGCGGGCGAACATCGCACGGCTCGAGCAGGATCAGAACTCGGCCGCGGTGGATCAGGCGCGAAGCGTCGCCTTCGGTCTCGAGCAGGTGCAGGAGCGGATGCGCGGGCTTTACACTCTGGCCAATCAGCGGCTCGCGTTGCTCGGCTCGGACGACGATGACGCGGCAGTGACCGCCGTCACGGTCACGCAGAGCACGATCGACGAGGCGAAAGATGAGATCACCGTGATCTCCGCGGGCCTCGGTGACGCCCAGGAAGCGGCGACCGTGGCGAGCCGCGAGGTGATGCTCGCGCGCGCCGAACTCGACACTCTCGACGTCGACATCGCCGAACAGAGCGCGCTGGTGTCGGCGTACGACATGCGCATCAGTTCGCTGCGTGGCACAGCCGATGCGGCCGCGTCCGCTCTCGCTGCCGTGCGGGGCGCGGTTCTTCGACAGGAGAACGCTCTCGAGGCGGCGAACGCGCGCCGTCGTGACGCAGCGGAAGCCCTCGAGGCGATCGCCGATGCAGAGGCGCCTGAGGGCACGGCAGCCGAGCATTCCGCAACGTACGAGAGCGCGCAGCGGGCTGCGACGGCGGCCGAAGCCGAGCGGGAGACACTCCGTGAGCGGCTGCACGCGGCGGAACGCGAGGTCGACGCGCTCACCGCGAAGTCGGCGGCGCTCGGGAGCGCGCTCGCGATCTCCGGAGGAGCCGCGGAGATCGTGAAGACCGGCGGTCCGGGGATACGCGGACTCGTGGGCGACTCGGTGCAGGTCAGGAACGGATTCGAAGCTGCCGTCGCGGCGGTGCTGGGTCCCCTCGCCGAAGGCGTCCTCGTCGACGGCGCGGACGATGCGTTCGACCTCGCCGGCGACGCGTCGGAGCAACGACGGGGAGTGGTCGATTTCGTGATCGCCGACTCCGCGCGTCCGTCGATCGAGCTGCCCGCCATCGATGGGGTGACCCGCGCGGTCGACACGGTCACGGCGCCGGACGGCGTCCTCGGCATCCTGTCGCACGTGGTCATCGCAGACAGCCTCGACGCAGCGCGTGCCGCGCGACTGTCACTCGATCTCGCCGGCGACACCACCACCACGATCGTGACCACCGCCGGCGACGTCGTCACCGCTCAGACTCTGCGCACGGGTTCCGGCGGCGAACGCTCGCGCCTCGAGCTCGCCGCCGAACGAGACGCGGCGAACGACCGCCTGGCCGAAGTGCAGGTCATCGTCGACTCGCTGCGGGAGGCGCGTGAGGACGCGAACGAGTCCGTCGAGACATCCCGTCGTCTGGCGAAGGACGCGCTCCGGGCGCTCCGCGAGCACGATGCCGCGCTGGCGACGCACGCCGAGCAGGTCAACCGCATCACGGTCACCCACGAGTCGGCGGTCGCCGAGTGCGAGCGACTCGAGAACGGGCTCGCGCAGGCGCAGAGCGCGGTGCAGGAGGCCGAGGCCGCGTCGGAGGCAGCAAAGGCCGAGTGGGACGCCGCTGTCGCGGCGCCGCGGCCCGTGCTCGACGCCTCAGCGCGTGACGGACTGCTCGAAGCGCTCGAGATCGCACGCGAGGGCGAGGTCAGGGCTCGCCTGGAGATCGAGACGCTGCGTGAGCGCGTGCGCGCTGCCCAGTCCCGGGTCGTCGGTCTCGAGCGGCAGCGCGAGCAGGAGCGGGACGCGGCTGCCGAGGCAGCGCGCCGGGCCGTCATCCGCCGTGCGCAGCGCGAGGCGGCATCCGGCGTCGCGCTAGAGCTCCCGCGCATCCTCGATTCGATCGATCGGTCCGTCACCGAGGCACGCGTCGCGCTGGCCGAGGCGGAGTCGGCGCGATCGGCGCAGAACCAGGAGTTGACGGCTCTGCGCGCGCAGGAGACCTCGCTCCGGGAGAGGTTGGCCGGCCTCACCGAGAGCGTCCACGGTCTCGAGCTGCAGATCCATGAGAAGAAGCTGCACCTCAACAGCCTCCTGGAGCGGGTGGCGTCGGAGCTCGCGCTCGACGAAGATATTCTCGTTGCGGAATATGGTCCCGACCAGCTCGTTCCGCGGGACCCCGCTGCGGAGCCCGCCGATGACGAGCAGCTCGACACGGCGATCCCGTTCGATCGACGGATTCAGCAGCGTCGACTGGCTGATGCGGAGCGCAAGCTCGCTCAACTCGGACGCGTGAACCCGCTCGCGCTGGAGGAGTTCGCGGCACTCGAGCAGCGCCATGCATTCCTCACCGAACAGCTCGCCGACCTGACCCAGACCCGTCAGGATCTGCTCACGATCATCGCCGATCTCGACGAGCGGATGCAGACGATCTTCGCGAGCGCGTTCGAAGACACGAGGATCGCGTTCGGAGAGGTCTTCCCTCTGCTGTTCCCCGGCGGATCCGGAAGCATCTCGCTCACAGATCCCGAGAACATGCTCACCACGGGCATCGAGGTATCGGTGCGTCCGGTCGGCAAGAAGATCGAGCGGCTCTCCCTGCTTTCGGGAGGTGAACGCTCCCTCGCCGCGGTCGCGCTGCTCGTCGCCATCTTCAAGGCGCGCCCGAGCCCCTTCTACATCCTCGACGAGGTCGAGGCGGCGCTCGACGACGCCAATCTCGGCCGCCTGCTCACCGTGTTCGAGCAGCTTCGCGAGAGCTCGCAGCTGCTCGTCATCACCCACCAGAAGCGAACTATGGAGATCGCGGACGCTCTCTACGGTGTGTCGATGCGTCAGGACGGCGTCTCTGCGGTCGTCGGGCAGCGTGTGGGCGACCGCGCGGCCGCCGTCTGACGGCGCTACCCGTAGGCTGGAGTCATGGCGGAGAAGTCGTGGTCCCTCACTCGCGCGCTGCGCGGGATGTTCGTCAAGCCCACTATCGACGAGACGACGTGGGAGGACCTCGAGACCGCTCTCATCACGGCTGACTTCGGTCCCGACATCAGCGAGAGGGTCGTCGAGGAGCTTCGAGAGAAGGTCGAGCGCTACCGCACGACCGATCCGCAGGATCTCCAGCGGATGCTGCGCGAGACGCTCGAGGAGCACTTCGCCAAGTTCGACACCACCCTGAAGCTCACCGAGCGACCGGCGGTCGTGCTCGTCGTGGGCGTCAACGGAGTCGGCAAGACCACGACGATCGGCAAGTTCACCAAGTTCCTCCGCGGGTTCCAGCGCAGCGTGGTGGTCGGCGCAGCCGACACGTTCCGTGCGGCGGCCGTCGATCAGCTCGCCACCTGGGCGCAGCGCGGGGGAGCGGCGATCGTCCGTCCCCAGCAGGAGGGCCAAGATCCGGCATCCGTCGCCTACCAGACGATCGAGTTCGCCCAGCGTGAGGGCATCGAGATCGCGATCATCGACACGGCCGGTCGTCTGCACACCAAGGGCGGGCTGATGGATGAGCTGGGAAAGATCCGTCGCGTGATCGAGAAGCAGGCGCCGATCAGCGAGGTCCTTCTCGTGCTCGACGCGACGACCGGGCAGAACGGAGTGATGCAGGCCGAGGCCTTCCTCCAGCATGCCGGCGTCACCGGTCTCGTCCTGACCAAGCTCGACGGATCGGCCAAGGGCGGTTTCGTCCTCGCCGTGCAGGAGCGCACCGGCATCCCCGTCAAGCTCCTCGGGCAGGGCGAGGGCATCGATGATCTGACCGGATTCACCCCCCATGTCTTCGTCAAGTCGCTCGTCGGCTGACGACGGGACTACCGCCGCGAGCACGAGGCTGGTTTCATAGCGTTATGGCGATCGAACACGACTACTTCGGACTCCTGTCCTCAGGGCCCGACGGCTCGATCTTCTGGTCCGAGACGGTGGAGCTCGGTGACCAGAGCGTCACCGTCGACCTCACGGCTCCCGACCAGGACGATGTCTCTGCCGACGCGCTCGACATCGCCGCTTCGCTCATCGCGGGGATCGAGAACGTCGACGCGGTCTCGCGGCGGGGCATGCTCGCGGAGGTCGACGATCGCACGAGCGAGGTCACCGAGTACATCCTTCAGCAGCAGGAGGCCTATGGTGACGAGCTCGAAGACGTCCTCGTCGACGTGAGCGGTGACGCCGCCGTCGACATCATCCGATCGCTCCGGCTCATGAGCATGACGATCCTCGCCGACGAGCACGGTGGGTCCGAGCCCTTCGCCGTGTTGGAGTACGCGCTCGACGCCACCACCACCGACGACGTCCTGCTCGTGAACCTCGGCTCCGACGGCAGCGTGCAATCCGTGATGAGCGCGGACTGACCGTTCCCGCCTCAGTTCAGACGGCTTGGGCGAAGCCGAGGTCTGCACTCTCGGCGATGTGCGCCAGGTGCGGCGGGATCTCGCGTCCTTTCGACACCATCGACTGCGCCCACAGCCGGCCGGCGCGGTAGGACGAGCGCACGAGGGGGCCTGCGAGCACGCCGAGGAAGCCGATCCGCTCGGCCTCCTCCTTGAACTCCACGAACTCCGTCGGCTTGACCCAGCGTGCGACAGGCAGGTGACGAGGAGACGGCCGCAGATACTGCGTGATGGTGATGATGTCGCAGCCGGCGTCGTGCAGGTCGTTCAGCGCCTGGACGACCTCCTCCGGTTCCTCGCCCATTCCGAGGATGAGGTTGGACTTGGTGATCAGTCCCGCGTTGCGTGCCTGGGTGATCACATCGAGCGAGCGCTCGTACCGGAATGCAGGGCGGATGCGCTTGAAGATGCGCGGCACGGTCTCGACGTTGTGGGCGAAGACCTCGGGGCGTGCGTCGAAGATCTGGCCGAGGAAGGCCGGATCGGCGTTGTGCTCGTTGGCGAGCAGCTCTACTCCGGTGTTCGGGTTGAGCTCGTGGATCTTCCGGACGGTCTCGGCATTCAGCCAGGCTCCGGTGTCCGGGAGGTCGTCGCGGGCGACGCTGGTGACCGTCGCATAGCGGAGGTTCATCCGCACGACGCTCTCGGCGACCCGGCGCGGCTCGTCCGTGTCGTAGGCGTCGGGCTTGCCGGTGTCGATCTGGCAGAAGTCGCACCGACGGGTGCACTGCGACCCGCCGATGAGGAAGGTCGCCTCTCGGTCCTCCCAGCATTCGAAGATGTTCGGACACCCCGCCTCCTGGCACACGGTGTGGAGGTCCTCGCTCTTCACCAGCGAGTGGAGTGCGGTGTACTCGGGCCCCATCTTCGCCTTCGTCTTGATCCATTCCGGCTTGCGCTCGATGGGCGTCTCGGCGTTGCGGATCTCGAGGCGGAGGAGCTTGCGTCCCTCGGGTGCGGCGGTCATCTGGAGGCTCCTACACGGTCGGCGGTCGAGTATTCGGCGAGGAAGGCGGCGGACACGGAGGCGCTGATGTCGGCGGGGGAGACGTCAGCACCGACGACCTCGCTCACCGTCGTCACGCCCGCGTCGGTGATCCCGCACGGGATGATGCCGCCGAAGCCCGCGAGAGTGTTGTCGCAGTTGATCGCGAAGCCGTGCATCGTGACGCCCTGCTGCACACGCACCCCGATCGCCGCGACCTTGTCCTCCGAGAGCGGGCGGCGGACCCATACGCCGCTGCGTCCCTCGACCTGGTACCCGTCGACGCCGAGCGGACGGAGCACGTCGATCAGGATGCGCTCGAGGCGGCGGACGTGAGCGACGACGTCCATCGGCTCGGGCAGTCGGACGATCGGGTATCCCACGAGCTGGCCGGGGCCATGCCAGGTGATCTTCCCGCCGCGGTCGACGTCGATCACCGGAGTGCCGTCGTGGGGGCGCTCCTGCGGCTCGGTCCGCTTGCCGGCGGTGTACACGGCCTCATGCTCGAGGAGGATGAGCGTGTCCGGACGGGTGCCGGACACGACGTCGGCATGGATGCTGCGCTGCAGATCCCAGCCCACGGTGTAGGGGACGTACGTCGGGGCGAGACCCGCCGTCAGTATCTCGAGCATGGAGACCACTCTCGTCAATAAATGGATTGCGTCTAAGAATACTCCTCCGCACTGACGGCGGCGCGCCGCAGCGACGCGCGGTAGCGTGTTGACATGAGCAGCACGAGCCGAGCAGGGCGGCCGAAGGCGTCTTCGCGGGAGACTCTCGCCGAGGCTGCCTGCGAGCTGTTCCTGGAGCAGGGGTACGACGCCACCTCGGTCGCCGACATCACCCAGCGAGCCGGAGTGAGCCGCTCGAGCTTCTTCAACTACTTCTCGTCGAAGAGCGACGTGCTCTGGTCCGGTCTCGACGACCGCATCGGTCGTGCGGTCGAAGATCTGGTCGCGGTGCACGAAGATCGCGACGGCGCGCACGTCAGACGCATCCTCTCGGCTCTCGTCGACGACTTCGCACCCGACAGCCTCGCACTCGCGATCAACAACTCGTCCGCGATGGGGCTCGACGACGAACTCGAGCAGGACGCCGCACGGCGACAGGCGCGCCTGGCTGCGACTCTCGCCGATCTCGCCCGGCGCTCCGGCGTCCCCGCGCTCACCGCCGACATCGCGGCAGCGACGTGGGCCGCCGCGGTTCTCGCTGCGGTGCGAGCCTGGGCCGAGAGCGGCGCAGGTCGCGGTTCGGTCAGCGATCGATTCGCCGACGCTGTGCGCGCGATCGCGCGGTTGCCGTGGACCGCGGCAGCGAGCGCGGAGAACGGGTCAGGATTCGCGTAAACTCGGTGTCACCATGGCTACCTTTGGCACGCTCTCCGATCGGCTCACCGAGACCTTCCGCAACCTTCGCACGAAGGGAAAGCTCACTGCGGCCGACGTCGACGGCACAGTGCGCGAGATCCGGCGCGCGCTGCTCGACGCCGACGTCGCGCTCACGGTCGTCAAGGACTTCACCGCGAAGGTGCGCGAACGTGCCCTCGGCGACGAGGTCAACAAGGCACTGAACCCGGCCCAGCAGGTCGTGCAGATCGTCAACGAGGAGCTCGTGCAGATCCTCGGAGGCGAGCAGCGTCGTCTCCAGTTCGCCAAGACCGCGCCGACGGTCATCATGCTCGCGGGACTCCAGGGTTCGGGTAAGACGACGTTCGCGGGCAAGCTCGCGAAGCAGCTCGAGGGGGAGGGACACACTCCTCTGCTCGTCGCGGCGGACCTCCAGCGCCCGAACGCCGTGAACCAGCTCCAGGTGGTCGCCGAGCAGGCCGGTGCCACCGTATACGCACCCGAGCCGGGCAACGGCGTGGGCGACCCGGTCAAGGTCTCGCGTGACGGTGTCGAGCATGCGCGACGTCACCAGCACGACGTGGTCATCATCGACACCGCCGGACGCCTGGGCGTGGATGCCGAGCTCATGAAGCAGGCATCCGACATCCGCAAGGCCACCGACCCCGACGAGGTTCTCTTCGTCATCGACGCCATGATCGGCCAGGATGCGGTGAACACCGCTCGTGCGTTCCAGGAGGGTGTCGACTTCACCGGCGTCGTGCTGTCGAAGCTCGACGGAGATGCCCGCGGTGGTGCGGCGCTGTCCGTCGCCTCCGTGACCGGACGACCGATCATCTTCGCATCGACCGGTGAGCGCCTCGAAGACCTCGAGCCGTTCCACCCCGATCGCATGGCCAGCCGGATCCTGGATCTCGGCGACATCCTCACCCTCATCGAGCAGGCCCAGCAGGCCTTCGATGAGGAAGAGGCGGTCAAGATGGCCGAGAAGCTCGCGACTGAGCAGTTCACACTCGAAGACTTCCTCGACCAGCTTCAGCAGATGAAGAAGATGGGATCGATGAAGAAGATGCTGGGAATGCTTCCCGGCATGGGGCAGATGAAGCAGCAGCTCGAGGACTTCGACGAGCGCGAGATCGATCGCACCGAGGCGATCATTCGCTCCATGACTCCTGGTGAGCGCCGCAATCCGAAGGTCCTCAACGGCTCGCGTCGCCTGCGTATCGCCCGCGGTTCGGGAATGACGGTCACGGATGTCAACCAGCTCGTCCAGCGCTTCGATCAGGCCGCGAAGATGATGAAGACCGTCGCGCGCGGCGGCACCCCGAACATCCCGGGCATGGGGTCGATGCCCGGCATGGGCAAGCCCGGCGCGTCGTCGAAGCGCGGCAAGAAGGGCAAGTCCTCCGGCGGTTCGCGTTCCGGCAACCCCGCCAAGCGCGCCGCCGAGAACGCCGGCCTCGCTCCGACGTCGACTCCGACGGGTTCGGGTTTCGGTCTCGGGGGCGCGAAGGCGCCGAGCGAAGCCGACCTCGCGGAGATCCAGAAGCTCTTCGGCAAGAGCTGAGGCGTCCCTTCAGAGTCGGCGCGCGGGCAGCGCCGGTTCCGGAACACGTGACGACCGGCGGGGTCGCCGGAGCGCGGTCAGCTGTCCTCCGACGAGGGCGACCAGGACGAGAACGACACCGACGACCTGAGCCGTCGTGAACCTCTCGCCGGCGACGAGTGCGCCCAGCAGAGTCGCCACGACGGGGGAGAGCAGAGCGAGCAGCCCGGGTGCGATCACCGGCAGCTGCTGGATGCCTCGAAACCACAGTATGTAGGCGAGCAGGCCTCCCACCGATCCGAGCCAGACGTACCCGAGCGCTGCTCCGCCGTCGACGGTCGGGGGAGTGCCTTCGAACAGCAGGGCGAGGGGCAGCAGGACCAGCCCGCCCGCAGTCAGCTGCCACCCCGCGTAGGCGACGGCCCCCACGCCTGCCGGGCGCCCCCAGCGCTTGGTGAGGATCATTCCCACCGAGGTCGCAGTCACCCCGCCGAGCGCCGCCAGGATGCCGAGGGCATCGAGCTGGGCTGCTGGTCCGAGCACGACGAGAGCGACGCCTCCGGCACCCACGGCGGCAGTGATCGCCGTGACAGGGCGGATGCGGTCTCCGAGCAGCAGAGCACTCAGTCCGAGGATGGTCAGCGGTTGGACACCCGCGACGGCGGCGGCGACTCCGCCGGGCAGCCTTTCCGCGGCGATGAACAGGAGCGGGAAGAATGCGCCGATGTTGAGGGTTCCGAGTGCGAGAGATCTCAGCCACCAGGCTCCGCGTGGCAGAGCGCGACCGATCGACATGGCGACGAATCCCGCAGGAAGCGCGCGGAGGAGTCCTGCGAAGAGGGGATGACCGGTCGGGAGCAACTCCGTCGTCACGAGGTAGGTGGTGCCCCACGACAGAGGGGCCAGCGCGGTGAGCAGCAGCAGGGCGAGGCGGTTCATTCCTTCAGCCTGAATGCCCATCAGCCATGAGTCCAACGCATGGTTCTCACCTGACACATGAACTGCGATCATGAATGCATGGATCTGCAGCAGTTGAGATACGTCGTCGAAGTCGCTTCGTCCGCCAGTTTCACGCGCGCCGCCGAGCGCTGCTTCGTGACGCAGTCGGCGCTGAGCCACCAGATAGCTGCTCTCGAGCGGGAACTCGGGCAGCGGCTGTTCGTCCGATCGAGCCGCAGCGTACGCACCACCGAGGCGGGTGAGGCATTCCTCGTCCATGCGAATCGGGCGGTCAGAGCAGCGCACGATGCGCGTGACGCTGCGGCTGCCACGGCCGGCCGCGTCGTGGGCACCCTTCATCTCGGTGTCATCCCCACGGGCAGCGCCGTCCCTGTCCCGCAAGCGATCGCACGGTTCCGCGCCGCTCATCCGGATGCCGCGGTCGAGCTCACGGTCGGCAACAGCGACACGCTGGTGGAGGCCGTTCGGCGCGGCGACCTCGATGTCGCTCTGCTGGGACTGCGAGAGGGCGTCGAGCCTCGGAGCGTGGCATTTCGTGCACTCGCCCGCGAACGCCTTGTCGTCGCGGCATCCCCTGCTCACCGCATCTCCGGGCATGTCGGCGTCAGCCTCGCCGACCTCGCGGATGAGGTCTTCGCGGACTTTCCCGCGGGCACATCTGGCCGCGCCCAGGCGGACGCTGCCTTCGCGGCAGCCGGCATCACACGTGACGTGCCCTTCCAAGCGGACTCGTCTGAGCTGATATTGGGTCTCGTCTCCCAGGGGCTCGCGATCTCACTGCTGGCACCGGGGGTGATCGCTACGTCGTCCTTCGACGTCGCGGCGGTCGATCTCGTCGATGGTCCCGTACGGGTTCAGTACGTCGCCTGGGACGATCGCGCCCCGCGCAACGTCACGTCCGCCTTCCTCCGCGTCGTCGAGTCGATGACGTCGCGCCGGAATGATGAAGCGGGCCCGGAGGAATCCTCCGGGCCCGCCCACTCAGGTATCTGAGGTCACTTCACGTCTTCGTCGACCCAGTCCATCGACTTGCTGACGGCCTTGCGCCACAGACGCAGCTGGCGATCGCGCTCTCCGTCTTCCATGGAGGGCTCCCAACGGCGGTCCTCCTGCCAGTTGGCGGAGAGATCGTCGAGTCCGTTCCAGAATCCGACGGCGAGACCGGCCGCGTAAGCGGCGCCGAGCGCCGTCGTCTCCGCCACGACGGGGCGAACGACCGGCACACCGAGCACATCGGCCTGGAACTGCATGAGCGCGTCGTTCGCGACCATCCCGCCGTCGACCTTGAGTTCCGTGAGGTCGACTCCGGCATCCGCGTTGACGGCGTCGAGCACGTCGCGGGTCTGGAATGCGACCGCCTCGAGCGCTGCGCGAGCGATGTGATTCTTGTTCGCGTAGCGGGTGAGGCCCACGATGGCGCCGCGGGCGTCCGGACGCCAGTAGGGCGCGAACAGACCGGAGAACGCCGGGACGATGTACACGCCGCCGTTGTCGTCGACCTGCTTCGCGAGTTCTTCGACCTCGGGAGCGGAGCCGATGATGCCGAGCTGGTCGCGCAGCCACTGGATCAGCGATCCGGTGACGGCGATCGAGCCCTCGAGCGCGTAGTGCGTCGGTCCGTCGCCGAGCTTGTAGCCGACAGTGGTGAGCAGGCCGTTCTTCGAGTGGACGATCTCCTCACCCGTGTTGAAGATCAGGAAGCACCCGGTGCCGTAGGTGTTCTTGCTCTCGCCCGTGTTGAATGCGGCCTGGCCGAAGGTCGCGGCCTGCTGGTCGCCGAGGATGCCGGCGATCGGCGTCTCGCGCAGCAGTGACGAGTCCTCGGCTGCGCCGTAGACCTCGGAGGAGGAGCGGATCTCGGGCATCATCGAGCGGGGAACGCCGAACGCCTCGAGGATGTCGTCGCGCCACTCGAGCGTCTCGAGATCCATGAACATCGTGCGCGAGGCGTTGGTGACGTCCGTCACGTGAACGCCGCCGTCGACACCGCCGGTGAGGTTCCAGAGCACCCAGCTGTCCGTCGTGCCGAAGACGAGGTCGCCGGCATCCGCCTTCTCGCGAGCGCCCTCGACGTTCTCGAGGATCCAGGCGATCTTGGTGCCGGAGAAGTAGGTGGCGAGGGGGAGGCCCACGATGGGCTTGAACCGCTCGACCCCGCCGTCGGCCGCGAGGCGGTCGACGATCTCCTGCGTACGGGTGTCCTGCCAGACGATGGCGTTGTAGACGGCCTTGCCGGTGGTCTTGTCCCAGACCACAGCGGTCTCGCGCTGGTTCGTGATTCCGACCGCGGCGATGTCGTGGCGCGTCAGGTCGGCGCGACTCAGTGCGAGTCCGATGACCTCCTGCACGTTGCGCCAGATCTCAGCGGGGTCGTGCTCGACCCAGCCTGCCTTGGGCAGGATCTGCTCGTGCTCCTTCTGACCGGTCGCGACGATGCTGCCCTTCTTGTCGAAGATGATCGCGCGGCTGGAAGTGGTGCCCTGATCGATGGCGATGATGTAGTCGGCCATTGTGTTCTCCTTTGAAGTCAGGTTCGGGTTCAGGCGAGGTTGAGCAGTACCGGCGCAGCGACGGCGGCGAGGACACCACCGATGAGCGGACCGACGACCGGGACCCACGAGTAGGACCAGTCGCTGGAACCCTTGCCCTTGATCGGGAGGATGGCGTGGGCGATGCGGGGGCCGAGGTCACGTGCCGGGTTGATCGCGTATCCGGTCGGTCCACCGAGCGATGCACCGATGGCGACCACGACGAGTGCGACGGGAAGGGCGCTGAGCGGGCCGAGGCCTCCGGGGACGCCGATCTCGATGTCGCCGTAGTCAGCGAACGCGAAGACCGCGAACACGAGGACGAACGTGCCGATGACCTCGGTGACGAGGTTCCAGCCGTACGAGCGGATCGCGGGACCGGTCGAGAAGACGCCGAGCTTGTTGGCGGGGTCGGGCTCCTCGTCGAAGTGCTGCTTGTAGGCCAGCCAGGTGAGGATCGCACCGACGATCGCGCCGAGCAGCTCAGCACCGGTCGCGACCGCGAACTGAGAGAAGTCGATCTTGCCTGCGACGAGAAGGCCGATGCCGACAGCAGGGTTCAGGATGGCGCCGGAGTAGGCGGAGGCGAGGACACCCACGAAGACCGCGAGACCCCATCCCCAGTTGACCATCAGGAAACCGCCGCCGAAGCCCTTGTTCTTGGCTAGCGCGACGTTGGCGACCACACCACATCCGAGGAGGATCAGCAGCGCTGTGCCGACGAACTCCGAGAGGAAGTAGAGACCGAGATTCACTTCAGTCATGTCTTCATTGACCTTTCTTGAGTGCCAGGGCCCCTTAGCCCTGGCACTTGTTGGGAATTACACCGCGTGGAGGGCGGTGTTCGGATGTCTCGTCAGCCGCGTGCGCGTGACGAGATCTGGAGTCCATGGCGTTCGTTCAGCAGCGCCCGCGTCTGCTCGAGTTCGGCATCGTGCCGTGCGCGATCCCAGTCGAGCAGAGGAGACAGCGCGTCTGCAAGCTCTTCGAGCACATCCGCGTCGGCGTTGCCGGTGAAAGCGATGCTGGTGCGGCGCAGAACGACGTCCTGCAGTCGCGCGACCATCTCGTTCTCGACCATCCATGCCAGCTCACGCGTCGAGAGGTCGCCGCCGACCAGAGGCGCGTCGTCTCCCTGCTCGATGAACTCCCAGACCTGCGCGGCGCGGGTTCCGTATCGGGCGAGAAGACGCTCGGCGCGATCGCCGGCTCCGGGCAGGTTCTCCTGGATCCAGATGCGACGTGCCTTCTCGGTGCGCGGGAAGTCACGGCCTCCGCCGATGGCGCGTCCGGCGGTGGACACGGTGCGGGTGCGACCGATCAGACCGAGCACCACGTCGGAGAGCGATTCGCCGAGGGCTCGGAAGGTGGTCCACTTGCCTCCGACGAGGCTCACGAGAGGGGCGGCACCCTTCTCGTCGACTTCGATGCGATAGTCGCGAGAGACGAATCCCGGTGCGGTGTCCTCGTGCCGGGGGAGCGGACGGATCCCCGAGAAGTTGAAGACGATCTGCTCGCGGGTCACGTCGATCGTCGGGAAGACGTGGTGGATGAGGTCGAAGAAGTAGTCGATCTCCTCCTCGGTGCACACCGGTACCTCGCGGGGGTCTGCATCGATGTCAGTCGTTCCCACGAGAACGCGACCCTTGAGCGGGTAGATCAGGACGATGCGACCGTCGGAGTGCTCGAAGAAGATCTCGCGTCCGCGCGTCGCCTCGAGGAGCTCGGGGTGGTCGAGGACGATGTGGGATCCCTTGGTGCCGCCCATGAAACGCGTGTCGTTGCCCAGCGCGTCGTTGGTGAGATCGGTCCACGGACCGGATGCGTTCACGACGACATCGGCGGTCACGGTGAACTCGGTCCCGCTCTCACGATCGCGGAGGACGACCTTCTCGCCGTCCCGCGCGATCGCCTCGACGTAGTTCAGTGCGACGGCGCCGGGGTGTGCGGCGCGTCCGTCCTGCAGGACGTCGAGCGCGAGGCGCTCCGGGTCGTGCATCGACGCGTCGTAGTAGGTGGCCGTGTACTTGATGTTCGGGTCGAGCGAGGGGAGCTCGGCGAGCGAGCGCTTGCGACCCAGGAACCGGTGACGGGGCACCATGCCGCCGTCGCGGGAGAACGTGTCGTAGATCGTCAGTCCGACCTTGATCAGGAACGCTCCACGCTCCTGGGGCTTGCCGCTCTTGTGCGTGAGGAAGCGCAGGGGAGCGGACAGGATGCCGGAGAAGGTCGAGTAGATGGGGATCGTCGTCTCGAGCGGCTTGACGTAGTGCGGGGCGATCTTCAGCAGACCGTTGCGCTCTTCGACCGATTCGCGCACGAGTCGGAACTCGCCGTTCTCGAGATAGCGGATGCCGCCGTGGATCATGTGGCTCGACGCCGCCGACGCGCCGGAGGCGAAGTCGCCTCGCTCGACGAGCAGTACGTCGACGCCCTGCAGCGCCAGATCACGGAACGCGGAGATCCCGTTGATCCCGGCTCCGATGACAAGGACGCTCGTGCGTCCGGACTCACGGACGGCGCGGACTGCCGCGCGTTCCGGTGATGAGTGTGTCGACTCGATCATCTTCGACCCTTCTCTGTGCGTGCTCCCAGCTTCGACCTGATCGCCCACCACGCGCAAGCCCGTTGCACATATGTGCAAAGATCGACTCGAGGAGGTCGTCATGCGCCAGTCTGACGCGGGATCGCGCGATTCCAAGCTGATCGCCGCGCTCACCGCGGCACAGCTCTACTACATGCAGGACAAGACCATGGAGGTGATCGCGCAGGAGCTGAAGACCTCGCGATCATCGGTGTCTCGCCTGCTCAGCTTCGCCCGCGAGAGCGGACTCGTGGACATACGCATCAATTCGCCTCTCGAGCGACTCGGCATGCTGGAGCAGCGCATCCGGGACAGGCATCGCCTCGTGGCCCACGTCGTGCCCATCCCCGAGATCGTCAGCGAGGTCGAGAGGCTCGAGCGGGTGGCCCTGACCGCAGGGCGACTGCTGTCGCAGTTCGTCGACTCGAACATGATCGTGGGTGTCGCGTGGGGATCCACGATCAGCGCGGTCAGTCGTGGTCTCACGCAGAAGGAGACGCACAACACGACGTTCGTGCAGTTGAACGGTGCCGGGAACACGCAGACCAGCGGGGTCGAGTACTCGAGCGACATCCTCCAGCGCTTCGGCAGCGCGTTCGGTGCGCAGGTGCAGCAGTTCCCCGTGCCCGCGTTCTTCGACGATCCCTCGACGCGCGAGGCGATGTGGCGAGAGCGGAGCACTCTGCGGGTGCTCGACCTGCAGTCGAAGATGGACATCGCCGTGTTCAGTCTCGGCTCTCCGGCCGCGGAGGTCCCCAGTCGCGTGTACGTCGGCGGCTATCTCGGTCGCGATGACTACCGGAGCCTCCGGGAGGACCATGCGATCGGCGACGTGGCCACGGTCTTCTTCCGCGCGGACGGATCCTGGAGGGACATCCGTGTCAACGCACGGGCGACGGGTCCGGGTCTCGACCGGCTGCGGCGGGTGCCCCGACGCGTGTGCGTGGTGTCCGGTGTTCCGAAGCTCGCCAGCCTCCGCGCCGCCATCGCCGCCGACCTCATCACGGACGTGGTGCTCGATGAAGGACTCGCGCGCAGGCTCGTCGAGGACTGACCCTACGGCTCGTCGGTCGAGGATTCCGGGCCGGAGCGGAACTCTCGTATCAGATGCTGGACGACTGCACCGAGGTCGCCGCCCGTCGCGTTCGCGATCGTCAGCTGACGCTCGTAGCTCGCGCCGTCCGTGAGGATCGTCTCGATGCTGCCGAACTCACGCACGCAGCCGAGTTCGACCGCGACCGGGGCGAGCTCCTCGAGCACCTCCGCAAGATGCTCCCGCACGGGACGCTGGGTTCCGGCGGCGTCGACGATCACCCGCGCGTCCAAGCCGTAGCGCGCGGCGCGCCACTTGTTCTCCCGGTGGTACCAGGCAGGCATCTGCGCGAGGGGGAGTCCCTCGTCCATCTGACGCGAGAGATGCTCGACCAGGACCTGCACGAGCGCGGCCACCGCCGCGAGCTCCGGCAGCGTGGAGAGCCCGTCGCATGCCCGCACCTCGATCGTCCCCCACCGCGGTGCGGGCCGGATGTCCCAGCGCACTTCGGTGGCGTCCGCCATCACACCGGTGCGCACCATGTCGTCGAGGTAGGCCTCGTACTCCGACCAGTCCTGCAGCGGCCACGGGAGCCCCGCAGTGGGCAGCTGCTGGAACACCAGAGCACGGTTCGAAGCGTACCCGGTGCGCTCACCGGCCCAGAACGGACTCGAGGCGGAGAGAGCCTGCAGATGCGGGAGATAAGCGGCGAGGGCGTTGATGATCGGGATGACCTTGCGCTGATCCTCCACGCCGATGTGGACGTGGATCCCCCAGATCATCATGTTCCGACCCCACCACTGAGTGCGCTCGATCAGGGTGTGGTAGCGCGTCTTGTCGGTCACTTCCTGGTGGTACCACTGCGCGAACGGGTGACTGCCGGCTGAGAGCAGCTCGATGCCGGCCGGATCCGTCGCCGCACGAACAGCGGTGATCGCGTTGGCGATGTCGTCCACGGCATGGGCCACGGAATCGCCGATGCCGCTGGTGACCTCGATCGTGTTGGTGAGGAGCTCGCCCGTCACGGTGTGCCGTTCTTCTGCACTCTCATCCTCGAGTGCCGACAGCAGCTCGGGGGCGCGGCCGACGAGATCACCGCTCACCGGATCGGCGAGCATGATCTCCCACTCGAGACCGACGGTGGACCGGGCCGATGGCGCGAAATCGAGCTTCACGAGCACAGTCTGACACGCGCTGTCGGCGACACGGCAACCGTCGTGTCGCCGCGTTTCGCTCCTGGGCCGCGGATCTGGCAGAATAGAAGGTCGGACGACGTGCTCGACCCTCTATCCAGCACTCGTCCTCCCTATTTGAGCTTCCGCCGGGTGTGCACCCCACTCTCCAGGCGATCGGTTCGTTACCTTCCACACAATTCAGGAGAATCGTGGCTGTCAAGATTCGTCTCAAGCGCCTGGGCAAGATCCGTGCGCCGTACTACCGCATCGTCGTCGCCGACTCGAAGACCAAGCGCGATGGTCGCGTGATCGAGGAGATCGGCAAGTACCACCCCACCGAGGAGCCCTCGTTCATCGAGATCGACTCCGACCGTGCGCAGTACTGGCTCTCCGTCGGCGCTCAGCCGACCGAGCAGGTCGCTGCTCTGCTCAAGATCACGGGCGACTGGGGCAAGTTCAAGGGCGACAAGGACGCGAAGTCCACGCTGAAGGTCAAGGAGCCCAAGGTTCCGTTCGAGATCGACGCGTCCAAGAAGTCCGTCGTCAAGCCCAAGGCCGAGAAGAAGGTGGAGGCCCCCGCTGAGGAGGCTCCCGCCAAGGCCGACGCGGAGGCCGCAGAGGCTCCCGCCGCCGACGCAGAGTAATTCGTCGTGCTCGCCGCCGCGCTCGAACACATCGTCAAGGGGATCGTCGATCACCCTGAAGATGTCCGCATCAACGCTTCCACGACGCCGAGAGGCGACCTGCTCGAGGTGCGTGTGCACCCCGACGACCGTGGTCGAGTGATCGGGCGCGGCGGCCGCACCGCAAAAGCACTGCGCACGCTCATCGCCGCTCTCGCGGATGGGCGGCGTGTCCGGGTCGACGTCGCGGATGACTGACGTGGTGTCCAAGGACCGCAACCAGGGCAAGAACCAGCTGCGGGTGGGGCGCCTCGTCAAGGCCCACGGCCTCAAGGGCGCTCTCAAGCTCGAGCTGTACACCGACAACCCGGAACGCCGATTCACTCCGGGAGCCGAGTTCACGTTGCAGGTGCCTGAGGCATCTCCGTGGCACGGCAAGACCGTCGTCGTTCGCGAATACCGCGTGATGAACGGCAACCCCGTCGTCTTCCTCAAGGATGTCGACGATCGCGAGGGCGCAGAGACTCTCGTCCGAGCCATCCTCTGGATCGATCAGGACAACGACGAGGTCGAGGACAACGCGTGGTTCGACCATCAGCTCGTGGGTCTCGACGTCGTCCGTGACGGCGTCGTCGTGGGCAAGGTGGCTCGCGTCGAGCATTTCCCTGCGCAGGATCTGCTCATCGTCAGGTCCGGCGAGCAGGACATCATGGTGCCGTTCGTCCAGGCGATCGTTCCCACGGTCGACATCAGCGCCGGGCGCGTCATCGTCACGCCGCCTGCGGGCCTCTTCGAAGAGCTCCCTGACGCGTCCGATGCGACGGAGGCGGGGGAGTCCTCCGACTCCGACGCCACTGACTGATCCCTCGTTCGGCCCGCCAGTGCGCATCGACGTCCTCTCGATCTTCCCGTCGTACTTCGACGGTCTGACGCTCTCCCTGCTCGGGAAGGCGCAGAGTACCGGCATCCTCGACCTGCGTGTCCGAGACCTCCGCGAGTGGACGTCTGATCGTCACCGCACCGTGGACGACACCCCCTACGGGGGCGGGGCGGGGATGGTGATGAAGCCGGAGCCCTGGGGGCTCGCGCTCGACGAGCTGGCATCATCTGCTCCGTCCGAAGAGGGCAGTCGGCCCACGATCATCTTCCCCTCGCCCGCAGGCGAGGTCTTCACGCAGGCCACCGCACGCGATCTCAGCACTCGCGACCACCTCATCTTCGGATGCGGTCGATACGAGGGGATCGACGAGCGGGTGTTCGAATACGCCTCATCGCTCGGCGAGGTGCGGCTCATCAGTCTCGGCGATTACGTCCTCAACGGCGGGGAAGTGGCGACGATGGCGATGATCGAGGCCATCGGTCGCCTGATCCCCGGTGTCGTGGGAAATCCGGCGAGCCTCGTCGAGGAGTCTCACGAGGACGGACTCCTCGAGTACCCGTCTTACACGAAGCCGTCGGTGTGGCGAGAGCGACCGGTGCCGGACGTGCTGCTGAGCGGCAATCACGGCGTGATCGCTTCCTGGCGGCGGGATCAGCAGATCGAACGGACGCGACGTCGGCGCCCGGATCTGCTGCCGGACGACGACCGCTAGACGATCCGTTCGATCCCCGAGTCGATCTCGAACACCACGCCCTGAGGGTGGCGCAGTGAGAGCGCGGATGCGGGGGCCAGGCCCCGGAGCTCCGCACGCAACAGCCGACCGATCATCTCGTGACTCACCAGCAGCGGGATCCCGGACGAAGCCCACCCGCACACCGACAGTGCCCGGCGGGCACGTCCCTTCGCCTGGGCGTAGCTCTCACCTCCGGGAAATGCCCAACCATATCGGTTCTCAGCCCGGTCCTCGCGGGCGGTGGGGAATCGTTCATCGATCTCGGACCAGGTCAGGCCGGCCATCGCACCGTGATGGAGCTCGGCGAGCTCCGGTACCTGCACGAGATCTGCGCCGATCCGATCGGCGACGATGACCGCGGTCCGGAGCGCGCGGCCGAGCGGGCTGGAGCACACGGTGGTGATGCCTCGGTCGACGAGGCGCGCGGCGACGCTCTGCGCCTGAAGGATGCCGTCCTCGGTCAGAGGCGAGTCGAGTTGTCCGTGCAGCCGATGATCGAGGTTCCAGCAGGTCTGCCCGTGCCGCACCAGGAACAGGTGTTCTGGCACATGCCGATCCTCCGGAATCATGGACTCAGGATGGCATAGCCGCGTCGCCTCCGTACTGGCGGAATCGGCGGCTGATAGCGTCGCACCATGGTCGATGAGGTGCTGGCGAAGTCGTTCGAGACGATCGGGGCGGATTACGACCGCTACCGTCCCGGATTCCCCGTGGAGGCGGTCGAGCTCATCGCACCACAGCGCATCGGGACTGCGCTGGACCTCGGCGCGGGCACCGGGAAATTCACGGAACTGCTGTCGGCCCGAGCGGAACGCGTGATCGCTGTCGAACCCTCCGAGCAGATGCTGTCGGTTCTGCGAGCCAAGCTTCCGGATGTGGAAGGCCTCATCGGCAGTGCCGAGCGGATTCCGTTGCCGGACGGCACGGCGGATGTCGTCGCCGTCGCGCAGGCGTTCCATTGGTTCGATCGTGAGTCTGCCTGTGCGGAGATCTCGCGCATCCTCACGCCGGGCGGAACTCTCGGGCTGGTCTGGAACCACTCGGATCCGTCGAGTTCGTGGGATCGAGCAGCGCACCGTATCGCGCACCCCGCGGTCGCTGACACGGACGGAACGACCAGCACCGCCGCGGCGGAGCTCCCCGGATTCACGTTCGTGACGAGCGAATCGATCCACTGGACGGAGCAGATCAGCCGCGAGGCGTACCTCCGTCGCTGGTCGACGGTGAGCACCTTCCTCGTGGCCGACGACGATGCGCGTTCGGTGATGACGACCGCCATCGAAGCGGTGCTCGACGGGGACCCGGACACACGCCGGCGCGAACAGCTCGAGTTGTCGATCATCACCGACGTGTTCGTCTATCGGCGCGCATGAGGATCTGGTCACTGCACCCGCAGTACCTCGATCGCCAGGGTCTGGTGGCCTGCTGGCGGGAGGCGCTGCTCGCTCAAGCGGTGCTCGCCGGGCGAACCCGTGGCTACACCGGTCACCCCCAACTGGAGCGGTTCCGTGCCTATCCCGATCCGCTCGATGCCATCGGCGCGTACCTTCGGGGCGTCGCCGTCGAGGCGGACGTGCGCAGCTATACCTTCGACCGATCGCGAATCGATCGACCGGATGCGAGAGGTGAGTCGATCCTGTCCGTGACCACCGGCCAGCTCGCGCTGGAATGGTCGCATCTCAGCGCGAAGCTCGCGGAGCGCAATCCCGACGTGCTCGGACTCTGGTCCGCGGTCTCGGTGCCCGAACCGCATCCGGCTTTCCACGTCCTCGAGGGTCCGGTCGCCGCGTGGGAACGCGCGCTGCCGCCGGCTGAGCCCCGCGGGTCAGCGAACGCCGAGGAATGACCTGTCGGTGAGGACGATCGGGCCATCGGCCGTCACGGCCACGGTGTGCTCCGAATGCGCGCCCCTGGAACCGTCCACACTCCGTAGGGTCCATCCGTCGGGATCGGTCACGAGTTCGTCCGTGGTCTCGAGCAGCCACGGTTCCAGCGCGAACACGAGGCCCTCGCGCAACGGGAATCCACGTCCGGCGCGACCGTCGTTGGGGACGTGGGGGTCGCCGTGCATGATGCGTCCGACACCGTGACCGCCGAAGTCGGTGTTGATCGAATACCCCTCGCCGTGTGAGATCGCGGCGATGGCGGCTGAGATGTCACCGATCCGGTTGCCGACCACGGCAGCGTCGATGGCCGCAGCGAGAGCGCGCTCTGTCGTCTCGATGATGCGGAGGTCCTCGTCGCGGGGAGTGCCGACGACGAAGGACACCGCGGAGTCGGCCACCCATCCGTCGACGGAGACGGCGAAATCGAGCGACACCAGGTCGCCGTCTCGCAGCGTGTAGTCGTGGGGGAGGCCGTGCAGTACAGCGTCGTTGATCGAGGTGCAGATCACCTTGCCGAAGGGACTGGCGCCGAAGGACGGGTGGTAGTCGATGTAGCAGGACTCCGCTCCGGCCTTGCGGATCATGTCGTGCGCTCGGCGATCGATCGACAGCAGGTTCGTGCCGACCTTCGTCTCGTCGCGCAGGGTTGCCAGGGTCTCGGCCACGAAGCGACCGGCGGCGCGCATCTCGTCGATCTCGGCAGGGGTGCGCAGTTCGATCATCGGGTGTCCTCTCGTCCTCTCCATTCTCCCCGATCTCCGGGTGACGGGCGTCCGCCTCGAGGCCGCGTGCTCAGAGCGAACACCTGGATCATCGGCCGCACGCCGTCGTACGATTTGTGACATGTGGTTGCGTCAGGCGTTCTTCCGGTGGCTCATTCCGGCAGCGTTCCTCCTGCCGCTCTGGTTGCTCGTGGGGTGGGGCGTCTTCCAAGGCGGTTGGGCCATCCTCTGGGTCCTCTTCATCGCGGTCCCCTCCGTGTTCGTCGGCCAGCTTCTTCTCACGCTCCTGACTCGGTCTCGCCCGTCGGTGCGGGTCGAGAGGGCCGTCTCGTGGTGGGATGTCGGCGGTTTCACGCTCTGGCACGGGCTGACCATCGCTGTCGGATGCTTCAACGACGGCGCGTTCGGCTGGCTTCTCGCCGCCGCCGTCGTCGTCGGCATCGGTCTGGTCTGGCTGCAGCTCTGGCAGCTGTGGAACGAGGCGAAGGGAAGCGGAGCACGGATCCGCGAGACCATCTCGTGGTCCACCGTTCCCGGCGTCGACGAGCCCGCGCCGGAGACCCGCGTGCGAGAGGTCTTCGTCATCCGGGAGAAGGACTCGCCGGAGTGACGGAAACGCACGCGACGTTTTGGCCGTGTGCGGCATCCGTGGCAGAATGACTGTTTGTGCCGTGACCGGTTCTGCCTCAGGGGAGCCCACGGACGCTTCGGCGCCGTTCAGCACACACTTCTTCTTATTCCTACTTACAGCATGCAACCGACCTGAGGCGAGTGCAGAGAGAGACGATCATGCAGATCCTCGACGCCGTCGACGCAGCATCCCTGCGTTCAGACGTTCCCGTCTTCCACCCCGGTGACACGGTCAACGTGCACGTGAACATCACCGAGGGCACCCGCTCGCGTATCCAGGTCTTCAAGGGCGTCGTCATCGGCCGCCAGGGCGACGGCGTGCGTGAGACCTTCACCGTTCGCAAGATCAGCTTCCAGGTGGGCGTCGAGCGTACGTTCCCGGTGCACTCCCCGGTGATCGACCACATCGAGGTCGTCACCCGCGGTGACGTGCGTCGCGCGAAGCTCTACTACCTCCGTCAGCTGCGGGGCAAGAAGGCCAAGATCAAGGAGAAGCGCGACAACTGACGCGCAGGCTCTCCACAGCACCCCGGGACACGATGTCCCGGGGTGCTGTGTTCTCCCCGGGGTGTGCGACCCTTGATACTGCCGTCTCCGTGCGGTGCGAGACTGTGAAGGAAACCCCATGACGACTGACTCCGCCGCCGCGTCCGCTCGACCGACGAAGCGGCGTCGTGGGTTCCTCGTGTTCCTGCGCGACGTCCTCGTGATCGTCGTCATCGCGGCGCTCGTCTCCTTCGTCGTCAAGACCTTCATCGTCCGCTCCTTCTACATCCCGTCCGCGTCGATGGAACGAACTCTCCTGGTCAACGATCGGATCCTCGTGGACGAGCTGACGCCGCGGTGGACCGCCTACGAACGCGGCGACGTCGTGGTCTTCAAGGACCCGGGCGGGTGGCTCGACGGCCAGCCGCAGACTCCTGCGCAGCCGCCTCTCGTCGAGGCTTTCGACTGGATGCTCAACGTCGTCGGGATCTCGGCCACGGATTCGCAGGATCACCTCGTCAAGCGTGTGATCGGTCTCCCAGGTGACCACGTCGTCTGCTGCAACGCGCTCGGACAGATCACGGTCAACGGAGCGCCCATCGACGAGCTCAGCTACCTCAACCTGCCAGACGGCGACACCGCAGCGTCGAACGATCCGTTCGACGTGGTCGTGCCGGATGGGTCGCTGTGGCTCCTCGGAGACAACCGCGATCGCTCGCGCGACTCGCGGGCGCATCAGGATCTTCCGAGCGGCGGCTTCGTCCCGATCGAGAACGTCGTGGGCAAGGCGTTCTTCACCACGTGGCCCTTCGACCGTCTGGGCACGATCGACGGCCACCATGACAGCTTCAACGGCGTCCCGGATCCGGAATGACCGTCGTCGCTCCGAAGCTCACTCTGGAGCGCAGGCTGCTGAGCGAGTGCGATCTGATCATCTCCCTCGATGAGGTCGGACGCGGTGCGCTTGCCGGGCCGGTGGCGGTCGGAGCTGCCGTGATGGATGCGGCAGGGGCGCGCCGCCGCGTTCCCGAAGGGCTTCGGGATTCGAAGCTGGTCACCGAGAGGCGTCGGCCCGATGTCGCTGCGCGAGCCGCGGCATGGGTGCAGGCTTCTGGAGTCGGTTGGGCCAGCGCGGCCGAGGTCGACGAGGTGGGCATCATGCGAGCGCTCGGTCTTGCGGCGTCGCGCGCCGTGCAGAGCGTCGTCGATTCGGGAGTTCGCCTCGACGGGGCTCTGGTGCTCCTCGACGGCAACCACGACTATGTCTCGCGGGTGCATCCGGTGCCTCTACGGGTGCGACCGGTCGTCAAGGGCGACCGCGACTGCGCATCGGTCTCGGCGGCATCGGTGATCGCGAAAGTGGCGAGGGACACCTACATGGCGGAGCTCCACGAGGGTCACCCCGCGTACCAGTGGGACCGGAACAAGGGATACGCGAGCCTCGAGCATCGCGATGCGATCCGCAGCCTCGGGCTCTCTCCACACCACCGATCATCTTGGGCGATCGCGGATGTCCCGACTCTGTTCTGAGCCTGCGTGCGGCATCGACGCGTCGCCGACTCTAGGATGGAGTGATCATGGATGAGGAAGCCTTCGACGACTACGACCGCGAGCTCGAGCTGGCGCTGTTCCGCGAATACCGCGATGTCGTCGCGCAGTTCCAGTACGTTGTCGAGACGGAACGCCGGTTCTACCTCGCCAACGAGGTGAACGTCGTGCGTCGTGACACCGAGCACGACTTCTACTTCGAGATCTCGATGAGTGACGTCTGGGTGTGGGACATCTATCGTGCCGACCGCTTCGTGAAGGCTGTGCGCGTGCTGACGTTCAAGGACGTCAACGTCGAAGAGCTTCAGCGCCGCGAGTTCGAGCTGCCCCAGGAGCTGTCGCTCGACGGGGAGTGACCACTTCTGCACAGTCCGGCTTTCTGATGGGCTGTCCCCGCACTCCGCAACGTCCCCACTCCTGAAGCGCGGTCGTCGATCCCGATCGACAGGCTGTCTTCATGGCAGCGAAAGACGAGCTCGGTAGATCCGGCGAAGAACATGCGGTTCGGTATCTGACCGGCATCGGATATGTGGTCCTCGACCGCAACTGGCGATGTGCGCAGGGCGAGATCGACATCGTCGCCTGTCGCGGTCACCACCTCGCCATCGTCGAGGTCAAGACACGACGGACGATCTCCCACGGACACCCGTTCGAGGCCGTGGATTCCCGCAAGATCCGACGACTGTGGCAATTGGCTCATGCGTGGGCGGCCGACCATCCCGAAAAGGCGGTCGGCCTCGTGATCCGGATCGAGGCGATCGGGATCATCGGAGCCGACCCGCAGCACAGCACCCTCGAACATCTCGTGGACGTGTCGTGAAGACGGCCCGCACGTGGGCGGTCGCGCTCACCGGGGTCGACGGGCACATGGTCGAGGTCGAAGCCGACATCTCGAACCAGACCCCCGACTTCAAGATCATCGGCCTGCCGGACAAAGCGCTCGGCGAGGCGGTTCAGCGGGTTCACAACGCCTGCAAGAACACGCATCTCGATCTTCCGCGCCGCCGGCTCACGGTCAACCTCTCGCCCGCCAGCCTCCCCAAGCAGGGAGCCGGTTTCGACCTGAGCATCGCGGTCGCCGCTCTCGCCGCAGGGGGAGCGCTGTCGACGCGGTCCATCGCGGGAACGGTGCATCTCGGCGAACTCGGACTCGACGGACGGCTCCGTCCCGTGCCCGGGGTGCTCCCGTCCGTCTTCGCCGCTGCGCGTGCGGGGTTCGACACCGTGATCGTGCCGTGGGGCAACGAGGCGGAGGCGAGGCTGGTGCCCGGAATCGAGGTTCGCGCAGCAGCGAGCCTCTCGCAGGTCGCCGTCTGGCACGGCGCGGAGATCGACGTGCTCGATGCGGATCCGGTCGCCTCGGCGACACTCGCGCCGGAGCATCGCGAGAGGCTGGACCTCGCGGACGTCGTCGGCCAGGACGAGGCGGTCGAGGCTCTGATCGTCGCGGCAGCAGGAGGCCATCACATGCTGCTCAGCGGCCCGCCAGGCGCAGGTAAGACCATGCTCGCGCGTCGACTCCCCGGCATACTTCCGAGTCTCTCCGACGACGAGGCTCTCGAAGTGGCCTCGATCCGCTCACTCACCGGCGACGCTGTGCGAGCTCTCGACGCCACGCCGCCGATGGAGTCGCCTCACCACAGCGCCTCGGTTGCGGCGCTCGTCGGAGGCGGCACGAGGTCTGTTCGTCCTGGCGCCATCTCTCGCGCTCACAGAGGTGTGCTCTTCCTCGACGAAGCAGCGGAATTCTCGAGAGTGGCGCTCGACGCACTGCGGCAGCCGCTCGAGTCCGGCGTCATCGAGGTGAGTCGATCGGGCGTCACCGCACAGTTCCCCGCACGCTTCCAACTGGTCATGGCGCTCAATCCGTGCCCGTGCGGCAATTACGGGGTGCGCGGTGCGGAATGCACATGTCCGTCGTTGGCGATCCGGAGATACTCGACCCGACTCTCCGGTCCGCTTCGCGACCGGGTCGATATCGAGCTGCATGTCTCGCGCGTGTCTGCTGCTCGGGCCATGATCGGCGACCGTACGGAGGTGACGAGCGAGCGAGCTCGAGCGAGAGTCATGCAGGCGCGTGAGCGGGCGGTCTCGCGGTGGCGGGGGACACCGTGGGGCCGCAACAGCGAAGTTCCGGGCGCCCGATTGAGGCAACTCGATCTGCGGATCGCCGCAGAGGCAAGGGCGCCCCTGGATAGGGCTCTCGAGCGGGGAGCTCTCACTCTTCGCGGCTATGACAGGGTTCTGCGGCTGGCTTGGACCATGGCGGACCTCGCCGAGGTCGACAGTCCAGGTCGGGAAGAAATAGGACGGGCACTGTTCTTGAAGAGGGGATACCTATCGTGATCGAGTCTCTCAGAGGCGATGCGGCGGTGCGGCGATCGCTGCGACAGGTGCGACCGGTCGATGACCTGGACGAGGCGCTGGCACGAGTGTCGTGGTCAGTCCTCACCGAGCCGGGGGACGGAGTCGCCGGCGCGCTCATCGCGGAGCGGGGCGCAGTGACATCACTGGGGCTGGCGATCGGCGGAGGGGCCGCGGCGAGTTCGGATGTCAGCGAACGGGCTCTCGCCGAGGGACGAGCCCGGTGGATGGTCCGCGCGGATGCGCGCAGCGTTCTCGATGCGATCCGTGCAGCAGCCGAGGTCGGCGCTCGGCTCCTTCTGCCGGGGGACGACCTCTGGCCGAGATCTCTCGACGACCTTGGGGTGCATGCGCCGACAGTGCTCTGGGTTCGCGGAGACCCGGCGCTGCTCACGGCTCCGAGCCGAGTCGCGATCGTGGGCGCGAGGGCGGCCAGCGGTTATGGAGAGATGCTCGCCGGTGACTTCGCCGGCGAGCTCGCAGCCACCGGCACGGTCGTCGTATCCGGCGGAGCGAACTTTCTCTCACCTACAACCTGTTGTTGCTTGCCCCGGAGCGAGCATCGCTCGGTCCGCAACCTCCTCTCTTCGCCGGTTTGAGGCCTGGTGGCTCGTTCCTGACGCGAGCAATACCCCTAACTCGATGTGGCGGGGATCGCCCGCTACTGCCATGGTGGGAACTAGGGGGCGACTTGCATGTCCTCGTGAGTTGCGGAGGGCTTCATGCGGGTGTGTCACATTGAGATCCGGAACGTTGCCCGATTTCCTGACTTGAGTTTCGAAGTGCGCGATCATCTCGTTCTCTTCGGAGTGAACGATGTAGGGAAAACACCGCCACTTGACTGCTTGAATCTGTTGCTGGGATGGTCGAACTCGACGTCACTAGACGTGGCCGGGCCAATGGAACAAGTGCCACACCGCTGTGTCGAGGCTCAAGTCGGCTTCCGGGATGCTCCGTGTTCGATCTGATCGGGCTCTTCGCGGGGCATGTAAGTCGATGGCTCGGTTGGACGACGCTCGACATCCGAGCAATATACAGCGTGAAGAAGCAGGCGCGCGCTGAGGGGATTAACGTAAGTCAACGCGTTCTCCGGAATCACCTCGACGCCGTTCGATTCATCGACGCGCTGAGCACTGCGGAGGGTCGTGCTCGCGTCCGTGAGTCGCTGATGGCGGTCACCCAAGGCGATAGGCAGAAAGCGAATCGCCTCTTCGCTCTCCTGGATGCGGCGATCACCAAGCGATCGGAGCCCGTCGCGGCCACAATGTCGGTCGGGGCTGCGATTCAACGCACCGTAGAGGACGTCAACGACGATCGGGCGCTCTGGGAGAACCGTTTAGCAAAGCTGAAGCCAATTCGTGCCGTAACGGCAAGGGAGGCCAGCGGTGTGTGGTCGCAAATGCCGATGTTGCTGCGATTGCTTGATCGCGGCGAGCGGCGCACCATCCTCGAAAGCTGGTCTCTGAACCTACCGGGACTGCTCGTCGAGGCACCTTCAGAGGTGATGGCCTGGCTCGCGGATATGTCCAGTGACGCGGGGCTGAATCAGGCCGCACTCGTGTTTGTGAACGGTGCCCTCGATCGGGGGGCGTCCCCCCTCGGATACTGGGAGTTCCGACGACTGCGGCTCGAGTCCGAGCTGTCTCTGCCACTCAGCGCGTTTCGAGACAGCCAGCATCCTCTTCTGGTGGCATATGCACTGGAGACCGCCGGTCAGCCGGATGAAGCGATCCAGCAGATCGAAGCTTGGAAGCCGACTTCCATCCGTGAACGGACGACGCGGTCGATCATGAGGGCTCAGATCGCATACAACACGCGAGATTTCGATACTTCTATTCGGCTCGCGTTGCGCGCTCACGAAGAAACGGGCAATCCGACTTTGGCAATCTCTGCCGCAAGGGGGATGATCGCCCGTCACACCTTCGGTTCTAGGGAGTTGCACTCCGACGATCTTCCGACGGCGTTCCGTCTCCTCATAAGGACGCGCGACTCGCTCCGGAGCTGGGGCGAGAACTCGATAGAGGTGATTTCTCTTGCAGTTGAGGCCGCGCGGCTGCTCAACGATCCGGCCCGCGCGCTTGGATTGACACAGGCCGAACCGGACGGCGAAGCAACAGCAACCGAGGCAGCAAGCCTGGACCTGCGCATTGTCCGCGCCATCATGCTGGCTGATAACGGCATCTTGGACCTTGCGAGAGAGCTGCTCACCGGAGAAGCGCTCGAAAAGGGCACCGCCGCCCACCTACGTGCTCTCATCGCTCAAACGGAAGGCGACATTGAGGCGGTCAAGGCCTACTACGCGGAGGCGCTCGACGGTACGTCGGATTACGAACAGAAGGGTCACTTCGCGGTTCGTCTTGCGTACCTCGGCATTGTTCACCCCTTCGTTGAGGAACAGCGGGCCGCAGGGAACGATGAGTACGCGGACGACCTTGCGCTCATCGCTGATGCCTTCGGAGACACCGAGGGCGGACTTGATCGACTAATCGCAGCTGCACATTCGTCCGCCCGTCTCAGTCTCATCGTCAGTCAGGTTTACGAGGCACGGGGACAAGCCGACCTCCAGCTTCGGACTCTTCGCGCTTCTGCTGCAAGACTCGGCGACGCTGACATCTGGTTGGCCACCGCGAGTCTCGAAAAGGGAGTTGATCGCGTTGCTGACGGGATTTACAGCGCGAACGAAGCTTTGCGGCTGGCTCCAGACTCCTGGGGGGCGTTTGCACGCACTCGCGGTCTGCTCGTCGATCTGTATTCGAGGGTGCCTGACTGGGATCGCGCCGCGCGCGAAGCGCAGCACCTGGTGCGTCTTCTTCCGGAGGATGCCAACGCCGTTTGGACGTTGATCACGTGTCAGCACCACGCAGGTGAGTTGGACGAAGCTTTTCGTACCTGGGATACGCTCAGTGACCGAGAGCGGCCGGTTCACCGCACCCACGTGATGGTGTGGTTGAGTTTGTACCATCAGTTTGGCGAGGTAGTCGCCTCACTTGAGGATCTTCGTGATGCGGCATCCGATTGGGCGCGGGACGAAGAGATCAGACGCAGAATCGTTGGGTTACTGATCTTGCCCAATCGATCTCGACGTGGCGAGTCGTCGGAGCGCGATGGGGGTCCTGCTGAGTCGGCCCCGACGACACAGGACGACGGGTCAGACGTGCCGAAGTCGATCCCGGCTTCCCTGATCGAGGACTACTTTCGTGACTTCCCTGATGGAGAGATCCGTCGGCTGAGCATGGATCTTTCTGAGAATGTGTCAATCTTGGATCAGCTCGAAGCGGCCGTGGGTGAGCGACCGGACACTTCAGAACTTGACGAACAGGTCTTTCGAGGAAACTTCCCGCTCGGGATGATTCTTCTTGCACACGGTGGCACGTTAACCGAAGCTGTTCTTTCCCATGCTGCCGGGGTTCGCTTCGCGTCGGCCGGGCTTGAGGACGAACGGGTTCGGGCGGCGGAGAGCATTGGCCAATCCGTCGTCGTGGATATGACTGCTCTGTTTGCGCTGTCAGTGTTGTCTCCGGACGCACGAGCCGTCCTCATGGGTGCGTTTTCCGGCCTGACCATCGCCGCCGATCAATTCAGGGATGCCGTTGCGGCGTCGCAGACCATCGGACGGTTCGGCGCCGCGGGGCCCGGGCTCGGTCGTCTTCGCGGCCCCATCGCGCAGCGCGGTCGGCCCGGGGTAGAGCAGGTCCTAGATCCTTCCCGAATCGAGCAATTGGTCGAACTTATTCGTCCCCTCGAGCGGCAGGCTCGGCCGGTGGGCCGGCCATCGCTCGAGCGTCCAGACATCACCGAAGACATTTGGTTCGCTGCGGCAGACACAGCCGGTGCTGTCCGATCGCTCTGGTCGGACGACGCCGCACTGAACAGGCTTGCGGCCGATCTCGGCGTCGCGACGTTCTCGACCATCGCTCTCGTCGAGGTTCTGCAAGCTCAAGAACGCATTAGCGCTAGCCAGGCGGGCGCGATACTCAGTCAGCTTCTCGTCGAACGCTACGTAGAGATTCCCTTTGATCCGGAGCTTTATCGGCGCGCGATGACCTTGCGCGAGGATGCACCGATCGCGATCGCGAGTGTCATCGAGTATTTGAGTGGCCGCAGCGCGAACGAAGTACTCGATTTTGCGATGGAGGTGGCCGGCTCTCTGACTGCAGATGGACCCCGACTGGAGGCTTGGGTCTCCGCCTGTACTCGCTGGCTGGTCAAGGTCTCTCCCGATGAGCCTACGCGTCGCCAGAACGTTCGAGTATTTGCAAACCGGCTGTCGATCGTGCATTGGTTGTTGCCGCAGACCTTCCCGTTTGTCGATGCTGGCATGCGTGACGGTGTTGACGCGATGTCAGAGCTTGATCCCATCGTGGACGCACTCCGACCTATCTATCGGCGGCGCAGGATGCACGACGAACCACAGGCGGCTCTCTGGCTGTTTGAACTTATTGCCGGGGTTGACGCACCGCACCGTGCTCGGCTCACAGCGCTCGCTTTTGAGTAGCACCGAGATTCGGATTCAGCGGGACACCGGTGCGTTGACCAACAGAGCTGCGGCAAGCAGCTGGAAGAATGAACATGACACGAGATGTGGCGGTGGTACCTGTTGAGTCCTAATTCGCGCGGATCGGGGATCGAGCGAACCAGATCGGCAGTTCAGGGTGCCGCGACCCGCACCTCGGACGAGGTCTATGCCCGACTCCGGTCCGGAGCGATCAACATGGCCGGAGTGTCCTACCAGATTGCCGTCGGTGTGATGCTGCTCGCTGCGGCGCGGGATCCCGACTCGGGAATGCCTGTTGTCACAAAATTGCGCCCCGAGGGCTTCGAGGACATCGATTGTCAACTTGCCGATGGCACGTGGCTGCTCGTGCAGTGCAAGCAACGCTCTACGGGACGTTCCCCCATAGGTGTTGCCGAGCTCGCGGACATTCTTGTTCACGCGAGTGTCTCCTTGCTCTCTCGAGACTATGACGGCGACGTCAGCGGACTCGTGGTTGTGACGAGCGGCCGCTTCCCCGAAGACATCTCACCAACCGGTTGGCAAAGGTCGCTCGGGGATCGTTGGCCCACGCCGGCGCTTGCCCCATTGATCGAGGCGGTGCGCACCCGGCTCGGGGATGCGGCCACTCAGGAGCAGGCTGAGTCCATCGTGCGGCTTGCCCGGTTGGTTGTTGCGGACGCGCACGAGTTCCAGAGAAGTTCAGCCTCACTCGCAACGGAATGGCGACTTTCGCATCGCGTTGCAAATCTCGTCCGTGCCGAACTGTTCGCTGATCTCGCGGCACTGGGTGCTCGTCAACGCGGGGAGAACGTCGCGTCAGCCTTGACTAGGTCTCAACACGAGGTAGATGCGCTCGTTCAACGCGTCCAACTCGCCGCGGACACGGGCATTCTCGACGAGGCAATCGAGAGCGGCGTATGCGAGATCGCAAACTATCTCGATGAAGCGACGATCTCCGTTGGAGCTTTTTACGCGGGCGTGAGGGTGGGCCCATCGCATATCGCAGCGGGGCTCGACGTAGTGCGTGCGGAAGAGCAGGCGGTACTCGCGGACGCTGCGATGAGATCACGGAACGTGATCGTCGCTGCGCAGAGTGGAGCTGGAAAATCGACGCTGATGTGGCGCTGGGTTGCGTCGCTCACTGGCGGAGAGATTGCCGTCCGTCTTCTCCGGGTCGCTACTCATGAAGACGTGTCGATACTCGTTCGATTCGTGCGTCACCTGGATCCCGCCGAGCATCGCCCCGTCGTCGTCTGCGTCGACGATCTCGGGCGCCCAAACACCGCGGAGTGGGCTATGGCCCGAGATCAGCTACTCGAGCTACCGCACGTGCGTCTCGTAGCCACTTGTCGCAATGACGAGTTCACTCCTGGACTCGCTGTTGGTGCAACAGTCGTCAACGCGGAACTGACTGTCTCTTCCGCGGAGATGCTCTATGAGCGGATGCGCCAGTCCGGTCTCGAACTCGCAGTAGAGAGTGAGGAGGCGTTGCAACTTGCATCCGGGTTGCTAATGGAGTTCATCGCGATCGCCACAACCGGGCGCCGCCTGCGCGAAGTACTGGCCGAGCAACTGCAACGACTCGAGGACGCCGGCCAAACCCTAGCGATCGAGACGCTTCGAGTTGTAGTGTCACTGCACCAATTGGGGCGGAAGACGAGACCTGATGAACTATCCGCCACGGTCGATTCGGTACCGACCGACATCGGTCGAGCCCTTCGAGTCCTTCGCGACGAGCATTTGGTGCTGATCGACGATGGTGATGCCTGGACCGCGATTCACGACTTGCGTGCTGAGACTTTGGAAGATCTGCTGCACGAGTCACCTCCTCCGACCCGTGCCGATTCATACGTATCCTGTATCGCCGCGGCGCCCCTGAGCGACCGTCCCTCGCTGTACAGGAGGGCATTGTCGCGGTTGCTTCGCGAGGCGACATCGCGGGCGACGACGGCACCAGCTGGACAGCGCCTCGATCGTACGCAGAGACTGCTCTCGCCGATTCGAAACGCACTCGTACGCGACGTTCGTTTGGCGAAGGCAGACGGAAGCGCGACAGTGCTCAGGGGCCTGTTCGAGAGCGCGCAGCGCTGCGATGTGGTGGCATACGTGTCCGCAACACGCGATGATGTCTGCAGTCATGCGCAGGCGGCGGTGGACCGCGAGTCGTTCTACCTGATGGCTTTCGCCAAACGTTTCTCGGGCATCTCGCTCGACCTCCTCGGTCTTGAAAGTCTCGACACTGCGTCGAATGCTTTGCCCGACTGGAGTGATTCCTCCGCCATAGCAGTCCTCCGCGAGATGCCGTGGGCGGAGATAGCAGACATCCTGAAAACCAACTCGCTCGAAGACGCGGCAGACTTCTGCGAAACTCTTGAAGGGTATGAGGTCGATGCATCGCCATCTTCGATTGCGGAAGTGCTGCAAAGTCATGCCGTCGCGTCTGACGACATAGAAGGAATTGAGAATCGTAGCCGGCTAATCGCGTCCTTGTTCCGCCTGGGGAACCTCACGCCAGAGGAAGCATCTACCGCGCTAGGACCGGTTGTCGAGCGAGCGATTGCAGCTGTGGCAGCTGATGACTTCGCTTTGAGCTGCACGGTTCGTCGCCGGCCTATCGCGGAGTTGCCCACGACAATGAGCGCGATGGTCAGGGTCGAGACCGTCTCGCCTGAAGAGTTTCTCGAGGTGGACAGTTCGACATTCTTCAGACGAGACTCGGATCCAGTACTGCACCGTAGCTCCCTCGAATCCGCCACGCACGAGAAGAACCCTTCTAACGCGCAGGTGATGCAGCTGGTCCGCCGTCTCTTCAACGCTTGCCCGGAAGCCGACGTTGTGACCGCCCGTGTGATCGACGCCGCGGGTGCAGGGTTCCACTCTGACGATTCGATCCAACCGGACGGCTACAAACGGATCCGAGCAGGAGTTGTGCCCCGCCACGCTGACACCCAGCGCAACGTGGCCGTGGGTTCCGTGGTGGCCGAGCTCGCGCAAGGCGAGCGTTGGTCGAGACGACTCCGAGCTCAGCGGGAAGTCGTCGTGGAGCTGACTGAGTTGTTGGGAGACCTTCCTAGCCGCTTGAGCGTAAGAGACAACGCATCACGACGGCGTCTTTGGCTCCAGCGCGTTGCAAGCGCACTGCGATCGATCTCCTCGCTCCCTGGCGTCCCACCGACTTCGGCCTCGAGCGTCGAACAACCTCAGGCGACACGATCGATTGAACTCGACGGCGATCTTCGGGAGCGGTCGAAGGACAGAGCGAAGGCGGGCCTAGAGACTGTGGCTTCGGCGATGCTCCAGGGGGTCGGCGCGGAGCGCACAACCTCGCGGCCAGGTTATCGGTATGCCGGTTCTGCAATGCGTCTATTCGCTGCCGCAAGTGAGTTGGTGGACGCTCGCGCACAGTACCCGATGCCGTTGTTCGCCGGTATCGGGGAGGTGCTGCCCGACGAACTCATCAATCGCTGCCGCACCGCCGCCCGTGCACTGTCCGCGGCGGACCTGCCCGAGTTTCCGGGCGGGTCGTTAGCTTTCTCGGAAGTCGATTCTTGGGTGAATGCGGAAGCTGATCGGCGCGCTGATCAGGAGCTGACGGGCATTCTCGATGTCTTCGGTGCGAGCGGGATCGTCGCACGAGGGGCCACGTTCGCTGATGAGGATCCGACCGTGCCGCGAGAGACGAGGGCGATCGTCGTGGCGGTCCGGGAGGAGGACGTAGGTGTGGTCGGTGAGATACTAAGCGGCTCTCACCCGGCATTCGCTGGCACATGCCGGCTCTTTTTCCTTAGCCTGAGCGAGGAGGTCGTCATCGGCGGCTGGTACATGTCGCACCAGCGCGACCGGACGTTCCCGTTGGGGCCCGAAACCGTCCATCGGTTCGCCGAGAATGTCGGTGCTGCTTTGCCGGATGGGCGTTGGACGCGTTACGCCACCGAAGCGCTGACCGTCTTGACTGGTGTCTTCGGAGACCGCGTACGAATGGCGCGCCGTCCGGCACACTGGCCGGCACCTCGTCACATCGAGCGGGTTTTCCCTGATCTTCCGGTGGAAGGCCCCGCATCATGGGGGGTCGCGCGACAGATTCTTCTGCAGATGGAATCTCACATTCACGAACCCGATGCCGATCTGAGCCAGTTCGTCGGTCTCGTGGAATCAGGAAACCCTTTCGCTCAGGTCGATCCTGACGATCAGTGGACCTTCGCGCCGGTTAAGGTGATTCAACTCGCGGCTCAAGCGGGTGTCGAATCGGCGCCGCAACACCGGTTGGAAAGGACGGCCTCTGAGAGCGAGTGACGAGACAGCGGCCCAGTCGCGACGGTGACCAAGATGTCGACCCGGATGACTTTCTGGAGAGTGTCCGCGCACTAGACGACGCACACTCGCAGATCGCGCGCGAAACTGCAGATCTGTATACATCAGCGGGTTGACGGCCACTGCATTGCGGCGCCGCCCCATGGGGGCGGCGCCGTCTCACGAACACTCCTCACCGGTATGTGTTGTGCGATGGCGGGATGAATCCGTCAGCCGCGGCGGCCGAGTGGGACTTCGTGGCGGCGCTGAGCGATCGCCGGAAACGATCGTTTGCGGCTCTTCGTCCTGGCATCCGGAGAAGGATGCCTTTACTGCTCCCCGAAAGCTGGGTCTGCCAGACCTTTTCGGTTGCTGGAACTCTCGAGGCTAATGAGGGATGTCAGTCAAGCTGTCGTAAAGGTGGATCGCTGTCGGAGTACCCGTCCCCACCGGTGCAGGCTGGTGTTTCCACATGTCCGTAACGAGTGTGTTGAGCACAGGTGCTTCGATCGTGTCGATGACGACCGTTGAATGCAGAGCAGTCTTCATGACGAGTGTCTGAGCAATCTGAGACACTTCGCTGTCCTCGGCCAATCGGTGACCGAAAACGATCATGGCATCTGAAGCGAGCGGCATCGCCACATAAGACCGAGCCGTCCTCCCATCAGGGTGCAGGGTGATCGCGTGGATCCCGGCGTCACCTAAGAGCATCGGCCCCACGTAGAAGACCTGTTGGAACCGAGGAAGAAGTTGCGCCGCGATGCCAAGCATCCGGAGACGCAAGGCCTTCAAAGACTCTCTATCCATCGATGTGGCCAAGTGATACAGCGAGTCAGACACCGCGCTGCCGCCCCAGTTCGCCGGGTTCGGCACCATCATGATGTTGCCGCCTGGCAACCCCCTCGGTTCAGTCGCAGACCCCCTTAACGCGGGGTAGCGGTCATGCACGAGAGTCGCGTACTTCCTCACCGCGTTCCAGTCGCGGTCCGTGGGGCTCGCGCTTCGATTAAGTAGCCGTTCTAGAGCCTTGCTGAAGTCGTTCTCAATGCGTCCGTAGGCAGCTTCGATCGAAGGGTCGTTGAGGCCACGCTCAGCGGCGACCGCCTTACCGACATCGAGAAGCTGCGGTTCGTTTCTACCGCGCTTCAACACCGACACCCGATTGTTGGTCGCCCATCGACGCATATGCGTCCGAGCGATGTAGTGGTCCGCGGATGCTCTAACCGTCGTGGAACGCGGAACCGGTTCTTGACGAGCACCATCCGGGAATATCGCACCGCCCATCGACACCGTCTCAGTCCCCAACGGTGTCGGTAAAGGCCCTGAGGCGCTGGTCCTCGAAACCATCCCAGCCGTTGAAGGCGGAAGCTTCTTTCCTTGCAGTGTCGTCCATGTGCCTGTATACGGCCGCGAGTTGGGCGTCGGTGCCGTCGAAGAGCGCGGCGCGCGCGACAGAGTCGTTGAGAATGGTCAGGAACGCGGGCTCGGCCCTTGCCGAGTAGTAGAGGGCAAAGTTCGTGTACGCGCCGAGCTTGTCATTTCCGTCTTTTCCGGCGTTAGCGATACCGCGGTAGACATCGAACTCGACCAACAGATTCGTGAGGTCTGAAGGTTGGCCGGCGCCGATCAGGTCGAAAAGATGGGCGGCTGTCGGCTTGGCTGCCTCGATCACACCGCTCCGGACACCTTCTGCGTCAGTCAGCAGCTCGGCTCGAGCGACCATGACTTCGGCCTTTCGCAACAGTGACTTCCAGTAGCCACCGTACGTACTGATGGGAGCGAGGCGGACCAAAACCGCCAAGTCATCCCACTGCTTCTCCCGCACCAGGACAGCGCCGAGGGCATAGAGGTGCATCAGTACTTCCTTGTGGCCGAGCGGGAACCGGCGCGGGTGGGTGGCCATTTCTTCGTCGACCGCCTCGTAGATAGCTTGGTAACCATGGATCGCTCGGGAGAAGACTGTGCCTGCTGAGTAGCGCGCGGTGAGCGCAGCGATGATATTGAGTCGGTCGAGCTGATCACCGAGTTCAGACGCAGCAGCCCTAGCGTCCTTCCCCGAGGCCGAATCGACCACGGTGACGGCGTCGCCGATCGTCTTTCGAAGAAGTAGGTCGAGCCCGACTTCGTCGGCGCGGCGGATTAGCTCGGTGACCGCCGCGCCGAAAGACTCAGCGGGCATCTCTACATTCACGTTCACGAAGCCACCCGGCTCGAAGGCTGGGGTAGCGACGCGGATCGTCTCGAAGATGTCTCGTCGCCATTCCTCTTTGCGTACCGCGATGATGCGCTCGATGATGCCGCGTGCGTCGTGCTGATTCCAGCGAACGCTGGAGGTACCACGACGCACGAACACATCGCAGGCGCGCCAGATGGTCTTGTTCGCGTACTCGCCATCCTTCGGCATGATCCGCATGCCGTCGCGATTCGGGCCTACACCGATCAAGAAAAAGTCGTTGGACTCGATGCGGTGGAGGGCTGCGCTGAAGTCGATGGGCTCGCCGAGCACGGCCGCGACTTTGGATCGGATCTTCTGCTCATCGAAGTCGCGGACAGCTCGTGGTGCAAACAAGCCACTCGGCGCCCCGTGATCGTCAGCGCCCACGACAATGTAGCCACCGTCGGGTAGGGATTCCATCGCAGCAATGTCTTTACAAAGTTCGATGAGGTCTGACTTTTGACTAGGGTCCCACTCCGCTTTGAAGTCGAGATCGTCTGATTCTGCGCCGCGCGCGAGCAGCCCACGCACACGATCCAGGTCAACGCTCATCGCCATGGGGGAAGAGTACCGCTGCATGGGCAGAGGGTTGCTCTGCAACCGCCGATTCGAGTCAAGCGGCTCGCGATGGCTCACCTGCGTCTGTCTCGGACGTAGCCGCCTGCCCGAGCTTGACCTCGCCGTAAACGATCGTTTACGGCGAGGTGACTCGTGCAGCGCTGTACAGGGATCCAGAAACGTGCGCCGTAAGCGGGTTTCGGCAGGCATATTCGGTGGAGGCGCATCGAGCTCTGACGCTCCGCTCCAGTCAGCTCAACGGATGAGAAGCGCGGTCTGGATCTTCTCGGAGACGGCCTCGCGCAGCGGGCGCACTGCGTCGGCGTCCCAGGACTCCGGGTTCGGGAATGACCACTCCAGAACCTCTCCGCGGGGCGTGGACGGCAGCGTGAGTCCCGGTTTCATCAGGACCACGATGTCGGCAGTGTCCAGGTCGTCGACGGTGACGGCGCGGGGCACCCGGTCGGTGATGTCCATTCCGAGCTCTGCAATGGTGGCGGCTACGGCCGGGTTCACTTCATCGGCAGGGGAAAGGCCGGCCGAGGTCGCGGCGAAGCGGTCGCCGGCTAGGTGCTCCAGGAGGGCTGCACCGAGCTGCGAGCGGCCGGCGTTGTGCTGGCAGATGAAAAGGACGGTCGGAGTGGTGTCAGTCACGGGTTCTCTTTCAGGGTGAGTCAGCTGGCGGCGAGCCGGGGCGCGAGTTCCGCGATCCGGCGCTCCAGCTCGTCAAAGGTGGTGTCGAAGGCGTCGTCGGTGCCGATCCGCACGGGGTCGGGGATCGACCAGTGCAGGTGTCCGGCAACGCCAATTTCTTCGTGGGCGCTGTCGCATACGGTGACCACGAAATCTGAATCGTTCAGGATGGAAGTCAAGGCTTGGGGTGATTCATCTCGCAGAGCGAGCGAGTGGCGATCTGCTGCGGCCACAGCGCCCGGATCTATCCGTTCGGCCGGGTGCGTTCCTCCGGATGACGCCGGGATGCTGCTGTGGGTCGACCACAACGCCGCCGCGAGCTGCGACCGCGCGGAGTTCGCGGTGCACACGAATACGACACGGCTCGCGCGTTCCGCCCGTCCAGGAGTGAGTCCGTGAAGAGCGTCGTCGGTCAGATGGACGTAGCTGCGGCGCTTGTCCGCCTCTGAGCGGGAGCGTGACACCATCCCCACGGACTCCAGCACATTCAAGTGATGCGTGATGAGATTCGACGGGAGGCCTAGGGCCACCCCGATTTCGGTCGGGGAGAGGTCGCCGAGTGTGAGGCGATCGACGATTCGCAGGCGCGATGGGTCGCTCAGCGCAGCATGCTTTGCCGCGCGCGCCTCTACCTGATCAATTCGTTCAATATTCATTGTCTCAATCTTGACTGAACTACCCCGTTCAGGTCAAGATGAGCCGACATGAAAACTTCTCACCCCTCCCTCACCGAAGCAGAGCGGCCACACGTGCTGCGCCGCGCTGCCGCCGAGTTCCTCGGAACCGGACTGCTCGTCACCATCGTGGTGGGCTCCGGTATCGCCGCGCAGCGGTTGTCCCCGGACGATGTCGGCCTCCAGCTGCTGGAGAACAGCCTGACCACCGCCCTCGGTCTGACGGTCCTGATCCTGATGCTCGGTCCGGTGTCCGGTGCGCACTTCAACCCCGTGGTGACGGTCGCGGATTGGCTGCTTGGCCGCAGCGCCGGCACCGGTCTTCCGCTGCGCGACGTCGCTCCCTATGTGCTCGCGCAGATCTTCGGCGGCATCGCCGGCACCCTCCTCGCCGGGGTCATGTTCGACAGCGGCCCCGCGTTCTCGTCCAATGACCGGGTCACAGGCGGGCACCTGGTCGGGGAAGTGGTCGCCACTGCCGGCCTCGTGCTGCTGATCTTCGCGCTCGCCCGCACCGGAAAGGGCTCGGCCACCGCGGCCGCGGTCGGGGCGTACATCGGCGCGGCCTACTGGTTCACCAGCTCCACGTCGTTCGCGAATCCCGCCGTCACGATCGCCCGCATGTTTACCGACACGTTCGCCGGTATCGCGCCGTCGTCTGTCGCGCCGTTCATCGCTGCACAGCTTGCCGGAGCTGCCATCGGCCTCGCGCTGCTGCTCGCCCTCTATCCAACCGCCGCCCGCACCGCGGGCGACGTGGTGGTTCCTCAGAAACTCGAAACCCAGCCCTGAAAGGCGCCTTCATGCATCTTGTAGCGATCGGCGGAAGCGACGCCGGAATCTCCACCGCCCTCCGCGCCCGCGAACTCGACCCATCCGTCGACGTCACTGTCGTGGTCGCCGACTCGTACCCGAACTTCTCGATCTGCGGCATCCCGTACTACTTCTCCCGCGAAGTGCAGCCCTGGCAGTCGCTCGCCCACCGCACCCACGCGGATCTCGAAGCCACCGGTATGAACCTCCGGCTTGACACCCTCGCCACCGGCATCGATGTCGACAGCCGCCGGCTCACCGTCCGCAATGCTGACGGCACGGAATCGACGATCGCGTACGACGAGCTCATGGTCGGCACGGGGGCATCGCCGTCGACGGCCGGCATCGCAGGGCTTGACCAGCTCGGCCCCGACGACGGCGTGCACCTGCTGCACTCGATGGGCGACACCTTCGCGCTCGAGAAGTACCTCGACGAGCATCAGCCCGAGACGGCGATCATCGTCGGAGCGGGCTACGTCGGCCTCGAGATGGCCGAAGCGCTCACCGTCAGGGGACTTAAGGTCACCCAGCTGCAGCGCGGCCCCGAAGTCCTCTCCACACTCGACCCCGAACTCGGCTCCCTCGTCCACGACGAACTCACCCGCCACGGCGTCGACGTCCTCACCGGCACGCGCGTCGAAGCCGTCACTCGTGAAGCCGGACGAATTGCCGTGCTCGGAACCCGCGAAGGTGAAGCGTTCTCCCGCACCGCTGACGTGGTGCTCGTCGTCGTGGGCGTGCGACCCAACACCAGCCTTCTCACCGCAGCCGGCGCAACCACGGGCGCGGGCGGCGCTGTCGTCGTCGACGAACGGATGCGCACCGGCCTGCCGCACGTCTGGGCGGCCGGCGACGGAGTGGTCACCCACCACCGCCTGCTGGGCGTCACATACCTTCCTCTCGGCACCACGGCGCACAAGCAGGGACGCGTCGCGGGGGAGAACGCGATCGGTGGGGATACACGATTCGCCGGGAGTCTCGGCACGCAGGTCGTGAAGGTGTTCGACGTCGTCGCAGCTCGCACGGGTCTCCGCGATCATGAGGCTGCTGCAGCTGGCTTCGCACCGTACAGCCATACGGCGGTCGCGGACGATCACAAGCGGTACTACCCAGGTGCGACGCCTATCAGCATCCGCATCACGGGTGACACCCGTGACGGCCGCCTCCTCGGCGCGCAGCTCGTCGGTACCCGCGGCGCGGAGATCGCCAAGCGCGTCGACACATACGCGACCTCTCTGCATCACGGCATGACGGTCGCGGCGATGAGTGACCTCGATCTCTCCTACACGCCTCCACTCGGCTCCCCGTGGGATGCCATGCAGGTCGCAACCCAGGCGTGGGAGCGTGAGACGCGCCTGTCGGTATCGGCGGTGTGAGAGCCCGCCGATAATAGGGTTTCCGGCGGGAGGTGAATTGGGAAAAGAGCTCTCTTCCGCCTTCCCGCCCGGGTCCCCATGGGATGCCGTGCTCACGCCGACGTATGGTCCGGGCGTAAGCGTAGGGCCACCCACCATGCGCAGCGCCGACAGATGAACACTCCGTCGTCGCGAAGGGCATGCAGCTTCCTACGGGGAAGCGATCGCCCGCAGCATGCGCATACCTGATCGGAGTCAGTTGCCATGAGTGAGGATGGCGTTTCGGATCTGATCGATCGTTGGGAGACCGGCCAGACCTTCCGGGGTCGCATAGACTCGGCAGGCTAGGTCGGCGCTGGGGTCCGCACCCGGGAAGAGGTCTTTCCCGTTCAGGGTGATCGTGGGGGACCCCGCGAAGGGGACTTCCGCTGCGTCCTCTTCGGTGCGGATGAGTCGATAGCGCAGTTCTGTTGCTTCGTAGCCCGCTTCTCGGAGGGCCGCGGTGACACGGTGCCCGGCTTCGATCCAGCTGGGGCATTCAGCGATGTGTAACAGTTCGATCTTCATGGTTCTTAGGATCCTCTCTTCTTGCGTGGATGCTGGGTATAGAGCGGCCCCGGTCGACGGCTGCAGGCCTTATGGCAGTGTCTGCAACTCGTCGCGGTGCCGCGCATGCTAACAGGGGGCTATACGCTGCTTACTTTTCATCCGGAGGCGTTCGTTCTTGGGATCGCTGTCGTTCTGCGCGCAGTTGCTGTTCAATTCGTGCGTGTGCGCTTCGTTCGTTGCGGTCTGCTCGGATGATGGATCGTAGGACGAACCAGAATGCGGCGACGACGCCGATGGTTGGGATGATGGACCAGAGGGCATTGGCCCAGTAACTATCGAGAATCATGGTCGCTTCCCGGGGACTCACGCAACACCAGTGCGAGTCCACCGATAGTGAGGATGAAGGCCGTTTCGTAGCTTCCGAGCGTGTATATCCAGAGTGACTGTTCGTCGGGCGGGGTTGCGTCGATGAGGAGGTGAGCTGCGATCAGTGCGACGGCGGCGAGGATGAGGAAGACGCCAACGCGTACGAGGCGATCGTGAAGCCGGTGTCGGGAGGGCTGGGTGGTGCGCGGCGCTGAGGGGGTGGGAATGTGTGACTGGGAGCGGTGTCGAGCTCGGTGCGGGTGGCGGATCATCTGAATAAGGCTCCGATGAGATAGAAGCTCGCGATGGCGAGCATCACGGCGAGGGCTGTGGCGCAGGCGATGAAGACAGACATACGTCGGAATGGGTTGCGGCGCTGGATCATGGCGGCCGTTCTGGTGTGTGTCGTCTATCGGGCGGGAGCGAGGACTGTGGTGTCGTCGGGCGTGATCTGGACGATGCCGCGGTCGTCGATCACGATGAAATGGTCATCATTGATCGCGGTGAAGGCCTGAGCGGCTCCTTGAAGAGAATCGAGGCGCTGCCATGTTCCTTCGTTTTTCTGCGACCAGAGGGCGCCGTCAGTTCCGACTCCTGCGAGCGAGCCATCGGGTCGCGCGTCCAGCATGTAGAGCAGGGGGGCGGCGGCGACGGGGGTGAAGGTGGCACCGTTATCGGTGCTGAGCAGCAATCCTTCCTCCGCGGCCGCGTAAAGACCATCGCCGGTAGCTGCGAGGTCTGCCGCGGCAAGTGTTGCGCCGCGGCTCCATTCGCGACCGTTGTCGGTGCTGATGAGCAGGTCGACCCCGTCGGAAGCAATCCCGTAAAGAGCGCCGTCAGGCCCTGCGGTGAGGACATGGAAGTCCGTGGTGCCATTGAGAGCGATCGGTGACCAGGTTTCCCCGAAGTCGTCACTGCGAATGACGCCGAGGTGGGGTGAGCCGAGCTCTGAAGGTGTCTGCGTGCCGGGGTGCCCGGATGCGAAGAGAGAATCGTCGAGGACGGTGAAGCCCATCGCGTCGAAGTCGTGGCCTCCGATGGGGCCGGTGATCGCACCCTCGGGCGTGAGGGTGAAGATTCCCCCGTGGGTAGCCACGAAGAGGTTCTCACCGCGCGGGTCAACGGCAACACCGTGAATGTGTTCGATGACGGGTGGCACCGCGTTGGTGCCGGAGGCCTGCGGCGCGGCGCAGCCGGTGAGGGCGACGGCTACGAGAGCGATCGCGAGAGCGGGTAGGGGCGAGTGGCGGTTCATGAGGCTCCGACGTGAAGAAGTGCATGCGGGTGCGCGCGGTACGCGAATGAGAGTCGCGACATGGCGCCAGCGCGGTGGCGTGGGTTACTGCGAGAAGGCCAGTTAGGGGGTGCGGGCGAGCGCCGCACCCCCGAAGGTGGATCAGAGTGCGTCGAGGAGATCTGTCATCGTGGCGATCTCCGTGGTCTGCGCCTCGATGATCGTCTCGGCCAGAGCGATCGCGTCGCTGTTCTGGCCGTTGTCGACCTCTTCTTGGGCCATCTCGACGGCACCCTCGTGGTGCTGGATCATCTGCTCGAGGAACAGGCGGCTGGCGTCCGCACCGGTGGCGTCCTCGAGAGCCTGCATGTCCTCTTCGGACATCATGCCGCCGCCGTGATCCATTCCCTCCATGTCGGAAGTGTCAGCGCCCCACTCTTCGAGCCACTGGTCCATCTTCTGGATCTCGGGCTCCTGCGCGGCCTTGATCTCTTCCGCAAGGGCGACGACACGTTCGTCGACGCCCTCCTTGCTGAGAAGCATGTCGGACATGTCGATGGCCTGGGCGTGGTGCTCCTTCATCATGCTGGCGAACATGATGTCGGCGTCATTGGCATCCGCGGAGGCCGGGGCGGAGCTGCTGCTTTCGTGGTTCATACCGGGCATGTCGCCGCCGCCGGAGGTGTTACCGGCGCAGCCGGTGAGTCCAAGCAACGCGGCGAGGGTGAGTGCGGCGGTCGCCGCAAAACGGGTCTTCATGATGGGTTCTCCAAAAGTCGATGAGGGTGCCCAGCGAGAGAGGCTGGGCGAGGGGCGTTACCCGCCGAGGGCGGGCACGCCTGCCATCACGTGCGACTGATGCAGAGAACGGTGAGAGACGGAGGCCGCAGTGGATGCAGCGCATCCCGGAGGTGTAGGCGGGACACGGGCGTTCCCGAGGAGTGTGTGACGGCTCGCCACCAGGCGGACGGCCGGGCGAGCAGCACGATGGCAATGAGGAGCGCGAGAACGCAGGCCATCCACGCCATGCCGTGATCGTCAGAACACGTGGCGCACCCCGCCTCGTCCATCGCTGCGGCGTCGCCTGAGGTGTGTGCCGGTTGAGCGTCGGCATGCGCGGGTGCGACGGCGATGGTCTCACTGTGCCCGGAGGGCATGGTGTGCGTGTTCATCGAGTGCATCGCCAGAAGCCCGAAGATCACGGAAAAGGCGACGGCGACGACGGTCAGGAGGGTACGGGTGAGGGTGCGCCGGTCATGCACGCGCCGTGCGATCGTCATCAACACTGTCCCACCTCCACTTGTTCCAGGGTACGTCGCCGCCGCCCATGCGCCTACTTGTCGACGACGGCGCCCGGGCTGAGTTTCAGCCGTCGCAGCAACTGCGCATTCAGCGCGACAACGATCGTGGACAGTGACATCAACACCGCACCGACCGACATCGGCAACACGAACCCGACGGGGGCGAGCACACCGGCAGCCAACGGCACTGAGAGAAGGTTGTACCCGGCGGCCCACCAGAGGTTCTGTTTCATCTTCCGGTAGCTGGCACGCGATAGCTCGATCACGGAGATCACCGATCGGGGGTCGTCGCTGGCGAGGATGACACCCGCGGAGGCGATCGCGACGTCCGTTCCGGCACCGATCGCAATCCCCACGTCCGCCTGGGCGAGGGCCGGGGCGTCGTTCACGCCGTCGCCGACCATCGCGACCTTGCGGCCTTCGTTTTGCAGTTCTTTCACCTTGGAGGCTTTGTCCTCCGGACGGACCCCGGCGAAGTATCGGTCGATACCCAGCTCGCCGGCGACGGACGCGGCGACCGCGTCAGCGTCACCGGTGATCATCACCACCTGCACGCCGCGCTCGTGAAGCGCATCGACCGCGTGACGCGACTCGGAGCGGATCTCATCCGCGAGGCGCAGCGCGCCCGTCACCTGACCGTCGATGAGCACGTGGAGGATGATCGCACCCTCAGCCCGCCACTCGTCGGCCACCGGCAGCTCGGCGACGTGTTCTTGCTCGAGCATGTACGGGCCACCGACCTGCACGACGTGTCCGGCGACACGGGCACGCACCCCCACAGCGGGGGAGGATTCAAAATCGGTCGAGCGCGGAACGGTGAGATTCTTCTCCTTTGCCGCGTTGATGATCGCACGGGCGAGGGGATGTTCGGAGTCCGCTTCCGCGGCCGCCGCCCACGCCAGCAGCTGATCGGCGTCGGTCCCTGCGACGGGATCGATCGCGGTTACGGCGGGGGTGCCCTTGGTGAGCGTGCCGGTCTTGTCGAACAGGATCGTGTCGACGGTGCGCATGCTTTCCAGTGCGAGACGATCCTTGATCAGAACGCCCCCACGCGCGGCGCGTTCCGTCGCTATCGACACGACAAGTGGGATCGCGAGACCCAGCGCGTGCGGGCAGGCGATCACCAGCACCGTGATGGTGCGAATCACCGCGGCGTCGGGCTGGCCGACGAGAGTCCACACGATCGCGGTGATCGCGGCAGCGCCGAGCGCGAACCAGAACAGCCAACCCGCCGCCTTATCCGCGAGTCGTTGCGCCCGCGACGACGAACCCTGCGCCTCCGTGACCAGTCTCTGGATACCCGCGAGAGCGGTGTCCTCGCCGATCGCGGTGATCTCCACCCGCACCCCGGAATCGGTGGCTACGGTGCCAGCGATCACCGGGTCACCATCGCTGCGGCGCACCGGGCGGGACTCTCCGGTGATCATCGACTCGTCCATGCTGGCCGAGCCCTGCACGATCCGCCCGTCCGCAGGGACCCGCCCGCCCGGACGCACCACCACCACGTCTCCGACCTGCAGATCAGCCGGTGCGACGGTGACGGTGGTGTCTCCGTCGACCTTCTCCGCCTCGTCGGGCAGCAATGCGGCGAGGGAGTCCAATGCCGAGGTCGTCTGGGCAAGGGAGCGCATCTCGATCCAGTGACCGAGCAGCATGATCACGATCAGCAGAGCCAGCTCCCACCAGAAGTCCAGCTCGTGGTGCAGCAGCCCGATGCTCGCCCCCCACGAGGCGAGGAACGCCACGGTGATCGCGAGGGCGATCAGCAGCATCATCCCCGGTTTGCGGGCACGGAGTTCGCTCACGGCGCCGGTGAGGAACGGGGCCCCGCCCCACACGTACATGACTGTCCCAAGAACCGGCGACACCCACGCGACCCACGCCACGTCCGGCAGCGAGTACCCCAGGATCATCGAGAACATCATCGAGAACCCGACCACCGGCAGGGCGAGGAGCAGCATGATCCAGAACAGGCGCCGGAACTGTTCCACATGATCACCGTGGCCACCATGCCCGCCGTGGCCACCATGCCCGCCGTGGCCGCCGTGGTCGGCGTGCCCGGTGTCTTCGTGCGGTGCAGCGTGATCGTGGCTCATCGCCCCATGGTGGTGCTCCGTCGTGGCCGCCGCCGTGTGATTGCGGTGCGCGGTGTGTTCGGTGTGTTCGTCGTGCTGGCTCATCGGGGACTCCTTGTTCGGATGCGCCCGGGTAAGCCGGACGCCGTCAAATGCGACTCAGACGCCGCTGGTCGCGAGAGCGTAGCCGGCCTCTTCCACCGCATCCTTCACAGCGGCGGGGTCGACCGGGGCGGTGCTGCGGATGGTCACCCGGGAGGTGCCACCCGCGTTGAGATCCACGGTTACGGACTCGACACCGTCGACAGCGCCCAGCTCCTCACTGACGCTCGATGCGCAATGCGAGCATGTCATCCCGTCGACGAGCACCTCCGATGTGACCGCAGAATCGTCGTGCACGGTTGTCTCTGTGTTCGATGGGGCAGCGCAGCATGCGCAGCCAGCGTTCGCATCCGTCAGTCCCAGCTCGATGCGATCAGTCATGGTGTTCTCCTCTACTAATCAGACGTGTGGTCATGAACGAACCAGGCGGGCGATGGCTTCGTTGGCCTCACGAACCTTCTCCGCTGCGAAGTCGCCCCCCTCGGCACTTGCCTGAGCGACGCAGTGACTCAGATGATCGCTCAGCAAAGACAACGCCACCGTCTCCAGGGCCTTCGTCGCCGCAGAGACCTGCGTAAGGATGTCGATGCAGTACTTGTCCTCATCGACCATCCGGGAGATCCCCCGCACCTGGCCTTCGACGCGATTCAACCGCTTGCGCAGGTCGTCTTTGCTTCCGTCGTACCCGTTCATGCCCCGAGTATACCCCCAGGGGGTATCAACTCAATGGTTTCGATTCTGTTCTCGCTAGGCGAACGTGGTCGCCGACTCTGTTCAGCTCACAGGCTGACCTGCGCAGCGCGGCGGCTTATCAATTCCGGGTTACCAGACCCCAGCGGGGTATTCAAGGGCCTCAGTGCGCGGGCGATGCGAGCGTACTTTCGTGGCTCACGAAAGGAGTTCTCTCATGACCGTCACCGAAGAAATGCTCCGCACGCACCCGAAAGATCTGGGCGGAATTGATCAGAGGAAGCTCGTCGACTGCATCGACGCGTGTCTCGCGTGCGCGCAAGCATGCACCGCATGTGCCGACGCTTGCCTCAGCGAGGACATGGTTGTTGACCTGATCAAGTGCATTCGCACGAACCAGGACTGTGCAGACCTCTGCGTAACCACCGCCCGGATCCTCTCCCGGCACACCGGGCACGACGCCAGCGTCACCCGTGCCGCGCTCGAAGCTTGCCGAACGGCGTGCATGAGCTGTGCCAACGAGTGCGAACAGCACACCATGCACGAACACTGCACGATCTGCGCTGAGGCATGCCGACGCTGCGAACAGGCGTGCGTCGCACTACTGGAGTCGCTATGACACGGCAGCGCGCCGACAACGGTGCACGCCCGCCCTCCGGCGACTCCCAGGAGAAGAATCAGGGTGGGATGTCGAGCTACGTGAAGCTCGCCATCTCACTATCACTCAGCTTCGTCGTGATGTACTTCCTCACGTTCGCGATGATCAACGTCCTGGACGATCTCTTCCTCAACGTCAGCAACCTCTACATGGCGCTGATGATGGTCTTCCCCATGGGTATCATCATGGTCATCGTCATGTGGAAGATGTTCCCGAACAAGGCCGCGAACATCAGCTTGCTCGTCGGTTTCGCCGCGCTTTTCCTTGTCGCCTTCTTCATGGGACGCTCGGAAGCGTTCGTCGGTAACGACCAGTTCCTCCGTTCCATGATCCCGCATCACTCTCGAGCGATTCTGGTGTGTGAGCAATCAGACATCAGCGACCCGGAGATCCAAGATCTCTGTGAGCAGATCATCTCGTCACAGCAGGAAGAGATCGACCAGATGAACGAGATTCTCGACCGTCTCGACGATTAGTCGGGCGTCGGCACCACCCTTGCGACGAGTGGACGGACGGGCTACCGCTCTCACGAGGAGCGGACCGGACCACCGCCGTTGACAGGGTCCGGGGCGATCAGGCAACCCTACGCCTCAGCCTTACGCGAGAGCTGCCGAAAACGATCATTTGCGGCGGGGTGACCGCCTGCCTTGTTCGACGGCACGACACGCCGAGGATCGACCCGCCGTAACCCCCTGCCGAAGCCTCGACGTACCGAGACTCGTGGTGGATGGTTTCGGCCGGTCGAAAGTTGAGGTCATCGTGACCCGAGGAGAGACGCTACCTCGCTTCGAGATGGCGGAGAGCTGGTGATCCCCGTCGCTCGGAAGGCAGTCGCGAAAACCGCCAGTCTTGCCGACCGCGTCGAATCCTGGTCCTACGGGTCGACCGTCACCGCGGTGCTTGTCTTCGTCGGGATCGCTGTCGCCAGCGATCCAGATCGCCTCTGGGGGAGGAATGCCTGGGTCTTTTTCGCAGCTGCAGCCGCGGCGCTCGTCTTGATCATCTCCGCGATAGCTGGCCCGTTGATCAGGCTTGCCATAGTCCGACTTCATCAACGTCAGCGTCAGTGACGTCGCGCGATGTCGCGGCCGCCAAAGCGCGGCGGTGTCACAGCGTCGTTGGATCCTGACCCGCGTCGGGAGTCACACATACCGCTAACACCGAACGCAACAACTGCGCTTCGAAGGCGTCGGAGCCGGACGCTGCGGTCGACACGATCGTGCACATTCTGGAGCTCGTACCGAAACTGAAGGCGTCTTTTTCGCGATCCTCTTCGCACCATTCGTCGGAGTGGAAGCGGTGCTCGGCGTCTTCGTACGACCAGTCGAGGGAGTCCCACAGCTCGGGGTTTTCCTCACGGTGCCATCGCGGGAGCGACGAGCGCTTGTTGATCGTCGCGTAGGTCTCGCGAGAGATGCGGAGCCCGAGCTGGAAAGGGCTACGCACCGCTGCGCCGAAGTGCGTGGCTCTCACGGTGCCGAGGGCGCGCGGTCGGCCCTTGCGCGGTATCGCCACAGGGCACGCCCCAGACCTTCCGTGTGAGCCGCGTCTGCCGTCCGTGCCAGACGAGCGAGTGTCCGGAGTCGACGAGCGCATGCAGGGAAGCATTCGCGTCCGCGCCGATCCCGACGTCGAAGATGCGCGCGGGGTCGAACTCAAGGCGCGCGCCCTCGGGGATGAGACCGGCGTTGTCGAGTGCCCGCGGGTCGGCGTCTTGCACGAGGTAGCCGGACTTAGTGAGATCGTGCCCCAGCTCCTGAGCCGACTTTGCCGCTGGAGCCCATACGAGTGTCTCGCGCGGGGAGACGGTGATCTCGAGTTCCGATGTTTGTCGCTTTCGCTGTGATTCCTTGTGTACTCGATGAACTCTTGTGTACTTGGGGAACTCTTGTGACTTCGCCGAGCTCGGCGCACACCGGCGTGGGCTCCGGGGCTGCCAGCGAACCTACTGTGCTTGAACTAGAACCATGGCGGTTGGTCTGGTCCGGAATAGGATCGCAGCATGGCTCCATCCCGCCGTGCAGATCTTGTCCGCCATCTCACGAGTGTCCTCGGCCCGACGCTCGTATCGACGTTGGCCGGTTCGAAGGACACGCGTGCCGCGGTCGCCTGGAGCAGTGAGGAAGGTCCTCATCCGGATGCTGACGCTATAGGTCGACTTGAGTGCGCCGAAGCGGTGTGGCGGAAAGTATGCGACGCCGAAGGTCCCGACATAGCCCGACTGTGGTTCATCGGCGCAAATCCGTGGCTGGGGAACAGCACTGCCGTCACTGCGATTCGTGATGGGCGCTTCGACGAAGTTGCTGGCGCTGCCCAGGCGCTCGTCGACGGTTCCTTCAGCGGATAGCTAGTTGGCGCGTTCGGTGTCGACGAGCGCCTGAATCGCTGCATCCAATTCCGTTCGTGCCGTTTCCGGAGTGAGTTCTCCGGTGAGGATGCGTCGAGCGCGATCCAGGTCTTCCTCTGCCAACTCATGCCCTCCGAGCTCGTGTCCTTTTTGAATAGCGGCGAGGGACCTCCGCACTTCCTGGGGCGTTGCGGGCTCGTTGTTCATTGGACCTCGATGGTGTTCTTGCTTCGGTATCGGAACGTCGTCCCTCAGGGCGAATGTACGCTGCCCCGACGCCGGTGCGTCGTTCGATGGGCCTTGCTGCGCAGTCCCCTGGATCTTCGTCGGCCGGGTCCTGGCGTTTCCCCAAGTCCGAGATAGACGAAGAGTCATGGCTTGATGCTCGTCAGGTAAGCCGATCACGTTTCGCAGGAGTTTGCGATCCGCGATAATCGAACTCGGATCCCTCTTCAGGAGCAACCACTGCGCCTGGGTGACTTGAGCGCAGGGGGTTGATCCGTCATGAACGCGCGCACAGTTCCAGCTGACCAGGGTTCCGGGAGTGTCCTCCCTACCGGCGCGGCGCCCTCGAGCACGCCGCGGAATCTGTCGAACTGCCACACCGGGTAGCGCCGTTTCCGGTTCACGACGAGCAGCAGAGGGAGCCCTGTTGAGCACGTCGCCCCGCCCAGTATTTGCCGCCGCATGTACGAGTCGTCCGAACTCCTCGAGCAATGAATCCAGCTGCTCCTGCGTGACTGCGTCGTGATGATCAGGCGTCCCTTCTCGCTTCCGGTGACAGGAGAGCTCACGGTCCTGCGGTTTGCTCTTCAATCGCCACCTCCAACGCCTCGAGAAGCTCCACGATCTAATGTGGATCGCTCCCCACGCATCAGCCAATCCACAAGGATACTGGGCTGTATTCGGCTCGCATCGCCCGACACATCGTCGCTTTCGCTGGGTCGCGCGTTGAGCGCGCGAGACTGCTCGCGAAAGCGCGGACCAACTCGAAGACTGCGCGTTACTTGCTTGTCGTATCCGATGTATCCGCGGCGGCGCCACTCGATCACTACGTACCGACGGAAGTCGTTGCTTCGGCGACGCCGGTCTAACGTGTCCCAGTCGATCGGAAGGCGAGATGGAACCCCGCCTGTATCTGGAAGCAAGTGTTCGAAAAGCTCTCGAAAGGTTGGTCCCTGTGCGTGGCGACGACGGTACTGAGCGATGAAGATCGCTGCCGCCAACGCCCACTCGTCTGCAGGCTCGTCGCGAGTGAATTCTTCAAAGGCGTAGCTCCAAGTGGCAGGCGGGGGATAGTCGCCCGCTCGCCACCAAGCTGTCCAGGTATTGGTCGGCACGGTCACCATCACAATCGCGGTCGCACGCATCGGGCCTGCCCTGCGGTGCGACCGCGGTGTCCGAAGGGCGGGCAGCACACGTGCAGAGTGGAACGGATCCGGCGTAAGTCGATTGTTTCGTATGGCCACCGAAATTATGCCACACAGACTAGGCCACACGGGTGCGGCCTTGAAGCAACTCTTGAAGGGTGGTCGCGAGAGATGTGCAGGTCGAAGCCGAGTGGGCTGACTTCGCACTCCGTTTCGCGATTCACCTCCGGCAGCTCCGAACCAGTGCAGGCCTGAGCCAAGAGGACGTGGCTTATCGATCCGGAATCGCGCGATACACCTACCAGCGTTACGAGCGTGGCGAGTCCAGAGCAGGTGTCCCAGCAAACCCGCCGCTGAGATCCCTTCTTGCCATGGCTCAGGTACTCGGCGTCGATCTTGCGCAGATGACTCCGGATGGCGTTCCGGACCTTCGCAGCCGGTAACGGTTATCGGTCGCGGAGGTGGACGATGTTCCTTGCTGTGACCACATCGCTCCGCAGTGCTTCGTTCTCTGCTGCGAGCCGTTGTAGGTGTGCGATTGCTAGCTCAAGGTCGCGTCTGAGCGCGGCATACGCGTAGGCCCATACCGGTAAGCGCTTCTCGAAACGCTCGAGATGTGAGCAGGATGAAGCCGGGCGCAGACGACGAGTGGGGCGTCTTTGTCCGGCACCTTGCTGTCCAACTGCGACGGTTACGGGTTGAATCCGGTTTGGATCAGGAAGAAGTCGCCAGCCGTGCCAACCTCAGCCGCTTCATCTATGGGCAGTACGAGAAGGGTGAGTCGCGCAGAGGCACCCCGTCGAACCCCGCTCTGCGGTCGATCATCGCGATCTCGCAGGTTTTCGACGTGCCGCTGGAGCAACTCCTTCCGGTCACGTTCCCCGACCCTCGAAACCGATAGTCCTATCGAATCGGTGTGACCCGCGCCCGGACGGAACCCGATCGGAGCCGATCGCGCTCGTCGGTGACGATCAGGAGTGCGGCGGCGTACGCTTTGACCTGCGCTGCGAGGGCATCACGTTCCCGAACGAGTCGTCGATTGCGTACCTCTTCTTTCGCAACGCGCGCTCTAAGGCGCTCTACCTCGGGTTTTGTGCGATTGATTTCGCTGGCGCGAGCGAGAAAGGCCCGGGCGATTTCCGGATTGTCGTGGGTGAGGCGATGGCGCTTGACTCCTGCAACCTCCACCAGCCGCAGGCCGGTAAGCGGCCCCGCCACGCGACCTTCGAGGAGGTCGTCCGCAGCTCTTTGCAGTCGTGCTCGAATCTCATCGCGTTCGTTCGATGCGTTCGGACCGCCCGCGCTCGACGAGTCGCTGATGCTCATAAGCTTCGCTCTCCCTGGTGGGCTTCGATGATCTGCTGCTTCTCGTGTGTGAGCTGCAAGGCGCGGTTGTGCCGAATGGGTGGTGCCAGCGTGTCTTGCTCGATGTCGGAGATCGCGGCGCGTAAGTCGTCAATGTCGTCGTCAGTGCGGGCGATATTTTTGCAGGCGCTGCGGCAGTCGCCGAGCACGGGGCCGGCGGCAGACCGGGCGCACAGTGCCGTCTCCATATTGAAAACGCAGTGCACCCCATCGCCTTGGAAGACCTGCAGGGAGGGGTCTGCGAGCATCGTTTCTGCCTGGCGTCTGGTGGGCATGGTGCGACCGACGTACTTCGCGACGGCGCGCGCGGTTCGTCCGCGTAGTTCTGTGGCCGCGGGTCCGCTAACATGCCCGCCGGCCTTGAAGTAGCGGTCTAGATCGGCAGCATCGTCCACGCGCTCAAGCCAGCGCTCGAGCGCGAGCTCCGAGGGAAACCCCGATGCGTAGTTGCCTGCATAGCCCTGCGTGATCTGTGTCGCAACATGGCCATACTGAACTGCCGCTGCGACAAGCCCTCCGGGGCGCCGGACGATGTGCCACGCGAGCGTTCGCCGAAATCTGCTGCCCGTTAACGGGCCGGCGGGATCGCGCGGAATGTTGTCCGGTCGGTGGGCATCTCTGCAGTAACGGTTGACCCACTCGATGAAACGCGCGATGTCCGTCGTCATCCGCGCCGACGTTTTCGCGGTCCCAGCACGCAAGTTGCCTGAGGGAGTCGATCCTCGGCGAGTGGGCGGTCGCAGCGTTTTCGGGAAGAGAAGTTCACCGTCGTGCAGCAACTCCAGGACTCGCACAGCGCGGGCTCCCACTGGATGAATGACCCACGGTGCCGGTCTAACCTCACCATGGTCCATCCTCGCTCCGTCAGAGCCTGTGGCAGACTTCCACCGGACGCCGCGCAAAATCCAGAGTCCGCCATCGGAATCGAACTCGAGGCAATCCCGGCGGATACTCAGAACCTCGCCCGGGCGCATGCCCGTGAGGTATGAGATGGCGACAAAGCAGGCCGTGGTGAGGTGGGCCGATAGCGGTACGGCATCAGCCCATCGGATCGAGGGACCCATCCACGGTTTGCCGTCCAAGAGCCCCGTGGTAAGGGGGCGAAGGTACGATGCGTCGTCCACCGGCAGTTCACTCGCCGCTACAAGAGCCCGGTCTGGGCCCGAGTGCCCAGAGCCGAAATAGCCGGTCAATCGACCCAAGTGCGCCCAATTGACGTCGGACCGATCGGTGTGGCCCGGGAGCCCCTTCTCTTGCGAACGAAGATCCTCAAGGACGCCACTGAGTTTCGTGCGTCTCATGCCTGGCAGCTTCGATGGGTCCGGCCCGGGAACGCGGTGCCGATACTCATTGATAAGAAGCTCCTTATAATCGCGGTATCCCGCGATGATGTCGTCGGCGAAGTCCTCGACGAAGCGAAGCGCCCACGACATCAAGGGCGCCAACGTCGCATCATCGATGCGTGGCGTGAGGTTGGTGGACGAAGTAGGCCCTAGACGGAGCAAGTCTCGGGGGTGATAGTCCTCCCACGGCGATCCCGGCGGTAGGCGAACCTTGAGAGGTACCAGGTCTCGGTACCTCCATAGCCGACGCGTCTCGGTGATGATCCCACGCATCGCGGTATCAGGCAGTCGACGTCCAGCCATCTCTACCAATAGCTCATCTAGGTTGCGAGGCGTTAAGTCCTGGAGGCCAGTCAGTTCGCGAGTATCCATCCAGTGGAGGATTCGTTTGAGCGGTGCTTGCATGAGCGGTATCGAAGTCAGGGTTCGCCGTCCCGTGGTGGGGCCATTTTGAATGGGGCGCGCCGTCTCCTCGTTGATCAAGATCCAGAAGTAGGTCTTCATCGGGGTGCGCCATTCGGGCGAGTATGACGCAAAGTTCAGCTGCTGCTTGATGCTGTGATCAGCAAAATTGCTTACGCTGAAATCCCAGACGTCATCACGAAAGCGGGGAAGGGAGCTATCGGGCACATCGGGTCTGGTTGGCCGTCTATGAAACACTGGTGCGTCGGGCGAGATCACATCGATAGCCCGAGACTGATGCATGGTCATCGCAGATCCAACTTCCCGTCTAAGAGCAACTCAACAAGATGCTCTTGTTTTGTGGTTGCAAGTGCCGCGTATCTAGCGACATCGACCTGCTGTCGCTGCAGCAGATCTGTTAGCTGTTCGTCTGGAATACGGAACCGGGCTTCCCATTCCGCCTCCGACGCGACGCTGCGACGGTCGCGTAGCCTTTGACTGAGCAGCGCCTGTACCGGGAAATGCCTTGGTTCTGATCGGGCGTTCGGGCAGCCAAGGCACAGCATGAACGATGCAGTACACGGGCTCCCAGAAGGGCTGTCCGGGCCGTGATGGTTGTCGACGCACGCCGTCGCAACAGTGTCGAGTTGCCCCTGGACGAGCAAGCGCAACTGTTCCTCGCCGATGCCCAGTCGGGCGGCGGCTGGCGCTGGGTCGACGGCGATCGACGCTAGTTCGGATGAGCTGAGGGTTACTACCGCACTCTTTGCTTTCAGGCGGCGTACCTCTTTCTCAAGAGTTTCGGAGACGAGAACGCGACTCTCGCGAACGCTGCTGGGTTCCGTCCTCTGGTAGTGATCTGCGAGCGTGGCTGCGGTGTGGCCGACGGGCTTTTGATGTCGCATCAGATAGAAGCGCCGTAAGCGGCGTGCGTCGACTCGCGGCAATTCCGTCCCATCAGGGGCATGCAGAGTCAGTTGTTCGAAGATGCCTTGCGGGAGCGGACGAAACGGTGCCGGTGAATTCGGTCCCTTGGGGCTGAAGGCCACAAGGAGAAGATCACTGCCAGCGAAACGCCGCGTGCGACGACAGAGCTCAGTTGCGATCGTGTGGAGCCCGAAGTCTGATTCGAGGTCGAGCTTCCGCGGGAAGATTGGATCGGAGCCAACGAACGCAAGATCCATCTCCGATCTTTCTGGCCCGCGGCGAGGCTTCGACGCGCGAGCGAGGGTCACAGGAGTCTCGTCGCGTTGGTTATCGGCTCGTTGATGCGCTGACGGGAGCCGAAGCACCGTGGTCAAATTTTGCCCAGTCGCGCAGATCATCAGGACTGCAAGTGCAGCGACATCCGAGAAGGAGGGAAATAGATCTCTCGCCGCTTGCGCGGCCCCGACGTCGCCGACGTTGTGGCGAACCATCCCTCGGCGATCGCGAGGTACATCGCCCGACTTGGCGACATGGTCTAAAAGTGCCCCGCGCATTCGGTCGCCGTCAAATGCAGTCGTAGCTCGCGCACGCCAGCCTGCCAGCTCGTTCTCGGCTGCGCGGACCCGCATCACCGCCTGGCGAACGTGTCTACGAGCCGCCCGGCGTATCTGCCGATACTCAGTTTCAGAGTAGGCACTGACTTTCGTCTTCTCGACGCCGAGCGGAAGCGGCGCAAACAATGCCTCGCGAAATTGAGCGGTTAGCGTCGCTTCCCCACGAAGAAGCCCGCGCCACGAATGAAGTAGAGACAAGCTGTAGCGGCTGCGCATCAAACGCAGCTCGCGCAAGTGGACTGGCCTGAGTTCTTGAGGCGATCCGGGAACCGGCGACTCTTTGGAGAGCAGCCGGAGGATGGTTCTAGCGTGGGCGTGGATGGTTTGGGCCGACTCCTCAGTGCGCCGGGTTCCTCCCGGTCCGCACACGCGTGCAAAACCTTCCGCAAGTGCGAGTTGCATCGGACGCATCCCAGGTAGCGTGTCAAATCTGAAAGTGCGCGCCGCTCCGCCGCCTTCCGGTCGAAATTCGACCGTTAAGAGGTTGCCGTCGTCATGTAGCGCCGGTGGTCGGGAGTAGCCGCCCTCAGGCATCGCAGCGTGCGCCATCATTCCCAGCTCCCGTCGTCCGCAAATCGAACTCGGGGATCCTTCTGGAGTAGACCGAAGAGTGCGTCAGAATCGAGGGCGGTTCGCCCATACTCGAGAAGCAGCTTCGCCTCGAGGTTTCGGAACGGTTCCAAGTAGGTATCCCTTGTCGTGGAGACGTCAGCGTGTCCAAGCATCGTCTGCACAAGTGACCATGTATCTCCAAATTGTTCGCGGAAGTCTCGCTCGTGATCGGCATCCATCACGGATCCTTGTCGTGACCAGATCGTTCGACCAACGGCGAACCAGCGGAGTGCGAAGCTGTGCCTCAGCATGTGTGGGTGGCAGACAAGCCCGTCGATTCCGGCTCGACGAACGCGAGCGTTGGCACGCTCGAAAGACTTGGTCCATGCGCCCTTTCTCCGCGGAGTGCCGTCTTCGTTGAGCCAGAGCATCGCTGGTGCATAGCCACGCCCGTTCACAACCAAGAGGCGACTTCGTTCGGCAGGACTGAGTTCATTCAACCGAACTGAGGAAGTACACGACTCGTCTTGGCGATCGCTAAGAATCACTATCTCCTTGCTTCGAACTTCGCGGATGACGTGAGAGAACTGGTCGCTTTCATACAATCCTGCGTCGCGTCCGCGCCGCACTGCTTGAGCTCGCTCAGTTTCCATATACAAGGCAACTGCATCCAGAGCGTCCTCACGAAGCCAGAAAGCATGCCCTCTTCCGCCCTTGGCGCAGGCGTCTGCGAGCCTGAATGTGGAATAGCCACGGCTCGAGCGTCGGCTGATTTCTTCGGTAAGAATGCTGCTCCATTCCTGCACTCGAAGCCCGCTGCCATATAGGCCATCGACGAATGCGGCATCCCTGGATTGAGAACGGGGCCTCCACCGAACTCGCTCCTCTCCGTCCGCCGTTAGACCATGTATCCCCACGTTCCTCCAGCGAGCTACCGCGCCGGGTGTCAACCACTTCACCGACGCGCGTCGAACTGCCGTCGGCCTCAAGTCAGTCGTTTCGCCGCCCATCTGGGAACTGAACGAGGAGCGGGCGCGCACGTTCGAGCTGTTGGATACAAACAGCGGAGGACCGTCTAACCGTCCACGAGCCCATCTATAGAACTCGCTGAGCGCGGCAAGGTCGCTTGCCCAAGACGAGCCGGATATCCTCTTCGGGTTCTCGGTATCGTGCCTGCGCCAGAATTTGAAGTCCAGGACGGCCTCCTCGTCTGCGAGGTTCCAGGCCACACCGCGACGGTGCAGGAATTCAACCCAGACTGCAAGTGAGCGTGCGTATCTTCTGTTCGTGTCTTCGGCCCTATTACGCATTTTTGCTCCAGCGAAGAAGCTGTTCACGGCACTGTGAAGTTCACCGGCTTCGCTGATCAGGAAGGGGCGCGACGCTAGGCGGGTAGGCAAGCGGACCGTCGCGACACTTTGGTCGGAGAGGTCCAGCGCTCTGGAGAACACCGGCTCATCGATCGTGCGCACAGAGCGCGGTACGAAAAAGAGCTTCCAGAACCGGTCCGCTTGGGTAGTCATGGTGCGAGCATCCCGTGGTGTCGTCGGATCCCATCGCAACACGCAGGAGAGGGTAGAAGAACGTACGGCATCGACGGGGCAGCCCATCGGGCCGCCCTCGCCGTGAGCGGCAAGACCGTAGCCTTCCTCGCCGGGGGAGTCGATCGCGCGTATCCCCAAGGCCATCAGCAGCTGCTGCGGAGAATCGTGGAGACCGGAGCCGTGGTGAGCGAAGTGCCCTGCGGCACCGCGCCGACGAAGTGGCGATTCCTCTCGCGCAACAGACTCATCGCCGCTCTCGGCGACGCGACGGTCGTGGTGGAGGCAGGGTGGCGGAGCGGTTCACTGAACACCGCAGGACACGCGGCTGCGCTCGGACGGCCGCTCGGTGCGGTGCCTGGGCCTGTGACCTCCGCATCGTCGGCCGGCTGTCATCGGCTTCTTCGTGAATACGACGCGAGATGCGTCACGACCACCGCCGAGATACGCGAGTTGTGGGGTGACGCCGCACCCGGGACGACCGTTGGCGGAGCCACGGACCCGGATCGGTCTCGGGTGCTCGACGCCCTGAGCAGTCGCTCCGCACGACCCGTTCTCGAGCTGTCCCGAAGATCGGGGCTCGCTCCCGAGAGGATCGGCGCCCTCCTCGGGCTCCTGGAGCTGGATGGGATTGTCACGCGCGTCGAGAGCGGATGGCGGAAACGGCCGGACGGAGAGCGGCGCGGCTGACACCGCGCGGATTCGCGCTCCTGCACACTTGTTCCATGCAGTTCCAGGCAGCAGCACACGCCTTCACCGAGCATCTCTCCCGAGTGCGTCGGCTGTCTTCAGCGACTGTGCGGGCCTACCGATCTGATCTCCGTGATCTCGCGGAGACCGTCGGCGATCGCGAGCTCGAAGACGTCACACTCGAGACACTGCGCGACTGGCTGTGGCGCGCGACTCAACGGGGGGACGCGCGGTCAACACTCGCGCGGCGCGCCGCGGCGGCGCGGTCCTTCTTCAGCTGGGCGCAGGAGCAGCAGCTCGTCGCACACGATCCGAGTCTCCGGCTGGTAGCCCCGAAGCGGGGGCGGACGCTGCCCGTCATCGCCTCTCAGGACGCGATGACGACTCTTCTCGAGGCGCAACGGCACGCCGCCGCCGCCGGTGATCCGATCGCGCTCCGCGACCATGCGATTCTCGAGCTGCTGTACGGGGCAGGGATCCGAGTCTCCGAGCTGTGCGGACTCGATGTCGACGATCTGGACCTCGACCGGGGCACGGCGCGCGTGTTGGGAAAAGGCGCGAAAGAGAGGGTGGTGCCCTACGGTGCTCCTGCACGTGATGCCACCGGTGCCTACCTGTCTCGAGGGCGCCCCTCACTCGCCGCACGAGCTGCCCGACCGTCGCCGGCTCTGCTACTCGGCAGTCGAGGCGCGCGGATCGGACCGCGCGCGGTCTATTCGCTCGTCGCCGACGTGCTCGCACCGTTCATCGGGGCGGACACGGTCGGCCCGCATGCGCTGAGACACACTGCCGCGACCCACCTCCTGGACGGCGGCGCGGACTTGCGAGCGGTGCAGGAGATCCTCGGCCATGCGAGTCTCGGTACGACCCAGATCTACACCCACGTGTCCGCCGAACGGCTGACCGCGACGTATCGCCTCGCACACCCGCGCGCCTGAACACCCGGTCACCGATTCATGGGGTCGTGCAGCAGGGGAGCAGCACCGCCCTGGGTACGGCGCCGAAGAGGAGCATCGGGTTGATGTACGCGCCATCCATTCGCACACCGAGGTGCAGAGTGCCGGGCGCCGCGTGGCCACCGGCAGCCACGGTGCCGATCACCTGCCCCGATGAGATCGCGTCTCCCGGCGAGAGCTCGGAGGACAACGGCTCGAACGTCGACACGTAGCCACCGGGGTGCTCGATCGTGATCAGAGGCCTGTCGACGACGGTTCCGCGGAATGCGATCGTCCCGTCGGCGGGAGCGCGGATCACAGCCCCCGGCGTCGTCGCGAGGTCCATCCCTCGATGGCCGGCACCGTACTCGTGCCCGGGAGCGCGATACGGCGACGCGATCGCGCGGCGCTCATCGGTCGGCCAGAGCCAGACGGGATACTTCGCACCTTCCGCGGATGACGCGCGCGCACGCGCCGGGATCGGAGCGACGAGAATCAGGGCGACCAGCAGAAGGAACGCGATGGTCGCGCGTACGCGGGAGTTCATGAGGCAATGGTCCGTCGCTCCCGCCGGCGGCGGGACGCGTCATCGCAACCCCCGCGATCCATGTGGGGAAGACATGGCTTCGGTGCATCGTGCAGGAGGAGTGAGGCCGCCGCATCCTGTATGCTGTTGGAGCACCTCGATCTCGGGGTGACTACGCGTGCCCAGAGCGACTTCGGTCGTGGCATCCACTCCCACTGGTCCTGATTCCACTCAGGCGGGTGTGCGCCGGGCACCAGGGAGTTCGGTCATCCGATCGACTCGACAACCTCAAGGGCGCAGAATCGCGCCGGAACAAGGAGACGACCATGGCTGTGGTCACCATCCGCCAGCTGCTCGACAGCGGCGTGCACTTCGGACACCAGACCCGTCGGTGGAACCCGAAGGTCAAGCGCTTCATCCTCACGGAGCGCAGCGGCATCCACATCATCGACCTCCAGCAGTCGCTCGGCTACATCGACAAGGCCTACGACTTCGTCAAGGAGACCGTCGCGCACGGTGGCACGATCCTCTTCGTCGGCACGAAGAAGCAGGCGCAGGAGATCCTCGCGGAGCAGGCCACGCGCGTCGGCCAGCCCTACGTCAACCAGCGCTGGCTCGGTGGACTCCTCACCAACTTCCAGACCATCGCGAAGCGTCTCGCTCGCATGAAGGAGCTCGAGGAGCTCGACTACGAGAACCCGGCTGCCTCGGGCTTCACCAAGAAGGAACTCCTTCTCAAGAAGCGTGAGCTCGACAAGCTCCACAAGTCGCTCGGTGGTATTCGCAACCTCACCAAGACGCCGTCCGCTCTCTGGGTCGTCGACGCCAAGCGCGAGCACCTCGCCATCGACGAGGCCAAGAAGCTCGGCATCCCGGTGATCGGCATTCTCGACACCAACGCCGACCCGGACGACTTCCAGTACCCGATCCCCGGCAACGACGACGCCATCCGCTCCGTCTCGCTGCTCACCCGCATCATCGCGGACGCAGCGGCAGAGGGCCTGCAGCAGAAGCACAACCCCGAGACGGGCGACGCTGAGCCGCTCGCCGACTGGGAGAAGGAGCTCCTCGAGGCTCCCGTCCAGGAGTCGGCTGACGCCGCAGAGGTCGATGACGCCGCAGCTGACGAAGCTGCCACCGTCGAGACCCCCGCTGCCGACGAGACCGCTGCTGACGAGGCCGGCGCCGAGGCGCACGACGAGGCCATCGCTGCCGCTTCCGGCGAGGAGACCGCTGAGGTCGCCGCCGCCGAGGCAGCAGACGCCAAGTAATTCCGCGACCACCACACACATCACGAAGCAAGGAGCCACCACACATGGCCAACTTCACCATCGCCGACCTCAAGGCGCTGCGTGAGCAGCTCGGAACGGGAATGGTCGACACCAAGAAGGCGCTCGAGGAGGCCGACGGAGACGTCGAGAAGGCCACCGAGATCCTGCGTCTCAAGGGTGCCAAGGGCAACGCGAAGCGTGCCGACCGTTCGACCAGCGAGGGCCTCATCGTCGCTCGCGAGCAGGACGGCGCAGTGACGCTGATCGAGCTCGCCTGCGAGACGGACTTCGTCGCGAAGAACGAGCGCTTCATCGCACTGGCCGACAAGGTCGCCGACGCTGTCGCGGCCGTCAAGGCCGACTCGGTCGAGGCCGGACTCGCCGCCCAGGCAGGCGACAAGAGCGTCGAACAGGTCATCTCGGAAGAGGCTGCGATCATCGGCGAGAAGGTCGAACTTCGTCGCGTTCGCACGATCACCGGCGACAACGTCGAGGTCTACCTGCACCGCACGAGCAAGGACCTCCCGCCGCAGATCGGCGTCGTCGTCGCCTACACGGGTGACAACGCCGAGACCGCTCGCAGCATCGCGCAGCACATCTCGTTCGCGAACCCGTCGTACCTGTCCCGCGAGGACGTCCCGGCTGACGCCGTGGAGAAGGAGCGCGAGATCGTCACCGAGATCTCCCGCAACGAGGGCAAGCCGGAAGCGGCTCTGCCCAAGATCGTCGAGGGCCGTGTCTCCGCGTTCATCAAGCAGGTCGCACTGCTCGAGCAGGACTACGCGAAGGACAACAAGCTCTCCGTCGCCCAGGTGGCGAAGGACGCCGGTATCACCGTGACGGACTTCGCGCGCTTCAAGGTCGGCGCGTAACACCGTCGAAGGGGTTCGGATCACATGATCCGAACCCCTTCTTCATGCCCAGAAGGCACTATCTTGAATCGGGACGAGAGGAACACCCCCATGACCGAAGGCAACGGACGCCGTCGCGTTCTCCTGAAGCTCTCCGGTGAGGCGTTCGGCGCCGGACAGCTCGGCGTCAACCCCGACGTCGTCAGCCAGATCGCCCGTGACATCGCCGCGGCCGTCGACCGCGTAGAGATCGCGATCGTCGTCGGCGGCGGCAACTTCTTCCGCGGAGCGGAACTCAGCCAGCGCGGAATGGACCGGGGGCGAGCCGACTACATGGGCATGCTCGGCACGGTGATGAACGCCCTCGCGCTGCAGGACTTCCTCGAGCAGGCCGGAGCGCCGACCCGCGTGCAGTCCGCGATCTCGATGATGCAGGTCGCCGAGCCGTACATCCCGCTGCGGGCCGAGCGGCACATGGAGAAGGGCCGCGTCGTCATCTTCGGCGCCGGAGCGGGCCTCCCGTACTTCTCTACCGACACGGTCGCCGCGCAGCGCGCGCTGGAGATCGGGGCGCAGGAGGTGCTCGTGGCCAAGAACGGCGTCGACGCCATCTACACCGCGGACCCGAACAAGCATGCCGACGCCGAGCGCATCGAGCGCGTGACCTACCGCGATGCCCTTCAGCGCGGCCTCAAGGTGGTCGACTCGACCGCGTTCAGCCTCTGCATGGACAACAACATGGACATGAGGGTGTTCGGCATGGAGCCGGCGGGCAATGTCACGCGTGCGCTCCTTGGAGAGCCGATCGGCACTCTCGTCACCGCCTGAGTCCCTGACGGTGCTCACGCGCCGCGCCCGATAGAATTTCAGAACACCCCGACGATAGGAGTCACCGTGATCGCGGATGTCCTCGCTGAAACCACCTCCCGTATGGCACGAGCGGTCGAGGCCGCCAAGGAGGACTTCTCCACGGTGCGCACGGGTCGCGCCAACCCGCAGCTCTTCCAGAAGGTGCTCGTCGACTACTACGGAACGCCGACGCCGCTCGCCCAGCTCGCCTCTCTGGCAAACCAGGAGGCGCGCACCCTCATCATCACTCCCTACGACAAGAGTGCTCTGAAGGGGATCGAGCAGGCGATCCGGGACATGCCGAACCTCGGCGCGAACCCCACGAACGACGGCAACCTCGTCCGCGTGACGATGCCCGAGCTCACGGCTGAGCGCCGCAAGGAGTACGTCAAGCTCGTCAAGACCAAGGCCGAGGACGCCAAGGTGCATGTGCGCGGCATCCGTCGCAAGGCCAAGGACGAACTCGACGGTCTCAAGAGCGAGCTCGGAGAAGACGAGATCTCTCGCGGAGAGAAGGAACTCGACGCCCTCACGCGCCAGCACGTCGACCTCATCGACGACGCACTCAAGCGCAAAGAGGCTGAGCTTCTCGAGGTGTAGGCGGCATGTCCGACGAACGCACCGATGACGGCACCGACAAGCCGCAGACGCGCCGGGAGGCGCGCGACTCGTCGACCTCGACCGGCGCCATGCCGCTGGTCGACGGCGCCTTCCCGGCGTTCGACGCGACGAGCATCCCGCCACGTCCACCTCTCCCCGCCGAGGAGCGCGCGATGACGGAGTCCCCGTTGGACACAGCTGATCACAACGCGATCAGAGAGCAGTGGCGTGCCGCACGCGACGAGTTCGGGACCCACGTCACGAATGCTCGCGGGCAGCTCGACCAGGCGAACGAGCGCATCAAGGAGCGCACAGGGCGTGACCTGATCCTCGCGACGCTGATCGGGCTGGCGTTCGGCGCCGCCCTGCTCGCCTCCCTGTTGTTCATCAAGGTCCTCTTCGTGCCGTTCGCGTTGGCAGCGGCGCTGCTCGGGGTGTACGAGCTTTCCCTGGCACTGCGCGCGTCTGGGCGGCGGATCGACGTGATCGCTCAGTTCGTGGCGGCGACGCTGCTCGTGCTGTCCGCGTTCTTCCTCGACCTGTGGTTCGTCTGGGTGATGCTGTTCTTCGCCGTCGCATTCGTGATCGTGTGGCGGTTGGTCGCCCAGATGGTCGCCAAGGACGGCAGAACCTACGGCGATGTGCTGACGGATGCCGTCATCGGAGGCTTCGTTCAGATCTACGTGCCGTTCCTCGCGGCGGTCGCCCTGATCCTGCTCAAGCAGGAGGGTGGCCAGTGGTGGGTGCTGAGCTTCATCGCCATCGCCGTCGTGGCGGACACCGGCGCGTATGCCGCCGGGCTGGCCTTCGGCCGGCATCCGATGGCCCCGCGAATCAGTCCCAAGAAGACGTGGGAAGGGTTCGGTGGAGCCGTGGTGGGTTCCATCACGGCGGGTGTCCTCCTCGCGATCTTCCTGTTGCATCTGCCGTGGTGGATCGGCGTGATCCTCGGCGTCGCCATCCTGCTGTCCGCGACCCTCGGCGACCTCGGGGAGTCCATGCTCAAGCGTGATCTCGGAATCAAGGACATGAGCTCCTGGCTGCCCGGTCACGGCGGGCTCCTCGATCGACTCGACAGCATCCTTCCGTCGACGGTGCCCGCGCTGTGCCTGTATTTCCTCTTCTCCTCCTGGGTGGTGCTGTGATGGTCTCCGACGACGTGCGAACATCGGACGGTTCGGTTCAGCCTCCGGCCGCGTTCTCTGTGACGACCGGTCGCGTGCGCGGCTATCACCGCGCAGCGGTCGACACGTTCCTGGCAGCCGCTCGGGCTGCATTCGAAGGCGACGCAGACGATCTCGGCGCACCCGACGTACGCGTGGCGTCCTTCCCGCTCGTGAAGAACGGCTATGTCGTGGCAGAGGTCGATGCCGCGCTCGGGAGAGTCGAGGACGCGCTGGCGGCTCGCGCGCGTGACCGGGCCGTCCGGTCGCAGGGCGCGGGGGCATGGGTCGAGCAGGCACGAGACGATGCCCAGATCATCCTCGACCACCTCGCGCGTCCGAAGCGTCAGCGTTTCGCGCGCACGGGCGTCCTCACCTTCGGGTATCGCATCGACGAGGTCGACCATGTGGGCACCCGCATCGCCCGCTATCTGCGCGACGGCGAACCGCTGACGGCCGAGCAGCTGCGTTCGGCGGCGTTCCGCATGCAGCGCGGCGGGTACCGGGAAGAGCAGGTGGATGCCCTTCTCGACGCTACCGTCGATGTGATCCTGGCGGTTCGCTGAGCGTTCTGATGGCCGACTCACGCCTCACCGGGTAGACTGCCACTCATCGTGAACTCCCGAAACGACATCACACCTCATCGCAAAGACGTCACGCCGGTGCCTGCATCGGCGGCGCTTTCGGCGCGCAGCGGTAGCCGCCGACGGGGCGTCGTCGGTTTCGTCAGCGCCCTCGCGGTCGTGGGTTTCGCGGCCGCGATGGTCGCCCCGACCGGCGTCGCGCTGGCTCAGCAGCCTGAGACGGAAGGCCCCGAGTCGGCGTACTCAGCGGCGCTCACGGAGACGCAGAATCTCACGGTGACCGCAGAGGGTGCCGCTATCGCACCGGTTCAGCGTGGATCGTTCTCGGTCTACGTGACGCCCAAGCCGACTCCCACCCCGACACCGACGACCGCGTCGTCCGGGTCATCCGGGTCATCGAAACCCGGTCCCAGCGCTCCTCTGTACTACACCGGCGGGGGAGCCCCTGCGGAGTGGATGGCCGCAGCGGGCATCGCGGAGTCCGACTGGGGCTTCGTCGACTACATCGTCTCCCGCGAGAGCGGCTGGAACCCGAACGCGACGAATAAGTCCTCTGGAGCGTGTGGGCTCGTCCAGGCTCTGCCATGCAGCAAGGTTCCCGGCAATGGTTACGACCCGGTGGACAACCTGCGCTGGGCAACGGGCTACGCCACGGGTCGATACGGAAGCTGGGCGGGCGCCCACGCCTTCTGGACGAACAACCACTGGTGGTGAGTCGGCCTCATGGCCCGCTCTCGCAGACGCCGTCCGACGCGCCCTGACACCGACGATTCGCTCGATCGACTCCTCTCGTCCTGGAAGCGCACGGAAGTCCGTCGTGGGTCCGAGTGGACCGTCCAGCCGGTGTCGGCAGCCCAGGCGCTGAAGGAGTACATCTGTCCTGGGTGCGGGCGATCGGTTGTTCCCGGGACCGCTCACCTCGTGATCTGGCGCGCAGACGGGGTGCTCGGTGACGCCGCAGACCTCGCGGCACGCAGGCATTGGCACACACACTGTTGGAGGATTGCGTGAGCATGGAGATCCGTGGACCGATCGAGCTGCCTGCGCGGCGCGAAGACATCGCACTGGAGACCGTAGACGAGCTGACACTGGTCGGAGAGCTGGCGGTTCCCGCTTCGTCGGCGCCCGTGGCCACGCTCGTCACGCTGCATCCTCTCCCGACGGCCGGCGGGTTCATGGACTCGCACATCATCCGCAAGGCTGCTGCCCGTCTGCCTGCGCTGGCGGACCTCGCTGTGCTGCGCTTCAACACGAGAGGGACGACCTCTCCGCGTGGCACCAGCGATGGCGCGTTCGATGGGGGAGAGGCGGAGCAGTTCGACGTCGCGGCGGCGATGGGCTTCGTGCGCGAGCGCGGTCTTCCGCGCCCGTGGCTGCTCGGCTGGTCGTTCGGCACCGAACTCGCGCTGAAGTACGGTCGGGAACACGATGTCGAGGGGATCATCCTCCTGTCCCCGCCACTTCACCGCGCCACAGACGCCGAGGTGGCGGAGTGGGCCGACTCCGATGCTGACGTCGTGGTGCTGGTACCCGAGCTCGACGACTACCTCCGCCCGGCCGAAGCACGCGAGCGCTTCTCCGCGATTCCGCATGCGAAGCTGATCGCCGTCGAGGGTGGCAAGCACCTCTGGGTGGGGGAGAGCCAGACTCGGAGAGTCCTCACCGAGATCGTCGCTGCCGTGAACCCGGCAGCTCTTCCGCTGCCGACGGAGTGGCCCGCCGACTAGAGCTCGTTCATGCGAGGGATCAGCACCTGCCGGTAGAGGATCAGGATGCTGGCTGCCACCGGAATCGCGATCAGCGCGCCGAGCAGCCCCAGGAGGCTTCCGCCCGCCAACGCCGCGACGACGACAACCGCTCCGGGTACGGACACGGCCCGGCTCATGATGCGCGGCGAGATCACGTACGCCTCGATCTGCATGTAGATGAGGTAGTAGATGGCGGCGGCGATCGCTGTCGCCGGTGATCCCAGGCCGGGGATCAGGCACACGAGCACGATGATGGTCGACCCCGTGAGGGTGCCGACGAGTGGAATCAGTGAGAAGAAGAAGGCGACGACGGCGAGCACGGCCGGGAACGGCGCATCGATGATCGTGAGGAAGATCATGCTCAGGATGCCGTTGATGACGCCCTGGGAGACCTGGCCCATGACGTAGTAGCCGACCGAATCGGTGATCTGCTCGGCCAGGTCGATGAAGCGCTCGCGCTTGGATGCAGGAGCGAGCTGGTAGACGGCGCGCTTGAGCGACGGTGTCGAGGCCGTCAGATAGATCGTCAGGATGAGGATGATGAACGCGCCGAACAGTCCGCTCAGCAGTGCCCCGCCGGCGGCGAGCACGCCCTGCCCGATGGACCCCCCGATCTGGGCGAGGTTCGTCTCCAGCCAGTCGGTCACATAGGCGAAGACGTCATCCACCTTGAGATTGGGGAACGTGTCGACCATCCACTGGCGCAGGTCGAGGAGAAAAGTCCCGCGTTGGACGATGGCCGTGATCTCGGCGATGAGCTGCGAGATCTGGTCGACCAGCACGGGGATGACGATCAGGATGATCCCGGCGAAGATCCCGAGCACCGCGAGGATCGTGATGAGCACGGCGAGCCAGCGGGGGAGACGCCTGCGCTCGAGGAAGGAGACGAGCGGGTCCAGGCCGAGACTGAGGAAGAGAGCCGTACCGACGTAGAGCAGCACGGTCGACAGGCTCTCCACGCTTCCGATCAGCAGGATTCCCAGTCCCACGCCGAGCGTCGCCACGAGGGCGGTGCGGAACGGGTTGTGGATCTTCATCGTTGCTCCTCGGAATGGGGGACTCTGCAAGCGTATCCACCGCACCACGACCGGCCGGGACGACGTGCCGCACGTGGTGCCGCATGCCCCTCGTGGGCAACACACAGGTGATTTCGCTAGTCTGAAATGTCGAGTGTTGCGACTCGGGCGTGCGTCCGGGCCGTGTGAGGAGACTATTCGTGCGTTTCGTATGGGCCGTCGTGGCCTTCGTGCTGGCTGCGGGACTGATCGCTGCGGGCATCGCGCAGCGAACCATCTTCATGGGTCCGTCGACTCAGGAGGTCTCAGTCGCTGCAGAGGAACCCGCCCCGTTTGTGCTGATGGACGGTGACGTCCTTCGTGAGCACCCGGGATCTCAGACCTTGCTGGTGCGCGGAGAGGGCGAGATCTTCGCCGCCTATGGCCGCACCGCCGACATGGAAGCGTGGCTTGCCGACTCGTCGTACAACCGCGTGACGGTCGGCGACGATGGTGACCTGGAAGTCGAGCTGGTCCCCGCCGGATCAGCACCGGAAGGTGATGGGGCCTCCGAAACCCCCGCCCCTGCCGAGACACCGGCCGCGGCCGAGACCCCGGCACCGGCGGAGACGCCCGCCGAGGGCGATGCAGCCGCAGAGCCGGGCCGCAACCCCGCCGGCTCCGACCTCTGGCTGGACTCCTTCACCGAGACCGACACACTCATCGCAGACAACATGCAGCTGCCCGAGGGCGTGAGTCTGATCATCGCGTACGACGGCACCGCCGACGCACCGGACGACATCGTGGTGTCCTGGCCGCTGGACACGTCCACCCCTCTCGCCGGACCGCTCATGGCGGCGGGCGCGGCGATGCTTCTCGTCGGACTCGTGCTCTACGTCCTCGCGATCCGGCACCAGCGTCGCGGGCGAGGACCGCGGCGCAAGGGCCCCGGCCCCCTTCCGGCCACCGAGCCGATCGACGTGGCTCAGCTGCCGCCATCGGAACGCGCGGCGATCGACGACACCTCGACCACCGCTGCCGGGGATGAGCCCGGTCGGACCGGCGCAGACTCCGACGCGGCAGCCGCCGGTGACCCGGGGGCAGTCGACGCCGCCGGTCCGAAGAACCCAGACCCCGATCGGAAGACGGAGATGCGTGCGCGACCTGTGAACCGTCGACGGCGCCTGCTCGCGGTCCCCGCCCTCGCCGTGAGCGCGTTGCTCGCGAGCGGCTGCTCGCCTGACTCATGGCCGCAGCTCGGAGAGGGAACGCCCTCGCCGTCTCCCAGCGCGACGGTGATCGCCCCGGACAATCAGAAGCCCCCGGCAGTGACGGAGGCTCAGGCGAAGCGGATCCTGCAGGAAGTGTCGACGACCCTGTCCGACGCGGACGCGTCGATGGACATCGCTCTGGCCGGCACTCGTCTGGACGGCCCGGCGCTCACGGCTCGCACCACCGAGTACGCGCTTCGGACAGCTCTTCCGGAGACCGCACCGCCCGCCGCACTCCCGACCGATGACGTCGAGGTCGTGCTTCCCGAAGCCACCGACCGGTGGCCGCGCACGGTGCTCCTGCTCTCGAAGAGCGCTGACGACGACACCGTTCCCCCCGTCATCCTGACCATGACGCAGCAGGATCCGTGGTCGAACTACAAGGTCACGAACATGGCCGAGATGTCTGCGGATGCCGTCTTCCCCGACGTGGCTGCGTCGTGGCTCGGCACCTCGCTCGTTCCCGACGATTCCGCATTCCTCAGCATCCCGCCGGGAGAGCTTGCGGAGACCTTCGCCGACTTCGTCGACGCGGGCGAGGCCAGCCCTTCGTACGGCATGTTCGACGAGATCTCGCAGAACCTCGCCCAGTCGATTCGCGACAGCCGGCAGGCGGTCGTGCAGACGCTGGCGGACAACGGAGCGGCGGAGACTTCTCAGACCGCCTTCGACATCCTCCCGGCCGATTCCGAGCCGGTCTCGATGACCACGCTGGACAGCGGTGCGATCGTGGCCGTCTCGCTCATCGACACCGAATCGGTCACCCCGACGTCACCGGACGCCGTCATCCGACTGGAAGACGCGAATCCGCAGGCGAAGGCGCTGACGGGTGTCACGGAGTCCGCGAAGGGCTTCACGACCAAGTACGAATTCCAGCTGTTCTTCTCCGTTCCCGCGCAGGGCTCGACGGAGCAGATCCGACTCATGGCGGTCCGACAGGACCTACTCTCCGTCGAGGTGATCAAATGACCGATATCTCTCCCGCCGCGCTCCGTGGAGCCGTCGACCTCTCCTCTCTGCGAAACCGGCCCGCGGCTGCTGCCGCCGGAGCGCAGAGCCCTGCTCCGGGGGCCGTGGACATCGTGGTCGATGCGACCGACGAGTCGTTCGGTCAGATCCTCGAGCTCTCCCGGACAGTGCCGGTGGTCGTCGACCTCTGGGCCGAATGGTGCGGGCCGTGCAAGCAGCTGAGCCCCATCATCGAGAAGGTGACGCGTGAACTCGGCGGCAGGGTGCTTCTCGCGAAGGTCGATGTCGACGCCAACCCGCAGCTGGCCCAGGGATTCCGCGCGCAGTCGATCCCGATGGTCGTGGCACTCATCGCCGGTCAGCCGGTTCCGATGTTCACCGGTGCAGTGCCCGAGCAGCAGGTCAGAGAGGTCTTCGCGCAGCTGCTTCAGCTCGCTGCTCAGAACGGAGTGACGGGCACCTTGAACGTCGGAGAGGCGGCCGAGGGCGAGCAGACGCCGGAGGAGCCGCCGATGCCGCCGCTGCACGCGGAGGCTTTCGCCGCGATCGAGAACGGCGACTACGCCGCGGCGGTCGTGGCATACGAGAAGGCTCTCGCGGAGAATCCGCGCGATGAGGATGCGATCGCAGGCCTGGGCCAGGTCCGTCTGCTCGACCGCGTCCAGAAACTCGATCTCCAGGATGCACGGGCCGCGGCCGCATCCGGACCCCTGGACATCCAGGCTCAGTTCGATGTCGCCGACCTCGACCTCGCGGGAGGCCATGTCGAAGATGCGTTCGGAAGGCTTCTCGACCTGTTCGCCCAGCTGCCCTCGGATGAGCGAACGCCCGTGCGCGAGCGTCTTCTCGAGCTGTTCGGCCTGATCGGCGTCGCAGATCCACGCGTCATCACCGCGCGCAACAGACTGTCTTCCCTGCTGTTCTGAGCTGAGAGTGCAGCGAGACGGCCCAGGCTCTGTCGGGCCGGGGCCGTCTCGCTGATCGGCAGAGGCCGTCAGCCGCGGCTGATCGTGGGTACGTGCGGGTCGCTCTCGTGGCGCAGCCAGATGGTCGACAGTGCGGGAACCGTGATCGTCGCCACGGCCGGTCCGTCGTCCTCCGAGTGCGCGACGACCATGCCGAGATTGCCGGATCCGCGACCGCCGTATTCTGCGGCGTCCGTGTTGAGGATCTCCTGCCACACGCCGGGGATCGGCAGCGCGAGGCTGTAACCGCTGCGCTCGACGCCGGCGAAGTTGCTGATCACCACGAGACGGCCGCCATGTGCGTCGCGGCGTTCGAAGGCGATGACATTGGGATCCCAGCTCGGGGCGCCGAGGCGTGAGAACGAGGATCCGTCATTGTCCCGCTCCCAGAGCGGGGCCTGAGCGCGATAGGTGCGGTTGAGCTGTCCGACGAAACCCTGCAGCTGCGCGTGCGACGGCTGGTCGAGGAGCCACCAGTCGAGCTGGCGGGATTCCGACCATTCGGCGAGCTGGCCGAACTCCTGCCCCATGAAGAGGAGCTTCTTTCCGGGGTGACCCCACATGTATCCGAGGTATGCGCGGACATTGGCGAGCTTGTGCCAGTGGTCACCGGGCATCTTCGAGACGAGGCTGCCTTTTCCATGCACGACCTCATCGTGGCTGATCGGCAGCAGATAATTCTCCCCGAACGCGTAGACGAACGAGAACGTCATCTCACCTTCGTGGTGCGCGCGATACATCGGGTCTCGTTCGATGTACTGGAGGGAGTCGTTCATCCAGCCCATGTTCCACTTGAACCCGAAGCCGAGACCCGCGTGGTCGGTGGGTGCGGTCACACCGGGGAAGCTCGTCGATTCCTCAGCGATCATCAGCACGCCGGGGTGCAGGCGGTAGGCGGTCGCGTTGACCTCCTGGAGGAAGCGGATCGCTTCGAGGTTCTCCCGTCCCCCGTGGATGTTCGGCTCCCACTCGCCTTCGTTACGCGAGTAGTCGAGGTACAGCATCGACGCCACGGCATCCACTCGCAGGCCGTCGACATGGAACTCGCTCAGCCAGAACAGTGCGTTCGCGACCAGGAATCCGCGCACCTCAGGGCGACCGTAGTCGAAGATGAGCGTTCCCCAGTCCTGATGCTCACCGCGACGAGGGTCGGGGTGCTCGTACAGCGGCTGTCCGTCGAACCTCGCGAGGGCGAACGCGTCTTTGGGGAAGTGCCCGGGCACCCAGTCCATGATCACGCCGATTCCGGCCTGATGCAGCTGGTCGATGAGGTATCGCAGGTCATCCGGGCTGCCGAAGCGACTGGTCGCCGCGTAGTACCCGCTCACCTGATAGCCCCAGGAGCCGCCGAACGGATGCTCGGCGAGCGGCATGAACTCGATGTGCGTGAAACCGGCCTCGGTGACGTGTGCGATCAGCGGTTCTGCGGCATCGCGGTAGCTCAGGCCTCCGCGCCAGGAGCCGAGGTGCACCTCGTAGACCGACAGCGGCTGAGCGACCGCGTGAGTCGCTGCCCGGCGGGTCATCCACGCGCCGTCTGACCATGCGTAGTCCGACCGCGTGACCACCGATGCGGTCTCGGGCGGCACCTGCGCGGCCTGCGCCATCGGGTCGGCCTTGAAGATCCAGGAGCCGCCGCGGGTGCGGATCTGATACTTGTATGTCGTTCCGACGGCGAGATCGGGGATGAACAGCTCCCAGACGCCACTCACGCCCATCGAGCGCATCGCGTGCGCTTCGCCGTTCCACCCGTTGTGATCTCCGACGACTCGCACGGCTGTGGCGTTCGGGGCCCAGACGGCGAATGCGACGCCGTCTTCGGCGTCTGCGACCGTCGCGTGCGCACCCAGCACCTGCCACAGCCGCTCGTGCCGCCCTTCGGCGATCAGATGGAGATCGACGTCGCCCAGAGTCGGGAGGTGCCGGTACGGGTCGCCGGTGATCGTCTCGTCGTCGTCGCCGTACGCGGTGGCGATGCGATACGCCACCGGGGCACCGTCGTGCTGGGCCTCCCAGATGCCGTGTGCGACGTGATCGAGCTCCAATCGGCTCCCGTCCTCGAAGACGGCTGCGACCGAGGACGCGAGAGGTCGGCGAGCGCGGATCACCGTGACGGTCCGGTCACTCGCATCCGTGAACGGGTGGGAGCCGAGCACCGCGTGCGGGTCGTGATGGGCGCCGGCTGCGACAGCCGCCCAGTCCGGCGATGTAGTGGCATCTTCGACGTAGCTCATGCTCGTCTCCTCACCTTCAGAATGTGCACCGGCTCGGCGAAGGCGTCGAGGCGCACGTAGTTGTGATCGGCCCACGTCCACACGGCACCGGTCAGCAGGTCCTCCACCTCGAACGGCTCGCCAGGTGGTACGCCCCAGATCGTTGTGTCGAGGTGCACGGTGGTCTCACGCACGGAGTGCGGATCGACGTTGGCGACGACGAGGATCGTATCGGAGTGGCCCGTGCCGGTGAACGCGGCATCGAGGTGCTTGCTGTAGACGAGCACCGAGTCGTCGTCGCTCCAGTGCACGGAGAGATTGCGGAGCTGTCGAAGAGCCGGGTGCTCACGGCGGATCTCGTTCAGTCGGCGCAGGAGAGGCGCAAGCGAGTCACCCGATGCCTCCGCGCCCTCCCAGTCCCGGAACTTGAACTCGTATTTCTCGTTGTCGATGTTCTCCTCGGAACCGGGCCTCGCCACGTTCTCGAAGAGCTCGTACCCGGCGTACACGCCGTACACAGGGGCGGCGGTGGCGGCGATGCAGGCGCGGATCCGATAGGCGGCGCGGCCGCCGAACTGCAGGTACTCCGTGAGGATGTCGTGCGTGTTCACGAAGAGATTCGGCCGCATGTAGTCGCTCGTCTCGTGCGAGACGCTGGTGAGGAACTCCTCGAGCTCCGCCTTGGTGTTGCGCCAGGTGAAATAGCTGTAGCTCTGTTGGAACCCCACGGCCGCGAGCGCACGCATCACGGCGGGTCGAGTGAACGCCTCGGCCAGGAAGATCACGTCCGGGTCCTGGGCGTTCACGGTCGCGATGAGCCATTCCCAGAACTGCAGCGGCTTCGTGTGCGGGTTGTCGACGCGGAAGATCTTCACGCCTTCGCGAACCCAGTGCTGCACGATGCGGAGCATCTCCTGGTAGATACCGGCGGGATCGTTGTCGAAGTTCAGCGGGTAGATGTCCTGGTACTTCTTGGGCGGGTTCTCTGCGTAGGCGATGGTGCCATCCGGGAGAGTGGTGAACCACTCGGGGTGCTCATCGACCCACGGGTGGTCCGGAGAGGCCTGCAGTGCGAGATCGAGAGCGACCTCCAGCCCTTCGTTCTTCGCCGCCCTGACGAATGCGCGGAAGTCGGCCGGCTTGCCGAGTTCCGGGTGGATCGCATCGTGGCCGCCGTCAACGGAGCCGATGGCATACGGTGAGCCCGGATCGCCTGGCTCCGTCGTCAGAGTGTTGTTGCGTCCCTTGCGGTTGGTCGTTCCGATCGGATGGATCGGCACCAGGTAGATGACGTCGAAGCCCATGGCGGCGACAGCGGGAAGACGTTTGGCGGCTGTCCTGAACGTACCGCTCTTGACAGTGCCGTCCTTCAGGCGTTTCGCGCCCTCCGAGCGGGGAAAGAACTCGTACCAAGCACCGACGCCTGCGGCGGTCCGCTCCACGAGCAGAGTGTGCGTGGCAGATGCTGAACGCAGCGTCATGAGAGGCCGCTCATGGAAGAGACCGCCCAGCTCGGCGTCGGTCGAGACCGCGGTGGTGGTCTCTGCATCGCCCCCCGCCAGTGCGGTGGCGAGTTCGCTGATGCGTCTGCGCTGAGCCGCAGGGCGATCCTTCTCTTTCGCTGCGCGCGCGAGAAGTTCGGCGCCGAGGGCTGCCATGACCGGCACATCGACGCCTGCGGCGACCTTCACTTCGGCGGCGTGCGCCCAGGTCGCGAAGTCGTCGGAGAACGCCTCGAAGCGAAACGTCCACTGTCCCTGCATGTCCACAGCGACCTCTGCTGCCCAGCGATCGCTCCCATCGAGCAAGGGCGTCAATCGGTGCAGGGACTCCTCGCCGTTCGGGGCCGTCAACCGGAGCTGCACCCCGATCAGGTCGTGCCCTTCACGGAAGGCGACGACGCTGAACGGCACCACCTCGCCGACGAACGCCTTGGGCGCGAAGCCTCCGGGGACGGACGGTGCGCCGCCCACCAGAGGAATTCGCGTCGCGACGAGTCCGTGGCCGTCCGAGACGGCGCCCAGCGGGCGCGACGGGATCTGCGCGGGGCTTCGGAGAGCCTTCGGACTGATGCTGCTCATACGTGCGGCCACCCCCCGAATGTACCGCTCGCGGCGTGAAGCGGGTAGCTCGCGGAGGGCCCCGGCGCGCCGCCGTTCATTCCACGCGGAAGAGTCGCATGGAGGTGCCGGGGATGGGAAGGACGTCGCCGGGGGCGAACACCTCGCCGCCGTCTTGCGGGCGGTCGTCGGCGCTCGACCACAGCGAGACGAAACGCGTCGCCTCCTCGAGGTCGTCGGGCAGACGCACGTCGATGGGCGACTCCGTCCCGTGCACGATGAGGAGGATCCGATTGGCCGATTCGCGATCGGGGGTCGAGGCCGCCACATACTGCAGAGTGCGGTTACCAGGGTCCGTCCACTGCTGGCTCTCCATCGTCTCGCCGTTCTGATCGAACCAGTCCATGACAGAGGCGTTGGGGATGTGCTCACCGAGTCGGGCGTACCGGCTCGGACGCAGGGCGGGATTCTCGGAACGGAGCTGGATGAGTCGAGCGACGTGTGCGCGCAGGTCCTCCTGCCACGGTTCCGCGTCCCAGCCGAGCCACGTCATCGACGAATCCTGGGCGTAGGCATTGTTGTTTCCGCGTTGCGTCCGACCGACCTCATCGCCGGCCGTGAGCATGGGGATCCCGGCGGACAGCAGCAGGGTGCCGAGCAGGTTGCGCATCGCCTTTCGCCGGGCAGCGAGGATCGCAGGGTCGTCGGTCGGCCCCTCGATACCGTGATTGAAAGCCCGATTCATGTCGGCACCATCGCGATTCTGTTCGCCGTTCGCCTCATTGTGCTTGACGTCGTACGACACGAGGTCGTGCATGGTGAAGCCGTCGTGCGCGGTGACGAAGTTGATGCTGGCCAGCGGTCCCCGAACATCTGCGAAAGTGTTCGACGAGCCGGCGAGACGCGTCGCGAAGCCCCCGATGCCGACCGGAGCGGACGCACGACGCGCATAGTCGATGTCGCTCAGCCAGAAGTTCCTGACCCGGTCGCGGTAGCGGTCGTTCCACTCCATCCAGCCGTTCGGGAAGTTGCCGGTCTGCCAGCCGCCCATACCGACGTCCCACGGCTCGGCGATGAGCTTGGTGTCGCGGAGGATCGGATCGTTCGCGATGGCGGTGAGAAGCGGGTGCTCGGGCGTATAGGTGTGCGAGCCGTCGCGCGCGATCGCGGCCGCGAGATCGAAGCGGAAGCCGTCGATCTGCATCTCCTGCGCCCAGTAGCGCAGCGAGTCGAGCACGAGGCGCGCTCCGGCATCGGTCGAGGTGTCGAGCGTGTTGCCGCAGCCTGTCGTGTCGATGTACGCGCCTGATGCGTCCTGTCGGTAGTAGCTGGCGTTGTCGATGCCGCGCAGACTGGACCGAGGTCCACCGAGGCCCTCTTCCGACGTGTGGTTGTACACGACGTCCAGGATGACTTCGAGTCCGGCTTCGTGCAGCAGTCGCACCATGCCTTTGAACTCGGCGAGAACGGCCTCGGGGCCGCCCTTGCGTGCGTCCTCCGTGGCGTAGGCGTTGTGCGGTGTGAAGAAGTTGAGGGTGTTGTAGCCCCAGTAGTTCGTGAGGCCGCGCTCGAGCAGGCGAGGCTCCGGAACGAACGCCTGGACGGGCAGGAGCTCGATCGAGGTGATCCCGAGCGAGTGGAAGTACTCGATCATCGCGGGATGCGCGAGTCCGGCGTATGTGCCGTGCAGAGCCGGGGGCACATCGGGCTGACGCTTGGTCAGCCCCTTCAGGTGCCCTTCGTAGATCACGGTGCGGTCGAGCGGTATCCGTGGCTTGACGGACTCTCCCCAGTCGAACCCGTCGACGATCACCACGGAGCGCCACTCCTCGTAGCCGTCGCCCTGCGCGAGACCGCGAGCGTAGGGGTCGAGGAGCAGAGTCTCGGGGTTGAACGTGTTCCCCGGCCCGTGTGGCCCTCCGACGCGGATCGCATACCGGGTGCCGGGCTGGAGCAGTTCTGTCGTCACCTCCCAGATGCCGCCGGGAAGGCGTGCGAGATCGACCTGGTCGATGACCCAGTCGAGGTCGGTGGCATCGAAGACGACGAGTTCGATGGAGGACGCGTTCTGCGACCAGACGCGGAGGGTTCCGACGCCGTCGTGAAGGCGCACACCGAGGTTGTCGAGTGCAGTACCGCCGGGCACGGTGATGTCTCGGATCGCGGGCATGAGTACACCATAGAGGTCTGCGCTCGGGTCTCAGGACAGCATGCACTCAGTTCCATGTGCACGCCACTGCGCGGAAAATGGGGGAGAGTGGAGGGATGCAGCACTATCTCGACCACGCCGCGACGACGCCGCTGCGTCCCGAGGCGCGGGAGGCGTGGCTCGAAGCGAGCGAGATGGTCGGGAATGCGTCATCGACGCACGGTGCCGGCCAGGACGCGCGGCGCCTGCTCGAGGAGGCACGCGAGCGCTCGGCCGCAGTGCTCGATTGCGACCCCATCGAGGTCGTGTTCACCTCCGGGGGCACGGAGTCGATCAATCTCGCGCTTCAGGGGTTGTGGCAGGCGCGGCCGGCGGAGTCGGATGCCATCGTGATGCCGGATGCCGAGCACCACGCGACGATGGACACCGTCGAGGCCCTGGTGGCGGCAGGGGCGGTGCTGCGCGCTGTTCCGGTATATCGCTCGGCGGCCATCGACGTGGACGAGTTCACTGCCCAGCTTCCGGGCGCGGCGCTGGCGACCGCGCTCGTCGCCAACAACGAGGCCGGGACGATCAACGACGCCGCGATGCTGGCGTCGTCGACCGCGCAGGCGCTCGTTCCCCTCCATCTCGATGCGGTCGCGGCCCTCGGACACCTGCCTCTGTCGTTCCGCGCGCTGAGAGGCGATGCGCCCGACTCGGTCGGTCTTGTCGCGATGAGCGTGGCCGGACACAAGATCGGCGCGCCGGTCGGCGTCGGAGCCTTGGTGGTCGCTCGCACCGCGCGGCTCTCCGCACTCCTTCGCGGCGGCGCGCAGCAGCGCGGACTTCGCGCCGGAACGCAGGACGTGGCCGGTGCCGCGGCCTTCGCCACCGCGCTCGAGCTCGCCGAGTCGGAGCGAGAGACGGAGACCGCACGGCTGGCGACGATGCGCGATCGGCTGATCGACGGCATCCTGGCGCGGGTGCCGCAGGCCGAGCTTCTGGGAGACGGCTCGCGACGGCTCCCCGGCAACGCCCACATACTGTTTCGCGGAGCGGTGGGGGAGAGCCTGCTCTTCCTTCTCGACATGGCAGGCATCGCCGCGTCGACCGGGTCGGCCTGCCAGGCGGGTGTGGCGGAGCCATCGCATGTCGTGATGGCGATGGGGCGCAGTGAGCAGGACGCGCGCAGCGCGCTCCGATTCACGCTGGGACGCACATCGACGGACGCCGACGTCGATGCCGTCCTCGCATCCATCGGCGAGGCCTACCTGCGGGCTTCCGGCTCCGGCTCAGCCGCACGCTCGTAGACTGGTCCCATGAGGATTCTTGCGGCCATGAGTGGCGGAGTGGACTCCGCAGTCGCGGCCGCACGGGCCGTGGACGCGGGGCACGACGTCGTCGGCGTGCATCTCGCGCTGTCCCGGGCGGGCGGCACGCTGCGCACCGGAAGCCGGGGATGCTGCACGATCGAGGATGCGCTCGATGCGCGTCGTGCGGCCGATCTCCTGGGCATCCCGTTCTACGTCTGGGACTTCTCCGAGCGCTTCCGCGACGACGTGATCGCCGATTTCGTCTCGGAGTACCAGGCAGGGCGCACCCCCAATCCCTGCATGCGCTGCAATGAGAAGATCAAGTTCGCCGCCCTTCTCGAGCGCGCCATCGAGCTCGGTTTCGACGCGGTGTGCACCGGGCACTACGCGACGCTGATCCCCACGGACGCCGGTCTCGAGCTGCACAGAGCCGCTGACAACGCCAAGGATCAGTCCTATGTGCTCGGCGTCCTCACCGCCGAGCAGCTCGCGCACACCTACTTCCCGCTCGGAACGACTCCGTCCAAAGCGGTCGTGCGTACCGAGGCGGAGGAGCGTGGGCTGAGTGTCGCGCAGAAGCCCGACAGCCACGACATCTGCTTCATCCCCGATGGTGACACCCGAGGTTGGCTGGCCGAGAAGGTCGGTACCGCCACCGGTGAGATCGTCGACCGCACGGGTTCCGTCGTCGGCTCGCACGAGGGCGCGCACGCTTTCACGGTCGGTCAGCGCCGTGGTCTGAAGCTCGGCGTCCCGGCGGCCGACGGCAAGCCCCGCTTCGTGCTTGAGGTGCGGCCGGTGTCCAACACGGTGGTCGTGGGGCCGAAGGAGGCTCTCGCGACGCGTGAGATCTCGGGCGATCGATTCAGCTGGGCGGGCGCAGCGCCCGTCGACTCCGAGTTCGACTGCGAGGTGCAGATCCGTGCCCACGCCGAGCCGGAAGCAGCCCGGGCATTCGTCTCGCCCGAGGGCGTGCGCGTCGTGCCCGAGCAGCCGCTCAACGGGGTCGCGCCGGGCCAGACCGCCGTGCTGTACGTCGGAACGCGCGTGCTCGGCCAGTTCACGATCGACCGCACCGTGTCCGCAGTGCCGGTCGACGCATAGCGCCTGCCTCTCGATGTCGGCGCCCGCTCGTAGACTGGCGGGGTGCCGGAGAACATCTCGCTGGAAGACGCCCGTATCGAAGCGGACGAGCTGACCACTCGAATCCTCGAAGCGAAGGACGCGTACTACGGGCGCGACACTTCACTCGTCGACGACTTCACCTACGACGGGTGGATGCACAGGCTCGAAGAGCTGGAGCGGATGCATCCCGAGCTGCAGGGTCAGGACTCGCCCACTCAGATGGTGGGGGCGGCCGAGGCCACCGGGCTCGCCACCATCGAGCACGCGGAGCGGATGCTGAGTCTCGACAACGTGTTCTCGATCGACGAGCTCAGGGAATGGGCCGCCAAGACGCGCGCCTCTGCGGGGCGAGCTGTCGACTGGCTCACCGAACTCAAGATCGACGGCCTCGCGATCAATCTCCGCTACGAGAACGGGCGGCTGACGTCTGCGGCGACGCGGGGAGATGGGCGCGTCGGTGAGATCGTCACCGAGAACGCGCTGCGCCTTCCCGAGATCCCCCTCGAGCTCAGCGGCGAAGGTCACCCTCCCATCGTCGAGGTGCGCGGCGAGGTGTTCATTCCCGTGGCCGCCTTCGAGCGCCTGAATGCCGCACAGGCGGAGTTCCGCGACCGGGCCTACGCCGATGCTCTCGCCCGCTGGGAGGCTCGGAGCGGAGCGAAGAAGCCGTTCGACGAAGAGAAGGCGCGAACTGCTGCGGCTCGACGGTTCCCCTCGTTCGCGAATCCGCGGAACGCGGCGAGTGGTGGCCTGCGTCAGCAGATCGACAAGAAGGACGGGCTCGAACTCGAGGCGGGGATGCTGCGCATCGAGTCGCTCGCGCTGTACGTGCACGGCATCGGGGCCTGGCAGAATCCGCCGGTCGCCGCACAGAGTCAGGTCTACGACAAGCTGTCGGACTGGGGGCTGCCGACCAGCCCGCACACCAGGGTGTGCACGAGCATCGACGACGTGGTTGCGTTCGTCGAGTACTTCGGCGAGCACCGCCACGATATCGAGCACGAGCTGGATGGGATCGTCGTCAAGGTCGACGAGCTGTCCCTCCACGACGAGCTCGGCGCCACCAGTCGGGCGCCTCGCTGGGCGATCGCGTACAAGTACCCGCCCGAAGAGGTGCAGACGAAGCTGCTCGACATCGTCGTGTCTGTGGGTCGAACCGGCAGGGCGACGCCGTTCGCGGTGATGGCTCCCGCCCAGGTCGCGGGGAGCGTCGTCAGGCAGGCGACGCTGCACAACAAGGACGTTGTGAAAGCCAAGGGAGTGCTGATCGGCGACACCGTCGTCCTGCGCAAGGCGGGCGACGTGATCCCCGAGGTCCTCGGTCCGGTCGTCGAGAAACGCGACGGTACCGAGCGGGAGTTCGTGATGCCGATCGAATGCCCCGAGTGCGGCACGCCGCTGCGTCCGATGAAGGAGGGCGACATCGATCTGCGCTGCCCCAACGCGCGCTCGTGTCCGGCCCAGGTTCGCGGTCGTGTCGAGCACATCGGTTCGCGGGGCGCCCTCGACATCGAGGCGCTCGGAGAAGTCACGGCGGCCGCGCTCACCCAGCCGACCTCGCCGGCGACACCGCCTCTCGAGACCGAAGCCGGACTGTTCGCGCTGACGCTCGATGAGATCGTGCCGATCGAGCTCGTCGTGCGCGACGCCGAGACGGGGCTGCCCAAGGAGGACGAAGACGGTCTCGTTAAGACGAGGGCGCCATTCCGACGCAACCCGACCGCGACAGAGAAGAAGTCGGGGCTGGAGGGCCCCCAGCCCTCCTCTCAAGCTGTGACTCTGCTCGCGGAACTCGAGAAGGCGAAGACCAAAGACCTTTGGCGGCTGCTCGTCTCACTGAACATCCGTCACGTCGGGCCGGTCGCGGCGAGGGCGCTGGCGCAGTGGTTCGGTTCACTCGACGCGATCCGCGCGGCCTCTCGCGACGAGCTCGCCGCTGTGGAAGGAGTCGGCGGCATCATCGCCGACTCCCTGCTCGCGTGGTTCGATGTCGACTGGCACCAGGACATCGTTCGTCGCTGGGCCGAGGCAGGCGTCCAGTGGGCCACGCCCGGTCATCCCGGTCCGGGCGCGGCAGTCGTCCAGGGCGGTGTGTTGGACGGGATCACGGTCGTCGCGACCGGTTCGCTCGACGGGTACACCCGAGATGGAGCGCAGGAGGCCATCCTCAAGGCGGGCGGTAAGGCCGCGTCGAGCGTCTCCAAGAAGACGGACTTCGTCGCGGCCGGTCCCGGAGCGGGGTCGAAGCTGGGGAAGGCGGAGGAGCTGGGCATCCGCATCCTCGATGCCGCTCAGTTCCACATCCTCGTCACGGAGGGGCCGGACGCTCTGGGATGAGGCGATATGGACCACTGATCGCCGTCTCCGGCGCGATGGCTGTGGGAGACCCGGGTCGGAACCACCTGCGTCTGACGCCTGATGCGCTGCTGATCCGCCACGGCACAGAGAACCGGGGGATCATTCCCTGGTCCCAGGTGCAGCGAGTGATCCTCGACGTGCCCACCACGCGGTTCCGTCTGCCCGGCCTCATGAGCACGCTCGTCCTCGGCGCCCTGACGTTCCTCGCCGTGTCCGATCTCGGATTCGACCCTGAGGATGGCGCGGTCGAGCTCCTGGCCGACGGGGAAACGTCGATCGCACCGCTGAGCCGTCACCACGTCGGCGGCTACTGGACACCGACGGTGGACGGGGCACACCGGCTGCTGCAGCATCTCATCGACAACCCGGAGCAGAGAGCGTTGCTCGCGCGCCCTGAACAGCTCATCGACGTGGCCGCGCGTCTCGCTCGCCACAGGCCTTCAGGAGCCTGACGCGCAGGCTGGCCCTTCAGGATGGCTGCCCATCGGTGCACGCGAGCGCGCCGTGCCCGGACTTCCGTCCGGGCACGGCGCGCTCGATGCGTTCTACGGCTGATCAGCCCTTGTGTCGGGGCTTGCGGAACGGCTTCTCGCCTCGCTCATCGGTGCGAGCAGGACGGTCGTCACGGTCGTAGCGCGGACGGTCATCGCGGCGCTCGAACCCACCGCGGGCGCCGTCACGAGGGCCGTCGTTACGACGGGCTCCAGGCCCACGGTCGGGCTTGATCTCGATGAGCCGACCCGAGATGCGGGTGTCCTTCAGCTTCTCCAGGACGGACGAGTCGAGGTTCGCCGGCAACTCGACGACAGTGAAGTCCGGCCGGATGTTGATCGCGCCGAAGTCATCACGACCCAGGCCGCCCTCATTCGCGAGTGCGCCGACGATCTGACGGGGCTCGACGCGGTGACGGCGTCCGACCTCGATGCGGTACGGCTTGTAGTCGCCGCGCCCACGGCGCTCGCGCGGTTCGCGGGTCTCGCGACGCTCGCGAGTGTTGCTCTCGCGCGGCGGACGGTTGTCGTACTCGACCGCTTTCGACAGGGCGTCGTCGGCCGGGTCGAGCAGCAGAGGAGTATCGCCCTGGGCGACGACAGCGAGCGCAGCTGCGACATCGGCCTCGGGCACATCGTGGTTGCGCACGTAGTGGTCGATGATGTCGCGGAACTTCTCGATGCGGGTGCTATCGCTGAGCGCGGTCGTGATCGCGTCGTCGAAGCGGGCGAGGCGCGTGGTGTTCACGTCGTCGAGGCTGGGCAGCTGCATCTGAGTGGGCTGCTGACGCGTGGCCTTCTCGATCGACTTGAGCAGGTAGCGCTCACGCGGGGTGATGAAGCTGATCGCGTCTCCGGTGCGTCCCGCGCGGCCGGTGCGGCCGATGCGGTGCACGTACGACTCGGTGTCGGTGGGGATGTCGAAGTTGATGACGTGGCTGATGCGCTCGACGTCGAGACCGCGAGCGGCCACGTCGGTCGCGACGAGGATGTCGAGCTTGCTCGCCTTGAGCTGGTTGACGCTGCGCTCACGCTGGACCTGGGGCACGTCGCCGTTGATGGCGGCGGCGGAGTATCCGCGGGCACGCAGCTTCTCGGCCAGCGTCTCGGTCTCGTTCTTGGTGCGGACGAACACGATCATGCCGTCGAAGTTCTCGACCTCGAGGATGCGAGTGAGCGCATCCACCTTCTGCGCGTACGACACCACGAGGTACCGCTGCGTGATGTTGGTACCGGTGGCGGTCTTCGACTTGATGCTGATCTCTTCGGGCTCACGCAGGTACTTCTGCGCGAGTCGGCGGATCTGCGGGGGCATGGTCGCTGAGAAGAGGGCTACCTGCTTCTCCTCGGGCGTCTGCGCGAGGATCTGCTCGACGTCTTCGGCGAAGCCCATCTTGAGCATCTCGTCGGCTTCATCGAGCACCAGGTACTGCAGCTGGGACAGGTCGAGGGTGCCCTTGGCGAGGTGGTCCATGATGCGACCGGGGGTGCCGACGATCACGTGCACGCCGCGGCGCAGCGCCGACAGCTGCACGCCGTAGCCCTGTCCGCCGTAGACGGGGAGGACGTGGACGCCCTTCATCTTCGACGCGTACGACTCGAACGCCTCGCACACCTGCAGAGCGAGCTCGCGGGTCGGAGCGAGCACGAGAGCTTGCGGGGTCTTCTGGGACACGTCGAGGCGCTCGAGCACGGGGAGCGCGAATGCCGCGGTCTTTCCCGTTCCGGTCTGCGCCATACCGACGACATCGCGACCGGAGAGCAGGGTCGGGATCGTGGCGGCTTGGATGGGGGAGGGGGTCTCGTAGCCGAGGTCCTTGATGGCCTTGAGGACGGGGCCGGTGATGCCGAGCTCCTCGAATCCAGGGGTCTCGGGGGCGTCGGTGGGCACAGCGTCTTCAGGAGTCACTGACCAAGGGTAGCGCTTCGCGGGATTCCGCGCCTGTGAGGGCGCCCTCAGGAGCCGGAAGTCAGAGTGAGCAGTCTCTCCTTGACCTGGCGACGCAGCACCTTGCCGATCAGCGATTTGGGCAGCTCGTCGACGATGAACAGACGTCGCGGAACCTTGTACGGGGTGAGGATGCTGCGCGCATACTCGCGGATCGCTTCGACGTCGACGTCTGCCCCCGCGTCGACGACGATCGCGGCGACGACCTCCTCGCCGGAGTGGTCGCTCGGCAGACCGACCACGGCAGCGTCCACGACCTGAGGATGCTGACGCAGAGCGCTCTCGACCTCGGTGGGGGCCACATTGAAGCCGCCGGTGATGATCAGCTCCTTGATGCGGTCGACGATCCGGATGAAACCCGCCTCATCGACCGTCACGATGTCACCGGTGCGGAACCAGCCGTCGACGAAGACGGCCTCCGTCTCCTCCGGCTTGCCGTAGTAGCCGGAGAACACCTGGGGTCCGCGCACCAGGAGCTCACCCGCGGATCCTTCAGGAACGTCGACGGTCGGGTTCTCGGGATCGACGACGCGGCATTCGGTTCCCGGAAGAGGAAGTCCCACGGTGCCGGGCACGCGGTTGTCAGCTACGGGGTTCGCCATCAACACGGGGGAGCACTCGCTGAGTCCGTACCCCTCGACGAGGAAGCCATGCGTCGCCGCCTCGAACGGCACCACGAGTTCGTGCGGCAAAGCCATGGCACCGGAGATCGCGACCTCGATGCCGTCGAGCGAGACATCCTTCGCCTTCGCCGCCGACAGCAGGCGGTCGGCGATCGGGGGTACGAGGGGAAGGAAGGTGGCGGGGTGCTTCTTCATCACGTCGAGCACGAGATCCGGATCGAACTTCGGGAAGAGCACCAGGCGCGCACCCATGGACATCGCGAACGTCAGGCAGAGCGTCAGACCGTATGCGTGGAACATCGGCAGCACCGCGTACACGACGCAGCCCTTGCCGCGCTGGATCGACGGAACCCATGCCTGCGACTGCGCGGCGTTCGCGAGCAGGTTGCCGTGGGTCAGGGCGGCGCCCTTGGGGGTTCCCGTCGTGCCGGACGTGTATTGGATGATCGCGAGGTCGTCGGTGGCGGGCTTCGGGTGCGCGGCAGGGATCGGGGCGGACTGCACCAGCGAGTCCCAGGTGACGGTTCCTCGCACCTTCTCGGTCAGAGCGGCGCGAGACTCACGGGCCTTGGCCACCGGCAGCCGCAGCGCCACACGAGTGAGGAGGGGCATCGCGCGCGTCACATCGACGGAGATGAGGTTCGTCACGGCGAGGTCGGCGGGGAACTCCTGCACCGTGGCGACGACCTTGTTCCACACGATCGCGTGCTTCGCGCCATGGTCCTCGAACTGCTTCCGCAGCTCACGCGGAGTGTAGAGCGGGTTGTGCTCGACGACGACGGCGCCGAGACGGAGCACCGCGTAGAACGCCACGATGTGCTGCGGACAGTTCGGAAGCACGATCGCCACGGGATCGCCCGCCCGCACGCCGAGGTCGCGCAGTCCTGCGGCTGCTCGGTCGATCGCATTCTGCAGTTCTGAGTACGACGTCTCACGACCGAAGAACTGCAGGGCGGGGGCATCCGGGTAGTCGCGGGCGGACGCGGCGACGATGTCGACCAGCGATCCGGACACGGGGGAGAGGTCTTCCGGGACGCCTGCGGCATAGCTGGCGATCCATGGGCGAGGAGGCTGGTACGAGCTCACCCGCCCAGCATAGGGCGGCTTCGCCGGACTGCAGGGACCCGGTGAGCACGGCAACTAGACTGGGGCCGTGTCTGAAATCACCCCTGATCTCGTGCGTCATCTCGGCGTGCTCGCGCGCATCCAGCTCAACGACGACGAGGTGTCCCGACTCACGGGCCAGCTCGATGCCATCGTCGACAACATCGCGAAGGTGTCGGAGGTCGCAGGCCCCGACATCGCAGCGACGAGTCATCCGATTCCGCTGAGCAACGTCTACCGTCCCGATGTGGTGGGCGAGACCCTCACACACGAGCAGGTGCTCCAGAACGCGCCGGATCAGGCCGACGGCCGATTCCGCGTCACCGCGATCCTGGGAGAAGAGCAGTGAGCGACATCATCCGCATGACTGCGGCGGAGCTTGCCGACAAGCTCGCCAGCCGCGAGATCTCGAGCGTCGAGGCCACTCGCGCTCACCTCGACCGCATCGCAGCCGTCGACGGCGACGTTCATGCCTTCCTGCACATCAACGAGGGTGCGCTCGAGGCGGCCGCCGCTGTCGACGCCCAGCGTGCGGCGGGTGAGCAGCTCGGCCCGATCGCCGGCGTGCCGCTCGCGATCAAGGACGTCCTCGTGACGACCGACCAGCCGACGACGAGCGGCTCGCGGATCCTCGAGGGCTACCGCTCGCCGTACGACGCCACGGTCGTCGCCCGCTCGCGCGCGGCGGGGCTGATCCCGCTCGGCAAGACCAACATGGACGAGTTCGCCATGGGGTCCTCGACAGAGCACTCCGCCTACGGTCCCACCCGCAACCCGTGGGACCTCGACCGGATCCCGGGCGGTTCCGGCGGCGGATCGGCGGCAGCAGTCGCCGCTTTCGAGGCTCCGCTGGCACTCGGCTCCGACACCGGCGGCTCGATCCGTCAGCCTGCTCATGTCACCGGCACGGTGGGCGTCAAGCCGACCTACGGCGGCGTCAGCCGCTACGGGGCCATCGCACTCGCCTCCAGCCTCGACCAGGTCGGACCCGTCACGCGTACAGTGCTCGACGCGGGTCTCCTGCACGATGCGATCGGCGGGCACGACCCGAAGGACTCCACGTCTTTGCGTGACGTGTGGCCCTCATTCGCTGACGCGGCCCGTGAGGGCGCGCGCGGTGACGTGCTCAAGGGGCTCAAGGTCGGTGTCATCCGAGAGCTGCCGGACAGCGGGTTCCAGCCCGGTGTCGCGGAATCGTTCCGCAGCGCGCTCGCGATGATGGAGGCGCAGGGCGCGGAGATCGTCGAGATCGGCGCTCCGCACTTCGAGTACGGCGTCGCGGCCTACTACCTGATCCTGCCTGCAGAGGCGTCGAGCAACCTCGCGAAGTTCGACTCGGTGCGCTTCGGCCTGCGCGTCACGCCCCACGGCACCCCCACCGTCGAGGACGTCATGTCCGCCACGCGTGACGCCGGGTTCGGCGACGAGGTGAAGCGACGCATCATCCTCGGCACCTACGCGCTGTCGGCCGGCTACTACGACGCGTACTACGGCAGTGCTCAGAAGGTGCGCACGCTCATTCAGCAGGACTTCGCGAACGCCTTCGCGGAGGTCGACGTCATCGCGACGCCCTCGGCTCCGACCACTGCGTTCAAGATCGGCGAGAAGATCGACGATCCGCTGCAGATGTATCTGAACGACATCACGACCATTCCCGTCAACCTCGCGGGCGTTCCCGGCATCTCGGTTCCCAGCGGACTCGCGTCGGAAGACGGATTGCCCGTCGGCATCCAGTTCATCGCACCGGCCCGGGAGGATGCGCGACTCTACAAGGTGGGCGCCGCCGTCGAGACGCTGCTCGTCGATTCGTGGGGAGCGCCGCTTCTCACGCGTGCACCCCAGCTCGTGGGAGGGACCCGCTGATGGCCACCGCCAAGCTCATGGACTTCGACAAAGCGCTCGAACTGTACGAGCCCGTGCTCGGGTTCGAGGTCCACGTCGAGCTCAACACGCACACCAAGATGTTCTCGGACGCGCCGAACCCGGCGAACGAGCTCTACCACGCCGCCGAGCCCAACACGCTGATCGCGCCGGTGGATCTGGGCCTGCCCGGATCGCTCCCGGTCGTGAACGAGACGGCGATCCGTTCGTCGATCAGTCTCGGTCTCGCTCTCGGATGCTCGATCGCACCGTCGAGCCGCTTCGCCCGGAAGAACTACTTCTACCCGGATCTCGGCAAGAACTACCAGATCTCCCAGTACGACGAGCCGATCGCGTTCGAGGGTTCCGTCGAGGTGGAGCTCGAGGACGGCACGATCGTGCAGATCCCCATCGAGCGCGCCCACATGGAGGAGGACGCCGGCAAGCTCACCCACATGGGTGGCGCGACCGGACGCATCCAGGGAGCCGAATACTCGCTCGTCGACTACAACCGCGCCGGTGTGCCGCTCGTCGAGATCGTGACGAAGACGATCTTCGGCACCGAGCACCGCGCCCCCGAGGTCGCCAAGGCATACGTCGCGACGATCCGTGACATCGTGCGCAGCCTCGGGATCTCCGAGGCGCGTCTGGAACGAGGCAACCTGCGCTGCGACGCGAACGTGTCGCTGCGTCCCCGCGGACAGGAGAAGCTGGGCACCCGCACCGAGACGAAGAACGTCAACTCGATGCGCTCGGTCGAGCGTGCCGTCCGGTACGAGATCCAGCGTCAGGCGCAGATCCTCGCCGATGGCGGGACCATCACTCAGGAGACGCGACACTGGCACGAGGACACCGGGACGACCTCGCCCGGTCGTCCGAAGTCGGATGCGGACGACTATCGCTACTTCCCTGAGCCCGACCTCCTGCCGGTGGAGCCTGCAGCAGAGCTGATCGAAGCCCTGCGTGCCGAGCTCCCGGAACAGCCCGTCGCCCGTCGACGCCGTCTGATGGCCGAGTGGGGCTTCACGGACCTGGAGTTCCAGGACGTGCGCAATGGAGGGCTGCTGGAGGTCGTCGAAGCGACGATCGCCGCCGGCGCGACTCCGGCGACGGCCCGGAAGTGGTGGACGGGCGAGATCACGCGCCTCGCCAACTCACAGGAGAAGGACGTCACCGAGCTGGTCTCGCCGGAGAACGTCGCGGCCCTGCAGAAACTCGTCGACGCTGGAACGCTCACAGACAAGCTCGCGCGTCAGGTGCTCGAGGGCGTCATTGCGGGCGAGGGCACGCCTCAGGAGGTCGTCGACGGCCGCGGACTCGCGGTCGTCTCGGATGACGGTGCGCTGATCGCAGCGATCGACGACGCACTCGCAGCGCAGCCCGATGTGCTGGCCAAGATCAAGGACGGAAAGGTCCAGGCCGCCGGGGCCGTTATCGGCGCTGTGATGAAGGCGATGAAGGGCCAGGCGGACGCCGCCCGTGTCCGCGAACTCGTCCTCGAGCGCGCTGCGCAGTAACCGGTTCCCCCGGGCCTCATGTCCGAGGCCCGGGGGAGAATGGTGTCATGGGTCACGGTGACGGCAGAGGGCGCATCGTGTCGTCCGCGGATGCCGACGACACCGGCACGAGCATCCTGCACGTCGATATGGATGCGTTCTACGCGGCCGTCGAGGTGCTCGATGATCCGAGCCTGCGAGGACTGCCGTTGATCATCGGAGCGCCTGACGGTCGCTCGGTGGTGTCGAGCGCATCGTACGAGGCTCGTCGCTACGGCGTTCGCGCAGCTATGCCGGTCTCTCAGGCTCTGCGCCTGTGTCCTTCTGCGCGCATCGTCCCTCCGCATTTCCATCGATACCACGCCGTCTCGCGACAGGTCATGGCGATCTTCGAGTCGTTCACGCCTCTCGTCGAGCCGCTCTCTGTCGACGAGGCGTTTCTCGATGTGCGGGGAGTCCGACGTCTGTGGGGAAGCCCTGCGAGAATCGCGCACCTCGTTCGCGAGCGAGTCAGAGAAGAGGTCGGGATCACCTGCAGCGTCGGCGTCGCTGCGACCAAGCATGTGGCGAAGATGGCCTCGACGATCTCGAAACCTGACGGGATGCTGGTCATCGCCGCATCGGAAACCCAGGACTTCCTCGATCCGCGCCCAGTGCGTGCGATGTGGGGTGTGGGCCCGAAAGCCGCCGAAGCGCTGGAGGGACGAGGAATTCGCACAGTGCGGGACATCCGCACCTCGTCGCAGGCGATTCTCGACCGTGCCGTCGGACCGGCTCTGAGCGCTCGGCTCTCGGAACTCGCCCGCGGGGAGGACCCCCGTGCAGTCGAGACCGAGCGGGTGGAGAAGAGCATCGGGCACGAGGAGACCTTCGACACGGACATCATGGACCGATCGTTCCTCAGGGCTGAGCTGCTGCGACTCGCGGACCGCGTCGCGGCGCGTCTGCGGAAAGCAGAGTGGGAGACCTCGACCGTCGCCATCAAGATCAGGTTCGACGACTTCCGCACCATCAGCCGTTCACAGACGCTCCCGGAACCCACCGCGGTGGGGCAGCGCATCGGCGAAGCGGCTCAGACGCTCTTCGATCAGATCGAGCGACGCGATCCTGTGCGGCTCGTCGGGGTGCGCGCAGAGAAGCTGCGCCCCGCCGGCGGTGGCGGGTTCGGCCTGTGGGACGACGATGAGGACTGGCGACGCGTCGAGGGCGCGGTCGACGACGCCGTGGCACGGTTCGGGAGCGCCACGATCAGTCGAGCGCGCCACATAGGGCGCGGTGACGGCCGCGGCGCTGCCCAGCATCCCAAGGCCCATGGACTGGATTGACGCTTGTCGCGGACGATTCCTGGACTAGCGTGGAGCCATGCCCAACATTGCACTGGAACTCGGAAAGCAGGCCGCCGCGTTCGGCGTGAAGAGCGCGTACGGCGAACAGCAGGATGTCGATGGAGTGAGCATCACTCCTGTCGCTTTCACCTACTCCGGCTTCGGCGGAGGCAGCGGTGACGGCGCCGAAGGCGGTGGTGGCGGCGGTGTCTCCGTGCCGGTCGGCGTCTACGTCCGCCGCGAGGAGGGACTCCGATTCGAGCCCAACATCGTGACGCTGCTCGTCGTCGCCGTGCCGTTCATCTGGGTCACCGGGCGCGCGCTCTCTCGCATCATCCGTGCACTCAAGAAGTGACGACCCGGTCGCTGTCGCGCTCGAGCGCGCAGCGACCCAGATCGTCGAGGACATCCGGATGCTGTCTGCGGCCAATCCGGTCGTCCTCATCGACGGTCGCAGCGGTGCCGGTAAGACGACTCTCGCCCGGATGCTCGTCCAGCGCTGGCCGATCGCCGGACGGGTGCAGCTCGTCGCTCTCGACTCCATCTACCCCGGTTGGGACGGCCTCAGCGACGGAGTGGAGCGAGCACTGAACGGTATTCTGCGTCCGCATGGTCGCGGGTACCTCGGGGAGTGGCGACGCTGGGACTGGGCGAAGGGCGCCGAGGCTGAGACTCACGCGGTAGACCCCTCGCTGGGCGTGCTCATCGAGGGGAGCGGGATACTGACGCCGGCCACTGCGGTGATCGCGGACGTGCGCGTCTGGATCGAGTCCGCCGAAACCGGCCGCAAGGCGCGGGCTCTGGCGCGGGATGGGGAGACGTACCGGCCTCATTGGGAGCAGTGGGCGCGGCAGGAAAGCGATCACATCGCGCGCGATGATCCCCGCTCCCTGGCGACCAGGGTCGTCGAAGTGCCGTAGCTCAGAGGAGGCGGTCCGCCGCTTCGACAGTCAGCTCGAGACGATATCCGAGCCAGTCGTAGACGCCGTACCTCGGGTCGTCGGGATCATGATCGTCATCGGTCTGGATGCCGAGACGCTCGGCGATGACGAGTCGGAGGGCGGTGAGCGTGCGCATCCACGCGTCGACATCAGACAGGGGGATGTCGAGATCGTGCTCTGCGAAGGCTTCGTCCCGGGGCATGTCGCCGAGGTCCCCGCGCATCCCGGCGAGTGCGGTACGGACGATGTCCGCGTCCAGAGCGCGTCGATCCAAGAGATCGTCTCGGGTCGCGTCACGGAACGCGCGCGACGAGTCTTCGTCTTCGGGATAGGGGTCTGGAATCAGGCGACCGATCGCGGGATCCTCGACGTCGCGGTTCGCTCCCACGAGTTCACGGAAGTCGTCGACCAGGTGCACCAGCTGCGCACCCTCGACGCGGGCCATCCGCACCCGTACGGTCAGGTCGGTCACCTCGAAGCCTTTCGGACGGTCGCCCAGAGGCCGTAGTCGTGCATCGCCTGCGCGTGCACCTCCATCGTCTCGCGCGGGCCCGTAGCGACGATGGCCTGACCGTCGTGGTGCACCTGTCGCATCAGCATCGTGGCTCGCTCGAGCGAATATCCGAAATAGGTGCGGAAGACCCGCACGACGTAGCTCATCAGATTCACCGGGTCGTTCCACACGACGACCTCCCAGGGCTCGAGCGGGGCGGCCGAGAGATCGAGCTGTTCGTCGATGTCAGGTGTAGCGAGGGGACTCATGCCCACCCCAGCGTGTGGAGCTGCTCGTCGTCGATGCCGTAGAAGTGCGCGATCTCGTGCACGAGGGTCGTATGGATCTCGTCGCGAAGCTCGTCATCGCTGTCGCAGGCGGCCAGATGAGACTCGCGATAGACGACGATCCGATCCGGGAGCTCCCCGGAGCCGTATTGCGTGCGCTCCGTCAGGGCCAAGCCGTCATAGAGTCCGAGCAGGTCGAGGCTTCCATCCTCCGGACGATCCTCGACGACGAACACCACGTTCTCCAGCCCGTCGACCATCTCGTCGGGCAGGCGATCGAGCTCGTCGATCACGAGCTCTTCGAAGTCCGCTGCATCCATCTCCATCAGCTCCAGCCTATTGCCGGCTGGGGGAGCTGCGTGTCAGTGGAGGAAGACGAGGAGGCCCGCGACGGCGATGAAGAGGACGCCGAAGAGACTGTTGAGCGTCCGCTGCCCCCGCGAGGATCTCGTGAGCCTGCGGAACGGTCCGGCCGCTGTGGCAAAGAATCCCCACATCACCACGATGTCGACGATGATGACGGTGCCGATGAGAGTGAGGTACTGGGGGAGTTGGGGCTCGTCCAGTCGGATGAACTGCGGGATGAAGGCGAGGAAGAAGACGATCGCCTTGGGATTGAGCAGGTTGACCCAGAATCCGCGTCTGATCATCGACCAGTGGCCCTCGTGCAGGTCGACGACCGTCCCGTCTTCATCGGCGGCACGTCGAGGCCTCGTGAGGATCAGTCGGATTCCGAGGAAGACCAGGTACGCCGCACCGGCATACCTGATCACGTTGAAGAGGACTTCGGACTGCGAGACGAGAAGCCCCAGGCCCGCGGCGACGATCACGACATGGAGGACGAGAGCCAGCTGCTGCCCGAGGATGCCCCAGATCGATCGGCGCCAGCCCTGACTCAGAGCGTTCGACATCGTGTTGATGGCACCGGCGCCCGGCGTGAAGCTGATCACCACGCAGGCGGTCAGAAGCGAGAACCACACGGCGAGCGACACCCCGCAATCCTAGGGGCAGCTCAGCGTGCTCTCGATCACGGCCGCCTGGGCTTGAGGACCGAGGCGTCATCCGACGAGGAGAACAGAAGAAGGTCCGAGTCTCTCGACTCGGACCTTCTTCTGAGTGGGGTGAGTAACGGGACTCGAACCCGCGACATCCGGCACCACAAGCCAGCGCTCTACCAGCTGAGCTATACCCACCATGTGCCAATCGCGATTGGCAACCAGACGAGTCTATTACATGTTCGGGGTGAACTCTGACACGGTGCGAGTGGCGATGTCGCGAGCGTCGTCACTCGACGGTCCGGGCTCGTCGACGAAGACCGCCTCACGGTAGTACCGCAGCTCTCGGATCGACTCGAGGATGTCCGCGAGGGCGCGGTGTCCGCCGTCCTTCGCCGGCGCCTGGAAGAACACCCGCGGGTACCACCGACGCGACAACTCCTTGATGCTGGAGACGTCGACGTTGCGGTAGTGCAGCCACTGGTCCACCTGGCTCATGTACTTCGCCAGGAACATGCGGTCGGTGCCGATGGTGTTGCCTGCGAGCGGAGCCTTGCGTTCGAGGGGGACGAACCGCTTGATGTAGGCGAGCGTCTGCTCCTCGGCCTCGGCCAGCGAGACGCCATGCGGGATCTCTGTGATCAGCCCGGACGACTCGTGCATCTTCGTCACGAAGTCGTTCATGTTCTCGAGTGCTGCGTCGCTCGGTCGGATCACGATCTGGAAGCCGGGATCGACCGGACGCAGTTCGAAATCAGTGATGACGACGGCGATCTCGACGAGCTCGTCGACGGAGAGATCGAGACCGGTCATCTCACAGTCGATCCAGACGAGGCGGTCGTTCTCTGAGGCAGATACCATGTCGCCATCCTATCGACGGCTCCGACATCCGAGTCGGGCGCGGTACGGTAGTTCTGTGCGCCTCCGTAGCTCAGGGGATAGAGCAGGAGCCTTCTAATCTCTTGGTCGCAGGTTCGAATCCTGCCGGGGGCACCATCGCCTGGGCCCGTGTGCGGAGGCTCATCCGTTCCGCAGCGCGGCCACCGCATCGTCTGCGCTCCAGAAGTCTCCGACGAGTCGGAAAGACGACGTGGCGAGGTGGAGGCGTTCCGCCCGATACCTGACCCCGAGGGGATCCGGGACGAGGCGCAGATGCCCGAGGACCCGGTCCTTCGCGTCCTGCACCCGCCAGAGATGGGCTGAGGCGCGCACAAGGTGCTCCTTCTTCGCCGACAGCCGCGGCGTCGCGTGGGGAACCTCGGGGACGGACGTGATCAGGGTGGCGGACATCGAATCTCCTTTCCTGATTCGAACGTATGACCGACCACCGACATTGCGCGGGTGGCATGATGCGGCGGCAAGCGCAGTTCTTCTGCACATGCGGACGTCGATTCTGGTTGTTCAGGATCTGGTGTTCCGCGTGCGCAGGAAGCACCGCCGTCGCGCACTCTGTAGCGAGCCGGACGCACGTTCCGGGCACAGAGGAGCGAACATGTACGACACAGTGACGATCGTGGGAAACGTTGCGACCGATCCCACCCAGGGGCGCACGACCAGCGGGATCCCTGTCACGAACTTCCGACTCGCCAGCACTCACAGGCGGTTCGACGAATCGACGCGGACCTGGATCGACGTGGTCACGAACTGGTATTCGGTCGCGGCTTTTCGCCAGTTGGGAGAGCATGCTAAGGCCTCGCTGCGGGCGGGCGACAGCGTGATCGTCACCGGGAGGATGAAGATCCGCGCATGGGAGAACAACGGCAAGCAGGGGACCAGCGTCGACATCGACGCGGATGCGATCGGCCACGACCTCCGCTGGGGCACGACCGCGTATCGCCGTAGTTCCAGATCGACCGTCGACGCGCCTCCGCGAGGTGGCGCGGCGCCGTCGGATGCGGTCAGCGACGACGCGGGGAGCCTGGGCTCGAGCGATGAGATGAAGGACATCGACACGTCGTGGGCCGCGAACGACGCCGAGCCTGCGGGATCAGGCAGCGACCTCGTGGGTTCGTTTCCCTCAGGTTCCGGTGCGTCCTGAGGGCGGGTGAGGACTGCGTCCGACGCACTCGATCGTGGTGAGCCGGACGCGTGCGGAGGAGGACGCCCGTAGACTCGGTTCGTGCTTCGACGACCGGACTCCTCCGCACCGCGTTCAGCGATCGCAGTCGGCATCGGCACGACTCTGGTGCTGCTGCTGACGGCGTGCGGTCCGACAGCCTCGCCCGCACCGGCACTGGGTCCGACCGACGCCGCTGCGTCGCCGGGGCCGTCGGCATCTCCGGCAGGTCCCGTGTTCGTGGCGGACGGCAGTGCGGAGGACAACCTGCCGCTCTTCGCAGCCGTGACCGACGGCGTATGGGCATCCGAGCAGAGGGTTTCCGGCCGCGCGTATATCGATGCCCTGACAGCGGCCGGCTTCGACAAGGCCGCCATGCAGGTGACCGCAGACGTCACGACGGTCGGAAACCCGGTCGAGAGCCTGCAGTTCGCGGTGCGTTGGGGCGACGCGGAGTGCCTCGTCGGTCAGGTGGGACCGTCGACCGGCGAGCCCGTCGCCGTCGTGATGCCCCAGCTCGCAGAGGGACGCTGTCTCGTCGGTGCGACGCGGGCAATCGACTGGTGATACGGCGGCTCCGGTAGCGAGCCCTGCGATCGCCGGTAGGCTGGAGTGTCGATCTTCGACGCCAACAGAAGGAGCGGTTTTCGGTGGCTGAGTACATCTACTCGATGGTTCGTGCGCGCAAGGCGGTGGGCGACAAGCTCATCCTCGATGACGTCACCATGGCATTCCTCCCCGGTGCCAAGATCGGCATGGTGGGTCCGAACGGCGCCGGCAAGTCGACGATCCTCAAGATCATGGCCGGCATGGACACGCCGTCCAACGGCGAGGCGAAGCTGTCTCCCGGCTTCTCCGTCGGGATCCTGATGCAGGAGCCCGAGCTCGACGAGAGCAAGACCGTCATCGAGAACATCCAGGACGGCATCGCCATCAAGGCGAAGGTCGACCGCTTCAACGAGATCTCGATGCTGATGGCCGACCCGGATGCGGACTTCGACTCGCTTTTGGCCGAGATGGGCACACTGCAGGAAGAGATCGATGCAGCCGATGGCTGGGACCTCGACTCGCAGCTCGAGCAGGCGATGGACGCCCTCCGCACGCCGCCGGCCGATGCCGCCATCGCGCCTCTCTCCGGTGGAGAGAAGCGCCGAGTCGCGCTGGCGAAGCTCCTGCTCCAGAAGCCCGATCTTCTGCTGCTCGACGAGCCCACCAACCACCTGGACGCCGAGAGCGTGCTCTGGCTCGAACAGCACCTGCAGGCGTACAAGGGCGCGGTGATCGCGATCACCCACGACCGGTACTTCCTCGACCACGTCGCCGAGTGGATCGCCGAGGTCGACCGTGGTCGGCTCATCGGGTACGAGGGCAACTACTCGACCTATCTGGAGAAGAAGGGCGAACGCCTCGAGATCCAGGGCAAGAAGGACGCCAAGCTCGCCAAGCGCCTCAAGGAGGAGCTCGAGTGGGTGCGTTCGAGCGCGAAGGGCCGTCAGACCAAGTCCAAGGCACGTCTCGCGCGGTACGAGGAGATGGCGACCGAGGCAGAGCGGACCAGGAAGCTGGACTTCGAGGAGATCACGATCCCGGCGGGTCCCCGACTCGGGAGTGTCGTCATCGACGCGAAGAACCTGAAGAAGGGGTTCGACGGGCGTTCGCTCATCGACGGCCTTAGCTTCAGCCTTCCGCCGAACGGCATCGTCGGCGTGATCGGCCCGAACGGTGTGGGTAAGACGACGCTGTTCAAGACGATCGTCGGCCTCGAGCCGCTCGACGCGGGCGATCTCAAGATCGGTGAGACGGTCAAGATCAGCTACGTCGACCAGTCCCGGTCGAACATCGACCCGGACAAGACGCTGTGGGAGGTCGTCTCCGACGGGCTCGACTTCATCACCGTGGGCAAGACGGAGATCCCCTCGCGCGCGTACGTCTCGAAGTTCGGCTTCAAGGGACCGGACCAGCAGAAGAAGGCCGGTGTGCTCTCCGGTGGTGAGCGCAACCGACTGAACCTGGCCCTCACCCTGAAAGAGGGCGGCAACCTGCTGCTGCTCGACGAGCCCACCAACGACCTGGACGTCGAGACGCTGAGCTCCCTCGAGAACGCGCTGCTCGAGTTCCCCGGCTGTGCAGTCGTGATTACCCACGACCGGTGGTTCCTCGACCGCATCGCGACGCACATCCTCGCGTACGAGGGTACCGACGAGAAGCCCGACCAGTGGTACTGGTTCGAGGGTAACTTCGAGGCGTACGAGGAGAACAAGATCCAGCGCCTCGGTGCAGACGCGGCGAAGCCGCACCGCTCGACGCACCGCAAGCTCACGCGCGACTGACCGCCCGATGTCCGACCTGACACCGGGATCCCGGCTGCACATCCCGATCCACCTCCGCTGGGGGGATCTGGACGCCTTCAATCACGTCAACAACACCTCGATGCTGAAGCTCCTCGAGGAGGCGCGCGTACGCGCGTTCTGGCGTGCGGGTCCCGGTGAGCAGGCGCCATCCACGGCTGTGCTCGACTCAGGCATCGACGAGGGAACGCTGACGCTCATCGCTCGTCAGGAGATCGAGTATCTCGCACCGGTGCCGTATCAACGGCGCCCGCTCGAGGTGCAGATGTGGTTCGGCAAGCTCGGCGGCTCCAGCGTCGAGGTCTGCTACGAGGTGCACAACGACCCGACGGCGGAACCTCGTACGATCTATGCGCGCTCCACCGCCATCATCGTGCTCGTCGATGCGAAGACCGGACGACCCACGCGGCTCACGCAGGAGATGCGCGAGGCCTGGGAACCGCACGTCGGGCCGTCCATCGAGTACGCCCACCGGTGAGGTGAGCCGACTCGTCGGCGCCGGCCGGATCACGCCGGTGCCGGCACCCTGACCATGATCTCCTGCGCGACCGAGGCGACGAGGTCGCCCGACTGCGTGTAGATGCGTCCCTGGGCGAGTCCACGGCCGCCGCGCGCGTTCGGGGACTCCTGTAGATAGAGCAACCACTCGTCGACACGTGCGGGACGGTGCCACCACATCGCGTGGTCCAGGCTCGCCACCTTGAGCCCGGGCAGGCCCCAATAGACGCCATGGGCCCGGAGGATCGATTCCTGGATCGTCATGTCGCTCAGGTATGCGAGAGCCGCCCTGTGGATGCGCTGGTCATCGGGAAGCGGCGCCTTCATGCGCATCCACACACCCTGTTGAGGGACGCGGTCGTCTGCGCTCGGCAGAAACAGAGGCGAGTCGATGTGGCGCACGTCGGCCGCGCGATCACTGAGCATCCGCACGACGCCGGAGGGCAGACCGTCGACGCGCTGCTCATCGGGGAGCAAGGAGTCGGGACCGGGGACATCGGCGGGCATGGGGACGGCATGCTCGAGTCCCGGATCCTCGTCCTGGAAGGACGCGATCATCGAGAAGATCGGTACGCCGTTCTGATAGGCCTGTGATCGGCGAGTCGAGAAGGATCGCCCGTCGTGGATGCGATCCACGGCGATCGTGATTCCCTGACTCGCGTCGCCCGGCCGCAGGAAGTAGCCGTGCATGGAGTGGACGGCCCGATCCTCCGGAAGCGTGCGCTCCGCGGCGAGCAGGGTCTGCGCGAGCACCTGGCCACCGTAGATCCGTCCGGACGGCATCGGATGCGACGAACCGGTGAAGATGTCCTCGGTGGTGCGAGCCTGCGTCGAGTCGAGATCGAGCACGTCGAGGAGTTGTTCGACGGTGCGGATCGCGTGGGCGTCGGCGGTCATGACTTCCTTCCCGCGACTGCGGATGCATCTGGCGTTGCTAGTTTAGAGGGTGTGCCCCACCAGCTTCTTCTCGCAGACGCCGAGACCGCCAAGGACGTTCTGACCTTCCTCGGACGAGCGACCCGCATCTCCGATGAAGGGGTTCGGCTGCAGGCAGCGAGGGGAGTTCTCGCGCTGACGGGCGCCGCGCTCTCTCCCCACGGCCTGTTCGATCAGACTCCGACCGTGCTGGCGATGCGAGTCGTCCAGGCGGACCCCGAACTCGAGTGCGACGTCGTCGTCGCCGCGCTCACAGCGACGGACGACGAGCGCGCCCTGACGCTGCCGGAGACCGGGCTCTCACCCGCGTGGGCCGGGGTCGCCCCGCCGCGCGGTCCCTGGCAGGCGACGTCGACCCTGCCGGCATCCGTGATCGCCCGACGCGCCCAGTGGGGGATCAGCGCCGTTGCTCGTGGAGCGACGCCGGGCGCGGGCGAGGATGCGGTCAGAGCCCTCCGTGCGGCCATCTGGGGCGAGCCCGATGACGATCTCGGCGGTCTGCCGCGCGGAGTGGCATTCGCGGCGGACGCGTTCGGCTTCATCTCCGGCGAGGAGGACGTTCCGGTCATGCAATCGGGGCGATGGACTCGGCTCGCCTTCCGTCGCGGACACGTTCTCTCTCGAGGTCCCGTTGCGTCGGGCCTGACCGCCGTCAGGGGTACGGGCTCCGCACAGTAGACGCGTACGAGCTCACCGCGCGGCAGCGCGCCCGGCCTGACGACCCGAGAAGAGGCATCCGCCGAGGAACGTGCCCTCGAGTGCGCGGTAGCCGTGCATCCCGCCGCCGCCGAAGCCGCTCGCCTCGCCCGCGGCATACAGGCCGGGGATCGGTTCGCCGTCGGCTCCGAGAGCACGGCCGTCGAGATCGGTATTGATTCCGCCGAGTGATTTCCGCGTGAGGACGTGCAGTTTCACAGCGACGAGCGGACCTGCTGCCGGATCCTGGAGCCGGTGCGGTGCGGCGGTGCGGATCAGCCTGTCGCCACGATATCCGCGCATGGAGCGAAGCATGCCGATCTGGGCGTCCTTCGAGAACTCGTTGTCCATCTCCAGGTCGCGCGCCACGACCTCCCGTCGGACGTGGTCGATGTCGAGCGATTCGCCGCCGGGATGCCGCTTCATCTGCTCGAGCAGGGACTCGAGATCGTTCTCGACGATGAAGTCCTCACCCTCGTCGAGGAATGCCTGCACCGGGCCGGTCGGTCCCTTCGCCAGTCGGGACTTCACCAGCAGACCGACGTCCTTGCCCGTCAGGTCGGGGTTCTGCTCACTTCCCGAGAGGGCGAACTCCTTCTCGACGATCTGACGAGAGGTGATGAACCACGAGTGGTCGTAGCCGGTGCGGCGGAGGTGGGCGAGCGTGCCCAGCGTGTCGAAGCCAGGAAACAGGGGGACAGGCAATCGCGTCCCCGTGGCATCGAGCCACAGCGACGAGGGTCCGGGGAGGATGCGGATGCCGTGGGACGGCCAGACCGGATCCCAGTTCGTGATGCCTTCGACGTAGTGCCACATCCGGTCACCGTTCACGAGGCGAGCCCCCGCCGCGTCCGAGACGGCGTGCATCGATCCGTCCACGTACGCGGGCACCCCCGTCAGCATGTGCTCGGGCGGCACGCCGAGGCTCGCAGGCCATGCCGCACGCACGAGATCGTGGTTGCCGCCGATGCCGCCCGAGGAGACGATCGTCGCTCCGGCGCTGATCTCGAAGTCGCCGATCGCGGACCGTGACGACTCGACGCCGCGAAGCGCGGGGCTCGACTCCAGGATCGTTCCCCGTGCGCCGGTGACGGCTCCGTCGGTGGTGACGAGTTCGGTCACCCGGTGGCGGGGCAGGATCGTGATCCGGCCCTCGCGCTCACCCTGTTCGACTGCTGCGGCGAACGGAGCCACGACACCGGGCCCGGTGCCCCAGGTGATGTGGAATCGCGGAACCGAGTTGCCCGGACCGAGTGCACCGTATCCGCCTCGCTCGGCCCATCCGACCACGGGGAAGAACGCGACGCCGCGTTCGCGCAGCCACGCGCGCTTCTCACCGGCCGCGAACTGGAGGTAGGCCTCGGCCCACCGGCGCGGCCAGTGATCCTCCGGGCGGTCGAAGGAGGCCGTTCCGAACCAGTCCTGGGTCGCCAGCGCGAGCGAATCCCGGATCCCCATCCGTCGCTGCTCGGGCGAATCGATGAAGAAGAGTCCGCCGAACGACCACCACGCCTGCCCGCCGAGATTCGTGCGCGGCTCCTGGTCGACGAGGATCACGCGACGCCCGGCATCCAACGCCTCACTCGCCGCGACGAGCCCGGCAAGCCCCCATCCGATGACCAGTACGTCTGCAGACAGGGGCGTGGTCGTCATGTGCTCTCCGTTGATTCCTGACGTGATCGCGTCTCGAGCGTGGGACGCCCGGCGGAGGGTGCGCCGATGCCGGACGGCTCGAATGTGTTCACCATGGCATACGCGGCTCGTTCCAGGTAGTCCCAGAGCGTCGATTCGTGGAGTGGCGACAACTCCGCCTCGTCCACGGCCGTTCGCATGTGCCGGAGCCACCGGTCACGCGCGTCGGGGTCGACGTGGAACGGCATGTGGCGCATCCTGAGGCGGGGGTGGCCACGAGTCTCGCCGTACGTCGTGGGGCCGCCCCAGTACTGCTCGAGGAACAGGAGCAGGCGTTCCTCGGCGGGGCCGAGATCCTCTTCGGGATACATCGGCTTCAGGACAGGATCGAGTGCGACCTCGCGGTAGAAGACCGACACGATCTTCGCGAAGGTGTCGCGACCGCCGACCTCGTCGTAGAAAGTCACTTCTGGGGGCTCCCGTCGTCGTTCGTCTTCTTGCGTCGCCAGATTCCCCTGTCCGGGATCACAGGCACGCCGGTGACCGCGTTCGGACGGGTCTTGGGCGGATTCGCACCCCGAACCCGGCGTGCACCGTCGAGACCGGTGGGCACGACCGTCGTCATGCTCGGGAGCGCGATCTCGTTCTCGAGCAGGGCCGACCGCAGACGCTTGCGCAGTTCCTGCGCCACGTCGTCCTTGGCGTTCGCGCGAGCCTTGATGACGAGACGGATGACCAGGGCGTCGCCGTCGATCGACTCGAGACCCCACAGCTCCGGCTTCTCGACGATGCGAGTTCGCCACTTCGGATCCTTGGCCAGCGCCAGCGCGGTGTCCAACATGGTCTGCTCGGCCTTGTCGAAGTCCGAGTCGACGGGCACACCGACATCGATGATCGCGCGCGCCCAACCCTGGGACATGTTGCCGATGCGGAGCACCTCGCCGTTCCGGACGTACCAGAGGGTGCCGTTCACATCACGGACCTGGGTGATGCGCACACTCACGTACTCGACGACGCCTGACGCGAGACCGAGATCGACGACGTCGCCGATGCCGATCTGATCCTCCGCGACGATGAACATGCCGTTCAGCACGTCCTTGACGATGTTCTGAGCGCCGAAGCCGAGGCCCGCGCCGACCGCCGCAGTGAGCAGGGTGAGGGAACCGAGCAGGGTGGGGGACAGATGGTTGACCACCAGCACGATCGCGATCACCACGAGCATCACATTGACGATGTTCTGCAGGATCGTCCCGAGAGTACGCGTCCGCTGCACGAGGCGCATGTCGGCGAGCGGAGATCGCTCGAGGGCCTGGGTGTCGTCGACGTCTGCCTTGCTCTTCGCACTGTCGACGATCCGGTGCACGACGCGTCGGATGACCACCCGGAGGACCAGACCGATCAGGATGCAGCCGCCGACGATCGCGACGACCCCGAGAGCTTGGAGGCCCACGTCCCGGAGCACGGTGACAGCATCCATCCACCAGTCGGGGAGTGGGGTCTCTGCAGGGTCAGGGTTCGTATCGAATGGCTGCATCATCCCCTCCAGAGTAGCGATCAGGCCTCTGCGCGGGCTGGATGCACCGCACAGAGGCCTGATCGGGAGAGACGGGTCAGTCCTCTGCGTCGCGAGACTGCGCGGCGAGCGACCGCTCGACGTCTGCGAGGTTCTCGAGCACGAGACGACGGAGTGCCGGTGCGGCGTCCTGATTCGCGGACAGCCAGGCCCGCGTCGCGTCACGCAGTTCGACATCCGCGATGGCGGTGGGGAACAGGCCGACGATGAGGTACTGCGCGATCTGGTAGCTGCGGGACTCCCAGATCGGCACGAGCATGTCGAAGTACGCCGGAACGAACTCGCGGAGCGATTCGGCGCCCGCCGGGTGGACGAAGCCGAGTGCGGCCGAACGCACGATCGTGTTCGGAGCGTCGTCACGATCGATCAGCGAGGCCCACGCGGCCTTCTTCGAGGCGGAGTCCGGCAGCGCGGCACGGGCCTGCGCGGCGAACTCGCCGCCCTTCGAGGTGTTGTCCGAGGACAGCGCGGCATCGATGGATGCTGCGTCCGTCGCTCCGATCGTGGCGAGGCCCACAAGGAGCTGCCAGCTGAGGTCCGCGTCGATCTCGAGACCGGGAAGCGTCTCCTCGCCGGAGCGCAGTCGACCCACGATGCCGGCGTGCTCGGGAGTGACGAGCGCGTTCGCGAAGGCCGTCACGAACTGGAGCTGGCTGTCGCTGCCCGATTCGGCGGATTCTGCGAGTGCCCAGAGACCGTCGGCGACCTTCTGGCGGGCCGCGAGGCGGTCCTCCGGCGTGACGTAGAGCGTCGCAGCCGTGCGCAGCTGCGCAAGGGTCGTACGGACCGTGGTCGACTCCGTCTCGCGGCCGATGTTCCCCAGCACCAGATCGATGTAATCGGATGCGGCGGTCTCGGCGTCGCGGGTCTGATCCCACGCCGCTCCCCACACGAGCGAGCGTGCGAGGGGATCACGGATGTCTGCGAGGTGCTCGATCGCCGTGGCGAGGGAACGGTCATCGAGGCGGATCTTCGCGTAGGCGAGATCGTCATCGTTGAGCAGCACCAGGTCGGGGCGCTTGAGGCCGTGCAGTTCGGGGACCTCGGTGCGGTCTCCGTCGACGTCGACCTCGGCATAGTGCGACCGCACGAGTGCGCCGTCCTGGAGATTGTAGAAGCCGATGCCGAGGCGGTGAGGGCGGATGGTGGGGTAGTCCGCGGGAGCAGTCTGCGTCACGGCGAACCGCGTGATGGTGCCGTCGACGTCGTCGGCGATAACCGGTTCGAGCGTGTTCACGCCCGCGGTCTCGAGCCACTTCTTCGACCAGGTGCTCAGATCGCGACCGCTGGTGGCCTCGAGCTCGGTGAGCAGATCGCTCAGCTCGGTGTTGCCCCACGAGTGCTTCTGGAAGTACTGCGAGACACCCGCGAAGAACTCCTCGATGCCGACCCAGGCGGCGAGCTGCTTGAGAACCGAGCCGCCCTTCGCGTAGGTGATGCCGTCGAAGTTCACCTGCACGTCTTCGAGATCGTTGATCTCGGCCACGATCGGGTGGGTGGACGGAAGCTGATCCTGACGGTAGGCCCAGGTCTTCTCCATCGCGTTGAACGTGGTCCATGCTTCGGTCCACTCGGTGGCCTCGGCGGTCGCGATCGTCGACGCCCACTCGGCGAACGATTCGTTCAGCCAGAGGTCGTTCCACCACTTCATCGTGACGAGGTCGCCGAACCACATGTGTGCGAGCTCATGCAGGATCGTGACGACGCGACGCTCCTTGACGGCGTCGGTCACCTTGCTGCGGAAGACGTAGGTCTCGGTGAAGGTCACCGCGCCCGCGTTCTCCATGGCGCCGGCGTTGAACTCCGGGACGAAGAGCTGGTCGTACTTCGCGAACGGGTAGGGGACGCCGAACTTCGACTCGAAGTATGCGAATCCCTCGCGGGTCTTGTCGAAGATGTAGTCGGCGTCGAGGTGCTGCCAGAGGCTCTTGCGTCCGTAGACGCCGAGCGGGATCACCCGGCCCGAGGCGCTGGTGAGCTCAGAGAACGTCGCTTCGTAGGGCCCGGCGACGAGCGCGGTGATGTACGAGGAGATGTGCGGGGTGGGCTCGAAGCCCCAGGTGGCGACCGAGTGGTCGTCGTGCACGATGGGCTCGGGCGTGGGGGAGTTGGAGACGACCTTCCACGACGCCGGTGCGGTGACCGTGAACTGGAACGTCGCCTTGAGGTCGGGCTGCTCGAACACCGCGAACACGCGTCGGGAGTCGGGGACCTCGAACTGCGAGTAGAGGTAGACCTCGCCGTCCACGGGATCGACGAACCGGTGGAGTCCCTCTCCGGTGTTCGTGTAGAGGCAGTCCGCGTCGACCACGAGAACGTTCTCGGCCTGCAGACCGGCGAGTGCGATGCGCGAGTCGGCGAAGACCTCGTCGGGGTCCAGCTGCTCGCCGTTCAGCGAGATCTCGCGCACGTCGCGGGCGATCAGATCGATGAAGGTGGTGCTCTCCGGCGTCGCGGTGAACCGGACGACGCTGCGGGAGCCGAAGACCTCCGCACCCTTCGTCAGGTCGAGCGAGACTTCGTACGACTGAGTGTCGATGACGTCGTGGCGCTCCTGCGCTTCGATGCGGGTGAGGTTCTCTCCAGGCACAGCTGTACTCCCAGGGGTGAGGGGATGCTGCCGCAACCCAGCGCAGTTGGCGCCCACGGCAACCATGACAGCCTACGCCAGCACGGCGGCCTGTCTCACGTCTGGAAGGTGAAAGGATGGAGGGGTGACTGCGATCGAGCCGAACCACGTCCTCTTTGCCTCTGCTGCCGCTGCCGAAGGTGCGCCCTACGTATCGACGCCGACGGCGTACGACGGCATCCTGCTCGCCGGATTCGGAGGGCCCGAGGGACAGGACGACGTCATCCCGTTCCTCCGCAACGTCACGCGCGGTCGCGGTATCCCCGATGAACGACTGGAAGAGGTGGCGCATCACTACCGTCACTTCGGTGGCGTGAGCCCGATCAACGGTCAGAACCGCATCCTCAAGGAGGCTCTGGAGGGCGAGCTCGCACGCCGCGGCATCGATCTTCCGGTGTACTGGGGCAACCGCAACTGGAGTCCGTACCTCGAGGAGGTCGTGACCGAGGCGGCCGCCGACGGGAAGACGACGCTGCTCGCGTTCGCCACCAGTGCCTACAGCTCGTTCTCGAGCTGCCGGCAGTATCGCGAGGACTTCGCACGCGTGCTCGAGGAGACGAAGCTCGGCGAGACGGTGACGATCGACAAGATCCGTCCCTTCTACGACCACCCCGGATTCGTCGAGTCGTTCGAGACGGGCGTCCGCGAGGCCGTGGAGGCGTTCCTCGGACAGGGCATCGCCCCCGCGGACATCCAGATCCTGTTCTCGACCCACAGCATCCCGACGGCCGACGCGGAGCGCTCCGGTGCGCGGGACATCGACTGGGGCGAGGGCGGCGCCTACGCGGCGCAGCACCTCGCGGTCGCCGCGTGGGTCATGGATCGAGTCCGCGAGACCATCCCCGAGGCGGCGGACGTGTCGTGGGAGCTCGTCTACCAGTCCCGTTCGGGTCCCGCCTCGCAGCCGTGGCTGGAGCCGGATGTGTGCGACGTCATCGGCGAACTCCCCGAGCGCGGTCGGAAAGCCGTGGCGGTCGTGCCGGTCGGTTTCATGAGCGACCACATGGAGGTCCTCTGGGACCTCGACACCGAGGCGGCCGAAGCGGCGGAAGAGGCCGGACTGGCTTTCACACGCACTCCCACGCCCGGGGTGGCGCCGTCATTCGTCACCGGCATCGTCGACCTGATCGTCGAGCGGCTGGAAGGCCGCCCCAACGAGGAGCGCCCTCATGTGACGTCGCTGCCGGGTGCGTTCGACGTGTGCCGTCCGGGCTGCTGCGAGAACGTCCGCGCCGGATTCAAGCCGGCCGCCGCCGGCGTGGCCCCGTGAGCACCCGCTGACCCGCGGCGCTTCTAGGATGGATGCCATGCGCATCCATATCGCCACCGATCACGCCGGTCTCGACTTCTCCACGCAGCTACAGGATCACCTCCGCGGCGCGGGACACGAGGTCGTGGATCACGGGCCGATCGAGTACGACGCGCTCGACGATTACCCCGCATTCTGCATCCGTGCGGCGCAGGCCGTCGTCGCGGATCAGGCGGCCGGTGTCGAGACGCTCGGTGTGGTGTTCGGCGGCTCCGGCAACGGCGAGCAGATCGCCGCGAACAAGGTCGAGGGCGTCCGTGCCGCGCTGGTGTGGAACACGTCGACCGCCGAGCTGGCCCGCCAGCACAATGACGCGAACGTGATCTCGATCGGGGCGCGGCAGCATTCCTTCGACGAGGTCACCTCGTTCATCGACACCTTCATCGCGACGCCGTTCTCGGAGGACGAGCGCCACATCCGCCGAATCGGTCAGATCGCGGACTTCGAGCGCAACGGCTCGCTGCTCCCGGATCCGAGAGCCTGAGATGCCCGAGGGACATTCGGTCCACCGCATCGCGCGCCAGTTCGACCGTAACTTCGTCGGGAAGCAGATGCTCGCCTCGAGCCCCCAGGGACGATTCGCCGAGGGGGCGGCCGTCCTGAACGGTCGTGAGGCGATCAGCGTGCAGGCGGTCGGGAAGCAGATGTTCCTCGAGGCCGAAGGCGATGTGTGGCTTCGGGTGCACCTCGGCCTCTACGGAGCGTGGGACTTCGCCGGCGACATCCTGGTCGACCCGACGATCGCCTCTGCGAACGGCCGCATGGGCCAGACGAACCAGCGCGGAACTGTGGTCGACGAGGAGATCCTCGACGATGCCGGAGAGAACTCGCTCGCCTCGATCGGCGCACCCCGCCGGACTCGGGTGCACGTGCGCATGTCGGAGCAGACGAAGGGGCTCGCCGACGAGGGACTCGAATGGCCCCCACCGGTCGTCGGACAGGTTCGACTGCGTCTGATGACCGACATCACGGCTGCCGATCTGCGCGGCCCCACGGCCTGCGTGCTCCAGAGTCCGGAGGAGATGCTCGCAAGCGTCGCCAAGCTCGGCCCGGATCCCCTCGTGGGGGATCCCGCGCAGAACGAGGAGCGCTTCGTGCAGGCGGTGCGTAAGAAGCAGACGGTGATCGCACTTCTGCTGATGGATCAGGCCGTGGTCAGCGGCATCGGAAACGTGTATCGCGCGGAGATGCTGTTCCGACAGCGGCTGAACCCCCACACGCCCGGCCGCGAGGTGCCCGAGGAGGTCGTGCGAGCACTGTGGCGCGACTGGGTGCGGCTGCTGTCCGTCGGTGTGGAGACCGGCCAGATGATGACCATGGATGATCTGTCGCCCGACGCCTATCGGGCGGCGATGGCGAGCCGCGACGATCGCCACTGGGTCTACCATCGTGCCGGTCTGCCGTGTCGTATCTGCGGCACCGAGATCGCCCTCGAGGAGATCGGCGCCCGCAAGCTGTACTGGTGCCCGCGCTGCCAGGCCTGACCGGTCAGCCGTAGGCTGAGAGGATGCGTCAGAACCCCAGTTTCACGCTCGCTGATGTGGCCGAGATCCGTCGGGTCATCGATGCCGATCCGTGGGCGACCATAGTGAGCGACGGACCGGAGGGCCTCGTCTCCTCTCACTACGTCGTGCTGCTCGACCAGGATCGCGATGATCTCACGGTCGTCGGTCACGTCGGCCGGCCCGACGACCTGATCCACGGCTTGGGCGAGAGGGAACTGCTCATCGTGTTCCAGGGGCCGCACGGCTACATCTCACCGGGCTGGTATGGCGATGTCCCGTCCGTTCCGACGTGGAACTACACGGCCGTTCATCTTGCCGGAGTTCCCGAGATACTCAGCGACGAAGAGAATCTCGCCGTTCTCGATCGACTCGTCGACCGTTTCGAGGGGCGGATGCCGGAGCCGCGGCAGATGTGGGAACGGCCGAACGACCCCGCGTTCATCACACGGCTGGCCGCAGGGACGGTGGGATTCAGGCTCACCCCGACACGCGTCGTCGCCAAACGCAAACTGAGTCAGAACAAGCCGGCCGAGACAGTGGAGACCATCATCGCCGAACTCGAGGCCGATGGGCCGTACGCACAGCCCGCCCTCGCCGCCGAGATGCGTCGCGCCCAGCAGGCGCGCGTCGGAGCCCGCTCGTGACCGGAGCCGCAGACAGCGTGGCCACCCTGTCGGGCGTCCGGGTCTCAGGACCGGGCAAGGAGTTCCTGATCGACGACGAGCCCGTCGACATCTTCATCGCAGACGGCCGGATCAGCGACATCGCCCCCGCCGGAGCGCTGCCGCCACTGGGGCGCATCCTCGACGGCAACGGAGCGTGGGCCGTGCCGGGCCTCTGGGACAACCACGTGCACACGGTGCAGTGGGCTCTGGCCGCCGAACGCGTCGCTCTCGGTGGCGCGGGCTCCGCGTCGGAGGCGGCTGCGATCATGTCCTCCGCGGCGCCCCTCCCGGACGGGCGGAAGGTCGGCAGCGGGTTCCGTGATGCGATGTGGCCCGATCAGCCCTCGCTCGCACTTCTCGACAGCGCCACGGGAGAAGTGCCCACCTATCTCATCAACGCGGATGTGCACAGCACGTGGCTCAACTCGGCGGCGTTGCGGCTCGAGGGCTTCGACAGTCCGGACGGGATGCTCAGAGAGGAGCAAGCCTTCGAGATCTCCCGTCGCCTGAACGCCGTCGACCCGGAACGCGGCGACAGAGCGGTCCGCGACGCGGGGGAGAGGGCCGCCTCTCGAGGCATCACCGGCCTGGTGGACTTCGACATGGCCTGGAACGCCGATGCCTGGCCGCGGCGTATCGGCGCCGGGTTCGCTGCCCATCGTGTCGAGTTCGCCATCTACCCTTTCGACCTCGGATGTGCGATCCGCGCCGGGCTCCGGTCGGGCGAGCTGCACGAGGCGGCGGACGCACCGGAAGCCGGGCGCGGCCTGATCCGGATCGGGCCGCTGAAGATCATCAGCGATGGCTCGCTGGGCACGCGCACCGCGGCCTGCTCGCATTCGTATCCTGGCGATCCCGAGAACTTCGGGGTGCTCAATGTGCCGACCGCCGAGCTCGCCGAGCTGCTCACGACCGCCACCGGCGCAGGGCTCTCGGTCGCGGTGCATGCGATCGGTGATCGCGCCGTCACCGGGGCGCTGGACGCCTTCACGGTGTCGGGTGCCGTCGGAACCATCGAGCACGCTCAGCTGGTGCGGCACTCCGACCTCGCGCGGTTCGGCAGGCTCGGCGTCATCGCGAGTGTGCAACCGCAGCACGCGCTCGATGACAGGGATCTGGTCGGCCGGCACTGGGCCGGGCAGACGTCGATCGGCTATCCGCTCAGTGCCCTCCGAGACGCCGGTGTGGAGATCCGCTTCGGATCCGACGCTCCCGTGGCTCCCCTCGATCCCTGGCAGGCGATCGCCGCGGCGGTCACCCGCACGGACGATGATCGCGACCCCTGGCACCCCGAAGAGCGACTGACGAGGGAACAGGCGATCCAGGCGAGCGTCCGCACGGCTCTGCGTCCGGGGGAGGCCGCAGACATCGCCCTGTGCGGCTACGACCCGCTCTCCGCATCAGGTGCGGATCTGCGAGGGATGCCGGTCATGGCGACGATGGTCGCCGGGCGGCTGACCTACGGCGGATGAGCGCGAGAACGAAGAAGGGCACCGGAAGCCCGGTGCCCTTCTTGGTCGCGTGGGTGCTCAGGCTGCGATGTGCGACACGAGGAACCAGCGGTCCTTCTCGAGCCCGCGCATGATCTCGATCGCGACGTCCTGGCTCGTGAGGTCGACCTCGTCGAGCCCGTCGATCGCTGCCTTCACGTCGACGAGGATCGCGTCGATGTCGGAGATGACGGCGCGCACGAGCTCATCGGACTGGGTGAAGCCAGCCGGAACCGACGTCGCACCGCCCTTGGCGGCGACGGCGCTGATGCGCGCGTCGATCGGGAGACCGAGGGCGACGATCCGCTCGGCGGCCGTGTCGGCGAAGTCGCCGGCGTGCGCGACGATGGTGTCGAGGAGCTCATGAACTCCGACGAAGTTGGCGCCGCGGACATGCCAGTGCGCCTGCTTGCCGTCGATCGTCAGCGCCTGGAGACCGAGCACGACGGGTGAGAGGAACTGAGACGCTGCAGCGGCCACGGTCGGGTCGCTGGCGGTGGTGGAAACGGTCTGTACCTTGCTCATTGTGACTCCTCCGGAGTTGTCTCTTCGTGCCTGATGAGGACAACGCTACTCGTCTGAAATCATTCCGCAAGCAAGCGAAGGCTCGGCTTAGTGGCCCGGAATCACGCGGAAATCCGGGCTTGGGAGGATAGTCTCACCTGATGAGCATCGCTGCCGGAGCCTCCGTCCTCGCCCTGCCGGGGAAGTCCCCGTGGATCGCCGCCGACGCGTTCATCGCCGAGGGCGCACGCATCGTGGGAGACGTGTCGCTGGCCGAGGGTGCGAGTGTCTGGTACAACGCGGTCCTTCGAGGCGACTCTGCCTCCATCGCGGTCGGACGCGACAGCAACGTCCAGGACAATGTCTCGGTCCATGTCGACGCGGCGCATCCGGTCGTCATCGGCGCGAAGGTGTCGATCGGTCACAACGCGGTCGTCCATGGGTGCACGATCGGAGACGGTTCGCTCATCGGCATGGGAGCCGTCGTGCTCAGCGGGGCCGTCATCGGCGCCGGCTGTCTCATCGCCGGTGGAGCCGTCGTGCTCGGAGGCACAGAGGTGCCAGACGGATCACTGGTGGCCGGGGTGCCCGCGAAGGTGCGCCGAGCGCTCAGCGACCAGGAGCGCGCCGACTTGATCGCGAACGCCGACGTCTACCTCGCGCACGCCCGGACCCACGCCGCGGCGACACCGATCTGATCGGAATCGACCGATAGGCTGGTCCTCACGGGGCGGTGGCCAAGCTGGTTAAGGCAGTGGGCTCATAACCCAACGATCGCGGGTTCAAGTCCCGCCCGCCCTACTCCTGCTCCGCTCCGCGGCGACGTCATCGGTCGACCGCTGTCGATCGAGGGACGACGTCGCGAGGACTGTTCCGGCGGCGATCCCGCCCAAGGCGCCGAAGACCATGTCGCCGATCGTGTCCTGGTAGGTGACGAAGATCTCGTCACTGAGGTAGGCCCAGCCGAGCCACTCGATCATCTCCCACACCGCGCTCAGCGCCAGCGCCAGGACGGGCGCGAGGATCAGCGAGGTGCGTCGGCTGGCGCCCGAGTCGCGAGTCAGGGGCACGACATCTGCCCGGGTGAGGATCAGTGCGGCGACGACCGTGAGAACCCCCGTGCAGATCAGGTGCAGGAGCAGGTCCCATCCGGGGATCGACCGGTACAGGTCGAGCACATTGCTCCACGCCGCCACGAGCACGGTGGCGCACACGGTGAGGTCCAACCACCCGCGCATGCCCAGAACTCGCGGCAGCATCAGAGCGGGAAGCGCAAGCGCCGCGATGCCGGCGTCGGTCGGGGCGAGCCATACCAGCGCGACGGCGACCCCGATGATGCCCACCGCCCGCACGAAGTCGGCCGACCACTCCGTGACGGTGCGCGGCGGTCGCAGGAAGTCCTCTTTCACGGTGTCCTCCCCGTCAGGCGCAGGAGCGCCTGCACCGGGCGATGATCCGAGGGTGCGATCCCGTCGAAGACGTGTGCGTTCACTGCAGCGGCACGGACTCGGACCTCCGGACTGACGAGCAGCCAATCGATGCGTCGACCGCCGACCTTCGGACGCCGATATCCGCTGAGGGTGCTCCACAGGGGCGTCAGCCGATCGTCTGCCGCGCCCCAGGAGTCGCTCAGATCGGCGCGCGAGACGAGTGTGCGCAGGGCCTGGGAGCCGGGGCCCGCATTCAGGTCTCCCATCACGACCGTCGGAAGGGAGCGCGCGCGAACCAGTGCGGCGATGACCTGGGCAGAACGTCGCCGAGACCGACGCGAGAGATGATCGAGATGGGTGTTGACGACCAGGAACGCGACCCCTGTCGACCTGTCCCTGAACTCCGCGGAGACGACGATGCGAGGAAAGAGCGCTCCCCATGACAGGCTGCCCGGCTCGTCTATCCGTGTCGAGAGAGCGTGTTGGTCCCACCCGCGCAGTTCCAGCCGCGATGCGTCGTAGAGGATGGGTGTTCCCTCACCCGTGCCATCGCGGTTCCTCCCTCTGCCGACGAACCGATGGTCCCGCCCGAGCGCGTCCGTGACGGCCTTCAGCGATCGGGGGAGCACTTCCTGCAGTCCGAGGACGGTCGGCCGCTCCGAGCGGACCATCTCGGCGACCGCAGGCTCGCGATGGCTCCAGCGGTCACGCTTCCGACGCAGGGCGCCTTCCATCGCGCGACGGATGTTGAACGACATCACGTGCAGGTCCGGTGCAGCAGCGGGACCGATCAGCGGCACGACCGTCACCGGGCGCTCCGTCCCGCGGTGCTGAACAGGCGGCGGCGAACGATGAGCCGTCCCCAACGCACGGGTGGGAAGTCGCGGGGCCAGTGCACGAGCACGCTACGGACGCCTCGGTGCACGCGTCGACCGAACTGTCCTGCGGTGAGCGGCCTCATCGACATCCCCATCGTGGTGTGCGGGAGCCGGGCGATGCGGTGGTTCTCGCCGAGGTGGAAGGCGAGGTCGAGGTCGTCGTGGATATCGGGGTCTCCTCGGTGCACGTCGGACCGCACGGCCTGCCAGGCCTCCCTGCGGAACGCGAGATTGGATCCGAAGAGGGGCAGATGTCCGAGAGTGACGCTCAAGAGGGTCATATAGGCGCCGAGATAGAGCCGCGAGAGCGGCGTGCGCAGTGCTGCCGGGCCGTCCGTGAAGCGTGCGGGCCCGGTGATCGCCCCAAGGCGCTCGTCGTCGTCGAAGGCCGAGACGATGGCTGTGATCCACTGAGCATCCGGTTCGCAGTCCGCGTCGAGGCGCAGGATCAGTTCGCCGAGAGCCGCGTCATACCCGGTCGACGCTGCAGCGGGAATGCCGGGATCGAGACACGTCAGCACGCGCGCACCCCAGGCGAGGGCGACGGAGGCCGACGAGTCGGATGAGCCGTTGTCGACGACGATGATCTCGTCGGCCGGCTGGTCCTGGGCGTGCAGAGCGCTCAGGCAGCGCGCCAGCAGCTCGGCATCGTCCTTCACCGGGATGACCACTGACGTGGTGAGCCGTGTGCCCTGATTCGCCGTCGACGGAATGCCCTCGACCGTCTCCATCGTGTGCCCCTCGGTGCGTGCCGTCATCCGTTCGATCGTGGCATCACCCGACGTCGGGGGCGAGGGACTTGACACCGGCAGGTGCGTGCCGATGCCTGTGGACGTCAGTGAGTGCCCGCGGCGTCGAGGTCGGGCGAGGGGTCGATGACCTCGTCGACGAGCGTGATGCCCCCGCTCGAGTTGGCCGAATGAGCGAGATCCTCGATCCATCGGCGGCTGAGCTCGGGCGTCTCGCTCTCGTCGAAGACGAACCGCAGCGGGATCGACGGATGCAGCCAGACCGTCGAACGGCCTTCGGTGTCACCGTCGGGATGCTTCCACGTGAGTGTGAAGCTCTCGTTGCGACGCAACTTCGTCGCGACGACGACCTTGAGGTGCGCGAGCGCCCGATCTTCGATATGGATCGGCTCCGAGCCGCCGTAATAGAGAGAACCCATATCTCGGAATATATGTCTCAGTCGGCGCCGCTCTCGGCGTGCTGGTCGCGGCGCGCGACACGTGCGAACAATCTGTTCGCATAGTGTCATCGACGGTGCTTCGCCGCCGTCACAGAAGGAAGCACGCCGAAGCTCTCGCGATACGCCGCGGCGAAGCGAGACGGATGCGAGAAACCCCACCGGCGGGCCACCGCGGCGACCGTCGTCGGTGAGCCCGTACGCAGGTCGCGGTGCGCTCCATCGAGGCGCGCCTGCCTCAGCGACTCCGCCGGCGTCGTGTCGAGCGCGCGCCGAAAGGCGTATTGAAGGCCTCGCGTCGAGATGTGGACGGCAGCGGCGACGTCGTCGACCGTGATCGGCCGGTGCGAGTTCTCGGCGATGAAGGCGAGGGCGCGACGCACCGTCGCCGGCGCCGGCGTGCTCTGCGCCGGCCGATGCCGTTGCAGGCGACTCGTCGTCGCGAAGGCCGCGAGCGTCGTCGCCGCGGCATGGCGGGCCAGTTCGCTGCGCACGAGATCGTCATCGTCCGCATCGTCGACGAGATCCGCGGCGCTCATCTCGAGATACGCGAACATGCGATCCCAGGCAGCCCCGGCGTGCGCGGAGCGCGGAGCGAGATCGCCCACGCGGACGGATACGCCGTCGTCGCCACTGATCCTCTTCGCGAGGTGGGTCAGGGTGTCCCGCTCGAAGACGAGTGCCGTGACCCTCGCTCCCGCATCCCAGCGGGCGCGCACTCTCGGACCATCGGAGATCCAGGGGAGACTCGCATCGAGATCTCCTCGATCGGAGTACACCCGGGCATCGGGCCCATCGACACGGCAGACCAGCACCTGGTCCTGTGGTTCGGCTGTCGAGCGCACCTCGGCGGCGAGGTCGTAGCGCACGAGACTCACGGCACCGAGATCGGCAGAGTGCCAGTCGAAGCGGAAGCGTTGCGGGTCGACGTCGTGCAGTACGGCGGACGGGACGAACTGCTTCCAGGTGCTCTCGACACGCGAGACGTCACTGGTACGGAATCGCATCGCGGGGCACCTCCTGAACGGTTCGACGTGCACGGACCGGCCAGGTTCCGTCGAGGCGCTCATCAGGTTCGATGCGGCCCATCCGGATGAAGTACTCCGTGAGGCTCGCCGCCTGAGAGCGGGCCCACCCGATCTGGCGTGTGTGCAGCTCTTCCAGGGTATCCGGAAGCACGAACTGGCGGGCCAGAGCCTGCGCGACCCGGCCGGCGGCCACGGCATCCGCCGCCGCTTCGTGGGCGTCCTCGAGGCGCACCGCATAGAGGGCTGCGACCACCTCGAGCGTGCGCTTGCCCGGACGATAGCGGTCATAGGCCTTGTCGATCACGAGCGGGTCGATGATCGGTGAAGGGTCCTCCAGTGGCGGGATGCCGTGGCGGTGCGCCTCGTGCGCCAGGAGGGAGAAATCGTATGCGGCGTTGTAGGCCACGATCGGCACACCTTGAGAAAGCAGGGATCGCAGGGCCGCCGTGACCTCTCGGACCACCTCGGCGCCCTGCCGTCCGTGGCGGCGCGCGTGCTCGGTCGTGATCCCGTGCACGGCGGTGGCGCCGTCCGGAATCGGCATGCCGGGATCCGCGAGCCAGTCCCGTGCGGCGATCTCGCGGCCGCCGGCGTCGAGGAGCCCGACGTGTGCGCTGACGATGCGGTCGTGCTCCACGTCCACACCGGTCGTCTCGAGGTCGAACACGCCTACGCGAGTGATCCAGTGCGGGAGCGAGGGTGCCGGGGGCATGATCTCACCGTAGAACCGGGCTCCGACATCGGGGCGGAGGCACACGGGGATCCCGCATGCGACGACCCTAGACTTGATCCATGCCAGCGCCCTCTCCGTATGCCGACCGTCTGAGCCGACTGCCGGTCGTGCGTCATGAGGTCGAGGTCAGAGGCGGGACGACCGTGTACTGGGAGTACGGTCCCTCCGATGCAGATGTGACAGTCGTCGCCGTGCATGGATTCCGAGGCGAGCACCACGGTCTCGAGCCGGTTCTCGCGTTCCTTCCCGAGGTCCGGGTCATCTCTCCCGACCTTCCCGGCTTCGGAGAGACGGCGCCCGTCGCCGGGCGCTCGTACGATCTCGATGAGTATGTCGCGTGGCTGACCGAGTTCGCCGCTGCGGTGGCCCCCGGGGCGGTGATCCTCGGGCACTCCTTCGGATCGATCGTCGCCTCCGCGGCCGTAGCGGCAGGGCTCGAGACTCCGCGGCTGATCCTCATCAATCCGATCGGAGCACCCGCCCTCGAGGGCCCCAAGGGCATCATGACGCGGCTGGCCGTGCTGTACTACTCGCTCGGGGCGCGGCTGCCCGAGCGGCTGGGCACTGCTTTGCTGCGGAATCGACTGATCGTCAGAGTCATGAGCATCACGATGGCGAAGACGTCGGACCCGCAGCTGCGCCGTTTCATCCACGATCAGCACGACACCTACTTCTCACGCTTCGCCGACCGCGATGTCCTGCGGGACGCGTTCGTGACGAGCGTGTCGCATGATGTGAGCGAATTCGCCCGCTCGATCCCGACCCCGACTCTGCTCATCGCCGCTCAGCGCGACGACATCACACCGATCGAGGTCGAGCGGGAGCTCGCCACCAGATTCGATGACGCGACCCTCGTGGAGATCGCCGAGGTCGGACACCTGATCCATTACGAGACGCCTGCCGAGGCTGCAGGCGCCGTACGACGATTCCTCAGGATTCCCGTCTCGCGAGCCCGATGAGGCCGGCAACCCGGAAGGGGATGACCTCGCCCATGGCCAGGGAGGTCTCGGTCCGCTCGACTCCGTCGATCGACAGGATGCGCGCATCGGTGTCGAACAGGTGGCGGGCGTCCCTGCACGCGACGCGTGCCAGCAGGTCGATCGATCCGCTGAGTCCGTGCGCCTGCACGACCTCGGGAATGCGCGCCAGTTCGTTGATGATCCGCGGCAATTCGGTCTGACGCACGCCGATGCTCACGAACGCCTGAAGGGGGAACCCCAGCACGTCGGTCGAGAACGACCGCTCGTACGACTGGAAGATCCCTGTCTGCTCGAGTCGCGCCATGCGCGCCTGGATGGTGTTGCGGGAGAGTCCGAGATTCTCTGCCAGCGCCACGATCGTCACGCGAGGGTCATCGGCGAGTGCGGCAAGAAGTTCCAGATCAATGCGGTCAAGTCCGGCCATAGTGCCAAACGATAGCAGGCACGATGTACCCCAGATTTGGCAACATGCTCAAGCCGCTCTCGATTGCTTGAGCGAGGTGATGAGCGGACGTACTCTCAAGTGAACCGGCGCTGAGGCCGGGGCCGCGCGTAGAACCCGTGACGACGGCCACGAACGAGGAGGACGACGATGTCACCCCAGATCACTCCGATCGCCGACATGGCGCAGGATCTCGAACTCGCGGAGCGCATCCTCGCGCCGGACGGCGAGCGCGTCGCGAACACTCGTCTCGACGGGTTCGTCGCCGACGTCGACGGTGCCGGACTGCGCGCGCTCCACCGCGACATGGTCATCCTCCGGCGCATCGACGCGGAGGGCGTGGCGCTCCAGCGCCAGGGCCAGCTGGGTCTCTGGGCGCCGTGCCAGGGGCAGGAGGCGACCCAGATCGGAACCGCGAGGGCGCTCGCACCGCAGGATTACGTCTTCCCGAGCTACCGCGAAACGGGTGTCATCTATGCACGTGGCGCGCAGCCGGGCGACTTCGTCCGTATGTGGCGTGGTGAAGAGGGCGCGGGTCACGACCCCGCAGCGCTCCGCGTCGCTCCGTTGCAGATCATCATCGGAGCGCAGACGCTCCACGCGGTGGGGTATGCGCTCGGCATCCGTCACGAAGATGCGGACGAGGTCGCCGTCACCTACTTCGGCGACGGTGCCACGAGCCAGGGAGATGTGAACGAGGCGATGATCTTCTCGTCCTCGTATCAGGCTCCGGTGGTGTTCGTCTGCCAGAACAACCACTGGGCCATCTCGGAGCCGGTGTCGGTGCAATCGCAGTATCCGATCGCCGGACGCGCGCCCGGCTTCGGCATCCCGAGCCTGCGCGTGGACGGCAACGACGTGCTGGCCTGCATGGCCGCGATGCGCTGGGCTCTCGCGCACGCGCGGTCCGGACAGGGCCCCGCCTACATCGAGGCCGTCACATATCGCATGGGGCCGCACACGACAGCCGACGACCCGACCCGCTACCGCAGCGACGACGAACTCCACGCATGGCGTGAGCGTGACCCGATCGCCCGGCTGGAGGCATACCTGCGCTCGATCGGCGAGCTCGACGACGACCAGCTCGCGGACACGCAGAGAGCGGCGGACGCCGCGGCTCGAGACATGCGCGCCGAGTGCTTGGGCATGGTGACGCGTCCTCCGCTCGCGGTGTTCGACGGCGTCTACGCAGAGCCGCACTCCGGCCTCGAGCGGCAGCGCGACGAGTACGCCGCGTACCTCGCGTCGTTCGACGGCGAGGCGTGAGCATGACTCAGATCACTCTCGGAAAGGCGCTCGGAGCAGGTCTACGACGGGCGATGCGCGACGACGACAAGGTCGTGCTGCTGGGCGAGGACATCGGCAAGCTCGGAGGCGTCTTCCGCATCACGGATGGACTCCTCGACGAGTTCGGGCCCCAGCGTGTCATCGACACGCCCCTCGCTGAATCCGGCATCGTCGGCATGGCGGTCGGGTTGGCGTTCCGCGGCTATCGGCCTGTAGTCGAGATCCAGTTCGACGGTTTCGTCTATCCGGCCTTCGACCAGATCGTCGCGCAGGTGGCGAAGCTGCACTACCGGACGCAGGGCCGGGTGAAGATGCCGATAACGATCCGCATCCCCTGGGCGGGAGGCATCGGTGCTGCCGAGCATCACTCGGAATCGCCTGAGGCGTACTTCGTGCACACCGCAGGGCTCCGTGTGATCGCGGTCTCCAATCCGGAAGACGCCTACCGGAGTCTTCGCCAGGCGATCGCGTCGGACGACCCTGTGATCTTCTTCGAGCCGAAGCGGCTCTACCACCACAAGGGCGATGTCGATCTCGACGCCCCGCTCGCGGATGCCGCCCCCATGGGACTCGCGCGAGTCGTCCGCACAGGCGATGATGCGACGCTCATCACCTACGGGGCGATGGTGACGACCGCGCTGCAGGCCGCCGAGGCCGCCGAAGACGATGGCATCTCGCTCGAGGTCATCGATCTGCGCTCGCTGTCGCCGGTCGACTACGACACCGTGGCGACGTCGGTCCGCAAGACCGGACGTGTCGTCGTCGCGCACGAGGCGTCGCGAGAGGCCGGTATGGCGGCTGAGGTGATCGCGAGCGTCACGGAACGCTGCTTCGAGTACCTCGAGTCGGCGCCGCTGCGCGTGACCGGACACGATGTCCCGTATCCGCCGGCGAAGCTCGAGAAATCCCATCTGCCGGATCTCGACCGACTGCTGGACGCCGTCGACCGGGTGCTCGACCGTCCGAACAGCCTGACGGGAGCAGACGCGTGAACGCGGAGTTCAGACTGCCCGACCTCGGAGAAGGACTGACCGAGGCGGAGGTCGTCCAGTGGCTCGTCGCTCCCGGCGATGTCGTCGCGCTCAACCAGACTCTCGCCGAGGTCGAGACCGCCAAGGCGATCGTCGAGTTGCCTTCTCCGCACGCAGGCGTCGTCACAGCCCTGCATGCTGCGGCGGGGGAGACCGTCGCGGTGGGCGCGCCGCTGATCGAGTTCGATGTCGAGGGCGCCGACGACGCTCCGTCTGCCGCCTCGGATGGCGGCGGTGCTGAGGAGAAGGCGCAGCCTAACCTCGTGGGCTACGGAGCTGCGCCATCAGCATCCGGGCGACCGGCCCGACGTGCCAGACGTGCGGTCGGCGGACGGGCAGCGACCGACACGGCCGTGCTCGAAGCGGCGCCGCACGACGCGTCGCCGACCGTGAGCGTCGAGGTCGTCGCCGAGCGGCCGCGCTCCACTCCGCCCGTGCGTGCGTATGCCAAGCGTCTCGGGATCGATCTCGTGCTGGTGGCGGCGACGGTGGGGGATCGCGTGATCACCCGCGGGGATGTCGACGACTACGCGTCTCGCACGGCGACGACCGCAGAGCAGGTCGATCCCGCGCCTCCCCGACTGCGGCTTCCGGACGATGCCGCGAGCCTCGGTAGTGGCTCTCGGGAGACGCGGATCCCCATCCGCGGAGTTCGCAAGCACACGGCTGCGGCGATGGTCGAGAGCGCGTTCACCGCACCGCACGTCACGGTCTTCCACACGGTGGATGTCACGGCGACGATGGACCTCATCGCCTCGCTGCGGGGCGACCGCTCACTCTCGGAGCATCGGATCGGTCCGCTTGCGGTGGTGGCGAAAGCGGCCTGTCTCGCTTTGAGTCGCACGCCCGGGCTCAATGCCCGATGGGACGAGTCCGCGGGCGAGATCGTGCAGTTCGGATACGTGGACCTCGGGATCGCCGCAGCGACCGAGCGGGGACTCATCGTGCCTCACATCCGCGACGCCGCGTCTCTGACACTCACGGAGCTCGCGGATGCGGTGGGATCTCTCGCCGTCACCGCGCGGGAAGGACGCACATCTCCTGTCGAGCTGGCGGGCGGCACCTTCTCCATCTCGAACATCGGCGTGTTCGGCATCGACGCGGGCACCCCCATCCTGCCTCCGGGGCAGTCGGGAATCCTCGCCGTCGGCGCCGTCCGGCGCCGTCCGTGGGAGTACCGCGGCGAGATCGCCCTTCGCCAGGTGATGACTCTCAGCCTGTCCTTCGACCACCGGATCGTCGACGGGGCGGAGGGAGCGAGGTTCCTCAAGGACGTCGCGGACGTGTTGGAGGAACCGGGGAGGGCGATGCTGCTCAGGTAGTCGCTCGGAGCGCTGATTCCGCCATCGCGGCGAGCACTGTCGCGGTGGCGGAGCGCTGCCGGGACGCCGCGCGCGTGCTGTGCGGTGTCGAGTTGATGAGCCCGAAGCACGCTTGCACCCGCAGGCGAAGCTCGTCGGCGTCGGCATCGACCAGAGGGCTCAGGGTCTCGATCCAGAGCTCGATGTATGCGCGCTGCAGCCGGCGGACCTCCGCATGATCCTGAGCGGCGAGATGCGCGACGTCCCGGTCATGCACTCGGATCACATCCGCGTGACCCAGCGCGAACTCCACGTGGAAGGCGACGAGCGCGCGGATGCGCTCCTCGGGTGTGGACCCGCCAGCCGCGACACTCGTGCCGCCCGAGACCAGGTCATCGCTCACCTGGACGAGCACGGCGCCGAGCAGCGCCTGCTTGCCGGCGAAGTGGCGGTAGACGGCCGGTCCGGAAACGCCTACGGCGGCGCCGATGTCCTCGAGGCTCACACCGTTGTATCCGCTCTCGGCGAAGAGCCGTGCGGCTTCTCGGAGGATCGCGTCAGACCGCTCCGCCTTGGCGCGGTCTCGCGCAGTGGGAGGGCTTGTCATCTCAGTTAATCCTCGCTAACCTGATGCGACCGGTTAGTGAACACTAACCGAGAAAGCATCGAATGCGCCAGGGCGATGACGCCGGCGCGATGTGGTCGAGGAGGACGTCACGATGCCCGCAACCCAGCAGTCTCTCGCTGCCGAGCTGCACGAACGACTGGCCGTCGCCGCTCAAGGGGGGCCGCAGGCATCCCGGGAACGGCACGTCGCGCGCGGCAAGCTCCTCCCGCGTGATCGCGTGACCAGACTCCTCGACGAGGGCAGCCCCTTCGTCGAGATCGCCCCGTTGGCGGCCGACGGACTGTACGGGGGAGAGGCGCCAGCCGCAGGAGTCATCGCGGGGGTCGGCCTCGTCCACGGCAGGCACGTGATGGTCGTGTGCAACGACGCGACAGTCAAGGGCGGAACCTACTATCCGCTCACGGTCAAGAAGCACCTGCGCGCACAGGAGATAGCGCTCGAGAATCGACTTCCGTGTCTCTACCTCGTCGACTCCGGCGGCGCCTTCCTCCCCAAGCAGGACGAGGTGTTCCCGGACCGCGAGCACTTCGGACGCATCTTCTTCAACCAGGCCAGGATGTCCGCGGAGGGGATCCCGCAGCTCGCCGCCGTGCTCGGTTCGTGCACGGCGGGCGGAGCCTATGTCCCCGCGATGAGTGACGAGACCGTCATCGTGCGTGGCCAGGGGACGATCTTCCTCGGCGGCCCTCCGCTCGTGAAAGCGGCGATCGGTGAGATCGTGTCGGCGGAGGAGCTCGGCGGCGGCGAACTGCACGCCCGGCGCAGCGGGGTGGTCGACCATCTCGCCGAGGATGACGAGCACGCACTCGAGATCCTGCGCGACATCGTCGCCACCCTGCCGTCGCCCCTCGCTCCGGTCTGGGACGTGGTCGAGTCGCGTCGGCCGTCCGAACCCGGCTCGCTCTATGACGTCGTCCCGGTCGACGTCAACACCCCGTACGACGTGCACGAGGTGATCGATCGGCTGATCGACGGCGACACGTTCCGCGAGTTCAAGAAGGAGTACGGCACGACCCTCGTCACCGGCTTCGGGCGCCTGCACGGGCACCCGGTCGGGATCGTCGCGAACAACGGAGTGCTCTTCAGCGAATCCGCCCTGAAGAGCGCGCACTTCATAGAGCTCTGCGACCAACGCGGCATCCCTCTGGTGTTCCTGCAGAACATCTCCGGCTTCATGGTCGGATCGGAAGCCGAAGCGGGCGGCATCGCGAAGGACGGAGCGAAGATGGTCACCGCCGTCGCCAGCACCCGCGTGCCGAAGCTCACCGTCATCATCGGCGGATCCTTCGGGGCCGGCAACTACTCCATGTGCGGACGTGCGTACTCGCCTCGCTTCCTGTGGACGTGGCCGGCCAGCCGTATCTCGGTGATGGGCGGCGCCCAGGCGGCCTCCGTTCTCGGGACGGTGAAGGACGACCAGCTGACGGCTCGCGGACAGGCGTGGAGTACCGACGAGAGGCTCGCGTTCGAACAGCCCATCCGGGAGCAGTACGAGACCCAAGGTGAGCCGTACTACGCCACCGCGCGCCTGTGGGACGACGGCATCATCGACCCCGCCCAGACCCGTGACCTGCTGGGGCTCGCCCTCGATGTGGTCGCGCGAAGCCCTCTGCCCGAGCCGCGTTTCGGCCTCTTCCGGATGTGACCGCAATGACGAACAGTGTCCCCACCTCCCATCGTTTCGACAGCGTCCTCGTCGCCAATCGAGGCGAGATCGCACGCCGGGTCATCCGCACTCTCAGTGCGATGGGCATCCGCAGCGTCGCCGTCTACAGCGATGCGGATGCCGACGCCCCCCATGTGCGCGAGGCCGATCAAGCCATGCGGATCGGCCCGGCGCCCGTCGCCGAGTCGTACCTCGACATCGATGCCGTCATCGCCGCAGCCCGCGCGACCGGAGCGCAGGCCATCCATCCGGGCTACGGATTCCTCTCGGAGAGCGTCGGGCTGGCCGAGGCATGCGCGGAGAGCGGCATCGTCTTCATCGGTCCGTCGGTCGACGCACTCCAGATCATGGGAGACAAGGCGAAGGCCCGCGACCATGTCGTGAGATCCGGGGTCCCGGTGGTGCCGGGTTTCGATGCGAGAGGACTGTCGGACGCGGAGATCGCGGACGAGGCCGACGCTGTCGGCTACCCGCTGCTCGTCAAGCCGAGTGCGGGCGGCGGCGGCAAGGGTATGGAGGTCGTCGAGGCGGCATCCGGGCTCAGCGCCGCACTGGCGTCCGCTCGACGGGTGGCGCGTTCGGCGTTCGGTGACGACTCCCTGATCCTGGAGCGGCTCATCCGACGCCCCCGGCACATCGAGGTGCAGGTGTTCGGCGACGCTCACGGAACGGTGATCACCCTCGGCGAGCGCGAGTGCACGCTGCAGCGACGTCACCAGAAGGTGATCGAGGAGGCTCCCTCTGCGGGGATCCCCGAGTCGACGAGGGACCGACTCCTCGAAGCCGCCACGCAGGCCGCACAGAGCGTCTCGTATGTCGGCGCCGGAACCGTGGAGTTCCTCATCGACGCCGATGTTCCGGACCAGGTCTTCTTCATCGAGATGAACACCCGTCTGCAGGTCGAGCACCCCGTCACCGAGGAGGTCACCGGCCTCGACCTCGTCGCCCTGCAGATCCACGTCGCGGCAGGCGGACGTCTCGACCCTGCGCCGGGTCTGCACGGTCACGCCGTCGAGGCGCGCGTGTACGCGGAATCGCCGGAGCGCGGATTCCTGCCCTCGACCGGACGCGTGCTGCTGTTCGATCCGCCGCGCGGCGTGAGGGTCGATGCGGCCGTGGAGACGGGCAACGACGTGACCGGATTCTACGACCCGATGATCGCGAAGATCATCGCGTTCGCTGACGACCGGACCACCGCGCTCCGCCTGCTCGATGAGGCTCTGAGCAGGACCGTCGTGCTGGGTGTGGACACGAACATCGGGTTCTTGCGCACACTCTGCCGCGATGAGCGGGTCACGGCCGGGGACCTCGACACGGGACTCATCGAGACGCTTCTGCCGCTCGTCGAGGAGCCGCCATCGCCGACGATGCTGGCCGCCGCACGGCGAACCGTCTCAGGCACGGATGACGCGGTCGGCGCGACCAGGGCGAGTCAGCGAGCGGGCGCGGTGTGGCAGGACCTCACGCAGGACGATCGGCGCGAGATCTCCTTCCGGACCGAACGCGGCGAGGTCGTCCCCGCGCCTGCATCCAGCGGCTCGCGGTCGCGCGCCATGGCTGCGGTGGACGACGACGGTGCGGTCTGGGTCAGCGAGGACGGACGCACCGTGCGCCTGGAGCCTCTCGATCGCCGAGCCCTGTTGCTGCACCGTCTGCAGCAGAGGGAGCAGAGCGAGTCCGCGAACGGTCCGGATGCGAGAGCCCCGATGCCGGGAAGCGTGGTGGCCGTGCATGTCCGCGATGGCGACGTCGTGACCGCCGGCACGCCGCTCGTCTCGATCGAGGCGATGAAGATGGAGCACCCGGTGCTGGCGCCCCAGGACGGGACGGTGCGCCTCCTGGTCGCCGTCGGCGATCAGGTTCGACGCGACCAGCCGGTCGCGCACATGACGACGGAGGAGAAGTGACGATGCATGAGCTGACCGATGAAGAGCGCGAACTCGCGGCGATGGTGCGCGAGTTCGCCGAGACGGTCGTCGCGCCGCAGTCCTACGAGGCGGACCGCACGCACACGCTGTCGATGGACGTGGTCGCCCAGATGGGTGACCTCGGGCTGTTCGGCCTGCCGTTCCCCGAGGAGTACGGGGGTCAGGGCGGCGACTACATGGCGCTGGGCATCGCGATCGAGGCGCTCGGACGCGTCGACCAGTCCATCGCCATCACGCTCGAAGCCGGAGTCAGCCTCGGTGCGATGCCCGTCTTCCGCTTCGGCACCGAAGAGCAGAAGCAGGAGTACCTGCCGGACCTGCTCGCCGGCCGAGCGCTCGCGGGCTTCGGCCTCACCGAGCCGGAGGCCGGGAGCGACGCGGGAGCGACCCGGACCACCGCCCGGCTCGACGGCGACGAATGGGTCATCGACGGGTCGAAGCAGTTCATCACCAATTCAGGAACGCCCATCACGCGTTTCGTCACGGTCACCGCGGTCACCGGGAACGAGGGGGGCCGCAAGCAGATCTCGACCATCATCGTGCCCAACGGCACACCCGGTTTCACCGTCGAGGCGCCGTACGACAAGGTCGGGTGGAACGCGTCCGACACGCATCCGCTCAGCTTCACCGGGGCACGGGTCCCCGCCGGCAACCTCCTGGGCGAGCAGGGGAGCGGCTTCCGCAACTTCCTGAGCATCCTCGACGAGGGCCGCATCGCGATCGCCGCACTGTCGACCGGCGCCGCGGAGGGCTGCCTCGAGGCAGCCGTCGACTACGCGAAGAGTCGCACCATCTTCGGCAGCGCCCTCAGCACGCGACAGAACGCGCAGTTCACCCTCGCGCGCATGCGTGCCCGAGTGCACACGGCACGGCTCGCCTGGCACCATGCGGCACGGCTCCGTGACGCCGGGCGGCCGTTCGCGGAGCAGGCGGCGATCGCGAAGCTCGTGGCGGGCGAGGCCGCGATGGACAACGCCAGGGACGCGACGCAGATCTTCGGCGGCAACGGCTTCATGAACGAGTTCCCGGTGGCCCGTCACTATCGCGACTCGAAGATCCTCGAGATCGGCGAGGGCACCACCGAGGTGCAGCTCCTCGTGATCGCGCGAGCGCTGGGGCTCGCCGGGTAGCGTGGCAGGATGCCATCCGCTCAGCGAACCGAGGAGGTGAGGTGATCATGCACGACATCGTCCAGCGCGGTCTCTTCTTCGAGGAGTTCGTCACCGATGCCCGATATCTTCATCGCCCTGGGCGCACCGCGACCGAGGCCGACAACGTCCTCTTCACGACGCTCACGATGAACACCCAGGCGCTGCACCTCGACGCCGCCTTCGCCGACGGGCAGCAGCCGTTCGGTGTGCGTCTGATCAACTCGATGTGGACGCTCTCGACCATGGTCGGGGCATCCGTCGCGCAGCTCACGCAAGGCACCCTGGTGGCTCAGCTCGGGTTGGGCGAGATCGCCTTCCCGCATCCGCTGTTCGCCGGTGACACGCTGTACACCGAGAGCGTGGTCGTCGACAAGCGGCTCTCGACGTCACGAGCGGGGCAGGGGATCGTGACCATCGCGCATACCGGACGCAACCAGGACGGCACAGTCGTCGCCACCGCGACCCGAACGGTGCTCGTGCACTGTCTTCCCGAGGGGGAACGATGAGCTTCGATCTCGGACCGGCACTGCTCTTCTGCCCTGCCGATCGACCCGAACGGTTCCGCGGCGCCCTCGAGAAGGCGGACGCTGTCATCCTCGACCTCGAAGACGCGGTGCTGGCCGAGGCGAAGGCCGCAGCTCGCGACAATCTCGTCGATGCCGACCTGGACCCCGATCGAGTGATCGTCCGCGTGAACGCACCGGGTTCCGACGCCTTCGTCTCAGACGTCGCCATGCTCTCTCAGACCGCCTTCCGCACCGTGATGGTCGCGAAGACCGAGAGCGCTGAGAGCCTCACCGCTTTCGACGAGAGGTTCTCGTTGATCGCCCTGTGCGAGACGGCGAAGGGGATCCACGCGGCAGATCGCATCGCAGCACATCCGCAGGTCGTCGCGATGATGTGGGGCGCGGAGGATCTCGTCGCCTCCCTCGGCGGCACATCGAGCCGCACACCGGAGGGTGGCTATCGAGACATCGCGCGCTATGCCCGCTCCCGCGTTCTCCTCGAAGCGGGGGCACAGGGCAAGGGCGCCATCGACGCCGTGCACATCGAGATCGGCGATGTCGCAGGTCAGGAGGCCGAGGCTGTCGACGCTGCCGCGTCCGGGTTCGTCGCGACCGCGTGCATCCACCCGAGTCAAGTGGCGGTCATCCGCGCGGCGTACGCTCCGGACGACGCGACTCTCGAGTGGGCCCGCCGGGTTCTCGCCGCCTCAGCGAGCGAGCGAGGCGTGTTCCGCTTCGACGGACGCATGATAGACGAGCCCGTGCTGAGGCATGCTCGGTCGCTGCTCGGTCGCACCCGCTGATCGAACGACCTGTGGCGGTCTGTCGTTCAGACCAGGATCGCCTGGTCGATGAGACGCAGAGATCCGGGGGAGGCCTCGAAACGGTGGGCGGAACCGTTCGCGAGCACCTCGCCGACGCGCGGCAGCGTGCCGCCCGAGACGTGGTTGATCAGTGACCGGATCACGCCGCCGTGCGTCACGACGATGACGGACTCCGCCACCGGTGCGGAGCGACGGCGAGCATCGCGGGCGATCGCGTCGAGGGCGACCAGCGCCCGTTCGGCGACCCCTTCCAGGGTCTCCGCGCCGGGAACCGGCGAGAGCCAATCGCCGTACTTCTCGATGTAGTCGGACACGAGCATGCCCTCGCCCTCACCGAACTCGCGCTCGCGCATGTCCGGCACCAGCACGGGAGCACCGAGGCCCAGGCTTTCGGAGATGATCTCTGCCGTCTCCCGCGCCCGCTTCAGCGGGCTGGCGTAGATCGAGTGATGTGTCACGCCCTCGAGACGATCCGCGGCGGTGCGTGCGTCCGCACGGCCCTTCTCGTTCAGGGGGATGTCGGTGGAGCCCTGGATCCGTCGGGCGAGGTTCCAATCCGTCTGGCCGTGGCGGATGAGCGTGAGCAGAGTCATTCAAGGAGCTCCTGGATCGCGGGGAGCACGTCGCTGGTGCCTGCGGCGATGGTGGCATCGGCCCAGACATCCGCGCGCGTCGGCTCGCGGTTGATGATGATGAGGGGGATGCTGCGGCGTCGTGCGCGCTCGACGAGGCGCACACCGGAGTTGACGACGAGGGATGAGCCGGCGACGATCAGCGCATCGCTCGCCCGGAGCAGCGACTCCGCGGCCTTGAAGCGCCCCTGCGGCACGTATTCGCCGAAGAACACGACGTCGGGCTTCAGCATCCCTTCGCACACCGTGCACACCGGCACGATGAAGCCGTCGGTGCTCTCGGGGAGCACGTCGCCGTCGGGAGCGAGCGCCACGTTCTCGGGGACGGAGATCCACGGATTGCGCTCTTCGATCTGCACTGCGATGTCGCGGCGATCGAAGACCTGGCCGCACTTCAGGCAGAGAACCCTGCGCATGGTGCCGTGCACCTCGATGACGTGCGAGCTGCCCGCGCGCAGATGCAGTCCGTCGACGTTCTGGGTGATGACGCCGGTGACGTGTCCGGAGGACTCCATGGCGGCGAGAGAGAGATGGCCGGGGTTCGGCTCGGCGCGGGCGAACGCCCGCCAGCCGAGATGCCCGCCGACCCAATAACGACGCCGCGCCGTCTCATCGGCCAGGTACCGCTGGATCGTCATGGGATCAGTCCGGTTGCGTGACCCTTCGCCGCGGTAAGCGGGGATTCCCGAGTCCGTGGAGATCCCGGCGCCGGTGAGCAAGGCGATCTTTCGACCGCGCAGGAGTTCGGCGGTGCGAGCGATGGTGGTCGACAGTTCGACCGGACTCGATGCGCTCACAGGACCTCCCTGTGCGAGTCTACGGCGTGTGCAGGCCGCCCGACGCCTCGCGGCCGACCGCGACGGCGACTCGGAGAGCGATGGCAGACTGGGGCTCGTGGAACTGCTGCGCGTGACGAATCCCGATGATCGACGACTCGACGACTATCGCGCACTGACCGACACCGCGCTCCGAAGTGTGAGCGACCCGGCCGGCGGGCTGTACATCGCCGAATCGACGAAAGTCATCGCGCGAGCAGTCGCTGCGGGGCATCGTCCGCGATCGGTCCTCGTTCAGGAGCGGCGGGTGGAGGACATCCGAGCGATCGTCGGAGAACTCGATGTACCTGTGTACGTCGTCCCGGACGACGTGGCGGAGGCGCTGACCGGTTTCGCCGTGCACCGGGGCACGATCGCCTCGATGCATCGTCCTGACCTGCCGACGGTGCGTGAGGTCATCGACTCCGCCACGCTCGTGCTGATTCTCGAGAACGTCGGCGATCACACGAATGTCGGCGCCGCATTCCGTGCGGCCGCCGCGCTCGGAGCGGATGCCGTGCTGGTGTCTCCCGGGGGAGCCGACCCCCTGTACCGGCGCAGCGTGCGCGTCAGCATGGGAACGGTGTTCCAGGTGCCGTGGACCCGGATCACGGACTGGGCGTCCGCCGTCACCGACCTTCATGCCGCGGGGTTCGACGTCGCAGCCCTCGCGCTGAGCGACGACGCGGTGACTCTCGACGCCTACGTCGCGTCCCGTCCCGAGCGCGTCGCTCTCGTCATGGGATCCGAAGGCGACGGACTCTCACGCACCGCCCTCGACGAGGCAGACACCGTGGTGACGATTCCCATGTCGGGAGGCGTCGACTCGCTGAACGTGGCGTCTGCCGCGGCCGTGGCGCTGTGGGCGCTCGGACGCCGCTGACGGGATGAGATGAGATGGTCAGTCGGACGACGGGAAGATGATCGGCGAGGGCTCGGGACGCTTCGCGACGATGTGATCACCGGATGACTCATGGCGAAGACGCCGCAGCACCCACGGAACCAGATGCTCCCGCGCCCAGCCGAGGTCTTCGGAGCGCGCTTCCCGCCAGGTGCGCAGCGGAAGCGGCTCGGGCTGCATGGACTCGAGGTCGTTGGGCACGTTGAGCGCGCGCAGCGCCATGCGGGCGACCTCATGATGGCCCAGCGAGTTGTAGTGCAGACGGTCGTCATCGAAGAACCGCATGTCCTGCACGACCTTGAGCGCCCACTGGTCGGCGACGATGCAGTCGTGGCGCTCGGCGATCGCGCGGACGTTCTCGTTGTAGATCGCGACCTTGCCGCGGAACGCTCGGAAGACAGGAGTGAAGGCGGTGTCGATCCCGGTGAACAGCAGCACGGCGGCACCCGTCGATGACAGGCGTGCGACGGCGTCCTCCAGCTGGACGGCGATGGCGTCGGGGTCGGTGCCCGGACGGATCACGTCGTTGCCGCCCGCGCAGATCGAGATCAGGTCGGGATGCAGCGCCACGGCGGGTTCGATCTGGTCGCGCACGATCTGGGCGATCAGCTTGCCGCGCACGGCGAGGTTGGCGTACGCGAAGTCGTCGACCTGACGCGAGAGCACCTCGGCGACGCGGTCGGCCCAGCCGCGGTGGCTGCCGGGCTGCGAGGGGTCGGGGTCGCCGATCCCCTCGGTGAACGAGTCGCCGATCGCGACGAACCTCCGCCAGGGGTGCGGATTCTCGTTGTCGAGTTCCGGGGTTCGGATCGAATCCTGGTCTGTCATCCAGCTCTCCTTCGCGAACGAACGCGGCCCATCTGGGGCGGCCACGCAGTGACCGAGCCTACTCGGGTGCGTGGCCTGTGGGGAGGACGCGCGCGGCGGATCGCGTGAGCGTGCCGAGTGTCGGCGGCAGCGATTATCGTTGACTCGATGCTTTCTCCGTCCTTCCCCCAGCGCGCCCCCTGGGGTACTGCGAACAAGCTGCGCGCCTGGCAGCAGGAGGCGCTCGAACAGTACTTCCAGGCGGATCAGCGTGACTTCCTCGTCGCGGCGACACCCGGTGCAGGCAAGACGACCTTCGCGCTCACCCTCGCGGTCGAGCTCATGCGCATGGGGGAGGTCAACCGGATCATCGTGGTCGCGCCGACCGAGCATCTCAAGACGCAGTGGGCCGATGCAGCAGCGCGGGTGCACATCCGTCTGGATCCCCGGTTCCGCAACAGTCATTGGGCGCCGGCGCGGCATTACCACGGCGCCGTCGTGACCTACGCGCAGGTCGCGGCGAAGTCGTCGGTCCACCGTCATCTGACCGAGGATGCGAAGACCCTCGTCGTCCTCGACGAGGTGCATCACGGCGGAGACGCCCTCAGCTGGGGTGATGCGATCCGAGACGCGTACGGGCCGGCGAAGCGCCGACTGCTGCTGTCCGGGACGCCCTTCCGCAGCGACACCGCACCGATCCCGTTCGTGGAGTACCACCCTGACGAGTCCGGTGCACGGATCTCCCGCACCGACTACAACTACGGCTACGGTCGCGCCCTGGCCGACGGCGTCGTCCGCCCCGTGCTGTTCCACATGTACGCCGGCAAGATGCGATGGCGCACGAGCACCGGAGACGAACTCGAGACGCATCTCGGGCAGGACAACACCAAGGACATGACCTCGCAGGCCTGGCGCACGGCGCTCGACCCCGAGGGCGAGTGGATGCCGGCTGTGCTGTCCGCAGCCGATCGTCGTCTGACCGAGATCAGGCATCACGTTCCGGATGCCGGCGGCCTGGTGCTCGCGACCGATCAGACCGTCGCGCGTGCCTACGCCAAGATCCTGCACAGCATCACCGGTCAGCAGCCGACGATCGTCCTGTCCGATGACGCGACGGCCTCCGAACGCATCGAGAAGTTCAGCAACAGCGAGGACCGCTGGATGGTCGCGGTGCGCATGGTGTCCGAGGGGGTGGACGTGCCGCGCCTCGCGGTCGGCGTCTACGCCACGTCGTCGTCGACGCCGCTGTTCTTCGCTCAGGCCATCGGCCGATTCGTGCGAGCACGCCGCCGTGGCGAGGCCGCGAGCGTATTCCTCCCTCAGGTGCCGGTCCTGATGGGTCTCGCGAACGAGATGGACAAGCAGCGCGATCACGCGCTCGACCGTCAGTCGAAGGACGACGATGGGCTCGAGGACTCGCTGCTCGACTCCGCGAACCGCGAGGACGACGCGTCCGACGCGCTGACCGAGGAATTCAGCTATCAGGCGCTCTCGTCGGTGGCCCACTTCGACCGGGTCGTGTTCGAGGGCCAGGAGTTCGGTCAGCTGGCCGAACCGGGCACCCCCGAAGAAGAGGAGTTCATCGGCTTTCCCGGTCTTCTCGAGCCCGAGCACGTGCACGAGCTCCTGATGCAGCGACAGGCACGGCAGACGCGACTGCGAGAGACGAGAGAAGCCGAGGCGGGTCCCACCGAGACGACGACGCTCCCTGCGCCCCTGCACCGCACGCTGCGCGAGCAGCGGCAGCTGCTGAACAGCCTCGTTGGGCTGTACGCCCGTCAGAAGGGCGAACCGCATGGTGTGGTCCATGCCGAGCTGCGCCGGATCTGCGGTGGACCAGCAGTCGCCCAGGCGACCGTGACGCAGCTGCAGTCCCGTATCGACGTACTCCGCAAGCGCGTCCGCTCCTGAACCCTGGCGTCGGTTCGGAGACCCGAAAAGCTGGCAATACCATCGCCGGGTGCGACCGAGACGGGCTCCCGAAGCTAGCGTTGAACGGTTGCCCCGAGAACGGGGACCGTCGATCAGGAGACTTCATGACAGCCCCCGCTGCCGCCGAGCCCACCACCGCAGACCGCCGCCGCTGGGCGCGGTACCTCGTCGAGGAACGCGCCGAAGGACACGTGTACCAGAAGCTCGCGAGCCGACGCACGGGTGAGGAGCGTGAGATCCTTCTCAGCCTCGCCGACGCCGAGCGGCGCCATGAGCAGCACTGGCTCGATCTGCTCGGCGCGGAACCGGTCCGATTGCCACGCGCCGGCATCCGCTCCCGCCTCCTCGGCTGGATGGCGGGCCGCTTCGGATCCATCTTCGTGCTCGCCCTCGCGCAGAGCGCCGAGGCACGTTCACCGTACGACTCGGAGCAGTACGCGACGCCGGCGATGCGCGCTGACGAGAAAGTGCACTACGAGGTGGTTCGCGGTCTCGCTGCGCGGGGCCGGCGTCGCCTGTCGGGCTCGTTCCGCGCAGCGGTCTTCGGGGCCAACGACGGCCTCGTGAGCAACCTCGCGCTCGTGCTCGGCATCGGCGCCACGGGCGTCAGTTCGGGTTTCGTCCTGTTCAGCGGCATCGCAGGCCTGCTCGCCGGGGCGCTGTCGATGGGGGCGGGGGAGTTCGTGTCCGTGCGGTCTCAACGAGAGTTGCTCGCGTCGACGGAGGCCAACGAGGATGCCGCGGCATCCGCCGCCGACCTCGACATCGATGAGAACGAGCTCGCTCTGGTATACCGGGCGCGCGGGATCGGCCAGCAGGAGGCTCTGGAGCGCGCACGGCGCATCGTCGATGCCGCGCGCGCCGGCGTGGAACGCACCGCCACAGGGCCGGTCCACGTCCATGCCGGAGACGACCACGAGATCGTCGGCAGCGACTGGCCCGCTGCGATCTCGAGCTTCCTGCTCTTCGCATCCGGCGCGATCATCCCCGTGCTCCCGTGGCTCTTCGGGCTCGAGGGGACCACAGCGGTGGTCGTCGCTCTCGTGCTCGTAGGCATCGCGCTCCTGTCGACGGGAGCGATGGTCGGCATCCTGTCCGGAGGGCCGCCCCTGCGTCGTGCGCTGCGTCAGCTGGCGATCGGTTTCGGAGCCGCAGCGGTCACGTACGTGCTCGGTCTGGTGTTCGGCGTCGGCGCGGTCTGACAGGCGCCGGCCCGACCGCGTCGGACAGGACTCGACGATCCACGCGAGTCCTGTCCGACGACACGGCGACATCGGAAACGAAGAAGGCCCCGGATATCATGTGGATATCCGGGGCCTGTCTGTGCGCGGAGGGGGACTTGAACCCCCACGCCCTTACGGGCACTACGACCTCAACGTAGCGCGTCTACCATTCCGCCACCCGCGCAGGTGTTGGATGTTCGTTGCCGAACGAAGATTTACATTAGCACGAGCTTCGGGGCACTCAGAAACCGACGGCGACGCCCGGGCGCGCCACGGCCTTTCGATAGCCTGGACTCCATGACTGACGTGTCTCTGCCCGAGGTGGTTCGCATCGCGCGCGACCTGATCCGATTCGACACCTCGAACTTCGGCGGGGGCAACGCGAAGGGCGAGCGGGAAGCGGCCGAGTATGTCGGCGCCTATCTGCAGGATCTCGGCCTGGGAGTCGAGTACTACGAGCCCATCCCGCGGCGCACGAACGTCATGGCGCGGGTGCCCGGACGCGACCGGAGCAAGCCGGCGCTCGTGGTGCATGGCCACCTCGACGTCGTCCCGGCCATGGCCGAGGACTGGACCGTCGATCCTTTCGCGGGCGTCGTCAAGGACGGCATGCTCTGGGGGCGGGGCGCCGTCGACATGAAGAACATGAACGCGATGATCCTGACGGCGGTCGGCGACCTGCTGCGAGCGGGCGAGCAGCCCGAACGCGACCTGGTGCTCGCCTTCTTCGCCGATGAGGAGAACGGCGGAGTGGAGGGATCGGCTCTCGTGGTGCAGAACCGCCCCGAGTGGTTCGAGGGCGCGACCGAGGCGATCAGCGAGGTGGGCGGCTATTCGATCACGGTCGACGATCGCCGCGCCTACCTGCTGCAGGTGGGGGAGAAGGCGCTCATCTGGATACGCCTCGTGGCGAAGGGCCGCGCCGGCCACGGAAGCCGTCTCCACGACGACAATGCGGTCACGAAGCTCGCGGAGGCCGTGGCGGCCCTGGGTCGCACGCGGTGGCCCCTGCGACTCACTCTCACCACCGAGGCACTGCTGCAGGGCTTGAGCGATCTCACCGGGCGCTCCGTCGACGACCCGGATGCCCTCGCGGCGGCTGCAGGGCCCGCCGAGGCCTTCCTCCGTTCGTCGTTCCGCACGACGACGAACCCGACCGCCCTGTCCGCCGGATACAAGCACAACGTGATCCCCGAGCGTGCCGAGGCGCTGATCGACGTGCGGGTGATCCCCGGAACCGAAGACGACGTGCTCGCAGAGCTGCAGCAGATCGTCGGCGACGAGATCGAGATCCAGACGGTGGTGCGGGACATCGGCATGGAGACGCCTTTCGCCGGCGAGCTCGTCGAGGCGATGGTCGCGAGTCTCGGCTGGCATGACCCCGGTGTGCCGGTCATCCCGTACCTGCTGGGTGCAGGAACCGACAACAAGGCGCTCGCGTATCTCGGAATCACCGGGTACGGGTTCGCGCCTCTCCGGCTTCCCGCAGACCTCGACTTCACCGGGATGTTCCACGGGGTCGATGAGCGGGTGCCCGTAGAATCGCTTGTCTTCGGTCAGCGGGTGCTGGCCGATCTGCTGCGCACGTATTGAGCTCTCGGCTCCACGTCCGCGCACCACGACTCAGAAAGCTCCTCCATGCACTTGTTCGAAGCGCTCATCCTCGGCATCGTCCAGGGACTCACCGAGTTCCTCCCGATATCCTCCAGCGCCCATCTGCGCATCCTCGGCACCTTCCTGCCGTCGGGCGAGGATCCCGGTGCCGCGTTCACCGCGATCACCCAGATCGGCACGGAGGCGGCGGTCGTGGTGTTCTTCTGGCGCGACATCGTGCGGATCATCGCGCAGTGGTTCCGGTCGCTGACCGGCAGGGTCCCGCGCAGCGATCCGGATGCGCGCATGGGATGGATGATCATCATCGGCAGTATCCCGATCGTGGTCCTGGGGCTGCTCTTCCAGGACCAGATCGAAACCGTCTTCCGCTCCCTCTGGATCGTCGCGATCATGCTGATCGTCTTCGGCATCCTGCTCGGGATCGCCGACCACGTCGGCGCGAAGCGGCGCAAGCTCGATCAGCTCACCTACCCGCACGGCATCGCGTACGGCTTCGCGCAGGCTCTGGCGCTGATCCCTGGAGTCTCGCGCTCCGGTGGAACGATCACGATGGGACTCTTCCTCGGCTACGAGCGTGCCGCTGCCGCTCGCTACGCGTTCCTGCTCGCGATCCCCGCCGTGTTCGGCAGTGGCTTCTACCAGGTGTTCAAGAGCTGGGACGAGCCGTCGTTCTTCTCCTTCGGAGACACGCTTGCGGCGACGGGCATCGCATTCGTCGTTGCGCTCGGCGTGATCGCCTTCTTCATGAACTACATCTCGAAGCGGAGCTTCCTGCCGTTCGTGATCTACCGCATCCTCCTGGGCACCGTCCTCCTGGTGCTGCTGGGGACCGGCGTCATCGCGGCGTGATGACGAGGACCCCGGCGACTACCGCTTGTGGTCGCCGGGGCCGTCGCCACGGCGCTTGAGATAGCGCTCGAAGGCCTGAGCGATGGCATCGCCCGACGCATCGGGGGAGTCCCACGTGTCGCGCGTGCGCTCGAGCTGATGGATGTACTCGGTCATGTCCTCGTCGTCCGCGGCGGCGGCATCGATCGATGCCTCCCAGGCGGCGGCCTCGGTGCGCAGGTGGTCGCGAGGCACATCCACGCCGGTCAGCTCCTCGAGTCGATCGAGAAGTGCGAGGGTCACCTTGGGCGACGGTGTGGCGGAGGCGACGTAGTGCGGCACGCTCGCCCACAGACTGGCGGTCGGAATGCCGGCGCTCTCGGCGAAGTGCTCGATGACGCTGAGAATTCCGACGGGGCCTTCGTAGAGCGAGCGCTCGAGGCCGTGCGCCTCGCGGACCTGCTCGTTCTGGCTCGAGGCGAAGATCGAGATGGGGCGGGTGTGGGGCACATCGGAGAGCATCGCGCCGAGCGTCACGAAGCCCGTGATGTCGTCGCGGAGAGCGACGTCGATGAACTCCGACGCGAAAGCCTGCCAGGTGCGCGCAGGCTCCACGCCCGTGAGGATCCAGAACTCGGGACCGGGACCCGGGTCGCGCGGGCGCCAGAGTCCGGCTTCGGGCCAGGTGAGCTGGCGACGCCCTTCGGCGTCCATCTTCGTCGCAGGGCGCGTGTACTGGTAGTCGAAGTACAGTTCCGGGTCGATCGAGTGCACGAGGTCGTAGTCCGTCGTCTCGCGCAGTGCGGCGACCGCGCCGCTCGCGGCTTCCCCTGCGTCGTTCCACCCGTCGAAGGCGACGATGACGATGCGTGAACCGAGGCCATCCATCGTGGGCTCCCTTCGTGGATTCCGGATCGGTATCCCTCCAGGCTAGTCCGACGGCGCGGGGACGGGGTGGAGCCACGGGTAACATGGTTCGGTGAGCAGACAGCCCCGCGCGATCCTCTGGGACATGGACGGAACACTCGTCGACACCGAGCCGTACTGGATGGCGGCCGAGACCGCGCTGGTCGAATCCTTCGGCGGCACGTGGACCCACGAGGATGCGCTTCAGCTCGTCGGCAACGGACTCATCGACAGCGCGATCATCCTTCAGAACGCGGGCGTCGACATGGATGCCGAGGCGATCATCTCGCTCCTCACCGACGGCGTGCAGGATGCACTGCGCACGCAGGGAGTGCCCTTCCGCCCCGGCGCCCGCGAGCTGCTGCAGGACCTGAGGTCAGCGGGGATCCCCACAGGACTCGTCACGATGTCGCTGCGTCGCATGGCGCTGAGCGTCGTCGACCTGATCGAGTTCCAGGCCTTCGACATCGTCGTCGCCGGCGATGATGTGACCAACCCGAAGCCCCACCCCGAGCCCTACCTCCACGCGGCATCCCTGCTCGAGATCGACATCGCCGATGCTGTGGTCATCGAGGACTCGCCGACCGGGCTCCGCGCGGGCATCGCATCCGGCGCCGTCGCCCTCGGCGTGCCGCATATCGTCTCGCTCGATCACGTGGGCGCGCATGAGCTGTGGCCGAGCCTCGAGGGGCGCACCGCCGCCGACCTGATCGAACTCTTCGACCGAAAGACCTCCATGACGGGAGCCACCCGATGACCGACACCACCTCACAGCGGCCGAGCGGGCCGTTCCGCGAGGGCGATCGGGTGCAGCTGACCGGCCCCAAGGGTCGCCTGCACACCGTGACCCTCCGAGAGGACGGCGAGCTGCACACGCACCAGGGCGTGCTCCGGCACCGCGACCTCATCGGTCTGCCCGACGGCTCAGTGGCCGCGAACAGCTCGGGACACGAGTACCTCGCGCTCCGGCCTCTGCTCCGCGACTTCGCGATGTCGATGCCGCGCGGCGCCGCGATCGTCTACCCCAAGGACGCCGCGCAGATCGTGATGCAGGCCGACATCTTCCCCGGTGCCGTCGTCGTGGAAGCGGGTGTCGGGTCCGGTGCCCTTTCGCTCTCGCTCCTGCGGGCCATCGGTCCGGTCGGCCGGCTGGTGTCGTTCGAGCGTCGTGAGGACTTCGCCCAGGTCGCACGGGGCAACGTCGAGACCTTCTTCGGCGAGACGCCGGACACCTGGGACGTCGTGGTGGGAGATCTCGCGGATGCGCTGCCGGCGGAGTTCCCGGCGGGCACGGTCGACCGTGTCGTACTCGACATGCTCGCGCCGTGGGAATGCATGGATGTCGTCGCCGACGCACTCACCCCCGGCGGCGTCGTGCTGTGCTACGTGGCCACCGCCACGCAGCTCTCGCGGGTGGCCGAGTACATCCGGAGCACGGGCCTGTTCACGGATCCCGAGGCGTCCGAGACGATGGTTCGCGGCTGGCACGTCGAGGGTCTCGCCGTGCGGCCCGATCACCGGATGGTGGCGCACACCGGCTTCCTCCTCACGGCTCGTCGGCTGGCGCCGGGCGCCGTGGCCCCTCAGGTGAAGCGCAGGGCATCGAAGAGCAGCTACGGCGATGCGGATGTCGAGGCGTGGACGCCGGGGGCTGTCGGCGATCGCGAGATCAACGACAAGAATCTGCGCAAGCGGGCGAGAGAGGCCGCGAAGGCCGCCGAGGGCGCCCGTCTCGCCGCCGGTTCGCGCGAATCCGAGCCACCGACGGAATAGACTGGAGCGCGTGCGTAAAACGTCCGCCGTTCTGGCAACCATCAGCCTCGCCGTCCTCACTCTGACCGGATGCGCCTCAGCGCCCTCGTTCGCCGGTGATGCGTGCGATCGGGCGGCGGCATCGACCGCATCCGTGAAGGATTCGGTCACCGTCGAGGGCGACCTCGGAGAGGCTCCGGACGTCACCGTGTACAGCCCGGTGAAGGCGGACGAGACGTCCTTCGCCGACGTGGTGACCGGCGAGGGAAACACCCTCACCACCACCTCCCAGCCGATGGTGCTCGACATCGCCTTCTATGGCGGCGAGAGCGGCGAGAAGCTCTACGAGTCCGAGTTCAACGGCGACCCGAGCCGTGTGCACAGCATCTCCTACTGGGCAGAGCGGTCCGCCGGTCTCGAGACCGTGCTGGAGTGCGCGACCGGAGGCAGCCGGATCGTCGCGGTGCTGACCCCCGAGGACTTCGGCGAGGCGAATGTCGAGGCCTTCGGTCTCGAAGAGGATGAGAACGTGGTCGCCATCATCGACCTCCAGGATGTCTACCTCGCTCACGCCGAGGGCTCATCGCAGTTCAACGACGCCCGGGGCCTGCCGACGGTCGTCCGCGCTCCCGATGGCACCCCCGGAGTGATCATCCCCGACAGCGACGCCCCCACCGAGACCGTCACTCAGACGCTCATCAAGGGCGACGGGGAGAAGGTCGAGAAGGAATCGACCATCGTGACCAACATCATGGCGCTCGGATGGGACGACAAGACGGTCACCTCGAGCACGTGGGGTGCCGAGCCCAACATCGGCCCGGCAGCGAAGGAGCTCGTCGGCGCGACGGTCGGCTCCCAGCTCCTGGTCGTCGTGCCCGAGGCAGACGGAAACCCGGCGACCGCGATCGTGGTCGACATCCTGGGCGTCGTTCCCGTCCCGGAGCAGTGATGGCGGCCCGTATTCCCGCGGAAGAGCGCCTGACGAATCTCGTCGTGGCGCTCATGGCCACGGAGATCGGGCTCACCAAGCAGCAGATCCTCGACAACGTGTCGGGTTACCGTCAGCGCGCCGATGCGGGCGTGCGCTCGGATGCACTCGAGAAGATGTTCGAGCGCGACAAGGATGAGCTGCGCACTCTCGGCGTCCCCGTCGAGACGATCGGGGATCAGGCCGATCCGAATGACCTCCGCGAAGCGCGTTACCGTATTCCGCAGGCGGAATACGACCTGCCCAGCGATATCGAGTTCACGGCCGCCGAGCTCGCCGTGCTGCAGCTGGCGGGGAGCGTGTGGAGCGCCGAGTCCGCATCCGGCGACGCCAAGGCCGGCGTGCGCAAGATCCGGGCGCTCGGGATCGACGGCGACGAACCGATCATCGGGTTCGCGCCGCGGATCACCGCGCGCGATGCCGCTTTCCCTCCATTGCAGGATGCGATCGAGAAGAGCCGCGTGGTCGTCTTCGACTACCTCAAGCCGGGGGAGGGCGCACCGCGGCGCCGCAGCATCCGCCCGCTCGCACTCGTCGACTATGAAGCGAGATGGCACGTGTTCGGCGTCGATGTGGACATCGAGCAGGACCGCATGTTCCTGCTCAGCAGGATCGTCGGCGGTGTGAAGATCACGGCGAAGGCATTCGACCCTGCGCTGCGCGAGGGCGCGGGGGAGCGTGCCCTGGCCGGTCTCGAGCGCGTCGCCGCTCAGAACTCTGCGCTGCTCGAGGTCACACCGGGCACCGAGGCGTCGCTGCGGCTCGGACGCCGGGCGACTCCGGCGGCGACCCAGGGCATCCTCGTCCCGTTCGTGGACCTGCACATCTTCGCCGACGAGCTCGCGTCGTACGGTCCCGAGGTGCGGGTTGTCGAGCCTGCGGAGCTCCGCTCGGCCGTCGTCGATCGCCTGACCGCGGTCGTGGCGACGAATTCGGAGGAGGGGGAGGTCCGATGAGCGCCCAAGGCAAGCCGCTGCTCGCCGCCGACCGAGTCCGCGTCTATCTGACTCTGGTGCCCTATCTCCTCGAGCACGGACAGGTCTCGCTCGCCGAGGCGGCTGCCGAGTTCGGTGTGACCTCGACCGAGATGCGGCAGATGGTCGAGAAGCTCACGGTCATCGGTCTGCCCGGTGATTCCGGCTTCTGGCAGCAGCCGCAGGAGATGTTCGACATCAACTGGGACCTCCTCGACGAAGAGGACATCATCGAGATCACCAACGACGTCGCTCTGCGCCGGGTTCCTCGATTCACGGCCCGAGAAGCCGCCGCGCTCCTCGCGGGCCTGCAGATGGTCGCCGCCGTGCCGGCGGTCTCCGACTCGGGATTGGTCAGCGGCCTCATCTCGAAGCTCTCGCGCGGCGCGGCCGATGCGCCGGCCGAGGTCGTCGTCGCGCCGAGCGCCGTCGACGAGGTCCGCCAGGTGGTGTCGAGGGCCGTGCAGAACGGCGTCGCCGTGTCGTTCACGTATCAGGCCCCCGATGCCGCGCCCACGACGCGCACCGTGGATCCCGTGCAGGTGCTCATCACCAACGCGCAGTGGTATCTGCAGGGGTGGTGCCACATGCGACAGGCCATGCGCACCTTCCACCTGGATCGCGTGAGCGATGCCCGGCTGACCGACATCCCGATCACGCACGCGGGCGAGCACGTCCCTGAGGCCTTCTCGGCCGTCGAGGACGAGGGGGAGGTGCGAGTGCGGGTGCCCGAGCGGATGGCGCCCCTGCTCGGAGACTTCCTGACGGCCGACAACTCCGACGTCAGCGATGGGATCGTCACCGTTCGGCTGCATCTCGCAGACCCTCGGGGAGTGAAGCGACTGGCGGCGAAGTTCGGCGGCGCCCTCGAAGTGGTGGATCCCGGCGTCGCTCGAACTGCGGCGCGGGAATGGGCTGCGGCCGGACTCGCCCTGTATCGCCACCCCGAAGGCGACAACGCCCGTTAGACTTTCACCAAACGACGAAGGAGAATCATGGGCGCTTTCGGTTGGCCACATCTGCTGATCATCCTCGCCGTCATCCTGCTGCTCTTCGGTGCGGCGAAGCTGCCGGCACTGGCGAAGAGCCTCGGTCAGTCCGCCCGGGTGTTCAAGGGCGAGATGAAGGCGATGAAGAACGAGGACGCGACTGATGCCGCAGATCCGGCATCCCCGACCACCACGACCTCGGTCGCAGACACCACGGTGACGGCTCGCGACACGGATCCGGGTCAGCCTCCTCGATCCGCCTAGTTCGTGTCCGCTCTCGATTCCGCCGACCAGGAGACGCCGGGCCGTGACAGGCGGATGTCTCTCGGCGCGCACCTGATCGAGCTCCGTAAGCGTCTGTTCATCGCGGCAGGTGCCCTGGTGGTCGGCATGATCATCGCCTTCTTCGTGACGGAGCCGATCATCGAGCTCCTCTCGGTGCCGATCCGCACGATCGCTGCAGAAGCCGGGCGCGAGTACACGGGTCTCAACTTCACGACCGTCACGAGCGGGTTCGATCTGCGGATGCGGATCGCGTTCGCCATCGGTCTGCTGCTCTCGGCGCCCGTGTGGCTCTGGCAGGTGTGGGCCTTCGTCATGCCCGGCCTCACCAAGAAGGAGACCCAGTACACCTGGGGATTCCTCGGGGCGGCCATCCCGCTGTTCTTCGGCGGCTGCACCGTCGCGTTCTTCGTGCTTCCGCATGTGATCGAAGTCATGGCGTCGTTCGTCCCCACCGGCATGGCGCAGTTCTTCGACTACTCCACCTACTACGACTTCGTCTTCAAGTTCCTGCTCGTGCTCGGCATCGCCTTCGTGCTCCCGGTCTTCCTCGTCGCGTTGAACGTCGCGGGAATCGTATCCGGCCGCGACATCCTGAAGGGCTGGCGAGTCGCCATCCTGGTGTGCACGATCTTCGCCGCCGTCACGACTCCGCCTGCCGATGTGTTCTCGATGCTGCTGCTGATGGGATCGATGATCGTGCTGTACTTCGCGGCGACCTTCATCTCGATGCTCTTCGACCGACGCAAGCGCAAGCGCGACGCCGCTGCAGGCATCGAACCCGTGGCCGTATGAGCTCGCCGGCCGAACGATACGCCGCGGCTCAACAGGCCGCAGGGCACCCGGCGACCGTCGCCTTCGCTGCGAACCAGAAGTTCGAGCTCGACCCCTTCCAGGTCGAAGGATGCCACGCACTCGAAGACGGCCAGAGCGTGCTCGTCGCCGCGCCGACCGGTGCAGGCAAGACGATCGTCGGCGAGTTCGCGATCCATCTCGCGATGCAGACTCCACGGGACAAGGCCTTCTACACGACGCCGATGAAGGCGCTCTCGAATCAGAAGTTCCGCGAGCTGGTCGATGTGTACGGCCCGGACGACGTCGGTCTGCTCACCGGCGACACGAACATCAACGGCAACGCCCGGATCGTCGTGATGACGACCGAGGTGCTGCGCAACATGATCTACGCCGACTCGGCCGCGCTCCGGGACCTCCGCTACGTCATCATGGACGAGGTCCACTACCTCGCGGATCGTTTCCGCGGGGCAGTGTGGGAAGAGGTGATCATCCACCTGCCGCAGCACGTACGGCTGGTCTCCTTGAGCGCCACCGTCTCGAACGCCGAGGAGTTCGGGGACTGGCTCGACACCGTGCGCGGGGACACCGAGGTGATCGTCTCGGAGATCCGTCCGGTTCCGCTCGAGCAGCACGTGCTCGTCCGTGATGATCTGCTGCCGCTCTTCGACGATCGGGCGGGGATCGCGACCGCACAGGTCAATCAGGAGCTGATGCGGATCCGCTCCTTCACCGGCTCCAACTACGACAACAATCGTTCGGCGCAGGAGTATCGCAGCAATCGTCATGCCGGCCGACAGGCGCAGCGCCCGCCACGAGGCGGACGTCGCCCCGTCCGTTCCGCGAATGTGCGTCGGATCGAGCGCATGGATCGCCCGGACGTGGTGCGGCTGCTCGAGCAGGCCAATCTCCTGCCTGCCATCTTCTTCATCTTCAGCAGAGTCGGGTGCGACGCGGCGGTGCAGCAGGTCCGGAGATCGGGCGTGCGGCTGACGTCGACCGAGGAGCGCGCGGAGATCCGAGCGATCGTCGAGGACCGGACCCGTTCGCTGCAGGATGAGGACCTCGGTGTGCTGGGCTACTGGGAGTGGCTCGAGAACCTCGAGCGCGGTGTGGCTGCGCATCATGCGGGTCTGCTGCCGGCCTTCAAGGAGGTCGTCGAGGACCTCTTCAAGCGCAAGCTCGTGAAGGTCGTCTTCGCCACCGAGACCCTGGCTCTGGGCATCAACATGCCCGCGAGAACCGTCGTTCTCGAGAAGATGGAGAAGTTCAACGGCGAGGCCCGAGTCGCGATCACATCGGGGGAGTACACGCAGCTCACCGGTCGGGCGGGACGACGCGGCATCGACGTCGAAGGTCACGCGGTGGTGCAGTGGACCGAGGGCATGGATCCGCAGGCGGTCGCGGCCCTCGCCTCTCGCCGCACCTATCCGCTGAACTCCAGCTTCCGGCCGACGTACAACATGGCCGTCAACCTGATCGATCTGTTCGGCAAGCCCCGGGCCCGCGAAGTGCTCGAGTCGTCTTTCGCGCAGTTCCAGGCCGACCGCGCAGTCGTCGGACTGGCGAGACAGGTCCGCGAAGCGGAGGAGTCGCTGGACGGGTACAAGGCGGCGATGGTCTGCGATCACGGCGACTTCCTGGACTACGCCTCGATACGCCGCGAGCTGAGCGATCTCGAGAAGAAGAACCGCCAGGACTCGAACGCGCCGCGCACATCGCGCGACAAGCGCATGAAGCAGATCCACAGCCTCCGCACGCGCATGCAGCGTCACGGATGCCATCGATGCCCTGATCGCGAAGCCCATGCGCGCTGGGCCGAACGGTACTGGAAGCTCAAGCGTCAGAACGATCGCATCCGCCGACAGATCGAGACGAGGACCGGCACGGTGGCGCGCGTCTTCGATCGCGTCGTCGAGGTGCTCGAGACCCTGGACTATCTCCACCGAGACGACGAGGGGGAGACAACGCTCACCGAGGCCGGGCGGACGATGCGCCGGATCTATGGCGAACGCGATCTGCTGGTGGCCGAATCTCTCAGGCAGGGGCTGTGGAACGGTCTCGACGCGCCGTCCCTCGCTGCGATGGCGTGCTGCCTCGTCTACGAGCCTCGTCGCGACGAGGCGAATGCGGGGGAGCGGGACCTGCCCCGAGGTGCCTTCCGCGCAGCGTACGAGAAGACGACGACCCTGTGGGCCGAGCTGGACGACCTCGAGAAGGACCACCATCTGCCGGGATCCGAGCCTCTGTCGGCCGGCCTCGCCGGTGCGATGCACTCGTGGGCGCGAGGAGGGATGCTGGACCGCGTCCTCGTGGACGCAGACATGGCGGCCGGCGACTTCGTGCGATGGGCCAAACAGACGATCGATCTGCTCGATCAGCTCTCGATCGTCGCGGAAGACGGTGCGCTGGCCCGCAACGCCCGCGTGGCTCTGGACGGCGTCCGTCGCGGCATCGTCGCCTATTCCTCGATGTGAGAATAGGAAGGATGCCCGAACCCCGCGTGCCGCAGCGCCCCCTCCTGCCGCTCTCGCTCGCCCTCCCCGCTGCGGCGATGGCCGCGCTCCTGATGAATCTGTCCTATCCGTCCACTGCGGTGTGGGTGCTGGCATTCCCGGCCACCGCGCTGCTGCTCGTGGCGCTGATCGGTCGAGGGGCCGGCGGAGCTCTGGCGGTCGGACTCGTCTACGGTGTGCTCTTCTTCGGACTGCTCGTGTCCTTCACGTCTCGCTACCTGGGCCCGCTGCCCTGGGCGGCGCTGAGTGTCCTGGAAGGCGTGCTCACGGCGGCGGCCGTGATCCTGATCACCCTCGCCTATCGCTGGATGCCCCGAGCCTTCCCGAGCGTCTGGGCGCGGCTCCTGCTCCTTCCGGCCGTGGTGGCGGCGCTCTGGGTCGGGCGCGAGGTGTTCGTCGGCTCCTGGCCCTATGGAGGGTTCCCCTGGGCTCGTCTGGGCATGAGCCAGGCCGAGAGCCCGCTGGCTCACGTCGCGTCCTGGACCGGCGTGAGCGGTCTCAGCTTCCTGATGGTGTTCCTCGTCGCCCTCGTGATCCAGGTGGTGCGCGAACGACTGTGGCGCCGGCCGGCTGCGCTGATCGCACCGGTCGTCGTGACCGTGGTTCTGCTGCTCACACCGCTCTTCCCCACGACCACCAGCGGGTCGCTGCGCATCGCGGCGGTGCAGGGGAACGGGCCGAGCGGGTATTTCGACGAGCGCGAGCCTTACTCGCTCATCGACGCGCAGACCGACGCGACCGAACCGCTCTACGGCGAGGACGTCGACCTGCTGGTCTGGCCCGAGGGGTCGCTCGACTTCGATCCGTTCCAATCGGACTCTCTGGCGAGAAGAATGAGCGCGATCGCCTCGCGTGTCGGCGCACCGCTGCTGGCGAACGCCGCCACGGAACGAGACGGTCTGTTCTACAACACGTCGATGCTCTGGACGGAAGAGGGCGCCGACGGGCAGGTCCATGACAAGCGGCATCCGGTCCCCTTCGGGGAGTACGTCCCCGACCGCGCCTTCTTCAACGCGCTCGCACCCGATCTGATCGGTCTGATCCAGCGCGAGTACACCCCGGGCTCGAATCCGCCGGTCATCGACGTCGACGGTGTGAAGGTCGGGCTGGCGATCTGCTTCGACGTGATCTACGACGACGTGATCAGCGAGGGCATGGCAGACGGTGCCGAAGTGCTCGTCTTCCAGACGAACAACGCGGACTTCCGTGGGACGAATGAGAATCTGCAGCAACTCGCCGTCGCGCGGATGCGTGCGATCGAGACCGGCCGCAGCGTCGTGAACATCTCGACGGTCGGCACCAGCCAGGTGATCCGCGCGGATGGCACGACGGTCTCGAGCCTGGATGCAGGAAAGGCCGGAGCGTTGCTCGAGGATGTCGAGCTGCGCTCCGGCCTGACTGCTGGAGTCGTCCTGGGACCCTGGATCCAAGGTCTTCTGGTCTGGGGCGGACTGGGCGCGCTGGCCTTCGGGTGCTTGCGCGCCCGCAGGCGCTAGGCGCCGATCTTCTCGCGGGTCGGGTCTTCACCTGCGCCGCGGCGGGCACGGATGAAGGCGAGTCGCTCCTCGAGGAGCTCCTCGAGCTCTGCGCGGGTACGACGCTCGAGAAGCATGTCCCAGTGTGTGCGGGCGGCCTTCTCGTCCGTGGCATCGAGCGTGACGGCCTGGCCGTCGACGTTCAGGCGCGCGTCCGCTCCGCAGGAACGGCATTCCCACGTCTGGGGCGGCTCTGCGTCCGCCGAGAACATCAGGTTCGTGACATGGCCGCAGGTGTCACAGATGTAGGTGGTTTCACGGCGCTCCATGAAAACGACGCCCTCTTCGCTCTGTAGGCTCTGGGCGCCGAGTCGGATGCCGCGTAGGCTGCGATCTGCCATTGTGTGGTCCTCTCGTCGCTGTCAGGTATAACGCTCCAGCCTGTGCGCTTCATCCATACGAGCGCGTTCTCGGCGCTATTCACAGCGGAATCCCAGCGCCACAGCGTAATGGCGGCGTGGCGGTCTCAGCGGCCGATCGTGACCAGCGCGAGATCGGCGCGGTCGGTGACGATGCCGTCGACACCGAGCCGGACGAGTCGTCGCATGGAGTCCGCGTCGTTCACCGTCCACACGTGCACCTCGACGCCGCGCCGGTGCGCCGCTCGGAGGAGTGCAGGCGTCAGCACCTTCACGCCGCGATGCCGCTCAGGAATCTGCAGCACGTCGATGTCGAGCAGAGCGCGGCCGGGGGAGAGGCGCAGAGCGGAGAGAGCGCGGACCGCGGCGATGGTGCGGCTGCCGCCCGACGTCGCCGGTCGGAGCGGAGCCCCCGCGCGCAGGACCGCTGCGATCGTCGCACGTCGGTTCGCATCGGAGAAGCTGGTCACGAGAACTCGATGCGTGTGTTCCGCCAGGAGGGGGCCGAGGGGTGCTGCCGCGTCGACGGTCTTGACGTCGATGTTGAAGCGCGTGGTCGGGAAGGCGGAGAGTGCGTCAGCGACCGTGAGTAGCCCGCCGTGGTCGGAGAAGATCGCGGCGAGTTCGCGGGTGCGCACCTCACCGACGGGACGGGGATCGTCGGCCAGTCTGTGCAGCGTCGCGTCGTGGAAGAGCACGACGTCACCGTCGGCCGTCACCCGGCAGTCGGTCTCGATGTACTCTGCTCCGGCGGCATGAGCGGCGGCGACGGCGGCGGCCGAGTTCTCCCAGACACCGGAGTCCCCGCCCGCCGCGGTGATCAGACCGCGGTGAGCGAGGACTCGGGGGTGACGCGCCTTGACGAAATACGGGTGCGTCACGCGCCCGGCAGGTTCGTCGGGGGCTGTCCCGGTCGCGGGGTGAACGCGGTGCCGATGCCTTTGAGCGCCTCGGTCAGCTCGCTCGGGATGATCCAGAGCTTGTTCGACTGGCCTTCGCTGATCTTCGGAAGCATTTGCAGGTACTGGTACGCGAGCAGCTTGTCGTCAGGCTCGCCCTGGTGGATGGCGGTGAACACGTTCTGGATCGCTTCGGCCTCACCCTGGGCGCGCAGCACGGCGGCCTGCTTGTCGCCCTCTGCCCGGAGGATCTCGGCCTGTCGCGCACCTTCGGCCTCGAGGATCGCCGACTGCTTGGTTCCCTCAGCCGTGAGGATCGCCGCTCGACGGTCCCGCTCGGCGCGCATCTGCTTCTCCATCGAGTCCTGGATGGAGATGGGCGGGTCGATGGCCTTCAGCTCGACGCGGCCGACGCGGATTCCCCACTTGCCCGTCGCCTCGTCGAGCACGACGCGAAGCTGTCCGTTGATGTTGTCGCGACTGGTCAGGGCCTCTTCGAGGTTGAGTCCACCGACCACATTTCGCAGTGTCGTCGTCGTCAGCTGCTCGACGGCGCCCAGGTAGTTGGCGATCTCGTATGTCGCAGCGCGAGCATCGGTCACCTGGAAGTAGACGACGGTGTCGATCGAGACCACCAGGTTGTCCTCGGTGATCACGGGCTGCGGTGGGAAGGACACGACCTGCTCGCGCATGTCGATGAGGGGACGCAGCCGGTCGATGAACGGCACCAGGATGTTCAGACCCGGCGTCAGTGTCTTGTGATATCGGCCCAGGCGCTCGACCACGCCGGCCGTGGCCTGGGGGATGATGCGGATGGAGCGAGCCAGCGTGACCACCACGAAGATGATGATCGCGATGACGAGGATCCACCCGATCGCTGCGGGGATGAACGATGCATCGTCCAAGAGACTCTCCTAGTCGTTGACGGGACGGACGGTCGCGGTCGCGCCGTTGATCGTCATGACGGCGATCGGTGATCCTTGCGGGATCGGCACGGCTCCGGCGGTGCGGGCGGTCCAGGTGTCGCCGTTGCTCAGCTTCACCTGGCCGGAGATCTGGGTGATGTCCTGCAGCGCGATGCCTCGGAGATCGAGAAGCGCGTCGACGTTGGACTTGGTCGGGTCCTCGCCCCGATGCAGGCGTTTGATCAGCGGCGGACGCAGGAACAGGATGAAGAGCGCGGCCGCCGCGGCGGCTATCAGCACCTGTACCCAGACCGGAATGCCGAGGAAGTCCGTGACGAGCCCGACGACGCTGCCGAAGCTCAGCATCAGGAAGGTGAAGTCGAGAGTCAGCATCTCGATCACGAGGAAGATGGCGATCAGGATCAGCCAACCGATCCATGCCCATTGGTCGATGAACTGAACGAATGTCGCGAAGTTGTCCATGCGGCCTCCTTTGCGGTCAACCTATCACGCAGGTCGAGCGCGGTCCCGGCTGGACGGGGCCGGCTTGATAGTCTGAAAGCGCCGTGTCATCACGGCGAATCACGCATCAGAGGAGTCACTGTGACCGACGTTCTTCCCGCAGGTTCTCTCGAGGGCAAGGTCGCCCTCGTCACCGGCTCGTCTCGAGGCATCGGGGCGGACACCGTGCGCTACCTCGCCGAGGCCGGCGCCGACGTGGTGATCAACTTCCGCAACAAGGCCCCACGTGCAGAGAAGCTCGCCGGGCAGCTGCGCGAGCTGGGCCGCCGCGTGCTGGTCGTCGGTGCCGACCTGACCGATCCCGCGTCCGTCGGCGAGATGTTCGATGCGGTGAAGGCCGAGTTCGGACGCCTCGACGTCCTCGTCCTCAATGCCTCCGGCGGCATGGAATCGGGAATGGCCGAGGACTACGCCCTGGCCCTCAACCGCGACGCGCAGCTGAACGTCCTCGATGCGGCTGTTCCGCTGCTCGGCGACGGCGCGCGGGTCGTCTTCGTCACGAGCCACCAGGCGCACTTCATCCGCACCACCCCGACCATGCCGGAGTACGAGCCCGTCGCCCTGTCGAAGCGCGCCGGAGAAGACGCGCTCCGCGAGCGGATCCCCGGCCTCGCAGAGAAGGGCATCGGCTTCACCGTGGTGTCCGGAGACATGATCGAAGGCACGATCACCGCGACTCTGCTCGAGCGCGCCAACCCCGGAGCGATCGCGGAGCGGCGCGAATCCGCCGGCAAGCTCTACAACGTGTCGGAGTTCGCCGCGGAGGTCGCTCGCGCGGCAATCGACGCTGTCCCCGCCGACAACACGCGTCTCGTCGGCGATGTGAGCGCATTCGCCGCGGAGTGAGCGGCTGATACCACCGAAAGAGCCCCGTCCGCGTGGACGGGGCTCTTCGCGTTACGGGGAGGATCAGAGCGCGGAGTCGGCCTTCGCCGATGCCACGAACTCCTTCGCGTCCTTGCCCAGTGTGATCGCGCGCACGATCTGCACGATCCCGAGGACGACGAGCGAGATGCCGAGCACCAGCCAGAGCACGGCTGCCGCGTACAGGGGCGAGAAGAGGACGACGATACCGGCGATGATGCTGAGCAGAGCGTAGAGCAGCGTCCAGACTCGCGAGCCGTCCTTTCCGAGAAGCGACAACGCCACCACTCCGTCGACGATCCAGCTGATGCCGATGAAGATGACGACGACGAGCGCGAGAGTTGCAGCGGCCACGCCGAGGTTCGCGAACGCGATGACGCCGGCCACGATGTACACGAGGCCCAGCACGATGTGGCCGACTCGAGCCCACCCGCCCTTCACGCGGGAGAAGATGCCGAGCCCGATGTAGACGAGGCCCGCGATCACGAGGTAGGTGGCGAAGATGCCCGTCACGATGACGGCGGACTTGGCGGGCCAGACGAGCAGGACGATGCCCGCGATCAGTGCGATGACACCGGAGACGGCCAGGACGACTCGAATGGACTTGAACAGCGATTTCGCTTCGGAAGCGAGGGAATCAGTCATGGTGGGGACCCTTTCTGAGAAAATCCTGTGAGGGATGCTGACAGAGTAGCGCTGTCCGGTGACGGATGGGGGAACCCGATATCGATATGTCGCCGACGTTCACACTCCGTCACGCGCGGTCATGGCAAAATCAGGGGGTGACCTCGGACGATGACGCGCGGCTCCGCGAACTCGTCGTGATGCGCAAGGTGCGGGATCGGATCGACCGCGAGTACGCCACACCTCTCGATGTGGAGGCGCTCGCCCGCGGAGCACACATGTCGGCCGGGCATCTCAGCAGGCGCTTCAAGGAGACCTACGGCGAGTCGCCCTACTCCTATCTGATGACGCGGCGGATCGAGCGTGCCATGGCTCTGCTGCGCCGCGGCGACCTCAGCGTCACCGAGGTGTGCTTCGAAGTCGGATGCTCATCGCTGGGCACGTTCAGCACTCGATTCACGGAACTGGTCGGTGTCCCACCCCGCGTGTATCGTGAGCGCGCCGCCGACGTCGACGGCATTCCGACGTTCCAGGCGAAGCACGTCATCCGACCGATCAGGAATCAAGAAGCGCCGCGCACGGGCGCGCACCTAACGTGAGTCTCATGAACATCAGCATCCACTACGCATTCCTTCCGCACACCGATGCCGATGCGGCTCTCGGCTTCTACCGTGACGCCCTCGGCTTCGAGGTGCGCAACGACGTCGGCTACGACGGCCTGCGGTGGCTCACGGTCGGTCCCGCGGGGCAGCCGGAGACATCGATCGTGCTGCACCCACCGGCAACCGATCCCGGGATCACGGACGCCGAGCGCCAGACGATCCTCGAACTCATCGCGAAGGGCAGCTACGGCGCGCTGACTCTCGCGAGCGACGATCTCGACGCGGTGTTCGAGCGACTTGTCGACAACGGCGCCGATGTGGTGCAGGAGCCCATGGATCAGCCCTACGGCGTGCGCGACTGCGCCTTCCGAGACCCCGCAGGCAACCTGCTCCGAATCAACCAGGCCGGCTGACCCCGGTCACTACTCGAGGATCACCATGACGACGCACCCCGCTGACGGCCACGACATCATCCGCGTACAGGGTGCGCGCGAGAACAACCTCAAAGAGGTGAGCGTCGACATTCCCAAGCGTCGCCTCACCGTGTTCACCGGCGTCTCCGGATCCGGCAAGAGCTCGCTGGTCTTCGACACGATCGCCGCCGAGTCACGGCGCATGATCGACGAGACGTACAGCGCGTTCGTCCAGGGCTTCATGCCGTCGGTCCCGCGTCCGGACGTCGACGTGCTCGAGGGACTCACGACCTCGATCATCGTCGATCAGGAGCGTCTCGGCGCGAATCCGCGATCCACCGTCGGAACGGTCACCGATGCGAACGCCATGCTGCGCATCCTCTTCAGCAAGCTCGGTGACCCCTACATCGGAGGCCCGACGGCGTTCTCGTTCAACATCCCGACTCAGAAGGCCAGCGGAGTGATGACGGGGCCGGGCGGCGAGAAGAAGATCGTCAAGGACGCCATCTACCTCGGCGGCATGTGCCCTCGATGCGAGGGCAGGGGAGCGGTGTCGGATCTCGACCTCGCGCAGATCGTCGACGAGTCGAAGTCTCTCGACGAGGGAGCAATCATGGTTCCCGGCTACACGGCGGACGGCTGGATGGTGAAGGGCTTCTCCGCATCGGGCTTCTATCCCGCCGACAAGCCGGTCTCGGAGTTCACCGAGAAGCAGCGACAGCTCTTCCTCTACGGCGAGGTCACCAAGGTCAAGATCTCGGGCATCAACATGACGTACGAGGGGTTGATCCCCAAGATCACGAAGTCGATGCTCTCGAAAGACCTCGACGCGCTGCAGCCGCACATCCGCGCCTTCGTCGAACGCGTGGCGACGTTCGCGACATGCCCGGAGTGCGATGGCACCCGCCTCACCGAAGGAGCGAGGTCCTCCAAGATCGACGGCATCAGCATCGCCGATGCCTGCCGCATGCAGGTGACCGATCTCGCCGAGTGGGTGAGAGGCCTGGAGCTCCCCGGGGCGGCGCCCCTGCTCGAGGCGCTGAGCGCGAACCTCGACGCGTTCGTCACGCTCGGCCTGGGATACCTCAGCCTCGAGCGTCCATCTGGGACGCTGTCCGGGGGAGAGGCGCAGCGCATCAAGATGCTGCGTCACCTCGGCTCGTCTCTCACCGATGTGACGTACGTGTTCGACGAGCCGACCATCGGCCTCCACCCGCATGACATCCAGCGGATGAACACCCTCCTGCTGCGCCTGCGCGACAAGGGCAACACCGTGCTGGTGGTGGAGCACAAGCCGGAGACCATCGCCATCGGAGACCACGTGGTGGACCTCGGTCCCGGCGCAGGAAGCGCCGGTGGTGAGATCTGCTTCGAGGGGACCATCGAGGGATTGAAGGCCAGCGGAACCCGCACCGGCGCCCACCTCGACGATCGAGCCGCGCTGAAGGATTCGGTGCGCAGTGCCACCGGCGCGATCGAGATCCGAGGCGCCTCGGCCAACAACCTGCAGAACGTCGATGTCGACATCCCCACCGGGATCCTCACCGTCGTGACCGGGGTCGCGGGTTCCGGCAAGAGCTCCCTGATCCACGGGTCCGTGTCGAAGCGCGAGGGGGTCGTGGCGATTGACCAGGGCGCGATCAAGGGATCACGGCGCAGCAATCCCGCCACCTACACGGGCATGCTCGAACCGATCCGCAAAGCTTTCGCCAAAGCCAACGGCGTCAAGCCGGCCCTGTTCAGCGCGAACTCCGAGGGTGCCTGCCCGACCTGCAAGGGCGCCGGTGTCATCATCACCGAACTCGGGTTCATGGACACGATAGAGACACCCTGCGAGGACTGCGGCGGCAAGCGCTTCCAGGCTGCCGTCCTCGAGTACAAGCTGGCGGGCAAGGACATCACCCAGGTCTTGGATCTCCCGGTCGCCGAGGCACGGGTGTTCTTCTCGGAGGGGGAGGCGAAGCTGCCGGCGGCAGCGACGATCCTCGGACGCCTCGAAGATGTGGGCCTCGGTTACCTGTCGCTGGGACAGCCGCTGTCCACTCTGTCCGGAGGCGAACGCCAGCGCATCAAGCTGGCCATCCAGATGGGGGAGAAGGGCGACACCTACGTGCTCGACGAGCCGACCACGGGGCTCCACCTCGCTGACGTCCAGAACATCCTCGGACTGCTCGATCGACTCGTCGAATCCGGAAAGACCGTGATCGTGATCGAGCATCACCAGGCTGTGATGGCGCACGCCGACTGGATCATCGACGTCGGTCCCGGCGCGGGCCACGATGGCGGCCGCATCGTCTTCGAGGGAAGCCCCGCAGAACTCGTGGCTGCGCGATCGACGGTCACGGGCGAGCATCTGGCAGAGTACGTCGGCGCGTAGAGCGGGCGGCTGGCGCCATGTCACGAGCCGTGTCGCCAGATGAGTACGAACCTTCGCGACGAGCGATCAGTCCTTGCGTGCGACCACGGTGTACGTGCAGGGGAGAAGGTTCCGTTCCGTTTCAGGCCAGGCATACCCGCCGGGGACCTCGACCATCCGAGGACTGAACCGCCAGGGGAGTGTTCGCCCCTCGTCGAAGTGCAGAAGACGAAGGCCCGCTTTCAACAGCGACCCCAGGATCTCCGAGAGCGGGTGCGGCCATTCGTACGTGCGCGGGTGCGCGACCTTGCCGTCTCCGGCGTAGGTCGATTCGTCGTCCCATCGCTGCGCCCGGCCGTCACCGAAATACGGGTAGCGGGTCACGAGCGTCGGCGCATCTTCGTCGAGCGCGTACAGAGCAGGATGTCCGTCGCGGATGAAGAACGTGCCTCCCGGACGCAGCAGGCCGACGATCTGAGCGGCCCAGCGGTCGAGGTCGTCCAACCAGGTGATCGTGCCGATGCTCGTGTAGACGACATCGAAGTCACCCGTCACGGCTGCGCGTGCGTCGAGGACGTCCGTCTCGATCCATGTCGCCGAAACCCCCGTGCGCTCGGCCAGCGCTTCGGCCGCAGCAAGGGCCGGCGCCGAGAAGTCGACGCCGGTGACGGTCGCTCCCGCACGGGCCAGCGAGACGGAGTCGGTACCGATATGGCATTGCAGATGGCACAGGTCGAGTCCCGTGATTCTGCCGTCGGGCAGGAATCGGCGAAGCACCGGGAGATCGGCACTGACGACGTCGCTGAGATGCGAAGGATCGTCGAACGCGTCGAGACCGTAGGCGACCTCATGCAGCGGGACGCGATCGTTCCAGTTGTCCTGATTGGCGTCGCGGGCGACCGTCCAATCGATGTCGATGTTGCTACCGTTCACGCCTAGAGCCTAGCGATGCGCTCGCATCGTTCTCGTAGCAAATGACGAGTCGCGGATCAAGGGAGATCTTGTCGACGGCGACATCCTCTAGAAAAGCAGCATGCAGAAGATCATCTACGCCGGAGATGAGTACCTCACTGGAGATGCGATCGCCGATGCGCTGCTGGCTTACAGCCGAGCACTGGGAGACGATGAGCGTGCCGAGATCGTCGAGATCCCGGTGCGGGAGAACGACGGCGGCACAGCAGTCGCGAAGTTCCTCATCGGTCCAGCGAGCCAGATCGTGTCCAAGGAGGCCGCTGGCGAGGGTCCGGAGATCGAGGATCCCGAACTCGTCGAGCGACTGCGACAGCGCACCCGTTCTATCGAGTCTCCGACGAGTCAGCCGCTGGAGATCGAGTATCCACCCGGATACGACCTCGAATGACACCGGCCGTCCCGCGGCGTTCTGGACGACGGCGCAGCGGTGGCCATCGAAACGGGTAATAGCCGATAATGCACATTATGTCAGGTCGAGGGAGAAGCGCCCTCTCCCGGAGGCCTGAGCGTCACCAGGGCGTACCCCTCAGATCGACGCCCCCCGGCGGCCATCGCGAGTCAGATGCGTCGTAGATGAGTATGGGAGCTCCGAGGGGCTCGGTCGCGTCGGAACCGTCGGCGATCGATATGTGACGTTCTAGCGCGCGGATCCGCCTCCAGCCGGTGCTCTCATAGAAAGGCACGACCGCCTCACGGCATCCGAGGTATCCGAAGTCGACCAGCGCGTCGTTCCGCATCGCCTGCTGGGCACGCGCCATCACCCGTCGCCCGACCCCACTGCCGCGCCAGTCGGAATGCACGAGGACTCCCCCGGTTCCGGCGACGACGATCTCGTGGCCGCCTGCACTGATCGTGCGTCGCTGAAAGCCGACATGCGCGATCACGATCCGGCCGATCGACAGCATCACATGAACATGCGCCGGCGAATACCCGTACGGGCGGTCAGGATTCCAGGCGCCGTGCGTCACGCGGTACTCGGAGTCGAAGAGTTTGCCGAGCGCTGACAACTGCGATGTGGAAAGATCCTGATGCTCGACGAGCTCGGTGCGTTCGATCGGGGTGTGCTCGGTCCCGAGGTCGCGGACCGTGATGAGGGTGCGACCGTGCTCGCTGACGCGGCCCGATCGGCCCGAATCCACGAACCCCAGCTTGTCGAGCACGCGACGCGAACTCACGTTCCACTCCCAGACTCCCGCCCACGCACGGCGATAGCCCGCTTCGGCAGCCCACCGCAGGACCGCCGTCGCGGCCTCCGTGGCATATCCGCGATTGTGCACGGCCTGGAGGATCTCGAACGCTACCTCGGGCTCCTCATCGTTGCCGTTCGCGTCGAAGACGAGCCCGCAGTATCCGTAAACCTCCCCTGACACCGCGTCCTCCACTGTGAGCAGGCTCGATCGCTCCGAGGCCGGATCGGTGATGTGCGCGGCGATGTCGGACGCCGTAGGGTGTCCGGCTGGGTCCAGCTTCCGGTGCGCCGGCACGCGCTCATCCCGCTCGGTCCAGAGCGTGTGGAAGACGGTCGCGTCGGTGGCGGTCTGCGGCCGAAGGATCAGGCGCGCCGTCCGCAGGCGACCAGGAAGGGGTCTTGCGCCCGCTCGGCCGGATGTGTTCGTCACGGGGCCTCGGGGTTCTCGGCCGCCAGCGTGTCGATCATCGGCGCTCCTCCAGTCCTGCAGCGACCACTTCGAGTCGATCGGTACGGGAATCCCAGATTCGGCGCTGAGCGTCGAGCCAGTCCCCCACGGTGGCGAGTCGATCGCGGTCGAGGCTGCAGGTGCGCACGCGTCCGCGCTTGGTCGTGCGGATGAGACCATTCCCCTCCAGCGTGCGCACGTGCTTCATGAAAGAGGGCAGCGTGATCGCGAACGACTTCGCCAACTCCCCCACGCTCGCCGGACCCGATCCGAGAATCCGGATCACTTCCCGCCGCGTCGGGTCCGCGAGCGCGAGGAACACTCCGTTCACGTCGTCATGGTTAGCCATGGAGCAAAGTATTCTGCACCTCGACGGTTAGCGCGAGGGCAAAGTGTCGCGCTGTCGCACCATGCACACGAGGGCCTCGCGATCCTCCCAGGATTCGACACGCAGGAAGTCCCGGGATTCATACAGACGGATCGCCGCATCACACCAATGCCAGACGGACAGCCGGACAGGGGAACCCGCGACCTCCAGGGCGGCATCGAGCAGAGCACCGCCGACGCCTCGTCCCCGCACGCTCGGATCCGTCCAGAACCTCTTGACCTCTGCTTCTCCGGCGACCGGCCGGATGACGACCACTCCCACGGGCTGATCGTCCAGCTCTGCGATGAGCACAACGCACCCGGCGTACGCCAGAGCGGGGTCATCAGCCTCCTGCCTGTAATGCGGCGGCAGCGTGCCGGGCGGGGATGGCACTGCGATCCCGTGCTCCCGCTTCTCGTCCTCGGTCTGTAGGAGGTACGTCCGCACGAGATGGGTCACCGCAACCGCGTCGGAACCGTGCAGGTTCGTCCGCCGGATGCGGACAGAGGCGCGCTCGGGGCGTATGAGTGTGTCGAGATCAGGCTGTTCGGTCACAGGTTCATTCTGCCCTCAGCGTGAGGACCAGACGCCGAGCTCGTTGCCGCTGGGGTCGAGGAAGTGCAGGCGGCGGCCGCCGGGGAACTCGTACGGACCTTGCACGACCGCACCGCCGGCCTCGGTGATCGCCACCTGGGTGGCATCCAGATCGTCGGAGTACAACAGCACGAGAGGGCCACCGGGCGGGCGCCCCTGATCGGAGAGGAGCAGCCCGCCGACCTCGGATCCGTCGCCTGTGGGCGAGGCGATCCCTGCATAGGCGGGACCGTAGTCGACGAAGACCCATCCGAAGGCGTCGCGGTAGAAGCGCTTCGCCGTCTCGAGATCATTGACGACGAGTTCGACGTAGTTGATGGCGTGGTGCACGGGTGCGGGTGTCATGCGGCCACGCTAGCGACAGCATCCGACATGCGCCAGACAACCGAGAGGGCGGGCCGCGCGACAGGGGAGGTCGCGACCAGGAGTACCGTGGGAGGAGTGCATCAGGTTCCCCGCTCCCCCGTGACCGCCCCGGGATGGAGAGCCTGGCTCATCTGGGGTGTCGGCGTCGCGGCGTACGTCCTGGCGATCACGAACCGCACCTCCCTCGGCGCCGTCGGGGTGGAGGCCGCGGATCGATTCCAGGCCGACGCGTCGACCCTCGCGCTGTTCGCCGTGGTCCAACTCGCCGTCTACGGCGGAATGCAGATTCCGATCGGCATCCTGCTCGACCGTTTCGGCTCGCGCCCGATCATGACGATCGGCATGCTGCTCATGGCTGCAGGTCAGCTCACCATGGCACTCTCCCCCGGCATCGGCATCGCGATCTTCGCGCGCATCCTGCTCGGCGCCGGCGACGCGGCGATCTTCCCGGCCGTGCTGCGGCTCGTGGCGACCTGGTTCCCTGCGCAGCGCGGGCCGATCATGGTCCAGTTCACCGGCATCATCGGGCAGGCGGGACAGTTGATCGCACTCGTGCCCCTCGCCGCACTCCTGCACGCGACGACGTGGACGATCACCTTCGGCAGCATCGCGGGGCTCGGCGTGCTGTTCACCATTCTCGTCGCGCTCGTCATCCGCAATCACCCGGCGGAGCGTGGGGCCGACGTGACGGTCAACACCGACACGGGTGTCATCCGCGTCGTCACGTCGGCGATCGACACCGGTGTCGGCATCCGCGCCGCGTGGGCGCACCCCGGCACCCGCCTCGCGTTCTGGTCGCACTTCACGACACCTTTCGCGGGCACGGCGTTCATCCTCCTCTGGGGAATGCCCTTCCTGACCGCAGCGCAGGGGCTGGACACGGCGCATGCTGCGGGCATCATCTCGGTGTATGTGATCGCCGGAATGGCACTGGGCCCCATCATCGGAGACCTCTCGCGTCGGCTGCCGAATCAGCGTTCGCTCGCACTCGTCCTTCCGGCCGTCGGGGTGCAGGTCGTCGCATGGGTCGCCGTCCTCGCCCTGCCCGAACCGGCTCCGCTCTGGCTGCTCTACGTCCTCGCCGTGGCGCTCGCGACGGGAGGCCCGGCGAGCATGATCGCCTTCGACCACGCGCGCACGCACAACCCCTCGCATCGTCTCAGCACGGCCACAGGAGTGACGAATGCCGGTGGCTTCATCGCCGCTCTCATCGCGATCTTCCTCATCGGTCTCGCACTCGACCTGCAGGGCGCGGGGACGCCGGAGACCTACTCGCTGGAGGCGTTCCGAGTGGCGTTCCTCATGCCCATCCCGCTGTGGATCCTCGGTGTCACCTTCATCGTGATCGAACGCAAGCGCACCCGCATCCGGATGGGGCTGGATCCTGAGCGGCGACGCTGAGGAATCCGCGGATGGTGCTCATGCCCCCGAGCTTCACCTTCTCGAACGAGGACTCGGAATCGGAATCGGAAGGATGCTCGTGCAGGGCATCGTCGATGATCTGCAGGAGACCTCGACCGTGAAGCGCATCATGCTCGCCACCAGCGATGCGGACGGCCTCTACGCGAAGTTGGGCTTCTCCGAGCCGGAGGGACCGAGCCGGTACATGATCAGGCCCATGTCGCGATGAGACGGCCTCGAGCGATTCAGCGCCCCGGGCGCCGCAACGGCGTCCAGCCGAACGGCACCGGGCCGTCGAACGCTGCTCTCTCTTGGTCGGCGCGCGTCGACCACCCCTGAGCTTCTCCCGGAGTCTCATACGCGCCGCGCGCGACTCGAAGCCCGACGTCCTCATGGTGCATGCGGGGTCCTCCCCCGCGACGCACCGAGGCGCGGACGCTCCACGAATCGTCTGCGAAGCCGCCCCCGCGGAACACGCGATAGTCGTCGTATCGCGCGGGATCCAGCAGATCCCAGCACCACTCCCACACGTTGCCGAGCATGTCGAACAGCCCGTTGAGGTTGGGCAGCTTGCCGCCGACCTCCTGGGGAGCCGACACACCGTCGGCACTCGTCCACGCGGCCTCGGCGAGAGGTGCATAGTGCGGCCCCGTCGACCCTGCCCGGCACGCGTACTCCCATTCGGCTTCAGTCGGGAGACGATAGCCGTCTGCGGTCACGTCCCACGTGACGTCCTCGCCGTCGAATCGGTAGACCGGGTCGAATCCCTCCCACTCCGATGCGGCATTGCAGAAGTGGATCGCGCGCAACCAGCTCAGGTCCGCGGCCGGTCGACGGGGATGGCGTGAGGAGATCGGAAGGATCTCCGCCAGCTGCTCCTCGGTGATCGGGAAGACGCCGATCTCGAAATCCTCGAGACTGACGGTGCGTTCCACCTTTCGGCGCGCATCATGCAGTGTGACCGACCCGCCCCGGATCGGTCGCATCTCGATATCGGTCACGCCTGCGGCACCCTCTCGACCCAGTCGGGGTACTTCGCGGCACGTCCGTCACCGGACGAGGTGCGCGTGACGCGTCGCCTGACCCACGGGCCGACGAACTCTCGATAGTAGGCGAGCCCCGCGGGGCCACCCGCGGTGAGGGCTGTCGGTGACCACCAGGTCGACGGAGGCTCGTAGCCCAGCCCCTGCAGCACCCGTGCGGCGACTCGGTGGTGACCGGCGGCGTTCATGTGCAGGCGGTCCTCGGACCAGTACTTCGCATCTGCCAACTCGCGGTCGGGCCAGTTCAATGCGCGCACGACATCGTCGCGCCCTTCGACGCGTCGAAGCACGGCATCCGAGAGCTGGTCGCCTCGCCGCTGCACGAGCGATCCCATCGGGAGCTGGCCGCTCGGATTCGCTCCGGAGAGGAGGATCAGAGTGACGCCTTCTTCGTCGCAGCGGCGCAGGACCCGGCTGAACGCGTCAGCGATGTGCTCGAGGTGGGTCCGCGGCCGCAGCATGTCGTTGCCTCCGCCGTTGAACGACAGGTGGGTCGCGCGCAGCGCGAGCGCCGGCTCCAGCTGCTGCTCGACGATCGGCCAAGCCAGCTTGCCGCGGATGGCGAGGTTGGCATAGCTGATCGAATGGCCGGCGGCATCGGCCCACCCCTGAGCCACGAGATCGGCCCAGCCTCGCTCGCGGCCGTCGGGCAGCACATCACCCACTCCCTCGGTGAAGGAATCTCCGATGGCCACATAGCGAACGTCTGTCACCTCGACAGCCTATTCCCGCTCGCCGACACCAGGCGCATCAGCGGTCGTCGAGCGCCATCCCGCCGCGATCGACCAGGCCCCACGCCGCCGCGGCCGCGACCACGAAGCACGCGCCGAACACCGCGAACAGCACCGGCGCGCCCACGGCGACGAGAACGACCGGCACCGCGAGCGGAGCGATGATGGACGCGATACGCCCCACTCCGGCGGCCCATCCCGCGCCGGTGCCGCGAAGCGAGGTCGGGTAGATCTCCGGGGTGACCGCGTACAGCGCACCCCATGCGCCCAGGTTGAAGAACGAGAGAGCCATGCCCGAGGCGATGATCGCGGCTTCGGTCGTCGACGTGCCGAAGAAGACGGCCGAGACCGCCGAGCCGATCAGGAAGACCGACAGCGTCGTGCGTCGACCCCACACCTCGATGAGCCACGCGGCGACGGCGTAACCCGGAAGCTGCGCGAGCGTGATGATGAGAGTGAAACCGAACGAGCGGACGAGATCGAAGCCTGCATCGACCAGGATGCTGGGGATCCAGATGAAGGCGCCGTAGTACGCGAAATTCACGCACAGCCAGACGACCCATAGACACAGGGTGCGCACGCGGAACTCGCCGTTCCACAGTGTCGTCAGACGAGCTCGCGTCGTCACGGCGATCGCCCGCGACATCGGCTCGCGTCTGATCGCAGGCCCCGGCTCGACACCGGCGTCGGCCTCGAACGCCGAGACGATGCGATCGGCCTCGGCGATGCGCCCGCGCGACGCGAGCCACCGAGGCGATTCCGGCAGTCCCCAGCGCACGATCAGTGCGTAGACCGCGGGGATCGCGCCGAGGGCGAACGCCCAGCGCCAGCCGGCGTCGGACGCGGGGATCACGAAGAAGCCGATCAGTGCGGCCGCCGTCCATCCCACCGCCCAGAACGCCTCGAGGATGACGATCAGTCGGCCTCTGATGCGCGCCGGCGCGAACTCGCTCACGTACGTCGACGCCACGGGAAGCTCGGCGCCGAGCCCCAGCCCCACCAGGAAGCGCAGCACGAGAAGCGCGGCGAGGCCGCTCACGAGCGCACTCGCTCCGGTGGCGATGCCGTAGATGAGCAACGTCAGAGCGAAGACCTGGCGCCGTCCGAGCCGGTCGGCGAGAAGTCCGCCCAGCGTTGCGCCGATCGCCATTCCGATGAAGCCGACGGAGGCGATCCACCCGGCATCCGCCTTCGTCAGGCCCCACTGCTGGGTGAGTGCGGCGAGGATGAACGAGATGAGTCCCACGTCCATCGCATCCAGAGCCCACCCCACGCCTGATCCTGTGAGCAGACGAAGGTGGCGGCGCGTGAACGGAAGCTCATCGAGACGCCCGGCGATGGACGCCCGGCTCGGCAGCGCGGTGTTGGCCATCCCCTCATCGTAGAGGGGAGCGTCGCGCTGCCGAGTCCCGCGTCAGTCCTGGGCGGCCAGCAGCTTGCGCACCCGAGGGATGACCTCGGACCCGTAGAGCTCGATGCTGCGCATCATCGAGTCGTGCGACAGCGTGCCGGTGGCGTACTTCATGTCGAAGCGCCCGAGTCCGAGCGTCGTGACGGTGTCGGCGATCTTGGCCGCGACCCGGTCGGGAGAACCGACGTAGAGGGCACCCGCGGGACCGACGTCGTTCTGGAACCGCGCCCGGCTGTAGGGAGGCCACCCGCGCTCGCGACCGATGGTGTTGTTCATCGCCTCGAAACCGGAGTACGCGGCCTCCCACGCCTCCTCGTCGGTATCGGCGATGTGACCAGGCGAGTGCACCGCGATCGGATGCGACGTCGTGCCGAAGGACGCAATCGAGCGGTGGTAGAGGTCGACGAACTGACGGAATCGCCCCGCAGGACCTCCGATGATCGCGAGCATCAGGCCCAGTCCGTGGCGGGCGACCCGCACGACGGATTCGGGGCTGCCGCCGACACCCACCCAGGTGCGCAGACCGTTCTCCGTCTTCGGGAAGACATTCGCGTTCTCGAGCGATGCGCGCATCGAGCCGGACCAGGTCACCGGCTCCTCCTTGAGGAGCTCGACGAAGAGGTCGAGCTTCTGCTCGAAGAGCGCGTCGTAGTCGCGGAGGTCGTATCCGAAGAGCGGGAAGGACTCGATGAACGATCCGCGCCCGAGCACGACCTCGGCGCGTCCGTTGGAGAGCGCGTCGAGTGTCGAGAACCGTTCGAAGACGCGCACCGGGTCGTCGGAGGAGAGCACGGTGACGGCGGTGCCGAGGCGGATGTTCTCTGTGCGCCCTGCGATGGTGGCGAGCACCATCTCCGGGGACGACACCGCGAACTCCTCGCGGTGGTGCTCCCCCACACCGAAGAAGTCGACACCGACGCTGTCGGCTCGCTCCGCCTGCTCGACGATGTTGCGGATCGTCTGCGCGCCGGTCAGGAGCTCGCCGTCGTTGCCTCTCGTGATGTCTCCGAAGGTGTCCAGTCCGAACTCGATGCTCATGTCAGCCCTTTCTATTCAGCTGAATAAACAGCGCACACGGGCGGCGCATTCCCTCAGCGATTCAGAAGTGCCGTGCGGAGCGTGTCGAGTCCGACCCCACCCATGTCGAGCGCGCGCTTGTGGAACTCCTTCACATCGAAGTCCGCGCCACGCTCCGCCTGATACGCATCGCGCACCTGCTCCCAGATGCGCTGCCCGACCTTGTACGACGGAGCCTGCCCAGGCCAGCCCAGATACCGGTTGACCTCGAACTGCACGAACTGATCGGACATGTTGACGTTCTTGCGCATGAAGTCCAGGGCGTAGTCGGCATCCCACGTGCCCTGACCGTCGAGACGAGGTTTGCCGAGGTGCACACCGATGTCGAGCACGACGCGGGCTGCGCGCATCCGCTGACCGTCGAGCATGCCGAGCCTGTCCGCCGGGTCGTCGAGGTAGCCGAGCTGCTGCATCAGACGTTCGGCGTACAGCGCCCATCCCTCGGCGTGTCCCGACGTCCCTGCGAGCAGACGGCGCCAGGAGTTGAGCTCCGCGCGGTTGTAGACCGCCTGGGCAATCTGCAGGTGGTGCCCCGGGACGCCCTCGTGGTAGACGGTCGTCAGTTCCCGCCAGGTGTCGAACTCGGTGACGCCTTCGGGCACCGACCACCACATCCGGCCGGGGCGCGAGAAGTCGTCGGTGGGGCCGGTGTAGTAGATGCCGCCCTCCTGCGTCGGAGCGATCATGCACTCGAGGGTGCGGATCGCCTCCGGGATGTCGAAGTGCGTCGCGCCGAGCTCTGCGACGGCACGGTCGCTCGTCTCCTGCATCCAGCGCTGTAGAGCATCGGTGCCCACGAGCTTGCGGGACGGGTCGGCCTCGAGATGGGCGACAGCCTCTTCGACGGTGGCTCCGGGCAGGATCTCGTTCGCGATCGCGGTCTGCTCCGCGACCATGCGGGCGAGTTCTTCACGGCCCCATTCATAGGTCTCGTCGAGGTCGATCGTCGCTCCGAGGAAACGTCGCGAGTTGAGCGCGTAGAGTTCTCGGCCGACGGCGTCCGTCTCAGTCGCTGCCGGTGCCAGCTCGTCAGCGAGGAAGCTGCGGAGCTCGTCGTAGGCGACCCGAGCGGCGGCCGAGTTGTCAGCCAGAGTACGGGCGAGCGATGCGGGGAGATTGCCTTCCTGAGGCGCTGCCTCGGCGACGAATGCAGCGAAGAATCCGTCGTCGGCGGTATAGCGATCGATCTGCGTCGCGACTTCCACGACCTGACGGCGTGCGGGGGTCACTCCGGCGGCGATGCCTGCACGGAGGGTCTCGGTGTAGCCCCGGAGCGCATCAGGGACCGCGGCGAGGCGGGTGGCGATGACGCTCCAGTCGTCCGCCGTCGCGGTGGGCATCAGGTCGAATGCCGACCGCACGTCCTGCGCCGCCGACGCGATGACGTTCAGGTCGCGCAGGTGCCAGTCGGCATCGTGCAGTTCGAGGTCGAGACTCAGCTCGGCGGCCAGATCGGTCTTGGTGACCTCATCGATCGCGTCCACGGGTTCGAGCGCTTCGAGCGCGGCGAGGGTCGAACGAGTCGCTCGCACGATCTCCTCGTGCCCCTCGGGGCTCAGGTCGCCGAAACGGTCGTTGACGTCGTCCCGGCCGATGTAAGTGCCGAGCGTCGGAGCGAGCACCGCGATGGTGTCGACCCACTCATCGGCGACTCTGTCGATGGCAGACGGTGTGCGAGAGGAAGAGGTCATCCCTCCAGCGTAGCCCTGCGCCCCGGCGCAGGATATTGGTACCCGTCGCCGGGGCTGTCGGCCCTCGCGGTCGCATCCGTCGTCACGGACGCGCGGTCGGAATCAGTGCGCCGCCTCGTTCCAGTCCTGCCCGCGCCCGACCTGCACGTCGAGCGGCACGGTGAGATCCGCCGCATCGCCCATGCGAGTCCGAACGATCCGCTCGGCCGCGTCCCACTCCCCCGGTGCGACCTCGACGACGAGTTCGTCGTGGATCTGCAGCAGCGCACGCGAGGCGAGTCCCTCCGACCTGAGGTCTTCGTGGATGTGCAGCAGCGCGATCTTCATGATGTCGGCCGCGCTGCCCTGGATCGGTGCGTTGAGCGCTGCGCGCTCTGCGTTCTCGCGCAGCACGCGGTTGGGGCTCGCGAGGTCGGGGAAGGGTCGCCGCCGTCCGAAGATGGTCTCGGTGTAGCCGACCTCTTTGGCCTTCATGACAGATGCCCGGAGGTAGTCGCGTACCGCTCCGAACCGCGCGAAGTACTCGACCATCAGCTGCTTCGCCTCGGACTGCTCGATGCGGAGCTGCTTCGACAGGCCGAACGCGGAGAGACCGTAGACGAGGCCGTAGGACATCGCCTTCACCTTCGTGCGCATCGCGGACGTCACCTCGCTCGGTTCGACCCCGAACACTCGCGCGCCGACGAAGCGGTGGAGGTCCTCACCGCTGTTGAACGCCTCGATGAGGCCTTCGTCGCCGGACAGATGGGCCATGATGCGCATCTCGATCTGCGAGTAGTCGGCGGTGAGCAGCGACTCGTACCCCTCTCCCACCTGGAACGCGCTGCGGATGCGACGCGACTCCTCGGTGCGCACCGGGATGTTCTGCAGGTTCGGGTCTGTGCTCGACAGGCGCCCGGTCTGGCTTCCGGTCTGCACATACGTCGTGTGCACACGGTGATCGGTTCCGATCGCGGTGTCGAGCGACTCGATGATCTGACGGAGCTTCGTGGCCTCACGGTGCTGCAGCAGCAGACCGAGGAAAGGATGCGGATGCGACTCCTGGAGATCGGCGAGCACCGCAGCATCCGTGGAGTATCCGGTCTTCGTCTTGCGGGTCTTGGGCAGCTGCAGGTCGTCGAACAGCACCTCCTGGAGCTGCTTCGGAGATCCGAGATTGAACTCGCGACCGACGATCCCGAACGCCTCCTGTGCGAGGCGGTCCGCGCGCGTCGCCAGCTCGCCCGAGAACGTCGAGAGGACGTCGTGCGACACCGCGACTCCCGCGACCTCCATGTCGGCCAGGGTGAGCAGGGTCGGAAGCTCGATGCCGGTGAGCACAGCGGCGACCGACTCGGGGATGTCGTCACGCAGAGCCGTGGCGACGCGGAGCGCGAACCAGGCCTCCTGCGATGGGGTGGCGCCCTCCGTCTCCGGCACGAGCTGCGAGGGATCCGCCTCGGGCAGCTTCTCTCCGAGATACCGTTCGACGAGGTCGGACAGGGTCTTGTCGGGGAAGCTCGGTCGCAGCAGCCAGCCGGCGAGACTGGTGTCGTAAGCGAGTCCCTGGAGTCGGATGCCGAGGCGCAGCAGCGCCTTCACCTGGGGCTTCGCATCATGCAGCACCTTGGGGCGCGTCGACTCGAGCCACGGTCTCAGCACCTCGATGTCGTCATCGTTCCAGTCGAGTTCGCGGAGCTCGCTCGCGGTCGCGGCGCCGAGACGCGTCGGTGCCCCGCCCTGCACGACGATACGCAGTGCGACGTCGCCCGTCTGCGCGTCGGCCCAGCTGACGAACTCTGCTGCGGTGACCTGCGTCGGTTCGGGCAGCACCACCGTCGCGGCCGGATCGTCGGCGACCTCACCGGCGCCGACTGCTTCGAAGACACGGGGCAGCAGGGTGCGGAACTCGAGGCGGGCGAAGATGTCGCGCACGGCCTGAGCGTCGATCGGGGCGACCGCGAGGTCGTCGGGAGCGACGGGAAGCTCGACGTCGCGCAGCAGTCGGTTGAGCCGACGGTTACGGCGCACGTCCTCGATGTGATCGCGCAGGTTGCCGCCCACGACCCCCTTGATCTCATCGGCTCGCTCGAGCAGGTCGTCGAGCGAACCGAACTGCGTCAGCCACTTGACGGCGGTCTTCTCCCCCACCTTGGGCACGCCGGGGAGATTGTCGCTCGTCTCGCCCACGAGAGCCGCGATATCGGGATACTGCTCGGGCCGCACTCCGTAGCGTTCCTGCACGGTCACCGGGTCGTAGCGCTTGAGCTGCGAGACGCCCTGCACGGACGGGTACAGCAGCGTGACGTCGTCGGTGACCAGCTGGATCGTGTCGCGGTCTCCGGAGACCACCAGGACGTCGTATCCCTGCTCCGCGCCCTGCGTCGAGAGCGTCGCGAGGATGTCGTCGGCCTCGAAGCCCTCTTTGGTGAGCACCGGGATCGACATCGCCGCGAGGCAGTCCTGCAGCAGCGGGATCTGACCCCGGAACTCCTGCGGGGACTCCGACCGCGTCGCCTTGTATTCGGGGTACTGATCGGTGCGGAACGAATGACGGGAGGTGTCGAACGCGATCGCCATGTGCGTCGGCTGCTCGGCCTTGATGAGGTTCACCAGCATCGACAGGAAGCCGTAGATGGCGTTCGTGTGCTGATTGTCCTTCGTCGTGAAGTTCTCGACCGGGAGGGCGAAGAAGGCACGATAGGCGAGCGAATGGCCGTCGACGACCATGAGGGTAGGCTTTGCGGAGTCCGTCACCCTGTCAGCCTAACGAGGACGACAGACACCCGCTGAGGAGGAACCATGAGCGACACCGCCACCAGTGCAGGACTCGACTGGGCGACAGCCCGCGGAATGGGTGCTCTCGCTCAGAAGATGGGCATGGAGTTCCTCGAATTCACCACCGAGCGATGCGTCGCGACGCTCCCGGTCGAGGGGAACACACAGCCCGTCGGCCTCATGCACGGCGGTGCCTACGTGGTTCTCGGCGAGTCGCTCGGCTCGATGGCGGCGAACCTGCACGCCGGCCCGGGCCGACTCGCGGTCGGGGTGGACATCAACGCCACCCACACGCGCTCCGCCACGTCGGGTGTCGTGACGGGCGTCTGCACACCCGTCCATCTCGGCCGCAGCATCACCGTGCACGAGATCATCGTGACCGACGATCAGGGGCGTCGTTGCTCGACCATCCGGATCACCAACATGATCAAGGACGCTCCCGCGGCAGGCTGAGCGGCTCGACCAGCAGCAACTGGAACAGCAGGTGATCCTGCCACTCCCCCGCGATGCGCAGGTACTGCGACGCGATTCCGATGCGCTCGAAGCCGTTGTCGGCGAGCACACGCTGTGAACCAGAGTTGTGCAGGAGGGTCGCTGCCTGCAGCCTGTGCAGCTGCACCTCGTCGCGGGCGTACTCGGCGACCCGGTGGACGCCGCGGGAAGCGAGTCCCCGCCGCAGACGCGTCCTGTCGGCCCAGTAGCCCAGATCCGCATTCCAGAAAGCCCCGCGGACGATGTTGTTGAGGTTGATCCTTCCGCGGATCTCCCCATCGGACGACTCGATCACGAACCGGATGTTCCGACCGGCCGACGCTTCGATGACGCACTGCTCCGCATGGAACTCCTGCCACTCCGGAGTGAAGAACTCCGGAGCCCTGAGCGGTTCCCACGGCGCGAGATGGTCACGATTCGCGGAGTACGCTCTCGCGAGGGCCGCGCCGTCGCCGATCCGGACCGGACGCAGAACATGCTCTGCGTCGAGTGGAAGCAAAGGCTACTTCTTCGGAGCGAGCTGCTCGATGATCGCCTTCGCCACGTCCTGCATCGTCAGACGGCGGTCCATCGATGCCTTCTGGATCCAGCGGAACGCCTCGGGCTCGGAAAGGCCCATCTTCTCGTTGAGCAGTCCCTTGGCCCGGTCGACGAGCTTGCGGGTCTCGAAGCGCTCGACCATGTCGGCGACCTCGGCCTCGAGCGTGATGATCTGCTCGTGGCGAGCGAGAGCGATCTCGATGGCGGGCAGCAGGTCGTTCGGCGTGAACGGCTTGACCACATAGGCCAGGGCGCCGGCCTCGCTGGCCCGTTCGACGAGTTCCTTCTGGCTGAATGCCGTGAGGAGGACGACGGGTGCGATGTTGCCCTTGTGCAGCTTCTCGGCGGCGCTGATGCCATCGAGCTGCGGCATCTTGACGTCCATGATGACGAGATCGGGGCGCAGCTCGGTCGCCAGCGCCACGGCGGTCTCTCCGTCGCCGGCCTCACCGACGACATCGAAGCCGTTGTCGCGAAGGATCTCGACGATGTCGAGACGAATCAGCGACTCGTCCTCGGCGACGACGACGCGTCGGGGTGCGGATGACGTGGGCTGCTCGGCTGCCTGTTCTTGCTCGGTCACAGATCCATCCTAGTGGAGAGCGCCTCTGAGGTCCCCCGATGCCGCGGCGCGTGAGGATCGACACTGATCCGCTGCGCTAAAGTCGAAGACGCGACACACGAGCCGGCGTGGCGGAATGGCAGACGCGGAGCACTCAAAATGCTTTGTCCGAAAGGGCGTGTGGGTTCGAGTCCCACCGCCGGCACATCAGAGAACAGCCCTCAGACGAGTGACCAGATCTCATCGTCGATGAGGAGGTAGCGATCCAGTGCGGGCCGCATGGCCGCGTGCAGTTCGCGCTCCGCGACGGCAGGATGCTCTGCGAGCACGACCCGTGTCGGCACCGCCGCACGGATGATCGCGTCGAGGTTCTCGTCGGAGGCGTCAACCGGGGCTCCGTCACGCAGCACGGGCATGTAGGTGCCGCCACCGTAGATGCGGGCTCCGTCGTCCGCCGCGATCGTCTCGGCGATGCGCGTCTGCGCGAGCGGCACCGGCACGCACGCGATCGCGTCGCACGTTCGGAATCGACGCTTGAGGCGGTAGCGGACTCCGATGCTGCCGGGCTTCGCCGACGTCATCGGATCAGCCATCACCGCAGCAGGGTCGACCGGGGCCACCGAACGACCCGCACCGGGCACGCCGCACGGCGGCCGGGCGCTGTCGAGGCGCGCGTCCGTGGCGGGTTCGATGGTCGCTTCATCCATGGGCACGGCGCCCGCGTGGTCTGTCACGGCGTGCGCCAGCCCCAGAGTATCCGTCATGCGCTGAGAATCCGTCATGTCGCGGCGCCGACCGGTCCCGAGACGGTGCCCGCGGGCGCCGAGGCCGAGCGGCTCAGGGTTCGGAGAGAGACGCGACCTCGCCGAGGACGCGAGGATCCGCGAGGATCCGGAAGTGCCCGCCTGTGTCGAGCCGGACGTTCCGGCGCGCACCCGGCAGTTCGCTGCCCTCGGGGATATGCGGATCGAAGGTGGCGTACACCGATACGATCCGTTCGTTCACGTCCTGATGCCGAGCGAGCTCCACGATCGAGGGGTGCGAGGGGGCGAAGGCCCACAGGGACGGGACAGGGAGTATCCGTGCGTACCGCGAACCACCGAAAGGAGTCGCGACCGCCAACATGGCGCGTACTCGAGTCCCCGCCGGGCCGGCCATCGCGAGCTTGCCCGCGAGTCCACCCTTGCTGTGCGCGACGAGCAGCACGTCGGACAGGTCCGCGCGCTCGAGGAAGGCCGTCACGACCCGCGCTGCATCCCGCACGGGACGCTGATTGCGTCTCAGGGCATCGACCACGTAGATCGGATGGCCGCGATCATGCAGGGCCGTGATCAGCGGTTGCATGAAGCGCCATGTCTCGTAGACCCCGGGAAGGATGACGATCGGAGCGGCATGGCCCCCGGCGAACGAAGACGGATCGCGGCGATCGAAGGCCGAGCGCACCTGCCAGTAGGCGGCATAGGCGTAGTCCGCGATCCACCAGCGGGCCCGTCTCACGAGATCGATGATGTCCCCTCCCCCGGTCGCCACCGCGCAGCATCCGTCACGCCAGACGATACCAACCGCCAGGCACCCCCGGGCGACGGATACGACGAAGGGGCGGAACCGTGGCTCCGCCCCTTCGCCTCATGCCTGGATCAGACCGTGGCTTCCTTGTAGATCGGAGCCGCGCCGTTCACGGCGTCTCCGACCTTGTGCACGCGGATGTCGTTGGTCGAGCCGACGATTCCGGGAGGGGAACCGGAGATCACGACGACCTTGTCACCCTCGACGGCGAGGCCGCTGCTGAGCAGATAGTCGTCGACCTGCAGATACATCAGGTCCGTGTGCTGGACCATGTCGACGAGCTTCGAGCGGATGCCCCAGGTGAGCGCCATGCGACGGCGGATGCTCGGCTCGGGTGTGAACGCGATCATCGGGATGCGCGAGCGCAGACGCGAGAGACGACGCGCCGAGTCACCCGACTGGGTGAACACGCAGAGGAACTTCGCGTCGACGAACTCGGCCACCTCGAGAGCGGCGAGAGTGATCGCACCACCCTGCGTGCGCGGCTTGTTCGTCAGCGGAGCGATGCGCTCGAGTCCGTGCTCTTCGGTGGACTCGATGATGCGAGCCATCGTCTCGACGACGACGACCGGGTAGTCACCCACGCTGGTCTCGCCCGAGAGCATCACGGCATCCGCGCCGTCGAGCACGGCGTTGGCGACGTCGGAGGTCTCGGCACGCGTCGGCACCGGGCTGTTGATCATCGACTCGAGCATCTGAGTGGCGACGATGACGGGCTTCGCGTTGCGGCGTGCCAGTTCGACAGCGCGCTTCTGGACGATCGGCACGGCCTCCAGAGGCAGCTCGACACCGAGGTCGCCACGGGCGACCATGATCGCGTCGAACGCGTCGACGATCTCCTCGAGAGCGTCGACGGCCTGCGGCTTCTCGACCTTGGCGATGACGGGGACCTTGACGCCCTCTTCTGCCATGATCTCGTGCACGCGGCTGACGTCTTCGGCGTTGCGGACGAACGACAGGGCGATGAGGTCGGCGCCGATGCGCAGGCCCCAACGGAGGTCGTCCTCGTCCTTCTCGCTGAGCGCGGGGACGTTGACGGCGACGCCGGGCAGGTTGATGCCCTTGTTGTTCGAGACGGCGCCCGCGACGATCACGCGCGTCGTGACGGTGACTCCGTCGGTCTCGACGACCTCGACGCGGACCTTGCCGTCGTCGATCAGCAGGAAGTCGCCCGGCTTGACGTCGTTGGGCAGGCCCTTGAACGTCGTGCCCGAGATCTCCTTGTTGCCGATGATGTCTTCGGTCGTGATCTTGAAGATGTCGCCTTCGGCGAGCTCGTAGGGACCGTTCTCGAACTTGCCGAGACGGATCTTCGGCCCCTGAAGGTCGACGAGGATGGCGACGGCGCGGCCCGCATCGTCGGCAGCGCGACGGACGTTGGCGTAGTTGTTCTCGTGCACGGAGTAGTCACCGTGGCTGAGGTTCAGACGGGCGACGTCCACTCCGGCGTCGATGAGTGCACGCACGGTCTCGTACGTGGAGGTGGCGGGGCCCAGGGTGGCGACGATTTTCGCGCGTCTCAAAGATTGCTCCAGGGTAGTGGGGGATGGAAATCAGGCGACGGTGCCGCCGCTCAGCCTACGCGGGCTGGAGACCGATAGCGACTTCATGTGGTCGCACCGGCTCGGGCAGCACGGTGGTCCCCATGAGGAATCGGTCGACGTTCGCCGCAGCCGCGCGGCCCTCGGCGATCGCCCAGACGATCAGCGACTGTCCGCGACCGGCATCGCCGGCAACGAAGACGCCGGGAACCGTGGACTCGTAGCTGTCATCACGTCGGAAGGCACCGCGGTCGGTCACCTGCGGGAGGGTGTCCTCGGAGTAGCCGTCCTGCTCCGGGCCGGTGAAGCCCATCGCGATCAGTACGAGATCTGCGGGGATCTCGCGCTCCGTCCCGCTCTTGGGAACCCGGCGGCCGTCGATGAACTCGGTCTCGGCGACGCGGAGCGCGCGCACCTCGCCCACATCGTTCGAGAGGAATTCGACGGTCGAGGCGAGGAAGACCCGCTCGCCGCCCTCTTCATGTGCCGAGGAGATCTCGAACAGCGTCGGCATCATCGGCCAGGGCTGGTGGCCCGGTCGCTCGGTGCCTGGCTGCTTGCCGATCGCGAGGTTCGTGACGCTGATCGCGCCCTGACGGTGTGCGGTGCCGATGCAGTCCGCACCGGTGTCACCGCCGCCGATCACGATGACGTGCTTGCCCTCGGCGGTGATCTGCTCCGGCACCTTGTCACCGGCGACCGCGTGGTTCGACTCGACCAGGTACTCCATCGCGAAGTGCACTCCGTCGAGGTCGCGACCGGGGATCGACAGGTCGCGCGGAACCGTGGAACCGGTGGCGATCACGATGGCGTCGTAGCGGGCGCGGAGGTCGGCCCACGAGATGTCCTTGCCGATCTCTACTCCGGCGCGGAAGCGTGTTCCCTCTTCCTGCATCTGGCGAAGGCGCGACTCGAGCTGCCCCTTCTCCATCTTGAAATCGGGGATCCCGTAACGCAGCAGGCCGCCGATGCGGTCGTCGCGCTCGAACACCGCGACCGTGTGACCGGCGCGCGTGAGCTGCTGAGCAGCGGCGAGACCGGCAGGGCCGGACCCGACGACCGCGACGGTCTTGCCCGTCAGGCGGGCCGGTGGCTGCGGTTCGACCCAGCCCTTGGCGAACGCCTCGTCGATGATCGAGACCTCGATCTGCTTGATCGTGACAGGAGGCTGGTTGATGCCGAGCACGCAGGAGCTCTCGCACGGTGCCGGGCACAGGCGACCGGTGAACTCCGGGAAGTTGTTGGTCGCGTGCAGGCGATCGATCGCCGCACGGCCCTCGCCGCGCCAGGTCAGGTCGTTCCACTCGGGGATCAGGTTGCCCAGCGGGCAGCCCTGATGACAGAACGGCACGCCGCAGTCCATGCAGCGACCTGCCTGCCGCTTCAGGACGGCCTGGTCGCCGGGCTCGTAGACCTCTTTCCAGTCCATGATGCGCACCGGCACCGGGCGACGCGGGGGAAGCTCACGTTCTGTGACCTTCAGAAAACCTTTGGGATCAGCCACCGGTCACCTCCAGGATGCGGTTCCAGACGATGTCGCCGTCGGGGTCGATGCCCTCAGCGACTGCTTCTTCGCGCATGCTGCGGACTGCCGCGTAGTCGCGAGGAAGCACCTTCGTGAACTGGCCTGCGGTCTCATCGAACCGTGCCAGGATGTCGGAGCCGAGCGGCGAGGCCGTGCGCTCCACGTGTGCCGCGATCAGGCTCCGCAGCACTTCGAGGTCGGCTCGGTCGAGCGGTTCGAGTCGGAGCTCGCCGCTGCCGAGCGACTGGGCGTTGATCTTGCCGCTGTCGAGCGAGTGGATGTAGGCCACTCCCCCGGACATGCCGGCGCCGAGGTTGCGACCCGTCGAGCCGAGGATCACCGCGACGCCGCCCGTCATGTACTCGAGCGCGTGGTCGCCCACTCCCTCGACGACGGCGGTCGCGCCGGAGTTGCGCACGAGGAATCGCTCGCCGACCACCCCGGAGAGATACATGGTCCCGGACGTCGCGCCGTAGCCGATCACGTTGCCGGCGATCACGTTCTCGTGCGGAGCGATGGCAGCCCCGCGAGCGGGACGGATCGAGATGTCGCCGCCCGAGAGCCCCTTGCCGACGTAGTCGTTCGCGTCGCCCTCGAGTCGAAGCACGATCCCAGAAGGCAGGAAAGCGCCGAGCGACTGACCGGCGGTGCCGTGCAGCGTGACGTCGATGGTGCCGCTGGGAAGCCCCGCGGCGCCGTGTCGGGAGGTGACCTGGTGACCCAGCATCGTCCCGACGGCGCGTTCGGTGTTCGCGATCGGCAGCTCGACCACCACCGGTTCGCCGTTGAGGAGCGCCGGCTTGGCGATGTCGATGAGCTGCACGTCGAAGTGCTTCTCGAGCTCGTGATCCTGCGTGCGGCGGCTGCGACGCGGCTCGCTCGCCGGGAATGCCGGTCCCTCGAGCACGGGGCTCAGGTCGAGGCCCTCCGCCTTCCAGTGCTGGAGTGCGGCGTTCGCCTCGATCAGCTCAGTGCGGCCGACGATCTCATCGATCGAGCGGTAGCCGAGCTCGGCCAGGATCTCGCGCACCTCTTCGGCGATGAACTCCATGAAGTTCACGACGAACTCCGGCTTGCCGGTGAAGCGCTCGCGCAGCACGGGGTTCTGCGTCGCGACGCCCACCGGGCAGGTGTCGAGGTGGCAGACGCGCATCATGATGCAGCCGCTGACGACGAGCGGAGCCGTCGCGAACCCGAACTCCTCCGCGCCCAGCAGAGCGCCGATGATGACATCGCGTCCCGTCTTGAGCTGGCCGTCGACCTGCACGACCACGCGGTCGCGCATGCCGTTGAGCATCAGCGTCTGCTGGGTCTCGGCGAGCCCGAGCTCCCACGGCGTTCCCGCGTGCTTGAGCGAGTTCATCGGGCTCGCCCCCGTGCCGCCGTCGTGGCCTGAGACCAGGATGACGTCGCTCAGCGCCTTCGCGACACCCGCCGAGACCGCGCCGATGCCCGACTGGCTGACGAGCTTCGTGTGGATCCGCGCCTCGGGGTTGGCCCGCTTCAGGTCGAAGATGAGCTGCTTCAGGTCTTCGATCGAATAGATGTCGTGGTGCGGCGGGGGCGAGATGAGTCCCACACCGGGTGTTCCGCCGCGCGTGCGCGCTACCCACGGATACACCTTCTGCGGAGGCAGCTGACCGCCCTCGCCGGGCTTCGCACCCTGGGCGAGCTTGATCTGGATGTCGTCGGCCTCGGTGAGGTACAGGCTGGTGACGCCGAAGCGTCCCGAGGCGACCTGCTTGATCGCGCTGCGGCGCTCGGGATCGAGCAGACGGTCGGCATCCTCCCCGCCCTCACCCGTGTTGGACTTGCCGCCGAGCCTGTTCATGGCGATCGCGAGAGTCTCGTGTGCCTCTTTCGAGATCGATCCGTAGCTCATCGCGCCGGTCGAGAACCGCTTGACGATCGCCGAGACCGGCTCGACCTCGTCGAGCGGCACGGGCTTGCGCGTACCGGTCCGCAGCGAGAACAGACCGCGCAGCGTCTTGAGCTCCGCCGCCTGATCGTCGACCATCCTGGTGTACTCGCGGAAGATGTCGTAGCGGCGCTCGCGTGTGGCGTGCTGCAGCTTGAACACCGTCTCCGGGTTGAAGAGGTGCGGGGAACCGTCGCGACGCCACTGGTACTCGCCACCGGTCCAGAGGCGCTCGTGAGCGCGAGCAGCCTCATCCTCCGGGTAGGCGTAATCGTGACGAGCCTGATTCTCGATGAAGATCTCTTGGATCCCGATGCCGCCGAGCTTCGACTCGGTGCGGGTGAAGTACTTGTCGATGAACTCCTCGCTCAGACCGACGGCCTCGAAGACCTGTGCGCCGGCGTACGACGAGACGGTCGAGATGCCCATCTTCGACATGATCTTCAGAACGCCCTTGCCGAGCGCGTAGATCAGGTTGCGGACGGCCTTCTCGGGGCTGATGCCGGTGATGTAGCCGGTGCGCACCAGGTGCTCCACGGTCTCCATCGCGAGGTACGGGTTCACGGCCGACGCGCCGTATCCGATCAGCGTCGCGACGTGATGCACCTCGCGGACGTCACCCGCCTCCACGATCAGACCGACCTTCATGCGGTTCTCACGACGAATCAGGTGGTGATGGATGGCCGAGACCATGAGAAGCGAAGGGATCGGGGTCAGATCCTTGTTCGAGTCGCGATCCGACAGGATGATGAACTCGGCACCGCTCTCGATGGCCTCATCGACCTCGTCGCACATCTCGGTCAGACGCTTCTCGAGCGTGTTAGAGCCGGCGTCGAAGTGGTACAGGCCCCTGATCGTCACGCTGGAGCGATCGGGAAGAGCCTTGTCGATGTGACGGATCTTCGCGAGCTCGTCGTTGTCGATGACCGGGAAGTCGAGCGACACCGTGCGCGTGTGGTCGGGACCCCAGGTGAGCAGATTGCTCTCGGGGCCGAGACCGAGCTTCAGACTCGTGACGACCTCTTCGCGGATCGAGTCGAGCGGCGGGTTGGTCACCTGCGCGAACTGCTGAGTGAAGTAGTCGAAGAGCAGGCGGGGACGCTTGCTGAGCACCGCGATCGGAGTGTCGGATCCCATCGCGCCGAGAGGCTCGACACCGTTCTGGCCCATCGGGGTCAGCAGGATGCGCACCTCCTCCTCCGTGTAGCCGAAGGTGCGCTGACGGCGGGTGATAGATGCGGGCGGGTGCACGATGTGCTCCCGCTCGGGGAGGTCGGCGAGCCGCACGGAACCGGCATCCAGCCATTCCTGCCACGGGTGCATGGTCGCGAGATCGTGCTTGATCTCCTCGTCTTCGATGATGCGTCGCTGCGACGTGTCGACGAGGAACATCTTGCCGGGCTGCAGGCGTCCGCGACGCTTGATCCGCTCGGGTTCGAAGGTGAGCACACCGGTCTCCGAGCCGATGACGATGAGGCCGTCGGTCGTCTCGGTCCAGCGCCCGGGGCGGAGCCCGTTGCGGTCGAGGGTCGCGCCGACGACGGTGCCGTCGGTGAAGATGAGCGCCGCGGGGCCGTCCCAGGGCTCCATCTGGTTCGAGTGGTACTCGTAGAACGAACGAAGCTCCGGAGAGATGTCGGACTGCTTCTCGTATGCCTCGGGGACCATCATCATGATGGCGTGCGGCAGGCTGCGACCGGTGAGGGTGAGCAGCTCGAGCACCTCGTCGAACGACGCGGAGTCGCTGGCACCGTCGGTGCAGATCGGCAGCAGCGGCGCGACGTCGCCCAGCAGCTCGGATTCGAGCTGCGACTGGCGAGCCCGCATCCAGTTGCGGTTGCCGCCGACCGTGTTGATCTCGCCGTTGTGCGCGAGCATGCGCAACGGCTGAGCGAGCGGCCAGGAGGGGAACGTGTTCGTGGAGTAGCGGGAGTGCACGACCGCGAGCTCTGACATGAAGCGCTCGTCCTGCAGGTCGGGGTAGAACGGCTCGAGCTGCAGCGTCGTGACCATGCCCTTGTAGCCGAGAGTGCGGGCGGACAGCGTCACGAAGTAGGCGCCGAGCTCGTGACCGGCGCGCTTGCGCAGTCGGTATGCGACGCGGTCGAGGGCGATGCCGGTGAGCGGGGCGTCCGAGTGCGTCGCTCCCCCGGCGCTCACGAAGAGCTGCTCGAAGGCGGGACGCGCCTCGTCGGCGAGCTTTCCGAGGTTGTCGTTGACCGTCGGAACCTCGCGCCAGCCGAGGACGCGGAGTCCCTCCGAGCGGGCGATCTTCTCGATGCCGGCCTTCTGCTGGCGGCGCTCGCTGGAATCGCGCGGCAGGAATGCCAGGCCCGCGGCGTACTCGCCGACCGGGGGCAGTTCGAAGTCGGTGACGGCGCGCAGGAACGCGTCCGGCATCTGCGTCAGGATGCCCGCGCCGTCTCCGGTGCCGGCATCCGAGCCGATCGCCCCGCGGTGCTCCAGGTTGCGCAGCGCTTCGAGCGCGAGCGCGATGATGTCGTGGCCCGCCTCGCCGCGGAGGGTCGCGACCATGGCGAGGCCGCAGGCGTCCTTCTCGAACGCCGGGTTGTACATGCCCTGCTTCGGGGGGTAAGCGCCGGAAGCGCCGTAGGGAGGCTGAAAATACACCAGTACCGTCCTCAGATCTTCGGATGACCCGGGGGCGTCATTGGCCGGGTGGATGCGATGGGGTCCGCACGGACCGGTGGGCTATCGAGCGCCTTCCGAGTCCGTGGGAGCGGTGCTTGTGGCGCTGGCTCCTGCGGCGACTTCTTCGGACGGAGGCTCACTCACGTCCACGAAATCGGAGGGATTGTTCTGCGATTCTACATCAGCGTCGAGGTCCTTCCGGCCGCGGCCGGGCTGGTAGGGCGACGGCTCGAGACCGGGGTGACGGCGAGACTGGACGATGAGGATCGCGATGCCCACGATGATGCCGATGATGGCGGCCCACACGTTGCTGCGGAGACCCAGGATGATCTCGCTCGGATCGATGCGGATCGACTCCCAGACCACACGTCCGGCGCTGTACCAGATGAGGTAGATGGCGAAGAGCTTTCCCCACTGGAACGCGGTCGCCTTGCGGCTCAGCCAGAGCAGCACGATCACGCCGAGACCGTTCCAGATCACCTCGTACAGGAACGTGGGGTGGAAGAGCGTGCCCTCGGGAAGGCCGGGAGGGAACGCGGAGTTGTCGGAGGGGATCTCGAGGCCCCACGGCAGGTCGGTGGGCAGACCGTAGAGCTCGTTGTTGAACCAGTTGCCGAAACGGCCCATGGCCTGTGCGAGCAGGAGCCCGGGTGCCAGTGCGTCGGCGAAGGTCCAGAAGCGGATGCCGGTCCAGCGGCATCCGAGGTACGCGCCCACCGCGCCGCCGATGAGGGCGCCGAAGATGGCGATACCGCCCTCCCAGATGGCCCAGACGGATCCGGGTTCGAAGGGGTTCCAGGTGTTCCTGCCCTCGCCGAAGTAGAAGTTCGGGTGGGTCAGGACGTGGAAGATGCGCGCGCCGATGATGGCGAGCGGAACGGCGAGGATCGAGATGTCGATCACGACCCACGGCTCTGCACCGCGCTTGGTGAGGCGGTGGTTGGTGAGCAGTACCGCCGCGATGATGCCGGCGATGATGCAGAGCGCGTAGAAGTGGATCCGGAGCGGGCCGAGGTCGATGTAGGAGACCGTGGGGCTCGGGATGCTGGCGAGCACGCCGCTGAAGGTGCTGTGGAGCGCGAGGGACATGAGTGCGATTCTAGTTCTCGTGTACGGGGCGTGCCGACGACGTGCCGACCGCCAGGTTTCGGGTGACCTCTGCGAGGGCGGGGATGCCGCCGTCGCGGAGGGCGCGGACGAGTGCGGTGCCGACGATGGCGCCGTCCGCGTATTCGGAGACTCCGGCGATCTGCTCGGCGGTCGAGATGCCGATCCCGACGCAGGCGCGGATGTCGCCGTGCTCGCGAAGGCGTCCGACCAGGGTGCGCGCAGCGCGGTCGAGCTCGGTGCGCTCACCGGTGATGCCCATGGTCGAGACGGTGTAGACGAAGCCGGTGGACGACTTCACGACGAGGTCGAGGCGCTCGTCGGTCGAGGTGGGCGCGGCGAGGAAGACGCGGTCGAGGCCCGTGCGCTCGCTCGCTGCGATCCACTCCCCTGCCACGTCAGGGGTGATGTCGGGCGTGATCAGGCCCGCTCCCCCCGCGGCCAGCAGGTCGTCCGCATAGCGATCGACGCCGTACTGGAACACCGGATTCCAGTACGTCATGACCAGGACGGGCACATCGGTGGCGTCGGTGATCGCGCGCACGGCCGTGAAGAGGTCCTTCATCTTGAAGCCGTTCGCGAGAGCCGCGGTGGTCGCCTCCTGGATCACGGCGCCGTCCATCACCGGGTCGCTGTAGGGCGGTCCGAGCTCGATGATGTCGACGCCGTTCTCGGCGAGGGCGATGGCGGCGCGGATGCTCGTCTCGAGGTCGGGGTAGCCGACGGGGAGGTATCCGACGAAAGCGCTGCGGCCCGCGTCATGGGCGGCGGCGATCGCCTGTTCGACGCGGCTCACAGCTCCGGCTCCCCCTTCGACGCGGCTGCTTCGGCGTCGCTCTCGTCGGCGACATCGTGCGCGAGCGCCTCGGCGTCGTAGAGGTCGAAGTAGCGGGCTGCGGTGTCCATGTCCTTGTCGCCGCGACCCGACAGGCAGATCGCGAGCACGGCGTCCGGACCCATCTCACGTCCGAGGCGCAGGGCGCCCGCGAGGGCGTGGGCGGACTCGATGGCGGGGATGATGCCTTCGGTGCGGCTCAGCAGGCGCAGCGCCTGCATGGCCTCGTCGTCGGTCGCCGGGATGTACTCGGCGCGACCGATGTCGGCGAGCCAGGAGTGCTCCGGGCCCACGCCCGGGTAGTCGAGACCTGCGGAGATCGAGTGCGACTCGACCGTCTGGCCGTCTTCGTCCTGGAGGACGTAGGTCTTCGCGCCGTGCAGGATGCCGGGACGCCCACGCTCGATGGAGGCCGCGTGGCGAGGTGTGTCGACGCCGTCGCCGGCCGCCTCGACTCCGTAGAGCTTCACGCCGGCGTCGTCGAGGAACGCATCGAACATTCCGATCGCGTTCGAGCCGCCTCCGACGCACGCGATGACCGCGTCAGGCAGCCGGCCGACCTCGTCGAGCAGCTGCTGGCGAGCCTCTTCGCCGATGATCTTCTGGAAGTCCCGAACCATCGCGGGGAACGGGTGCGGCCCCGCCGCGGTGCCGAAGATGTAGTTGGTCGTCTCGACGCTCGCCACCCAGTCGCGGTACGCGTCGTTGATCGCGTCCTTCAGCGTGCGCGATCCGGAGGTGACCGCGATCACCTCGGCGCCGAGCAGTCGCATCCGCGCGACGTTGAGCGCCTGGCGCTCGGTGTCGACCTCGCCCATGTAGATGGTGCAGTCGAGGCCGAAGAGAGCGGCAGCGGTAGCCGTGGCGACGCCGTGCTGGCCTGCCCCCGTCTCGGCGATCACGCGGGTCTTGCCGAGGCGCTTCGTCAGCAGCGCCTGCCCCAGCACGTTGTTGATCTTGTGCGAGCCGGTGTGGTTGAGGTCCTCGCGCTTGAGGAACACTCGCGCTCCGCCGGCGTGCTCGGCGAACCGGGCGACCTCGGTGAGCGGCGACGGGCGCCCGGCGTAGGAGCTGAGCAGAGACGCCAGCTCGTCGCGGAAGACCGGATCGACGATCGCGTCGGCGTATGCCGCCGAGAGCTCGTCGATCGCGGCGATCAGCGACTCGGGCATGTAGCGTCCGCCGTAGTCGCCGAACAGTGGACCGTGCTGGTCTCGCAGGCTCATCACGCCTCCAGGAAGCTCTTGAGTGTGGCGACCGGGTCGCCCGTGACGAGCGCCTCCCCGATCAGGACGACGTCAGCGCCCGCTGAGCGGTAGTGCCTGACGTCTTCAGGTGTGAGGACCGCGGATTCCGCGATCTTGACCGCGGTCTCAGGGATCCGGTCGACGAGACGGCCGAAGAGATCGCGGTCGAGCTCGAGGGTCTTCAGGTCGCGCGCATTGACGCCGATCAGCGATGCCCCGAGATCGATCGCGACCTCGAGCTCGTCGGCCGAGTGCGTCTCGACGAGCGGCGTCATGCCGAGCTCGGTGATGAAGCCGAAGAGCTCACGGAGCACATGCGGCTCGAGCCCCGCGACGATCAGCAGCACGAGATCGGCACCGGCGGCTCGTGCTTCGAGGACCTGATATCGATTCGCGATGAAGTCCTTGCGCAGCACGGGAAGGGACACGCGCGCGGTGACGGCTTCGAGATCGGCGAGGCTGCCGCCGAACCGGCGTTCCTCGGTCAGGACGCTGATCGCCGACGCGCCGCCCGTCTCGTACAGCGACGCCTGGAAAGCGGGATCCGGGATCTCGGCCAGGGCGCCACGCGACGGGCTCGCGCGCTTCACCTCGGCGATGATCTTCACGCGCTCGGCGGGAGCGAGGAACGCCAGGGCGTCCTTGGCGGCGGGGCGTGCGAGAGCATCGCGTTCCACCTCGGCCAGTGGCCTGGTGAGAGCGCGACGCTCAGCGTCTGCGACTGCGCCGGCCGTGAGGTCGGCGAGCACCATTAGTGCGCCTTCGGCGAGTACTTGGGGCCCTTCACGCCGTAGCCGGCCCTCGCGAGCAGCCAGCCCACGAGCGCGCCGATCGGGATGATGGCCGCGCCGACCCAGATCAGGGCGACCCAGACGGGGCTGAACTCGGCGAGGCAGAACGCCAGCGTGCCGATCGTGAAGCCGGCGAGCATGATGATGACGCCCGTCCATGCGGCAGGCGAGTGTCCGTGGCCGGGGTCAGCGATCGGGTTGGTCATGGTCTCCTCCGGGGGACGACGTGCTGGTTCGAGTCAAGTCTATCGGGGTCATCGGGTCGGGTCGGTTCCGCGAGACAGGTCGTCCCACGAATCGATCGCGTCCACGGGGCCGGCGGTCGCGTCCACATGTGCGGCATCGGTGCGGTAGCGGCGGCCGCCGCGCTTCCAGCGGCGCCACGTGACGAGCACGACGAGGGATGCCGCGAGCAGGATGACCCAGCCGATGAGCGTCATGACGGGCCAGGCGGAGAGCTCGATGCCGGCGACCACGTCCGTGATCGCCGAGCTCCCGGCGAGACCGGTCGTCTCGGTGACGGTGGGGCCGACGGCGCTCAGCGGCTCGGTCAGCACCAACTGGAGCGTCGTCCACCCGAGGAAGAGCGCGGCAGCGGTGGCGAGCACGCCGAAGATCAGCCGGAGCACGGGACCGACGATCGAGAGCGCGATGCCGAGCGCCAGCACGGCGAGGCTGAGAGGCGCGAGCAAGGGCAGCGCGGACGCCCCTGGCACGAGGATCGCCTCTCCCGCATCGGTGCGCGCGACGGTCAGCCAGGTCTGCGTCGACGAGATGATGCCGATCGCACCGGAGAGGAGGAACCCCGAGACGGCGATCGACCGGCCTCTGCGTGCGAGCGTCATTCTGCGGAGCCCCCCTCGACGGCACGCAGGTCGGTCGTGTCGAAGCAGGTGCGCGTGCCCGTGTGACAGGCCGGTCCCGTCTGGTCGACACGGAGCAGGATCGCATCGCCGTCGCAGTCGAGCCGCGCCTCGTGCACCACCTGGATGTTGCCCGAGGTGTCGCCCTTGCGCCAGTACTCCCGGCGGGATCGAGACCAGTAGACCGCACGTCCGGTGGTGAGGGTACGTCGCAGCGCCTCGGCATCCACCCAGGCGAGCATCAGGACCTCTGCAGTGTCCCACTGCTGCACGATCACCGGTGCGAGACCGTCGTCATTGAAGGCGACCTGCGCGATGCGCTCTTCGACGTCGCTCATCGGACGAGCACTCCTTCCGCACGCAGTGCATCCTTCACGTCGCCGACCGTGAGCGCGCCGGTGTGGAACACGCTGGCTGCCAGAACCGCATCCGCCCCGGCCTTGATCGCCGGAGCGAAGTCTGCGGCCTTGCCTGCTCCGCCCGACGCGATCACGGGCACCGAGGCTGCCTCGCGCATCAGCTTCACCAGCTCGAGATCGAAGCCGTCTCGCGTGCCGTCGGCGTCGATCGAGTTGACGAGCAGCTCGCCCGCGCCGCGTTCAGCGGCCTCTCGCGCCCAGTCGAGTGCGTCGAGGGTGGTCTGCGTGCGTCCGCCGTGGGTGGTGACCACGAAGCCGGATGCGGTCGTGTCGGCCCGCTTGACATCGAGCGACAGCACGAGCACCTGCGCCCCGAAGCGGTCGGCGATCTCGCCGATCAGCTCGGGGCGCGCGATCGCAGCGGAGTTCACACCGACCTTGTCGGCTCCGACGGACAGCAGGCGTGACACGTCGTCGACGCTGCGGACTCCCCCGCCGACCGTCAGCGGCACGAACACCTGCTCGGCGGTGCGCTGGACGACGTCGTAGGTCGTCGCGCGTGCATCGACCGTCGCGGTCACGTCGAGGAAGGTGATCTCATCGGCGCCCTGCGCCGCGTAGTGGCGGGCAAGCTCGACCGGGTCGCCCATGTCGCGCAGGTTCTCGAAGTTGACTCCCTTGACGACGCGGCCGGCGGCGACGTCGAGGCAGGGGATGACGCGACTCGCGAGCGCCATCAGAGCCTCGCGTTGTGGATCGCCGTGACGAGGATCGCTCGGGCACCGAGAGCGTAGAGCGCATCCATCACGGGGTTGACCCGCGCGCGGGCCACCATGACCCGCACCGCGACCCACTCGGGGTCGCGCAGGGGCGAGACGGTGGGAGACTCGATGCCGCCGGCGATCTTCACGGCGTCGTCGAGCAGAGCGAGCGGCAGGTCGTAATCGATCATCACGAACCGGCGGGCCACCATGACGCCGCGGAGACGGCGGAGAAGCGTCTCGGATCCCTCGGCATCCTGCGGACCGGCGATCAGCACGGCCTCGGACTGCAGGATCACGGGACCGAAGACGTCGAGCCCCGCTTGACGCAGTGTCGTGCCCGTCTCGACGACGTCAGCCACGGCGTCGGCCACACCGAGGCGCACGGCGGACTCCACCGCACCGTCGAGCGGCACGAGGTCGACCGCGATTCCGCGCTCATCGAGGAACGCGTCGACGAGACCGGGATACGACGTCGCGATGCGCAGACCGTCGAGCTCGGACACCTCGGTGTAGCGCCCCGAGGGCGCGGCGAAGCGGAACGTCGAGCCGGCGAAGCCGAGCGCCTCGATCTCGCGGGCGCCGGGCATGCGGGCGTCGAGAAGCAGGTCGCGACCGGTGATGCCGACATCGATGGCGCCGGAGCCGACGTACGTCGCGATGTCCTTCGGACGGAGGTAGAAGAACTCGACGTCGTTGTCGCTGTCGACGACGTGGAGCGTCTTGGGGTCACGGCGACCGGCGTAGCCGGCCTCCGCGAGCATGTCGGCGGCCGTCTCGGAGAGAGAGCCCTTATTGGGAACAGCAATGCGCAGCATGGGATGCCTTCAGATCGAAGCGAGTGGGGCGGAGCGCTTCACAGATGTCGGTAGACGTCCTGCAGGCTCAGGCCCTTCGCGAGCATCATCACCTGCACGTGGTACAGCAGCTGCGAGATCTCCTCTGCAGCGGCCTCGTCGGACTCGTACTCGGACGCCATCCAGACCTCGGCAGCCTCCTCGACGATCTTCTTGCCGATCGTGTGCACGCCGCCGTCGAGCTCTGCAACCGTGCCTGATCCCTCGGGGCGGGTCTCGGCCTTGACGCTGAGCTCGGCGAACAGCTCGTCGAAAGTCTTCACGATTCCAGGCTAGCGGCTCTGGCGCGGTCTCTGAGCCGGGTGACGGCCGCCTCGACGTCGTCGGCGCCGTAGACCGCGGATCCTGCGACGAAGGTGTCTGCGCCGGCGGCGGCCGCCGCCTCGATCGTCGCATCGGAGATCCCGCCGTCGACCTGCAGCCAGACGTTCGACCCTCGCCGCTTCGCCTCGTCGGCGAGAGCGCGCAGCTTCGGCATCGTCTCGGGCATGAATCCCTGCCCGCCGAACCCTGGTTCGACGGTCATCACGAGGATCTGGTCGAACTCCTCGAGCACGCTGTAGAGACCGTCCGCGGGTGTGTCCGGCTTGATCGCCACTCCGGCCCTCGCCCCGATGCTGCGCAGAGTGCGGGCCAGCGAGATCGGATCGGCGGCGGCCTCGAGGTGGAAAGTGACGCTCGCGGCACCGAGCTCCGCATACGCGGGAGCCCACCGCTCGGGGTCGGTGATCATCAGATGCACGTCGAGCGGGATCGGGCTGGTCGCCTGGATCCGCTCGACCATCTGCGGCCCGAACGTGAGGTTCGGGACGAAGTGGTTGTCCATGACGTCGACATGCGCGAAGTCGGCAGTGGCGATCTTGGCGAGATCACGCTGCATGTTCACGAAGTCGGCGGCCAGGATGCTGGGGTTGATGCGCGGTGCGCGGGGCAGGTCCACTCTCTAGTCTCCTTGCTCGGCGCTGGCGTCGCGCTGATCGGTGTCGGCTCGTCGGAGGAGCGCGAGGAACATCGCATCGGTCCCGTGCCGGTGTGGCCACAGCTGGACCCGCCCGGTGCCGTCGCTGCCGAGATCGATCGGTGAGGTCACGACACCCTCGAGGACCGCACGCGCATCGAGCTCGGTGATGTCGGTGCGGCCACGGAGCACCTCCTGGACGACGCCCGTTGTCTCGGCGAGATGCGGCGAGCAGGTCGCGTACGCGACGATGCCGCCGGGCGCCAGCGCGTCGAGGGCCGCCGAGAGCAGTTCGACCTGCAGCGGCACCAGCTCGGCGACATCACCGGGGGTCTTGCGCCATCTCGCCTCGGGCCGCCGCCGCAGAGCCCCGAGTCCCGTGCACGGCGCATCGACGAGGATGCGATCGAACTGGCCCGCGTGGGAGGTGCCGAACGTGCGGCCGTCCTCTTCATGGACCACGACATCGGCAGGCACGGCGCGCAGGGCGTTGCGGACGAGTCGCGCACGGGTGGGCACCACCTCGTTCGCCTCCAGCGACACATCGTGCTGTCGCGCGATCGCGGCGAGCAGCGCCGTCTTGCCGCCGGGGCCTGCGCACAGGTCGAGCCAGCGTTCGCCGGAACGGATCGGCGCAGCTTCGGCGAGAGCCAGTGCGACGAGCTGCGACCCTTCATCCTGCACACGCACCGTGCCGCCCGAGGAGGCGATCACGTGGTGCGGGTCGCCGCCCGGAGATCCGTAGGCCGTCGGCGCATACCGTCGACGTGGCTCCCCGGGCTCGGCGAGGCCGGGCAGAGCGACGAGAGTGACCTCGGGCGAGGCGTTGTCGGCGTCGAGGAGGTCGTCGAGCTCCTCGACGCGACCTTCAGCGGCCAACGCGCGACGCAGGGCACGGATGACCCAGACGGGGTGAGCGGAGCGCAGCGCCAGCCGCTCGTCGTCCGACCGCGCGGAGGACTCGATGCGCTGCTCCCACTCCCCCGGCGTCTCGCGGGAGATTCGCCTCAGCACGGCGTTCGCGAAGCTGGATGCACCGCGGCCCTGGGTGGCGGCGACGATGTTCACCGACTCGTTGACGGCCGCGTGCGACGCGACGCGGGTCGCGAGCAGCTGATGGGTCGCGAGTCTCAGCGCGTCGAGCACACCGGCGTCGATCTCCTCGACAGGCCTGTCGGCGGCCGCGGCGATGATCGCGTCATACGTTCCGCGGCGTCGCAGTGTGCCGTAGGCGAGTTCTGTGGCGAGAGCGGCGTCCTGTGGAGTGAGTCCTGCGTCCGCGATCGCGGCCGGAAGGATCAGGTTCGCGTAGGCATCCGATTCCGACACCGCCCGCAGCACGTCGTAGGCCACGCGCCGCGCAGGCTGCACCGTGCGCTGCGGCGCCGTGCGCTGCGGGCCGCGGGACTGTCCGTCGCGCTTCCCGCCCCGAGCCTGGCCGTCACGTGGACGCTGATCGCGCGGCGTGCTCGGTCCCGAACGGGATCCGCGGCCGGACTCGCCGCGACGCGGCTCGCGACGTGCGCCGTCGTCCTGCCGCCCGCTCATGCGCCGGCTCGCAGGTTCTCGGTGTCGCGCTGCCCGCGCCACCAGTCGACCGCGCTCATCGCGCCCTTGCCCGAGGGCTGCACACGCGTGACCGCGAGCGGGGCCGAGGCCGTTCCGATGAGGAGAGCGGACTTGGTCGCGGTGAACGCGCCCGGCGCGAGGGCGACGTCGCTTTCCGAGGGAGTGGCCTCCAGCACCTTGAGGCGGATCCCGTCGACGGTCGTGTGGGCGCCCGGTTCGGGGGTGACTCCACGGAACCGCGCGAACACCTCGCTGAGCGGGCGGCTCCAATCGAGCAGACCATCGTCGAGAGTCAGCTTCGGGGCCAGCGACGCCTCCCCCTCCTGGGGCACTGCGCGCGCAGTGCCGTCGGCGATGGCCGCGACCACTTCCGCCGTCAGTTCGGCGCCATCGAGAGCGAGTGCGTCGAGTGCGGCATCCGCCGTCGCCTCGGGAGCGACCGCGACGACCCGCGTCGCGAAGACATCACCGGCATCGAGCGCGGGAACGAGCTGGAACACACTGGCACCCATCTGCGCATCGCCATTGATCAGTGCGCGCTGCACGGGTGCGGCACCGCGCCACTGCGGGAGGAGCGAGAAATGCAGATTGATCCAGCCCTTCGTCGGTGCGGAGAGCAGCGGCTCGCGAACGAGTCCGCCGTACGCCACGATCACACCGAGCTCGACACCGAGCGCGGTGATGGCGGCCGTCGCGTCGTCGTCGAGGCGAGCCGCCTTGATGACCGGCAGTCCGAGCTCGTCGGCGGCGTGAGCGACAGGCGACGGCGTGAGCAGCCGCTTGCGGCCCAGCGGCGCGTCCGGGCGGGTGACGACCGCAGCGATGTCGTGCTCGGCCGCGAGGCGGCGGAGTGTGGGGACGGCTGCCGACGGTGTGCCGGCGAAGACGAGACGCATGAAGGTGCTCCGGAGGGATGCGGGGGTGGATCGGGTGAAATCGGAGCGCGAGGTGGTTCTTCGCGTTCAGAGTTCCGGATCGAGGATATCGAGTCGAACCGTGAGGGCGCTCCGAGTCGACTTGCCCTTGCCCCGCCGGTTGCTGACCGCTTCGGCGACGACCGCGGCCCGCAACGTGGTGGCGACCCTGGCACCCGCGCTGTAGTCGAACCGGATCAGGGCCCTGACACGCGGCGGGTAGTCGTCAGACTCGATCGGCACCGGGCCGAGTACCGCGTCGGAGGGCAGAGCGAGCTCCTGCAGCGACCCCAGCGCTCTCGCCACGGATGCCGTCGACCCCTCGACCAGCGCGACCCTCGCAGCCGGCGGCATGTGCAACGGCGCACGTTCGGAGAGCTCGGTCCTCGCATAGGCGGACTGGCTCCAGGTGGCAAGCGCTCGCGCGATCGCTCCGTCGACGCCGACCAGATGGATGGGAGCACCGGGAGCCGCGAGTGCAGCCGCGTTCGACCACCACCGCAGACAGGACTCGCCGATCCGCAGGTCGGGGGCCTGGAGCATCCTCGGTCCGTCGAGCAGGACCACGGCACGGTATCCGCCCTCCGCCAGCGGCTCGGCCCCCCGTGTCGCGACGACGAGGGCCGGCTTGTCGGCGACGCGCTCGACCGGATGAGCGCTGTCTGCCACGATGACCCGGATTCCGGGGAACGCCTTGCCCAGCTCATCCGCCGTCCGCTCGCTGCCCGAGGAGGCGAGGCGCAGCTTGGTCGACGAGCACGCCGGGCACGCCCACGCTCGGGCTCCCCTGCCGCACCAGGCGCACACCGGCACGGCACCACGGTGCTTGGCTCCGAGCGGTCCGCCGCAGTGGGCGCACCGTGCAGGCGCCCGGCATTCGGCGCAGACCAGCGACGGGGCGAACCCCGGTCGTGACACCTGCACCAGCACCGGTCCCTCGGCTGCTGCATTGCGCGCGGAGAGGAACGCGGACGACGGCATCCGCTGTGCAGTCGGAGCATCCATCTCCTGTGATGTGCTGAGGATCACGCGCGGCAGCACCCGACGCGCGGCCCGGACATCCTGCAGCCATCCGTGGGCGACGAGGCGTTCGACGTCGGTGGTGCGGGTGTGGCCGACGAACAGCAGTGCGGATCGCTCCTGCTCCTGACGGAGGAGAGCAGCGTCCCGTGCGTTGATGTACGGCGCGAGCGGCTCGCCGAGGAGAGGATCGCCGTCGTCCCACACAGCGACGACGCCCGCACGAACCGGCGCGTACACCGCAGAACGATTGCCCACCACGATGCACGGCGCGTCCTCGAGCGAGCGGAGGAACGCGCGGTACCGATCGGGGTTCGTCTGGCGCGAGTCGAAGCGCACGACGGCCTGGTCAGGGACATACGAGCCGAGAGCGGCGAGCAGCTGATCGAGGTCGCGGTGGTCAGGCACGACGAGAACACTGGAGCGGCCCGCTGCCAGCGTCCGCGCCGCTGCGGACGCGAGAAGAGCCGCCCACCCGGGATCGTCATGATGGCGCACGGGGATCGCCTCGACCGCGGCCCGGCCGCCCGCATCGAGCACATCGGCGAGCGAGTCGTAGGACGCGATCAGCTCGGATGCGGCCGAGAGTGCTTCGTCTGATGGGGCGAGCTCCGGGGAGTCGTCGCTCCAGGCCTTCTCCACCCGCACCTGGCGCTTCGGGATGACGAGCCGCAGGACGTCGGAGGCGGAGCCCGCAGCGCGATCGGCGGCGCGGCGCGCGAGGCGGTAGAGACGCTCCGGAAGCACCGCCACAGGGGATACGACGCTGTCGACCTCGGACAGTGGCCTGTCGCCATCGTGTTCGGTGTCGAGTTCGACGACGTAGCCGTCGATGACACGACCGGCGGTACGCAGGGGCACACGCACGCGCACGCCCAGAGGGACGTCTCCGAGCTCCGCAGGCACGGCGTAGTCGAAGAGACGATCCAACTGTGGAAGCGGCGAGTCCAAGAGCACGCGCGCGATCCTCCGACTCTGCGATGTCAGAGGAGAAGGGACGCCATCAGGCATGCGGCCCTCAGAGTCCTGCAGCGCGCCGCAGCTCTTCCGCGCGGTCGGTGCGCTCCCACGTGAACTCCGGCAGCTCCCGTCCGAAGTGCCCGTAGGCGGCGGTCTGCGCGTAGATCGGGCGCAGGAGGTCGAGCTGCTCGATGATCGCCTGGGGACGCAGATCGAAGACCTCGTCGATGGCGCGCGTGATCACCTCGTCGGACACCTTGCCCGTGCCGAATGTCTCGACGTAGAGACCGACCGGACGAGCGACCCCGATCGCGTAGGCGACCTGGACCTCGAGACGGTCGGCGAGTCCTGCGGCGACCGCGTTCTTGGCCACCCAGCGCGTGGCATAGGCGCCGGAGCGGTCGACCTTCGACGGATCCTTGCCGCTGAAGGCACCGCCACCATGTCGCGCCGCTCCGCCGTAGGTGTCGATGATGATCTTGCGTCCGGTGAGTCCGGCATCGCCCTTGGGGCCGCCCGTCACGAACGGACCGGCGGGGTTGATGTAGTACGTGAGGTCGCCGAGATCGAGCCCCGTGGAGGCCAGGATCGGATCGATCACGTGCTCGCGCACCTGAGCCTTGAGGTCGTCCTGCGAGATGTCGGGGTGGTGCTGGGTCGACAGCACGACGGCATCCACGGTCTTGGGGGTGAAGCCCTCATATCCGAGAGTGACCTGGGTCTTGCCGTCCGGGCGCAGGAACGGCAGCGCACCCGATCGTCGGACCTCGCTGAGCCGCTCCGCGATGCGATGCGCGGTCCACGCAGCCATGGGCATGAGCTGCGGGGTCTCGTTCGTCGCGAAGCCGAACATGATGCCCTGGTCGCCAGCGCCGAGGCCGTCGAGAGGATCGATGGAGCCGCCGTCGCGGTGCTCCTGGGCGTTGTCGACGCCGTGGGCGATGTCGGTCGACTGCTCTCCCACCGAGATGCTCACACCGCAGGAGTCTCCGTCGAAGCCGGTCTCGCTCGAGGTGTAGCCGATGCCGTTGACCACCTGGCGGACGATCGTCGGGATGTCGACGTACGCCTCCGTGCGGATCTCGCCGGCGACGTGGACGAGACCGGTGGTCACCAGCGTCTCGACGGCCACCCGGGAGCCGGGGTCTTTCGCGATGAGTCCGTCGAGGATGCTGTCCGAGATCTGGTCGCAGATCTTGTCGGGGTGCCCCTCGGTGACGGACTCGGACGTGAACAGACGCAGCGCGCTCATCAGGGCTCCAGAACGGAATCGGACAGCAGGAAGGGGGTGGCTCCCATGATGGACCGCACCGCCGACATCAGTCGGCGGTGCGGTCATCGGACGTCACTCGGCGTGACGGAGGCGGAGCTTGTCCTCGTTGATCTCGTGCAGAGCGATGGTCAGCGGCTTGTCCTCGACGGACGAGTCGACGAGCGGCCCGACGTTGTCGAACAGGTTGCCCTCGTGGAGGTCGGAGTAGTAGTCGTTGATCTGACGGGCGCGCTTCGCGGCGTAGATCACGAGCTCGTACTTCGAGTCGACCCGGTCGAGCAGGTTGTCGATGGGGGGATCGATGATTCCGTTGGTGTGGTGTCCGGCCATGGTGGGACCTCCTGATCAGGCGACGGGATCGTCGCGAAGACGGTGATGCGGGCGCACGAAGACGCTCAGCGCGCAGAGCTCGAAGACAATTCTACGACCTCCGCGGCCGCAGCGGCGACGTCCTCGTTCACGATGAGGTGGTCGAACTCGTTCTGCGCCGCCAATTCGACCTTCGCGGTGCGCAGTCTGCGAGCTCGTTCCTCCGCGCCCTCCGTGCCTCGTCCGACCAGCCGCTGGACGAGTTCGTCCCAGGTCGGAGGCAGCAGGAAGATGAGCGTGGCAGCAGGCTCCGCCTTGCGCACCTGGCGCGCGCCCTGCAGGTCGATCTCGAGCAGCACGGTCTTGCCTGCAGCGAGAGCGGCGTCGATCGGAGCCCGCGGCGTGCCGTAGCGCGACTTGTTGTGGACGACGGCGTACTCCAGGAGTTCGTCGTCTCCGATCAGACGGTCGAACTCCGCATCGTCGACGAAGTAGTAGTGCACGCCATCGATCTCGCCAGGTCGCGGTGCGCGCGTCGTCGCCGAGACCGACAGATGGATCTCGGGGTTGTGCTCACGGATGTGGGCGGCGACGGTGCCCTTGCCGACTGCCGTGGGCCCGGCGAGCACGAGCAGACGGCTTCGCGCGCCACGCGGCTCGAGCAGCGGGAAGCGCGCGTCGAGCCACTGCGAGAGCGCCACCCGCTGGCGGACGCCGAGCCCTCCCAGTCGCTTGACCGGCGAGATGTGCAGCTCTGCCAGGATGCGGTCGCGCTTGCCCGCGCCGATCGCGGGGAGAGCGAGCAGGAAGTCCGTGATGCGCATGGACCCCTCGACCGAGTCCGGGTCTGCGGTCGCCCGCTCGAGCACGGCCTGCGGTGTGACGACACGCGTGGTCAGATCGCGTTTGAGCGATGCGCGGGCGCGGCGCCGTTCGACCGCCTTGCGTGCGGCGGCAGCGCGGTCGACCTCGGGGACGGGACGGGACTCAGCCACGGCCGGCCTCCCTGTACTCTGCGACGCGGGCGTCGATGGCGGCGGCGAGACCGGCGGGTCCGGCCGAGAGGATGCTGCGGCTCTCGCTCGCGATGACGGCGGCGCTCATCGAACCGAACCGGCGGTGCAGGTCTGACGGCGTCGCACCCTGCGTGCCGAATCCCGGAGCGAGGATGGGTGCCACCGGTGCGAAGGCGGCGATGCCGGCATCCGTCCAGTCCACGGTCGCGCCGATGACGAAGCCGAAGCTCCCCCACTCCCCTGCGGGCGTGTGCTCGGTGTTGCGCGCCGAGACCACCGAGACGATGTCCGCCGAGACGGCACGGCCGGTCTCGGAGATCGAGCGCTGCAGGACCTCGGCTTCGGGGTTGCTCGTGGCAGCCAGCACGAACAGACCCTTGTCGTGCTGATCGGCGAGGGCGAAGGCGCCGTCGAGCGCGCCGACACCCAGGAACGGGTTCACGGTGAGGGCGTCGGCCTCGAGCGGAGACCCCGGGGTGAGCCAGGCAGCCGCGTAGGCGTCCATGGTCGACCCGATGTCGCCGCGCTTGGCATCCGCGATCACGAGGAGGCCGGCGTCCCTCGCAGCTGCGATGACCTCTTCGAGCGCCGCGAATCCTGCGGATCCGAAGCGCTCGAAGAACGACACCTGAGGCTTCACGATCGCGGCACGGCCCGCCGCGGCCTCGACCGTGCGCAGCCCGAACTCCCGGACGCCCGAGGCGTCGTCGCCGAGGCCCCAGGATCCGAGCAGGGCGGCGTGCGGGTCGATGCCCACGCACAGCGGGCCGTGCGCCGCGAGGGCGACACGGACCCGTTCGCCGAAGCGTGCGCTCACACTGCGGCCTTCCGGTCGAGGGCGTACTCCTGCAGGCTCTTCACCTGGAAGCCCTCGTGCGCTGCGTCCATACCGCTCACGGCGGCGCCGAGCACCGCCATCGTGGTGAACAGCGCCTTGTCGGCCGCGACAGCCGCCGCGCGGATCTCATAGCCGTCTGCACGCGCCGCGCCCCCGGACGGGGTGTTCACGACGATGTCGATCGAGCCGTCGTTGATGAGGTCGACGATGTTCGTCGCGCCGGACTCCTGGGTCTCGCTGTACTTCTCGACCACCGTCACCGCGATGCCGTTGCGCGAGAGGATCTCGGCAGTGCCCTCGGTGGCCACGATCGTGAACCCCAGCTGCTGCAGGCGATGCGCCGGCAGGATCACGGCGCGCTTGTCGGAGTCCGCGACCGAGATGAACACCGTGCCGGAGGTCGGCATTCCGCCGTACGCGGCCGCCTGGCTCTTGGCGAACGCGGTCGGGAAGTCGCGGTCGATGCCCATGACCTCGCCGGTCGAGCGCATCTCCGGGCCGAGGATCGAGTCGACGGTCTTGCCGTCGGCCGTACGGAACCGCTTGAACGGAAGCACGGCCTCCTTGACCGAGACGGGGGCGTCGAGGGGCACTCGCGAGCCGTCCTGCTCGGGCAGCATGCCCTCGGCGCGGAGCTCCGCGATCGTCGACCCCACCATCACACGGCTCGCGGCCTTGGCCATCGGGATGCCCAGCGCCTTCGAGACGAAGGGCACGGTGCGGCTCGCGCGCGGGTTCGCCTCGATCACGTAGAGGACGCCGGCGCTGATCGCGAACTGCACGTTGAGCAGGCCACGGACGCCCACGCCCTTCGCGATCGCGAGTGTCGCCTCGCGCACCCGGTCGATGTCGGTGCGGCCGAGCGAGACGGGCGGAAGGGTGCAGCTCGAGTCGCCCGAGTGGATGCCGGCCTCTTCGAGGTGCTCCATCACGCCGCCGATGAACAGTTCGGTGCCGTCGTAGAGGGCGTCGACATCGAGCTCGATCGCGTCATCGAGGAAGCGATCGACGAGCAGGGGCTTGCCCTCCTCGATGATGACCTCGCCCGCCGTGCGCACGAAGTACTCGCGCAGCGACTCGGAGCTGTAGACGATCTCCATGCCGCGTCCGCCGAGCACGAAGCTCGGACGCACGAGCACCGGGTATCCGATCTCCTCGGCGACGGCCACCGCGCCGTCCGCGTCCACAGCGGTGCCGTGGCGCGGGGCGATGAGGCCTGCCGTGTCGAGCAGCTGCGAGAACAGCTCGCGCTCCTCGGCGATGTCGATGGCCTCCGGGCTGGTGCCGAGCACCTGGTAGCCGGCTGCCTCGATGCCCTTTGCGAGCCCCAGCGGCGTCTGGCCGCCGAGCTGGCAGACGACTCCGAGGATGGTGCCGCTCGCGGCTTCCGCGTCGAGCACCTCCAGCACGTCCTCCAGCGTGAGCGGCTCGAAGTAGAGCCGGTCGGACGTGTCGTAGTCGGTGGACACCGTCTCGGGGTTGCAGTTGACCATGATGGTCTCGAAGCCGGCATCCGAGAGGGCGAACGACGCGTGCACGCACGAGTAGTCGAACTCGACGCCCTGACCGATGCGGTTCGGACCCGATCCGATGATCACGACCTTGGTGCGATCGGACGGTGTGACCTCGGTCTCGAAGTCGTAGCTCGAGTAGTGGTACGGCGTGAGAGCCGGGAACTCGCCGGCGCAGGTGTCGACGGTCTTGAACACCGGACGGATGCCGAGTCCGTGGCGCACGCCGCGGATCTCCGCTTCCTTCTCGCCGCGGAGCTCCGCGATCTGCGCGTCGGAGAAGCCGTGCTCCTTGGCGTAGCGCAGCGTGGCCGCGTCGAGCTCCGGTGCCGTGCGCACGATCTCGGCGACCTCGTTGATCAGGACGATCTGGTCGATGAACCAGGGATCGATCGCCGTGGCCTCGAACGCCTGCTCGACCGTCGCGCCCTTGCGCAGCGCCTGCTGGAGGGTGACGATCCGACCGTCCGTCGGGACCTTCGAGATCTCGAGCAGCTCGTCGACGGAACGGCTCTCCGCGCCCCAGTGGAAGCTGGAACCGCGCTTCTCGAGCGAGCGCAGCGCCTTCTGCAGCGCGGTCGCGTAGTTGCGGCCGATCGCCATCGCCTCGCCGACCGACTTCATGGTGGTCGTCAGCGTCGCGTCAGCGGCCGGGAACTTCTCGAACGCGAACCGCGGAACCTTGACGACGACATAATCGAGCGTGGGTTCGAAGCTCGCGGGGGTGACACCCGTGATGTCGTTCGGGATCTCATCGAGACGGTAGCCGAGCGCCAGCTTCGCGGCGAGCTTCGCGATCGGGAACCCCGTGGCCTTGGAGGCCAGGGCGCTCGAGCGCGAGACGCGAGGGTTCATCTCGATGACGATGATGCGCCCGTTGCTCGGGTCGATGGCGAACTGGATGTTGCAGCCGCCGGTGTCGACGCCCACCGCGCGGATGATGTCGATGCCGATGTCGCGGAGCTTCTGGTATTCGCGGTCCGTGAGCGTCAGAGCGGGAGCCACGGTGATCGAGTCGCCCGTGTGCACGCCGACGGGGTCGACGTTCTCGATCGAGCAGACGACCACCGTGTTGTCGGCGGTGTCGCGCATGAGCTCGAGCTCGTACTCCTTCCAGCCGAGGATCGACTCCTCCAGGAGCACCTCCGTGGTCGGAGAGTCGCGCAGACCGGCACCGCCGATGCGACGCAGATCCGCCTCGTCGTAGGCGAAGCCGGACCCGAGACCGCCCATCGTGAACGAGGGGCGCACGACGAGCGGGTAGCCCAGCTCGGCCGCTCCCTCGAGCAGGTCGTCCATGGTGTGCGCGATGATGCTGCGGGCGACGTCGGCGCCGGCATCGAGGACGAGCTGCTTGAAGATCTGGCGGTCCTCGCCCTTGTTGATGGCTTCGAAGCTCGCACCGATCAGCTCGACGTCGTACTTCTCGAGGATGCCGTGGTTGTGCAGTTCGATCGCGGCGTTCAGGGCCGTCTGCCCGCCGAGGGTCGGCAGGATCGCGTCGGGACGCTCCTTCGCGATGATCGTCTCGATGACCTGCCAGGTGATCGGCTCGATGTACGTCGCGTCGGCGAAGTCGGGGTCGGTCATGATCGTCGCCGGGTTGGAGTTGACCAGGATGACCCTCACGCCCTCCTCGCGCAGGACGCGGCAGGCCTGGGTGCCGGAGTAGTCGAACTCGCACGCCTGACCGATGACGATCGGGCCGGAGCCGATGACGAGAACGGAGTTGATGTCGTCGCGCTTGGGCATTACTTGGTGTCCTTCTTGCTGGCGATGACCATGTCACGGAACCGGTCGAAGAGATAGTTGGCGTCGTGCGGTCCGGCCGCAGCCTCCGGGTGGTACTGCACCGAGAACGCCGGGATGTCGAGAGCGCGGAGACCCTCGACCACGTTGTCGTTCAGGCCGATGTGGCTGACCTCGACCTTGCCGTAGCCGTGGGGGCTGTCGAACGAGCCCTCCAGCGGCGCCTCCACGGCGAACCCGTGGTTGTGCGCGGTGATCTCGACGCGTCCGGTGGACTTGTCGAGTACGGGCTGGTTGATGCCGCGGTGCCCGAACGGCAGCTTGTAGGTGCCGAGACCCAGCGCCCTGCCGAGCAGCTGGTTGCCGAAGCAGATGCCGAAGAAGGGCAGCCCGTCGTCGAGCACCGAGCGCAGCAGCTCGACGTGGTCGCCGGAGGCTGCGGGGTCGCCAGGGCCGTTCGAGTAGAAGACGGCGACGGGATCGATCGCACGGATGTCATCGATCGTGACGTTCTGAGGCAGGACGTGCACCTCGAAGCCACGGGCCGCCAGGTTGTCGATCGTGGCCTGCTTGACGCCGAGGTCGAGGACGGCGAGATTGCCGACCCGCTCCCCCATCGCCGTCGTGACCGTGGCGACGTCGACCGAGACCTGCGCCGAGAGGTTCTGGCCGGCCATCTGAGGCGCCTCGCGCACGAGGCGCAGCTGCTCGTCGGCGTCGATCTGCGCGGCCTCGCCCGAGAAGACGCCGCCGCGCATAGACCCGGCAGAGCGGATGTGCCGCGTGATCGATCGGGTGTCGATGCCGCTGATGCCGACGATGCCGTCCCGCTCGAGGATCTCGTCCAGCGAAGCGGTCGCACGCCAGTTCGAGACGACTCGTGAGGGGTCGCGCACGATGTAGCCGGCGACCCAGATGCGACGGGACTCGGGGTCCTCGTCGTTCATGCCGGTGTTGCCGATGTGCGGGGCCGTCTGCAGGACGATCTGGCCCGCGTACGACGGGTCGGTGAGCGTCTCCTGGTATCCGGACATGCCGGTCGAGAAGACGACCTCGCCGAAGGTGGTGCCCAGCGCGCCGTATGCACGGCCGACGTGGCGGGTCCCGTCTTCGAGGACGAGGACGGCGGGTTCGGGGAGGGCTGTCATGACGTTGCTCCTGTGTCGGGGGCGGCGGTGTCGTCCGTGGCGGGGACGAGGCGCTGCAGTTCTGAGATGAAGTTCTGGGGATCGCCGTCGGTGACCCGCAGATACGAGTCGACGATCGTGTCGTCGTCCGCATTCCAGGCGACGCGGACGAGTCCACCCGGTTCGACGACGCGGTCGATCGTCACCGTGGCGCGGTCGACGCTCGCGAGTCGTGCAGAGGCGAGGAAAACGGTCGGCGCACCGTCGAGGCAGAGTGCGAGTCCGCGATCGGTGACCGCAGCCTCTCCCCTGGCGCGATAAGCGAGCGGCTGGATGGCGAGGCGCTCCAGCGGCTGATCGTGCTTCGTCGTCGAGACGTAGAGCACCTCGTGACGGTCGAGGACCTCCGCATGCTCCGGCACGCCCAAGGGAGCCGCCAGACCCGAGTCGCGTCGGAGTCGTCGGCGCCACGCCGTGAACATGGCGACCAGGACGAGTGCCGCCACGGCGATCGTGATCGCGATGGCGATGTCGCGCGTGCTCATGCGTTCAGCTCCTCGACCACGGATCCGCCGTCGACCGTCAGCAGCCCGCGGTGGATCGTGAACTCGACGCGGCCGGGGAGGTCGCGACCGAGATACGGCGAGTTCACACTCCGACCGTGCAGGTCGGATTCGGTGAAGACGCCGGCGGCGGACGGGTCGTAGAGGGTGATCTGCGCAGCAGCACCGGCCTGCAGGGGCAGCCCATGATCGGACAGACGTCCGATCCGTGCGGGGGCCGCACTCATCACCCGGGCGACGTCCTCCCAGCCGATCAGGCCGGTCTGCACCATCGACTGGTGCACGACGCGCAGGGCGCTCTCGAGTCCGACCATGCCGTTGGCTGCGGCCTGCCACTCGCACGACTTGTGCTCGCTCGGGTGCGGGGCGTGATCGGTCGCCACGATGTCGATGGTGCCGTCGGCGAGGCCCTCGCGCACCGCCATGACGTCTTCCTCACGGCGCAGCGGCGGGTTGACCTTGTAGCGGGCGTCGTAGCCGCGCACCAGTTCATCGGTGAGCAGGAGGTGGTGCGGGGTGACCTCGGCCGTGACGTTGATCCCCCGCTTCTTCGCCCAGCGGATGATGTCGACAGAGCCTGCGGTCGACAGGTGGCACACGTGCAGTCGGGATCCGACATGCTCCGCGAGGAGCACATCGCGAGCGATGATCGACTCCTCCGCGACCGCCGGCCATCCGGTGAGTCCGAGCTCGGCCGACACTGTGCCCTCGTTCATCTGGGCGCCCTCGGTGAGGCGTGGATCCTGAGCGTGCTGCGCGATGACTCCGTCGAACGACTTCACATACTCGAGTGCGCGCCGCATGATCAGCGGATCGAAGACGCAGAAGCCGTCGTCGCTGAAGACGCGCACCTGGGCGCGCGAGGTGGCCATCGCACCGAGTTCGGCGAGGCGCTCGCCCTTCTGCCCCACGGTGACGGCGCCGATGGGCTGCACGGTCGCGTACCCGGCGGCCTCGCCCAGGGCGAGCTCCTGCTCGACCACACCGGCCGTGTCCGCGACCGGCGAGGTGTTCGGCATCGCGAACACCGCCGTGAACCCGCCTGCCGCCGCAGCACGGGTCCCGGTGAGGATCGTCTCGGAGGCTTCGTAGCCCGGCTCCCGGAGGTGGGTGTGCAGGTCGACGAGTCCGGGAAGGGCCACCAGGCCGTCGGCGTCGATGACTCGCGCACCGGAGCGGCTCAGTCCGGTGCCGATCTCGGAGATCTGCCCGTTCTCCACGATGATGTCGGCGCGCTCGGCACCGAGAAGCTGTGCTCCGGTGATGACGAGGGTCTCGCTCACTGGTCTCCCCCTCGTTCGTCGTCTCGTTCTCCTGCAAGGAGCAGGTACAGCACCGCCATGCGGATGGACACCCCGTTCGTCACCTGTTCCAGCACTGTCGAGCGCGGGGAATCTGCGGCTTCGGAGGATATCTCCAACCCTCGGTTCATGGGTCCGGGGTGCATCACAATGCTACCGTCCGGAAGGCCGGCCACACGCAGTGCGTCCAGACCCCATCGCCTGGAATACTCCCGCTCAGTAGGGAAATATGCAGCGCTCATCCGTTCGAGCTGGATGCGGAGCATCATCACGGCGTCCGGACCGTCTGCCAGAGCCTGATCGAGGTCGTAGACGACCTTCGCAGGCCAGAGCGAGACGTTCTGCGGCACCAGGGTGGGCGGCGCGACCAGGGTGACCTCGGCGCCGAGCGTGGCGAGCAGCCAGACGTTCGACCGTGCGACGCGGGAGTGGAGCACGTCGCCGACGATCACGACCCGGATGCCGGCGAGATCACGACCGCGGCTGTCGGCGCCGAAGCGCCGTTTGCGGATCGTGAACGCGTCGAGGAGAGCCTGGGTCGGATGCTCGTGCGTGCCGTCGCCGGCGTTCACGACTCCGGCGGAGATCCACCCGCTGGTCGCGAGGGTCTGCGGGGCGCCGGAGGCTGGATGGCGGATGACGACCGCATCCGCTCCCATCGCCTGCAGCGTCTGGGCGGTGTCCTTGAGGCTCTCGCCCTTCGACACGCTCGAGCCCTTGGCTGCGAAGTTGATCACATCGGCTGAGAGGCGCTTCGCAGCGGCTTCGAAGGAGATGCGGGTGCGGGTCGAGTCCTCGAAGAACAGATTCACGACCGTCTTGCCGCGAAGGGTCGGAAGCTTCTTGACCTCGCGCGACTGGGTGTCGGACATGTCTTCGGCGACATCGAGGATGCGTAGAGCCGACTCTCGGTCGAGGGTGCGGGTATCCAGCAGGTGTCTCATGCTTCGATCGTCACCTCTTCGGTGCCGTCGTGCTCGGTCAGCCGGACGTTGACGCGCTCCTGGCGAGACGACGGGATGTTCTTGCCGACGAAGTCGGGGCGGATCGGGAGTTCCCGGTGGCCGCGATCGACGAGGATCGCGAGGCGGACGATCGACGGGCGACCGATCGACTGCAGCGCGTCGAGTGCGGCGCGGATGCTGCGGCCGGAGAACAGCACGTCGTCGACGAGGACGACGGTCCTGCCGTCGATCCCGCCGGCAGGGATGTCCGTGGGCCGCGGAGAACGCGTTGGCTGCGAGGCGAGGTCGTCACGGAAGAGGGTGACGTCCAAAGCCCCCACCGGAACGGTGGTCTTCGCGATGGCGCCGATCGCTGCGGACAGGCGGTGGGCGAGAGTGACGCCGCGGGTCGGAATGCCCAGCAGGACGAGGTTCTCAGCCCCTCGATTGGATTCGAGGATCTCGTGCGCGATACGGGTGAGCGCCCGCGAGATATCGGCTTCGTGCAGCACGGTTCGTGCAGACATCGGCCGCTCCCTTCTCCGCCTCACAGGACGGTGTTAAAGGTTGCTTGATGGCACCAGTCTAGCGTGCGTCAGTGCCAGCCCAGGACCTCTCGGACGACCGCCTGCGAGACGGGGGAACCGTCATCCGGGACTCCGGCGAGCGATTCGTGCGAGAGCATCGCGCCTTCCAGGCCCGCTGCCGCGGTGATCTGCTCGAGGGCGTCGCGCACGCGAGGAGCCGCGGCTCTCGAGTAGGGCGGCGCACCGCGACGCGAGGTGTGGGGAAAGACGATCAGCTCCGACACGAGGGGTCCGACGGGACGGGACGCGACGACGACCAGCGTCGGCGACAGCACACGCTGGAACGCCCGGGGGACGGGGAACGGGAGTTCGTCGATCACGAGCCCGAGCAGTGCGCGCCTCTTCGACTTCTCCTCGTCCCCGATCTCCAGCGCGACGGCCGTCCACTCGGATCCGCGGCCTCTCAGCTTCTCGTCGAAGCCATCATGCCGTTGCTCGAAACCGGCGTCCTCGAGGAATTCCACGGCCACCCGGATCAGCCGTTCCGGCGTGGAGCGGGTGATCCATCGAGCCCCGCGGAGAGGCCCCGTGAACATCGGCATCGGCGTTCGAGCGTCGCGCCCCGATCCGTGCGGGTGCGAGGAACGAACCACGTCAGCTGGCCTCGCGAAGCACTGCGTCGGTGACCTCGTCGATCTTCGTGGAGCGGATCGGGTGGCCGCTCGTCGACAGGCAGCGGCCTGTGTTGAGGTCCCACTTCCAGTCGTGCATGCTGCAGGTCAGGATGCCGTCGTCGTCGACCTTTCCGGTCTTGGTCAGGTCGGCGCGCAGGTGGGGGCAGCGACGCTGCACGACCCAGTCGCCGATCTCGGCATCCTCGGTCTGGTCCGTCTGCTCCTGATACCAGTTCTCGACGTACTCGATGCGATCGACCGAGAGGCACTTGAGGAACGTCGTGAGGAACTCGTTGAACTTTCCGCTGCGCCCCACCTCGAACTGCATCGAGAGGAAGATCGAGTTCGACCAGTCGATCTCGTGGTCGCGGATGTTCGTTGAGACGAGGTCGGCGGGGATCGTGTACCAGTAGATGCACTCCTCGCCCGCGTACTCGCGAACCTTCGCGCGGGGGAAGTCCACGACCATGTCGAGGTCGCCGATCCTGAAGCGCACGCATCCCCCGACTCCGAGCCGGATGGTGCGCGACTTCTTCAGCAGCGGCTCCCACCAGGTCTTGAGCTCCTCGAGCATCTCGGCGGCGGGCATGACCTGGGCGCGCGACGCCTCCTCGTCACGGATCTCCCGCTGTCGGGAGGCGCGCTGCTCCTCGAGGTAGTCCCACTTCTCGTCGAAGATGTGGGCGAGCTCGGCCTCGGTGTAGAGCGACTGCTCGGTGCACACAGAGCCGCCCTCGACGGTGACCACCGTGCCCGGCACGAACAGATGTCCGTCGTACTGGGGCGAGAGCTCCTTCATGTGGGCCAGGAACTGTTTCTGGTCGGTGAAGATCGATTCGCCGTTGCGGCCGACTCCGTTGAAATCGAAGAGGTCGTCGCGCAGGAACATCGGCGGACCGGCCATCGGGAAGACATGAGGGGCGTCCACCTTGTCGATGTAGTACATCGCCCGCTTGTTCTGCGCGTCGCGCTTGAGCTTCGCGAAGTTCTGCTTCGCATCCAGCGGCAGGTCATAGACCATGGGCCACCAGATCGCACCCGAGACCTGCGTGAAGTACGCGTCGGGCTTGCCGAAGTGCAGCAGCGTGTCGAGATCGAGCGGGTGCGAGTCGTTCTGGTTGAGCACCGAGCCGGTGCCGTCGTCGACGCTCAGCGACGAGTCTCCGATGGGTCCGTCGCTCGGAGCGCGCAGCGGAGTGATCATGATCTTCAGATCGCCGCGCTCGATGATCTCGCCGGCCGGGGCGTAGGTGATGTTCGTGTAGCCCAGCGCCCTGATGTCCTGCTCGAGGTCATCGATCGGGTACTCGGGCAGCAGCACCTCGATGTCCTTGCGGATGTAGCGCTCGAGGAGCCGGGGATCGAAGTGGTCGCGGTGCCGGTGCGAGATGTACAGGAAGTCCGCTTCGCGGCCGAAACGCTCCCAGTCGAGCCCGCGGTTGTCGGGGAACGGGAACCACGAGCCAAAGAACGAGGGCCCGAGAACCGGGTCGCAGATGATGTTCCCGCCGACCGTCTCGATGAACATCCCGGCGTGGCCGAGTCCCGTGATCCGCATGCATTCCTCCTGAAGTGAACCGTTCGATTCTACCGACGGGGTCCTGGGCGGACGCGGTGACTCGGCCGGGAGAAATCACGCGCCGTCGAACAGGCCCTTGATGTCGTCTGCGGTGAGGGACTGCGCGAACAGCTCGTCGTCGTCCATCACCGCGGTGAAGAGCCTGGCCTTGCGGCGCTGCAGCTCGAGCACCTTCTCCTCGATCGTGCCGGTGGAGATCATCCGGTAGACGAACACCTGATTGGTCTGACCGATGCGGTGCGTCCGGTCGATCGCCTGCTCCTCGGCCGCGGGATTCCACCACGGATCGAGGAGGAACACGTAGTCGGCTTCCGTCAGCGTGAGTCCGAACCCACCCGCCTTCAAGCTGATGAGGAAGACCGGCTGCTCCCCCGACTTGAAGCCGTCGATCACCTGCTCTCTGCGGCGCGTCGAGCCGTCGAGATGCGCATACGGGATGCCGGCGGCCTCGAGCCGGGCAGCCGCGAGGTCGAGGAACGACGTGAACTGGCTGAAGACCAGAGCACGGTGCCCTTCGGCCTGCAGTTCAGCGACGCGCTCGAGCAGTGTGTCGAGCTTGCTCGACCCGATCTCGGCGTCGGCCTCGTCGACGAGCGCGGGAGCGAGGCTCAGCATGCGCAGCAGGGTGAGCGAGCGGAACACGATGAAGCGATTGCGATCGAGGTCGTCGATCAGCCCCAGGACCTTCTGCCGTTCGCGCTGCAGTACGACGTCGTAGAGGGCCCTGTGCGCCGGGCTCAGCTCGACCTCGAGCAGCTGCTCCTGCTTCGCCGGCAGGTCGGGAGCGACGAGCTCCTTGGTACGTCGCAGCATCAGGGGTCTCACACGACGACGCAGCTGAGCGAGGCGCCGCGCGCGATACTCGCCGCCCTCCTCGTTCTCGGGCACCTTGCCCTTCTCGATCGGCTGGATGTAGCGGTCCTTGAACTTCCGAGCCGAGGGGAACAGGCCGGGGGCGGCGAGCTTGAGCAGCGACCACAGCTCGGAGAGGCTGTTCTCCATCGGGGTTCCCGTGACCGCGTACGTGACGTCGGCATGGAATGTCGAGATGGCGCGGTGGAGCCGCGTCTTGGGGTTCTTGACGAACTGGGCCTCATCGAGGATCAGTCCGGCCCACTCGATCTCGCGGAACTCCTCTTCGTCGAGTCGGGCGACCGTGTACGAGCTGACGACGAGATCGCTCGACCGGGCCGCCGCCCTCAGGACGTCAGCCCGTTTTCCGCTCGTGCTGTCGACGATGGACACACGAAGCCCGGGCGTGAATCGGGCCGCCTCCGACCGCCAGGTGCTCAGGACAGACGTGGGGGCCAGCACCAGGAACGGTCTCGTCTCGCCGGCATCCCGCGTGTGCTGGACGAACGTGAGGAGCTGCAGGGTCTTGCCCAGACCCATGTCGTCGGCGAGGATCCCGCCCAGTCGGTGACGCCACAGGAAGACAAGCCAGTCGAAGCCGGCCTTCTGATAAGGGCGGAGATCGGCCTGCACTCCCGCAGGAACGGGCGTCGGCGGAACCCCCGTGGCCTGACGGAGCCCGTCGGCCGTGGCGCGCCAGCTGACAGCCGGCTGGGCCTCGTCGGCGAGGTCTTCGAACTCCTCCCACAGATCGGTCTGGTAGCGACTGATGCGCGGACCGGTCTCCCACTCGTCGAGCTCGCCCGCCTCCTCGATGAGATCACGCAGACGATCCAGCGACGGGTGGTTGAGCGAGAAGTAGCCGCCGTCGGAGAGGAGCAGCTTCTTGCGCCCCCTGCTCAGCGCCGTGAACAGCGGTCCGAACGGGATGAGTCGACCGTCGATCGTCACGAGGATGCCGAGATCGAACCAGTCCGAGTCGGTCGATTCGACGGTCGTGACTTTGACCTCAGGATCCCCCGTCAGCTCGCGATACGCCTTGCGTTCTCCGTGGGACTCGACGCGGACGCCCACAGCCTCGAGCGCGGGAACGCCTTCCGCGATGAACGCCGCCGCATCGATGTCGTGGAACGAACCGCTCGGGCGGAAGCTCGTCGTGCGGAACTCCTGCCATGCCGCCTCGATCGCCGCGCGTCTGGTCGTCTCGCTCTCGGCATCTCGCACCGCTGCGTCATTCCACGCGAACGGCACTCGGCCGAACGGACCGTACGACCACTCGAATGCGTAGCTGACGACGTCGCCGCGCTCGTAGCTGACCGTGAGCACCGCCTCCGGTTCGGGCACGTCGGGAAGCGCGACCTCCCCGACCGTGCGCACGGTGCTGCGCCGGGCCAGAAGCGGATAGGCGTCGGCGATGAACGCCTGCTCGTCGTCGGCCGGCACGAGGATAGGGTCGGAGGCCGCGAGCAGGGCACGTGTCTGCTCGCTCAACGACACTTCGGCGAGGACGACCTCGATCCGCGCACCCACGAGGCTCGCCGCGTAGACACCCGTACGACCGATCGGATGCACCTCGCGGGCGGGAATCACTCGATCGTCGATGCGCACCTCGGCGGCGACCTCCAGAGCACCCTCCTCGGTGCGACTGATCTTCGCGGAGACGTCGGCCGCGGATGCGATCCGCACCGAGGCGCTCTTCTGACTGGGAACGAGAGGGATTCCGACGTCGGTGGCCGATCGGAGGTGCCTCCACAGCAGCGGCGACTCGACCTGGTCGAGCACGAGCCACTCGCCGGCATTGCCGGAGAGCAGCGAGTCCCGCGAGATGCTGAGGAGATCCCCGAACCAGCGGTTCTGGTCGCGACCGAACTGCGAGGCGTCGCGACGGACCGCATCCCAGCCTGCGCCGCCCTGTATCCATGCACCGGTCTGCGCGCTGCGCATCATCGGGCGGATCGCCAGAAGCAGCTCACCGCTCGGGCGGGCGAGATCGCGCGCGGTCGCCGCCCGGACGGGGCGCGGCCCCCAGTGGTTCTCGCTCCGAGACTCACGGTGACGCAGTTCGATGCCGAGAGCGAGGCGCTGCGGGTGCTGCGACACCGCAGGGTCGAGCAGGGTCCGCCACGACGCCACTGCGGCGGTGCGCAGTGCGGCGGGCTTCTGCTCCGCGTCGGGCTGCCGCTGGAGAGCCGCGGCCTGCTGCGAGTACTCGTGCACATTGGACGCGAGCAGCGTGGCGACCACGTGCTTGCAGCCGCTCCGCACCGGGCAGGTGCAGCGGGTCGTCCGAACCCGTCTCGTCCCGTTGGACGAGAGGAAGACGATCTCGGTCACATACTGGGCGTCCGAGCTGCCGCGCACATGGCCCTCGAGCTCGAGCAGATCCTCGTGCCACACCACGTCGAGCACATTGCCCTCGCGGAAGTACGCGAGACCGCGCTGGTAGCCCCCGACATCGGTGATCTGCATGAGGTCGCGAAGATCGACGTGCGGCGCGGGCATGGCCCCATCCTTCCCGCGGCCTCCGACATCTCGGAGACCGCGTCCCGAGTCGTCGCTCAGGCCGCGCGAGAGACGCGTGCGAGCACGCCGTGCACGAACGCGCCCGAATCGTCGGTGGAGAACTCCTTGGCGAGTTCGACCGCCTCATCGATGGCGACAGCGGTCGGCACCGCGTCATTGAACAGGATCTCCCAGACGCCGATGCGCAGCAGCGCGCGATCGACCGCGGGCATGCGCTCGATCCTCCAATCGCGGCTGTGCGTCGTGATCTGCTCGTCGATCTCGTCGTGGTGGTCGATGATGCCGTCCACCACCTCACGGGCGTAGAGCCAGGAGGCCTCGCGAGCGGGTTCGCTCGCGGCGCGCTTGGCCTCTGCGGCCAGGGTCACCGCGATCTCGTCTCCACGGACGTCGGCGGAGAACAGGATGTCGAGTGCGCGCTTGCGCGCTTTCGTACGGGCGCTCACGCCTTACTTCTCGCGACCGAGGTAGTCGCCGGTGCGCGTGTCGACCTTGACCTTGGTGCCGGTCTCGACGAAGAGCGGCACCTGGATCTCGTAGCCCGTCTCGAGCGTGGCCGGCTTCGTTCCCGCCGACGAGCGGTCGCCCTGCACACCGGGCTCGCTGTAGGTGATCTCGAGGATCACGGACGCGGGGAGATCGATGTACAGCGGGTTGCCGTTGTTGAGCGCGATCGTGACCTGCTGGTTCTCGAGCAGGAAGTTCTTCGCGTCGCCGACGGTCGCAGCGGGGACCGTGATCTGGTCGTAGTCCGTCTGGTCCATGAACACGTACCCGTCACCATCGGTGTAGAGGTAGGTGAAATCGCGACGGTCGACGTTCTCGATCTCGACCTTGGCACCGGCGTTGAACGTCTTGTCGACGACCTTTCCGGTCATGACGTTCTTCAGCTTGGTGCGCACGAAGGCGCCACCCTTGCCGGGCTTGACGTGCTGGAACTCGACGACGCTCCAGAGCTGCCGCTCGATGCTCAGGACGACGCCGTTCTTGATGTCTGCGGTAGATGCCATGCGCTGGACTTTCCGTTTCTCGAGTCTGGGGGCCGCTCGCGTCCGGTCTGGACTGGGGTGGGCCGAGAGTCGATTCTACGGGATCAGCGCTGCGAGCTGCCGCACAGCGCTCGCGTAGCCGTCGACACCCTCGCCGATGACCCGCACCGCAGCGACATCGTGCAGGTACGAGTGGTGCCGGAACTCCTCACGTGCGTACACGTCGGAGATGTGCACCTCGGCGAACGGCAGCGCGACTCCCGTGAGCGCATCGCGCAGCGACACGCTCGTGTGCGTGAGCCCGCCCGGATTGATGATGATCGCCGCGCAGTCCGCGCGCGCGGCATGGATCTCGTCGATCAGCACACCCTCGTGATTGCTCTGCACAGCGCGGATCTCGAAGCCCTCGGCTGCGGCCGCCTCAGCGGTGAGTCGCTCCACATCGGCGAGCGTCGCCGTGCCGTAGACCTCGGGCTCGCGACTGCCGAGCAGGTTGAGGTTCGGCCCGTTGACGAGCAGGATGCGGCGGGTCATTCGCCGATCTCCTGGTACGCGGCGAAGAGCAGCGACTCATCGGGTGCCTGCAGCACGGTGGGCTTCGCGATGTCGTCGAGAAGGATGAAGCGCAGCATGCCGCCGCGGCTCTTCTTGTCGCGCTGCATCGTCGCCAGCAGCTGCGGCCACGCACCGGCACGGTAGCCGGTCGGAAGGCCCAGCGACTCGAGGATCGTGCGGTGGCGCTCGGCTGCGGAGTCGGACAGTCGCCCCGCGAGTCGCGACAGCTCGGCGGCGTACAGCATGCCGATCGAGACCGCCGCGCCGTGCCGCCAGCGGTAGCGCTCGGCATGCTCGATGGCGTGGCCGAGCGTATGGCCGTAGTTGAGGATCTCGCGCTGCCCCGCCTCGCGGAAGTCGTCCGAGACGACCTGGGCCTTCATGTCGATCGCGAGCTCGACCGCACGCCGGAACTCCGGTGTGGTCGAGTCGACGGCGCGCACCGGATCGGCTTCGATGATGTCGAGGATCTCCGGTGCCCAGATGAACCCCGCCTTCACCACCTCGGCGAATCCGGCGGTCGCCTCGTTCGGGCTGAGGCTCGCCAGCTCGTCGAGATCGCCGATCACCGCACGGGGAGCCCAGAACGCTCCGACGAGGTTCTTGCCCTCAGCGGTGTTGATCCCCGTCTTGCCGCCCACGGAGGCATCGACGAGGCCGAGCACGGTGGTGGGCACCTGCACGAGCTGCACGCCGCGAAGCCAGGTCGCCGCGACGAATCCGGCGAGGTCGGTCACGGCGCCTCCGCCGTATCCGACGACCGCGTCCGAGCGCGTGAAGTCAGCCTGCCCCATGACCTGCCAGCAGAAGGCGGCGACCTCGATGCGCTTGCCCTGCTCGGCATCCGGCACCTCGGCGAGCAGGACCTCCCGCGGACCGTTCTCGACATCCGCGAGCAGCCTGTCACGAAGCTCTGCCGCACGCGAGGCCAGGGTCGGCGGGTGGACGACCAGCACCTTGCGGACTCCGGGATCGAGTGCCGCGGACACCTGATCGAGGATCCCCCGCCCGATGGCGATGTCGTAGGGGTTCTCGCCCGTCACGCTGATGGTTGTCGTAGTCATCCCAGTTCTCTCCTCCACGCCGCGATGTCGTCGGCGATGCGCTGCATGGGGCGCCGCGACGTGTCGAACGTCACGGATGCCACCTCGTCATACCAGTCTCGACGTTCTTCGAAGATCTGCGTCCATCGCCCGACAGGGTCGTCGCCCGCGAGCAGCGGTCGGCCGCCGCTCTGTATGCGGTCAGCCACCGCTGCGGGGGTGACCGTCAGGAAGACGACCGGGTGGTCGAGCAGCAGCCTCCTGGTCTCAGGGTCGGTCACCGCTCCCCCGCCCAGCGAGATCACGCCGCCCGCACGCAGCGCCTCTGCGACCTCGGCCCGTTCGAGCGCGCGGAAATGCGACTCCCCGTGCTCCTCGAAGATCAGGGGGATCGGGCCGTGCACCGCGACCACCCGCTTGTCCGTGTCGACGAACGGGACGCCGAGCTTGCGCGCGACACGACGACCGACGCTGGTCTTGCCCGCCGCCATCGGGCCGACGAGCACCAGCGACAGCGGGTCAGCCGCGCTCGTCATGCGCGATGAGCGCCGCCTCGGACGCAGGCGTCGTCCGCAGCTCGGCCGGGATCGCAGCAAGGTAGGTGTCGAGGTTGCGGCGCGTCTCGCCGATGCTGTCGCCGCCGAACTTCTCGAGCACGGCGTTGGCGAGCTCGACGGCGACCATGGCCTCGGCCACGACGCCTGCCGCAGGCACGGCGCACACGTCGGATCGCTGATGGTGCGCCGTGGCATCCTCGCCGGACGCGATGTCGATCGTGCGCAGCGCGTGCGGCACGGTGGCGATCGGCTTCATGCCTGCACGGACGCGCAACACCGTGCCCGTCGACATCCCGCCCTCGGTGCCTCCGGCGCGGTCGGAGCCGCGCGAGATGCCGTCTGCCGTCGCGAACAGCTCGTCGTGAGCCGCGGATCCGCGTCGTCGTGTGGTCTCGAAGCCGTCGCCGACCTCCACGCCCTTGATGGCCTGGATGCTCATGAGAGCCTGCGCCAGCCGCGCGTCCAGACGGCGATCCCAGTGGACGTGCGAGCCGAGTCCGGGCGGAAGACCGTAGGCGAGCACCTCGACGATCCCGCCGAGCGTGTCGCCGTCCTTCTTCGCGTCATCGACCTCGGCCACCATCAGGGCGGAGGTCGACGCGTCGAAGCAGCGCAGCGGATCGGCGTCCAGCCGGTCCACGTCGTCCGGGGTCGGCAGCGCGGCGCCGTCGGGCACGCGCACCGGTCCGATCGAGAGGGTGTGGCTGACGAGACGGATGCCCAGCTCGCCGAGGAACGAGCGCGCGATGGCGCCGAGCGCCACCCTGGCCGCCGTCTCTCGGGCGCTGGCGCGTTCGAGGATGGGTCGAGCCTCGTCGAAGTCGTACTTCTGCATGCCGACGAGATCGGCGTGTCCCGGCCGCGGGCGGGTCAGCGGTGCGCTCCGGCCACGCGACCTGTCTGTCAGCTCGACCGGCTCCGGGTTCATGACCTCGATCCACTTCGGCCACTCCGTGTTGCCGATGCGAAGAGCGATCGGGCTTCCGAGCGTCTTGCCGTGGCGGACGCCGCCCGAGATCGTCAGCTCGTCCTGCTCGAACTTCATGCGCGAGCCTCGACCGTAGCCGAGTTTGCGTCGTGCGAGATCGGCCTGGATCGCCTCGGAGGACACCGGGACGCCCGAAGGCAGACCCTCCATGACGGCAATGAGTTCTGGGCCGTGCGATTCGCCGGCCGTGAGCACGCGGAGCATTGGTCTAGTCTCCCACGCGTTTCGCCTCGGATCGTGCCGCGTGACGGCCGGTGACTACAGGGCGGCTTCCATCGCGGCGACCACGACCTCCTCCGAGGGGAGCGGAACGCTCTGGTCTCCGTGCAGGAAGATGCGGATCTGGCGCACGGCCTGACGCAGCAGCATCGCCTCCCCGGAGACGGCCCGCCCCCCGCGCCACACCGATGCGAGCGCCGACGGCCAGGGTGAGTACGCGACGTCGAACAGCGCGCCCCCGCTCTCGCTGAGGCGCGCTGACGTCGCCTCGTCCAGCACGGAGCCTCCGGGGAGCGTCGCGACGGTGAGCCCGACATCGTCGGCGTCGGCATCGAACGTCGAGGTCGTGATCGAGACGCCGAGTCTCCGTCCGAGAGCCACCAGTCCGGCTGCCCGTTCGGGACGGCGCGCCCTCACATCGACAGTGCGGGCCCCGGCCTCGACGCACGCGACCAGAGCCGAGGATGCCGTGGCGCCGGCGCCGAGGATGCGGACATCACCGATTCCCCGAAGGTCCTGCTCGCCCAGGGCGTCGAGGATCCCGCCGACATCGGTGTTGAAGCCGCGGATGCCGTCGGTGAGCAGCAGCGTGTTCACTGCTCCGGTGAGGTCGGCATAGCGGTCGTGCGTGACCGACGCGCTGTGCGCCTTCTCCTTCAGCGGCATCGTGAGCGAGAGCCCCCGCCACGAATCGTCCAGAGTGGCCAGAGTCGTGTCGAACGCCACGTCGTCGACCTGGCGACGCGTGTACTCCCAATCGAGGCCCAGCGCACGGTAGGCGGCCGCGTGCAGCTGCGGAGACTTGGAGTGCGCGATCGGGTCGCCCCAGACTGCGAGCCGCGGGGAGCTCATCCGGCCGAGCAACCCCCGTCGGGGTTCTCCTGACACCACTGCTCCCACTTCTCGACTCCCTGCAGGTGCTCCTCGTAGGTGACCGAGAACTGGGTCTCTCCGGTGGCGAGGTTCGTCGTCACGAAGTAGAGCCAAGGGCCGTCTGCGGGGTGCATCGCCGCGTCGATCGCAGCGAAGCTCGGGCTCGCGATCGGCGTGACCGGCAGGCCGGTGTGCACGTAGGTGTTCCAAGGATTGTCGTCCTCGAGCGCCTCCGCCGAACTCGACACGACGCCCTCGTGCAGCGAACCGTAGCCGTACTGCGCCGTCGAGTCCATCTGCAGCTTCATGTCGATGTCGAGGCGGTTCTCGATCACACGAGACACCTTCGGGAAGTCTGCGGTGAGGCCCTCACGTTGGATGATCGAGGCGATCGTGAGCACGCGTTGAGCGTCCTCCGCCGGCACCCCGGCCTCTGTCAGCGATTCCTTCGTGCGGTCGATCATCCGCTGGATGACCTGGGTGGCGGTGACTCCCGGATCGAACGTGTAGACGGCCGGGAACAGCCACCCCTCGAGGCTTTGCGCGGTCACGCCGTAGGTCGCAGGGTCGGCGTCGACCGCCGCCTGGAGCTCCTCGATGGGCATGCCGAGCGATTCGGCCATGTCGGGCAGGGAGGATTCGATGGTCGCGCCCTCGCCCACGCTCGCAGAGTTCTCGCGTTTGTTGGCGGGGTCCTGCAGCGCCTCGAGCGCCGCCTCGGCTGTCATCTTCTCCTTCAGGCTGTAGATGCCCGGATAGAAGGTGACCGCGACGTTCTCGGTGACCAGGTAGTCGTAGAAGACGTCCTCCGTGCGCGTGACGCCCGCTTCGTAGAGCGCGGTGGACACGGGAGCGCCGGTGTCGCCCTCATGGATGGTGACGAGCACCTCGCCGGATGCGAGCCCGGGCTCCCAGTCCTTGGGATCGCCCCATCCGAGCGCCTCGCTGACCTTGTCGCCGTAGGTGCCCCACGCCCAGAATCCCGCGCCGACGATGCCGCCGATCACGGCGAGGACGATGACGAGCGCCACCAGGCAGCCCGTGCGGCGCTTCTTCTTCGCGGGCGCTGGGTGGCCGGCATCGTGTTCCGGATGCGCGTGGAAGAGGTCTTCGAGGCGTCCGCCTGCTGCCGCGCTCCCCGACGCGGCGCCCACCGCGGCGCCGGCAGATGCTTCCGACCCCGAGCCGGATTCGGCTCGGTCCGCGGCAGCCTCGCCGACGGAGGACTCGCTTTCGGAAAGTCGGGCGGCAACGGGCTCGTCCGCGGACAGTGCGGGCATCGCCCTGGTCGACGCATCGTCCGACGACGAGCGGTCCGCGGGGGTGCCGGCTGGCCCGGTCGGAGCCCCCGGCTGCGCAGCCGCGGCTTCACGCGCCGCCCGGCGCGACCCTGGAGCGGGCGGGGTGTTGTCGACCGTCGGGATCTGCGGCGACGGGTCGGGAAGGTTCTCGAACAGATCGCCCAGACGGGCATCCGGATCGTGCTGAGGCGAAGCGCTCTCGCGTTCGGGCATTATCGGGGGGACTCCTCGTCGAGCGGAATCGTGGCACCGGGCGGGTTTCCGGTGCTCTTCTCCGTGTCGATCGCCTGCTGCAGCAGGATCACCGCGGCGATCTGATCCACAATGCTACGAGACTTCTTCTGTGTTCTGCCCGAAGAACGCAGAGCGGCGTGTGCGGTGACGGTGCTGAGGCGCTCGTCGACGAGCCGGACGGGAGTGCCCGTCTGCGCCTGCAGAGCCGCGGCGAACTCGCGAGCGTCGGTCGTCGACGCGGTGTCGGCGCCCTGTAGATTGACCGGCAGCCCGACCACGAACTCGAGCACGTCGAAGTCCTCGGCGATCGCGGCGATCCTGTCGATCGACGTGTCGTTGCGCTGCACGGTCTCGACCGGCACCGCGAGCATGCCGTCTGGATCGCAGCGGGCGACGCCGACCCGGGCACGCCCGACATCGACACCGAGCCGCACGCCGCGGCGGAAGCCGCTCACGCTGACTGCAGCTCCTGCGACACGGCCTCGAGCGCTGCCTGCAGGGCCGCGACATCTGTGCCACCACCCTGAGCGACGTCGTCACGACCTCCTCCGCCGCCGCCGAGTACGGAGGCGGCGCGCTTCGCGAGGGCACCGGCCTTCGCTCCGGCGGTGCGTGCGGCATCGTTCGTCGCGACGACCACCACCGGGCGTCCGTTCACGACAGCGCCGAGAGCGACGACGGCGGGGTCGGAACCGAGACGGTCGCGGACGCCGAGGACGAGCTCGCGCACATCGTCGGCCGACGCCACCTCACCGAGCGACTGCGCGGCCACACGGAACGCGCCGACGCGGTTCGCGGCATCGGCGATGGCCGGGACACGGCCCGCGCGCTCCTTGGACTCGAACTGGGCGATGCGCTTCTCGGCCGCCTTGAGGTTGGCGGAGAGATCCGCGATGCGCTCGGCGAGCTGGTCGCGAGGGGTCTTGAGCGAGGTGGTCAGCTGCGACACGAGCGCGCGTTCTGCAGCGAGCTCGCGGAACGCGTCCTGGCCGACCAGGGCCTCGATGCGGCGGTTCGACGCGCCGACCGACGACTCGCCGACGACGCTGACGAGGCCGATCTCGGCACTCGTGGTGACGTGCGTGCCCGCGCAGAGTTCGCGCGACCACGGACCGCCGATGTCGACCATCCGCACGACGTCGCCGTACTTCTCGCCGAAGAGCGCCATAGCACCGGCCTCCTTCGCCTCGTCGAGCGTCACGATGCGAGTCGTGACCTCGAGGGCGTCGTTGACCGCGCGGTTGGTGATCTCCTCGATCTCGGTGCGCGTGTCGGCCGAGAGAGCCTGAGACCACGAGAAGTCGAAACGCATGTACCCGGCACGGTTGAGCGAACCCGCCTGCGTGGCGGTCGGTCCGAGCGTGTCACGCAGCGCCGCATGCACGAGGTGCGTCGCCGAGTGCGCCTGCCTGGCGGCGCGTCGGTTGGCGGCGTCGACGACCGTGGTCGCGGGGTCGTCCACGGCTACAGCCCCGCGAGTGACCTCGACCGTGTGGCTGATCAGACCGGGCACCGGACGCTGCACATCGAGCACCTCGAGCTCGTAGCCCGGCCCGACGATGACGCCCTTGTCGGCGACCTGACCGCCGGACTCGGCGTAGAGAGTCGTCTCGGCGAGCACGACCTCGGCGATCTGCCCCTCTGAGGCGGTGCGGGCCGGCTGCCCGTCGACCAGGATGCCGAGGATGCGCGAGTCGACCTCCAGCTCGGAGTAGCCGTCGAAGCCCGTCTCGCCCAGCGCACGGAGATCGCGGTACACCGAGACGTCCGCGAGCTGACGCTTGCGGTTGCGAGCGTCCGCCTTGGCGCGCGAGCGCTGCTCCTGCATCAGGGTGTCGAACGCCTCACGGTCGACCGCGAGACCTGCTTCCTCAGCGACCTCGAGCGTGAGATCGATCGGGAAGCCGTACGTGTCGTGCAGCAGGAACGCCTCGGAGCCGCTCAGCGCCGCCCCGCCGCCCTTCTTCGTCTCGTCCAGAGCGAGATCGAGGATCGTCGACCCCTGCGCCAGAGTGCGCCGGAAGGTCTCCTCCTCTGCGAAGGCGGAGGCCGAGAGAGTCGACCATTCCTTCTCGAGCACCGGGTATGCCGACTTCATGGCATCACGGGACGTGGCGAAGAGCTCGGGGAAGACCGGCTCGTCGACGCCGAGCAGACGCATCGAGCGCACCGTGCGCCGCATGAGGCGGCGGAGGATGTATCCGCGGCCCTCATTGGACGGGCGGACGCCGTCGGACAGCAGCATGAGGGACGAGCGCACGTGGTCGGCCACGACGCGGAAGCGCACGTCGTCTTCGTGGACTGCACCGTAACGGCGGCCGGAGAGCTCGACCGCGCGATCGAGGACCGGGCGCACCTGATCCGTCTCGTACATGTTCTCGACGCCCTGCTTGAGGAACGCGACGCGCTCGAGTCCCATGCCGGTGTCGATGTTCTTCTGTGGCAGCTCGCCCACGATGTCGAACTCGGTCTTGCCGCGGATGTTGTCGATGAAGTCCTGCATGAACACGAGGTTCCAGATCTCGAGGAACCGCGAGTCGTCGGCCGCGGGGCCGCCGTCCTTGCCGTACGCGGGACCTCGGTCGAAGAAGATCTCGCTGTCGGGGCCACCGGGACCGGGCTGGCCGGTGTTCCAGTAGTTGTCCGCACGCCCCAGACGCTGGATGCGCTCCGGCTTCAGGCCGATGATGTCGCGCCAGATGGCCTCAGCCTCGTCGTCGGTCTCGTAGACGGTGACCCAGAGGTCCTTCTCGTCGAAACCGAGGCCGCCGTCTGCCTCCGAGCTCGTCAGCAGCTCCCACGCGTAGCGGATCGCGCCCTCTTTGAAGTAGTCGCCGAAGGACCAGTTGCCCATCATCTGGAAGAAGGTGCCGTGACGCGCGGTCTTCCCGACTTCTTCGATGTCGTTGGTGCGGATGCACTTCTGCAGGTCCGCGATGCGCGGGTGCGGCGCGGGCACGACTCCGGTCAGGTACGGGATCATCGGCACCATTCCGGCGACCGTGAACAGCAGCGACGGATCGTCGCTGACCAGAGAGGCCGAGGGGACGATGACGTGGTCGTTCTTCTCGAAGAAGTCGAGATAGCGCTGCGCGATCTCCGCAGTTTTCATAGGGGTGCCAGGTGTCCTTGCGTACAGGGTGTGGAGGGGCGGGACGATGATGCGGCAGCGGCCGGGAGACCGCGCGCGATCAGTCGTCCGCGGGGTCTACGAGTCGCGCCTGCTGCTCGCGGTACGAGTCGCCGATGATGCCGGTGAACTCGTTGAAGCGAGCGTCGACCTCGGCGAGGATGTCGTGACCGCGCGGGTCCTTGTTCATGAAATGCGCAGCGACGAATCCGCCGATCACACCGATCAGGAACCACAGCACGTTCTTCATGTCGTCATCCTTGCCTCTGACCCGCGAAGGCGCGGTGTCACCATCGTATGCGCAAACGACAGAAGGCGTCGGGTGACCCCGACGCCTTCTGCGGAAAAGCTGGAACTCAGCGAGCTGCGTAGTACTCGACGACGAGCTGCACTTCACAGGTCACGGGGACCTCGGCGCGCTTCGGGCGACGAACCAGGCGAGCCTGGAGCTTGTCGAGCTCGACCTCGAGGTAGCCGGGAACGGGAGGCAGGACCTCGGCGTGACCGCCGGCCGCTGCGACCTGGAAGGGCTCGGTGCCCTCGCTCTTGGCCTTGACGTGGATGAGCTGACCCGGCTTCACGCGGAAGGACGGGCGGTCGACGAGCTGGCCGTCGACGAGGATGTGACGGTGCACGACGAGCTGACGAGCCTGCGCGGTGGTGCGGGCGAAGCCCGAACGCACGACGAGGGCGTCGAGACGCATCTCGAGCAGCTCGACCAGGTTCTCACCGGTCAGGCCGTCCTGACGGCGAGCCTCGTTGAACGTGTTGCGCATCTGCTTCTCGCGGATGCCGTACTGCTCGCGCAGACGCTGCTTCTCACGCAGACGGACGGCGTAGTCGCTGTCTGCCTTGCGCTTGGTGCGGCCGTGCTCACCCGGAGCGTAGGGACGCTTCTCGAGGTAGCGGGCGGCCTTCGGGGTGAGCGGGATGCCGAGGGCACGGCTCAGACGTACCTTGCGGCGGTCCTGGGACTTCGTGGTCACGAAGTGTTCCTTCCGATGACGTGGTCGCGTCTTTCACGACTCACGGACGTATCGTCCGCGTTCTGCCTTGGAGCGCACGCCGGGGCGCCAGCAAGGTGTGGTGTGAACGAGGAGATGCCCGAAAACACGGTTTCGAGCCGATCAAGTCTAACAGATTCGCGTCAGCGCCCGTCGAGGATGCGTCTGATGCGCTCGAGGCGAGCCGAGATGTCGCGCTCGGCACCCAGGTTCTTGGGTTCGTAGTACCGCTTTCCGCGCAGTTCGTCAGGGAGGTACTGCTGCGGCAGGATGCCGAACTCGCTGTCGTGCGGGTAGACGTATCCCCGGCCGTGACCGAGCCGCTTCGCGCCCGGATAGTGCGCGTCTCGCAGATGCAGCGGGACGCGTCCGAACCCCCCGGAGCGGATGTCGGCGATCGCCTGGTCGATTCCCACGTACGCCGCATTCGATTTGGCTGTCGTGGCCAGATAGACGGTCGCTTCGGCGAGCGGGATCCGCCCCTCCGGCATTCCGATGAACGCGACGGCGTCCGCGGCCGCGACCGCGATGGAGAGCGCCTGCGGGTCGGCGAGGCCCACGTCCTCGGAGGCCGAGATGACCAGGCGCCGAGCGATGAAGCGAGGGTCCTCCCCCGCCTCGATCATCCGCGCGAGATAGTGCAGGGCCGCATCCGGGTCGGATCCTCGGATCGACTTGATGAACGCGCTGATGACGTCGTAGTGCTCGTCTCCCTGACGGTCGTATCGCAGCAGCGCCTTGTCGACGGCCTGAGCGACGTCGTCCGCCGTCGCGGCGGGCACCGCGCCTTCTTCCCCCTTCGAGAGGGCTACGGCCGCTGCCGCCTCGAGTCCGGTGAGCGCACGCCGCGCATCGCCCGACGCCAGCCGGATCAGCGCCGCGCGCGCGTCGTCGGCCAGGGTGACCGCGCCATTGAGTCCGCGCGCATCGGTCACCGCCCGATCGACCAGGAGCCCGATGTCGTCATCCGTCAGCGGCTGGAGCGTGAGGAGCAGCGATCGCGACATCAACGGCGAGATCACCGAGAACGAGGGATTCTCGGTGGTCGCCGCGATCAGCAGCACCCAGCCGTTCTCGACGCCCGGGAGCAGGGCGTCCTGCTGCGCCTTGGTGAACCGATGGATCTCATCGAGGAAGAGGATCGTCGTCTGGCCATAGAGGTCGCGCTGGGTGATCGCCTCCTGCATGACCTCGCGCACGTCCTTCACGCCGGCGGTGATCGCGGAGAGCTCGACGAACCGGCGGCCCGATGAGCGTGCGATCGCCTGCGCCAGAGTGGTCTTGCCGGTGCCGGGCGGACCCCACAGGATGATCGAGACGGCACCCGGGGATGTCGCGGCAGGGTCGGCGAGTGCGACGATCGGGGAACCCGCGCGCAGCAGGTGCTTCTGACCGGCGACCTCATCGAGCGACACGGGGCGCATTCGCACGGCGAGAGGCGTCTGCCCGGAGAGCAGTGCGGAGGCGGAGGTCATCCGTCCAGGCTAACGCGGGGCACCGACACTTCGGGTGGGAACGGCGTGACGCGATCTCGACGGTAGGCTCTCAGGCGACGTTGCACATTCACGTCCAGTAAGGGAGCACGCAATGGCCGGACGCGGGAAGAGCACGCAGCAGTCGCGCACCGAGGTGGAGCGCGCACGTCTGCACACCGCCCGCAAGACGTGGCATGAGGGTCAGATCCGGCGTCGCACCCGCGACAACACGATCGCCGTCGTCGCCGGAGTGCTCATCGTCGCCGGAGCCGTGGTGAGCCAGGTCGTTCACGCGCAGGTGAATCCCCCGGCCCCCTCGCCTTCGCCTACCGTCGAGCCGACGGAGGCGCCCGTGCCGACAGACCCCGCGACGCCGGAGCCTGCACCCACTGAGGCCCCCGCCGGATAGACCACGGTCCCTGTGGGTGGCGGACACGGGCGTTCACTGCCCGCACTCCCCCGCGCGCACCTCGCTCAGTACTCGGTGACCGCCAGGCGGTAGCCGCGTTTCACCACCGTGTGCACGAGTTCGTTGCCGCCGAGAGCCTCCCGCAGCCGTGCGACGGCCACCTCGACCGCATGTCCGTTGCGCTCGGCGCCGGGGAGAACGCCCCCGAGCTCGGCGCGCGAGAGCACACGCCCGCCCGCAGAGGCGAGAGCCTCGATCAAGGCGGCAGCCGACCGCGAGAGCGGGATGAACACGCCGTCCACGAGGACTCCGCCGCTGCGTACCTCGACCAGACCCGCGTCGGTCGGGAGTGACGGTGCCCTCCCGCCGCCGAAATGCGCGATGACCGTTCGAGCGAGGGATCCGAGTCGCCCCCGGTCGGCGATCGTGGTGCGGAGGTTCGCGCCGTGCAGCGGCGCGGCCGTGATCGGGCCCACGCACGCCAGGAGGAGGCGGCCCGACTCCGCGCGTCTCCTGATGCGCTCGAGCGCGCCGGACTCCTCTGCCACCGCGATCCACGACGCCGCTCCCGGTGCCGAGGTGAACAGCACGGCGTCCGCCTCGCCGGCCGCCGCCTGCAATGCCGAACGCCGCACCACCTCAGGATCCGGCGGCGGCCCCCACCGGTAGACCGTGATGCTCAGCACCTCGGCTCCGGCATCCGCCAGCAACTCGTCGAGGCCGTCCGATCCGGCGCCATGATGCTGCACGAGGATCCGCTTGCCCGCGACCCCGGAGGCGAGGAGGTACTCGCCGACCTCGGCCGACGTCTCGGATTCGGCGACCCAGTCAGCCGTGAAACCCGCCTGCTGGATCGCGCCGTGCGCCTTGGGTCCCCGTGCGACGAAGTGCGCGCCCTGCAGTGCCGCGTCGAGCTGTCCGTCGAGGCCGTGCTCGTGCGCGGCATCCATCCATCCGCGAAACCCGACGCCCGTGGTGACGATCACGATGTCCGGAGGAGCGGCGATCACCTGCTCGGTGCGGGCGAGAAGCTGCGCGTCGTCGGAGTTGGTGACGATGCTCAGCGCCGGCGCGCGATGGACCACCGCACCGCGACGCTCGAGGGCTGTCGCCAGGTCGATCGAGCGGCGGTCTGCGGCGACGATGATCGTGCATCCGGCCAGCGCCGAGTCGAGCGTGCGCGCGGTCGTCATGTGGCGCTCTCCGCGATCATCGCCCTCGTCGGCAGTAGCAGTCCCGCGCGAGCCACCTCGCCGATCACGATGACGGACGGGTTCACGACCTGCGCAGCGGCCGCGTCCTGCGCCGCCGTCGCCAGGGTGCTGCGGATGGTCCGCTGTCGTTCGGTGTGACCGTTCTCGACGATCGCCACAGGGATGTCGCCGGACACCCCGTGCGACGCGGCCGAGGCTGCGAGGCGAGGCAGCGAGGCCACGCCCATCAGGACGACGGTGGTGACCGTCGGATCGGACAGAGATGCGAGCGCACTCGGGGTGAGGTCGCCGTGCCCGTTGATGATGTGCACCGCTGACGCGACGCCGCGATGGGTCACCGGGATCCCCGCGGCCTGAGGCACCGAGATCGCGCTGCTGACGCCCGGGGTCACACTGACCGGCACACCGGCGGCCTCACACGCGAGAACCTCTTCTCCCCCGCGACCGAGCACGAAGGGATCGCCGCCTTTCAGCCGCACCACGCGGTGGCCGGCGAGGGCGCGTTCGACGAGGAGGGCATCGATCTCGTGCTGAGGGACGGGGTGGTGACCCGGTCGTTTGCCGACATCGATGACCTCGACGTGCGACGGGAGCTCGTTCCGGAGCTCCGCGAACGGACCGAGGCGATCGGCGACCACGACGTCGGCCGCCATCAGCAGGCGATAGGCGCGCACCGTCATGAGGTCGGCGGGACCCGGCCCACCGCCGACGAGGTCGACCCTGCCCACACGCGTCCGCCTCATGATCCGACGCTCTCCGGCATCCGGACGTACACGACGCCGTCGTCGATCGCGACCGGCCACACCCGCAGTGCTGCGGGGGGCTTGCCGTGGGTCTCGATGCACTCACCGGTGCGGAGATCGAAGATCTGCTTGTGGAGTGGGGATGCGACCGTGGGGACATCCCCACGACTTCCCACGATCCCGCGGGAGATGACATTGGCTCCGCTGAACGGGTCGAGATTGTCGACTGCGAGCACGGTGCCGTCCGAGAGGAGGAACAGCGCCACCTGCTGTCCGTCCAAGAGAGCGGCTCGCCCTCGTTCGACCTCGAGGTCCTCGAGCGTGCATACCCGCACATGCGTGGTGGAGTCCATCGCGACGGTCATCGGCGCACCTCCAGAGCGGTTCCGGCGATCAGGACGCCTCCGGCGCGACGCTCCTCCGGCGACGCCGGGCGGATCTGCCCGCGCTCAGAGACATAGGCGAGTGACGGATCCGCCGTATCGGCCGCGTTGACGAACGACCGGAACCGTTCGAGCTTCACGGGGTCAGCGAGGGTGGCCGCCCATTCGTCCTCGTAGCGATCGACGTGCTGCGCCATCGAGGCATCGAGGTCGGCGCAGATGCCCAGGCTGTCGTCGAAGATCACACTCCGCAGCCCGTCGAGTCCGCCCTCGAGCTCCTCGCACCAGGGAGCCGTGCGCTGCAGACGATCGGCGGTGCGGATGTAGTACATGAAGAAGCGGTCGATGGCCCTGATGAGACCCTCGTCGTCGAGGTCCGACGCGAGCAGCTGCGCGTGCCGCGGCGTGAAGCCGCCGTTGCCGCCGACATACATGTTCCACCCCGTCTCGGTGGCGATGACTCCCACGTCCTTGCTCCGCGCCTCCGCGCATTCACGAGCGCAGCCCGAGACGCCGAGCTTGAGCTTGTGGGGAGCACGGAGCCCCCGATAGCGCAGTTCGAGCTTGACGGCCATGCCGACCGCGTCGAGGACGCCATAGCGGCACCACGTCGACCCGACGCACGACTTCACCGTGCGCAGCGACTTGCCGTACGCCTGCCCCGACTCGAAGCCCGCGTCGACCAGACGCTGCCAGATCACCGGAAGCTGTTCGAGCCGCGCTCCGAACATGTCGATCCGCTGCCCGCCGGTGATCTTCGTGTACAGCGCGAAGTCCTTCGCGATCTGCCCGATCGCGATCAGTCCCTCCGGTGTGACCTCGCCACCGGCCATCCTCGGGACGACGGAGTACGTGCCGTCCTTCTGCATGTTGGCCATCACGTGGTCGTTGGTGTCCTGCAGCGTGGCGTTCTCGCCGTCGAGCACGTGCGCGCCCACGAGCACCGAGAGGATGCTGGCGATCGCCGGCTTGCAGATGTCGCACCCTCGGCCGCGCCCGAAGCGCTCGACGATGCCACTGAACGTCGTGAGCTGAGCCACCCGTACCGCGTCGAAGAGCTGGCGCCGCGAGAGATCGAAGTGCTCACAGAGGGCATGCGACACGGTCTGGCCGAGCTTGGTGAGCTCCTGCCCCACGACCTTCTTCACCATCAGCACGCAGGATCCGCAGGTCGCCCCGGCCTTCGTGCAGCCCTTCACCGCGGCGGCGTCCGTGCACCCCTCGTCGTGCACCGCCCGGCGGATGCGCCCGGCGGTCACATTCGAGCACGAGCAGACCACGGCCTCATCCGGCAGCTCGCCACCAGGAGCCTCGTTCCCGCCTTCCGGCAGCAGGTAGGCGGCCGGGTCGGCGCCGAGCTTCGCGCCGACGAGGGGACGCAGCGCGCCGTAGGCCGCCGCATCGCCGACGAGGATCCCACCGAGCAGCGTCTGAGCGTCATCCGACAGCACGAGCTTCTTATAGACACCGGCGACAGGATCCGCATAGACGACGTCGAGCGCATGGGGAGTCGTGGCCATCGCATCGCCGAAGCTCGCGACATCGACGCCCGAGAGCTTCAGCTTGGAGGAGTCGTCGTAGCCGGGGAACGCCGCATCGCCCCCGAGCAGGCGCGTCGCCGCCACCTCTGCCATGGCGTATCCGGGAGCCACCAGTCCGACGCAGCGACCGTCGAAGTTCGCGACCTCGCCGATCGCCAGGATGTGGGGGTCGGACGTCGAGCACCGATCGTCGATGATCACACCGCCGCGGGGGTCCACCTGCATCTCCGCATTGCGCGCCAGCTCGTCCCGGGGACGCACGCCGACGGTGAAGACCACGACGTCCGCCCGTTCGATCGATCCGTCCTGGAACTCGAGAGCCGTGACCGCGCCGGAGTCATCCGGGTCCAGCCGAGTCGTCCTCGATCCGGTGCGCACCGAGATGCCACGCGCTTCGAGCAGACGCTTGAGCATCCCTCCACCCGCTGAGTCGAGCTGAGCGGACATCAGGCGATCGGAGTACTGCACGACGGTGGCGTCGACATCCATTCCCTGCAGAGCGCCGGCGGCCTCGAGGCCGAGGAGCCCTCCGCCGATCACCGCGCCGCGCAGCGGACGACCGAGCATGCGTCCTCGCCGCTCGACGAAGTCCTTGAGGCCCTGGACATCGTCGAGTGTGCGATAGACGAAGCAGCCGGGCAGGTCCGCACCGTCCACGGCGACCTTCGCGGCGTAGGAGCCGGTCGCGAGCACCAGGGTGTCGTACGGGATGCTCGTGCGCGACCTCGTCGTGACGGTGCGGGCCGAGCGATCGATCCGCAGCACTCTGTCGTCGGCGAGGAATCGCACGCGGAAGTCGTCGAACACCGAGCGATCGAGTTCGAGCTCCTCGGGAGTCGCCCCCGAGAAGAACCCGGTGAGTCCGACCCGATCGTACGGTCGACGCGCCTCGTCTCCGATCACCGTCACATGCATCGGCGTCTCGGCCCGGCTGATCAGGCTCTCCACGAATCGATGCGCGACCATCCCTGCACCGACCACCACGATCTCCTGGGGTGTGAGGAGGACCTCGCTCATGTTGCTCCAATCGCCGGGGGACGTCGTGATGGCGACGATAGGAGCCTGGTGTTTCCCGCATGTGACGCGCGGTGTTTCGTGCGTCGAACGATTCGCTCACAGAACGGTAACGGCCATTGTGAGATTCGACGACCACACTGCAACCTCGCTCTCGTACTAGGCTGAAGCTCGTCCTTTCCGCCTCCCGCGGGCCCTACCGCGCAAGGAGAATCACCGTGTCTGAGCCGTCCAAGCCGACTCCCCCCATTCCCGCTCCCCCGGCAGCGCCGCTGCCGCGAAAGCTGACCAAGCCCACTGCAGCGACTCCCGCAGCCGCAGCATCGCCCGCGACCTCCGCATCGAGTGCCGAGGCAGCGAAGTGGGGCCGTGTCGCCGAAGACGGCACGGTCGAGGTTCGCGAGGGCGACGAGTGGCGCGTGGTCGGGCAGTATCCCGACGGCACCCCCGACGAGGCACTCGCTTACTTCGTGCGCAAGTACGAGGACATCGCGTTCAAGGTGCACACGCTCGAGCAGCGTCACCAGGCCGGCGGCGCGTCTGCGGGTGACCTGGTCAAGCAGGCCGGTCATCTTCTCACCGAGGCCACCGACGCTGCCGCTGTGGGCGACCTCACCGGACTCCGTGATCGTCTGAACACGCTGACCTCCTCGCTCTCCGAGGCGACCGCTCAGGAGGCCCAGCAGGCCAAGGAGCTGGTCGACAAGGCCATCGCCGAGCGCACGGCTCTCGTCGAGCGCGCCGAGGCGATCGCAGCCCGCGACCTCTCGAAGGTGCAGTGGAAGCAGGTGACCGCCGAGCTCGGCGAACTCTTCGACGCGTGGCAGGCGCAGCAGCAGAACGGCCCTCGTCTGTCGAAGGGGGTGTCCCAGCAGCTCTGGAAGCGGTTCCGTGACGCGCGCGGCACCGTCGACAAGGCACGCCGCGCGTTCTACTCCGAGCTCGACGACACCCACAAGACCGCTCGTGACGCCAAGACGCGGCTGGTCGAGCGCGCGGAGGCTCTCGCTCCTCGCGGAGTCGACGGCATCCCCGCGTATCGCAGTCTGCTCGACGAGTGGAAGGCCGCCGGTCGCGCTGGTCGCAAGGCCGACGACGCGCTCTGGGCGCGATTCAAGGCAGCCGGCGACGCGCTGTACTCCGCTCGTGCCGAGCAGTCGGCGGCTGAAGAGGCGGACTCCGCCCCGAAGATCGAAGCGCGTCAGGCCCTTCTCGAAGAGGCCAAGGCAGTCGCAGACGAGCCGAACATCAAGCGCGCCCGCGCGCTGCTCACCGGCATCCAGCGCCAGTGGGATGAGATCGGCCGCATCTTCCCCCGCGAGAAGGAGCGCGCTCTCGACGATCGTCTCCGTGTGATCGAGCAGGCGCTCAAGGCACGCGAAGAGGTCGACTGGAAGAAGAACAACCCCGAGACCAAGGCACGCGCCAACGACATGAGCTCGCAGCTGCTCGAGGCGATCGAGAAGCTCGAGTCCGAGCTGGCCGCCGCAGAGAAGTCGGGAGACAAGAAGGCCGCCAAGACCGCGGCGGATGCTCTCGAAGCGCGCCGCACCTGGCTCAACGCCCTCGGCGGCTGACCTTCTCCACAGATCTCCGGATCGAATCAGTACGCGGGATGCACCGCGCCAGACTGGCGTGATGCATCCCGCGTTCCTGTATCTGCCCGGCCAACGCCTCACGATCCCCGAACTCAGCGCGGCGAGGCTCGACGGGCATCTCGTCGATCTGGGCGAGGGGTACATCCCCGCCGATCTCGTCGAGAGCGCAAGCGCGAGAGCAGCCGCGCTCGCGCCCCTCGTCCCTGCGGACACGGCCGCCTCCGGCCCGACGGCAGCTTGGATCCACGGTGCCGGCGACACTCCCCCTGCACGCCATCACGTCCGGCGCGCAGTGAGCCATCGGATTCGCCCCGCACTGCCCGCACGAGTGATCCTTCATGACACAGCGTTGCCGCCGTCGGATCTCGTCGTGATCGGCGGCGTACCGGTGATGACGCCGGAGCGCACCATGGTCGATCTCGCTCTCGGACTCCACCGCGACGGATCCCTGCATCGGTGGATGGTGCTCCTCGCCGACGCCGAACCGGATCTCGTATCCGCTGCGCTTCGGGAGCTCGAGCGCATGACCCGCGTGCCGGGAAAGCGCGCCGGACGCGGCGCGCTCGAGAGGATTCTCGTCAGGACGAGGTGACGCGGTACACGTCATACACCGCGTCGATGCGACGCACCGCGTTCAGCACCCGGTCGAGGTGGACGGCATCGCCCATCTCGAAGACGAAGCGGCTGATGGCGAGGCGTTCGTCGGTGGTGCTGACGGTCGCCGACAGGATGTTGACGTGATGCTCGCTCAGCACCCGGGTGACATCCGAGAGCAGCCCCGAACGGTCGAGGGCCTCGACCTGGATCTGCACCCGGAAGACGCTCTTCGTCGTCGGGGCCCACGACACCTCGACGAAGCGGTCCTCCTCGCTCGCGAGCGCCTTGACGTTCGGGCAGTCCGTGCGGTGCACGGACACGCCGCTGCCACGCGTCACGAAACCGACGATCTCGTCTCCGGGAACCGGAGTGCAGCACTTCGCGACCTTCACGAGGATGTCCGATGCTCCGCGCACCAGGACACCCGAATCCCCTGCCCGTGGCTCCCGCGACGGCATGCTGCCGGGGAGGTCGATCGGACCTGTGGCGGGATCGGTCGCCGCGACCAGCGCGGTGACCTTCTCGAGCACGGACTGCGTGGAGACGTGACCTTCGCCCACGGCGGCATACAGCGCCGAGACGTCCTCATAGCGGAGCTGATGTGCGACCTCGGCGAACGAGTCCTGGCTCATCAGGCGCTGCAGCGGCATGTTCTGGCGGCGCATCGCGCGAGCGATGGCCTCCTTGCCCTGCTCGATCGCCTCTTCGCGACGCTCCTTCGTGAACCATCCGCGGATCTTGTTGCGTGCGCGGGTGCTCTTGACGAAGCCGAGCCAGTCCTGGCTCGGGCCGGCGTCGGGGTTCTTCGAGGTGAAGACCTCGACCACGTCACCGCTCTTGAGCTCCGATTCCAACGGCACGAGGCGCCCGTTGACCTTCGAGCCCATCGTGCGGTGGCCGATCTCGGTGTGCACCGCGTACGCGAAGTCGACCGGTGTCGCACCCGCCGGTAGCCCGACGACGCGCCCCTTCGGCGTGAAGACGTAGACCTCTTTCGCGCCGATCTCGAAGCGCAGAGAGTCGAGGAACTCGCCGGGATCCGCCGTCTCGGCCTGCCAGTCCGAGATGTGCGCGAGCCACGCCATGTCGTTGTCGGCGGCGCGGACCTCGGTCTTGCCGCCGTTCATCCGCTCTTTGTACATCCAGTGCGCGGCGACGCCGTACTCCGCCTGCTGGTGCATCTCGTGCGTGCGGATCTGGATCTCGACCGTCCGACCCGACGGTCCGATCACCGTGGTGTGCAGCGACTGGTAGAGGTTGAACTTCGGGGTGGCGATGTAGTCCTTGAAGCGACCGGGCAGCGGCGTCCAGCGCGCGTGGATGGCGCCGAGCACCGCGTAGCAGTCGCGCACCGACGCGACCAGCACGCGGATGCCGATCAGGTCGTAGATGTCGTCGAACTCACGGCCTCGTACGACCATCTTCTGGTACACCGAGTACAGCTGCTTCGGACGCCCGACGACCTTGCCTCGGATGCGCAGATCGCGCAGGTCCTCGTCGATCTCCTCGACGACCTGAGCGAGGTACTTCTCGCGCTGCGGGGTGCGCTGGGCGATCAGGTTGTGGATCTCGTTGTAGATCTTCGGATGCAGCACAGCGAACGAGAGGTCCTCGAGCTCGGACTTGATCGCCTGGATACCGAGGCGGTTGGCCAGAGGCGCGTAGATCTCGAGCGTCTCCTTGGCCTTCTTCGCAGCTTTCTCGGGCGGGACGAATCCCCACGTGCGGGCGTTGTGCAGGCGGTCGGCGAGCTTGATCAGCAGAACGCGGATGTCCTTCGACATCGCGACGATCATCTTGCGGACGGTCTCGGCCTGGGCGCTCTCGCCGTACTTGACCTTGTCGAGCTTGGTGACGCCGTCGACGAGCATCGCGACCTCGTCGCCGAACTCCGCCGTGAGGTCGGTGAGCGCATAGCCGGTGTCTTCGACGGTGTCGTGCAGCAGTGCCGCAGCGATGGCTCGAGGACCCAGGCCCATCTCCGCGAGGATCTGCGCGACGGCGAGCGGGTGCGTGATGTAGGGCTCGCCGCTCTGGCGCTGCTGGCCGGTGTGCTTCTCTTTGGCCACGGCGTAGGCGCGCTCGATGACGGCGAGATCGCCTCGCGGGTGATTCGCACGGACCGTGCGGATCAGGTTGTCGAGGTCGTTGATCCTGGGCGCGCGGGAGAAGATGCGGGGAACCAGTCGTCTCAGGCTGGAGCCCTGCGACGCCGTCTGCGGTTCCGCCATCCGCTCACCTCCGAATCACAACAGCTTACGCGTGCTCCACGGGGTGCGGCCCCGCGGAGCGGGGACTATCGGGCCTCTGCGGTCGCGAGGCTTCGTGCCTCGCGGATCTTGGCATCTCGTGCCGCGATCTGCGGCTCGTTCTCGCGGAAGAGCGAGTAGAGCGGCGCGGCCACGAACAGGGTCGAGTAGGTCGCGACCAGGATGCCGACGAAGATCGAGAGCGAGATGTCGGTGAGGGACTCGGCTCCCAGCCAGAAGGCTCCGATGAAGAGGACCGCGCCGACCGGCAGCGCGGCGACGACCGAGGTGTTGATCGATCGGATGAGCGTCTGGTTCACCGCCAGGTTGACCGACTCGCCGAAGGTTCGCGTCGAGTTCTCGCCGTCCTCCGTGGTGTTCTCCCTGATCTTGTCGAACACCACCGTGGTGTCATACAGCGAGTAGGCGAGGATCGTCAGGAATCCGATGACCGCGGCCGGTGAGATCTCGAACCCGGCCAGGGCGTAGACGCCGACCGTGATGACGAGGACGTCGAGCAGGCCGAGGATCGCTGCCGCGGACATCTTCCACGTCCGGAAGTAGATCGCGAGGATCAGGAACGTCAGTGCGAGGAAGATCGCGAGACCCCAGAGGGACTGCTTGGTGACGTTCTCACCCCACGCCGGTCCGATGAACGACGAGGTCACGCTCTCGGGCTCGACGCCATAGGCATCGGCGAGGGCGTTGGAGACCTGCTGCGTCTCGGCAGCGCTCATCTGATCGGTCTGGACGCGGATGTCGTTGCCGCCCACCACGACGACCTTGGTCGCCGCACCGGGTACGACCGACTGCACCGCGGTCTTCGCGGTCTCCTGCTCGAAGCTGTCGGGCGCCTGCACGGTGAACTGCGACCCGCCCGTGAACTCGATCGAGAACTGGATCGGGCGGATGAGCGGCACCAGCGCCGAGCCGACGACCAGCACGATCGCGATGATGAACCACAGGCGGCGCTTGCCGACGAACGGGAAGGACGTCTTTCCCGTGTAGAGGTTGTTACCGAACTCGTTCATGGAAGCCATCAGGCGTCCCCCTCGCTTCCGGTGCGGGTGGTTCTCTCACCGGCTAGTGCTTCGGCGCGCTTGCGCTCTGCGATGGTCTGACGGCGCTCGGCTTCGCCCTTGGCTCTGGCGTTCTTCGCGCCGCGGCCCGCGGTGGCGGTCGACACCTGACGGAACTGCGATCGGCTGCGGTACACCGCACCGAGCGATTCGGGATCGAGACCGGAGAGCTTGTGGCCCCCGCCGAAGAACTTGGTGCGGGCGAGCAGCTGCATCACCGGGTGCGTGAAGATCACGAAGATGAACACGTCGATGAGGGTCGTGAGCCCCAGAGTGAAGGCGAAGCCTTTCACGGTGGAGTCCGCGAGGATGTACAGCACCACGGCCGCGAGGATGTTGATCGACTTCGAGATGTAGATCGTGCGCTTCGCTCTGCCCCAGCCGTCTTCGACCGCCGAGGTGATCGACTTTCCGTCGCGGAGCTCGTCTCGGATCCTCTCGAAGTACACGATGAACGAGTCGGCGGTGAAGCCGATCGAGACGATGAGGCCCGCGACGCCGGCGAGCGACAGGCGGAAGCCCAATCGCCACGCGAGGATGCAGATGATGATGTACGTCAGAACAGCCATCACGGCGATGGACGCGATGATCACGGAGCCGAGCGCCCGATAGACGATCAGTGAGTAGATCGCCACGAGTGCGAGACCGATGAGGCCCGCGATGAGACCGATCTGAAGCTGCTGGGTGCCCAGGGTCGCGGAGATGGTGTCGGAGCTCTGAACCTCGAAGCTCAGGGGCAGGGCGCCGAATTTGAGCTGGTCGGCGAGGGCGGTCGCCGACTCCTGGTTGAAGTCTCCCGAGATGCTCGGGCGACCGTCGAGGATCTGTCCGTTCATGCGCGGTGCGCTGATCACCGATCCGTCGAGGACGAAGGCGAACTGATCACGCGGCGAGAGCTCCGCGAGGCGGTTCTGGTTGAGGCGGGTGCTCACCTCGCCGAAGGCCTCGGCGCCGTCGCCGTTCATCGTCAGCTGGACGAGCCACGCGCCCGTCTTCGGGTCGCGGCCCGCGGATGCGTCGGTGATGGCGTCACCCGTGAGCTCGGTCGGACCGAGGAGGTACTTCGCCTGGCCCGAGGGATCGCACGCGATGAGCGGCTGGTCCTTGGGCGCATTCGAGGGGTCGTTCTCGGGGTTGGCGCAGTCGTAGGCCTGGAACTCCGCGGCGAGCCTGTCGGTCACCCAGGCGAGGTCGCTCGCATCCGTCGGCTCGGCCGTCGGCGTCGCGTTCAGCGAGTCGTCCGGGGTCGGATACGCCGTCTCGTTGCCGTCTTCACCCACGTACTGATTCGTGCCGGCCGTCGTGGCGAGCACCGGGCGGAACTCCAGCTGCGCGCTGGACTGGATGCGCGCACGCGTCTGCTCGTCCGCGACACCCGGGATCTGCACCACGATGTTGCGGCCGCCCTCGGTGGTGATGTCGGCCTCGGCCACACCGGATGCATCGACGCGCTGGCGGATGATCGCGGCCGCCTGATCGAGCTGCTCCGGGGAGGGCGCAGCGCCGTCCTCGGTCTCGGCACTGAGCACGATCTGCGTGCCGCCCTGCAGGTCGAGCGCGAGCTCAGGGGTCCAGGAGCTCTTCTCGAACACGTGGACGCCGAGCGCGTTGATGCCGAAGAGGACGCCCGTCACCAGGAGCAGGCCCATGAGGACCCGCCAGGCATGACGGACCGGAGAAGAAGTGGCCACGTGTGATCAGCTTTCTAAGATGCCGGAGTGCCGAGGTGGTGCAGCGCGAAGGCTACTTGTCGTCGGCGTCGCGCTCGAGACGGCGACGGGTCTCCTCGGGAGTCTCGAGGGCCGGAGCGTCGTCGACGACGGGAACGTCGTTCACGATCGGTGCATCTTCGGCGGCGAGCACTGCCGGGTCGGTCTCGATCGCGTCCTTGGGCTCGACGATGCGCAGGATCGCCTGGCTGTGCACCTCGATGACGGTGCCGGGAGCGATCTCGACGAGCGCGGGTGAGTCGAGGTCGTCGTGGTCGTAGGCCACGATCGTGCCGTAGATACCACCCTGGAGGAGCACCTTGACCCCGGGAACGGTCTTGGTCGCCTTCTCCTCCTGCTCAGCCTTCATCTGCTTCTGGCGCTTGCGTCCGTTGACGAACATGAAGACGACGAGAACGGCGAGAAGGCCGAAGAGGAGGATTTCCATGGGCATGGTGGCAAAGGGCCTTTCTCAGGTGCGCGCACCACAGGACGGTCGCGCAGTTCTATCAGGGGAAGTCTTCAGCGATTATAGGTCATCAAGTCGGAGCGCCCCGTCCGGGTGCGCGATGCCGAGGTGGCTGTAGGCCTCCGGCATGGCGACGCGACCGCGCGGTGTGCGACCCAGGAACCCGATGCGCACGAGATAGGGCTCGACGACGCTCTCGACCGTCTCGGCCTCCTCGCCCACGGCGACCGCGAGCGTGCTGAGCCCCACGGGACCCCCGCGGAAGCGCCGAACGAGCGCCTCGAGCACCGCTCTGTCGAGGCGGTCCAGTCCGATGGGGTCGACGTCGTAGAGCTCCAGCGCCGCCTTGACCCCGACCAGGGAGGCCGCGCCGCCGCCGTGAACGAGCGCATAGTCGCGCACTCGACGCAGCAGGCGGTTCGCGATACGAGGAGTGCCGCGCGAGCGACGGGCGATCTCCGACAGCGAATCCCGCGGCAGATCGACGCCCAGCATGAGGGCCGAGCGTGCGATGACGCGCTCGAGCTCCGCCTCCTCGTAGAACTCCAGGTGACCGGTGAAGCCGAAGCGATCCCGCAGCGGGTTCGGCAGCAGACCCGAGCGCGTCGTCGCACCCACGAGAGTGAACGGTGCGAGGTCCAGCGGGATGCTGGTCGCCCCCGCGCCCTTGCCCACCATGATGTCGATGCGGAAGTCCTCCATCGCGAGATAGAGCATCTCCTCCGCCGACCGCGCCATCCGGTGGATCTCGTCGATGAACAGCACCTCGCCGGGCACGAGGCTCGAGAGGAGCGCGGCGAGGTCGCCGGCGTGCTGGATCGCCGGTCCGCTCGAGAGGCGCAGCGGACGTTCGCTCTCGTGCGCGACGATCATCGCCAGCGTGGTCTTGCCGAGCCCGGGCGGGCCCGCGAGCAGGATGTGGTCGGGCGGGCGATTCTGGATCCGTGCGGCATCGAGGAGCAGCTGGAGCTGCCCCCGCACCTTCTGCTGACCGACGAACTCACCCAGGCTCGTGGGTCGCAGGGCTCCTTCGATCGCCAGCTCGGTGTCGTCGGAGGGCTCGGCGGCGTCGCGGATGTCAGACACGCGCCGGCCCCAGCAGTGCGAGCGTGCGGCGCAGCAGCGGTGCGACGGCTGCCCGCTCGGCCTCAGAGGCCTCCGCGGCGGTCTGCGCGGCGGCCTCGGCGGCGACCTTCTCGGACCACCCCAGACCGACGAGCGCGGCAGCGACCTGATCGACGACGTCGACGGGTCCGCTCGCGGCGGGCTTCGACGCCGCGCCCACCGGATGCACCTTGCCCGCGAGCTGGAGGACGATGAGCTTGGCGGTCTTGGGGCCGATACCCGAGACACGGCGGAACGGGGCGTCATCCTCCGATGTCACGGCTTCCGCGATCTGGTCGACGGTGAGATGCGACAGTACCCCCAGCGCCGACTTCGGCCCGACGCCGGTCACGCTGATCAGCAGGCCGAAGATCTCCAGCTCGCTGCGGTCGGCGAACCCGTAGAGCGACAACGCATCCTCGCGCACGATGAGGCTCGTGTGCAGCATCAGCTTCTCGCCGACGGTCGCGGTGTGAGCCACGTCTGCGGGCACCGAGACGGAGAACCCGACTCCCCCGACGTCGATGATGACCTGATCGGCGGTCGAGTGGAGGACAGCGCCGTGCAGCGAGGAGATCATCCGCCCAGCCTACGCACCCGATCGTAGATATGTTCGAGCGACACGCTCCGCGTCGGCCCATGCCTTCTGGGCCGGGGTGAGCGCGTCCACGCCCGGGACCCCCGCTGCGCCCCGACGCCACGCGTGGCAGAGCGCGATCGCGAGGGCGTCAGCGGCATCCGGCGGCTGCGGCGGCGCATCCAGGCGCAGGATCCGGGCGATCATGGTCTGCACCTGACGCTTGTCTGCCGAGCCGTAGCCGGTGACCGCCGCCTTGACCTCGCTCGGAGTGTGCGTGGCCGCCGGGAGTCCTGCCTCAGCAGCGAGCAGCAGAGCCACGCCGCTCGCCTGGGCCGTGCCCATCACCGTGTGACTGTTCTGCTGCGCGAACACGCGCTCGACCGCGACAGCATCGGGCCGATGGAGCTCCAGCACCTCTCGGATGCCTGCGGCGACGATCGCGAGTCGTTCGCCGATCGGGAGATCGGGCGCCGAGCGGATGACTCCAACATGCACGAGCGTCCCTCGTCGAGCCCGGTCGACGTCGACGACCCCCACGCCGCACCGGGTGAGACCCGGGTCTATGCCGAGCACGCGAAGCGAGGAGGAGGTCACTCCCCCAGGCTAAGCGTCTCGTCCGACGGCACGCGGTCGGCGCGCCTACGCGTCGTCGTTCTCGAGCTCGGCCTGCACCTCGGCGGTGAGATCGAAGTTGGTGAAGACGTTCTGCACGTCCTCGCTGTCTTCGAGTGCATCGATGAGGCGGAAGATCTTGCGAGCGGTGTCGGCGTCGATCTCGACCTTGAGGTTCGGCACGAACTCGACGTCGGCGGATTCGTAGTCGATTCCCGCCTCCTGCAGCGCGCTGCGGACGGTCACGAGATCCGTGGCCTCGGTGATGATCTCGAAGCCCTCGGCGTGCGGCTCGATCTCTTCGGCCCCCGCTTCGAGCGCGGCCATCATCACGTCATCCTCGGTGGTCCCCTCGGAGCCGACCACGATCACGCCCTTGCGGCTGAAGTTGTAGGCGACGCTGCCCGGGTCGGCGAGGGTTCCGCCGTTGCGGCTGAGAGCAGTGCGGACCTCGGCCGCAGCACGGTTCTTGTTGTCGGTCAGACATTCGATCATCATCGCGACGCCGTTGGGTCCGTACCCCTCGTACATGATCGAGGTGTACTCGACCGCTTCGCCGCCGATGCCCGCGCCGCGCTTCACTGCGCGATCGATGTTGTCCTTCGGGACCGACGTCTTCTTCGCCTTCTGCACCGCGTCGAACAGCGTCGGGTTTCCCTGCAGGTCGGCTCCGCCGAGCTTGGCCGCGACCTCGATGTTCTTGATGAGCTTGGCCCAGGACTTGGCGCGCCTGGAGTCGATGATGGCCTTCTTGTGCTTCGTGGTGGCCCACTTGGAATGCCCGGACATAATTCTCCGCTCGTCGTATCCGCCCGTGGGCACGGCCCAGGGCATCGTCCATTCTATCGAACCATGCCCGCGGCCTGTGGCCGCACACGGAGCGGCGGCCTCCTGTTCCCGTGATCGCTCTGGTGTGAGGGCAGGCGTGGGTGTAGTCCTGACACATGGACCAGAGCGTCGACGATGACAGGATCCGCGGACTGGACGCCGCCCACCGAGCAGCACTCGAGTTCCTCGGGTCGCTCGACGACAGACCGGTGTGGCCGCGGGCGACCCTCGCCGAGATGCTCGACGCCTTCGGCGGCCCCCTGCCCGCCGAAGGCATGGACCCGGAAGAGGTGATCGACGAGATCGTGTCGCGGGCGGACCCCGGTCTCGTCGCGATCCCCGGAGGACGATTCTTCGGGTTCGTCATCGGCGGCACGCATCCCGCTGCCCTCGCCGCCGACTGGCTCGTGTCCGCCTGGGACCAGAATTCGGGATCCGCACTGCTCACGCCGACGACCGTGGCGTTGGAGCGCATAGCCGGCCGGTGGATGCTCGACATCCTGGGCCTGCCCGACGACGCGAGCGTCGGATTCGTCACCGGCGGCCAGATGGCGAACTTCACCTGCCTCGCGACGGCACGGAACGCCGTTCTCGCTCGAGTCGGCTGGAACCTCAGCGAGAAGGGACTGCACGGATCTCCGCAGATGCGCTTCGTCGTAGGTGCCGACCGCCATGGGTCGATCGACCGTGCAGCGCGGTTCCTCGGGATCGGACGCACCGGCATCACTGCCGTCGAATCCGACGCGCAGGGGCGCATGCGACCAGACGCCCTGGACAGCGTCCTCGCGGACGGCTCAGGACCGACCATCGTCTGTCTACAGGCCGGAGAAGTGCACACCGGCGCATTCGACGACTTCGCAGCCCTCATACCGATAGCCCATCGGCACGGAGCCTGGGTGCACGTCGACGGCGCATTCGGCCTCTGGGCCGCGGCCTCCGAGTCGCTACAGCCGCTGACGGCGGGCATGTCCGACGCCGATTCGTGGGCGACAGATGCGCATAAGACGCTCAACGTGCCCTACGACTGCGGCATGGCGATCGTCCGCGACCCTGCGGACTCCATCGCCGCGTTCCGCACGGGTGGCGATTACCTCATCTACACGAGTCTGGACCCGTGGGACGTGACGCCGGAACTGTCCCGTCGCGCACGCGGCGTGCCCGCGTGGGCGGCGATGCGCAGCCTCGGACGGGACGGCATCTCGAACCTGATCGACAGGCTGCACGAGAACGCGGTGGCGATGGCCGAGGGGCTCACGACGATCGACGGCATCCGCATCCTCAACGACGTCGACTACACGCAGGTCATGTTCTGTCTCGATTCCGATGAGGCGACGCGACGGCTGGGTGAGGCCGTGCTCGTGGAGGGCACCGCCGCCATGACCGGGGCCGAGTGGAGAGGTCGCGCTGCGCTGCGCTGCTCGATGTCGTCCTGGGCGACGACCCGGGACGACATCGACCGCACGGTCGGCGCGATCCGAACTCTCGTGTCGCGCTGACCAGCATCGCCGGTGTCACTCGGCGGGCAGACCGACCTTCGGCCGTGCCCAGGAGCGGCCGCGCGTGTCCTTGAGGATGTCGTACTCCACGTCGACATGCGGTTCGATGGCGCTGTACTTGTCGTTCGGCGCACCGATCACGAGCTGGAAGCCGAGACCCCGCCATGCTCCGATCGCACGCTTCGTGAAGTGCGCGTCCGCCTTGATCAGGGCCTCGTCCATGAACACGGGTGCATACCTCGGACGCTCGGCACCCGCGTCGCCGAGCTGGTAGCGCAGTGCCGCGCCCACGATGAAGGCGACCAGCTCCTGCGACTCTCCACCCGATTTCTCGCCGATGTGGTCGTAGAGCGCGACATGCTCCCGGGTCGTCGCATGGACCCGCTCCGCGCTCACCCGCACATGGTTGCGCACGTCGATGAGCTCGGCGAAGTCGGGAGCTGTGCGTCGCATCCGACCGATGAGACGGCTCATCCTCCGGTAGACGCTCTCACGATCGACATCCGTCTCCGCTGCGTCGATGAGGCTGCGCACCTCGCGAAGCTCCTTGCGGAATCGCCTGCGCGCCTCGGACTGGTTCTCGCGCGGTGTGATCTGAAGACGGTGATCATCGTCGTAGAACGGCAGCTCCTCCATGATCCTGTTGATCGGGTCGATGCGGTTCTTGATCTCGCGCAGTGCACGACCCAGCGTCGAATCCAGGCTCGTCAGATCGTTTCCGGAGAGCTTGAGGAGGCTGTCTCGCCATTCGGATTCCAGCTCGTGCAGGCCGTTGGTCTCGAGCGCCACGAGGATGCTCTCGAACTCCGCGACCGACTCGTCGGGGTCGGGGAGGATCGTGAGCGTATCCCAGCGCTCGAGGAAACCGGTCATCAGGCGTCGCATCTGCTCACGCTGCTCGGCGTGCGCCGCGGCTGCCGACGTGCGGTCCTCGAGCAGTCTGGTCGCGGCCGTGCGCAATGCGGCGTCGAGGTGAGCGAGGCGCTCCGACGCCGTCACGCTGACGGCCGCGTCTGCTCCGAGGAAGCGCGCGTCGAGGAACGAACGATGCCGCTCCTCCAGCGCGATCTCGGCCGCCTCAGCCGCATCGACGATCCGCTGACAGTCGTCGACCTGGTCGGTGACCTCCACCCAACGGTCCTGAGCGAGTGTGAGGTCTCCCCCGAGTCGGGAGCTCTCGTCGCGCAGACGGCCGACCCGTTTTCTGAGCTCCTCGGCCTGCGACTTCAGCTCGGCGATCTTCGGGTTCTCGTCGGTGACCTCCGCCTCCACTGCGACCCATCGCGCGCGCTCCGCCGTGACGGCCTCGACGTCGATCTGATCCCAGGTGAGGTCCTCGATCTTCGCGTGCGCCTTGGACGTCGCCTCGATCCAGTCGAGGTCGGCCTCGGCGTCCGCAGCGGCCTGAGTCGCAGCATCGCGGCGGCTCTCGAGCTGGCTGATCTGCTCGTCGAGCTCGCGAAGACGGCGCGCGTTCGAGAATCCGAGCATGTTCGCCCGGCCATGCCCGCCATGGGACCCGCGGTCTCCGTGCGACACCTGCCCCGCGAGCGTCAGCGCGCGAGGGTGCTCGGCGAGCTCGGTCGACGAGTCCACGCACACGTACTCGAACCGCTCACGGAGTCGCTGCTGAAGCCATCCGGTGAACGGCGTCGATCGGTGATCGAGACGACCGGGGAGCGTGCGGGGGTCCGCCGTCCGAGACTCGGCGACGCCCGTCGGGACGCCTTCGTAGCTGATCCGCTCAGCGATGCGCACCGACTCGATGGCCGCACGGAACCGCCCGAGGTCCGCGACATCGACGAGCAATGTCCGCGCGAACCCGCCGAGGGCGAGGTTGAACGCGTCCCGCCAGGGCTCGAACTCGGTGCGCACCTCGATGAGCTCACCGACGAAGGGCAGATCCGTCGGGGTGAGCCCGGCCGCCTGGGCGAGGAGAGTTCTCGCCTCATGCAGATGCGCGGGAATGCTCCCGCGGAGCTCACGGGTGCGGTCCTGCTCGGCACGCGCGCGACTCAGCTCGCTCTCGACCGCTCGGCGCGACGACTCTGCATCGGCGAAGGCGGCGCGGGCTCCGCGCAGTCCGCTCTGCGGGAGCTCCCGGCCGACGCGGGCGAGCAGTTCCTCGAAATCGGATGCGGTGCGCACCTCGGCGCCGAGCTCCCTGGCGACGCTGTCGAAGCGCGCCCGCTCGCGCTGGACGTCCTCCAGTCGGCGCTCGACACCCCGCAGCTCGCGCTGAGCGGTCTCGAGGCGGTCGCCTCCGGACTGCCGCAGGACGTCGAGCAGCCCCTCCCGCTCGACCTCGGCGGCGGCGATCAGTGCGTTCTTCTCGCGGACGGCCAGCTGCAGCGCCTGGGTGCGGTCACGCAGATCCGCCTCCACCTCGCGCAGCAGATCGAGGCGGCGCTCGGCGCTCCACAGGGACGCGAGGGAGGTCGGCTCCGAGAAGACCCCGACCTCGTCCACGACGCTCATCCGCGCCGACGCCGCCTCGATGCGCTGCGAGATCTCGCGGATCGGCTCGAGAGCCGCCACCTGCTGCTTGGCGACGAGCATCCGCGTCCGGGTGCTCTCCAACTCATCGAAATGAGCGACCACCGCGTCCGCGGTCGCCATCGTCTCGGGCTCCTCGAGCACGAGCTTCTTGTAGAGGTCGTCGACCGTCGTGATCTGCTGACCGGCCTGGATGCGGGCGAGAAGACTGATCGCCTTCGCCCCCGAACCGGCCGCGCCGATGCCGAGCACGGCGTGAAGTCGAGCCGAGAACTCGCGGTCGGTCGCCACGGGCTCCAGCCCGACGGCGCGCACCGACGCGTCACTGAGTCGCTGGACCGCAGCGCGTTCGAGCTGCGAGAGGTCGAAGGCGCCGTCGATCGTGGCCCGCAATCGCGTGGTGTCCTCGAGGGTGCGGGCGTCCGCGGGGATGTACCACCCGCGCACCGCCGTGAAGCGCGAGCCGTCGTGATCCAACCACGTCATCGAGACGGCGCTCCAGGTGTCCTCGCCGTCGCCGCGCAGCACGCGGAGCTTCGTCCCCTCCTCGGTGCGGGACTCGTCGATCTTGCCGCGCCCGTACGACAGGATGTTCCGCTGCTCGTCGCCGCGGGGACGGCCCGTGACGCCGCCGTTGGACGCGCCGTTGAAGGGCGTCGTGTGCGGCATCATCAGCGCGATGTAGCCGTCCATGAGCGTCGACTTGCCCGACCCCGATCCGCCGCACAGCAGGGTCGCATCGGGCGAGAACCGCACGCGGTGGGGACCGCCGTCGTAGCCGCCCCAGTTGATGAGCTGGAGCTCCTCCGCGACCCACTGCTGACCGCGTGAGCTCGCGGGGATCATCCCGAAGAGCGTGTCCATCATCGTCATCGCGCCACCACCGCCTGGGATCGCAGCCACTCCCGCAGCTCCTTGAGCGTCTCCGCACTGAGCACCACCTCGACGAGCGCGGTGATCCGGTAGCGTCCGCTGGTCTCCTCCTGCACGATGCCCTCTCGATCCAGCCGATCCAATGCGCTGCGGATGGCGCGCTGCTGCTTCGCGGTTCCGCCGTCGACGTCCGCGAAGTAGCTCAGCACGGTCTGCTCGACGTCCTCGATGTCGATCCGCACTGAACCCTCGCCGGACGCGGACTCGCGCTGGTAGACGGTCCGCAGGTGCACGAGAACGAGCGTCTCGGCGCGCGAGTACGGAGAGTCCTTCAGCAGCACGGGCATCTCGACCTCGTCAGAGCGCAGCTGCTGCTTGTACGCGAACCCTCTGGCGTGATCGATGATCAGACGCAGGTAGATGTCGTTGAGCCGCGACTCGATCACCTGCTGGTGCTCGAGCAGCAGCGTCCACTCACGTCGGTTGCGCTCCATCGAGATGAAACGCCGCTGGAGCAGGTGCACGAGCACGCGTCTGATCTCGGGATCGAGCGTGCCGCGATCGCCGGGGAAGTGCGCCTCGAGGTCGTCCTCCATCGCCGTCGGAGCGATGAACCCCTCATCCGCGCCGGCTGTGGTGAGGTCGTCGTCACTCATCATCTGAATCCTCTTTCGTGCTGCGGGCGGTCACGGCGCCGAATGCGAATCGCCTGCTCGTGCCGTCCGGGCGCAATGCTTCGACCGTCGAGATGCCATCTCCCTCGGTGAGGCCGTTCCGGTGCGCGATCTCGAGCAGACCGAGCAGATCGACAGGGCGCCGAGCCGCGTCGGGCACCGACCGGAAGGCATCGGCGAGGTCGAAGTCCGTCCCCAGTCCGGCGACGTATTCCTCGAGCTCGGCATATCTCGGACCACCCCAGGCGCGCGTGTCGTGATCGAGGAAGTCGACGTCATCGGCGTCGGCGAGGGGCGCCGGTGCACGCGGCGGGCGGATATCGCTGGTGGTCTGACGCAGATGCCCGAGATCGATCAGCGGCATGCTGCGCACCGGGTCGACGACCGTCGCCGGGCCGGACCACCCATGGAGCCCGGCGATGACGTCGCGCAGGAGGTCGTCGATCTGACGATCGCGCAGCGGATCGTGGGTCTTCACCTGGCCGGTGATCACGTGCGAAGCGCGGCGCTGCGCGGCCAGCACCTCCTCCACCCCCTGCTCTACGCGTCGACCGATGGCGTCGAGCTCGGCGCGCTGCGCGCCGTCGAGCATACGGGCGAAGGGCCGGCCGAGCAGTCCGCGAAGCTGCTCTGTGAGGGCATCGATGCGATCGGGGTCGCCGATCAGACGCAGGGCTCCTGCGAACGCGCGCCCCTCCGGTGTCGACTGCATCACATCCTGGGCGCGCTGCAGATACTCGCGGAGCACTTCGCTCGTCGGTCTCTCGTCCCTGCGCAGGTGGGCGACGACGTCGCGTTGCATCGACCTGAGCGACTCGGCGACGCGCGTGAAATCGGCGGGCAGTTCGCGTGCCAGGTGCAGGACGTTCTCGGCCTCCTCGAGGAGCTCCTCATCGTCGGCAGGGTCGGCATGCCCGGTCTCCTGGATGCGAGCGATCTCTGCGTCGAGCAGATCGCGTTCGTCATACAGCCGCGCCAGCCGCCGGACCGGGTCGACTTCCGCGCTCACCGACAGGTGGTCGACCGCGTCGAGGAGGGTGCGCACGCGGGAGTTCGACACGCGCGTGCGCCCTCCGCCGGTGCGGCCGGATATCTCGAGTGCTGCGACGGCATGCGCAGACAGGCGGTAGACCTCGACGTCGTCGTCGATCTGCTGGATCAGCCAGCCGAGGCGCACCCAGTTCCGGCACACGTCCCGGCCGCTCCCGGACGGAAGCCGCCTGTCGTCGTCGTACCCCGCCGCTCGGAGTTCGTCGAGCACCTCGCCCAGCTCGGCGTGCGCATCCGCGACCGCGACAGACGCCCGGTCGGCGGTGAACAGAAGAGTGAGCGACGCGACCACGAACGGGGCGAACCGACCGTGCAGCAGATCGAGTGTCGGGGTGCTGAATGCGGTGACGGCACGCGCATACGCGGCCTCAGCCCTGGATCCAGTCACTCGAACGAGAATAGTCCGACCTCGGGCCCTCGCCTGTCACGCGCCGGTCCGTGGCGGGTCGCACGGCATGGCGTCAACGGCGCGAGGTGCGCTCCCGGACTCCCGCGAGGAACAGCTCGTGAAAGCGCGTCTCGCCGTCGACCTCGGGGTGGAAGCTGGTGCCGACGAGTGGCCCCTGCCGCACGGCGACGATTCTGCCGTCCGGAAGCGAGGCGACCACCTCGACCCGCTCGCCTGCGCGTTCGACGATCGGAGCTCGGATGAACGTCGCGTGCACGGGCACCTCACCGAGCGCCGGAACGTCGAGGTCCATCTCGAAGGACTCCGTCTGGCGTCCGAAGGCATTTCGGCGTACGGCGATGTCCAGGCCGCCGAATGACTGCTGTCCCTCGATGCCGTCGAGTACCTCATCGGCGAGAAGGATCAGCCCGGCGCATGTCCCATACACGGGGAGTCCCGCAGCGATCGCGTCCCTGATCGGCTCCTGCATCCCGAATGTGCGCGACAGCTTGTCGATCACGCTGGACTCGCCGCCGGGGATGACGAGACCGTCGACAGACGCAAGCTCCTCCGGGCGGCGCACCAGCGCCACCTCGGCTCCGAGTCCCGCGAGCAGGGCGGCGTGCTCGCGCACGTCGCCCTGCAGCGCGAGGACGCCGACCCGTGGACTACCAGCCACGCTCGGCCAGGCGGTGCGGCGCGGGGAGGTCGGAGACGTTGATGCCGACCATAGCCTCGCCGAGTCCGCGTGAGACCTCGGCGATCACCTTGGCGTCATCGAAGAAGGTGGTCGCCTTGACGATCGCCTTGGCGCGCTCCGCCGGGTTGCCGGACTTGAAGATGCCCGAGCCCACGAAGACGCCGTCGGCGCCCAGCTGCATCATCATCGCTGCATCCGCGGGGGTCGCGACGCCACCCGCGACGAACAGCACGACGGGGAGCTTGCCGGTCTCGGCGATCTCGGCCACGAGCTCGTACGGCGCCTGCAGCTCTTTCGCCGCGACGAACAGCTCGTCCTTCGGAAGAGACGTGAGAGCCGCGATCTCGCCACGGATCTTCCTGATGTGCTTCATCGCCTCGGAGACATCCCCCGTGCCGGCCTCACCCTTGGAGCGGATCATCGCCGCGCCCTCATTGATGCGGCGCAGCGCCTCACCGAGGTTGGTGGCACCGCAGACGAAGGGCACAGCGAAGCCGTGCTTGTCGATGTGGTTCACGTAGTCGGCGGGAGAGAGCACCTCGGACTCGTCGATGTAGTCGACGCCGAGCTCCTGCAGCACCTGCGCTTCGACGAAGTGGCCGATGCGTGCCTTCGCCATGACGGGGATCGACACCGACGCGATGATGCTGTCGATCATGTCGGGGTCGCTCATGCGCGAGACACCGCCCTGTGCGCGGATGTCGGCGGGAACCCGCTCGAGCGCCATGACGGCGACGGCGCCCGCGTCTTCGGCGATCTTGGCCTGATCGGCGGTGACCACGTCCATGATCACGCCGCCCTTGAGCATCTCGGCGAGACCGCGCTTGACGCGCGAGGATCCGGTGGTGGTCTGTTCGGTCATGAAAGCTCCTGTCGGGGAAGCACGATGTGCATGAGTGTGTCGAACGATGTCTCGTTTGATCTAGGCCAAACAGTAGCACTGTCCGGAACGACCTAGAATCGGTGGTGAGGACACATGAGCGACCAGATCACCGGAACGACCGCAGCGGACATCGCCGACAGCGTGCGCGGTCTGCGCGAGCGCGGTGTGCTGCGCGCCGGCAGTCCCCTCCCTCCCGTGCGGGAGCTCGCCACGACCCTCGGAGTCAATCGCAACACCGCGGTCGCCGCATACCGACAGCTCGCTCAGGCCGGGCTCGTGATCTCCCGAGGTCGCGCCGGCACGGTCATCGCCGGTCTCGAGTCGGTGGCCCAGGAGGGCTACGCCTCCGATACGGTGCTGCGCGACGTCGGGACCGGCAACCCGGACCCTCGACTGATCCCCGATCCATCGCCTGCGCTGGCCACGGTGGCCGGTCGTCCGGTGCTCTACGGCGAGCCCGTCATCGACCCGGGGCTGCAGGACTGGGCGCGCGAATGGATCGCGCATGATCTCGGTCACCTCGACTTCGGCATCACCGTCACGAGCGGCGCCGTCGACGCCGTCGAGCGACTGCTCGCGCAGGCGCTGATGCGCGACGATGCCGTCGCACTCGAGGATCCCTGCTTCCTGGCGAGCATCCACACGGTCCGACTCGGCGGGTATCGGGCCGTTCCCGTGCCGGTGGACGAACAGGGGATGACGGTCGAGGGGCTGCGCGCCGCCTTGGATGCCGGCGTGCGAGCGGTGATCTGCACCCCGCGCGCTCAGAACCCGACGGGGGCGAGTCTCACGGCCGCTCGTGCGGCGGAGCTGCGCGCCGTGCTCGCCGCTCATCCGTACGTGCTGATCATCGAGGACGATCACTTCTCGATGCTGTCGCAGCGTCCATACGAATCGCTGATCGGCCCGGACCACCGGCGGTTCGCGCTGGTGCGCTCGGTCTCGAAGTTCCTCGGGCCGGACATGTGCCTCGCCATCGCGGCGACGGATGCCACCACGGCAGAGCGCCTCGCCATGCGTCTGAGTCCCGGAACCACTTGGGTCAGCCACCTGCTGCAGCGTCTCACCCTCACTCAGCTGACCGACGAGTCGGTGCTCGCACGCATCGCCGACGCCCGCGAGCACTACGCGGCACGCAATGCGGCCTTCGCGTCGCGGCTGCGTGAGCATGGCCTCGACTCCCCCGCCACCGACGGTCTGAGCCTGTGGATCGAGTTGCCGAAGCCGGCGCGCATCGTCGCCGAACGCCTCATGCGTCGGGGCTGGCTCGCTCGAACCGGCGACGACTTCGCCCTCGACGAACGCGCCGATCCGTCGCGCCATCTGCGCCTCACAGTGCATGATCTGTCCGAAGACGACACTGCGACACTCGTCGCCGACCTCGTATCGGCCGCACGATGACCCACCGCCGCGGGAGCATTCCCGCTCTGAAAGAAAGGATCGGGGAATGAAGGTCCTCTCCATCCAGTCCGCCGTCGCGTACGGGCATGTCGGGAACTCCGCCGCGGTCTTCCCGTTGCAGCGCATCGGCGTCGAGGTTCTGCCGGTCTACACCGTGAACTTCTCCAATCACACAGGCTACGGCGCCTGGCGCGGTCCGCTCATCTCGCCGGACGACGTGCGCGAGGTCATCACGGGCATCGAGGAGCGCGGCGTGTTCGGCGAGATCGACGCGGTGCTGAGCGGTTACCAGGGCGGCGAGGGCATCGGCGAGGTGATCATCGACGCCGTGGCGCGCGTCAAGGCCGCCAATCCCGCCGCCGTGTACGCCTGCGATCCGGTGATGGGCAACGCGAAGTCAGGATGCTTCGTCGCCCCGGCCATCCCGATCCTGCTGCGCGAGAAGGTCGTGCCGGCTGCCGACATCATCACCCCGAACCAGTTCGAGCTCGGGTTCCTGACCGGCACCGAGCCCGACACGCTCGAGTCCACCCTGGCCTCGGTCGACCTGGCCATGGCGATGGGACCGAGCACGGTGCTGGTCACGAGCGTCGAGCGGCCGGACCGTGAGGACGACACGATCGAGATGCTCGTGGCCGACGCCGCAGGAGCCTGGATCGTGCAGACGCCTCGGCTTCCGATGAAGGCGAACGGCTCGGGCGACGTCACCGCGGCGCTCTTCACGGCCCACTATGTCGGATCCGGTGACGCGAAGACGGCGCTCGAGCGCACCGCGTCCAGCGTGTTCGACCTGCTCGCCGCGACCCTCGAGTCGGGTGCGCGCGAGCTGCAGCTCGTCGAAGCGCAGGAGTTCTACGCCAACCCTCGGATGCAGTTCACGGCACGCCAGGTGCGCTGACCCGCGATTCCGAGCCGTGGCCTACGCCGTCGTCGGCCAGGCGTTCGCCACGGCTTCGCGCACCTCGCCGAGCAGCTGGGGCAGGGCCTTGGTCTTGGCGATGATCGGGAAGAAGTTGGCGTCCGACGTCCACCGCGGCACGATGTGCTGGTGCAGGTGGCCGTCGACTCCGGCACCGGCGACGGCACCCTGATTCATCCCGATGTTGAAGCCGTCGCAGCGCGAGACCTCGCGGAGCACGCGCATGCCGATCTGGGTCAGTGCCCCGATCTCGGCGACCTCCTCGGGTGTTGCCTGGTCGTAGGTGCCGATGTGGCGGTACGGGCACACCAGCAGGTGTCCGGAGTTGTACGGGAAAAGGTTGAGCAGCACATAGGCCGTCTCCCCCCGGGCGACGATCAGCCGCTCGGCATCCGGGAACTTCGGAGCCTCGCAGAACGGGCACTCCTCGCGCAGTGGCTCAGGACCAGCCTGGATGTAGGCCATCCGGTGCGGCGTCCAGAGCCGCTGGAACTCGTCGGGGACGCCCGCGAACTCGCCGGCGTCCTCCCACGACTCCGAGGACGTCACGCCAGGTCCCCTGCTGTCTGCACGAGAGTGTGTGCATCGATCGCTGCGCGGATGCGCGCTACTGCATCGGTGATCGGCACGCCGTTCTCCTGCGTGCCGTCGCGGTAGCGGAACGAGACGGTGCCCGCGTCGCGATCCTTCTCGCCCGCGATCAGCAGCAGCGGGACCTTGCCGGTCGTGTGCGTGCGGATCTTCTTCTGCATCCGGTCGTCGGAGGCGTCGAGCTCGGCGCGCACGCCCTGCGTGCGCAGCGTCTGGACGATCTCGCCCAGGTAGTCGGCGAACTCGTCGGCGACGGGGATTCCCACGACCTGCACGGGCGACAGCCACACCGGGAAGTCGCCGGCGTAGTGCTCGAGGAGGATCGCGAAGAACCGCTCGATCGAGCCGAACAGCGCACGGTGGATCATGATCGGACGCTTCTTCTGGCCGTCCTTGTCCATGTACTCGAGCTCGAAGCGCTCGGGCAGGTTCGGGTCGACCTGCACGGTCGACAGCTGCCAGGTGCGGCCGATCGCATCACGCGTCTTGAGGTCGATCTTCGGTCCGTAGAACGCGGCCTCGCCGGGGACTTCGGTGAGCTTCAGGCCGGATGCCACGGCGACCCGGCGGAGAGCATCGGTCGACGATTCCCAGAACTCGTCCGAGCCGATCCACTTGGACTTCTCGTCATCCTTCATCGACAGCTCGAGCTCGAAGTCGGTGAGCCCGAAGTCGCGCAGCATCGACAGGATGAACTCCAGGACCTTCGCGACCTCGCCCTCGAGCTGATCGGGGGTGACGAACAGGTGCGAGTCATCCTGAGTGAAGCCGCGCACTCGGGTGAGGCCGTGCAGCGCACCGGAGAGCTCGTTGCGATAGACGGTGCCGTTCTCGGCGAACCGCAGGGGCAGATCGCGGTAGCTGCGCGCGCGCTCCTTGTAGATCAGGATGTGCATCGGGCAGTTCATGGGCTTCAGGTAGTAGTCCTGGCCCTGCTTCGTGATGTTGCCCTCGTCGTCGCGCTCCTCGTCCATGACGATCGGCGGGTACATGCCCTCCTTGTACGTCACGAGGTGGTTCGAGGTGAGGAAGAGGTCTTCCTTCGAGATGTGCGGGGTGTACACGTAGGTGTAGCCGCCCTCGATGTGGCGCCTGCGAGCGTGCTGCTCCATCTCGCCGCGGACGATGCCGCCACGGGGGTGCCAGACCGACAGACCCGAACCGATCTCCTCGGGGAACGAGAAGAGGTCGAGCTCCTTGCCGAGACGGCGGTGGTCGCGCTTGGCGGCCTCCTCGAGGCGGTGCTGGTACTCACGCAGCTCGTCCTTCGACGGCCAGGCGGTGCCGTAGATCCGCTGCAGCTGCGGGTTCTTCTCGCTGCCCCGCCAGTATGCGGCGGCGATGCGGGTCAGATCCCAGCCGTTGCCGATCATGCGGGTGTTGGGCAGGTGCGGCCCGCGGCAGAGGTCCTTCCAGACGACCTCGCCGTCGCGGGTCGTGTTGTCGTAGATCGTCAGCTCGCCCTCGCCGACCTCGACGGAGGCGCCCTCGGCGGCTTCCTTGCCGCCCTTGAGACCGATGAGCTCGAGCTTGAACGGCTCGTCGGCCAGCTCTGCCCGCGCCTCGTCGTCCGTGACGACACGACGCACGAAGCGCTGCCCCTCACGGACGATGCGCTGCATCTCCTTCGTGATGGCCTTGATGTCTTCGGGCGTGAACGGGGTGTCGACGCCGAAGTCGTAGTAGAAGCCGTCGGTGATGGGCGGCCCGATGCCCAGGTTCGCCTGCGGGTTGATCCGCTGCACCGCCTGCGCGAGCACGTGCGCGGCCGAGTGACGCAGGATGTTCAGCCCGTCGGGACTGTCGATCGTGACCGGCTCGACCTCGTCGGCATCCGTCACTGTCGCGGCGAGGTCCTTGAGGGTCCCGTTGACGCGCATGGCGACGACTGAACGGTCAGAGAACAGGGCGAAGCCGTCTTTCGGCTGAGCATTTTCAGGCACTGCACACTCCATCTGGGTCTGGATCTAGGCTACTCGCATGCCCGGGGGCCGCTGACCGCTACGACGCCACCTCAGACTCGGTGTTCGCCGCCGTGGGAGCGAGGATGATGATCGCCGCGCCGACGAGCGCGATCGCCGAGCCGACCCAGTCCCAGACGGTCGGCTTGAAGCCGTCGACGATGATGCCCCACGCGAGCGATCCGGCGATGAACACCCCGCCGTACGAGGCGAGCACACGTCCGAAGTTCGCGTCAGGCTGGAGCGCCGCGATGAACCCGTACGCACCGAGAGCCATCACGCCGAGCACAGCGAAGACCCAGCCACGGTTCTCCTTCACGGCCTGCCAGATCAGCCACGCGCCGCCGATCTCGGCGACGGCGGCGAGCACGAAGAGGATGCTGATGCGCAGGACGGTCATGCACTCAGTGTGGCAAAGGCCGCCACTTGGGCGGGCAGACCTGCCGCGACGCGCCCGGGCGACACCCGTGAGCTCCGATTCCGCCGGGGTAGCGTGAGCGGATGATCAGACCACTGGCGCGCTGGATCCTCGCACTCGCCCTGGGTGCGATCGGCATCGTCCACTTCACGAGCACCCGCGGTTTCCGCGTCGTCGTGCCTGACTGGGCGACTCGGGCCACTCGTCTCGACAAGGAGGCGATCATCATCGCGTCGGGCGCGGCGGAGGTCGCCCTCGCCGCCGGGCTGCTCCTGCTGCCGAACGAGAGACGGCGTGTCGGAATCGCCACCGCCGCGTTCTTCGTCGCCGTGTTCCCGGGAAACGTGCACCAGTGGCGCACTCACCGGTCCACCCCGGGGCTCGACACCGAGGCGCGGCGTCTGGGACGACTCTTCCTCCAGCCTCTTCTCGTCGTCTGGGCGCTGTGGGCGACGACTGAGCCGGCTCGACCGCGGATGCGCGCCGTGCCTCGTATCCGCTGAGCAGCCGGCAGCGCAAGCCCGCCCACTCGTTCCGTCCACCCCGTCAGAATGGAGCCATGGCCTCTCCCTCGCTCGTCTGGCTCCGCGACGACCTTCGACTCGCCGACAATCCGGCGCTCAGGGCGGCGATCGATCGCGGTGAACCACTGGTCGTGCTGTTCGTCCTCGACGAGGAGTCCCCCGGCATCCGACCGCTCGGCGGAGCCGCACGCTGGTGGCTCCACCACTCCCTCGCGTCTTTGGACGATGCGCTGCGGGAACTCGGCGCCACTCTGACGCTGCGTCGAGGTCCTGCCGAACGCATCGTCCGCGAGACCGTCGCAGACTCCGGCGCGACTGCCGTGTTCTGGAACCGGCGATACGGGGGCGCCGAACGCGAGGTCGACACCGCGCTCAAGGCGGCGCTGCGTGCGGACGGCCACGAGGTCACGTCGTTCCAGGCGTCGCTGCTGCACGAACCGTGGACGGTGAAGACCGGCGGCGGCACCCACTTCTCGGTGTTCACGCCGTTCTGGCGGGCATGCCTCTCCCTCCCCACGCCGCGAGCGCCCCTCCCTGCGCCCCGGAGTCTCGCTGGGGTGCCCCAGCCCCCGGCGTCCGACGATCTCGTCGACTGGAATCTGCTGCCGACCCGCCCCGACTGGGCGGGCGGACTCCGCGACGCCTGGGAGCCCGGTGAGCCGGCGGCCAGAGCTCGGCTGCGTACGTTCCTGCATGACGACATCGGCTCGTACGATCGCGCGCGGGACGAGCCGTCGGCGGGCGCGACGTCACTGCTGTCACCGCGTCTGCGCTGGGGCGAGCTGAGCCCGTTCACCGTGTGGCACGCGGCGGTGGAGGCCGATGGCGCGGCCGGGTTCCTCTCGGAGTTGGGCTGGCGCGAATTCGCCTGGCACACAACGTTCCACGCACCGGACATCGCCACGAAGAACCTCCGCCGTCAGTACGACGCCTTCCCCTGGCCGCGGCTCAAGCCGTCGGAACTCGAGGCGTGGCAGCGCGGCGATACCGGGATCCCGCTCGTCGATGCGGGGATGCGCGAACTGTGGCACACGGGTTTCATGCACAACCGGGTGCGCATGGTGACGGCCTCGTTCCTCGTGAAGAACCTGCTCATCGACTGGCGGCGCGGCGAGGAGTGGTTCTGGGACACCCTGGTCGACGCCGACGGCGCGAGCAACCCGTTCAACTGGCAGTGGGTGGCAGGATCCGGCGCCGACGCCGCCCCGTACTTCCGCGTCTTCAATCCCGAGCTGCAGGCGAAGAAGTTCGACCCGCACGGCCTGTACATCTCGGAGTGGGCGTCGGATGCCCCGACAGAGCCGATCGTCGATCTCGCGGCCACCCGCAAAGCGGCGCTCGCAGCGTACGAGGTCGTCAAGCGGTCGTCCCCGGTCTCGGGGTGACCGCCGCCGGTGACGGCTGCGCCCCGTCATGGGACAACAAAAAACCCCCGGAGAACCGGGGGTTTTGTCTGTGCGCGATACTGGGATCGAACCAGTGACCTCTTCCGTGTCAGGGAAGCGCGCTACCGCTGCGCCAATCGCGCCCGTTGGGGCTATTCAGTTACTGAGAGGTGGCGACGGGATTCGAACCCGTGTAAACGGCTTTGCAGGCCGGTGCCTAGCCGCTCGGCCACGCCACCGTGTGGATTGACCCCACGTGCCGAAGGCCTTCCGAAGAAGGCCCCTGCACTTGAGCGGATGACGAGACTCGAACTCGCGACCCCAACCTTGGCAAGGTTGTGCGCTACCAACTGCGCTACATCCGCGTTGTTCCCGGTTGTTGTCCCGGGCACTTATGAAACATTAGCCGATGATCGGCGACTGTCCAAACCGAAACCGAATCTCGCGCGTGTCTCGCAGGGTGGTCAACTTGGCCTCCGACGGTCGGGTAGTATCGGTTGACGTACCCCGCAGGTATGGGCGATTGGCGCAGTTGGTAGCGCGCTTCCTTCACACGGAAGAGGTCATCGGTTCGAGTCCGGTATCGCCCACCACAGAACCCCGCGCATCTGAGATGCCGCGGGGTTTTCTCATGTCGCGAGGGCGCGGGAGCCAGCGCCGATCTTTCGATTGCTAGCGTTGCGGCATGCCCACCCTGCTCGACGACTTCCTCTCCGGAGATCGCGGACGCGTGATGCACGCGGTGTGGGAGACGATCCGCTCGCGGGATGCCGCGACTCTCGCCCCCCTCGTCGCCGCGCTTCCGCAGCTCCGGCGCGAGGCGACGAGGCTCGATCTGGGCGGGATGATCTATTCGAACAACGCCCATTTGGCGAACGCGCTCACCAAACTCGAACAGTATCGCGACAGGGAGTGCTGGTGCGCCGCTTACCCCGGGCTGCTCACGAATGACCCCGAGAAGGAACAGGCGCTCGGCCACGTCAGCATCCTCTCGACGAGCGATCCTGGCTGGTCGATGACCTATGTCACCGAATGCGCCGTGTGCGGGAGGCTGTTCGATGTCGAGCAGGGGGACCATCACTTCATGTGGTGGAGATGGGTGCCGCGCGGGGTGAAGAGAAGTCGCGGAGAGGTCTGACGTCGGTGGCCGGCGGTAGCGTTCCGACCATGCCGCGCACTCCGCTCCCGAGCCCTTGTCCGCTCTGCGGCCATGGAGACGCGGTGCACGTGACCACCGCGCTGCTGTGCGACTGGTGCGGGTGGCGTTACGGCGACTCCCCCGACCCCGACCTCCCCCGCCCGGTGGTCGAGGTGGTCTATTACATCCGCTACGACCGTCGGGTGAAGATCGGCACGAGTCGCCGGCCGCGTCAACGACTCGCGAGCATCCGCCACGACGAGCTCCTCGCGTTCGAGCCGGGTGGCCGTGCGGTGGAGCAATCGAGACACCGCGAGTTCGCCGACATCCGGGAGGGCGGCGAATGGTTCACCCTCACCCCGTATCTCGCGGCCCACATCGATGGACTGCGCACGCTGGACGACCCCTGGCAGCTCTACGCGCGCTGGGTGGCGGCGGCATTGCAGAACTGAAGCCCCGCACAGGGCCGACGTTCCGTGCGGGGCTTCAGAGTTCGTACGCCATCAGACGCGAGCGGTGGCCTTGACCTTCGCGGGCTGCGGCTGCGAGAACAGCACGACCACGATCACGGCGACGCCGACGACCACGTGCGGCACCCAGACGTTCGGCGCCTCCGTCGAGAAGCCGAAGATCCACGGCGACAGCGCCAGGAACAGGCTCGCGACGATGTCGAACACGAGGTGGACGGGCATCGGGATGACGCCGAACGGCCCCCATTCGTACTTCGTGAAGAGGCTGTAGACGATGAGCCCGATTCCGAGCACGATCGGGATGATCACGGCGGGGCCGCCCATGCTCGCGAAGCCGAAGAGCCACGGAGCGGCGATCAGCGCCACTCCGACGATGTAGTCGAGAATTCCATGGACCTTGGTGGGGATGAAACGCATGATTCCTCCTGTGGTGTCGTCGCATCCTGCGACTCACAGACTGTTCGCAGCCGTTCGTCGAACGGATTGCGACCGGGTCACACGGATCGGGGCTTCAGGCGGTCGCCCAGCCGTATCGTCGAGCCAGAGCCGAAGCGACCTCCCCGTAGCGCGACCGGTCGAGCACCGCGGCCTCACGGCGCAGTCCGCTCTCGTGCACGCTGTACAGCAGCTCGATGTCGACCCAGGACTCCCGTCCCTGCGCGTCCCAGCCGCCGGAGCCGATCGACAGATAGTCGCGGTCGCCGTCGTGCGGCTTGCTCGTCATCCGCACCGCATAGACACGTTCTGCGGATTCGCGCCCGATCACGAGCACCGGCCGATCCTTGCCTCGACCGTCGTTCTCCTCGTAGGGCACCCAGGTCCAGATGATCTCACCCGCGTCAGGGGCGCCGTCCCGGTCGGGCGCGTAGCCGATGCGGAGGTCATCGATCCGGTCGGGGTCGACCCGCCGTGTCTCGGTGCCGCGCGACGCCGCTCTCGACGCCCCTGAGGCGGAGCGGACCTCCTCGGAGGTGCGCAGACGCGAGACCGGGCGTCTCCGACGAGTTTTCGTCCGAGACGCCCGGTCAGATCCCAGTGCTGTGAAGAGGATCTCCGCGAGTCGTGCCAGGATGCCGTTGGTGTTGCTCACACGGTCACCCTAACGGCAGTTCAGGCGTCGGCCAGCGCGTAGCCCTCCTCGCCGTGGACGACCTGGTCGACACCGGCGATCTCGTCTTCGCTCGTGATGCGGAAGCCGATCGTCTTCTCGATCGCGAAGCCGATGATGAAGGCGACGACGAAGGAGTAGATCAGCACACCGAGCGCTGCGATCGCCTGGACGGCGAGCTGACGTGCGTCGCCTCCGACGAACAGACCGGTCTCGGTGGCGAAGAAGCCGAGGTACAGCGTTCCGATGAGGCCACCCACCAGGTGGATGCCGACCACGTCGAGCGAGTCGTCGAAGCCGAGACGGAACTTCATCTCGACCGCCAGCGCGCAGACGATACCGGCGACGGCACCGAGCAGCAGCGACCATCCGGGCGTCAGGTTCGCGCAGGCCGGGGTGATGGCGACGAGACCGGCGACCGCGCCGGACGCTGCACCGACCGAGGTTGCCTTGCCGTCCTTGATGCGCTCGATGAGGATCCAGCCGAGGATCGCCGCCGCCGTGGCGCCGAGGGTGTTCAGGCCGATGAGTCCGACGCCGCCCATGTCCTCTGCGAGCCACTCCGCGCCGGCGTTGAAGCCGAACCAGCCGAACCACAGCAGCGCTGCGCCGAGGAGCGTCAGCGGCACGTTGTGCGGCTTGAGGATGCCCTTCTGGAAGCCGATGCGCTTGCCGAGGACGATCGCGAGGGCGAGAGCCGCGGCGCCGGCGTTGATGTGCACCGCTGTACCACCGGCGTAGTCGATGACGCCGATGCCGCTGTCCTCACCGAACAGCGTGGTGCCGAGGTTCATGATCCAGCCGCCGCCCCAGACCCATGCGGCTACGGGGAAGTATCCGACGGTGGCGAAGACACCGGCGAAGATGAGCCAGCTGCCGAACTTCGCGCGGTCGGCGATGGCGCCCGAGATGAGCGCGACGGTGATGATCGCGAAGGTCGCGCCGTAGGCGACTCCGAGAAGTGCGACGTTCGAGCCCTCACCGGCCGCGAGGCTCGAGAGACCGAAGTCGGCGAAGGGGTTGCCGGCGAATGCCGTCGGGCTGTCGACCGCGCTCATCGAGAATCCGAAGAGGATCCAGAGGACGGCGACGAGACCGATCGAGCCGAAGCTCATCATCATCATGCTGACGACGCTCTTGGCCTTGACGAGACCGCCGTAGAAGAAGGCGACGCCGGGCGTCATGAGCAGTACGAGGGCGGTCGCGGTGATCGCCCAGGAGATGTTGCCTGGAGCATCCATAGTCAAACCTCACATTCGGGAAACTGAGAGCTTCAGTGTGACGAGGCCCGATTTCCGGAATGCGTGAGGTTTGTTGCGGTGGCGTTACAGAGACGCCGCGTGTGTGAACACTGCGTTACGCGACACTGCGATCCGCGTGTGTAAGTGCATTGAGTCTGGAGACAGCGCGCAGGTATTTCTTGCGGTATCCCCCGTTCAGCATCTCTTCTGCGAAGACCTGGTCGAGGCTCACACCGGTGGCGACGATCGGGATCTGCGCGTCGTACACGCGGTCGACGAACGCGACGAAGCGCAGAGCCTCGGACTGATCGGTCAGGATCTGCACATCCCGCAGGCCCACGAGATCCAGCTCGGCGATGATCCGCAGGTACCGCGAGGGGTGCACTCGGGCCAGGTGACGGATGACGTCGGCGAAGGAATCGTCGGATGCGTTTCCGTGCCCCGCCCCCTCGTCGATCGCGCGGGCATAGGAATCGTCGTCGCTCACGACGGCGTGCCCGTCGAGCGCCCGCTGGCGGAAGTCGACGCCGTCGATGCGGATCGTCTGGAAGCTGTCGGACATCGCGTGGATCTCTCGGAGGAAGTCCTGTGCGGCGAAGCGGCCCTCACCCAATGCGTTCGGCGGAGTGTTCGAGGTCGCCGCGAGCTTGGTGCCGGTGGGAACCAGCTCGCCGATGAGCCGAGTCATGACCATGGTGTCGCCCGGGTCATCGAGTTCGAACTCGTCGATGCACAGCAGGTCTGCACCCTTGAGCAGGTCGACGGTGTTCTTGTAACCGAGCGCGCCGACCAGAGCCGTGTACTCGATGAACGAGCCGAAGTACTTCCTGCGCGCGGGCATCGCGTGATAGATCGACGCCAGCAGGTGGGTCTTGCCGACGCCGAATCCGCCGTCGAGATAGACGCCCGGCTTCGTCTCCGGCTCCTTCTTGGCTCGGCTGAAGAATCCGCCCCGCTTGAGCGGAGCACCGCGTCCGGCGAACCGGATGAGCGTCTCCTTGGCGTCCTCCTGCGAGGGGTAGGCGGCATCGGCACGATAGCTCTCGAACGTCGCACCGTCGAACTGCGGCGGCGGCACGAGGCTGGCCAGCATCTCGGGACCGGTGACGGTCGGCTGTCGATCTGTCAGGTGCACGATGCCCGTGCGGCTGGGCGTGTCGGTCATCACGGTCCTGTGTCGGGGGCGCACCTGTGTCGAAGTCTTACGAATCGGGTGCAGGGCGCACGGCGTGGATCTATCGTCGAAGTATCGGCTCCACATTACGCCGTCGTCCCCTGCATCATCGCCGCTCACCGTCTGAGGAGATCCCTGTGGCCATCGAGTTCGACACCACTTCGTCAAAGTTCGCCGAGTACGCCGAGCCCGGCCGTCTCGTGAGCACCGAGTGGCTGGCCGAGCGCCTCGGCACACCGGGCCTGGTCGTCGTCGAATCCGATGAGGACGTGCTGCTGTACGAGACGGGCCACATCCCCGGCGCCGTGAAGGTCGACTGGCACACCGAGCTCAATGATCCTGTCGTGCGCGACTATGTCGACGGCGAGGGCTTCGCGAAGCTGCTCAGCACCAAGGGCATCTCCCGCGACGACACCGTCGTGATCTACGGCGACAAGAACAACTGGTGGGCCGCCTACGCGCTCTGGGTCTTCTCGCTGTTCGGCCACGAGGACGTTCGGCTGCTCGACGGCGGTCGCGATCGCTGGATCTCCGAGGGCCGCGAGATCACCCGTGACGCCCCGCAGATCACGCCGACGGAGTATCCCGTGGTCGAACGCGACGATTCGGAGATCCGCGCATACAAGGAGGATGTCCTCGCTCACATCGGCAGCCCGCTGATCGATGTGCGCTCTCCCGAGGAGTACAGCGGTGAGCGCACCACCGCACCGGCCTACCCCGAAGAGGGAGCCCTGCGCGCGGGGCACATCCCCACCGCCCAGAGCGTGCCGTGGGCGAAGGCCGTGGCCGAGGACGGCGGCTTCCGGTCGCGGGCCGAACTCGACGCGATCTATCGTGACGGGGCCGGACTCGCCGATGGCGACGAGGTCGTCGCGTACTGCCGCATCGGAGAGCGCTCGAGCCACACGTGGTTCGTCCTCAAGCACCTGCTCGGATTCGAGAACGTCCGCAACTACGACGGCTCGTGGACCGAGTGGGGCAGCGCGGTGCGGGTCCCGATCGTGACCGGCGCGGAGCCCGGATCCCTCTGATCGTGGGAGAATGACAGGGATGAGCACCACGCACGTTCCTGAGACCCTCGCCGAGATCCGCGACGGATTCCTCGAGACCCCCGAGGCGGATCGACTGCTGCTCCTGCTGGAGTACTCGGACGAGCTGCCGGAGGTCTCCGAAGAGGTCGCGAATCACCCCGAGATGTGCGAACGCGTCGCGGAATGCCAGTCACCGGTGTACATCTACGTCGAAGTCGCCGACGGGATCGTGACCATGCACGCCACCGCCCCGCCCGAGGCGCCGACCACGCGCGGATTCGCGAGCATCCTCGTGCAGGGCATCTCCGGCCTCACCCCTGACGAGGTTCTCGCGATCCCCGATGACTATCCGCAGTCGATCGGTCTCACCCGCGCGGTGTCGCCGCTGCGCATCGGCGGCATGACCGGCATGCTGATGCGCGCCAAGAAGCAGGTCATGCAGAAGCGCTGAACCCCTGCGTTGCGAGCCATCCGGTGATGGCATCGCTCCACCCTGCCTGGTCGTAGTTCCAGATCTTGGTGTGCCGGGCGACCGTGAAGCGGGGCATCGTGACCAGGTCGGGTCTGGCCTGCTCGAGTGCGTGCGATGCATCGGCGGGCACGAATCCGTCGTCGTCGCTGTGCAGGATGAGGATGGGCACCGACAGCTCGTCGGCGCGCGACACCATGTCCAGGCTGTCGAACGGGATCGCGTTCTCCGCGCCGCTGAGCCGCGCGGTGAACGGGACGGAAAGCGCGCCCATCGCGAGGTCCGGCAGCGGTGCGTGCATGCCGGACTCGCGCGCTTGGAATCGCAGCACGCTGCGCCAGTCGATCACCGGCGACTCGAGGATGAGACCGACGATGCGGTCGCGGTTGCCCGAGTTCAGGGCGGTCTGCATCGCGACCGCTCCGCCCATCGACCATCCCATCAGGATCACTCGATCGGCGCCGTGTCGGAGCGCATACGACACCGCCGCATCGACGTCGCGCCACTCCGAAGCCCCCAGAGCGTACGCACCGCTTCGGCTGCGCGGCGCCTCACCGTCGTTGCGGTACGAGACGACGAGGTTCGGGAAGCCCGCGGCATGCAGCACGGGGACGGCACGAAGGCACTCGGCTCGGGTGACCCCTCGTCCGTGGACCTGGATCACCCACGTCGAGGAGTCGGCCGGGAACAGCCAGGCGGGGCATGGCCCGGCCGGGGAACCGATGAGCACGTTCTGCGAGGGCAGGTGGAGCTCGCCGGGAGTGGAGTAGTACCAACCGCTGAACGCCGCGCTCCTGTCGACGCGGGCGCCCGGTTCGATCTGCGTCAGCAGCTTGCGCCTCACGGTGGTGGCATCAGCGCTCAGCACCGCGCCGAGCTTGACGTAGCCATACGTTCCCGAGGTGAAGAGTCCGTATCGACCCGGGAGCTCGGTGTCCCGCGTCCGGGTGAGCTCGATCGTCTGCGCCCCGGTGTCGACGGCGAGGATCTCGACGTTCGCCGGTCGCTTCGCCGGCATGACGACCCGACGGGCGACGCTGAAGACGAGCAGAGCCAGCGCCGTCCCCAGAGCGAGCAGAGCAGGGACAAGGAGTGCAACGGCGTGCCTGAGACTCTTCATCGCTTCCTGACTCTAGCCTGTTGCCGTGACCGCACACCCCGATGCCGGGACGATCTTCGACGCCGCCGTGGCTGAACTGCGCGACATCGCCTTCCGCTCAGACATCACCATCCGCGAGATAGCGACGCCGCAGGGCCTCGCTCCGCACGCCCTCGCCCTCTCCGCCGACGTCCGCCCGGACGACGGCGGAGAGTCGGCATACGGGACGGGACGTTTCGTTCTGCTGCATGATCCCGACAACCCGGCCGCATGGGACGGCGACTGGCGGATCGTGATCTTCGCCCAGGCGCCGCTCGAGACCGAGATCGGCACCGACCCCCTGCTCGCCGACGTCACGTGGTCCTGGCTCGTCGATGCACTCGACTCGAGAGGCGCCGGCTACCACTCCGCGTCGGGCACGTCGACCAAGACCCTGTCGAAGGGGTTCGGCGGACTCGCCGACGAAGGAGACGGCGCACAGATAGAGTTGAGGGCGTCCTGGACACCCGAGGGCCCCTTCACACCCCATGTCGAGGCCTGGGTCGAACTGGTCGGGATGCTGGCGGGTCTTCCGCCCGGTTCCGAGGGCATCGCCGTTATCGGCGCGCGAAAGGCAGCACGTGACTGAATACTCCGTGATCTCCGACGTCTCGGAGTTCCACGCGGCATGCGCCGCACTGGCCGCAGGAACCGGGCCTGTCGCCGTGGACGTCGAGAGGGCATCCGGATTCCGCTACTCCCAGCGCGCCTATCTCGTGCAGGTGTTCCGCCGCGACGCGGGGGTCTTCCTGTTCGACCCTCCCGCTCTCGGCGACTTCAGCCCTCTGCAGCAGGCCATCGGCGACGCCCTGTGGGTGTTCCACGCCGCCAGCCAGGATCTTCCGTCTCTGCGCGAACTCGATCTACTCCCCCACACGATCTTCGACACGGAGCTCGCATCGCGACTGCTGGGTCATGACCGAGTCGGACTCGCCGCGGTCGTCGAGAACACGCTCGGGATCACGCTCAAGAAGGAGCACTCCGCGGCGGACTGGTCGACCAGACCCCTTCCCGCTGCATGGCTCGAGTACGCGGCACTCGATGTGCTGCACCTCATCGACGTCTACGAGGCTCTGGAGGCGGAGCTCGAGGAGCAGGGGAAGACCGAGTACGCGGCCGAGGAGTTCGCCGCCACGCTCGCCCGACTGCCGAAGCCTCCTCGCGAAGACCCCTGGCGACGACTCAGCGGACTGCACCAGGTGCGCGGCGCGCGGAACCTCGCGGTCGCTCGCTCGCTGTGGCAGGCTCGCGAGAGCTTCGCCCAGGATCAGGACGTCTCTCCCGGCCGTCTGGTGCCGGACCGATCGCTCATCGCGGCCGTGCTGGCGAACCCGCAGAGCAAGCAGGCGCTCGCAGGGATCAAGGAGTTCCAGGGCCGAGCGAGCCGCACCCAGCTCGACCGCTGGTGGCAGGCGATGGTCGACGGACGTGCCACGGAGGAGCTTCCCCGGGAGCGGGTTCCCAGCGATACGCTGCCGCCGCCGCGAGCCTGGTCCGATCGCAATCCGGAGGCCGACGCGCGACTCAAAGCCGCCCGCCCGGTCGTCGAGGCCACGGCCGAGGAACTCGGGATGCCGACCGAGAACCTGCTCACCCCCGATCACCTGCGCCGTGTGGCGTGGGATGTACCGGGAACGACGCCCGAGGCCATCGGCGAGGCACTCGCCGCACTGGGTGCCCGCCCGTGGCAGATTGCACAGACTGCACAGAAGATCGCGGACGCCTTTGTAGAGGCGGCGCAAACCCCCGACGAGGCGTCCGCACCGGCTTCGTAGGTTCGATCCAACCGATTCCTCCCCGTTTCCGGCCCTCCATAGACTGAGGCCACCGCACAAACTTGGAGGCAGAGTGGCCGAGATCTCGGACGTCTTCTTCGTCGATGGAGTGCGCACCCCCTTCGGGCGCGCCGGCGAAAAAGGCATGTACTGGAACACCCGCGCTGATGACCTCGCCGTCAAGGCGACCATCGGCCTGATGGAGCGGAACGCAGCCGTTCCGGCCGACCGCATCGACGACGTCGCCATCGCCGCGACCAGCCAGACCGGAGACCAGGGCCTGACCCTCGGGCGCTCCGTGGCGATCCTCGCGGGACTCCCGCAGACGGTGCCCGGACTCGCCGTCGAGCGCATGTGCGCGGGAGCGATGACGAGCGTCACCACGATGGGAGCATCGATCGGGGTCGGCATGTACGACTTCGCGCTCGCCGGCGGGGTCGAGCACATGGGTCACCACCCGATCGGCGGCAACGCCGACCCCAACCCGCGATTCGTCGCGGAGCGCATGGTCGACCCCGGCGCTCTGAACATGGGTGTCACGGCCGAGCGCATCTTCGATCGCTTCCCGCACCTCACCAAGGAGCGCTCCGATCGATTCGGCATGCTCAGCCAGCACAAGGTGCAGGCGGCCTACGACGCGGGCAAGATCCAGCCGGATCTCGTGCCCGTCGCGACCAAGACCGCCGACGGCGCATGGGGCCTGGCGACGGAGGACGAAGGTCGTCGTCCGCAGACCACCATGGAGGACCTCGCGGCCCTCAAGACTCCTTTCCGCCCGCACGGCCGTGTGACCGCCGGAACCTCGTCGCCCCTCACAGACGGCGCCACGATGTCACTGCTCGCCGGAGGCGGCGCGGTCAAGGAGTTCGGTCTCGCGCCGAAGATGCGCATGGTCTCGTTCGCCTTCGCAGGCGTGCAGCCGGAGATCATGGGAATCGGCCCGATTCCCTCGACCGAGAAGGCCCTGAAGAAGGCCGGACTCACGATCGCCGACATCGGCCTGTTCGAGCTCAACGAAGCCTTCGCCATCCAGGTGATCTCGCTGCTCGACCACTTCGGCATCGCCGACGACGACCCCCGCGTCAACCAGTGGGGCGGCGCGATCGCGCTGGGCCACCCGCTCGCGGCATCCGGCGTGCGTCTGATGATCCAGCTCGCGGCGCAGTTCGCCGAGCGACCCGATGTGCGCTACGGCCTGACGGCCATGTGCGTCGGTCTCGGACAGGGCGGCTCGGTCATCTGGGAGAACCCGCACTTCGACGGCAAGAAGAGGAAGTAAGCCTGATGGCCCACTCGATTTCCGAGCAGTACGCGAACGTTGACTTCTCCCCCATCCAGGCGCTCACCGACGGCGAGGTGATCACGCACTCCCCCGTGCGTGACATCCGTCTCGCGTCGGGCAAGGTGCTCGCACTGATCACCCTCGACAACGGACGCGACCACACGCGTCCGAACACTCTGGGGCCGGCGACGCTCACCGCCCTCGGTGAGACGCTGGACGGCCTGGCCGCTCGTGCGTCAGCCGGCGAGATCCAGGCGGTCGGCATCACCGGCAAGCAGTACATCCTGGCCGCCGGCGCCGATCTCTCCGACATCAGCAAGGTCGGGTCGCGGGACAACGCTCGCCTGATCGCGCAGCTCGGCCACAAGGTGCTCGGAAAGTTCGGGGAGCTCGGCGTTCCGTCGTTCGCCTTCGTGAACGGACTCGCACTCGGAGGCGGACTCGAGATCGCACTCAACTCGACCTACCGCACGGTCGACGCCTCCGCCGCGGCGATCGCACTCCCCGAGGTCTTCCTCGGCATCATCCCCGGCTGGGGCGGCGCCTACCTGCTGCCCAACCTGATCGGGATCGAGAACGCCCTCGAGGTGGTCATCTCGAACCCGCTCAAGCAGAACCGGATGCTGAAGCCGCAGCAGGCGTTCGACCTCGGCATCGTCGACGCGATCTTCCCCGCCGCGAACTATCTCGAGAACTCGCTCGCGTGGGCGGACGCCGTGCTCGGCGGCAAGAAGGTCGAGCGCAGGAACGAGCCGGGCAAGATCGAGCGACTCACGAAGTGGCCGATCGCCATCAAGATGGCACGCGGCATGCTGGAATCGAAGATCGGCACCGTCCCGAAGTCGCCCTACTCCGCACTCGACCTGCTCGACAAGGCCAAGAGCGGCACCAAGGCGGAGGGCTTCGCCCGTGAGGATGAGGCGCTCGCCGAACTCGTCACGGGCGACCAGTTCGCAGCATCAATGTACGCCTTCGACCTCGTGCAGAAGCGTGCGAAGCGTCCGGTGGGAGCCCCCGACAAGGCACTTGCGAAGAAGGTCACGAAGGTCGGCATCATCGGCGCTGGTCTCATGGCGAGCCAGTTCGCCCTGCTCTTCGTGCGCAAGCTGCAGGTGCCGGTACTCATCACCGACCTCGATCAGGCGCGCGTCGACAAGGGCGTGGCCTACATCCACGAGGAGATCGGCAAGCTCGAGACCAAGGGCCGCCTGGATGCGGACTCCGCGAACAAGCTGCGCGCGCTCGTGACAGGGACGACCGACAAGAACCTTTATGCGGACTGCGACTTCGTCATCGAGGCCGTGTTCGAGGAGGTCGGCGTCAAGCAGCAGGTGTTCGGCGAGATCGAGAAGATCATCGGCGAGGACGCGATCCTGGCGACCAACACCTCCTCGCTCTCGGTCGAGGAGATCGGCGCGAAGCTCGCTCACCCCGAGCGCCTCGTCGGCTTCCACTTCTTCAACCCGGTGGCAGTGATGCCGCTGATCGAGATCGTCAAGACACCGACGACCTCGGAGGCGGCGCTCTCGACCGCGTTCGTCGTCGCGAAGAATCTCGGGAAGAACGCGGTCCTCACCGCCGACGCGCCGGGCTTCGTCGTGAACCGTCTGCTGGCCAAGGTCATGGGCGAAGCGGCTCGCGCGGTGTACGAGGGCACCCCGATCACGGATGTCGAGAAGGCCTTCGCGCCCCTCGGACTCCCGATGGGTCCCTTCCAGCTGATCGATCTCGTCGGATGGAAGGTCGCCGCCCACGTGCAGGACACGATGGCGCACGCGTTCCCCGATCGCTTCTACGCGAACGAGAACTTCCACGTTCTCGCGGAGCTCGACGGGGTCATCGAGAAGGACAAGGGCGGTCGTGTGACCGGCTGGACGAAGCAGGCCGAGAAGCTGCTGAAGCCCGCTGTGGGCAAGACGCCCGCGTCGGCCGAGACGATCCTGCAACGGGTGCAGGACGGCCTTGCGAGCGAGATCAAGATGATGCTCGACGAGGGCGTCGTACCCGAGGTCGAGGACATCGACCTGTGCCTGATCCTCGGCGCGGGCTGGCCCTTCATCGATGGTGGGGCTTCGCCCTACCTCGACCGCGAGGGCGCCTCGCAGCGCGCGTTCGGCGGAGAGTTCCACACTCCGCAGATCCGCGGCATCGAGCACCGCTGAGCTGAACCTCTGGGGGGCCGCCGTCCGGCGGCCCCCTTTTCCGTGTCTACGGTGCAGGACGCTCGTCGAGCTCACCGGAACGCGGCCAGAACGACATCGCTCTCTCAGCGAGCGCGGTGATCGTGAGCGACGGATTCACCCCGGGATTCGCGGGAACCGCTGCGCCGTCCATGACGTGCAGCCCCGGGTGACCCCACACCCGGTGGAAGGGGTCGACGACACCGGTCTCGGGCGCCCCAGAGATCACCGCTCCGCCGAGGAAGTGGGCGGTGAGCGGAATCCCGAAGATCTCGGGCCAGGATCCGCGAGGCTCGGCCCCGACCCCGCCGTCCTTCTCGACACGCGCGGCGATCGCCGAAGCCGCGCGATGAGCCTGCGGAAGATGACTGGGGTTCGGTGCGCCGTGCCCCTGCGCGCTCGTCATGACCATCCGCCCGAATCTGCGCCTGAACGACAGAGTGAGCGAATTGTCCAGGGTCTGCATCACGAGTGCGATGATGCCCCGTTCGCTCCAACGTCGGAGCGAGCCCAGGCGAAACTGACGGATCGGTGCGCGGACGACCTGGCCCAGCACACTCACGAGACGGCCTCCGAGACCTCGGTCGCCCGGCACCATCAGCGATGCGAGGGCCCCCATCAGGTTCGATCCCGGCCCGTACCGCACATTCTCGACGTGAGTGCTCTCGTCGATGTGGAACGAGGTCGTGATCGCGACACCGTGCGCGAGTTCGAGGGACGCCGGAACGGCGACGGCGACGGCACCGTCGAGAGCCTCGGAGTTGGTCCGCGTCAGGCGACCCACCGCATCGGAGACCCGTGGAAGGGCCCCGGACAGCTTCATCCGATGCAGCAGCTGTTGCGTGCCCCAGGTTCCCGCGGCGAGCACCACCTGACGCGCGCTCACGGTGCGACGGTCGCGCCGGAACCACGCTCCGCTGCGCTCCGTCGTCACGGCGAAGCCGCCGTCTGCCAGGGCGCGCACCTCGGTGACGGTGCGCAGCGCTTCGATGACGGCGCCTCTCCTCTCGGCCAGCGCCAGGTAGTTTTTCATGAGCGTGTTCTTCGCGCCGACGCGGCATCCGACCATGCAGTTGCCGCAGAGAGTGCATCCGGTGCGGTCCGGCCCCTCCCCACCGAAGAAGGGATCGGGCGTTCGAACTCCCGGCGCGCCGAACCAGACCCCGACCGGCGCGTGTCGGAATGTGCTTCCTACGCCGAGATCTTCGGCCGCTCCTGCCATGATGCGCTCGACGGGTCCGGAGTGCGGGTAGCGCTCGACCACCCCGAGCATCCGCTTCGCCGTCGCATAGTGCGGCGCCAGCTCCTCCTCCCAGTCTGCGAGAGCGCCCCACTGCGGATCCGCGAAGAACGCTCCGCCGGGCTGGTACAGCGTATTGGCATAGTTCAGAGACCCTCCGCCCACGCCCGCCCCGGCGAGGATCATCACGTGCGGCAGGCGATGGATGCGCTGGATGCCGAAACAGCCGAGCCTCGGTGCCCACAGATAGCGGCGCACGTCCCAGCTGGTCTTCGCGAAGTCCTCGTCCTCGAAGCGTCGGCCCGCCTCGTACACGCGGACACGGTAGCCCTTCTCCACGAGCCGCAACGCAGCGACCGATCCGCCGAACCCCGAGCCGATGACGACGACGTCCTCGTCGAAGTCCTGGGCGTGGTGCGGAGAAGCCGACCTGTGGTTCACGGTGTCCCTCCGGCACCTGAGGGGACGAGGACAGCCAGCGCGGAGCGCCGGATTCCGATCATGCACTCATCTTCGGCGATGCGCTCTCCGTCGGCGTAGACGACGAGTCCCGGCGCGCTCACTGTCACGGTACGAGCCTGGCGCCGCGTCACCTCCCGTCGAGCGAGATGCACTCCGCGCAGCAGGAGCGGGAACAGCCGCAGCAGGCGGAGCCGGGTCAGCGGCGCGACGTGCACGATGTCCAGCATCCCGTCGTCCGCGGCGGCGCCCACGCAGAGAGGCATGCCACCTCCGTAGCTCGGCGTATTGCCCACGGCGACGAGCGTTCCCGGCACGTGAACCGGCTCCGCGCCATCGAGGGAGACGGTGAAATCCATCGGCCGCAGTCGCACGAGCTCCACGACCAGCGCCAGGTAGTAGCGCAGCACGCCGCGCGGCCAGCGCAGCCGATTGGTCCGATCGCTCACCTTCGCATCGAACCCGAGGGCGGCGATCGTCAGGAACAGATCGACGCGGTCGGCGGCGCGGACTTCGCCGACATCGATCGTGCGCGGGATACCCGTCAGAGCGAGCTCGGCCGCAGCGACCGCGTCGCGACGCGGCAGGCCCAGGGCTCGAGCGAGGTCGTTGCCCGTGCCCGCAGGCACCAGGACCACCGGAACCCCCGCAGCGCAGACCACGTCGAGGATGCCGGACAGCGTGCCGTCTCCGCCCACCACGACGAGCACCCCCGGGCGCGCGTCGAGCGCCCGAGTCGCCAGGAGCCGACTCGATGCCGCCGACTCGCCTGTGTACGCCCGCACGTCCGCTCCTCGGGATCGCAGGTGCGCCACGGCGACCTCGGTCTCTCGGGCACCACGACCTTTTCCTGCGAACGGGTTCGACAGCACCGCGATGTGCTCAGCCACGTCCGCGCGACCGATCCGACGAGATGACCGCTCCCGGGTTGAGGATCCACGTCGGATCGAGCTCCCGCTTGATGGCCGCGAGGATTCGCACCCCCGTGTCTCCGATCTCCTGCTCCAGCCAGGCGGCATGATCACGACCGACCGCATGGTGATGGCTGATGGTACCGCCCGCCGCGAGCAGCGCATCGTTCACGCGTCGCTTGATCTGCGTCCAGGTGTCGAGCGGTTCGGATCGGAGGTTCGCGATCACCGTGAAATACAGCGAGGCTCCGGTGGGATAGACATGCGAGACGTGGCACATCACGTACGACCGGGCGCCGGCATCCTCGAATCCTGCGCGAAGAGCCGACGTGACCGCCGCTCTGAGGTGCAGCAGGTTCGACCAGGTGGTCGCCGTCTCGAGCGTCTCGCAGAACACTCCTGCATCCAGCAGCGAGTCGCGCAGATACGGACCGTCGAAGCGCCCGGAGAGCCACCCCTCTGCGGCGCCCTCACCCGACGAGATCCCACCGGCCGCCGCCAGGATCGCCGATGTGCGCCCCCGACGCTCGGCGATGTCGTCTCCCTCATAGACGGTGACGAGGCTCGCGCCCTTCGCGAGGGCCCGCCCGATCCGACCGACCTGGGCGAGGCTGACCGCCGTCTCGGCTTCATCCGACAGACGCAGCACTGTCGGGCCGCCACCGTGCTGCGTCACGCGGCGCAGTCCATCGACGCCCTGCGTGAAGTCCGCGAAGGTCCAGGCTTCGAAGAGGCGGTCACGCGGTACCGGATGAACGCGCACTCTCACTTCGGTGATGACGCCGAAGATGCCCTCCGACCCCAGGAAGACGCGGACGAGATCGGGCCCGGCTGAAGATCCCGGCGACCGTCCGAGCTCGATGTCGCCGGTCGGCGTCGCGACTCTCAGCCCGGTGACCATGGAGTCGAATCGCCCATGCCCTGCCGAGTTCTGACCTGACGAGCGTGCAGCGGCGAACCCTCCGATCGTGGCGTACCGGAAGCTCTGGGGGTAGTGACCGAGTTCGAACCCCTTGGCCGCGAGCAGAGCCTCAGCATCCGGCCCCGTCGTTCCGGCGGCGAGAATCGCTTCGCCGCTCGCCTCGTCGAAGTGGATGAGGCCCGAGAGCCGGCGCAGATCCAGGCTGACGACAGCGCGGTGCGTGCCGCGTTCGGGATCGAGAGCGCCCACCACGCTCGTCCCACCGCCGAACGGGATCACGGCTATCCTCCGGTCGACGCACGCCCGGAGCACCGCCGCGACCTCATCGTGGGTTCCCGGCAGCACCACCGCGTCAGGGGAAGTCTGCTGAGGTCTACGGCGCCGGAGAAGGTCCGGCGTCGAACGTCCCCCGGCATGGCGGATGCGCGTCTCGCTCGAGATGTCGATGTGCTCCGCGCCGACGACGGCGGCCAGTCCCTCGAGATCGTCCTCCTGGAGCGACGACGGCGCGAGCGCCACCTCGGCGAGTTCCACGGGCGTCGCGGGCCTGTGCACGCGACCGAGCAGCAACGGCAGCATCATCCGGACGGCGCGCGGCAGATCCGACGCCCTGGCGGGATCGCCCCAGCCGTTCCATCGCATCTCCGTCGTCACGGCAACCCTGCCGTTCTCTGAGCCCATGCGTTACAGTGTGACAGATCATGGAAGAACGTCAACTGGTGCTCGACGCGATGTCCGACCGCGCTCCGGAGTGGGATGCCACGCAGTCGCGCATCCTCGACGCCGCCGATGCGCTGATCGGTCGACGAGGCGTGAATGGCGTCACGATCGCAGAGCTCGCTCGGCGCGCGGGTCACAGCCGGCCGACGATCTACCGCAGCTGGAACGACGCCGACGATGTCGTCCGCTCAGCGCTCCTGCGCAGAGTCGCGGTGATCCTCGCGCAGTTCCCCACGCACGCGACCAGCCGACACGGACTCGTCGACGATGTTCTCCGCTTCTCCACCCTCTTCCGCGCCGACGACGTGTACGGACGGCTTCTCGCCGATGAACCGGAGGCGTTCACCCGCTACACGCTGCAGCGTGTGGGTTCGAGCCAGAGACTCATCCTGAGGTGGCTGGCGACGGCGATCGGTGCGGCGCAGCAGGGAGGATCGGTGAGGCACGGCGATCCCGACGAGATTGCCGTCATGCTGCTGCTCATCGCGCAGTCGGCCGTGCTCTCGCACGGAACGGTGTCGGAGCTCCTCTCCGAGGAGTCTTGGGAGCGCGAGCTGCGAGCAGCCCTCGACGGGCTCCTGCGGCCATGACCGCGCACTCCCCCGACCTCAACGTCGCGCGTCGGGCCGCAGAGCTCTCCCTGGCCGCGGGGCAGACCGTCGACGTTCTGGTGATCGGCGGAGGCATCACGGGGGTCGGTGTCGCGCTCGACGCCGCCTCGCGGGGTCTGAGCGTCACTCTTCTCGAAGGCGAGGACCTCGCGTTCGGCACCAGCCGATTCAGCTCGAAACTGGTGCACGGTGGACTCCGTTATCTCGCCACCGGCGATGTGGCCACGGCGAAGGAGAGCGCATTCGAGCGTCACCTGCTGATGACCAGGATCGCGCCGCACCTCATTCGCTCTCTACCGCAGCTGCTGCCCTTCACGCCAGGGCTGACGGCCCGCCAGCGCGCAGCCGGCGCGGTCGGGATGGCCCTGGGAGATCTGCTGCGGATGCGAGCGGGCACGCCGCGCCGGTTCCTCCCCCCACCGCGTCTCGTCTCGGCGCGAACGGCACAGCGGCTCTTCCCGTCGCTCGCCGGAGCTGGGCTGCGCGGAGGGATGCTCTCCTACGACGGGCAGCTGATCGACGACGCCCGCCTGGTCGTGACCGTCGCGAGGACAGCCGCCAGTCTGGGCGCCCGCGTCCTCACCCGCGTCCGAGCGCTCGAGCTGCGCGTCGACGGCGCGACCGCCGAAGACGTGCTGACGGGCGAGCGTCTGGACATGCGCGCCCGATCCGTCGTCAATGCCACCGGCGTCTGGGCCGGAAGCCTCGACGAGTCGATCACCGTGCGGCCCAGCCGCGGAACGCACATCGTGCTGGATGCCGCGGATCTCGGCGACCCGTCCGCGGCACTGACCATTCCGCATGAGGGGTCGATCAGCCGCTTCGTGTTCGCGCTGCCGCAGCAGCACGACCGCGTGATCGTCGGGCTCACGGACGAAGATGCGCCGGGCCCTGTGCCGCGGATCCCCGAGCCGACCGAGGGCGAGATCGAGTTCCTGCTCGCGAACCTCAACCGAGTACTGACCGTCCCGATCACGCGCACGCAGGTCAGGGGATCGTTCGCGGGCCTGCGGCCGCTCGTCGACACCGGTGCGGCGTCGACGGCGGACATCTCCCGTCGGCACCTGGTCCGCGTCTCCGAGCGCGGCTTCGTCAACGTCCTCGGAGGCAAGCTGACCACCTACCGGCGGATGGCGGAGGATGCGGTCGACCTCGCCGTGGCATCGGCGGGGCTCGACGCCGGCGCGAGCCGCACGGTGTCCCTCCGCCTCACCGACTCCGCGATGAGGGCCGAGGACAGCGGGGGCCGGGGGCACATCTCCCCAGCGACCATCGACTTCGCCGTCCGCGCGGAGGGCGCGATGACCGCCGACGACGTCCTCGATCGCCGCACCCGGCTCGGCCTCGTCGACGACGACCGGGAGCGGCAGAGGGCGTTCGTCGAATCCGAGGTCGCCGAGATCCTCGCCACGTTCTCCTGACGACGCCGCATCCGCGCGACCGCCGCCAACCGTATCCGCGTCACGGCACACCGGGTAACGAGCACGGAACAGCGAATGAACACCTTCGCCAGCGCCGCTCAGAGAGCGCTCCGAACGCGATCGAGGGGGCACAGTGGTGGCATGGACATGCTCCTCTCGATGTTGGGCGGCAAGGGAATGTCGGGGCTCTTCAAGACCGGCACGGCGATCCTCACGATCCTGCTGGTCGTGCCGGCGCTGCTGAAGATCTTCATCGTCACGGTCGATGAGGGGTGGGCTGCGATCCGCACCCGGAACGGCAAGCCGATCATCCGGAACCGCCCGCAACGGCGCCCCACCTCACGTGGCGGAGCGGTCGGCGAAGTCGTGGTCCTCGATCCGGGGTCGCATGGCGCGTTCCCCCTGTTCTACTGGTATCGACTGATCGATGTGCGCTGCAGGGCGACGGATCTGCCCGCGCGCGAGATGACCGGGGCGAGCGGCCATCAGCACCGGGTGCACGCGTCGTTCGAGTGGCGACCGATCCCGACCGGACGAGATCTCCGAGTGTTCGAACTCGACGTCGTGAACGTCAAAGAACGGGCCTCGAACATCGTGGGCGCCGCACTGCGCGACGTCATCCGCGGCCTCGAGGGCGCGGAGCTGCCCCACAACGACGAGATCAACACCCGCGTGATCGCGGCCAGCGCCGACGAGGTGCGTCGGGCGTGCGGCGTCGAGCTGGTACGCGTCATGGTCACCGGTGACGCGCTCACCGACGGCTATCTGCTCTCGGCCGCGCTCCGGGACACCGATCGCGGGGCGCAGGCGGTCGCCGCACTCCACGCTCTCAACTGATCGCAGCGGTCGAACGGTCTGTGACCGTCATCCGCCGTCACGCGGTGGCGACGCCGGTCAGCGGCGTTCGTGCAGCGGCAGATCGACCGTCCCGCTCGTGCCCGCATCCCGAGCGACGGGGATCCGAGTCCCGAGCACCTGCGACACGACGTCCTGCGCGATCTTCGATGCGGTGAGACCGGCGTCGGCGAGGATCTGGTCCCTCGACGCGTGATCGATGAACTCGTCAGGAAGCCCCAGCTCGTCGACGGCGGTGTCGATGCCCGCCTCGCGAAGCACCTGCCGGACACGCGTGCCGATGCCGCCGACGCGGATGCCGTCTTCGATGGTGATGACCAGACGATGACGAGCTGCCATGCTCACGATCGAGGGCTGCACCGGGATGGCCCAGCGCGGATCGATCACCGTGGCGCCGATGCCCTGAGCGCGCAGACGCTCTGCGACGTCCATCGCGAGCGCGGCGAACGGGCCGATGCCGATGAGCAGGACATCCTCGGACTCGCCGCGGGCGAGCACATCGACGCCGTCGTGCAGCCGCTCGATGGCCGGAAGATCCGCCGCGACGTCGCCCTTCGGGAAGCGGATGACGGTCGGCGCATCGTCGACGAGCACCGCCTCATCGAGGGCCTCCTGCAACCGGGATCCGTCACGCGGCGCGGCGATGCGGATGTGCGGGACGATCTGCAGCATCGCGAGATCCCACATGCCGTGGTGGCTGGGACCGTCCGGGCCGGTGACGCCGGCGCGGTCGAGCACGAAGGTCACGCCCGCCCGATGCAGAGCGACGTCCATGAGCACCTGGTCGAAGGCGCGCCCCATGAAGGTGGCGTAGACCGCGACGACGGGGTGCAGACCTCCGAAGGCGAGACCTGCGGCCGACGCGACGGCGTGCTGCTCGGCGATGCCCACGTCGTACACGCGATCGGGGAAGCGCTCGGCGAACGGCGCGAGACCGGTCGGTCGCAGCATCGCTGCGGTCATCGCGATGACATCGCTTCGACGCTCTCCGATGGCGACGAGCGACTCGGAGAACACGTCGGACCAGCCCGTTCCGCTGGAAGAGAGTGTCTCGCCGGTCGCGGGGTCGATGCGTCCGACCGCATGGAACTGGTCGGCCTCATCGTCGCGAGCAGGCTGGTAGCCGCGACCCTTCTCGGTGATCGTGTGCACGATCACCGGCGCACCGTACGATTTGGCCAGCTCGAGCGTCTCGAGCAGGGCGGGGAGATCGTGCCCGTCGACCGGGCCGAGGTACTTGATGTCGAGGTTCGAGTACAGCGCCTCGTTGTTCGTGAACCGCGAGAGGAAGCCGTGGGTGCCGCCGCGCACCCCGCGGAACACCGCGCGGCCGACCGGACCGAACGCACGGAAGAGTCGGTCCGACTTGTGGTGCAGCTCCTTGTACGCAGCCGCGGTGCGCACCCGGTTGAGGAACCGGGACATGCCGCCGATGGTCGGCGCGTAGGAACGACCGTTGTCATTCACGACGATCACGAGGTTGCGATCGTTGTCGTCGGAGATGTTGTTGAGCGCCTCCCACGTCATGCCGCCCGTGAGTGCTCCGTCGCCGACGACGGCCACGACGTGACGGTCGGCTCGCCCCGTGGCGGTCAGCGCGCGCGACACACCGTCGGCCCAGCTGAGCGAGCTCGACGCGTGCGAGGACTCGACCACGTCGTGAGGGCTCTCGCCGCGCTGGGGATACCCGGCGAGTCCACCGCGCACTCGCAGAGACGAGAAGTCCTGGCGACCGGTGAGGAGCTTGTGCACGTAGGACTGGTGCCCCGTGTCGAAGATGAAGGGGTCGTCGGGCGACGAGAAGACGCGGTGCAGAGCGATCGTGAGCTCGACGACACCGAGGTTGGGGCCGAGATGCCCGCCGGTGCGCGACACGTTCTCGACGAGGAACTCGCGGATCTCACCGGCGAGTTCGATCAGCTGATCCTCTGACAGGGAGTCGAGGTCACGGGGTCCTGAGATGCTCGGAAGAATGGGCATCTGCACCTCCTCTTAGGCACCGTTCGCGGCGCCGATTCCGGTACGGACGCCTGCTCGATCCTACCCCGGGCACCCGGGAAAGCTCGGAGAGCGACTCCCCCTTGACACCGCCCCCGGCACGCGGAAAGGGCCCGGTTCCGAAGAACCGAGCCCTTTCCGATCGTGCGATCAGACCAGCGAACGCAGCACGTACTGCAGGATGCCGCCGTTGCGGTAGTAATCCGCCTCACCGGGGGTGTCGATGCGGACGACCGCGTCGAACTCGACGACCTGCTTGCCCTCGGGCGAGTTCTCGCTCGGCGTGGCCGTGACGCGAACCGTCTTCGGGGTCACGCCGTTGTTGAGCTCCTCGAGACCGGAGATCGAGACGATCTCGGTGCCGTCGAGACCCAGGGACTCCCAGCTCTCACCGGCCGGGAACTGCAGCGGGACGACGCCCATTCCGATCAGGTTCGAGCGGTGGATGCGCTCGAAGCTCTCGGTGATGACCGCCTTGACGCCGAGGAGGCTCGTGCCCTTCGCCGCCCAGTCGCGCGACGATCCCGAACCGTACTCCTTGCCACCGAAGATGACGAGGGGCGTGCCCTGCTCCTGGTAGTTCATGCTCGCGTCGTAGATGTACGACTGCGGTCCACCGGGCTGGGTGAAGTCGCGGGTGTAGCCACCCTCGACGACCTGGCCGTCGTTGACAGCCGAGACCATCAGGTTCTTCAGGCGGATGTTCGCGAACGTGCCGCGGATCATGACCTCGTGGTTGCCGCGACGCGATCCGAAGGAGTTGAAGTCCTTGCGGTCGACCCCGTGCTCCATGAGGTACTGCGCCGCGGGGGTGCCGGGCTTGATGTTGCCGGCGGGCGAGATGTGGTCGGTCGTGACCGAGTCGCCCAGAGTCGCCATGACGCGGGCGCCCTCGATGTCGCGCACCGGGGTGAGCTCCATCGTCATGCCGTCGAAGTACGGAGCCTTGCGCACGTACGTCGAGTTCTCGTCCCACTGGAAGATGTCGTCGTCCGGGGTGGGCAGGCTGCGCCAGCGCTCGTCACCGTCGAAGACGGTCGCGTACTGCTTGATGAACTGCTCACGCGAGATCGAGGAATCGACGATCTCCTGCACCTCGTCGGGTGTCGGCCAGATGTCCTTGAGGAACACGTCGTTGCCGTCGGATCCCTTGCCGAGCGCATCGTTCTCGAAGTCGAAGTGCATCGACCCCGCGAGGGCGTAGGCGATCACGAGCGGCGGGCTCGCGAGGTAGTTCATCTTCACGTCGGGGCTGATGCGGCCCTCGAAGTTGCGGTTGCCCGAGAGCACGGCGGTCACGGCGAGGTCGTGATCGTTGATGGCCGCGGAGACCTCTTCGATCAGCGGACCCGAGTTTCCGATGCAGATGGTGCAGCCGTAGCCGACGGTGTAGAAGCCGAGGCCCTCGAGGTCCTTGTCGAGTCCGGACTTCTCGTAGTAGTCGGTGACGACCTTCGAGCCGGGGCCGAGGGTGGTCTTGACCCAGGGCTTCTGCTTCAGGCCCTTCTCGAGCGCCTTGCGGGCGACGAGACCTGCGGCGATCATCACCGAGGGGTTCGAGGTGTTGGTGCACGAGGTGATCGCCGCGAGGGTCACTGCACCGTTGTCGAGGATGTACTTCTCACCCGACGGAGTGGTGACCGGCACGGGCTTCGACGCGTTCGCCGGTGCGCCGCTGTTGATGTGCACGGGCCGGGTGGTGCGCGGCTCCTCTTCACCGGGCGCGTTGCCCGGGTCGGAGGCGGGGAACGAGTGCTTCGACTCGAGGTCGACGACGTCGTCCGAGGTCGACGGTGCGGCGTAGGCCAGGATGTCCTGCTCGAACTGCGACTTCGCCTCGGAGAGGAGGATGCGGTCCTGCGGGCGCTTCGGGCCGGCGATCGACGGCACCACAGTGCCGAGGTCGAGCTCGAGGTACTCGCTGAAGACGGGCTCCTGCGATGCGTCGTGCCAGAGCTTCTGGGTCTTCGCGTACGCCTCGACCAGCGCGACGGCCTCGTCGCTGCGGCCGGTCAGACGCAGGTAGTCGAGGGTCACGTCGTCGATCGGGAAGATCGCCGCCGTCGAACCGAACTCGGGCGACATGTTGCCGATCGTCGCGCGGTTGGCCAGCGGCACGGATGCCACGCCCTCACCGTAGAACTCGACGAACTTGCCGACGACTCCGTGCTTGCGCAGCAGGTCGGTGATCGTCAGCACGACGTCCGTGGCCGTGACGCCGGCCGGGATCTCGCCGGAGAGCTTGAAGCCGACGACGCGCGGGATGAGCATCGACACGGGCTGGCCGAGCATCGCGGCCTCGGCCTCGATGCCGCCGACGCCCCACCCGAGCACACCCAGGCCGTTGACCATCGTGGTGTGCGAGTCGGTGCCGACGCAGGTGTCGGGGTAGGCGCGCAGCACTCCGTCGACGTCACGGTCGTAGATGACCTTGGCCAGGTGCTCGATGTTCACCTGGTGCACGATGCCGGTTCCGGGGGGAACGACCTTGAAGTCGCTGAATGCCGTCTGGCCCCAGCGAAGGAACTGGTACCGCTCGCCGTTGCGCTCGTACTCGATCTCGACGTTGCGCTCGAGGGCGTTCTCGGAACCGAAGAGGTCGGCGATCACCGAGTGGTCGATGACCATCTCGGCGGGCGAGAGCGGGTTGATCTTGTTCGCGTCGCCACCCAGCGCCGTGACGGCCTCGCGCATGGTGGCGAGGTCGACGATGCAGGGAACGCCGGTGAAGTCCTGCATGACCACACGGGCCGGCGTGAACTGGATCTCGGTGCTCGGCTCAGCCGCGGCATCCCACGAACCCAGTGCTTCGATCTGCGCCTTGGTCACATTCGCGCCGTCCTCGGTGCGAAGCAGGTTCTCGAGGAGGACCTTCAGACTGAAAGGGAGCTTGTCGAAACCGGGCACCGTGTCGATGCGGAAGATCTCGTAGTCGGTGCTGCCGACCGTCAGGGTGCTCTTGGCACCGAAGCTGTTCACCGTGGACACGAATCCGTCTCCTTCTATTCGGATGGGAGCGACAGGCGCCTCCATCTTGCTCGCCAGCGAGCCCCTGCGGCTAGCAAGGCAGACCTAACCAGTCTGCTCCGCTCAGCCCTCAGGCGAAAGCCTGCAATTTATCTTGATGTCAAGATAAATCTATCACGGCTGAGCGGCCTTGTCGGCATCGGCGCCGCGCGGATACAGCGCGCGCACGACGAGCCAGGTGACGGCGATCAGCGGCGCGAACAGCGGCAGGCCCATGATCAGCTTCAGCGTGCCGAGCGCGGTGACGTCTCCGGCGAGGTACAGCGGCAACTGCACTGCGAGACGTGCGAAGAACAGAGCGGCCCAGGCCACGCCGAGCCACAGGAAGGCACGACGCTTGCGACGGTCGCGCCGCCATGCGGTGCCCTCCCCCATCAGGAAACCGACCGCGAGACCGATCAGCGACCAGCCGATCAGCGCCGACACCAGCATGCCGGTGCCATAGACGGCGTTGGTGATGAGGCCGGGGACGAAGTTGTCTTCGCCGCGGCCCGTCCACAGCGCGAGCGCAGCCGCGGCTGCGGCGGCCACGAGACCGCCGATGGCCGCAGACGGGGGTGACTTCTGGATCAGCCGCACGACGGTGAACACCGCGGCGAGCCCGACCGACACACCGAGAGGAACGATCAGCGGCTCGGGCCGGATGGTGAAGAGGACGACGAACGCGAGGCTCGGAAGGACGGATTCGAGGATGCCGCGCCATCCGCCGATCGCGGACCACACCACACGGTGCGTCGCGCCGCTCTCGTTCGGGTCGAGGCCTGCTCGGCGAGCGGCGCCGCCGAGAGCCGCGCCGACGATGTCCGACGCGCTCTGCTCGCGCTCGGGCTCCGGGGCCGGGGTGGTCACGTGGAGCCGGGAGTCGCGGGCATCTTCAGCGGGATCAGGTCGCGCGGCGGCATCGGAGCGCCACCGCGCACGACGACGATCGACCGGAAGAGATCCTCGACCTTGGCGGCCGCTTCGAGATCGGATGCCGCGGCTCCGCCGATGACCCCACGAAGGAACCAGCGCGGCCCGTCGATGCCGATGAAGCGCGCGAGGCGCAGCTCGGATCCCTCGTTGGCCGCCGCGGGAACCTCGGCGAGGAGCTCCTTGCCGAGGGGACCGTCGCGCTCCTCGACCCGGCCGCCCTGGGTGCGCACCTGATCACGCAGCTGCACCCGAGTCTCGTCCCAGAGACCGCCCGAGCGCGGTGCCGCGAAAGGCTGCACCTGCAGGGACGAATCGGCGTAGTCGAGCCCGACGGCCACGATGCGCTTGGACTGCTCTTCGACCTCGAGCCGAAGGTTGAGGCCCTCGCGCGGAAGGATCTTGATGCCGCCGAGATCGATGTAGGGCCGGACGGGGTTCGCCTCGGAGTCGTCGAACGGGCCCTGTGTCGCCCGGTCGTCCGGTGCGGACTTCGAAGGAGTCGCGTTGTTGTCAGTCATTGGTCTGTCCTGCCGAAGGGGAATGGGATCCTGCCTGGTAGCCCGTCGAGCCGAAGCCACCCTCGCCGCGGACGCTCTCTGGCAGCTCCTCGACCGGGATGAACACGGCTCGGGTCACGGGCATCACGATCAGTTGCGCGATGCGATCGCCGACGGCGACATCGTACGCGCTGTGGATGTCGGTGTTGATCAGGCTCACCTTGATCTCACCGCGATAGCCGGCATCCACCGTGCCGGGCGAATTGACGATCGAGATCCCGTGCTTGGCCGCGAGCCCGCTGCGCGGCACCACGAATGCGGCGTATCCCTCGGGCAGCGCGATGCGCACTCCAGTGGCCACGAGCGCCCGCTCGCCGGGTGCCAGGTGGACGGCCTCGGCTGCGACGAGATCGGCGCCCGCATCACCGGGGTGGGCATAGCCGGGCACCACAGAGGTGATAATGGGGACATCAACGGAATCAGTCACCCCACGAGGCTAATGCAGAACATCGCTCCTGACGCGCGGATCCACTACCGCGAGAGACTGTCCCCCAGCCTGTGGCTGCTGGTGACGGTCGCTCTGGCGGGCCCCATGGTGGCGCTCATCTTCGTGCCCGTCGGCTCGACCATCGCCCTGGTCGTCGGCGCAGCGGTCTCGGCTCTCCTCGTGATCGCCTTCCTCGCACTCGCCCCGCCCGTCTCGGTCGACGGCGATGTGCTGCGGGCCGGTCGAGCGCATATCGACGTCCGACACCTCGGCACACCACAGGCGCTGAACGGCGAAGAGGCGCGCCAGGCTCGAGGACCGGGGCTTCCGGCGCGAGGCTGGCATCTGATCCGGGGCGGGGTAGACGGCATCGTCGTCGTTCCGAACATCGACCCCGACGATCCCGTCGACACCTGGACCATCTCGTCGCGCACGCCCGATCGGCTGGCCGCCGCGATCGTCGCCGCCCAGCGCTGACCACGCCGCCCGCCGGAGCACGCTGCGGGATCGATCACGCCGGCTCAAGGCCGGAAAGACGACGCGCCCCTGACCAAGAGGTCGGGGGCGCGTGAGATCTCGCTCTATGGTGCGCTCAGGCGGCGCACTCCTTGCAGATGGGGCCGGATGCGCCCTCGTGGTCGAGCTGAGAACGGTGCTTCACGAGGAAGCAGTTCATGCAGGTGAACTCGTCCTGCTGCGCGGGCAGCACGACGACATCGAGCTCGAGGTCGGAGAGATCCGCTCCCGGGAGGTCGAAGCTGGACGGGTTGTCCGCGTCTTCGTCTCCCGATGAGCCGGAGAGCTTGTCCGGCACACGCTCCTTGAGGGCTTCGATCGACTCGGAGTCGTCTTCACTCTTGCGGGGAGCGTCGTAGTCGGTTGCCATGTGGTAAATCTCCACTTTCATGCGAGTGGGTGGTGCGCCGTCGGGGTAATCGGCGGCCATAGTTTGCATGACCGCGGAGGAATAAGCAAATGCCCGCGGCTGCGACAGACCAAACTCACGGCACGCCCAGACTATTCCCGGTTCTGAGCGGCCCCGCGTGACACCATGAACGCACACCCATCAGAGGGGCATTCGCATGGAAAACGTCACCATCGTCGGCACAGAAGCAGGACTGCTCGTACTCGCGACCGAGTCGGGCGAGCGGTTCGCGCTGCCCATCGACGACGTCCTGCACCGAGAGATCCGTCGGGCGACGCGACAGAGCGAGCCGGCTGCTCAGCGTCTCGCGGCGAGCCCGCGCGACATCCAGGCTCAGATCCGCGCCGGTCTCACGGCGCCCGAGGTCGCGGCCCTCCTCGGCATCGGCGTCGACGACGTCATCCGCTTCGAAGGACCCGTTCTCGCCGAGCGCGAGCACGTCATCGGCCAGGCGCTCGCCGTACCCGTCCTGATCGGCAGCGATGTCGAGCCCGACGCTCAGCCGACTTTCGGCACCGCGATCCGAGCCAAGCTGTCAGAGGTCGAGGCCTCTGCCGAGCGCTGGGCGAGCTGGAAGGACGAGAGCGGCTGGATCATCAAGCTCGAGTTCACCGCCAACGAGGTCGAGCACGACGCTCGCTGGAGCTTCGACCCCCGCCGCAGCGCCCTCGCACCGCTCAACGCCGACGCGACCCAGCTGTCTCGCCAGGGCTCGCTGCCGGACGGACTCATCCCGCGACTGCGCGCCGTCGAGGCCGAACGGCAGGCATCGCCCTACAAGGACGACAGCCGTTTCGACTCCGGCGCATTCGGGCCACGTCTGCTCCCGGCGCCCGAAGCCGAGGTCGACGACAGCATCGCCCCAGAGCGCTCGATGGCAGCGGCGCAGGACGCCGCGATCAAGCGCGCGCCGGAGTCCGCGACGACGAGCCCCGAGACCGCCGACCTGCTCGAGGCGTTGCGACGCCGGCGGGGTCAGCGCGAGACCGCACCGATCCTCGACGAGCCGGACGACGAGAACACGGACCAGAGTCCGATCGCGCTGTTCGACGCCTTCGAGAGCGTTCCTGCGGAGAGTGACGAGCCGGAGCCCGCACCGGAGCCCGCGAACGAGGGCAACGGTCGCCGTCGACGCCGCAACGCGATGCCGTCGTGGGACGAGATCGTCTTCGGGGCCCGCACCGACGAGTAGACCGGCACCCGGCACGAGTGCGAGGACTCAGCGCGCGAAGGCTCCGAACCTGAGCAGCGGAACCTGACGCTCTTCCGGAGTCAGTCCCCCGTGCTGCCCGATCATTCCACGGCCGCGCTGGTCTGCAGCCGTGCCGTCGTAGACGGCACCGTTGCCCCGGGCCACGACGAGGACATCGCCGATCCGCGACGAGGCCGCCTCGGTCACCTCCGGGCCGAACAACCCCGCCGCGATCGCCTGATCCCGGGTTCCGACATCAGCGACGCCGTCGAGGTCACGAACCCACCGCTCGGCGACCGCAGATGCGTCGGCATCCGGTTCGACATAGACGTGCAGCATCCGCGGTTCCCCACCGAGATGGCGAACTCCCTCGAGGTGCTCTGCCTCGAGAACGATCTGCCGGTGCGCCGGCACGTCGAGCATGCCGTGGTCCGACGTCACGAGCACACCGACACCCGGCGGCACACGTCGTGAGAGCGCGGCGTCGATCTCCTCGAGCGCGGCGATCCAGTGCACGGAGTCGAGGCCGTATCTGTGCCCCGCCTTATCGGCCTCGGGCAGGTAGCAGTAGACGAGCGAGCCCGGGTGGCGTTCCGCGAGGTCGTATGCGGCCTCCACTCGCTCGGCGGGTGTCTGGGCGGCGACGAAGTCGGCACCGCGCAGCGTCGCACGGGTGAACCCGCTCCCCGCGTACGCCGCGACGCCGACGGCGAAGGTCGGACGACCCTCTGACCTGGCGCGCTCGAAGACCGTCGGAGCCGCCTGCCACGTCGCCGGATCGAGACCATCCGACTCCCAGCCCGTGAGCTGGTTGACCAGCACGTCCCTGTCGGGATCGAGGACCCGGTAGCCGACCAGTCCATGCTGGCCGGGCCATGTGCCCGTGAGGATGCTGGTGAGAGCCGCCGCGGTGGTCGACGGGAAGACCGAATGGGCGACATCCTTCTTCGCCATACCGGCGGTGAGCGCTCTGGCGTGGCCGGCATGGGCGCGCAGACTGATGGCGCCGAGGCCGTCGATGAGCACGAGGACGACGGACTCGGCCCGCGGCAGGGTCGCGGACTCACCGCGCAGAGCGGCGAACACGTCGTCCGCCACCCCGACGACGCTCCGGGCTGCCGGCGACTCGGACGGTAGAATGAGGGACATCCGAGCCAGTCTGACACAGGCTCCCGTACGCCCTCAGCCTCGCACCATTCAGGATGCCCATGCCGAAGACCCCGCCTGCCGAGCTCGCCCCTGAGCGTATCCAGGACATCGATCTCGAGACAGAGATGCAGGGTTCCTTCCTCGAGTACGCCTACTCGGTGATCTACTCGCGGGCTCTGCCCGACGCTCGCGACGGCCTGAAGCCCGTGCAGCGACGAATCCTGTATCAGATGGCCGAGATGGGCCTCCGTCCCGACCGCGGTCACGTCAAGAGCGCCCGCGTCGTGGGCGAGGTCATGGGAAAGCTGCACCCGCACGGCGACTCGGCGATCTACGACGCCCTCGTGCGCCTCGCCCAGGAGTGGGCGCTGCGCGTGCCGCTGGTCGACGGACACGGCAACTTCGGCTCGCTCGACGACGGTCCCGCGGCTGCGCGCTACACCGAGGCGCGTCTCGCCTCCCCCGCGATGGCGCTCACCGAGAACCTCGACGAGGACGTCGTCGATTTCATCCCGAACTACGACGGCCAGTTCCAGCAGCCGTCCGTGCTGCCCGCAGCTTTCCCGAACCTGCTCGTCAACGGAGCGAGCGGTATCGCCGTCGGCATGGCGACCAACATGGCACCGCACAACCTGATCGAGGTCGTCGCCGCCGCCACCCACCTGCTCGAGAATCCCGACGCGACGACCGAAGAGCTCATGGAGTTCGTCCCCGGACCGGACTTCCCCTCGGGCGGCATCCTGATGGGTCTCGACGGAGTCAAGGACGCATACGCGACCGGACGCGGCGCATTGAAGGTGCGCGGCAAGGTGTCGGTCGAGCCACTCGGCCCGCGGCGCACCGGCATCGTCGTATCCGAGCTGCCGTACATGGTCGGGCCGGAGCGACTGATCGAGAAGATCCGTGATGCCGTCCAGTCGAAGAAGCTGCAGGGCATCAGCGACGTGACCGACCTCACCGACCGCAACCACGGCCTGCGCGTCGCGATCGGCATCAAGACCGGGTTCGACCCCAACGCCGTCCTCGAGCAGCTCTACCGGCTCACGCCTCTCGAGGATTCCTTCAGCATCAACAATGTGGCTCTGGTCGACGGCCAGCCGCGCACCCTCGGGCTCAAGGAGATGCTGCGCGTCTATGTCGCGCACCGGCTCGAGGTCATCACGCGCCGCAGCCGCTATCGCCTCGCTCGCCGCGAAGAGCGTCTGCACCTCGTCGAGGGGCTCCTCATCGCGATCCTCGACATCGACGAGGTCATCCAGGTCATCCGCTCCTCCGACGACTCCGAGCAGGCGCGCGCACGACTGCGGTCCGTCTTCGACCTCAGCGAACTGCAGGCGGAGTACATCCTCGAGCTGCGCCTGCGGCGTCTGACGAAGTTCTCGCGCATCGAGCTCGAGACCGAGCGCGACGCGCTGCTCGCCGAGATCGCCAGACTCCGCGATCTCCTGTCGAGTGAGGCCCTGCTGCGCGCAGTGGTCGCACAGGAGTTGGATGCCGCAGCCGAGGCCTACGGCACTCCTCGCCGTACGCTCCTGATGAACGCCGCGCCCCCGAAGCCGCGCGCGACGAAGGGGGCCGTCGACCTGCAGATCGCCGATGCTCCCACCGTGCTCGTGCTGTCGACGACCGGACGCGCCGTGCGCGTGGACCTCGCCGAGGGGCAGGAGCTCACGCTGCCGGCCCGACGGAGCAAGCACGACGCGATCCTGACCACCGTCGACACGACGGTGCGCGCGGAGATCGGTGCACTGACGACGGAAGGGCGCGTGCTGCGCTTCTCCCCCGTCGATCTGCCGTCGGTACCGTCGTCTTCCGTGCAGCTCGCGGCAGGCGCGCCGCTGCGCGACTACCTCGGGATCACCACCCGCGGAGAGCGGATCCTCGCGTTCGTCCGCTTCGACAGCGACGTCCCGATTGCCCTGGGCACGGCCCAGGGCACAGTCAAGCGGATCGTTCCCTCCACGCTCCCCGTGCGTCCCGACCTCGAGGTCATCGGCATGAAGCCCGGCGACACGGTCGTGGGTGCTGTCGAGGCTCAGGATGACGCAGACCTCGTGTTCGTGACCACGGATGCCCAGCTGCTGCGCTTCTCGGCCTCAGCCGTGCGCCCGCAGGGAGCACCGGCCGGCGGTATGGCGGGCATGAAGCTGGGGGCCGGCGCGTCCGTGCTGTTCTTCGGCGCTGTCACTCCGGATGCCGATGCCGTCGTCGCCACGGTCTCCGGTTCCGACAGCAGCCTGCCCGGTACCGAACCGGGACGTGCCAAGGTGACCTCGTTCGCGGAGTATCCCTCGAAGGGACGAGCGACCGGCGGAGTCCGTGCCCACGCCTTCCTGAAGGGCGAGGACCGCCTCATGGTCGCCTGGGTCGGGCCGAGCCCGGCGCAGGCCGTCGATCCGACGGGTGCGGTGCGCAAGCTCCCCGAACCCGGCGCACGACGCGACGCATCGGGTCAGCCGGTGGACGGCGTGATCGGGAGCATCGGCCGCACTCTGGTCTGAGCGCTGTTCCACGCCGCTTGCCGAGCGCCCACCGCGACGCGCTGCTCGATGTCTACCGCGCGGCTCTGGCGCTGAGCCGCTGAAAGATCAGGCGTCGATCGATTCCCGGGACAGGCGATCGGACGAATCGATGATGAACTCACGTCGAGGCGCGACCTCGTTGCCCATCAGCAGCTCGAACACGCGACCCGCAGCCTCGGCATCCTCCATGCGCACCCGGCGCAGCAGGCGGCCGCCGCGTTCCATGGTGGTCGTGGCGAGCTGCTCCGCGTCCATCTCGCCGAGTCCCTTGTATCGCTGAATCGGCTCGTGCCACCGCTTGCCCGACTTGCGGAGCTTGGCGAGAAGGGCGTGCATCTCCTGCTCGCTGTAGGTGTAGATGGTCTCGTTGGGCTTGGAGCCCGGATTCATCACGATCACGCGGTGCAGCGGCGGCACCGCGGCGAACACGCGGCCATGCTCGATGAGCGGCCGCATGTAGCGATAGAACAGCGTGAGCAGGAGCGTGCGGATGTGCGCGCCGTCGACATCGGCGTCGCTCATCAGGATGACCTTGCCGTACCGCGCGGCGTCGATGTCGAAGCTGCGGCCGGAGCCCGCACCGATCACCTGGATGATCGATGCGCACTCGGCGTTCGACAGCATGTCGCCGACCGACGCCTTCTGGACGTTGAGGATCTTTCCGCGAATGGGCAGCAGCGCCTGGAACTCGCTGTTCCGTGCGTTCTTCGCTGTGCCGAGCGCGGAGTCTCCCTCGACGATGAACAGCTCGCTGCGCTCCACCTCGTTCGTGCGGCAGTCGACCAGCTTGGTCGGAAGGGTCGAGGACTCGAGCGCGTTCTTTCGGCGCTGGGTCTCCTTGTGGGCACGAGCGGAGACTCGTGCCTTCATCTCCGCGACCACCTTGTCGAGCAGCTGCGTCGACTGGCTCTTGTCGTCGCGCTTCGTCGAGCTGAATCGGGCGCCGAGATCCTTCCGGAGCACCTGGGCCACGATCTGACGCACGGCCGGGGTGCCGAGGATCTCCTTCGTCTGGCCCTCGAACTGCGGCTCGGGGACGTTCACCGTGAGCACCGCGGTGAGCCCGGCCAGGACGTCGTCCTTCTCGAGCTTGTCGTTGCTGCCGACCTTCAATCGACGTGCGTTCTGCTCGACCTGCGAGCGCAGCACCTTGAGCAGCTCCTGCTCGAAGCCCTGCTGGTGCGTGCCGCCCTTGGGGGTCGCGATGATGTTGACGAACGACCGCGTGGTCGTGTCGTAGCCGGTGCCCCACCGCATCGCGATGTCGACGGCGCAGACGCGCTCCACCTCTGTGGCGATCATGTGGCCGTCGGCCTGCAGCACCGGCACTGTCTCTTTGAACGTGCCTTCGCCCTGGATGCGCCAGGTGTCGGTGACGGGAGCGTCGTTCGCGAGGTACTCGACGAACTCCGAGATGCCGCCGTCGTACCGGTAGGACGTCTCGATCGGCTGGCCCTCGACCTCGGCGCCGTTGGCCGCGCGCTCGTCGCGGATCACGAGTTCCAGCCCTGGGACGAGGAACGCCGTCTGACGTGCGCGAGTCACCAGGTCGTTGAGCTGGAACGCGGCATCCTTCGTGAAGATCTGGTGATCCGCCCAATAGCGGATACGTGTTCCGCTCGTGCCGCGCGGCGCCTTGCCGACGACCCGCAGCTCGCTCTTGTCCTGGAACGGGGTGAACGGAGCGTCCGGCCGCTTCTCACCCTTGTCGGCGAAGAGTCCGGGCTCGCCGCGATGGAACGACATGGCATAGGTCTTGCCACCTCGGTCTACCTCGACGTCGAGCCGCTCCGAGAGGGCGTTCACCACAGAGGCGCCCACACCGTGCAGTCCACCGGATGCCGCGTAAGAGCCTCCACCGAACTTGCCGCCGGCATGCAGCTTCGTGAAGACGACCTCGACGCCGGTGAGACCGGTGCGCGGTTCGACGTCGACGGGGATGCCGCGACCGCGGTCGTGGACCTCGACACTGCCGTCCTCATGCAGGATGATGTCGATCTTCGAGCCGTTGCCCGCGACGGCCTCGTCGACGGCGTTGTCGATGATCTCCCAGAGGCAGTGCATCAGGCCCGGGGATCCGTTCGAGCCGATGTACATACCTGGGCGCTTGCGGACGGCCTCGAGCCCTTCGAGCACCTGGAGATGATGGGCGGAATACTCGGCGGTCACAATCTCCGAGTCTATTCGCGATGCCTCTCCACCAGCCGCAGACACTCCCCGGGAGCCCTCAGTACGGCACCCGCGCGTACGCGCTGAGCGAAACACGCCGCAAACCGGGCATGCACACAGCCCCAGCGTGGTTGTATTGAACACGCCCAGCCAGCGAACCCGACACTCAAGGAGGCCCCGAGATGAACGCAACGACCGAACGTGAGACCTCCGCCGTCGAGTTCCGCCTGACCGCCATGGATCGCTGTGATTCATGTGGCGCTCAGGCCTACATCGCCGCCGAGGTCAACGGATCCGAGCTCCTGTTCTGCGCCCACCACGGTCGCAAGTACGAAGAGAAGCTCCGCAGCATCGCAACGAGCTGGCACGACGAGACCGCACGACTGATCGACTGATCGATCGCGGTTCGATCCGCCTCGGAGCCCGTCATCAGACGGGCTCCGCCTTCGTTAAGGGGTGGTGACCCGGCGCACGCGGCTCGTGAGCCGGGTGAGGATCTCCTCGCCGACGGTGTCGACGCGCTCGGCGAGGGTCGTCGCACTCGCTTCTCCGTGCTCGCCCGCGCCGAACAGCCAGACCGAGTCGCCGATCTGCATCCCCGGCCACCCCTGGACCAGCAACGTCGTCTCGTCGATCCGCAGCAGCTCGCGAGATCCGCCCGGGGTGCCTACGTCTGCTCCTGCGAGAGTGGACGGGATGCCGTCGAACGACCCGACGCCGACCTGAGCGTTCCCGTCCGAGATCTTCCGGACCGTCGCCGTGAGCTCGGCCACCGGCGTGACACCCGGCAGGTCGGGTCCCTCCGCCGAGCGGACGCCGTAGCAGAACGCCCCGATCCGAGACAGCGAGCCGCGGAGCTCCGGCCGCCACCAGGACGCAGCGGATGCCGTCAGGTGCAGCGCCTCGGGCGTCGGTCCGGACTGCTCCACGACACGGACGGCATCGAGGAACAGGGCCTGAGCATCGTCGTCCTCGTCGTCGCTCGCCTCGGCGAGATGGCTCCAGATCCCGGCGAGCTCGAGGTGTCCCGCCGCTTCACCCGCGCGCACATCGGCGACGGTGCGCTCCCACTCGGCCGGGAGCAGACCGTTGCGATGCAGCCCCGTGTCGATCTTGAGGTGGATACGTGCCCGCGCGCCGGCATGCGCAGCCCTGGCGGTGATGCGCGCCAGGTACTCCGCCGATCCGACGCCGAGGTCGATGTCGGCGCGCAGCGCGTCGTCGATCTCCTCGTCCGTCGAGGTGACCCACGCGAAGATCCGACCGGTGTCGCCGAGCACGCGTCGTGCTTCGACCCCACTTCGGACGTCGTATGACCCGTACCACTCGACGCCCGTGTCCTTCGCCGCCTCGACGGCCCACCGGAGTCCGTGACCGTACGCGTCGTCCTTGAGGACGACCATGAGCTCCGACGGGGCGATGCGATCGCGGACCGCGCGGATGTTCGCTCGGAACAGGTCGGTGTCGATCCGCAGCTCCGGCCGACTCATGCCTCCCACCCCCGCTCCGCGTGTGCACCCGCGACGGTGACGAGCTCGGCGATCGTGAGTCCGGTGACGGCGCTCCATCGGGCGAGCCCGGGAGCGGCCGACCCGCGACCTCCGAAGTAGGTGGCCTCGGCGCCCACGGTGACGGCGGCGGATCCCTGCAGATCTATCACGCACACATCCATCGCGACACGCCCGATGATCGGGCGCTGCACACCGTCGATCTCCACGTGGGCGGCATTGCCCAGCGCGCGCACGATCCCCTGGGCGTAGCCGCCGGTGATGAGTGCGGCCGTCGTGTCATGGGCCACTCGATGAGTGTAGCCGTAGGAGACCGCGTCTCCGGCCCTGAGCGGCTTCGTGGAAAGCACTCTGCCGACGAGCCGCATGACCGGCCTCGCGCTCAGTGCTCCCTCCGCATCGGGGAGCCCGTAGAGCAGGAAGGGGTCGATATCCGGTGCGCCGGTCGTCACGGCGTCGATGCCTTCGAGAGCCAGGGCCTCGACCTCCTCGGCATGGTCGACCAGCACGGCCTCCGCACCGGCGGCGACCACCGCGTGTGCGACGGAGAGCACCCCATGCCCCCAGGCATCGCGGCGGAGGTCGGCGACGCGTCCCCCTGCATCGACGGCGGCAGCGGATGCGACCGCGAGCGCCGACCGCGAGATCATCGCGCGCGGGCGGGAGCTGGATGTCTTCTCACACACGTTTCCAGCCTAGCTCCGCCTTCTCAGGATGCCCCACGCACCCACCGTAGACTGGAGGGGACCCCGAACTTGGAGATCCATGTCACGCTTTTCCCTCGCGCCCCGCGTCCGCTATCTGCTGGCGCGTGCTCGCCGCATCGACGTCGCCTCGGTCATCGAGAGGGCCAAAGAGGCGTCTTCTCAGCACGGCAAGGCCGTTCCCCTCGTGGTCGTCGACATGCTGTGGTCAGCGGGCCGCCACAACGTCGGGTTCCAGGACTACATCGACTACGACTTCGCGATCCTCACCAAGGCGGAGCGCGACACGTTCATGACCCACCCCGTGTCGAACGAGATCTCGCAGAAGTACGACCACCCCGACTATCGGCACCTGTTCCATGACAAGGCAGAGTTCAACGCCGTCTTCGATGCCTTCCTCAAGAGGGAGTGGATGCTCATCACGCAGGGCAACGCAGACGAGCTGCGTTCGTTCACCGAGCGCCAGGGCACGATCGTCGTGAAGGAGACGCACGGCCAGGCGGGCACGGGTGTCCACCGCTACCACGCCGCCGACGTGACCGACTGGGATGCGTTCCACGCCGAGCTGCTCTCGAAGAAGCAGGTCCTCGTCGAAGAGGTCATCCGCCAGCACGCCGACCTCGCGGCCGTGTGCCCCGGCACCGTGAACACCACCCGCATCACCGCATTCTTCGATGGCGAGAAGACGCACATCCTCGCGATGGCCCAGAAGTTCGGACGCGGAGCGGTGAGCGACCAGATGAGCTTCGGCGGCTTCTACACGATGCTCGACGAGAACGGTCACTCTGTGGGATCCGGATACGACTCTCACGGCCACGTGCACGTCACGCACCCGGACTCCGGCTTCCCGATCGCCGACTTCCAGCTGCCGATGATGGACGAGGTCCGCGAGTTCGTCGACCAGGTCGCGCGCGTCGTACCGCAGATCCAGTACGTCGGCTGGGATGTCGTGGTCACGCCTGACGGTCCGGTGCTCGTCGAGGGCAACTGGGGCGCCGGCGTGTACGAGAACAAGCCGAGCGTCACCGGGATCCGCACAGGGCACAAGCCGCGCTACCAGGCCGCGATCGGGTTCTGACCGCGGCAGGCATGAAGAAGGGCCCGGATGCTGAGCATCCGGGCCCTTCTTGCTGAGGCGTCGCTCACGCGGAGGTCAGACCTCGCGGACGATCCCCATCGGGGTCGACTGCGTCGCCTGGCCGAGAGGGTTGTCGCCCAGGATCTGGACGAGCCGACGCTCCCCCGCCTTGTCGAGCGTCGAGCCGAGGATGTTGCCGCCGATGTCGTTGATGTCGACGACGGCGACCTCGAGGTCGCCGCCGAGCATCTTCTTCAGACGGAGGGCCACCTCACGCGGGTTCTTCGGTCCGAGGACGACCGCCTGGTTGTACGGCGGGATCGTGTTCTTCGTCGGGCCGTCGATGGCGCGTGCCTTGTCACCTGCGATGCGGTAGAAGTCACCGCGACGCCCGAAGGCCTTGGTGATCACCGAGACGCCGGCTGCGAAGAGGATCCGCAGGGTGCCGCATTCGCGCAAGGCCATCTCCATCGTCTCGGGCATGCCGAGACCGATGCCGTAGGAGGTGCGGACGACGTATCGCGACAGGAAGCGCGCAAGCGGACGGGGCGTGATCTCGTCGAGCCGGTACGACCGGCCCTGCGTGATCGCCACGATCTTCTCGGTCACGAACAGCAGGTCACCGGGCTGAACAGCTTCCTTCGCGTACTCCAGGACGACGGAGTCGAGGTCGTCGTTCGGCATGACGACGCGCGTCCGCAGCGGGATGCGCGCGTAGTTCTTGCCGTCGACGCTCGCCTCGAGCGCCTTGCCTTCGTTCGCCTGCATCACTCGAGGTAGTCCCGCAGCGACTGCGAGCGGCTCGGGTGGCGGAGCTTCGCCATCGTCTTCGACTCGATCTGACGGATGCGCTCACGCGTCACGCCGAACGTGTCACCGATCTGGTCGAGGGTCTTGGGCTGTCCGTCGCCGAGTCCGAAGCGCATCCGGATGACACCGGCCTCACGCTCGGAGAGCGAGTCGAGCAGCTGCTCCAGCTGACGCTGCAGCATCGTGAAGCCCACGGCATCCGCGGGGACCACTGCCTCGGTGTCCTCGATGAGGTCACCGAACTCGCTGTCGCCGTCCTCACCGAGAGGCGTGTGCAGGGAGATCGGCTCGCGGCCGTACTTCTGCACCTCGACGACCTTCTCGGGTGTCATGTCCAGCTCGCGGCTGAGCTCTTCGGGCGTGGGCTCACGGCCCAGGTCCTGCAGCATCTGGCGCTGCACTCGGGCGAGCTTGTTGATGACCTCGACCATGTGCACGGGGATGCGGATGGTGCGGGCCTGGTCTGCCATCGCGCGGGTGATCGCCTGACGGATCCACCAGGTGGCGTACGTCGAGAACTTGAAGCCCTTGGTGTAGTCGAATTTCTCGACGGCGCGGATCAGACCGAGGTTGCCCTCCTGGATCAGGTCCAGGAACTGCATGCCGCGGCCGGTGTAGCGCTTGGCGAGCGAGACGACGAGACGGAGGTTCGCGCCGAGCAGGTGGCTCTTCGCGCGCTGACCGTCGCGGGCGACCCACTGCAGGTCGAGCCCGAGCTGGCTGGCCTTCTCGGCGGCCGTCATCGTGGAGAGCTTCTCCTCGGCGAACAGGCCGGCCTCGATGCGCATCGCGAGCTCGACCTCTTCGGCCGCGTTCAGCAGGGCGACCTTTCCGATCTGCTTCAGGTAGTCCTTGACAGGGTCGGCGGTCGCACCGGTGATCTGCGTGGAGTAAACGGGCACGTCTTCGTCGTCGTTCGACGAGATGACGATCGCTCCCGTGGGCAGAGGCTCGGTGAACTTCGGCTTGGAGTCCTCATCGTCCTCATCGGGCTCTGCGGCGGGAGGAGTCTCGTCGTCTTCGACGATGTCATCGGCCTTCTTCTTCTTCGCGGGCGCGCGCTTGGCAGCGGCACGCTGCGCGGCGGTCTTGGGCGCCGGCTTCTCAGCGGCCTCCTCGACCGGAGCATCGACCTCGGGAGCGTCGGCGGTCTTCTTCGTCCGGGTCTTCTTCGTCGTGGCAGGAGTCACGTTTCGCCTTTCACGGGGCCGCTCGCAGGCCCCGGAGCATTTCGGACACTAGTAAGACCCTTGTCAAGTCCAATCTCCGGAAAGATCGATTGACAACGGGTCAGAGTCCTAGTATCGCACACGTGTGGGCATGCAGGTGCAATCCGCCCAAGTTCGCTCGCTCGATGTCAGCCGCGACCCGGCTTGTCCTCGTCGCCGCTGGGGCGCGAGGCGAGGTAGCGCTCGAGTTCTGCGGCGAGCTCGTCCGCGCTCGGCAGGTCGCGCTCGTTGAATCCGCCCTCGTCGTACGACCCGTCCTCAGGATCACGACCGGCCATATACGCGTCGTAGCGGCGCTCGAGCCCCTGCACCATCTGCTGCAGCTCATCGTTGCCCAGCACCTGGTCGTCGACGCGCGTGAGGTAGTCCTGGCGGCGCTCCTGCACCTCGTCGAGCAGGATGACCAGGCCCGTGGCGGCCATCAGCTTTTCGGCTGCCGCGATCACGGCGTCGGGGTTCTCGGTCTCGGCGAGGTAGTGCGGCACGAGCAGCACGAACCCGACGACGCGCTCACCGTGCTCCGCGAAGCGGAATTCGAGGAGATGCCCCGCAGTGGCCGGCACCTGGGTGCGCGGGCGCCATACCGAGTGAGCCACGGTGAGCTCACGGCGGTTGCCGCTCACCGTCGTGCCGATGGGGCGGGTGTGCGGGACCGGCATCGCGATCGAGTGCACCCAGTTGAGTCCGGAGACCTCGAATTCGTCGGCGAGCTCGAGCACGGTGCGCGCGAACTCGTTCCAGGCGAAGTCCGGCTCGTAACCGGCGAGGAGGAGGAACTTCTGGCCGAGGGCGTCGGTCGCCAGCGAGAGCTCCAGCCGGGCAGGACGGAACTCGGTCAGGTGATCCTGGTCGAAGGAGATCACCGGGCGGCGGGCGCGGTAGTCCAGCAGCACGTCGTTGTCGAAGACGGCGATCGGCTCGGGCGACGTCGTCTCGCGAAGGTGCTCGATGAGCCCGGAGACGGCGCTGCCTGCGTCGGTGAAACCCGTCAGGAGCAGGACAAGGGGCAGTCCGCGCGGCACGACCGGTGCGTTCGCTACACGTTCATGGATCTCTCCGGAGAAGGGCATGAGTCAATGCTACGAGCAGCTTCGGACGGCCGGGCGGTGACCTTCAAGCTGAGAGCGAACACCCGCTCGGCGCCCGGGCGCGCGACCCTCCTAGGATGGAGGTATGACGCTTCCCGCGCTCTCGCGCACCTCAGATCAGTTCCCAGGAAGCGCTGCAGACGCCGCAGTGCTCGTCATCCCCGAGATCTCGGACTCCGCAGAGTCGCTGACCGGCTACCCCGGACTCGCCGATTCCCTGCAGGCCGTCGGCCACACCGGCTCGGCCTCGTCGTTCACGCGGGCCTACGCCCCCGAGGTCACGACCCTGCCGTTCGCCGTCGTCGGCGTGGGCCGTGAGCCCGATGCCTCCGCCGTGCGCAACGCCGTAGGCACAGCCCTCCGGTCTCTGACCGGCTTCGAGACGGTCTCGGTGGCCCTGGCTCCCGGTCTCGAGCAGTTCGCGGCCGCCGCCGCAGAGGGCGCCGTGCTCGGCGGCTACCGGTTCGACGGCTACCGCAAGGAGTCGGGCAAGACCCGCGCGTCTTCCGTCCTGCTGCATGCCGACCTCGACGAGTCCGCACTCTCCAGGTCCATCGCCGTCGGCGAGGCGATGGCCCTCATCAAGGATCTCGTGTTCGTCCCGGCCGAGTGGCAGAGCCCGGCCCAGCTCGCACAGAGCGCAGCCGACAGCGTCGACGGGCTGGCGGATGTCTCGGTGGAGATCCTCGACGAGAAGTCGCTCGCCGAACAGGGCTTCGGCGGTATCCTCGGCGTCGCGCAGGGCTCCGACAGGCCGCCGCGCCTCGTCCGTCTCGACTACGCACCCGCGAACGCCACACGTCACATCGCACTCGTCGGCAAAGGGATCACGTTCGACACCGGTGGGCTGTCGCTCAAGCCGGCGGCCTCGATGGTCGGCATGAAGTTCGACATGGCCGGTGCCGCGACGAGCGTCGCAGCACTGCGGGCGATCGCCGCTCTCGCCCTGCCCGTGCACGTCACCGCTTGGCTCTGCATCACCGACAACATGCCGTCAGGTCGTGCATTGCGTCCGGGAGACGTCATCCGCATCCTCGACGGCACGACCGTCGAGGTTCCGAACACGGATGCAGAGGGGCGCCTGGTCATGGCCGACGGCCTCGTCGCGGCCAGCCGCGAGAACCCCGACGTCATCATCGACGTCGCGACTCTCACCGGAGCGATCGTGATGGCTCTCGGGCACCGCCACACCGGCGTGTTCGGTGACGACGACGCGGTCGCGGAGTTCCTCGCCGCCGCCGACGCCGCCGATGAGCTCGCGTGGCACATGCCGCTCCCGGCCTACATGGAGGACTCGCTGGACTCCCCCATCGCCGACATGCAGAACGCCAACATGAGCGATCGGATGGGTGGGGCGTCGTATGCCGGCCTCTTCCTGCGCCGCTTCGTCGGCCGGGTCTCCGACGAGAAGGACGCCCCGCGCATCCCGTGGGTGCACCTCGACATCGCCGGCTCCGGCGAGCACAACGGCGCACCGTACGGCTTCACCGACAAGGGCCCCACCGGAGCGATGGTCCGGTCGATCATCGCGTTCGCCGAAGCATCCCACAAGGAGGCATGACCATGACCACGCACACCTTCGACATCGTCGTCCTGGGCGGAGGCAGCGGCGGGTACGCCGCTGCTCTGCGTGCGAGCGAGCTCGGCAAGTCCGTCGCGCTCATCGAGAAGGACAAGGTCGGCGGCACCTGCCTGCACCGCGGCTGCATCCCGACGAAGGCGCTGCTGCACGCGGCCGAGGTCGCCGAGCATGTGCGAGACGCCGCCCACGTCGGCATCTCCGCGACCCTCGACGGAATCGACCCCGCCGGGGTGCGCGCATACCGCGAGGGGATCGTCGCGAAGAAGTACAAGGGCCTCGAGGGCCTGGTGAAGGCCCGCGGCATCACGACCGTCGCCGGCTTCGGTCGCCTGAACGCCGACCGGTCGGTGAGCGTGGGCGACGACGTCTACGTCGGCGCCGATGTCATCCTCGCCACCGGCTCGTACAGCCGGACCCTCCCGGGACTCGAGATCGGCGGGCGGATCCTCACCAGCGAACAGGCGCTGTCGCTCGACGTGATCCCCGAGCGCGTGCTCGTGCTCGGCGGCGGCGTGATCGGCGTGGAGTTCGCCAGCGTCTGGCGTTCGTTCGGCACCGAGGTCACCATCATCGAAGCGCTGCCGCACCTGGTGCCCAACGAGGACATCGCGATGAGCAAGGGCCTCGAACGGGCGTTCCGCCGCCGCGGCATCCAGTACTCCCTCGGAATCCGCTACCAGAGCGACACGCAGGACGACAGCTCGGTGACCGTCACGCTGGAGGACGGCAAGGAGTTCACCGCCGACTACCTTCTCGTGGCGGTCGGACGAGGTCCGGTCACGGCCGACCTCGGCTTCGAAGAGGCCGGCGTGACTCTCGATCGTGGTTTCGTCACGGTCGATCAGGACCTGCGCACCGGTGTGCCCGGGCTCTGGGCCGTCGGAGACATCACGCCCGGTCTGCAGCTCGCTCACCGCGGTTTCCAGCAGGGCATCGCCGTCGCGGAACGCATCGCCGGCCTCTCCCCCGCGCACGTCCCCGACATCCAGATCCCGAAGGTCACGTACTCGAGCCCCGAGGTCGCCTCGGTCGGCGTCACGGAGGAGGCTGCCGTCGCCGAGCACGGCGCCGATGCTGTCGTGGCGTACGAGTACAACCTCGCCGGCAACGGCAAGAGCGAGATCATCGGCACAGCCGGCCTCGTGAAGGTGGTCCGACTCAAGGACGGGCCGGTCATCGGTGTCCATCTGCTCGGCGACCGAGTGGGCGAGCTCATCACCGAGGGCCAGCTGGCCGTCGCGTGGGAGGCCCACCCCGAGGACATCGCCCCCCTGATCCATGCGCATCCCACACAGAGCGAGGCGCTCGGTGAAGCCTTCCTCGCCCTCGCCGGAAAGCCGCTGCACGCCCTCTGAACACCAACCGGTGAACAGTTCACTAAGCTAGACACGCGTCATTTAACTTCCTGAAGGAGACTCAGTCATGAGCACATCCGTCGTCCTCCCCCCTCTCGGCGAGAGCGTCACAGAGGGTACCGTCACCCGCTGGCTCAAGCAGGTGGGAGACACCGTTCAGGCGGATGAGGGCCTGCTCGAGATCTCGACCGACAAGGTCGACACCGAGATCCCCTCGCCCGTCACCGGTGTGATCGAGGAGATCCTCGTCGCCGAGGACGAGACCGTCGAGGTGGGCGCGCTGCTCGCGCGTATCGGCGACGGCAGCGCCGCTGCTCCTGCCGAGGATGCTCCTGCAGCCGCAGCGCCGGCCGCGGAGGAGGCGCCTCAGGCTGCCGCACCGCAGGCCGAGGCCCCCTCGGAGCCCGCTCCTGCTGCCGAAGCTGCGCCCGCTGCCGCGGCTGCTCCGGCCGCTGCCCCTGCAGGCGACGCCACGGACATCGTCCTCCCCGAACTCGGCGAGAGTGTGACCGAAGGCACCGTCACCCGCTGGCTCAAGCAGATCGGCGACACCGTCGAGGTCGACGAGGCCCTGCTGGAGATCTCGACCGACAAGGTCGACACCGAGATCCCCTCGCCCGTCGCCGGCGTGCTGCAGGAGATCGTCGCCGCCGAAGACGAGACCGTCGAGGTCGGCGCTGTGCTTGCTCGTGTCGGTTCTGGAGCAGCTCCCGCCGCCGCACCGGCTGCGGAGGCTCCGGCCGCCGAGGCTCCTGCCGCTCCCACCGAGACTCCCGCATCTGCGGCAGAGGCACCTGCTGCTCCCGCGGCAGAAGCCCCCGTGCAGCAGGCTCCGGCAAGCGAGGGTGCGTCCGCACCTGTCGCCCCCGCCCCGGCGGCCGCGCCGTCCGAGCCCGCGCCCGCGGCGGCATCGGCTCCGGCTCCGGCTCCGGCTCCGGCCGAGCAGAAGCTGTCCCTCCCGACCGAGAACGACAACCTGTACGTGACCCCGCTCGTGCGCCGTCTGGCTTCGCAGCAGGGCGTCGACCTGGCCAGTGTCACCGGTACCGGCGTCGGCGGACGCATCCGTAAGGAAGATGTGCTCAAGGCAGCAGAGAGCGCGTCGGCGGCACCCGCCGCTGCGGCCGCCCCTGCTGCGCCCGCTCCGCTCGAGGTCTCGCCGTTGCGTGGCACCACGCAGCCGATGTCGCGCCTGCGCAAGGTTCTGGCCAAGCGCGCCGTCGAGTCGATGCAGCAGACCGCACAGCTCACGACGGTCGTCGAGGTCGATGTGACCGCTCTGGCGGAGTACCGCGACAGCGTCAAGGCGTCTTTCCTCGAGAAGACGGGCGACAAGCTGTCGTTCCTGCCGTTCTTCGCCCTCGCTGCCGCAGAGGCTCTGCGTGCCTTCCCGATCGTGAACGCCACGGTCGACGGCGAGCAGATCGTCTACCCCGAGTCCGAGAACGTCTCGATCGCCGTGGACACCGAGCGCGGTCTGCTCACGCCGGTGCTGCGCGACGCCGCGTCGAAGAACATCGCCGAGATCGCGCATGAGATCGCCGACCTCGCGGCACGCACGCGCGACAACAAGCTGAAGCCCGACGAGCTCGCCGGCGGCACGTTCACGCTGACCAACACGGGTTCGCGTGGCGCGCTGTTCGACACTCCGGTCGTCTTCCTGCCGCAGTCGGCGATTCTCGGCACCGGAACGGTCGTCAAGCGCCCCGGTCTCGTCAAGGTCGGCGGCGCAGACGCGATCGCCGTCCGCTCGTACGTGTACCTCGCTCTCTCGTACGACCACCGCATCATCGACGGAGCAGACGCCGCTCGCTTCCTCGGTGCTGTGAAGGCCCGCCTCGAGTCGGCGCAGTTCGCCGCTCAGCTCGGAGCCTGACCACCGCATCATCCTGGCTGGTCCGCGACGTCGTACACGTCGCGGACCAGCCATTTCTCTGCCACCCGGACGAGTACGACCATCCGCTCCCCAGCGGCGGACTCCGCCCCGTCCTCTTCCCCTCCCGACGCAGAAGCTCGGATCACGGCGACATCCCCGTACTCGTCCACGGGTTCGAGCTGTAATGCTTCCTCACCTTCCGCCAATGCGTCCGCGACCCCGATGGACCCCTGAGCGACCGCTTCGGCACAGACCGCGTCGTCGTTCGCCGCGCAGGTCCTGATCGCGTCGATGAGGTGGTGCGCCGCCTCGACCGGATCCTCCGGATCGGCTCGCTCGGGCGGTGATCCCTTCGGGGACTCGTCCGGCTTCGGTTCGGGTGCCGTCGGCGTCGCCGCCGGTGACGGATCGGCAGACGCAGAGTCGATCTGTTCAGCGTCCCGACCGCTCGTCGGCACCGCCGTGGTACCCCCGTCGCCCGGTTCCCCTGTCGCTCCCCCAGGCCAGAGAAGTCCGCCGGCGAGCACCGCTACGGCCGCAGCCGCAGCGACGATCGCCCTCCGCCCACGTCGCACGGGGGTTCGGACGCCCCCTGTGGGGGCCTCCATCCTCCTGTCGACGCGAGCGGCGCGTGCTCGATCCGCGTCTCTCCGATGCCGGCGCGCGACCACGAGGAGCATCGCACCCCGCCAGAGGTCGAGGCGACGCAGCAAGGGCGCGACGACGCGAGACGTCACAGCGCGCACGCGGCTATCCGCCATAGGTCGAGTGGCACGGGTTCTCATCCGACTTCGCTCGTCGGGTCGCACGACCGCTGCGCGGATCGCTGCGTCCGCACTTCTCGCCAGCTCAGGCGCATGCACATCGCGTCTCAGCGGTTTCGGCGCCGCGGTGTCGAACAGCTCTGCCTCCCACCCCTCGAGCTGTCGCATCGGCATCCCCGGCCGTCCTGTGGCAGCGCTCAGCCCTTCCTCGATCGTGACGAGCAGGCGACCGAGTGCGCGGTCGACGCAGTCCTCGCGAATCCGCGCGACGAGACCCGCCGCTGCCGTCCGTGCCGTCTCGCCTGCGCCGATCACGAAAGTCGGTCGCCCGTCATCCGTGAGCCACCAGCCACCCGTGTGTTCGTGCTCGTCGGTGCGTCCGAGCTCACCGAGACCTCGCAGGATGCTGGCGACCAGGGTCGTCATCTCCCCGGAGCCGAGCGCGACGTCGGCTGCCGCGCGACGACCGACGAACGTCGCGACCCTCTCGGTGCACCATGGAAGCAGCGCGTCGTGCCCGTCGGCGCGCCGCACGATGTCGAGCGGCCCCGCGACGTGCTCGTCACCGGCGTGGTCCCACCCAGCCCACCCGCTGATCGAGGCGGAGTCCACCAGAACGGCCATCGCCGCGCCTCGGGTGACCAGCGTTCCCGCGTACGGCCCCTCGTCCGCGTCGATCCTCCTGATCGTCCGATGCGCACCGGGCACCAGTGCCGCACCGCTCGCCTTCGTTTCCGTCTCCGCCATTCCCCCATGTCATCGCATCGCACGGCGCTCCCACGCAGACATCGCATGATGTGCACGCATGCGCACGAATCGGCCGCGTGTGCAGGAGAAGACGAGGCGCCCGAATCCGCCCGACGCGAACGACGCCATCAGCGCACCCCGGAGTCGGTATTCTTATGCACATGGCAAACCGCACGTCCGCGCCCGAGAAGCGTCCGGGATTCTTCTCCCAGATCAAGTCCCTCTTCAAGTTCACGAGGGAGATCTACCCCTGGCTGCCCTGGGCCCAGATCGCGCTGCTGGTCATCGGTGTCCTCATCGGCCTCATCGTCGGCTACCTGATCCCGCCCTTCCAGGTGTGGACCCTCATCCTCTGGGGCATCTCCGGTCTGATGCTCGGCCTGCTCGGCGCGATGTTCCTGATGACGCGCCTGTCGACTTCTGCGATGTACCAGAAGATCGACGGTATGCCCGGCGCCACGGGCCACGTACTGAGCACGAGCCTCGGCCGCAACTGGCAGGGATCCGAGACGCCGGTCGGCATCAACCCGAAGACGCAGGATGCCGTCTACCGCACCGTGGGTCGCGGCGGGGTCGTGGTCGTCGGAGAGGGCTCCCGCGGCCGTCTGACCCGACTGGTCAACGATGAGCGCAGCAAGGCCGCCCGTGTGGCCCACGGCGTGCCGGTCACGGTGCTCTACGTCGGCCACGGCGACGACGACGTCGCGATCGCCGACCTCGCAAAGACCATCAAGAAGCTTCCGAAGGTCATCGACAAGGCCACCATGGGTGCCGTCATCCGACGCATCGAGTCCGTGTCGCAGTCGATCTCGTCGCTCCCTATCCCGAAGGGCATCGACCCCACCAAGGTCAGGGCGCAGCGTCCGCGTTGAGCTGACCCCCGCACACGCAGAAGCGCGGCCGCACCTCATCGCGAGGGCGGCCGCGCTTCGTCGTTCACTCCGACAGCGGCTGACGCGGAAGGCGACGGACCTTCGCGCGGCGACGGCGACGTTCCGGAACCATCGACCGCATCTCGTCGAGCTTGCCGAAGCAGAAGAGCCGATCCTCGGCCTCGAGGACGACGTGCTTGCGCGGGTTCGGGATGACGGAGACGCCGCGGTGCAGCGTGAGCACGGTGATGTCGCGCTCCCACAGTCCAGCCTCGCCGAGTGTCTTGCCGACGAGGTCGACAGCTCCGTGCACCATCAGCTCGGCGACCCCGTATCCCGTGGAGACAGTCAGGCGCTGACGCACATCGATCTCAGGGAATGCGACCTGGCCGGCGATGTAGTCGATGATGGCGCCCGCGACGTCGAGCTTCGTGGCCGTCTCGATGCCCTGCAGGCCAGGCGACGAGTTGACCTCCATGACGAGCGGGCCGTCGTCGCCTTCGAGCATATCGACTCCGGCGACGCGGAGTCCCATGATCTGGGCTGAGCGCACGGCTGCGCGCTCGTAGATCGGATCGAGCTCGACGGCTTCCACCGAGCCTCCACGGTGGACGTTCGAGCGGAACTCGTCACCCGCCGCCGATCGCCGCATCGCGGCGACCACGCGGTCGCCCACGACGAGAGCGCGGATGTCGCGCCCGCGGCTCTCAGAGATGAACTTCTGGATCAGCACGTTCTGCTTGGTCGAGTGCAGCGTCTCGATGATGGCCTCGGCCACCTTCACCTGCGGCGCGAGGATCACACCGATCCCCTGCGTGCCCTCGAGGAGCTTGATGACGACAGGAGCACCCCCGACGCGTTCGATCGCCGGACGGACGTCCGCACGGTTGCGGACGAAGGCCGTGGGAGGCATGGCGATGTTGTGGCGCGAGAGGATCTGATTCGCGCGCAGCTTGTCCCGCGCGCTCGAGATCCCGTTCGCCGTGTTCGGCGTGTAGACGTCCATCTGCTCGAACTGGCGCACGACGGCGGTGCCGAAGTAGGTGATCGAGTTGCCGATGCGAGGCAGGATCGCGTCGTAGTCGCTGAGCTGACGGCCCCGGTAGTGCAGGTCCGGCTCGTCTGCGGTGAGGTCGATCGCGAATCGCAGCGTGTTGAGCACCTTGACGTTGTGACCTCGCTGGAGCGCAGCGGCGCGCAGCCTTTGGGTGGAGTACGCCTGCGGCGCGCGGGAGAGCACTGCGATCTTCACGGGGGATTTCCTGCCAGGATGGTCGGGTGAGTAAGTCATCCCATTCAAACACCCTTATCGGGTGGCGAGAATGGGTGAGCCTGCCTGATCTCGGAGTCGACTGGCTCAAAGCCAAGATCGACACGGGCGCGCGCACCTCTTCGCTGCACGCATTCCAGATCCAGGAGTTCGAGCGCGACGGCGTGTCGTGGGTTCGGTTCCGTGTGAAGCCCTGGCAGGACAGCCAGGAGGATGCCGTCATCGTCGAGTCCCCTGTGCATGATCGCCGCGCCGTGCGCAGCTCATCGGGCCATGCCCAGGAGCGACTCGTCGTCGAGATGCTGATCCGTCTGCATGACCGGGAGGTGCTCGCGGAGGTCACGCTGAGCAACCGGGACGAGATGGGTTTCCGCATGCTCATCGGTCGCGAAGCGCTGCGACAGGGTTATATCGTCGACCCTGCCCGTTCGTTCCTCGGCGGTCGCGCTCCGCGCGAGGCCAGACGCCGCAATCGCGGCAAGGAGTGAGCCCGATCAGGCGCGGATGAGCACGAGTCCCGTCACCTTGTCGTGGATTCCTCGCTGATCGGCGTCCCAGATGACCGCCGGGATCACGATGATGATCAGCAGCGTGCGGACGATCGGACGCCAGATCCCCACCCAGCCGCCGCCCAGACGTACCACGCGCATGCCGAGGATACGGTGCCCGGGGCTTCCGCCGGCCGTCGGGATGAAGAGGATCTGCAGCAGGGCGAAGACCGCCATCGGCGCGAACATGGTGAGGCCGGCCTCGGCGGGCAGTGCGAACTGGTCGTAGCCGAGGAACCCGGTGGCGATGATCGTCGCAGCCACATAGTCGATGAGAAGGGCCCCGATTCGCCGTCCAGGGCGGGCGATGCTGCCCGTCCCCGTCTGCGGCATTCCGAGTCGTTCTCCGGGGTACGTGTTCACAGCGTCCGTCACGTATCCAGCCTACCGGCGCGTAACATGCTCGAAACAAAGCGGATACCGTGGGGTAACGCCCCGCACGTACTGTGCACAATGGCCGTGAAGCCATCGATCCGCAATCCAGGAGTCGTACATGTTCAAAGATTCGTCCGAGGTGCTGACCTACATCAAGGAGAACGACGTCAAGTTCCTTGACATCCGATTCACTGATCTCCCTGGTGTTCAGCAGCACTTCAACATCCCTGCGGCCACTGTCGACGAGGACTTCTTCGTGGACGGACAGCTGTTCGACGGCTCTTCGATCCGTGGCTTCGCCAGCATCCACGAGTCCGACATGCAGCTCATCCCTGACGTCACGACGGCATACATGGACCCCTTCCGCGAGGCGAGCACCCTCGTGATGATCTTCGACATCTACAACCCGCGCACGGGAGAGATCTACTCGAAGGACCCGCGCCAGGTCGCGAAGAAGGCCGAGAAGTACCTCGCCTCCACCGGCATCGCCGACACGGCGTTCTTCGCCCCCGAGGCCGAGTTCTACATCTTCGACGACGTGCGCTACTCGGTCACCGCCGGCGAGAGCTTCTACAAGGTCGATTCCGAAGAGGCCGCGTGGAACACCGGTCGTGAGGAAGAGGGCGGAAACCTCGCCAACAAGACTCCGTACAAGGGTGGCTACTTCCCCGTCAGCCCGGTCGACAAGACCGCTGACCTGCGCGACGACATCACCCTGAAGCTGATCGACGCCGGGTTCATCCTCGAGCGCTCGCACCACGAGGTCGGCACCGCCGGCCAGCAGGAGATCAACTACCGCTTCGACACCATGGTGCACTCGGCGGACGACATCCTGAAGTTCAAGTACATCGTCAAGAACACCGCCGAAGAGTGGGGCAAGGTCGCCACCTTCATGCCGAAGCCGCTGTACGGCGACAACGGCTCGGGAATGCACACGCACCAGTCGCTGTGGAACGACGGCAAGCCGCTCTTCTACGACGAGGCCGGCTACGGTCAGCTCAGCGACATCGCTCGCTGGTACATCGGCGGCATCCTGGCGCACGCTCCGGCGCTGCTCGCCTTCACGAACCCGACCCTGAACAGCTACCACCGTCTGGTCAAGGGCTTCGAGGCTCCGGTCAACCTGGTCTACTCGGCCGGAAACCGCTCGGCTGCCATCCGCATCCCGATCACGGGCTCCAATCCGAAGGCCAAGCGCATCGAGTTCCGCGCGCCTGACGCATCGGGCAACCCGTACCTCGCCTTCGCCGCGCAGCTCATGGCCGGCCTCGACGGCATCAAGAACCGCATCGAGCCGCACGAGCCCGTCGACAAGGACCTCTACGAGCTTCCCCCCGAGGAGGCGAAGAACATCCCGCAGGTCCCGAACTCGCTGCTCGACTCGCTCGACGCACTGAAAGAGGACCACCAGTTCCTCCTCGAGGGTGGCGTCTTCACCGAGGAGCTCATCGAGACCTGGATCTCGTACAAGTACGAGAACGAGATCCTGCCGATGGCTCAGCGCCCGCACCCGTTCGAGTACGAGCTGTACTTCGGGGTGTAACCAGATCCCGCGGGATTCCGGGGGTAGGTCCGCCGAATCGCACAGAGAGCCCGTCAGGCCATGCCTGGCGGGCTCTCTGCGCGTCTCGCGTAGAGTCTTTCTCGCTCCCGCCCTAGGCGCGTCAGCTCACCCCGGCTCCGCGTCCAGTCTTTCGGAGAGGGAGGCTGCCCGTTCGAGCCGGGCCGGGATGGGCCTACGCGCCCGCTACGGTGTAGCGCTGGACGACGGACGGCGGCGCCGAGCTCACCGGTCGCGGCTGCGTCGAAGCCCGCGGACCTTGCGCACCTGCCATGCGAGCAGCACGGCCGACCCGGTCACCATGACTCCGATGAGGATCCACTGCGGGAGGGAATATGCGACGCTCCAGGTCAGCGTGACCAGCACGAGCCCGACCATGTAGGCGAAGAGCAGCGCCGACACCGCAGTCAGCAGCCACTCGCGGCGGTACCGCCACCGTGCACCCCGTCCACCCCGCTTCGCCATGTTCTGAAGACTACGCGAGCCCGCGGCATCCCCCCGGTCGCGGAAGTTCTCACTCGCCGGCGCGCGAATCCACAGCGACGCCGATCGCGACGCCGATCGAGAGGCCGAGGCCCATTCCGAGTGCGAGGTTGTCGAACACGGTGAGTCCGAGCCCCGCACCGACGGCGATGCCCAGGCCGAGGCCGACTGCAAGACCGTTCTGCGGCTTCTTCTGCGAATCCTTCTCTGCATCCGTCATGTCATCCACCGTACGAACGCCTGGCGGTCACCGCATCCCCCGCATGGGGGATCCGCCGCCCGCACGACCGTGTCGCGCTTGCTTTCACCCGCCCCTACTGGTCAACTGAGGGGTCCGAATGAACACAAGTAGGGGGCCATCATGCGCCGCAAGTACGACAGGCTGCAGCCGAAGAGGGTCCACACCACCGAGACTCCTCCCGCGCAGCCGAAGACAGCGGCCGCGGCGATCGCCCGGATCAACCCGTTCATGTTCGGCCTCCTCGGTGCTCTGGGTGTGCTCGTCGCGCTGATGCTCGGCGGAATCGTCAACCAGCTCGCCACGGTGCTGGTCTACATCGGGGTGGCGATCTTCCTCGCACTCGGGCTCGACCCGATCGTCTCGTTCATCGAACGCAAGCTCCCTCGCCCGGCCGCCGTCGCCATCGTCGTGTCCGTCGTGATCCTGGTCTTCGCCGGCATCATCCTGGCCATCGTGCCTCTTCTCATCGAGCAGGTGACCAACCTGATCCAGGACGGCCCGAAGATGGTCGAGGACTTCATGGCCAGCGCCTGGTTCAAGGACGTGAGCGAGCAGTTCGGCTCCTCCTTCGACGACGCGGCGCAGGGCGTGCTGAGCTTCGTCCAGGATCCGGGCAACATACTCAACATCAGCGGCGGAGTCTTCGCGGTCGGCGCCGGCATCGCCGGCGGCTTCACCGGCGTCACCATCGTGCTCATCCTGACCCTGTACTTCATGGCCTCGCTTCGAAGCATGAAGCGCGTCGCGGTGCGCTTCGTCCCGTCCTACCACCGCGACACCTTCGGAGGGCTCCTTGAAGACGTCTCCGGCGCCGTCGGGCGTTACGTGATGGGGCAGGCCAGCCTGGCGCTCATCAACGGCATCCTGAGCCTGATCGTGCTGAGCATCATCGGAGCCCCCGTGCCGGCGCTTCTCGCGCTGATCGCCTTCATCGGCTCGATGATCCCGCTCGTCGGAACGCTGAGCGCCTCGATCATCAATGCGCTGATCTGCCTCATCGTGAGCCCGGTGACCGCTCTCATCGCGTTCGGCTACTACCTCGTCTACATGCAGATCGAGGCATACGTCCTGTCACCGCGAATCATGAACAAGGCGGTCGCCGTTCCCGGAGCGCTCGTGGTGATCGCGGCCGTCGCCGGTGGCGCACTCGGCGGGATCCTCGGCGCACTCGTCGCCATCCCCGTCGCCGCGAGCATCATCATCATCGTGCAGAAGGTCGTCTTCCCGACGCAGGACAGCAAGGTCGTCCCACCGGGAACCCTCAGCGAACGGTGAGGGCGGCGGGCTGGACCCGCACGGTGAAGTCGGAGATGTGTCCGACCTCTTCGCCATCGATCTCGAACATCTGCGGTGACGCGAGCTGCACGCGCACCCGCTCCGCGGAGATGTGCGTCGTCGAGTCGGTGCTCACAGCGGTGTCGACATTGCCCATCATGCGACGGATGCCGTTCTCCCACACGAAGGCACGGACGGTGTCGAGCCACTGGAGGGGCCCTTCGGCGCTCACGAGCAGCATGTCGAGCAACCCGTCGTCGAGCACTGCATCCGGCAGGAGACGGATGCCGCCCTGCAGCATGCCGCAGTTGCCGATCAGCATGGTGTGACCGCGAAGCCCCTGCGGCTCCTGATCGTCGAGCGTCAGGGTGATGTCGGTCATCTCGGTGCCGGCGAGAGCACGTCCCATCGCCTCGACGTAGGCGATCCATCCGGCTCGGTTCTTCAGGTCCTCGTCGGTCTCGACCAGCATCTGCGCGTCGATGCCGAAACCGACCATCACCACGAACGCGTGCTCGGTGCCGTCGTGGTCGACCCAGCCCATGTCGATCCGCTGCGGCTCGCCGTCGCGCACCCGAACCAACGCGGCGGGGATGTCGTTCAGGGGGATCTCGAGGTTCCGCGCGAGCAGGTTGCCCGTGCCCTGCGGCACGATGCCCAGCGCGGCGTCCGTGCCCGCCAACGATTCAGCGACCGCCCGGACGGTGCCGTCGCCGCCGACGGCGATCACCACGTCGCAGCCTGCGGCCACAGCCTCGGCGGCCATTCCCCGCCCCGGGTCCTCGATGCTGGTCTCCCACCACTCGACAGGAGTGCCGACACCGTCGGAGACGAAGGTCTCGGCGACGGCTGCGCGCAGCGAGTCCCCATCGACCTTCGAGGGGTTCCAGATCACACCGAGCTTGGAGATCGTCATGGAGCCAGGCTAGCCGTAGAAGAGCTGCTCGAATGCCCGGCGCGCACGCCGGGTCACGCCGAGGTAGTCGTCGTCGAGAATGCTCGCCGAACGGTCGGGGTACCCGAGCAGCCGACCGATGGCGTCGAGGTCGCGCGGATCCGTCGGGAGCACGTCGCTCGTCTTGCCCGTGTAGAGGGTGATCGCAGATCGCAGACGGCTCGACAGCAGCCACGCGGCCCGGAGGAGATCGGCGGATTCGGCGGGAACGTAGCCTGCGTCGACGGCCGCCTGGAGCGCCGTGAGCGTCGACGTGGTGCGCAGGGCCGGTACGTCATGGGCGTGCTGCAGCTGGAGCAGCTGCACCAGCCACTCGACGTCGCTCAGCGTGCCCGGACCGAGCTTCAGGTGTCGACGAGGATCGACTCCCTGAGGCAGCCGCTCCCCCTCGACTCGAGCCTTGATGCGCTTGATCTCGCGGGTTCCCTGCAGGTCGATCTCGGCGGGGTAGCGGATGCTGTCGGCGAGGGCGGTGAACTTCTCGATGAGAGTCGCGCTGCCCGCCACGCCTCTCGCCCGCAGGAGTGCCTGAGCCTCCCAGGAGAGCGACCAGCGCCGGTAGTACTCCGCATACGCGTCGATCGATCGGACGACGGGTCCGTTGCGTCCCTCCGGACGGAGATCGGCATCGAGGTCCAACGGCACACGGTGGTCAGTGAGGTGCTCTCGGAGGCCGGCGACGATGCGCGTGGCGAGCGTCTGCGCGCGTTGCGGATCGACGCCGTTCGCGTCGTACACGTAGAGGATGTCGGCATCGGAGCCGAAGCCCAGCTCCGCTCCCCCGAACCGCCCCATGCCGATCACCGCGAAGTCGAGCGCCTCATCGTCGAGCGGGACAATCTCGCGGCGGACCGCGCGCAGCGCCGCCTGGATCGTCGCGTCGGTGATCTCGGTCAGGGACGTCGCGATCTGCTCGATCGAGAGCACGTCGAGGACGCCGCCCATCGCCGTTCGCAGCAGCTCGCGCCGCCGCAGCGCTCGCACCGCCTGCAGCGCGTCGCCGACGTTCCTGTGCCGGGTCTGGATGGCCCTGGCCTCCTCGTCGAGAGCGGCCCCGCTGCGGGGCCGCAGCAGCTCGCTGCTGTCGAGCCAGGCGACGGACTCGGGTATCCACTCCATGAGCTCGCCGACGTAGCGCGACGACGAGAGGAGGCGCGTCAGGCTCTCGGCAGCGCCCGAGGAATCACGCAGCATCCTGAGGAACCAGGGAGTGTCGCCGAGGCGTTCGCTGATGCGACGGAACGCGATCAACGCATAGTCGGGGTCGCTGCCGTCGGCGAACCAGCGCACCATCACGGGCATGAGGTGCCGCTGGATGGTCGCCTTGCGGCTCAATCCGGTGGTGAGTGCACCGATGTGGCGCAGGGCGCCGGCCGGATCGCGGAAGCCGATCGCCATGAGCCGGTCGTGCGCCTGTGCCGTGGAGAGCGTGCGCTCCTCTTCCGGCAGCGCCGCCACAGCGCTCAGGAGAGGCCGGTAGAACAGGCGGGTGTGGATGTCGCGCACCTCCCGCCGCACGCTCTCCCAGCGCGCCCAGATCGCTTCACCGGACTCGCCCAGGCCGGTGCTGCGCGCGAGCACCCGGAGGCCCGCCGGTGTGCGGGGCATCAGGTGGGTGCGGCTGAGCTCGCGGAGCTGCAACCTGTGCTCCATCAACCGCAGCACGCAGTAGTCATCGGCGAAAGACGCAGCCTCGGCCCGGCCGATGTAGCCGCCCTCCACCAGGGCGTCGAGGCTCTCGAGTGTGCCCCGCGTGCGCAGACGGGGGTCTGTGAGGCCGTGCACGAGCTGCAGCAGCTGCACGGTGAACTCGATGTCCCGCAGGCCGCCCGAGCCGAGTTTGAGCTGGTACGGGGCATCCTCGGGGTCGATGTGCTCCATGACCCGCTCGCGCATGCGCTGCACGCTGTCGACGAAGTTCTCACGCGCGGCACTGGAGAAGACCTTCGGCTGCACGGCGGCGATGTACTCGGCGCCGAGCTCCGCATCGCCCGCGAGGGGTCGCGCCTTCAGTAGCGCCTGGAACTCCCAGCTCTTCGCCCAGCGGTCGTAGTAGGCCAGGTGCGAGCCGAGCGACCGGACGAGCGCGCCCTGCTTGCCTTCGGGACGGAGCGCGGCGTCGACCTCCCACAGCGGGGGCTCGACCTCGATGCCGCTCAGTCCTCGCATCGTCTCCCTCGCGAGACGGGTCGCGATGTCGATCGCGCGCGACTCCGGGACGGCGTCCTCGTCTGCGGTTCCGCCGACAAAGATCACATCGACATCGCTGACGTAGTTCAGCTCGCGTGCACCCGCCTTGCCCATGCCGATGATCGCCAGCTGCGTGGCCGCGACCTGCTCGCGACTCATCGTGTCGACCAGCCGCCGGCGCGCGATCGCCAGAGACGCCTCCAGCGCCGCGCCCGCGATATCGGCCAGAGCGGCGGCGACATCCGCGACGATGCGCACAGGATTGTGCGCCGTCAGGTCGATCGCGGCGATCAGAGCGAGGTTGCGGCGATACGCCACACGCAGCGTGACCACCGCGCTGTCATCGCCCGACTCGGCGAATCCGTCGCGCGCTCCGACGGCCTCGAGCATCCGATCGCGCAGCTCGTGCGCAGACGGCAGTTCGGTGGACGTGTCGCCGAGCACCGAGATCTCGGTCGGATGCCGCAGGAAGAAGTCGGCGAAGCCCTGCGACGCCCCGAACACCCGCCACGCACGTCGGCGCGCCCGGTGGTCGGTGAACAGGGCGGCGATGGGTGCCGCATCGCGCCGTGCCACGCGCAGCATCCCCTCGACCGCCGCATCGGGGTCGGCCGCGTCCGCCTCGCTGAGCAGAAGTGAGCGCTCGACTCCGCTCAGGGCCGCGAGCTCGGTGAGGTTCGCCGCCGCCTCACTGAGCTCGGCGAACCCCAGCCTGGCCAGCGCGGAGAGAGAGACGGAATCGTCCGAACGGGCCATCGACGACGCTCAGAGCAGCTCGAGGTTGTTCTTCAGCTCCAGCGGAGTGACCTGGCCGCGGTAGGCCTCCCACTCCTTGCGCTTGTTGAGCAGCACGTAGTTGAAGACCGATTCGCCGAGGGTCTCGGCGACGAGCTCGGAGCTCTCCATGTACTCGAGCGCGTGGTCGAGGCTCGCCGGAAGCGCAGAATAGCCGAGCGCGCGGCGCTCTGCGTCGCTGAGCGACCACACGTTGTCCTCGGCCTCGGGAGGCAGCTCGTACTCCTCCTCGATGCCCTTGAGGCCGGCCGCGAGCATGAGGGCGTACGCGAGATACGGGTTGGCTGCCGAGTCGAGCGCGCGGTACTCGACACGCGACGAACCGCCCTTGTTGGGCTTGTACATCGGCACGCGCACCAGAGCGGAGCGGTTGTTGTGGCCCCAGGTGACGAAGCTCGGAGCCTCGTCGCCGCCCCAGAGCCGCTTGTAGGAGTTCACGAACTGGTTGGTCACCGCCGCCATCTCGTTTGCGTGACGCAGCAGGCCGGCGATGAAGTGTCGTCCGGTCTTGGAGAGCTGGTACTTGGCGCCCTCTTCATAGAACGCGTTGCGCTCGCCCTCGAAGAGCGACATGTGGGTGTGCATGCCGCTTCCGGGGTGACCGCTCAGCGGCTTCGGCATGAAGGTGGCGTAGACGCCCTGCTCGATCGCGACCTCTTTGATGACGGTGCGGAATGTCATGACGTTGTCGGCCATCGTCAGCGCGTCCGCGTAGCGCAGGTCGATCTCGTTCTGACCCGGGCCGCCCTCGTGGTGGCTGAACTCGACGGAGATGCCGAGATCCTCGAGCATCCGCACGGAACGGCGGCGGAAGTCGTGCGCCGTGCCGCCGGGAACGTTGTCGAAGTAGCCGGCGGAGTCGACCGGAACCGGACCCTCAGGGCCGAACGACGACGACTTGAGGAGGTAGAACTCGATCTCGGGGTGCGTGTAGAACGTGAATCCGGCATCCGCCGCCTTGGCGAGCGTGCGCTTGAGCACATGGCGGGGGTCGGAGACGGCAGGACGGCCGTCCGGCGTCGTGATGTCGCAGAACATGCGCGCGGTCGGGTCGATTTCGCCGCGCCACGGCAGGGTCTGGAAGGTGGTGGGGTCGGGCTGGGCGAGCAGGTCGGACTCGTAGCTGCGGGTCAGGCCCTCGATGGCCGAGCCGTCGAATCCGATGCCCTCGGCGAACGCGCCCTCGACCTCGGCCGGCGCGATGGCGACGGACTTGAGCGTGCCGATGACATCGGTGAACCACAGGCGGACGAACTTGACGCCGCGCTCTTCGATCGTCCGGAGGACGAAATCCCTCTGCTTGTCCACGGTCACTCGGCCTTGCCGATACCGGCGTCCCAGCCGCTCTCGGCTGCTTCCTCCTCAGCCCAGGCGCGCGAACGCTCCTTGAGCTTCTCCGGAGCCCGAGACGCCTCAGCCTCGGTGTCGAAGGGGCCGACGCGGTCGGCCGATGCGGAGATCATGCCGAATTCCACCTGGCCGGTCTCCAGGTTGTACCAGTACTTCTCATCGCCGTTCGACATGGCCGATCCCCTTCTTCACGTGGTGTCATCGATCCTACTGGCGCTGAGCGTGGTCGCTAAGCTAACCAGCATGGCAAAAGCGATCGGCGTCGACATCGGCGGCACGGGTATCAAGGCAGGTCTGGTCGACCTCGAGCACGGCACCATGGCCTCGGACAGGGTACGCGTACCCACTCCTGAGGGCGCATCACCGCAGGACGTCCTGCAGGCCGTGCAGACGGTTCTGAAGACGCTCGACGTCAAGGACACGACTCTTCCCCTCGGCGTCGCGTTCCCGGCGATCGTCAAGCGCGGCAAGACGCTCTCGGCCGCCAACGTCTCGAAGGAATGGATCGACTTCGACGCCGAGCGGTTCTTCCGCGACGGGCTCGGGCGCAACATCGTCTTCGTCAACGATGCGGATGCGGCCGGCGTCGCGGAGGCCCGCCACGGCGCGGCGCGGGATGTGCGCGGCTTCACGCTGCTCACGACCCTCGGCACGGGCATCGGCTCGGCATTCCTGTACGACGGAGTCCTGCTGCCGAACACCGAGCTCGGCCACCTGAACTTCGGCGAGTACGAGTCGGTCGAGACGTATGCAGCCACCTCGGCGCGCGAGCGCGAGGGACTCAGCTGGGCGGAGTGGGCGGAACGTCTGCAGAAGTTCTACTCGCACATCGAGTTCCTCTTCAGCCCCGACCTGTTCGTGGTCGGCGGCGGAGTGTCGAAGAACGCCGGTGACTTCCTCCCGCTTCTCGACCTCAAGACACCGATCGTCCCGGCGATCCACCGCAACAACTCCGGCATCATCGGCGCGGCTTCGCTCGCCGGCGACTGATTCCCCGACCACAGAGACGACGAAGGCCCCGCCGATCCGGCGGGGCCTTCGTCGCGTCCGGGATTGCGGCGCGTCTCACCGGATCACCCGCGCGGCGGCCCGGCGACGTGACACCATGGCACCCCGCCCGTCTGCGCCTCGACGGTGAGACCGGACGGCAACGAAAGGCAGCGTCGAGATGAACGAACCATCCGAATCATCATGGGACCGGCCGGTATCGCCGGAGACGACAGCCGGGATGGTGCCCGTCGACAGACCACAGGCGAAGAAGCTGCGGTCGCGTCACGTCACCATGATCACCCTCGGCGGCATCATCGGAGCGAGCCTGTTCGTCGGATCCGGGAATGTCATCCGCGCCGTGGGTCCGGCCGCCGTGCTGTCGTACCTCATCGGCGGCCTGCTCGTCTTCCTCGCCATGCGCATGCTGGGCGAGATGGCGGCCTCGCGCCCGGCGATCGGCTCGTTCATGGAATATGCGCGAGTGGGCCTCGGAAACTGGGCCGCCTACCTCGTGGGATGGCTGTACTGGTACTTCTGGGTCGGAGTCCTCGCGTATGAGGCGGTGCTGGGCGGCGAGACGATGGCGAGCTGGTTCCCCGCCGTGCCGTCATGGGCCTGGTCGCTGATCCTCATCGGCATCTTCGTCGGCACGAACATCATCTCGGTGCGCGCGTTCGGCGAGGTGGAGTTCTGGCTCGCCAGCGTCAAGGTGCTCGCGATCGTCGTCTTCCTCGGCGCGGGTCTGCTGTTCGCCTTCGGCCTGTGGCCGAACTCGGAGGTGTCGATCTCCAACCTCTGGGAACACGGCGGATTCGCCCCGAACGGCTTCGGCGTTGCGTTCACCGGTGTGGCCCTGGTGATCTTCTCGTACTTCGGCACCGAGATCGCCGTCATGGCCTCCGCCGAATCGGAGGATCCCGCCAAGGGCATCCGCCAGGCGACGAGCACGATCATCTGGCGCATCCTGCTGTTCTTCGTCGGCTCGGTGCTCATCATCGTCACCGTGGTGCCCTGGAACGAACTGCCTGTGCCGACCGACGTCGCCAACGCGCCCTTCACCTACGCCCTCGAGCAGTTCGGCATCCCGGGCGCGAGCATCATCATGCAGCTCGTCATCTTCACGGCGGTGATCTCGGTGCTCAACTCTGGCCTGTACTCGGCGTCGCGCATGTTCGCGGCCCTCGCCGAGCAGGGCTTCGCGCCGAAGATCGTGGCGAAGCGGTCGAAGAGCGGCGTCCCGGTGATGGCGCTGCTCGCCTCGACCAGCGGCGGCCTGATCGCAACGCTCGTGAACTTCTTCACCCCGGGATCGGGCATCTTCGACTTCATCATGAACTCCGCGGGCCTGGTCGCACTGTTCGTGTACGTCTTCATCGCCGTCACACAGTGGCGACTCCGCCAGAAGATGACGCCGGAAGAGGTGGCGAACCTGAAACTCAGGATGTGGCTGCACCCCTGGCTGAACGTGCTCCTGATCGCATGCATCGCCGCGGTGATCGTCGTGATGATGTTCAGCGAAGGGGGTCGCACCCAGGTCTGGACGAGCCTCGTCGCCACCGGCGTGCTCGTGCTGTTCTGGCCGCTGGTGCGACGTAACCTCGCGCGCAGGAAGCTCGAAGATTCCACGCATAGGGAGGATCAGCCGGGGCAGGACCGTCTGGCGTGACGACCACGCCGATGCCGTGAGCGAGAGAAAAGAGCGCCCCGGGGAACCTGGGGAATTCGCGGGGCGCTCGCCAGCATGCTGGGGACCTGCTGGCAGGTGACCCAGAAGTCGCGGTCACGCGCACAACATATCAAGATAACTAGCTAAGCAAAAGACTTGCTCGGCAATGCAACTGCGATCGCCACGCTCCCCCGCTCTCACTGACGCTGCGGCTCGCTCACGAACGGCTCCGTCACGAGCGGCTCCATGGCTCCCGGTCCCAGCGTGAGCACATCGCCGGGGTACAGCATCGAACCCAGACGGCTGTAAGTCATCGCCGCATAGACGTCCGTGCACAGCCGCTCCCTCACGGCGGATGGCGCATCCCCCGCCGCGACCGTGTAAGTCGAGATGAGCCCGTCTGCCGTATGCGTGACCGTGCCGCGAGCGAAGTCGGTCTCGCCGTTGTCCACCGGTGCGACACCGTTCCATGTCGCGTAGAAGGTGGGTTCCTCGTCTCCCTCGCTGTATCCCGGGATCGAGATCATCGACAGCACCGTGCAGCGACTTGCCTCTGCGGGTGGGGTGGGTGTCGGCGCGGGCGTGTCACTCGGCGTCGGCACAGCCGCGGGCTGAACGGCTGCCGTGGTCGCTGCGACCTCAGGCATCGTGGCGGTGCACCCGCTGAGCGCTGCGAGTGACAGAGCCGCGAGGAGCGCCGTGGCGGCAGGACGGTTCGACATGCCCGAACGCTATCGAGCATCCGGCCAGGAAGCCAGCGCGGCCCTGCTCAGGAGGTGGGTGCGAATGGGTCGACCTGTACGCCGGGTTCTGTTCCGGGGTTCTTCGCCCCTTCGACGGCCATCTCTCTCGGCGACACGTTGCCGTGGCACTCTAGCGGTCTACCCGAGGACTCGGCGAGCCGCGTCAACATCCTCTGTCTGACCTTGCTCCGGACGAGGTTTACCTGGCGGGCCATGTCACCATGGCCCCCGGTGGTCTCTTACACCACCCTTTCACCCTTACCCCTTGCGGGGCGGTCTGCTCTCTGTGGCACTTTCTCGCGGATTGCTCCGGGTGGGCGTTACCCACCGTCCTGCCCTGAGGAGCCCGGACGTTCCTCGGTGCGGTCGCCCGCCACGCGGCCGTCCAGTCGACCCATTCACAGCTCCAGTCTACGACCAGGCTGCGCTACTTCTCCGCCGACTCCGCGATGCGGAGATCGAGCGGCACGTCGATCGGGAAGTTGCCGAAGAGGCGGCGGGTGGCCACAGCCGCGGCCTCGCGCACCGCGTCGGCCGCAGCATCCGCCTGCTCCTGCGGGACATGCAGGATCACCTCGTCGTGCAGGAAGAAGGCCAGGTGCGCGCGGGAACCGAAGATCCCGGATGCCGGCGCTTCGCGCTCCGCGACGGGCAGCAGTTGCAGGCGATGCCTGATCTCAGCCAGCCAGATCAACGACCACTCGGCCGCGGTCCCCTGCACCACGAAGTTGCGGGTGAAGCGGCCCCAGTCCCGGGCCCGACGCCGGGCGAGGGCGACCTCCGCAGGGTCGGCATCCGCGCCGGTAGCCGCAGCCTGCATCGCCTCCCACTCCGTCGACGGGCGAGGAGACGACCGTCCCAACCACGTCGAGACGACTCCCCCGTCCTCTCCGAAGCGCGCGGCGCGGTCGACGAGGGCCATAGCGCGCGGATACACCTTGCGCAGTCGAGGGACCAGCCTGCCGCTGTCACCGGTGGTCGCGCCGTACATCGCCCCGAGGACGGCGTACTTGGCCTCCTCTCGCGTGGCGACCGCGCCGGACTCGACGACTCCCTCATAGAGGTCCTTGCCCTGGGCCGCCCGGGCCATCGCGCGGTCACCGGCCATGCCGGCCAGCATCCGCGGCTCGAGCTGCGCGACATCCGCGACGACGAGCGTCCATCCGTCGTCAGCGCGCACGGCGGCGCGCAGATTGCGCGGCAGCTGGAGGGCGCCGCCACCCGCCGATGCCCATCGTCCCGTCACGACGCCGCCCGTGATGTAGATCGGTCGGAACCGGCCGTCGTGCACCCACTCGGCGAGCCAGGCCCACCCGTTGGCGCTCAGCAGCCGCGACAGCTTCTTGTAGGCCAGGAGCGGTTCGACCACGGCGTGGCTGTGCTGGGCGAGCTCCCACCGGCTCGTCGACTCGACCTGCACGCCGACGCGGTGCAGAGCACGCAGCAGCTTCGGCTGGCTCTCGAGGTTGAGCGTGGGGTCGCTGAGGATCGAGCGCACCCTCTCGCCCTGAGCCACCATGCGGCTGGGAAGGCCGCCCGCGATCGGTCGAGTGCCCAGGATCTCGGTGAGGATGCCGTCGTGCACGGACTCATTCCACGGCAGGCCGGCAGCGCGCATCTCCTCGGCGATGAGGCCACCCGCCGACTCGGCCGACGTGAGCAGGGTCAGCCGCCCGTCCTTGCTGTCGCGCAGGACTCGGCGCTGCTCGCGGTACTGATCGAGCGCATCCGCCACGGGGTCGTGCGAATCGCTGTGCTCGGCGACCTCGAACAATGCCGGTGCGTCGTCGACGGGTTCGCGTCGCACCCACGACGCGGATGGTGCGAGCGGACGAGCGACGGTGTCGGTGTCGCGGAGGATCGCGTGGCAGAGCACCAGATCGTGCGATCGGCCGAGAAGAACACCCGAGGCGAGCAGCACGGGGTAGATCTCCCGGGCGCTGCGGATCACCCACCGGGGCGGATCGACGCGTTCCTGCTCGGCCACCCACACCGGCATCTCGGTCGGAGAGAGCTCGGTGCGCGCGACCTCGACATCGTCCGAGTCGAGCTCCACGGCGATGTATGCACCGGTCGCGCCCTTGACCAGGGCGATCCGACGTTCGGTCTGGAGCCGCGAGCTCACCGCCGTCGCGCTCGCGGCGCGCGGATCACAGCCCGGATTCCTCGGTGCGCACCAGGATGCACCCGCACTCGGGGCAGGACACCACGAGGTCGTCTGCCGCATTGCGGATGTCGTTCAGGTCGGTGCCGGGGAGCAGGATCCGACATCCCTCGCACGTTCCGCGGGTGAGCAGCGCCGCACCGGCACTGTTCGCAGCGCGACGCGTGTACTCGGCGAGGAGCGGCGCCGGAAGGGTCGCCGTGACCGCCTCACGGTCGCGAGTCAACTGCGCGATCAGATCGGTCGCAGTGGCGACGTCGGCCTTGGCCTGAGCGGTGAGCGCGGTGCCCTCCGCGGTGGTCGTCCCGAGCAGTGCCTGCTGAGCGGCGACCGCCGCGTCTGCGTCCTCCACGCGCCCCATGACGTCGAGCTCGATATCCTCGAGATCGCTCTGGCGCTTGGCGAGACTGGCGATCTCGTGCTCGAGAGCCTGCGCCTCCTTCGAGTTCGTCGCCGTGGCCAGTCGATCGGCGTCACGGGCGCGACGCTGTTCGACGAGCTTCACATCGGCTTCGAGACGCGTGAGCTCGGTGCGAACGTCGTCGCGCACACCCGTCAGAGTCGTCAGCTCTCGGAGCTGTTCCTGACGGATGGCGACGAGCTCGGCGATGCGAGCGGCCTGCGGCGGCTTGGTGCGCGCGCGCTCAGCCTGCGCGATGCGCCGGTCCAGGTCGGCGACGTCGAGCAGGATGCGCTGGTGTTCTGGGCTGGCGTTCACGCTCTCAAATCTAGTCGCTGCCCAGCCCCGTCCATCACCCGACCTGTCCGTCGAGGTACAGCCAACTGCGCTCCTCCCGCACGAAGCGGCTCCGTTCACGCAGCGAACCGCGCTCGGCATCCTGCCGCCAGAACGCCTCGAACTCGACCACGCCCTCTCGGTCGAAGGGTCCGCCGTCGACCCGATCGATGATCACGAGCCGCCGCCACACCACGTCGAGGTCGAGGTCGAGGTCGGTCGGACGGGTCGACGGATGCCAGGACGCCAGGAGGTACGCGGCATCCCCGATCGCGAACGCCGTGAACCGGGAGCGCATCAGGCGTTCGGCCGTCGGCGCAGCGGCGCCGCCGAGCAGCGGGCCGCAGCATCCGCCGAAGAGATCTCCGGAGCCACAGGGACACCGCTCGGCATTATCGGGGACACCGTCATCCGACGCCATCCTCTGCACCACGCTCATCGCTCCAGCGTACGCTGGCGCCATGACGGCTCTTCCTCACTTCACGGCACACAACGGCTTCGCTCTTCCGGCTCTCGGACTCGGAACATACGCGCTCGACGGCGACGCGGGTGCGGATGCGGTCACCACGGCGATCGGGGCCGGATACCGCCTGATCGACTCGGCCTTCAACTACGAGAACGAGGGGTCAGTCGGTCGCGGCGTGCGCGCATCCGACGTGGACGCCGCAGAGCTCATCGTCACGACCAAGCTGCCCGGACGCCATCACCCGCGTGCGAAGGCGCGGACGAGCATCGAGGAGAGCCGGTCGCGGCTCGGGGTCGACGCGATCGATCTGCATCTGATCCACTGGCCGAACCCGCAGCAGGACGAGTACGTGCAGGCCTGGGAGGCGCTGGTCGACGCTCAGCAGCGCGGCGTCGTGAGGCAGATCGGCGTCTCGAACTTCCTGCCGGAGCACCTCGAGCGCATCGAGCGGGAGACCGGGGTGAGGCCCGTCGTGAACCAGATCGAGGTGCACCCGTACTTCCCGCAGACCGATCAGCTCGCCTACCACCGGGAGCACGGCATCCTCACCGAAGCATGGAGTCCTCTCGGTCGGGCGAAGCAACTCATCGAGGAGAGGGTGATCGGCGAGGTGGCTGCCGCCCATGGGATCTCCCCCGCGCAGACCGTGCTCGCCTGGCATGTGGCACGCGAGACCGTCGCGATCCCGAAGGCGTCGTCGCTCGAGCATCAGGTGTCGAACCTCGCGGCCGGAGCGATCGTGCTGTCGGATGCGGAGGTCGAGGCGATCACGGCGCTCGGACGCCCCGATGGGCGACTGTTCGACGCGGATCCCGCATCGCACGAGGAGTCCTGAGGCGTCCTGAGGCGTCTCGGTCGTAGAGCCTCGGACGACGGCGCGTCACGGCTCTCAGACGCGCTGCGTCCCGAGCACTCTGAGCAGCTCGAGCTTGCTCTCGGCGTCGCTGCCCGGCGCCGCTGTCAGGACGATGAGCGCCTGGGATTCGTCCTCGGTGAAAAGCGCCTGGCAGTCGACTTCGATCGGACCGATCTCGGGATGGATCAGGACCTTGTGGTCTTCGAAGCGCCGCCTGACCTCGTGCACCTCCCACAGCTGTGCGAACTCCGGGCTGAGCGACGCGAGCTCGCGGACGATCTCGCCGGCGCGAGACCGCTCGCCCAGGGCGCCATAGGCGGATCGGAGGGAGGCCACGAGCACACGACTGTGACGCGGATGATCCTCCTCCGGGTACCGCCGGCGCTCGTCGTCCGGGTGCGCGAACCAGCGGTAGATCCCACTGCGCTCGATCCCCTCCAGACCGCTCGCGTCGCCGAGCAGAGCGCGTGCTGCGTCATTCTGGATCAGCACCTCGTCGAGCGCGGAGACGACGAACGCGGGCGTGTCGTGAAGCCGGTCGAGCACGCGGAGCATCCCCGGATGCACGTAGTCGGTGAAGATCGTGCGGTCCGGTGCGCTGTGTCCGCAGACCCGATGCAGGTAGTCACGCTCGTCGGGGGTCAGACGCAGCGCCCGTGCGAGCGAGCCGAGGATCTGTACGCTGGGCTGCGGCCCGCGCTGCTGCTCGAGCCGCGCGTAGTAGTCGGTCGACATGGCGGCGAGCTGCGCGACCTCCTCGCGTCGAAGCCCGGGGGTGCGTCGACGCGCCCCCGCACCGAGGCCGACGTCGGACGGCTTCAGCTGCTCCCTGCGACGCACGAGGAACTCGGCCAGTGCTTCTCTGTCCACCTCTGCAGTATCTCGTGCTCTGCCTCGCGCATCCAGGGACGCCCGATCCCTGGATGCGCCATCTCTGGAGGTCCTGGGCGAGAGCACGAAGAGTGGACGTATGAACATCAGCGGAAACACCATCTTCATCCCCGGTGCCACGAGCGGTATCGGCCTCGCCCTCGCTCTGCGGCTCAGCGATCGGGGCAACAGCGTGATCGTGGGCGGGCGTCGCGCCGAACTGCTCGACGAGATCGCCGCGGCGAACCCGGGCATCCACACCGTCCGGATCGACACGACGGACGCCGACAGCATCCGGGCGGCCGCGCAGACGGTCATGGCCGCCCACCCCTCGCTCAACGTGGTCATCCCGATGGCCGGGATCATGCGGGTCGAGGACTGGACGTCGCCCGAGGGGTTCCTCGACGACGCCGAGGCCACCGTCACCACCAACCTCCTGGGTCCGATCCGGCTGATCGCGGCCTTCATCGAGCACCTGCGCACCATGCCGGACGCGACGATCATGACTGTGTCGTCCGGTCTGGCCTTCGCGCCGCTTCGCGTGACGCCCACCTACAACGCGACGAAAGCGGCCATCCACATGCTCAGCGAATCTCTGCGTCTGCAGCTCGCCGACACGAGTGTGAGCGTGCTCGAGCTCGAACCGCCCTCCGTCCGCACCTCGCTCATGCCGGGGCAGGAGACCAGCGAGTTCGCGATGCCGCTCGACGAGTTCGTCAGCGAGGTCGTCGACCTGATCGAGACCCAGCCGGATGCGACCGAGATCCAGGTCGAGAACGTGAAGTTCCTGCGCTACGGCGAAGCACGGGGAGACTATGCGCAGGTGGTCGAGACACTCAATCGGCGCGACCCGCACGGGCACTGAGCCTGCACGGCAGTCGTCGTCGCCCGATCACAGCGCGGCGTCGACGGCCTGCTGGGCTGTCGTGTGCCGAAACTCGAAGCCCGAGCCTTCGAGCGCGCCGGGTCTGACGTCCGCATCGGAGAGCAGCAGCGAATCGGCGGCCGACCGACTCAGCGCGAGCCGGAGGGCCCAGGCAGGAGCCGGGATCCAGAACGGTCGGCGCATCCTCTTCGCGAGGGCGCGACCGATGTCGTTCGCCGAGGCACGCGTCGGCCCGGTGAAGTTGACGGGCCCCTCGAGGCGCTGGTCGATCACGTGTCGGATGCCGCGCACCTCATCGTCGAGAGAGATCCATGGCCAGATCTGGGTGCCGGGCCCGATCGGACCGGCGACCCCGAAGCGAGTGAGCTGGATGAGCGGCTTCAGCACACCCTTGCGATGGATGATCGGAGCGGTGCGCAGCAGCGCGACCGTCGTCTGCTCCCCCGCGCGCAGCGCCTCCTGCTCCCATCGGACGCACAGCTGCGCCAGGAACGTGTCGCCCGCGAGCGACGCCTCGGTCAGCACCTCGCCCGGCGCCGAGCCGTAGTAGCCGACAGCGGATGCCGACACGAACGCCGGAGCATCGTCTCGCAGAGTGCGCACCGCCGTCGCGAGCGTGCGGGTGCCCGTCAGTCGGGACTCGACGAGTTCGCGGCGATACCGTCGCGTCCAAGGCAGACGCCCGACGCTCGCACCACCCAGCGCGACCACGGCGACAGCGCCCGCCAGCACATCGGGGTCGAGCTCGCGCTCCCCCGGCATCCACTGCACCTCAGAGGGATCACGCGGAGGGCGACGCACGAGGGTCGTCACCTCCACACCGTCCGACCGCAGCGACGAGGCGAGCGCCGTGCCGATCAGGCCCGATGCGCCACTGATCACGATCCGCTGCGGCATGACGACTCCCTCTGTCCGTTCATCGGACTCATTGCTCTCCGCGAGTCTGTCACGTCCAGCCCCTCCTGGCGATGTCCGGAGTGCCCGGTAGGTTGCCCGACGTGACCGAACCCGTGCAGTCGTGGTGGGCGAGACGCCAGTTCTCGCGAGGACGGGAGGTGCCCTACGAGATCGGCACCTATCGTTCGCAGTGGGCCGCCTACCCCGAACTGATCCGCCAGTACCACCCCGAACTCAATCACGGCATCGCACTCTCGCAGGTGCCGTTGGCGGCCGATGTGCTGTTGTGCTGGGAATGCCGAGTGGGCCATCGTTTCGCCGCCACCCCCGCTGAGCAGCGCGAACGCCCCGGTCGGGTGCGCCGCCAGTCGGCGTGGTGCCCGGAATGCTCGACGCTCGCCAGGCCCCAGCCGGTCGTGCTGGGCGAAGCCCGCGCGATACCCCGGCGGCCGAAACGCCCGCTCACCCTCTGCAGCAAGACGCCCGATCTCCCCTCCGGCGAAGCCTTCTCCAGCGTCTGCGCCCCGGCCCCGGTATCCGCCGCCGAGGCCAGACTCCGCGCCATGCTCGCCGCCCGCATCTCCGTCACGACCGGTGTCAACGCGGTCAAAGTCTCTCGCCCGTTCTTCCGCCATACCGAGGTGTGGCCGGACATCCTGCTGCCGGAGCTCCGTGTCGCGATCGAGTACGACACGGTCGGGCGCCACGGACTCGAGCATGTCGGCACCCGCGAGCAGACCGATCTCCGCAAGGATCGCGCGCTGCGCTCCGCCGGCTGGGAGGTCATCCGGGTTCGCACCGGACGGCTCGAACCACTGGGACCCCACGATCTGCAGATGCCTTCGGTGACCGCGCGGGGAATCGCTCGCATCATCGACGAGCTTCGCGGGATCCGCGGGGCGCTGATCGTCGACGCGTTCCTGACGCCGGACTGACGGTGCCGCCGGGAGCGGCACGCTCGCGCTCAGACCTCGGGGAGATCGCCCGCCTGCTCCACGACCGCATCCCACTCGGACTGCAGGAAGATGGCCTCGCCGGCGGCGACGATCTGGGCGTTGTCGTTCGGCCCGAGCTCCGGCCGCATGGTGAGTCCGCCGACCTCGAGGCTCGGGATGCTCTGCCTGATGCACTCGACGCTGCCGCGCACCAGCAGCTCCGCCGTCTGCTCCGGTGTCGTCGCGGCGCCCATCACGGCATCGTCATGGGCGATGAGGATCACCTGCCATTCGGGCTGACGATCGTCAGGATCCAGCGTGTACTGCAGCAGCCCCTGCGGCGCGGCCTCGACCACGATGACGATCGACCCCGCGATCGGCTGCTCGCCTGCGTTCGTCCCCATAGCGGTTCCCCTGACCCGGGCGTCCCCACGCCCGCTGTCCGCTCAGGGTACTGCGAAAATATCTCGCCGAACGCCTTACGGCAGTCCGATCTCAACCGATATATCAACACGGGGAGCGAAGGAGAAGGATCTTGACCAGCACCTACATCGAGACGGGCGGACACGTCCGCGTCTACGACGACGCCGTCCGCACGCATCATGAGTTCCCTCTCGGCACCTATCGGGTGCACTTCACCTCGAAAGAGGGCTTCAGCCTGATCAAGATCGACGACCTCACCGTCGGCACCGAGCGCGTCTACGGCGGCCGAGACAGGAAGGTCGACAAGATCTTCCGGTCCTACGCCCTCTCGGACCGCAGCCTGGGCGTGATGCTCTCCGGCGACAAGGGGATCGGCAAGACGCTGTTCCTTCGCATGGTCGCCGAGGAGGCCCTCGAGCAGTGCCTGCCCGTCGTGATCGTCTCAGAGGACAACGACGGCATCGTGGAGTTCCTGGACACCCTCGACGAGTGTCTGATCATCTTCGACGAGTTCGAGAAGATCTTCCCCGCTGGCCGCCGCGGGGGCGCAGAGGGAGGCAATCGACAGAACCAGTTCCTGTCCCTGTTCGACGGCCTCTCGTCCGTGAAGCGCATCTACTGCCTCACGGTGAACGACATCAGCGACGTCAGCACGTACATCGTCAACCGCCCCGGCCGGTTCCACTACCACATGCGATTCGAGTACCCCGGTCCCGACGAGGTGCGCCAGTACCTCATCGATCAGGCCCCCCACGCGGACCCGGACGAGATCGAGAACGTCGCACTGTTCTCGCGTCGCGCTCGCCTCAATTACGACCACCTCCGCGCCATCGCCTTCGAACTCGAGCAGCCGGACGCACTGTTCGCGGACGTCGTGGAGGATCTCAACATCAAGGCGGTCGAACCGAGCACCTATCGCATCGAGGCTCGCTTCCCCGACGGCAAGGTGTGGTCGGATGAGGTCGAGATGAACCTCTTCGAGCGCGGCGACGTCGGTCGCACGTTCGAGCTGCGCCACGCGACACGGTCGATCTTCGCCTCGTTCGTGCCGAAGGATCTGATCTTCGAGCCGGACGGCGGCATCTTCGTGCCGATCCACAAGCTCGAGCTGCTCGACGATGAGGATGAAGAGCCCGAGGTCTACCCGACGACGGTCAGTCTCATCCTGGTGGGTCAGCCCAGCTACGGCTTCGGTCTCTGACGGCCCTGCGGCCACGCGCGTGCGCGCGACGGATCAGACGCCGACCGCGTGCGACAGTATCGCGCGCGTGAACCGCTGACCGCCGGCCGCGAGGCGCTCGAAGTACGCGTCCAGCGCCGACGCGGAGGACCGCGCTGCCGGTGCTGCCTCACGCTGAGGGGTGTCGGCGTAGTGCCGATCCAGCGCATCTCGAAGCATGCGCACCGCTTCCGCACGCTGCTGCGAGACGGCGGCGTGGGAGACGCCGAGCTGCTCCGCGAGATCCTTGACCGTGCGGTCCTCGAAATAGATCGCCGTGATGATCGCCCGCTTGCGCTCCGGCAGCGCGTCGACGGCGCGCCGCAGGAACTCGTCGCGCTCGGAGGCGATCGCGAGCTCCTCGGGCAGGTAGCCGGTCCACACGATCTCCGGCGCGTCCGGCGCATCGAGACTCGTCAGCAGCCGCTCGGCGTCGGCGAGCCCTTCGCGCGCGACGGCCGTGTCGACGCCCATGGCTGCCGCGATCTCCGCCACAGTGGGCGTGCGACCGAGGGCGGCCGTCAGTGTCTGTCGGACCTTCGTCGTCTGCTTGGCTCGCACCCGAACATCTCGAGGCGCCCAGTCCATCGACCGCAGCTCGTCTTTCAGCGCCCAGTTGACGCGTCCTCGAGCGAACGCGCCGAAGGGCACGCCGAGGGTCGCGTCGAACTTCTCGGCCGCGCGGACCAGCGCGAACGCACCGGCAGAGGCGAGGTCGTCACGGGAGACATGCGTGAGTCGAGACGCCACATATGCCGTCGCCGCGCCGACGATGTGCAGGTGATCGACCACGAGCTGGTTGCGGGCACGCATAGGCATCGGATTCGCCTCTTTCACTGTAAGTGCAAGCCCTCCCCAGCGACTCACAGCGCGGCCTCTCCCCAGTGGCCAGAACTACATCTGACTACAGACTAGGGGTGCGACGGGCAAGAAATATCCCCGGAGGCCAAAACCTCCGGGGATCTTCGTTTACGTTCAGATAACGATGACTAATCGTTCACCTTGACGCGGCGGTTCACCTCGCGCGTCGCGGAGAACTTCAGCACGGTGTAGTCGTTGACCTCGGCGTCTCCGTCGTCCTTCGCGAACTGCACCCGGTGCCCCTTGTGCGTCTGCGGATAGAACTTGCCGAAGTTGGTGAGTGTGACCGTGTTCCCGCGGCCCACGAGGTCGAGGAGCTCGTCGATCATCGCGTTGTACGCCGTCTGTGCGGCCTGAACCGAGATGCCACCGCGTCGTGCGAATCTCTGCACGAACTCCCGCTTGCTCACCCGATTCGTCTCGAGCGTCCTTGATGTGCTCATGTCGTCTTCCGTCCCATGGAATGTCGCTCGTCACCGAGCGTCGTGCGCTGTACCCCTACCAACCGCATCCATGACGTGCCCCAGGTCCCGATCTCCTGCGACGACGCCGGGATCCCGCCAGTACCCCAGCCTGTGCTCTTAGAGGATAGATGCTCTTCCTTGGTATATGCGGTGAATCTCGGAATTCTCCCCGTGCCGGGAGTCCACCCTGTCGAAAGAGCCGTCGAACGTCACGTCCTGCTCAGGCACCCAGCAGGGCGCGGATCGGGTAGCGCTGATCCTCGAGGATCGCCTGTGCGGCACGGCCGGATACGGTGTGGATCAGGATCGGCGCACGCAGGTTGATGTACACGCCGTCGGCCGAGGGGTTCGCCACGACGAACACCCGGATCTCCGACTCGTCGGCGGCGCCGATCTCGGACTGCACGTCTGCGGGGATGCTCGGCTCGTAGCCGTAGTCCCCGGATCGCGGGTCGAGGAGGAACAGGCGGACGTCGGCATCCGTCGCGCGCAGCGCGTGCAGGCCCTCCGCTCCGTCGATCTGCTCGAGGGTGAAAGAGGTGTGCGGGGCGAGTCCGGGCATCGGCGAAGCGAACTCGACGTCGACCGTCGCCGTCGTCCGGTCAGTGGGTGCGCTCATCGCAGGAACTCCATCAGGTTGGTCTGCAGCGAGCGGGCCGTCACCTGCAGGGCGGATTGGAACACGAGCTCGGCCGACTGCAGGTGCACGAGCACCTCGAGACTGTCGACGTTCTCGACCTCGGCACGGCGCGCTTCGAGGTCGATCGACGAGGAGAGATTCTGCGCCGACGCCCGCTCGATCTGCACCTGACGAGCGCCCGTGGATCCGCGAGCCGCGGTGACGTCCTTCAGCCGCGCATCGATGTCGCCGAGACGCGAGCCGACCTCGGCACCGCTGCGCAGTTCGGCCGCGATGTCGTTCAGCAGGGCGAAGGCGCTGTCTGCCCCTTCGCCGAACGCCTGAGCGCCGTCGAAGTCCACGCGCACGGTCTCGTTCTCGCTGATGCGGCGATGCACACCGTCGCCCGCGCCGCCGTTGAAACTGAAGGTGGTGGGATCGAACGCGGCTCCCGCATCGCTCGTTCCCGCGAAGACGCTGCGGCCGAGCACCCTCGTGTTCGCCTTGGCGAGCAGCTCTGCGCTGATCGACTCGAGCTCCTGGGCGATCGACTCGCGAGCGGTCGGGCTCAGCGCGCCCGAGTTCGCTCCCTGTGCGGTGAGATCACGCGCGCGGTTGAGCAGATCGGCGCTCGCGCCGAGAGCGGTGTCAACCGTGGTCACCCACGCCATCCCGTCGCTGAGGTTGCGGGCGAACTGAGCGACGCGCGCCTGATCACCGTGCACACCGAGCGCCGTGGCCGCGGCGGCCGGATCGTCGCTCGGCGAGCGGAAGGCGCGCTGCGACGCGGCCTGATCCTGCAGCCGTGCGCGATCCGCGAGGTTGGTCTGCAGTGTGCGCAGCGACTGCTGCGTCATGGTGCTGGTCGTGATTCGACCGATCATTTCACTCTCCCCAGAGTCAGCGGCCGACGAGGCCGGTGCGGTTGATCAACAGATCCAGTGCCTCATCGACGGCCGTCAGAACGCGAGCCGCCGCCTGGTATGCGGTCTGGTAGGTCAGGAGGTTGATCGTCTCCTCGTCGCCGTCCACCGAGGCGTTCGACTGCTGCGCGGTGACCGCCGCGACCGCGCCCATATCGGCGATGTCCGCGCGTTGCAGGTCCCCGGCGACGGCGACTGCGAAGCCGGTGACGAACGTCGACCACGTCTTGCTGGGCCCCGTCACAGATGTCCCCAGCGCACTGATGCGGTCGGCGATGGTGGTGTCCTTCGCGCCCGCACCCGGCGCTGCCAGTGCCAGCTGATCGAGTCCCGTCGGGACGACACGGATTCCCAGCGCCGCCGGACCCGAACCGTCGAGCGCGAAGAAGTCGCCTCCGGCCGCTCCCGACGAGGTGACGCCGGTGCGGTGCACGTCGTTCACGGCGGTCGCGAGCGCGGTCGCCGTCTCGTTGTAGGCGGCCGCGACACCGGCGAGCGTCCCCCCGTCGGACGCGGGGGCCAGAGCGCTGATCGTGCCGCCGACGACGCCACCCGTGATCGGCACCGCGAGGTTCGGTCGATCCGCCCATGAGACGGTGATCCGACCTGCGTCCGCGATGTCACGCGGTCCGCTCGCGACGAGCGCTCGGCTGCTGTCGCCCGACACGAGCGCATTGCCGTCGACGCGAAGAGTCAGTGTGCCGTCCGGCTCGACGATGCCCTTCGCACCGACGGCCGACGAGAGCTGCTGGGCGAGGACGCTGCGCTGGTCCATGAGCTCGTTGGCGTTGCGCCCCGATTGCAGCGCCTCCCTGATCTGTCCGTTGAGAGTGGCCACCTGGCTCGCAGCGGCGTTGACGTCGGCGAGCTGACCGTCGACCTGACTGCGCAGGTCGTTCCACTGCCCCGCGATGGTCTGGTAGCCCTCCGCGATCTGTCCGATGAGCACGTCGGCATTCGAGAGCACGACCTGCGCCGCTGCCGGATCCGGCGTGTTGGCGAGGTCGGACCAGCCCGACCAGAACCTGTTGAGGTTCGCCGCGAGACCGTCCTTCGTGGGTTCGGCCAGCACGTCCTCTGCGCGGCTCGCTGCCGTCGCACGAGCCGACCAGAAGCCGGAGGTCGACAGCGCGTCGCGCACACGGGCATCGAGAATGTCGTCGCCGAGCCTCGCGATCCCGGTCACGCCCACTCCCCCGCCGATGGCGATGCCGGATGGCCAGAGCCCCGTCTGCCCCGGCGCCGAGAGCGAGGTCTGCTCCACCCGCTGGCGCGTGTAGCCCGGAGTCGTCTGGTTGGCGATGTTCTGACCCGTGACGGTCATCCCCGCGCGTGCGGCCGAGAGCGCGGATTCTGCGAGGCGGAGCCCTGCGAAGGAAGACATGGTTACCTCAGACCCTGGTGTCGAGAAGTCGGGCGTCCGCGCCGCGGACGACGTCGCCGTGCGTGTCGTACTCGCCGGTCGGCACCCCGAGGCCGGCGATCGTCTCCTGCGTCACCCGGATCGCCGTGCGCAGACGCTGCTCGTTGACCTTCTTCATGTCGCCGATCTCGTCGGCCAGAGTGGTCATGGCCTCGAGATGACCCGACAGGATCTCGCGCCACGCGTCGGTCGGCGCAGCCTCGATCAGATCGCGGAGCGTCGTCGCCTCGGGCACGCCCCACTCGTCAGCCACCGCGATGACCAGCGTGTCGCGCGACAGTGCGACGGTCGGCATGGCCGCGAGGACCCGCTCGATCTCGTTCGCCGCATGGTGGATCCACCGGTTGCGTCCGGTCGCGAGCAGCATCTGCTGCTCGTCGAGCTTGAACAGCAGCACCTCCAGCAGATCGCGCTCTCGCATCAGTTGCATGCTCAGGTCGTGAGCGGCCACGATTCGTCACCTCGTCATGTCGCGATTTTCATGACGGGATCGCCCGTCACATGAACGACTATCGCGACAACGCTCGACGCAGTAACTCGGAGTCCCGGAGATGACACTCCGAGCGTCCGATCATGGAGCAGGGGTGGTTCTGCCCAGGGCGCCGAGAATGAGCGATTCGGCGGAGTCGTCGGAGGAGGTCTGCACGGCCTCCTGATTCGCATCGCTCACGGCGATGACGATCTCGGCGCGGTTGATGCGCTTGTCGCGAGGGGCGTCGATGCCGACACGGACACCGCTCGGCGTCACGGCGAGGATCGTGACGGTGATGTCGTCGCCGATCACGATGCTCTCGTTGGCGCGTCTCGTCAGTACCAGCATGCGTCGTCTGCCTTCCATGGCGTGAGCGCCGGTGCGCCCTCTGCTCACAAACGTATCGCACTCAACTCATAAATGAGCAGAATCGAACGCTACAACGCGCCGCTGGGAAGAGCCGACTGCGTCATGCGGACGACGCCGACCACGTCGGTCGCGAGACCGCCCGCCGCAGCCTCGTCGTAGGAGAGCACCGGAAGGCCGCTGACCTGCGATGACACCATCCGACGCACCGCCTGTCGCAGTGACGGCGCGCAGACGAGAACGGGCTCCGGACCGACCTGGTCGAGTTCGGCGACAGTGCGACGCACGTTCTCGAGCACCTGCATCGTCGCCTCCGGCGTCAGCACGATCTGCGGGTGACCGTCGACGACGCGCATGCCCTCGAGCATCTGCTGCTCGAGGATCGGCTCGAACATGACGACCCGGATGCGTCCGTCCTCGGCGAAGCGCGAGGCGATCGCCGGCCCGAGCGCCGCCCTGGCCGCGTCGATGAGACCCGCCGTCTCCGTCGACGTCTTGCCTCGGAGTGCGAGCGCCTCGTAGATACGCGCCAGGTCGTTGATCGGCACCCGCTCGGAGAGGAGCCCCGCCAGCACGCGCTGGATCGCGGCGAGCGACAGCACGGCCGGGGTGAGTTCCTCGACCGTCGCAGGGCTGGACTGCTTCAAGTGCTCGGTCAGCTGGCGGACGTCTTCGAGGGAGAGCAGGCGGTCGGCCTGGCTCTGCACGATGTCGGAGAGGTGGGTGATGATGACGCTCGCCCGATCGATCACCGTCGCGCCGGCCATGTCGGCGGCGTGCGACATCTCGGCGGGCACCCACTTGCCCTCGAGACCGAACACCGGGTCGACCACGGCGGTGCCCGGAAGCTGCTCGAGTCCCGTGCCGATCGCGAGAACGTGGCCCCGAGGAACCGACCCGCGTCCGGCCTCGACCCCGGCGATGAGGATCGAGTACGTCTGCGCGGGCAGCTCGATGTTGTCCCGCGTGCGCACCGGCGGCATGAGGATGCCGATGTCGAGGGCGAGCTTGCGGCGGAGGGACTTCACCCGGGTGAGCAGATCTCCCGCTCCCCCTGAGGCGAGATCGACGATGTCGGGAGACAGCGAGATCTCGAGGGCGTGCACGCGCATCCGGTCCATGAGGTCCTCCGGGCCCTCGGTGCCGGCCTCGACGGCCTCCTGCTGCAGGGCATCCGCTTCACGTGCGGCATCGCGGTCCTCGTTCGCTTTCACGCGGGATGCCGCGAACAGCAGGACCGCTCCGATAGCCAGGAAGATCACGAGCGGCATCCCGGGGATGAACCCCATGGCGATGGCGGCGAGTCCGGTGATCACCAGGGCGTTGCGGGACTGCATGAGCTGACGGCCGGCGGCCTGACCCATCTCGGCCTCCGCGTTCTCACGCGTGACGATCATGCCGGTCGACACCGCCATGAGCAGGGCGGGGATCTGGGTCACCAGCCCGTCACCGATGGTGAGGATGCTGTACGTCTCGAGCGCCTCGCCCACGTCCATGCCGTGCTGCACCATGCCGATGATGATGCCGCCGACGAAGTTGATGACCACGATCACGATGCCCGCGATCGCATCTCCCTTGACGAACTTCGACGCACCGTCCATCGCACCGTAGAAGTCCGCCTCCGCGGCGACCTCTGCGCGTCGCCTGCGCGCCTCGTCATCCGTGATCAGACCGGCGTTCAGGTCGGCGTCGATCGCCATCTGCTTGCCCGGCATGGCGTCGAGCGTGAAGCGCGCGCCCACCTCGGCGACGCGCTCGGCACCCTTGGTGACCACGACGAACTGGATGACGGTGAGGATGAGGAAGATCACGGCACCGATCACGAGTGAGCCGCTGATGGTGATCTGACCGAACGCCTGGATCACCTGACCCGCGTGGGCCTCGCTGAGCACGAGGCGGGTCGACGCGACGTTGAGGCCGAGCCGGAAGAGGGTCGCGACGAGCAGCAGACTCGGGAACACCGAGAAGTCCAAAGGCTTCTTCACGAACATCGCGGTCAGGAGGATCAGCAGCGCGAACGAGATGTTCAGGACGATGAGCACGTCGAGCAGACCGGTCGGGATGGGCACGATGAGCAGGAGGATGATCCCCACCACACCGACGGGAACAGCCCCCTTGGACAACAGCTGACCGATCATGCGTCTCGCCTTCTGATTCTCTCTGCTCGTTCTGATGTGCTCGCGGCCGGACTCACAGGCCGCGGTCCCTGGTGCTGGCGAAGGGCATCGTGTGCGTTCCCCTGGCCGAGCCTCGACGTTTGAGGTGCTCGATGAAGGCGAGCACCTGGGCGACCGCGGTGTAGAGCTCTTCGGGGATCTCCCGCCCGATCTCGCAGGCCGAGTGCAGCGCACGTGCGAGAGGGATGTCCCTGATCATCGGCACGCCGTTCTCCTCCGCCTTCTCGCGGATCTTCTGCGCGACGATCCCCGCGCCCTTCGCCACGACCCGTGGCGCCGACTTGCCCGGCTCGTAGCGCAGCGCCACCGCCACGTGCGTGGGGTTCACGAGCACGACGTCGCTGTCGCCCACCGCGGCGATCATCCTGTTGCGGCTCATGGCGAGCTGCCGCGAGCGGCGCTGGGAGCGCACGAGCGGGTCGCCCTCGGTCTTCTTGTGCTCGTCCTTGGCTTCGTTCTTCGTCATGTGCGTGTGCTTGCGGTTGCGCCGCATGACCACCGCCACATCGATCGCTGCGAGCAGGATGCCCACCGCCACGGCGACCTGCAGCAGCGCGACCGCTCCCCCGGCCGCCTGCTCGAGCAGCCAGGTGATGTTGTGGCTGCCGCTGGCCATCAGTACCGGGACGAGACCCGAGACGACGATCCACAGTGCGAGCCCGATGGCCACGGTCTTCAGCAGCGCCTTGGCGCCCTCCCAGAGCGCCTGCCGGCCGAAGACGCGCTTGACGCCCGACACGATGTTGAACTGCTCGGTGCGCATGGTCACCCCGCGCAGGTGGATGCCGCCCTGCGCGACCGCGGTGGCCGTGGTGGCGAGCAGCACCACCACCAGCATCGGAAGCAGGATGCCCCCGAGCGAGGCGATGGCCGAGCTCAGCACATCCATGGCGGCGCCGTCGGTGGGGTTCATCGCGACGGGCGTCACCGCGAGGAAGAGCTCGGTGACCACCTGCGTGCCCGAGGCGATCGTCGGCACCATCATGACGGCCGCGGCGGCGATGCAGACCCAGGCCGTGAAGTCCTGGCTGCGGCCGATCTGGCCCTTCTTCCGCGCTTCCTTCAGGCGACGCTCGGTCGCCTTCTCGGTGCGTTCGCCGGTGTCGGTCTCGCTCATCGGGTCACCCCCAGGAGCAGTCGCGCAGCCTCCTCGGCGATCACGGCGACCACGCTCGGGAGCGCCGCGTAGACGAATCCGACGAGCAGGAGCGTGAGACCGATCTTGATCGGGAAGCCCATCGCGAAGGCGTTCAGGGCGGGCGCGACGCGGCTGACCAGACCGAGTCCGACGTCGGCGAGGAAGAGCACGATGAGCAGCGGTCCCGCGATCTGCACCGCGCTGAGCATCATCTGTCCCGCAGCGCCGACGAGCGCCTCGGCGGGCTTGGCGAGATCGATCATGCCGGTGACCGGCACCGCGTCGAACGATCGGAACAGACCGCCGAGCACGAGCTGGTATCCGTCGGAGGCGAACAGCAGCATGATCGCGGTCATCTGGAACAGTCGGGTGAACTGTGCGCCGTTGATCGCCATGCCGGGATCGAAGGCCTGAGCCAGCTGGAACCCGCCGAAGGTGTCGACGAGGTGGCCGGCGCCCTGGATCGCGCTGAAGAGCACCATCACGAGGAAGCCGAGGAGCGCCCCCGTGAGGGCCTGCCCTGCCAGTGCGAGCATGAAGGCCCCGGTGTCGAGGCGCTCATATCCTGCGGTCACGACCGGCGACACGGCGAGAGCGAGACCGACGCCGAGCATCGCGCGGATCCGCATCGGGATCGTGCCGTGGCTGAACGGCGGGGCGAGGACCAGGAATGCCGTGATCCGCACGCAGGCGAGCGAGGTCGCCTCCAGCCAGGTGAAATCGATCGGGATGTTCATCAGCCGCCGTTCAGCAGCGACGGTATCCGCGCGAACATCTCGTTCGTGAACGCGATCATCTCGGCGATCATCCAGTGCCCCGTGACGAGGAGCGCGATGCCGACGGCGACGAGCTTCGGCACGAACGAGATCGTCATCTCCTGCACCTGGGTGATGGACTGCAGCAGCGAGATCGCGAAGCCCACCACCAGGGCGGTGATGAGCAGGGGCGCGCAGAGCTTCGCACCGACGATGAGCGCCGCCTGACCGATGTCGATGACCGCTTCGGGGTTCACCCGCCACCCCCGTTGTAGGACTGGACGAGCGCGGTGATGACCATGCCCCATCCGTCGATGAGCAGGAACAGGAGGATCTTGAACGGCAACGAGATCATGACGGGCGGCAGCATCATCATGCCCATCGACATGAGTGCGCTCGCGACCACCAGGTCGATGACGAGGAACGGCACGAAGATGATGAACCCGATGAGGAACGCCGCGCGCAGTTCGCTGATCATGAAGGCCGGGACGAGCGTCTGCAGCGGGATGCTCGCGGCGTCCGTGGGGTTCTCCATCTGCGCTGCGCGATGCATCAGCGCGATGTCCTCTTCGCGCGTGTACGAGAGCATCCACTGCCGCAGGGGCTCCTGGGCGAGCTCGAACGCCCTGCCGAAGTCGATCTGGCCGTCGGTGAACGGCGCGACGGCGACGGTGTTGATGTCGGTGAGCACCGGCCACATGATGAACAGCGTCAGGAACAGGCTGAGACCGGCCAGCACCTGGTTCGGCGGGATCGACGGCAGCGAGAGCGCGTTCCGGGTGAGGGCCAGCACGACGAAGATCTTGGTGAAGCTCGTCATCATCAGCAGCAGCGCCGGAGCGACGCTGAGCACGGTGATGCCCAGCAACGTCATGATGCTGTCGGACGGCGCCCCGTTGATGCCGTTGATCGTCACGCCGTCGCCCTCGCCGTCACCGACCTGAGTCGGGACGTGCATCGCCGCTGCGTGCGCCCCTGTGGCCTGCAGCAGCACGAGTGCGGTCACGACGACGAGCACCGCGGCGAGCAGCACCCACACGCGGCGAGGCAGTCGCGGTGTGCGCGCAGACGTCGGCGCGGCGACTGCGGCGGATGCGGGCACGGCGGCACTCCGAAGATGGGTGGCGTGGCCGATCCGTAGCCAGGGGGTCGAGCGATCCGTGCTCGCAGTCGACTATCGCGACATCACGAGGTGCACGTAACCGCGTCGACCGATGCGCTGACCGCGTATCAGGCGACCGAGCGCAGCGCGCGGTCGACGATGTCATCGGGCATCTCGACGGAGGCGGATCGTACGTCCGAGGAGACGACCTCCTCCTGCTCGAAAGGAGGAGCCTCCTGGGTGTCGACGACGTTGATCCCGTGCTCCGTCACGCCGAGCACGTAGCGGATGCCGCCGAACTCCGCCACGACGAGCTGTGCCTTGCCGCCGATGCCCGACCTCGCCACCACGGTGATCTTCTCCGGGCGCGCGCGCGGCGCCGCGGCGGGCCGCGTCGGCACGAGCTCGGTCAGCTTGGCGAGCTTCTTCGGCATCAGCCCTGCCAGCGGACTCACACCCTTCGCCTGCGACTTCTGCAGGCGGCGGCTGAGGAAGAGCAGCAGCCCGAGCACCGCTCCCAGCGCGACGATCGCACGGAGCGCGACGAGGATGTCGTCCACGCTCAGACCGTCTCGGCGCTGTCGAGGATGCGCTCGACGCGGATCGCGAAGTCGCCCTCGGCGACGACGACCGTGCCGTGCCCGATCAGTCGGCCGTTGAGCTTGATGTCGGCGGGAGACCCGGCGGCGCGGTCGAGCTCGACCACACGGCCCGGCTCGAGCGAGAGCACGTCGCGCACCGGCATCCGCGTGCGCCCGATCTCGACCACGAGCTCCATCTCGACCCCCGCGATGCGGTTGAGCCGCTGCGGACCCGACGCGGATGCCGCCCTGGCTCCGTCGATGCGCACGGATGCGCGCGCCACGACGCTGCCGTCGGCGTCGACCATGTCGAACACCTGGGTCCCCGAATCGGTGAAGACCTCGGCGGCGTCGACCACGGCTCCGTCGCCGAGCGAGCCGCTGCCGAGCACGGCGGCGGCCGCCTCGAAGATCGGGTGCAGGCGATCGGCCAGCTGAGCGTTCTTGGAGCCGTCCTCGAGCTGCGACGGGTCGATGACCTGGATCGCGATGCGGGCCCCGGGGCTGCCCGTGAAAGTGACGACCACCGCGTCGCCCGACGCGCCGGGGTCGGTGGACGGTGCCGGGATCACGGGGTAGCCGAACGGCAGCTTGCCGGCGATCGCCGCGGCGATGGCGGTCTCGTGGAAGGTGCTCATCAGTGGGTCTCCTCATGGGTGGTCGTGATCTTGCAGGTGAGGCGCGAGCCTCTGCTGCCCGGTGTCGCGAGAGCTATCCGGGTCTGCCCGGCCATGAGCTCGTACGGCCGGGTCTCGGGGTGAGGCAGGCGCAGCAGGTCGCCCGGTGCGAGATCGAGGATCTCTCCGGTGCCGATCGTGATGGGCGCGAGGCGCAGCGTCAGCTCCAACGGCGTGCTGCGCACCTGATCCAGGGTCTGATCCGTCGAATGCGCCGATGCCGCGTCCGATCCCGTGGCCGCGAGGCGGTCGACGACCGCGGTCGCCGGCAGCATCACCGTCGCGGTCGACTCGGAATCGCCGAGACGCATGGCGTATCGGGCGACGATCACCGCCGCCGTCGCGGAGATGACCTGCATGTACTGGGGGTTGTAGTGCACCGCGGTGAAGCGCGGTGCACCAGGGAGCAGGGCGCCGAGGCTGGCGTGGAGGTGCTCGAAGGTGCCCTCCATCAGGTTGCGGACGAGGGCGAGCTCGATCGGCGTGAAGGTGCGGGCTTCGGGAAGCGATGTGCTCCTGCCGCCCATCATCTGCACCACCCACAGCAGGGCGCTGTCGAGACCGAACTGCACGACGCACGGCTCGTCGCGGTCGGCGAACGAGCCGGCGACCATGGCCGTCGTGCCGGGCAGGGTGTCGGCGTACTCCTCGTACGACACGAGCTCGACGGTCTCGAGTGCGAGGTGGGCGCGCACGCGGATCTTCGCCGTGAGCTGGGACGACCACAGCCGGGCGAACGACTCGAAGGCCGCTTCGAGATGGCGGGTGCTCTCGCGTCCGAGCTGGGCGGGGCGTCCGAAATCGTACGCCGGATGGCGCAGGGCGGGGTCATCGAGCACGGCGGATGCGGTCATGACGGTCTCCTCGACGGTGGTGTTCACGTGAGCTCAGTTGTTCGCAGCAGCCGCGAGAGCGGGTATCAGCGCTCTCACCTGCTCTTCTTCGTTCGATTCGACGATGATGTCGACGCGTCTGTTGCTGGCCAGCGCCTGAGGGGTGTCGCCCGGCACGATGGGTCGGGTGTCCGAGAACGCCGTCGCCTTCACACGGGGTCCTCCGACGCCTTCGTGCTCGACGAGGAACCGCGCCACCTGGGTCGCGCGCCCGCCGGACAGCTCCCAGTTGGTGGCGAAGGGTGCGGCGGAGACGCGGTGGTCGGCGTGCCCCTCGACACTCACCTGGTTGTCGACCGTGACGAGCACGTCTCCGATCGTGTCGAGCACGGCGTCCGCCTTCGCCGAGAGGTCGGTGCTGTTGTCGGCGAAGAACGTCTCTGCGCCGACCAGCCCCACCTGGAGCCCCCGGTCGTCGATGACGAACTGCACCGTGTCCTGCAGGCCCTGTGCCGCCAGCGAGGTGCTCATGCGATCGCGCAGTCCCTCGAGCGACTCGAACTCGATCTCGGCCCGCGCCGCGAGGTCGACCACCCCGTCATCGTCCTGCAGTTCAGGCGGCACGATCACGCCCTCGGCCGTGTCGGCACCGCCCTCGGTGCTCTCCTGCCCGAAACCCGTGGCGAGGCTGTTCGCGAGCAGTTCGAACTTCGTCTTGTCGACGTTCGACACGGCGAAGAGCACGATGAACAGGCACATCAGAACCGTGACCATGTCCGCGTACGAGACGGCCCAGCGCTCGTCCGGCTCATCGTGTGAGTCATCTTCATGCCCGCGACCGCGAGCTCGACGGGCTGTGCTCACTGCACGCCCTCTGCCCGTTCGGGCTCGCGCTTCTTCTTGGCGGCCCTGGGCTTCACGGTCGACAGCGCCTCGAGGCGCTCCTGGAGCAGGTGCGGTGCGCTTCCGGCCTGGATGGCGAGCATGCCCTCCGAGACCAGGGTCATCCGCTCGAGCTCGACGGCTCCGATCCGTCCGAGGCGACCGGCGATCGGGTTCCAGATGAAGTTGGCCGAGAGCAGACCCCAGAGCGTGGCGACGAAGGCCGCGGCGATCATCGGCCCGAGGTGGTCGGGTTCGTCGAGCTTCTCGAGCACGTGCGTCAGCGAGACGACGGTGCCGACGATCCCGATCGTGGGCGCATATCCGCCCAGCGAGCCGAAGAACTTCGATGCCACGCGGTTGCGCGACGATGTCGCGGCGATCTCGTCATCCATGACCGTGCGCAGATCCTCGGCATCCGTTCCGTCGGCGAGAGCCTGCAGCGCCTGTCGGGTGAAGGCATCGGGTGCCGAGTCGAGCTCCTGCTCCAGTGCCAGCAGACCTTCGCCCCTGGCCTTCTCGGCATACCCCACGAGGAAGGGGATGACCGCCTCCGGCGTCATCTTCGGGCCCCTGACCATGCGCCCGAGGCTCTTCACAGCGAGGATCGTGTCGCGGAGGGTGTGGCTGGCGATGCCGACGCCGATCGTCGAGCCGAGCACGAGGATCATCGGCGCCGGAATGAGCAGAGCCTCGAAGCTCGCCCCCTCCATCGTGATCATCGCCACCAGCGCGCCGAACGCCAGGATCACCCCGATGATGAATGCGGGATCCACCGTCATGCCCCCGTCTGCGAGGTCAGTGCCTGGGCTGCGCCGAGCACGCGCGCCCGGTACGCGACGATCAGATCGATCAGGGCGTCGAGATCCTCCTCGACCACGTACACATGACCGTCGACCATGTGCAGAGTGGTGTCCGGCGAGGCGTGGATGCGTTCGATCAGGTCGGGGTTCACCGCGAACCGGGTGCGGTCGAGGCGGGTGACGATGATCATCGGGGGTTCTCCGGGCTTCGGATGAGAGGGGGAAGTCTGCTCCGACTATCGCGACGAGGCCCGCCCCCGGTAACCAGGGGCGGGCCTCGTCGCGCGTGTCCGACCGAGTCGGCGCAGGCGATCAGCGCTTGAGCTGCGTGAGCTCCTGCAGGACCTCGTCGCTCGTGGTGATGATGCGCGCGTTGGCCTGGAACCCGCGCTGGGCGACGATGAGGTTGGTGAACTCCTGCGAGAGGTCGACGTTGCTCATCTCCAGCGCACCCGAGACGAGGTTGCCGAAACCGGCCTGGCCCGGCTCCCCGATGCGCACAGCTCCGGAGTTCACGGATGCGCGGTAGGCCGTGCCGCCCGCCTTCTCCAGCCCCTCGGGGTTCGCGAACGTCGCCATGGCGATCTTGCCGAGCGTCTGCGTCGCACCGTTGCTGAACGTGCCGACGATGGATCCGTCGCCGGTGATGCTGTAGGACTTCAACGTGCCGGCAGCCGATCCGTCCTGCTCCGTCACGGCGACCGTCGACATGTTCGCGTAGCCCGTGACCGCACCCAGGTCGACGCTGACGGCGCCGGCTGCGAGCGTGAGGCCTGCGCCGGCCTGCTTGCCGTCGGTGAAGGTCAGCGCCCCCGTCGCGCCACTGGTCGGCTCGGTCACGTCCCATCCGGCCGCCGTCTTCGTGAAGGTCAGGCTGAGGGTAGACGGCGTGCCCTGGGCGTCGTAGACGGTCACGTCGCGCACCAGCTCGTCACCGACCGCGGCGGTCGAGGGCAGGTTGCCGGTGACCGTCGCCGAGGTCGTCGCCTTCGCAGGTGACACCGCCTCGAGCGGCAGCACGATGTTGCCCGTCGCCTGCCCCGTGTTCACCACGCCGTCCTGCGCCGACCAGCCCTGCACGATCGAGCCGTCGGCGGTCACCATCTTGCCGGTGGGGTCGAACGAGAAGCCGCCCGCCCGCGTGTAAAGGGTCTCTCCGCCGGCTCGGACGGCGAAGAAGCCGTCGCCCGAGATCATCAGGTCGCCACCGCGGCCCGTCGCCTGGGCCGAGCCCTGAGCGAAGTTGGTGCGCACGCCGGCGACCTGCACGCCCAGACCGACCTGGGCGGGGTTGCGACCGCCGACCTCGTCGTCGGGGATGCCCGGGTTGCCGATGAGCTGGGACAGCGAGTCCTGGAACAGCACGGACGAGCCCTTGAACCCTGCCGTGTTGACGTTGGCGATGTTGTTGCCCGTGACGTCGAGCATGGTCTGGTGCGAGCGGAGACCGGAGATTCCGGAGTAGAGCGAGCGAAGCATGGGGTTTCTCTCTTCCTGGGTGAGACGGGGTCAGACTGCGGCGGGGGTGGGCGCAGCGGGGGTGGGCGCAGCGGGGGTGGTCGGTGCGGGGGTGGTCTGCGCGGTCGCGACTCCGGTGATGACGTCGAGCGCGACCGTCTTGTCGCCGATGGTCACCTGCGGGATCGGTCCGTCGAACGAGACCTTGGTCACGATTCCCGAGACGGTCTTGCCGTCGGCGTCCTTGTAGCTCGCCTCCTGACCGATCAGGGCGCTCGCCGCCTGACGCATGTTCAGGGCGAAGGCCTCGGCGCCGTTGTCGGCGAGCGTGGTGAGCTGCTCCATCATCGCGAGCTGGGTCGTCTGCGAGATCATCTCGTTCGTGTCCATCGGGCTCGAGGGGTCCTGATGGGTCAGCTGCGTCACCAGCAGCTTGAGGAACACCTCGCCGTCGAGCACCTGCTTGCGGGCTGCGGGATCGGTCATGCCTCCCGTGTGGATGGAGCTCGGTGCGGTCACTGCGTCGACAGTCATTCGGTCGTCCTCTCAGGCGAAGATGTCGAGCCCTGCACCGGATGCGGCAGAGGACGTCGTCGGGATGATGCGGGAAAGATCGGGGCTCTGCTCGGCCCCGCGGCGCTGGTCGGAGCGTCCGCGCTGCGCGTCGCGATCACCGGAGCCCTGCTCCGGTGACGCATCGCCCGCGCCCTGCTGGCCGCGGTCTCCGGCGGTGTCCGCCGATGCCCCGTGGGAGACGTTGAGAGTCGCGTGCGGCATCACCGCGGCGAGATCACGGCGAAGGTCGACGAGCATGGTCCGCAGCGCGTCGCGCCCTGCATCGGTGGCGCCGCTGAGCTCGACCTGCACCTCGCCCGCTGCGCTGATGTGCGCGCGCACGGTGACGGGGCCGAGGCTGTCCGGGTTCACCGTCATCGTGAGCTGATGGGTGCCCATCGGGCGCTGCGCGATGCTCACCACCACGGGTGCGACCTGCGCGGCGACGGCCCGGTTGGTCGACGCGGCCGCTTCGGGCGAGGACACGGGCATGGCCGTCGCCGCGGCCGGAGATGCGACCGGAGCGAGAGTCATAGGAGGCGCCCCGGACTGCGGACCCGGCAGCGGATCGACGGGGTCGCTCGCCGGCAGCGGCTCTGCGTGGCCGCCCATCACGGACGCAGCGGAGACGCCGACGGTGGTCGGGATCGGAGTCGACGACACCGCACTCCGCGGGGACTCGGACCGCGGAGCCGCAGCGGCAGCGAAGGATGTCGCAGGGTCGGCGTCCCCCTCCGCCGGGTCCTGCTGACCCGTCACCGGAGCGTCACGGGGAGCGTCGCTCGACAGGGTCTCCGGGCGTACTCGGGCGCCGGCCACAGGAGGCGCCCCGTCAGCGCCGCTCGCCGATGCCGACGCCGACGCCGATGCCGATGCCGATGCCGATGAGATCTCGGGCGCAGGAGTCCGTTCCGGCGCCGACACGCCGAGAGGCGGGGAGGTCACCGTCGCGCCCGTCTCGACGGCTGCCGCGGCCGGGCCTGTGGGGAGCTCGGCAGGGCGCGCCTCACCCGACGCTGCTGCGGGAGCGGGGAGAGCGCTGCGGGCGCTCCCCGCTGCCTCCGGCGCCGTCTGCACGAGCGTCGTCCCATCGAGCGTCGTCGCATCCGGCGTCCTCTGCGCAGGCGTCGACGTGGATGCAGGGGCCGCCGCAGCCACGGCCGGAGCGAACTGCGCGGTGAGGTGCATCATGGTCGCGATCGGCGCCTCTGCCCCGCTCGCGTCGTCGGATGCCGCAGTCTCCTCGGCAGTCGGCGCGTCCTGTCCGTCGGGCGTGAGCGTCGCCGCGTCCTGATCCGTCGCACCGTCGAGCACCCGTCCAGCGGCGATCAGCGCGTCGCCGAACAGAGAGCCCGAAACGGCCGAAGATCGTCCACCTGTCTCCGTTTCGCCGCTTCCTGAACCCGCCACCGTCGCGAGCAGCCCCACGGCGGTCATCCGAGCATCTCGATGATCTTCTGCATCGACGCCGTCGAGCTGTCTGCGCCGGTGGCATTGGCCGAGAACAGCGTCTGCAGCGCCGAGATGACCTCAGCGCTCGCTTCGTCGCCCGCTCCCGTGCCGGCTGCCGCCGCCGCAGTCTGCGGGGTCTGGCCGGCAGCGGGTGCTTCCGGCGTCGAGGCCGCCTTCGCCGCTTCGAGGACTCCAGCGAACGTCGTCGCGCTCGCCGCCGATGTCTCGGCGGTCGCCGCGGTCGCGGTCGCCGCAGCCGACGCCGCCGCCGCGCGGCCTGCCGGATCCAGCGACACGATCTGCGTCTCGATCGCGTCAACGCGGGCGATCACCGCCGCGAGCCCGGTCATGCGGCACTCCCCTCACGTCGCGCGGTGCGGACCACAGCGATCTCATCGAGCGCCGACTGCTCCGCGGCGAGCTCGGCCTTGGTCGCCTCCACGCGGTGGGTGCTCTCGAGCCGCTCGAGTCCCTTCAGGTCGCGCCGCGCTTCGACGTGGGCCGACTTCGCCTCCGACTCCGTGCCGCGCCTCATCTGGACGAGCGCCTGCAGATCGCTGAGCGTGCTGCGTCCCGCGGCGCGAGCGGCGGCCATGGCCATCAGCGCTCGTGGATCGTCGATCTGCGCGCTGATGTCGGCGAGGCTCGAGATCGCGGTCTGCTCGTCGAGCTCGGCCTGCGCCCGTTCCGCGCTCGCACGCGACAGCTGCTCGGCGGCGACACGCTCCTGGGCGCCGCGCACGCGCAGCAGGCCAGCCAGTGGGAAGGTCATGGGGTGAGTCCTCCGAAGTCGGTGGTGAGGGCGGCGAGCTGCTGCCAGGAGTCGTCGGACGCCGCAAGATCGTCCATCCGCTGGGTGAGGAAGCGCGAGATCGCTCCTTCGTGCGCGAGGGCGGCGTCGACCATCGGGTTCGCTCCCTGGCGGTAGGCGCCGATCTCGATGAGGTCGTTCGCGCTGCGACGAGCCGCCAGGACGCTGCGCAGCATCACCGCGTCCTGACGCTGCTCAGGAGTGGTGATCTTCGACACGACGCGAGACACCGAGCCGAGCACGTCGATCGCGGGGAAGTGTCCGCGGATCGCCAGCGCGCGGTCGAGCACCACATGGCCGTCGAGGATTCCTCTCGCGGCGTCCGCGATCGGCTCGTTGTGGTCGTCGCCGTCGACGAGCACCGTGTACAGGCCGGTGATCGATCCGACGGGTCCGGTTCCTGCGCGCTCGAGCAGGCGGGCCAGCACCGAGAACGTCGACGGCGGATACCCGCGGGTGGCGGGCGGTTCGCCGGCGCTGAGCCCGATCTCGCGCTGCGCCATGGCGACGCGCGTGAGGGAGTCCATCATCAGCACCACGTCGAGGCCGTCGTCGCGGAACGCCTCGGCGATCCTGGTCGCGACGAATGCCGAGCGCAGGCGCGCCATCGCGGGCTGATCCGAGGTCGCGACGACCACCACCGACCGCGCCAGACCCTCGGGGCCCAGGTCGTCCTCGAGGAACTCGCGCACCTCGCGACCGCGCTCCCCGACGAGGGCGATGACGTTCACATCGGCAGTGGAGCCACGGGCGATCATCGACATCAGCGACGACTTGCCGACGCCCGAGCCGGCGAAGAGCCCGAGACGTTGCCCCGAACCCACCGGCGTCATCGTGTCGAGCACGCGGACGCCGAGGCCGAGCTGACGATCGATGCGCTGGCGATCCATGACGCTCGGCGCATCGTGGTCGAGCGAGACGGGAGCGACACCCCGGTCGAGCGGCCCCTTGCCGTCGATCGGTCGCCCGAGTCCGTCGAGCACGCGTCCGAGCAGCGCTCGTCCGGTCGGCACCTGCAGCGGCGCTCCCCCGTGCCGCACCCGGGCACGGGCGGTGATCCCGTCGAGCCTGCCCAGCGGCATGCAGCGGGCGGCGGCTCCGTCGACGGCGACGATCTCGGCATCCACCACACGGCCGTCGGTCGCGTCGATGCGGATGCGGTCGCCGACCGCGCCGTCGATGCCCAGCACCTCGACGCCGAGCCCTCGCACGGCTTTCACGGTTCCTGAGCGCTCCGGGCGCGCTGCCAGGAGCGCACGGTTCCACGACCGCGTCGCGGTGATCACACGATCACCTCGGCATCCTGTTCGTCGCCGTCGAGTGCTGCGGCCGCGCGGGCGAGCGCCGACGTGATGCGCGTGTCGACGGCCCCGTTCTCGATCTCGACGATGGCGCCGCCGTTGTCCACGGCCGGAGAGGCGGAGATCCGGATGCCGCGCAACGCGTCGATCGACGACATCTCGTCCTGCAGGACTGCGACGTCCTGCTCGCTGAAGGCGACCCCTGTCCAGCGCTCCGCCGGCATCTCCGTGAGCGCCCGGCGCAGCGCATGCGCCGCCGAACGTGCCGGATCCGACAGCTCTGCTCCGAGGATCGTGGTGGCGAGGGCGACGGCGAGCTCTTCGATGCGATCGGCGGCGAGCATGCTCAGCTCGTCGATGCGGCGGTCGAGGGCCGCGTGCGCGCTCTCCAACGCGCGCAGACCCGAGCCGCGCTCATGCAGGTACAGCTCCTGGAGTTCGTGCATCCGCTGCTGCTGCGCGGCGTGCTGCATCTCTCCCTCGTCGAGGGCGAGCCTGCGGCCCTCGGCGAAGCCGTCGGCATAGCCACGGGTGCGGGCCCTGTCGGCCTCGCCGCGGAGGTCCATGGGCGTCTCGCCGACGCGCGGCACGACCAGTGGCGTGAAGGCGGAATCGAGCACGGCGGACACCTCGGAATCGAAGGGCGAGGCCTGTCCGTGGCCCGTAGGTCGAGCGATCCGTGCTCCAGACCCACTATCGCGACACCCGGCTGCGTCCGTAACCGGATCGACCGACTCACCTGCCGTCAGAGGGATCACTCGATGAGCTCATCCTCGTCTTCGCGCGAGATCGTGATCTCCTCCGCGGCTTCCAGGTCGCGGATGATGCGCACGATCTCGGCTCTGGCCTCATCGACCTGACGCATGCGCACGGGACCGAGGACTCGGGTCTCCTCAGCGAGGTTCTCCTGGTTGCGCTCCGTCATGTTGCTCTTCACCTTGTCGGTGATCTGGTCGTCCGCGCCCTTCAGCGCGAGGGCGAGCATGCGCAGGTCGATACCGCGCATCACCCGCTGGACGTCGCGATCCTCGAGGCGCGCGATGTCGGCGAACGTGACCATGCGGCTGCGGATGTCCTCGGCCAGGGCGAGATCACGGCCTTCGAGGCTTGCGAGGAGCGACTTCTCGAGCGCGGTGTCCGAGCGGTTGATGATCTCGACGAGAGGCTGCACGCCTCCGATGGACTCATGGTTGTCGCGCATCGCGAAGACGCCGGTGCGTGAGCGCAGCGAGTCGGCCACGATCGAGATCGCCTCCTGCGTGGCGGTGCCCATCGTCGCGATCGCCTGAGCTACGTCCGTGCGCAGGGGATCCTGCAGGGCGGCGAGAACCGCCGCCGCACGATCGGCTCTGAGGTTGGCCAGCACGACGGCGACGGTGGTCGGAAGCTCACCCTCGATGATCGTGGCGAGCTGGGCCGGGTCCGCCGCATTGAGGAAGTCGAACGAGACCGACCCCTGCGACATGACCCGGCCGACCATCCCGACCGCCTTCTCGCGGCCGAATGCCGTCTCGAGCAGTCCGGTGGCGAGCTCCTGCCCGCCGCGCGACGGCACCGAGCCGCCGGTGGCGATGCGCCGGAACTCGCCGAGAGCACGGGCCGTCGAGGCCACGTCCACTCCCCCGAGCTGTGTCAGCTCGGCCGCGAGCATCTCGGACCGCTCCTCGCCGAGGTGGCGGAGCACTTCGGCGCTGGCGGCGCGATCCATGTTCATCAGCACGATCGCGGCCTTGCGCAGTCCGCTCATCTCCGGCGCAGCCACGGGCGCCGGCGCCTCGACGGCCGACACCTCGACCGTGTCGGCCTGCGCGTCCAGCAGCTCGGTCAGCGCGCTCATACGGTCGCCTCATCCATCAGGTCGGCCAGTGCGCTGGCGATCGTGTCGGGTTCGCGCTTGGCGAGGTCGTCGATCTCCCGGCGACGCCGCTCGACCAGCACCTTGTCGGGCTCGGGCTCGTCGTCGAGATCGGCCGACGCGGACGGCAGCAGCTTGGTCGGCGCCGGGGCGATGATCGCCTCGGCCTCCTTCAGCCCTCTGAGCGAGCGGAGCTTCTGCTCCTCGCTCTCGGTGACCGTCGCGAAGTACTCGATCGGTCCGTCTTCGGTGTACATCACCCGACGCTTCATCTTGCGGCGCACGATGAGGAAGACGATCAGGATGATCGCCGCGAGCAGGATCGCGCCGCCGATGATCGCAGAGCGCAGCAGCTCCTGCTGGAACTGCGCGTCGCGCTCGGCCTCCGCCGCCTGCAGCGCTGTCTGCGCCGCCGTCGCACCCGCCTGGTTGAACTCGACGAACTCGACGGCGATCTCGTCGCCGCGCTCGACATCGATCCCTGCCGCGGATGCCACGAGCGATTCGATCTGGTTCGCCGTCACTCCGGTGACCGTCCCTCGGTTGAGCGCGATGCTGACGGTCTGCCGCGTCACCTCTCCGGCGGGGGTGATGGTCTTCTCCGTCGACTTGTTGACGGCGTTGTTGCGAGAGGTCTCCTCGAACTCATAGGCGCCGGTCCCCTCGGCGTTGTTGGGAACCGCGATGTTGTCGGGGCCGAGCACGCCGGCACCTCCACCCTCGCCGCCGTTGTACGTCTCGGTCTTGGTCTGCTCCGATGCGCTCAGCTCGCCCTCGGGGGCCGAGTACGTCTCGTCCATGCGCTCGGATGTGGAGTTCGCGACATCGGCCGATACCGTCACCGTCGCGTTGCCGGGCCCGACGATCGTCTCGAGCATCTTGCTGACGGATGCCGCGACCTTGGCCTCATGCTCCGTCGCCTGCTTCGAGGAGTTCCCGGTGAGCCCGGTGCCGACCGCCGAGAGCACGCGGCCGTCCTGATCGGTCACCGCGACGTCCTCCGGCGTCATCCCCGGCACGGCGGCGCTCGTGAGGTGCACGATCGCCTCGATCTTCTCGTCGCTGAGCCCTGAGCCGTTGCGGGTCTTCACGAACACGGATGCGGTCGGGCTCTGCTGCTCCGAGACGAAGACGCTCTCCTCCGGGATCGCCAGCTGCACCGACGCCGTCGAGATGCCCTCCATCGCGCCGATCGTGCTGGCCAGCTCGCCCTCGATGGCACGCTTGTAGGTCACCGACTGCTGGAATTCACTCGCCGTCACACCCATCTCGTCGAGCAGGGTGTAGCCCTCGCTCGTGTCGCCGGGCAGCCCGGCGGATGCCGCCGCGAGACGCTGCGGATAGACCTGGTCGTCGGGCACGAGGATCGTCGCGCCTCCCTCGGCGAGCTCGTAGGTCACGCCTGCCGACTTCAGCTGCTCGACGACGGCCGACGCGTCGCCGGCGCTCAGGCCGGTGAAGAGCGGGCTCATCTGCGGCTTGGTGAGCCACGCGCCGAGGGCGATGGCGCCCATCACGAGCAGCGCGACACCGATGATGGCGATCGTGCGCTGTGCGAGGGAGAATCCTGAGACGACCTGCTTGGCGCGGTCGTAGTAGGTCGTGAGCATCTTGGGCATCGTCAGGCCTGCATCCTCATGATCTCGTTGAACGCCGAGACGCTGCGGTCACGCACGGCCACCACCAGGTCGAGCGTCACCGAGGCGCGCGTCGACGCGATCATCGCCTGATGGATGTCCTGCAGGTCTCCCGTGACCGCCTGCACCGCGAGCTCGTTCGACGTCGACTGCAGCTGCTGCAGGTTCTCCATCGCCCCCGAGAGCGTCGTGGCGAAGGCGTTTCCGGAGGCAGGAGCACTGGTCGCGTCCGGGCCCGTCTCGAAGCTGAGCGTCGAGAGCGGCGCGACACCGGAGGCGCCGATGGCCTCGATGCCCGACATCAGTTGCGGCCGATCTGCAGCGCTGCCTCGTAGGTCGTCTTCGCCCGGTCGACGACAGCGGCGTTCGCCTCGTATCCGCGCTGGGCGAGGATCAGCATGCTCATCTGGTCGCCGAGCTCGACGTTCGGGTACTGCACGTAGCCGTCCTCGTTCGCATAGGGGTGCTCGGGGTCGTACACGAGCTTCGCGTCGGCCTCGGATTCGACGACGCCGGCGACGTACACGCCGGGGCTGTCGGTGCCGGCCTGCACGGTCACGAACTTCTCCCGGAACGCCTCCTGGCCTGCGGGTGTCGCGGTGTTCACGTTGGCGATGTTGTCGCTGAGCGCGTCGAGCCACTTGCGGTGCGCGGTCAGGCCGGTGCCGGCGATGCCGATCGCGTCGAAGGTCATGCGGAGGCCTGCCCGATCGCCTTGGTGATCGAGGCCGCCTGACCGCCGATCGCCTGACTCGCGAACTGGAAACGCAGCACGGTGTCGATGTTCGAGAGCGTCTCGGTGTCGAGGTTGACGTTGTTGCCGTTCAGCCTGGTCGGCTCGAGCGAGCGCTCGACCGTCGCGGCGACGCTTCCGGAGCCGCCCTGGACAGCAGAACGGAGTTCATCCTCGAACCGCACGCGCTGGGCCTGGTAGCCCGGCGTGTTGACGTTGGCGATGTTCTCGGCGATCGAGCGTTGGCGCAGGGCCAGCCCGTCGAGCGCGCTGATGAGCGCAGAGGACGTGACGGATTCGAGCACGGGGGCACTCCGGGATGTTGGTGGAGAGGCCGATCCCTGGCCAATCGTCGAGCGATCCGTGCTCTGTGCCGACTATCGCGACACCCGGGCATCCATGTAACCGCTGTGCTCAACCCTCGACGTCGAGATATGCCGGCAGATTCTGGGTGGAGGTCGGCACGCGCCGCAGTGCGGCGATCTCGCGAGCCACATTGGCGCGCGATGTGACGAGTCCGCCGATCATGAGCTGCTGCCGCGCGAGCACGGCTTCGGCACGCTCGCGCAGCTCCTCGGGGACGGGGCCGTCCGGCGCCTCGAAGGACTGCTCGTCGAGGTGCTCGTCGGCGGCGTCGAGGGCGCGCTCGAACTGGTCGAGCACCGTCAGCCAGGCCGAGAGAGTATCGGGCACGGTCGCTCAGGCCAGGGCCGTGATGGGGGTCTGCGCGGTCGACGAGACCGCGGCAGCCGCCGCATGCCACGCTTCGCGGAGCGGCACGACGAGAGCTCGGCATTCTGCGGTGGCCGCGCGGTCTCGAGCGATGTTGGCGGTGATCAGGCGTCCCGTGAGGTAGGTGTACACGCCGTGCAGCTCTGCGGAGCCGTCCCACTCATCGGTGAGCGAGCCGTTGAGCTCGGCGACGATCTGCTGCGCGTGCACGAGGTGGTTCCCCGCAGCCGCCCAATCCCCCGCTTCCTGGCAGGCGTCCGCGCGCTCGATGTCGACCAGGAGGCGGTCGTAGAGCAACACGAGAAGGCGCTCAGGCGTGGCGGAGGCCACCTGCTGCTCCAGATACTGCTGCTTGGCCCGGTCGAGTGAGGTGAGTGCCATGAGTACGTGCTCCGATGCGATGCGATGTCACGAGGACGAGGTCAGGAATCCGACGGGGTGAGTCCGGCGAGCTGGCTGGTCAGCCACGACGATTGCGACTGCAGCTTCGAGAGCTGCACCTCGAGCTGCGCGTACGTGCGTTCGAGGGTGGCGCGGCGCTGTTCGAGCCGGATGTCCCAGCGCTCGACCTGGGTCTTGAGCGTCTTGACCTCGTCCTCCTGGCCGGTGATGCGCTTGGTCAGGAGGCCGTCGTACTTGTCGGAGTACTGGGTCGTCACGTCCTGCACCCGCGCCGAGACCGCCGAGAACAGCTCCTGCGTGCCCTCCGGGTCTTCTGCGAGAGCTGCGGCGAACTTCTCGGCGTCGAACGAGAGCACGCCCTTGTCGCTGACGGTGATGCCGATCGTCGAGGGCGAGATGCCGTCGATCGGATGCTGCACGGCGGTCGCCAGCGCGCCGCGGAGGTTTCGCACCGTGCTGTCGCCGGTGAAGACGCCGAGGGTCGTGGTCTCGCCGACCTCGCCGATGGTCGCCTTCGAGCCGTTGTCGATGCGCACCAGCAGCGCGGCGATCTCCTTGACGAACGCCTCCGCCGTCGAGCTCTGCTTCTTCGCATCGCGTGCGACGGTCACGGTGACGGGGTCGGCACTGGCCTTCGTGACCGTGACCTCGATGCCCTCACCGACGGTGATGGTGTTGCTCGCGCTGTTCAGGGTCTGCTCGGCGTCAGTGCCGGCGAAGAGTCGGATGCGGGCATCCGCGCCCTGGGTGAGCAGTGCGGCGCCGGGGGCGGCACCGAGATCGACCGCGGTTCCGGCGGTGACCTCCGCCGCGGTTCCGCGGTGCAGGGTGAAGGCACCAGCTGCGCCGGTCTCGGCGGAGGTGAGCTGGATGCGCGAGAGCGGCTTGCCGTCGGCATCCGTTCCCGCGGGCACGACGGTCGCGCTCACGCCGGCCTTCGACGCGTTGATCGCCTTCGCGAGGTCCTGCGGACCGGTGCCGAGCGGAGTGACCTCGACGGCTTCGCCGTCGGATCCCACTAGGGTGAAGGTGCCGCCCCACGCTGTTCCTCCTGCGGCAGCGGTGACGACGGAGTGCGCTGTGGCGACGGCATCCACCACGATGGCGGTCGAGAATGCGGTCGCCTTGCTGCCGGCGGTGATCGTGACCGTCTCGGACGACGAGGACGCGGTGAAGGATGCCAGAGAGCTGGGACCCGCGGCGGTCTTGGCCTTGTCGACGAGCTCCTGCAGCGTCTTGTTCAGCGACTGCAGGTTGGTGATGACCGAGTTGCGGTCGGTGATCTTGTTCGTGATGAGCGTCTTCGGGATCGCCGAGACGTCCATGAGCGCCTTGATGAGCTCTTCGGTCTTGAGCCCTGATACCAGTCCGTCGAGTTTCATCCCGGTCGTCTTCCGTGCGTTGCGGTCAAGGGTGTCCTACAGGAAGGCGCCCGGGCGGAGGTGACTCCGCCCGGGCGCCCTGTGCGCCTCAGGCGCAGCGACTCAACGGAGAAGCTGCAGGACGCCCTGGCCCGACTGGTTCGCCTGAGCGAGCATGGCGGTGCCGGCCTGCTGCAGGATGTTCGAGGCGGTGTACTTGACCATCTCGGCGGCCATGTCGGTGTCCGCGATGCGGCTCTTCGCTGCGGCGAGGTTCTCGGCCGAGACCTGCAGCGAGTTGATCGTCGACTCGAAGCGGTTCTGCACCGCACCGAGACCCGCACGAGCGGTCGAGACGGCCGTGATCTCGTCATCGATCGCGCCGATCGAGGTGAGTGCGTTGGCCGCGGTGTCGACCGTCAGAGCGCCGATCGTGGCGCCCAGGCCCGAGAAGTCGGTCAGCGTGACGCCGATCTGGTCCTCGGCGGCCTCGGAGCCTGCGCCGACCTGGAACGTCAGGGTGTTCGCGCTGTCGAGCAGCTTGATCCCGTTGAAGTTCGTGCTGGCGGCGACGCGGGTGAGCTCCTCGCCCAGCGAGTCGATCTCGGTCTTGATGGCGTCGCGCGACTCGGTGTTGTTCGAGTCGTTGCCGGCCTGGACCGCGAGGTCGCGGACACGCTGCAGGATCGAGTGGACCTCGGTGAGCGCGCCTTCTGCGGTCTGGATGACCGAGATGCCGTCCTGAGCGTTGCGGGCTGCGACGTTCAGACCGTTGACCTGCGAACGCAGGCCCTCGGAGATGGCGAGGCCGGCGGCGTCATCGGCTGCGCGGTTGATGCGCAGACCGCTCGAGAGCTTCTCGAGCGACTTCGAGACGTCGTTCTGGTTGACAGAGAGGTTGCGGTACGCGTTGAGTGCACCGACGTTGGTTGCGATCTGGAGACCCATGAGAATTCCTCCGTGGTTATGGGGCTGGACGCGGGCCCATCCGTGGGCCTGCACAACCGATATTCGCGACATCGGCCGCTGGCGTAACCACGGATCCGGAAGATTCCACGGGTCGCGTCACACGGCGGCGAGGAGCTCGCTCGACCGGTCGCGGATCTCGGCGCGGACGGGCCCGAAGAGCGCCTCGAAGAACTCGGCCCTGGCTTTGGTCGATCGGTCACCCGTCGTGCCGTTCTCCCAGGCCTCCATGGCCTCGCGCATCAGTTCGAGTCCGCGCGAGCGCAGCTTCGACACGTAGGCATGACTGACGGCGAGCTCTTCGGCGATGTCCTTCACCATGCGGTCTTCGAGATAGATGCCGCGCACGACCTGCTGCATCGCCGTGGGCAGAGCGTCGACCACTCGGTTCATCATCGCTCGCGTCTCGGACTGCTCGACGGCGTGCTCGGGGAGGATGACGCTGTCGGTGAGGTCGACCGCCTGTCGGCCGGTCTCGGCGTCGAAGTGCTCCTCGAAGCTGATCGCGGTGCGCACCATCTCGTCGAGCTTCATCATCTCCGAGACGACCTCGGCGGTGAGCCCCGACTCCCGCACGAGCTCCGCCGTGCTCGCGGCTCGGCCGGTGCGGGCGAGCACCGTCTCGGCGGCGACTCTCACGCGCTCGATCTTGTCGCGTCCTCTCTCGCCGGCGGGGTCGGCGCGACGCATCTCCGACAGCATCGCCCAGTTGATCTGGCTGCTCGCGAACGCACCGAAAGGAATGCCCCGCGCGGCGTCATACGACATGGCCGCGCGGGCGAGGCCCAGGCGGGCGGCGGAGAGAAGGTCGTCCAGATCGACGTGCGTCGCCGACCGCGCCTTCTCCACAGCCAGGAAAGTGGCGAGCGGCATGTTGTCGCGTGCGAGTTTCTCGGGCGAAGCGGGGGCTTCCTGGGGCTGAGTGGAATCAGCGGAAACAGCAGAACTACTCAGCAATGTGACTCCGTGGCTAGAACAACTGTTTTACGAGTGAAGTTAGCACGAACAACACGTTTATGAGCAGAAAACGCGGAACTCGATCCTCGAGTCGTTCAGTTCTCCGGACCCGGTTCGCGGATTATCCTCGTCGCCCGGCGGTCTGTGAAGCCCTTATCCCGTCGCAGCGAGAACCGGTCTCATGGGCACCCATCACGATCCGACCAGAAAGGCAGCCATGTTCTTCCATCGTCAGGAACTTCAGTTCACCGCCACCCCCGAAGCCCCGGATGCCGTCTACGCCCGAAAGCTCCAGGAGGTCCTGGGCGGCCAGTACGGCGAGATCACGGTCGCCATGCAGTACCAGTTCCAGGCGTGGAACATGCACATCCCCGGCAAGTACCGCGACCTGGTCTTCGGCATCGGTGCCGAAGAGATGGGTCACGTCGAGATGCTCGCGATCATGATCGCGCAGCTGCTCGAGAAGTCGCCGCTCGGAATCACCGAGGATGCCGTCCAGGACGACCCGACGGTCGCCGCGATCATCGGAGGAACCGACGTCCAGCAGGGCATCGTCGCGGGCGCCGGAGCGCGACCCGTCGACAGCAACGGCAACCCGTGGCAGGGCTCGTACATCACATCGAGCGGGAATCTGCTCGCCGACTTCACCGCCAACGCGAACGCCGAGATGCAGGGCCGCGTGCAGGTCGCCCGGCTGTACCACATGACCGACGATCACGGAGTGCGCGATCTTCTGAGCTTCCTGCTCGCGAGGGACACCATGCACCAGAACCAGTGGCTCGCCGCCGTCGAGGAGCTCAAGGCCGAAGGCGCCGAAATCCTTCCCGTCCCGAGCAACTTCCCGCTGTCGAAGGAGCACCGCGACGTCTCGTACCAGTACTTGAACTTCAGCGACGGCCCCGCCGCCGCAGAGGGCAGCTGGGCGAGCGGACCCACTCCTGACGGCCACGGCGAGTTCAGCTATCACGAGGGTCCGACGACCACCGCGCCGATGCCTCCGCCCACGCACCCCGACTCGCGCTTCTACGGCACGACGGAGCTGCCCAACGTCGTCGAGAAGGTGGCGGGAGCGGTTCAGGACATGACGAACAAGGAGTGAGGCCACGACGTCCGGTCGGGGTCGGCGCTGGGGGCCGACCCGACCGGCGGGGAGCCGACGGATAACCCGATAAGCGAGTCGAAGGAGCGCACGACCATGACCACACTGCACCGACAGACGGAGGCACCGAGATGAAGGCGATGGCCTACCGCGGCCCGTACAAGGTGCGGGTCGAAGAGAAACCGGAGCCACGCATCCAGCACCCGAACGACGCGATCGTCCGGGTGACGAGGGCAGCCATCTGCGGTTCTGACCTGCACCTGTTCCACGGCATGATGCCGGACACGCGCATCGGTCACACCTTCGGGCATGAGATCGTCGGCGTCGTCGAAGAGGTGGGCTCCTCGGTCCAGACGTTGCAGCGCGGCGATCGGGTCATGGTTCCCTTCAACATCTACTGCGGCTCGTGCTTCTTCTGCAGTCGCGGGCTCTTCTCGAACTGCCACAACGTGAATCCGAACGCGACCGCGGTCGGCGGGATCTACGGCTACTCGCACAGCACGGGAGGATACGACGGCGGTCAGGCGGAGTTCGTGCGCGTCCCGTTCGCCGACGTGGGCCCGTCCGTCATCCCCGACTGGCTGAGTTCGGAGGACGCCCTCCTGCTGACCGACGCGTTCTCGACCGGGTACTTCGGTGCCCAGCTCGGCGAGATCGCTCCGCTCGACACGGTCGTCGTCTTCGGCGCGGGTCCAGTCGGCCTGGCGGCCGCGCGTTCGGCGTGGTTCCTCGGCGCGGGACGCGTGATCGTCGTCGACCACATCGATTACCGACTCGAGAAAGCGCGCACGTTCGCCCACGCCGAGACCATCCATCTCGCCGAGGCGCGAGATATCGTGCTCGCGCTGAAGAAGGCGACGGGCTATCTGGGGGCCGACGTCGTGATCGACGCCGTGGGCGCAGAAGCGGACGGCAGCGTCGTCCAGCACGTCACCGGCGCGAAGCTGAAGCTCCAGGGCGGGTCACCCGTCGCACTCAACTGGGCCATCGACTCCGTGCGCAAGGGCGGCACCGTCTCGGTCATCGGTGCCTACGGCCCGCTCACCTCGGCTGTTCGCATGGGCGATGTCGTGAACAAGGGGCTCACCCTCCGCGCGAATCAGGCTCCGGTCAAGCGCCAGTGGCCACGGCTGCTCGAACATATCCGGGACGGCCATGTGCGCCCGTCGGAGCTTCTCACCCACCGGTTCCCGTTGGAGCACATCGCGGAGGCCTATCACGTGTTCTCCGCCAAGCTGGACGACTGCGTCAAACCGCTCGTGGTCGTCGGAGAGGAGTGATCATGCCTTACACGGCCGATCGTCCGGGCCTCGCGCCCTCCGCGGACGAGCTGCGCGAGCGGATCCCCGGGTGGGGCGCCGATCTCGACCCTGAGCACCGCAGAACCTGGGACCAGCGGGATGACCTTCCGGACACGGGGGCTCGGTGGACGTTCCCCGAGCGTCAGGACGAAGACCCCCGGCGGGAGAAGTCGATCGAGCATTCGATGCTCCCTCCCGTGTTCGGCACCGCCCAGCCGCTGCACGGGGTCTCCGGCGTGATCCGTCGATTCGCGTACGACCGGTTCAGTGAGACGAAGAACACCCGGTGGCTGCTGCTCGTGCTCGGCGACCGGATCGATGCCGTCACCGCTCACGCCAGGTCCTTCCTCACGACCCGGCCGGACGATCCCGTGACCCTGACCGGTGTGACCTCCGAACCGCGCCACCGCCCGATCGCATCTCGATTCGGACGCGGACGCCGCGATCTGCGGCACGCCTGGCTCGACCCCATCATCGTCGCGGGGCCGTGGATCCTCACCGTCGCGGCGGCGGCGGCAGCGGTGCAGCGCGCCCGTCGATCGCGCTGAGCGCTGATGGCGCGGCGCCCGTCTTCAGTGGGCGCCGCGTCGTGCGGCTTCCGCGACCGCCGCCGCGATCCCGTCTCGCCAGGGGCCGCCGTGTCCGGGCAGCACGAGCTGAGCCGACGTCTCGGCGAGTGTGTCGAGCGAGGCGAGCGCCCGTGCGGTGTCGGCGGTCGCGGCGCGCGCGATGATCTGGGGACCTGCCTCGCCGGTGTAGGGATCGAGGGTCACGAGCGCGTCGCCCGAGAGCAGGATCCCCTGCTCCTCGAAGAACACGGCGCAGTGCCCTGCCGTGTGACCGGGAGTCCAGAGCGCGGTCGGCGCACCGGGGGCATCCACGGGCTGCCCGTGGTGGATCCGACCGAGGGCGTCCACGCCGCGCACGCCGAGCGCCCCGTGCGCCGCCATCCGAGCGATCACGGGGATGCCGCGCGGGTGCGAGAGCAGATACGGCACCCGCGGACTCGCGGGTCGATAGCTGTACGGATGCCGGGCGAGGCGCGCGTCCGCGGAATGCACGAGCACCGTCGCCCCGTGAGCGCGGATGCTCGAGGCGACTCCGACGTGATCGAAGTGCCCGTGGGTGAGGATGACCGCGTCGATGTCCGACTCGCGGGCGCCCAGGTGTTCGAGCAGCGCGTGCAGCGGTCGTCGACTGCCGGGCAGTCCGGCGTCGACGAGCGTGAGCCCATCGACTGTCTTGATCAGGTAGCAGTTCACCTCGGCGACCGATACGCAGAAGAAGCCGGGTGCCACCTCGGTGAAGGATCGAGTGCGATTCATGCGGCCACGCTACGAATCCCGACTCTTGTCGGAGACGGTCTTGACATCGCGCTGATCGAAGGAGCACTATCGGCGCGGCGACTCCGGCGGTCACCCCGATCGCGATCCCGGAGTCGGTTCCAGAATGCTGTCTGCAACCGCATCCGGCGCAGATCGCTGTACGACGTGATGTCTGCCGGGAATCGCGACGATGTCCGCGTCGCGGGCGCTCGACACGAGGCGATCGCACCACGCGGCACCGGCGATCGGGTCCTTCGCTCCGCGGAGGACGAGCAGCGGCACGGTGAGACTCCCAACCCGATCCTCGGTGGGATAACGCAGCATATGGGCAGCCTGTCGCAGATACCAGCGCGGGCCGCACCTCACGTAGTCGCTGAAGACGATGACGTTCGTGGCCGGGGTCTCCCCCAACGTGTCGACAGCCAGCGCACGCGCCTGTGCGCCGAGGCTGCGATGTGCGTCGTCGACGACCGGCCCGATCGCGACCACTCGGGCGATCCGCGCCGGATGGCGAACCGCGGTCTCGACTGCCCACTGGACTCCCATCGAGTGGCCGACGAGAACCACCGGGCCGCTGCTCACTGCGACCACCAGCTCTCCGATGGCGTCGGCCATCTCTTCGATCGTGATGTCGTGACCGGGCTTGGGGAGCCCCCCGAACCCCGGCAGGTCGAGGGACACGACGCGAACCGACCGAGCGAGCACGTGGTGCAGTCGCGCGAAGTAGCGGTGAGACATCCCGATGCCGTGGATCAGCACGATCGTCTCGGTCGCGTCATCCGCCCGGCTCTCGATCACGCGGAACCGCATCCCGCGCACGGTCAGCGTGCGTTCGGATCCGAGTGGAGTATGACGGCTCACTCGACACCTTTCCCATGCGACACGACTGGCTGGCGGCGGACTATGAGAAGACACGATAATCGCAGCCCCTGACTCGGCGGGGCCTGCAGGGCATTGTGCACGCCTGGACGCCCCGTGGCAGGCCTTGAGAGGGACCCTGTGGGGCCCGAGGCCGAAGGTATCGTGGCCGTCATGGATCGCGAGACAGCAATGGAGCACTCCGGATCACCATCACCCCAGATCACGGTGGTCGTGAACCGTCATCTGGATGTCGTGTCGACGACGCCTCTGGCGATGGCCCTGACGGCCGCGTTCACCGTCGGAAACAACCTCGCGCGGTCATTCTTCCTGAATCCCGAAGCGGCCGAGACGCTGGGGCGTTGGAGTGAGATCGCCGGACAGGTCGCCGGCCTGCTGCGCGCGAACCTCGTCCAATTCGGACAGGACCCCCGCTTCGCGCACCTGATCCGCGAGCTCGGGGCGCACAGCCAGGAATTCAGGGAGCAGTGGGCGCGGACCGAGCTCGATGAGTGCCCCGCCTCGCAGCTCATCGACGTGTTACACCCGATGACAGGACGGCAGCAGTACGAGGCGCGGATATCGGCGGATGGCAGCGACCACAGAGTGCTGCTGTGGATTCCCGCCGACGACTCTTCGGCGGCCGCAGTGCGCGAACTGTGGTCACGCACCCGACAGGTGCCCGCTCAGCGGATCGACTCGGCGAGGTAGCGGATGGCCGCCGCGGCAGGCGAGCCCGGTGGATCCGCGAACAGCACGAGATAGGTGTCAGTATTGGGCACCTGCAAGTGCTGCCAGGAGACGGTCACGACTCCGAACGGCTCGATCCTGTGCTGGGTGGTGTCGAAGCTGAGATCCGCGACCTCGTGCCGTGCCCAGATCCCCGGAAAGTCGGCATCCTGAATAAGCAGGTTCGCGAGGAGTTCCCGAAAACGGGGATCGTTCGGATTGCTCCGCAGACGGAATGACGCCACAAGCCTTTCGGCCAGACTCCTCCAGGTCTCACCGACCCGGTCCCGCGCGCCGGCACTGAAAGTGGCCAGGAGGAGATTCCGTCCCGGCTGCATCGAAGCCGGCTGGAGAGCCTGCGCGAGGGGGTTGGCAGCGAGTACGTCCTGGTTGCCGTCGACGACGACTGCGGGCACGTCCTGCAGTGTTCGCAGAAGCGCTGTGACGGACTCCGGGATCTTCTGGGAGGCAGGTGATCGCTCCATCGCAGACGGACTCCACCCGCTGTTCAACCGCAGCAGATACGTCGTGGCGGCGTCGTCCAGCTTCAGCGCCTGGGCGAGCGCCAGCAGCACCTGCGCAGACGGCTGGTGGTCATGGCCGCGTTCGAGCCGCACGTAGTACTCCGGGTTGATCCTTGCGAGTGCCGCCACTTCTTCGCGGCGAAGCCCGACAGGATCGGCCGCCGAACCTAGCGTCATAACCACCACCCCCGAAAGGAAATCATGTCGAACCTCACCATCGTCCTCGTCCACGGCGCATTCGCCGACGCCGCGAGCTTCGAGCCCGTCACTCGCGGTCTTCTCGATCTCGGCCATGAGGTCGTCGTCCCCGCCGTCCCCAACCGCAGTCTGCTCGGCGACTCGGCGTACATCCGCTCTGTCGTCGAGAAGATCGAGGGGCCCGTCCTCCTGGTCGGCCACTCGTACGGTGGCGCAGTGATCACGGTCGCCGGTGCTGCGGACAACGTCGTGGGGCTGGTCTACCTCTCGGGCTACGCACTCGAAGAAGGCGAGAGCCTCGGCCAGCTGCAGGGCGGGTTCCCCGACTCCGAGCTGGCCGCCAACCTCGTCTACACTCCGTTCCCGAACCCCGGCGCTGAGGACGGCACGGACGTCTCGGTCAAGGTCGAGGCTTTCCCGCACGTCTTCGCTGCCGGCATCGACCCCGCCATCTCCGAGGTCCTCGCCGTCGCACAGCGCCCCCTCGCAGCCCTTGCGTTCAGCGAGGCCGCACCGGTCGCTGCGTGGAAGACCAAGCCTGCCTTCGGCATCGTGTCCGCTGCCGACCACACCATCAACCCGGACGTCGAGCGCTTCGGCTACACCCGCGGCAACTTCCGTCGCGTCATCGAACTCGACGCACCGCACCTCGTGATGCGTGCCCTCCCCCAGGACGTCATCCAGTTCATCGTCGAGGCGGCTGCCGAGGTCGTCTGACCTCTCGAGGGCGGAGACGCCGTCCGGCGCTCTCCGCCCTCGAATGGTGCGACACCGCGCCCCACGGTCCTAGAATCGGGGCGACCCGCGCGTGCCGCGTTCGACACCTGCAGGAGGCGTCCGCCCGTTCAATCGGGTGGAATGAGTGGGACCAACGAAAGAAGGCGATCATGGCTGTGATCTCCCGCGGCTTCGGCGCCCGGCGACGCGAGTCGGATGACCGGCTCCCCCCGGGTCAGTACCTCACCGAGGACTTCCCGGTGCTCTCGGCCGGACCAACACCCCGAGTCGCGACCGACACCTGGGAGTTCGCGGTCGTCGGGCTCGACGGCATTCGCCGCACCTGGTCGTGGGATGAGCTGCAGGCGCTCCCGATCGATACGATCACCACCGACATCCACTGCGTGACGCGGTGGTCGAAGCTGGGCACGCAGTGGCGCGGAGTCTCGCTCGATCATCTGCTGCAGGATGCCGGAGACGGCGACTTCACCCGGGTCTTCTCCTACGGCGGGTACACGACGAATGTTCCCCGCGCCGACCTGACCGGCGGCAAGGCGTGGATCGCATTCGAGTTCGAGGGCGAGCCGCTCGCCGCAGAGCACGGCGGCCCCGCCCGGCTCCTCGTCCCCCACCTCTACTTCTGGAAATCCGCGAAGTGGGTCCACGGCCTGGATCTTCTCGAGAACGACGAACCGGGGTTCTGGGAGCAGAACGGATACAACATGTACGGCGACCCGTGGAAAGAGGAGCGTTACTGGTGACCTCGTCGTCGCTGTGGCTTGTCGCCAGCGTCATCGAGGTCCGACGAGCCGCACCCCATGGCCGCGTGCTCTCCCTCCGGGTCGACGGGTGGCCGGGGAATCTCGCCGGACAGCACGTCGATGTGCGTTTGACCGCTGAGGACGGCTATCAGGCCGTGCGGTCGTACTCGCTCGCATCGTCCGGAGAGGGTGACGTGCTCGAGCTGGCCGTCGACGAGGTGCCGGATGGCGAGGTCTCTCCGTATCTCGTCGAGGACGTCCGGCCCGGCGACGAGCTGGAGGTCCGCGGTCCGATCGGCGCCTACTTCGTGTGGACCCCAGCCCAGCCCGAGCCCGTTCAGCTCATCGCCGGCGGTTCAGGGATAGTGCCACTCCTCGCGATGGCCCGGGAGCATGCGCGCTCGGCCAGCTCCGCACCGATGCGGCTCCTGTACGCGGTGCGTTCCGCGGACGACGCTTTCTACGCGGCCGAACTGGGCGATCTCGCCGACGACGCCTTCAGCGTCGACTGGGCGTACAGCCGCTCGGCACCGGTCGGCTTCGCTCGCCCCGCGGGCAGGGTGGATGCCGCGACGCTCGAGGCCTCGACCATCCCCGCCGCCCAGCGCCCCTCGGTATACGTCTGCGGGCCGACCGGCTTCGTCGAGGCGGTCGCCGATCTGCTCGTCGCGGCGGGGCATCCGCCCGACCGCATCCGTACCGAGCGTTTCGGAGGTGCCTGATGGACGCTGCCCACCCCGGCCATCGCACGAGAGTCGACGGCAACGCCGCTGGCGGGATCCTGATCGAAGTGTTCGGCAGGGACATGACCGGTGCTCGGGCCACCTGCACGCGCTGCGATCGCAAGGCCGTGCTCGGCGACGCCGTCGCAGAACTGGATCCGGCCGGCGTGATCCTCTTGTGTCGCGGATGCGGACACACCCTGTTGACCTGTATTCAGATCGACAGGCGCTACTCGCTCGATGTCGGCACTCTCTCCCGCCTGGAGTGGGCCTCCGACGGCGACTAGCTCGCTCGCGTACGCGGACTCAGACCAGGTCCGATTCGCACTCCGGGTCGAACACCTCCGGCACGTCAGCGGAGTCGAATGCGCTCGTCGCAGTCGGCGTGAGCGCGTGCGCGCGAGCCCGGATCCCGACGGCTGCCTTGTCGTCGTCCTCGATCTGCGGTGAAAGTTCCGCATGCACAACGGCGATCGGCAACATGGCGCCTAGCGTCACCCGCACACTCGACCGCCCGCCCGCGGGGCCGACGACGGGGATCTCCACGACATCCGATCGCCGCTCCTCCGCCAGGGCCTTCCAGTACTCCAGCACCGCGTCTGCGGTCGCGTCGCCGGTCAGGTAGGTGCCGACCTGGGTGATGAGGGACTTCATGATCACTCCCGGAACTGTTGACGGTTGCATTTCGCTACCGGGTCCGGGGCAGCGATTCCACGCTAGGCCCGTTCGTCCGCGAGGTCGACCCCCCTTGCGTTTTCAGGCTTCAGGTGGTTCAAGCCTGATGTCGCGGCGCACGATGCGCTCAGCCACCTCGCTCAGACGCAGGCCGTGATCACGGGCGAAGGTGCGCATGAGCGTGAAGGCGTCGGGGATCGACACCCCCGCCGTGAACGAGACCACGCCCTTGGCCTGCTCGATCATCACTCGGCTGTTCAGTGCGGTCTGCAGCTGGGACGAGAGCGATTCCTGCTCTCGGAGGCTCCGCTCGTGCAGGATCCCGATCGTTGCCACATCGGCGAACGCTCGCGCCGCGGAGAGGTCTTCCGCGGGCGGCGACCCGGTGTCGGATCGGAGAAGGTTGAGGGTGCCGATCGTCGTGTTCCGCAGCCGCATCGGTATCGCCTCGATGGCCGCGAAGCCGTTCTCCAGCGCCGCCTGGCGGAACACCGGCCACTTCCCTGAACCGGCGGCGATGTCGGGAACCGACACCGCCGTCCCCGTCACGAAGCACTCGATGCAGGGCCCTGCCTCCGCACCGAGTTGAATCACCTCGACGAGTTCCGTCGCCTCGCTCGTGGATGCGACGAGTTCGAGATCACCCGCGGTGTCGGCGAGAAGGATGCCGGCGTCACTCGCGTCCAGCAGCTCCTGGCACGCATCCACGAGTGTCTGCAGCAGGTCCACGACGTCGTAGTCGTCGACCATCGTGTCCGCGAGCGTGGCGAAGAGCTCCAGCAGCCGAGCTTCGCGCGTGGGCGCGGTCATGACCCCGCCTCGATTCCGCCTGACGTGCGCGAGAAGCGGAGAGTACCGTCGACCACCGCCTGCGCGACCTCCATGACGCGCTGCCCGGTCGAGAATGCCCGCGCCTGAAGCATGAGCAGCGCGTCGTCCGGACCGATGTCGAGTTGCGCGAGGACGATCCCCGTCGCCTGGTGCACGGTTCTCCGAGAGTAGATCCCCGTCTGCGCGTCGTTGTCCGCGAAGCCCGACAGAGCGTCCCTCAGCACATGCCGGCTCACCACGTCGGCCATAGCGCGCGCCTGAGTGCACTCGCCCGGGGTGAGAGCGACCGGCTCTGCCGAGTAGAGATCGACCGCCCCCATCTTTATCTCGCCGACCGACAGCGGGAAGGCGAACATCGACGCGACCTCCGCGTCGTCTTCCACAGCCGAGGCAAAGGCGGGCCACCGAGAGACGCCGCGGTGCCGGAAGTCGGGCTCGAGGACAGCGGCAGAGGTGCGCATGGCCTCCCAGCACGGGCCTTCACCGAGGTCGAATTGGAGCTCATCCAGGCGTGCCGCCACGTCGTCGGTCGCGGAGATCGTCTCGCTCCCGAGCACGTCCCCTACGGTCGAGACCGCGGCACCCGTGACCGGGAACCGATCGAGGAAGAAACCACTGAGCGCGTCCAGCTGACGACCGGAGCGCTCCAGATCGTTCAGCGCATCGTCGAATGACTCACTCATAGTGCTCTTCACGATACCGCCAGCCGACGGGCGGCGCGATGGAGGCACCTATGAAGTCCGAGAGTTGCACAACAACCGTTCGGTGACAAGCCCCGCGCCTGTTTCTCCCCGCGCGTCTAGCTTCTCCTCTCATGAAGACGGCACACCGGCAGCGACGGCAGCGCGATCCGTACAACAGGCGTGAGGTCCTGGCCGGATACCTGTTCATCTCGCCATGGATCCTGGGATTCCTGATCTTCACGGCGGGTGCGATGGCGTACAGCCTCTACATCTCGTTCAGCAACTACAACCTCGCCACCAACTCGGCGCGTCCGATCGGCATCGCCAACTACGCCGAGCTCTTCGACGACCCTCGGGTGGGGCTCTCGCTCGCCAACACGCTGTTCTACGTCGTGATGGCCGTGCCTCTCGAGATCATCTTCGCGCTCGTCCTCGCACTCTTGCTCAATCGGGTGGGCCGCGGCGCCGGCTTCTTCCGGGTGCTCTACTACCTGCCCAAGATGACCCCCGCCGTCGCCACGGCCGCCGTCTTCTTCCTCCTGCTCAACGGCAACTCGGGGGCGATCAACCAGTTCCTCCGCGTGTTCGGCATCTCGGGACCGCAGTGGCTGGTCGACCCGGCATGGGTCAAACCGAGCATCGTCATCATGACGCTCTGGACGGTCGCCGGAACGATGGTCATCTTCCTCGCCGCGCTCAAGAATGTGGCGATCGAGCTCTACGAGGTGGCGTCGCTCGACGGGGCCGGGCCCATCCGCCGGTTCTTCTCGATCACTCTGCCGATGATCTCGGGAGCCATGTTCTTCAACGTCATCGTCCTCTCGATCGCGGCCTTCCAGATCTTCGACCAGGCCTATCTGCTGTTCTGGCGAGATCAGAGCAACGCCTCCCCCGAGGCGTCGCTGTTCTATGCCATCTACCTGTTCCAGCAGGCCTTCCGCCAGTTCGACTTCGGCTTCGCGGCCGCGATGGCCTGGCTGCTGTTCGTGATCATCATGCTGATCACGCTCATCCAGGTGAAGGTCGGCAACCGCTTCGTCTACTACGAGGGAGACCGCTGATGTCGACGACGATCCGACCTGTCCCGCTCACCCCGCCTCCCGGACCGGAACCCCGCACCGACACGGTCTCGGTCACGACCCCGGGGCAGCCGCGCAGACGTCGACGCCTCGCTCGACCGAAGAGTCTGGTCGCACGCATCCTGCTCACGATCGTTCTGATCGGCTTCGGCCTGCTGTTCCTCTACCCCTTCATCTGGTTGATCGCCGCGAGCCTGAAGCCCCGGGGAGAGGTGTTCGACAACAGTCTCTTCCCGCGCACGTTCGTTCCCGAGAACTACATCGAGGTGTGGAATCAGCTGCCATTGCTGAGCTGGGTGTGGAACAGCGTCGCCATCGCCCTGCTCGCTGCGGGTACCGTCGCCATCTCGAGCTCGATCGTGGCCTTCGGGTTCGCCTACTTCCGATTCCCGGGCCGCAAGCTGCTGTTCGGACTGGTGCTGGCGACGATGATGTTGCCGGGAGCGGTGACGATGATTCCGGTCTACCTCATCTGGAAGCAGACCGGCATGCTCGGCACCTGGGTTCCGCTGTGGGGCATGAACCTGTTCGGCTCCGCCTTCTACATCTTCCTGCAGCGCCAGTTCTTCCTCGGACTTCCCCGAGAGCTGTTCGAGGCCGCGCGACTCGACGGAGCGAGCGCCTGGGGCCTGTTCTGGCGCATCGCGATGCCGCTCTCGATCCCGTCGTTCGTGATCGTGTTCCTCTTCGAGTTCCAGGCCAGCTGGAACAACCTGCAGGCTTCGCTGATCTACCTCAACGCCGGGTCCGTCGACGAGTTCACCGCGCCTCTCGGCATCGCCTACGCGATGACGAAGTACAGCCCGACGGCCGGTGGTCACGGCGACTACCAGTACGTGATGGTGGCATCGCTCATCGTGACCCTGCCGATGCTGCTGCTCTTCGCCTTCGGCCAGCGGTATTTCATCGAGGGCGTCGCGACGCAGGGGCGCAAGGGCTGATCCCTATCTCGCAGGGCGGGTATCCGCCCCCCACATGAATGGAGAACGACATGAAGACACGAATCCTCGGAGCCGCCGCAGCCGTGACGGCATCCGCTCTGCTGCTCAGCGGGTGCGGCGGGGGAAGCGGCGAGAGCGCCGCAGAGTCGGTCGACTTCGGCGCGGACGCCACCGGAACCCTGAAGGCCTGGGGTTTCGAGAACGCCGATGATGTCGGCACCTCGCGCATGGACTATGCCGCCGAGCAGCTCTCGGACGTCGAGGTCGACCTCGACGCCACGGCGTTCGACGCTCAGAAGTTCACCACCCGCATCGCGAGCGGCGATGTGCCCGATGTCGTGCAGATGGACCGACGCTACGTCACGACGTATGCGGCACAGGACCTGATCATGCCGTTGGACGCGTGCTTCGAGGCGCACGACGTCTCGCCGCGCGATCACTGGTATCCCTTCGTCGTCGACGATGTGACGTACGAGGACGGCGTGTGGGCCGTGCCGCAGTTCTACCAGCCGCCGGCGATCCTGCTGAACAAGGCGGTGCTCGCCGAGGCCGGTGTCTCGGCCGAGGAGTTCGACACGTCGAAGCCGGATGCCCTGATGGGAGCGATCGAGAAGATCTACCAGGAGTCGGGAGGAGTGCCGACCCGCCTGGGCTTCGACCCGGTCGCGACCGGCCAGGGCGGGCTCTGGGTGCTGGCGATGGGCGGGCAGCTCAACGATGAAGAAGGGGCTCCCACGCTCGACGATCCGAGCAACGTCGCCGGGCTGGAGATGCTGAAAGAGATCACGGACGCCCAGGGCGGATTCGCGTCGGTGAAGAGCTTCACCGACTCCTTCGACACCTTCGGCGACAACAACCAGTATGTGGCGGGACAGGTCGGCGGTCAGGTCAACGCCCAGTGGTACCCCAACGTGCTCTCCCCGTATGTCGACCAGCTCGAGCTCGAAGCGGTCCCGTTCCGCTCATCGGACGGCGAGCCTTTCTCGGTCGCGTCAGGCACGGCGTTCGTGATCCCGGTCGGTGCGGAGAACCCCGCAGCTGCCTGCGCATGGATGGTGGAACTCACCTCCGACGAGGCCTGGAACGCGGCTGGCGAGGCGCGCGCCGAGGTCCGCGAGCAGGACGGCGGCATCAACACCGGCCTCTTCACCGGGTCGCCGGCATCTGACCAGGAGATCCGCGATCAGTGGGTCACCGAGAGCGGCAACGCCGGATTCGATCAGGTGATCTCGACCTACTACGACGTCGTCGAGTACGGAGAGTCATTCGGCTCGTCGCCCGCCGGTCAGGAGATCCAGAACGAGCTCAACAACGCCATCACTGCGGCGCTGCTCGGCGACAAGTCCATCGAGGATGCCCTGGCTGACGCGCAGGACGCGGCGATGCGCGCATACGAGAAGACGGCCGGCTAGCGCCGCATTCGATCCGCGTCAACCCGTTCGCCGGCCTTCTCCCACGATCGTAGCGTCGGCGGAATCCGAACCGAATCCGAAGAGGAGAACATGATGTCCGACATCCAGCGGGGCAACACCACACACGGTCCCGAGCTCGACGAGCAGATGAAGCAGGAGACCAGAGGGATGGTCCAGGGCCATGGCAGGCCCCATGCCGAGCCGTTCCGAGAGACGGAGCCGCTGCCCGATGACACCGACGACGAGGCGGTCCAGCGCAGCTTCGAGAGCGACCCGCTCGATCCCGACCTCCACGATGGCGAGGACTCGCCATGACCCGCGACACTCTCACGGCTCTCCTCCAGCGGCCGGGCGCCTGGACGAGCGTGTACGTCGATGGCACCGGGGCCGATCCTCAGGTCGAAGAGGAGGCGCGTCGACGGGCCGTGCGCGAAAGGTTGATCGAGAGCGGCGCTCCGGACGACGACGCGCGGGCCGTCGAGCAGGCTCTCGCGCAGAGCAAAGGGTTTCCCAGCCCGTCGGCACGAGTGCTGCTGGCGTCCGGCGGTGATGTGGTGCTCGACGAGGGCTTCGTCGGGCCCCGGCTGGGCCCTGAGCGGCTCTCGCACAGCGCGTTGCCATCCGTGCTGCCGTTGCTGCGCCACCAGAGCGCCGCCGCCCGCTACATCGTCGTCGAGACCAGCCGCGCGAGCGCGGAGATTCGACTCGAGCGGGCCGGCGGCGGGGCGGAGGCGCGGTTCGATATCGATGGCAGCACGCAGGACATGACCAAGGTGCAGGCGGGTGGCGGACTGCAGTCGGCCTTCCACAGGTACGCCGAGACGACCTGGAAGCGCAATCAGGACGAAGTCGCCGGCGCCGTGACCGATCTCATTCGCGAGGAGCATCCGGCCTTCGTCGTCGTGTCCGGCGACGTCCGGGCCAAGCAGCTCCTCAGAGATGCGCTCGACGAGACCGCGCGAGACCTGCTGGTCATGGTCGACGGGAACACCCTCGCCGACGGTGCCGACACCGACGAGCTCGATTCCGCGATCGCTCGGGCCTGTGCGCGCCATGCTGTGGCCACAGTCGCCGATGTGCGCACCCGAGCCTCGATCGATGACGGGAGTGCAGGGGCCGTCGGCGTCGCTGAGGTCACAGCGGCGCTGCAGCAGGCACGCGTCGACACACTGCTTCTCGACAATCGGATGCTCGACGACGAGCGCACTCTGCTGGCGCTCGACGCCGCGCCGTGGGTGGCGACGGACGAGTCCGAGCGGCTCGCGGCAGGAGTGATCGGCAGGATTCCGATCGCCGAAGCTCTGGCGCGGGCAGCCGTGCTGACCGATGCCCGTGTGGTCATCGAAGAAGACGAACCGCTGGCCGACGACGAGCCGCGCGAGAACCGAGCAGTCAGGGATCCCGAGGCTGCGTTGCGCTGGACCGAATCACGAGGAGACGACGATGGACACTGACCACGCACCCCGCAGGGCGATCGTCACGGCCGGCGATTCGGGAATCGGCCGCGCCACGGCGGTGGCGCTCGCCACCGCCGGGATGGACGTGGCGATCACGTGGCATTCCGATCAGGCGGGCGCCGAGCAGACCGCCGAAGAGGTGCGCACCCACGGAGCGCGGGCGATCACGGGGCAGCTCGACGTCGCCGACATCCCCGCGTGCGGCGACGTGATCGACGGCCTGATCGCGGAACTGGGCGGCCTCGACGTCTTCGTGAACAACGCGGGGACCGGGACGTCGACTCCGTTCCTCGACCTCTCGTTGGATGACTGGAAGCACGTCATCGACACCGACCTCACCGGCGCCTTCGTCTGCCTGCAGCGCGCCGCGCGCGCGATGGTCGCGGCGGGCAACGGCGGCCGCCTGATCGCCGTGACCAGCGTGCATGCGCATCAGCCGATGGTCGGTTCGAGCGCGTACGACGCCGCGAAGCACGGACTCGATGGACTGATGAAGAACCTCGCCCTCGAGCTGGGCTCGGCGGGGATCAGCGCGGTCAGCGTCGCCCCCGGCGAGATCGCGACCCCGATGACCGGGCAGACGGATGTGGATCCTCACACGCAGGACCGCCCCGGCATCCCGCTGGGACGCCCGGGGGACGCACGCGAGGTCGCCGCGCTGATCGCCTTCCTCGCGTCGCCGCCGGCCGCCTACATCTCCGGAGCATCGGTGGTGATCGACGGAGGGATGCTGCAGATGGGGCCGCAGGCCGGCGCGAGCATCGAGTCGCACGAGTGGCGCAAGGCCTGAGCCCCACGCGCGGCTAGATCTCCTCAGTGCTCTCGAGGATCCACGGGGGCTCCGTCTCGGTCACGACGGTGGAGCGCGACGACGCGATGCGGTCGCGCATCTCCTGCACGGGCTCCCAGTTGTCCGGCTCCTCGAGCTGGGAGTTGGTCGACTCGACCATGAGCTCAGTGCTCGGCGTGAGCAGGAAAGACGCGTCGACGATGTTCCCGTCCGGGCTGACGACCCGCAGCGTCACCGTGTCGGCGCTCCCCTCACTCGCCAGCACTCGCGCGTAGTCCATCAGCGTGTCCGCCGCGTCATCACCCACGAGAACCGACTTCTCGGCATACTTCACGTGCTTCATCATCCGCTCCTGTCGATCGGTTTCGCGCCAGGAAACCCTTCCGACTTCGCTGCAGACAGGGGCTTGACGATCGACGCGAGAAGGTCCTCGCTACTCGGACTCGACGCTGCTCACGTGATGCGGCACGCCGACCGGCTTCGACTCGCTCGAGCCGCGCTGCCGCAGATAGATCGAGAAGGCGACCATCGCGCCGACGGCCAGGAACTCCGATTGCCAGTTCTGCAGCGTGCGGTTCCAGAACTCCGCCGAGACGACATAGTCGATCCACGTCTCCGGTGGCAGGCCGTGCTGCGCGTTCTGCTCGTTGGCGACGACATGCCCGGCGAGCGACTGGGCGAGCCACGAGAGCACGAAGATCGTTCCCATCGCGAGCAGAAGCGAGTTGGAGTAGATCCACCCGCGCACTCCATGCACCTTCGCCCAGCGCGGGGAGTCGACATGCGCGTGCTCTCCGACGAGCTGATCGGCGTCCGACCCCACTCCCTCGTCGCCCGGCTTCTTGGACTCAGGTGATCCTCGCTGGATGAACCAGATGGTCGCGAGGATGAAGAGGAAGAACTGCAGGAACTCCGACTGCCAGTTCTCCGCCACATCGACGAGGAAGTCGGAGGAGGTGACGAATTCCAGATACGGAGTGGGCGGCTGACCGTGCTGAGCCAGCTCCTGGTTGTTGTAGGCGTGTCCCGCGATCGACTGCCCGATCAGGCTGAGCGCGAAGATCGCGAGGAAGACGAGGCTGAGTCCCCCGTCTCTGACGAAGCGACGCATCTCGTTCACCTCCCCGTCAGAGGCAGGGCGATCATGGTCGCCAGCCCGACCACGATGATGAGCGTCCATGACCAGAAGGCCATTCGCATCGATGCGCGACCGATGGTTCGATCCGACATGATTGTCTCCTCTCTCTGTGCCACGTCAGCCACTGAACGCTTCGAGCGCCGGTCGGGGCGCTCGTCCTCGAGGCTGCCGTGGCTGCGGCCCCCGCGACTGCAGTGGTGGAATCCCTCTGGTGACGGGATGTCCGGCGTCGAGCGTCACCTGCTCGTCGTAGTGGGTGATGGTGAGCGGGTCGCCCGAGGCGAGCCGATAGGTGGCCTCCGCCTGGCGGACATCGACACGCAGGACGCAGCCGTGGATGCGCACCCCGAACTCGAGCCCGTCGATCTCGGACGGAAGACGCGGGCAGAACCGCAGGCCGCTGTCGCTGTCGCGCATCCCGCCGAAGCCCGCGGTGATGGCCGTCCAGACCCCCGCGAGAGCGGCGACATGGAGCCCCTGACCGGTGTTGCCATGAAGGTCGTCGAGATCGAGAGTCGCGACCTCGGCGAGATAGTCGAGCGCGAGATCCAGGTGACCGACCTCCGCGGCGACCACGGCCTGCGCCGCCGCCGACAGCGATGAATCCCGCACGGTGATCGCCTCGTAGTACTCGAACGCACGCTCCTTCTGCTCCGCGGTGAACGACTCATGCGAGAAGAACAGGGCGAGCACCAGATCGGCCTGCTTCACGACCTGCTTGCGGTAGAGATCGAAGTACGGGAAGTGGTCGTGCAGCAGGTACTCGTCCTGGGCGGTCGACTCGAAGTCCCACCGTTCGAGGTCGGTGTAGCCGGCGGACTGCGGGTGCACGCCCCGTTCGTCATCGAAGGGCACCGTCATCCCTGCGGCAGCGAGTTCCCACCTTGCGATCTCGTCGTCTACGACCTTGAGCTCCGACGCGACCTCCGGATGCCGTCGGGCCGCGGCCGCCGCCCCTTGAAGGTTTTTCCGGGCTGCCAGGTTCGTGAAGACGTTGTCGTTCGCGATGGCCGAGTACTCGTCCGGCCCCGTGACGCCGTCGATGTGGAAGCCTCCGTGCGAGTCCCACCGACCGAGCGAGGCCCAGAGGCGAGCGGTCTCGACCAGGATCTCGAGGCCGGCCTCCCGTTCGAAGTCGATATCGCCCGTCGCCCGCACGTAGTGCAGAACCGCTCCGGCCACATCGGCGTTGATGTGGAACGCGGCCGTGCTGGCAGGCCAGTACCCCGACGACTCTCTGCCGTCGATGGTCCGCCACGGCAATGCGGCACCCTGCAGATGCAGTTGCGCCGCCCTGTCACGAGCGCGATCGAGCACGGAATGTCGCCACCGCAGCGCCTGTTCGGCGGCGTGCGGGAGGGTAGAGGTGAGGACGGGGAGCACGAACGCCTCGAAGTCCCAGAAGGTGTGCCCCTCGTATCCGGAGCCGGTCAGCCCCTTTCCCGGAACGGATCGCAATTCCATGCGGGTGGAGGCCTGGAACACCTGGAAGAGCGCGAAGCGCACGGCCTGCTGCAGCCGTGCCGGTCCGTCGACGCGCACGTCGGCGCACTCCCAGAAGTCGTCCAGCCGCGCCCGTTGATCGGCGACCAGTGCTTCCCATCCGGCCCGCAGCGCGTCGCCGACCGCCGTCTCGGCCCGGTCGCGCAGGGCGGCGGTCGAGAGGTCGGACGAGAATTCATGACCGACGAGCTTGACGATCTCGAGCGTCTCTCCGGCAGCCAGCGATGCGTGAACAGTGGTGCGCGCACGGTCGCCCGTCGCATCGACATCCGTCTCGACGCTCGGCTCGCTCCGGGGAGAACCGCTCACGCGATGGTCCATCGCGACAGCGGTCGTGAGCCCGCTCTTCCTCGTGCGATGTACGAGGGTGGCGGCAGCCGCGTCGGCTGCCGCGGCCACCCCCTCGAGCGGCTCGCTCAGCAGCTCCTGCACCCGGGGGTCGTCGTGCGTGATCGGCAGCGGCTCGTTCGCCAGCAGTTCGGAGATGACGGTGACCTCCGCCGGACCGCCGAGCGCCTGCACACGGTAGTGCACCGCTGCGACGGAGCGGTGCGCGAAGGAGACGATCCTCGTCGACCGGATCCGCACCCGCTGGCCGGTCGGACTGGTCCACTCGACCTCGCGTTCGAGAGTTCCCGCGCGGAAGTCGAGACGACGGGTGTGCGACGTGAGCGATCCACGACGGACGTCGAACGGCTCGTCCCCGACGATCAGCCGGATGAGCTGGCCGTTGGCCGCGTTGATCACGCTCTGCCCGCACTCGGGGTAGCCGTATCCCTCTTCGGCATACGGCATCGGGTGCTCTTCGAAGAGGCCGTTCAGATAGCTTCCCGCGACGCCGCGCGGGTCGCCTTCGTCGAGGTTCCCCCGCCAGCCCACATGACCGTTCGAGAGTCCGAAGACAGACTCCTCATGGGCGAGGTTCTCGACGTCGATGCCGTCGGCACCGATGCTCCACTCGTCGATATCGAATCTCGGCCGCGTCCTGCTCATGGGCTCCTCTTCCGTCGACAGTGCTTCTGGAAGAGAAAGTAGTCAGGATCGAGGAACGTGAGGAGCGGGTTGATTCCCGCTCCCCATGCGGGTAAGACGGTCAGAGCTCGACGGGCGGCGCCGGCTCCGAATCCGCTGCCTCGGGGTGACGAGCGAGGTTCACGACGGCGGCGATGAGGCCACCCCAGATCGTGACCATCGCGATGATCATCATGACGATCGCTGTCGTGGTCATGCGCCCGCTCCCTTCTCCGTCGCGTGCGGTTCCGAGGTCGCGATCAGCGGGATCGACGAGGTCTCGGCATCCGGTTCGTAGTCTTCCTCGGTGAGGAACTCGTCATACTCGGGATCATCCTTGGCGTGGGAGCGACCGCTCCATGGCAGCGCCGAGAGCAGCAGTGCGATCACGACGAGTGCGATGACCATGCCCCATCCGAAGACGGCGAGGAACCATCCCGGATAGCCGCCGTACGGCTCGGAGATCTTCGAGATCAGCTCGGTGACGAGCAGGTACCCGAGCACGAGGGGCGCGAGCGCGCCGACGAGCAGCATCCACACTCGCCCGACCCGGAAGCTCGACCGACGATCGAGGTGGTCGACGAGTGCCGGCAGCTTGTGCAGCAGCCATGCGACCACGATCACCGCGACCAGGGCGACGGCCATGATGCCGAAGGCATTGACGAAGGCGTCAGCGGTATCGAGCACCGACAGCGCGGTGGTCGTCGAGAACAGTGCCAACGAGACGATCGCGAGCGGGATGGACACCGTGAGCGTCGTGCGGATGCGCGCCCAGCCCAGCTTGTCCTGCAGCGCCGCGACGATCACCTCGAGGATCGAGATGAGCGAGGTCACCCCCGCGAAGACCAGCGCTCCGAAGAACAGGACGCCGATGATCGAGCCGCCCGCCGCCTGAGAGACGATCGTGGGGAAGGCGATGAAGGCCAGGCCGATTCCCGACGACGCGACACCGGCCACTTCGGTCCCCTGCGCCTGCGCCATGAAGCCGAGGGCCGCGAACACGCCGATTCCCGCGAGGATCTCGAAGCCGGAGTTCGCGAACGCCACGACCAGACCGGAACCAGTGAGGTCGGTCTTGCGCTTCAGGTACGACGAGTAGGTCACCATGATGCCGAAGGCCACCGACAGCGAGAAGAAGATGTGGCCGTAGGCGGATGCCCAGACGGCCGGGTCGCCCAGCGCTTCCCAGTTGGGGGTGAAGAAGGCGTTCAGCCCGTCCATGGCGCCCGGCAGGAACAGCGACTGCACCACGAGGATCGCGAACATCACCGTGAGCAGAGGCATCAGGATCATGTTCGCCCGGCCGATTCCGCGCTTCACACCCAGCGCCATGATGACGATGACGATCAGCCAGACCGCCACGAGCGGGAGGCCGACCTGCGGCACGAAGTCCGTCGAGATGCCGACCTCGGCGACATCGGCCGAGCGGAGGAAGTCGATGAAGAAGAAGTCGTTCTCGTTGCCCGGCCCCCAGGTCAGCTGCGCCGAGAACCACGTGTACATCGCAGCCCACGCGATGATCACCGCGTAGTAGACCGCGATCACCACGCAGATGAGCACCTGCCACCAGCCGAGCGGCTCGGCCCTGCGGTGCATCCGTCGGAAGGCCAACGGCGCGGAGCCGCGGAATCGGTGGCCGATCGCGTAGTCGAAGAAGAGGAGCGGGATTCCGGCAGTGAGAAGCGCACACAGATACGGGATAAGGAACGCCCCGCCTCCGCCTTCGTACGCCACGTAGGGGAATCTCCAGATGTTCCCCAGCCCGACGGCAGAGCCGATCGCAGAGAGGATGAAGACGTTGCGCGAGCCGAAGGCCTCGCGTTTCGGGGTCTGCGTCGTTGCGGTGGCCATGCGCATGAGGTTACCGGAGTCAGGGTGACGAGACGTGGCGATTCTCGTGCCGATCTCTCCGCTCTCGGATCGTCATCAGGATCATCACCTTCAGGACGCCGCCGATGAACAGTGCCGCGCTCGCAGCGAGCGCCCACGCTTCCATCTCCATGTTCCTCACCTCCCCCCGGCATCCGTGGCTGTCTGAGGCCATCGAGGCCCAGCCTCCTCGGCGATCCGGCGCAGGATGCTGCGCTGACTATGGGCCGAGACTCTCAGACGTGCTCCCCCATACCGCACCCCTCCGCGCAGCCGCACGGCGATGGCGAGCCACGAGCACACCGCACGCTCGGCAACCCACAGCGGCGCCCACAATGCACTGGTCGCCGGGAACACCGAACGGCCGTCGAGCCGTCGTCGGCCGCGCTCGGCGAGCACGACGATCATGAGCAGCACGAGCGCCAGCGAGCCCGGTCGGTGGCGCAGGATCCACACCGTGGGAAGGATCGCCGCCTCGATCGCGAGGCGCAGCGGCTGCGCCCAGCTGTCGTACGCCTGTCTGACCCGCTGCGACAGGAAGTGCCGGGCGGTGGGCGGGCGCCGCATGACGTAGATGTCGGGTCGGGAGTGGATTCGACCGCCGGTCGCGCGGATGGTGCGCTCCATCTCGAGATTCTCGAAGAGCGTGTCCGCATCGTATCCACCTGCCGAGAGCAGTGCCGAGCGCCGCAGAGCGTAGGTTCCGGGGTAGTCGTCCGAGAGGGCGCGGTTGAGGAGGCTGCGAGCGGTGTCCCACCGGGCATGCCAGGGCAGCGGAGCGAAATGGTTCTGCGGCTTCACGAGGGTCGCGCGTTCGAGCTCGGAGACCACCGCGGCGAGCGCGCGATAGTCGTACCGCACGTCGTCGTCGGCGATGACCACACGCTCGTGCCGAGCGGATGCGATGCCCGTGAGCACGCCCCGCACCTTGCCGTTCGCGCCCGTGGTCTCGTCGCACGGGATGTGCCGGACGAGACTCGACCAGGCCGACGCGTGCGAGGCGAAGCGGTCGGGGTCGGATCCGTCGACCACCGTCACGTCCGCCCACGCGCGCAGACGCGTGAGGTAGGCCGTGAGATCGTCCATCGTCTCGTCATTCCCCCATCGCAGCGGGAGGACGTATTCGATGTCGAGGAGTGGAGCGCCGTTCATGGCGGCACGATAGATCGGGTTCGCTCGCCCCTTCTCGGGTATTGACAAGATGCGCGGAACGCATCTCCACCCTGAGGATCGCGGCGCCGCTCGGCTACAGGTCGGCGGGCACTCCGAGCTTCTCCCCTGCCGACATGTCGTCGGGCTCTGCGACCAGGTACAGCCCGGTCGGGGCATTCGCGGTGAATGCGAGCGCATCGACCCACCGCCGGTTGATCGATGGCTGCCTGCTGCCGAGGAACCGATAGACCAGCGCACTCCCCGGGTGCAGCCAGACAGTGGTGCGGCCTCCCCCGATGCTCTGATCCTCGCGCCAGCTGAAGTTGAAGGGCTCGGCTCGTCGGAGCTTCGCGGTGATCACGAGCTGCAGGTGGCTGAGCGCACGATCCTCGATCTCGATCCTGATCGAGCCCTCATAGATGAATCTGCCCATCATGCACCTCCCTGCGGCGCGTGCATGGGGAGTCGCGACGGCGACGATGTATCGGATTCGTGCGGCCACGTGAGCGTCAGTGGCGCGCCGGTGAGGTCGGACATGGTGCCAGGGTAGGAAGACCGCGAGGCCTCTCGCAGGGTATTGACAAGTCTGCGTTCACCCTGCAGAGTGCGCCGGCGGCAGAGTCAGGCCCCGTCGAGCGTCTTCAGCACTTCGGCGACTCCGTGGTAGTCGCGAGCAGGCAGGTCGTGGATGGCGTCGATGGTCCTCACCTCGAGATGATCGACGACGGCGATTCTCAGCAGGTCATCCTTCGTTGCCGGGTAGTCGATGCTCCGGAGGGTCCGTGCGAGTCTCGCGTCGGAGGATGCGTGGGCGGTGAGGGGGTGCGGGGATGGGTTCATGCGGTTCATTCTCTGGACCGCGATGGGAACTTCGCCTCTCTTGACAGCCGACGGGAACCCGATGTAGGTGCTGCGAGCGCCCTACATCTCCTCGATCAGCAGTTCCCCGTGAGCATTGAGGCTGTTCATCATGCGGGACACGCGCTCGGCGTCCACGCGAATCGGATCAGCGCTGTCGAACGCCAGAACGAGCGGGATGCTCGGATGAATCCACGCGGTCAGTCGGCCGTCGCGGGAATCGTCTCCCGGGAGCCACGACATCATGAAGCTCTCCTGCCGCCTGAGCTTCGTGCCGACGACGATCTTCATGTGCGCGAGCGTCACATCGTCGATGACGATCGGGTCGAGTGTGCTGTCATACCTGAGGCGTCCCATCCGGCGATGCTAGGTGAGCGCCCGCGTGCGCGAAGGGGCGTTGACAACCGGAGGATCGTCGGGTGATGTCTCAGGCCCGCGGAAGCGCACAGGCGGCCGTGCCGCCGGGAAGACGGTGTCGGAAGCGCGCGATCAGCGAATAGCCCAGCGCAGCGACCCAGGAGAACGGGGGCGTGACGGGAAGCACGCCGTGGTGCAGAACGCGCAATCGCCGTCGTAGACGAGAAGAGGCCGGGCGTGCAGGAAATCGAGCCTACGCCTCACCGGAGAACAGTCGCCCACCACATCATCCTTTCGATGACAAGCCCCTGTTCGCTCATGTCACCGGTGGCGGAGCCTGTCTGCATGAGCCACCCAGACGACATCAAGCAACCGCTCGACCATCTGCCTCCTCTCGACGAGCGAGACAAGGCCGTCGAGATCGACGAGCCGCACTATCCGACGTCCGAAGCGGGGCCGACCGGACCCGCGCACGCGTCTCCCGATACCGCCGCGGAGCCCGACAAGCCGAACCGGCACGGCGTGGACAAGCTTCCGCCGACCGCACGCTGATCGGTCATCGACGGTCGGACCCGTCGGATTCGCGGTGCCCCGATTCTGCATCGGCATGCTCGCGGATTCGGCGGGCCTCGTCGATGTCCTGCTGCTCCTTCTCTGCGGCTTTGTCGCTCTTGCGTGTGTCCCTCGGGGGAAGGCGGATCTCCCGCTCTGCGGCGATGCCCGCCTGCAGTTGGCGACCTCGCTCGAGTTCGGCGTCGAACTCCGCTCCGACGAGAAGCGCCAGGTTGGCGATCCACAGCCACAGCAGGAACACCACGATGCCCGCGAGGGAGCCGTAGGTGCGGTCGTAGTTCGAGAAGTTCGCCACATAGAAGGCGAAGCCCGCCGTGGCGACAGCCAGCACGATGATCGCGAGGAGCGCCCCGAGGCTGATCCACCGAAAGCGCGGCTGCTTCGCGTTGGGAGTGGCGTAGTACAGGATCGCAACGGCGAGGACGACGATGAACCCCAACAGAGGCCACTTCGCGATCGACCAGATGGCCTGAGGCACGGTGCCGAGTCCGAGTGAGTCGCCGATGGCTCGCGTGACCGGCCCCGACACCACCAGGATGATCGCCGCGATGACGAACAGCACGATGGTGATCACCGTCACGAGCAGCTGTGCAGGCTTGAGCTTCCAGAACGGTCGCCCCTCGTCGATCTCGTAGATGCGGTTCATCGCTCGGCTGAAGGCGCCGACGTACCCGGACGCCGACCAGATAGCGAGCAGGATGCCGCTGATCAGCGCGAACCCGGCGGCCGGCGAGTCCGCGACCTGTTCGATCGGGCCCCGGAGGGCGTTCGCCGTGTCGCCCGGGGCGATCTGCTCGACGATGCCGATCACCGCTTCCCCGGCGGCCTGTCCCTGCCCGACGACGCCGAGGAGCGAGAAGATCGCTATCAGTCCGGGAAAGATCGACAGCACCGCGTAGTACGTCAGCGCGGCAGCTATATCGGTGCACTGGTCGGACGAGAACTCACGGAAGGCCTTCTTCGCCACGTACTTCCATGATCGTCCGTGGAGATCGTCCGGGGAGTCGGGCTTGCTCGAGGCCTCGGGATCGACATTCCCGTCTCGGGCCTCCGTGTGCGGCTGCGACATCTTCATTCCTCTCAGGACGGACGGACCCGTCGCCTACCCGCGTGCGACGGGTCCGTCCGGTCGATGGCGGTCAGCTGCCCGCGATGTTCTCGCGGGCCTGCTGCGCCTGATCGGTCACTTCACCGGCCGCGGTCTGCGCTTCGTCCTTCACGACGGCCACGGATTCCTGCGCCGATTCCCGCACGGATTCGACCGACGCCTGTGCCGGTTCCTTCAGATGCTCGCCGACCTCCTTGGCCACGTCCGTGACCTCATCGACGAGCGGCTGAGCCTGGTCCTTGACCGTCTTCGCGAGCTGCTGCTCCTTCGACGACGCCGGGACGAGCGATGCGATCAGCAGCCCCGCCCCGAAGGCCATCAGGCCGACCGCGAGCGGATTGCCCTCGGCTTTCGCGATGGCGCGGTCCTTGACCTCCGTCACGCGGTCGCCGGCGTCCGAGAGCGTGGATCCCGCATCGTCCGCCGACCCCATGACGCGCTCGCGCACCGAGGTGAAGGCACCGCGCACTTTCCCCATCTGCCGGTCCACGATCTTCGACGGCGTCACCTTGTCGGCGAGCGCGTCGACATCCGACCCCAGCTCCTGTCGCGTCCGCTCGATGTTCGCGCGGATCTCGTCGGGTGAATCACTCATCGGTTCTCCTCATTTCTCTTCAGTGCTTCCGGAATCTCCTTGACCGTGTCGACGGTCTGCGGCATGCCCTCGACCTGCTTCAGCTGAGTTCGGCCGACCACGAACAGGATCAGCGCGACGATCGCCCAGATCACGGCCACGACGACGCCCGACCAGCCGCGCCCCATGAGCGAGCCCAGCGCCCACCACAGTGCGACGGACAGGAAGAACACCGCCATCAGCGCCGCATAGCCGGCGGCACCCATGATGCCCGCGCCCTTCGCGGACTTCGTCGCGGTCTCCCGCAGCTCCGCGCGAGCGAGTGCGAGCTCCTGACGCATCAGCGTCGACAGGTCTCGCGAGACCTCACCCAGCAGATCGCCGAGCGAGTTCGACGCGGCCTTCGTCTCAGAGGGTGTGGGGTCGCTCATCGCCACCCTCCCCGAGTGCGCCCGATCCGGTCCAGGCGGTCTGTGCGCCGCCACGACGGGTCGGAGGTGTGAGACCTTCTGTCTCCGTGCGTGTCGGAGCGCCGGTGAGGTCTGCAGCCGCCGCCCCGCCGCTGTCGGCGGCACCGACCGCGGGAGAGCCGACCGGCACCGGTACGGCCGGGTCCGGGTGGACCTCACGGGGCGGCGTCACCGGCCGTGAAGATGTATGCGTGTCATCTGCCGAGGCGTTCGATGCCAGCGCTCGGGTGAGCCTGCCGACGGCGACGCCGACGATCGCCGCCCCGAGGATGAAGGTTCCGGGCTTGCGTCTCGCATACCGCTTCACCTCCGTGAGCACGGAGGCCGGATCGCGGTCCCCGAGCCAGCTCGCCGCGCCCGACAGCCGTCCGGCGACCTGCTGCACCAGATCGCTCGCGACACCGCTGCCCTCCGAGTTCGCAGCCATCGAACCGAGTTCGTCGCTGACCGACCGAAGCCCACCGGCGAGGCGCTGCTGCTGCGTGTGCGCCTGCTCCTTCAGCTCACGGGTGGTCTGCGCGTACAGGTCCTTCGCCTGCGTCTTGGCCTCGCCGACGACGCTCGCCGCCTCTTCCTTGGCGGTGCCCATCACGTCCTTCGCCTGAGCGCCGGCCGTGTCGGCAAGACCGGCCGCCTCGTTCTTGGCAGCCTCCGCCTTCCCTGAATCCTGCTCGTGATGCGCGTCCGAGCCGCTCAGGCTCGTCGTGCCATAAGTGTCCGACATCAGTGCTCCTTCGTGCGGGGTCGTCTCGGATCGAACGACTTCGTCGACCGATCCGCTGGATTGGTGAGCACTGGTCTAACGGGGTGAGAAAGCCGTTCCAGCACCCTTGCCGAAATCGAGGTCCCGGGTGTATGGCGCCCGCAACTTCTTCAGACGATCACCGATGCCGACTCGCCTGTCGATTCCGCGGCCGGCACTCCGTCGGCGCTCAGATTACGGACGATGTCACCGACCGAGCCCCGCCGGGCGACCTGCTCGCGCTGCCAGTCCGCACCCGTCCCCCGCCGTAGGATCTCCTGCACGCCGTGAACCACGCGCTCGACGTCACCGAGGGCTTCCAATCCCGGTCGAACATGCTCGAGGAGCGCGGCGATGCTCGCTGCGGGCGCGCACGGAGTACCGGCGACAGGGTGAACATGGTCACCCCGCATGCCGCTCAACGCCGCCCGCCATGTGGCGAGTCCGAGCAATCGTTGATCCGTGCGGAGGGGCGGCATCCCTGCCTGCCACTCGATCACAGCGGTCTCCACCAGTCCGCGACAGAGGGCTGCGATGGTCACGGCATCCTCCTGCCGCAGACAGATGTCGGCGACCCGCACCTCGAGGGTCGGGTGGTGCCGCGAGAGCCGCGCGTCGAAGTACAGCATCCCCTCGTCGAGCAGTGCCCCCGAAGCGAGCAGGGAACCCTCATGCTCCCGATACGCCGCCTCCGAGCCGAAGACCGGATTCGGTCCCGCACAGGGCCAACGACTCCAGACATCGTTGCGATAGCTGGCATAGCCGGTGTCGGTACCATCCCAGAACGGCGAGTTGCTGCTCAAGGCCAGGATCGTCGGAAGCCAGTCGCGAATGCGATCCAGTGCCGCTACCCCCTCGCGCGGCGAATCGATCGCCACATGCACGTGGAATCCGCAGGTCAGCGTTCGCCGGGCGGTGATGCCGTACCGCCGCATCATCTCCGCGTAGCGCGACGACGGCGATGCGTGCGGATGCACCGAGACCGGTGACGTCGCGAGCGGAAGCGCTCTGGCACCCACCGCGACCGCGTCGGCATCGGCACGGCGCCGACCGTCGGCGATCGCTCCGGCCAGTTGCTGCGTGGTCGAGCACACGGGACCGACGACCTCGATCATCTCCTGCTGTATCTCCGCCTCGAGCTCGGGCCCGCCATCCTTAGATCGCCACTCGAGGATCCGAGGTGCGGCCGCGGTCGGCAGCCCCGTTCGCACGTCGACCAACAGCAGTTCCTCTTCGACACCGAAAGTTCTCATGCACGCATTCAGCCGACGACAGTGACGGCCGGCACAGCTGCTTGACTTTTTCGCCGCCCGCCTTGATGCTGCGAACCTCATCACACGACCGAACGAAGCGCAAGGCCCACGCGACCGAGCCACAGCGCGAGTACAACGGGCGGCATGGACCAGACAGCCGCACCGATCCTCGACGCGATGACCGAGTACCACCAGCTCTCCCGCTACGGGTACACCCCACCCGGTCACCGTCAGGGACGGGGTGCGGACCCTCGCACACTCGCCGCCCTCGGAACGGATGTCTTCCGCAACGACCTGCTGGCCACAGCGGGACTCGACGACCGGTCGTCGTCTCAGGGCTACCTCGAGCAGGCCCAGGCGCTTATGGCGGAGGCCGTCGGGGCCGACCACGCCTTCTTCTCGACGTGCGGCAGCTCGCTCTCGGTGAAGGCCGCGATACTGGCTGTGACACGCGGCGAGGGCGAGCTGCTGATAGGTCGCGACGCACACAAGTCGGTGACTGCTGGTCTTGTACTCTCCGGTCTGCAGCCGAGATGGGTGAGGCCGAGTTGGGACGCGCGGTTGCACCTCGCCCACCCGCCCTCTCCGGACGACGTCGAGAAGATGTGGCAGCGGTACCCCGATGCGAGCGCGGCGCTGATCACGAGCCCGACGCCCTACGGCACGTGCGCCGACATCGCCGCGATCGCCGACGTGTGTCATCGCCGGGGAAAGCCGCTGATCATCGACGAGGCGTGGGGCGCGCACCTGCCGTTCCATGATGATCTGCCGACGTGGGCGATGGATGCGGGCGCGGACGTCTGCGTGGTCAGCGTCCACAAGATGGGCATGGGACTCGAACAGGGATCGATCTACCACCTCCAGGGTGATCTCGTCGATCCTGTGCGGCTCAAGCAGTGTGCCGATGTGCTGGCGACCACGAGCGCGAACGTGCTGTTGTACGGAGCGATGGACGGCTGGCGCCGCCAGATGGTCCAGGACGGACGCGCGATGATCTCCGCCGCACTCGATCTGGTGCACCGCACCAGAGATCGCATCGATGCGATGCCGGGACTGCATGTCCTCGGTGACGAGCTGATCGGCTCCGAGGCATCCCATGACTTCGACCCCCTTCATATCCTGATCGATGTCAGCGAGCTCGGCATCAGCGGCTACCAGGCCGCGGACTGGCTGCGCGAGAACGCACGTCTCGACGTCGGCCTCAACGACCCGACACGCATCGAGGCGACGTTCTCCCTCGCCGACTCCGAGGCCTCGGCAGACCTTCTCGCAGACGCGCTCGCTGCACTCTCGCAGGCCGCCCCCGCCCTGCCCGAAAACTCACCGGTGTCGCGGCCCACACCCGGCGAGCTCGAGCTCGACACGGTCGTCCGGCCCCGCGATGCGTTCTTCGGACCCGTCGAAGTCGTCCCCGCCGATGAAGCGCCCGGTCGCATCGCGGCCGAGCAGATCACCCCGTATCCGCCCGGCGTGCCAGTGATCCTTCCGGGTGAGCGCATCAACGAGCCGGTGATGCGCTACCTCCGCACGGGCGTCGAGGCGGGCATGGTCATCCCCGACGCGGCTGACTCGTCGCTGGGCACCGTACGAGTCGTGAGGGAGTGAGTCATGCAGGTCTTCGGTCCGGGAAACACGAGTGCCGATCGTCGGTCGCGCGGACTTCGACACCGTCCGCTGTCGCAGCAGGTCGTCGTGATCACCGGCGGATCCCGCGGAATAGGCCGGGCGGCAGCCGAACGTCTGGCGGCCGCGGGAGCACGCGTCGTGCTACTCGCGCGACAGGAGGATCGTCTCCACGAGGCGGTCGCCCGCATCACCGCGACGGGCGGGCACGCGCGGCATGTCGTCTGCGATGTCACCGACCCTGCGGCGGTCCTGCAAGCCGCCGACAAGGCAGAGGAATGGTACGGCCGTATCGACACCTGGGTGAACAACGCCGGCGTCTTGCTGTACGGCCGATTCGAGCGGACCACGCCGCAGGAGTTCCGTCGGCTCATGGAAGTCGACTACCTCGGCCAGATACATGGTGCGCTGGCGGCGCTGCCCGCGCTACGGCGCGCAGGCGGAGGGGCGCTCATCTGCGTGACGTCCGTCGAGGCTCGCACGACGCTGCCGCTGCACAGCGCCTACGCGGCCGCCAAGAGCGCCGTGGAGGGCGCCATGCGGGGTCTCCGCCGCGAACTGATCGATCAGAACGATCCCATCTCGGTGACCGTCGTGCGTCCGGCCGTCATCGACACGCCACTGTTCGCCAGTTCGGCTTCGCACCTCGGCCTCAGACCATCTGCACCGCCGCCGTACTACTCACCCTCCGTCGTGGCCGGGTGCATCGCGTATGCGGCGGAGCATCCTGTCGACGAGCTTTACGCGGGGGGAGGCGGGCGCGTGCTCGCGCTGGCCGAGACCATGTTCCCGCGGGCTCTCGATCGGATCCTCGGCCGGTGGGGCGAGAGGACGATGCACACGCGAGAGGCGGCATCCCCGGGCGCCGGCAACCTCTTCGCACCCGACGGGCAGCCGAACGACGGCACCCTCCCGCGGCGCGGACGCCGTGCGAGCCTGTACACCTGGCTGACCACGCATCCTCGCGCTCGTCGCCTGCTCATGATCGCGACCGTGCTCTGCGCGGCGTCGTTCTGCGCGCGACGGTCCCGCGTCGACTGAGCCATGGGTCCAATCTGCAAGGGCCTTGCGAGGCGCACCGCACCCCTGTAGGTCTGGGCACAGAAGGAGATCTACGAAGGGATGTCCCATCATGGGCAAGTTCGTATACGAGGGAAATCAGAAGGTCGAGATCGACGATCGCGCGCTCCACCATCTGCAGGTCGTGATGACGACGAAGCTGCGTCGCGGCGAGCCGTTCCTCTTCACCTGGAGGGAGGACGCCAGCATCGGCGGCGGTCGGAGCTCGGTCTGGATGCACGCCGGGTGCAACCTCGTCTTCAAGTACACCGGCGGCAAGGTCCCCGAGCTCAATCGGCACTGGATCGAGGCGCTCGCGTTCACCGCGAATGCGCCGTCCGGGCTGTATCTGGTTCACGAACCGGAGAATGTGGGTGCAGAGCATGGCCATACCGTGGGCGTGAGCTGAGGATCGGATTCCAATGCCGTTCGATATGACCCGCGACCCGCACTCGCAGAGCGACCTGACCGCTGTCTTCCGCCGCCTGGCTGACGCTCTGGATCCGGACTACGACGTCATCGACACCATGGACCTCCTCGTCGAGGCAGCGACGCGCTTCACCCCTGCGGTCGACGCCGGCATAGTCCTGGCCGATGCCGGAGGCCGGCTCCACGTGCTGGGCTCGACGAGTGAGCGTGCGAGCGATGTGGAGGAGGCAGAGCTCGGCATCGAGCAGGGGCCCTGCCTCGACAGCTTCCGGTCCGGGCGCGTGGTCGAGACACCTGATCTGCGGTCGAGTGCCGATCGGTGGCCCCAGTTCGCTCCTCTCGCGGTACGACGCGGCCTTCGCGCCGGCTACGCGGTACCGCTCTCTCTGCGCGGTCAGCACCTCGGTGCGCTGAACCTGTTCTTCGACCGGGTCGGTGTGCTCACCGACCAGGATGCTGCCGTCGCTCAAGCACTCAGCGAGTTCGCCACGATCGGTCTGGTGCAGCATCGCACGCTCCTCGCACATGCCGACCGCACCGCGCAGCTTCAACACGCGCTCGACAGCAGGATCGTGATCGAGCAGGCGAAGGGCGCGCTGTCGTTTCAGCGCAGCGTCTCCATCGACGATGCCTTCACCATCCTTCGACGACACGCGCGCTCTGTCGGGGCGCGCCTGCACGATGTCGCGCAGCAGATCGTCGACCGCCGCCTCACCCTGTGAGCGACTCGGTCACCGCCCTCCGCCTGCGCCTTCCGATTCCCCGCCTTCGGTGGGATCGATGATCTCCGCAGTCAGACAGACGCCGCCCGTGCTGCTGAGCGTCTGAGAGAGCTCCTCGATCCACCGACGGTTCAGCGTCGGTGCCTCCGTCTCGTCGAATACGAAGCGCAGCGGGATCGACGGATGCAGCCAGATGGTCGATCGACCGGGGGCCTCGCCGTCCTTGTGGATCCACGACAGGGTGAAGCTCTCGTTGCGGCGCAGCTTCGTCGTGACGACGATCTTGAGGTGAGCCAACGCTCGGTCCTCGATGAGGATCGGCGGCTGAGCGGCTCCGTAGAAGAGTCTTCCCATATATCAACGCTACGCGCGTGCGGCGCGAGATGGGAGGTGACTCTTGTCCGCTCGTCTGCCGTCAGATGCGCTGCACGGGCATCGGCTCGTCGGCGAGCCCGCTGAGGAAGTCCGCGGACGGCGCGAAGAAGGTGCTCCCGGTCGTGGCGCGGGAGAAGTCCAGGAGCCGGTCGTACGCGCCGGGCGGGTCGCCGATGAACATGTTCTCGAGCATCTTCTCGATGACCCAGAGGTAGCGCGAGTACCCGATGAAGTAGGTGCCGAAGGACGACGAGCCCGGGCTGCCGAAAGGCATGTTGTCACGGAGGATGTCGTGCTCGACACCGTCGACCACGATGGTGGCGAGGGTCTTGTGGGACTTCTGCCCGACGGCCGCATCGTCGAGCTCGACATTGTCGGCCTTCTTGCGGCCGATCACGGCCTCCTGCTGCTCGGTCGTCAGCGCCTGCCACTGACCGAGGTCGTGCAGATATCGCTGGACGACGACGTAGCTGCCCCCGACGTGATCACCGTCCTCTGCGCCCACCAGCGTCGACTCGGCGACGGCGTTCCCCACCGGGTTCGCGGTCCCGTCGACGAAGCCGAGCAGGTCGCGCACGTCGAAATACCGGAATCCCGAGGTCTCGTCGACCACGGTCACGGCGTCGCCCAGCACGTCGAGCAGCTGGCGCTCGAACTCGAACACGAGATCCTGGCGGTTCGCACGGATATGGAAGAGGAGATCCCCGGGCGTGCCCGGCGCGGTGTGCACCGGGCCCACGACCGGCGCGAAGGGGTGCAGCTCGGCCGGAACCCGGCGCGCGGTGAGGCGCGGCCACGCCGCGGCTCCGATGCCGACCGTGCACGACAGCATCGCGTCGAGATCACGGAATCCGACGTTCTTCACGAGGTCGTCGATACCGGCGATCGCGTCGCGCGCGGTCGACGCGGCATCCGCTCCGTCAGCGATCTGCAGCACGAGGAACGTCGCGCTGGACGTCAGCGGCGCATCGACCTTCTGCGATTCGATCGGGACCCGGCGGGAGGAAGAGGTGCTCACCTCCCCGAACCTAGAGGATGTCGACGAGCACGGCTTCGACGGGTGTCGAAGGAACATGAGGACTCCCGCGGGCACCCTTGAGTACGACACGGAATCCCGACATCATGACCCCGACGGCATACCGACGACAGGAGATGCACCCATGAGCGACGTCAGCGACTTCATCCGGGCGGACGTTCCCCCCTCCGGCCCGGGGTGTCTGGACTGCGAGGCGATCGGCTCGTGGTGGCTGCATCTGCGCCGGTGCGCCTACTGCGGGCACATCGGATGCTGCGACGACTCCTTGCACAAGCATGCGACGAAGCACGCGCACACGAGCGGCCATCGAGTGATCCAGAGCTTCGAGCCCGGTGAGGACTGGTTCTGGGACTTCGGCACCGAGACAGCCTTCGACGGTCCCGTCCTCGCTCCCCCGCACAGCCATCCGCGGTCGCAGACCACCCCCGGCCCGGCTGAGCGCGTGCCTGCGGACTGGCAGGAGCAGCTCGCAGGCGACGCGTGACCGAGGCACCCGACCAGCGGTCGCCCCTGCGTCTCATCGCCGACGCCGACGGGCCGCAGGCTTTCGCGTTGCGCGACTATCTGACCCGCAGCGAGGTTCCGTTCCTGCCGATCATGGTTCCCCGGGGTGCCGCCGCGGCGGCGGGAATCGACCTGACCGGCAGGCGGCTGCCGCTGGTCGTCCTCCCCGAAGGCGCCGTGTTGGAGGACCCGAACCCCGAGCAGGTCGCTGCGGCTCTCGGCTGGGTGAAGCCTCCGGCGCAGTCGACGTACGACCTCATCATCTACGGAGCTGGACCCGCCGGACTCTCGGCCGCCGTCTACGCGGCATCCGAGGGTCTCAGCGTCGCCGTCGTAGAGCGCGACGCCGTCGGCGGGCAGGCCGGTTTCAGCAGCCTCATCGAGAACTACCTCGGTTTCCCCGGGGGGATCTCCGGGGCGGAGCTCGCCGAGCGCGCCCGCCGGCAGGCGCTCTCCTTCGGCGCCGAACTCATCGTCATGAGGTACGGCATCGCCCGCACGTTCAGGGACCACGACGTGCGGGCTCGGCTCGCCGACGGGTCGGAGATCCATGCACGCGCGGCGCTGTGCGCCACCGGCGTGCAGTGGCGCAGACTCGGCCTCGACGGCGAGCAGGGCCTCCGCGGTGCCGGCATCTACTACGGCGCGGGCACCAGCGAAGCCTCCGCCTGCATCGGTCAGCACGTCTACGTCGTCGGCGGCGCCAACTCCGCAGGACAGGCGGCCATGAACCTCGCGGCCCACGCGGCGCACGTCACTGTCGTCGTCCGCGGCCCCTCGCTCTCGTCGACCATGTCGGCCTATCTGCTCGACCGGCTCGCCGCGCAGAGCAACGTCACCATCCTCGTCCACACCCGCGTCGTCGCGGTCGACGGAGACGAGCATCTGCGAGAGATCACCCTCGACCAGGCGGGCAGGACCACACGCGTGCCCGCGACCCACCTGTTCGTCTGCATCGGCGGGGCTCCCAACACCGAGTGGGCGGCGACGACGGATGTGCAGCTCGACAGTCGCGGGTTCCTGCTCACCGGCGTGGACCTGATTCCCGACGACCAGCAGAAGTGGCCGCTGGCACGCTCGCCCTACTACCTCGAGACATCCGTCCCCGGGATCTTCGCGGCGGGCGACGTCCGTGCGAACTCCGTCAAGCGCGTCGCATCCGCCGTCGGCGAGGGCGCGATGGCCGTCACCCTCATTCACCGCTACCTCGCCGAAGGCGCTCAACGCTGATCGCGCTCGGAGGGCGCTGATCAGCGCAGTGGTGTGATGCCCTGTGCTCCGCGGGGGAACGTGGCCAGCACTGCGGGTTCGATGTTCAGGTGTGCGGAGACGAGCTGCGGGGGCACGTGGGAGAGCCAGTTCGCGAGGGAGATCTCCTCGTACTTGTCGGTGCGGAACACTTCGAGGAACTGCAGCACGTCGTCGCCGGTGTTCTCGATGTAGTGGCCGAGGTTCTTCCGGACCACGCCCACGTCTCCGGCGCGGAAGTCGGTCGTGTTCGCATGGGGGCCGGTGTTGAACACGGTCATGCGGGCGGAGCCGCGGAGGTAGTACTGCCATTCGTCGGCGTTCGGGTGCCAGTGCAGCTCGCGCATCGACCCCGGCTCGACCGTCACGAGGGCTGCAGCGACGGTGCTGGAGTAGGCGTAGTTGGTGGAGTCGGCGATCTGGATGGATCCACCGGAGTTCTCATACAGCGGCTTCGACCGCGACAGTCGGAAGATGACCGGTTCCATGCCCCATTCCACGCCCGCGGCGGCCTGGTCGATGTCGAGCGCGGGTGGTTCTTCGCCGGGGAAGATCCAGAGGTTGTGCAGCGGGATGTCGGAGAAGACCGACTGCGCGACGCCGAAGTTCTTCGCGAGGACCTCGGGCGGGGTGTGTGCGAACCAGTCGGTCAGCAGCAGTGTGTTCGACTCGGACTGGTCTCCGTCGTCGAACGCCAGCACGAACTCCGCCCCGCCCGGGCCGAGGCCCTGCAGGGAGTGCGGGGTGCCCGCCGGGAAGAACCACAGATCACCCTCTTCCACATCCTCCACCGCGGGAAGACCCGACCGGCTGAGAGTCGTCACCCGCGCCTTGCCGCGGGTCATGACCGCCCATTCGGCGGTCTGGTGCCAGTGCAGTTCGCGGATGCCGCCCGGCTCGAGGTACATGTTGACCCCGGCGATCTCGTCGGAGATGTGGAAGTCCTGCTTCGTGAGCTCCCGCGCCCAGCCGCCGCGCTGCACCCGGCGGGGTGAGATGTTGAACGAGGACCAGAAGAACGGCTGCGTGCTGATGTCCGTCGCCGGCGCGTGCATCTGGTTCGGGAACTGCGACTCGATGACCTCGTTCTGCGGACCGGTCATCGTGTTGCTCTGCGGGCGATCGGCGATGTTCACCTCCCCCTCCTGCGGCAGATCGGGGTCGCCCAACGACGGGATCTCGGGGTGAGTGGTGGGGTGGTCGTCACGTTCCATGCGGGAGGCTCCGTCTCTTGTGGCGGGTGCGGCGCTTCTCGACGCCGCGGTGGTGAGGCAGGGGGATGGCGAGCAGGTGCGTCACCTCGAGCTCCTGGGTGCTCATCGCGCGCGCACGGGTGATCTGCTGGGCGTCGAACTCGGTGGTGCGACCTTCGTGTTGACTCACGTGCTCGCGCCAGGAGCCGACGGAGTACGCCTCGATGACCGACCCTGGGTCGTCGGCGTCGACGTACACCTGCCACCCCCGCGCCCCCGTCCGCAGACGGGTCTGCTGCACGCCGGTCATCGTGTCGAGGAACTCCTGTCTCCGCTCGACCGGAATGCGATACCGGATGACCACCAGAACGGGCGCGTCGTCAGCACCGTCCAGGCGGGGCCGGTCCTCGACCCCCGGCACCTCCACGATGCCGCGGCCGATGCCGCTCGTCGCCGGCATGGGCCACACGAGCAGGGAGAGTCCGCCCAGGCCGCAGAGGATCCCGGCCCCGATGACCACGAGCCCGGGATCCCACACGGACGCGAGCACGCCCGCGCCCGCAGACCCGGCGGCCGTGCAGCCGAAGAGGACGAGCTGGTAGAACGACAGGCCGCGCGTACGCACCCAGACGGGCAGGAACGCCTGCACCGTGCCGTTGATGGTCGCGATGACCCCGATCCAGGCGAGACCGGTGGCCACGAGCGCCGGAAAGGTGATCCACAGGGTCGGCGAGGTCACGAGAATCACGAGTCCTGCCCCGAAGACCACGGACGAGGCCAGCACCACACCGTTGACCGCTGCGACGCGACGCGCCCACGGGAGCACGAACGCACCGACGATCGATCCTGCTCCCAGCGCTGCCAGCAGAAGGCCGTAGCCACTCGCAGAGAACCCGAGCGAGTTCTTGGCGATGGTCGGCAGCAGCGCCCAGAGCGCGTTCGCCGGTATCAGGAAGACGGCGAGCCGCAGCAGGATGCGGCGGACGATCCGCGAGTGGCGGATGTAGCGGATGCCGGCCCGCGTTGCATCGACGAAGGGCTCGGGCCGAGCCACCGGCGGACTGTAGGTCTTCCAGAAGAGCAGCACGCCCAGGAACACCAGGAAGGAGAGCGCATTGAGCAGGAAGACCGCCGCGACGCCGAACTGGGCGACCACGAGGCCGGCGATCGCCGGTCCCACCGCGCGGGCGATGTTCACGCCGATCGAGGAGAGGCTCGCCGCATCGATCAGGAGCTTCGGCGGCACGATGTCCGGCACGAGTGCCTGGAACGCCGGCAGCTGGATGGCCGAGACCGTCCCCAGCACGAACGTCGACGCCAGCAGGATGGTCGTGGTCGTCTGGCCGACCGCGGTCAGATACGTGAGACCCAGCACGACGGCGAGTTGGACCGTCTGCGACCAGAGAAGGACGCGCCGACGGTTGAGGAACTCGCCGATGACGCCGGCCGGGATCGCGAACAGGAGCACGGGCGCTGCCGATGCCGTCTGCACGAGCGCGACGAGCAGCGGCGAGCTGTCGTTCTGCACCAGGAGCCATTGAGCGCCGACGGTCTGCATCCAGCTGCCGATGTTGCTGACGATCGATGCCAGCCACACCAGGCGGAAGATCGGGACGGCGAGCGGCGCGAACCCCGCCGTCCAACCGGGGCGGGTGTCGACAGCATTCCCCTGCTGCTCAGCCACGGGTCTCGATCTCGTCGAGGATGCTGTCGATGAACCGCACGATCTCCGCGGCGTGCGTCTGCGTGACCAAGTGCGGTGCGTCCAGCTCCCTCACCGCTCGACATCCCGCTCGCCGATATCCGAAGCGCTGGAGGTGCGGGCTGATGAGACGGTCGTGAGTCGCCACGACGCCCCAGCTCGGCGTCACGCTCCAGCCCGCGCCGGACGCCCGCTCGGCGAACACGGAGTCGGAGATCGGGCGCTGTGAGACCGCGAGGACTCCCGATTCGTCGGCGGGAAGGCCCGGCGCGAGAAGGCGCGCGAACTGGTCGGGTGCGACGGTCAGCTCCGTTCGCCGTGCGCCGTCTTCACCCGGGAACACGGTGGCCACGAGATGCGCGGATGCCTCTGCCGGCGCGAAGAGGTCTCGCATCTCGGCGATGCTCTCGCCCCGTTCCAGCGCATAGCCCGCGATGAAAAGCAGCCCTGAGACGTTCGCCGCCTCGCCGACGACCGTGATGACGGCCGCGCCATACCCGTGTCCGACGAGCAGCACCTCTCCGTCGACGTGCTCGACGATCGTGCGGATGTAGTCGCAGTCGCCGCGGAAGCTGCGGCCGGTCACCGGCGGAGCGAGCACGCGGTGTCCGGCGTCGAGCAGGCGGAGCACGACCGGCCACCAACCGGATGCGTCCAGGAAGGCTCCGTGCACGAGGACGACCGTGCTGCTGCTCATCATCGCGTCACCTCGTGTCCGTTCCTCCGCTGAATACGAATCTATGAACCGTCAGACTCACGACCATGCGACAGGAGTCGAAGACGGTCGTTCCTCACTTCTGCCTGCTTTCCGCCTGGTGCGGCTGCTCGGAAGACGCTTCTATGGGGCGTACTCGAGTTCGGTGGATGTGACGTCCGCATCCATCGACGCAGAGCGACACGGTGAGCCCATCCCCCGCACAGGAGCGACCCATGACGATCAGCGATACGACGACCCCCGCAGCCTCGACGGCGCTGTCGGAGATCGCCCTCCAACTCGCAGCATCCCTGCACCGCCGAGTGGTCGTGCACGAGTTCGGTCCGGCGGCGTCCGACGGCGGGCTGTCCGCATCACCTCAGGCATCCGCCTCGCTCCTCTCCGTTCCGGTGCATGACGACGGTGTCCCGGTCGCCGTCATCGAGATCGACCTCGGAGATGGGCCGCAGCTCACGGCGAGCGAGTTCGAGGCGATCGATGCGGCCGTCGCCCTCACCCGTATCGCCCTGCGCAGGGCCCCTGGTTCGTCGCGTGTCGATCGAGAGTCGATCCTGGTCGATCTGCTGCACGCCGACGAGTCCGTGCGTCGCGGCGCCTTCGCGCACGCCGTCCAGCAGCGGTGGCTCCGGCCGGGCCCCGGCACGGTCGCTCGCGCGGTCCTCATCGATGCGACGGTGAGCGATGTCGACCGCATCGCCTTCGGACGCCACCTGACGCACCTCCGGCCCGTGCCGGCTCATTTCATCGGGCTGGAGCGCGGTGTCGTCCTGCTCGTGGGACAGCCGTCCGACAGCGGCCTCACCGACCTCCTCCTCGACGAGGCGGCGAGACGCGGCATCCGCATTCTCGGAATCGGCACCGCCTCCCCTGCGCAGGGCGCGTCGGACCTGCGCAGCGCCGCCGATGAGGCCGTCATCGCCGCCTCTCTCGCGGCCGCCCTCCCGCAGTTCCACCCCTCGGTCGACTCGAGCGCTCTGGGCGGATGGCGGCTGCTCGCCTCGGCGTCAGCCGATCCGGCAGCACTCCGGATCATCTCGCCCGCCGCGCATGCGCTCTACTCCCAACGAGACGACAGCCAGCGGGTGACCGTCGAGACGTATCTCGACGTGGGTGCGAACGTCGTCGCGGCGTGCCGCATCCTGTTCGTCCATCGCACGACGCTCTACTACCGGCTCGAGCGTCTGCCCGAGGTGGTCAGAGAGGCGCTCGACGACGGCGTCGCGCGCAGCACTCTCCATCTTGCGTTGAAGCTCATCAGGCTCTGGGAGTCGACCGGCCGCCTGTGACCGCGGGACCCCGCCGGACGATCACGCTGCATCGCCCTCTGAACCGGGTGCGCGAGACGTGCCGATGAGCGACACCTCCCGGCGCACTCTGTCGAAGATGAACGCCTCGCTGCTCCCCGGCCCCAGCATGGCCAGAGCCTCATCCGCCTCGGCGATCGCAGCCTCGCCGTCGCCCGCGTGGATCAGCGCACGGATGTGTCGGCGCATCATCAGCAGCACACGGGTGTCGTCCTTGAGTGATCGTGCGATCTCGATGCCCAGCGCGCCGACTCGGACCGCGTCCTCGTGTCGTCCGACGGCGACGTAGGCGTCGACGAGGTCGAGGCACGCCGCGAACTGCGTGACGATGCTGGTCAGACTGTCCGTGGTCTCGGCGGATCGGACGCGCGCGAGCGTCGCCTCCGTCTCGGGGATCGACTCGAGGTACTTGCCGCGTCGGGCCTTGACCATCGACGAGAGCACCTGCGCGTTCTCCGCCCCTGTCGTCTCCTGAGCCGCGCGAAAGGCGACCATGGCGGCCGCGGCCGCCTCGTCGGCCTCGACGAGACGATCCAGCGTCCAGCTCGCCCACCCGATGTAGTAGTGCGCCCAGCCCTGCTGTGCGGCATCACCCGCGCGGGTGGCCGCCTCCAGCGCGGCATGCCCGGTGAGCACCGCGTTCGCCCGGTCACCGACCTCGACGATCTCCGCCCACGCGACGTACCCCAGCTGCGCGGCTTCTGCTCTCGGGTCGCCCAGCCTCTTCGCCGCCGCAGCCGCGAGAGAGAAGAATCGATGCCAGTGTCCCCACGTGATCCAGATGTCGGAGTACCAGTGCAGCGCATCCGCGACGTCGCAGACCATCGCGTCCTCGCCGAGCTCCGCTGCCTCCGCATACGCCGGCCACCAGTGCTCGACCTCCTCGCGGATCCACACCGCGGCGGCCTCGGCATCGATGAAGCTGCGGCCGTTGCGTGAGACTGCGCTCGCATCCCTTCCCGGTTCGTACCAGGCGCCGGCGCGCTCCAGACTCCCCAGCAGCCACGCGCGGATATGGGCGTGCCGCCGCGCGATCTCGTCGGATCCGACAGCATCGCGCAGCTTGCCCAGCCCGAAGAGACGCATCAGGTCGTGCAGACGGTAGCGGTCGCCACCGCGCGCCTCGAGCATTCCCAGGTCCGTGAGGTCGTCCAGCCGACGCTCCACCTCGGCCACATCTGACGATCGCACGGCAGCCGCTGCGAGATGGGCCCCGAAGGTGCGACCGTCGATGAGCGAGATCCACCGGAACAGCGCGGCAGTGCGCGGGTCCAGCTCCTCGTAGGAGAGAGAGATGGCCGCTTCCACGGCCAGGTCACCGGCGACGAGCATGCGCAGCCTGTCCTCCGACGTGCGCAGTCGGCTCAGGAGATCGGCGGCCGTCCATGAGGGGCGACTGGCGATGCGATTGCCGACCACTCGAAGCGCGAGGGGCACGTCGTCGCACAGGGCCGCGATCTCACTCAGCGCATCCAGATCGGAGGCATCGTCATGCGGGATGAGACGACCGAGGAACGCGATGCTCTCGTCCCGCTGCAGGGGCCCGAGCCGCAGGCGGCGCACCCCTTCGAGGCCTGCGAGACTCCGGCGCGACGTCACGACCACGACATCTCCCGCGCAGATCGACAGGATCGGACGGATCTGCGCCTCGTTCGCGACGTTGTCGAGCAGCACCTGGACGGGAGCCTCCGCGACCGCTGCCTGCCATTGGGTCCGCGCCGTCGCCAGATCAGCAGGCGGCTTCTGCTCCGCTCCGGGGAGCTGCCGCAGCATGGCGGTGACCACCTGGAGCGGTGTCAGCGGAGACGAGCTGAAGCCGTCCAGCCCCACGAAGACCAGCGGACGGCGGTCGGCCTCTCCTCCACGCGAAAGGATCTCGACGGCGCCGGTCGTCTTGCCGATTCCCGGCGCGCCGCTGATGACCAGCGCCGGTCGCTGCCGATCTGCGGGCTGAGGGCCGTGCAGGATGCGAAGTGCTTCATCGATCTCGGCCTGCCGGCCCGAGAAGTCGAACACCCGGTGCGGGGCTATGGCCCCCGCGGGCTCTGTCGCGACGGCGGCACGGGGCCGGGCACGCGCAGCGCGGAGGAACGCATGCTGATCGGCCACATCGAGTCCGAGTCCGTCGGCGAGCGCATCGACGGTGCGCCGTTGCGGCGAGGCGCTCGCTCCGCGTTCGAGGTCGCCGATCGTGCGCACGCTCACCCCGGATCGAGACGCGAGCGCTTCGAGAGTCAGGTTCTGGCCCACGCGCAACGAGCGCAGCATCAGCCCGAAGGGTGAGGGTTGTGTCACGGCGTCCGCCTTTCGCTGATCTCAGCTTGGCAGGTCTCGTCGGCGGGTTGATGGCGCGCCGGTTACGGGGCGGTTTCGTCGGGACCGGACACTGCACGTCCGGCCCTCGCGCCGGGCTCCTGACCGACGAGCGCGCGACGCATGACGACCGCCGCCGAGACGGTCGCGACCGACACGATCGAGATGAAGACGAGGAGCACCGTGGTCTGCGATGCGAACGTGAGGATCACTCCGATCGCGAGCACCGGAAGCGCGAGGCCGCAGTAGGCGATGAGGAAGACCAGCGCGAGCGTCTCCCCCCGTCGTCCCGGCTCGGCGAGACCCGCGGCCGTCGCGACCGACGACTTGAACAGCAGCCCGACGCCGACGCCTGCGACGACGCCTCCGAAGAGGAACACCGCGAGCGACGGCACCAGCGTTCCTGCGGCGACGGCGACGAGCCCGCATGCGCAGCAGACGGCCGCGACCGTCAGCTGGATGCGCAGCGGCACCCGAGCGAGAGCCACCTGGCCGGTTGCCGCGGCAGCGAACACCGAGCACGCGGTGATCCCGGCGAGAAGGTGGTCATGCTCGCCGAACGTGCTGATGAGGATGGTGGGCGCGAGAGAGGTGAACAGGCCGAACAGGGCGAATCCGGCGAATGCTCCGAAGCCCGCGGCGATGAATGCCGCCCTCGATCGCGGCGGTGCGGCTATGCGTTGCGGCCTGTACCGTCTCGGCTCGCCGGGTGGTGTCACCGTCTCCGGGACACCGGACACCGCGATCGCGGCCGCGACGAGCACCACGAGGAAGACCGCGTGCGGCAGCACCAGCGGCGCGGGCAGGAACTCGGCGAACAGACCGCCGATCAGCGGTCCGAGCGCCAGTCCGCCGAGATTGGCGGCACCCGCCACGGATGCGGCCACGATCGCGTTCTCGCTGGGGCGCGCCTGGGCTCGCAGCTCACCCAGATGCGCGGTGGCGGTGGCGGTGAGGATGCCGACGCTCGCGCCGTTCACCAGCCTCGCGGCGAGCAGTCCCGGCACCTCGTGCCATGCGAGGAACAGGACGGCGCTGAGAGCCGCGATGAGGATCGCGATCACCAGCATCCGCCGTCGCCCCATCCAGTCGCTGACATGCCCGAGCAAGAAGAGGCTGAGCACGACGCCGACGGCGAAGGCCGCGAAGATCAGGGTGATCACCGAGACCGGGCACCCGTCGACCTCCTGGTACAGCGGGTACAGAGGGGTCGGCACGGTCGCGTACGCCATCACGAGCAGGAAGGCGGAGGCGACCACCCAGAATCCCGCCCCGTGCGAGATCCGGGAGTTCGACATGGTCGAGACGCTATCGATGCGGCCTCGACGCCGCACCGGACAGATGTCGAAAACGCCGGGGACGGATTCTGGACAGATGTCGAGCGCGCCGTGAGGCCGGACGGGTTAGCGTGGTCGCGCTCCCACGAAGCTGACGTGGGGCGTTCGACAGTCGTCCGGGATCTCTCTCGGGACGGCGGAAACCTGGAGGCTGATCATGGCGTTCGTGACCACGGATGATGGCGCAGAGATCTACTACAAGGACTGGGGCAGCCCCGACGCGCAGCCCATCATGTTCCACCACGGCTGGCCGCTCTCGTCCGACGACTGGGACGCGCAGATGCTGTTCTTCCTCGACAAGGGCTACCGCGTCATCGCGAGCGACCGCCGGGGCCACGGAAGGTCGTCGCAGATCCGCACCGGCCATGACATGGACCACTACGCCAGCGATGCCTCGGCCGTCGTCGAGCACCTCGACCTCCGCAACGCCATCCACATCGGGCACTCGACGGGCGGCGGCCAGGTCGCGCGCTACGTCGCGCAGTACGGACAGCCGCAGGGCCGCGTCGCCAAGGCGGTGCTCGTCTCGTCGGTGCCGCCGCTGATGGTGCAGACCGACAGCAACCCCGAGGGCACCCCGATCTCGGTCTTCGACGGCTTCCGCGAGGCACTCGCCGCGAATCGCGCCGAGTTCTTCCAGGCTGTCGCCTCCGGGCCCTTCTACGGCTTCAACCGTGATGGTGTCACGCTGTCGCAGCCCGTGGTCGACAACTGGTGGCGACAGGGCATGACGGGCAGCGCCCTCGCTCACTACGAGGGGATCAAGGCCTTCTCCGAGACGGACCAGACCGAAGACCTCACCGCGATCACCGTTCCGGTCCTCGTGATCCAGGGCGACGACGACCAGGTCGTGCCGTACAAGGATGCCGCTCTGAAGCAGGCGGAGCTCCTGAGCGACTCGACCCTGAAGATCTACCCCGGGTTCCCCCACGGCATGCTGACGACGCACGCCGATGTGATCAACCCCGACATCCTCGCCTTCATCCAGCAGTAGCGCCCACGCGGCACACGATGGCGCATCCGGACCGAGAGTCCGGGTGCGCCATCGCTATGTCCCGGCGAGACCGGCCCCGGCCACGTCGAAGGCCGCGGCGAGCAGTCCGACGGCCATCGCTTCAGGAAGCGGCTCGAGCGGCCGGCACGCCCTCGGGTCCTCGTCGGGGCCGTGGTCAGGACGAGGGTCGCGGTCTCGGCGGCGCGGGACGAGGTGCGCATGCACATGCGGCCCTGCAGCTCCGGAGAGCACGACGTCGACCCGATCGGCTCCGGTCGCTCGGCGGATGATGCGAGAGGCGAACTGGATGTCGACCAGGAAGAGCTCGGCGATCTCCGCCGGCGCGTCGGCGATGTCGTCGTAGTGATCGCGGAGGCTCAGAATGCTCCGGCCTGGGAACCGGGCGTCGGAGAGCAGTCCCACACGCGAGACGGTGAGTCGGCCCACCGGATTGGCCACGACGAACCGACACTCTCGACAGATGTCCACGTGGCCTCCTTCCCGGCATCGCCTCGACGTCCGCAAGCCGCTCAGAGTCCACGGAGAACTCTACGAGCGGCGCGACGCCGCAGGAAGAAATCAGCCGGCCCTGGCCATTGTCGACGCTGCGGAGTAGAGTTCTGCGCCCCGTCGGAGACACGGGGTGGAGGATCGGCCGCCTTCAGCAGGTGATCGATGCGGTGGGCCCTGCCGGGATCGAACCGACGACATCCACGGTGTAAACGTGGCGCTCTACCAGCTGAGCTAAAGGCCCTGGTGCGTCCCAGTCTACAGATGACCCGATGCGCGCTGATGTCGTGGAAGAGGGATAGGCTGAGGGCGGCACGCGTTGTGCACAGCCGACAAGGCTGCCCGCGTCGCTTCCCGTTTCATTGGCATGACCTGCCAGCTTGACGAAAGGCTCCCCGTGACTGTGCACGACCAGGATCCGTATTCCCAGGGCCCCCTCGACAGCGATCCGGAAGAGACGGGCGAGTGGCAGCAGTCTCTCGACGAGCTCGTCGACGCGAAGGGCCACGGTCGTGGCCGCGAGATCATGCTCAGCCTGCTCAAGCGCTCGAAGGAGCTGCACCTGGGCGTGCCGATGGTCCCGACCACCGACTACATCAACACGATCGCGCCGGAGAACGAGCCCGAGTTCCCGGGTGACGAAGAGATCGAACGCCGCTACCGTGCGTGGATCCGCTGGAACGCCGCGATCACCGTGCACCGCGCGCAGCGCCCCGGCATCGGCGTCGGCGGCCACATCTCGACGTACGCATCGTCGGCCGCTCTGTACGAGGTCGGCTTCAACCACTTCTTCAAGGGCGCAGACCACCCCGGTGGCGCCGACCAGATCTTCATCCAGGGCCATGCCTCCCCCGGCACCTACGCGCGCTCGTACCTCGAGGGCCGCCTGAGCGAAGACCAGCTCGACGGCTTCCGCCAGGAGAAGTCGCACGCGCCGCACGGCATCCCGTCGTACCCGCACCCGCGTCTGATGCCGGAGTACTGGCAGTTCCCCACCGTCTCCATGGGACTCGGTCCGATCAACGCCATCTACCAGGCGATGTCGAACAAGTACCTCGAGAACCGCGGCATCAAGGACACCTCGCAGTCCCACGTCTGGGCCTTCCTCGGCGACGGTGAGATGGACGAGGTCGAGAGCCGCGGACAGCTGCAGGTCGCAGCCAACGAGGGGCTCGACAACCTGACGTTCATCGTCAACTGCAACCTCCAGCGTCTCGACGGTCCGGTGCGCGGCAACGGGAAGATCGTCCAGGAGCTCGAGTCGTTCTTCCGCGGCGCGGGCTGGAACGTCATCAAGGTCGTCTGGGGTCGCGAATGGGACGACCTGCTCGCCCGCGACACCGAGGGTGCGCTGCTCAACCTGATGAACGTCACCCCCGACGGCGACTACCAGACCTACAAGGCCGAGTCCGGTGCGTACGTCCGCGAGCACTTCTTCGGCCGCGACGAGCGTGCAGCGGCCCTCGTCAAGGACTACTCCGACGACGACATCTGGAACCTGAAGCGCGGTGGCCACGACTACCGCAAGGTCTACGCCGCGTTCAAGGCCGCGACCGAGCACAAGGGCAAGCCCACCGTCATCCTCGCGAAGACCGTCAAGGGCTACGGCCTCGGTCCGCACTTCGAGGGCCGCAACGCGACCCACCAGATGAAGAAGATGACGCTGGACAACCTGAAGACGTTCCGCGACGCGATGCACATCCCGATCACGGATGCGCAGCTCGAGGAGAACCCCTACCTGCCCCCGTACTACAACCCGGGCCCGCAGGACGAGACGATCCAGTACATGCTCGAGCGCCGCCAGGCTCTCGGCGGCTACCTGCCCGAGCGCCGTTCCACTCACGTGGGACTCTCGCTCCCCGACGACACGGCCTATGCGCTTCCGAAGAAGGGCTCCGGCACGCAGGAGATCGCCACGACCATGGCGTTCGTCCGTCTGCTGAAGGACCTGCTGCGCTCGAAGGACTTCGGGCACCGCATCGTCCCGATCATCCCGGACGAGGCCCGCACGTTCGGCATGGACGCGTACTTCCCCTCGGCGAAGATCTACAACCCGAACGGCCAGCACTACACCTCGGTCGACCGCGAGCTCCTCCTCGCCTACAAGGAGAGCCCTCAGGGACAGATCGTGCACGTCGGCATCAACGAGGCGGGCGCCCTCGCAGCGTTCACCGCGGCCGGCACGTCGTACGCCACGCACGGCGAGCCGCTGATCCCGATCTACCTCTTCTACTCGATGTTCGGCTTCCAGCGCACCGGTGACGCCCAGTGGGCCGCCGGTGATCAGATGGCGCGCGGCTTCATCATGGGGGCGACGGCCGGCCGCACCACCCTCACGGGTGAAGGCCTGCAGCACGCCGACGGCCACTCGCACCTGCTCGCCGCCACCAACCCGGCGACGGTCTCGTACGACCCGGCCTACGGCTATGAGATCGCGCACATCATGCGCTCCGGTCTCGAGCGCATGTACGGCGGCAACCACGAAGACCCGAACGTCATGTACTACATCACGCTCTACAACGAGCCGATGGTGATGCCGGCCGAGCCGGAGAACGTGGACGTCGACGGCATCGTGCGCGGCATCCACCGCATCTCCGTCGGCGAGGGCGAGGGCCCGCGTGCCCAGCTCTTCGCCTCGGGCGTCGGACTCCCCTGGGCTCTCGAAGCACAGGAGCTGCTGAAGAACGACTGGGGCGTGATCGCCGATGTCTGGTCGGTCACCTCGTGGACCGAGCTGCGCCGCGACGGCCTCGCCGCCGACGAGCACAACTTCCTGCACCCCGAAGAAGAGCCCCGCACCGCGTACCTCACGCAGAAGCTGCAGGGTGCCGAGGGTCCCGTCGTCGCCGTGAGCGACTACATGCACGCCGTGCAGGACCAGATCCGTCCCTGGGTCCCGCAGCGGTTCGCGACGCTCGGTGCCGACGGCTTCGGCTTCTCCGACACGCGTGCGGCCGCTCGTCGCTTCTTCAAGATCGACGGTCCGTCGATCGTCGTCCGCACGCTGCAGTCGCTCGCCGAAGACGGGGTCGTCGACCGCTCTCTCGCCGCGCAGGCCATCCAGAAGTACAGCCTGCTCGACGTGAACGCCGGCACCAGCGGCAACGCGGGCGGCGAAAGCTGAGTCATTGGTGACGGGTTCCTCTTCGCGCGGCATGGACAAGTCCGCCACGCTCACCTGGCTGCGCCGGATCTCCGGTGACATCGCCTCGGTGACGATCAAGCGCCTCGAGGACACCCTCCCGTGGTACGCCGACATGCCACCAGCCCGCCGCTCTGCGGTCGGGCTGGTGGCCCAGGCGGGCATCACCTCGTTCATCCAGTGGTACGAGGACCCGACGTCGACGCCGTGGATTGCCGCCGACATCTTCGCGGCGGCACCGCGCGAGCTGCTCCGCAGCGTCAGCCTGCAGCAGACCCTCCAGTTGATCCGCGTCACCGTCGAGGTGACGGAAGAGAGGGTCGCCGGTCGGGGTGCAGATCTCCGCGAGGCGATCCTCCTCTACTCTCGCGACGTGGCCTTCGCCGCGGCCGACGTCTACGCCCGCGCTGCTGAGGCCCGCGGCCTCTGGGATGCCAGGCTCGAGGCGCTCGTCGTCGACTCGATCCTGACCGGCGAAGCCGACGAAGAGCTGCCGAGTCGCATCGCCGCGCTGGGCTGGCACGGACACGGCGAGGTCGCGGTGCTGGTGGGCACGACTCCCCCGCAGTTCGATGTCGATCTGGTGCGTCGCACGGCGCGCAAGCTCGCGGTCGATGTGCTGATCGGCGTGCAGGGCTCGCGCCTCGTTCTCGTCATCGGGCGCGCACGCGTCGCCGGCCAGGAGCTCGCGGAGGGCGAAGAGGAGGAACTCGGCTTCGAAGAGATCGCGACGCGCCTCGAGCCCTCCTTCGGTCCGGGTTACGTCGTGCTCGGCCCCGCGGTCGCCGCGCTCGTCGACGCGAGCCAGAGCGCACGAGCCGCCCTCGCCGGGTTCGCCGTGGCGCGGGCTTGGCGGAGCGCTCCGCGGCCCGTCGACGCCGACGACCTGCTTCCCGAGCGCGCCCTCGCCGGTGATCCGCTCGCCAAGCAGACGCTGATCGAGCGCATCTACCGACCGCTGCAGGCCCATTCGACCGACCTCGTGACGACGCTGTGGAGCTACCTCGACAACGGTCGCTCCCTCGAGGCGACCGCCCGCGAGCTGTTCGTGCACCCGAACACCGTGCGCTATCGCCTGAAGCGAGTCAGCGAGGTCATCGGCTGGGACGCCACGGGCCCACGTGAGGCTCTGATCCTGCAGACGGCGCTCATCCTCGGTTCGATCGGCGCCGCCGAGCAGGTGCGACGTCGCCCTCCGCTGCGGCGTCCCGCACGCTGATCGCCGCGCCAGACACCCTTCAGCTGTACGCCACACACAAGGGTTCTTCGGAATCTTGTGATGGATCATCCACCACTTCTGTCAGATCGTTGGCAGACTGGGGTGGTGATTGTCGTCGTATGCCCTGGACAGGGCTCGCAGACCCCCGGTTTCCTCTCCCCCTGGCTCGAGCTGGACGGCGTGACGGAGACTCTCGCCTCGTACTCCGAGGCCTCCGAGGTCGACCTCCGGCAGCACGGAACGGTGTCGGATGCTGACACGATCCGCGACACGCGCATCGCCCAGCCTCTGATCGTCGCCGCGTCCCTCATCGCCGCCGCCGCACTCACCGCTCGCGCGGGACGCCGAGCAGACGGCGTCGCCGGACACTCCGTCGGCGAGATCGCCGCACTCGTCGGCAGCGGAGTGATCGATGCCGAGACCGGCATGCGCCTCGTCGGCATCCGCGGCCGCGCGATGGCCGATGCCGCCGCCCAGACTCCGACCGGCATGAGCGCCGTGCTCGGCGGAGACGAGGAGGCCATCCTCACCCGTCTGAGCGAGCTCGGCCTCTCCCCCGCCAACTACAACGGCGGCGGCCAGCTCGTCGTGGCCGGTGAGCTCGCCGGGCTCGACGCTCTCGCCACCGAGCCCGTCAAGGGCACCCGCGTCATCCCTCTGCAGGTGGCGGGCGCGTTCCACACCTCGTTCATGGGGTCGGCCGTCGCCGCGCTGCGTGACGCCGTGTCGACCGTGACTCCCGCAGATCCCGGCATCACGCTGTGGACCAACCGCGACGGCTCGGTCGTCAGTGACGGTTCGCAGGCCTTGACCTATCTCGTCGACCAGGTCTCCTCGCCGGTGCGCTGGGACCTGTGCATGGCCTCGTTCGCCGACCAGGGCATCACCGGGCTGATCGAGCTCGCCCCGGCGGGCGCACTGACCGGTCTCGCCAAGCGCGGCCTGCGCGGCGTGCCGACCGTCGCCGTGAAGACCCCCGATGATCTCGATGCGGCCGTCGCGCTGCTGAACGGAGAAGCCGCATGAGCCCCACCCTGAACCAGATCACCGGTCCCGCCTACACCCGCATCTATTCCTTCGGTGCTGCCCGGGGCGAGAACGCCGTGCCGAACGAGGACCTCATCGGACCGATCGACTCGAGCGACGAGTGGATCCGCCAGCGCACCGGCATCGTCACGCGTGTCCGCGCGGACAAGGACACGGACGCGATCGATCTCGCCGCGATCGCCGGCGCTGAGGCCATCGAGAAGTCGGGCATCCCCGCTGACCAGGTCGACCTCGTGATCGTCGCCACCATCAGCAACCCCAAGCAGTCGCCGTCGGTGTCCGCGATCGTCGCCGACCGCGTCGGTGCGAACCCCGCCGCGGCCTACGACGTGAACGCCGCCTGCGCCGGCTATGCCTATGCGATCACCCAGGCGGATGCGCTGATCAGGTCCGGCGCCGCCCGCTACGCGCTCGTGATCGGAACCGAGAAGCTGTCCGACGTCGTCGATCCGACCGACCGCAGCATCTCGTTCCTGCTGGGCGACGGTGCCGGAGCCGCGCTCATCGGCCCGAGCGACACGCCGGGCATCGCGCCCGCAGTGTGGGGATCGGACGGGTCGAAGGCCGACGCTGTCGGCATGAATGCGACGCTCACCGAGTTCCGCGACGGCGAGGTGCCGTGGCCCACCCTTCGTCAGGAGGGCCAGACGGTCTTCCGCTGGGCGGTCTGGGAGATGGCGAAGGTCGCGCGCGAGGCGCTCGACCGGGCCGGCGTCGAGCCGACGGACATCGCCGCGTTCATTCCGCACCAGGCGAACATGCGCATCATCGACGAGTTCGCGAAGCAGCTCAAGCTTCCGGAGAGCACCGTGATCGCCCGCGACATCGAGACCACCGGCAACACGTCGGCGGCCTCCATCCCGCTCGCGAGTCACCGTCTGATGGCCGAGCACCCCGAGCTCTCGGGCGGCCTCGCACTGCAGATCGGCTTCGGCGCGGGTCTCGTGTTCGCCGCTCAGGTCGTCGTCCTTCCCTGACAACGCGCCGACTTTCCCTAGACTGTTCCACGGTTCCGAATACAACCCGTAAGAAAGAGGAAGACCACATGGCTTTCACCAACGATGAGGTCCTCGCTGGCCTCGCAGAGCTGATCACCGACGAGACCGGCATCAACGCCTCCGAGGTCGCCCTCGAGAAGTCGTTCACCGACGACCTCGACATCGACTCGATCTCGATGATGACGATCGTCGTCAACGCCGAGGAGAAGTTCGGCGTCACCATCCCCGACGACGAGGTCAAGAACCTCAAGACCGTCGGCGACGCCGTCAACTTCATCGTCGCAGGCCAGGAGTAATCCACGCAGGATGCCACCCCCGCGTCTGCGGGGCGTGGCATCCTCCGCCTTGCCCGCCCTCTGCTCGACCCGCCTGACAAGGAACCACACATGACCAAGCGCATCGTCGTCACCGGCATCGGCGCCACGTCCGCCATCGGCGGGACAGCTCCCGAGAACTGGACGAACCTGCTCGCAGGCCAGTCCGGCACCCGCACTCTCGAGCACGACTGGGTGCAGCAGTACGAACTCCCCGTGACCTTCGCCGCTGAGGCGATCGTCCGCCCCGAAGAGGTCCTTCCCCGCCACGAGGCGAAGCGTCTCGACCCGTCGTCGCAGTTCGCGCTCATCGCAGCGCGCGAGGCCTGGGCGGATGCCGGCTCGCCCGAGGTCGCACCCGAGCGCCTCGGTGTCGACTTCGCCACCGGCATCGGCGGCCTCTGGACCCTCCTCGACGCATGGGACACCCTGCGCGAGAAGGGACCGCGCCGGGTGATGCCCCTGACCGTTCCGATGCTGATGCCGAACGCCGCTGCCGGCAACCTGTCGCTGCAGTTCCAGGCTCGCGCCTACGCGCAGACCGTCGTGAGTGCCTGCGCATCGAGCACCGAGTCGATCATCCACGCCTTCCACCACCTGCAGGACGGTCTCGCCGACGTCGTGATCGCGGGTGGCACCGAATCCGCCATCCACCCGATCACGATGGCGTCCTTCGCCTCGGCTCAGGCCCTGTCGCGGCGCAATGACGACCCGGCGACCGCCTCGCGCCCCGGCGCGATCGACCGTGACGGCTTCGTGATGGGAGAGGGCGCTGCGGCGCTGATCCTCGAGACCGAGGAGCACGCCCGGGCGCGCGGCGCCAAGATCTACGGCTACGTGCTCGGCGGTGGCGTCACGGCAGACGCCTATCACATCACGGGCAATGACCCCGAGGGCAACGGTGCCGCCCGCGCCGTCACCCAGGCTCTCGACGAGGCCGGCATCAGCGCCGACCAGGTGGCCCACATCAACGCCCACGCGACGTCGACCCCGGTCGGCGACCCCAACGAGTACGTCGCACTCAAGAAGGTCTTCGGCGACCGGATCGATGAGATCCCCGTGTCGGCCACGAAGGCGTCGACGGGGCACCTGCTCGGCGGCACCGGAGCCCTCGAGGCGATCTTCTCGCTGCTCGCCCTGCGGGACCGCGTCGCTCCGCCGACCATCAACATGACCGAGCCCGACCCGGCTGTGCCGTTCAAGCTCTCAGGTGAACCGCAGCCCCTCGGCGACGGTCAGCTCTACGCGATCAGCAACTCGTTCGGCTTCGGCGGGCACAACGCCGTCGCCGTGTTCGCAAGCGCCGACTGACTGAGGTGGAAGAGAGAACGGCCCCCGGGTGATCCCGGGGGCCGTTGTCGTCGACAGCGGTGGGACTACGCGCGGACGAGCTGTCGTGAGCGAGCCGCCCGCACCCGCGTCATCCAGGGCAGGAACCACCCGATCAGCGGCCCCACTCCGAACGCGAAGAGCACGGTTCCCACGCCCACAGGCCCGCCGAGCAGGAACCCGATCAGCAGCACGCTGCCCTCGATCAGAGTGCGGACGAGCCAGACCGGCCAGCCCGTTCGCCCGACGAGACCCGTCATGAGGCCGTCGCGCGGGCCGGGACCGAAGTCCGCGGCGATGTAGAGCCCGGTGGCGAACGCGAGGAGCAGCAGCCCCACCACGAACATTGGAGCACCCACCCACACCGACGGGGGCACGGGGAGGAGGAAGAGTGCGAGATCTGCACTCGGTCCGACGAGCAGTGCATTGAGCAGCGTGCCGAGACCGACGCGCTGCCGCAGGGGGATCCACAGGAGCAGCACCAGCACGGAGACGAGCACCGTCACCACCCCGTAGCCGATGCCTGCGTTTCCGGCGATGCCGAGAGCGAGGACATCCCAGGGCGCGACGCCGATGCCTCCGCGCACCATCAGACCGAGTGCCACACCGTAGAGGAACAGCCCGACGAGCAACTGGACGATGCGCTCGACGACGTCACGACGACTGGTGGCTGCGATGGGGAGGAAGACGGAACGGAGCTGCATCCCTCCATCGTGCACCCGCCGCGGATGCGCGCCAGACGTCCACTCGACGAGAAGTGGCCTGCTTTCCTCAGGCCACTTTACGGCATGCTGGACAGATGACCTCACGACTCGTCCAGCAGCTCGGCGCACAGAACGTCGCCGGCGGTACAGCGAAGGCCCTGGCCGAACAGATCCGTGCGCTGATCCTCGACGGTCGACTGACGGTGGGCGAGCGTCTGCCGTCCGAGCGAGCGCTCGCCCTCGAGCTGCGACGGTCCCGCTCCACCACGACCCGCGTGTACGGGCTCCTCGAGGTCGACGGCTACGTCTCGCGTCGGCACGGAGGCAGCACCCGTGTCACACTTCCGCACACCGCAGCACGTGTCGGTCCTGTGGCTGACGCCTCGGCGATCGATCTGTCGATCGCCTCGATGGATTCTACGCCGGGGCTGTACGACGCGACGGTACGATCGCTCCCCCGCCTGGCCGCGCTGCGCGGCACGAGCGGATACTCGCTGCAGGGCCTCCCCGAGCTGCGTGACGCAGTCGCCGAGCGCTTCACGCAGCGGGGGCTCCCGACGGATGCCGACGAGATCATGATCACGTCCGGCGCTCTCCACGCGTTCAACCTGGTGCTCGCGACGATCGGCCGACGCGGAGAGCGTGCACTCGTCGAGCAGCCGACCTTCCCGCACGCTCTCGAGGCGCTCCACCGCCATGGCTACCGACTGGTGCCGACTCCGGTGGATGTCACCGGGTGGGATGAGCGCCACATCGCCGACACGCTTCTTCGCAGTCGCCCCCACCTGGCGTATCTGATCCCCGACTTCCACAATCCCACCGGCGCGACGCTGCCCGACACGGCCCGGTCACGCATAGCGGCGACGGCGCAGAGCGTCGGGACCCATCTCGTCGTCGACGAGACGACCGCGGAGCTCGACATCGATCGCGGCTGGTCTCCACGTCCTCTGGCGGCGTTCGGCCCGCGCGTGATCACCGTCGGCTCGATGTCGAAGATCGCCTGGGGCGGCATGCGCATCGGCTGGATCCGTGCCGACCGCGCGATGATCACCCGCCTGCTCGCCGTCCGCCCCTCGTTCGAGCTCGGCACGGCGCTGCTCGAGCAGTGCATCGCCGTCGAGCTACTGCGCGAGATGCCCGCTCTCACCTCGCACGTCGCGTCACGCCTGCACGCGGGTCGGGATGCCGTGGCGGTGGGACTCGAATCGATCGAGAGCCTCTCGATGCCTCAGACGAACGGCGGACTGTCCGCCTGGCTCGATCTCGGCGCTCCCGTCTCGACGGAGTTGTCGCTGGCCGCACGTGATCACGGGCTGATCCTCCCGCCCGGACCTCGCTTCTCCACGGGTGGCGTGCTCGAGCGGCGCCTGCGCATCCCGATCACGCTGCCCCCGGAGCGCACCGCCGAGGCGATGCAGCGACTGCGGCTCGCGTGGGACGACGTGATGTCCGGCGGAACCACCGCCCGCACCGACATGGCCCGGTCAGCCGTCATCTGACGGACGAAGACCCCGTCCCTGTTGTCCAGGGGCGGGGTCCTCGTCATGTATGGAAAGGGAATTCGCCTTCTCAGCGTCCGGGATCGCTCACCGACATCCGATACTCGCGCCTTCCCCTTCCAGGTCTGTGGGCGGCTGCCTAGCCGACCTTGTGCAGCCACACGACCCGCGCGTCATCGCTCGCGTGGCGGAACGGCTCCAGCTCCTCGTCCCAGGCCGAGCCGAGTGCGATGTCGAGTTCACGCTGCAGCTCGGTCGCGCTCCCGGCCGCGATCTCCATCGCGTAACGGATGCGGTCCTCACCGATGACGATGTTTCCGGCCGCGTCCGTCTGGGCGTAGTGGATCCCGAGGTCGGGAGTGTGCAGCCAGCGCCCTCCGTCACTGCGAGGAGTCGGATCCTCGGTCACCTCGAAGCGGAGATGCTCCCAGCCGCGGATCGCGGTCGCGAGAGCAGCGCCCGTGCCGACCGGACCATCCCAGTAGAACTCGGCGCGGCGTGCGCCGTCGAGCACGGGCTGGTCGCTCCAGTCGAAGTTCACCGCACGACCGATGGCGCGTCCGACCGCCCATTCCAGGTGCGGGCAGAGCGCGCGAGGTGCAGAGTGGATGAACACCACTCCGCGTGCGTAAGCCGTCGCCATGATCTCTCCGTTTCATCAGGTGCGTCTTCCCCAACGACCTGAAACACCGAGAACTGGCGTGAATATGCGGTTATGGGGCTATTCTCGCCCAGACCAGGCGAAATCACAAGCATGTGATTCCACGAAGAAGGCCCCGGTCACGAGGACCGGGGCCTTCGGACCGTCGCCGGTCCTGATTCGGATGAGGCTCAGGCCTCGCTCATGGCCTGCTTGACCTGCTGCCCCTTGGCGGCGTAGTACGCGGCACGGGCGGCGTCACGGCGAGCCTGCTCGGCGTACCCGGCCTCGAGGACCTCCTGCGGGACCTCGACGTTCGGCACGTCCTGGGTGCCGTGGTACTTCTCGATGTAGGCGTCGAGCTCAGGGCCGGACGTCCACGACGTGATGAGGCAGTAGCGGGGCTCGGTGCCCACGTGCGTCGCGGCGTGCCACAGACGCTGCGTGTCGACGATGAGCTGTGCACCGGCGGGCAGGGCGATGCGGTACTCGATGCTCGGGTCCGTGCGGTTCTCGCGCAGGACGAAGAAGCTGTCCTTGTCGTCGCTGAGGTTGAAGAATCCGCGCACGACCCATCCGGTGCCGTCGGGGTTCAGACGGTTGTTGTCGTCCTGGTGGAGGTTGTACAGGCACTCGCCGTACGGGGTCGGCTGCAGCTCGATGACGCGGCAGCGACCGACGTTCGCGCCGGGCTCCTGTGCACGACGCGTGAGGTTCGGAGCCTTCGCCGTCTGCGAGTCGATCCAGACGCCGTCCTTGTCGGTGCGCGGCGGCTTGTGGTTCCAGAAGCCGTTGCACTCGATCTCGCCCTTGGCGCTGGCGAGCGGCGCGAAGCGGGTGTCGCCCGACGACTTCCAGTCGTTGTACTCGATGTCGAGCCACTCCTTGGGGTCGAGCTCCTGGTCGTAGCTGTCGAGCACGACGAAGCCCTTGTCTTCGAGCGCCTTCGATTTGATGTATCCCATGATCTAGGTCATGTCCCTTCATCGGGGGCCAGCACGTTTTAACAGGCCCTGATAAGGCAAGCCTAACAGGGCACCTCTGGAGCGCCGCCGAGGGCCGCCGTGAATAAGCGAATAGACTGAATCGGGCGCCTGGCGACTCCTCGGCGCCGGGCGTTACGGGAGGACGAGACACCAGCATGAGCACTGCGACCAACGTCGAGGCGACAGCTGTCAACACGATCGAGTGGCTCGCAGAGGACTCCACGACCATCGTCGTGCCGGTGTACCAGCGCCAGTATCGGTGGGACATCGGCGGGTGCGAGCAGCTTCTCTCGGACGTCCGTGCGGTCGCCCGCGAGGACTCATCCCACCGCCACTTCATCGGGTCGATCCTGTCGGCGGCCGACGACAGCGATGCCGACACCGACCTCGTCCTGATCGACGGGCAGCAGCGCATCACCACGCTGATGCTGCTGGTCGCGGCCCTTCGGCATGCGGTCCAGGACTCCGACCCCCGGCTCGCCGCCGATCTCGACCGCGTGCTCGTGCGCCCCGACGACCCCACCCGCACGAAGCTGCGCCCGCACGACGCGTGGGCCGAGCTCTACGAATCCGTGGTGCTCGAACGCGACGGCCACGCCGACCGCGAGTCGCGGTTCGATGACAACTACGCGTTCTTCCGCAGCCAGGTGCACGCCGATGAAGCCCCGCTCATCTGGGCCGGTCTGCAGAAGCTCGAGCACGTGTCGATCACGCTCGGTGCCGACGCGAACGCCCAGCAGATCTTCGCGAGCCTGAACTCGACGGGCGAGCCGCTGCGCGACCACGAGCTCATCCACAACTACATGCTCATGGGCCTGACCCACACGGAGCAGCTCGAGGTCGAGGAGCGGTTCTGGCTTCCGATCGAACGGCACACCGGAGAGGCGATCGGAGCCTTCTGGCGGCACTATCTGGTGATGACGACGGGACGGGAGGTCGCCGCCAACGGCGAGCACGGCGTCTACAGCGCGTTCCGGCAGTCGTTCCCTCGCGTCGACCTGGACCATCTGCAGGCGGATGCCGAGGTCTGGCGCCACTACGCCGAGATCTACGGCATCCTGCTCGATCCTTCGCGCGAGCAGGACCCGGAGATCGCCCGGCAATTGCGCTACGTCAACACCTTCGGCCGGGCGTCCTACCCTCTCGTCCTCAGCGTCTACAGCGAGCACGCCCGAGGTCTGATCGAGCGGGATGAGCTCGTCGAGACTCTCGAGTGGATCCAGGCGATGTACCTGCGGCGGACGCTCGTCAATCTTCCGAACGAGCGCCTGGTCGCCCGTCTCTGCCGCGCACGTGCGCATGGGCGCGACGCCCTGGCTCGCGCCTTCGCCCGCATCACCCCGTCTGACGAACGGGTGAGTGCGGTGGTGAAGTACAGCGAGCTCGCGCACCCGGCATACGTGCTGGGCCGCATCGAGGGGGTCGATGACCCGATCGACTTCGATGTCGAGCACATCGTGCCCACGGTGCCCAGCGACAGCTGGTCCGGCGACGGCGTGCGCCAGTGGATCGAGTACTCGGACGACGAACGCAACGCGCATCGCGCTCTCGCACCCACGCTCGGCAACCTCACGCTTCTCGAGCAGCGACTGGCGGAGCGGGTCTTCGGAGAGTCCTATTCCGTCAAGCGCGACTCCGCGTACGCCCGCAGCACGATCGCCGAGACGAAGGCGCTCGCGGCCACCGACACCTGGGGCACCGCGGCCATCTCGCAGCGCACGATCCGCCTGACCGCAGACCTGCTGCGGATCTGGGCCCGCCCCGCACTGCCGGAGATCGATGACGACGGCCTCACTCCCATCCTCGATGCCGTCCGCCGCCGTGGATGGCCCGCCGGGTGGGAACGCGAGTTCGAGTACGTCGAATACCGCGGAGAGCGCTGGGAGGTCTTCGACGTCAAGCACCTCTTCAACCGCGTCTTCCGCCGCTCCTGGACCGACACCCGCGCGGCCGCCGTGTCGTACTGCGCCGCTCACGGCGGTCCGATCTACGACACCATGGCCTGGAAGGGTCAGTGGGACCAGCTGGACGAGACGCACCACCTCTACATGGGGTGGGATTCGAACTACATGATGAACGCAGTGCAGGGCGTGCTCCACGAGGCCGACATCGCCTCGGAGGTCTTCGTCAAGTACTCCTACATCGGGAATGTGATGTGACATGACCACCACCATCCACCGCCTCTTCGACCTCACGATCGAGGAGCACACGCTGACCGTGCCGCTCGTCTGGGGCGACGCCGCAGACACCCGCACGATCGACATCTTCGCCCGCGTCGTCACCCGCGAGGGAGGCGAGCGACTCCCCTTCCTCGTCTACCTGCAGGGCGGCCCCGGTCACGAAGCGCCGCGACCCTTCCACGCCTCATCCTCCGCCGCCTGGCTCGACGAGGCCCTCGCGCACTACCGCGTCGTGATGCTCGACCAGCGCGGCACCGGCCTGTCCACGCCCGTGGGCGACGGCGACCTCGCACGAGGCTCCGAGGCAGTGGCCGAGTACCTGACCCATCTCCGCGCGGACTCGATCGTCCGGGACTGCGAGGCGATGCGCGAGCACCTCAGCGCTGAGACGTGGAGCGTGCTCGGCCAGTCGTTCGGCGGGTTCACGACCTTGGCCTATCTCTCCACCGATGCGGACTCGCTGGCGGACGTCTTCATCACGGGCGGCCTGAGCGCCGTCGATCGTCATCCTGACGAGGTGTACGCGCTCTGCTATGACAAGATGCGCGCGGCCTCCGAGCAGTACTACCGGCGATTCCCGCAGCATCGCGACGTCATGCGGGGTCTGGTCGACCGGGCAGCGGCCGGCGACATCGTGCTCCCCGACGGCGAGGTGGTCTCGCCGTCTCGACTGCGCTCTGTGGGTTCGGCGCTCGGCACGAACGAGGGCTGGCAGACCCTGTGGTCGCTCCTGGAGCGAGATGCCGCATCGAACGCGTTCCGCCACGACCTCATGCACGCGCTGCCCTACAGCGGGCGCAACCCGCTCTACTTCGTCTTCCACGAGTCGAGCTACGCCAGCGGACACGCGACCCGCTGGTCCGCCGAGCGGGCGGAGCCCCAGGACTTCCGGGACGACGTCACGCTGTTCACCGGAGAGCACATCCGCCGCGACTGGACCGAGACCGTGCCGGCCTTCCGGCCGTGGCGCGATGTGACGCTCGCGCTCGCCGAGTTCGAGTGGCCGCGCATCTACGACGAGGTCGCCATCGCCACCTCGGGTGCGACGGGCGCGGCCGCCGTGTACGTGAACGACGTCTACGTGCCGCTGGAGTACTCCCTCGAGACCGCGCGCCTGCTGCCGGGCGTGAAGCTCTGGGTGACGAGCGAACACGAGCACAACGGCCTGCGGTCGGGTCCCGTGCTGACGCATCTCATCGATCTCGCCCAGGGCCGACGCATCCGCTGAGGATCCTCCTGCAGACGGATGCCGATCGGAGTCGTCCCGCCTAGCCTGGAGTCATGGCCGACATTCTCGGGACCCTGCTGACGATCGCGATCCTCCTCGTCGCCGCGACCGCGGCCGTGGTGGTGATCGTGGCGGTCTACTCCCGTACTCCGCTCGAGAAGAAGTACGAGAGCGCGGGCGGCGGCCTGGGCGGATCGTTCGACGCGGTGTGGATGCCATCGGCGCACGAAGCCGGTGCCGAGCGAGACCGTCAGACTCAGCGCACCGCCCCCGCACCGGCCCCTGGCGACCCGCTGGGCCGCATCGACGGAGAGCGCATCGTCATCGACGTCTGACGACTCGCGCGCGATCCGACCGCAGAAGACGAACCCACTGCAGACGACGAAGGCCCCGTGTTCCGAGGAACACGGGGCCTTCGATCGCGGGGGTCGTTACTTGGACGATCCGCCGAAACCCTTGAAGCGCTGGTTGAACTTCTCGACGCGACCGGCCGAGTCCATGATGCGCTGCTTGCCCGTGTAGAACGGGTGCGATGCCGAGGAGATCTCGACGTCGATCACCGGGTACTCGACACCGTCGAGCTCGATGGTCTTGTCGCTCGAGACAGTCGAACGGGTGAGGAACGTCTCGCCCGAGCCGAGGTCGCGGAACACGACAGCCTTGTACACGGGGTGAATGTCAGTCTTCATGGGATTCCTTAGTTGCTGCCCTGGATTGTGCCAGGGACGAGGGAAGTCTGCGGTGCAGAGAGCACCAAGGATCGATTCTATCAGATGCGCATCAGGATGCCGCGCGGGCCGCATAGCGACCCTCTTCGCTGCTGAGGACGATCGGCATGCCGAACGTCTCGGTCAGAGCCTCGGCCGTCAGAGTCTCGGCGACGGGCCCGGCGGCGACGATGCGCCCCTCGCGCATCAGCAGCACATGAGTGAATCCGACCGGGATCTCCTCGACGTGGTGCGTGACCATCAGCATCGCCGGCGTCGTCGGCGACGACGCATAGCCGCTCAGGAGTGCAAGGAGCTCCTCGCGAGAGCCGAGGTCGAGAGACGCGGTCGGCTCGTCGAGCAGCAGCAGCTCGGGGTCGGTCATCACGGCGCGGGCGATCTGCACGCGCTTCTGCTCGCCGTCGCTCAGCGTGCCGAAGGTCCGGTCGGCGAGGTGGTCGAGTCGCCAGTCGCCGAGGACGCGCAGCGCACGACGCTCGTCGATGTCCTCATAGCTCTCGTTCCATCGCCCGAGCACGGAGTATGCCGCTGTGAGCACCGTGTTGAGAACCGTCTCTTCGCGCGGCACGCGCTTCGCCATCGCGGAGGAGGCGAAGCCGATGCGCGGGCGCAGCTCGAACACATCCGTGCGTCCGAGGGTCTCTCCCAGCACCGTGACGGTTCCCGAGGTCGGGTGCATCAGCGTGTCAGCCAGCTGGAGCAGCGTCGTCTTGCCTGCACCGTTGGGTCCGAGGATCACCCACCGCTGATCATCGTCGACCTGCCAGGTCACGTGATCGATGATGTTGCGCCCCTCTCGGCGCACGACGACGTCGGTGAATTCCAGAGCGCTCGACATGCCTCCAGCCTATCGGCTCAGGCGGTCAGCTCCGCGTACAGCGCGCGCGTGGTGTCGGCGATCGCGCCCCAGCTGAACTCGTCGCGAGCCCGCTCCCGGCCGGCCGCACCATAGGCACGGGCTCGCTCGGGATCGGACGTCACCTCGGTGAGCACGTCAGCGAGGTCGGCGACGTAGCGCTCCGGATCGACCGGCGTCCCCGTGCCGTCCTGGAGCTGCTCGATCGGCACCAGGCGGCCGGTGACCCCGTCGTCGACGACCTCGGGGATGCCGCCGGTCGCCGTGCCGACGACGGCAGCGCCACAGGCCATGGCCTCGAGGTTCACGATTCCCAGCGGCTCGTAGACGGACGGGCACACGAATGTCGTCGCCGCGGTGAGGATGGCCGACAGCTCGTCGCGCGGCAGCATCCGATCGATCCAGACGACGCCCTCGCGGGTCTGCTGGAGAAGCCGCACGCCCTCCTGCACCTCCGCCATGATCTCGGGGGTGTCCGGCGCGCCGGCGCAGAGGATGAGCTGGACCTCCGGGGGCAGCAGACGAGCGGCCTGAAGGAGGTACGGCAGGCCCTTCTGCCGGGTGATCCGGCCGACGAACACGACGGACGGCCTGGTCGGATCCATACCGACCGACTCGAGGAACGCCGGGTTCTGCACCGGCCGCCAGCGATCCACGTCGATGCCGTTGTGGATCACGCGCACCCGGGTCGGGTCGACCGACGGGTAGCTCCGCAGGATGTCCTCGCGCATGCCGGCGCTGACAGCGATCACCGCCGCCGCGTTCTCGTACGCGAGCTTCTCGATTCCGCTCGACACCGCGTATCCCCCGCCGAGCTGCTCGGCCTTCCACGGGCGGAGCGGTTCCAGGCTGTGCGCGGTGAGGACGTGCGGGATGCCGTGAAGCTGCGAGGCGATGTGCCCGGCGAAGTTCGCGTACCAGGTGTGACTGTGCACGAGATCGGCGTCCGAGATCGCCGCGACGATCTCGAGGTCCGTCCCGAGCGTCTGCAGCGCGGGGTTCGCAGAGGCCAGTCCTGAAGGTGTCCGATAGGCGAAAGTTCCCGCCTCGTCACGAGGAGCTCCGAAGGCCCTGACCTGTACATCGATATTCTGCCGCAGGGCCGTGACGAGCTCGGCGACGTGCACACCGGCACCTCCGTAGATCTCCGGCGGGTATTCCTTCGTGATCATCTCGACGCGCATGTCTAGACGGTAGTGACTCAGTTGTCCAGATGCTAGTTAGCCGAGCCGAATCGCATCTATGGTTGGTGCATGTCCGCACCAAAGAAGATCTTCGGCATCATCCTCGCCGGCGGCGAGGGAAAGCGTCTCATGCCCCTCACGGCCGATCGGGCCAAACCTGCAGTGCCTTTCGGCGGACAGTACCGATTGATCGATTTCGCGATCTCGAACCTCATCAACTCGGGTCTGCGCCAGATCGTCGTACTCACGCAGTACAAGTCGCACAGCCTCGATCGCCACATCTCGCAGACGTGGCGCATGTCAGCTCTCCTCGACTCGTACGTGACCTCGGTGCCCGCGCAGCAGCGTCTCGGAAAGCGCTGGTTCTCGGGCTCGGCCGATGCGATCCTGCAGAGCCTGAACCTCATCAATGACGAGAAGCCCGACATCGTCGTCGTGATCGGCGCCGACCACGTCTACCGCATGGACTTCCGACAGATGCTCGACGCCCACATCGAGTCCGGCGCGAAGGCCACCGTCGCGGGCATCCGCCAACCGCTCGCCATGGCGTCCCAGTTCGGGGTCATCGACGCCGACACCGAGTCCGGCCGCATCAAGCAGTTCCTCGAGAAGCCGACCGACATCGCCGGCCTCGAGGACTCGCCCCACGAAGTGCTCGCCTCGATGGGCAACTACATCTTCGACGCGGATGCGCTGATCGCCGCGGTCGAGGCAGACGGCGAATCGCCGACCTCCGGGCACGACATGGGCGGCGACATCGTGCCGTATTTCGTCGATCGAGGCGAGGCCGGCTACTACGACATGAAGCGGAACGACGTCCCCGGCTCATCGCCGCGCGACCGCTCGTACTGGCGCGACGTGGGTACGATCGACTCCTTCTTCGACGCGCACATGGACCTGATCTCCACGCTTCCGATCTTCAACCTCTACAACATGGAGTGGCCGATCCACTCGCAGGCCGTGAACTCGCCGCCCGCGAAGTTCGTGCGCGACTCCGTCGGGCGCATCGGCAATGCGATCGACTCGATCGTGTCGCTCGGATCCGTGCTCTCGGGCACTCATCTGGAGCGCAGCGTCGTGGGTCCGTGGACACTCGCCGGAGGAGGATCCACCATCACCGACTCCGTCGTCTTCGACGGGGTGCGGGTGGGAGCGGGATCCAGAGTCCATCGAGCCATCCTCGACAAGAACGTGGTCCTCGCGGACGGTGCGACCGTCGGCGTCGACCGCGAGCGAGATCTGGCTCGCGGGTTCACCGTGACCGAGTCGGGCATCACCGTGGTGGGCAAGGGCCTGTTCATCGAGAGGTGACGGTGTCGCCGCGATACGCGGCTGCACAGCGGGCCGTTCTGCTGTCGATAGGCTCGAAGGCGTGACTGCCGCGCGTTTCCTCGTCGTCCTCGATGCCGATTCCACCCTCATCCGCAACGAGGTGATCGAACTGATCGCCGATGAGGTCGGGCGGGGCCCTGAGGTGCAGGCGGCCACCGAAGCCGCGATGCGCGGCGAGATCGACTTCGCCACCAGCCTGCGCTCCCGCGTCGCTGCGCTCGAAGGCGTACCGGTGTCGGGGTTCGCGCGCGTGCTGGCGCGCATAGAGCCGACCCCTGGGGTGCGCGAGCTCACTGCGGCCGTCCATGAGCGCGGCGGTGTCGTGGGAGTCGTGTCCGGAGGGTTCCACGAGATCCTCGACGACGTCGCCCCCGGGCTCGGCGTCGACCGGTGGCGCGCCAACCGCCTCGAGATCGTGGACGGCGCCCTGGCCGGCCGCGTCGATGGCGAGATCGTGGATGCCGCCGTGAAAGCCGCCTCACTGCAGCACTGGGCCGACGAGCTCGGGGTCCCCCGTCACGCCACCATCGCGATCGGGGACGGAGCCAACGATCTGCAGATGATGGCCGTCGCCGGTCTCGGACTGGCGTTCAATGCGAAGCCTGCCGTACGCGCGGCGGCGAGTCTCGTGATCGGTCCGCAGGACCTCTCCGAGGTCATCGCGCTGCTGCCCTAGCGGATGTCCGAGGCCCCGTCTAGCGTCGGGGCATGGACATCATCCTCATCCCCGGTCTCTGGCTCGACGCGTCCAGTTGGAGCGAGGTGACCGCCGACCTCGAACGCGCGGGGCACTCGGTGCATCCCCTGACGATGCCCGGCGTCGGTCTCCCCGCCGCCGCTTCCTCCGACATCGGAATCGCCGAGTGGGTCGATGCCGCCGTGGCCGCGGTCGACGACATCGGGGCACCCGTGGCCGTCGTCGGTCACAGCGGCGGCGGCAACGTCGCCTGGGGCGTCGCCGACGCACGGCCCGACCTCGTCTCGCGTGTCGTCTTCGTCGACACGGTGCCGCCGCCCTCCGGATTCGGCATCAGCGAATTCGAGGTCGTCGACGGCGTCGTCCCCTTCCCGGGGTGGGACTACTTCCCCGACGAAGACGTCGACGACCTCGACGACTCGACCCGCGCCCGCACCGGTCCGCTGGCTCGGAGCGTTCCCGCGCGGGTGCCCACCGATCCGATCGAGCTGCGCTCGGAGCAGCGCCACGGGGTACCCGTGACACTGCTGATGGGCGCGATGGATCAGGAGACTCTCGAGTCGGAGCTCGAGCAGTGGGGCCCGTACGCGGATGAATTCCGAGCGATCGGCGACGCCGAGGTCATCCGCATCGGCTCAGGACACTGGCCGCAGTTCTCGGTTCCGGGCCGCTTGGCCGAGCTCATCGACGCGGCGGTCTCCCGTCGGTGACGACAGGGCGTCGGCCTCGGCTCAGTGCCCCATCCCGAGGCCGCCGTCGACGGGGATGACCGCGCCCGAGATGTAGCCGGCGTCGTCGCCCGCGAGCCAGGTGACCACACCCGCGACCTCGTCAGGAGTGGCGAAGCGTCCGGCGGGAATGTTCGCCTTGTACTGCTTCTGAGTCTCCTCGGGCAGCTCTGCGGTCATGTCGGTCTCGATGAAGCCCGGCGCGACGACGTTCGCGGTGATGCCGCGTCCGCCGAGTTCGCGGGTCAGCGATCGCGCGAAGCCCACCAGTGCGCTCTTCGATGCGGAGTAGTTCACCTGCCCCGCCGAGCCGTACAGGCCCACGACGCTCGAGATGAGGATGACGCGTCCGAAACGAGCCCGCAGCATGCCCTTGGACGCGCGCTTGACGACACGGAACGTTCCGCCGAGGTTGGTGGCGACGACGCTGTCGAAATCGTCCTCGCTCATGCGAAGGAGGAGAGTGTCCTTGGTGATCCCCGCGTTGGCGACCACGATCTCCACCGGCCCGAGCTGCTGCTCGACCTCGGTGAATGCCGCGTCGAGAGCCGCGGCGTCCGTGACGTCCGCGCGGACCGTCAACGTGCCGTCGGGGCCTTCCCCGCTCCGCGCCGTCACTGCGACGCGGTATCCGTCACGGACGAATCGCTCTGCGATGGCGCGGCCGATGCCGCGGTTGCCGCCGGTGACGAGGACGACGCGAGAACTCATTTCCACTCCTGATCTGGCCGCTGGGGTCGGGGCCTGGTCGTCCTCGATCCTACCGAGGATGCCGCCGTCCGACCGGCGTCGTTTGACAGACGGACGCCGCGACTGGAACGCTGAACCCGACGAAAGGCGCCACCGTGAGCGACAACAGCATCCCCACCCCTTCGGGCGGACCGCAGCCGACTCCCCCGCCGCCCGCAGCGCCGGCACCACCCGCACAGCCTTACCAGGCAGCCTCTCCGGCGGCGCAGCCGCCGTCGTACCCGACTGCCCCTCCGGCGTCGCCCACCCAGGCGTACCCGGGCGCCGCGCCTTCCTTCGCGCCGAGCCCGCCTGTCCACGGCGGCGGATCGATGCACCCCTACGGCTCAGCGTCTGCAGCGTCGCCCTACCCGACGTCCGCTCCCGGCCAACCCGCCACCGGATACCCGAACTACGCGGCACCGAACTACGCAGCACCGAACTATCCCGCACCTCGCCCGGCGAGCGGACTCGCGGTCACGTCGCTGATCTGCGGAATCGCCGGAGTCGTGCTCTTCTGGGCTGTGGTGCCTCTGCTCGCCTCGATCGTCGCCGTGATCACCGGCCACATGGCGCTCCGACAGACGAAGGCGAACCCCTCGATCGGCGGACGCGGCATGGCCTTCGCCGGCCTCATCATGGGGTACATCATGGTCGCGGTGCTCGTCATCGGCATCATCATGATGGTCATCGGGTTCCTGTTCTTCGGCGCCTTCACTCTGCCCTTCCTCTTCTCGACCTGAGCAGCAGACGGGCGCGCCGTGGTGCCCGCACCGGCGTAGGCTGGACTCATCGTGAAGAGCAAGCCACTGGTCCCTGCTGTCACCTCGCTTCCGCAGTCGCCGAAAGACGAGGCGGACCACCGCGTGCGCCGATACGCGCTCACCATGACGATCCGCATCCTCTGCTTCGCGCTCATGATGTTCGTGCAGCCCTACGGCTGGTACACATGGGTCTTCGCGCTCGCGGCCGCGCTCCTTCCCTACATCGCGGTGGTGTTCGCGAACGCAGGAAGCGACAGCACCGAGACGACGGCGGAATCTCCCGTGCAGCAGCTGGAGGCACCTGCCCCGGCCCCGACGCTTCCGGTCGAACAGGATCCGCCGCCTCACGTCATCACCATCCACGAAAGCCGCCAGGATCGCGAGTGAGTGGACTGGAGTGCTCGCGTGCCGGATGCCGGAGCGCGGCGACCACGCAGGTGGTGTGGCGCAATCCGCGTATCCATGCCGCCGACCGTGAGAAGATCTGGCTCGCGTGCGACGAGCATGTCTCGTTCCTCCACGACTACCTGGCTGCCAGAGACTTCCCCGTGACAGTGAGAGATGGTATGCCCTCGTGAGTGCCCGGATGGGTCGATGGACCGTGTACGTGCTGATCGCGATCGGCTTCGCGGTCGGGTGCGCCTTCCTGTCGAATTGGCAGTTCGAGCGCAACGAGACGCGATCCGAGCAGATCGCTCTCGTCGAGAAGAACTATGACGCGGATCCCGTCCCGCTGTCCGACCTCATCGGCGCCGACGGAGCGCTCGAGCCCGGCGACGTCTGGCACCCTGTCGTCCTGAACGGCGAGTACATCGCCGATGACCAGCTCCTCGTGCGCAATCGGCCCCACGGCGGCACGAGTGCGTTCGAGGTTCTGGTGCCGTTCCGCGATGTCGACGGACGTGTGTTCATCGTCGACCGCGGATGGGTGCCGCCCGGCGACGGTGATTCCCCGGATGCCGTTCCTGCGCCTCCGAGCGGAGAGGTCGAGGTCATCGTGCGTCTGCGTCCCGGAGAGCAGCTGCCGGCCTCGGGACGCGGCGCTCCCGAGGGCCAGGTGCCGACGATCAACCTCCCCTCGATCGCCGAGCTGGTCGACGGAGACGTGATCACGAGCGCGTACGGGCAGATCGTGAGCGAGGAACCGGCGGGCGAAGGCACCCTGGGCCGCTTCGACTCCCCCACCGACGACCCCGGCCCGCATCTGTCGTATGCGATCCAGTGGATCCTGTTCGCGCTGATGGGCTTCGTGTTCATCGGCTACATCATCCGCACCGAGATCGTGAAGCACCGCGAAGAGGTGGAGGGGATGCCGGCACCCGTCAAGAAGTCCCGGCGCCGTGACAGCGATGCCGACGTCGAGGACGAGCTCCTCGACGCTCGCTGAGGCGCGTCAGCCCCAGGCCCGCACGTCCACGACGAGGGCGGACTTGGGGTAGCGGCCCGAGGGCGTCCCGATCTCGAAGAGATCGATCAGGAGCATCAGCGGATAGTCGGGCGACTGCGGGATCCGCCGCAGCACCCTCCCCTCGCAGCCGATCACCGTCTCGCCGTCACCCCAGACGACTGTCCAGGTGTGCTGCTCACTCGCGTCGAACGGGAGCACCACCTCGGCCATGTCGGTCTGCAGACGCGGATCACCGTGCGCCTTGATGCCGGTCCGCGCTCGAGTCGTATTCGAGACCGCATCCGCGTCGATCTCGAAGATGCAGATCTCGCCGGCATCCCTCTCCGAGAGGTGTTCGATCCCGACGAGCCAGGCGGCGAGCATGCATCCTTCGTCGGCGCTCGCGGCGACGGTCACATCGATGCGTCCGCGGGCGGGAGCGAACAGCAAGTGCAGAGGCGTCTCCGTTCGCACCTCCAGACCGTCCGGACGATGTCGGTGCGTGCCGCGCGCCGACCCGACGGATCCGGAGAACACCGCGGTCTGCACATTCGACACACGGAGCGGGGCATCCTCCTTCCGCCAATCGAGCTGATCGCTGTCGATACGCAGGCGCAGCACCGAGTCGACGATCTCATATCGCGCCGCCGACCTCTCGGGAACCGTCCAATGCGGGAGGTAGTGGGCGACCCATTTCTCGTCGTCGAGCCCCGTCGAGAAGTCGTCGGCGAAGCTCGGGGCCTCTGACGGCGGAGGCGGGAGAACCTCGCTCATCGTTCAGTCGGTCCAGGGCAGCGGCCGGTCAGGCAGGCGCGCACTGTCATCGGGAAGATGCGGCAGCTCCTGGCCTCCGGCCCGGATGCACAGCCAGCGGAGCTCCCCCGCACTGCCAGGGTGAGACCGCCAGGTGCGGGCGACCCCCTGACCGACTCGGATCACGGTGCCGGGGCCGACCTCGACGATCTCGTCGTCGAGACCCATCTGCCCGCGCCCCTCGAGGTAGACGTAGAGCTCCTCGATGCGTGAATGAACGTGCCAGTACCCCGCCTCCTCACCCGGAGCGAGGGCGTTCGCGGTGAGTCCGATGAACTGCATCGTCAGCTCGTGGTCGACGACGCGGCGACCGTCGCGGGAGCGCGCGGCATCGAAGCCGCCGTGGTGCTCACGCCACTCGTCCAGCGCACCGATCTCGATGACCTGGAAGTCGCTCATGCGCGAGCCTCCTCCTCGATGCGGTCAGCGGCGCGACCGGAGAGCGCCCGGCTCCAGCCGTCCGCGGATGCCTCGTACACGAGACGGGTGTGGTTCCGATCGGTCTCCCCCTGCCAGAACTCGATGCGGCTCGGGACGATGCGCCAGAGCACCCAGTCGCCGTCGGCGATGCCGGCCTGTGCGGCCGCCGAGCGAGCGGCGAGGTCGGCGGCGCTCTCCTCCGGCGTCGCCTCCTCCACGCGGCCGCGCACGCGGACTGCACGGACCTGCGGCTGCCACCAGAAGTTCAGGGCCGCTGCCGGCACTGCGCCGAGCTGCGCCCCCTTACGGGACGACCGCGTGCTCGCGAAGGCCCACCCTCGTTCGTCGATCCTCTTCAGGATGAGCGTGCGCGCATCGGGGATCCCGTCGGCGTCGACCGTCGCCAGCGTCACCGTGTGCGGTTCCGCCACCCCGGCTGCGGCGGCGGCGCGCAACCACTCGGCGAACAGGACCGCCGGGTCATCCGGCAGGTCGCGGATGTCCCAGTCCGGAGCGACGCCGGTGAGAGCGTGGCGTCCTCTGAGCCAGTCGTTGAGCGGATCGAGGGCGAGGTCGGAGTCGTCATGGGTCACCCTGTCGACTATGCCACTCCCGTCGGACGTGGCCCACCTCGGACGCGTTAGGCGAGCTCGATGAGGTCCTGGTACTCCTGGCTCCAGAGGTCCTCGACACCGTCGGGAAGGATCAGCACGCGCTCCGGGTTGAGCGACTGCACCGCACCGGGGTCGTGCGAGACGAGGACCACTGCACCCTCGTAGTGCGCGAGAGCACCGAGGATCTCCTCGCGAGACGCGGGATCGAGGTTGTTGGTGGGCTCATCGAGCAGCAGCAGGTTGGCCGAGGAGACCACGAGGGTCGCCAGCGAGAGACGCGTCTTCTCGCCGCCCGAGAGAACCCCGGCGGGCTTGAGCACATCGTCGCCGGTGAAGAGGAAGGATCCGAGCACCTTGCGCGCTTCCATCTCCGTGATGTGCGGAGCGGCCGAGACCATGTTCTCGAGCACCGAGCGGTTCACGTCGAGGTTCTCGTGCTCCTGCGCGTAATAGCCGACCTTGAGCCCGTGGCCCGGCTCGAGCTGACCCGTGTCCGGCTCGTCGACTCCGGCGAGCATCCTCAGCAGCGTGGTCTTGCCCGCACCGTTGAGTCCGAGCACGACGACCTTCGATCCGCGGTCGATCGCGAGGTCGACATCCGTGAAGATCTCGAGCGATCCGTACGACTTCGACAGCCCCGTCGCCATCATCGGGGTCTTGCCGCAGGCGGCGGGCTTGGGGAAGCGGAGCTTCGCCACCCGGTCTTCCTGGCGGACCTCGTCGAGACCCGCGAGGAGCTTCTCAGCGCGCGCGATCATCTGGTGAGCGGCAGCGGCCTTCGACGCCTTCGCACCGAAACGGGCCGCCTGCTGCTGCAGCGTGGTGGCCTTCTTCTCGGCGTTGGCTCGCTCCTTCTTGCGGCGCTCCTCGTCGGCCACCCGCTGGCGCAGGTAGTTCTTCCAGTTCATGTTGTAGGTGTCGATGATCTGGCGGTTCGCGTCGAGGTAGAAGACGCGGTTGACGGTCTCGCCGACGAGCTCGACGTCGTGGCTGATCACGATCAGCCCGCCCTTGTAGTTCTTGAGGAACTCGCGCAGCCACACGACGCTGTCGGCGTCGAGGTGGTTGGTCGGCTCGTCGAGGATCATCGTCTCCGCATCCGAGAACAGGATGCGCGCGAGCTCGATGCGACGACGCTGTCCGCCCGAGAGCGTCGAGAGCGGCTGATCGAGGATGCGGTCGGGCAGCGAGAGGTTGTTGGCGATGGATGCCGCCTCGGCTTCTGCGGCGTATCCGCCCTGTGCCTCGAACTGCTCGGTGAGGCGCGCATAGCGCTTCATCGCCTTCTCGGCCACGGCGGGGTCTTCCGAGCCCATGGCCAGCGAGGCCTCGGTCATGCCGAGATTCAGCTGTCCGAGTCCGCGGGCATCGAGGATCCTCGTGCGCGCCAGATCCTCCGGGTTGCCCGAACGGGGATCCTGGGGAAGGTAGCCGAGCTCTCCGGAGCGCGTCACCGTGCCCCCAGAGGGAAGGACGTCGCCGGCGAGCACCTTGGTGAGCGTGGTCTTGCCTGCACCGTTGCGGCCGACGAGACCGATCTTGTCTCCGTCGCTCACACGGAACGACACGTTCTCCATCAGGAGGCGTGCGCCCACGCGGATCTCGAGTTCGTGCACGGCAAGCACAGGCGGGATGTCCGTTCTTTCAAGGGGGTTCAGGCCGAGGGGCCAAACTCCCAGTATAGATCGCTCGGCTGGGTGTTCAGTCGACGTACGGATCGTGGTGCAGTCGTCGGCCTGTGCACAGATCTACCTCTGCGGGTGGATGCGATCGATACCTCAGGGTGATGCCCTGCGTGCCCTCCGCTTTCTAGCCTGCTGAGGTGGACGTCATCAACGAGCTCATCCTGCAGACCGTCGCCTCCCCCTGGCTGTATGCCGTGCTGCTCGCGGTGACGATCATCGACGGCTTCTTCCCGCCTGTTCCGAGTGAGACCGTGCTCGTGGCGGCAGCCGCCGTGCTGGCATCCTCAGGAGAGCCATGGGCGCTAATCCCGCTCGGGCTCGTCGCCGCCGTCGGCGCGACCATCGGCGACAACATCGCATTCGTGCTCGGTCGTCGACTCGGCACGACCCGCTGGGCGTGGATGCGTCGACCGCGGATCGCCTCGGCCTTCGCCCACGCGGAACGCGCCCTCGACCAGCGCAGTGCGGCTCTGATCCTCGGCGCTCGATACATCCCTGTCGGCCGTGTCGCTGTGAACATGTCGGCGGGCGCGCTGCGATTCCCCTGGAGGCGTTTCCTTCCCCTGAGCGTCGTGGCCGGTCTCAGCTGGAGCGCGCTGAGCCTGGCGATCGGGCTGCTCGCCGGATCATGGATCGAAGATCAGCCCCTCGCCAGCGCCGGGATCGGTATCGGGGTCGCTCTCATCATCGGACTGGTCATCGACCGCGTCACCGCTGCCCGGCGTCGACGCGCCCCCGTCCCGCAACTGGCAGGATGACACTCATGGCACGTCGCCTGCCCCGCACACCCCGCACACCGCGGACTCCCCGCATCAGCCGTCGAACGGCCGCGCTCGCCGCGCTCGCCGTGGCGAGCCTGGCGCTCTTCGCGGTGCTCGTGTCGCTGCAGACCGTGCTGTACGGCACCGCGTTGCCGCTGACGTTCATCCTCGGCGCTGCACTCTGCTCGGCGCCGCTGCTCTCCTTGCGGTATCCGCGGTGGGCGATCGCGATGTTCTGCTCTGCGGCGTTCGCGCTCCCGCTGCTGGTCGTGCCCGATCAGGCGACCGAGGCGCCGTGGCCGTGGTCGGTGCCCGCGCTCGTCACCTTCGTCCTCTTCGTGGGCGTCGTGACCTTCGTCCACGGCGCGCGCCTGGGCGTCGTCCCGCTCGGCGTCGGCGCGCTGCTCTCCCTCACGGCCCCGCTGCTGCGCCCCGAGATCGTCGCCACTCCGGCGACGGCAGGCAGCGCCACGGCAGATCTCATCGTGACCACGTCTGTGGCCGCAGCCGTGTTCCTGGTCGCCGTACTGGTCGCAGGACGCGTGAGGGTATCTGCCGAGCTCACGAAGGAACGGGAGCATTCAGCCCTCGAAGAGTCCCGCCGCGCGCTCGTCGAGGAGCGCACCCGTATCGCCCGCGAACTGCACGACGTCATCGCCCACAGTATGTCGGTCATCCAGGTGCAGGCGTCCACTGCTCGATACCGACTGCCCGAGATCGGCGACGCGGCGACGTCGGAGTTCGAGAGCATCGCGGCCACAGCGCGGGGATCGCTCACCGAGATGCGGCGGATGCTGGGCGTGCTGCGCACCGAGGACCAGGCGGCCGAGCTGGCGCCGCAGCAGAGCATCGACGACATCCCGGCCCTCGTCGACACGATCCGGCGCGCCGGCGTGACGGTGGGGCTCGAGATGACGGGCGCGTTCACCGACGCCCCGCAGGCCGTGCAGATCGCCGCCTTCCGCATCGCGCAGGAGGCGCTCAGCAACGCGGTACGGCACGCGTCCGGCGCCGCCGTCACGGTGCGCCTGCAGGCGGATCTCCACGCCATCGGCATCCGCGTCCGCAACGGCCGCGCCACCACCCCACCGGCTCACCCCAGCGGAGGCTATGGACTTCGCGGCATGCGTGAGCGCGTCGAACTGCTCGGCGGGTCCTTCGCCGCCGGCCCCACCACCGAGGGCGGGTGGGAGGTCATCGCCTCCCTCCCGCTGCACGAGCGTCCATCGAGCGAGACCACCGCTCCGATCACCCAGGAGAATCCGTGACGATCAGCGTCCTCATCGCCGACGACCAGGCGATGGTGCGCGCCGGATTCGCCGCTCTGCTCGATGCGCACGAGGGAATCCGTGTCGCGGGCCAGGCGGCCGACGGAGCCGAAGCCATCACCCTCGCTGCCCGCCTCGATCCGGACGTCATCCTGATGGACGTGCGGATGCCGCAGGTCGACGGCATCGAGGCCACTCGGCGCATCCTCGGACCCGCCTACCCTGCGGCTCATGTGCCGAGGATCCTCATGCTCACGACCTTCGACATCGACGACTACGTCTACGACGCGCTCGAGGCCGGCGCGAGCGGATTCCTGTTGAAGGACGCTCTTCCCGAGGAGCTCGTGCACGCCGTGCGCGTCGTCGCCGGCGGCGATGCCCTGCTCGCCCCCAGTGTGACGCGGCGCATGATCGAGCAGTTCGCCGGACGTCGGCCCCGCACCGCGAAGGCGGCGACCTCGCTCGCAGACCTGACCGATCGGGAGCGGGAGGTGCTGGTGCTCATCGGTCGCGGACGGTCGAACAGCGAGATCGCGTCCGACCTCTTCATCGCCGAGCAGACCGTGAAGACGCATGTCGGCAAGGTGCTCGCCAAGCTCCGACTCCGCGACCGCGTGCACGCCGTGATCCTCGCCTACGACACGGGTCTCGTCGAGCCCTCCTGAGCCGCTGCTCCGGGTCACACCGCAGTAGGGGTGCGAACCAGCCCGGAGGGTGATCCCCCGACCGGCACCGCGTCCATACGCTCCTCGGACACCTATCCGAGGAGGACTCCATGGCCATCGTCGAAGCGCCGCCCCGCATCGCTCCCCGCCCCCCGCTGCCGGCCGGTCGTGATGCCGCGATCGACCTGCTGCGAGCGATCTGCGTCGCAGGAGTCGTGCTGCTTCACGCCATCATGGTGGGCGTCACGATCGCCGACGGCAGCCCGGTCTTCGCGAACGCGAGCGAGGGCACCTCGTGGATCATCCCCGTGAGCTGGGTCCTCCAGGTCATGCCGCTGTTCTTCATCATCGGAGGCTTCGCCGGTCACATCGCCTTCCGGCGGTCGCAGGCGCGCGGCGGCACCGCATCCGACTTCATCGCAGCCCGCGTGCATCGCCTGCTCCGGCCCGCACTGTTCGCCATCGCCGTCGTCGGCGTCGCGCTCGCGGCTCTCCACGTCGCAGGTGTTCCCGCCGACATCATCGCCACCGCCGGCTTCCGCTACAGCCAGCCGCTGTGGTTCCTCGGAGTCTTCCTGGGCTGTCAGGCGCTCCTCCCGGCACTCTCGAGAGCCCACGCACGCAGGCCCCTGGTCACCGTCGCAGCCCTCGTGTGGGCATCGGTCTGCGTCGATGTGGCCCGGGCGAGCACCGGGGTCGAGGGACTGGGGTTTCTGAATCTCGCCTTCGTGTGGCTCGCACTCCAGCAGATCGGGTTCTTCCTCGCCGACGGCACGATCGACCGGCTGCCTCGAGCGACGCGGGCCCTGGTGGGAGCAGCGGCTCTGACCGCCCTCATCGCAGCGTTCGCGACCGGGATCTACTCCCCCGACCTCATCGCGAACATCAATCCCCCGACCGCCGCGCTGCTGCTCGTCGGCGTCGTGCACCTGAGCGCCGTCTCGCTTCTGCGCGATCGCATCGACGAGCTCAGCCACCGGCCGGTCCCCGCCGCGTTCGGCGCCTTCGTCAATCGCCGCACCATGACGATCTACCTGTGGCACATGCCGGTACTGCTCGCCATGGCGGGGATCTCGGCCGTCGCCTCACTCGTCAGCGGAATCGCGCTGCCGGATCCGAGTTCCGTCTCCTGGTGGGTGTCGCGTCCGATCTGGCTCGCCGTCGCCCTGACTCTGACAGCGGCGATCGCGACCTCCCTCACCCGCATCGAGACGCAGCCGTCGCCGCGATCCGCTGACAGGACGCACCGGGTCGTGATCGCCGCCGTCCTGGGCATCGCCTCCGTCGTCCTGCTCCTCGTCGCGGGGACGACCGTGCTCACTGCCTCGGTCGCCGCCGGCGGGATGCTGCTGTCCCTGCGCATCGCCCGCCGATCACACGAGACCGCGAGCGGCGAGAGCGTCGCCGACGTCGTCCGCGTGGCGTAGTGTCCTGACCATGAGCGGCACCGCGCCTCGCACGCCGCGACGGATGCCGCGTGCGAGGTGGGCCTCGGTGACCGCATGGGCGAAGCCTGCGACCACCGGAATCATCGTGAGGGTCAGTGAGATCGTCATCGCGACGGCATCCGCATCGATGCCCAGTCGGCGCAGCGGTCTCAGCATCCGATGCAGCACCGCGAGCAGATCGCCCATCCGGGTGGTGATCGTGAGAAGCGACGCCAGCAGCAGCAGTGATGCCACCCTGGCCGTGCTGACCCATGCCGTGAGCGGTGTGGCGAAGATCCACAGGGCGGCCCCGAGAACCAGTACGAGCCACCGCAGCCGCCACGCCTCGACGAGCAGGGTCGTCCCCGGAAGGCCGGCGGCGAGATAGAGCAGGCAGACGACGAGAAGCGCGGCTGTGACGCTCCATCGATCGTGCGGATAGCCGGACGAGACGAGCGCGAGCACGGCGAAGACGGCGAGCTTGGGGCCCGCCGGCATCCGGTGGACGATACTCGCCCCCGGCCGATAGGACTGGATCACGCGGCCAGCTCGCGATACTCGGCGACCACGTCCGGCGGGGCGCCCGACGCGATGATCGAGCCCGCCTCGAAGAGGACCGCGTGGTCGCACCTCGCTGCGAGCTCGAGGTCGTGGGTGACGATGACGACCTGGGCGGGAAGCGCCAGCAGCAGATCCGCGATCCGTCGGGAGTGGCGCAGGTCCAGCAGGGTCGTCGGCTCGTCGGCGACGATCAGCTGCGGTTCGGTGATCAGGACAGACGCGAGAGCCAGCATCTGCTTCTGACCGCCGGACAGCGCCGACGCCGGCACGTCCGCCCGATCGGTCAAGCCGTGCTCGGCGAGTGCCGCGGCCACACGTCTGTCGACGTCCGCACGAGAGGATCCGCGAAGCGACAGCGCGAGGTCCTCGGCAGGCGTAGGCATGAGGATCTGCGCCTGCGGATCGGTGAAGACGAAACCCACCCGCCGCCGCAGAGCCTTCACATCCCTACGAGAATCGAGACCGTGCACCGTGACGCGCCCTGCATCCGGGAGCACGAGGCCGTTCAGCAGACGCGCGAAAGTGGACTTTCCTGAACCGTTCGCGCCGATGACCGCGATCGTCGCCGTCGTGAGCTCGATGCTCACATCGCGCAGGATCGGCTGCCCCTCCCGCTCCACGGTGACATCGTCGACCGAGATCGATCCGGTCGAGGTCTCAGACCGCACGGACGGATGCCGGCACGGATGGGGCACTCGTGCCGAAAGCTCGAGGGTACGCGCGCCGTAGCGCGAGGACCAGCGCTGTGGCCGCTGCCGCCTTGAGCAGATCGCCGGGGAGGAAGACGAGACTCGCCAGTGCGGTGGGTCCCAGGTCGAGCCCGAGTACGAGCGCGGTGACGGGCACCCCGCAGACGTACACGACCACGATGCCGCCGACGACGACCCCGAGGGCGATCCGCCACCAGCGGGGCCGACCGCTGCGCACGATCAGTCCGATGACGATGACGCCCAGGAGCCACCCGAGCAGGTAGCCGGCTGTCGGACCGACGAAGACGCCGAGACCGCCACGGCCACCGGCGAGGACGGGGAGCCCGACCGCTGCCAGCACCAACACGAGGAGCACCGAGAGCGGGGCCGACCGCGGGCCGAGTACAGCGCCGGCGAGCATCACCCCCAGGGTCTGCGCGGTGATGGGCACCCCGCCGGGGATCGGGATCGTCACCATTCCGAGGACGATGATGAGCGCGGCGAAGATCGCCACCCTCGCGAGTTCGCGACCGAGGTCGTCTGTGTGCCGAGCCATCGTCCATCACCTTCCTGAACACCGTTCACTTGAACGGTGTTCACTATACTGACGGGATGGCCCCGGAGCACAACTCGACCCGTCACGACCGCGACGGCGTCGCGCGCGCTGCACTCGCGCTCCTCGACGAGGTCGGCCTCGCCGACCTCTCGATGCGGCGGATCGCCGGCAGGCTCGATGTGCAGCCGAGTGCTCTCTATTGGCACTTCTCGAGCAAGCAGGAGCTGCTGGCGGAGTTGGCCGATCGCATCACCGCGGGCATCCCGCGCGACGATGCGGACGTGTTGACCACCGCCCGCAGCATCCGCGACGCGCTCTTCACCTATCGCGACGGGGCCGAGCTCGTGCTCAGCACGTATGCCCTGCGTCTCGGCTCGTCGTATGCGCACACCGCACTGGAAGCCGCGCTGACGCGCCACGGCCTGTCGGACGCACCGGAGCGAGCAGCCGCACTCCTGCACTTCGTGCTCGGCCATGCGACTCTCGTTCAGCAGCGGATGCACGCCGACAGCCACGGAGCAGCGCTCGACGACCACACGATCGACGTCACAGCGGGACTCGACCGCGTCTTCGACCTCGGCGTGGCCGCGCTCGCCGGAGAGTCGTCCGGCGCCGGCCTCACCGCTCGCGCGACTCCGCATCCGTCAGCTCCGCGGCGTGACCCAGCCTGAGTCCTGGCACGAACGCCAGGAGCACCAGACCGAGACAGAACGCGAAGACGACGCCGAAGGCGCTCGCACCACCGCCGAGGCTGGCGACGGCGAGACCCGCGAGAGCGATGACGACCGCGGCGCCCGTGGAGTCCGAGATCGACAGAGCTGACGAGTTGAAGCCCTGGTTGCCGGCATCCGAGTACGCGAGCGTGAGCACCGTGAGGCGGGGATAGAGCAGACCCATGCCGCCGCCGGCGAAGGCCCATCCCACCACCACGAAGAGCGGCGAGAACCCCCAGAGCGCTGCGAGGAGCACGAACACCAGAGCACAGACCAGCAGCGAGAGGCTGATGACGGTGATCCTCGTGTTGCCGAGACGTTCACCGAACCTCCCCTGCAGCGCGGACGCACCGGCCCAGGCGAACGCGGCGAACATCAAGGCGATGCCCGCCCACGTCGCCGTGAACCCGAACCTCTCCATGAGCAGGTACGGGATGTACGCTTCCGCGGCGAAGAACGCGCCGGCGACGACGCCCCGCATGAGCACGACGCTCGGCAGGCCCCGGCCGGCGCGCAGAGTGCGTCGAGGGAGCAGCGGCAGCACGGCCACGGCGATGACGGCCACCGAGCCCAGTGCGACCGACCATCCGATCTGCGCGGTCATCTCGGCCGTGAAGCCGATCAGCACGGCGAACACCGCGACGACGACGGCGAGCATCAGACGAGTCACGAGAGCTCGACGGTCCTGTGGTTCGCCATGCCCGAGGTCGACGCCGCGCAACCGGATCGCGATCATGAGAAAGGCGGCCGTCGTCAGCACGGCCACCCCGAGGAATGCCCACCGCCAGTCGAGGTACTCGGCGACGGCACCCGCGAGGAACGGGCCGATCATCGACGGCACCACCCAGGCCGCGGCGAACGCCGCGAAGACCCTTCCGTGCAGGTGGGGCGGATACAGGCGGGCCACCACGACGTACAGGGCCACCGTCTGTCCGCCCGCACCGAGCCCCTGCACGAGGCGGCCGATGAGGAACTGATCCATCGTCACCGCGAACCCCGACAGCAGAAGGCCGGCGATGAACAGCGACACGGCGGCGTACAGCGCACCCCGGGGCCCGCGAGCGTCCGACCAGGCACCCGCGGCGACCATCCCGATCACGCTCGTCGCCAGTGTCCCCGCGAAGGCCACCGCATACAGCGCCTGGCCGTCGAGCGCCTCGCTGACGATCGGCATGACGGTCGTCACCGCCAGAGCCTCGATCGCCGCCAGGAAGATCAGCGCGACCGCGCCGGCGGTGACCCAGAGGCGTTCTCGGTCCCAGATCGACGATGTCGCGCGATCGACCGTCATCGATCCACGAGCGTCGCGATGCGCTCGATGGCCTCGGTGATGATCTCCGGACTCGTCCCGAAGTTCAACCGCACGAATCCCCTGCCCTGCTCGCCGAAGGCGGGGCCGAAGTGCAGGGCTACCTTCGCCTCCTTGAGGATCCGACGCGCGGGGTTGTCGCCCCATCCGAGAGCCGAGAGATCGATCCAGGCGAGGTAGCCGGCATCGGGCATCCGGTAGCGGGCACCGGGGAGCTTCGATGCGAGCAGGTCCTCGAGGAGTACGCGGTTCGCGTCGAGTGTCGCGAGCAGCCCGTCCAGCCACTCATCGCTCTCCTCCGAGAAGGCGGCGACAGCCGCGAGCAGACCGAACTGACCGGTGCGCCACTCGACCTCGATCGGCAACCCGCGCACGACCGCGCTCGTCGATTCGGAAGCGGTCACCATGAGGGCGCACTTGAGGCCGGCCAGATTGAAGGCCTTGCTCGCGCTGACGACCGCATACCCCACGCGCTCGGCGGCCTCGCCCGTGTGGAGGAACGGCGTGAAGCCGGTTCCCGGCTGCGCGAGCGGTGCGTGGATCTCGTCGGAGACCACCGCCGCGCCGAACTCGTCGGCGATCTCGGCCAGCGCCGCGAGCGCGTCGCGACTGTGGACGGTGCCCGTCGGGTTGTGCGGATTGCAGAGCAGGATCGCGGTCGCGCCGTCCTCGAACGCTGCACGGACGCCGTCGAGATCGAGTTCCCACCCCATCCCCGTGTCGATGAGAGGCACCCGTTCCACCTCGGCGCCGGCCTCGGACACCAGATCGAAGAACGGCGGGTACACGGGAGGGGTGACGACCACGCGCTCTCCCGGCTGCGTCACGCGGCGGAGTATCTCGACGATGCCCATGCTCACATCGGCCGTGGTGCGCATCCGCGTCGGATCCGCCTCCCAGCCGAAGCGACGGCGTGCGAACGCCGCGTAGGTGTCGGGCAATGGTGTCCGCGAGGCGATGTACCCCGTGTCTCCGAGCTCGACGGCGCGACGCAACGCGTTCGAGACCTCCGGTGCGAGCGGGAAATCGGTCTCCGCGACGAAGAGCGGAAGCACGTCAGCGGGATACTCCCGCCACTTCTCGCTGCTACGTCGTCTGAGCTCCGCCAGAGGCAGAGCCGTGACTTCGAGCATTCTCAGATCGCGAAGCCGAGGGCGCGCATCATGTCGCGCCCGTCGTCTGTGATCTTCTCCGGACCCCACGGCGGCATCCACACCCAGTTGATGCGGAAGCGGTCGACGACGTTGTCCAGAGCCTGCGCGGTCTGGTCCTCGAGCACGTCCGTCAGGGGGCAGCCGGCGCTGGTCAGCGTCATGTGGATGACGAGAGCATCGTTCTCGTCATCCCAAGCGAGGTCGTAGATGAGACCGAGGTCGACGACGTTGATCCCGAGTTCCGGGTCCATGACGTCTTTGAGCGCCTCGGTGACCTCGTCGTACTTCGCGTCCGTGAGGGTGGCTGTCATGCGAATCAGCCTACGCCTCGATGGGGGCTGCGGGGTCGAGGAAACGGTCGTATCCCTCTTCCTCGAGCCGGTCTGCGAGCTCAGGGCCGCCCTCTTCGACGATCTTGCCCGCGACGACCACATGCACGAAGTCCGGACGGATGTAGCGGAGGATGCGGGTGTAGTGCGTGATCAGCAGCACGCCGAGGCCGGTCGACTCCTTGGCGCGATTGACGCCTTCCGAGACGATCTTCAGCGCGTCGACGTCGAGGCCCGAGTCGGTCTCGTCAAGAATCGCGAACTGCGGCTTGAGGACCTCGAGCTGCAGGATCTCGTGACGCTTCTTCTCGCCACCGGAGAAGCCTTCGTTGACGTTGCGCTGAGCGAACTTCGGGTCCATGCGGAGGTTCGCCATGGCCGCCTTGACGTCCTTGGTCCAGCCGCGGATCGCCGGAGCTTCGCCGTCGAGTGCCGTCTTGGCGGTGCGGAGGAAGTTCGTCACCGTCACGCCGGGGATCTCGACCGGGTACTGCATCGCGAGGAACAGGCCGGCGCGCGCGCGCTCGTCGACGCTCATCGCGAGCACATCCTGGCCGTCGAACGTGATCGAGCCGGAGGTCACGGTGTACTTCGGGTGGCCGGCGATCGTGTACGCGAGCGTCGACTTGCCCGAGCCGTTGGGGCCCATGATCGCGTGCGTCTCACCGGTGTTCATGGTGAGGGTGATTCCGTTGAGGATCGGGGTGGTACCCGCCTCGGTCTCGACCGTCACGTGCAGGTCGCGGATTTCGAGAACAGACATTCAGACTTCCTTCGTCACAGTCGGGTCGATGAGCACGTCGTCGCCGTCGATCTCGACGACGTAGACCGGAACGGGCTCATAAGCAGGGAGGTTCTGGGGCTTGCCGGTGAGCAGCGAGAACGCGGAGCCGTGGGCCCAGCACTCCACCGTGTCACCTTCGACGAAGCCTTCGGCGAGAGAGATGTCGCCATGCGTGCAGGTGTCCCCGATGGCGTGGATCACACCTTCGGAGTCCTTGATCACGGTGATCGGGACGCCGTTCGGCTCGACGCGGATCGGCATGTCCTGCTCGAGTTCCGCGACGCCGCACACGCGCTCGGCGCTCATGCGTTCACCTCGGCGAGCTCCGTCTCGATCGCGTCGAGCAGCTCGGTCTCCAGTGCCGGGATTCCCAGGCGCTGAACGATGTCGGTGAGGAATCCGAGCACGACGAGTCGGCGCGCTTCCTCTTCGCTGATGCCGCGGGCCTGCAGGTAGAACAGCTGCTCGTCATCGAAGCGCCCCGTGGCGCTGGCGTGGCCGGCGCCGAGGATGTCCCCGGTCTCGATCTCGAGGTTCGGGATCGAGTCGGCGCGTGCACCCTCGGTGAGCACCAGGTTGCGGTTCGCCTCGTAGGAGTCGGTGCCCGTCGCGTCGGCGCCGATGAGCACGTCGCCGATCCAGACGCTGTGCGCTCCCTGCCCCTGGAGCGCACCCTTGTAGAGCACGTCGCCCTTGGTGTGCGGGCCCTTGTGGTGCAGGTAGACCTGGCTCTCAAGGTGCTGCCCGGCATCGGCGTAGGACAGTCCGTAGAGGTAGCCCTCGGATCCGGCGCCGGCGAGCTCGACGCTCGGGTTCACGCGCACGACTCCGCCGCCGAAGCTGATCACGAAGTGCTTGAGCGTGGCATCCGCATCGACCCTGGCCTGATGCGCAGAGGTGTGCACGGCCTCGTCCTGCCACTGCTGCAGGCTGATGACAGTGAGCTTCGCGCCATCGCGGACGATGATCTCGACGTTCTGCGAGTACTGCGCGGCTCCGGTGTGCTGGAGCACGACGGTGGCCGAGCTGTGCTCGAGGGCCTCGATCACGATGTGGGCATCGGCGCGCAGTTCGGCGCCGAGGCCCTCGATCGAGACGAGGATCGGCTCAGCGACCTCTTCTTCGCGCGGGATGCGGATGTGCAGCGCTTCGGATGAGCCCTGCCAGGCGACGGCCGCCGTGATGTCCTCGGCCAGGAAGACCTCTCCGCGCGGGGCATCACCCGCGGCGAGCGGTGCCGCCACGTACTTCTCGCCGTCACCGAACGAGTAGCGCACGCCCTCGGTCAGACCTGCCACCTCGAAGAGGGCGGAGAGCTTGGCCACCGGAGTGTGCTTCCAGTTGACCTCGCGGCCGGTCGGCGAACCGAAGTCGGCGGGTTCGAAGGAGTGCGGACGCTCCGAGCGGGTCTGCACCGGGACGAATCCGGCATCCGAGACCTGAGCTGCGGGGTCGATGTGCGCGTTCGTGTGCTGCGCCTCGCTGGGCGCTGTCGTCGAGGCCGCCATTTAGCCGACCGATCCTTCCATGCCCATTTCGATGAGCTTGTTCAATTCCATCGCGTACTCCATGGGCAGTTCGCGCGCGATCGGCTCGATGAAGCCGCGCACGATCATCGCCATCGCCTCGTCCTCGGGCATGCCGCGGGACTGCAGGTAGAAGAGCTGCTCCTCGCTGACCTTCGAGACGGTGGCCTCGTGGCCCAGCTGCACGTCGTCGACCCGGATGTCGATGGCCGGGTATGTGTCGGAGCGCGATTTCGTGTCCACCAGCAGCGCGTCGCAGCGCACGGTGTTCGCGGAGTGGTGCGCGTTCGCGTCCACCCTCACCTCGCCGCGGTATCCCGCACGTCCACCGCCACGGGCGATCGACTTGGAGACGATCGACGACTGCGTGTACGGAGCCATGTGGATCATCTTCGCGCCGGCATCCTGGTGCTGGCCGGGACCCGCGAAGGCGACCGAGAGGGTCTCGCCCTTGGCGTGCTCGCCCATCAGGTAGATCGACGGGTACTTCATCGTCACCTTGGAGCCGATGTTGCCGTCGACCCACTCCATCGTCGCGCCCTCATGGGCGACGGCGCGCTTGGTGACGAGGTTGTAGACGTTGTTCGACCAGTTCTGGATCGTCGTGTACCGAACGCGGGCGTTCTTCTTCACGATGATCTCGACGACGGCCGAGTGCAGCGAGTCCGACTTGTAGATCGGAGCGGTGCAGCCCTCGATGTAGTGGACGTAGCTGTCCTCGTCGGCGATGATCAGGGTCCGCTCGAACTGGCCCATGTTCTCGGTGTTGATGCGGAAGTACGCCTGCAGCGGGATCTCGACGTGCACGCCCTTGGGGACGTAGACGAACGAACCTCCCGACCACACGGCTGTGTTGAGCGCGGCGAACTTGTTGTCGCCGGCCGGGATCACGGTGCCGAAGTACTCCTCGAAGAACTCGGGGTGCTCGCGGAGCGCGGTGTCGGTGTCCATGAAGATGACGCCCTGCTCCTCTAGATCCTCGCGGATCTGGTGGTAGACGACCTCGGACTCGTACTGCGCTGCGACACCGGCGACGAGGCGCTGACGCTCGGCCTCGGGGATGCCGAGGCGCTCGTACGTCTCGCGGATCTCAGCCGGGAGATCCTCCCAGGACTGGGCCTGCTTCTCGGTCGAGCGCACGAAGTACTTGATGTTGTCGAAGTCGATCTCGCTGAGGTCTGCACCCCAGGTCGGCATCGGCTTGCGACCGAAGAGCTGATAGCCCTTGAGTCGGGTCTTCAGCATCCATTCGGGCTCGTGCTTGAGCGCCGAGATCCCGCGGACCACCTCTTCGGAGATACCGCGCTTGGCGATGGCTCCGGCGGCATCTTCGTCATGCCACCCGAATTCGTACACCCCCAGGCCGTCAAGCTCCGGGCGGTCGATCAGCACATCCGACATCACACACTCTCCTCACAGGTCCCAAACGGTGTCATCCGCCCCGACACACCTGATCCCCGTCGAGTCTGCGGGAGCGGGTGCCGTTGGTGGGCCCTCATCACCGGCGCATCCATCGCGCCTAAACTGTTAGCGATGCTTCAGCGCGGTCAGCGCTCATCACAACAATCCGATTCTACAGGTTCCGCCTGAAGACAGGGCCGCTCGCCGTGTCCGGCGCGGTTCGGAGAGACTTATGCCCGAGACGACGATCTCCTCCCCCACGAACGCGGCAGCGTCGACGCATGCGATCCTCTGGGGGCGAGCGCTTCGCGTCTTCGCCTGGCTCTCATTCCTCGCGCAGACCATCATCATCGGCACCGGCGGCGCCGTGCGGCTGACCGGATCAGGCCTCGGATGCTCCGAGTGGCCGCTCTGCACGCCGGAGTCGCTCGTCCCGATCTATGCCGATCAGGGAATCCACGGCATCATCGAGTTCGGCAACCGCGTCATGACGGGTGTGGTCGGCGTCATCGCCCTCGCCGTCCTGCTGCTCGTGCTGGCGCGCACCGGGGGGAAGGCCACGGTGTTCTCGGCCCTCCGCTTCGCCGCCGCCGGAATCCTGGCGGCCGGGGTCGTGTTCTTCATCTTCACGCTCGTCGACCTCCCCGCCACGCCCTTCGCGATGGCGGCTCTGCTCGTGACGGTCATCGCCGCCACGGTCAGATCGGTCAGGGTGACGACCGAAAGGCGGGATCTCGTCATCCTCGCCTGGGTCGTGCTGATCGGCGTCGTCGCGCAGGCTCTTGTGGGCGGCATCACGGTGCTCACGGGACTGAACCCCTTCATCGTCGGATTCCACTACGTGTCGTCCCTCCTCCTTGTGTGCGTGACCGCGGCCTTCCTGGTCAGGCTCTACGCCGCGCCCGGACCGCGTGAGCGCGCGGTGCCGACCTGGTTCGCGGCACTGAGCCACATCACCGGTCTCGCCCTCGCCGTGACGATCCTGTTCGGCGTGCTGACCACCGGTTCCGGGCCGCACTCCGGCGACGCGGCCGTCGAGCGCCAGGGATTCGACGCCACGGTGCTCGCCCACGTGCACTCCTGGCCGGGATACATCCTCGCCGCGCTCGTCGTCACCTTGACGATCGCCGCGTGGGTCCTGCACCTACGACCGCGCAGATGGCTGCTCGTGCTCGTGCTGGCGATCCTGGTGCAGGTCGGCGTGGGCGTGTGGCAGGCGCGCGAAGGCCTCCCGCCGGTGCTCGTGGGCATCCACATGGTGCTCGCCTCGCTGTCGGCGGCTGCGTACACCGTGGTGGTGCTGAACCTGAAGAAGCCGGCCGCTGCGGAGGCTTGACCCCGGCTGCGCACAGGGGATGCACAGCCCGGGCATCAGCGGCTCATCAGTTCGTCGTGCACCGTTGCGGACATGAACAAGTCATTGACACGCAGCATCGGCTTCTGGCTCCTCCTCGTGCTCTCGCTCGCTTCAGCGGGAGTGGGCGGGTGGCTGATCGCCGGCCAGGTCGGCACCATGACGAGCACTCTGCTCGACGGCACGGCGACCGGCATCGAGATCTACGTGGGGCAGTCGCTCGTCGTCGTCGGAGCCGCGCTTCTGGGCGCCGGCGTCATCGGCGTGCTGATCGCCGTCGGTCTGAGTGCGGTGCAGGCGCTCCTGCCTTCTCCTGCACCCGCAGTCGTCGGGCCGATCGATGGGACGAACGAGTCAGCTGAGGCCGATGAGGCCGACCCCATCGACTCCGAGATCCCCGCGACAGCGGCGGACGACGAGCTGGTCGGCGACGCCGAGCAGGATCAGAACGGCAGCAGCGGGTCGACCGCGACGGCCACGAAGATCAGCGTCAGATAAGTGATCGAGGCGTGGAAGACTCGCATCGGCCGCGCCTCGTTGCCTCGCACCGCCTGGTTGTACAGGCGGTGCGACTCATAGATGAACCAGCCGCCGAACACCGCGGCGGAGACGCCGTAGACGAGGCCCATGTTCGCGATCGGGATCAGCAGCAGCGAGCAGGCGACGGTCGCCCAGGCATAGAGGATGACCTGGAGGCCGACCTGTGAGGCGTTGCGGGTGACACCGAGCATGGGCACGTCGACGTCGTCGTAGTCGTCCTTGTACTTCATCGACAGCGGCCAGTAATGCGGCGGCGTCCAGAGGAAGATGAGCGCGAACAGGATGAACGCGGGCCAGTCGAGCGAGCCGGTGACGGCAGCCCAGCCGATGAGCACCGGGAAGCACCCGGCGATGCCGCCCCAGATGATGTTCTGCTCGGTGCGTCGCTTGAGGATCATCGTGTAGATGACGACGTAGAAGAAGATGGCGGATGCCGACAGCGTGGCCGCCAGCCAGTTCGTGGTGAACCACAGCCATACGGTCGAGACGACGGCGAGCGTCCAGGAGAAGATCAGCGCGCCTCGCGGGCTGATCTCGCCGGTCACCAGCGGACGGTTCTCCGTGCGATGCATGTGGGCATCGATGTCGCGGTCGAGGTACATGTTGAACGCCGCAGCCGAGCCGGCGCTCAGCGAGCCGCCGATCACGGTGGCCAGCACCAGCCACATGTCGGGGAGACCGCCCTGAGCGAGGAACATCACCGGGACGGTCGACACCAGCAGCAGTTCGAGGACGCGCGGCTTGGTGAGGGCGACGTACGCCTTCACGGTGCGACCGATGGACTTCTTCACAACGGTCTGATCAGACATCGTCGAGATCTCGATCGCCTCCTCCACACGCGTCACGACAGCGTTTCCCAGTCTAGGGCACGCCGGGCGCAGGGCTCGCCCGCCCCGATGATCAGCGCTCCACCGACCCTCGCATTCGGGCTCCCGGGACGCGACGGGATCGCGTTCCAGGACTCCTGATCCGCAGTTCCGCCGCTCATCGCAAGCCTCGACGAAGGCATGGAATTACTGGACGGGCGGAGCGTTGTAAAGGGGGGTAACGAGTCGAACCTCGGCGCTATGCTGAAATGACTCGCGCGTCCGGCGCACATCACAAACCCCTCCGTATCGTTGCGGACTGCGATCGTGCAATCCGGCGCTCTCGAACAGTTGCAGAAGGGCTTCACAGTGTCGGAATTGCAGTGGGATGAGATCGACCGACGCGCGGTGGACACCGCGCGTCTTCTGGCTGCGGATGCCGTGGAGAAGGTCGGCAACGGCCACCCCGGCACCGCGATGAGCCTGGCTCCGGCCGCGTATCTCCTCTATCAGCGGGTGCTTCGTCACGACCCGACCGACACCGACTGGCTGGGTCGTGACCGTTTCATCCTCTCGGTCGGACACTCCTCTCTCACCCAGTACGTGCAGCTCTACCTCGGCGGCTTCGGCCTCGAGCTCGACGACCTCAAGGCACTGCGCACGTGGGGTTCCCTCACCCCGGGCCACCCCGAATACGGTCACACCAAGGGCGTCGAGATCACCACCGGCCCGCTGGGACAGGGACTCGCTTCCGCCGTCGGCTTCGCCTACGCCGCCCGCTACGAGCGCGGCCTGTTCGACCCCGAGGCAGAGGCGGGCACCAGCCCGTTCGATCACTTCGTCTACGTGATCGCCGGTGACGGCGACCTCCAGGAAGGCGTCACCAGCGAGGCCTCCTCGCTCGCGGGCCACCAGGAGCTCGGCAACCTCATCGCGATCTACGACTCCAACCAGATCTCGATCGAGGACGACACGAACGTCGCCTTCACCGAAGACGTCGCCAAGCGCTACGAGGCCTACGGCTGGCAGGTCCAGGTCGTCGACTGGAAGAAGACCGGCGAGTACGTCGAGGACGTCGCCGAGCTCAACGCGGCGATCGAGGCCGCGAAGGGCGAGACCTCGAAGCCGTCGCTCATCATCCTGAAGACGATCATCGGCTGGCCCTCGCCCGGCAAGCAGAACTCCGGCAAGATCCACGGCTCCGCGCTCGGTGGCGACGAGCTCGCCGCAACGAAGAAGGTCCTGGGCTTCGACCCCGAAGAGCACTTCGCCATCGCCGACGACGTCATCGCCCACACCCGCGCACTCGCGGATCGCGCCGCGGAGACCCGCGCCGAGTGGCAGAAGTCGTTCGACGCGTGGGCCGCGGCCAACCCTGAGCGCAAGGCGCTGCTCGACCGCCTCGAGGCGAAGCAGCTGCCAGCCGACATCACCTCGGCGCTCCCCGTCTTCGAAGGCGGCAAGGACGTCTCGACGCGTGCGGCCTCCGGTCAGGTCATCAACGCCCTCGCCGCCGAGCTCCCCGAGCTCTGGGGCGGATCGGCCGACCTCGCCGAGTCGAACCTCACCACGATCAAGGACTCGAAGTCCTTCATCCCCGCCGAGTGGTCGACCCACGAGTGGTCGGGCGACCCCTACGGCCGCGTGCTGCACTTCGGCATCCGCGAGCACGCCATGGGCGCCATCGTCAACGGCATCGTGCTGCACGGCCCGACGCGCGCCTTCGGCGGCACCTTCCTCATCTTCAGCGACTACATGCGCCCGCCGGTGCGTCTGGCCGCGCTGATGAACGTCCCCAGCATCTTCGTCTGGACCCACGACTCCGTCGCCCTCGGAGAAGACGGCCCGACGCACCAGCCCGTCGAGCAGATCGCGACGCTCCGCGCCATCCCGAACTTCACCCTGGTGCGTCCGGCTGACGCCAACGAGACCTCGGCCGCCTGGCTCGAGATCCTCCGACGCCACGAGGGCCCCACCGGCATCGCGCTGACCCGTCAGAACATCCCGGTGTTCGAGCGCGGCCAGGGTGCAGCCGACGGCGACCTCTTCGCCTCGACAGACGGTGTCTCGAAGGGTGCATATGTGCTCGCCGAGGCGCCGAACGGCACCCCCGACGTGATCATCATCGCGACCGGGTCCGAGGTCCAGCTGGCGGTCGACACCCGGGCGGCCCTGGCCGAAGAGGGCGTCAACGTCCGCGTCGTGTCGGCTCCCTCGCTCGAGTGGTTCGACGAGCAGGACGAGGCATACCGCGAGTCGGTCCTGCCGAAGGCCGTCACCGCCCGCGTCTCGGTCGAGGCCGGCTCCGTCCTCAGCTGGCGCGGCATCGTGGGCGACCGCGGCCGTTCGGTCGGCATCGACCACTTCGGCGCCTCCGCCGACTACAAGACCCTGTTCCAGAAGTTCGGCATCACCACCGAGGCCGTCATCGCGGCCGCACGCGAGACCATCAAGGAGAACGCATGAGCACCCCCACCGCAGACCTCGCAGCAGCCGGTGTCAGCATCTGGCTCGACGACCTGTCCCGCACCCGCATCTCGTCCGGCAACCTCGCCGAGCTGATCGAGTCGCGCAACGTGGTCGGCGTGACCACCAACCCGACGATCTTCGCGAACGCGATCACCGACAAGAACAACACCTCGTACGACGCTCAGGTCACCGAGCTCGCAGCGTCGGGCGCCACGGCGGAAGAGGCCGTGTTCGCCGCGACCACGCAGGACGTCGCCGCCGCTCTCGACGTCTTCCGCCCCGTGTGGGAGAAGTCGGGCCACGTCGACGGCCGCGTCTCCATCGAGGTCTCCCCCGACCTCGCGCATGACACCGAGGGCACCGTCGCACAGGCCAAGCAGCTGTGGGCAAAGGTCGACCGTCCGAACCTGCTCGTGAAGATCCCCGCGACGAAGGCGGGCCTGCCTGCCATCACCGAGGCGATCGCATCGGGCATCAGCGTCAACGTCACCCTGATCTTCAGCCTCGAGCGCTACGCCGAGGTCATCGACGCCTACCTCACCGGTCTCGAGCGCGCGCACAGCGCCGACTTCGATCTGTCGAGCATCCACTCCGTGGCCTCGTTCTTCGTGTCGCGCGTCGACACCGAGACCGACAAGCGCCTCTCGGCGATCGGAACCGACGAGGCCGAGGCGCTCAAGAGCAAGGCGGGCCTCGCGAACGCGCGTCTCGCCTATGAGCTCTACGAGCAGAAGTTCGCCGAGAAGCGTGCGCAGGACCTCATCAAGCTGGGCGCCAACCCGCAGCGTCCGCTGTGGGCGTCGACCGGCGTCAAGGACCCGGCCCTGCCCGACACGCTCTACGTCACCGAGCTCGTGGCAAAGGACGTCGTCAACACGATGCCGGAGAAGACGCTCGAGGCCACCTTCGACCACGGCGTCGTCACCGGCGACACGATCACGGGCGGCTACGACGAGGCTCGCGCCGTGTTCGCCGGTCTCGCCGACCTCGGCATCGACTTCACCGACGTCACCCAGGTGCTCGAGGACGAGGGCGTCGCCAAGTTCATCGACTCCTGGCACGATCTGCTGACGCAGGTGGCTGAGGGCCTCGAGGCGCAGCGATGACGTTTGCGATCCACGCCTCGGGCGCGGCTCGGGTCGCGATCGACGAGACGGTTCCCGCTCTCGTCCACGACCTGGTCGCCTCGCGGGTGACCGGCGGTGACGCAGCCCTGTGGGGTCCCGCCGCCGAGTCCGAGGCGTCGATCCGCCTGGGCTGGGTCGAGGCGGTATCCGTCTCGCGCCCCCTCGTCGCCGAGATCGTCGCCCTCCGCGCCGATCTGCACGCGAAGGGTGTGAATCGGGTGGTGCTCGCCGGCATGGGCGGGTCATCGCTCGCCCCCGAGGTGATCGCCCAGACCGCCGGTGTCCCGCTGACGATTCTCGACTCGACCGCGCCGAGCCAGGTGCTCGCCGCGCTCGACGAGGGCCTGGAGAACACCGTGCTGGTCGTCTCCTCGAAGTCCGGCTCGACCGTCGAGACCGACTCGCAGCGTCGCACTTTCGAGGCCGCGTTCCGCGACGTGGGCATCGACCCGCTCGAGCGCATCATCGTCGTGACCGACCCGGGCTCGCCGCTCGACGTCTCCGCTCGTGAAGCCGGCTACCGCGTGTTCAACGCCGACCCGCACGTCGGCGGACGGTACTCGGCCCTCACCGCCTTCGGCCTCGTACCGTCGGGGCTCGCGGGCGCTGACATCGCCGAGCTCCTCGACGAGGCCGAGGCCTCGCTCCTCGAGGTCGCCATCGACTCGGCCGACAACCCGGCACTCCGGCTGGCCGCGGCGATCTCCGCCACCACGCCGCGACGCGACAAGCTCGGTCTCATCACCGACGGCACGCACATCAACGGGCTCCCCGACTGGATCGAGCAGCTCATCGCGGAGTCCACCGGCAAGGACGGCACCGGCATCCTTCCCGTCGTCCTGCTGCCCGTGTCGCCGGAGCTCGACTCCCGACCCGCCGATCTCCAGATCGTGCGGCTCGTCGACGACGCGAACGAGTTCCACCTGCGCGAACGTCACGAGGGCGAGATCCTCGTCAGCGGTTCGCTGGGTGCGCAGCTCATCGTGTGGGAGTACGCGACCGCCATCGCCGGGTATCTGCTCGGCATCAACCCGTTCGACCAGCCCGACGTCGAGTCGGCGAAGGTCGCCGCCCGTGGACTGCTGGATGCACGTCCCGCTCCGACGACACCGGCGTTCGTCGAGAACGGCGTCGAGGTCCGCGTCTCCGACCCCGCTCTCGCGGTGTCGGGAACCGTCGAGGGCGTGCTCGACGCGCTGTGGGCTGTGCTGCCGGAAGACGGCTACGTGTCGATCCAGGCATACGTCAACAGGCTCGACGTCCCGCAGCTGCAGGGTCTCCGCGAGCTCGTCGCCGCCGACTCCGGTCGGCCGACGACGTTCGGATGGGGACCCCGGTTCCTGCACTCCACCGGCCAGTACCACAAGGGCGGGCCGGCGCAGGGCGTGTTCCTGCAGATCCTGGAGCGCACGGATGTCGACCTCGAGATCCCCGAGCGCCCGTTCACGTTCGGACAGCTCATCGAGGCACAGGCCGCCGGCGATGCCGGTGTCCTCGCCGAGCACGGCCGTCCGGTCGTCTCCCTGACGATCACCGATTCGTCGGCCGACGTCCTCACCCTCTTCGAAGCCGCACAGAAGTAACAGCCAGGAGAATCCCCCACCGATGTCTGTTCCCATCTCGCGCGGGCACAACCCGCTGCGTGACCCCGATGATCGCCGCCTCAACCGGATCGCCGGGCCCAGCGCCCTCGTGATCTTCGGTGTGACCGGAGATCTGTCACGCAAGAAGCTCATGCCCGCCGTCTACGATCTCGCCAACCGCGGACTCCTGCCTCCCGGATTCGCTCTCGTGGGCTTCGCCCGTCGAGACTGGGAGGACCAGGACTTCGCCCAGGTCGTGTACGACGCCGTGAAGCAGCATGCACGCACGCCCTTCCGCGAAGAGACGTGGGCGCAGCTGCTGCAGGGCATCCGCTTCGTCTCGGGCGAGTTCGACAACCCCGAGTCCTTCCGCAAGCTGCGCGACACGGTCGATCAGCTCGACGTCGAACGCGGCACGATGGGCAACCACGCGTTCTACCTGTCGATCCCGCCGAAGGATTTCCCCCTCGTCGCGAAGCAGCTCAAGGACTCCGGCCTCGTCGGAGCGAATGACGACGACGATGAGCGCTGGCGACGTGTCGTGATCGAGAAGCCGTTCGGCCACGACCTCGAGTCGGCGCGCGAACTCAATGCCGCCCTCGAGGTGGCGTTCTCCGCCGACTCGATCTTCCGCATCGACCACTACCTCGGCAAGGAGACGGTCCAGAACATCCTGGCCCTGCGCTTCGCGAACGAGCTGTACGAACCGATCTGGAACCGCAACTACGTCGACCACGTGCAGATCACGATGGCCGAGGACATCGGCGTCGGTGGCCGTGCGGGCTACTACGACGGCGTCGGTGCGGCGCGCGATGTCATCCAGAACCACCTGCTGCAGCTGCTCGCGCTCACCGCCATGGAAGAGCCGATCAGCCTGTCCGCCGAGCACCTGCGTGCCGAGAAGGAGAAGGTTCTCGCTGCGGTCCACGTGCCGGAGGATCTCTCGCTCGCGACCGCCCGCGGGCAGTACGCGGGCGGCTGGCAGGGTGGCGAGCAGGTGACCGGATTCCTCGACGAGGACGGGATGAACCCCGAGTCCGCGACCGAGACCTATGCCGCGATCAAGCTGGAGATCGACACCCGACGCTGGTCCGGCGTCCCGTTCTACCTTCGCACCGGGAAGCGTCTGGGGCGTCGTGTGACCGAGGTCGCCGTCGTGTTCAAGAAGGCACCGGAGCACCTCTTCGGCCGCTCGAACACGGCAGAGCTCGGCCAGAACGCGCTCGTCATCCGCGTCCAGCCCGATGAGGGCGTCACGATCCGCTTCGGATCGAAGGTGCCCGGAAACGGCACCAACGTGCGCGATGTCACCATGGACTTCGGTTATGGCCACGCGTTCACCGAGGCGAGCCCTGAGGCGTACGAACGTCTGATCCTCGACGTGCTCCTGGGCGACCCGCCGCTGTTCCCGCGCCATGAGGAGGTCGAGCTCTCCTGGAAGATCCTCGACCCCGTGGAGAAGTACTGGGCAGCCGAGGGCGGCCCGGTCGACCAGTACGCACCCGGTTCGTGGGGTCCGGCATCCGCCGACGACCTCCTTGCCCGTGATGGACGAGTGTGGAGACGCCCATGATCATCGACCTTCCCGACACGACCGTCAGCCAGGTCGCCAAGCAGCTCGTCAAGGTGCGCGAAGAGGGCGGCGCCGTCGCACTCGGCCGTGTGCTCACGCTGATCATCTCTGCACGCAACGGCGTCGCAGAGGCAGCGATCGACGCGGCAAACGACGCGTCCCGCGAGCACCCCATGCGTGTCATCGTTCTCACCACGGGTGAGGGCGAGTCGCGTCTCGACGCTCAGATCCGCGTCGGCGGTGACGCCGGCGCCTCCGAGGTCGTCGTCCTCCGGGCCTACGGAGACGCCGCCAGCAACGAGGAGAGCCTGGTCACAGGTCTGCTCCTGCCCGACGCCCCCGTCGTCGCCTGGTGGCCCGAAGAGGCGCCGACATCGCCGGCCTCGTCTCCCCTCGGCAAGATCGCGCAGCGCCGCATCACGGATGCCGCGACCGCACCCGATGTTCGCGACCGCCTGGGACTGCTCGGCGAGACCCACGCGCCCGGCGACACCGACCTCGCGTGGACCCGTCTCACGCACTGGCGCGAGCAGCTCGCCGCCGTGCTCGATCAGCCGCCGTTCGAAGAGGTCACCGCTGTCGAGGTGCGCGGTGGATCGGCCTCGCCGTCGACCGCGCTGCTCGCCGCGTGGCTGCAGATGGCCCTCGACGTCCCGGTGACCTGGTCGTACGAAGACCCCGAGCACTGGCAGGAGGGCATCAAGTCGGTGCGTCTGCACCGCTCGTCGGGCGACATCCTGCTCGAGCGGCCCACGCCCGGCGTGGCCGTGCTCACGCAGCCCGACCAGCCCGACCACGACCTGCACCTGCCGCGCCGCACGCTGCGGGAGTGCCTCGCCGAGGAGCTGCGTCGCCTCGACCCCGACGTCCTGTACGGTCGAGTGATCACCGAGGGCTGGGAGAAACTGGGTCCGCCCCAGACAGGAGAATGATGTCGACGAAGACAGCGCCCGCAGAGAAGCGGGTCGTGGTCGAAGCCACGCCCGCAGCACTTGCCGCGAGCGTGGCCGACAGATTCCTGACGCGCCTTCGTGCGCGCACGCGCAACGGCCGCGTCGCCCACATCGCCCTCACCGGCGGTTCGATGGGCGGTGCGGTTCTGCGTGCGACGCGCGACGACCCCAGGTCGGGTCAGATCGACTGGTCGCTGGTTCACTTCTGGTGGGGCGATGAGCGGTTCGTCGCTCGCGACGACGCCGATCGCAATGCGGTGCAGTCGCGTGAGGCCCTGCTCGACCACATTCCCGTCCCCGCCGAGAACATCCACGAGGTCGCTGCTGCGGACGAGGGGCTGGCCCTCGACGAGGCGGCTTCGGCGTACGCGGCGGATCTCGCGCGCTACGGGACCGACGAGCACCCGTGGCCGTCGTTCGCGGTCTGCTTCCTCGGCGTGGGGCCCGACGGCCACATCGCCTCACTCTTCCCCGATCGCCCCGAGGTCACCGTGACGGACGCCGCCGCGCTGCCGGTTCGCGACTCTCCCAAGCCTCCGCCGGAGCGTGTCACGCTGACGCGCCCGGTGCTCAACGCGTCGAAGCGTGTCTGGCTGGTCCTCACCGGCGCGGACAAGGCGTCGGCGCTCGGACTCGCCCTCGCGGGCGCGAGCTACACCAACGTTCCGGCCGCGGGCGCCAAGGGCCGCAAGCGCACCGTCTTCTTCGTCGACGAGGCCGCTGCGTCGGAGGTCTCTCCCGACCTCATCGACCCGGCGTACTGAAGTCCAGAGAACTCAGGCCTCGGGGTCTTTTGTCGCGTCGTCACTGCCGCGCGTGATCCCGAGGTCCTGGCTGTCGCTCAGCACCTGCGGGTGATACCGCGCGAGGTTGACGACGCCCCAGATCGCGATGGCACCGGCCACGGCGAAGATCACGAGAACCCACGGCGGTGACGCCGCGGCCTCTCCGAGCACGACCATGCCGATGAGCACGGCGACCATGGGGTCGACGACCGTCAGTCCGGCGATGACAAGATCCGGCGGCCCCGAGCTGTAGGCGGACTGGACGAAGTACGCTCCGACGGCGCCGGCCGCGATCAGCGCGATGACGCACACGAGGGTGATCCACTCGAAGTTGCCGGCGCTGATCCGGCTGATGACGGCTTTGGCGAGAGTGGCGACGAAACCGTAGAGGATGCCGGCGCCGATGACGTAGAACAGAGCGCGCATGCGGTGGCGGAGCACCAGCCAGCAGGCGCCGAGCACGATGATGACGACCAGCAGGATCGCCAGGATCGTGAAGAGCTCGGTGTCGGTGATCTCCTTCTCCGTGGCGTAGATCGCCGCGAAGAAGACGAACAGGAAGATGCCGCCCACACAGCAGACGATCGCGATGATCGACTTCCTGGTCGGCGAATGACCCGAGATCCGCGCGTTGAGCAGCGTGGTGATGACAAGCGCGATGGCGCCGAGCGGCTGCACCACCATCAGTGGCGCTTGAGAGAGCGCCGCGAGCTGACACACGATCGCCAGGCCGAGCATCAGCGTTCCGGCTATCCAGGAGGGCCGGGTGAGCAGGCCCTTCATCTGGCTCATGCTCAGACCGCTGGCTCCGTCGGATCCGCTGAGCCGCTCCACCTTCTCGACGCCACGATGCTGATACTGCGCGCCGAGAGACATGAAGACGGCACCCGCAAGCGCGAGGGGGATGCCGAGGAGCAGTTTCGGGTTCTGGAAGACACCGACCAGCTGCTCGGTGACGTCTTCCGCCCCAGTCATCCATACGGAGATGCTCACCCTTCGACCCTACCCGGCGATGTGCGCCGAGTAGGGTTATGGCGTGGCTGTTCTTCCTATTCGCATCATGGGCGACCCCGTCCTGCACTCCCCCGCTTCCGTCGTCGAGGAGATCTCCGACGACATCCGCACGCTCGTCGCCGACATGTTCGAGACGATGGACAGGGCCCCGGGCGTCGGTCTCGCCGCACCCCAGGTCGGCGTGCCGCTGCGCATCTACACGTACGCGTACGTCGACGATGACGAGCAGCCGTGGCGTGGCGTGATCATCAACCCGGAGCTCTGGATGGTGCCGCTGGAACCCGGCGAGCCGGACGACGAGCTGGAGTCCGAAGGCTGCCTCTCGTTCCCGGGTGAGCGATTCCCGCTGCGGCGCTCGGAGCGGGTGCGGGTCTCAGGCGTCGATCTCGACGGGGCGCCGGTGGAGATCGCGGTCGACGGCTGGCGCGCCCGCATCATGCAGCACGAGTTCGACCACCTCGACGGCATCCTCTACATCGACCGCCTCTCGGACGGCGACTGGAAGACCGTCCAGAAGATCGCGAAGAAGCGCGGGTGGGGCAAGCCCGGCGCGAGCTGGGTTCCCGGCATCGACGATCTGGAAGCCTGACCTCCCCTCCCAGCCCGCTCACAGTCTTCTCGGAGTTGCATCACAGACTCCGGCCCGGATACCGTGCTTGAGGTGGTATTTCAATATGCCACTCACCAAGAGGCTCTGGAGGGGACGAAATGATGAAGATGCGCACGCGACGCGCACTGGCGCTGGCAGGTTCTGCCGTGGCGCTGTCGGTCGCACTGACCGGCTGCAGCGCGCTGAACGGCATCCTGGGGGGCGGTTCGGGAGACGCCGACCGCGACGAGGACACCGGACAGGTGACCGAGAGCTCGAACATCGACATCTTCTCGCTGAAGCTCGGCGACTGCAAGATGGCGAGTGCAAGCGGTCTCATCGAGGACGCCGACGTCGTCCCGTGCGACCAGCCGCACGATGAAGAGGTCTACTACGAGATCACGATGGATGACGGCGAGTTCTCCGAGGAGAACATCGACGCCGCGTCGCAGGAGTGCATCGGCGACGCCTACACGAGCTTCGTCGGTGTCGCCTTCGAGGCCTCGGTGCTCGAGGTCTACCCGATCACGCCGACCCAGCAGACCTGGGACGAGCTGAACGACCGCGTCGTGCAGTGCGTGATCTCCGACCCCGCCGGCCAGACCACCGGGTCGCTCAAGGGCGCAGCGCGCTGATCTCGCTCTGATCCACCGAACGAGGCTCCGTCATCCGACGGGGCCTCGTTCGCGTATCCGGAGGTCACCATCGAATGACCTCGAAGAGACAGTAGCGGGGACTCGCACCGCAGAAAGGGAAAAGCCCCTCCGAAGAGGGGCTTTTCATTGGCTCCCCGGCTTGGACTCGAACCAAGAACCTGCCGGTTAACAGGCAGTTGGTGTGCCTCTCGCCTGTTCCCGCCTGCGAGCGAATGTTCCCCGTGTCCCGCGTGTTTCCGCGGGTTCGAGGGTGACTGTCGTCAACAAGCGGGAGCTGTCGTAACTGATCGCATCCGAACAAGAGCGCTGAATGGGCGCTGAACCGCGCTCTCCTTTGACCCGCGTGGAACTGTGTCGGAAGGTTGTCCCAACGCCGCACCGAGCGGCCCTGACGAAGGGACACACCATGAGCACCACCGCAGAGCCGATCCGCCTGGCAACCATCGATGAAGCCGGATGCCGCCTCATGGAAGAGTACGGCGGCGAGGAGTGGAGCAACGACTACGTCAACGCCGCCGCCGCCGCGTTCACCGCAGTCCGGGAGTTCTAGAAGACTATGGAACGCCGCCCCACTCTCGCCGCGTTCGAGGTGATGGTGGCCCAGCATCTCCTCGCCTGGATGAGCGACGCATACGTCGTGGACGAGCCGCTGCCCTGGGAGGACTGAGCCACCACCTGCCCACGCAGAACGCCCCGACGCCGGTACACCGGGACAGTCGGGGCGTTCTGCGGTTGAGAGGCCGGTCTGCCGAGCGACGTAGCGCTAGAAGGTGGGCAGGCTCAGGAGATTGTTGTTCCACTGCCCGTCAGCGTAGGTGCGGAGATACGGCTGGCCGTTGCTTGGCTTCACAACGCCCACTTGGGATCGACCGCTGCCACTCCCGACATAGGCCTTGCCGCCGCCCTCAACCCAAGCCACGAGGCTGGACTTGTCGTTGTCGCGTGTCTCGTTCGTTTCGAGACCATGCCACTTGTAGCGAACGATCTCATCTTCGGTCTTTCGGGTGCTCCCGTAACGCACGTGCGTGACCTGAATTGACATCGATGTCCCCAGTTCTGCCGCGCCCATCGCGGCGTGGGGTCAGCATTGCACGAACCGCCGACACCACCAGTCGGCTCTGTTCTACGAATCAGAAGCGCTGGGTAATCGCGACTATGTCCGCGCCCGCCGCCTGCATAGTCTGGTCCGCGCTTCGGAAGTAGAACTCTGTTCCCACAGACGCCGGGCCTCGCTGCGGCGGAACGCCGATAACGATGACACCGAGACCGTAGTAGTTGTTGTAATCGATCGAGGCGAGGACGTCGGACTTGAGAGGCTCACTCAACGAGGAATTTCTGATCCCGTCCTTGATACGGCTGAAGTAATCCTCAACTTGTTCGCCGAGGAACGCGGCTTCTCGATCAACACCCACAACGTACCGAGGACCAACCCTGCGCGGCTCGGTTCCGTCGAGAGACTTGATCTTGTCTGCGTCGGAGGACTTGTCAGCCACACCCAAAACGATCGCGCCCGCGGTCGGGCCGTTGTTCGCGATTGCGCAAATCGTACGAACTAGCTTCGGTATCATCCCTGCATCAAGACCGCGGCCGGTCGGTGCCAGCGTCAGCAGTCCCTGTTTCAACTCGTAGTGAGGAAGCTCAATCTGCGAACGCTGGATGAGTCCATCGATGTCGGCTACGGCCTGGCTGCCGTAGATGTTTGTGGCCTTGCCTGGAACAAGGTGCGGCTGGATCAGGCCCTTTACCAAGTTGACCTTCTGAACGCGCTTCTCAGTACTCGTGGCCTTCGCTGACACATGGACTGCCATTCCGGTCAGCCCAGTCTTGAGGCCCGCGTAGTCGGCAACAACGTTGTTGCCCTTGACTAGAAGTTCGTGGAAAGCGAAGAACAGGATCGCGAAGACGGAAGGGAACCCGTTCGTGTTGGGCGAAGTGAAAAGCAAGTCGCGCAGCTTAGTGTTCAATCCCGTCGAGCAAACCTTCTCGATCTCATCTATGCAGAACTTGAACTCGTCGGAGAAGGTATCCGCGCCGTACACCTGGAGCGCGTCCTCGACCCTCGTGCTCTCCGTCGATCCAGCGTCGTAGATTTCGTCTAGAGCGGCCTTCGACCGCTCAACGATCGTGCCTCCTGCTACTGAAGCAAGGATGTCTGCGATGTACTGCTCGTCGAGCGAGTCACGAAGGTCAGTCGATCTCAGAATTCCATGCTTGACCCAGAAAACGTCCTCCGCCTGCACGCGGTAGCCGTGTTTGGTCATGGGTAGGTCAATGCTGATCGAGGGCATCTCTGACAGCGGAAGCACATCGGTCGAAACATCGCCCCGCATCGTCGTCGCAAGCTCACGCACTGTGGTCGCAAATTCATTCTGGACGCCGGACTGACGCCTCTCCTGATCACTAAGGCGGTGTCCGTAAGTGTTGATGCGTTGGAACACGTCATCAATCTCAGCCTCGGATGCGTCCCGCATCACCGTGATCGCCATCACGTAGTCCAAGAACGTTCCGACCTCGCGTTGGCTGAGCTTCTCAGCGTCTTGCTTGGTCTCGACAAGACCCTCATCGACACGAACCTGAGCGCCCGTGAAGTGTGAGATGTCGAAGAATCGTCCGTCCAGCGCGGAGAACCCATTCTCAATGAACGAGATGATCGTGGACAGGCGCTGGAGACCATCAATGATCTCGTACCCGCCTTCGTCTCGTTCCGCGAGCAAGATCGCCGGTACGGGGTACTGGTTCTGAATCGACTCGATCAGCTTCTGCTTCTCGACCTGGGTCCACACGAGCTTTCGCTGGTACCGACGGTTCACGAAGAGCTCTCCTGCTGCGTGCCAGTTATACACAGACTGGATGCTCCGCGGGGCTGGGTCGAGAGTAGGCATAGTGGAAGTATGCCAGCCCGATGCGGTTCACTTGGCCCGCACCTGGCGACCGTCAGCCTTTTCCCGCCCTCTCACCACATAGAACGCCACCGGGCGGGAGCTACCCAACCGGTGGCGTTCTCGTTGGCTACGCGCCATCCTCCTGGGCGCGGTGGTGAAGCTCAGGCGAGCCGCTGGCCGTACTCCTCTGGCTCGGCGCGGCCAGACCTTGCGGGAGGTTGCCGAACAGCTAATTGCGACAACCGTCCGCGACCTCACTCACAGCACTCGGCGCAACGACGAGATGGCGTATCGCCTGCACATCTATCCGACCCTGGGTAGCAGACCCATCAACTCAATTTCGGTGATGGACGTGCAGTCCTGGTACAACGAGCTACGCGAGAAGACCTCTGACCGCACGAAGCAGCCGCTTTCGGATAGCACCGTCCACAACACCGGGGTCACGCTGTCGAAGACGTTCGACTTCGCGTTGCGACTAGGGCTGATCGCGACGAACCCGTACTCGCACATCATCAAGGCTCGCACCCGGCGCAAGCGCCGCCCATTCCTCACCATGCCGCAGGTGCGCCGCATCGGAGAGCTGATGGACGAGCACGAGCCCAACGGTCTCATTCTGCGCTTCGCGGCGTTCACAGGGCTGCGCTCAGGCGAGCAGGCTGCGCTGCGCATCGGCGATGTGACCACGATGATGGGAGCGGTGGCGAGCCGAGTATCGGTGTCCAAGCAGCGGCAGAACCATGCCGACGCGGAAACGAAGACAGAAGCGGGCGTTCGTCACCCGCCACTGTCAGGGCCGCTGAAACAGGAGCTGGAGGACTACCTCGCTACGCACCCACACCGCCACGACCCGACTGCACCCCTTTGGCCCGGACGACAGCCAGGAACTAAAGGCCACCCAGCAGGGCTGGACTACGACCGTCCGTTCGACATCGCATCTCTGAAGCGGTACTACTTCAAACCGGTGTTGAAGCGGCTCGGGCTGGAGGACTTCAGCTGGCACGACCTCCGCCACTTCTACGCGACGACGCTGGTCCACTCCCGGCGCTACTCAGACAAGCAGGTGCAGGAGTGGATGGGGCACGCGAGCTACGCGTTCACGCTGGACCGCTACGGCCACGCCCCGGAAGAAGACATCATTTCGATGCCGTTCGACGACATCTACGCAAGGTCTAACGTCACGCCGATGGAACGCCGGGCCGTCTAGCCATCGCACCCGACGTGAACCAGTGCACGAGTGGCACGGCCAACAAGACGGCGGCCTCTGCCTCAGCCTGTGTCGGCTTCCGATAACCGTTACCGCCATGGCGACTCTCCTGGCCGACCCAAAGCGCATCCGCCATCTTCACCGCAACGTCTGCGTCCGGTGTCGGCAGGTCGAGCTTCCAGTCCTTCTGCGCCTTTAGGTCGCGCACGATCGTACCGAGTGTGGCTTTCTTGTTGTTGGGCGTCACGATCTTCGCGGCAGCTTCTTCGACAGCCTTGATCGACTTCTCGTAGGCTTCCTCCGGATCCGGGTCTCTGCCGAACGCGGCATGCCAAGCTTCAGCGAGCAGCGCACCCGCGGAGCCGGAGTTGGCAATCGTGTTGTCGGCGGCGAGCACGACGCCCTCGGGCACACGTCTCTCGAGGGAGGCGTGGCCGTCGCGGAGGCCCACGCGCCATTCTGATCCTCCATCGCTCAATATTGCTTCGAGGTACCCGAGGACATCGTCGGCAGCCTCATCATTGCCAACGCGGTAGACGAGGAAGTCCAGAAAATCAACGAACTCCTCTTCTTCCATCGCTTCATACACCCCCTCCACACCGTCGCGGATGAAGAGGTTGACGAGCGAAGTCGGTCTCCGAACGGCGGTCTCGTACTCCTGCATGATCTGTTCATCGGGGTCGAGTGTGTTGTACATGCTGTACACCGGCTTCCGCGAAACGGCATCCGCCCAGTCGAGCACTTTGGAGCGCATCCAAGACGGCACCCCGGGATGTAGAGCTTCAAGTTGTGTCGGGTCTGCGCCACGCCGTTTCCAAGCCATAGCACCATCTTGGCTGATCTCTCCGACATCGCCTCGCAGAAACGAGCGCTGAAATCGCGCTGATTCCTGATTTCGGCGGCGGGAAGGGAGAAGGCCCGGAACCTGACTTTACTCAGGATCTCCGGGCCTTCTCATTGGCTCCCCGGCTTGGACTCGAACCAAGAACCTGCCGGTTAACAGCCGGCTGCTCTGCCAATTGAGCTACCGAGGAATGTGCTCCGCTGTGCGGGCAACTCGTCAATCCTAGCAAACTCCGGAGCGTGGTCGTGACACGGGCCGCAGGTCGGGCGTGTCGTCCGCGCCCCTGTCAGTGGCCCGAATCCGCCTCGGCGTTGGGCGCCCACAGCAGGTCCTTGCCGACACCGCGGGCGACCACGTGACCCCCGCGCAGCATCAGCGTCTCCGCATTCAGCTCACGGATGAAGTCGGCGTCGTTCGTCACCAGCAGCGCGCCCATCCCCTGCTCCTTGCGCCGACGGGTGATCGCGTCGAACACCACGGGCCGCACCTCGAGATCGAGGTTGGCGAGGATCTCGTCGGCGATGAGGACCCAGGGCTCGAGCACGAACGATCGCGCGATCGCCACACGCTGACGCATGCCTGCGCTCAACTCGTACGGGAACCTCGCGGCTGTTCCGAGAGGCAGGTGCAACTCGTCGAGCAGCGTCGCGACGCGGATGGAGAGCGCCTGGGTATTGACCCGCTTCTCGCGGATCAGGATCGGCTCTGAGATGATCTCGCTCACCGTGAGCTGGGGAGGGAGGTCGGCACCGGCGCCCTGCGGAACGAATCCCGTGCGGTAGGTCAGCAGGCGATGCTTGCGACCCGGCCGGCGGATGTCGACTCCGCACACCTGAGCGCTGCCTCCGACGACCCGGACCGACGGATCCGTGGATCCTGCCAGCGCCGCGACGAGCGTCGACTTGCCCGAGCCGGTCGGGCCGGCGACGCAGATGAGCTCGCCCGGTGCGAGAGCGAAGCTCACCCCGTCGATCGCGCGGGTGGGGCCGCTGTGCCCGATTCGATCGATGACCAGATCAGAGCTGTCGATCGCGTTGGTCGATTCGGGCCGGGAGAACATTCCTCCATCCTGCCTTGCCGCGCCTGACAGCCGGCGTTACGACTCGGCGAACCGCTGACGCTCGACGTCGATGTCGCGAAGACGCATCCGCAGGGCGCGCCCGCCGTCCGAGTCCGCGGGAACCCGCTGCACGGCACCGAGGAGCTCCTGCTTCTCGTGCTCGAGGATGCGCATGATGAGCCGCTTGGCGAGATCGGTCGTCGAGGCGACGGCGCCGTCTTCGTTGCGAGCCGGGAACGGCGTCATCAGCAGCTCGCCCGCGAGCGATCGGTAGGGTTCACGCACCGAGTTCACGGCATCCGTCACCCAACCGGCGCGGGTGCGGTCAGCCGCGGCCGCGACGGCCTCGCGCACGGCGTCGAGCCCCGGGGTGCGGAACGGAGCGCTGAGGGCGCGGGTGAGCAGCGCCTGATCGATCTGGTGACCGTACTGCAGGGCGCCCATCAGCGCGTCGCGTTCGACCGCGACATCCGCGGTTCGCGGCAGGCTCGCAAGAGTGACCGGAGCCATGCCCGGCGCCCCTGTGGCGGAGTCGATCGAGGTCTCGTGCCTGGCCGCCTCGTGCCGCGCGGACTGCGCTCCCCCACGTGCGGCACGTTCGACCTCGTTGCGCACCTCGGTGGGGTCCATGCCCAGCCTTCGCGCGAGCACCCGCTCGTATCCGGGTCGCAGCAGACGATCGCGAATCTCCGCCACGATCGGCGCTGCCGCGCGCAGCGCGCCCACCCGGCCCTCGACCGTCGAGAGGTCGAAGCCGCTGAGCTTCCTGTCGATCGCGAACTCGAACATCGGCTGCTTGGTCTCCATGAGGGAGCGCACGGCGGCATCACCGCGCTGCAGCCTGAGGTCGCACGGGTCGAGGCCGTCGGGCGCCACAGCCACGAACGTCTGCGCGTTGAAGCGATCGTCCTCGGTGAAGGCGCGAAGCGCGGCCTTCTGACCTGCCTCGTCGCCGTCGAAGGTGAAGACCACCTCTCCGGAGGCGTTGTCGTCGCCCATCACCCGGCGGAGCACCTTGATGTGATCGGTTCCGAACGCCGTGCCGCACGTCGCGATCGCGGTCGTGAGGCCGGCGAGGTGACACGCCATGACATCGGTGTACCCCTCGACCACCACGACCCTGCGAGGATCGCCCCGCGAGATGTCGCGCTTGGCGAGATCGAGGCCGTACAGGACCTGGGCCTTCTTGTAGATCGGCGTCTCAGGTGTGTTCAGGTATTTCGGCCCCTGGTCGTCTTCGAAGAGCTTGCGCGCACCGAACCCGATCGTCTGACCGGAGACGTCGCGGATCGGCCAGACGAGGCGGCCGCGGAAGCGGTCGTAGACGCCGCGCTGACCCGTCGACACCAGACCGGCAGCACTCAGTTCCTCGCGCGTGAACCCCTGAGCCGTGAGGGCTTTCAACATCTTGTCCCACCCGCGCGGCGCGAACCCCACGCCGAAGTGCGCGGCAGCGCCGGCGTCGAAGCCGCGCTCCCCGAGGAACCGGCGTCCCGCCTCCGCATCGGCGGTGAGCAACTGGCCGCGGAAGTACTCGGCGGCGGCGGTGTTGGCCGCATAGAGACGACTGCGTCCGCTCGTCTCCGGTGCCGACCCGCCGTCTTCATAGTGCAGCGCGTAGCCGAGGCGGCCGGCCAGTCGCTCTACGGCCTCGGTGAAGCTGACGTGGTCCATCTCGCGCAGGAACGAGTAGACGTCACCCGATTCACCGCATCCGAAGCAGTGGTAGTAGCCGACCTGGGGCCGCACGTGGAAGCTGGGGCTCTTCTCGTCATGGAACGGGCACAAGCCCTTCAGCGAGCCGACTCCGGCGGACTTGAGTGCGACGCGCTCCCCGACGATGTCGGCGATGTTCGTGCGGGCCTTGACCTCGTCGACGTCGGCCTGGCGGATGCGGGGCATCAGCCGACCCCTTCGATGACCGCCTGACGCGGGGTGTGCTGACGAGCACCCGGTCGCGCATGTCTCGGAGTCCAGATCCCGACCTCCGCAGGGTCGATCTCGCCGACGAGCCTGTTGTGCCAGTCGATCGCGCTCTGATCGGTGAGGCTCGCGATCTGATCGACGATCACGCGGGCGCGCTCGGCGTCGCTCGTCGCCGCGAGGAAGTCCGCCGAGAAGGCGGGCTCGAGCACGTCCGCGCCGGCAGACCACAGCGCGTCGGTCGACCAGAGGGCATCGGCCAGACGCTTCAGCACCCGCCGCTGCTCTTTGTATACGCCCTTACGGGCATCGATCGTGACGATCGCCTGCCCCATGATGCCCTTGAGCACGGCGATCTCAGCCTCGATCACCCGCGGCACCACGACGTGAGCGTTGTAGCGCACGAGAGCGGGACCGGAGTATGCCTCACGTGTCGCCGAGACGGCTGCTCTCGCGAAGCGGCCGATGAAGTCGCTCGTCAGGTTCTTGAGCCGGGCGAGGTCATGCCGTGATCGGTCGAAGGACTCCAGCCACATCGGCTGGGAGGCGAGTCGATACAGGGCATCGGCGAGGTCGTCGCGGGTGAAGTCGTACCCGACCCACTGCTGGATGCGGTCGATGAGCGCCTCATGCTGACGCGGATCGGACAGCTGCGCGACATCGACGTAGCCGTTGACGATCGCATCCTCGAAGTCGTGCACCGAATAGGCGATGTCATCGGACAGATCCATGATCTCCGCCTCGATGCAGCGTCGGCGTCCGGGGACTCCCTCGCGCAGCCACCGGAAGACCGCCTCGTCCTCGGGATACACGCCGAACTTGAGTCGACCTCCCGGGTCGGGCACGGGGCTGTCGGCGGTCCACGGGTACTTGCAGGTCGCGTCGAGGCTGGCTCGCGTCAGGTTGAGTCCGACAGAGCGCCCGTCGTCGTCGATCGCCTTGGCCTCGAGACGGCTCAGGATGCGCAGCGACTGCGCATTGCCTTCGAACCCGCCGATCGGCTCGGCCCACTCGTTGAGCGCACGCTCGCCGTTGTGCCCGAAGGGAGGGTGTCCGAGATCGTGACTGAGGCACGCGGTGTCGACCACATCGGCCGAGACTCCGAGTGCGGTGGCGAGTTCGCGTCCGACCTGGGCGACCTCGAGCGAGTGGGTCAGACGATTGCGGGCGAAATCGGCTGTGCTGGCCGGGCTGAGCACCTGGGTCTTCGCGGCCAGTCGACGCAGAGCCGCCGAGTGCAGCACGCGCGCACGGTCGCGGGCGAAGTCGTCTCGTTCGGATCGATGGGTCTCGGCGAAGAATCGCTCGGCATCGCGCGGGTCGTATCCGTCCGAGCGTCCGCGAGCCGGGTATGCCTGAGGATCAGCCGCCACTGTTCTCGATCTCCGCCCCTCGCATCATCTCTGAGGCCGACGCCGCGAGTTCCCGCGACTCCAGCCACTTGTCCGGCAGCGCCGGGCGTTTCGGGCGACCGGACCGACCGCGCTGTCCTTCGGCATCGGCGCCGGGGTACGGCGCCGAATGATCGAGCTGGCCGAGCAGCTCGTCGATCTCGGCGAGGCTGGATGCTGTCGCGAGCCCCGTCCGGATGTCGCCGCCGACCGGATAGCCCTTGAAGTACCACGCGACATGCTTGCGGACATCGCGGCATCCGCGGTCCTCATCCTCGAAGAACTCGACCAGCAGCTCGGCGTGGCGACGGAAGGCATCGGCCACGAACCCGAGGGTCGCGTCGACCGGATGCGATTCCGCGCCGAAGGCCGCCGCGAGCTCGCCGAAGAGCCAGGGACGACCGAGGCATCCACGTCCGACGACGACTCCGTCGCAGTCGGTCTGCTGCATCATGCGCACGGCGTCGTCGGCCGACCAGATGTCGCCGTTGCCGAGCACGGGGACGCTGGTGACGGCCTGCTTGAGCTCGCCGATCGCGTTCCAGTCCGCGAAGCCGGAGTAGAACTCGCTCGCCGTCCGCGCATGCAGCGCGATGGCCGAGACACCGGCGTCTTCGGCAGCGCGCCCGGCGTCGAGGAACGTGAGGTGGTCGGGATCGATGCCCTTGCGCATCTTGATGGTCAGGGGCACGTCGCCCGCCGCCTTGACCGCCTGGGTGACGATCTGCGAGAAGAGAGAGCTCTTCCACGGCAGCGCCGCTCCCCCGCCCTTGCGCGTGACCTTGGGGACCGGGCATCCGAAGTTCAGGTCGATGTGGTCGGCGTGGTCTTCGGCGACGATGATGCGGACGGCCTCGGAGATCGTGTGCGGGTCGACGCCGTAGAGCTGGATCGACCGCGGAGTCTCGGACTCGTGGTGGCGGATGAGTCGCATCGTGGTCTCGTTGCGCTCGACCAGCGCGCGCGAGGTGATCATCTCGCTCACGTAGAGCCCCGCACCGTATTCGCGGCACAGCCTGCGGAACGCGGTGTTCGTGATACCCGCCATGGGTGCGAGGACGACCGGCACGTCGAGGGCGATCGGACCGATGTTGAGGGTGCGAGCTGAGGCGGTGGCGAGAGTCATGTCCCCTCCATTCTCCCAGACACGGAGCCGGTCTCGGCGCATCGACCTAAGCTGTGAATATGACCGATCCCGCAGTCCGTTCCATCCCCTTCACAGACGCCGACGGCAACGAGAAGACACTCGATGATCTGGGTGCCGATGTCGTCCTCGTGGTGAACGTCGCCTCGAAGTGCGGCCTCACTCCGCAGTACGAGCAGCTCGAGGAGCTGCAGCGCCTGTACGGCGACCGCGGGTTCAGTGTCGTCGGGTTCCCCTGCAACCAGTTCTTCGGGCAGGAGCCGGGATCGGTCGATCAGATCCTCGAGTTCTGCTCGACCACGTACGGTGTGACCTTCCCGATCAACGACAAGGTGAAGGTCAACGGCAAGAACGCCACCGATCTCTACAAGACGCTCAAGGAGACTCCGGATGCCGGCGGCAAGGCGGGTCGCGTCGAGTGGAACTTCGAGAAGTTCCTGGTGCTTCCCGACGGAGAGGTCGTCCGCTTCCGCCCGAAGCAGAAGCCGAACGACCCCGAGATCGTCGGCGCGATCGAAGCCGCGCTGACCCGCTAGACCGCGGCCGTCTCGGCTTCCGGCTCGGTCTCACCGCGCTTGGCCCAGAGGTCACGCAGGACGTTCTCGAACGCTGCGGGCGGCTGCGCTCCGCTGATTCCGTACTGACCGTCGATCACGAAGAACGGCACGCCCTGGATCCCATAGGCCTGGGCCTGCGCCTGGTCCTGGCGGACGTCGGCGAGGTGACGAGCGGACACCAGTGCTTCTCTCGTGTCGTCCGGGTTCAGTCCGACCTCGACCGCGAGTTCGACCAGGTCGTCGATACGGCCGACGTGCTTGCCCTCGGTGAAGTACGCGGACATCAGCCGCTCCTCCATCGCGTGCTGCACACCCTGCGCCTTCGCGAAGTGAAGGAGCTCGTGCGCCTTCACGGTGTTGGTGTGCTGGAGGAGGTCGAAGCGGTACGCGAGCCCGGCGTTCTCGGCGACTCCGGTGACGTGCGACAGCATCTGCTCGACCTGGTCGCGCGGCATCCCCTTGTGACCGGCGAGGAAGTCGATCTCATCTCCGTCGAAGTCGACCGGGGTGTCGGGCGAGAGCTCGAACGAATGGAAGGTGATGTTCACCTGCGGCGCATCGTCGTCGCCGGAGACGGCTTCGAGACCCTTCTCGAGGTTGCGCTTGCCGATGTAGCACCACGGGCAGGCGATGTCGGACCAGATGTCGATCGAGATGGCTTCACTCACATTGACATCCAACCGCATGCACCTATGGGCTATTCCGTCGTTAGGATTCTCAGATGCTCTCCGCCGACGATCCGCTGCCGCTTCGGCCGGAGAGAGTGCTGATCGCCGGTGTCACAGGATCGGGCAAGACGACGCTCGCACGACGCATCGCCGACCTCTGGGATCTGCGTCACGTCGAGATCGACGGACTCTTCCACGGTGAGAACTGGACTCCACGGCCGTCCTTCCTCGACGACGTCCGCGCCTTCGCTGCGGAGGACCGCTGGGTCACCGAGTGGCAGTACACGAGCAAGGGAACCGATGAGATCCTCGCTCCTCGTGCGAAGGTCGTGATCTGGCTGGACTACCCGTATCGCGTGGTCCGGGCACGTCTGCTGCGGCGCACGCTCGGGCGCAGCATCCTGCGCACCCGCATGTGGAACGGCAACGTCGAGAAGCCGATCTGGCGGATGTTCTCGGGAGATCCCGAGGAGAACATCATCGCCTGGCAGACGCTAACGCTGCACAAGTGGACCGAGCGGATGCCCGGCGTCGTGAGCGAGCAGCCCCATCTTCTCATCGTCCGGCTGCGCCACCCGCGAGAGACAGAACGATGGCTGCGGGCTCAGGCGGAAGCGTCAGGGGTGTCGATCGCCCCGCCGAAACGACGATCGCGGGACAGGTAGACCCCGATCGCGCGCCAGAGCTCCTCGCGAGAGAAATCGGGCCAGAGCGTGTCGAGGAACACCATCTCGGCATAAGCCGCCTGCCAGAGCAGGAAGTTCGAGGTGCGCTGCTCGCCGGAGCTGCGCAGGAACAGGTCGACGTCGGGCATGTCCGGCACGTAGAGGTTGCGACGGATCATCTTCTCGGTGATCGCGTTCGGTTTCACCCGTCCCGCCGCGACATCGGCGGCGATCGCGCGCATCGCGTCGACCAACTCGATACGCCCGCCGTAGTTCACGCACATGGTGAGGGTGAGCACGTCATTGTTCTTCGTGAGCTGCTCCGCGTACTGCAGCTCTTTGATCACGCTGCCCCACAGCCGGGGCTTGCGTCCAGCCCATCGCACGCGCACGCCCCACTCGTTGAGCTGATCACGTCGACGGTGCAGCACGTCGCGGTTGTACCCCATGAGAAAGCGCACCTCCTCGGGAGACCGGGCCCAGTTCTCAGTCGAGAACGCGTAGACGGAGAGATGCTTGACCCCTGCCTGGATCGCACCGGCGACGACGTCGAGGAGCACTTCCTCCCCCGCCTTGTGCCCCTCGACGCGGTTCAGTCCGCGGCGGTTCGCCCAGCGGCCGTTGCCGTCCATGACGATGGCGACGTGCTCGGGCACCGCTCGGAACGCCGGCGGGTGGACGCCCGTCCAGTCGAGCGGACGATACGCGACGGCATCCTTGTGGGTGTAGGGCTTGGGGCTCACCGTGCTCCTTCTCGAGGGATGTCGGCCACGAGGTGGGCCAGCGAGCGGATGCCGCGCTCCAGGTGCCACTGCGCATAGGCAGCGACGAGGCCCGATGCCGCGGCGTTGTCCGCGTGAGGCGCGGCATCGATCGCCTCCCACTCTCCGGTCATGAGGGATCGCAGCAGCGACAGGGTCTTCTCTGCCACCTTCGGACTTCCGGCCGGCGCGCAGTTCACGCATACGGCGCCTCCGAGCTGACCGACGAAGTGCGCGTGCGGGCCGGGGGCGGCGCATCGTGCGCAGTCGCCGAGAGACGGCGCCCATCCCGACAGTGCCATCACGCGCAGAAGGTAGGAGTCGAGGATGCTCCTGGGGGAATGCTCGCCCCGCGAGAGCGCACGCAGCCCGCCCACCAGCAGCAGGTACTGCTCGGGCGTCGCCTCGGAGTCGCTCAGCCGATCGGCGGTCTCGACCATCGCGTTCGCCGATGTGAACCGGTCGTAGTGGGCCGCGATGTCGGAACCGTAGGAGCCGAGCGACTCCGCCTGCTGCACGATGTCGAGCGAGCGTCCCTGATACAGCTGCACGTCGGCCACCATGAACGGTTCGAGGCGCGACCCGAACTTCGACGACGTGCGCCGGACGCCTTTGGCCACCGCACGGATCTTGCCGTGCTGACGCGACAGCATGGTGACGATGCGATCCGCCTCACCCAGCTTGTGGGTGCGCAGGATCACTGCTTCGTCTCGGTAGGTGGGCACCGTTCGATTATCCTCCGTGCGGGAGAATAGAGGCGTGACCGAACCGCTCTTCACCATTCCGCTCTGGGCGGACCTCCTCGGCGTCGGCCTCGGCGGCGTTCAGGGCGCGATGTTCGCGTCGGGGTTCCAGGGGCAGCGACGACTCGACTGGCTCGGCGTCGCGATCATCGGCATCATGATCGGCATGGGCGGCGGTCTCATCCGCGACATCCTGCTCGGTCAGACTCCGGCCACGCTGCAGAGCAACTGGTACTTGCTCACGGCCACCGGCGCCTCGCTGCTCGGGATGCTGCTCGCGGGACTCTTCAACCGTCTCAACACCGTCATCGTGGTGCTCGACGCCGTGGTGATCGGCATGTTCGGCGCGTTCGGCACGAGCAAGGCGATCGCCTTCGGCATCCCTCCCGTTCCCGCGGTGTTCATCGGCGTCTGCGCAGCGGTCGGCGGCGGCGTGCTGCGCGACATGCTGATGGGCCTGCCGACCTCGATCATGCATGTCGGCTCGCTCTACGCCGTCGCCGCCGGTGCCGGCTGCGTCTTCATCGCCACCGCGAACGGACTAGGGATGTCGATCACACTCGCCGCCGTGCTCGGCATCGTCGTCACCGCGGTGATCCGAGTGCTCGCCGTGAGCTTCGACGTCTCGCTTCCGGAGCAACGTCGCCTGTATCGCCGCAAGGTCGCCGCAGAGACCGGAGTGATCCAGGTCGTCAAGCCGAGCCCTGAGTGACCGATCCTCGGCACGGGGCAGACGTAACGCCCCCGCGGTCGATGACCGCGGGGGCGTTCTCGTCGACCGTCAGACCGCTGCCAGCTCCAGCTGGCGCGTGCGGATCGAGCGGTTGACGCCCGAGACGATCGCCTTGAGGGATGCCGTCGAGATGTCTCCGTCGATGCCGACGCCCCACAGGCGCTGATCGCCGACCTGCAGCTCGACATACGCCGCAGCCTGTGCGTCGCCACCTGCACTGAGTGCGTGCTCGACGTAGTCGTAGAGAGTGATGTCGAAGCCCTGACCGCGCAGCACCTCGATGAACGCAGCGATCGGTCCGTTGCCGTTACCGGCGACGGACACCTGCTGATCGTCGTCGCGCAGTGTCACGTCGAGCACCACGTCACCCGACATGTCGCTGCGGGTCTGCGTCGAGAGCAGCTCGAACCGCCCCCACTTGGCCTCGGTGTCAGTGGCGGGCAGGTACTCGTCGTTGAAGATCGACCAGATCTGCTCGCTCGTGACCTCGCCGCCCTCGGCGTCGGTCTTGTTCTGGACGACGCCCGAGAACTCGATCTGCAGCTTGCGCGGCAGGTCGATCGCGTGGTCCGCCTTGAGCAGATAGGCGACGCCGCCCTTGCCGGACTGCGAGTTCACACGGATCACGGCCTCATAGGAGCGTCCGAGATCCTTCGGATCGACCGGCAGGTAGGGGACGGCCCATTCGATGTCGTCGACCGTGACGCCTTCAGCCTCGGCACGGGCAGCCATCGCCTCGAAGCCCTTCTTGATCGCATCCTGGTGCGACCCGCTGAACGCGGTGAAGACCAGGTCGCCCGCCCACGGCGACCGCTCGGGCACCGGCAGCTGGTTGCAGTACTCGACGGTGCGCTTGACCTGGTCGATGTCGCTGAAGTCGATCTGCGGATCGATGCCCTGCGTGAAGAGGTTGATGCCCAGCGCCACGATGTCGACGTTTCCGGTGCGCTCGCCATTGCCGAACAGGCAGCCCTCGATGCGGTCGGCCCCGGCCATGTAGCCGAGCTCGGCCGCCGCGATCGCCGTGCCACGGTCGTTGTGCGGGTGCAGCGACAGGATCACGTTCTCGCGGTGCGCCAGGTTGCGGCTCATCCACTCGATCGAGTCGGCGTAGACGTTCGGCGAGGCCATCTCGACGGTCGCCGGCAGGTTGACGATGACCTTGCGGTCGGGGGTGGGCTCGAAGACCTCGATCACCTGGTTGCAGACGTCGACGGCGAACTCGAGCTCGGTTCCCGTGTAGCTCTCGGGCGAGTACTCGTAGTAGACCTTCGTGTCGGGGATGGTCTTCTCGTACTGACGGCACAGCCGAGCACCCTCGAGCGCGATGTCGATGATGCCCTGCTTGTCAGTGCGGAAGACGACCTCGCGCTGCAGCACGCTGGTCGAGTTGTAGAGGTGCACGATCGCCTGCTTGGCCCCGGAGATCGACTCGTACGTGCGGGCGATCAGATGCTCGCGCGCCTGGGTCAGCACCTGGATGGTGACGTCATCCGGGATCAGGTTCTCTTCGATGAGCTGACGGACGAAGTCGAAATCGGTCTGGCTCGCCGAGGGGAATCCGACCTCGATCTCCTTGTACCCCATGCTGACGAGGAGTTCGAACATGACGCGCTTGCGCTCGGGCGACATCGGGTCGATGAGCGCCTGATTGCCGTCGCGGAGGTCGACTGCGCACCAACGGGGCGCCTCGGTGATGCGGGCGTCCGGCCAGGTGCGGTCGGGCAGGTTGACCGTGATCTGCTCGTGGTACGGCCGATATTTGTGGATCGGCATCGCAGACGGGCGCTGAGTGTTCTGCATGATGGGGCTTCTTCTCTTCGTCAGAATTGTGAACGGGCCAACACAAGCGCCGCGACGAGGAAGGCCCTAGCTTTAGGACTCGTCGCGGCAGCTAAGAAGAAGCAGACCGCCGAAAGGCATGCGGCCATGGTAGCAGGGATGCCGATCCGCTCAGAGCCGCCGTGAGACGATCACCCGTCACGAGACACTGTCAGGCATGAGCACATCGCACAGCCGCATGCTACTCGCCGCCGTCGCCGTCATCGGGATGTGCGGCCTCGCCGCCTGCTCGTCCGGTTCCGGAGCTGCATCCGCGCCGACGAGTTCGGCCTCACCGACCTGGGATGCCGCGAGCGTCCCACCGCCGGAAGGACGGGTGATCGGCACCGGCACGGTGCTCGATGTGGACGGTGAGCCTCGGCTCTGCCTCGGAATCGTCGCCGAGTCGCATCCCCCGCAGTGCTCGGGCCTTCCCCTCGACGGCTGGACCTGGGACGGGGTAGACGGGAGCGAATCCAGCGGCGACACCACGTGGGGAACCTACGCGGTGTACGGAACCTTCGACGGCGAGCGATACGCGGTCACTGATCCTCCGATCATGCTCGCCCTGTACGACCCTGTCCGACCGGAGGATCCCACGGGCGGTGTCCCAGGCGCGAGCTCCGAGGCTGAGCTGGCGCAGGTGTCCGACGAGCTGTCGAATGCCGTGGGACGCGATGCGCTCACCCTGTGGACCGAACGCGGCTATGTCTGGATGCAGGTCGTGTGGGACGACGGGTCGGTGCAGAACGCGATGGATGCGGCGTACGGAGATGGGGTCGTGGTCGTGACCTCGGCGCTGCGCGAGATCGATTAGGACGACGGGATCAGAGCGAGCTTTCCGCCGGGGTGCCCTTCGGCGAGCAGAGCGAGTGCCGCCGGAGCCTCCTCCAGGGCGAACGTCCGCGCCACGGGAACGATCAGATCTCCGTTCTGAGCGAGAGCGATCAGTTCCCCGCGCACCTCGTCCCGGAATCGGGCGCTGACGGGCATCGAACCGGCGATCACCCGGATGCCGTCGGAGGCGGCCCTGCCCATCGCTGCGATCGTGACGATGCGCTGGCGGTCTGCGACCAGCTCGAGGGACACGTCCACGGCCTCGTCCGTGCCCACCGCGTCGAGGGCTGCCGAGACGCCCGCCTCGCCCGCGGCCCCCCGGACCCGATCCGCCAGGCCGGCCCCGTATCGCACGGGGACTCCCCCGAGACGACGGACGACGTCGAACCGCTCGGCGCTCGCGGTGCCGATCACTCGGATCCCCCGCAGCGCGGCCTGCTGCAGCACGCTCACTCCCACCGCTCCCGACGCGCCGTGCAGGAGGATCGTCTCCCCCGGTGCCGCGCCGGTCACCCAGAGCATCTCAGCGGCCGTGGTGCCGGCGAGCAGCAGATTCGCGGCTTCCGCGTGCGTGAGTGTGGTCGGCTTCGCGAAGGCCTTCTCGGCAGGCACGGTCAGCTCGGTCGCGTATCCCCCGCGCACGCGGAAGGCGACGACCTCGTCCCCTTCTTTCGCCTCCCCCGAGCCGATCCGCGTGTCGGGTCCGATCGCGCTGATCGTGCCCGAGACCTCGTAGCCGATCGGCACAGGCAGCTGCACGCCCTGGTGAGCAGACGCGACGTGCTTGGCGTCCGCGGGATTCACCCCGGCGGCCTCCACGCGGATCGTCACCTCACCGCGGCCGGGAGACGGCACCTCGTAGTCGACGAACTCCCATGTCTCAGGGGCGCCCCACGACGATGCGATCCAGTGCTGTGCGAGTGTCATATCGCGACCCTACCCCTGCGGGAGAGTCCTGCGGCCGTACCGCTGGAGCGCCGGATCCTCGCCGCCTCTCGTGTCGAGGGTCAGAAGCCGAGGCGGCCGAGCTGCTTCGGGTCGCGCTGCCATTCCTTCGCGACCTTCACATGGAGGCCCAGGAACACCCTCGTGCCGAGAAGCTCTTCGATCCCGACACGTGCCCGACGTCCGACATCGGCCAGACGCTTGCCCTTGTGGCCGATGATGATCGCCTTCTGGCTGTCACGCTCCACCACGATGGATGCATGCACATCGGTCAGGTCGGTTCCCTCACGCGGGGCGATGTCGTCGATCACGACCGCGATCGAGTGGGGAAGCTCGTCGCGGACCCCGTCGAGCGCGGCCTCGCGGATCATCTCGGCGATCCGGTCCTCTTCCGACTCATCGGTCGTGACACCCTCGCCGTACAGAGCCGGCCCCTCGGGCATCAGTGCGAGCACCTCGTCGGCGAGCACCTCCAGCTGGTCGTTCGTGAGCGCGGAGATCGGGATCACCGCGTCCCAGTCCTCGCGCAGCGCGTCGACCTCCATCAGTCGCTCGGTGATCTGGTCGCGACTGGCCGCGTCCGTCTTCGTGACGATGGCGATCTTCTTGGCACGACGGTATCCGTCGAGGGACGTCGCGATGCGGCGGTCGCCGGGCCCGACCTTCTCGGTCGCCGGCACGCAGAAGCCGATCACGTCGACGTCGCCGAGCACCTGTTCGACGAGGTCGTTCAGGCGCTCGCCGAGGAGCGTACGGGGCTTGTGGATGCCGGGGGTGTCGACGATGACGAGCTGCCCCTGCGGACGGTTCACGATCCCGCGGATCGCCCGTCGCGTCGTCTGCGGCTTCTCACTGGTGATCGCGATCTTCTCGCCCACCAGCGCATTCGTGAGAGTGGACTTCCCGACGTTCGGTCGTCCCACGAAGGTCACGAACCCGCTCCGCGTCTGCTCAGTCATCGTTTCCGTCTCTCTCATCTGCGGCATGACCCGCGTCGTCTGCCGCTCGTTCCACGAAGACGGTCGCGATTCCGCGCCCTCGTCCTCGAGACGCGCCGCCGGTGAGGGTCAATCCCTCGACCGTCGCTGTGGATCCCGGTTGCGGGACCTGTCCGAGTGCCTTGCCCAGCAGACCGCCGATGGAATCGACGTCCTCGTCCTCGAGCTCGAGGCCGAACAGATCGCCGACGTCCTCGAGCGAGAGTCGGGAGCTCACGCGATAGCGTCCGTCGCCGAGTTCGACGACCTCTGCCGATACCTGATCGTACTCGTCGGAGATCTCGCCCACGAGTTCCTCGATGAGGTCCTCCAGGGTCACGAGCCCCGAGATGCCGCCGTGCTCGTCGATCACGAGGCACACGTGCACGGCATCCCGCTTCATCTGCTGCAGGAGGGTCTCGGCGCGCATGGACTCCGGCACGAAGGTCGCGGGTCGCGAGATCGGACGGATGGATGCGGTTCGCCAGGCGTTCTCGTCGCGGAAGGCGAACAGCACCAGGTCCTTCAGATAGAGCACTCCGACCACGTCATCGGCGTCGTCGTCGACCACCGGCATTCGGGAGACGCCCCGCTGCAGGAACAGCGTCATCGCCTCGCTCGTGGTCGCCGTCGCATCGACCGTCACCATCTCGGTGCGCGGCACCATCACCGCACGCACGAACTGGTCGGTGAAGTCGAATACGGAGTGGATGAGGTCGCGGTCGTCAGCCTCGATCAGATCGTTCGAGGCGGCCTCGTCGACCATGCTCAGCAGCTGCTCCTCGGACGTGAACGAGCTGCGTCCCCGCCCGGGGGTCACCCGGTTGCCGAGCACCACGAGTCCGTGAGCGAGTGGCCCCAGGATGATGCGCAGCCCGCGGACGATGCGTGCGTTGGCCCGGAGCATGCCCTCGGCGTGGTGCCGCCCGAAGGATCGAGGGCTCGCCCCCACCAGCACGAAGCTGATACCCGTCATGAGCAGCGCTGCGGCCAGCATCGCCCACCAGATGTTGTCGAACAGGATGCTGAACGCCACCGTGACGAGCACCGCGGCCGCCGTCTCGGCGAGCACGCGGATGAATGCGACGGCGTTGACGTGTGCGTCAGGGTCGGCGGCGATGCGCACCAGCTGGGGGCCGTTGCGCCCCTCCGCGCCCATCTCCTCGATGTCCGACCGGGACGTGACGCCGAAGGCGGCGTCGATCGCCGCCATCAGGCCGCCGAAGGCGACGAGCAGGACAGCGCCTGCGAGCAGGAGGGCCGCGGTCATCGTCGACGTTCAGCCGCGGCGAAGCCCTGGATGAGCTCCTTCTGCAGTCCGAACATCTCGCGCTCCTCGTCGGGCTCGGCGTGATCGAAGCCGAGGAGGTGCAGCAGACCGTGGGTGGTGAGCAGGATCAGCTCGTCCATCAGGGTGTGGCCGGCGGCCTGGGCCTGAGCCTCGGCGACCTGAGGACACAGCACGATGTCTCCCAGCAGCCCCGGGGCCGTGGGGCGATCCTCGGTGCCCGGGCGCAGCTCGTCCATCGGGAAGCTGAGCACGTCGGTCGGACCGGGCTCATCCATCCACTGCACGTGGAGGGCCTCCATGGCAGCCTCGTCGACGAGCACGATCGCGACCTCGGCGTCCGGGCTGACATGCATCTGCGCGAGGTTGAAGTCGGTCAGGCGCTGCAGCACGGTCTCGTCGACGTCGATGGCCGACTCGTTGTTGATCTCGATCATTGCTGTGCTCGTTTCATCAGGAGAGGCCTCGTTTCGGCATCCGGTCTCGGGGTCCTGGTCGCTGTGCGCCCCGCCGGTCGGCACGGTTGGCGAACTCCGCCGCCTGCTCGCGCTCGTAGCGCTGGGCGGTGCGCCGCTCGTCATACTCGCTGTAGGCGTCGACGATCCGTCCGACCAGCGAGTGACGCACCACGTCGTCGCTCGTGAGCCGCGCGAAATGGATGTCGTCGATGCCGTCGAGCACGCGGGTGACGAGCCGGAGTCCCGAGGATCCCTGCGGGAGATCGACCTGGGTGATGTCACCGGTGACGACCATCTTCGACCCGAAGCCGAGACGCGTGAGGAACATCTTCATCTGCTCGGGAGTCGTGTTCTGCGCTTCGTCGAGCACCACGAACGAGTCGTTGAGCGTGCGGCCGCGCATGTAGGCGAGAGGGGCGACCTCGATCGTGCCCGTCGCCATCAGACGAGGGACGATCTCGGGGTCCATCATCTCGTTCAGCGCGTCATAGAGCGGGCGGAGGTACGGGTCGATCTTGTCGGTGAGCGTGCCGGGCAGGAATCCGAGCCGCTCTCCGGCCTCGACCGCGGGGCGGGTGAGGATGATGCGGGTGACCTCTTTGCGCTGCAGGGCCTGGACTGCCTTGGCCATCGCGAGGTAGGTCTTTCCGGTACCGGCCGGGCCGATGCCGAAGACGATCGTGTTCTCCTCGATCGCGTCGACGTACTCCTTCTGCCCCAGCGTCTTGGGACGGATGACCTTGCCCCTGGTCGACAGGATCGCCTCTCCGAGCACCTCGCTCGGGCGAGGGCCGCCGTCGTTGCGCAGCAGGCGGGCCGAGCTCGTCACGTCGCTCGGGGCGAGGTCGTGGCCGGCCTTGGTCATGGTCATCAGCTCGTCGACCAGGGTCTTCGCCTTCGCGACTGCCTCCGGCGCGCCGGTGAGCGTGATCTCGTTGCCGCGCACGAGCACCTGGACGTCGCGGTGCTCCTTCTCGAGCATCCGGAGCAGTCGATCCTGCGGGCCGAGGAGCTGCACCATGGCGACGCCGTCGGCGTAGATCTTCTCGACGGCGGTGTCGGATGCGGTCAGGTCGTTTTCGTCAGAAGCCAACGAGCTTGCTCTCCTCGATGTTGCCGAGCACATGGGCGTGCACGTGGAAGACGGACTGGGCGGCGCTGGCGCCGTTGTTGAAGATGAGGCGGTATTCGCCGTTCGCATGCTCGGAGGCGAGCTGCTTCGCAGCCGCGACGATCTCCGCGAGCAGACCGGGGTCGCCCTCGGCGAGCTCCGTGACGTCGCGGTAGTCCTCGGTCTTGGGGATCACGAGCGCGTGCAGCGGTGCCTGCGGGTTGATGTCCCGGATCGCGAACACGCGGCCGGTGTCGAGCAGGATCTCACCCGGGATGTCGCCGTTGAGGATGCGCGTGAAGATCGAGGGCTCGGACATGCTCCCAGTCTACTGACCGCAGCACTGCCGGGTCCGTAGCCTGATCACCAGCGGCTGAGTGCGACCGACAGCACGGCGATCGCAGCCGGGCCCGCCGTGGACGTGCGCAGCACGGTGTCTCCGAGCAGCACACGCTCGGCGCCGGCGTCCGACAGCTTCGAGAGCTCGTCGTCGGAGATACCACCCTCGGGCCCGACGACGAGGACGATGTCCCTGCCGTCCGGCTCGAGCTCGGACAACCGCACGGGGGCGGTCGGGTCGAGAAGCAGCACCCGCTGAGATGCGGCGCGTCTCGCGAGGTCTGCGGTCGACGCCGGAGGCGCCACCTCCGGGACCCACGCCCGGTGAGCCTGCTTGGCCGCCTCGCGGACGATCGTCGCCCACCGCTCGCGCCCCTTGACGGCCTTGGGACCATCCCATCGGGACACGCTTCGACTCGCCTGCCACGGCACGATCTCATCGACACCGAGCTCGCATGCCGCCTGCACGGCGAGCTCGTCGCGATCGCCCTTCGCGAGAGCCTGCACGAGCACGATGCGAGGGCTGGGCGCGGGGTCGACCGATCGCTCGGCCACGCGCACGTCGACGCGGGACGGAGACACCTCTTCGGCGACGCCGGTCAGCCACACCCCCGAGCCGTCGCCGACCGTCACCGCCTCGCCGACGCGGAGCCGTCGGACGACGGCGGCGTGCTTCGCCTCGGCGCCGGTGAGCGACACGAGGTCGCCGACCGCGGCATCCGAGGAGTTCTCGACGAGGAAGTGGAGTGCCATGAGCGCCGTCCGGATCAGTGCGAACGGAAGCGGTCGCGGAGCTTCGAGAACAGCCCCTGCTGGAACTGCGCCAGCTGCGGGCCCGGTGCCTTGGTCTTCTTCGCGAAGTCCTCGATGAGCGCGCGCTGCGCGGAGTCGAGCCGGGTCGGAGTGACCACCTGCACGCCGACGCGGAGGTCGCCGCGCTGGTTGCCCCGCAGCGGCGTGATGCCGCGGCCCTTGATCGTCAGCACGTCGCCGGACTGGACGCCCGAGCGGATCTCGAGATCGACCTCGCCGTCGAGACCCTGGATCGTGGTCTCGGTGCCGAGGATCGCATCCGGCATCGACACCTCCAGCGTCGCCAGCAGGTCGTCGCCGTCGCGGCTGAAAGACGGGTGCGGGTTCACGGTGACCTCGACGTACAGGTCGCCGTTCGGGCCACCCGCCTTGCCGACCTCGCCAGAGCCCGGCAGCTGCAGGCGCAGCCCGGTCTCGACGCCGGCGGGGATGTCGAGCGAGACGGTGCGACGCGAGCGCACCCGCCCCTGGCCGCCGCAGGTGCCGCACGGATACGGGATCGTCGTGCCGTAGCCCTCGCAGGTGCCGCAGGGCTGAGAGGTCACGACGTTGCCGAGCAGGCTCCGCACCTGACGCTGAACGTGGCCGGAGCCGCCGCAGATGTCACAGGTGACGGGCGACGTGCCCTCCTGGCAGCACGAGCCGTTGCACGTCTCGCACAGCACGGCCGTGTCGACCTCGATGTCGCGGTGCGCACCGAAGACGACGTCGCCGAGATCGAGGGTCACCCGGACGAGGGCGTCCTGTCCCCGTTCGCGGCGTGACCGCGGACGCGCGCCCCTGCCACCGCCTTGGCCCGCACCGAAGAAGGTCTCGAAGATGTCCCCGAAGCCGCCGAAGCCCTGGAAGTTGCCGGCGGCGCCGTCTCCGCCGCCCATGTCGTAGCGGCGACGGGAATCGTCGTCGCTCAGGACGTCGTATGCATGCGTGACGAGCTTGAACTGCTCGGCCGCGTCTTCACCCGGATTCACATCGGGGTGGAGCTGACGAGCGAGGCGTCGGTACGCCTTCTTGATCTCGTCGGTGGAGGCGTCACGAGAGACGCCGAGTACCTCGTAGTGGTCTGCCACAATGGCCCTTCTGCGTGTGCTGTTCTCTGGGCGGCCGCGTCAGCGGGCCGCCTCGTCTTCGTCGAGCATCCGAGACAGATAGCGGGCCACGGCCCGCGCCGCCGCGAGATTGCTCGGATAGTCCATGCGCGTCGGCCCCATCACGCCGACTCGCGCCGTGCCGCTGGGGGCGGCGTAGTTGCTGGCCACGATCGATGCCTCGCCGAGGCCGAAGGACGCGTTCTCGGTGCCGATGCTGGCGGCGAGACCGTGGGAGTCCGCCTCCATCTCGCTCATCAGCCGCAGCAGCGTCACCTGCTCCTCGATCGCCTCGAGCAGAGGGTGGATGCTGCCGCGGAAGTCCTGCTCGCGTCGAGCCAGAGTCGCTGCTCCGGCCATCACCAGGCGCTCCTGACGGAAGGCGCCGAGCTCGTCGATGACGATCGTCGCGAGAGCGCGCAGTACGACGTCATGACTGTGTGCGTCGTCCGCGAGAAGCGCCTGCAGCCGCTCAGCGGCGTCGCTCACCGCCCGGCCCGTGATCAGGGCGGAGAGACGAGCACGCAGCAGCGCCATGTCGGCGTCGTCGACGTCGACGGGCAGCGGGGCGATGCGCTGCGAGACGCCGCCCGCGTCGGTGACGAGCACGATGAGCAGACGATTCGGCGCCAGCGCCACGAGTTCGAGATGCGTGAGATGCGCGCGCGCGAATGACGGGTACTGCGCCAGCGCGACCTGCCCCGTGAGCTGCGTCAGCACTCGGACCGTGCGCACCATCAGGTCGTCGAGGTCGGAGGGAGCGGTGAGGAAGGACTCGATGGCCGTGCGCTGCGCGACCGACAGTGGCCGCAGCTGGGCGAGATGATCCACGAACACGCGGTAGCCCTTGTCGGTGGGAACGCGACCGGAGGAGGTGTGCGGGGCGGCGATCAGCTCTTCGTCTTCGAGCAGTGCCATGTCGTTGCGGATCGTCGCCGCGGACACGCCGAAGGAGTATCGGTCGACGATCGATCGGCTGCCGACGGGTTCATGGGTCTCGACGTAGTCCTGCACGATCGCGCGGAGAACCTGGAGGCCTCTTTCGCTGACCATCGCAACTCCCTCCCTCTTGGCACTCACTGGCTACGAGTGCCAATTCTACCCGCCGACGCCGACCACGTGCTGATCCGGCACGATGTCCGGACTCAGCGGTCGCCGATCAGTCGGTGAGCTCACGCACGACGGCATCGGCGAGCAGGCGCCCCCGCAGTGTGAGCTGCACGCGTCCGCGAACGGCAGCGGCCGGGTCGACGAGCCCATCCGCGATCAGACCCGCGACGCGTGTCCTCTTGTCCGCGGCGAGGTCGCAGACGGCGATGCCCTCGCGGATGCGACTCAGCAGCAGGATGCGCTCGAGCGTCGTCGACTGCTCGTCCGGCCGCTCCGTGCCGGCGGCGGGAGACTCCGCTGCGGCGAGCCGCTGTGCATACGCGGCCGGATGCTTGACGTTCCACCACCGTAGGCCGGCGACGTGACTGTGCGCGCCGGGACCGAATCCCCACCAGTCGCTCCCCCGCCAGTAGGCGAGATTGTGCCGCGAACGCTGCTCGGGCGAGCGAGACCAGTTGCTGATCTCGTACCAGTCGAAGCCCGCCGCTGCGAGACGCGCATCGGCGAGCTCGTACATGTCGGCCTGCAGGTCGTCGTCCGGCGCCGGCACCTCGCCTCGGCGGATCTGTCGCGCGAGCTTCGTGCCGTCCTCGATGATCAGCGCGTACGCCGAGATGTGGTCCGACTCGAGTGCGAGCGCCGCGTCGAGCGACGCCTCCCAATCACCGATCGACTCACCGGGGGCGCCGTAGATGAGGTCCACGCTCACGGCGAGGCCTGCGTCCTTCGCCGCGGCGACCGCTGTCGTCACATTCTCGGGGCGATGGGTGCGGTCGAGAGCGGCGAGCACATGCGGCACTGCCGACTGCATGCCGATCGACAGTCGCGTGACGCCGGCATCCGCGAGGGTCCGCGCGACCTCGCGTGTCACCGTGTCGGGGTTCGCCTCGACCGTGACCTCGGCGCCGTCGACGAGGCCGAACGCGTCGGTCGCCGCACCGAGCATCCGGGCGAGATCTCCCGCGGGCAGAAGAGTCGGCGTGCCGCCGCCGAAGAACACGGTGTCCATCGGGCGCAGCGCGCCCGCATCCGCGAGAACGCGCCTCGCCAGGGCGATCTCGGTGATGAGCGTCGAGGCGTAGTCCTCCTGCTTCGCGCCGCGGAGCTCTCCCGAGGTGTAGGTGTTGAAGTCGCAGTAGCCGCACCGCACCCGGCAGAAGGGGACGTGCAGATATGCGGAGAAGGGCACGGAGGAATCGATCGGCAGATCGGAGGGCAGATGTCCGTCTGCCGGTGCCGGATCGCCGAGTGGGAGCGGACCGGCCATCAGAGAGGTGCGACCATCAGACCGGAGTCGCGTACAGCGGCGAGATCGCCCGCAGATAGCGTGCGAACAGTTCCCGGCGACGGCGCTTCACCAGCGGCGGGACGACGCGGTAGAGCAGGGAGTTCGGCGCGTCGAAGGCACGGACGGAGAACCACACCTCGTCGTTGTCCTCACGCCAGTCGATGTCGAAGGACTCCTCACCGCGCACCACCGAGCCTCCGACCGTGCCCAGCACGAATCCGATCCGGCGCTTCTCCTCGGTCACGGAGATCACGCGCAGCTCGGCATCCGCCCGCATGCCGGCAACCCGCCCATGCAGACGCAACGTCATGCCCGGGCCGGCGAACGGGGTGCCTTCCGCGTCGAAGCGCTGTTCGACGTCGTTCTTGCTCGGTGCGATCGGCGTGCCCTCGGCGTCGAAGCTGACACCGGCGTAGGCGGGACCGGGCGCGGGACGCACATCCTCGATGCTGAGGCCCGCCGCGCGCTGCGCGGTCCAGGTCAGCAGCGCTTCGCCCGCGGACTGGAAGCGGTCATGACCGCTGCCGATCCGCCAGGAGTTCTCCGCCGGGATGCTGCGCTCCGGCGGGTACTGCATCAGATCGGGCGCGTGGGTCGCACCCACGGCCGCATAGTCAACCGTGTCGTCTCGGAAAGTCCCGCGCCGCATGCGTTCCAGCCTACTTCCCGTTCCCTGGACGATCACCCTCCACGCCGGGAACAGCCCGGCCCGAAGGTCCTACTTCTTGTCCTTGCCCTCGACGTCGCCGGAGAGCGCTGCGATGAACGCCTCCTGCGGCACTTCGACACGACCGACCATCTTCATGCGCTTCTTGCCCTCTTTCTGCTTCTCGAGGAGCTTGCGCTTGCGGCTGATGTCACCGCCGTAGCATTTGGCGAGCACGTCCTTGCGCAGCGCCCTGATCGTCTCGCGGGCGATGATCCTGGCGCCGATGGCGGCCTGGATCGGCACCTCGAAGTTCTGGCGAGGGATCAGCTTGCGCAGTCGCTCCGTCATCAGCGTGCCGTAGGCGTAGGCCTTGTCGCGGTGCACGATCGAGCTGAACGCGTCGACCTTGTCACCCTGCAGCAGGATGTCGACCTTGACCAGGTCCGCCTCCTGCTGTCCGGCGGGTTCGTAGTCGAGCGAGGCATAGCCCTGGGTCTTGGACTTGAGCTGGTCGAAGAAGTCGAAGACGATCTCACCGAGCGGCATCATGTAGCGGAGCTCCACGCGCTCCTCGGAGAAGTACTCCATGCCCAGCAGCGCTCCGCGACGCGACTGGCAGAGCTCCATGACCGTGCCCACGTAGTCCTTGGGCAGCAGGATCGCGGTCTTCACCATCGGCTCCGACACCGAGCCGATGCGACCGTCGGGGTACTCGCTCGGGTTCGTCACCGTCACGGTCTCGCCCGTGTCGCTCGTGAGCACCTCGTAGATCACGCTGGGTGCGGTGGTGATGAGGTCGAGGCCGAATTCTCGCTCGAGACGCTCGGTGATGATCTCGAGATGCAGGAGTCCCAGGAACCCGCAGCGGAAGCCGAAACCGAGGGCGACGGAGGTCTCAGGCTCGTACTGCAGCGAGGCGTCGGAGAGCTTGAGCTTGTCGAGCGCCTCCCGGAGCTCCGCGTAGTCGCTGCCGTCGATCGGGTAGATCCCCGAGAAGACCATCGGCTTCGGGTCGGTGTAGCCCGGCAGAGCCTGGGTCGAGGGCCTGCGTGCCGTCGTGATCGTGTCACCGACCTTCGACAGACGGACGTCCTTCACACCGGTGATGAGGTAGCCGACCTCGCCGACGCCGAGCCCCTTGGACGGCACCGGTTCGGGGCTCGACACGCCGACCTCGAGCGCTTCGTGGTTGGCACCCGTCGACATCATCTGAATGCGCTCGCGGGGCGACAGGCTGCCGTCCACCATGCGGACGTAGGTGACGACCCCGCGGTAGGCGTCGTAGACGGAGTCGAAGATCATGGCGCGGGCCGGAGCATCGGCGTCTCCGACGGGTGCGGGGATCTCCTTGACCAGTCGGTCGAGCAGCTCCTCGACGCCGACACCGGTCTTGCCCGAGACACGGAGCACGTCCTCGGGCTTGCCGCCGATGAGCGATGCCAGCTCCTTGGCGTACTTGTCGGGGTCGGCCGCCGGCAGGTCGATCTTGTTCAGCACCGGGATGATGTGCAGGTCGTTCTCGAGCGCGAGGTAGAGGTTCGCCAGAGTCTGGGCCTCGATGCCCTGGGCGGCGTCGACGAGCAGGATCGCGCCCTCGCAGGCGGCGAGAGACCGGGACACCTCGTAGGTGAAGTCGACGTGCCCCGGGGTGTCGATCATGTTGAGCGCGAAGGTCTCGCCGTCGATCTCCCACGGCATCCGCACGGCCTGGCTCTTGATGGTGATGCCGCGCTCACGCTCGATGTCCATGCGGTCGAGGTACTGCGCGCGCATGTCGCGATCCGAGACCACGCCGGTGATCTGGAGCATGCGGTCGGCGAGGGTCGACTTGCCGTGGTCGATGTGCGCGATGATGCAGAAGTTGCGGATCTGCGCCGAAGGCGTCGCGGCAGGCTGAAGCGGAGTGAGAGCGCGTGGTGACATGTCCTGACGATTCTACGGTGAGGTGAGGCTTATGCCCGCTTCGTGCGATCCGGTGATATTCTGCCGAGGTTGCCCGGGAGCCATCCGTGACACCGGATCCCGTGAGCGATAAGACTCCGTCACAGACCAAGTGCAGGCGTCGTGTCGCGCAGATCGGCTGATGGTGATTGACTGTCTTCCCGGCTCAGCGTTGCGTCGGCGGATCCCGCGCGCGTCTGTAAAAGAGAAAGAATCATCACCTTGATCAAGTATCTGTTGCGCCGCCTGCTGGGATGGGTGCTGATGATCGTCATCGCGACGAACATCACCTACTTCCTCGCGTGGCTGTATCTCGATCCCGAGAACAACTACGTCGGACGTCGACCTCCGCTTTCGCCCGATCAGATCGATGCGCTGCTGAAGCCTCGCAACCTCAGCGAATCGGTCCCCCTGATCGAACGATGGTGGACCTGGTTCTCCAGCATCCTCTTCCGCTGGGACTGGGGAGTCGGCCCCACAGGCGAGTCCGTCAACGAGCAGGTCGCATACCGCGTCTGGATCAGCGCCGAGCTCGTGCTCGGGGCGACGATCATCACGACCATCCTGGGCATCGCCCTCGGTGTCTACACGGCATCCCGTCAGTACAAACTGGCCGACCGCATCGGTCAGGGCACGAGCATCATCACGATGAACATCCCCACGGTCGTTGCGGGATTCGCTCTGGTTCTGCTCGCGATCAACTTCAACAACGCGGTCGGCACGACCGTCTTCTACGTCGTCGGATCCTCCAGTCAGGGGGTCGAGGGATTCTTCCCCGTCCTCATAGACGTCCTCCAACATCTGACGCTCCCCACACTCGGCCTGGTGCTCACGGGCTACGCGTCCATCCACTTCCTGCAGCGCTCGCTGCTGCTCGACAACATCAAGGCGGACTACGTTCGCACCGCCCGTGCCAAGGGACTCACCAAGCAGCAGGCCATCCGCAAGCACGCGCTGCGGACGTCGCTGATCCCCGTCACGACGCAGGTCGCGTTCACGATCCCCGCGGTCTTCACCGGAGCGGTGCTGACCGAGACGATCTTCAACTGGAACGGAATGGGTCGGTACTTCATCCAGACCCTGAACAACAACGACATTCACGGCGTGGTCGCAGTCGCGGCGTTCGGCGCCCTGATGACGGCGATCGGCGCGATCCTCGCTGACGTCGCCGTGGTTGTCCTCGATCCGAGAGTGCGGGTGAGCTGATGTCCCTGGAAGCCATCGGGGTGTCCCCCGAGATCGCCGAACCGGAGAAGCCGAAGAACCGCAAGCGCACCTCGATGCTGACGCTGTATACGCGTCGGTTCCTGCGCAACCGCGGCGCCTTGATCGGCGTCGTCATCCTCGCGCTTCTGGTGGTGTTCGCGATCGTGGGACCGCTCATCGCGCCGTACTCGCACACCGACCTCGACTTCCTCGCACTGCGCCAGGCTCCCTCGGCCGAGCACTGGTTCGGGACGAACGGTTCGGGCAACGACAACTTCGCCCAGGTCGCCGTCGGTCTTCAGCGCTCCATGATGATCGCTGCCCTCGTGGCCATCGGCACCACGGTCGTCTCGGCACTCATCGGAGCCACCGCCGCCTACTTCGGCGGCCGGTACGAGCGGATCATGCTCGCGATCATCCACTTCATGATGGTGGTCCCGAACTTCCTGATCCTCGCGATGATCTCGAACGACGCCGGCGGGAACTGGCTGGTGATCTCGCTCGTCATGATCTTCGTCGTCGGCTGGTTCTTCCCTGCCCGGATCATCTGGACCCTGTCGCTGTCGATCCGCGAGCGCGAGTACGTGCATGCCGCTCGCTACGCCGGGCTCTCGGGGATGCGGATCGTCCTGCGTCACATGCTCCCGAACATCGGGTCGCTGCTGGTGATCAACTTCACGCTCGGCGTCGTGTCCGCCGTCCTCACCGAGACCGCGCTCTCGTTCCTCGGCTTCGGTGTGAAGCTCCCCGACGTCTCGCTCGGCGCCCTGATCGGCTACGGCTCCAGCACTCTGGTGAGCGCACCGTGGCTCTTCTACTTCCCTGCAGCGGCGCTCACCCTGCTCACCGTCTCGATGGCTCTCATCGCCGACGGTCTGCGCGACGCCCTGGATCCGACCTCTGCGGCTGGAGGTCGCGCATGAGTACTGTCCTTTCCGTCCGAGACCTCAAGGTCAGCTTCCCGTCGGAAGCCGGTCGAGTCGATGCCGTGCGCGGCGTCTCGTTCGACCTCGAAGAGGGGCGCACCCTCGGCATCGTCGGCGAATCCGGCTCGGGCAAGTCCGTCACCTCGCTCGCGATCATGGGCCTGCTCGACGACAACGCCAAGGTCACCGGGTCGATCATCTATGACGGCCAGGAACTGCTCGGCAAGTCCGACAAGCAGCTCTCGGTGATCCGCGGCAACGGGATGGCCATGGTCTTCCAGGACCCGCTGACCTCGCTCACGCCCGTGTTCACGATCGGCGACCAGCTGATCGAGGCTCTCACGGTGCATCGTCGGCTGTCGAAGAAGGACGCCTGGGACCGCTCCGTCGAGCTGCTGAAGCTCGTCGGGATCCCCGAGGCGGAGCGCCGCATGAAGGCCTTCCCGCACGAGTTCTCCGGCGGCATGCGTCAGCGTGTCGTGATCGCGATCGCGATGGCCAACAATCCCAAGCTCATCATCGCGGACGAGCCGACGACCGCGCTGGACGTCACCATCCAGGCGCAGATCCTCGAGCTCATGGAGAAGGCGCAGCAGGAGACCGGCGCCGCGATGATCATCATCACGCACGACATGGGGGTGGTCGCCAAGACCGCCGACGACGTGCTGGTGATGTACGCCGGCAAGCCCGTCGAGCAGGCCCCGGTGCGCGAGCTGTTCTACCGCACCCGGATGCCGTACTCGATCGGCCTTCTGGGTGCCATCCCGCGGGTCGACAAGACCGAGAAGGTGCCGCTGATCCCGATCAAGGGCAACCCCCCGCTCCTGATCAATCTGCCGGATGCGTGCCCGTTCGCGGCGCGATGCCCCATCGCGATCGACGCGTGCCTGCAGCGCGAGCCCGATCTGCTCCCCATCTCCACCGAGGGTCACTCCGACCACTCCGTCGCCTGCATCCGCGCGAACGACATCGACGACGACGGACGCATCGGCGGGCTCCCCGTCTTCCCCATCCCGGAGATCCCCGAGAGCGGGCTGGCGAAGGTGCCCCGCGAGGATCGTCCCATCACCCTCGAGGCGGTCAACCTCAACAAGACCTTCCCCCTCATGAAGGGTGCGCTGTTCAAGCGCAAGGTCGGCGAGGTGCACGCCGTCAAGGGGATCAGCTTCGACATCCGCCAGGGCGAGACCCTCGCGATCGTCGGCGAGTCGGGCAGCGGGAAGACGACGACGCTCCTCCAGATCATGGATCTCGTCGCGCAGGAGGACGGCGACATCCGCATCGGCGGTACGAGCGTCGCCGACATCAAGAACCGAGCGGAGGAGCGAAAGCTCCGTCGTGATCTGCAGATCGTCTTCCAGGACCCGATGGGGGCGCTCGACCCTCGCATGACGGTCTGGGACATCATCGCCGAGCCGATGCTCGCGATCGGCATGAGCAAGGACGACGTGTTCGATCGCGTCGAGGAGCTCATGGGTCTCGTGGGTCTCGACCCGGCGCACAGCGACCGCTTCCCCCAGGCGTTCTCGGGTGGTCAGCGTCAGCGCATCGGGATCGCACGAGCGCTGTCGACCAACCCCAAGATCGTGGTGCTCGACGAGCCCGTCTCGGCTCTCGACGTCTCGATCCAGGCCGGCGTGATCAACCTGCTCGACGAGCTGAAGGCCAAGCTCGGGCTGTCCTACCTGTTCGTGGCGCACGACCTCGCCGTCGTACGCCACATCGCCGACCGGGTCGCGGTGATGTACAAGGGCTCGTTCGTCGAGCACGGAGACGTCGATCAGGTGTTCGACGATCCGCAGCACCCCTACACGAAGGCGCTGCTCTCGGCGATCCCGATCCCCGACCCCGACATCGAGCGCACGCGCGAGCGGATCATCCTTCCCGTCGAGGGTTTCGACGCAGAGGCCATCGCCGTCAGCTGACCTGTGTACCGATGTGCACAGTCCGATAACGGTTCCGTGTCACTGGGGTTTCGCCCGAGAGTTGCGGGGTTAGTCTGCCCCTATCCCAAGTAAGGCCGACAGGCACTAAGGAGTACCATGAAACGGCATCAGAAGCTGATGGGCATCGCTGCTCTCGGCGCCGCCTTCGCCCTCGTCATGAGCGGGTGCGCACCGGCAGGCAACGGCGGCGGCAACAGCGGTGAAGGCGAAGCTCAGACGGTCGAGGGCGCGGACTACAACCCGCAGCCCCGCGAGAACCTCGCAGAGGGCGGCGAACTCCGCATCCCCGTCTCGAACATCGCCGAGCAGCTGAACTACTTCCACAGCGACGGTGACGCCCGCGTCACCCAGATCGGGACGTGGTTCCGCCCCCAGATCCTGCTGATGGATCCTGACGGCACCGTCAAGAAGAACGACGCATACCTCGACGACTACTCCTTCGGTGTCGAAGACGGCAAGACCGTCCTGCACTTCAAGGTCAACGAGAAGGCTGTCTGGAACGACGGCACGCCCATCGACGTCACCGCGTTCAAGGCCACCTGGGAAGCCCAGAGCGGCGAGAACGAGGAGTACCAGCCCAACGCGACCGACGGCTGGAAGGAGATCGAGTCCGTCGAGGCCGGCGAGAACGACCGCGACGTCATCGTGACCTTCAAGGGCGAGTTCGCCTGGCCCGAGATGGTCTACTCGCAGCTGCTGCACCCGGCCGTCAACACGCCTGAGCTGTTCAACACGGCGTTCCTCGGCGACTGGCACCCGGAATGGGCCGCAGGCCCCTACACGGTCGACAACTTCGACAAGACCGGCGGCGTCGTCACGCTCGTCCCGAACGAGAAGTGGTGGGGCAACGCTCCGCTGCTCGACAAGGTCTCCTTCATCCAGATGGAGCCGACCGCGGCGGTCAACGCACTGCGCAACGGCGAGGTCGACATGGCCGAGACCGGCAGCGCCGAGCTGCTCGCACAGGTCGAGGGTCTCGAAGGCGTCAAGACCTACAAGGGTCAGGCGACCGCGAACGCGATCTTCACGCTGAACTCGACCAACCCGGTGCTGTCCGACCTCGAGGTCCGCAAGGCCGTGTTCGAGGCGATCAGCATCGAGCAGGTCAAGGACATCGTCTTCAACGGCCTGAACTACACCGAGGAGCCCGCCGGGTCCCTGACCCTCTTCTCGTTCCAGCCTGACTATGTCAACGCGCTGGAGGAGGCCGGCCGCAAGGACGGCGACACCGAGGGTGCCAACAAGCTCCTCGATGAGGCCGGCTGGGTCGCCGGTGCCGACGGCATCCGCGAGAAGGACGGCCAGCGCCTGTCGCTCGTCTTCCCCGTGCACTCCGACACCGAGACCGCGCGCGCGCGTTCGCTCGCCGTTCAGGCGCAGCTGAAGGAGGTCGGCGTCGAGGTGACGATCGACACCCGCCCGTCCGCCGACTTCGCCGAGGACTACACCACGCAGAACGGTGACATCTTCTTCCTCAACTTCACGTCGTCCGACCCGTTCGGTGCCGCCTGGTTCTGCCAGCTGTACTGCTCGGACAGCGGCCTGAACCTGTCGGGCACCGGCACCGAGGAGATCGACACGATGATCCACGAGGAGCTCGAGACGATCTCCGACCCGGTCGAGCAGACCAAGAAGGCCATGGAGATGGAGTCCGAGATCTTCGCGAAGACCTGGGGCATCATCCCGGTCCTCAACGGCCCGGAGATCTGGACCGTCAAGGAAGGTCTCGCCAACCTCACGCCCGAGCCCTACGTGGGTCTCGACCTCTTCGGCATCACGCCGGTGGAGAACGTGGGATACGAGAAGTAATCCATTCGGAGCCTGACTCGTCAGAGCTTCGCAGCGGGGTCGGTGGTCCATCCACCGGCCCCGCTTTTCTCTATGCTGAACGCGTGAGCGTCCAGATCGTCTTCGTGCACGGCATCCGTACGTCCGCGACGATGTGGCGGTCGCAACTCGCCTTCCTCGAGGAGCAGGGCATCGGGGCCGTCGCTGTCGACCTTCCCGGGCATGGCACCCGGATGGAGGAGGACTTCACCCTGCACGAGGCGCTCCACACCATCGACGTCGCGGTGCGCGACGCAGCGACGCGAGGTCCCGTGCTGCTCGTCGGGCACTCGATGGGCGGCCTGCTGACACTCGCCTACGTCGGCGGAGCGGAGGCACCGAGGGTCGCGGGGCTCGTCGCCGCGTCGTGCACGTCGCTCCCCCGAGGCGCCGGTCTCGCGGCGTATCGCGCGATCGCGCGCGCCGTCGATCGGCTGCCCGATCGCGGGATGTGGATCACGAAGCGCATCCTCGAAGCGACGATCCCCGAAGAGACGCGCTCCGATTTCGCCGCCGGCGGCTATGCGCTGGACACCCAGGACACGGCACTGCGAAATCTCGCCACGCTCGATCTCGCGACAGCGGTCGCCCGCATCCGCGTGCCGCTGTGGTTCGTGAACGGACAGTGGGATCAGCTGCGAGTCAACGAGGCCCTCTTCCGACGGCTCGCGCCTCACGCAGAGCTCATCGTCGTGCCGCGCACCACGCACCTCGTCACGGCGATGCGTCCGCAGATCTTCAACGCCGTCCTGCGGTTGGCCGTCGCGACCATCGAATCCAAGGCTACGGGTGAGGCCGCGGCTCCCGCGCCGGCTGCCTCGCCAGAGCCGTGAGCGCACCGCCCACGAGCGACAGCACGGCGGCTGCTGCGAACACCAGCCAGAATCCCCCGACGAGCGCGACGAGCCCCGCCCCGAGCACCGGGCCGATCAGCTGGCCGAGTGCCGCCGTGACGTAGACGATGCCGAGGTCACGGGCGTGGTCCCTCTCGCCGGGCAGCAGGTCGGCGGCGAAGGCGAGCCCGACGGTCGAGAACGCGCCGTAGCCGAGCCCCATGAGCGCGGCGGCGACCATCGTCGCCTCGAAGGTCGGCACGACGGCGATCACGACGCCGGAGGCCGCCTGCACCAGGGTCGCCAGGATCGTGAGGGAACGCCGGTTGCCCGTGCGATCGGAGAGCACACCGGTGCACACCGATGCGAGCACCACGAACAGCGTGTAGACCACGATCAGGAGGAGCAGGTTGTCCTGCGCCACCGTCGTCTCCTGGTGCAGACCATGGAGCAGGAAGAAGAGGAACAGTGCAGTGCCGAGCGCGTTGCCGATGTTGGTCACGAGCCGGCCCGACAGCATCCAGGTGAAATCCCGATCGCGCAGCGATGCCAGCAGATGACGATCACGCGTCACCGGAGTCGCGTCGACGGCCGCGGGCGGATCGGGCAGAAGCAGCGCTGCACCGATTCCCACCGTCGCGATGATCCCGGCGAGCAGCAGGTACCCCTCACGGATGCCGAGCCCGAGGAGCACCACGAGCCCGACGCCGAGCACGATGCCCACCGCCTGACTGGAGCCCACGGCGGCGGACGCGGCGCCACGCTGCGTCGGAGGAAGCTGGTCCGCTATCAGTGCGGTGAAGGCGGCCGACGACACCGCGACGCCGATCGACACCCCGACCCAGGCTCCTCCCACGGCCCAGGGCCCCTCACTGAAACCGGTCACCACGAGGAACAGCGCGGTGACGAGCACGCCACCGATCGCCCATGGTCGCCGACGCCGCCGTCCGACGGCCGCGCGATCCGACAGCGCCCCGGCCAGCGGGCCCGCGACGATCCCTGCGAGACCGCCGATGCCGAGCACCAGCCCGGACGAGATGACGCCGGGTATCCAGTCCTTCTCAGACGTGTTCAACTGCAAGGGGAGGAGCAACTGGACCGGAGTGAGCTGCACCGTCCAGATCGCCAGCCAGGCGAGGGTGAAGACGGTCATCCATGGCGGTCCGACTCTCCGCAGAGCGGACACCGGCGATCCGGATGGGAGGGCGGGGCTCATGTCGCTCCTTGACGTCGGGGTCGCGACGCGAGTGTCGGGATACTGATGATTGTGCACCCACACGCACCGACACCGCATCAGTGACGAGCACACCTCGCTCGTTTAGGGTGAACCGCCCGGATGCTGGTAGAGTTGGTTCTTGGCTTGCGTGTGGGTTCTTCCCTCACGACCGCCGAGTGGAAGCCCTCTTCTTCTGCCGGCATTTCCTAACAACTCCGTACAGAAAGCGTCCACACGTGGCAAACATCAAGTCGCAGATCAAGCGCAACAAGACCAACGACAAGGCTCACGAGCGCAACAAGGCCGTGAAGAGCGAGCTGAAGACGCACATCCGCGCGACCCGCGCCGCTGTCGTCTCCGGTGACAAGGCTGCAGCCGAGGCTGCTCTGAAGGCTGCCTCCCGCAAGCTCGACAAGGCCGTCAGCAAGGGTGTCATCCACCAGAACCAGGCTGCGAACCGCAAGTCCTCCATCGCCAAGCAGGTCTCCGCTCTCTGAGCCGATTCCACGCCTGACGGTGTGACAAGAGCCCGTCCCGTTCGCGGGGCGGGCTCTTTCGCGTGCTCGGAACCGTATGTGCCAGCGATCTCGACGGACGAGGCAGCTGCCGCGCGTCAGACCGCGCTCACTCGCCGAACGGCTGGCGGGTGGCGATGACGGTGAGCATCCGCTCGAGAGCGAAGATCGGGTCACGGGCGGCACCCTTGACTTCGGCATCGGCGCGCGCCGTCGCCTGGATGGCCATCCCCAGCGAACGCTCGTTCCATCCGGCGAGGTCGCGTCGCGCACGGTCGACCTGCCAGTCCTTCATTCCCAGTCGCTGCGCGAGCTGGCGGCTCGGCTCGCGGTTTCCGGCGACGCGCGCCATGGTGCGCAGCTTCATGGCGAACGCCGCGACCATCGGCACGGGGTCGGCGCCGGAGGCGAGGGCATGGCGCAGGGCCACGAGAGCCTCGCCATAGCGTCCGGCGATCGCGGTGTCAGCGACGACGAAGGCAGAGACTTCGACCCGCCCGCCGTAGTACTTGGTGACGACTTCTTCGGTGACATCGCCCTCGACGTCGCCGATCAGCTGCTGGCATGCCGCCGCGAGCTCGGTGAGATCATCGGCGAAGGCCGAGACCAGAGCGCGCAACGCAGGCGGGGCGATCCGCTTCTTCGCCGCAGAGAACTCGCCGGCAGCGAAGTCGACGCGGTCGCCGTCGCGCTTGATGGCCGGGCACGGGATCTCGATGCCGTCGCCCGTCCCGGCGCGCACCGCATCGAGCAGCTTCTTGCCGCGGACGCTGGCCCCGGTGTGGCGCAGGATCACTGTCGCACCCTCCTGCGGGTGGTCGAGGTAGGACACAGCCTCCTGCAAGAAGGCATCCGAGCACTTCTCCACCCCCGACACGCGCACCAGCCGGGGTTCCCCGAACAACGACGGCGAGGTCAGCGCGAGGAGAGTCCCGGGCGCGTAGTCATCAGCGCGGACATCGGTCACCTCGAGCGCGGGGTCTTCGGTGCGGAGGTAGTCGCGGACTCCGGCGATCGCGCGCTCTGCGCAGACCTCCTCCGGGCCGAACACGAGCACCACCGGCGCCGGACGCGGATCGCGCCACGACACCTGCGGGACCTTGGCTGCCTTGGTCCCACCGCGGGAAGGAGTACGAGAAGCAGCCATGCCTCCAGACTACCGGGGGCCACAGACGTCGACCCCGTCGTCAGGGTGGCTGCTTCTCGGCCCACAGCTGAAGCTCGTCCCCCGCGAGGCCGACGAGGAGACGGCCCTGCTGGTCGGTCCGCAGCACTCGCGCACCGGCAGCTTCGAGCGATGCCAGAGTCTCCGCTCGCGGATGCCCGTAGTCGTTGTCGACGCCTGCGCTGAACAGCGCGACACTCGGGTGCAGGTCCTGATAGAGCGGGAAGTCCTGGTCGGCGCTGCCGTGATGGGCGACTTTGACCACCGCGTAGCCGCCTCGGAGATGCGCGGTGCGTTCCAGCATCCGCTGCGCCTCCCCCGACAGGTCGCCCAGGAAGAGCGAGCGGGGTACGCCGCCGCCACCTATCTCCAGAACCACGCTCTGGTCGTTGCCCGGCGGGAACGCCTCCGACCCACGCTGCGGCCACAGCACCTGCCAGGACGCCGCGCCCAGGTCACCCCGCATGCCCGCTGCCGCCTGACCGACCGTCGCACCGCCGTCGGCGAGGTGCTGCAGCATCCGCTCGTCACCGCTCTCCCCCGGTGGCCCGTGCAGCACCGCGCCGACTCTCCCCTGAACAGCCTCGACCCCGCCGACGTGATCCAGATCGAAGTGCGTGAGCACGAGCAGATCCACGCGTTCGACACCGAGTTCGCGCAGACACGAGGCGAGCGGCTCCGGTTCCGGCCCGGTATCGATCAGTGCGATCGCCCCCTCGGAGCGCACGACGAGTGCGTCTCCCTGGCCCACATCACAGGCGGCGACCGACCATTCGTCGGGAGTGGTCGCGCTCGCCAGCGGACCGTTGAGCACCACATGCGCACCGCCCAGGGCGAGCGCGACTGCCAGCACGGCCGCTGCGACACCCCTGACGACCGGCACCGCGCGGTACCCATCGGCGAGAATCACCCCGATCGCCGCGCTCACGACGCCGACCAGCACGGCGCTGGCGATGCCGGGCACCATGGCGATCTGAGCGAACGGCAGCCTGGCCGTGATGCTGGCCGTTTGCGCGATCCACGCGGCGGGCAACCATGCCGACGCCGCCAGAAGGTCGGCGAGAACGCCCACCGGAGCGGCGAGACACGCGAGGAGGCCGATGACAGTGGCGATCGGCGCCGCGGGCGCAGCCAGCAGGTTCGCCACGAGCCCCACGAGAGACTGCTGCTCTGCGAAGAGGGCGATGACGGGGCCGCACACGAGCTGTGCGGACGTCGGCACGGCGATCGCGAGAGCGAGAGGTTGCGGCATGAATCGCGCGAGTTCGCGGGTGAGCGACGGCGAGAGCAGGATCAGTGCACCCGATGCGGAGACCGAGAGCGCGAATCCCGCAGTCGAGGCCAGCCACGGGTCGGCGATCAGGATGCCGCTCGCGCTGAGCGCCAGCATCCCCGCACCCGCGCTCGGCCGCCCGAGAAGCAGTGACAGCATCGCGACACCCGCCATGACCGCCGCCCTGACCACGCTGGGTTCCGGCGTCACGAGGACGACGAAGCCCGCAAGACCGAGAGCGGCCGCGACGACTCGAGTCCCCCGTCCGGCGCCGCACAGCGCAGCCAACCAGAACACCGCCCCGACGACGATGGCGCAGTTCGCTCCGGAGACCGCCGTCAGGTGGCTGAGACCGCTGGTGCGCATGTCATCGTTCAGCTCGGTCGACACCGCGCGGGTGTCGCCGACTGCGAGTCCGGGAAGCAGACCCGCTCCGGGCTCGGGAAGTCGCTGCGCCCGGTCGATGAAAGCGCTGCGCAATCCGGCCGCGACCGCGAAGACCCCGGATGCCGGCTCCTCGACCGACGCCTCGCTCGCGAACACGACGAGCGCTGCCCTCTCCCCCGGATCCGTCGCCGCTGCCTCGCCCTTCACCCGGACTGTGGCACCGAGATCGAACCCGTCGGCCGGGTCGATGCCGATCCGCACCGGAGCCGATGCCGCCCGCACCGACCCCGGCGACCCGATGCCCGTGAGCTGCACCTCCATCCACAGGCGCCCATCCCGACCGACCGACGCCGAGGTGCTGACCTCCCCCGTCGCCTCGACCACACGTCCGTCCCACGACGCAGCGCCCTCGCGCGCCGGTGTCGCGGCAAGAACAGTGACAGAGACAGCGGCGATCGCGGCGAGCATCACGAGCACCACCCCGGCCATGGACGCCGCGGCGGACGACCGCCGCAGCATCCACAACAGCGACGCCGCAGCCCCCAGCACGCCACCGAAAAGGCACCACTGCGCAGCTGGAGGCACGAACACGCAGACAAGGGCGAACGCCCACACTCCGCCCGCGATCGGCAGCAGACGCAGATCCCGGCTCATACCCGCGCGTCATCGCGCGGTCGAACCCGCGGGTCGCATCTCATCGGCAGCCGGTGCATCAGGACAACGTAGGGGCGTGCGACCACCTCGCAGCGCACCCGCCCCCCCGGTCGGTGGACAACACATCGATGCCGACGCGGCGTGCAGGAGCGCCGAATGCGAAGCGATGATCTCTGCGTGAGGACCGCGGGCACTTCGATTCACCGACCGCGGGCCGTTCCGACAGCCGACACCGTCCACCACACCGAGCGACTCAGGCATACTCGGGGAATGGTCGACGTACGCGACATCGCAGAACACCAGCCCATTCGCCTGACTCTGGTGCGAGACTTTCTGACGCGCCGAGGAGAGGTCATCACGGATGCATGACGTGATCGTGATCGGCGCCGGCCTCGCAGGGCTCCGCTGCGCGGGACTGCTCTCCGCTCACGGACTCGACGTCGTCGTCCTCGAGGCCGCGGATGCGGTCGGCGGACGCCAGCGCACCGACATCATCGACGGCTTCCGGCTGGACCGCGGGTTCCAGGTCCTCAACCCGGCCTACCCGGCACTTCGGCGCAGCGTCGATCTCGACGCACTCGCGCTCGGGAGCTTCCCTGTGGGCGTGCGGGTGCGCACGACGGACGGGGTGGCTGAGCTGCGGCATCCGCTTCGGCATCCGCTGTCGATCGTCACGTCTCTGCGCAGCAGCCTGGTGAGCGGTCGGGATGCCGTCGCGCTGGCACGCTGGGCCGCGCCGGCACTGGTGAGTCCGCTCTCGCATCTGGCTCGGAACGATGCCACCATGCGCGAGGGATGGGATGCCGCGGGGCTTCGTGGCCCGCTTCGCACCGCTGTACTCGAGCCGTTTCTCGCCGGGGTTCTGGCGGAGAGAGGCGGCGAGACGTCGAACGCCTTCGCGCGACTGCTCGTACTCTACTTCGCGCTCGGCCGACCCGGGCTTCCCGCACAGGGGATCGCCGCTGTCCCCGAGCAGCTCGCCGCGCACGCGCGCGCGGCGGGTACTGACATCCGTCTCGGCGCGCGCGCGGGAGGCATCTCAGCAGGAGGAGAGGAGATCACGGTGGGGCTGAGCGACGGCGACTCCGTGCGAGCGGCTCGGGCGGTGGTCGCAGTCGGCGCCGATGCCGTCAGCGACCTCACCGGTCTCGCCCGTCCGGTCACGAGAGGTCTGCAGACGTGGTGGTTCGCCGCCACTGAACCTCCCAGCGGATCCGCACTGCTCACCGTCGACGGCCGAGGTGGAGGCCCCGTCGTGAATACCGTCGTGATGACGCACACCGTGCCCTCGTATGCGCCGGCCGGACGTCACCTCATCGCCGCGACCTGCCTGCTGCCGCGTGGCGGCGCACCCGCCGACGAGTTCGACGTGCGCCGCCACCTCGAAGAGGTCTGGGGTACGGACATCAGCGCGTGGCAGCTGATCCGGCGCGACGACATCGTGGACGCGTTGCCTGCCCAACCGGCACCGCTCGGCCCACCGCGATCGCCGCGCTACGCCGAGCGGCTGTATGCAGCCGGGGATCACAGAGACACCGCGTCGATCCAAGGCGCCCTCGCTTCCGGCGAGCGTGCCGCACGTGCCGTCCTGACCGACTCGGGGGCTTCGAGAAGCGGCACGTCGCTGCACAGCTGACGACGCTCGGACTCAGGCGAGAGAGAGACAGCGCCCGCAGACCGCGCATCACACCCGCACACCGTCGCGGATGCCGGCGAGCAGCTTCTCTCCGATGCCGGGGACCGACAGCAGGTCGTCGACCGATGTGAACCGACCGTTCTCGTCACGCCAGGCGATGATCCGCTCGGCCAGGGCGGGGCCGATGCGCGGCAGAGTCTCGAGCGCCGCCTGATCTGCGGTGTTGAGATCCACCAGATCGTCCGCGGGCGCGCCTGCTCCCGGCGACCCCTCCGCGGCTGCGGCACCCACGACCGGCACGCTGATCTGTTCGCCGTCCGAGAGCACGCGGGCGAGATTGACCGCGGTCAGGTCGGCATCGTCAGTGGTCCCGCCGGCCGCCGCCACCGCATCGACCAGCCGGGAGTCGAGATCGAGGACATAGAGTCCCGGATGCTCGACCGCGCCCAGCACGTGCACGTAGAGCTCTCCCGTCGATCCGCCGCTCTCGGCGGCCTCGGTGGCCAACGGCACCGATTCGGTCGGCACGGCCTGCCCCCGCATCAGTCCGAGTCCGACGGCCGCGGACAGCACGACGAGCGCCAGCACGACGGCGGCGCCGACCCCTAGCCGCAACCGGCGCGGCGCCGGTGAGGAAGCGGCGGATTCGGGCATTCCGCAACGCTATGCCAGCGAACGACGCCTCTCATGCATCCGGCCGCCCGTCGGGGAGAACCCCCGTGGGCGGCCGGATGTGCAGAGCGGCTGGCTACGCGGTCGGTCAGCCCTTCACGACGATGCTGACGATCTTCGGGGCGCGCACGACGACCTTGACGATCTCGCGGTCGCCGATCGAGCGAATGACCCGCTCGTCGGCACGGGCGAGCGATTCGAGCTCGGCCTCGCCGATGCGCGCGGGCACCTCGAGCTGAGCGCGGACCTTGCCGCCCACCTGCACGACGGCGGTCACGGTGTCCTCGACGAGCAGCGCCGGGTCGGCGGAGCGCCAGGTGACGAGCCCGACGGACGGCTCGTGTCCGAGGATCTCCCACATCTCCTCCGCGGTGTGCGGGGCGATCAGATCGAGCATCACGGCGACGGTCTCGGCCGCCTCACGCACCGCCGGATCAGCGGCGCCTGCGGCACCGTCGATCGTCTTGCGGGTGACGTTGACCAGCTCCATCAGGCGCGCGACCAGGACGTTGAACTTCGTCTGCTCGACGAGCCCAGGAGCATCTGCCAGCAGCTTGTGCGTGGCTCGACGCAGCGCCGCATCTCCGCCCGCGAACACGACGTCGACAGGAGAGGACACCTCGTGGGCGATGCGCAACGCGCGGGCCAGGAACTTCTGCGCACCGGTCGTCGAGACGTCGGCCCAGTCCTTGTCGTCTTCGACCGGTCCGGCGAACGCGAGACCCACGCGCAGCGCATCGGCGCCGTAGGCGTCGAGCTCCTCTTCGAAGAGCACCAGGTTGCCCTTGCTCTTCGACATCTTGGCGCCGTCGAGCAGGACCATGCCCTGGTTGATGAGGTTCGAGAAGGGCTCGGTGAAGTCGATCAGCCCCATGTCGAACAGCACCTTGGTGATGAATCGCGCGTACAGCAGGTGCAGGATGGCGTGCTCGACGCCGCCGATGTAAGAGTCGACCGGCGACCAGCGGGCGGCCTGAGCCGGGTCGAACGCGACCGTGTCGCTGTTCGGCGACAGGAATCGCAGGAAGTACCACGAGCTGTCGACGAACGTGTCCATCGTGTCCGGATCGCGCAGCACGGGGTCACCGCTGGCGGCATCCACCGTGCGGACCCAGCTCTCAGCGGCGCCGAGCGGCGACGATCCCTTGGGCTTGAGGTCGAGCCCCTCGACGCTGGGCAGCTTCACCGGCAGCTGCTCCTCGGGCACGGGGATGATCCGGCCGTCCTCCGCGTGCAGCATCGGGATCGGCGTGCCCCAGAAGCGCTGACGCGAGATCAGCCAGTCGCGCAGACGGTAGTTCTTGGCGGCGCGCCCGGTGCCGGACGCCTCGAGCTGCTCGATCGCACGGGCGATCGCATTGCGCTTCGACAGACCGTTGAGCGGTCCGGAGTTGATCATCCGGCCCTCTCCCGTCAGAGCGATGCCGGTGGAGGCGGGGTTCTGCTCGTCGAGCGCCGCACCGGTGTCGATCGGCACGCCCTCTTCATCGACCTCGATGACCGGCATCGCACCGGTGACCGGCGCGGTCGTGTCGACGACGACCTTCACGGGCAGGTCGAAGGCGCGGGCGAAGTCCAGGTCTCGCTGGTCGTGCGCCGGCACGGCCATGACCGCTCCGTGACCGTAATCGGCCAGCACGTAGTCCGCCGCCCAGACCGGCAGCTTCTCGCCGTTGACCGGGTTGATCGCGTACCGCTCGAGGAAGACCCCGGTCTTCGGGCGATCGGTGGCCTGTCGGTCGACGTCGGTGGTCTTCTGCACATCGGCCAGGTACTTCTGGAATCGCTCGCGCACGTCGGCCGGAGCATCCGCTGCGAGCTCCGACGCCAGGTCGGAGTCGGGGGCGACGACGAAGAACGTCGCTCCGTGCAGGGTGTCAGGACGCGTCGAGAACACGGTGACGGGCTCGTCGCGCCCCTCGATGCGGAAGTCGACGTCGGCGCCGATCGAGCGTCCGATCCAGTTGCGCTGCATCTGCAGCACCTTGTGCGGCCAGAAGCCCTCGAGCTGGTTCAGATCATCGAGCAGCCGGTCGGCGTAGTCCGTGATCTTGAAGTACCACTGAGTCAGCTTCTTCTTCACGACCTCGGCACCGCAGCGATCGCAACGGCCGTCGACGACCTGCTCGTTCGCGAGCACGGTCTGGTCGTTCGGGCACCAGTTGACCGCGCTCTTCTTGCGGTACGCCAGACCGCGCTCGTGCAGCTTCAGGAACAGCCACTGGTTCCAGCGGTAGTACTCGGGGTCGGAGGTGTGCAGCACTCGCGACCAGTCGAACGAGACGCCGTAGTTCTGGAACGCCTGCTTCTGCTGAGCGATGTTCTGGTAGGTCCACTCGCGGGGATCCGCACCCTGACGGATCGCCGCGTTCTCCGCAGGCAGCCCGAAGGAGTCCCAGCCGATCGGGTTGAGCACGTTGTGCCCGCGGTGGCGCCAGAACCGGGCCACGATGTCCGAATACAGGTAGTTCTCCGCGTGCCCCATGTGCAGGTCGCCGGAAGGGTAGGGGAACATCGCCAGCACGTAGCGGCGGGGCCGCTTGTCATCGTCGCCGCCGGTGAGGAACGTCTCGTTCTCCGCCCAGTACTTCTGCCACTTGGCCTGGATAGCGTGCGCCGAGGAGGTCTCCTCGGCGACGGGAGAGGTGGACAGGTTCTCAGACAACGAACGCACGACCAATCTGAAGGGAAAAGGGGATCAGTTCAGGATATCGGAAGCCCAGGCCGCGGGCATTTCCACTCCCAGCGCAGCGAGCGGCGCCCGAGCCTTCGTCGCGACCTCGGCGACCTCCGAGGCGGCGACCGATCGCCAGGTGATCCCCCCGCCTGCGCCGACCGCAGCGCCCGTACCGTCGATCACGATGCTGCGGATGACCATCGCGAGGTCGAGCGACCCCTCATCGCCGATGTAACCGAAGCACCCGGCGTAGATACCGCGAGGCCCTCCCTCCAGCTCATGCAGGCGCGTCATCGCCGAGAGCTTCGGCGCGCCTGTCATGCTGCCTGCCGGGAAGGTCGCTGCGAGAAGTTCGCTCGCCGTCGTGCCCGCGGCCGCCGTGCCGCTGACGGTACTGACGAGCTGGTGCACCGCCGGATACGTCTCCACGGCCCACAGCGCCTCGACCCGGATCGACCCGGGTCGGCACACCCTCGACAGATCGTTGCGCATCAGATCGACGATCATGACGTTCTCAGCCCGTTCTTTCGGGTCCGCGGCGAGCTCGTCGGCGAGCTCGGCATCGTGCGCGGCGTCTGCGCCGCGGGGCCGCGTGCCCTTGATCGGCCGCGTGCGGATGACGCCGCCGTCAGCGTGGAGGAACTGCTCGGGGCTCGCACTGAGCAAGGAGCGGCCGCCGATCCGGATGAAGCCGCCATGGTGAGCGGGAGTGGCGGCACGGAGGCGTCGGTACACCGCGACTCCGTCGTGCTCCCCCGGCACGGTGAACCGGGTGGTGAGACAGAGCTGGTAGGCGATCCCCGCTCTGATGAGCTCGCGGCAGCGCTCGATGAGTCCTGCGTACTCCGTCGGAGTGTGTCGCGCCTCGCTGCGTACGGACGAGGCCGCACTGAACACCGTCTCCCCGCGCGGCACGGCGGAGGGGGTGACGCGCGCGACGACGGCGCTCCACTCGTCGAGATCGGCATGGGCTGCGGCAACCCATACGGTGCCGGTCGCATGATCGAACGCCGCCAGCCGGGAGACCCGCAACCAGGCGTCGCCGGGCTCGTCAGCGGCTTCCGATACGGGTGCTCCCGCTGCTCGGGCGCCGGTCTCGTAGTCGTACCAGCCGACCCACCCACCCCGCAGCGGAGGACCGGGATGCGCGGCGGCCGTGCGGGTATCCATCCGCACTTCACCGGGGAACGACGCCGGATCGCCCGTCCCGACGAAGCTCCATCCCTCCGTCGCTTCCGCCCCGGCGTCGAGCCAGAACAGGTCGGCGCACGACCGCTCGAGGGCGAGGAAGAGCGCGTCAGGCGTCACCCGATCGGGCAGGACGCGGGCGCTCAGAGGTTCGGGCACGTTCTCAGCCTAGGCGGCGTGCACTCCCGTATTCTCAAGGGGTGGACGACTTGGTGCCGTGGCTGATCGACTTCATGCGGTCCATCGACCCGATCACTCGCACGCTCGTCGCGGGGCTCGCCGTGATGTTGGAGACGAGCGTCTTGATCGGGCTCGTATTCCCCGGTGACACTGTCGTGCTCGTCGCCTCCATCGGCATCACCAGCCTCCCTCAGGCCGTAGCGATGGTCGTCTCGGTCGTCGTCGGCGCGCTGATCGGCGAGAGCATCGGCTTCTGGCTCGGGCGGTGGATCGGCCCGCACATCCGTGCCTCCTGGGTCGGCCGACGCGTCGGCGAGGAGAACTGGGTGCGGGCGGAGCGTTACCTCGCCCGCCGCGGCGGCATCGCCATCTTCCTCTCGCGGTTCCTGCCGGTGCTGCACTCCCTCGTGCCGCTGACCGTGGGGATGAGCCATTACTCCTACCGCCGATTCCTCGCGTGGACGGCGCCGGCCTGCCTGCTCTGGGCGACGGCCTACGTGAGCATCACCTCGCTCGCCGCCGGCAGCTTCGATGAGCTCGCCGACCGGGTGCACTACGCGGGATACATCTTCGTCGGCATCATCGCCCTTTTCCTCGTCGCCGTGTTCGTGGGCAAGAAGGTGATCTCGCGCCTCGAGGCGCGCCATCTCGACATCTCCGACGCGAAGGACTCGACCGACGTGAAAGACTGAAGCAATGGCTTCGTCACCTCCGGCGCCCCGGATCCACTGGTTCGCGCGCCTCGAACACCGCCTCCACGTGTGGCGCGAGGGGCGAGCGCGCCGTCGCGGCCGCACCGCGACCATCCTCCCGTTCCCCGGTTACGGCGGGCCCGGCTGGGTGCGTGTCGTCGGTCGCGTTCTCATCGTCCCTCCCGCACGGAGCACGAAGGACGGCGAACCGGCCAGCGTCCGCGGCTGGCGGAGCTTCGTCGGCATCCCCGTGAGCTTCGCGAAGGTCGCCGTGCAGATCGGCGACTCGGTGCACTATGTCGTCGCCGACCGGGGCGGTGTGATCGATTCGGTCGTGCACGCCGAGCTCGAGCCAGGATGGCAGACCTTCACGTTCTCTGTCGAGGGTCAGGACCCGGTCGAGACGACCGCGTTCATCGTGGCCGAGTCGACCCACTTCGGGGTCGTCTCCGACGTCGACGACACCGTGATGGTCACCGCCCTCCCCCGACCTTTCATCGCCGCCTGGAACTCTTTCGTCGTCGACGAGCACGCGCGCATCCCCGTGCCGGGCATGGCCGTGCTGCTCGATCAGGTGCTCCGCGAATATCCCGGTGCTCCCATGGTCTACCTCTCGACCGGAGCCTGGAACATCGCCCCGACTCTCCGCCGGTTCCTCGGGCGCCACCTGTTCCCCGCAGGCTCCATGCTCCTCACCGACTGGGGCCCCACGCATGACCGATGGTTCCGCAGCGGGCGCGAGCACAAGCTCACCAACCTGCGTCGCCTGGCCACGGAGTTCCCGCACGTGAAATGGCTGCTGATCGGCGACGACGGCCAGCACGACGAGGCGATCTACTCCGAGTTCATGGATGAGCACCCGGACTCCGTCGCCGGCGTCGCCATCCGTCGGCTGCTCCCGGCCGAGGCCGTGCTCGCCGGTGGTCGCGCGGGCCACGAGCCGCACTCCGACGACGTCGCCCCCTGGGTCAGTGCCGAGGACGGCGCGGGGCTCCGTGACCTGCTCGGCAAAGCCGGCATCCTCCACTGAGGTGACCATGACGCTGGCGCGGACCGACTGGCTGGAACGCGAACGAGCGCACCAGACGAGAGCCGACGCCCTCACGGCTGAGCATCGGGAACGAGCCGCGCGGGGCGAGAAGCACCCGGTATGGGACTTCCTGTTCACCTATTACAGCTACAAACCCGCGCAGCTGCGTCGGTGGCACCCCGGCGCCGGGGTCGAGCTCGAGGAGGCCGACGAGCGGCTGACCTGGCGGTGGTACTCCCCCGGCGCGACCAGAGCCGGTGCGGTGCCGGATGCCGCTGCCTTCGCGCGCGAGAAGGCAGACCTCGTTGGCCTCATCGAGCGGATGCTGCGTCGCACCGCCTCTCGACCCGGGCAGTTCGGATGCTTCGGACTGCATGAGTGGGCGATGGTCTATCGAGCGGACGAGCACAGACACGCGGTGCCCCTGCGTCTTGGGCAGGACGCAACGGATCTGGTCGTCGAGAGCCATGACCTCAGATGCACCCACTTCGATGCCTTCCGGTTCTTCACACCCGCGGCCGTGCCTCGCAACCGCACGGAACTGACCCGCGACGAGCAGCCCCTGTTCGAGCAGCCGGGATGCCTTCATGCCGGCATGGACCTGTACAAATGGGCGGTCAAGCTGGGCCCCCTCGTGCCCGGCGAACTTTTGCTCGACACCTTCGAGCTCGCAAGAGACATCCGCCTTCTCGACATGCAGGCCGCGCCGTACGACCTGGCACCGTGGGGCGTCGAGCCCGTACCGATCGAGACGACCGAGGGCAAGGCGGAGTACGTCCGCCGGCAGCGCGTGTTCGCAGAGCGCGGTGGGCATCTGCGCGGCGAGCTGCTGCATGCCTGGCTCGGCTCCACCACCGCCGTCACGCTCGCGGGCTGACCGGCGTGAGCGGGCTGAACGATCAGTCCGCCGGCTCGCACTCCGGGCACGGTGCCCAGTCGGTGGTCGCCGACGTCGACTGCAGGCGCAACGTCATCACGCGGGTGGCCGCGTCGGCGAGCCGATCGGCGGGCAGCACCCCCGCATCGACCGCATCCGCGAGCCCGCGGACGATCTGGCCGGCGGTGTCGGGAGTCGAACCGGCGATCATCAGCACGAGGTCGCTCCCGGCGACGACCGCCGACACGGCGTTCGTCACAGGGTCGGCGTACTCGGGAATCCCCGAGGACTGCAGCATCCCGAGGTCATCGGTCACGATCACGCCGTCGAATCCCAGTTGTTCACGGGCGATCTCGTGCCAGCGCGCCGACAGAGACGCGGGAGCAGGATCGATCGAGGTGTAGGCCAGGTGGCCGAACATCAGCAGAGAGGCACCGGCCTCGATACCTGCAACGAAAGGCACCGCGTCCGTGGAACGCCACTCGTCGATGGTCTCGGCTGTGGCGGGGACAGCACTGTGGGAGTCGCCCGGCGCCGCCCCGTGACCGGGGAAGTGCTTCAGCGTGGAGGCGATGATCTGCTCTTGCGCCGTGGTGGCGGCAGCTACTCGCTCGGCGGCCGTCTGGGGGTCGGTGCCGAGTGCCCTGCCGTAGATGAATGACGACGGGTCGGACGTCAGGTCTGCGACCGTGCCGAAGTTCACAGTGATCCCCGCTCTCGCCACCAGCGCCGCGCGGGCGGAGAACGCCGACGACGTGTCGGAGACCGGCTGCGATTTCAAGACGGTCGAGGCGGGGAAACCATCGCCGACGAGGCGCGACACGATCCCGCCCTCCTGATCGACCGCCACGAGCGGAGGCAGCGCGGGGTCGACCGTGAGAGCAGACGTGAGGGTCTGGAGCTCGTCGTCGGTCGCCGGGATGTTCGCTCCCATCAGGATGAAACCGCCCAGGCCCTGCTGCATGTAGGCGCGGAGCGCTCCAGCATCCGTCGTCGGGATGTGCCCCATCACGACGCTCGCCGCCTGCTCGACCGTCGTCATCTCGGCGACGAGAGCCTCGGCGTGCTCGCCGATCGCTGGTGAGGAGATCTGCGCATGGGCGAGACCGCCCTGCACCGAGCCGACAGCCGCGGCAGAGGCCGGTCCGGCCGCCGTCGCGAGGGCGACGAACGCCGCGGCACTGACCGCTCCGAAGCGACGTCGCAGCATGAGGTCAGGTGGTGAGAGCGTCGGCGATGGGCACGCCGGAGTCGGCCGTGCCGTTTCCGAATCGGATGGTGCGGCCGAACGTCGAGGGGTTGCCGAGCGATTCTGCGATCACAGCCGCCACATCGGCGCGCGCGACCTCGCCCTTGCCGTCCGGGTCGAGCAGGATACGGCCCGTCGGCTCATCGAACGTGAGCGTGCCGGGGCCGAGGATCGTGCCGTCGAGGTCCGTCGATCGCAGGTGCTCGTCCGCCGCCCACTTCGCATCCGCGTAGGCGAAGAACCCGTCGTCCTCAGCCACTCCGTGATCGGCCTTCGAACCGATCCACGAGACCATGACATAGCGCATGACGCCCGCCGCCTCTGCGGCATCCATGGTGCGGATCGCCGCGTCACGATCGACGGCGTACGTGCGATCCGCGGAACCCCCACCGGCCCCGGCCGACCAGACGACGGCATCGTGACCGCGGATGATCTCCGCGAGTTCAGACGTGTCGAGGGTCTCGACGTCGGCGACGAGCGCATGCGCCCCTGTCGCCTCGACCTCCGAGACGTGGTCGGGATTGCGGATGACCGAGGTGACCTCGTCACCCCGCTCGACGAGAAGAGGAGCGAGAAGCAGTGCGATGCGGCCGTGGCCGCCGAAGACGATGATTCGCGACATGTCTTCACCCTACGCGCCCTCGCCGACGTCGGCTCGGGACGAACGGGCCGAGATCGCTCAGGGGCTCCGGACCGATGCGACGGCCAGCGCCCGCTGGACGCCCTTCGCCGCTGAGCGTCCCGCCCTGTTCGCACCGATCGTGCTCGCCGACGGACCGTAGCCGACGAGCTGGATCCGCGGGTCCTGCACCGCGGTCGTCCCCCGCCCGCCGCGGTCGAGCTGGATGCCCCCGGCCGCGCTGCGGAGGTGCAGCGGCGCGAGGTGCGCGATCGCCGGGCGGAACCCCGTCGCCCAGAGGATGACGTCGACCCGCTCGAAGGTGCCGTCGGCCCAGCGGACGCCGTCCGGCTCGATGCGCGAGAACATCGGGCGGCGAGCAGCGTAGGCGCCGAGCCTCTCCGCCTCCCGTTCCTGCGGCCGCAGCATGAGCCCTGTGACGCTCACCACGCTCTCGGGAGGCAGCCCCTGGGCGACCCGTCGCTCGACGAGCGCGACAGCGGCTGCTCCTGCTTCGGGCGTGAAGTCGTCGCTGCGCCACACCGGCTCACGCCGCGTCACCCAGAGTGTGTCGGTGATCGGCGCCAGAGCTCCGAGGAACTGGACAGCCGACGCGCCCCCGCCGACGACGAGGACGCGCTTGCCCACGAAGTGCTCTGGTCCCGGATAGTCGACCGTGTGCAGCTGCTCGCCGAGGAACGTCTCCATCCCCGGGTAGTGCGGCAGGAACGGATGCGTCCACGTCCCGGTCGCGTTGACGAGCGTCCGACTGCGCCATTCCTGTTCCCCCGCGCGCACGACCAGGAGGCCGCCCTCGTCGACCACCCGGTCGACTCCCACGGGCCGGATCACCGGCAGGCGATGAGCGCGCTCATACGCCGCGAAGTATGCCGGCACGGCCATATTGGCGCGCTGCCCGTCTCGCGGCGGTGGAGAATCCCCCGGCAGCTCCGCCACTCCGTGCACGTCGCGCATCGTCAGAGCATCCCACCGGTGCCGCCATGCGCCTCCGGGCTCGGAGTCCGAGTCGAGCACGACATGACCGATGCCCAGACGGGTCAGATGAAAGGAGGCCGACAGACCGGCCTGACCGGCGCCGATCACGACGCTGTCCAGGATGCTCACGATGATGACAACACCCGCGATCACGCGGTTGTTCCGGGGCGTCAGAGGGCGATCTGGTAGTGCGTGTACCCGGTGTGCGTCGCCACGCTGTCGTAGAGCGCGCGGGCTGTCATGTTGGTCTCCTGCGTCAGCCAGTAGACCTTCTCGCACCCGTTCTCGACAGCCCAGGCACGCACGTGGGCGATCAGCAGCCGCCCCACCCCGGAGCCTCGGGACTCGCCGTCGACATAGAGGTCTTCGAGGTAGCAGTAGGGCGACGTGCTCCACGTCGCCGGGTGCGTGAGCCAGTGCACGATGCCGATCGCACGCCCGTCGCCGTCGCGCGCGACCGCTCCGTGCAGATCCCGCCCCTCGACGATCCGCCGAAACGACTCTGTCGTGATCTCGTCAGGGAGCTCCGTGCCGTAGAAGGTCAGATACCCGCGCCACAGACCGCACCATTCGTCGAAGTCGGCCTCTACGGTGGCGGTGATCGTCGTCATGCGGTCAGCCTAATGCGACGCGCCCGGGGGCCCCGCGCCGATTGGTGTTGCGCGCGATCCGTGTAGTACTCTGTTCAAGTTGGTTCGAGCAGTGAGGAAGCAGTTCTGGGCCTGTGGCGCAGCTGGTAGCGCACCTGCATGGCATGCAGGGGGTCGGGGGTTCGAGTCCCCCCAGGTCCACCCGATAGAAGGCCCCGCGAGAGATCGCGGGGCCTTCTTCTCGTTCTTCCGACACACCGGCGCGCGCGGGCGCCCTCGTCATCGGCGAAGAGCCGCCCACGGCAGAGCGCCAGGGACTTGCCATCGTCCGCTGCGCCGGATAGAAAGGCCAGGCCGTCTTCGTCACCGAGACGGTCTTCGACGAGGTGGAGGACGCACGTGCTGGGACTGTTCCGACGACCGGAGACCATGTCATCGTCTCTGTCAGACGCGTCGACCCCGATGACGGAGACGCGACTGTGGTCGCGGGGATTCGGCCTCGCCGCCACACGGAGTCTGCAGACCCTCTCGGTGCTCGCCCTGGTCGCCATCGGCGTGCTGGTGATCACGCAGCTCTCTCTCGTGTTCATCCCCGTGACGATCGCGCTGATCCTCGCCTCGGCCATCCACCCGCTCGTCGCGTTCATGCGGCGTCGCGGAGTGCCGTCGATCCTCGCCACCTGGATCGCGCTGATCGGCATCCTCGCGATCCTCGGCGGCATCGTCTGGGTGATCGTGCTGACGGTCCGTTCCCAGTGGGACGATCTGATCGAGTCGGCCACCGACGGCGTGACACAGGTGACGACCTGGCTCGACACCCTGCCTTTCGACATCGCATCGATCGATCTCGACGAGGTGTGGGCAGGAGTCGGCGACTTCCTGACCAGCGCCTCGTTCGGACGCGGAGCTCTCGCGGGGGTCTCGGCCACTGCGAGCTTCTTCACCGGTCTCGCGCTGATGATCGTCGTGCTGTTCTTCTTCCTCAAGGACGGACCGCGCATCTGGGAGTTCCTGCTCCGTCCCTTCACCGGGAACAGCTATGAGCGTGCGCGCCGCATCGGCGACAAGACCGTCGACGTCTTCGGAGGCTACATCCGCGGCACGTCGATCGTCGCCGCCGCCGATGCTCTCGGCATTGGCATCGGCTTGGCGATCCTGCAGATCCCTCTTGCACTCCCCCTCGCCGTGATCGTCTTCCTGACGGCGTTCATCCCCCTGGTCGGCGCAACCGCCGCCGGGATCCTCGCGGCTCTCGTGGCGCTCGTCACGCACGGCCCGGTGGCAGCCCTCATCGTCGTCGGCATCGTCGTGCTCGTGAATCAGCTCGAGGGCAACTTCCTTCAGCCGGTCGTGATGGCCCGTTCCCTCGAGCTCCACGCTCTCGTGATCCTCCTCGCCCTGACCACGGGCACCATCCTCGGAGGCATCGTCGGCGCGGTGCTCTCGGTGCCGATCGCCGCTGTCGCCTGGGGCATCATCACGGTGTGGGACGGCCCGCACACCCCTGCGAAGCCGTTCCGCAAGAAGCGCCCCGAAACGGTGTGACGCCGCCGACCCATCGAGTGCCGCAGAATCGTCGCACCGCCGGATACTCCTCCGGACCTCGGTCGTCAACCCACTCCCTGTCTGTGCACGCCCGACCTATCGTGGCGCGCACATCTCACGAGAGGAGTCGATGATGACCAACAACCCGATACCGCCGCTGGTCCCCCGCCCGGACGACGAAGGAGAGATCGACGGCGTGCCTCACCGCGACGTCGACGGCGAGCCCGTTCTCGACACGGATGCGGATGCCGACCAGGTCGACGGCGCCGCGGCCGACCGCCTGGCGTCGGAGAAGCCGCTGGGCGAGGACTCCTGAGTCCTCGCCCAGCACGCCCCTGCGCGGCAGGCCCCTCCCCGGGTCCTGCCGCGCAGCCTGTTCAGGTCGCCAGAAGAGGGGGCAGGTGCGGGATCGCGATGGGCCTCGTCGCCCGGCTCGAATCCTGCACTCGCGTCACCTCTTCGAGAACTTCGTACGCGGTCGTGTATCGCACTGCCAGAGGCAGGTCGCGAAGCCACACGACCTCGACCTCGGTGTCCGCGTACTCGTAGACGCATGCCACCACGTGCCGCGGATCGTTCGTCTCGTATCGTCGGTCGTTGATCACCCACTCCGACGGTGTGACGCGATGCAGCACGTATCTAGGATCTGGATCTCCGGACATGTGATTCCCTCCAAGACTCTCTCCCCACTCAAGATCATCCCCGCTCCGACCGAAAGGTCACAGGGGCTTGACAGCTGAGACGAGAGACTTCAGGGGGTCACGCCCGAGGGCGGATGGTCAGATCGGTGAGAGCGGCGTCGTCCGGCAGGTCGAGCGCGGTGAGGATCGTCGTCGCGACGGAATCCGCCGTGATGAACCGCTCCGGATCGTAATCCCGCCCTTCCTGCTGGTGCACTCGCTCCTGCATGGGGGTCGCGGTGCGTCCGGGGTAGATCGATGTGACCCGCACACCATGCTCGCTCTCCTCGGCCCGCAATGCGTCGGCGAGAGCCTTGAGTCCGTGCTTCGATGCGGCATACGCCGACCAGCCGGCGTGCGCGTGCAACCCCGCACCGGAGTTGACGAACACGATCCGAGCGCGAGAGACGCGCAGCACAGGGAGGAGCAGACGGGTGAGCTCGGCAGGCCCCACGAGGTTGACCGCGAGCTGGCGCTCCCAGAGATTCGCCGGAAGGTCGGCCACGGGTCCGAGGTCGACGACGCCCGCCGCGTGCACCAGCGAGTCGATGCGCTCGGGAAGCGCCTGCTTCGACAGGGCCCACGACAGCCTGCCGGGTTGCGCGAGGTCGCCGACGACGGCCGAGGCTCCTGGCAGCGCCGCGGTGATCTCCTTGGCGCGCCCGGCATCGCGGGCGAGCACCACGACCTGATCGCCCCGATCGAGGAGGCGGCGCGCGACGACCGCGCCGATGCCGGATCCGGCGCCGGTGATCAGGTGGACGGTCACGTCAGTCGCGGTCTGCTGCGGCGGAGTCTGCGAGCTCGAACGGCACGACGGGGCAGTCCTTCCACAGACGCTCGAGGCCGTAGTAGACGCGCTCTTCCTGGTGGAAGACGTGGACGATCAGATCGCCGAAGTCGAGGAGAACCCATCGGGCCTCCGCGCGACCTTCGCGGCGGACCCGCTTGTGACCGGCTTCGATGAGCTTGTCCTCGATCTCATCGGCGATGGCGGCGACGTTGCGCTCGCTGTTTCCGGTGACGAGCAGGAAGATGTCGACGAGCGGCAGAGGCTCCGAGACGTTGAGCGCGACGAGATCCTCACCGCCCTTCGAGACGGCGGCGTCGGCCGCGAGCTGGAGCATCTCTTCGGCGGTTTCAGGTGACTGCATCAGAACACATTCGTGGTGAAGGCGACGATCAGGGACACGCCCAGCGCGAGCGCGAGACCACCCGCCACGATCGCGAGGATGAGCATGAGTTTGTTGCCCTTTTCGGGGGCGGGCGGGCGGATGACCTCGCCGGCGGGCTTGATGGTGCTGACGGCCGCGCTGGCGGCGATCGGCGTGGGCGAGGATGCCGGGGGCAGTTCGCCGTCGATGAGCACGGCGTCCACGTCCTTGCCGTCCGTGGTGCCGTGCGCGTGGCCCTGTGAGCCGAGTCCCTTGGGAAGTTCGTAGGAACCGGTCACGAGGATCTCCCCCGTGGAGGCGACGGGGCCTGAGAGCGACCCCTCTCCCTGGGAGGGGTTGAAGATGAGGGTGTTCGGAGCGAGATGCTGAGAACCGGTCGAGTCGCCGACGGTCAGCAGCTCGTCGAACGACGGCGAGAAGGGCTTCCGTGTCTCCGCGTCGTCGCTGAGCAGATCCTGACCGAAGGCGGAGTTGACGACGGGGCGCTCCCCGTCCGCGATGTCGTCGTCGACGTCGTCCACATCCGCCAGAACGTCGCCTGCGTCGACCTCGTCGGTCGCTTCTGCATCGATTCCGAGCTCCGCGACGGCGGCACTCGTGTCGCCCGCGCCGGAGGTGACCGGCTCGCGGTCGTCGTCCGTCGTGTCGAGGTTCGTCGAGGCGCTGACCGGTGCGGGCAGGTCCGCCGCAGCCGGGTCGTCGTCTTCCTGGTCATCGTCGTCAACGACATCGGAGTCGTGGACATCGGAGTCGTGGACGTCGGAGTCGTGGGCCTCGGCCGCGGGGACCTCGACGGGCGGAACCTCGTCGGTCGAGTCCGCATCATCCGCACTGTCCGGCGCGTCGGACTCGTCAGCGTCGCCGACGGGAACGGATCCGGTCATGGAGCGTTCGCGCTCGCGAACCTGGCGACGCGTCAGCGGCGTGTTCCCCGGCTCGGTCTCGCCGCGGACGGCCGGTGCCGACGGCGCAGCGGGTTCGGTCTCGGCGGCGTCCTGCTCCTCGGGCGGCGTTGCGGCGGGCGGAGTCGCGACCGCAGCGGCAGCAGCAGCCTCCTCCGCCGAGATGACCGGTGTGGAGCCGGTCAACCGGATCTCACGCAACTGCTTTCGCGTCAGCGGACCCTGTTCCTGCCGATCCGATGTACTCATGCCTTGCTCCGATACAGATGATGCTTCGCGATGTATTGAACGACTCCGTCGGGGACGAGGTACCAGACCGGCTCGTCGTCACGGACCCGCGCCCGGCAGGCCGTCGACGAGATGGACAGCGCCGGCACCTCCAGTTGGCTGACGTTGTCGCTCGGGAGGCCGTCAGTGCTCAGGACGTGTCCTGGACGTGAGACCGCGACGAAGTGGGCCAACTCCCACAGTTCATCATGGTCCCTCCAACTGAGAATTTGCGCCACGGCATCGGCACCCGTGATGAAGAACAGCTCGGCGTCGGGCCGCTTCTCCTTCAGGTCGCGGAGGGTGTCGATCGTGTACGTCGGCCCTTCACGGTCGATATCGACTCTGCTCACCGTGAACTGCGGGTTGGACGCCGTCGCGATCACGGTCATCAGGTAGCGGTGCTCACTGGGGGTGACATCCGACTTCTGCCACGGGTGTCCGGTGGGCACGAAGACGACCTCGTCGAGATCGAAGGAGTGCGCGACCTCGCTCGCAGCGACCAGGTGCCCGTGGTGGATGGGGTCGAACGTGCCGCCCATCACACCGATGCGCGCCGGACGCGAGGTCGTGTCGTTCATATGGGCCTAGTGGCCGTGCCCTGCCTCGTGGCCGTCCTTGCCGTGCCTCGCAGCCCAGGCGTCAGCCTTGGCGGAGTGACGGTTGGCGACGTTCTTGTATGACAGCGTGACCAGGCCGAGGAAGGCGAAGACGATGATCGCGATGACGCCGAAGATCAGCGTCTCGAGCTGGACATTGCCGTGGTGCTCGGTTTCGGCAGCGACCATCGCGATCTGTGCGACGAGGTTCATCCTGACTCCGTTTCGTGGCTGGCGGGCGTGGCTCACGAAGAGCCACAGCGCCCCCTAGTCTAGCCCTCAGCCGCGCGTCTGCCCTGCCCCACGCGCCAGCCATTTCGTGCTGGTCAGCTCGGAAAGCCCCATCGGGCCCCTCGCGTGCAGCTTCTGCGTCGAGATCCCGACCTCGGCACCGAACCCGAACTCCCCGCCGTCGGTGAACCGCGTGGAGGTGTTCACCATCACGACCGCCGAGTCGACCTCGGCCAGGAACCGCTCCGCGTTGCGCGAATCCGTCGTGATGATCGACTCCGTATGGCCGGTGCTGTAGCGACGGATGTGGTCGAGCGCGTCATCGAGCGTGTCGACGACCTTGATCGCGATGTCGAGGCTCAGATACTCCGTCGCCCAGTCCTCCTCGGTCGCGGGGATCACGTTCGAGACGAGGCCGACCACCATGTCGTCGCCGTGAATGGCCACGCCCTCACTCTGCAGCGCACTCGCGACCAGCGGGACGAGCCGTGGCGCGGCCTGACGGAGCACGAGGACCGTCTCGACCGCATTGCAGACGCTGGGGCGCTGCACCTTCGCGTTCACGACGATGTCCTGCGCCCAGTCGTCAGGGGCGCTCTCGTCGAGGACGATGTGCACGTTGCCGGCGCCGGTCTCGATCACGGGCACGGTCGCCTCGGTCACGACGGTCTCGATCAGCCCCGCACTGCCGCGAGGCACCAGCACGTCGATGTAACCCCGTCCGTGCATGAGGGCGGTGGCGCCGTCGCGACCGAAGTCGTCGACGGTCTGCACCGCTTCCGCGGTGACGCCTGCCTCCTCGAGTGCCTGGCGCATGATCTCGACGAGCACCGCGTTGGAGTCTCGTGCGGCGCTGCCACCGCGCAGGATCACGGCGTTCCCCGAGCGCAGCGCGAGCGCCGCGATGTCGACCGTGACATTGGGGCGCGCCTCGTAGATCGCCCCGACCACCCCGAAGGGCACCCGCACCTGCTCGAGAGCGACGCCGTTCGGCATCCGGTGCCCTCCGACGACCCGACCGACAGGGTCGGGAAGAGCCGCCACCTGACGGACCGCAGCGGCGAGGGCGGCGACGCGCTTCTCATCGAGGCGCAGTCGGTCGATGAGCGACTCGCCGATGCTGTCAGATCGACCGCGCTCGATGTCTCGGCCGTTGGCCTCGATGATCGCGGCCGCGTTCCCCTCGAGAGCCACCGCGATGGCTTCGAGCGCGCGGGACTTGTCGTCGCTGGTCAGTCTGGCCGTGGCGCGGGACGCCTCTTTGGCACGCTCGAGCCGCACCTGCGGGGTCTGGTCGGTCATCCGCCCAGTCTAGGAGAGCGCGGGCTCGAACCAGGTCCCTATGTCGGCGCCCGCGAGGGCCTTGTCGACGAGGTCGGCGCTGGTCACGAGCACACCGATTCCGGACGCGGCCGCCAGTCGGGCGGCGGACACCTTCGTCGCCGCTCCCCCGGTGCCGACACTGTTGACGACCGTCGAGCCGAACTCGAGGCCTGAGAGATCGGCGTCCGGAGCGACGACGTCGATGGGCTCAGCGGTCGGATCGGACGGCGGCTTGGTGTACAGCGACTCGATGTCGCTGAGAAGCACGAGCGCATCCGCCTCGATCAGCTGGGCCACGAGCGCGCCGAGGCGGTCGTTGTCGCCGAATCGGATCTCCTGCGTCGCGACCGTGTCGTTCTCGTTCACGATCGGCAGGATGCGAAGACCGAGAAGTCGCTCCATCGCCCGTCGCGCGTTGCTGCGCGAGGTCGGATTCTCGAGATCACCGGTCGTGAGCAGCACCTGTCCCGCGACGATGTCGAAAGGACGCAGCGACTCCTGGTAGCGGTACACGAGGATGTTCTGTCCGACGGCGGCTGCGGCCTGCTGAGTGGCCAGGTCCGTGGGGCGAGCATCGAGACGCAGGAACGGGATGCCCGTGGCGATCGCTCCGGAGGAGACGAGGATCACCTCGGCCCCGCGCGCGTGCGCTGCCGCCAGTGCCTCCACCAGAACGGGGATGCGCCAGGAGGACTCCCCGCTGATCGAGGAAGACCCGACCTTGACGACGATCCGTGAGGCTGTGGCGAGATCCGCCCTCGTGCGGGCAGTCACTCCCCGTCCTCGCGGTAGGCCGCGAGCCGCTGAGCCTCGACCTCGGCGCGAGCCTCGGCCTTGGCATCCATGCGCTCGTAGTAGTTCTCACGACGCTCGGAGGTGGTGCGACGCCCGTTGGGGGCGAGACGCGGGTCGGTGCCACGGGGTGCGGTCATCAGCTCGGCCGCAGACGTCATGGTGGGCTCCCAGTCGAAGACGATGCTGTCGCCCTCGCCGATGACGACCGTCGACCCCTGCACGGCACCGAGGCGGAAGAGCTCGTCCTCGACGCCCAGCTTCTCGAGACGGTCGGCGAGGTAGCCCACCGCCTCTTCGTTCTGGAAATCGGTCTGCTGGACCCAGCGCACCGGCTTCTCGCCGAGGATGCGGTAGACGTTGCCGTAGCTTCCGCCCTCGACGCGGATCTCGAAGCCCTTCTTCGGGCCACGCGGGCGAAGGATGACGCGCTCACGCGGGACCTCGGTCGCGGCGAGCTCGGCACGGTGCTGGTCGACGATCTCGCCGAGCGCGTAGGTCAGCGGGCGCAGACCCTCGTGCGAGATCGTGGAGATGTCGAAGACACGGAATCCGCGAGCCTCGAGGTCGGGTCGCACGAGGTCTGCGAGGTCGCGGGCCTCCGGCACGTCGATCTTGTTCAGGGCGATGAGCTGCGGGCGCTCGAGCAGAGGGGTCTGCCCCTCGGGAACCTCGTATGCGGCGAGCTCTCCCAGGATGACATCGAGGTCGGAGATCGGGTCGCGACCGGGCTCGAGCGTTGCGCAGTCGAGCACGTGCAGCAGTGCGGTGCAGCGCTCGACGTGACGGAGGAACTCCAGTCCGAGACCGCGTCCCTCGCTCGCTCCTTCGATGAGTCCGGGGACGTCAGCGACCGTGTACCGCGAGTCCCCTGCCTGCACGACACCGAGATTGGGGTGCAGCGTGGTGAAGGGGTAGTCGGCAATCTTGGGGCGTGCGGCCGAGATCGCACCGATCAGGCTGGACTTGCCCGCCGAGGGGTAGCCGACCAGAGCGACGTCTGCCACGGTCTTGAGCTCGAGGATGACATCGCCCTCGTACCCGGGGGTCCCGAGCAGCGCGAACCCGGGAGCCTTGCGCTTCGGGGTGGCGAGTGCGGCGTTGCCGAGTCCGCCATGCCCGCCCTTGGCGACGACGTAGCGCTCACCGGGCTCGATCATGTCGATGAGCACCTCGCCGGCCGGGTTCTTCACCACGGTGCCGACGGGAACGGGAAGCTCGAGATCCTCGCCCATGAACCCCGCACGGTGGTCGCCCATTCCGGGGCCGCCGTTTCCGGAGCTGCGATGCGGAGAGTGGTGGTACGAGAGGAGCGTTCCCGTCTGGGTGTCGGCGACGAGCACGACGTCGCCGCCATCACCGCCGTTGCCGCCGTCGGGGCCGCCGAGCGGCTTGAACTTCTCGCGGTGCACCGAGACACAGCCGTTGCCGCCCTTGCCCGCGCGCAGATGCAGCGTCACGGTGTCGACGAAGCTGACCATGTCTCTCTCCTCAATTGATGCGGCCTGAGATGTGGACTCGGCCGGAAACGCAGATTCGGGACGGGCCGAAGCCCGCCCCGAATCGGATGACTAGTGTCGTGCTGTGATCACTCAGCAGCGGCGACGATGTTGACGACCTTGCGGCCGCCCTTCGCGCCGAACTGGACCGCACCGGCGGCCAGAGCGAACAGAGTGTCGTCGCCACCACGGCCGACGTTCACGCCGGGGTGGAAGTGCGTGCCGCGCTGGCGGACGATGATCTCGCCGGCGAGAACCTGCTGTCCACCGAAGCGCTTGACGCCAAGTCGCTGAGCGTTGGAGTCACGACCGTTACGGGTGGAGCTTGCGCCCTTTTTATGTGCCATGTCCTGGTCTCCTCGGTCTTTACTTGATGCCGGTGATCTTGACGCGCGTGAGCTCCTGGCGGTGGCCCTGACGCTTCTTGTAGCCGGTCTTGTTCTTGTACTTCTGGATGATGATCTTCGGGCCGCGGAGGTTGCCGATGACCTCTGCCGTGACCTTGACCTTCGCCAGCGAATCAGCGTCGGTGGTCACCGAGGCGCCGTCGACGAGCAGCACTGCGGCCAGCTCGATCTTCTCGCCCTGTGCAGCCTTGACACGGTCGAGCTGAACGATCGTGCCGACCTCGACCTTCTCCTGCCGCCCACCGGCGCGCACTACTGCGTAAACCACTTCATACCTGTTTCGTTGGGGAGCTCGCGGCTCCGAGATCTCACGGGAAGACTGTTGCTTGCATGCATCGCGGGGCGACGGGCACGAACGCAAGACTCTCCGCTCCGACCGTCCAGGACGACGCGGCATACGCACCAAGGGACTACTTTACCGGATGCGGGACACTGTGGCAAAACGTGCCGCCCGGTGTGTCCGGTCATAGGCTGAAGGGATGACCGTTCTCGTCGATGACCCCCTGTGGCCTGCGCACGGGCGCCTGTGGGCTCATCTCGTCAGCGATGACACCCTGCAGGAGCTGCACGACTTCGCGAGGGCGCATGACGTGCCCGCGCGCGCGTTCGATCTCGACCACTACGACGTTCCGGAAGAGATCATCCCCCGGCTCCTCGCCGCCGGCGCACAGCATGTCGGCGGCAAGGAGCTGGTCAGGCGGCTGATCGCCTCAGGACTCCGAATCCCCGCTCGCGACCGGCGCTGACGGCTCGGAGTTCACCGAGACGGGCGTGCCTGTGAGGGCAGCCGTCGAGACGCGGCGACGACCGCGACCCTGACCGGGCGCCTTCGGCTCGGGAAGAGCATCGAGCACCGAATCGAGCAGCGCCTCCGCCGGGGACTTCGGCGACGACTTGCGGTCGGATCCACGCTTCTTGCGAGGCTTCTTGGCGCGCTCCTGCGGTGCGGTCGCTTCCGTCGGCTCAGTCACGGGAGCGACGGCCTCTGCCGGCTCGTCGGCATTCGGAGTGCGCGTCGAGGCTGCGATCTGCGCGAGTGCCGACTTCGCTCCCTCGGGGATGCTGTGCGTCGTCACCGCGGCTGGAGCAGCGCTCTGCGACTGACCGTTGCCGCCGCGCTGGCGACGGTTGGACTGAGAGCTGCCGTTCCCGTTGCCGTTGCCGTTCCCGTTGCTGCTGGAGCGGTGCTTGACGACGGGGTCGTGGTGGACGATGACGCCGCGGCCGGCGCACACGTCGCACGCCTCGCTGAACGTCTCGAGCAGGCCGAGGCCCAGCTTCTTGCGGGTCATCTGCACGAGGCCGAGCGAGGTGACCTCGGCGACCTGGTGCTTCGTCCGGTCCCGGCTGAGGCACTCGATCAGGCGACGCAGAACCAGGTCGCGATTGGACTCGAGCACCATGTCGATGAAGTCGACGACGATGATGCCGCCGATGTCTCGCAGCCTCAGCTGGCGGACGATCTCCTCGGCCGCCTCGAGGTTGTTCTTGGTGACGGTCTCCTCGAGGTTTCCGCCCGAGCCGACGAACTTGCCGGTGTTCACGTCGACGACGGTCATCGCCTCGGTGCGGTCGATGACCAGCGAACCACCCGAGGGCAGCCACACCTTGCGGTCGAGCGCCTTCTCGATCTGCTCCGTGATCCGGAAAGCGTCGAACGGGTCGGTCTCGTCCTCATACGACTCGACGCGCTCGAGGAGGTCGGGTGCGACGCTCTCGAGGTAGGCGCGGATCGTGCGCTGCGCGTCCTCGCCCTGGATGAGCATCTTCGTGAAGTCCTCGTTGAAGACGTCGCGGACGATCTTGACGAGGAGGTCGGGCTCGGCGTGCAGCAGTGCGGGTGCCTGCTGGTTCTCGACCTGCTTGCGGATGTGCTCCCACTGGCTGGTGAGCCGCTGGACGTCACGCGTGAGCTGGTCCTCGGTGGCGCCTTCGGCCGCCGTGCGGACGATCACGCCGGAGGATTCGGGCAGGACCTCCTTGAGGATGCGCTTCAGGCGCGTGCGCTCGTTGTCGGGAAGCTTGCGGCTGATGCCGTTCATCGATCCGCCCGGCACGTACACGAGGTAGCGGCCCGGGAGCGAGATCTGGCTGGTCAGACGCGCGCCCTTGTGGCCCACCGGATCCTTGGTGACCTGCACGAGGACGCGGTCGCCCGCCTTCAGCGCGAGCTCGATGCGGCGCGGCTGGTTGCCGGTCTCGACGCCGTCCCAGTCGACCTCACCGGAGTACAGCACGGCGTTGCGGCCGCGGCCGATGTCGACGAACGCTGCCTCCATGCTCGGCAGCACGTTCTGCACGCGACCGAGGTAGACGTTGCCGATCAGCGATGCGTCCTGGTTGCGAGCGACGTAGTGCTCGACGAGCACGCCGTCTTCGAGGACGCCGATCTGCGTGCGGCCGTTCTTGGAGCGGACGACCATCTTGCGGTCGACCGACTCGCGACGCGCGAGGAACTCCGCCTCGGTCACGACCGGGCGACGACGACCTGCGTCACGTCCGTCGCGGCGGCGCTGCTTCTTCGCCTCCAGGCGCGTGGAGCCCTTGATGGCCTTCGGCTCGGTGATGTACTCCACGACGCGCTGACGGGGCTGGCGCGGTTCATCGCGCTGCTCCCGCGGCTCACGCTGATCGCGAGTGTCGAGGTCGTCCGAACCGCCGCGACGACGGCGGCCGCGACGACCGGCCGGCTCGTCCTGCTCGCGGTCGGCGATGCGGTCGAACACACGCTCGCGACCCGTGCGCGCAGGAAGCGGCAGGACCTCGGGTGCGTAGAAGTGCAGCTGGGTCGAGACCTGCGAGACGAAGACCTCGGGGAGCAGCCCCAGCGAGACGGCGGTGAGGGGCTTGGGCTCCTCCGGCTTCTCGGGTGCGGTCTCGGCAGCGGGCTTCTCGGCAGCGGGCTGCTCGGGTGCGGCTTCGACAGCGGGCTGCTCTGCAGAGGCGTCGGGCGCGTCCTGCGACGGAGCCTCCGCAGCAGCGGCATCCTCAGCCGGGGCATCCTCGACGGGAGCCTCTTCAGCAGGAGTGTCCTCAGCAGGAGCCTCCTCAGCAGGAGCATCCTCAGCGGGAGCCTCCTCCGCAGGAGTCTCCTCGGCCGAGGCGGTCTCGCTCGTCGAACCCTCGCCGTCGTCCGGAGCGTCGGATGCGACAGCCTCCGGAGCGTCGGCGACTACCTCTGCGGGCGCGTCAGCATCCGCAGTGAAGTCGAGGGTAGGGGCGTCGTAGTCATTGTTCTCATCGGCCATCTCTGGCTTGCTCCTCGCGCGGACACTTCGTGTTCCGCTAACTCTCATGCGACACCCGCAGGTGTCGCGAACTCATTCGGTGTGCGACCGGCCCATGGCTCTGATCACGAGGGGCATACGGCCCCGAAGTCTGCGTCGATGCGCGCCACGACGGGGTCGAGCGATGCATCACAGGCCATTATCGCACCAAGTGCCCCGGTTCGCGGCATCCTCGCGACTCCGGGTCGTTTTCTCCGGCGCGCTCACGCCCGATACATAGCGATCGCTGAGAGAATCCACACATGAGCGAGCAGCGCACCCGCCCCGTCGTCTATGCCGTGTGGTTGATCATCGCGAGCGTCATCGGCTGGTTCGCCGCCTTCCAGCTGACGGTCGAGAAGTTCGTGCTTCTGGAGAACCCGACCGATGCGCTCGCCTGCGATGTGAGCCCCTTCATCCAGTGCAGCAAGAACCTCGGGTCCTGGCAGGGTGAGATCTTCGGCTTCCCCAACCCGCTGCTCGGACTGACCGGGTGGATGGCCCCGTTGGTGATCGGCGTCGCGATCCTCGCCGGGGCGAGGTTCCCGCGGTGGTTCTGGGCAGCCTTCGGCGCGGGGATCACCTTCGCCTTCGGACTCGTCTGCTGGCTCATCGGCCAGAGCCTTTACGCCGCGAACCTCGGGGTTCTGTGCCCGTGGTGCATGGTGACGTGGGCAGTGACCATCCCGACCTTCTTCGCGACGATGCTGCATCTGACCCGCAACGGCACCTTCACACGGAACGAGAAGACCCGGGAACGCGCCGACAAGCTGATGGTCTGGGTTCCGCTGGCCACCATCCTGGCCTACGCGGTCATCATCATGATGGCGCAGCTGCAGGGCCTGGACTTCCTCGGCGAGATGGCGCGCATCATCTTCTGACCCCGCCCGGACATGACGAAGCCCGCCGCACGATCTCGTGCGGCGGGCTTCGTCGTGTGCGGATCGGTCAGTCGAACCAGATGCCGAGCTCGCGTGCGGCCGACTCGGGGCTGTCCGAGCCGTGCACGAGGTTCTGCTGCACTTTGAGACCCCAGTCGCGGCCGAAGTCGCCACGGATCGTGCCGGGCGCGGCGGTGGTGGGGTCGGTCGTGCCGGCGAGCGAGCGGAAGCCCTCGATCACACGGTTGCCGGCGAGGCGGATGGCGACCGACGGGCCCGAGAGCATGAACTCCAGGAGCGGCTCGTAGAAGGGCTTGCCCTCATGCTCCGCGTAGTGGTCGGCGAGCAGGTCGCGGTCGGGCTCGACCAGGCGGATGTCGACGAGGGCGTAGCCCTTCGCTTCGATGCGCGCCAGGATCGTGCCGGTGAGGCCGCGGGCGACACCATCGGGCTTGACGAGGACGAGGGTTTCTTCGGTGGCCATGTCATTCACTCTCTGTCTGAGTCTCAGTCGTAGGCCCGTCGGGACGTCGTGCGTCCAATCGGGCCCCCATGATCGTCGCATACCCCCACATGCCGCCGAAAACCACGACGACGAGCAGGATCGCGGGGACCAGGATAGCCGCCAGAGCGATGACGACCTGCAGGACCCAGCCCGCCGTGATCGCCCACGGCTTCGTGATCATGCCGGCGAGGGCGAGGCAGGCGAGCCCGACGACGGCACCGCCGACGATCCCCCACCATTGCGGGATGCCCGCGGGCAGCGTCTTCAGACCGAAGACCGTGAGCCCCGCGAGGAAGACGACGATGGACTCGAAACCGAGCACGATCGGCGCCAGTTTCTGCACCAGAGTGCGTGGGGGACGCGGCGGACGGGCCGGGCGGGATGCAGCGGTCACGCGCGCCATCCCGACTTCCAGTCCTCTTCCTCGGCGAGAGCGATCGCCTCACCGGCGAGCACGACCGAGCCGGCGATCACGACGGCCCGGCGATCCGATGACGCCGCCCACTCGCGCGCGGCGTCCGCTGCCTCGGCGAGCGTCGGGTGCACCGTCGCACGCTGTCCCGTCGACTCGACGAGATCGGCGATGAGATCCGCGTCGCTCGCACGGTCGGACTCGGGCGCCGTGGCGAACACATGGGCCGCCGCGGGTGCGAGCTTCGAGACGATACCGGCGGCATCCTTGTCCGCGAGCACGCCGAGCACCACACCCCACTCGTCGAAGTCGAAGCTGTCATCCATCGCCTGCACGAGCGCGGCTGCGCCGTGCGGGTTGTGCGCCGCATCCACGATCACCGTGGGAGCGACGCCCAACAGCTGAAGTCGCCCCGGCGAGGTCGAGCCCTGCAGGCCCTCCGAGATGATGTCGGCGGCGATCGGCTGCTGCGCCCCGCCGATGAGCGACTCCACGGCTGCGACCGCGAGAGCCGCGTTGTGTCCCTGGTGCGCTCCGTACTGGGGCAGGTACTCCTCGACATACGCTCCGGCGAGACCGCGGATGGTCAGCAGCTGTCCGCCGACGGCGAGCTTCTGCTCGGCGAGTCCGAACTCCTCCCCTTCGAAGGCGATCGTGGCATTCCTCTCGGCAGCGACACGGCGCAGCACCTCGGCGGCCTCCGCGGGCTGCTGGGCCGACACGACGGCAGCGCCCTCCTTGATGATTCCCGCCTTCACGGTCGCGATCTCGGCGATCGTGCCGCCGAGACGATCGGCGTGGTCGATGTCGATGGGCGCGAACACCGCCACATCACCGTCGGCCGTGTTGGTCGAGTCCCACTCGCCGCCCATTCCCACTTCGAGGACGAGCACGTCGACCGGGGCATCCGCCACCGCCACGAAGGCGAGCACGGTGAGCAGCTCGAAGAACGTGAGCGGCTCCTCACCCGCTGCCTCGAGTTCGGCGTCGACGATCTCGACGAACGGTTCGATCTCGTTCCAGGCGTCGACGACGGCGGCATCCTCGATCGGCTCTCCATCGATCACGATGCGCTCGGTGAAGCGCTCGAGGTGCGGACTGGTGAAGAGGCCCGTGCGCAGCCCGTGCGCGCGCAGCAGGGTCTCGATCATGCGAGCGGTCGAGGTCTTGCCGTTCGTACCCGTGATGTGGACGACGCGATACGTGCGCTGCGGATCGTCGAGATACGCGAGGATGCGCGCTGTGCGCTCCTTGCGCGGCTGCACCCAACGCTCCCCCGCACGACTCAGCAGCTTGTCGTAGACGGCATCGGCCTTGTCGCGTGCGCTCATGCGGCGGGCTCCTTCGTCGTGACGTCGATCGTGACGATGATCGGACGCTTGTCGGCGCCCAGGGCGGTCGCACCACTGCGGAAGACGCCGTCGCCGGGGCTGGCGACCTCCTGCACGAGGGTGTCCATGTCGTCGGTCGCCTGCACCGCGAACGCGACGGCCAGGGTCTCCCCCGCGATCAGGTCCGCATGCGCCTGCAGCGCCTCGGCATCGGCCGGGCCCACGTTCAGTGCCAGAACGATGCGGTCGCTCACATCGAGGTCCGCATTCTTGCGGGCCTCCTGCACGACGCGGATGGCGTCTCTCGCCAGTCCCTCGGCTTCGAGCTCAGGAGTCGTCGTCGTGTCGAGCAAGACGAATCCGCCGCTCGGCACGATCGCGAGCGCCTCCCCCTCGGGCCGGCCGGTGGTCTCGAGCACGAGGTCGTACTCGCTCGGCTCGAGCACGATGCCGCCCGCGGTCACGACGCCGTCGACCTCCGACCAGTCGCCGGACTTCGCGGCCTTGATCACCGTCTGCACGTTCTTGCCCAGGCGCGGACCCGCCGCACGTGCGTTCACGCTCAGCCGGTGGCTGATCCCGTATCCGCCGGCGGTCGTGTCCGACTGCTGGACGAGCTCGACCGACTTGACGTTGAGCTCCTCGCGCAGGATGTCCTCGAACTGGCCGAGCGTGGCCGCCAGAGGTGACACCACCGTGAGGCGTGCGAGTGGCAGCCGCACACGGAGCTTCTCCTTCTTGCGCAGGGCGTTGCCGACGCTCGACAGCTCGCGAACGGCATCCATCGCGTCGCGGATCTCGTCCGCCGCGGGGAACGCGGTGTCATCCGGCCAGTCCTGCAGGTGCACGCTGCGTCCGCCCGTGAGCCCCTGCCACACGCGCTCGCTGATGAGCGGCACGAGAGGCGCGGCGACCCGGGTCAGCGTCTCGAGCACCGTGTAGAGCGTGTCGAAGGCGTCTGTGCTCGACCCCTCCCAGAACCGGTCGCGCGAGCGACGGATGTACCAGTTGGTGAGCACCTCGGCGAAGTCGCGCAGACGCGCGGACGCGGTCGTGGAGTCGAGACCCTCGAGGTCCGCTCGCACCTCGCGCACCAGGTCGCCGAGACGAGCGAGGATGTAGCGGTCGAGGACGTCGGTCGAATCAGTGCGCCAGGTCGCCTCGTATCCGCCGGGCTTCGCCGCGTTGGCGTACGTCGCGAAGAAGTACCACGAGTTCCACAGCGGGAGCAGGAACTCGCGCACGCCCGAGCGGATGCCCTCTTCGGTCACTGCGAGGTTGCCGCCGCGCAGCACCGAGCTCGACATGAGGAACCAGCGCATCGCGTCGGAGCCGTCGCGGTCGAGCACCTCGGAGACGTCCGGATAGTTGCGCAGCGACTTCGACATCTTGTAGCCGTCGTTGCCCAGGACGATGCCGTGGCAGCTGACGCCCGTGAACGCCGGTCGATCGAACAGCGCCGTCGAGAGCACGTGCATGACGTAGAACCAGCCACGCGTCTGCCCGATGTACTCGACGATGAAGTCGGCGGGCGCATGCGTGTCGAACCACTCCTGGTTCTCGAACGGATAGTGCACCTGCGCGTACGGCATCGAGCCGGAGTCGAACCACACGTCGAAGACGTCCTCGATGCGGCGCATCGTGCTCCGGCCGGTCGGGTCATCGGGGTTCGGACGGGTGAGGTCGTCGATGTACGGGCGGTGCAGATCGATCTCACCCTCGGGGTTGCGCGGGAGCGTGCCGAAGTCGCGCTCCATCTCCTCGAGCGAGCCGTAGGCGTCGACGCGCGGGTACTCGGGGTCGTCGCTCTTCCAGATCGGGATCGGCGAGCCCCAGTAGCGGTTGCGGCTGATCGACCAGTCGCGCGCGCCTTCGAGCCACTTGCCGAACTGGCCATGCTTCACGTTCTCGGGCACCCAGGTGATCTGCTCGTTGTTCGCGAGCAGGTCGTCCTTGATGTCGGTGACGCGGATGAACCAGCTGGACACGGCCTTGTAGATCAGGGGATTCCGGCACCGCCAGCAGTGCGGGTACGAGTGCACGTAGCTCTGCTCGCGCAGGAGGCGCCCCTCGGTGCGCAGCAGGCGGATGAGCGGCGTGTTCGCGTCCATCCACAGCTGCCCGGCGACGTCGGTGACGTTCGGCAGGAATCGTCCGCCATCGTCGAGCGACAGGATCGTCGGGATGCCGGCAGCACCGGCCACCCGCTGGTCGTCCTCACCGTAGGCAGGAGCCTGGTGGACGATGCCGGTGCCGTCGCTGACCGTGACGTAGTCGTCGACGAGGATGCGCCAGGCGTTCTCCGTGCCGTAGGTCTCGGCGTCGGCGTAGTAGTCGAAGAGCCGGTCGTAGGTGACGCCCTCGAGCTCGGCTCCGCGCACCGTCGCGTCGACCGCGGCGAGCGCCTCGTCGAGGCTCTCGTATCCGAGCTCCTTGACGTAGCCGCCGAGCAACTCACGCGCCAGAAGGTAGCGGTGGGCCGAGGCCTCGACGGCGGCATCCGTCGTTCCCGCGACCTGGTGCACGTCGGCAGCTCCTCCGGGACCGGCGGGCAGCACGACGTACTCGATGTCGGGGCCGACGGCGAGCGCGAGGTTGGTGGGGAGGGTCCAGGGTGTGGTCGTCCAGGCGAGTGCCCGCACGGCGGTGAGACCGAGGGCCTCAGCCTTCGCACCGGTCAGCGGGAACGTGACGGTGACCGACGGGTCCTGACGGTTCTGGTACACGTCGTCGTCCATGCGCAGCTCGTGCGCCGACAGCGGGGTCTCGTCGCGCCAGCAGTACGGCAGCACGCGGTATCCCTCGTAGGCGAGTCCCTTGTCGAACAGGGTCTTGAACGCCCAGAGCACGCTCTCCATGTAACCGAGGTCGAGCGTCTTGTATCCGCGCTCGAAGTCGACCCAGCGAGCCTGACGCGTGACGTAGTCCTGCCACTCATGGGTGTACTTGAGCACCGAGTCCTTCGCCTTCGCGTTGAAGACGTCGATGCCCATCTCCTCGATCTGGCTCTTCTCGGTGATGCCGAGCTGCTTCATGGCCTCGAGCTCGGCGGGCAGACCGTGGGTGTCCCAGCCGAAGACACGATCGACCTTCTTGCCGATCATGGTCTGGAATCGCGGGAAGACGTCTTTGGCGTAGCCCGTGAGCAGGTGCCCGTAGTGCGGCAGGCCGTTGGCGAACGGCGGGCCGTCGTAGAAGACCCACTCGTCTTCGCCCTCGCGCTGCTCGATCGAGGCGCGGAAGGTCTGATCGGTCTCCCAGAAGTCGAGCACCTCGCGCTCGATCTGAGGGAACCGAGGGCTCGGGGCGACGGAGGCAGCCTGGTCGGCGGCGGGGCCGAAGGAGGAACGCGGGTAGGTCATGTCGTCTCGCAGGAGTCGTGGCGGATGCTGCTGCGAGGACGATCCGTCCGGCTTGTCGTTCCGGGGACCGCGGTACCACCTCGCGTGCCGCGCCTCACGGCGGAGCCACTCTCACTGCGGCTGTGACGGGCCTGCCCCGCTCGGTTCTACTGAGTCCGCCCTCGCGAGCCGACCGTTCTTCCGAGAGCTCCCCGGTGATGTCCGGATCACAGCTCTTGTCTCCCATTGTACGCGCGGTGCGGCGCGTACGCCTCCTGCCTCCTGAGCGCGGCCGAAGTCCGTGCGCGCTTCCGATGTCGGTTCTGTCTTCGGGGCCCGCACCCCCGTCGGCCGAATGCACCTCCGTCGGCCAGTCTCCGGGGGTTCGGCCGAGGCACGACGATCTGTCCGACGGTGCGAAGCGTCTGAACGGCGGGTCACTCACCCCGCGCGGTGCAGTCCCTGCGCGACCGCGCGCATGATCAGGTCCTGCACGATGTGCCAGTCGAACATGACGTGCGTGTACGACACGCGCATCACGTGATACCCCATCAGCCGCAGTTCGGCATCGTGCCGGATGTCTTCGGATCGCTGCGCACCGACGTGGTGGGCCCCGTCGATCTGTACGACGAATCGGTCGCCGATCAGAGCGTCGACGCGGTGGCCCGCGATCCAGATCTGCACGCGGATCGGCTCTCTCAACCACCGCAGTCGCGCACGAAGGTAGGTCTACAGCCCCGCATCGGCGAAAGGAGTGGCCCGTTCGAGAATCAGCCGCGCCGCCGGCTTCCACGAGTATCCGCGCAGAGCTTCCATCGTGACGAGCGACTTGTTGAGCGCCGACTCCCAGGTCGCGAGCGCCCGCTCGAAAGGCTCGCACTCAGCGATGTACGCCAGCACATTCTCGATCGGATCGACGAGCACATCCGGATGACGCGGCACGATCGGACTGCCCCAGTGCACCTGCGCGTCGACACGTCGCCTCCCCGCGGCGTTCGGCCCGACGGCGACGTGTGGCTTGCCCGAATCGTCGTGCAGCCAGAGACCGAGCCGAGCGGCTTGAGTACGGCAGGTCAGCACGACGCCTCGGCGCGCCGCGCTGATCAGCATCCCGTCGGCGGAAGGCACCGCGAGCCATCCTCGTCGCGGCCGGATCAGCACACCGCCTTCGACCGCCGACGCGACCAGGCTCCGAGCGAATCCGCGCTCTTGGATGACGGTGACACGCACGACGCCGCCGAGCTCCGTCATCGTCGCAAGCAAGTCCTCTGACGTTCTCCGCACCCAGCCAGTGTGGGACGTATCGCGTGCGCGTCGCCCCCCCCCCCCCCCCCGTTCCAGGCTTGTGCGCACAACGGCGTCTCGTGGCGTTCTGTGCAGGAGCGGTCGAGGCGTCCGCAGACGTCGCTCGCTCGCCACTCTCGTGCTCCCGCTCTCGCTCGGCCGAATCCACCTCCCTCGGTCCGATTCAGCGCGATAGGCCGAGTGAAGCGCATCCGGCCGAGGAAGGAGCAGCCGAACCGAGGAAGGAGCAGCCGAACCGAGGAAGGCGCGGCCGAACCGAGGAGTGTCTCACCCACCCCCTACCCTCGAAGCATGGCCCGCTCCCCCGAATCCCCTGCGGCTCCCCGCGTTTCGCCTCCCGACCTTCCCCTCGAGTTCGAGTCGGCGACGGCTCGGCGCAGCGCCGATCTGCTCGCGGCACAGCTCGATCTCGAGGTCGCAGCCGATCTCGCCCACGCCTCACTCGAGCAGTGCACGATCACGGCCGATGCCGACAGTGTCGATCTGACCGGAGCCACCCTCATCGACGTCGACATGACGGGTGTCCGCATCGCCTCGCTCAAGATGCGGGATGCCGGCATCCGTCGCGTGCGCATCAGCGGCGGACGCATCGGCACGCTCGATCTGAGCAGCGCCCGAATCGACGAGCTGGAGCTCCGCGACGTGCGGATCGACTATCTGAACCTGGGGGCGTCGAAGACCACGGACGTCGAGATCACCGCGTGCAGCATCCGGACGATCGACATGCCCCAGGCCGAGCTCACCCGCGTGCGCTTCACCGACACGCGCTGCGACGAGGTGGACTCCCGCGGCATGCGCGCCGCGCACGTCGACCTGCGCGGGCTCGACGCCTCGGCGTTCGTCGATGCGAACAGCCTCCGCGGCACGACCCTGAGCAGCTTCCAGGTGCAGCAGCTCGCACCGGTACTCGCGGCGGGGATCGGCATCCAGGTCAGGGACTGACGGGCCGGTTCGCGTCGAGCAGCTCCTGAGTGAACGGATGCTGCGGCGATTCGAACACGTCCGTGACTGCACCCTGTTCGACGATGACGCCGTCCTGCATCACCAGCACGTCGTCGGCGACCGCCCCGACGACATCGAGATCGTGCGACACGAAGATCATGGTCAGCCGACGCTCGCGCTGCAGCCTCAGCAGCAGCTGGATCACGCGCTCACGCACCGACGGATCCAGAGCCGACACCGGCTCGTCCAGCACGAGCACCTCGGGCTCGGCAGCCAGTGCCCGAGCGATGGCGGCACGCTGTCGTTGCCCACCCGACAGCGCGGACGGCCGCCGGGTCGCCAATACGGGGTCGAGGTCGACCTCGGCGAGAAGCTCGGACACCCGCGCGGCACGCAGCGCCCGAGGCACGCCGCCCGCGGCGAGCGCCTCCCTCAGCGACCGCCCGATGCTCCATCGGGGATCGAATGCGCCGAGCGGATTCTGGTGCACGAGCTGCACGCGGTGCTCGCCGATCCAGCGCAGGCCGCCGTCGTCCGGCTGCTCGACACCGACGATCATCCGGGCGAGCGTCGTCTTGCCCGACCCCGATTCCCCGACGATGCCGAGTGTGCGTCCCTGATGCACGGCGAACGACGCGTCGTTCACGGCGGCGATCTCCTCGTACGTCCTGGTGACGCCTGTGGCGACGAGCACGGGTGTCACGTCGTCGGTAGAGGTCACACGCGGTTCGTGCATCGTCGCGGCGATCAGCTGCCGGGTGTACGCGTGCTGCGGCTTCTCGAGGACCTCGCCGACGGGCCCGGACTCGACGACCACGCCGTTGCGCATCACGAGCACGCGATCGGCGATGCGACGGACGGCCGCGAAGTCGTGGCTGATGAACACGATCGCGGTGCCGGCGTCGGCGATGTCGCGGAGGAGTCCGAGGATCCTCGCCTGCACCGTCGCATCGAGAGCCGTGGTCGGCTCGTCCGCGACGAGGATCGCGGGCTCGGCGGCGATGGCCGAGGCGATCAGTGCCCGCTGCCTGAGTCCGCCGGAGAGCTCGTGCGGGTACTGCCGCGCTCGGCGGGCGGCGTCCGGCATCCAGACGCGGTGCAGCAGCTCCTGCACTCTTTCGCGCAGCGCCGCTCGTCCCGACCTGAGGCGGTGGAGACGCAGGGGTTCGGCGATCTCCGATCCCACCCGTTGCAGCGGATCGAGCGAGACGAGGGCATCCTGCGAGACGAGCGCGATGCCCGCGCCGCGCAGAGACCGCCAACGCCGCTCGCCGAACCGCGCGACATCCGTCCCGTCGATGATGAACCGTTCGAACCGCACCCGTGCGTCTGCGGGCGTCAGTCCGAGAAGTGCCCGCGCGGTGAGCGACTTGCCCGCGCCCGACTCACCGACGATGGCGACGCACTCCCCTCGCGCCACCGACAGCGACACCCCGTCGACGACGGGCGTCCCACCGAAGTCGATGCGCAACCCCTGCAGCTCGAGCGCTTCCGTCACGACGTCCGCCCCTCTGCTCTGGCACGCAGCACGCGGCCGACGATCGTCGCCGCGATCACGGTGACGGTGATCGCGATGCCGGGGAACACGGCGATCCACCAGGCCTGTCCGAGCACGTTGCGTCCTCCGGCGAGCATGAGGCCCCACTCGGGAGTGGGCTCTGACGGGCCGAGACCGAGGAAGCTGAGTCCGGCGGCCGCGAGGATGCTCGAGCCGATGCCGATCGTCGCGAGCACGCTCAGCGACCCGAGCACACCCGGCACGACATGCCGGACGAACGCGGGCACCGGGGGGACGCCGAGGATCCGGGCGGCCTCGACGTGCTCGGCGCTGCGAAGGGTGCGGGTCTGCACCCTCGCCAGCCGGATGTAGACGGGGACGGCGGCGAGCGTCACGGCGATCGCGATGTTGACCGGTCCGGGCCCGAGCACCGCCACGACCACGAGCGCGACCAGGAACTCGGGGAAGGCCATGAGCACATCGTTCACCCGCATGAGTGCCGCGTCGACTCCCCGCGGGGCGAGGCCGGCGAGCGCACCGATGAGCAGCCCCACGGCGAGCGCGATGCCCGTGGCGAGCAGGCCGATGCCGATCGAGCGCCCTGCCCCGTAGAGCACGCGCGAGTAGACGTCACGCCCGCTCTGATCGGTGCCGAACAGATGCTCGGCGCTGGGCGGCAGAAGCGATGCGCGCACGTCGGTCTGAAGAGGGTCGTGCGTGGCGAGGACAGCGGGGAAGGCCGCAGCGAATGCGAGCACCAGCAGCACGGCCACGGCGCACCAGAGCAGCACGGTCTGCGCGCGCTTCATCGCCTTCCTCCCCGCCCGGTGCGCAGCCGAGGATCGATGAGCGGATGCAGCAGCTCGATCACGAGGTTCACGATCACGAAGACGATGGCACTGAGCAGGATGATCCCGGTGATCACCGGCAGATCGCGGTTCGTGATGGCCGCGAGGGTGACCCGGCCGAGGCCCGCCCTGGCGAACACGGTCTCTACGAGCACCGCTCCTCCGAGCACCGATCCGGTCAGGTAGGCCGCCAGGGTCACGGCATTCGCGGCACCGTGTCTCAGCCCGTGACGCAGCGTGAACCAGGACGGGCTCGCACCCCGCGCCCGCACGGTCTCGGCGAACGGCATCCGCTCGCCCTGCACGAGTCCATCCCGCAGCACCTGGCCGAGCAGCGCCGCCACGGGAAGCGCGAGCGTGATGGCCGGCAGCACGATCGTCGCCGGATTGCGGGCACCCGAGACAGGGAACCACCCCAGTCCGAATGCGAAGACGCTGAGCAGGATCAATCCGATCCAGAACACGGGCGACGACAGGATGACGAGCTCGATGCCCGCGGCGACGGCTCGCCCTGCCTGGCCTCGCACCAGCAGGGCGACGGCGAGCGCGAGCAGCACGGCGATCACGAGAGCCAGCGCCGAGAGCTGCAGCGTCGATCCGAGCTGACGGCCGATGACCTCGGTCACCGGCATCCGCAGCTGATACGACTCGCCCAGGTCTCCCCGGGCGAGCTGACCGATGAAGGTCAGATACTGCTCGAGCGGGGGTCGATCGAGGCCGAGCTCCGCACGGATGCCGTCCTTGACCGCCTCGCTCACCTGAGCCTGCGGCCCGAGCATCACCGAGACCGGATCGCCCGGGATGACGCGGAACGCCAGGAAGACGAGTGTCGCCGCACCCCAGAGCACGATCACGACGGATGCCGCGAGACCGGCGATCCGGATGAGCGCTGCCTTCACCGTTGGCGCCCTCTCGACGATCTCGGAGCACCCTTCGGCACGCGGCGCTCGCTCACGAACGATACCGCAGCGATATGCCCAAGGGTGCTCGACGACTCAGCGGTCAGCCGACGCTCACATCGTAGAACAGCGGACGTCCGTACAGGTCGTAGTCGAGACCGCTGACCCGCTCGCCGACGGCGGTGATCGCCGAGGGGCTGTAGAGCGGGACGATGGCCGTGTACTCCGCATTCCACTCCTGCAGCTGCGTGTAGATGCTGTTGCGCTCGTCCTGGTCGCTGGAGGCGACGGCCTGGTCGAGCAGAGCGTCGATCTCCGGATCGGTGACCTGGGAGGCGTTCTGGAACCCCTCTGTGTGCAGATGCGCGCGGAGGAAGTCGGGATCGACGCCGGAGAATCCCCAGTCCGTCAGGTCGAAGGTCTTGGGACCGTACTGCTCGTTGTAGGCGCCGGGCTCCAGCACCTCGCGCACGACCTCGAACCCGATCGCCTTGAGATCCGACTGGATGGCGTTCGCCAGGGCGGCCCGGTCGTCCGGCACCGGGGTCCATGCGATCCACCGCGCCGACAGACGCTTGCCGTCCTTCATGCGGATGCCGTCGCTGTCGCGCTCCGTCCAGCCGGCCTCGTCGAGGAGAGCGTTCGCCGCTGCTGCATCGAAAGGCCAGCTGTCCTCGAGGGAGGCGTCGTACCCGGGAGTCGTCGAGCCGAGCACGCTCCATGCTCGTGGGAACTGCCCGAAGAAGATCTCCTCGACGGCGGCGTCGACGTCGATGCCCCGAGCGAATGCCTGGCGCACCTTCTCGTCGGCGAAGACACCGTACTTCTCGTTGAGGTACAGCGAGTACGGCAGGCCGGGGTACTCGACCGAGTCCACGGTGATGCCGTCGCCGAGATCTCCCGCGAGGTTCGGGGGGATGTTGCTCGCGAGGTCCGCCTCGCCGCTCTGCACGACGCCGGTGCGCACGGAGGCCTCCGGCTGGATCTCGACGCGCAGCGTCTCGACCTCCGCCGCATCCTCGCCGTGCGGTCCCCAGGCGTAGTCATCGTTCCGGGTGTACACCAGCTCCTGATCGGGCGTGTACTCGGTGAGCACGAACGGACCGGTGCCGACCGTGACATCGGGCCCTCCGGCCTTCAGCTGGTCGGCGGACTCCGCCAGCACGGCCGGTGAGTAGAACCCGAGCTGCGGCGTGCTGGCGGCCTGCAGGAACGGCGCGTACGGCTGGGTGAAGCTGACCGTGACGGTGTGCTCGTCGACGACCTCCGTACCCGCGTAGAAGTCTGCTCCGAGCATCGACGCCGCCTGCGCCGACTCCGTCTCGGGGTCGACGATGCGGTCGAAGTTCGCCTTGACCGCCTCGGCGTCGAAGACCTCGCCGTCGGTGAACGTCACGTCGTCACGGAGGACGAAGGTGTACTCCGTGCTGTCGTCGGAGACGGTCCACTCCTTCGCCAGCCAGGGACTGAAGGAGCCGTCGTCCTCCTGGAAGACCAGCGAGTCGAGCACTGCCCGCTGCACCATGCCGGAGACGTCGAGCTGGCTCACCTGCGGATCCATGTGCCCGGCAGAGAGGTTCGCGCCCTCGATCGACCAGACGAGCTCTCCGCCGTCGGACTCGGAGGACGGCGCGGCGCAGGAGCTGAGCAGGAGGGCGCTCACGGCGACGGTGGCACCGAGCGGGATCGCGCGGCGCAGGAAGGTGATGGGCATGCTGTTCCTCGGGAGGGAAGGCGAAGGGACGCGGACGCGTCGTTTGTTGGACTGGATCCAATTCTAGAGCGTCCTCTTCACCCCCGGCGCTGCGCGGCAGGACCGGAACTCTGCACTGCCGCGGGCGATTAGACTGTGGGACACAATCCACACTCAGGCACGCTCACACAGTGCCGCATACATCGCTCGAGGAGAACCTTCATGTCCGCTATTCCCGACAAGCCCGCACTCGAAGGTCTCGAAGCGAAGTGGGGTGAGACCTGGTCCGAGCGGGGCACGTACCTGTTCGACCGCATCCGCGCCGCGGAGTCCGGCCGCGAGGGCGTCTACTCGATCGACACTCCCCCGCCGACCGCATCCGGAAGCCTGCACATCGGGCACGTCTTCTCGTACACGCACACCGATGTCAAGGCGCGCTTCGAGCGCATGCGCGGCAAGAACGTGTTCTACCCGATGGGGTGGGACGACAATGGACTGCCCACCGAGCGCCGCGTGCAGAACTACTACGGCGTGCGGTGCGACCCGACGCTCCCCTACCAGAGCGACTTCACCCCGCCGTTCGAAGGCGGCGACAACAAGTCCAGCCGCGCTGCCGACCAGGTGCCCATCAGCCGCCGCAACTTCATCGAGCTCTGCGAACGTCTGACGATCGAGGACGAGAAGCAGTTCGAGGCGCTGTTCCGCCAGCTCGGCCTCTCGGTCGACTGGACGCAGACCTACCGCACCATCTCCGACGACACGATCCGTCAGAGCCAGCTCGCATTCCTGCGCAACCTCGAGCGCGGCGAGGCCTATCAGTCGCTCGCTCCGACGCTGTGGGACATCGACTTCCGCTCGGCGATCGCCCAGGCCGAACTCGAGGATCGCGACCAGCAGGCCGCGTACCACACCATCGACTTCCCGTTCGCCGACGGATCCGGCTCGATCACGATCGAGACCACCCGCCCCGAGCTGCTTCCCGCGTGCATCGCGATCGTGACCCACCCCGAGGGCCCGCACAAGCACCTGATCGGCACGAAGGTGCGCACGCCCTTCTTCGGCGCCGAGATCGAGATCCACGGCCACCACCTCGCACAGCCCGACAAGGGCACCGGCGCCGCGATGGTCTGCACCTTCGGCGATGTGACCGACATCATCTGGTGGCGCGAGCTGCGCACGGCGGCGGGCGACCACCTCCCGAACATGACCACGATCGGCCTCGACGGACGTTTCCTCCCGACGGCGCCGTCGATCGTCGCCGACGCCGACGCGATCGACTGGTACACCGCCGAACTCGCGGGCAAGACGGTGTTCTCCGCGCGCAAGGCGATCGTCGAGAAGCTGCAGGAGACCGGAGACATGACGGCCGTCGGCAAGCCGTTCAACCACGCCGTGAAGTTCTTCGAGAAGGGTGACCGCCCTCTCGAGATCGTCTCGACCCGCCAGTGGTACATCCGCAACGGCGCACGCGACGCGAACCTGCGCGACGAGCTGCTCGAGCGCGGCACGCAGCTGGCGTGGCACCCGGACTTCATGCGGGTTCGCTACGAGAACTGGGTCGGAGGTCTGACCGGAGACTGGCTCGTGTCGCGTCAGCGCTTCTTCGGCGTGCCGATCCCGCTCTGGTACGGCCTCGACGAGAACGGCGAGCGCGACTACGCCCGCGTGATCGCTCCCGATCACGCCAGTCTCCCCATCGACCCGACGACCGACGTGCCGGAGGGATACACCGAGGATCAGCGCGGCGTGGCCGGTGGTTTCGAGGCCGAGGCCGACATCCTCGATACCTGGGCCACCTCGTCGCTCACTCCGCAGCTCGCCGGTGGATGGCAGCGCGACGAGGAGCTGTGGCAGCTCACGGCACCGTTCGACCTGCGCCCGCAGGGACAGGACATCATCCGCACCTGGCTCTTCTCGACCATGTTGCGCTCGACCCTCGAAGACGGGCGCTCGCCGTGGCGCAACGCCGCGATCTCGGGCTTCATCGTCGACCCCGACCGCAAGAAGATGTCGAAGTCGAAGGGCAACGTCGTCACGCCGGCGGACATCCTCGAGACCCACGGATCGGATGCCGTGCGCTACTGGGCCGCCTCCAGCCGCCTGGGAATGGATGCCGCCTTCGACCCGCAGAACCCGACGCAGGTCAAGATCGGCCGCCGACTGTCGATCAAGGTGCTCAACGCGGCGAAGTTCGTGCTGTCGTTCCCGGTGCCCGAAGGCGCCCAGGTGACGCACGCCCTCGACGCCTCGATGCTGACAGGCCTCGACGCCGTGATCGCCGAGGCGACCAAGGCGTTCGAGAACTACGACCAGGCCAAGGCGCTGGAGGTCACCGAGGCGTTCTTCTGGACGTTCTGCGACGACTACCTCGAGCTCGTCAAGGAGCGCGCCTACAACCAGAACGACGTGGGCCAGGCCTCCGCGGCACTCGCACTGCGCCTGGCGCTGTCCACGCTGCTGCGCCTTCTCGCGCCGATCCTCTCGTTCGCGACCGAAGAGGTGTGGTCGTGGTTCGAAGAAGGCTCGGTCCACACCGCCGCGTGGCCGGAACCTCTCGGCATCGACGGTGACACGGCGGTGCTGTCGGCCGCGAGTGAGGCACTGATCGGCATCCGCCGCGCCAAGACCGAGGCGAAGGCATCGCAGAAGACTCCGGTATCTCGTGCCGCGATCGCGGCGCCCGCCGCCAAGCTCGACGCACTCCGCGCCGCAGCCGAAGATCTCAAGGCCGTCGGCCGCATCGCCGACCTCGAGTTCACCGAGGCCGACGAGTTCGCGGTCACCGCGATCGAGCTCGCTCCGGTCGAGGGGGCATGATGCAGCTGGGTACGCGGTGGGCCACCGGCTCGGAGCCGCCGGCATCCGTTCCCGCCGCGCTCCGGCCGGCGATCGCCGAGGTCGAATCCCGCGGCCTCACCGGACGCTGGACGCTCACATGGCTCGAGGGCCGTGCGATCGCCGAGCTCGATGCGGGCTGGGAGGTCGTGCAGACCGGGGCCGGCGACGTGATCGCCCGCCCCTTCGAGGACTGACGAACTCTGATCAGAAAGCCCCCTGTCCGGAACTCCAGACAGGGGGCTTCGCTGCGTGTGGCGATGTCATCGACGCGGCAGGCCGAGCTGCGCGAGCATGTGGTCGACGGCGTGGGGATCGTGGCGTCTGGTCTGCTGCTCGCGCAGGAGATCCAGCGCGAGCGTCCGCTTCTCGGCCCGACGTTCGATGCGATGTTCCACGAAGGCCGTGAGCAGACCGGCGAGGCCGAGCAGCCTGCGCTCAGTGCGCGTCGGGGCGACGAGTCGGATGGTCGCGCTGGTCATGATTCCTCCGTCTTCGAGTCGGCGGCATCCGCGAGCACAGCACCGGAGGCCGGCAGGTCGAAGAGCTCGGTGCGCAGCGACACCCGGCGCACATCCGGCCCGGTCTGGCCGCGGAATCGCTCGACCGCGCTGTCGACCACGGCCATGAGCTCATCCTTGAGACCCGCCATCTGCGAGGGGGTCATCTCGAGCAGAGTCGTGGCGATCAACCCGGTGTCCTTCCAGCCCTCGGGCACGTCCGTGTCCGGCCGATTCACGTAGGACATCAGGGTCTCGTGGCGAAGTCGGAAGAACTCGGACGAGACGATCTGCGCCGCGGCTCGATTCGCCGGTGACATGCTCTGACTGGGACCGGGGATGTCGATGCGTCCTTCGGGAAGCTCCCACCAGCGCTCTCGGGCCGTGCCGCGGCCCTCGACCTCGTGGATGAGGTCGTGCGCCGAGAGCGTTCGCAGGTGATAGCTGGTCGACCCGGACGTCTCACCCAGCATCGAGGCGAGCGAACTCGCCGTCTGCGGCCCGTGAGTGCTGAGCAGGTCGAAGATCCTCACACGCAGCGGGTGAGCGAGGGCTTTGAGCGCCCCCGCGTCGAGGCGTCGCAACTGCAGTTCGTCTTCCATACCGTCGACGATACTCTTGCAAAGCCTTCTTTGCAAGCTAACGTTTGCAAATGAACCTTTGCACGTGTTCTACGGCACACGGCCAGAGCCCGTGTCGTCACGGACGCCGCCGCCGGGAAGCGAGTCCCTGTAGCGGGTGATGGCTAGGCTCAGAGGATGACCGACGTCGCGAATCCCCTGCTTCAGCCGTCCACGCTCCCCTACGGTCTTCCCGACTTCGCTGCCATCGGGCCCGAGCACTACCTGCCGGCATTCCAGGCCGCGTTCGACGAGCACCTCCGAGAGATCGCCCGGATCACGATGGTGCGCTCGATGCCCACCTTCGAGAACACGATCGAGGCGCTGGAGCGCTCAGGAGAGCTGCTCGACCGCGTCGCGCACGCGTTCTACACCGTAACCTCGGCCGATGCGACGCCGGAGATCCAGGAGATCGACGAACAGCTCGCTCCTCTCATGGCGGCCCATCAGGATGCCATCACTCTCGACGCTGCGCTGTACTGGCGCGTCCAGCAGGTGCACTCGCACCTCGACGATCTCGAGCTCGATGATGAGCAGCGGTACCTCGTCGAACGGCACCACCGCGAGATGACCCACGCGGGCGCGGCCCTCGGCGACGAGGCGAAGAGCAGACTCACCGCCCTGAACCAGCAGCTGTCGACGCTGAACAACACCTTCGAGCGCAACCTCCTCAACGACACGAACGACCTCGCGGTGGTGTTCGACTCGCCCGAGGAGCTCGCGGGCCTCAGCAGCGGTGAGCTCTCCGCAGCGGCTCGCTCGGCGGCGGATCGCGGCCTCGACGGACGCTTCGTCATCTCCCTCCCGCTGTTCACCGGGCATCCGTACCTGGCGCAGCTCCGCGATCGCGAGTCGCGTCGCCGCATCCTGGCGGCCTCGCAGTCGCGCGCGTCGCGTAACAACGGGAACGACAATCGTCCCGTGCTCGCCGAGATCGTGCGCCTCCGCGCCGAGCGCGCGGCACTGCTCGGCTATGCCTCGCACGCCGCGTACGTGACGGCAGATGAGACGGCCGGCACGCCGGAGGCGGTCGAGCGGATGCTGCGCGATCTCGCGGCGCCATCTGCACGCAACGCACGAACCGAGAAGGAAGCCCTGCAGGCGATCGTCGACGAGACCGAGGCGACGCCCTTCGCGGTCGAGGCGCACGACTGGGCTTTCTACACGGAGAAGGTGCGGACCGCCCGATACGCGATCGACACGAGCGCGCTCCGTCCGTGGTTCGAGGCCGAGCGGGTCCTGAAGGACGGCGTGTTCTTCGCTGCGACGAAGCTCTACGGGGTGACGTTCGCAGAGCGCCGGGACCTCCGGGCCTACCACCCGGGTGCGCGTGTGTTCGAGGTGAGGGACGCGGACGGGAGCGCGGTCGGACTGTACGTGCTCGATCTCTATACCCGCGACTCGAAGCGCGGTGGCGCCTGGATGAATCCGATCGTGAGCCAGTCGCGCCTGCGCGGGACGCTGCCCGTGGTGGTCAACAACCTCAACGTGGCGCTCCCCGGAGAGGGAGAGCCCACGCTGCTCACCCTCGACGAGGTCACGACGCTCTTCCACGAGTTCGGCCACGCTCTGCATGGCCTTTTCGCCGTCGTCACCTACCCGCACTTCGCCGGAACGAACGTCTTCCGCGACTTCGTGGAGTTCCCGAGTCAGGTGAACGAGATGTGGATCCTGTGGCCCGAGGTCCTCGACAACTATGCCCGGCATCATGAGACGGGAGAGCCGCTCGACCCCGCGATCGTCGAACGACTGCGCGCGACGGAGACGTTCAACCAGGGCCACGACACGAGCGAATACCTCGCAGCCGCCTGGCTTGACCAGGCATGGCATCGCGTGAGCACGCAGACGGAGATCCTCGACGTGGCCGGCTTCGAGGCCGCCGCCCTCGCCGACATCGGACTCGACGATCCTGCCGTGCCGACCCGCTACTCGTCGACCTATTTCGCACACGTCTTCTCGGGCGGATACAGCGCCGGCTACTACTCCTACATCTGGAGTGAGGTTCTCGACGCGGACACCGTCGAGTGGTTCCGTGAGAACGGCGGACTCACCCGCGAGAACGGCGACCGGTTCCGCTTCCGTCTCCTCGGCGTCGGAGGGTCCAAGGATCCGCTCGACGCCTACCGCGATTTCCGCGGGCGCGATGCAGAGATCGCACCGCTCCTGAAGCGGCGCGGACTCGAGGCGTGATCAGGTCGCACGCCGCGTGACCTCAGCGGTCGAGCAGCTCCATCGCCTTGTACCAGGTGAGCTGGTGGTAGCTCTGCGCGAGGTGATCGCCGAGGCCGTCGAGAGACACGACGTGCACGGCGATCGCCTCGCTCTCATCGAGCGACTGCTCGGCGACTCGCACGCAGCCCCGCGCGAGGAAGTGATGCACCCGGTTGGTGTGGCTGCCGAAGTTGGCCCAGGTGGGACCGAGGTCGATCATCTCGTCGGGCTCGTACCCGGTCTCCTCGCGCAGCTCGCGGATGGCGGCCGCTTCCGGTGACTCGCCGGCCTCCAGACCGCCACCGATCGTCCCGACCGCGACGATTCCTGCACCATGGCGATACTCGTCGACGACGATCGCGTGGCCATCCCGATCGACGGCGAGCACCGAGATCCAGTCGCCGTATTCGAGCACGTAGTACGGAGCGATCGAGTGTCCTCGCTCGTCGACGCAGTCATCCGCGCGCACGCGGATCCAGCGGTCTGCATGCACCAGCTTGCTGTCGACCACCCGCCAGGGCGAGGGAGCGGAACTCACGCGCTCTTGCGCTTGCGCTCCATCACGATCGTCGGCGGAGCGCCCTCGTCGACGGCCGCCTGGGTGACGATGACCTTGGCGACGTCTTCGGCCGAGGGGATCTCGAACATGATCGGACCGAGCACGTCTTCGAGGATGGCCCGCAGTCCGCGAGCGCCGGTCTTGCGCTCGACGGCGAGGTCGGCGATCGAACGGAGCGCGCCCTCTTCGAATTCGAGCTGAACGCCGTCGAGTTCGAACATGCGCTGGTACTGCTTGACGAGTGCGTTGCGCGGACCAGTGAGGATGTCGATGAGCGCATCCTGGTCGAGCGGAGACACCGATGTCACGACCGGAAGACGACCGATGAACTCGGGGATCAGACCGAACTTGTGCAGGTCCTCCGGAAGCACCTCGCTGAACAGGTCGAGGTCCTTGCCCTTGTCGTGCAGCGGAGCACCGAAGCCGATTCCGTGCTTGCCGACGCGTGCCGACACGATGTCCTCGAGGCCCGCGAACGCGCCCGCGACGATGAACAGCACGTTGGACGTGTCGATTTGGAGGAACTCCTGGTGCGGGTGCTTGCGCCCACCCTGCGGGGGCACCGATGCGACCGTTCCCTCGATGATCTTCAGCAGGGCCTGCTGGACGCCCTCACCTGAGACATCGCGGGTGATCGAGGGGTTCTCCGCCTTGCGGGCGATCTTGTCGACTTCGTCGATGTAGATGATGCCCTGCTCTGCGCGCTTGACGTCGTAGTCCGCCGCCTGGATGAGCTTGAGCAGGATGTTCTCGACATCCTCGCCGACGTAGCCGGCCTCGGTGAGCGCCGTGGCGTCCGCGACAGCGAACGGCACGTTGAGCTTCTTCGCGAGGGTCTGGGCGAGGTAGGTCTTGCCGCATCCGGTCGGCCCGATGAGCAGGATGTTGCTCTTCGCGATCTCGACGCTCTCGGCCTTCTGCTCGGCCGTCTGGAGGGTGCCGTGCGCGCGGATCCGCTTGTAGTGGTTGTACACCGCGACGGCCAGTGCCTTCTTGGCTGGCTCCTGTCCGACGACGTACTCCTCGAGGAAAGAGAAGATCTCGCGCGGCTTGGGGAGTTCGAAGTCCGCCGTGCCGTCGGCGGAGGACTCGGCCATCCGCTCCTCGATGATCTCGTTGCACAGCTCGACGCACTCGTCGCAGATGTACACACCGGGTCCTGCGATGAGCTGCTGCACCTGCTTCTGGCTCTTTCCGCAGAATGAGCACTTGAACAGGTCAGCGCTTTCGCCGATACGGGCCATGCGCGTCCTCCTAGGGGGGATCCTGAGATCGTCTACTGAGCCTAACCGCTGCATCCGACACCGGGACGCATTGGCGCGGCGTCGTACATCTCGAGTCCGTATCGCCCGTCCGCGTCTGCTCCGCCCAGACTCCGCGCAGAGCATCGGAGGGCACGTTATCTGCGCCAGGCGAAATAGCCCGTCACCGAAGGCGAAGGGATATCAGTGCGACCCTGTGCGATGTAGTGCGTCTCGACGGCAAGGACCTGGCCACTGTCCGTGGCGACGAGCAGGTACTCCTCGTACGAGGGGTCCTCTTCGTGTGCAGCCGAGAACGCGATCGCATCACGGCCCAGTCGGTCAGTCACGGCCCCGACGACTTTGAGATTCTCCTCATGCGCGAAGTACTCGAGCACCGTGGCTTCCTCTGCCGACGAGAGCTGACGCTGCCGCATGAGATCCGCGACCGAGTTGATGATCAGGGCAGCATCCGGAAGCTCGGTGGTCTCATACGCCTTGGCGAAGTATGCGGGGATCTGGTCGCTCTCTGATGGCAGTGGTTCTGTGAACCGCAGTTCCGGGCTGCCCGCTGGCCACTCTTCCTCGGACATGAGCTCACCGACAGCAGGGACGCCCTCGGTCACCGGTTGGCCGTCGGCGTCGACGGACGGACCTGCCTTGACGACCTGGTGCACTGCGCCGTCGGGCTGAACGGTGATGTCGTAATCCAGGTTCACCACATTCGCGCTCTGGCGCTCGCCGTCTGACATCACGACGAGCGACCACGCCAGAGCCGAGATCTTCGTGACCTCGGGGTCGGGTGTCGGACTCTCGGCACCGAGCATCACCTTCTGACTCAGGTCCATGAGCAGTTCCTCGCGCGGCTGGGGAACCGGAGATACATCGAGCAGAGGCGGAGTCGCTGCATATGTCGGAGCAGTCGGAAAGAACAGCGTCAGCCCGAGGGCGACGACAGCCCCGGCCGCGGCAGTGGCGGCCAACAGCGACATCAGCCTGCCGCTCACTGGTCGCGCCGTACGTCTAGCTGGCCTGGCGTGTCTGGCGTGCCTGGCGCGTCTAGTCCGGCGGAGATCCTGGGCGGTGAGCTGTCCTGCGGAAAGCAGCTCAGCCAGCTCTTTCTCCGCCCGAGCAGTGAGCGGCAGAGTTCGATGCCCGCTCTCGGGGCGCGCTGCACGAATTCTTCGTTCAAACTCGTCCATCGCTGATCGCCTCCTCGTCATGAATGTCTTGTTCGCGTGGAAGCAGATGTCTGAATCGCTCGCGAGCACGCATCAGACGAATCCGCACTGCGATCGCACTGATGCCGAGAATCGCTGCGATCTCGACTCGCGAGAGTTCCTCCCAATAGGCCATGTACAAGAGCTCGCGGTCGGCCTCCGGCAACCTGCGAAGAGCTCGTCGCACCTCGATGGCGTCGTCCGCCGCTGACCCGAAACTGTCATCCACGGTGAGGATCGGACCGGCGTCGGAGACGAAAGAGCCGAGGCGTCCTTGACGCCGGTACTCGTTGCCGATCACGTTGCGAAGAGTCGTATACAACCACGGCAGGGTTATCGCTGCGCCATCGTCATGCCGAGCCCAAGCGACGCGGAACACCTCGGCCGTCACGTCTTCGGCGTCGGCAGTCCCGCCGAGACGCTGCTGAGCCACGGTCAAGATCAACCGATAGTGCTTCCGATAGAAATCCGGGAACTGATCCAACCGCGTGCCCCCTTCCGCAGCTCTCCTGAACCATCTATTTCCGCACACGGCCGATGTGTTTCACATTCTGTTACGGATCTTCGGGCGGGTGGAATATATCCGTTTCTTGGAAACGAACGCCATCACTTCGGAAACAACCCATGTAGCGGGGAACTCCGCGTTCTGGTTCGGAAGGAATGACAATGAAGACATCACTTGAAGTCAGAAGAGGTCGCAGAAGAATCGCCATGACTCTGATCGCACTGGCAGCTCCGCTGATCGCATTGTTCGGGTTCGCGGCGCCTGCCAGCGCCGCTCCGAGCTACTGCAGTCTCGGCAGGGCCTGCGTCTGGGACGATCCGGACTTCAACACGAACGGCAGCTATGCGGGCGTGCTGTGGTTCGAGTACTACGTCACGCCGATGTCGAGCTACAACTACGCCGGAACCTCAGTGAACGCTGGCAACACAGCAGACTCATGGTTCAACAACGGTCGGTACTCGGTCGCGTGTTTCTACGACACCGCCACCGGCGGTTACGGCGGGTCCTCGGTCTGCCTCAACACGAACCAGGGCGACGGCAACATTGAGAACAGCTCCGGAATCGTCCAGGGTCTTGCCTGGGACCCCAACGCCGCAAAGTTCGTCTGACCATCATGAGGCGACCCAGGCAGGTCATACTCGCTCGCCGGGCCGTCGGCACCATCGTCGTGGCCGCCACCGTCAGCGTGGCGGCCGCGTGTGCGCCCGCTGCCACGGATCAGCACCCAAACGCCTTGTATACAGAGGGCAAGGACATCGCTCGATGGAGGCTCCCCTTGGATCCCTATCTCCTCTCAGATCTGCAGTTAACGAAGGCGGCATACGCCGCAGCGCTCACCGTCAATGACTGCCTCGCCGACAAAGGGATCGACGATCCCGTTCCATACGTGGACATCGACGCCGCGTATGGCTCCGACGTCACAGTTCGGAAATGGTTCGATCTGAAGATCGCTCAGACGCACGGCTACCACGAGCCTTCGCAGCAGCGCCCCGCCGGCCTCAAGGCGTGGGACGACTTCCAGCGTCAAGCGTCGACGCCGTCCGAGGACGAGGCGTTCTTGGCGTGTCGTGACGACCCTGCCACCGTCAGCCCTGGATACAGCAACACCCTGATGAACTTCACATCGGGTCTGGCCGCCGCGGCGTATTCCGGAGCGAGCAAGGACCCCGCTGTTCTCGAGTCCGCTGCCGCGTGGAACGCCTGCATGGCCGATGTGGGCATCGAAGACCTCCCGTTGACCCCGATCGAGATGCCCAGCGAGTCCGTTCGTCAGCGCCTTGGGCTGGGCGCGAGCATCGACGGCCCCATCACGGAGCCCACCGGTGAAGAGATCGACCTGGCGACCACCGACGCCGAGTGCCGAGACTCGTCGGGCTTCACCAAAGCGTTCTACGACGCTCTGTGGACCCGGGAGAGCTCGATGCTTGAAGACAACGAAGCGGCACTCGTGGACGCCGGCGCCGAGATCGAGAGCATAACGTCGGAGATCGACGACATCATCGCGGAGTCGCGAGCACGATGACGCGCGTCGGTGAGAGTACGTCCTTGGAGGATCTCCTCAGCCCTGCCGGGCCCACAGACCCCCTTCGGCCAGGTGGGCGCACTCTTGGTCGAAGGGCACCTGGCCGACGCGCGATGCTGGTGATGGTTGTCGCGGTTACCATTGCGGCTCTGCTTGCTGGCGGATGGGCGGTCGCGTCGGCGTTCCGCTCCCCCAGCCAGATCGCCAGTGACGCCGCAGCGCCGCCGCCTTCAGGGATCACAGCGCCCGTGGAACAAGGAATCCTCGCCGAGACCCTGACGGTGCAGGGTGAGGTGCGGGCAGGTGATCAGACGTCGACCAGTCTGGCTGCCCCTGGAGAGGGCGGTGTTGCAGTCGTGACCGACGCGCCTGTTGCGATCGGCTCTCAGGTCTCGGCCGGCCAGGTGCTCCTCGAGATCAACGCCCAGCCGACCTTCGCCCTACCTGGCGCGTTTCCGTTCTTCCGAGATCTGCGCACCGGCGACACCGGGCGCGACGTCGAGCAGCTGCAGCACGCGTTGACCGCCGCCGGATACTCCACGACGGCAGATGGGATCTTCGGCCCGGGAACAGAGCGTTCACTCACCAGCCTCTACGCCGACCAGGGCTACAAGGTCCCCCTAGAAGCGGCAATCGCAGCCGAGGACAGCTCTGTTGTGGCCAAGGAAGCCCCGGCGCCCTCGCAAGAGCCCGCTACTCCCTCGGACTCCGCCACCCCGGGAGTCCAGCCGGTCCCAGTAGCCCCGTCGGTGCCTGTCGCTCCAACAGTGCCGAAGATGCAAGCCGTCGCCAGGTCGAGCGCGTTCGTGGTGACCTCGGCTCTACCAGCTGCTGTCGTCGCGGCGCCAGGTGTCGGTTCGCTGCCCGATGATGCAGCGGTCGTCTTCGCCAAAGGATCTCCCATCGCCTCAGCTACCGTGATCGCAGCCACCGCGGCCCAGCTCGAAGTCGGCTTCGAGGCGAAAGCAACGATCGCAGGGACCGAAGTCCACCTCGTCCTGCAGAACATCGGAGTGGCCGACGAGGAAGGTCTGGTTCCGATCACCTTCGTGACAGCCGACTCTGGCGACCCTGGCACTGCACCCATCCCGGACTCGTCCGTCGGAGAGAAGCCCGTACTCGTGGTGACCCGCAGCGTGGTCGCGAGGGATGCTCTCCTCGTGCCGAGTCGTGCTGTCGCCTCCCGCGGCTCGAGTCGATACGTTCTGCGCCAAAACTCCGACGGTGATTTCCAGGAGGTGCCGGTAAAGGAGATCGGCGAGCTGAACGGCCTCAGCGCCATTGAGATCCTGAACGACGAGAAGCTGAAGCCAGGCGAACAAGTGAGAGTCCAGTAGTGCCCGGGCTGACCCTTCGAGATATCACCAAGCGCTACGGCACCCGCCAGTCCTCAGTAGACGCGCTGCGCGGCGTCGACCTGGAGATCCCTCAAGGCAGCTACATCGCCATCCTGGGTGAATCGGGTAGTGGCAAGTCGACACTGCTCAACATCCTTGGGCTGCTCGATGCTCCGTCGACAGGAAATTACCTGATCGATAGTCAGGACGTTGCCGCACTGAAAGAACGCGCAGCATGCGCCCACCGCTCTGAGACATTCGCTTTCGTCTTCCAGGCCTTCCACCTCCTCGACCGCCGATCAGTCGTCGAGAACGTGGAACTGTCGATGCACTATCGCGGTGTAGACCCCAACAGGATGAGGACGCGAGCCCTTGCGGCGCTCGCTGACGTGGGAATCCCAGACCTTGCCGATGCGAAGCCACGCCAGCTGTCCGGCGGACAACGTCAACGCGTAGCGATCGCTCGGGCGCTCGCGTCCGGGGCGCCCATCGTCGTGGCAGATGAGCCCACAGGCAACCTTGACTCGAGCACCACTGAAGCGGTCATGACGAGCTTCGAGAACCTCCGTCATCATGGCGCGACGCTGGTCCTCGTAACCCACTCGGAACAGATCGCCCAGCATGCTGACCGACAGATCCATGTCGTGGACGGCAAAGTTCAGGAGCGCACCGAAGATGGCTGCACCGAGAGACTTCCTCTCATCAGGCCCCGCGAAGAACCCAAAACGCCGGGGAAGGCGTCCACTGTGCGGCCAGCAGCTGCAGTCAGAGACGCCGCTGCGAACATGCTGAGCCGCCCCGGGCGCGCTGCCGGACTCATCGCAGCGATCGCGGTCGCTGCGACCCTGTTCGTGGCGACCCTGGGACTTTCAGCCACAGCACAGCAGCAGGTCTCCGAGAGCTTCGATGCCGTCAAGAGTCGCGACGTCACCGCTACCGTCTCCGGCGATGGCGTCTCAGCGACGATCGAAACCGGCATCCCGGATGCTGCTAGGTCCTTGGCGGAACTGAATGGCTCAGCCTCCGTGGCCATCCTCGAGGATCTCGGCACGGCGAGCGTGCGCGTGGGCGCCCCACGCGATGCGGTGGACACATCCACATACGCGAGCTACGGAGACATCAGGACTGCGCTACGCCTCGACATCGACTGGACGGATGCGCCAGTGGCGTCGCTCGCTTCGAACCAGGTGCTCGTCGGTGAGTATCTGGCCGAGGGCATCGGGATGGCCCCGGTCGATCTGGCTCCGACCATCGAGATCGCCGGCCGGACCCTCGTCGTCGTGGGAGTTATCACTGATTCTCCTCGCGCGCCCGATCTGCTCGGCAAGGCCGTGATCGGAGGCGGCGAGAGCCCTGAGAGCGCGAACCTTCCGACGAGCACGGTTACGGCCTATGTCGTCACCGAACTTGGTGCCGCTGCAAGCATTGCGGAGGAAGCGCCGCTGGTGCTCGACCCTGTTCAGCCGGAACGCGTCGATGTCGCATCTCCCCCGCCAGCGGACTCACTGCGCGCGAACGTGGAGGCGAGCGTCGCGCTGAGTCTGGCGTTGCTTACGATCGTGACCGGACTCGCTGCTGCGGCCTCAGTGACGATCGCCACCCTCTCGGCCGTCGCCGAACGACGCAACGAGATCGGACTACGGCGTGCGATCGGAGCGCGCAAGAGCCACATCGCGACGATGCTGCTGCTCGAATCCTTGCTTATCGGATTGTTCGGCAGTCTCCTCGGCATCGTCACTGGGATGGCCGCAGTACTCGCTGTGACGATCGCGCAGAGATGGACACCGGTCTTCGACCCCGTCCTCGCTCTCGCCGCCCTCGGAGCTGGAATCGCCATCGCCGCTCTCGGCGCGATCGCTGGAGCAGTTCGCGCCAACCGCATTGTTCCCGCAGACGCACTGCGGTCGTGATCGCGACGGCGAGCTGGACATACGTGAACGATCCGATCGGCGTCTCCGACCGTCGAATGAGATCCCACGGCGCCTCAATGATCCTCGAAGATGGCGACGGTGCCGTAGGCCTCGTTGGCGCGGGTCCTCCCGGAACCGAATGCCGTGGGCCAGCATGCGCGCGTGCTGCTGCTCGAAATCATCGGTCTCGAGAGAGAACGCGACGTCGCCAGCGGCTTGGCGGCCAGCTCGCAGGGGTTCCCGCACCATGCCGTCATCGCACGATCAGGAGTTGCCGGGTCTCTGATCGGCAGTGCCGGTCCACTCGAACGATGCCGAATGCTGAGAGCCCCGTAGCTGATGCTGCGGGGCTCTCGTGCGCGCGGGGGGCGGATTCCGCCGACGCTAGACCAGGCTCTTGGTGTGCCAGACGGTCTACGTGTTTCCAGGCTCGGTCAGGTCACCCGTGGCCATGCAGAGCTGCATCGCCGGAAGCACGACGTCGACGATCAGGTCAGCGATCTCGACCGCGAGCTCTCGGCGCCCCCTCCCGCTCGCATCGAGCGACCACCAACGGTCCTGGCCGTCGATGAGTTGCCCTGCTCGCACCTCCCCAGAACACTCCTATGCGCCCGTATCCGACGTTCGGCGACGGCTTCGCCGGATAGTGTCGCTCCGCGCGCACCTGGTTCCAGAAGGCTTTCGGGATCACCTGCGCGTTGATCGTCAACCTCGACCGACTGCTCGTACTCGCAGTCGATGTCTGAATACCGACCTGAGCGAACCAGTCGGCATCGGGGAACACGAACGTCCGCTCCGTACCTCGAAATCCCGCCGCCCGCAGAATCGGCGCGACATCTTCTCGCAGCATCGAACGCAGCTGCTCTTGCGCAGTAACCATCGCTGAGGTCACGACTCAAATCAGACGAGGCTCTTGGTGTGCCAGACGGTCTTGACCTCGGTGAAGGCGCCGATGCGCTCCGGAGACGCGGTGACCGCGCCGGGAGTCAGCACGCGCTTGAGCGTCTCGGCGGCGGCGATCTGCATGTCGATCCACTCGAGATCGCCGGCACCGGCCAGATCGAGCGCATTGACGTCCTGGTGCGAGGCGAGCCAGGGCGCCATCTCGGCGGGAGACCCGGTGAGCACGTTGACGACGCCCCCGGGCACATCGCTCGTGGCGAGCACCTCAGCGAGGCTGATGGCCGACAGCGGGAACCGCTCGCTCGCGATCACGACGACCGTGTTGCCTGCGACGAGCGCAGGAGCCACGACCGAGACAAGACCGAGCAGCGCGGAGTCCTGCGGTGCGACGATCGCGACCACGCCGGTCGGCTCCGGCACCGAGATGTTGAAGTACGGACCCGAGACCGGGTTCGCGTTGCCCGCGACCTGCGCGTACTTGTCGCACCAGCCGGCGTACCAGACCCAGAGGTCGATCGCCTCGTCGACCTGCGCGGCGGCGGCGGACGTGGAGACGCCCTCCTGCGCGGCGATCTCGTCGATGAACTGCGCGCGGCGACCCTCGAGGACCTCGGCGACCCGGTACAGCACCTGCCCGCGGTTGTATGCGGTGGCGCCGGACCACCCCTTCACGGCGGCACGTGCGGCCACGACGGCGTCCCGTGCGTCCTTGCGCGAGCCCTGGGCGGCGTTCGCGAGGAATGCCCCCTTCGCCGACAGCACCTCGTAGGTGCGGCCGGACTCGCTGCGCGGGAAGGCGCCGCCGATCGCCAGCTTGTAAGTCTTCGGAACGGTCAATCGCTTGCTCATGCGGAGGCCCCCTTCAGGTATGCGGTGAGACCCTGACGTCCGCCTTCACGGCCGTATCCGGACTCCTTGTAGCCGCCGAACGGACTCGACGGGTCGAATCGGTTGAACGTGTTCGCCCAGATGACACCGGCACGCAGACGGTCGGCGACCGCGAGGATGCGCGAGCCCTTGTCCGACCAGATGCCGGCGGAGAGGCCGTACGGCGTGTTGTTCGCCTTGGCGATCGCCTCGGCCGGCGTACGGAACGTCAGCACCGACAGGACGGGCCCGAAGACCTCGTCGCGGGCGATGCGATGCGACGCCTCGACACCGGTGAAGATCGTCGGAGCGAACCAGAACCCCTTGTCGGGGATCGCGCAGTCCGCGGTCCAGCGCTCTGCGCCCTCGGCCTCGCCGATGTCGCTCAGCTCACGGATGCGGGCGAGCTGTGCCGCCGAGTTGATCGCGCCGATGTCGGTGTTCTTGTCGAGCGGGTCGCCGAGGCGCAGCGTCGACAGGCGGCTCTTCAGGCGATCGATGACCTCGTCATGGATCGACTCCTGCACGAGCAGTCGGCTTCCGGCGCAGCACACATGCCCCTGATTGAAGAAGATGCCGTTCACGATGCCCTCGACGGCCTGGTCGATCGGCGCGTCATCGAACACGATGTTGGCGGCCTTGCCGCCGAGCTCGAGCGTGACCTTCTTGTCGGTCCCCGCGACGGCCCGTGCGATGTCGCGGCCGACACCGGTCGAACCCGTGAAGGCGACCTTGTCGACGTCGGGGTGACGCACGAGCGTGGCCCCCGTGGAACCGGCACCCGTGATGATGTTGACGACACCGGCCGGCAGATCCGCCTGCTGCAGGATCTCTGCGAAGATCAGCGCCGTCAGCGGCGTGGTCTCCGCAGGCTTGAGCACCACGGTGTTGCCTGCCGCCAGAGCAGGAGCGAGCTTCCACGCGAGCATCAGCAGCGGGAAGTTCCAGGGGATGATCTGCCCGGCCACGCCGAGCGCACGCGGGTTGGCGCCGAGTCCGGCGTAGTCGAGCTTGTCAGCCCACCCCGCGTAGTAGAAGAACCAGGAGGCGACGAGAGGCACGTCGACATCGCGGCTCTCCTTGATCGGCTTCCCGTTGTCGAGGCTCTCGGCGACCGCGAGCTCGCGAGCCCGCTCCTGCACGAGACGTGCGATGCGGAAGAGGTACTTGCCGCGATCGCGGCCGCTCATCTTCGACCAGGTCTTCTCGTAGGCGCGACGCGCGGCGGCGACCGCCCGGTCGACGTCCGCGTCGCTCGCCGAGGCGATCTCGGCGATGTGGCTCTCGTCAGCCGGCGAGATCGTCGCGAAGCTCGAGCCCGATCCGTCGACGAACTCGCCGTCGATGAACAGTCCGTAGCTGTCCTTGAGGTTGAGTACTGCTTTCGACTCCGGTGCCGGAGCGTATTCCAGGAATGACATATGCGGGCTCCTAGTCGATCGTGACGTAGTCGGGGCCGGAGTAGTGGCCGGTGGTGAGCTTCTGGCGCTGCAACAGCACGTCGTTCAGCAGGCTCGAGGCACCGAAGCGGAACAGGTGCGGCTGGAGCCATTCCTCCCCCACGGTCTCGGCGACCGTCACGAGGTACTTCACCGCATCCTTCGACGCGCGGATCCCGCCGGCGGGCTTGACGCCGATGCGCTCTCCCGTACCCCGGTGCCAGTCGCGCACCGTTTCGAGCATGAGCAGCGTCGTCGGCAGCGTCGCCGCCGGCTGCACCTTCCCGGTGGAGGTCTTGATGAAGTCGCCCCCGGCGAGGATGCCGAGCCACGATGCGCGCTTGATGTTGTCGTAGGTGTTGAGCTCGCCGGTCTCGAGGATCACCTTGAGCGAGGCGTATGAACCGTCGGCACGACGGCATGCCTCTTTCACCTGGGCGATCTGGTCGTACACGAGTCCGTATCGGCCCGAGAGGAACGCTCCTCGGTCGATGACCATGTCGATCTCGTCGGCGCCGGCCGCGACCGCTTCGGCGGTGTCGGCCAGCTTGATGGCCAGCGAAGAACGTCCGCTGGGGAACGCGGTGGCGACCGCGGCGACCGAGATGAGTCCGTCGTCCGGATCGCCGTGCAGAGCTCCGAGCGCCTCGACGGCGTCGCCGACCATGTCGCCGTACACGCAGACGGCGGCGACCCGGGGGCTCGTCGGGTCGGCGGCATCCGGATTCTTCGCCTTGGCGACCAACGAGCGCACCTTGCCCGGGGTGTCGGAGCCTTCGAGGGTGGTGAGGTCGATCAGCTTGATGATCGTGTCGAGTGCCCAGGCCTTCGACGTGGTCTTGATCGAACGCGTGCCGAGTGCGGCCGCGCGCTGCTCCAGGCCGACGGCGTCGACACCCGGGAGTCCGTGCAGGAACCGGCGGAGCGTGGCGTCATCCGGCTCACCGCCGAGAACGTCCACCGCCGATCTGCGGCTGAGTTCTTGGGTCGTCATCGTTCCTCCAACAATGCTCGTGCTGTGGTCTCATCTGTCACCAGAACGCTGCACAGGCCGCTGGTCACGACTGTGCGCGCGATGTCATGCTTGGCGTCACCGGCGGTGACGAAGATCGAGCGCTTCGCGGCGCGCAGGCGCCCGAGGTCGACTCCGACCGTCCGGGCGTCGAGCTGCGGGTCGACGATGTTGCCGTCGGCGTCGATGTACCGCCCGAGGACGTCGCCCACGGCACCACGGCGCGCGAGCTCTTCGACATCGGATGCCGAGAGGTAGCCGTTCTCGACATGCGCGGAGGTCGCATCGCAGGGCCCCGCGGTGAACAGGAACGCCTGCGCTTCGGCCGCTTCGACGAGGACGGCCGCGACGGTGCGGTCGGCTTCGATCGCCTGCTTGGTCTCGACGCGTTCGAGGATCGCCGGGCTCGGCAGGAGGGACACGTGTCCGGATGCACGCTGGGCGATGGTGACGGCGAGGCCCGCGGCTCCGCCCGAACGGCGGTTGAGGCTCACTCCCCCGTTGAGCTGCACGACGGTGACGCCGGTCGCCCATCCTTCGGGCAGCGACTCTGCGACGGCGCGCAACGTACGCCCCCAGCTGACGCCGAGCGTGCGGGGCACCGGCCGCATCGCAGTGAGGTAGTCGGCCGCGGCCTGGGCGACCCGCTCGAGGGTCCCGTCATCGCCGTCCGGGGAGGGAACGACGACGGCAGCCGTGAGGGCATGGCGTTCGACGAGCTGGCGCTCGAGTCCGAGTCGGCGCGCACGCGGGTGCACGATCTCGATGCGGACGATGCCACGCTCTCTGGCCTGTGTGAGAAGGCGCCCCACCTTCCAGCGGGACAGCTTGAGGAGGGCGCCGATCTCGTCCTGCGTCTTGTCCTCGTCGTAGTACAGCTCGGCGACGCGGACCATGATCAGTTCTTCTTCCATGGCATCCTCCTTCCGTCTCCAGCATACGTCCGTAGCACCGTTCGCGCACCTTGATGCTCATATGAGCATTGACGCTTCCAGTGGTCGCACATTCGCCGGAGACGACGAAAGGACGCCGACCCTGAAGGGCCGACGTCCTCTCACCATGGATATGCCATCACATGCGCTTGCGCGAGGTGAGCACCTGGTCGACGATGCCGTAGTCCAGCGCCTCAGCGGCGGACAGGATCTTGTCACGGTCGATGTCGCGGTTGACCTGCTCGACCGACTTGCCCGTGTGACGAGCCATGGTCTCCTCGAGCCAGGTGCGCATGCGCAGGATCTCGGCCGCCTGGATCTCGATGTCGGATGCCTGGCCGTGCCCCGCCTCGCCCATCGCCGGCTGGTGCATGAGCACACGGGCGTTGGGCAGAGCCAGGCGCTTGCCGGGGTGACCGCCTGCGAGCAGCACCGATGCGGCCGAAGCCGCCTGGCCGAGCACCACGGTCTGGATCTGCGGCGCGACGTACTGCATCGTGTCGTAGATCGCCGTCATCGCGGTGAACGAACCACCGGGCGAGTTGATGTACATGGTGATGTCACGCTCGGAGTCCTGGCTCTCGAGAACGAGCAGCTGCGCCATCACGTCGTCGGCCGACGCATCGTCGACCTGGACGCCGAGGAAGATCACTCGATCTTCGAACAGCTTGTTGTAGGGGTCCTGGCGCTTGAAGCCGTATGCCGTGCGCTCCTCGAACTGAGGAAGCACGTAGCGGCTGGAGGGCAGATCGCCGGCAGAGCGGAAGGTGGGTGCGTACATGAGAGTCCTTTCGCTTTCCGTTACTTGATGTCCTGGTCGGTTCCGCCGCCACCGATGACGTCGGTGGCCGAGTCGCGGATGTGATCGACGAAGCCGTACTCGAGCGCCTCGTCGGCGGTGAACCAGCGGTCGCGGTCACCGTCTTCGTTGATCTGCTCGACCGACTTGCCGGTCTGCGCCGCGGTGATCTCGGCGAGGCGGTTCTTCATCGAGGTGATCAGCTGCGCCTGCGTCTGGATGTCGCTCGACGTTCCGCCGAAGCCACCGTGCGGCTGGTGCAGCAGCACGCGGGCGTTGGGCGTGATGTAGCGCTTGCCCTTCGTGCCCGCGGTCAGCAGAAGCTGACCCATCGATGCGGCCATGCCGATTCCGACGGTGACGATGTCGTTCGGGACGAACTGCATCGTGTCGTAGATCGCCATGCCCGCGGTGATCGATCCACCGGGCGAGTTGATGTAGAGGTAGATGTCCTTCTCGGAGTCCTCTGCGGCGAGAAGGAGGATCTTCGCGCAGATCTCGTTCGCATTGTCGTCGCGCACCTCCGATCCCAGCCAGATGATGCGGTCTTTCAACAGTCGGTCGAAGACGCTCGTAGCGAGGAGGGGTTCTGCAGCCATGTCAGCTCCTGATTCCGTGTTTCAGTGATTCGAATCTACCGGCGACAACGCAGCGCTCAGGCCGTGTTCGCCGTCGGCATATCAGGCGTCGAGTTCCGCGATCTCGTGTGCGTACGCGGTCATCGAGCGGTGGTACCGCGGCAGGTGCGGCACGAGTGCGAGGAGAGCGACCGACAGGCCCCGCGCCGGGCGTCCGGAACTCGCCAGGATCAGCGCGTGGACCGTCGCCACGGCATCCCGGTAGGGGCCGTCCGCCGAGAGCTCCTCCTCCGCACGGATGACGGCGAGGGCATCGTCGTACTCGCCCAGATTGCGCAGTGAACTCGCCAGCTGGATCACGCACTGCGGGCGGTGCTCGTCGTCGAGACCCAGTGCGAGCGCACGCAGGTAGAGTTCGACTGCCTCGGCGGGGCGGCCGGCCGAATCACGTGCCCCGGCGCGCTCGAACTCCGCGCGGGCGTCATCGACGCCGCGCTCGGCGGCCAGCGCGTCGATCCGGGCGATCGTCTGGTCTCCGACCTCTTCGCCGGACGCGTCGTCCCACACCTCGTCGATGCGTTCGTCCCAGGTCTTCATGGTCTCCTCGTTCATCTGCTCTCCCCGCTGACGCGAAAGGGGCGGATGCCGCAGCATCCGCCCCTCATGAGATCGTGTCCGATCACTCCGCCTTGTCGGCAGCCTTCTTGGCCGGAGCCTTCTTGGCTGCGGGCTTCTTCGCGACGGGCTTCTCAGCGGCCTCCGCGTCGTCGGCCTTCTTCGCGGGCGCCTTCTTCGCAGCGGGCTTCTTCGCGGCCGGCTTCTCAGCGGCGTCGGCGTCGTCGGCCTTCTTCGCGGCAGCCTTCTTCGCGGGAGCCTTCTTGGCCGGCTTCTCGTCGGCAGCCGTCTCGGACTCGGCCTCGTCGTCGGTCACGACGAAGTCGGACAGATCGACGGGCTTGCCGTTCGTGTCGACGACCTTGACCTTGCCCAGGGCGATCGCGAGGGCCTTGTTGCGGGCGACCTCTCCGACGAGCGCCGGAAGCTGGTTCGACGACTGCAGAGCCTCGACGAACTCCTGGGGAGCCATGCCGTACTGCGAGGCGGACTGGATGAGGTACTGCGAGAGCTCCTCCTGCGAGACCTGCACGTCAGCCTGCTCGGCGATCGTGTCGAGCAGAACCTGCGTGCGGAACTGCTTCTCGCTGGCCTCGGTGACCTCGGCGCGGTGAACGTCGTCCTCGAGGCGGTTCTCACCCTCGAGGTGGTTGTGCACCTCGTCCTCGATGAGCTTCGGCGGCACGGGGATCTCGATCTGCTCGAGCAGCGTCTCGACGAGCTTGTCGCGAGCCGCGGAACCCTGAGTGAAGACGCCCTGCTGCGAGACGCGCTCGGCGAGGCTCGCGCGGAGCTCGGCGATCGTGTCGAACTCGCTCGCGATCTGCGCGAAGTCGTCATCGGCCTCGGGGAGCTCGCGCTCCTTGACCGCCTTGACGGTGACGGAGACCTCAGCCTCGGACCCGGCGTGGTCGCCGCCCACGAGCGCAGAGCGGAACGTGGTGTCCTCACCGGCGGTGAGGGATTCGATCGCGTCGTCGATGCCCTCGAGCAGCTCACCCGAGCCGACCTCGTAGGAGACGCCCTCGGCGCGGTCGATCTCCGCACCGTCGATCGTGGCGACCAGGTCGAGCTCGACGAAGTCGCCCTTCGCGGCGGGACGGTCGACGGGAACGAGCGTTCCGAAGCGCGCGCGCAGGTTCTCGAGCTCTGCGTCGAGCGCGGCGTCGTCGGCCTCGACGGCGTCGACCGTCAGGGTGATGCCGTCGAATGCCGGGACCTCGATCTCGGGACGCACGTCCACCTCGATGTCGACCAGGAGGTCGCCCGAGAAGTCCTTCTCGTTCGGCCACTGGGTGATGTCGGCGGCCGGACGTCCGACGACGCGGAGCTTGTGCTCGACGGTCGCGTCGCGGAAGAACTTGTCGAGGCCCTCGTTGACCGCGTGCTCGATGACCGCGCCACGACCGATGCGCTGATCGATGATCGGAGCGGGGACCTTGCCCTTGCGGAAGCCGGGGATCTGGACGTCCTGAGCGATGTGCTCGTAGGCGTGCGCGATGCTGGGCTTGAGGTCGTCAGGGGTGACCGTGATGCTGAGCTTGACCCGGGTCGGGGTCAGCTTCTCGACGGTGCTGTTCGCCATTCTGGTGTGCTCTCCTTGTGATTTCCGCGCTGAATCGCGGCTGTCAGGCCGTTGAAGCCATGTCGGGGCGACAGGAGTTGAACCTGCGACCTCCCGCTCCCAAAGCGGGCGCTCTACCAAACTGAGCTACGCCCCGGGGAATCCGCATGCAGATTCAGCCCCACCGAGTCTAACGGACACGAGCACCTCCGTCAGTCCGCTATGATCGATGAGTCGGCACAGTCCTCCCGGATGCAGCTGACAACGGGGCTGTAGCTTAGTGGTAAAGCCTCTGTCTTCCAAACAGATGATGCGAGTTCGATTCTCGTCAGCCCCTCCACTCGAGAAAGGCCCCCGCGATGCGGGGGCCTTTCTCGTCCCCGGGGGTTCTCGCACCGGACGGCTCACTGATTAGAGTCATCATGAGCCGGTTCCCCACGGAGGTCCCCCGCATGACTGCATCCGTCGACGTGGCCACCTCCCCCGCCGGAGGCCACGCACTCCCCCCGCACTTCGCCAGCACCGACGGCGCAGCACCGAATCGCCGAGGACGGCGCATCGGGTTCATGCTGGGCGCTGCGGGAGTCCTGGTCGCGGCGGCCGTCGGCGTGCTCCAGGTCACCGCCAACCTCGGATACGACGGAGCACGCGCCGAGTTCGACGCAGCAGCGGCCTCGGCTCGCGACAGCGCGACGACGGTCCAGCAGGAGCTCGACACGCTCACGTCCGTCATCGATGTCGCTGATCTGCTGAAGACGGCCGATACCGGCGTTCTCACCGGGCCCTCCGCGAGGGACGCGCTCACGACGGCGTCGACGGATGCCGAAGAAGCCGCCGGCCCGGCGGAGGAACTGCTCACCGAACCGCTGCCTTCGGCGGATTCCAAGCCGTCGGCGTTCTGGGAGCTCTTCGCAGCATCCGATCAGCTCGCCGTCGACGCCGGCGACCTGGACGAGCTGGCTGCCGACCTCGACGCGGCGACACCTGCGATGACCGCCGCCAGTGCCGAAGTGACCGAGGCCGGCGTGGCCCTCCTGCGCTCGGCGGCCGACGCAGCCCCGGCTTTCGAGTCGGCACACCTCTCGGCCAAGAACGACGCCGTCATCGCCCTGCGCGATGCGGCGTCGCGAGTACCCGACACCATGCTCCTCGATGTGACGGCGGTCGAATCACTGGTGTCCATGCAGGACGCCGCAGGACAGGTCGTGGCGACCGAACAGGCCGAACTCGCCGACAAGTCGGGACCGCTGCAGGGCGATCGCCTCGAGATCGAGGCGTTCGCCCGGTCGCTCGCACCCGGGGTGCTGCTCGAGTTCGACTGGAACCAGATCGTCAACAACGCCGGTTCCAACGGCAGCATGGGAGGCCTCACGACCTGGTGGTGGGACGATCCCGACCGCGCCGTCATCGAGCTGTCGAACTCGGTCGCCGAGCAGTGGCCGGCAGACCGGAGCAAGGCTCTGATCGCCCACGAGGTCGGCCACGCGATCAGCGTGAAGTGCGAGGACATGTACGACTCGTCGACGCAGGACAGCATCGAGAAGTGGGCCACGGCGTGGGCGATCAGCATGGGCTTCACCGACGATGCCAACGGCGTCTGGGCGTACGGCTACCCGCCTCAGTCCTACATCGACGCCGCGTACGGGTGCCGGTGAGCATGTCCGGCTGGTACGAGAGAAGCCGCCGCGATCGGATCGCGGCGGCTTCTGTCAGGAGATCAGATCGAGGTCACTGACCCCGACGCTCACGCAGCTGGGTGAGCGCATCTTCGAGAAGCTGGACGGCTTCTGCGTCGGTGCGACGCTCCTTCACATACGCGAGATGCGTCTTGTAGGGCTCCGGCTTCGCGAGGGCAGGCGGGTTGGCCTTGTCGCGACCCGCCGGAAGACCGGACTGCGGGTGGTCGATCGTCTCGGGGATCTCCTCTTCAGGGAGCCCCGCGGCGAAGTAGCGGACCGTCTCGTTGCCGAGACCGTCCCAGTACGAGACCGCGATGCGGTCGGCGTGGTAGCCGTGGTCCTGCTCGCCCATGGGGCCGGAACCCACTCGGGTCCCTCGGATCGCGTTGCCGCCGGTAGCCATCAGATCACCTCGAACTTCGTGATGAGACCGAGCGCCACGATCGACACGAACCACGCCAGAGCGAGGATGACCGTGAAGCGATTGAGATTGCGCTCAGCGAGACCCGACGAGCCGACAGCTGACGTCATGCCTCCACCGAACATGTCGGAGAGGCCGCCACCGCGACCCTTGTGGAGGAGGATGAGGAGAGTCAGCAGGACGCTGGTTATGCCCAGCACCACCTGCAGGACGAACTCGAGAATTTCCACGAGGAAGAGCCTTTCGCTGGGGCAGGATTGCCCCGGTAACGGTCAAGTATACGGTGCGGCGGGGCCGGAGCCCCGCCACACTCACACGCCGACGTGCTTCTCGAAGCGGATGATCGCCGCGAACTCGTCGACCACGAGGCTCGCGCCTCCGACGAGTGCGCCATCGACATCAGGCTCGCGCATGAAGCTGGCGATGTTGGCCGCCTTGACCGATCCGCCGTACAGGATCCGGGTGCGCGCCGCAGCGTCGTCACCGAGAACCTTGGCGATCACCGTGCGCAGCGCAGCGCAGACATCCTGCGCCTGCTGCGGCGTCGCTGCCTGCCCGGAGCCGATGGCCCAGACCGGCTCGTACGCCACGACGATGTCCGCATCCTTCGACAGACCCTGGAGAGCGGCCTCGAGCTGCCCCGCGGGCACTGCGCTGGCCCCGAACTTCTCGAGGTCCTCAGCCGTCTCCCCGACGCAGATGACGGGCGACAGACCGTGCTTCAACGCGGCCTTCGTCTTGGCCGCGACGACGTCATCGGACTCCGCGTGGTATTCACGGCGCTCCGAGTGACCGATGATCACGTACTTCGCATCGAGCTTCGCCAGGAAGGCTCCCGAGATCTCCCCGGTGTAGGCGCCGGAGTCGTGAGCCGAGAGGTCCTGCGCGCCGAGGGCGAACGGGATCTTGTCGGCGTCGATGAGCGTCTGCACGCTGCGGATGTCGGTGAAGGGCGGGAAGACCGCAACCTCGACCGAGCCGTCCTCGTGCTTGGCGTCCTTGAGCGTCCAGTGCAGCTTCTGCACGAAGGCGACCGCCTGCAGGTGGTCGAGATTCATCTTCCAGTTTCCCGCGATCAGCGGGGTACGGGTGTTCACACCCATCCGAGCACCTCCAGGCCGGGTAGTTTCTTGCCCTCGAGGAACTCGAGGCTTGCGCCGCCGCCGGTCGAGATGTGACCGAACTGGTCGTCGGTGAAGCCGAGCTGACGCACGGCCGCGGCCGAGTCTCCGCCGCCTACGACGCCGAGGCCGTCGACCTCGGTGAGCGCCTGCGCAACGGCCTTGGTGCCGCCGGCGAAGGCCGGGAACTCGAACACGCCCATCGGGCCGTTCCAGAACACCGTCTTCGACCCACGGATGACCTCCGCGAACCGCGCAGCCGTCTCCGGGCCGATGTCCAGGCCGATGCCGGAGGAGCCGAACGCGGTGCTCTCGATGGCGTCGGCGGCCGTGACCTCGTGCTCCGCATCAGCGGAGAACGAGGATGCGACGACGACATCGGTCGGGAGCACCAGCTCCACACCGCGCTTCTCGGCCTCGGCGATATAGCCGCGGACCGTCTCGAGCTGGTCCTCTTCGAGGAGGCTGGACGCCACCGCGTGGCCCTGCGCCTTCAGGAAGGTGAACAGCATGCCGCCGCCCACGAGGATGCGATCCACGCGCGGCAGCAGGTGCGAGATGACTCCGAGCTTGTCGCTGACCTTCGACCCGCCGAGGACGACCGCGTACGGGCGCTCGGGGTTCTCGGTGAGACGGTCGAGCACGTCCAGCTCGGCTGCGATGAGTAGACCGGCGGCCGACGGCAGCAGCTCGGCGAGGTCGTAGACGCTCGCCTGCTTGCGGTGCACGACACCGAAGCCGTCGGAGACGAGGACGTCTCCGAGCTCTGCCAGCTGAGCCGCGAAGGCGCCGCGCTCGGCGTCGTCCTTCGAGGTCTCCCCCGGGTTGAACCGCAGGTTCTCGATGACGACGATGCCGCCGTCCTCGAGCGAGGCCACGGCCTCCTGCGCCGACTCGCCGACGGTGTCGCGAGCGAACGCCACCGGCTTGCCGAGCAGCTCGGACAGCCGCTGGGCGACCGGCGCGAGACTGTACTGCGGGTCGGGCGCACCGTCGGGGCGGCCGAGGTGCGAGCACACGATGACGCGGGCGCCCGCGTTGATCAGTGCGTTGAGGGTAGGCAACGAGGCGCGGACACGGCCATCGTCCGTGATGATCCCATCCCGCAGGGGGACGTTGAGATCACAACGGACGATGACGCGCTTGCCCTCGAGCGAACCCAGTGAATCCAGGGTGCGCAGAGTCATGGGAGATGTCTCAGAGACGCTCTGCCACGTACTCGGTCAGGTCGACGAGACGGTTGGAGTAGCCCCACTCGTTGTCGTACCAGCTGGAGACCTTGACCAGGTTGCCGCTGACGTTGGTCAGCGTGGCGTCGAAGATCGACGAGTGCGGGTTGTGCACGATGTCGCTCGACACGATCTGGTCTTCGTTGTACTGCAGGAAACCGGCGAGGCGTCCGTCGGCAGCAGCCTTCTTGTACGCCTCGTTGACCTCTTCGACCGTGAGGTTCTCGCGGTCGGTGATCAGCGTGAGGTCGACGATCGAGCCGGTGGGAACCGGAACGCGGTACGACGAGCCGCTCAGCTTGCCCTGGAGCTCGGGCAGAACCTCGCCGATCGCCTTCGCGGCACCGGTCGACGCCGGGGTGATGTTGATCGCTGCGGCGCGTGCACGACGCAGGTCGCTGTGCGGACCGTCCTGCAGGTTCTGGTCTGCCGTGTAGGCGTGAGCCGTCATCATGAAGCCACGGTCGATGCCGAAGGCGTCGTTGAAGACCTGTGCCAGCGGGGCGAGGCAGTTGGTCGTGCAGGAGGCGTTGGAGATGATGTGATCCGTCTCCGGGTTGTACGTGTCCTCGTTCACGCCCATGACGAACGTGCCGTCGACGCCGGTGCCGGGAGCCGAGATGAGGACCTTCTTGGCCCCTGCCTCGATGTGCTTCTTGGCCAGCTCGGCCTTGGTGAAGAAGCCGGTCGACTCGATGACGATGTCGACGCCCAGCTCGCCCCACGGGAGGCCGGCGGGGTCGCGCTCGGCGAACGCCTTGATGGCCTTGCCGTTGACCGTGATGCTCTCGTCGTCGTAGCTGATGTCAGCATCGAGGACGCCGCCCACGGAGTCGTACTTCAGAAGGTGGGCAAGGGTCTTGTTGTCGGTGAGGTCGTTGACAGCGACGATCTCGATGTCCGCTCCCTGCGCGAGAGCCGCGCGGAAGTAGTTGCGTCCGATACGGCCGAAGCCGTTGATACCGATCTTGACAGACACTCAGGTCTCCCTGTTTCTCGTGCGCTGTGCGCAGCAATCGTGCGTGCGCGGTGCGCGGGGGTTTTTGGCTGAGATGGCGTCCCGACGAGACTTGGCCCGTCGGGACGCGACCCGATTACGACAGTACCAGCAGGCCGTTCGTCTTCTCGCGGGCGACCTCGAAGCGCTGGGCGACGTTCTCCCAGTTGGCGATGTTCCACGCGGCCTTCACGTAGTCGGCCTTGACGTTGAGGTAGTCGAGGTAGAAGGCGTGCTCCCACATGTCGAGCTGGAACAGCGGCACGGTGCCCTGTGCCGTGTTCGACTGCTGGTCGAACAGCTGCTGGATGATCAGGCGCTGGCCGATCGAGTCCCAGCTGAGGACGGACCATCCGGAGCCCTGGATTCCGAGGGCGTTCGCGGTGAAGTGCGCCTGGAACTTCTCGAAGGAACCGAAGAACTCGTCGATGGCTGCCTTGAGCTCGCCCTCGGGCTGTCCGCCGCCGGTCGGCGAGAGGTTGGTCCAGAAGATGGAGTGGTTGACGTGACCGCCGAGGTTGAACGCGAGGTCCTTCTCGAGCTTGTTCACGTTCGCCAGGTTGCCGCTGTCGCGCGCCTCGGCGAGCTGCTCGAGGGCGGTGTTGGCGCCGGCGACGTAGGTCGCATGGTGCTTGTCATGGTGCAGCTCCATGATCTTGCCGCTGATGTGCGGCTCGAGGGCTGCGAAGTCGTAGGGAAGGTCGGGGAGCGTGTAGGTCGCCATGTCGCTTTCATCCAATCCGCGCCGCGCCGCGGCGCTTGCCGATCCTCTGCGCCGCCGATGTGCGACGTAGAGCGGACGTAACTCATCCTAGTGACGACAACGCGTCGCCGACCCTGATCCTTCCCCCATATGACGAAGCGAGGCGACCCCTTGACAGGGATCGCCTCGCTGATGTCGTTCGCTGTGGTCAGACGTCGAGACCCGCGGGCACGGCTGCTTCCGTTCCCGGGATGCCCTCCTGCTGGGCACGCTTATCCGCCATCGCCAGAAGACGGCGGATGCGGCCGGCGACGGCGTCCTTGGTCATGGGCGGATCGGCGTGGTGACCCAGCTCGTCGAGGCTCGCGTCGCGGTGCGCGAGACGCAGCTCGCCCGCGACCTTGAGGTGGTCGGGCACCTCGTCGGCGAGGATCTCCAGAGCCCGCTCGACGCGCGCGCAGGCGGCGACGGCGGCCTGCGCGGAGCGACGGAGGTTGGCATCGTCGAAGTTGACGAGACGGTTGACGCCCGCACGCACCTCGCGACGCTGGCGCATCTCCTCCCAGGCGACCGCGGTCTTCTGAGCACCCATCTCGCTGAGGATGGTGCGGATCGCCTCGCCCTCACGCACGACGACGCGCGGCATGCCTCGCACCTCGCGCGCCTTGGCGGCGACACCCAGGCGATGCGCCGCGCCCACGAGTGCCATGGCGGCCTCGGATGACGGGCAGGCGACCTCGAGCATGGCCGATCGGCCGGGTTCGCTCAGCGTTCCCGCGGCGAGGAACGCACCCCGCCACAGACCGGCCACTTCAGCGCGAGAGCCAGTGGTGAGACGGTTGGGGAGTCCGCGGACCGGACGCCGACGCTGGTCGAGCAGACCGGTCTGGCGTGCGAGGGTCTCCCCCGAGGCGATGACCCGGACAGCCCATCGCGCGCCGTCATTCGCCGTGCTCGACTGCACCTGTGCTATCTCCGGTCGGACCCCGTAGATCTCGGCAAGGTCGCGCGCGACACGCTGCGCGAGGATCTCGGCATCCACCTCCGCCTCGACGGCGACCCGCCCGGCGATGGAGTGCAGTCCGCCGGCGAACCGGAGGATCGAGGTGACCTCCGCGACACGCACCGTCGGGGGTGCATTACGGATGCTGACCAGCTCAGCCTTGACGTCGGTCGTTAGTGCCACGACACTCCTCTACGCTCACGCGCCGGATCGCGGCGCAAACCTCCAGCCTACTCTGACGGAGGCTCTTGCTATTCCCTGCCGAGGTCCCGGTGGCGCACGTTGACGGCCACTCCCGGCACGGAGGCGAGCCGACGGGCCAGCTCCTCCGCCATGGCCACGGAGCGGTGCTTTCCGCCGGTGCAGCCGATCGCGACGGTCGAATGGCTCTTGTTCTCGCGCTGATACCCCTCGAGCACCGGAGTGAGTGCCGCCGAATACGAATCGAGGAACTCGGCGGCGCCCTCGCGTGACAGCACGTAGTCCCTGACGGACTCGTCCTGACCGGTCAGGCCCCGCAGCTCTTCGTTCCAGAACGGGTTCGGGAGGAAGCGCATGTCCGCGACCAGGTCGACGTCGGTCGGGAGACCGTACTTGAAACCGAAGCTCATGAGCGTCACACGATGCCTCGCTGCGCCCGCTTCCGAGAAAAGGTCGGAGACCTGGGTGGCGAGCTGATGGATGTTGAGTGCGGAGGTGTCGACCACGAGATCGGCCGATTCGCGGATCGGCGCCAGTCGCTGGCGCTCGACGCGGATGCCGTCGAGCAGAGTGCCGTCCCCCTGCAGCGGGTGGGGTCGGCGAACCGCCTCGAACCGACGCACGAGCACATCGTCCGACGCGTCCAGGAACAGCACGCGGACGGAACCACGCGATCTCAGCGCCCTCGCGACGCCCGGGAAGTCGTCGAAGAGGTTGCGCCCGCGAACGTCGACCACCGCTGCGACCTTCGGCAGAGCGTCACCGCCCATGTCCGTGAGGTCGAGCAGCGGTCGGAGGATCTGCGGCGGCAGGTTGTCGACCACGTACCAGCCGAGGTCCTCGAGTGCGTTGGCTACCGTCGTGCGCCCTGCGCCCGACATGCCCGTGACGATGAGGAACTCGCCTTTGTCCCCGTCAGTCATGGTTACTCCTTCTCCCCCGCTGGCTCCAGCCTAGCGAGTGGAGAGATGCGTATGGATGTTCTGTGCGAGGACAGGACCGATCCCCTGCACCTCCTGGATCGCCTCCAGAGGCGCGGAGCGCAGCGCGGTGACGGAGCCGAAGTGCTTCAGGAGGACCTTGATCCTCGAGGAGCCGAGGCCTGGCACCTCGGCCAGGATCGACGTGATGTCGTTCTTGCGTCGTTTGCGCTGGTGCGTGATCGCGAACCGGTGGGCCTCGTCTCTCAGCCGCTGCAGCAGGTAGAGCGACTCGCTGGTGCGCGGCAGGATCACCGGGAAGTCCTCCCCCGGGAGCCAGATCTCCTCGAGCCGTTTGGCGATGCCGCACACGGCGATCTCGGTGTGCCCGGCGTCTCGCAGTGCACGTGCCGCCGCTTCGACCTGGGGCTGTCCGCCGTCGACCAGCAGCAGCTGAGGCGGATAGGCGAAGCGCGGTTTGCGCTTGACCTCCACGACGACGTCCTCGGACTCGTCTCCCGCCTCCACGGGGACCGCTGCGGATGCGGGCTCATCGATCTCTTCCGGACGATCGAGGTAGGCGAGTCGACGACGCAGCACCTGGTACATCGAGTCCGTATCGTCGGTGGTCTCGGCGATGTTGAACGACCGGTACTGGTCTTTGCGGGGAAGTCCGTCTTCGAAGACCACCATCGAGGCGACGACGTTCGTGCCACCGAGGTGCGAGATGTCGAAGCACTCGATGCGAAGCGGCGCCTCCGACATCCCCAACGCCTCCTGCAGATCGGTCAGAGCCTGGGTTCGTGCGACGTAGTCGCTCGTACGACGGGTCTTGTACCTGATCAGGGCCTGCTGCGCGTTGAGGGTCGCCGTGCGCATGAGATCAGCGCGTTGCCCCCGTTGGGCGATGGCGATCTCGACCTTCTTGCCTCGCCGCTCGCGCAGCCAGACCTCGAGCTCGGCCGCGTCGTCGGGAAGGGTCGGCACGATGATCCGCCGGGGCACATCCTGCGCATCGCCGTACGCGCGCTGCAGCACCTGGTCGACGAGATCGGCTGTCGAGATGTCGATCTCCTTCTCGATCGTCATCGCGCGAACACCGCGGACGCGCCCGCCGCGGATCACGAAGTGCTGCACGGCGGCAGCCAGCTCGTCTTCCGCGATGCCGAAGAGGTCGGCATCCTCGTCGGTCGCGAGCACGAGCGCGCTCTTGCCGAGCACGGCCTCGATCGCGGTGAGCTTGTCACGGTATCTGGCGGCGGCCTCGTAATCCATCGCGGCCGACGCCGCCAGCATCCGCTTGGTCAGCTCTCGGGTGAAGCGCTCATCGCCGCCCGCCATGAAGGCGACGAAGTCATCGACCATGGCACGGTGCTCCTCGATCGTCACCGTCATCGAGCACGGCCCGCCGCACTTGCCGATCTGCCCGGGAAAGCACGGCCGGCCGGTCTGCATCGCGCGTTTGTAGCTGGAGTCGCTGCAGGTGCGGATCGGGAATGCCTTGACCATCAGGTCGATCGTCTCGTGCACCGCCCAGACCTTGGGATAAGGACCGAAGTATCGGGCACCGGGAATCTTGCGGTTCCTGGTCACGATCACGCGCGGCGCCTCATCACCCAGGGTCACGGCCATGAACGGGTAGGACTTGTCGTCCTTGTAGCGGACGTTGAAGGGCGGATCGAACTCCTTGATCCACATGTACTCCAGCTGAAGCGAGTCCACGTCCGTCGAGACGACGGTCCACTCGACGGACGACGCCGTGGTGACCATCCGCCGCGTGCGTTCGTGGAGCGTGCGCAGCGGAGCGAAGTAGTTCGACAGTCGCTGGCGCAGGTTCTTGGCCTTGCCGACGTACAGCACGCGTCCATCAGCATCGCGGAAGCGGTACACGCCGGGGTTGGTAGGGATCTCACCAGCCCGCGGCTTGTACGGCAGGACGTCGGCCATCAGCTGGCCTTCCGCGCAGAGCGCCCCTCACCCAGGATCTCGGCGAGGAACTGACCCGTGTGGCTGTCCTCGACTCGCGCGATCTGCTCGGGCGTGCCGGTCGCCAGGATCTCGCCGCCGCCCGAGCCGCCCTCGGGCCCGAGATCGATCACCCAGTCCGCGGACTTGATCACATCGAGGTTGTGCTCAATGACGATCACCGTGTTGCCCTTGTCGACGAGTCCGTTCAGGACCTCGAGGAGCTTGCGCACGTCTTCGAAGTGCAGACCGGTGGTCGGCTCGTCGAGGACGTAGATGCTGCGACCGTTGCTGCGCCGCTGGAGCTCGGTGGCCAACTTGACGCGCTGCGCCTCGCCGCCGGAGAGAGTCGTCGCCGACTGACCGAGGCGCACATACCCGAGCCCGACGTCGACGAGGGTCTTCATGTAGCGGTGGATCGCCTGAATGGGCTCGAAGAACTCGGCCGCTTCCGCGATCGGCATCTCGAGGACCTCGGCGATGTTCTTGCCCTTGTAGTGCACCGACAGCGTGTCGCGGTTGTAGCGCTTGCCGTGGCAGACCTCGCAGTCGACGTACACGTCGGGCAGGAAGTTCATCTCGATCTTGATCGTGCCGTCGCCCGAGCACGCCTCGCAGCGACCGCCCTTGACGTTGAAGCTGAATCGCCCTGGCTGATAGCCACGGACCTTCGCCTCGGGGGTCTCGCTGAACAGCGAGCGGATGCGGTCGAACACGCCGGTGTAGGTGGCCGGGTTGGACCGCGGCGTGCGGCCGATCGGTGCCTGATCGACGTGCACGACCTTGTCGAGGTTGTCGAGCCCTGACACACGCGTGTGCTTTCCGGGAACCGTGCGGGCGCCGTTGAGCCGCGAGGCCAGCACCTGGTACAGGATGTCGTTGACGAGCGACGACTTGCCCGAACCCGACACGCCGGTCACCGCCGTGAGAACACCCAGCGGGAAGTTCACGCTGACGTTCTTGAGGTTGTTCTCGCGGGCGCCGACCACGCTCAGCATGCGTTTCTTGTCGAGCTTGCGACGCTTCGCCGGAGTGGGGATCTCGCGCGCACCCGAGAGGTATTCGCCCGTCATCGAGTTCGGCTCGTTCAACAGAGCCGAATACGGACCGGAATGCACGACCTCTCCACCGTTCACGCCGGCACCCGGTCCGATGTCGACGACCCAGTCAGCGGCTTCGATCGTCTCTTCGTCGTGCTCGACGACGATGAGCGTGTTCCCGAGGTCGCGAAGTTTCAGAAGGGTGTCGATCAAACGACGGTTGTCACGCTGGTGCAGACCGATCGACGGCTCGTCGAGGACGTAGAGGACGCCGGTGAGCCCGGAGCCGATCTGCGTCGCCAGCCGGATGCGCTGCGCTTCTCCACCGGAGAGCGACCCGGCGGACCGGCTGAGGTTGAGGTAGGAGAGCCCGACCTGCAGGAGGAAGTCGAGTCGCAGGCGGATCTCACGCAGCACCTGAGCCGCGATCTTCGCCTCACGATCGGTGAGGGTGAGGGTCTCCATGAACGAGCGCGCGTCGGCAAGGCTCAGGTGCGACACCTCGGCGATCGAATGCCCGTGCACCTGCACCGCGAGCACCTCGGGCTTGAGTCGGTTGCCGTCGCACACCGGGCAGGGGACCTCGCGGAGGTACTCGCCCCAGCGCGAGCGCTGCGTGTCGGACTCGGCCTGGGCGTACTGCCGCTCGATGTACGGCACGACGCCTTCGAACCCCGATGCATAGCGCATCTCGCGCCCATAGCGGTTCTTGAACTTGACGGTGACCTTGTAGTTGTCGCCGCGCAGGATCGCGTCCTGAACGTCGACGCGCAGATCCTGCCACGGGGTGTCGAGAGAGAAGTTGAGGTCGTCGGCCAATCCCTCGAGCAGCCGCTCGTAGTACTGGAAGAGTCCCTTGCCCTGAGTGGTCCACGGGATGATCGCGCCCTCGCGGATGGAGAGCTCCTCGTCGCCGAGCATCAGGTCGATGTCGACGGACATGCGGGTGCCGAGACCCGAGCAGGCCGGACAGGCACCGAAGGGCGCGTTGAACGAGAACGTGCGTGGTTCGATCTCGGTGAGGGTGAGCGCGTGGCCGTTCGGGCAGGCGAGCTTCTCGGAGAAGGACTGCCACGCGTCGTCGCCCTCTGCGTCGACGTAGTTGATCTGCACCACGCCGCCGGCGAGCCCGAGCGCGGTCTCGACCGAGTCCGTGACTCGGCCGAGGATGTCGTCTGCCGCGACGAGGCGGTCGACGACGACGGCGATGTCATGCTTGTAGCTCTTCTTGAGCGTGGGCGGCTCGGCGAGCTGGATGAGGTCGCCGTCGACGATCGCGCGCGAATAGCCCTTGGCCCCCAGCTCGCGGAACAGGTCGACGAACTCGCCCTTCTTCTGCGAGACGATGGGCGCGACGATCTGGTAGCGGGTGCGCTCGGGCAGCTCCATGAGCTGGTCGGCGATCTGCTGGACGGTCTGACGTTGGATGCGCGCACCGCACTCGGGGCAGTGCGGAATCCCGATCCGCGCCCACAGCAGACGCATGTAATCGTAGATCTCGGTGATGGTTCCGACCGTGGACCGCGGGTTGCGGTTGGTCGACTTCTGGTCGATCGACACCGCAGGGCTGAGGCCCTCGATGAAGTCGACGTCCGGTCGGTCGACCTGACCGAGGAACTGACGCGCGTAGGCGCTCAGCGACTCGACGTAGCGACGCTGTCCTTCAGCGAAGATCGTGTCGAAGGCCAGACTGGACTTTCCCGATCCGGACAGGCCGGTGAACACGACGAGGGAGTCGCGTGGGATGTCGATGTCGACGTTCTTGAGATTGTGTACGCGGGCACCGCGGACACTGAGTTTTCCTGGGGTTGCAACCGGGACGATAGGCACTGATCAAGTCTACGAGTGGCCACCGACATTGGCTCCGTGAGGGCTCACAGGGAAGCGATCAGTGCTCTCGAGTGCCGCGGTTCGCCCGCGTGAGCAGGGTCGCGACGAGTGCGACCACGGCTCCGGCCCCGGCGACAGCGGCCCAGGGCACTGTCGGCAGCGACGCGGGGGTGTCGATGCGCATGACCACCATGACGGCCACGGTGATCGGCTGGGCGATCACCTGCACGACGATCAGCCTCACCAGGCTCGGACGGAGGGCGGTCACGATCACGCGGGAGCCGGCCGGGATCACGAGGGAGAGCGACATGAGGACATGGATCACCTGCACCGCGAGCACAGCGATCATCGCGCGCCCGACGTCGGGCTCCGAGATCAGCATCCCGATCACGAGGCATCCGATCGACCCCCAGGCCGCGAAAGTCTGCGGAAGAGCGGCGGCGATGATCGCCAGGACGACTGCCGCCACCTGCCATCCGAGCAACGGGCACAGCATCGCAGCACCCGCGGCGACGGCGACGACGAGCGCGCCCCTCACGACGAGTCCCGGGACGGAAGGACCCGTCCGTAGCGTGTCGTTCGCTCTCATCGCCTGGCCCTCGCGATCGCACGCATCGCCGAGGACGGGTCCGAGGCCCACGAGACCACGTCGACTCCGGCGCCGTGGAGATCCGCGAACACGTTCCCCCTCTCTGCGAGCACGGTGCGCAAGCCGATCAGCTGCGCACGGGTGAGCCGAGCACGGTCGAGCGGAGGGAGGACATCGACGGCGACGACTCTGTGGCCGCTGGCCCTCCACATCAGCGCGGTCCGAGCGGCGGCACCCTCGAAGAAGGTCGACAGCACGAAGACCACCGAGCCGTGCGGCACGGGAGGAGTGCGACGGAAAGTCGCGTCGTCTCTCGCCTGGCCCGTCGCGGCGATGGCCGCCACGACCCGTGCCAGGTGCCTCGAGCCGCCGCCGCTCCTCAACGACCGGCCGCCGTGCACGAGCACGTGAAGTGCGACGCGGTCGCCCTCGCCTATGGCCGAGTCGGCGATGGCTCGCGCAGCCTCCCTCGCGAGGTCGAGGGAGGTCACGCCGCTGCGTTCGCGGTCGCCGCTCCCCCACGAGGCGACGACCTCACCCAGATCCTCAGACGTGTCCATGGCGACCACGACCGACGAGTCGCTGAGCGTATTGGTCCGACGGACCAGCAGATCACCTGGCCGGCGGGACATCCGCGCCGTCGCCCGCCAGTCCACGCGGCGGAGTTCGTCGCCGGGCGCGAAGGGGTGGATGTCCCGGAAGTCGCCGCCCTGACCAGCCCGGCGCCCCTCGTGCGCGCCGTGCGACTCCGTCAGTCGTCGCGGCAGCGGGAGCGCGTCGAGTGATCGGCGGGGCGGGGCCACCTGACGCCTGATGGCGGCGAGGTCCGACGTCGACGAGAGCGCCGCTCCCTCGAAGGAGAACCCCCTCGCTGCCGCCTGGACCGGGATCGTCGGACCGGAGTGCAGGACCTTGCTCCGCGCAGTGAATGTGAAGCCACCGCCGGGCACGATCACGCGTCTGCTGCGACGCTCCGACTGTACGACCACCACCTCGACGGCATCCGCACCGCTGTCCACCGCGATCGATGTGAGCAGCTCGCCATCGCGCCCGGGCACCGGGTCGATCGCGATCTTCGCCACCGCGCCGGATGTGCCCCGCGCGATCGCGAGACCGCTCCAGATGGCCAGAGGAAGCCCCATCGCCACCACGTCGGGTCTTCCCGCGAGAAGGCCGACCGCGGCGAGCAGGGCAGCGCCTCCGATCGCCACGGACAACACAGGACCGCGACGCCCCGCGTCGGGTCCGTCCGTCATCCGAGCACTCCGACGGTCGGCGGAACAGCCACCTGTCCGACGACCGAGCGCACCACATCGGATGCCGACGCGCCCTGAGCCCACGCCTGGGGTGTGAGCGTGAGACGATGCGCCAGCACGGGCACGGCGATCCGCTTGATGTCGTCCGGACGGACGAAGTCGCGGCCATCCAGAGCCGCGAGCGCTCGTCCCAGCAGCAGCAGCCCCAGAGAACCGCGCGGCGACGCACCGACCTCGACGTTGGCCGCGGTCCGGGTGGCGCGTGCGATCTCGACGCAGTAGCGCGAGATGTCCGGGTCGACGTGGATGGCCTCGACGGCCTCCTGCAGGGAGATGAGCTGAGCGGCGTCGATGACCGGAGCGATGTGAGCAGCCTCCTGGCGCCTGCTCACGCGGTTCTCCAGGATGCGGGCCTCGCTCTCCGCCGCCGGATAGCCGACGGACAGCCGCACCATGAACCTGTCGAGCTGTGCCTCGGGCAGCGCGTACGTGCCCTCGTACTCGATCGGATTCGACGTCGCGATCACATGGAACGGCGCGGGCAGCGCGAAGCTGTTGCCCTCGACGGTCACCTGGCGCTCCGCCATCGCCTCGAGCATCGCGGACTGCGTCTTCGGCGTGGTTCTGTTGATCTCGTCGGCGAGCAGCAGTCCGGTGAAGATCGGCCCCGGCCGGAAGACGAAGTCCCCCGAGTCCGGTGCGTAGACGTACGACCCCGTGACATCGCCGGGCAGCATGTCCGGAGTGCACTGCAAGCGCCGGAACCCCAGCCCCAGCGCCGAGGCGAGGCTGCGCGCGGCGAGCGTCTTCCCCAGGCCCGGCACATCCTCGAACAGCACGTGACCGCCGGCGAGGATCGAGGCGAGAGCGATCTCGACCGGGTCGTCCATGCCCACGACGACTGTTCGCACGGCGGCCAGGATCCGGGCTCCGGTGGCGGCGATCTCTGCGGGGCTCGTCATGGCATCTCCTTCATGGACGCGGCGGCGAGGGCCGCCCGTGGTCGGGGGTCGGTACGTGCAACCGGGGTGACGGTTCGTCCGGCGAGGTGGGATCCAGTCGATCGATCGCGTCCAGCGCCCTCTCGACGTCGACGATCGTCGTCTCCGGTCCCGTCAGGCGCTCCCAGACTCCCGGGTCGATCAGCCGCGGGAGTCGGTCGCGGTGGGCAGGGTCATCCGGATCCACTCCGTGGCGCATCAGCCGCTGACGCAGGATCACCCCGACACGGCGCGTGATCTGCGCTCCCGCGATGCCGGTGTGTGTGTTCAGTGCCCACGCCATGCGAGAGATCTCGGTAGGTCGTCGATCCGGCTCCACGTCTATGCGCGGCGCGTCGAACCCCGGCTCGAGCGGCATCGCGAGCTGCGCGAGCAGACCGACCGCACCGATCAGGAGACCCCATGCGATCACGAACGGCCAGGTGAAGCCGAAGCCGAGGAGCGCCAGAGCGACGAGGACCGCCGCCCCCGCTGCGACCAGCGTTCTGCGGACAGTCACCGCCACACCTCCTCGATGCGTCGCAGGGCCTCTCTCGCCGAGGCCCGGTCGCCCTCGTCGGCCGACCCGGCTCCGAATCGGACGCTCTCGTAGAGACGCAGCAGCGACGCGGCGTCCCCGGCCACCCCGGGCCGCAGAGTGATGATCCGCACCACGAACTCGCCGGGAGTCTCGGTCGCCGCTCGCTTCACCCCTGCGTCTGCGGCACTCTCTTCGAGGCCGATCCACGCGGCGACGATGGCATCAGACGCTCGGGCGCGCTCGTCTATCTGCATGAGCGCCCCGGCGATCCCGCGCTGCATCACAGCGACGGCGATCTCGGGTTCCGGCGCCGAGGTGAGGTGATCGACCTCGGATGCGACCGCCGCCGCGTCACGACGGCCCAGCGGGCGATCCCGCCACGCTCGCAGCAGGGCTCTCGCGGCGATCACGAGGAGCGCGATGAGCCCCGCAGCGACCAGCGCCATGAGGATCACGGCGAGCGTCTGAACGACCGCGGCGGCGGTGGAGTCGATCTCCATCGGCTCGGGAACCCCGGTGGCACCCGGATCACTGGACGGCAGCGGCTCCGCTGTCCCCCGAGGAATCGGCGCGGCGGGGCGGAACGTCGGCGCGCCCTGGATCGCCGCAGCGATCATGGCCACGACGAAGAGTCCCACGACGAGAGTCGAGAGGACCATGCGATCGACGCTCCGGCGCGCAAGACGCGTCTGGGGTTCGCTCGGCATGCCCACACCCTACGGTGCGGTCACTCCATGGCGGGGCGGCGACCCGCGAATGCCGACAACCCGTCGCGCAGTGTGGCTACCTGCTCGAGATCCATCCCCACGGCGGCCATCACCTGTCGAGGAACGTCGAGAGCGCGATCTCGCAGAGCTCGACCCGTGTCCGTGAGGGTGATGTCGAGACGGCGCTCGTCCTCGACGCTGCGTTGTCTGGCGACCAGCCCGTCGGCTTCCAGACGCTTCACCAGGGGAGACGCCGTCGCCGGCTCGAGAGCGAGATCAGCCGCAAGATCGTTCAAGGGACGCGGAGCACGCTCCCAGAGCGCCAGCATCACGAGATACTGCGGATGCGTGAGCCCGAGCGGCTCGAGGATCGGCCGGTAGATCGCCACGACGTTGCGCGCTGCGGTCACCAGGGCGAAGCAGAGCTGATTGTCGAGTTTGAGCAGGTCGTCCGATGCGGTCACGGCTTCGAATATACATTGACCCTAATAGTTAGTACACTAAGCAACATGGCCAGTTCTGACGATCGACCTCCGCTCCGCACTCGGATTCGCGAGGCCGGAGGACTGTACGCGTGGATCAACTCGAATCTGATCCGCTTCGCGGGCCCCGCCTCCGTCGGCCCCTACGAGAAGACTCCCCCGCCGAGCCCGTCCGAGCGGGCAGAGCGCGCCTGCCCGTTGTGCGGTGCACCGATGAGCGAGCACGAGATCGACCGTTCAGGTCCGAAGACCCTCGTTCACTGCCCCTGACACAGGCTCTCACCCGTCGGCTGAGACTCGCTCTCGCGCGTCAGCTGAGACTCTCGCTCTCAGTCGTCGCGCTGCGCGTCCTGGCGTGCGACGTCGAGCCACGAGGCGAGATCGTCGTCGTCGACGAGACGCTCGGCGACACATCGAGCCAGCTGGTGCCCATCGTCCGCGCACCCATGACCGCGACCGCCACCCCGGGGCGGGTGATCAGCGAGTCACCGTGCTCGCCATCGACCCGGACGAGCAGAACCCCGCCCGCGCGCGCTCCGACGAGGATGTGTCCATCGAGGAGGAAGGCGCGCGTGCCGAACATGCGCTTCTCCTCGACGTTCTCATCGAGTGTGAGGAGCGCTCGCACTCGATCGGCGAGCTCCTCGCCCGCTGCATCCATCCTGGTGCCTCCGAGCTTCTCAGGCGTGGCCGGCCTTCTCCATCGCGCGCAGTTCCTTCTTCATGTCCTGCACCTCGTCGCGCAACCGCCCGGCGAGCTCGAACTTGAGCTCGGCGGCAGCCGCGAGCATCTGATCCGAGAGGTCCTGGATCACCGCTTCGAGCTGCTGAGCTCCTTCTGCGGCGATGCCGGTGCGCCGCAGGTTCGGCGTCGGCGACTTGCCCTTGCCGGTCGCTCTCCCGCGCCCGGACATCATCTCAGCGGTGTCGGCGCCCTCACGCGCGAGCACCTCGGTGATGTCGGCGATCCGTTTGCGCAGCGGCTGAGGGTCGATACCGTTCTCGAGGTTGTACGCGACCTGCTTCTCGCGGCGGCGATCGGTCTCTTCGATCGCCTTCGCCATCGAGTCGGTGATCTTGTCGGCGTACATGTGCACTTCGCCGGAGACGTTTCGCGCCGCGCGACCGATCGTCTGGATGAGCGAGGTGCCTGACCGGAGGAAGCCTTCCTTGTCGGCGTCGAGGATCGCGACGAGGGACACCTCAGGCAGGTCGAGCCCCTCTCGGAGCAGGTTGATTCCCACGAGGACGTCGTACACCCCGGCACGCAGTTCACTGAGCAGCTCGACCCGTCGCAGAGTGTCCACGTCCGAGTGCAGGTATCGCACGCGTACGCCGTGCTCGCCGAGGAAGTCCGTGAGCTCCTCGGACATCTTCTTCGTGAGTGTCGTGACGAGCACACGCTCGTCGCGTTCGACCCGAAGCCGGATCTCCTCGAGGAGGTCGTCGATCTGCCCCTTCGACGGCTTCACGATGATGTGCGGGTCGACGAGTCCGGTCGGGCGGATGATCTGCTCGACCACGCCGTCGGCGATCCCCATCTCGTACTTGCCCGGTGTCGCAGAGAGATAGACGGTCTGTCCGATTCGGTTCTTGAACTCGTCCCAGCGCAGCGGCCGGTTGTCCATCGCGCTCGGAAGCCGGAAGCCGTGCTCGACGAGCGTGCGCTTGCGAGAGGCGTCGCCCTCGTACATCGCACCGATCTGCGGCACCGTCACGTGCGACTCGTCGATCACGAGCATGAAATCGTCAGGGAAGAAGTCGAGCAGCGTGTGCGGCGGCTCGCCCGGCTGGCGCCCGTCCATGTGCCGGGAGTAGTTCTCGATGCCCGAGCAGAACCCGAGCTGCTGCAGCATCTCGAGGTCGAACGTGGTGCGCATCCTCAGGCGCTGGGCCTCGAGGAGCTTTCCCTGACGCTCGAACTCCTTGAGCCGCTCTTCGAGCTCGTGCTCGATCGTGCCGATGGAGCGCTGGATCACGTCGGTGCCGGCGACGTAGTGCGAGGCGGGGAAGATCGGCACGGAGTCGAGCTTCTCGATCACCTCTCCGGTGAGCGGATGCAGCGAATAGAGCGCTTCGATCTCATCGCCGAACAGCTCGATGCGGATCGCGTGCTCCTCGTATACGGGGATGATCTCGATGGTGTCTCCCCGCACGCGGAAGTTGCCTCGGGAGAAGTCGACGTCATTCCGGTTGTACTGCATCGAGATGAACTGTCGGATCAGCGCGTCCCGGTCGTAGCGCTCCCCCACCTGGAGCGCGACCATCGCCCGGAGGTACTCCTCCGGCGCACCGAGACCGTAGATGCAGGAGACCGTCGAGACCACGATCACATCCCGACGGCTCAGCAGCGAGTTGGTCGTCGAGTGGCGGAGACGCTCGACCTCGGAGTTGATCGACGAGTCCTTCTCGATGAAGGTGTCCGTCTGCGGGACGTACGCCTCCGGCTGGTAGTAGTCGTAGTAGGAGACGAAGTACTCGACGGCGTTGTTCGGCATCAGCTCGCGGAACTCGTTGGCGAGCTGCGCGGCGAGAGTCTTGTTGTGCGCGAGGACGAGCGTCGGACGCTGCACCTGCTCGACCAGCCAGGCGGTCGTCGCGGACTTTCCGGTACCCGTGGCACCGAGCAGGACGATGTCTGTCTCGCCGGCATTGATGCGCGACGCGAGCTCGGCGATGGCCTTCGGCTGGTCGCCGGCGGGCGCGTATTCGCTGATGACCTCGAAAGGACGGACGCTGCGCGTGGTTTGCATACCTCCAGCGTATGCCGGGCCACCGACATCGGGGCCACGAGAGCCCCCAGCGGAATCCCTGCCCGTCAGTCAGTCGACCGCGTCCACACGTAGGGAGTGGTGGTCGTGACCGTGACGAGCCCGGCCCGCTCGAGGATCGGCCGCGAGAACTCCGTGGAATCCGAGTGCAGATACACCTTGCCGAGGGCGAGGGCGGATCGCGCCCGCTGGGCCGTCAGAGCCCGATAGACGCCGCGGCCCCGCCACTCGGGCAGCGTCGCACCTCCCCACAGACCGGCGAATCGCGTGCCCGTGACCGGTTCGAGCCGTCCAGCGCTGATCACCTCGTCTCCGGCGACGGCGGTCCACAGCTCCACCGTGTCGTCCTCGCGGATGCGCTGCAGCGTCGTCTCCACCCGCACCCGCCACCGGGGATCGCCGAACACCCTGCCCTGCATCTCCTCCATCGCGAACACCTCGGTCTCCGTTCGCGCGCGCCGAAGCTCGACTCCGGCGGGGAGCGACACCGGCTGGGCGAGCAGCTCCGCCTCGCCGATCATCACCGACTCCGTCTCCTCCGGCACGAAGCCTCGGCTTTCGAGAGTCCCGCCGAGCCCCGGCGCCCGGTCATGCCCGCGCGTCTTCCACTCGATCGAGTCGATCTCGCTCCGCCTCCCGAAGTGCGCGAGCGCGGCATCGACGAGCGCCTCGATGCCGCCCTGATCGACCCCGCCGAGATCGGCGTAGGACACGAACCCGCGCCCGCCCGGAAAGGCGGCGAGACGCAGCGGTCCGTGCGTCGCCACATCGAGGGCATGCACCACTTCCGCATCCGTGCGCAGCTCGTGGTCGTACGCTGCAAGATGCCTCATGCGCATGGTGCTGGTCCTTCGGGTCGGTCGCGCCGGCGAGCGGCTGCGCGGCGGTGCCGCCTCGCGATCATATGCGTCCTGTCGGCGACGACCGGAGCGCGCGCGCCGCGAGTGCCGCCGACACCGCGCACATCGTGATGATCGCGCCCACGAACCACGCCCAGTCCGCCCTGCCGAACACGATTCCCAGCGCCCATCCGAACAGGCTCGAGCCCGCGTAGTAGCCGAAGTAGTAGAGCGACGATGCCTGCGCACGACTGTCCGGCGTGGCAGCGGCCGGAGCCCACCCCGACGCAACCGCATGTGCGCCGAAGAAGCCGCCCGTGAAGAGCAGCAGTCCGAGGACCACCGGCAGCGCGGCCTGGCTGAGCATGGCGAGCGCTCCGATGCCCATCACCGCGATCGAGCACAGCAGCACCGGGTACCGACCGAAGCGAGATGCGAGAGCACCGGCGGTCGGTGACGAGACGGTGCCCGCGAGGTAGGCGAGGAAGAGCAGGGTCACCAGCCAGCTCGGAAGAGAGAACGGCGCGTCGATGAGGTGGAATCCGAGGTAGTTGTACACCGCGACGAACGCCCCCATGAGAAGGAAGCCCTGCGCGTAGAGGGCGAGTTGCGGTGCGGAGCGCATCGGCGACACGAGACGCGCGAGCATCCCACTTGTCGCACCCTGGCGAAGCCGACCGGGCACGAACCCCCGGGCCTTCGGCGTCAGCCAGAGGAAGAGAGCGGCCGCCATCGCGCAGACACCGGCCACGACCCAGATTCCCGCACGCCACCCCCACTGCTCGCCCGCCAATCCGGACACGACGCGACCGAGCAGACCACCCACGGTCGTCCCGGCGATGTAGCTCCCCGCGGCCGCCGCGGCATGCCGCGCACTCACCTCCTCGCTGAGGTACGCGAGCGCTACGGCCGGCACGGCGCCCAGTGCGATGCCCTCGAGCAGGCGCAGCGCCAGCAGCATCTCCATGCCGGTGCTGAGCGGAGCGACCAGCCCCAGAACGGTAGCGGCGAGGATGCCGGTCCCCATCGCCGGCACTCGGCCGATGCGATCCGCGACCATCGACCACGGGATCACCGCCGCCGCGAGACCGAGCGTCGCGGCCGATACAGCGAGTGCCGCGGTGGCAGGCGTGATCCCGAGATCGGACGAGAGCTGCGGCAGAACGGCCTGCGGCGAATAGAGCTGGGCGAATGTCGCGATGCCGGCGAAGAAGAGCCCGACGATGAGACGCCGATAGGCAGGGGATCCGGGTGCGTGACCGGTGAAGGTCACGACGAGCGGATCCGCTCCCACAGGGCATCGGTCTGCAGCATCGTCTGCTCCAGGGATCCGGATGTGTCGACGACCTCGTCGGCGATCGCCAGCCGACGCTCGTCCGAGACCTGCGCATTGATCCGCTCCTGCGCAGCCTGTTCCGCCATGCCGCGCAATTCCACGAGCCTCCGTCTGCGCTCCTGGGCAGGCGCATGGGCGACGACGATCAGGTCCCAGGGGTCATCGACGCGCGCCTCGACCAGAAGGGGCACGTCGTACACGACCACACCGTCCGGATCGGCGGCCGCTGCCGCCTCGAATCGTCGCTGCGACTCGGCACGGACGGCCGGATGCACGATCGCGTTCAGCCGCGCCAGCTGCTCCGGATCGCCGAAGACCTTGGCCCCCAGGGCGGCACGGTCGAGTGCGCCGTCCGCCGAGATGACGTCAGCGCCGAAGGCATCCTCGATCCGAGCCAGAACCTCGGAGCCGGGCGACTGCACGTCGCGGACGATCTGATCGGCGTCGACGACCACGGCGCCGAGCTCTCCAAGTCGTCGTGCGATGGTCGACTTGCCCGAGGCGATGCCGCCGGTGAGCGCGATGAGAGGCATCTCGCCAGTCTAAACGGGGCTGAGATCGCGGATCAGCGGGCCAGCAGCTGCCGTCGCGAGCTGATGACGCCGGTGTCGAAACCGGCCAGGTGGAGGCCTCCGTGGAACCGGGCGTGCTCGATCTTGATGCACCGATCCATCACCACGGAGAGCCCCGCGCCCTCGGCGATCGCCGCGGCATCCTCGTTCCACGATCCCAGCTGCAGCCACAGGGTCTGCGCCCCGGCTTCGATCGCCTCCTGGGCGACGCCGGGCAGGTCGTCATGGCGGCGGAAGACGTCGACGACGTCCGGGACCACCGGCAGGTCGGACAGCGAGGCGTAGACCGGCTGACCGAGGATCTCCGATTCCCGCGGGTTGACGAGATAGACGTCGTATGCGGTGCTGGAGAGCAGGTACGTCGCGACGAAATACGAGGCGCGCGCGGGATTGTTCGACGCGCCGACGATGGCGACCGACTTCGCGCGTCGCAATATGCCGAAGCGCTGCTGCTGGCTGGGGCCTTCCCAGGTCCGATCCGGGCGCGCCGGCGCGGGTGCGGGCAGGGCGCAGGCCGCAGAATCCTGGGCGGTCGGCAGCGCGCAGGCGTCGGCGCCGGTGGTCTCGATTCCGCTCATCGAGTGGCTCCTGTCGCTGTCGTGAGGGCCTGGTCAAGATCCCAGATGATGTCTTCTGTGTCCTCGAGGCCCACCGAGATGCGGATGAGGTCAGGTCGCACGCCCGCCGCGACGAGCTGCGATTCCGTGAGCTGACGGTGGGTCGTCGATGCCGGGTGGATGACGAGCGTGCGCGCGTCCCCGATGTTCGCGAGGTGCGATGCCAGCTGAAGATTCTCGATGAGCGTCTCGCCCGCCGAGCGACCGTCGTCGGCCTTGACCCCGAACGCGAACACCGAACCAGGACCGAGCGGCAGATACTTCGCTGCGCGCTCGTGGTGCGGGTGATGCTCGAGACCCGCCCACGTCACATACTCGACCCGGGGGTCGGAGTCGAGCCATTCGGCCACGATCCGCGCGTTCGCAAGGTGCGCATCGATCCGCTGCGGCAGCGTCTCGACTCCCTGCAGGAGGTTGAACGCCGACTGCGCGCTCAGCGCCGGGCCGATGTCACGCAGCTGCTCGGTGCGGAGCTTGGTGAGGAAGCCGTACTCGCCGAAGTTGTCCCACCACTTGATGCCGCCGTACGACTCGACCGGCTCTGTCATCTGCGGGAAGCGGCCATTGCCCCAGTCGAAGGTGCCCTTCTCGATGACGACGCCGCCGAGCGTCGTCCCGTGTCCGCCCAGGAACTTGGTGACCGAATGGATGACGATGTCCGCGCCGTGCTCCAGAGGGCGCGCGAGGTACGGGGTGGCGAGCGTGGCGTCCACGACCAGCGGCACACCTGCGGCATGAGCGACCTCGGCCAGCCCCTCGATGTCGGCGATCTCACCCGAGGGATTACCGATCATCTCCACGTAGACGACCTTGGTCTCCGGACGGATGGCGGCGGCGTAGTCGGCGGGATCGGTCGACGCGACGAACGTCGTCTCCACGCCGAAACGACGCAGGGTCACGTCGAGCTGGGTCACCGTGCCCCCGTACAGCTGCGCCGCGGCGACCACATGGTCGCCCGCTCCGACGAGCGCCGCGAACGTGATGAACTCCGCGCTCATCCCCGAGGCGGTCGCGACCGCGCCGATGCCGCCCTCGAGCGAGGCCAGACGTTCCTCGAGCGCGGCGACGGTGGGGTTGCCGATGCGCGAGTAGATGTTCCCGTACTTCTGGAGGGCGAAGAGGTTGCCGGCGTCCGCCGCGTCGTCGAACACGAACGACGTCGTCTGGTAGATCGGCACGGCCCTGGCGCCGGTCGCTGCGTCGGGAGTCCCGCCGGCATGCAGCGCCCTCGTGCGAAACCCGAAGCGATGTTCTTCCGTCATGATGTCCTCAGTTCAGCGTTCTCGAGCACGGCGGCGATCTCGCCGACGGCCCACGGATTCTGCAGCGATGTCGTGTCTCCCAGCGGAGCTGGGGCCCGTCCCGAGCGACGATCCTGCTCGGCCTCCCACAGCTGGGCGAGAAGTCGGCGCATGATCTTTCCCGAGCGGGTCTTCGGCAGGTCGGCGACCACGACAATGTGCTTCGGCTTGGCGACAGGACCGATGGCAGCCGCCACCTGCGACCGCAGCGCGGCGACCGACACCTCGGATCGTCCGGAGGGAGTCACGAAGGCGACCACCGCCTGGCCTGTGATGAGGTCTGCGACGCCGGCCGTTCCCGCTTCGCCCACTGTCTCGTGCGCCACCAGCGCCGACTCGATCTCGATCGTGGACAGCCGGTGGCCCGACACGTTCACCACGTCATCGAGCCGCCCCAGGATCCAGATGTAGCCGTCGGCGTCTCTCGTCGCACCGTCGCCCGCCACGTAGTAGCCGCCGTGTTCGCCGTGCCCGGCGTAGGCGGACCAATACGCATCGCGGTAGCGCTGAGGGTCGCCCCACACCGTCCTCGCCATACCCGGCCACGGGCGGCGCACCACGAGCGTGCCCGACCGGCCGGGAGCGACCTCGTGGCCGTCCGCGTCGACGACCGTCGCATCGATGCCGGGCAGCGGCACAGACGCGGACCCCGGCTTGAGGGTCGTGACTCCGGGCAGCGGCGCGATCATCGCCGCCCCGGTCTCGGATTGCCACCAGGTGTCGATGACCGGCAGCTCATCGCGCCCGAAGTTCCGGCGGAACCAGATCCAGGCCTCCGGATTGATCGCCTCGCCGACGGTCCCGAGCAGACGGAGGGTCGAGAGATCGTGACCCGACGGGAGTTCGGGCCCGAACCAGGTCATGAAGGTGCGGATCAGCGTCGGCGCCGTGTAGTACACCGTCACGCCGTACCGCTCGATGATCTCGAGATGACGTTCGCGATCGGGGGTGTCCGGCGTTCCCTCGTAGATCACCTGGGTCAGCCCGTTGGAGAGAGGCCCGTAGATCTCGTAGGTGTGAGCGGTCACCCACGCGAGATCCGCCGTGCACCAGTGCACGTCGTCGGGCTTCGCGTCGAAGTGCGCCCAGTGTGCCCAGCTCGCATGCGTCAGGTAGCCACCGGAGGTGTGCACGAGGCCCTTGGGCTTTCCGGTGGTCCCCGATGTGTAGATGATGAACAGCGGATGCTCGGAGTCGAACGCCTGCGCGATGTGGTCGGACGAGGCTGTGCCGACCGTGTCGTGCCACCAGACGTCTCTGCCGTCTGTCCACGGCACGTCCTGGCCGGTGCGCCGCAGGACCAGCACATGCTCGAGGTCCGGCAGATCTGCTGCGGCGATGTCGGCCGTCGACTTCACCTCGGTCGCGGTGCCGCGCCGGAACTGCCCGTCGCTCGTGACGAGCAGTTTGGCGCCGGTGTCGATCAGACGGAAGCGCACCGCTTCGGCCGAGAAGCCGCCGAACACCAGTGAGTGCACGGCGCCGATCCGTGCGCATGCGAGCGTGATCACGACCGTCTCGATCAGCACGGGCAGGTAGACGACCACCCGGTCGCCCGGTTCGATGCCGAGCGCGGTCAGCGCGTTCGCCGCCTGCGAGACGCGACGCTGGAGGTCCGCGTACGTGACCGAAGCCCTGTCCCCCGGCTCTCCTTCGAAGTGGAGGGCGATCTTGTCCCCGCGCCCGGCATCGACATGACGGTCGACGCAGTTATATGCCACGTTGAGGCGCCCGCCCACGAACCAGCGCGCCGCCGGGACGGCATCGCCCGCAGGCGGATCCCACTCGTGGGCCGTGTGCCAGTGCTCTGCCCAGTCGAGTCGGGACGCGGCCTGCTCCCAGAAGGCCGTGGGATCCGCGGCGGCCCTCGCATACGCCTCGTCGGCGACGTTCGCCTGAGCGGCGAACGCAGCAGGGGCCGGGTACGAACGGGTCTCGTGCAGGCGCGCCTCGGCCATCGTCACATCCACCGGCGGAGCAGGTACTTCTCGACCACCACGAGGATCGCGTTGGTGATCGTGCCGAGCAGCGCCAGCAGGACGATCGAGAGGATGATCCGATCGACGCGGCCGCTGTTCTGCGAGTCGGTCAGCAGGAAGCCGAGTCCCATCGACGACGCGATCAGCTCGGCGGCGACGAGGAACAGCCACGCCTGCGCGAGCGCCAGCCGGAGCCCCGCGGCGACCGACGGCACGACGGCCGGCAGCTGCACCGTGCGGAAGAGAGACCATCCGCGAAGACTGAACGAGCGTCCCGCCTCTACCAGCTGCGGGTCGACGTGGCGGAGTGCGGACGCGACAGTCGTGTAGACCGGGAAGAAGGCGCCGATGGCGATCAGCGTCACCTTGGACTCCTCGCCGATCTGCATCCACAGGATCAGCAGCGGCACCCAGGCGAGCGACGGCACCGCTCGGATCGCGGAGAGCGTCGGACTGAGCAGCACGTCGCCGACCCGTGACAGACCGACGATGCCGGCCACCGCGAGTCCGATGACAGAACCGACCGCGAACCCGAGCAGGACCCGTTGCACCGAGATGGCGACGTGCGTCCACAGCGTGCCGCGCTCGGCCAGCTCGACCCCCGCGGTGAAGACGGATGCCGGCGAAGGGAGCAGGTAGGGCGCGACGAGCCCGGTGGTCGTGACCAGCTGCCAGGCACCGACGATGATGAGCGGAAGCAGCAGCCCGCCGACGAGTCGCACCGCAGGTCGATCCCAGGCGTGACGGGCACCGGCCTCGTCGCGACGCCGGACTCCGCGCGCCGCGTCGATCGCGTCCTGCGCATCCGCGGGCACCACCACGCGCTGGTCGGGAGTGATCACTCGCCGCCGACCGCCTTCTCGGCGAAAGTGGCGTTGATGAGGGAGTCGAGAGCCTTCTCGACCGAAGCCTCGCCACCCTGGACATCTCCGGATTCGACCAGCACCGGCGCGATCTTCTCGAGCACGGCGATCTGCGCCTCACCGGGGATGCCGCTGACGTCGAGGTTCGACCGCTCCTCGATGACGGTCGTCGCGACCGCGGGGTCGATCCCTGCGACCTCGGCGAGCAGCGCCGCGGTCTCGTCGGGGTTCTCGAGGGCCCACTCGCGCGCCTGCTCGTATGCGTCGACGACCGCCTGCGCGAGGTCCGCGTGGTTCTCGATGAAGTCCTCGGTGGCGTTGAGGAAGCCGTAGGTGTTGAAGTCCACGTTGCGGTAGATGAGCTCATCGCCCGATTCCACCTCGGCCGCGGCCATGATGGGATCGAGGCCCGCCCAGGCGTCTACCGAGCCGCTGTCGAGAGCGGCACGGCCGTCGGCGTGCTGGAGGTTCTGGACCTCGACGTCGTCGACCGAGAGGCCTGCTTCCTCAAGAGACTGGAGCAGGAAGAAATAGGGGTCCGTTCCCTTCGTCGCGGCGACCGACTTGCCCGCGAGATCCTCGACCGAGGTGATGTCGCTGTCGGGGCCGACGACGATCGCCGACCATTCGGGCTGCGAGAAGATGTCGATGACCTGGATCGGCGAGCCGTTCGATCGGGCGAACAGGGCCGCCGAGCCGGCCGTGGAGCCGACATCGATCGAGCCGGAGCGCAGCAGCTCGTTCGCCTTGTTGGATCCCGCGGACTGCACCCACTCGACCTCGACGTCGTCGCCGAGGATCTCCTCGAGGATCCCCTGGTCGCGGATCACGAGGCTGAGCGGGTTGTAGGTCGCGAAGTCGATGGACAGAGTGTCCGCCGACCACTCCCCCGAGGCTGCCGCGTCGTCGGACGACGAGTCCGAGGCGGTGGCGTTCTCACCGGCGACGCAGCCGGTGGCGACGAGCATCATCGTCCCTGCGATAGCGATCGCGGGGATGATTCGTCGGGTGATGGTGCTCATCGGGTCTCCTCGGTGGCGGTGCGGTGGTGGGTGTCCACGCCGAGTCCTTCGAGGAGCTCTGCGCGGAGGTCGGCGAGACCGCGATCGGCGCGGTCCCGGGGTCGGATGCCGGGGACGGTGATCGCGCGCACGATGGACGGCGCTTCCGTGTCGGCGTCGCCGAGCGTGCGCAGCAGCAGCACACGATCGGCGAGATAGAGGGCTTCTTCGACATCGTGCGTGACGAGGAGGACGGTGGTCGGCTCAGCCGCATGGATCTTGAGGAGCAGATCATGCATCCGCAGCCGGGTGAGCGCATCGAGCGCACCGAACGGCTCGTCGAGCAGCAGCACGCCGGGATTGCGAGCGAGGGCGCGTGCGAGCGAGGCGCGCTGCGCCATGCCACCCGACACTTCGCGTGGCCGCTGATCAGCGGCCTTCTCGAGGCCGACGAGCTCGATGAGCTCCCGAACACGTTCCCTGCCTTCGCGGCGCGCGGTGCCACGGGGCAGACCGAGCTCGATGTTCTGGGCGATGGTCCGCCATGGCAGCAGGCGGGGCTCCTGGAACGCGACGGCGGTGCGCTCGTCGACGTCGGCCACGCGCGTGTCCTGGATGCGGATGCTGCCGCCGGTCGGCGCATCCAGTCCCCCGACGAGCCGCAGCAACGTCGACTTGCCGCACCCGGAGGGACCGACGATGGCGACGATCTCACCGGCGGCGACGTCGACGTCGACCGCGCGGAGGACGTCGCGCCGGCCGCGGGAGAGCGTGAAGCTGCGCTCCACCCCCTGCAGGCGCACCGGCTGTGCGGTGCCGGCGATCGCCGACGCGCCGGCCGTCGAGGGCGCCGAGAGCAGAGAGGTCATGTCCCCATGCTGTCCAACCCGCCGGAATGTGACGAATGCGAGCGTAATGATCGGTCATGGAGATCCGAGGACGCGTCGAGACGCAGAACGGGCCGCCATCCCGAAGGATGACGGCCCGTTCAGAGCGTGATGCTTAAGCGTTGCCGCCCGAGAGCTTCTCGCGGAGAGCCGCGAGAGCCTCGTCATCCGCGAGCGTGCCCGCGCCTGCGGCCTCGCTCGAGAAGACCTGACCACCGAAGTCGTCGCCAGCGGCCGCCTCGGCCTCGGCTGCCTTGGCAACCTGAGCCTTGTGCGCCTCCCAGCGAGCCTGGGCTGCAGCGTACTCCTGCTCCCATGCCTCGCGCTGGGTGTCGAAGCCTTCCTTCCACGCACCGGTCTCGGGGTCGAAGCCCTCCGGGTACTTGTACTCGCCGGCCTCGTCGTACTCGGCGAGCATTCCGTAGAGCGCCGGGTCGAACTCGGTGCCGTTGACGTCAACTGCCTCGTTCGCCTGCTTCAGCGAGAGCGAGATGCGACGACGCTCGAGGTCGATGTCGATGACCTTGACGAAGACCTCTTCGCCGACCGACACGACCTGCTCGGCCAGCTCGACGTGCTTGCTGGAGAGCTCGGAGATGTGGACGAGGCCCTCGATGCCGTCTGCGACGCGAACGAACGCACCGAACGGAACGAGCTTGGTGACCTTACCCGGCGTGACCTGTCCGATCGCGTGGGTACGGGCGAAGACCTGCCACGGGTCCTCCTGCGTAGCCTTCAGCGACAGGGAGACGCGCTCGCGGTCGAGGTCGACCTCGAGGATCTCGACGGTGACCTCCTGGCCAACCTCGACGACCTCGGAGGCGTGCTCGATGTGCTTCCAGGACAGCTCGGAGACGTGCACGAGGCCGTCCACGCCGCCCAGGTCGACGAATGCACCGAAGTTGACGATCGACGACACGACACCCTTGCGGACCTGACCCTTGTGCAGGTTGTTCAGGAACGTGGTGCGCGACTCCGACTGCGTCTGCTCGAGCAGCGCACGGCGGCTGAGTACGACGTTGTTGCGGTTCTTGTCGAGCTCGAGGATCTTGGCCTCGATCTCCTGGCCGAGGTACGGCGTGAGGTCGCGGACGCGGCGCAGCTCGATGAGCGAGGCCGGCAGGAAGCCGCGGAGGCCGATGTCGACGATGAGTCCACCCTTGACGACCTCGATGACCGTACCGGTGACGACGCCGTCGTTCTCCTTGATCTTCTCGACGTCTCCCCAGGCACGCTCGTACTGAGCACGCTTCTTGGAGAGGATCAGACGGCCTTCCTTGTCCTCCTTCTGGAGAACCAGGGCCTCGACCTCGTCGCCGACCTTGACGACCTCGTTCGGGTCGACGTCGTGCTTGATCGAGAGCTCGCGCGAGGGGATGACGCCCTCGGTCTTGTATCCGACATCGAGGAGGACCTCATCGCGGTCGATCTTGACGATCGTGCCTTCGATGATGTCGCCGTCGTTGAAGAACTTCAGGGTCTTCTCGACCGCGGCCAGGAAGTCCTCAGCAGATCCGATGTCGTTGATGGCGACCTGCTTGGTGGCCGGGGCGGTCGTTGCGGTAGTCATGTAGTGGGTTGTCCTTGTGAATGGAGACTCGGGCTGAGGGCTCCGGCCGCGCACGGCCGATCATGAGCTCTGCAGCGATTGATTGGTTTCTGCCTCCCGGGCATGCATAGGCACGCCACGAGTGACAGTCAAGGTTATCAGATCCCGAGACGATATGACGGACTCGATACCATCCGCGTTCGGCGCGCTGACAGACTGTCTGCATGCCCCGCGCCGACAAGCTCCTCCTGCTCGACACCGCAAGCCTCTACTTCCGTGCGTTCTACGGGGTGCCCGACAAGGTCACGGCGCCGGATGGCTCCCCGATCAACGCCGCACGAGGACTCCTCGACATCATCGCGAAGCTGGTGACGCTGTACGAGCCGACCCATGTGGTCGCGTGCTGGGACGACGACTGGCGACCCCAGTGGCGAGTCGACCTGATTCCCAGCTACAAGGCGCACCGTGTCGTCGAGGTCGTGCCCGCGGGGCCCGACGTCGAGGAGGTCCCCGACCCCCTCGAGGCGCAGATCCCCCTCATCCGCGAGACTCTCGCCCTGCTCGGCATCCCGATCATCGGCGTCGCGGAGCACGAAGCGGACGACGTGATCGGCACGCTGGCGACGCACGCCACCATGCCGGTCGACATCGTCACGGGCGATCGAGACCTGTTCCAGCTCGTCGACGACGCGAGGAACGTGCGCGTCATCTATACCGCACGAGGCATGAGCAATCTCGAGATCGTCACGGATGCCGTGGTCGTCGCGAAGTACGGCGTGCTGCCGAGCCAGTACGCCGACTTCGCGACGATGCGCGGCGACGCATCGGACGGACTTCCCGGCGTGGCCGGCGTCGGCGAGAAGACCGCGGCCACGCTCCTGCAGGCCCATGGCGATCTCGCCGGCATCCGCGCGGCTGCCGAGGCGGGTGAGGGGATGAGCGCCGGGGTCCGGGCGAAGGTGCTCGCCGCCGCGACGTACCTCGAGGTCGCCCCCACCGTCGTCGCCGTCGCGACCGACCTCCCGATCACCTCGCCGAGCGACCCGCTGCGTCCGCTCGACCCGTCCGAGGCTGATGCTGCGACCGCAGTGGCTGAGCGGTGGAACCTGGGCGGCTCGATGACCAGGGCCGTCGCCGCGATCGCGACGATCGACGCCTGACTCAGCTCGCCCAGGCCAGCAGTCGGTCGAGACCCCAGGTCGTGATGATGCGGGAGGCAGGCACCCCCGCCTTCTCGGCACGCTCCGCACCGTGATCGAGGAGCGAGAGCTGACCCGGTGCGTGCGCATCCGAGTTGATCGAGAAGAGGCAGCCGGCCTCGAGGGCGATCGCGATCAGATCGTCGGGCGGGTCCTGACGCTCCGGCCGGGAGTTGATCTCGACCGCGACGCCGTTCTCGGCGCATGCGGAGAAGACGGCACGGGCATCGAACTGCGATTCCGGACGAGTGCCTCGGTCCCCCTGCACCAGCCGTCCGGTGCAATGCCCGAGCACGTTCACGCGCGGGTGGCTCACGGCGGCGATCATCCGTGCGGTCATGGGCCGGGCGTCCATCCGCAGCTTCGAATGGACGGATGCGACCACGATGTCGAGCTCCCCGAGGAGGGCGTCCTCCTGATCCAGCGCGCCGTCTTCGAGGATGTCGACCTCGATCCCCGCCAGCAGCGTGAACCCGTCACCCGATTCCGCCCTCACGAGCGGCATCTGCTCGCGCAGCCGCTCCGCGGAGAGTCCGCGGGCGACCCGCAGACGCGGGGAATGATCTGTGATCGCCTGATACTCGTGACCGAGAGCCCGCGCCGCTGACGCCATCACGCCGATAGGCGTGGTTCCGTCCGACCAGTCGGTGTGCGCGTGCAGGTCCCCTCGGAGCTTCGCTCTCAGGGCCGACACGCGCTCGGGCTCCACGTCGCCTCGGAGCTCCACGAGATAGTCGGGAACCTCTCCGCTCTGCGCCTGTCGGATGACTCCGAAGGTCGATTCGCCGATCCCTTTCGCCGCGCGCAGCCTCGTCGGATCCGAGCGCACGTCCTCCGGCAGCTGCTGCAGGGTCGCAGCTGCCTGACGGAAGGCCTTCGCCCGGTACCGCGACGCGCGTTCCCGCTCCAGCAGCGAGGCGATCTCGAGCAGGGCGGCGATCGGGTCCATCACATCCCCTATGCGGATGCCAGCTCGCGGCTGACGCCGATCCATTCGTCGAGCTTCGCTATGGCGCGACCGTCGTCGACCGCCGCGGCTGCCCGCTCGTAGCCCTCGCGGAGACGCTCGAGGATCGGTCGCTGTACCTGAGTCGCGTCCTGGGACAGCTCGAACGCGACGATCCCGGCCGCCGCGTTGAGGAGCACGATGTCTCGCACCGCGCCCGTCTCCCCCTCGAGCGTCCGGCGCAGCACCGCCGCGTTGTGGTCGGGCGTTCCGCCGATCAGATCCGCGAGGTCCGCGATCGGGATCCCGAGATCTCGAGGATCGAGGTCGTGCTCGTGGATGTCACCGCGCGTGACCTCCCAGATGCGGCTGTGCCCCGTGGTCGTCAGCTCGTCGAGGCCGTCGTCTCCGCGGAACACCAGGGCCGTGGCGCCCCGCGTCCGGAACACTCCCGTGATGAGGGGGACGCGCTCGAGCTGCGCCACCCCGACGGCGTTCGCCTCGGCCCGAGCCGGGTTGCAGAGGGGGCCGAGCATGTTGAAGACGGTGGGGACGCCGAGTTCGGCACGGACGGCGCCCGCGTGCTTGAACCCGGGGTGGAAGGCGCCCGCCCAGGCGAACGTGATGCCCGTGCGGTCGAGGATCGACGACACCGCCGCGGGATCGAGGGTGAGCTCCAGCCCGAGCGCGCTCAGCACGTCGGATGAGCCGGAGGCGGAGCTGGCTGCGCGGTTGCCGTGCTTGACCACCGGGATGCCGGTCGCCCCGATGATGACCGCCGCGGTGGTCGACACGTTGACCGTGCCGACACGGTCACCGCCGGTGCCGACGATGTCGAGGACGTCGGGCGACACGGGCAGCGGGACCGCCGCCTCGAGGATCGCATCACGGAATCCGACGATCTCATCGATCGTCTCTCCCTTGGCGCGGAGGGCGACGAGGAAACCGGCGAGCTGCGCCTGTGTGACGTCGCCGCGCATGATCTGACGCATCGCCCACGTCGATTCCCAGACGCTGAGGTCGCGACGCTCCAGAAGAGTGGTGAGCACGTCGGACCAGGTCAGGGAATCAGCCATGTGTGCGATCCTATCGGCGCAGGGAAAACGTGCAGACTCTTGCAGAACGGGCGCCGGGCGTCGATCATCCCTCGTTTCCCGCGTATTCACCGAGGATTCGCAGCGTTTTCTTAGGGTCCCCTAAGTCGTTCGCGGGCGAAACGAGGGCCTCCGGTGCGAGAATCACGCCCGGAGATCGGCCATAATGGAATGGTGACGACCTCAGCGACGTATGCCCCGGCGGCAAGAACGATCAAGCGCCCCAACCCGGTAGCTGTCGGCACCATTGTGTGGCTCGGCAGCGAGGTGATGTTCTTCGCGGGACTCTTCGCGATCTACTTCACGCTCCGCAGCACCTCCCCCGAGCTCTGGGCCGACCGCACCGAACTGCTGAACGTCCCGTTCGCGTTCGTGAACACGGCGATCCTCGTGCTCTCCTCGTTCACGTGCCAGATGGGCGTGTTCGCGGCCGAGGACCTGCAGCCGTACCGCATCGCCAAGGGACAGAAGAACGGCGCCGGCCGCCGTCGCCTGTTCGGCTGGGGCATGGTCGAGTGGTTCTTCCTCACCTTCGCCCTCGGCGCGATCTTCGTCTCCGGGCAGGTCTGGGAGTACGCGCAGCTCGTCGCAGAAGGCATGCCGATCAGCGCTGACTCCTACGCATCCGCGTTCTACCTGACGACCGGCTTCCACGCCCTGCACGTCACCGGCGGTCTGATCGCCTTCCTCCTCGTCATCGGCCGTGCGTACGCCGTCAAGAATTTCCGGCACAAGGAGGCGACCTCCTCGATCGTGGTGTCCTACTACTGGCACTTCGTCGACGTCGTCTGGATCGTGCTGTTCGTCGTCATTTACTTCCTGAAATAAGAGCGGAGCTGATCCCCGAGATGGCACGAGAGAAGAAGCGCCGTTCGAATGGCCGTCGCAGTCCCCTGGCTGCGGCAGCCCTCATCGGAGCAGGCCTCATGATCACCGGCGCCGTGTACGCCGGAACGTCAGCAGCCTTCGCTGCGACCGACACCCAGACCACCGCGGCGAGCACGCTCACCGTCGAGGACGGCGAGAAGCTGTTCACGGCCAACTGCGCCACCTGCCACGGTCTCGATCTGCAGGGCACGGCGAACGGACCGAGCCTCTACGGCGTCGGCGAGCTCGCAGTCGAGTTCCAGATGTCGACCGGCCGCATGCCGCTGCAGATGCAGGGGCCCCAGGCTCCGCAGAAGGAGCCGCAGTTCACCGAGGAGCAGATCCTCGCGATCTCCTCCTTCGTGCAGGAGTCGGCTCCCGGCCCCACCTTTCCCGAGGACCACATCCTCGACGGTGAAGGCGACGTCGCCAACGGCGCGGAGCTGTTCCGCGTCAACTGCGCGATGTGCCACAACGTGGCGGCCGCCGGAGGAGCACTCACCGAGGGCAAGTACGCCCCCGCACTGACCGAGACCAGCGCGCTGCACATGTACGCGGCCATGGTCACCGGCCCCCAGAACATGCCCGTCTTCGGCGACATGAACCTGTCGGACGAAGACAAGCGCGACATCATCTCGGCTCTGCTCTACCAGCAGCAGTCCGTGCAGATCGGCGGTTTCTCGCTCGGTTCGCTCGGTCCCGTCTCCGAGGGCCTGTTCGTCTGGATCTTCGGCATCGGCGCGCTCGTCGCCATCACCGTGTGGATCACGGCGAAGTCCAACTGACGCTTATTCATCGAAGAGGAACGTACGAGGAGCACCATGGCACACGACGACGACTCGCAGGCTCTTGACAGGGCCTACCAGCCCTCTCTGGGGCTGGGTGTCGCAGTCAGCGATCCCGTGCAGAACCCGGGGCTGCCGCCGCACCGCGCGCGGATGACCGACAAGGACCCGCGCGCTGAGAAGGCTGCAGAGCGCACGGTCTACACGCTGTTCTATCTCTCGCTGGCAGGAAGCATCTGGGCGGTCGCCGCCTACATGCTCTTCCCCATCGAGAGCGGCGCGCTCATCGACATCCGTCAGAACAACCTCTTCATCGGTCTGGGCATCGCACTCGCGCTGCTCTCGATCGGCATCGGCGCGATCCACTGGTCCAAGGCGCTGATGAGCGACAAGGAGCACATCGAGCACCGTCACCCCACCCGGGGCAAGGACTCGACGCGAGAGGCCGTCGTCGAGGCGTTCGCCACGGCCAACGAGGAGTCCGGTTTCGGACGACGCACGATGATCCGCAACTCGCTGTTCGCGGCGATCGTGGCCTCGATCATCCCCGGTGTCACGCTCTTCCGCGGTCTCGCTCCGCACAGCACACCCGACGACCCCACCGCGGGCGATCCGGTCACGCTGCTGAAGCACACCATGTGGGAGAAGGGCCAGCGTCTCGTGCGCGACCCCGACGGCACCCCGATCCGCGCAGCGGATGTGACCCTCGGATCCGCATTCCACGTGATCCCCGAGGATCTCGCAGAGCTCAGCCACCACGACGGCTACCTCGAGGAGAAGGCCAAGGCCATCGTGCTGATGATGCGCCTGCGCCCCGAGCAGCTCATCGAGGCCGAAGACCGCAAGGACTGGTCGTACGACGGCATCGTCGCGTACTCGAAGGTCTGCACGCACGTCGGATGCCCGGTGGCACTCTACGAGCAGCAGACGCACCACCTCCTCTGCCCCTGCCACCAGTCGCAGTTCGACGTCACGGATCACGCAAAGGTCATCTTCGGACCTGCCGCGCGTCCGCTGCCGCAGCTGCCCATCACCGTCGACGACGAGGGCTACCTCGTCGCACGCAGTGACTTCACCGAGCCCGTCGGCCCGAGCTTCTGGGAGCGCCATTGAGCACCGCAACGCTGTCCAAAGAGGACAAGGACAACAAGGCGCCTCTCGGCGGCCGATTCGTCGGCGCCGCGTCGAACTACATCGATGAGCGCACCAGCATCTCCGGCTTCGTCAAGGAGCTCGGACGCAAGATCTTCCCCGACCACTGGTCGTTCATGCTCGGTGAGATCGCGCTGTGGAGCTTCGTGGTCGTGTTCCTGTCCGGAACCTTCCTGACGTTCTTCTTCCAGGCCTCCATGGTCGAGACGCACTACACGGGCGCCTATGCTCCGATGCGCGGCATCGAGATGTCGGCGGCACTCGAGTCGTCGCTGCACATCTCGTTCGACCTCCGCGGTGGTCTCCTGGTTCGCCAGATCCACCACTGGGCCGCACTCGTCTTCGTCGCGGGAATCGGCGTGCACATGCTGCGCGTGTTCTTCACCGGCGCATTCCGCAAGCCCCGCGAGCTCAACTGGGTGATCGGCTTCGTGCTGTTCGTCCTGGCGATGGCCGAGGGCTTCACCGGATACTCGCTTCCCGACGACCTGCTCTCGGGCAACGGTCTCCGCATCATCGACGGCATGATCAAGGGCATCCCGCTGATCGGAACCTGGACCTCGTTCCTCCTCTTCGGCGGCGAGTTCCCGGGTACGGACATCGTCGGTCGCCTGTACACGCTGCACATCCTGCTGCTGCCGTTGCTGGTGATCGGCCTCATCGCCGTGCACCTCATGCTGATGATCGTCAACAAGCACACGCAGTTCGCCGGCCCCGGCCGTACGAACGACAACGTCGTCGGCTACCCGATGATGCCGGTGTACATGTCGAAGATGGGCGGCTACCTGTTCATCGTCTTCGGCACGATCGTGCTGATCGCGACGTTCTTCCAGATCAACCCGATCTGGAACTACGGCCCGTACGACCCCTCCCCCGTCTCCGCCGGTACTCAGCCTGACTGGTACATCGGATTCGCGGACGGCGCCCTGCGCCTCGCTCCGTCCAACCTCGACGTGGTCTTCCTCGATCGCACCTGGTCGTTCGGGATCCTGCTGCCGCTGGTCGTCCTCGGGCTCTTCATCGTGCTCGTCGCGATCTACCCCTTCATCGAGGCGTGGATCACGGGAGACAAGCGCGAGCACCACATCGCTCAGCGTCCGCGCAACGCGGCGACCCGCACCGCGATCGGCGTCGCCGGCGTGATCTTCTACGCCGTCCTGTGGGCTGCAGCATCCTCCGACCTCATCGCGACGCACTTCATGCTGACCATGGAGGGCGTGATCCACGCGCTCCAGGCGCTGCTGTTCGTCGGACCGGTCCTCGGCTACTTCATCGCCAAGCGGATCGCCCTCGCGCTGCAGAAGAAGGACCGCGAGATCGTGCTGCACGGTTTCGAGTCCGGACGCATCGTCCGCCTTCCCGGCGGCGAGTTCATCGAGGTGCACCAGCCGGTCGACACGTACGACCGCTGGAAGCTCATCGATGTGGACAACTACGAGCCTCTGGTCGTGCGTCCGAACGCGAAGGGACGAATCTCGTGGACGGAGAACCTCCGTTCTTCCATCTCACGGTGGTTCTTCGAGGACCGGCTCGCGCCGCTCACGCAGGCGGAGATCGAAGCTGCGGACGCTCACCAGCACCACGTCACGGCTCAGAACGATGAGACCGAGGCGGCGGAGATCCAGGGCGCCCATGAGCGCGCCGGCGTCCCCGACGCTCCGATCACCGTCAGCGAGACGCACGTCGACGAGACGGCGAACACTCCCAGCACGGTCATCGCGACCGAGCCGGTGAAGAAGCCTCGCAAGAAGAAGTCCGAGGACGACGAGTAACATCGCCGCTCCCCCGCAAGGAGGCCCTGTCCGTTTCGGACAGGGCCTCCTTCATGTCCGGGAGGCTCTCAAGTGAACGTGGAAGGATCGTGCCATGAGCTCCGCAGTCCAACTCATCCGATCCGCCGATCTCGCTGCCGCCCCCTATGCCTACGCCGCCACTGCTCCGGCGGGCTCCCGACTCATCTTCCTCGCGGGCGCCTGCCCGCTCGAGGACGACGGAACCACCACGGCCCCCGGCGACTACGCCGCGCAAGCGTCACGTTGCCTGGAGACCCTCGATCTCGCGCTTCGCGCCAGTGGCGCCACGATCGCCGACGTCATCAGCACGCGGGTCCTCGTGGCGTCGTCGTCTCAGGCTGATCTGGTCACGGCATGGAACGTCGTTCACGAGGCCTTCGCGGAGCACGACGTACCGAGCACCCTCATGGGCGTCACCGTGCTGGGGTACGACGACCAGCTGGTGGAGATCGAAGCGGTCGCTGCGATCGCGGAGACGAACCGATGAGCGCTGCGATCAGGCCCGCCACGTCCGAGGATGCGGAGCTCCTGACCGCCATCGAGGCCCAGGCTGACGCTCTCCTGATCGACAGTCTGGGGGCGCCAGTATGGCCTCCCGCTGCGAACGGTGCCGAACGCCTCGCCGAGCCGGGATTCGTTCTCGTTCTGGAAGAGTCAGAGGGCTCCTCCCCTGTGGGTATCGTCCATGTCCTGGACTCCGACGGTCATGCGCACCTCGAACAGCTGTCTGTCCTCCCCACCGTGGGACGACAGGGATTCGGACGCCGCCTTGTGAGCGCTGCACTCGATGAGGCGCGGGATCGCGGCTACACGCGCATGACCTTGCGGACCTATGCCGAGATCCCGTGGAACGCGCCCTTCTACGCGTCGTGCGGGTTCCTCGAGAGCATCCCCGAGACGCCGTTCCAGCGCGGCCTGGTGGAGACCGAGGCCTCCCTCGGCCTCGACCGATACGGACGCCGCGTCCAGATGACAGTGGAGCTCTGAGCCTGCACTCCACATTGGCGGATTCCAGTGCGCCGCCGTCCGGATGATGACGGCGGGACCTCGCGCCGTTGCCTAGGCTGAGCGCATGATCGATCGCGCTGACTACTACGCCGCCAAGCTCGCCTACGAGACCGATGCGAGCGATGTGTATGCCGCTCTCCGCTCCGAAGACGACATCGTCATCATCGATGTCCGCTCAGAGGAAGCGTGGGCGCAGGGACGCGTCGCTGGAGCGACACAGATGCACTACAGCGAGATCGCGAGCCGCGCTCCTGCCGAGATCCCCCTCGACGCCGCCGTCGTCGTCTACTGCTGGAGCCCGGGGTGCAACGCCGGCGCGAAGGGCGCTCTGGAGTTCGCGAAGCTCGGCTACGCCGTTCGCGAGATGATCGGCGGGTTCGAGTATTGGGTCAGGGAGGGCTATCCCGTGGAGGACGCCGACGGCGTCCACCGTCGGCCTGTCGACCCGCTGACGGGCATCTCCCGTGTCCGCAGCCGCGCGTAGCGACAGGACATGCAGAAAGCCCCTGGGATGGAGATCCCAGGGGCTTTCTGCATGCAGATCAGCGGGCGAAGTTCCCGCGGTAGTACTCGTAGACCCAGCCGACGATCGCGACGACGAAGATCGCCAGGCCGATCGGAAGCAGGAAGTGTCCGACGGCCAGTCCCACGACGAAGACGGCAGCGGAACCCGCGAGGACGATCGGCCACCAGGACCAGGGGCTGAACTCGCCGAGCTCGGGGTCTCCGTCGTCGATGTCGCTCGTGAGGATGTCCTCAGGCAATTCGCCGTTCTGAGCCTTGTGCGTGCGGTCGAGGTAGAACGCGATCATCGCGCCCATGAACGCGGCGAAGAACAGCGCCACGGTGCCGACCCATTCGATCCGCGCGGCGAAGTTGTCCGACGGCGTGGCGAGGATGTGCCAGCCGGTGTAGACGACGCCGACCAGGGCGAAGAAGGCGGTCAGGACCCACCAGAGGATGACATTGTCGCGCATGGCTCAGTGGCCCTCTCGCTCGCCGGGCGCAGCGGGCGTGAACTCCGCAGCCTCGGGGTGGTTCAGGTCGAACGCGGGACGCTCGCTGCGGATACGCGGGATCGACGTGAAGTTGTGACGCGGCGGCGGGCAGGACGTCGCCCACTCGAGCGAAGCGCCGTAGCCCCACGGGTCGTTGACCGTGACCTTCGGAGCCTTGCGAGCCGTGATCCACACGTTCAGGAAGAAGGGCAGCATCGAGGCGCCGAGGATGATCGCGCCGATGGTCGAGACCTGGTTGCCCCACGTCCATCCGTCTTCCGGCGAGTAGTCGGCGTAGCGACGCACCATGCCGTCGACGCCCAGCCAGTGCTGGATGAGGAACGTCATGTGGAAGCCGATGAACAGCATCCAGAAGTGCACGTAGCCCAGGCGTTCGTTGAGCATGCGTCCGGTCCACTTCGGCCACCAGAAGTAGAACCCGGCGAACATGGCGAACACGACGGTGCCGAAGACGACGTAGTGGAAGTGCGCGACCACGAAGTACGAGTCGGACAGGTGGAAGTCCAGCGGCGGAGCCGCGAGGATGACACCGGTCAGGCCACCGAAGACGAACGACACCAGGAAGCCGAGTGCGAACACCATCGGGGTCTCGAAGGTCACCGATCCACGCCACAGCGTGCCGATCCAGTTGAAGATCTTCACACCCGTCGGCACTGCGATGAGCATCGTCATGAGGGCGAAGAACGGCAGCAGCACAGAGCCGGTCACGTACATGTGGTGAGCCCACACGGCGACGGACAGTGCGGCGATCGCGATCGTCGCGTACACGAGCGTCTTGTATCCGAAGATCGGCTTGCGGCTGAAGACCGGGAAGATCTCGGAGACGATGCCGAAGAACGGCAGAGCGATGATGTAGACCTCAGGGTGACCGAAGAACCAGAACAGGTGCTGCCAGAGCAGGACACCGCCGTTGGCCGGGTCGTAGATGTGAGCGCCGAGCACGCGGTCCGCACCTGCGGCGAAGATCGCGGCGGCGAGCACCGGGAAGGCCATCAGGATGAGGAGGCTCGTGATGAGCGTGTTCCACGAGAAGATCGGCATGCGCCACATCGTCATACCCGGTGCGCGCATCGTGATCACCGTGGTGATGAAGTTCACGGCGCCGAGGATGGTTCCGAAGCCCGAGATGCCGAGACCCAGCATCCAGAGGTTTCCACCGGCACCCGGAGAGAAGGACGCACTGGCGAGCGGCTGATAGGCGAACCATCCGAACGAGGCCGCACCCTGCGGGGTGAGGAAGCCGGCGACGGCGATCGTCGAGCCGAAGAGGAACAGCCAGAACGCGAACGCGTTCAGACGCGGGAAGGCGACGTCCGGGGCGCCGAGCTGCAGCGGCAGGATCGCGTTGGCGAATCCGGCGAACAGCGGTGTCGCGAACATCAGCAGCATGATCGTGCCGTGCATCGTGAAGAGCTGGTTGTACTGCTCCTTGGTCGGGATGATCTGCATTCCCGGAGCGAAGAGCTCAGCACGGATGACGAGTGCCATCACGCCGCCGAGGAGGAAGAACAGCACCGAGGCGATGAGGTACATGTACCCGATCGTCTTGTGGTCGGTGGAGGTGATCCACTTGACGACGATGTTGCCCTTCTGCTCGACACGCGACGAGCTCATGAGAGCAGCCTGACGTGCGGGCAGGGTGGTGGGTCGAGAGCGAGGGGCCTCGTCGGTGCGGGGGGCTTCAGTGGTCGACATGGCTTACTCCTCTCCTTCCTCGGAGGTCGGGGCGGTGGTCCCCGGGTAGTTCGACAGACGGTCGTACGCGTCCGTGATGTCTCCCGTGTTGCCTTCCTCCTCGAGAGTCTGGAGGTAGGCGTCGTACTCGTCCTGCTCGACGACCTTGACGTTGAAGAGCATCATCGAGTGGTACTCGCCGCAGAGCTCGGCGCACTTGCCGGCGTACTCGCCGACTCGGGTCGGGATGAAGGACCAGGAGTTGTCCTTCCCGATGTACATGTCCTTCTTGTACAGGAAGTCGATGATCCAGAACGAGTGGATGACATCGCGGGACTGCAGGTTGATCGTGACCTTCTGGTCGACCGGCAGCACCAGCGTCGGGAGCTGCGCCTGATCGATGGTGCCGTCCGCGTCCGGCTGGGCCTGGATTCCCATCGTCCAGACGGCGTCGGAGTTGTCCTCTTCTTCACCGTCATACTGGAAGTCCCACGCCCACTGCTTGGCGATGGCCGTGATCTCGACGTCGGGTTCGTCCCACTTCGTCTCGATCGCCGACTGGTCACGCGCGGTGAAGAAGAACATGCCCAGCACGAGGATCAGCGGCACGACCGTGTAGAAGATCTCGATCGGCATGTTGTACCGCATCTGCACGGGCAGTCCGGTCTGACCCTTCCGGCGACGGTAGGCGATCGCGGCCCAGGCCATCAGGCCCCAGGTGATCACGCCGACGGCGAGGAGGACGATCCAGGAGTTGACCCAGAGCGACGAGACGCGCTCGGTCTGGTTGGTGGCCGCAGGCTCACCCTCCACGAAGCCCGGGAGGTAACCGTTCAGCTCAGTGGCAGTACATCCCGCCAGGGCCACGGCTGCCGCTACTCCCAGGGGGAGAGCGGCCCAACGAAGGCGGCGTTTCGAGGGCACGATGCACCTTTCAGATTGCGGACAGGGCACACCCAAGTCTAGGGCAACCTCACACCTGATTCATGCCAACCACGCAGGTTGGCGGAGGGGTTCGGATCAGTGGAAGCTGTCTCCGCAGGCGCAGCTGCCTGCGGCGTTGGGGTTGTCGATCGTGAAGCCCTGCTCCGAGATCGTGTCCTTGAAGTCGATGGAGGCGCCGTCGAGGTACGGGACGCTCATGTTGTCGATGATGACCTCGACGCCGTCGAAGTCGACGGTCTCGTCGCCCTCGAGGAATCGCTCGTCGAAGTACAGCTGGTAGATCAGGCCGGAGCATCCGCCGGGCTGAACGGCTACGCGCAGACGCAGGTCATCGCGGCCCTCCTGCTCGAGAAGGTTCTTGACCTTCGTGGCCGCGGCATCGGTCAGCTTCACGCCGTGCGCCTGGGTGGTCTCTGCCGAAGTCAGTGTGGTGTCGCTCATGTCGCTCCTTGTGACGGGCCGCGCTCGCACGGCTGGTATCTCGATTTTACCCTCAGGCTCGCGGATACGGCTCAGATGATGATGTCGTTCATGCGCGAGAGCAGCAGAGCCTCGGTCGCGACCGCATGGCGGAACGTGTCGAGGTGCAGCGATTCATTCGGGCTGTGGGCACGCGAGTGCGGGTCCTCGACGCCGGTCACGAGAATCTGCGCATCGGGGAACTCCCGCACCAGATCAGCGATGAACGGGATCGAACCGCCGACGCCGAGGTCGACCGGCGGCACACCGTACCCGTCGCGCATCGCATCGCGGGTGAGGGCGACCGCCCAGCCGCTGGTGTCGACGAGGAAGCCGTTTCCCAGGTCGACGTCGGTGAAGGTCAGCTCCGCACCGAACGGCGCGTTCGCGCGCAGATGCGCCTCGAGGGCGGCATACGCCTCCTCCCCCGTCTGCCCTGGCGCGACGCGCGCGCTCACGACCACCGTCACCTCGGGAAGGAGGGTGTTCGACGCCGCGGCGACGCTCGTCGCATCGATCCCGATGACCGTGACCGCCGGCTTGTTCCAGATCCGGCTGAGAATGCTCCCGCCGCCGACCGGAGACGTGCCAGGAAGAAGACCCGCTTCATCGCGGAGCGTCTCCTCGGTGTACTCCGGCGTCGGCGCGTCGCGCTCGGTCATCCCCTCGACGGCGACGGAGCCGTCCTCGTTCCAGAGCGTGGCGAGCATCCTCACCGTGGCCATCATGGCGTCCGGAACCGCTCCGCCGAACATGCCCGAGTGGGACGCGTGGTCGAGGGTGCGCACGCGCACGGTGAAGCGCGCATTGCCACGGAGCGAGACGGTGAGGCCGGGGGTGACCGAATCCCAGTTGCCCGAGTCGGCGACCACGATCGCATCCGCCCGGAGCGCTTCCTTGTTGTCCGCGAGGAACTGAGCGAAGGAGCGCGATCCGTACTCCTCCTCCCCCTCGATGAACATCGCGATCCCGAGCTCGAGGTCGTCGCCGACGACCTCGGCCACAGCGCGGATCGCGGCGATGTGCGCCATGATGCCCGCTTTGTCATCGGCGGCTCCGCGCCCGTACAGGCGTCCGTCGCGCACCGTTGGTTCGAACGGCGGCGTCTCCCACAGCGCGTCGTCTCCCGGAGGCTGCACGTCGTGGTGCGCGTAGAGCAGGATCGTCGGCTTGCCGTTGCGCGCAGCACGCGTCGCGAGCACGGCAGGCTGCCCGTGCTCGTCGGTGCCGGGGATCGCGGCGCGCAGCACTCGCACGTCGTCGAAGACCCCCGTCGCCGTCGCGAGCGCGGCGACCGCCTCCGAGCTGCGTTCGAGTTGCGTCTGGTCGAACGCGGGCCAGGCCATGCCGGGGATGCGGACGAGTGCGCCCAGGTCGCTCAGCGCGGCCGGGAACCCTGTGGCTGCGGCCTCGAGGACGGCCGGCTCGCGTTCGCTGGACAGATTCTGGTCACCGGGCTGGGCAGGAGATGTCATGCGAGTAATCTTAAGGTGATCCGCCTTCACTGAACCGAGGAACCTCGTGGCCACTACCCCTGTCCCCCCTTCGACGAACGACGACGCCGCCGAGACGACCGCGTCGGGCAAGGGACGCGCGACGCCGACCCGGGCCGAGCAGGAAGCGGCCCGCCGCCGTCCTCTGGTCGCGAACACCAAGGAGGCCAAGGCCGCAGCGCGCGCCGAGCTCAGCGAGCGACGCAACCGCGCGCAGGCCGGTCTGGCGGCCGGCGAGGAGAAGTACCTCCCGGCTCGCGACAAGGGCCCGCAGCGCCGCTGGGTCCGCGACTACGTGGACGCCGGATGGCACCCCGCCGAGTTCGTGATGGGCGTCATGGTGCTCGTCATCCTCATCTCGCTCCTTCCGGCCAACCTCGCCATCGGCGGCTTCGCGATCGCCGGCTGGGCGTACCTGGTCATGATGGCGTACCTGATCCTCGCGATCGGCGGCATGATCCTGCTGGGGATGCGCGTCAAGCGCAAGGTCGCCGCGAAGTTCGGCAAGGACCGCATGGAGCGCGGTCTCGGCTGGTACGCCGCGATGCGGTCGCTGCAGATGCGGTTCATGCGTCTGCCCAAGCCGCAGGTCAAGCGCGGCGACCGCCCCGCCTGATCCCCTGAATCATCGAGAGAGGCGCCTCGTGCTCTATGAGCACGAGGCGCCTCTCTCGTTCGCACGCGCAGCTTCTCAGCGTGCGACCAGGCCCCGGTTGATCTCGCGTCCCCAGAACGGACCGCGGTACAGGAACGCCGTGTAGCCCTGCACGAGCGTCGCGCCCGCTTCGAGTCGCTCCTGAACGTCCGCGGGCGTCTCCACTCCCCCGACGGCGATGACGCAGAACTCTGCGGGCACGGTCGAGCGAACCAGACGCAGCACCTGAAGCGAGCGCTCCTTGAGGGGCGCGCCGGAGAGGCCGCCCGCTCCGATGCCCGCGACCGTCGCCGCGTCCGTCGTGAGTCCATCCCTGCTGATCGTGGTGTTGTGCGCGATGATGCCGGCGAGGCCCTCGCCGACGGCGAGCTTCGCGATCGCGGCGATCTCGTCGTCAGCCAGATCGGGGGCGATCTTGACGAGCAGCGGAGTCTTTCCGGATGCCGCGCGCACCGCCCTGAGCAGCGGAGCCAGCGTCTCCACCGCCTGCAGTCCCCGAAGACCCGGGGTGTTCGGGGACGAGACGTTGACGGCCAGGTAGTCGGCCAGCGGGGCCAGCCGCGTCGCCGAAGCGACGTAGTCGGCGGTGGCGTCCTCGACGTCGACGACACGGCTCTTGCCGATGTTGACTCCGATGACCGTGTCAGGGGCGCCGCGACGCAACCGCGCGAGGCGCCGGGCCGCAGCATCCGCGCCCTCGTTGTTGAATCCCATGCGGTTGATGACCGCACGATCGGCGATCAGCCGGAACAGTCGGGGCTTCGGGTTGCCCTCCTGCGGGATCGCGGTGACGGTGCCGACCTCGACGTGGCCGAAGCCGAGCGCTGCAAGACCGCGGACACCGATCGCGTTCTTGTCGAACCCGGCGGCGATGCCGAAGGGCGAGGAGAAGCTCAGTCCGAGTGCGTCCACACGCAGCGACGGATCCGGCTTCGTCAGTGCCCGCGTCGCCCAGGAGAGCGGCGGCACTCCGAGCACGCGGATCACCGCCATACCGGCGTGATGGGCGAACTCGGGGTCGAAGCGCGACAGGACAGCGCGAAAGAGCAGCGGATACATCCCTGCCAGATTACCGGTCGGCAGGCTCCGGCTTGACGTGGTCGGCACGCAGATCCGTGATGGCGCTCTCGAAATCCTCGAGCGAGTCGAAAGCCTGGTACACGCTCGCGAACCGCAGGTATGCGACCTCATCGAGGTCGCGGAGGGGTCCGAGGATGGCCAAGCCGATCTCGTTCGTATCGAGCTGCGAGACACCTGTCTGCCGCACGGCCTCCTCGACACGCTGAGCGAGGACCGCCAGATCGGCCTCGGTCACGGGGCGCCCCTGACACGCCTTGCGCACGCCGGAGATCACCTTCTCGCGACTGAACGGCTCCATGACGCCCGAACGCTTGATGACGTTGAGGCTGGCCGTCTCGGTGGTCGTGAAACGCCCGCCGCACTCAGGGCACTGACGACGGCGCCTGATCGAGAGACCGTCGTCGCTGGTGCGGGAGTCGATGACGCGAGAGTCCGAGTGACGGCAGAAGGGGCAGTGCATTTGACCGATCCTACGCGGTGAAACGCGCCTCGATCGCCTCGCCGTGCGCGGGGAGCACTTCGGTCTCGGCGAGGGCGACGACCCCCTCACGGACCTCGGCCAGGGCGGCCCGATCGTAGGAGATCACCTGCTGCGGACGAAGGAACGTGTAGGCGCCGAGTCCCGGCGCATAGCGCGCCTGTCCCCCGGTCGGCAGAACGTGGTTGCTGCCCGCCATGTAGTCGCCCAGACTCACCGGCGTGTGGTCGCCGACGAACACCGCACCTGCGCTCGTGAAGCTGTCGGCGGCGTCCTCGGCATCCTCGAGGTGAAGTTCGAGGTGCTCGGGAGCGTACGCATTGCTGAACGCCGTGGCCATGGCACGGTCGTCGACGAGCACGATCGCGGACTGCGGTCCGTCGAGAGCTGCGGCCACCCGGGTCGCGTGACGGGTCGCGCCGGCCTGCCGCGCCACCTCTTCGGCGACACGATCGGCGAGCTGAGGCGAGTCGGTGACGAGGACGGCCGAAGCCTGCTCGTCGTGCTCGGCCTGACTGACGAGGTCGGCGGCGATGAGACGCGGGTCGGCGGCGGCATCTGCGACGACGAGGATCTCGGTGGCCCCCGCCTCGGAGTCCGTGCCGACGACCCCGGCCACCGCCCGCTTGGCGGAGGCGACGTAGTTGTTGCCGGGCCCTGACAGCACGTCGACCGGGTCGAGTCCGATGCCGGCGACGCCGTGCGCGAAGGAACCGATGGCGCCGGCGCCGCCGATGGCGTACACCTCCGTGATGCCGAGGAGGCCTGCCGCGGCGAGGATCGTGGGGTGGACGCGACCTCCCTGATCCGCCTGGGGCGGTGAAGCGAGCGCGATCTGCTCGACGCCCGCGACCTGGGCGGGGACGACGTTCATGATGACGCTGGAGGGATACACCGCCTTGCCGCCGGGGATGTACACGCCCGCGCGGTGCACAGGCTGCCAGCGTTGGGTGATCGTCGCGCCGGCGCCGATCCGGGTGATCCGACGTTCGGGAACCTGGGCTTCGGAGGCGATGCGCACCCGGCGAATCGCCTCGTCGAGGGCATCGCGGACAGCAGGCGCGAGGGTCTCGAGAGCATCGGCGATGTGCTGCGCGGGCACGCGGATCTCATGACCCGTGACACGATCGAAGCGTTCAGCCTGCTCGCGCAGCGCCTCTTCGCCGCGCTCGCGCACGTCCTCGACGATGCGCGTGGCGGTGTCGAGAGCCTCGGCCCGTGCCTGGGTGGCTCGCGGCACGGCCGCGAGCATGTCAGCCGGCGAGAGCGTGCGCCCTCGCAGATCGATCGTGCGCAAGATCAGCCCTTCGTGATGTCTGAGATGTCGTGCAGGTAGCCGATGCGACCGTCGTCGTGTCGGATGACATAGGCGCCACCGCGGTCCTCGATGACGAGCGCCCACGCATTCGGTCCGATTCGGAAGATGACCTCGCCGCGTTCGTCATGCACGTCCCGCTCGGTCGGCGCGAGGATCCAGAAGGGCTGCGGGGTTGAGTAGGCGTCCTGAGGGCTCGTCGCGGCGAAGTCCGAGTCGTGTTCGACGGCGGGGAACGCGGTCGTCTCGGGCGACGAGACATCGCGCGCGGTCGCACCGAGAAGCGACTCGATGCTTCCGGTGTCGGACACGATCTCGGGTTCCTGGCCGCGCGACCGGCGCGAGTACGCCGGGGTGTACTCCTCATCGGAGGTCGTCTCCTCGGTCCCGGTCCCCCCGCCCGACGCGTGGGAGGACAGTGGCACCTGCTCGGCGATATCGAGACGGGCGACCTCATCGGTCGCCTGCTCACGGGACAGTTCGACGTCGATCCCCTCCGCCGAGGGTGTCGTGTAGGCGGTCGGGGCAGCGTCCGTCGCGTAGGCCGTCGGTGCGGCGTCCGTCCCGTAGGCCGTCGGCGCGGCGTCCGTCCCGTAGGCGTCCGTCACGTAGGCCGTCGGTGCAGCGTCCGTCGCGTAGGCCGTCGGCGCGGCATCCGTCGCGGCGGTGTGGGCCTCAGGAGCGACATCGCTCGACGAGGCGGGCGATGCGTACGACGCAGGTCGCAGGTCCGTGTCGGCAGAAGCATCGGCCTCGACGGCGACGGGAGCGTCGGCGCCCGGGGCGGCAGGCTCGGGGCGAGGACGCGCGATGACCGGTCGGACCGGATTGGCGTTGCGGTGCGCGAGCGTGACGAGTCGGCCCTGGAAGTCCTCCTTGAGGCCGGGCACCAGCGGAGCGAAGACCGTGAGGACGACGAGCGCGAGCGCTGCGAGCAGCTGAACGACGCCGTTCCAGGGCAGCCCGAAGACACCGAACTGGATCGCGAACGCGACGGCGTTCCAGAGTGCGCCGAGCCAGAAGACCGCTGAGACGGAGAACGCCACGGAAGCGAACTGGTCGATCCCCAGCGAGCCGACCCGGCGGATGCCGTCGGGTGAGAAACGGCGGAGGACCAGCAGGAACACGGCGACCGTCGGCACGCCGATCGGGAGGACCCACTGGATTCCGGCACCCCAGATGGACGAGTCTCCGACGTACGGGAAGAACGACGCGATGAAGGCGATCAGCCACACGCCGACGATGAGCAGCTCCCGCAGGGTGAATCCGAGGATGCCGTACTCCGGCGTCACCTCATCGTCATAGAGCACGCCGTCGTCATCGGAGAAGTCCTCGTCGAGAGGTGACTCGTCTGACACCGACGACCGGTCTGCAGCTGAGTCGTCACTGTTCAGGAAGGGTGATTCCGTGCTCATGGGGAGGGTCCTTTCGCCACGGTGCAGAGCCTTAGTCGTCGTGCACCCGAACGCGTCCCGATACTACCCGGTGCGTCCGTGAGGACCCATCGAGCGGCAGCGTCCGCTGGTGCTCAGCCCAGGCAGGTCGGCCCGAGCAGCGATTTGAGATCTCCGAACAGATCGGCCGAGACCTTGACCGGCATCGGCACGTCGAAGACCTTCGCCGTGCCGCCGCGGTGCACCCGCAGCACGACCTCGGTGTCCCCGTTGTGACGGCGCAGCACGTCGGCGAGCTCGTGCATCACCCGCTCCGTCGCCCTCTGCTCGGCGAGCACGAGCGAGAGCGGACCCGCGGCGTCGAAGGAACCGACATCCGGCGCGAACGCCGACTGCGCATGCAGGTTGAGTCCGTCATCACGCTTCGACACCCGGCCGCGCACGGCGAGGATCGAGTCCTGCTGCAGGATGTGCTGGAACTCGGTGTACGTCTTGCCCATGAACATGACCGTCACCTCGCCGTTGAAGTCCTCGACGGTGATCATTCCGTACGGATTGCCACTGGCCTTCGCGACGCGATGCTGCACGCTCGTGACGAGACCGGCGACGGTGACCTGCTCACCGTCCTGCATGTCCTCCGAGTTGATGAGGTTGTGGATCGAGATCGACGCGTGCTTCGCCAGAGGCACCTCGAGCCCGGCCAGGGGGTGGTCCGACACGTAGAGCCCGAGCATCTCGCGCTCGAAGGCGAGCTTGTCCTTCTTGATCCATTCGGGGCGGGCGGGCACCTTGGCAGGCGGCGCCTCTTCCATTCCGTCGTACAGACTGTCGAAGTCGAAGCCGATCGCACCCTGTGCTTCGTTCCGCTTGCGATCCACAGCCGCCTCGACGGCATCCTCGTGGACTTCGAGCAGCGCACGGCGCGAGTCGCCCATCGAGTCGAACGCGCCGGCCTTGATCAGAGATTCGACCGTGCGCTTGTTCGAGACGTGCAGCGGGACCTTCTCGAGGAAGTGATGGAACGAGGAGAATCGCTCATCCTTGCGGGCCGCGATGATGCCCTCGACCACGTTGCTGCCGACGTTGCGGACGGCACCGAGCCCGAATCGGATGTCGTCGCCGACAGCGGCGAAATACTTGATCGACTCTGAGACATCGGGCGGCAGCACCTTGATGCCCATTCGACGGCACTCGTTGAGATAGAGCGCCATCTTGTCTTTCGAGTCGCCGACGCTGGTGAGCAGCGCGGCCATGTACTCGGCGGGATAGTGCGCCTTGAGGTAGGCCGTCCAGTACGAGACGACCCCATATGCCGCCGAGTGCGCTTTGTTGAAGGCGTAGTCCGAGAACGGGAGGAGGATCTCCCAGATCGCGTTGACGGCACCGTCGGAGTACCCGTTCGCGTGCATGCCGGCTTGGAAGCCCTCGAACTGCTTGTCGAGCTCGGACTTCTTCTTCTTGCCCATCGCTCGGCGCAGGATGTCGGCCTGGCCGAGCGAGAACCCGGCCACGCGCTGGGCGATGGCCATCACCTGCTCCTGGTAGATGATCAGGCCGTAGGACTCGTCGAGGATGTCGGCGAGCGATTCGGTGAACTCCGGGTGGATCGGTGTGATCGGCTGCTGGCCGTTCTTGCGCAGCGCATAATTCGTGTGCGAGTTCGCACCCATCGGACCCGGGCGGTACAGCGCGATGAGCGCGGAGATGTCGCCGAAGTTGTCCGGACGCATCAGGCGCATCAGCGATCGCATCGGCCCGCCGTCGAGCTGGAAGACGCCGAGCGATTCGCCGCGACCGAGCAGCTCGTAGGCGCCGCGGTCATCCAGGGCGAGGTGTTCGAGGTCGAGCTCCTCCCCGCGGTTGGTGCGGATGTTGTCGAGAGCGTCCGAGATGATCGTGAGGTTGCGGAGCCCCAGGAAGTCCATCTTGATCAGCCCGAGCGACTCGCAGGACGGGTAGTCGAACTGGGTGACGATCTGGCCGTCCTGCTCGCGGCGCATGATTGGGATGATGTCGAGCAGGGGCTCGGACGACATGATCACACCGGCGGCGTGCACGCCCCACTGGCGCTTCAGACCTTCGAGACCGAGGGCGCGGTCGAAGACCGTCTTCGCCTCGGGATCGGTCTCGATGAGCGCACGGAACTCGCTCGCCTCCTTGTAGCGGGGGTGCGCCGAGTCGAACATGCCGTCGAGAGGCATGTCCTTGCCCATGACGGGCGGCGGCATCGCCTTCGTCAGCCGCTCGCCCATGCTGAACGGGAATCCCAGCACACGCCCCGCATCCTTCAGAGCCTGCTTCGACTTGATCGTGCCGTAGGTGACGATCTGAGCGACGCGCTCGGAGCCGTACTTCCTCGTCACGTAGTCGATGACCTCGCCGCGGCGACGGTCATCGAAGTCGACGTCGAAGTCGGGCATCGAGACGCGGTCGGGGTTGAGGAAGCGCTCGAAGATGAGACCGTGCTCGAGCGGGTCGAGGTCGGTGATCTTCATGGCATAGGCGACCATCGACCCGGCGCCCGAGCCACGGCCCGGACCGACGCGGATTCCGTTGTCCTTCGCCCAGTTGATGAAGTCGGCGACGACGAGGAAGTAGCCGGGGAACCCCATCTGCAGGATGATTCCGGTCTCGTACTCGGCCTGCTTGCGCACCTTGTCGGGGATGCCGCTCGGGTATCGGTAGTGGAGGCCCGCTTCGACCTCCTTGATGAGCCAGCTGTCCTCCGTCTCGCCGTCCGGCACGGGGAAGCGCGGCATGTAGTTGGCCGCGGTGTTGAATTCGACCTCGCACCGCTCGGCGATGAGCAGCGTGTTGTCGCAGGCCTCGGGGTGGTCGCGGAACAGCTGACGCATCTCTGCGGCGGTCTTGATGTAGTACCCGTCGCCGTCGAACTTGAACCGGTTGGGATCGTCGAGCGTCGAACCGGACTGCACGCACAGCAGCGCCTCATGGGCATCGGCCTCATGCTGGTGCGTGTAGTGCGAGTCGTTGGTGCCGACGAGCGGGATGTTCAGATCCTTGGCGAGCCGGATCAGATCGGTCATGACCCTGCGCTCGATGGAGAGACCGTGATCCATGATCTCGGCGAAGTAGTTCTCCTTGCCGAACAGGTCCTGGAACTCGGCGGCCGCCGCACGTGCGGCGTCGTACTGGCCGAGGCGCAGTCGCGTCTGGATCTCACCCGAGGGGCATCCTGTGGTGGCGATCAGGCCCTTGCCGTATGTCTGCAGGAGCTCCCGGTCCATGCGGGGCTTGAAGTAGTAGCCCTCCATGCTCGACAGCGAGCTGAGACGGAACAGGTTGTGCATCCCCTGCGTGCTCTCGCTCCACATCGTCATGTGGGTGTAGGCACCGGAGCCGGAGACATCGTCGCTCTTCTGATCCGGGGAGCCCCATTGCACACGCGTCTTGTCGCTGCGATGCGTGCCGGGAGTCACATAGGCCTCGAGACCGATGATCGGCTTGACGCCCGCGGCGTTCGCCGCCTTGTAGAACTCGAACGCCGCGAAGGTGTTGCCGTGATCGGTCACGGCGATGGCCGGCATGTCGTAATCTGCCGCCGCCTGCGTCATCGCCGCGATCTTCGCCGCCCCGTCGAGCATCGAGTACTCGCTGTGCACGTGCAGGTGGACGAAGGAGTCGGATGCCATGCCTTCGAGTCTACTTTCGGCATCCGACATCGAGCGTCGCCGCACCTGCCGCTCCGGGGTCCTGCGTCGCTTCAGGGGAGCGAGTCCACGACGCTCACGGTGAAGACATGCCTCTCGTCTGCCAGGGATGCGGGGATCAGCGAAGAGGCGACGTCGAGCACCGCGGTCGTCTCCGTGACGAGCCCCGTGGTCATGTCGATCGTGATCGAGCGCCGCTGAACCGCTGGCTGACCCGACAGAGCCTCTGTCGACGCCGAGAACCGCAGCGTCGCCGAGGTCGCATCGGCGGACACGATCTCAGGCCCGGGAAGCATGCTGAGGGCGTCGTACATCGTCGCCCGCTCAGCCCCCGACCCCATGTTGTACGACAGAAGCTCGATGAGGACCCACCCGACCTTGTAGTCCTGATCGCCCGCGACGATCCCCTGATTCTCTCGGATCCACGCGATGAGCGCCGCCGGGTCCGTGGGCATCGCCGAGAAGAACGCCACGAGCCCGTACCCGTCCGGGGTGGCCCAGGGTGCTGACGGCCCGTTCGAGAAGTACGGATCGCCGCCCGAGGCCATCGCCTCCTTGTGCGCCTGGGCGAGCGCCGCGGCGTCCGGCCCGAAGGTGTCGCTCACCGTCCAGGGCTGATCGGTGGCGAAGAACCACTGCTGCGTCGGGTCGGCCGGCGCATAGGAGTTCCAGGAGGAGCTTCCGCGCCAGGCGTTCTGAGCGTTCGACCGATCAGCCTGATACTGCCCGCCGTTCGGATCGGGCTGGTGATAGACGATCTGCTCCGACTGCGTGTGCACGCGCAGGTACTGTCCCGGTGCCAGCGTCAGGCCGGTGAAGGACCGAGCCGCAGTCGCGGCGGCGCCGAAGGCCCCCGCAGCCGTCATCGGCTCCTGTGTCGGCGCGGGCGTCGGCGACGGCTTCAGCGTCTGTCCTGGCTCCCGCGTCGGAACGGCCTCGATCACGGGCTTCGGCTGTTCGGTGAGTCCCGTGATCACCAGCACGCCCGCCGTGGCCGCCAGTGCGGCGCCCACGAGCACGCCGGCCACGAGCCGCTTCGGTGCGGCAGGGCGAGCGGACACCGAGGTCTTCCCCGCGGCGATCTCGCTCATCAGTCGAGCGCGGGCCGAGTCGAGATGCGAGTCCACACCGTCGACATCCGGCTTGGTCTTCTGAACCTTCTCAAACACGTCCACGGACTTCTCCTTCCTGCTGCATCTCGAACGAACGGGCCTTTCGCGCCGGATCGAGTCGCGTGCGAACGCGATTCAACCGGGAGCGCACGGTGCCCACAGGCACACCGAGAGTCTCCGCGATGTCTTCGTAGCTCAGCCCCTGCCAGGCGTAGAGCAGAAGCGTCTCCCGATCCTTCGGGGACAACGCCGCGATCTTCTGCCGCAGGGCACGCACTTCGCGCTCGGCGTCCACGCGCCGCATCGCGTCATCGAGTCCACCGAGCGACGTATGGTTTTCCCCGACGACCGCGGCGAACGAGCGCCAATGCCGTGCCTCGACGGCTCTGTGCCGACGGATGAGCCGCGAGGCGATTCCGAGCAGCCAGGGAGAGGCTGAGTGCTTGCTCAGGTCGAAGTCCCCTCGACGGCGGAAGGCGACGAGAAAGGTCTCGCTGAGCACGTCCTCGGCGGCATGGGCACCCACCCGATATGTCGCGAACGCGTTCACCGCACGTGCATGTCGGTCGAACAGCTCGGCGAACGCCTCAGGCCGACTCAGCGACCGCCGGATGATCTCACTGTCTGTGCTCACACTATGTATTGCCTCTGACGTACAGTCGGGTTCACGCTTTCTTCGCTCTCTTCCGCGGATCTCGCAGATCGAGTCGCATGAGCACCCGCGGGAAGCCGTCGAGCGTCGAGCCGGTATCGGCCGCCTTCGCGAATCCGGCACTCTCGAAGAGCCCCATCGTGCCGACGTAGGCCATTGTGAGATTCACCGTCTCGCCACGGTTGTCGACCGGATACCCCTCGATCGCGGGGGCGCCGCTCTTCTTCGCATGAGCCACCGCTCCGTCGATCAGAGCGTGCGAGATGCCCTGTTTCCGATGGCCTGGACGGACGCGGATGCACCAGAGCGACCACACATCGAGATCGTCGACATGCGGGATCAGTCTGTTGCGCGCGAAGCTCGTCTCCCTGCGCGGATGCACCGCCGCCCAGCCCACCGGTTCATCGTCGAGGTACGCGATCACGCCTGGAGGCGGATCCTGGTGGCAGAGCTCACGCACGCGCTCCGCTCGCTTATCGCCTCGCAGCGCCCTGTTCTCGGCGCTGCCGATGCGGTAGCTCAGGCAGAAGCACACGTTCGACGTCGGCTTCTTGGGGCCGACGAGAGCGGCCACGTCGTCGAAGTCGGTAGCGGGTCCCACCTCGATGCTCATGGGCTCAGTCTGACCCACACCGCCGACATCGACGGCGTCGATTCACTCGCCGCGCAGGATCTCCAGGGCACGTTCGAAATCCGCGGGGTACCCCGACTCGAACTGCACCCACTCCCCCGTCGCCGGGTGGGTGAAGGCGAGCTTGTGCGCGTGCAGCCACTGTCGGGTGAGTCCGAGCCGTGCCGACAGCGTCGGATCCGCTCCGTAGAGCGGGTCGCCCGCGCACGGGTGCCGTAGGGCCGCCATGTGCACGCGGATCTGGTGCGTGCGTCCGGTCTCGAGATGGATCTCGAGCAGCGAGGCTCCCGGGAAGGCCTCGAGGGTCTCATAGTGGGTCACCGACGGTTTGCCGTCGGGAACGACGGCGAACTTCCAGGAGTGATTCGGATGCCGGCCGATCGGAGCATCGATCGTCCCCGTCAGCGGGTCGGGGTGCCCCTGGACGACGGCGTGATAGATCTTCTCCACCGTGCGCTCCTTGAACGCGTGCTTCAGCGACGAGTACGCCGTCTCGCTCTTGGCGACGACCATGAGCCCGCTGGTGCCGACATCCAGACGATGCACGATCCCCTGCCGCTCCGGAGCGCCACTCGTGGCGACCCGGAACCCCGCCGCTGCGAGAGCGCCGACGACGGTCGGCCCCTCCCATCCGAGCGAGGGATGAGCGGCGACGCCCGTGGGCTTGTCGACCACGACGATGTCGTCGTCGTCGTAGACGATTCCGAGCTCCGGAACCGCGATCGGGATGATCCGCGGCTCCTCCTTCGGCTGCCACTCCACCTCGAGCCACCCTCCGCCGCGCAGGCGATCGGACTTGTCGAGCGTCACCCCGTCGACGCGCACGCCGCCCGCCGAGGCGACCTCGGCGGCGAAGGTGCGCGAGAAGCCCAGCATCTTCGCGAGTGCCGCGTCGACGCGCGTCCCGTCCAGCCCGTCAGGAACGGGGAGGGTGCGGAATTCCATGCTCAGCGTCCGTCCGCGGCGGCGGCATCCGGAGAGGCGGTACCCGGGCGAGAGGTCTCGCCTCCGGTCTCCTCGGCCAACGCGGCAGCCTCGGCTTCGTCATCGGTCTCCACAGGAGCGTGGTCACGCTCCCGGGTGCCGTCGAAGCGGAGTCCCAGCACGACGAGGAGCGCGACCGAGATCATCCCGGTGACGATGAAGATGTCGGCGACGTTGAAGATCGCCGGCATCATCCACGGCATCGAGATCATGTCGACCACGTGCCCCATGGGGAAACCAGGATCGCGGAAGAGACGATCGGTGAGGTTTCCGAGCACTCCACCGAGCAGGCAGCCTAGGACGACGGCCCAGAGGCGTGACTGAAGACCCAGGGCCTTCCACACGATCACACCGGCCACCACCGCCAGAGCGATGGTGAAGATCCATGTGACATCGGATCCGAGCGAGAACGCTGCGCCGGGGTTGCGCACGTAGTACAGCTGAAGGAACTCACCGAGCACCGGCACCGGCTGCTGGAGCGGCAGGTTCTCGGTCGTGAGGTACTTCACAAACTGATCGGCGGCCAGCACGATCGCTGCGAGAACCGCAACTATCGCGCCGGCCGCCGACCGACGAAGGGGACGGCGTCCTGGCAAAAGGACGACCTACAGTCCGATCGCGGAAACCGGAGTCGAGTCCGTCGACGCCGACTTCTCGTCGAGATCGCGGAGCTGACCCTCGATGTAGCCGCGCAGCTGCGAGCGGTAATCGCGCTCGAAGTTGCGGAGCTCGGTGATCCGGGCCTCGAGGGCGTTGCGCTCGCGCTCGAGACGAGCCGACTCTTCGCGCTGCTTGGCCTCGGCCTCCGTGCGGATGCGGTTGACCTCGCCTTCGGCCTCGGCGATGAGCTGGGCGCGCTTGGCCTCACCCTCGGCGACGTGCTCGTCGTGAAGGCGCTGAGCGAGCTCGATGATGCCGGCGGTCGCAGTCGCCGAACCCGACGGAGCGGGCTCCGCGGGAGCGGCAGCAGCAGGCGCAGGAGCCTCTTCGACCACGGCGGCGGGTGCCTCTGCAGCGGCTGCGGGAGCGGCCGGTGCATCGCCGGACTCGTACGCGGCCAGCTTGGCCTTGAGTTCGACGTTTTCTTCGAGGGCCTTGCGCCACTCGATGACGATCTCGTCGAGGAAGTCGTCGACCTCGTCCGGGTCGAAGCCGTCCTTGAAGCGGACGTGCTGGAACTGCTTGGTGACGACGTCATCCGGGGTAAGTGCCATGGTGGCTCCTTCGATGAGTTCGGTTGCCAGTTTGGAATGGCGTGGTCGAGATTCGGCGCGAACCCGGGGCGCGCACCTGGGAGCCAAGCATAGTCCCCGAGCCTGTCAGTCGCGATCCCGCGACACTCCAGAGCGCCGAAGTCCCAGGGGTCTCAGATGAAGCTTCGGACGACACTCATCAGGATCAGCACGATCAGGATGGTGATCGAGAAGCCGAAATCCAGGGAGAGCGAGCCGATTCGCAGAGGAGGGATGATCCGCCGGAAGAACCGGACGGGCGGATCGGTCACCGTGTAGACGAGCTCAGCCGCGACGAGTCCGGCGCCCTTCGGTCGCCACTCCCGATTGAACATCGGGATGTAGCTGAGAATGAGTCGGGCGAAGAGCACCAGCAGGTACAGCAGCAAAGCCAGATGTACGATGCTGGCGACGATGGAGACGACGAACCCCACGGTCTACGACTGGTCGAAGCCCGCGGACTCGGCGTCCGCGTGCGCGATTCCCCCGTGACCCGAGACCGCGATGTTCTCCGGCGACAGGAGGAAGACCTTCGACGTGACCCGCTCGATGCGGCCGTACAGGCCGAGCGAGAGTCCGGAGGCGAAATCGATCAGACGGCGGGCGTCTGCGTCGCTCATCTGCGAGAGATTGATGATGACCGGCACACCCTCGCGGAAGCTCTCCGCGATGAGCTGAGCATCGCGATACTGCTTCGGGTGCACGGTGAGGATCTCGTTCACTGCCCCTCCTGCGGGCTGGCGCACGGCGACGGGGCGCCGTAGCGGGGTCACGGGCGCGGGAGCGGGCTCCTCGCGTTCGCGCTCGCGGTGCGAGCGGGCCGGGGTCGGCTCCTCCTCGTAGACCTCTTCCTCGTCAGCGAGGCCGAGATACACCATGGTCTTCTTCAGCGGGTTACCCATCGTGTCCTCCGGTTCGAACGTGTCGGGTTGGTCTGTTCACAGGTTAACCCCGGTCGGGGCGGGGTCCCGTGATTGCGGAGCCGATCCGCAGGTGTGTCGCGCCGGCCTCGATGGCCTCGACGAAATCGCCCGTCATCCCTGCGGACATCCAGGTCGCCGACGGCTCGACGGCGCGCACGCTCTCTGCGATCGAGTGCAGGCGCGCGAACGCGGAAGCGGGTTCCTCATCGAGCGGCGCGACCGCCATCACACCGCGAAGCCGCAGCGAGGGCAGCGTCATGATGTGCTCGGCGAGAGAGGCCGCCTCGGCGGGCGCGACGCCGCCGCGTCCGTGATCATCGGTGAGATTGACCTGCACGAGCACGTCGAGAAGGTCATCCCCGTCGGCCGCCCGATGCAGTGCGTCGGCCAGCCGGTCGCGGTCTACCGAGTGCACGGCATCCGCGCTGCGGCGGATCGCACCGGCCTTTTTGGTCTGAGCCTGCCCGATGAAGTGCCACCGGAGGTCGAGGTCCGTCAGCTCGGCGGTCTTCGACGAGAGCTCCTGCTGGCGGTTCTCCCCCACGTCGCGCACACCCAGCGCGTGCAGCTCGCGAACGAGCGACGACGGGTGGAACTTGGTCACGACGATGCGGGAGATCTCCGCCGGGTCCCTGCCGGCCAGGCGCGCGGCGTCGGCGATCCGATGATCGATCGCCGACAGCCGCGCTGCCAGACCGGACCCGGCCTGGCCCTGCGCCTGCGTCACTTCAGGAATTCGGGGATGTCGATGTCGTCGTCCGCGAAAGCAGGCTCGATGCTCGTCGCCGGGACGCGCTGCTGCGGCTTCTCGGGCGCGGGCGCCTCGGCAGCGGGCTTGCTCTCCTCGTCGTTCGAGAGCGCCACCTCGGGCAGCGTGCTGGCCGCGGCGGGCCGCGAGACGACCATGGGGTCGAGGCGCAGCGAAGGCTCACCGCTGTCGAAGCCGGCCGCGATCACGGTGACACGCACCTCGTCGCCGAGCGTGTCGTCGATGACCGTACCGAAGATGATGTTGGCCTCGGGGTGCGCGGCTTCCTTCACGAGGTCCGCAGCGTCGTGGATCTCGAAGATGCCGAGGTTCGAACCACCCTGGATCGAGAGCAGGACTCCGTGAGCACCCTCGATGCTGGCCTCGAGGAGCGGCGACTCGACCGCGAGTTCGGCGGCCTTGATGGCACGGTCGGCACCGCGTGCCGATCCGATTCCCATCAGTGCCGAACCGGCGCCCTGCATGACCGACTTGACGTCGGCGAAGTCGAGGTTGATGAGACCGGGAGTCGTGATGAGGTCGGTGATGCCCTGGACGCCGGCGAGGAGCACCTGGTCTGCGGTCGCGAAGGCCTCGATCATCGAGATGCCGCGATCGCTGATCTCGAGCAGACGGTCGTTCGGCACCACGATGAGGGTGTCGACTTCTTCCTTCAGCTTCACCACACCGGCTTCAGCCTGGCTCTGACGACGACGGCCTTCGAACGAGAAGGGCTTCGTCACGACGCCGATGGTCAGTGCGCCGATCGACTTCGCGATGCGCGCGACGACGGGGGCTCCACCCGTTCCCGTTCCACCGCCCTCGCCTGCGGTCACGAAGACCATGTCGGCACCGGTGAGCGCCTGCTCGATCTCCTCGGCGTGATCCTCGGCGGCGCGACGGCCGACCTCGGGGTCAGCGCCGGCGCCGAGTCCGCGAGTGAGCTCGCGACCGACATCGAGCTTGACGTCGGCATCGCTCATGAGCAGCGCCTGCGCGTCGGTGTTCACTGCGATGAACTCGACTCCGCGGAGCCCGAGATCGATCATGCGGTTGACGGCGTTGACGCCGCCACCGCCGACGCCGACGACCTTGATCACGGCGAGGTAGTTCTGGTTCTGGCTCATGGCCGGCCTCCGAATAGTCGAGCCTGTCTGGGGTGAGATTCCGCGGGCCGAACCTTAAACCTCAACTAGAGGTGTAAAGTATTTCCCGGTATTGGTTTCTCTTGTTCGAAGGTAAGCGTCACGTCCCCGCGCACACGCAGCGACACGGGCGTGTCGCCCGTTTGCCGTCGAAACCTCAGCCCACGACCACCGCATGCGGCGATGTGACATCGATCGTCGACGCCTCAGGATTGCTGAGCAGCGTCTTCGTGAGCACTTCGCTCTTCATCGGGGAGTCATCCGAGCTGCCCCAGACGACCGTCAGCCCGCTGCTGAGCGTCAACGTCACGTCATCAGCTGTCGTGGCCTGCACTCCGGTCAGCAGCGCTCGGAGATCAGCGGGCACCGAGCGCACCACGAGACCCGCACTCTCGAACGCGACCGAGTCGGTGCCGCCGTCGATGTCGAGCACCGGCTGTCCCGCCGGCTGATCGGAGGTCGTCGCCAGCGCGACGCCCGCGGCGTCGACGAGCGTATAGCCCGCATCCGAGCGGATCACGCCGACCGGCGTGCGCTCGACGATCCGCACCGTGAGATCGTGCGGCGGCTTCGCCTCGAGCGCATAGGTCTCGATCAGCGGGAATCCCAGCAGCGCGGCCTTGACCTCGCTCGAGTCGACCAGCGCCAAGGGGGTGCCCACCTGCTCGCCGAGGGCGGCCTCCACCGCCGCGGCATCCAGCGTCGTCGCGCCCACGACCGTGATCTTCTCCACGGCGAACAGCGGGCTGTACGCCGCGGCGGTGGTGCCACCGATCAGCAGGACGACAGCACCGACCGCGCTCAGCCAGACGATGCGACGCCGTCGGGAGCGCTGCGTGAACCGTCGGATCTCGGCCCGCAGCGCCTTGCGTCTCGCTCGCGCCGCCCGCCAGACGTCCCGCGTCGATGTCGGCCGCACCCCGGCATCCCCGTCGATGTCCGCACGGACGTCGGAGTCGAGGCCGACCGCCGCGGCCTGCGGACCTGTGCGTTCGTCCTGCTCGACGTCCCGCGCGCGCCCTCGCGTCGCCGGACCCTCCCGTCGCCTGGGCGTGTCCTCCGCGGTGCCCGCGGGAGGCGTGGGAAGCGGAGGCGGACGACGCATGCGTCAGACCTCGGTGGTCCGCAGAGACTCGAGCACCTGCGGGATGATCTGGTAGACGTTGCCGCAGCCGAGCGTGACGACGAAATCGCCGTCGCGAGCGACGGACGCCGTGTAATCGGCTGCCTGCTGCCAGTCGGCGACGAAATGGACGTGCGACGGGTCGTGGAACGCCCCGCTCACGAGCTCTCCCGTGACGCCCGGGACCGGATCCTCGCGAGCACCGTAGACGTCGAGCACGACCGTGTGGTCTGCATACGTCTCCAGCACGTCCGCGAACTCGCGGAACATGTGCTGCGTTCGCGAGTAGGTGTGGGGCTGCTGGATCGCGATGATCCTGCCCGTGCCGGCGATCGATCGCATCGCCTCGAGAGCCGCCCGCACCTCGGTCGGGTGGTGGGAGTAGTCGTCGTAGACGGTGACGCCGCGCTCGACGCCGTGCTGCTCGAGGCGGCGGACCGTGCCGGCGAAGCCCTCGACGGCCTTGGCGGACTCGGTCAGGCCGAAGCCCACCGAGAGGAGGACCGCGATGGCGCCTGCCGCGTTGATGGCGTTGTGCACGCCGGGCACGGCGAGCTGGAGGCGCACGCTCTCGGCTCCGGAGCTGACGGTGGCCGAGACGGGCCCGGCCGCCACGATGTCGGTCACCCTGACATCGGCATCCTCCGCCTGCCCGAACGTCACGACGTTCGGGTGCGAGAGCCCCGCTCCCACTCGCAGGGCGCCGGCGTCGTCGCTGGAGATCACGACCGCCTCCGTGGCCGCGTCGGCGAACCGCACGAACGCGTCGTGGAACGCGTCGTCGGACCCGTAGTGGTCGAGGTGATCGGGGTCGACATTGGTGATCAGCGCGACAGCCGTGTCGTAGAGCAGGAACGTGCCGTCGGACTCATCCGCCTCGATCACGAAGAGCTCACCCGATCCGGTGGCGCTCGAGACGCCGAGCTGCTCGATCACGCCGCCGTTGACGAAGTTCGGGTCGGCTCCGAGCTGCTGCAGCGCGGTCACGATCATGCCCGTCGACGTCGTCTTGCCGTGCGCGCCGGCCACGGAGACCAGTCGACGCGATCCGATCAGCCAGTGCAAGGCCTGCGAGCGGTGGATCACGTGCAGCCCGCGCTGCTTCGCCGTGACGAACTCGGGGTTCTCCGGCCAGATCGCTCCGGTGTGGACGACCGTGTCGGCATCGCCGAGATGCGCCGCGTCGTGCCCGACGTGCACATCCGCTCCGGCGGCCGCGAGTGCGCGCAGGTTGTCGCTGTCGGCTCGATCGCTTCCCGAGACGCGGATCCCCGCGTCGAGGAACATCTTGGCGAGGCCGCTCATGCCGGATCCGCCGATGCCGATGAAGTGCGCGGAGGAGATCGACTCGGGGATCGGGAGGGAGAGGTCAGGTCTGATCATGTCGGTTTCAGTCTACTTTTCGGTGAGGACGATTCGGCGTCGAGGAGCCGTGTCGACGGTGAGATCAGGAGGACCGGAGGGCGCGATCCACGAGTGCGACGACGTTCTCCGTGCCGGTGCGGGTGCCCACCTGCTCGGCGGCGGACTGCATGGCCGTGAGCTGCTGCGGATCGTTCATGACGGGGATCACGAGGCGGCGCACCGCGTCGCCGTCGAAGGTGGCGTCGTCGAGAAGACGAGCGGCCCCGGCTGCCACGGCGGACGCCGCGTTCAGTCGCTGCTCCCCGTTGCCGACGGAGTACGGCACGTACAGCGCGGGGATCCCCAGGGCGCTGATCTCGCTCACGGTGGCTGCGCCGGAACGGGACACGATGAGGTCGGCGAGCGCGAAGGCGAGGTCCATCCGGTCGACGTATCGGCGCATGGTGTATCCCGGCACCTCGGGGTCGGCCAGATCACTGCGTTCGCCCGTGACGTGCAGCAGCTGCCAGTCGGCGGCCAGGATGTCGCCCCAGGAGTCTGCGATGGCCTCGTTCAGCCTCTGGGCCCCCAGCGACCCGCCGAAGACGAGAAGGACCGGGCGCGCCGGGTCGAGCCCGAAGTGCGCGGCGGCCTCATCGCGGGAGGCCGCGCGGTCGAGCTCGATGACCTCTCGACGCAGCGGCATGCCGACCACCTCGCCGCCGCGCAGGGGGGTTCCGGCGAATGCGACTCCCGTGGCCGCGGCGCGTCGAGCACCCAGCACGTTCGCGAGGCCCGGCTTCGCGTTGGCCTCGTGCACGACGAACGGCACGCGCTCACGGCCTGCTGCCACGTATGCCGGGGCGGAGGCATAGCCGCCGAAGCCCACGACGACGTCGACGCGGTGAGCGCGGATGTGATCGCGCACCTGGGCGACGGCGCGGCGGAACCTGGCGGGGAACAACGCGGCCTGCTTGTCGGGCCGACGCGGGAACGGCACCTTGTCGACGATGAGGAGCTCATACCCTCGAGCCGGCACGAGTCGGGACTCGAGCCCCTCGGCCGTTCCGAGCACCAGGATCGAGGCATCGGCGTCCCTGGCGCGCAGCGCATCGGCGACGGCGAGCAGAGGGTTGACGTGACCGGCGGTTCCACCGCCGGCGAGAAGGTACGTGGTCACCGTGTGACCTTACCCCGCCCTGCTGAAGGGGTCCGTGCCGCCGAACGACCCTCGGCGACGGGGATCGTGCGCGCGAACGACAGCAGCACTCCGCACGCGATGAGGACGGCGAGGAGAGCCGTGCCTCCCTGCGACATGAACGGCAGCGGCACTCCCATGACGGGGAACAGTCCGATCACGACGCCGATGTTGAACACGGCCTGACCGGTGATCCAGACGGTGATCCCGCCGGCTGCGACCCGGATGAACGGATCGGCGGTCTTGCGGATGATGTGGAAGGCACCGATGGTGAACAGCGTGAAGAGGGCCAGCACGACGATGCAGCCGATCAGGCCGAGCTCTTCGCCGACGATGGCGAAGATGAAGTCGTTGCCGGCGGCGGGCAGCCAGCCGTACTTCTCCTGCGAGTTGCCCAGCCCCACGCCGAAGATTCCTCCCGACGCCATTCCCCAGATCCCGTGGATCGACTGGTAGCAGTCGCCGGTGTACGCCGACATGTCGGAGCACGTCGCCGTGATGCGACGCATGCGGTCAGGGCTCGTGACGGCCAGCGCGATGACGGCGACGACGCCGAGCAGCACCGGCAGGATGAACAGCCGGAGCTTCACCCCCGAGAAGAAGAGGCAGCCGAGCAGGATGATGACCAGCACCATCGCGGTGCCGAGGTCCTTGCCGGCGATCACCGTCCCGATCGCCAGGGCTCCCACGGGCACCACGGGGATGAAGACCTGATGCCAGGTGCCGAGCATGGTCTGCTTGCGCATCAGGACGTAGCCGATCCACAGCGCGAGGGCGAGCTTGAGGAACTCCGACGGCTGCAGGGTGAACCCGGCGATCATGATCCAGTTGCGGTTTCCGCCGTCCTCGATGCCGAGCGGGGTGAAGACCAGCAGCTGGAGCGCGATGGATCCGAACAGTGCCGGCCACGCCATGCGCTTGAGGAACGTGATCGGGAGTCGGGAGATCAGGAACATCAGCGGCACGCCGAGCACGGCGAAGATGCCCTGCCGAAGCGCGCCGTCCATCGGATTCTCACCCTTCGAGACCGCGGTCGCGCTCGTCGCCGAGAGCACCATCACGAGGCCGAAGATCGTCAGCATCAGCGCAGCCGATGCGATCATCAGGAACTCGGTCGACACGGGGGTGAAACGACGCCCGAGCGACACTCTCGCCGCGAGACCGCGGGAGCCGGTGCTGCCGGGATCAGAGCGCGGGGGGCGTTCGACCTGCGTCATCGGTGCTCCCCCGGTCTATCCAGTCCCGCACCGCTTCGGCGAAGCGGTGTCCTCGATCCGCGTAACTGGAGAACTGATCGAAGGACGCGGCGGCGGGGGCCAGCAGGACTGTTCCCTCGCCATCGACGATTCCCGCGGCGATCTCCACGACGCGATTCATGACCTGACCAGTCTCGCCAGCATCCACCTCGAACACCGGAACCCCCGGCGCGTGTCGCTCGAATGCGGCGACGACGGCTGAGCGCTGGACTCCGATGACGACCGCCGCCCGGGCGGTGGTCCCGGCCGTGGCGACCAGCTCGCCGATGTCGACGCCCTTCAGGTCGCCGCCGACCACCCAGACCGCACCGGGGTATGCGCGGAGCGATGACGCGGCAGCGTGGGGGTTGGTGGCCTTGGAGTCGTCGACCCAGGTGATGCCGCGATGGCGGGCGATGACCTGGATCCGATGCTCGTCGAGACGGAACGACTGCAGAGCCGAGTGGATGGCGCGCGGCTCGACGCCGAGAGAACGAGCGAGCGCACTCGCCGCCAGGATGTTCTGCACGATGTGCGGGGCGGCCAGGCCGGCGTCTCGCAGGTCGGCGACGGTCGTGAGCTCGAGTGCGCTGCTGGCCCGGTCGTCCAAGAACGCACGATCGACGAGCAGCCCCTCCACCACGCCGACATCGCTGGGGCCGGGGATGCCGAGATCGAATCCGATCGCGCGGGCACCCTCGACCACCTCGGCGTCCTCGACCATGAGCCTGGTCGCCTCGTCGGCCTTGTTATAGACGCAGGCGACTCTCGTGTTGCGGTACACCAGGGCCTTCGCATCGCGGTACGCCTGCGCACTGCCGTGCCACACCAGGTGGTCGTCCGCGAGGTTCAGGCACACCGAGGCGTGCGGATACAGCTCGCCTTCGGTCTCGGAGAGTCCGAGGTACCAGAGCTGGTGGCTGGAGAGCTCGACGACGAGCACGTCGAAACCGGCGGGGTCGCGGACCGCGTCGAGAACGGGCACGCCGATGTTGCCGCACGGCGCCGCACGCAGACCTCCCTCGACGAGGAGCGACGCGGTCAGCTGCGTCGTCGTCGTCTTGCCGTTGGTGCCCGTGATGAGCACCCAGTCGGCCGGGGAGCCGTCGGCGCGGGTCACCTTGTCGCGCAGACGCCAGGCGAGTTCGACATCGCCCCAGAGCGCGATGCCGGCATCTTGCGCCCAGCGGATCACGGTGTGCGAGGGAGGGAATCCCGGCGAGGCGATGATGACCTCCGGCGCGAACTCGGTCAGAGCTTCAGGGACCCTGTCCAGCGTTCCCAGCTCCAGACGAGCACCGATCACGGGCAGGAGCTTGGCATACTCCTCCTCCGCCGACTCGGTCAACACCAGGACGTCCGCACCGAGTTCGGTGAGCGTGTCCGCCACCGAGAAGCCGGTCATGGACAGCCCGAGAACGGCGACGCGCAGGCCCGACCAGTCGGCGTTCCAGCTCGTCAGAGTCGCGAGCCTCTCGTCAGTCGACACGAGTCAGCCACTCCACGTAGAAGAGTCCGACTGCCGAGATCGCGAGCAGGCCCGCGATGATCCACATGCGGACCACGATCGTGACCTCGGACCATCCGCGCATCTCGAGATGATGGTGGAACGGACTCATCAGGAAGAGTCGCTTTCCGCGCGTGATCTTGAAGTAGGCGCGCTGCAGGATCACCGATCCGGAGGCCAGGACGAAGACGCCGGCGATCACGAACAGCAGCAGCTCGGTGCGGGTGAGGATCGCCATCGCGGTGATGACGCCTCCGATCGCCATCGAGCCGACATCGCCCATGAAGACCTTCGCCTTGGGAGCGTTCCACCACAGGAAGCCGATCAGGCTCGAGGCGAAGGAGGCCGCGATGATCGCCAGGCTGAACGGGTCGCGGACCTCGTAGCATCCGCCGAGCGCGGCGGTCTCGACCCCCTCGCCCACGCACGACTGCTTGAACTGCCAGAACGCGATCAGGCTGTACGCCCCCACGACGATGACCCCGGCGCCGGCTGCGAGACCGTCGAGCCCGTCGGTGAGGTTGACGCTGTTCGAGGTCGCGACGCCGATGATCGAGATCCACAGCAGATAGAGCGCCCAGCCGAGGATCGCGGTGAACGCGAACAGGTTCAACCACGGGATGTCGCGGAAGAGCGAGATCGAGCCGGATGCCGGAGTCTGATCGAAGGCGTTCGGGAAGTTCAGCGCGACGATGCCGAACGGGATCATCACGACGAGCTGCCCGATGATCTTGCGCCACCCCGAGAGCCCGAGGCTGCGCTGACTGCGCACCTTCATGTAGTCGTCGATGAAGCCCACTGCGCCGAAACCGACCATGAGCCAGATCACGAGAAGCGCGGACAGCGCGGGAGTTCCGCCTCCGACGTACGTGGCCGTGAAGTAGCCGACCATCGTGCCGACGATGAAGATGACGCCGCCCATGGTCGGCGTGCCGCGTTTGGCTTCGTGGTTCGGGTTCTCGATGGCCTCCGGGGTGCGGATGACCTGGCCCCAGCCCCACTTCCGGAACAGCCGGAGGAAGACGGGAGTAAGAAAAAGAGTGAAGGCGAGCGATATGGCCGCCGCCATGATGAGAGATCTCACGAGAACAATTCTCCCAGACGATCGCCGAGGTGCCGGAGCCCTACGGAATTGGAGGACTTCACGAGCACCCGGTCGCCGTCGCGGAGTTCGGAGCGCAGGTACTCGAACGCGGCATCCTGGTCGGCGAAGAACACGGCCTCGCTGTCCCAGGATCCTTCGCCGATCGCGGAGATGAAGAGGCGGCGGGCCTCGGGGCCGACGACGACGATGCGCTGGATGTTCAGACGCACGGCGAGCAGACCGATCCGGTCGTGCTCCTCGCCCGCGGTCTCGCCGAGCTCGCTCATGGCGCCGAGCACGGCGACCGTCCGCTCGCCGGGACCGGTGATCTGCGCGAGAGTCCGCAGCGCTGCGGCCATCGAGTCCGGGCTGGCGTTGTAGGCGTCGTTGATGATGCGCACGCGGTCGTTGCCCATGGGCTGCATACGCCAGCGCTCCGCGATCTCGACCGTCTCGAGACGGTCGATCGCGTCGGCCGTCGACACCCCGAGAACGCCTGCGGCGGCGATGGCCGCCAGGGCGTTGCCGACGTGGTGGGCGCCGAGCACCTGCAGGCGGAGGGGAAGACGCTCCCCCGCCGCTTCGATGATGCACGAGGTGCCGGATGCCGTGACCTCGAGGTCGTGCGCCTGGACATCGGCCGCGTCGCTCTGACCGAAGCCGACGACCCGCATCCCGCGGGACGTCGCGAGCGCGCCCATCGCCGCGACGCGTGAGTCGTCGACGTTGAGCACCGCCGTACCCGTGGGCCTCGCGGCGGCGACGAGCTCGGACTTGGCCTTGGCCGTCGCCTCGATGCCGCCGAAGCCGCCCGCGTGCGCCATGCCGACCATCAGCACCACAGCGACGTCCGGCTCGACGAGTCCGGCGAGGCGGGCGATGCTGCCGGGCCCGTCGGCTCCGAACTCGCTGACCAGGAACCGCGTGCCGTACGTGATGCGCAGCATGGTGACGGGCGCGCCCACCTCGTTGTTGTACGAGTTGATGGGGGCGACCGTCTCGCCTTCGTCGGAGAGGATGCGGGCAAGGAAGTTCTTCGTCGTCGTCTTGCCGTTCGACCCCGTGATCCCGACGATCTTGAGGTCTCCGGCTGCGCGAACGCGGGCGACGACCTCGCGGGCGAGATCGGCGAGGGCGACGATGACGTCAGGGACGACGATCTGGGTGATCTCCTCGTCGACCGGGTGCTCGACGATCGCGAGCGCTGCCCCCGCAGCGAGCGCAGCGCCGACGAACCGGTGTCCGTCCGTCTCCGCGCCCGGCTTCGCGACGAACACGGAGCCGGGGGCCATGGTGCGCGAGTCCGTGTCGACGACACCGTCGATGACGGTGTCGGCGGTGGCAGAACCGGCGAGGCGGAGATCACCCCCGAGGACGGCGGCGATCTCAGCAAGCGACAGGGCGATCATGACGTCTCCAGGCGCGGCGGGGCGCCGTCTATTCGAACTTCGGAAGCAGTGCGTCCATCGGGCTGGAGGACGGCATCACGCGGTAGGTCTTCATGGTCTGGGTCATCGCCTTCTGGAAGGCAGAAGCGGTAGCAGCAGACGATGTAACTCTAGTCGGCTCGTCGAGAGTCACCACCACGACGTACTGCGGATCGTCGACCGGCGCGAAGCCCACCATGCTCGTGTAGTAGACGCCCGACTTGTAGCCGCCCTTGCCGTCCGGGATCTGCGCGGTACCCGTCTTGCTGGTCACCCGGTAGCCGGGAACCTGGATGCGGTCGGCGTTGCCGCCCTGGACGGCCACGTTCTCGAGCATCCGCGTGAGGTCGGCCGCGGTCTGGGGCTTGATGATCTGCTCGGACTCGGGAGCACCCGGTGTGACCACCGTGCCGTCAGCGGCCGTGCAGGACTCGATCAGCGAGAGACCGATCTTCTCGCCGCCGTTGGCGATCGCCTGGTAGGCACCGGCGAGCTGCGGCGCCGTGACCGTGAAGTACTGACCGAACGTGGTGGTGTAGAGCGACTGGTTGTCCCACTCGCTCGTGGGGTGGATCTCCCCCGAGGTCTCACTGGGGAAGCCGATCGTCGTCTCGCCGACGCCGAAGCGCTCGAGGTAGTCGTGACGGACGTCCGGGCTCACCATCGTGCCGAACTTCGACAGCGCGACGTTCGACGAATCGATGAGCGCGCCGGCGAGGGTGTACTGGAAGGTCGGGTGCACGAACGCGTCGTTGATCACGGCGCCGTTGTCGAACTTCTCGTGCGAGGAGGCCGACACCGTGGGACTCGTCATCGTCACACCGCCGTTCTCCATCACCGCAGCGGCCGTCACGGCCTTGAACGTCGATCCCGGCTCGAACGGGTAGGTGAAGAGCTTGCTCACCCACGTCTCGGGCGCTGAGGCGTCGAGATCGTTCGGGTCCATGGTCGGCCATTCGGCCGCGGCGCGGATCTTTCCGGTGCCCACCTCGACGACGGTGACGGTGCCGCCCTTGGCGCCCTGGGCCTGCGCCTCTTCGGCGATCATCTGCTGCATGTACCACTGCAGGTCGCTGTTGATCGTGAGCTGCACGGTGCCGCCGTCGACCGCGTCCACCCTGCTCTCACTGCCGGGGATGACGACCGAGTTCTTGCCGGTGCGGTACGACTCCTCGCCGTCCGTGGGGGCGAGGCACTTCTCGTCCATCTTCTCGATGCCGGCCTGCGCAGTGCCGGTCCCGTCGAGGTATCCGAGCAGGTTTCCCGCCACGGCGCCGTTCGGGTAGACCCTGACCTCGCGCGGCTTCATCACGAGATACGAGCCGACCTTGAGGTCGCGCAGCTCGATGTACTTCTCGGTGCTGAGGCCCTTGACCAGCGGCAGGTACTGCGAATCGGGGTTCTCGGCGAGGGCAGCGGCGACATCGGCACGCAGCTCGTCCGCATCCAGCCCCATGATCTCGGCGATGCGCGTCGACGCCTCAACCCAGGGCAGTGGCGGCGGGTTCTTCTCGTCCTCCTCCAGAAGGCGGATGACCTGGGGGCTGAGCTGCGCGTCGTAGACCATGACGCTCTCGGCCAGCACGGATCCGTCGCTGTCGACCACCGAGCCGCGTTCACCGGGAATCGCGGTGCGGTGCGCGATGAACTCGAGCGACTGTGCGACGTGCTCGTCGGCCTTCACCACCTGGATGTCGACGAGCCGCACGACGAAGGCGGCCAGGATCGCCAGGATCACCGCGAGAGCGACGACCGTGCGTCGCCGGGGTGTCCGGGTGGCTCGTGTCGTCATGGACTCTCTCCGTCAGGTCTCGATGGTGGGTGTGGTCGTCTAGCGAGTGCTGGGGCTCGGGAGTCCGTCGGTGATCGCCGGCGGAAGCTCCTGCGCAGAGTGCCCGGCCGCTCCGTCGGGCGCGGGGTCGTCTGCCGTGGAGGCGTTCACCGGCACGTCGTTCAGCAGGGAGTTGCTCACCGCGCCGGCGCCGTTCGGATCGATGGTCGACGAGCCGGTCGCGCCGGTTCCCTGGCCGAAGACGGCTCCATCGCTCAGGCGGAGGTAGGACGGGGCCCCTGCCACGACCATGCCCAGGGATGCGGCACTGGCGGCGAGCGACTGGGGTGAGCTCATCCCGGTGAGATCCTCCTGCAGGGCGTTCGTCCGCAGATCCAGTTCGTGCTGCTGCGACGTGAGCCCTGCCAGCACGAAGGAGTCCTGGGTGATCGCCAGCGAGAGGCCGATTTGCACGCCTCCGATGGCCATGGCTCCTGCGAGCGCCACCAGCGCGTAGGCGAGCTTCGGCTTGCGGCGGACGGGGGTTCCCGTCACCGGCTCGAGACGCCGACGAGGTGCGCGTTCGGGTGCCTCGGGGAGCGCCCTCGGTCTCGGCGCTGCGACGTTCAGACTCATGAGCTCTCACGCACTTTCTCTGCGGCACGCAGTCGGACGGGGATGGCGCGGGGGTTGCGAGCCCGTTCGGCGTCGTCGGCGAGCTCCGCACCCTTGGTGATGATGCGGAAACGCGGCGCGTGCTCCGGCAGCTCGACGGGGAGTCCCCGCGGTGCGGTGGAGGCCGCACCGGCGGCGAAGGCCTGCTTCACGAGTCGGTCCTCGAGAGACTGGTACGACATCACCACGATGCGTCCGCCGACCGCGAGCGCATCCATGGCTGCGGGAATCGCATCCGCGAGTACGTTGAGCTCGGTGTTCACTTCGATCCGCAGAGCCTGGAAGACGCGCTTGGCCGGGTGCCCGGCCCGCTGAGCAGCTGCGGGCGTCGCCGCCTGGAGGATCTCGACGAGTTCGCCGGAGCGCGTGATCGGCTTCTTCTCGCGTGCGGCGATGATGAAGCGCGCATAGCGTCCCGCGAGCTTCTCCTCGCCATAGCGCTCGAAGATGCGACGCAGGTTGCCTTCGGTGTAGGTCGCGATCACCTCGGCGGCCGTCACGCCCTTCGTCTGATCCATCCGCATGTCCAGCGGCGCATCCTTCGAGTAGGCGAAGCCGCGCTCGGCTTCATCGAGCTGCAGCGACGAGACGCCCAGGTCGAAGAGGATGCCCGAGGCGCCCTGAGCGTGAAGTCCGATCTCGTCATAGACCGTGTGCACCAGCGTCACCCGATCACGGAAACGAGCGAGACGCTCCCCCGCGATGCGCAGAGCGTCGGTGTCGCGATCGAGGCCGACGAGGCGGATGTTCGGGAACCGCTCGAGCAGCGCTTCGGAGTGACCGCCCATGCCGAGGGTGGCATCGACGAGCACCGCTCCGTCCGCCTGCAGCGCAGGGGCGAGAAGCTCGACGCAGCGTTCGAGGAGTACGGGGGTGTGGATGTCGCGGAGGTTCATGATCTTTCTCGGGTGATCTCTGTATCTCGGTGACCAGGGCCCTGATCCCCCTCCGCTTCACGACCCGGCACCGGGGAAGTGTGTCGGGGCAGGAGCGGCGGGGCATCACAGCCGTGGTCAGAAGAGGCCCGGAATCACCTCCTGCTCGAGATCTGCGTAGGTCTCCTCGCCTGCTGCGAGGTAGGTGTTCCAGCTCTCCGCATCCCAGATCTCGGCGTGGGCGCCGACTCCGGTGACGATGAGCTCCTTCTGCAGCCCCGCGTATTGACGGAGGTGCACGGGGATGGTGATGCGGTTCTGACTGTCGGGCATCTCCGCACTCGCACCGGAGAGGAACAGGCGCATGAAGTCACGCGCCTGCTTGTTCGCGAGCGGCGCCTGGCGGATCCGCTCGTGCATCGTCTCGAACTCGGCCGTGCTGAAGACGTAGAGGCAGCGTTCCTGCCCTCGGGTGACGACGATGCCGCCACCGAGGTCTTCGCGGAACTTCGCAGGAAGGATGACCCGTCCTTTGTCGTCCAACTTCGGAGAATGCGTTCCCAGCAACATCAGCCATCACCCCCTCTCCGTCCGGCCAACTCGAGGTGAGCCCCACTTTACTCCACTTTCCTCCACAAACCTACGGTCAATCCCTGTCCAGACCGCTCCTGTGAGTTCGCGTACGACAAAGAGCCGCGGAATTCCGCGGCTCAAGGGCGGTGGAGGACGGTGGAGCGTGAGTGGAGGACGGAGCCCGGCATCACGACGCAGCCCCGGGCCGGCATACGGGTCCGAACGCACGAAGGCCCGGATGCTCAGAGCATCCGGGCCTTCGTGAAGGTGTGTGGGTCAGTTGCCGTCTTGGCGGCGGTCCCATCGATCGTTCATGCGATCCATGAAGGACGCTGAGCTCTGCTGCTTCGCCGCGCGTTCGCGGGGTGCAGCGGAGAGGGGCTTGCGGACGGGGGTCACAGCGATCATGACGCCGCCGAGCATGGCGGCGAATCCGATCACTCCGACCACGACTCCCCAGACGTCCCCGAGGACGACTCCGACGATCAGCCCGCCCACACCGGCGAGGAGCAGAAGGGCTCCGTACACGAGGTTGCGGTAGCTGAGAGCGCGGTCACCAGACGGCGCAGTGACGACATCGGCGTCGTTGTGGAGGAGATGGCGTTCCATCTCGTCGAGCAGACGCTGCTCCTGTTCGGAGAGTGGCATTTCGTCCCCCTCGGGTATTCGTCCGTCCATTCTACGCGCGGTATGCCGCTGCGGGCTAGCTTCAAGGGCCTCCGTTGGCTTTACGTATGCTGGGAGTCGTGCCGTCCCCCTCATTTGTCTCCGACGCCGTCGCCGCACGCCTGCGCCTCTTCCTCGACCGGATGCGAGGCGAGTCGGCCGAATACGGCCCGGATGCCGAAGGCCTGATCGACTCGGCAGCCGACACCCTGGTGGGTGGCAAGCGCCTGCGGGCCCGTTTCTGCCACGCGGGATGGCAGTCGGTCGCACGTTTCCGCGACCGCGACGCCGAAGAATCGACGGGCCTCTGGGACGTCTGCGCGGCTCTGGAGATCTTCCAGTCGGCCGCACTGGTGCACGACGACCTGATCGACAACTCCGACACGAGGCGGGGACGTCCGGCGGCCCACCGCGCACTCGAAGGCGCGCACGTCGCAGCCGGATGGCGAGGCGACCCCGCCGCCTTCGGCCGCTCGTCGGCGATCCTGCTCGGTGACCTGCTGGTGGCCTGGAGCGACGACCTCCTCGAGGAGGCGATCGAGCCGCTCCCCCATGCCTCGGCGGTCCGCCGCGAATACGGACGGATGCGACGGGACGTCACCGTGGGCCAATTCCTCGACATCGCGGAGGAGTCCGCCTGGAGCGTCCACGCCACGGACTCGCACGTCGAGCGTGCGCTTCGCGTCGTCTCCCTCAAATCTGCGAGGTACAGCATCGAGCAGCCCCTCGTGCTCGGTGCAGCGATCGCGGATGCCGACGAGGACCAGCTTCTGGCGCTTCGCGAGTTCGGCCATCCGGTCGGGATGGCCTTCCAGCTGCGCGACGACCTGCTCGGCGTCTACGGCGACGCCGCCGTGACCGGCAAACCTGCCGGTGACGACCTGCGCGAGGGCAAGCGCACCGTGCTGGTCGCTCTGACGAGGCAGACTCTCGACGCGTCCGCTCGCACCCTGTTCGATGAGATGCTCGGCGATCCCGACCTCACCAGCGAGCAGGTCGCATTCCTCCAGGCGACGATCACGGCCTCCGGCGCCCTGGAGCGCGTGGAGCGGATGATCGACGACTATGCGCGGGAAGCAGATCGCGCTCTCTCCGGAGCGCGGCTCGACAACACCGCTGTCGGAGACCTGCGCGACCTCGCACGCGCTGCGACGGTGCGCTCGGCCTGAGCGCGAACCGCTTCAGAGACCTCGGTTCAGGCGAGGGTGCGCGCGACCCTGCGGACAGCACTCTTGTGTCCGGCCAGGAGCGCATCGATCGGCGAGCGACCCAGTTCCTCCTCGGGAGCGAGGAGCCAGTCGATGACCTCGTCGTCGGAGAAGCCTGCATCCTGAAGCACGATGATCGTGCCGCGCAGCGAGGGCAGCGGGTGGTTGTCGACGATGAACACCGACGGAACCGCGAACACGCCCGAGCGGCGCGAGCCGACGAGGTAGTGCTCGTCGATGAGCCTGCGCACACGACCGAGGGCCTCGTCGAGGACCTCCACGAGGTCGGGCATCGTGAGCCACTCGGTGGCGGTGACGCCGGCGGCGCTCACGGCGTTCGCGGACGCAGCCTCGGGCTGCGAGGTTTCAGACGGGTTGCTTCCAGACGGCACAGACACGTTGCAACTATCTCACCTCTGAGCGCCGATCGCACTTTCCGCATCGGGGCTTCGGTTCACATCGGCACCATCCGCACCATCCGTCACTCCTGTTGACATCCGTTTACATCCATGTCAGCGTGGGCGGACGCCGAACAAGGGGGATCCCCGTGAGAACGCCTGCCGTCGCGCGACGAACGCGCACTCTTCAGCTCGGGGTGCCCGCCGCCCTCTTGGGCACACTGTCTGCGGGGATCGCTGCCACCCCCGCATCCGCCGACGCGGTCTCGTCTCCGATCGAACGACTGCAGGCGACGCCGACGCGGATCGCGCCGACCGAGGCGCCTCCTGCCGTGTACACGGTGCGGCCGGGCGACACGATTTCGTCGATCGCGAACCGGTTCGGTCTGCGCACCGTCGACGTCCTCGCTTGGAACGGACTCAGTTGGCGTTCGGTGATCTACCCGGGGCAGACGCTGTCGTTGGCAGGAGCGAGCGCCCCCTCGCCGGCCCCGGCCCCGGTTCAGGCGGCACCGACGGCGACGCACACCGTCGTCGCCGGCGAGACCGTGTTCGGCATCGCGCAGAAGCACGGGACGAGCGTCGACGCTGTTCTCGCCGCGAACGGCCTCGACCGGTCGTCCGTGATCTACCCCGGCCAGCAGCTCGCGCTCAGCGGCGCGTCAGCTCCGTCGGCCGCACCACCGGCATCCCCCGCGCAGACAGCCGCCCCCGTTCCGACCGCGACCGGTGGCCAGGCGCACGCTGTCGCCGCAGGAGACACCCTGTTCGCCATCGCGAAGAAGTACGGCACGACCGTCGCGCAGCTCCTCGCGCTGAACGGCCTGGGTTCCGGAGCCATCATCTACCCCGGCCAGTCGCTGACCGTCGCGCCGGCTCCGGCTCCGACGCCCGCCCCGGCGGCGGCCACGCCCCCTCCCCAGCTGTTCGCGAACCTCGACGCCGAACAGGCCGCGAACGCCTCGCTCATCATCCGCGTCGGACGCGAGCTCGGCGCGCCCGACCGCGCCATCGCGATCGCTCTCGCCACCGCCATGGTCGAATCCAGCATGCGCAATCTGTCGTGGGGTGACCGCGACTCCCTCGGCCTCTTCCAGCAGCGCCCCAGCATGGGCTGGGGTTCGCCCGAGCAGGCGGTCGACGCCGACCGGAGCACCCGTGTCTTCTTCGGCGGCTCGTCGGATCCGAACGGGCAGGCCTCCCGGGGGCTCTTCGACATCTCAGGCTGGGAGAGCATGTCATTCACGGATGCCGCGCAGGCCGTCCAGATCTCCGCGTATCCCGATCGTTACGGCCAGTGGGAGACCCAGGCCCACCAGTGGCTCGGTGTCCACGGGTGACGCGCTTCCGGGCAAACCCGCAGGTGCAAGGGGCGAGCCGCTCCCGGGGCTTTCAGGCAGTTCTCCATAGAATCTTGACGTGACGACCAATCAGCAGGCCGACCCCCTCATCGGGCGGCTTGTCGACGGTCGGTACCGCGTGCGCGCCCGAATCGCCCGTGGAGGCATGGCGACCGTCTATGTCGCCACCGATCTTCGCCTCGAGCGGCGCATCGCTCTGAAGGTCATGCACGCGCACCTGAGCGACGACTCCGCCTTCCAGAGCCGGTTCATCCAAGAGGCACGAGCTGCCGCGCGGCTGGCCGATCCCCACGTCGTCAACGTGTTCGACCAGGGCCAGGACGGCGAACTCGCATACCTGGTGATGGAGTACCTTCCCGGCATCACGCTGCGCGAACTGCTGCGCGAGCAGAAGCGGCTCACGATCCCGCAGACGATCACCATCATGGATGCCGTGCTCGCCGGCCTCTCCGCAGCGCACCGCGCCGGGATCGTGCACCGTGACGTGAAGCCCGAGAACGTGCTGCTGGCCGAAGACGGACGCATCAAGATCGGCGACTTCGGTCTCGCCCGTGCGACCACCGCGAACACGGCCACCGGACAGCAGCTGCTCGGAACCATCGCCTATCTCGCACCCGAGCTCGTCACTCGCGGCACTGCCGACGCCAGAAGCGACATCTACGCGCTGGGCATCATGCTGTACGAGATGCTCGTCGGCGAACAGCCGTACAAGGGCGAGCAGCCCATGCAGATCGCCTTCCAGCACGCCACCGAGTCCGTGCCGCGTCCGAGCGTGCGCAATCCCGGCGTGCCGGAGGAGCTCGACGAACTCGTGCTCTGGGCCACGGAGAAATCGCCGGATGAGCGTCCCGACGATGCGCAGCAGATGCTGGAGCGACTGCGCGAGATCGAGCGTGGACTCGGGATCGCACCCGCCGTCGCCGCTGCGACGACATCGCAGCGCTCGCAGGCCGACTCCGCGGACCTCACCAAGGTCATGCCGAGCACGATGGTCATCGCCGACCCGACCGCCCCGGTCACGGCCGCCGTCGACAACGCGACGCTCCTGCGTCGCCGCTCATCACGACGTCGCGCGCGCGGAGCGTTCCTTCTGACGCTGGTGCTGCTTCTCGCGACCGTCGCCGGTGGTGTCGGCTGGTGGTTCGGGTCCGGTCCTGGTTCACTCGTCGCCGTCCCGGGGGTGGCCGGTCTGTCGTACGACGACGCCGCATCGGCGTTGACCGCAGAGGGCTTCGTGCCGGTGCGCGGCGAGGAGAGCTCCATCGACATCGCCGCCGGTGAGACGATCCGTACGGACCCCGGCGAGGGCGAACGCCTCGACAAGGGCACCGAGATCACCGTCTTCGTGTCCTCGGGTCCGGCGTCGCACACAGTGGAGACCCTCAACGGCAAGACCGAGCAGGAAGCTCGCGACTACCTCGCGGACATCAGGATCAACGTCACAGAGACCTCCCTGCAGCTCTTCTCCGACGCCGAGGCCGGGCGCGTGATCAACGCCTTCGTGACGCCTCGCGACGGCGGCGAGGTCTATGCGTGCGCCGAGGGCTGCGAGCTGCGCGAGGACGACACGGTCGAGCTGTACGTCTCCGCCGGCGCGTTCCCCGATGTCGCGGGAATGAGCGTCGATCAGGCGACGAACACGCTGCGCGACAAGGGCGTCGAGGTCAACCCGGAGTCGCAGTTCGTCTTCAGCGACTCGGTCGCGAAGGATGTCGTCATCGGCGTCACCGACCGCGCCGAAGAGGGCAATCGGCGCCCCGGCGATACCGTTCAGCTGATCGTCTCGAAGGGACCCGAACTGTTCCCCGTGCCCGAGGTCGAGGGGATGAGCCGCGACGAGGCCGCCCAGGTGATCCGGAATGCCGGTTTCGAACCGACCTGGAACGGCATCTGGAACGCTTTCCCCAACGACTTCACCGAGGTCAGCGGGTCCGATCCGGGTGCCGGCGCGCAGCGCCCGAAGGGCACCGAGATCACCCTCCAGATCCGCAGCAGCGCGTTCTAGGAGGCGGGCGGTCCCCGCGCTTATCGCCCGCGGCTGCACGCCGGCCGCCCGTCGCCGCCGCCACCACACAGAAAGGGTCCTCTCCGACTACGGAGAGGACCCTTCTGTCTGATGGATCGTGGTCAGCGCTTCTCGAGCTCTTCGGCCACGAGGAAGGCGAGTTCGAGCGACTGCATGTGGTTGAGACGCGGGTCGCACAGGCTCTCGTAGCGGGTCGCGAGGGCGGCCTCGTCGATGTGCTCGGATCCGCCCAGGCACTCGGTGACGTCGTCACCGGTGAGCTCGACGTGGATGCCGCCGGGGAACGTGCCCACGGCCCGGTGTGCCTCGAAGAAGCCGCGGACCTCGTCGACGACGTCATCGAAGCGACGCGTCTTGTACCCCGTGGGCGTCGTGATGCCGTTGCCGTGCATGGGGTCGGTGACCCACAGCGGCTGCGCGCCCGAGTCGCGGACGGCCTCGAGCAGCGGCGGCAGCGCGTCGCGGATCTTGCCCGCGCCCATGCGCGTGATGAACGTCAGACGGCCGGGCTCGCGGTCGGGGTCGAGCTTGTCGATCAGCGCGAGCGCCGTATCGGGTGACGTGGTCGGACCGAGCTTCACGCCGATGGGGTTGCGGATCTTCGAGAAGTAGTCGACGTGCGCACCGTCGAGTTCACGCGTGCGCTCCCCGATCCACAGGAAGTGCGCCGAGGTGTTGAACGGCGTGTCCGTGCGGGAGTCGATGCGGGTCATCGGGCGCTCGTAGTCCATCAGCAGGCCCTCGTGCCCGGTGAAGAACTCGACGCGGGTGAGCTCGTCGAAGTCGGCGCCGGCCGCCTCCATGAACTTGATGGCCCGGTCGATCTCGGCCGCCATGCGCTCGTAGCGCTGGTTCGCCGGGTTCTGCGCGAAGCCCTTGTTCCACGAGTGCACCTCGCGCAGATCGGCGAAGCCACCTTGCGTGAACGCGCGGATGAGGTTCAGCGTCGACGCGGCCGTGTGGTATCCCTGCAGCAGGCGGCCGGGATCGGCGCGGCGGGACGCCTCGGTGAAGTCGTAGCCGTTCACGATGTCGCCGCGGTAGGCGGGAAGCGTGACATCGCCACGGGTCTCGGTGTCGCTCGACCGCGGCTTGGCGAACTGGCCGGCCATGCGACCCATCTTCACCACGGGCATCGATGCGCCGTACGTCAGCACCACGGCCATCTGCAGGACCGTCTTGATCCTGTTGCGGATCTGGTCGGCGGTGGCACCCGCGAAGGTCTCTGCGCAGTCGCCGCCCTGCAGCAGGAACGCCTTGCCGGACGCTGCTCGCGCAAGACGATCGCGGAGGTTGTCGACCTCGCCGGCGAACACCAGGGGCGGGAGCGTCGAGATCTGCGTGGAGACCTCGGAGACACGCTCTGCGTCGAGCCACTGAGGCTGCTGTTTGATCGGGAGCGAGCGCCACGCATCAAGCGCGTCGATGTGGTGCTGGAGCATGTGTCCAGCCTAGTGCTCGCGACGAAGCCGGGACGCCTCAGGAGCGCTGTGTGACGCGGGCCGGGAGCCGGTCCTTCACGGTCGACGCGTACACGTCGTCGTACTGCTGCTCGCCCAGTCGCTGGAGGGCGACCATGATCTCGTCAGTGACCGAGCGGAGGATGTAGCGATCGTTCTCCATGCCCGCGTAGCGGGAGAAGTCCAGGGGCTCTCCGATGACGATCCCGACCCGCACCACGCGCGGCAGGCGCTGCCCGATGGGCATCGCGGTGTCGGTGTCGACCATGATCACCGGGATCACCGGGACCTTCGCCTCCATCGCCATCCGGGCGATGCCCGTGCGGCCACGGTAGAGCCGGCCGTCGGGGCTCCGCGTGCCCTCCGGATAGATGCCGAGCAGGTCGCCGCGTCCGAGTACCTGCAGGCCGGTGTTGAGAGAGGCTTCGGACGCCTTGCCGCCGGAGCGGTCGATCGGGATCTGCCCCGTCGCCTTCATGAAGAACTTGGTTGCCCAGCCCTTGATCCCGCGCCCGGTGAAGTAGTCGCTCTTGGCGAGGAACGACATCGGTCGGTCGATCATCAGCGGCAGGAAGATGGAATCGGCGAAGGAGAGGTGGTTGCTGGCGAGGATCGCCGCGCCGTTCGCCGGGATGTTCGCGCGCCCGACCACCCATGGTCGGAATATCGCTTTGACCACGGGACCGATCGCCACGTACTTCATCAGCCAGTAGAACATCGAGGTGAAGTCTAGCGTCGTGCTCGGCATCCGCCACAGCCGCGGTCTCGCGAGACCCGATCGGCGACTGAGTGTCACCTGATATGCGACCGAGTGTCATGCTCTAGACTCGTGTGCAACCCAGTGCCCGACCGGTACCGAAGGAGCTGCCGTGGTCCAGTTTGAAGTCCCCGCCGTCGTCCCCGCCGACCCAGACGCGAACATCGCCGACCTGCTGGCGAAGCGCGTCCAGGCGACTCCCGATCGCCCCCTCTTCGCAGTGCCCGATGGCGACGGATGGCGCGACATCACCGCAGCCGACTTCGAGACTGCGGTCATCGCGCTGGCCAAGGGCTTCGTCGCCGCGGGCATCCAGCCGGGTGAGAAGGTGGGCTTCCTCGCACGCACGACCTACGAGTGGACTCTCGTCGACTTCGCGCTGTTCTACGCCGGCGCCGTGATGGTCCCGATCTACGAGACCAGCTCTCCTTCGCAGATCCAGTGGATCCTCGAGGATTCCGGTGCCATCGCCCTCGTGGTCGAGTCGCCGGAGCACTTCGCTCGGCTCGACGAGGTGCGCGGCGACCTCCCGCTGCTCCGCGAGGTATGGCAGCTGCACCTCGGAGCGATCGATTCGCTGACCGCCCAGGGGGCATCCGTCACCGATGCCGAGATCGAGCGTCTCCGCAACATCGCCGTCGGTTCTGACATCGCCACCCTCATCTACACCTCGGGGTCGACCGGCCGCCCCAAGGGCTGCGTCCTCACACACAGCAACTTCGTCGAGCTGTGCCGCAATTCCGCGACGGCACTCGACGCAGTGGTTCAGACACCGGGTTCCTCCACGCTGCTCTTCATCACGACAGCGCACGTGTTCGCGCGCTTCATCTCGATCCTCAACATCCACGCCGGCGTGCGCACCGGACACCAGCCCGACACTCGACAGCTGCTGCCGGCGCTCGGGTCGTTCAAGCCGACCTACCTCCTCGCCGTGCCGCGCGTCTTCGAGAAGGTCTACAACTCTGCTGAGCAGAAGGCCGAGGCCGGTGGGAAGGGGAAGATCTTCCGCGCCGCCGCCGACGTCGCCATCCAGCACTCGAAGCTCGTCGAGGAGGGCAAGAGCATCCCGATCGGGACGAAGCTCAAGTTCGCGCTCTTCAACAAGCTCGTCTACAGCAAGCTGCGTGAAGCCATGGGCGGCAGAGTCGTCTACGCGGTGTCGGGCTCCGCTCCCCTCGGTTCGCGTCTGGGCCACTTCTTCCACAGCCTCGGCGTCGTGATCCTCGAGGGATACGGTCTCACCGAGACGACTGCTCCGGCGACCGTGAACCTGGCCGACAAGTCGAAGATCGGCACCGTCGGCCCCGCGCTCCCCGGTGTGGGTGTGCGACTCGCGGACGACGGTGAGATCCAGGTCCGCGGCATCAACGTCTTCAAGGAGTACTGGAACAACCCCGAGGCGACCGCAGAGGCGTTCAGCGACGGCGGCTGGTTCCACACGGGCGACATCGGCAGCTTCGACTCCGAGGGCTTCCTGACCATCACCGGTCGCAAGAAGGAGATCATCGTCACGGCCGGCGGAAAGAACGTCGCGCCGGCCGCGCTGGAAGACCCGATCCGCGCGAATCCGATCATCGGACAGGTCGTCGTCGTCGGCGACCAGCGTCCGTTCATCTCCGCGCTCGTCACGCTGGATCCCGAGATGCTTCCGACCTGGCTCGGCAACGCAGGCCTCCCGAAGGAGATGTCGCTCGCCGAGGCCGCCACGAACGATGCCGTCCGTGCCGAGATCCAGAAGGCGGTCGATGCCGCCAACGCCCGCGTGTCGCGCGCGGAGTCCATCCGCAAGTTCACCGTTCTCGACAGCGAGTGGACCGAGGCCTCCGGTCACCTCACTCCGAAGCTGTCGATCAAGCGCAACGTGATCATGAGCGACTTCGCCGACGAGATCGCTGCCATCTACGACGAACCCGTCTCGACGACCAACGTCGCGATCGGCGGCTGAGGCTCGCGAGACAGCAGAAAGGCCCCGCTCCGGCGGGGCCTTTCTCAGTGTCCGGGGATCAGAACCAGGCGCTCTCTCTGACCTCGCGCATCGCACGCTTGCGGGTCTCGGCATCCAGCCTCGTGAGGTAGAGCTTCCCATCGAGGTGATCGGTCTCGTGCTGGAGCGCCTGCGCCAGCAGACCGCTTCCTTCGAGCACCACCGGCTCACCGTCGAGGTCGATGCCCTCGACGCGGGCCCACGGGTGTCGCAGGGCGTCGTGCCACAGGCCGGGGACCGACAGGCACCCCTCCCCCGTGGGCACCGGCTCACCCCGAACCTCGGTCAGGACGGGATTGAGCACGTAACCGATGTCACCGTCGATGTTGTAGCTGAAGGCGCGGAGCGCGACGCCGATCTGCGGAGCCGCGACACCGGCACGGCCAGGCAGCTCGACGGTGTCGATCAGATCGGCGACGAGCGCGCGCACCCCCTCGTCGATAGGGTCGATCGGTGCGCAGACGGTGCGAAGCACGGGGTCTCCGAAGACCCGGATCTCACGGACCGCCATCAGGCGCCCTTCGCCCGCAGACCTTCGACGAGCAGCGCAGCCAGTTCCCGTGCCGCCACCCGTGTCTCAGGCTGGAGATTGGTGAAGACGATGGTCCCGCCCCCGGCGATCTGCGAGTCGTACGGCATCCGCACCACATGCTTCGCCCTCGTGCCGAAATGCGCTTCGAGCTCGTTGAGGCGCACCAGCGGGGCGCCGGGCGTCGACTGGTTCAGCACCACGACCGCCTCGCGGGCCTGCTCGGCGTACCCGTTGCTCTCGAGCCACGTCAGCGTCTCCGACGCCAGCCGCGCCTCATCGACGCTCAGCCCCGACACGATCACGATCTGATCGGCCAGATCGAGCGTGGCCGACATGACCGAGTGCACGATGCCCGTTCCGGTGTCCGTGAGCACGAGCGAGTAGTAGTGCGCGGCGACGCCTGCCACGTCGCGATAGTCGCTGTCGCTGAACGCCTCGGCGATCCGAGGATCCGAGTCGGACGCGAGCACGTCGAGGCGGGTGGCGTCTCGCGCGACGATCGCAGAGATGTCGTGATACCCCCTGACCTCGTCATGGATGCGGACGAGGTCGCGCACCGACTTGTTGTGGTGCGGCCGCACCACCCGCTCGGCGAGGGTGCCGCGGTCGGGGTTGGCGTCGACCGCGATGACGCGATCGTCCCTGGCGTCGGCGAGGGCCATGCCCAGCAGAGCGGTGATCGTCGTCTTGCCGACTCCGCCCTTCCGCGACAGCACGGGGACGAACCGGGCTCCCCCGACGATCGGAGCGGCGATCCGCGCGCTCAGAGCCTTCCGCTCGCGGGCGCGGCGTCCGTCACCGATGTTGATCCGGCGCCCCGAGATGGCGTAGAGGAAGTGGCTCCACGCCCCTTCGGGTTCGGGCTTGGTGAGACGGTGCGGGTCAAGCAGTCGGTCGGCGGTGAGGAGGTCGGCGCTCTCGCGAGAGGAGTCGCCGAGGTCGTCCAGACGCTTCGACGAGAGCTGCACGTCGGCCCGGGTTGATCGAGTCGCGGGTGCTACGGCGGTCCTGGGCTTCTGTGCGTCCATTGCCGAAGTCTCCTTCTTGGCGAGAGATGATGCCGCCGACGCTCTCCTCGAGGTCGGCGCGGCGTCGAAGTCCGCCTTCGCCTTGGCGATGAACGCCGCGGCGGCAGCGGCCTCCTCCGCGGCGACGGCATCAGCAGGCGCTGCAGCCGGCTTCGCGGACGGAATGGCGCCGGCATCCGTGGCTGATGCAGTCACCGGAGTGCGCTCACGTGTGCGCGGGGGCTCGGGCTGAGCGTCCGGTTCGGTCTCCGACTGCGATTCGGTCGCGGGAGCGACCGCGGGCTCGGGCTCGATTTCAAGCTCGATCTCAGACTCAGACTCGACCTCAGGCTCAGGCTCAGGCTCGACCTCAGACTCGACCTCAGACTCGACCTCAGACTCAGACTCAGACTCGACCTCAGGCTCGGGCTCGGGCTCGACCTCAGGCTCAACTTCGAGCTCAGGCTCAGGCTCAAGCTCGACTGCGGACTCAGGCTCGACCTCAGACTCAGGCTCGACCGCAGGCTCAGGCTCCGCCTGGGACTCTGCTTCCGCCTCGACTTCGGGGCGCTGGATCTCTTCCTTCGCGGGCTCCGGCGGCAGCTCGATGATCATCGGCGCCGCACCGAGCGGTGCCGGTGCGATCTCCGCCGCAGCCTTAGCCGCGGCGACGGGCTCGTCGACGATCAGATCCGCGACGACCTCGCCCTCGATGACGCCGTCGTCTTCCAGGTCGTCGTCATCGTCCGTCGGCAACACCACGCTCACCTGCGCGGTGCCGAGGATCCCGATCGCCGAGGTGTCCAACGACGTCGCGTCGTCGAGGACCCCTCTGGACTCATCGTCCGGGTTGTCTGCCACGTTCTTCGGGGTCACTGTGTCACTCCAAGCTTGTGCGGGCCTCGGGTGCGTTGCGTCGAACGCGGCCTCGCCCGCACAAGATTAGTGCGCCGGGCGGATCACGACCAAAAGATCGCCGGCCTCGACCTGTTGCGTCGCACCGATCGCGAGGCGCTCGACCACACCGTCGACGGGGGCCGTGATGGCGGCCTCCATCTTCATCGCCTCGATGGATGCGACCGGTTCACCGGCGCGCACCGAGTCACCGACTTCCGATTTGAGCGTCACGACGCCCGAGAACGGTGCGGCCACCTGACCGGGCACCGAGGTGTCGGCCTTCTCGATCTCGTGCACGTCCACTGCCACCGATCTGTCGCGCACGAACACCGGTCGCAGCTGACCGTTGAGCGTCGTCATGACGGTGCGCATGCCCTTGTCGTCCGCATCGCCGATGGCTTCGAGCCCCACGTACAGCTGGACGCCGCGATCGATCTCGACGACGTGCTCCTGCCCCTGGACGAGACCGTAGAGGTAGTCGGCCGTGTCGAGCACCGAGAGATCGCCGAACACGTCGCGTCGCTCGGTGAACTCGCGCATCGGCGCGGGGAACAGCAGCGTGTTCAGTCTCGCCCGACGGGTCGCACCGTCACCTGCGAGGGCCGCCTCATCGTCGGCCGAGATCTCCGTCATGCCTGTGCGCACCGACCGTCCCGCCAGAACCTTGGTGCGGAAGGGCTCGGGCCATCCGCCCGGGAGGTCGCCGAGTTCACCCGCCATGAACCCGACGACGGAGTCGGGCACGTCGTACTTCTCGGGGTTCGCCTCGAAATCGGCGGGATCCGCCTTCACCGCTGCCAGGTGCAGCGCGAGATCGCCGACCACCTTCGACGAGGGGGTCACCTTGGGAACCCGGCCGAGGATCCGATCGGCGGCGGCGTACATGTCCTCGATCAGCTCGAAGTCCTCTGCGAGGCCGAGCGCCTTCGCCTGCTGACGCAGGTTCGACAGCTGACCGCCCGGGATCTCGTGGTGGTAGACCCGGCCTGTGGGGCCCGGAAGTCCGGATTCGAACGGCGCGTACATTCGACGGACCGCCTCCCAGTACGGCTCGAGGTTCGAGACGCTGTCGAGCGAGATGCCGCTGTCCCGATCCGTGTGCGCGAGCGCGGCGACGAGAGAAGAGAGCGAGGGCTGGCTGGTCGTGCCGGACAGCGGAGCGGATGCCGCGTCGACCGCATCCACTCCCGCCGCGCTGGCGGCGAGCAGGGTGGCGAGCTGTCCGCCGGGGGTGTCGTGCGTGTGCAGATGCACGGGCAGATCGAAGCGCTCGCGCAGCGCGGTGACGAGTTTCGCCGCCGCCGCGGGACGCAGAAGGCCCGCCATGTCCTTGATCGCCAGGATGTGCGCCCCGGCCCCGACGATCTGCTCGGCGAGATTCAGGTAGTAGTCGAGGGTGTACAGGTCCTCGGCCGGGTTCAGCAGGTCGCCGGTGTAGCAGAGCGCCACCTCGGCTATGGCCGTACCCGTGTTCCGCACCGCGTCGATCGCTGGGCGCATCTGCTCGATGTCGTTGAGGGCATCGAAGATCCGGAAGATGTCGACCCCGCTCGCCGCCGCCTCCTTTACGAACGCTTCGGTGACCGCCGTCGGGTAGGGCGTGTAGCCCACGGTGTTGCGTCCCCGGAGAAGCATCTGGATCGCGACGTTCGGAAGGGCGGCCCGCAGCTTGTCGAGACGCTCCCAGGGGTCTTCGCCCAGGAAGCGCAGAGCGACGTCGTAGGTGGCACCTCCCCAGGCCTCGACCGAGAACAGGTCCGGCGTCAGCCTGGCGATGTGCGGTGCGACCGCGACGAGATCCCTCGTGCGCACCCGGGTGGCCAGGAGCGACTGGTGCGCATCACGGAAGGTCGTGTCCGTGATGGCGAGGGCACTCTGCGCGCGGAGGCTCTTCGCGAAGCCCTCCGGTCCCAACTCGAGCAGGCGCTGCCGTGAACCGGATGCCGGGGTGGCGGACAGGTCCGCGGCCGGAAGCTTGGCCCGCGGATCCAACGAGCCGGGGTGGATGCCGTGGGGCTTGTTGACCGTCACGTCCACCAGCCAGTTCAGGATCCGGGTACCGCGATCCTTCGACTCGCGTCCGCGCAGCAGGTCTGGACGCTCGTCGATGAAGGACGTGCTCACGTCGCCGGCGATGAACGCGTCATCCTCGAGCAGCGCCTGCAGGAACGGGATGTTCGTCGAGACGCCGCGGATGCGGAACTCCGCCAACGCGCGCCGCGCGCGCGCCACCGCAGCAGGGTAGTCGCGACCACGGCAGGTCAGCTTCGCGAGCATCGAGTCGAAGTGCGGGCTGATCTGCGCGCCCTGATGGACGGTGCCGCCGTCGAGCCGGATCCCTGCGCCACCCGGTGAGCGGTATGTGGTGATCTTGCCGGTGTCCGGACGGAACCCCTGAGTGGGATCCTCCGTCGTGATGCGGCACTGCAGCGCAGCTCCCCGCACATGGAGATCCTTCTGTTCGAGACCGAGCTCCACGAGCGTCTGTCCCGCCGCGATGCGCATCTGACTCTGCACGAGATCGACGTCGGTCACCTCCTCGGTGACCGTGTGCTCGACCTGGATGCGCGGATTCATCTCGATGAAGACGACCTCGCCGGTGCGCTCCCCCGCGGTCTCGAGCAGGAACTCGACCGTTCCCGCGTTCTCGTATCCGATGGAACGGGCGAACGCGACGGCGTAGCCGTGCAGCGCGGTGCGGATGCCGTCGTCGAGGTTCGGTGCCGGGGCGATCTCCACCACCTTCTGGTGACGGCGCTGCACGGAGCAGTCCCGCTCGAAGAGGTGCACGGTCTCGCCCGTCTTGTCGGCGAGGATCTGGACTTCGATGTGCCGGGGACGAAGGACAGCCTGCTCGAGGAACATCCTCGGATCGCCGAACGCGCTGGCGGCCTCGCGCATGGCCTCTGCGAGTGCCGGAGCGAGCTCACCTGCGGACTCGACGCGTCGCATGCCGCGTCCGCCACCGCCGGCGACGGCCTTCGCGAACAGCGGGAAGCCGATCTCAGCGGCCTGGGCGACGAGTGCATCGATGTCATCGGACGCCTCCGTCGAACGGAGCACCGGAACGCCGGCCTCGATGGCATGACGCTTGGCCTCGACCTTGTTGCCCGCCATCTCGAGGACCTTCGCAGGGGGCCCGATGAAGACGATGCCGTTGGCGGCGGCCTTCTCGGCCAGCTCCGGGTTCTCCGAGAGGAAGCCGTATCCGGGGTAGATCGCATCTGCCCCGGCATCCTTCGCGACGCGGATGATCTCATCGACGTCGAGGTAGGCGCGCACCGGATGACCGCGTTCGCCGATCTCGTAGGCCTCGTCGGCCTTTAGCCGATGGACCGAACCACGGTCCTCGTGCGGGAACACCGCCACAGTCCTGGCCCCGACTTCGAAAGCCGCACGGAAGGCACGGATCGCGATCTCGCCGCGGTTCGCCACAAGGATCTTCTGGAACATGCACACCTCTGGGAGCTCGATACGCATCGGGATACGGCGCGCATGGGGCGGGGCTGAGTGTGCACCCAGCCTAGGGGAAGGTAACGTGGTGTTCGTGCACGTACTCAGCGTCAGCTCTCTCAAGGGAGGCGTCGGCAAGACGACCGTGACACTCGGCCTGGCCTCAGCAGCCTTCGCCCGTGGTGTCCGAACGCTCGTCGTCGACCTCGACCCACAGTCCGATGTGTCCACCGGGATGGACATCCAGGTGGCAGGTCGGCTCAACATCGCCGATGTCCTGGCGAACCCGAAGGAGAAGGTCGTCCGTCAGGCGATCACCTCGAGCGGCTGGGCGAAGGTGCACCCCGGGACCATCGACGTGCTGATCGGCAGTCCGTCCGCGATCAACTTCGACGGCCCGCACCCGAGCGTGCGCGACGTCTGGAAGCTCGAAGAGGCGCTCGCTGCCGTCGAGGCAGATTACGACCTCGTCCTCATCGACTGCGCCCCGTCGCTGAACGCCCTCACCCGCACCGCGTGGGCAGCGAGCGATCGGGTGATGGTCGTCACAGAGCCCGGGCTCTTCTCCGTGGCTGCGGCCGACCGCGCGCTGCGCGCGATCGAAGAGATCCGTCGCGGCCTCTCCCCTCGACTGCAGCCTCTCGGCATCGTCGTGAACCGGGTGCGTCCCCAGTCGATCGAGCACCAGTTCCGCATCAAAGAGCTGCGCGACATGTTCGGTCCGCTCGTGCTCTCCCCCCAGCTGCCCGAGCGCACCTCGCTGCAGCAGGCTCAGGGAGCAGCCAAGCCGCTCCACATCTGGCCGGGCGACTCGGCCCAGGAGCTCGCTTCCGACTTCGATCAGCTGCTCGACCGGATCATCCGCACCGGCCGGATCCAGGTCGCCGACTCGGGCGTGCAGGCCTGACTCACCCCGGACAGCAGAACGGCCATCCTCTCGCGAGGGTGGCCGTTTCTTCGTGTCGCGCGACTCTGCTCGCGGGACTTCGGTGGCGAATGCTCAGGCGGAACGCTTCGAGCGCCGTGCCGACAGCTCGTCGACCGGGTCGGGCACTGTCGCATCGAACTCGACGAGCGTCGACTCGACCTCGCGCAGGACCTTGCCCACAGCGATGCCGAACACTCCCTGACCGCGACTGACCAGGTCGATGACCTCGTCGTTCGAGGTGCACAGGTAGACAGAGGCTCCGTCGCTCATCAGCGTCGTTCCTGCGAGATCGCGGATGCCGGCGCGGCGGAGTTCATCGACCGCCGTGCGGATCTGCTGCAGCGAGATGCCGGTGTCGAGAAGGCTCTTCACGAGCTTGAGCACGAGGATGTCGCGGAAGCCGTAGAGACGCTGCGACCCGGAACCGCTGGCGCCGCGCACCGTGGGCTCCACCAGCTCGGTGCGAGCCCAGTAGTCCAGCTGCCGGTAGGTGATGCCGGCCGCCCGCGCCGCTACCGCGCCGCGGTAGCCGACCTCGTCGTCCATCGCCGGCAGACCGTCGGTGAAGAGGAGTTCCGGCACGAACCGCGGGTCGCCTGCACGCTCATCCGCATTCATTTGAAATCCTCCCTGGAGCTGTTACCTCCACGCTAGAGCAGGCCTCCGGCACCGGCAATGACATCCGTGGGACACCGAAGGTGTGTCGCAATCAGTTCGTTACGAAAGCAACCTGGTGAGCGCGTCCTTGACGAAGAGCGAGCGCACCTCGTCGATCTTCGAGGCGAGGCTCGGTGCCATCTCGCTCGCCTTCGCCCTCGACGCGGCGTCCGTACGACGCAGCAGAGAGGACATCGCAGACTCGATCAGTGCGACCTCTCGCTCGGCACCCTGCCTCAGCGAGCGCAGGTGGCGGGGCTCGATACCGTGGCGATCGAGGGCGACCAGGCCGCGAAGCAGCGTGACGGTCGACTCGGGATAGCTCTCCTGCGCGACGATCACGCCGGTGCTGATCGCGTCATTGAGAAGCTGGGGGCCCGCGCCTGCTGCCGACAGCAGCTCTCCTCGGCGGTAGCGCCGGGGAGTGGGCGTGATCGAGGGCGGCGGAGCCAGGGTCGCGGCTTCACCGTTCGCCTCTGCCTCGTCGAGCTGCTCGCGGATGATGCTGAGCGGCAGGTAGTGGTCGCGCTGCAGCGTGAGACCGAGACGCAGTCGCTCGATGTCGGCCTGCGAGAACTTGCGGTAGCCGGACTCCGTGCGCGACGGGCTGACGATCCCCTGCACCTCGAGGAAACGGAGCTTGCTGGAGGTGAGCTCGGGAAACTCGGGCGTGAGCCGGGCCAGCACCTGCCCGATGCTCAGAAGGCCCGCGGACGCTGAGCGTTCGCGGGCGGGGGAAGCCGCCATCAGTCGATCGCCGCGACGCGATCGACGGGAGAGGCGAAGAAGTTCAACCGGAACTTGCCGACGCGAAGCTCGGTGCCGTCGACCAGCGGACTGCGGTCGACGCGCTCACCGTTCACATACGTGCCGTTGAGCGAACGCTGGTCGATGATCTCGAACGTCGATCCGTTGCGAGTCACTTCCGCATGGCGGCGCGAGACGGTCACGTCGTCGAAGAAGATGTCGGCTTCGGGGTGGCGACCCACGGTCGTCACATCGGTGTCGAGAAGGTAGCGGGCCCCCGCAAGAGCTCCGGAGCGCACGAGAAGCAGTGCGGAACCGGAGGGAAGGGCCGCGATGGCGCCCTGCTCCACGTCGGTGAGCTCCACGCCGAAAGGCACGAAGGAGAGGTCCGAGTCATGCCCGAACGTCTGCGTCACGTCGTGCCTCTGCTCGCCGGGACGGTGGATCGCGGCGTCTCCGCCCGATCGATTCTGGCTGTCTGTCACTATGCCCTCCTAGTCCTCCAGACTAACTGATCGGACGGCGGTCGCGGGAGCTCGCGTCACTATCAGGCACCGCATACCGACACTTCATAGGCTGAGCACGTGAAAACCACAGCCCGTCGCCTCCCCGCAGCTCCGATCGCCCTTGCGGCCGCCCTCCTGACCGCATTCCTCGTGCTGTTCGCACCTCTCTCCGCCTCAGCCCACGACAGCCTGCTCGCCTCCTCCCCCGAGGCCGACAGCACGGTCGACACGCTTCCCACCGAATTGACGCTCACCTTCAGCGCGAAGCTCATCGATGAAACCGGCGCGACCGAGGTTGTCGTGACGGATCCGTCCGGCAACTCGGTCACCGACGGAGCCGCCACGGTCGAGGGGGCGATCGTCACTCAGCCGCTCGCCGCCGAGGCCCCAGCCGGCGGCTATCACGTGATCTGGAAGGTCGTGTCGAGCGACGGCCATCCGACCTCGGGAGAGTTCGACTTCACGGTCACGAACAGCACGGAGGCCGCGCCCACCTCGGAGCCCAGCTCCGAGCCCACTGCCAGTGCCACCGCAGCACCCGAGCCGGCTGCGACCGCGGGCCCCGGGACGGACGCCACCCCGGCCCCCGAGAGCGACGACTCAGCGGCGCCGATGACGATGATCTGGGTGCTCTCGATCGTCGGCGTCCTCGTGATCGTCGGCATCGTCGTCTGGCTCGTCGTCCGCGGTCGTCGCGACCCGGCATCCGCCGATTCCGACCTCCCCTCGGGGCGATAGGCTTAAGGCATGCCACATTACGATGTCGTCATCCTCGGTGCAGGTCCTGGCGGATACGTCGCTGCGGTTCGCAGCGCGCAGCTCGGTCTGTCCACCGCCATCATCGAAGAGAAGTACTGGGGCGGTGTGTGCCTCAACGTGGGCTGCATCCCCTCCAAGGCTCTTCTGAAGAACGCGGAGCTCGCGCACACGCTCAACCACAAGGCCGACTTCTTCGGCATCTCGGGTGAGTTCACGATCGACTACGGCAAGGCGTTCGACCGCAGCCGCGTCGTCGCCGACGGTCGCGTCAAGGGCATCCACTTCCTGATGAAGAAGAACAAGGTGACCGAGTACGACGGTCGCGGCACCTTCACGGGCCCGAAGGCGATCTCGGTCGCGAAGTCCGACGGCTCGACCGAAGAGGTCACCTTCGACAACGCGATCATCGCGACGGGCTCGAAGGTCCGACTTCTTCCGGGCGTCCAGCTCAGCGACAACGTCGTGACGTACGAAGAGCAGATCCTCTCGCGCGAGCTGCCGAAGTCCATCGTCATCGTGGGCGCCGGCGCCATCGGCATGGAGTTCGCGTACGTGATGACGAACTACGGCGTCAAGGTCACCATCATCGAGTTCCTCGACCGTGCCCTCCCCAACGAGGATGCCGACGTGTCGAAGGAGATCGCCAAGCAGTACAAGAACTACGGCGTCGACATCCTGACCTCCACCAAGGTCGAGTCCGTCGTGGACAACGGCTCGTCCGTCACCGTCTCCTACACCGGCAAGGACGGTCAGCAGAGTTCGATCGAGGCCGACAAGGTGCTCATGTCGGTCGGCTTCGCCCCCAACATCGAGGGCTTCGGTCTCGAGGCCACCGGCGTGAAGCTCACCGAGCGCGGCGCGATCGACATCGACGACCACATGCGCACGAACGTCGAGGGCATCTACGCGATCGGCGATGTCACCGCCAAGCTGCAGCTCGCCCATGTGGCCGAGGCGCAGGGCGTCGTGGCCGCAGAGACCATCGGCGGCGCGGAGACCCAGACGCTGGGTGACTACCGCATGATGCCGCGCGCGACGTTCTGCTCGCCGCAGGTCGCCTCGTTCGGCCTCACCGAGCAGCAGGCGAAGGACGAGGGACGCGAGATCAAGGTCGCGACGTTCCCGTTCATGGCCAACGGCAAGGCGCACGGACTCGGCGAGCCCGTCGGATTTGTCAAGCTGATCGCCGACGCCGAGCACCTCGAGCTCATCGGCGCCCACATGATCGGCCCCGACGTGTCGGAACTCCTGCCCGAGCTGACGCTGGCCCAGAAGTGGGACCTCACGGCCCTCGAGCTGGCTCGCAACGTGCACACGCACCCGACGCTCTCGGAGGCGCTGCAGGAGGGCTTCCACGGCCTCGCAGGTCACATGATCAACTTCTGATCACCGCGATCGACTCGAAGGCCCGGCACGCTCACGCGTGGCCGGGCCTTCGTGCGTCATGAGACCGCGTCGGCTCGCCTGCGCAGCTCCAGCCGGGAGGGGAGTCCGAAGTGCACGGTCCACCCGGACGGCACGAGCGCGGCGAGTTCTCCCCTCGTGTACGAGCGACGGATGCTGATGAGGCCGTCCTCTCGGATGAACGAGCCCCGGAACAGCGTGCCCGCGAGGATCCACGTCGCGACGTCGTACAGCACGTAGGCGAGTCGAGTGCGGGCGATGTCGCGGTGCACCACGACACCGCCGCTGCCGACGAGCGCCTCGGAGTCCCGCAGCAGGCCGTCGAGCTCCGCCCCGGTGAGGTGGTGCAGCACGTGATTCGAGAAGACCACGTCGAACTGCTCGCCCTCCGCCACGAGGTCCGACGAGAAGGCGCAGCGATATGCGATGCCGGCTCCTCCATCGTGCTCCGCCGCCCAGCGGATCGCCCGCTCGTCGGCGTCCAGCGCCGTGATCTCCACCTCGAGACCCGCTCGCCGCGCTAGCGCCGCGATCATCCGGCATACGTCTCCGCCACCCGCGCCGATGTCGAGGATGCGGATCGGGCCGCGGCGGGCGCGCGGCAGGATGTCCTGGCGATAGAGCAGTCGGGGTCGGGAGACGAGCGCGTTCACGAGACGGAAGCGCCGGTAGGTGCGCTCCAGCATCCCGATGTCCGCATGCGGGTCGTCCATGAGCTCGCGCGCCTCGGTGGCGCGTGTCGAGAGGTCGTGTCTCACGAGATGCCGGTGGTGACCGTCATCAGTGCGCTCTCGGCGGTCAGCCCAGGGCCGAAGGCCATCGCGGCGACGCGCGACCCGTCCCCCGCGCCGTCGTCGAGGATCCGCTTGATGACGAAGAGCACAGTGGCGCTCGACATGTTGCCGTTCTCGCGCAGCGTCTCCCGGGCCGGGAAGAGCTGATCGTCGCTGAGATTCAGTCGCTCCTGCACGCGGTCGAGGATGCTGCGTCCACCGGGGTGGATGGCCCAGTGCTCCACCCGCTCCCCCACACGCCCCTCGTCGAACGCGGCTGCGAGCTCGCCCTCGCGCGCGTACAGCGGACGGATCGCACCGATGATGGTCTCCCCGATGATCTGCGGCACCTTCGTCGACAGGATCATCTCGAAGCCGTGGTCGCCGATGGTCCAGGCCATGTCCTTCTCGCCCTCCGCGGCTATCGCCGTGTGGAAGCCGTCGAGACGCACCGCAGGAACAGGAGTGGCGAGGTCGCGTGCGGTGACGATGCCGGCAGCCGCCCCGTCGGCGAAGAGCGAGTTGGCGACGATGAGATCCGGGTCCTCCGACGAGCGAAGGTGCACGGTGCACAGCTCGACGCTGACCACGAGCACCACGGCCGTGGGGTCGGCTGCGCAGAACTGGCTCGCCGCACGGAGCGCCGGCAGCGAGGCGTAGCAGCCCATGAATCCGAGGTGATAGCGCTGCACGCTGTCGGACAGCCCCAGCCCGCGCACGATCTCGTACTCGGGGCCCGGCGCGTGGAAGCCCGTGCAGGATGCGGTGATGACGTGCGTGACGTCTGCGGCGACGATGTCGGGGTCTGCATCCAAGGCGCTGCGCGCCACCTCCACGAAGAGACGCGACGCCTCGCGCGTATAGAGGTCGTTGCGGGCTGCGGTGCCCGGCGACTGCAGGCGGCCCGTCTCACGGTCGAAGAACATCTTGTCGTCCGTGCCGGCCGCGGGCGAGAGCTCTCGGATGACGGTGTGGCGGGTGTCGATGCCCGAGCCGTTGAACGACGCCCCGATGATCCGCTGGGCGAGGCGTCCGACATCGGGCTGCGAGGCGAAGATGTCGCGCACCTCGTGCTGCTCGATGACGGTGTCGGGAACGATCGTCCGCAATGAGCGGAGCACGGCAGCGCGGGTCATGTCTGTCACTCAAGCATGACCGCGCGCCAGCACGGAAGGGGCTTGCATCGGGCGTCAGAAACCCAGAGCACGCGCGAGCTTCGAGCCGGATGACGCGTCGCGACCCCCGGCATCGGAGACGACCCGCTCCACGGCGTCGAAGAGGGCTGCTCGCCCCGCCGCATCGGCAGGCGCGGCGGGGCCGAGCTCGAACTCCCACTCCCGCCATTCCCGCTGCACGTCGTGTCGGAGATCGGTCGCGCGAACGCGGTCATCGACGAACTCGGCGACGACTCCGGCCGTCCCGGTGAGCAGGTACGCCGTGCGGGTGTTCTCGATCCGCGCGAGGGGTGTGAGCGGCGCCGTCGCCCATCGCGAGATGGTCTCGGTCACGGCATCCGGGATGCTGTCGTCTTCGCCCAGGGGCCAGCCGATCTCGAGGCGACCGTCACCTTCTCGCGGTCCCTTGATGTGCCATCCGGCATCGGGGCCGCCGGTGCGGCGACGAAGGGCTACCCCTGCACGGGAGAGCCGTGCATCGACGGTGTCGAAGTAGCGAGCGTCGAGCTCGCGCACCTCTCCGGACGACACGGCATCCACTCCGGGGATCCCCACCCACACCGGAAGGGGCGTGGAGTCATCGACGTCGTACTTGCGCTCGACCTCGACGGCCCTGGAGGGCTCGGAGCCCGACGGCGAATCGCTGGGGTGCTCAGTCATCCGACGGGCTGATGTCCTCGAGGGATTCGTCGTACCAGTAGTCGATCTCGGTGGGACCGTCGGTGTCGCCGGTGTTCTGCGCGTCACCGCTCCGGTTGTACACCACCTGGGTCTCGCTGTAGGGGACGATCAGCTTGTCGTCCGCGTCGCCGAGAGGAATGATCTGCCCGTCGAGCGGGCCGCCGTGAAGTCGTGCGAGTGCCATGTCCTCACCCTATCGCCGACGGCACCCTGCACGGCGCCTCACTCCATCAGGATGCCGAGGAGCGCGCCGATGATCATCCACGGCCCGAAGGCGATCCGCGTGGAGCCGTCCGCCCTGCGGAGCATCATCAGCGAGAGGGAGAACACGGCGCCGAGCACGAAGGCAGATGCTGCTCCCACGGCGAGCGCCTGCCAGCTGTGCCATCCGAGGACCAGACCGATGACGGCGGCGAGCTTGACATCGCCTCCGCCCATGCCGTCCCGGCTGAGCAGACGGAGCGTCGCGTAGAAGCCGCCGAGGATCAGCAACCCGGATACGGCCCTGATAAACGGGGCGCTCTGGCCGACCGTGATGGCGTCGACGACTCCGAGGACGATGAGCGCCGCGAGTGTGGGGAGCACGATCCGGTTCGGCAGCCGATGCGTGCGGATGTCGACGGCGACGAGTCGGCAGGCGATCGCGAACAGGGCCAGATGAACGGTCACGACGGCCACAGTACGGAGATCCATGCCCGCAGGTTAGGAGAACTCGGACGGCGGCGATGACCGCGTGTGGATAACGTCACGCCGCGATGTCGGAGGTTCGAACTATCGTCATCTACTCCAGTTGCTTTATTAGTACATATCTTCGAGGATGGATTCATGGGGATCGGGCTCGATGCGGTGACCGCGCTCTCTCCGGCTGGCGACTCCCGCGCCGGAGAGGTTCTTCGGCTGCGCCGGGAGATCAGCCGCATGCAGCGCAGACGCAGCGAGCACCCGCTTCTCCCTCTCGATCCGGCCTTCTCCTCGCTGCTCCCCGAAGAGGGGCTGCAGACGGGGGCGACGTACACCGTCTCTCCCTCCCCCAGTCTCGTCCTCGCACTGCTCGCCGCGGCCTCGGGCAAGGGCCACTGGTGCGCGGTCGTGGGCATGCCCACACTGGGTGTCGAAGCCGCAGCGGCGTTCGGAATCGCGCTTCCTCGCCTGATCCTCGTCCCCGAACCAGGAGACCGCTGGCTCGCCGTGGCCTCTGCGCTCGCCGAGGTGGTTCCGCTGATCGCCGTGCAGCCCGGAGGCAGGGCCCGCGATGCGGATGTGTCCCGACTGAGCGCACGACTGCGCGACCGCGGGAGCACCCTGCTCGTCACCGAGTCCGCGGAGTCCGGCGCCTGGCCGCAGAGCGAGGGGTCCATCCGGCTGCACGACCAGCACTGGCTCGGCATCGGCGAGGGGTGGGGGCTCATCGAAGGCGCCACGGCGACGGTATCGGCGCGGACGAGGCACAGTCCGCTGACGTCGAGCGTGCGCGTGCGTCTTCCCGGCTCCCACGGCGCAGTGGAAGAGCTACCGGCGGAGCACGTCGCCACCGAGACCATGGCCGAGATCACAGGGCTGACCGGCCTGCGCGGCGGCGAGGCCGCTCCGCTCGAGTACCCGCGTCTGGCGGTGGCCGGATGACCGCCGCTCCACTCCGTGTCCTCGTCCTGTGGCTTCCCGATTGGCCGCTGAGAGCAGCTCTCGGCGGCCCACCGCCTCATCCGCCGACCGCTCTGGTGCATGCGAACAGCGTCGTGGCGTGCACCGCATCGGCGAGGGAGCACGGCGTGCGCGCCGGCCAACGTCGCCGCGTCGCTCAGGGCCATATCTCGTCACTGCGCGTGATGCCCCACGACCCCGCCCGCGACGAGAGAGCGTTCCTCCCCGTGCTGCAGCTCATCGAGAAGCACGCGCCCGGTGCGGCACTGCTGCGTCCAGGGCTGGCGGCGGTGCGGGCACGGGGCATCGCGCGCTATCACGACGGCGAGGCCGAGGCGGGGCGTGCCCTGATCGACATCCTCACCGACGCCGGGTTCCCCGAGGTGCGCGTGGGCATCGCCGACGGCCCCTTCACCGCCGAGCTCGCCGCGCGAGGGAGCGCACCGTGCACCGTCGTACCTGCAGGCCTCGCGAAGGACTTCCTCGCCCCACTCCCGGTGAACGTTCTGAGAGACGAGCAGCTCACCGGTCTGCTCGTCCGGCTCGGTGTGCGCACGCTCGGCGACTTCGCGGCCCTCGACGAGATCGAGGTGCGCGATCGCTTCGACGAGCGCGGCGCGCGTCTGCACGCCCTCGCCGCCGGCGCCGATTCCCGCGCGGTGGTGGCACGACCTCCTGAACCCGAGCTCGTTCGCTCCATCGAGTTCGACTCGCCACTCGCCGGAGCCGATCAGGTGGCCTTCGCCGTGCGGCAGACGGCCGATGCGGTCATGCTCGCCCTCGGTGAGGCCTCGGTGGTGTGCACCGAGGTCCGCATCGACCTCACCGACGACGACGGCAAGGTGTTCTCGCGCCCCTGGCTGCATCCCACCTGCTTCGATGCCGCTGATCTCGTCGACCGGGTGCGCTGGCAGCTCGAAGCACTGGGAGCCGAATCCGCGAAGGAGCCGGTCGATGAGGCTCGTGCCTTCGGCGGAATCTGTCTGGTGCGGATCGTCCCCGTGGCGGTCGACGATGCCGCCCATCACCAGCCCGGCCTCTTCGGGTCCGGCACTGATGAACGCCTGCATCACGCCATCTCGCGCGTGCAGACGATGCTCGGCCACGAGGGCGTCGTCACCGCTGCCCTCTCCGGCGGGCGCTGGCTCGTCGATCGACAGGTGCTCACTCCGTGGGGCGAACGCTCCGTCGCCCCCAGAGACCCAGCGCAGCCCTGGCCGGGGAGCCTTCCCGACCCTCTCCCCGCCGAGGTGTTCCGCCCTCCTCGCCCCATCGGAGTGCTCTCCCCTGACGGCGAGACAGTCCTCGTCGACGAACGGGGTGCACTCTCGGCGGCGCCCGCTCGCATCGACGGCGACGACGTTCAGGCGTGGGCCGGTCCGTGGCCGATCCATGAACGCCGATGGGAGGACTCCGGCGGCAAGAGAGGGCACCGCCTGCAGATCGTCGACGATCATGATCGGGCCTGGCTCGTCTTCTGCACCGGAGGCCGGTGGTGGGCTGAGGGGAGGTACCGCTGATGGGCTGGCACAACCCTCCCCTGTCCTGGAACGAGCTGGAGCGCACTCTCAGCGGCGAGGAATCGCCCTACCCGACCGGAGGCATCCCACCCGGCAGCCGACCCGACCCCGGCCCCGTCAGCACCAAGCGCACACGGAACCCACCGACGTCCGTCAGCAGGCCAGAGGACGCCGTCCCGTACGCCGAGCTGCATGCGCATTCGTCCTATTCCTTCCTCGACGGCGCCTCCTCACCGGAGGACCTGCTCGCCGAGGCCGAGCGTCTCGGACTCACTGCACTGGCGCTCACCGACCACGACGGCTTCTACGGTGCTGCCCGCTTCGCCGAGGTCGCAGAGCTGATGGATGTGAGCGTCCAGACCGTGTTCGGCGCAGAGCTCTCGCTCGGCCTCGACGCACCGCAGCGGGGCGCCCCCGATCCCGTCGGCGACCATCTGCTGGTGCTCGCCGACGGGCTGGAGGGCTACCACCGTCTCTCCGGCGCGATGACGGCCGCCCACCTGCGCGGTGGCGAGAAGGGCCGCCCCGTCTACGACCTCGAGGAGCTGGCAGCCGCCTCAGACGGGCACTGGACGATCCTCACCGGATGCCGGAAGGGCGGGGTCCGCCGTGGCCTAGAGGCGGGAGATGCTCAGACGCCGCTGCGCCGACTGGTGGATCTGTTCGGCCAGGATCACGTCGCCGTCGAGCTCTTTGACCACGGCGACCCGCTGGACACACGACGCAACGACGCTCTCGCCGATCTCGCCAGACGGATGCGACTGCCGGTGGTGGCGACGAACAACGTGCACTACGCGGCGCCCGAGCGTGCATCACTGGCCGAAGCGGTCGCCGCCGTGCGCGCCGTGCGCAGCATGGACGAGCTCGACGGGTGGCTTCCGACTCACGGAGGAGCACATCTGCGCAGCGGCGCGGAGATGGCAGCGCGCTTCCGGCGCCACCCCGGCGCGATCTCCTACGGCCTCGAACTCGCCGCAGCGTCGGCCTTCTCCCTCCGCCGTGCACGACCTGCCCTCCCGAAGCAGGAGGTCCCTGACGGACACACGCCGATGAGCTGGCTGCGCCACCTGGTGTGGGAGGCCGTGCCGACGAAGTATCCGCGCCTGGATGCCGACGGCCGTCGCAGGATCGGACGCGAGCTCGATGTGATCGAGGAGAAGGACTTCCCCGGCTACTTCCTCATCGTCCACGGCATCGTCGCCGAGGCGCGCCGTCGCGGCATCCTGTGCCAGGGGCGCGGCTCGGCCGCGGCGAGCGCCGTCTGCTATCTGCTCGGCATCACCGCCGTCGACCCGATCCTCTACCGTCTGCCCTTCGAGCGCTTCCTCGCGACGACCCGACAGGAAGAACCGGACATCGATGTCGATTTCGACTCCGATCGCCGTGAGGAGATCATCCAGTGGGTGTACCGCGAGTACGGACGCGAACGTGCGGCACAGGTGGCGAACGTCATCCAGTACCGTCCGAAGAACGCGGTGCGCGACATGGCGAGAGCTCTCGGCTACTCTCCGGGACAGCAGGATGCCTGGTCCAGGCAGGTCGATGGGTGGAGCGCCGGACTCGAGGTGGCCGACGAGCACGACATCCCGGCGAACGTGCTCGACTACGCGGGCGAACTGCTGAAGGCTCCCCGGCATCTCGGCATCCACTCCGGCGGCATGGTGCTCACCGCGCGTCCTGTCGGCGAGGTCGTTCCCGTCGAGCATGCACGCATGGAGAACCGCACGGTGATCCAGTGGGACAAGGACGACGCGGCCTGGATGGGGCTGGTGAAGTTCGATCTCCTCGGGCTCGGGATGCTGGCTGCGCTCCAGCACTGCTTCGACCTGATCCACGACGCCACGGGTGAGCGGTGGACGCTCGAGACCCTTCCGAAAGAAGAGCCGGCCGTCTACGACATGCTCTGCCGCGCCGACTCGATCGGGGTGTTCCAGGTCGAATCCCGTGCGCAGATCGGCCTTCTCCCCCGCCTGCAGCCTCGGGCCTTCTACGACCTCGCCATCCAGATCGCGCTGATCCGCCCCGGGCCCATCCAGGGCGGGGCCGTGCATCCCTTCGTCCGCCGCAAGATGGCGAAGGATGCGCTCGACGAGGAGAATCTCGCCAGAGCCGCCCGTGGCGAAGAGCCCGTGGTGCTCGAGATCCCGTATCCGCACGATGACCTCAAGCCGATCCTCGAGCGGACACTGGGCATCCCGATCTTCCAGGAGCAACTGATCCAGATGGCGACGGCCATCGGCGACTGCACCGCCGACGAGGCCGATCTGCTCAGACGCGCGATGGGGTCCAAGCGCGGGCTCGAGAAGATCGACAAGGTGCGAGACAAGCTCTACGCGGGGATGACCAGACGCGGACTCTCCGCCGAGCAGTCGGATCGCATCTACGCGCAGATCCAGGCCTTCGCGAACTTCGGATTCGCAGAGTCCCACTCGTTGTCCTTCGCGCTCCTGGTCTATGCGAGCTCCTGGCTCAAGCTGCACTATCCCGCGGCGTTCCTCGCTGGGCTCCTCCGGTCGCAGCCGATGGGCTTCTACTCCGCGTCGACACTCACCGCGGATGCACGACGACACGGGGTCGAGGTGCGTCGACCCGATCTGCACGCCTCGGGGGCCACCGAGACTCTCGAACCCCTCGAGGGCTCACCGCTGCGGATGCCGACGGGGCGGGACACCTGCAGCGACCCTCTGCAGCCCCGGGTGCCGCGCTTCGATCGCTCCTCTCCGGACGAGTCGGCGGCACACCGTCGAGATGGCGCCTATGCGGTGCGCATGGGTCTCAGCGGTGTGCGCGGCATCGGCACTCAACTGGCGGAGAAGATCGTCGCCGAGCGCGAGGCAGCCGGACCTTTCCGCGATCTGAACGATCTGGTGAGGCGCACGGATGCCACCGCTGCGCAGCTGGAGTCCCTGGCGACCGCCGGCGCGTTCGAGTGCCTCGGCCTCCAGCGCAGAGAGGCGATCTGGCTGTCCGGGGCAGCCGCTGAAGACCGATCCCGGTTCCTTCCCGGCACGACGATCGCCGTGCAACCGCCGCTGTTCAGCGATCAGTCCAGCTATGAGCGGCTCTCCGCAGATCTCTGGGCGACCGGCGTCTCGACCGACGACCATCCGATGGCGCATTTCCGCGGGCTCCTGCGCGAACGGGGCGTGCTCACCTCAGCCGATCTGCAGAGCCACGAGACGGGGCGACGCATCGAGGTCGCCGGTCTTGTGACCCACCGCCAACGTCCGGCGACCGCAGCCGGTGTCACCTTCCTCAATCTCGAGGATGAGACCGGTCTCGTCAACGTCATCTGCTCGACTGGGGTATGGGGTCGTTACCACCGGGTGGCGCGCGATTCTCCTGCGCTGATCATCCGCGGCATCCTCGAGCGTTCAGCGGAGGGCGTCGTGAACGTCCTCGCCGACGCGTTCGAAGATCTCCGAACGGGGGTGACGCATCGTTCGAGGGACTTCCGGTGAGCGGCTCACCAGAAGCGTTCGGGCTCGGGCTCGGGGACGCGGTCTCCGCCGCCCCAGCGATCGGCTTCAGCCTTCGCGGCGTCGACCGCCGCATCCGCCCCGTTCAGAGCAGCCCTGGCGCTCGTCGCCCCTGATCCGTCTCTGTCGGCGTCGACGGTGAGAGTCGTCTGCGAGGAGTGGCCGCCGATGGTCACGGTGCAGTCGACGACACGGCCGAGCCACCGGAGGAACTCACCCCGCGGCTCTTCGACGCGGCGATACCGGATGCCCGTGTCGAGGTCTCTGACCGACAGGATCAGCGACTCTCCGGTCAGCTCGTCGATGCGCTCCGTCACCTCGACGCGGTGCCCGTGGGCGATGGCGAGGTGCGCGTTCAGCACGAGCTTTCTGTCCATGAACCCACTCTATGAGTGCACGTTCTCGCGGCAAGCCCCAGTCTTGGAAGAAACATTCGTAGATTTCTTTGTCCCCCAAATGGCGGACAGAGCTATTAAGCGATATTCTGCAAGGAGTAGCGGGGGCTACCGGCTGAACATCTGGGGATATCAGTCGAGAGAGCAGCGAAAATCTTCGCCGCCTCCCCTACCGTCCGGGAAGGACGGTGAGCCCTCTCGAGTGATCCAAATGGGGTTGGACGACTCGAGAGGGCAACCAGTCCTCGCACCACGCGCGATCCTCGTCTTCACGTACAGCCGAGCGAGAGAGCACGCCGCTACCAACGTGGCCCACGGGCGTCAACCCCGCTCCCCATCTGCGGCATCGCACCTATCGTCGCCTCACGCCGCCCGAATCACGGCGGCAGCGGAGGAGGATCAGTCGATGACCGCCGCACGCGCTGCGCAGGTGAGGATAGGCGTGTCGGGCTGGCGGTACGCCAGCTGGCGCGGTGACTTCTATCCCCGGGGTCTGCCTCAACGCCGGGAGCTCGAGCACATCGGACAGCACTTCCCTACCGTCGAGCTCAACGGATCGTTCTACTCGCTGCAACGCCCGGATAGCTACCGTCGCTGGCGCAGCGAGGTGCCTGACGACTTCAGCTTCGCCATCAAGGGATCCCGCTATGTGACGCACATGCTGCGGCTCCGCGACACGGAACAGGCACTCGCCAACTTCTTCGCCTCCGGCATCCTCGCCCTCGGAACCCAACTCGGACCGATCCTCTGGCAGCTGCCGGAGCGTGAGAAGTTCGATGCCGAGGTCCTGGAACGATTCCTCGATTCACTCCCCCGCACGACGGGCGATGCTCAGAAGCTGGCGATGACGCACGACTCGCGTCTCGACGGACGAGCCTGGACGGAGCTCGAGAGCGACCAGCCGATCCGTTACGCGATCGAGCCGAGGTCGCAGACATTCGACGATCCTGAGGCACTGCGCATCCTCAGTCACCACGGCGCTTCGCTCGTCATCGCCGACACCGCCGGCAGATGGCCACGTTTCGACGCCCTGACGAGCGAGGTCGTCTATGTCCGGCTTCATGGCGCACAGATGCTCTATCACAGCGCCTACACCGCCGCCGAGCTCGATGAATGGGCCGACCTGCTCTGCGCCTGGTCGGACGGCACGGGCGCCGGCGACGGCCGACCGCGCGACGTGTACGTCTACTTCGACAACGACGCGCGCGGGCACGCACCGCACGATGCGGCAGCGCTCCAGGCGCTCGTCACCGCACGCACCGGATCCTGACCAGTCACCGCCGCTCCACCGGTTCCCGGGTCATCGGCTGAGCCGAGCACGGAGCGAATCGACCAGCAACCCGACGCCGAGTTCGAAGGTCCGATCCGCGCGGGCTGTCCCGCGCTCCGCGCCCTCCATCACGCGCCCGAGCGTCCGCGTCCCCTCCCCGGGCTCCCAGACCTCGTCCGGCGATGCCAGATCGAGGCCGAAGCCGATCGCGAATGCGTCGATGATCGCGATCACCGTGAGCACCTCGTCCTCGGGGAAACCGCCGTCGACGAGAGCGGTCGCCAGGTCGTCGTAGGCGGCGATGACCGCCGGATGAGTGATCGTCTTGCCGATCAGCAGCGGTACGAGCTGCGGGTGATCGGCATACATCTGGCGCTGCTGTCTGAGCAGATCGACCAGGAAGTTGTCCCACTGCTTCTCCTCGGGCCTCACCCGGTAGTCCTCGACCAGACGGCCGCGCATCAGCTCGATGATGCCGTCCATGCCGTCGACATGGTTGTACAGCGAAGAGGGCCGGACACCGAGCCTGCGCGCGATCGCGTTCACCCCGAACGGCTCTCCGGCCCTCGACAGCTCGAGGCCTGCCGCGCCGATGATGTCGGGCGACAGCAGGGGGCTCGACGGCCTGGGCATCGCATTCTCGCTCTCTGTGACGGGCGACGAAGAAATCTCTTCCCTCCGACATCCCTCCTGTGCATAATAGTGAACACCATTCGTTGACGAACACCATTCGTTTATGAGATCCGCGCCCCACCCGATGCGCGTCGTCATCACCTCGCGCACACCGCCGTGCCCTCTCAGTGGGAGAACCATGACCGCCATCGACCTCAGCACCCGGGTTCCGCTCCGGTTGCCCACCGCCACCGCCACGTTCGCGATCGGAATCGCCGGCTACCTGGGCGTGAACCTGTCGCCCTACATGATCACCGCCGCTCAGACGGGTCTCAGCATGGACGTGCTCGCGGCCAGCTGGCTCGTCACCGCGACTCTTCTGCTCACGGCTGTCACCGGGCTGGCCATCGCCCCGCTCTGCGCCGGGAGTCACCGGCGGGTCGTAGCCAGAACCGGACTCGCCATCGCCGCGGTCGGCTTCGCCACCGCCGCTGCGGTCCCCGCTCTCATCCTTCCGGGGCTGCTCGTCGGCGGCGCGGGAGCCGGTGGCGCCGTCGCCGCCTCGGGCGCCGCTCTCGCCGCGTTCCGCAACCCCGACAGGGTCGCCGGATTCAACGGTCTCGCGAATCGCGGCGTGATCACGATCGTGCTGGCCGTGATCCCCCTCATCGGGCTCGCCCCGATCGATGTCTTCGGGGCGCTGGCACTCTTCAGCATCGTGGGCCTGCTCGTCTCGGCCTGGTTGCCCGCGGCGCCCGTGCTCGACCCGCAGGCCGGCGCCGCCGTCGCCGAGGCGATGCCGATCGACGTGCCGCCGACCGGCACGGTGCGGCTGTCACCCGCGCGCTCGCGGACCGTCACAATCGCCGGATTCGGCCTTCTCGTCGTGTTCGCGCTGTGGGCGGCGAGCGAGGACTCGCTCTGGGCCATGGCAGGCATCATGGGTGCCGAGCAGACCGGGCTGACCCCCGAAGGCCTGGGCCTCGCGCTCAGCGGCGCGACGGCGGGCGGCTTGATCGGATCGGTGCTGCTCATGGTCGTCGGATCTCGGCTCGGAAGAGCACTGCCGCTCGCCGTGCTGCTGGTGGCCGGAGGCGTCCTGAAGATCGTCGAGGGGTTCACCTCAGATCCGACCGCGTTCATCATCGTGTTCATCGCGTGGAACACCGTCTACGCGATCGCCTTCATGTACTTCGTCTCGACCTCAGCCGCCCTCGATGCCGACGGCCGCTGGTCGGGCCCCCTCCTGGCCGTCTACCTCGTCGGCTCGGCACTCACACCGGTGATCGGCGCGGCATTGGTCGGCGTGCTCGGCTTCGAGGGATTCGCCGTCGCACTGGGTATCGCCAGCTTCGTTCTCGCCGTGCCCGCGAGCGCGATCGCCCTGCTCTCGACGCGCCTCGAGCGTGCCGCCGCCCATGAGGAGACGCTCCGATGACCCGCACCCTGTATCGCAACGCCCGGTTCTTCACGGCCGACGACACCGCCTGGGCCGACGCGGTCGTCGTCGACGGCGCGGAGTTCGTCTTCGTGGGGACCGAATCCGACGCCCCGCCCTCGGACTCGGTGGTCGATCTCGAGGGACGAGTCGTCCTTCCCGGCTTCATCGACGCTCACACGCACCTGCTCATGATGGGCGAGGCGCTCGGTCAGATCGGTCTCACCGATGCCGGGTCGCTCGACGAGATCCAGCGCAGAGTGACAGCGGCACGCGAAACCTCTCCCGGCGTCGTCCGAGGACGCGGATGGCTCTTCGATGCGATCCCCGGCGGCGCGCCGACGGCGGCGATGATCGACGCCGTCGTCGCTGACGTCCCCGTCTACCTCGATGCGAACGACTACCACTCGTGCTGGGTGAACTCCGCGGCGCTCGGCGAGCTCGGCATCACCCGCGACACCCCTGACCCGATCGGCGGTCGGATCGAGAGGGATGCCGACGGCGAGCCGACCGGGATGCTCTACGAGACGGCCGCGCAGCAGTTCGCGTGGGCGCACCGCGATGCCACCACCACCGACGAGCAGCGGGATGCGGCGGTGCAGCGCGTCGTCGAGGCGTACCTCGCGGCCGGTGTGACCGGCGCCGTCGACATGGCGTTCGACGCGCTCGCGCTCGAAGCGCTCGAGCGCGCGGAACGACGTGGCGCGCTGCCGTTGCGGATCGCCGCCCACTGGTTCGTCGCCAACACGGGTGACGATGCCCAGAACCTGGCTCAGGTCGCCGAGGCGGCCGAGCGTGCCGTCGCCGACTCCGGCACCGTTCGCGTGATCGGGATCAAGCTCGTGCTCGACGGCACGATCGACGCGTGCACGGCGGCGATGCGCGCACCATATGCGGATGGCTCCCACGCCGCGCCGATCTGGCCCGCTGATCGGCTGCTCCCCGTGGTGGCGGCCGCGGATGCCGCCGGACTGCAGGTCGCGCTGCATGCCATCGGCGACGAGGCGAGCACTCTCGCGCTGGATGCCATCGAGCACGCCATCACCGTCAATGGCGATCGCCCCCGTCGCCACCGGATCGAGCATCTCGAGTACGCGGCACCCGGCACGGCCGAGCGCATGGCACGGCTCGGCGTGACGGCCTCCATGCAGCCGGTTCACGCCGACCCCGCCATCTTCGCCAACTGGGCAGCACAGCTGGGCGACGATCGTGCGGATCGCGCCTTCGCGTGGCCCGAGTATGAGGATGCCGGTGCACTGCTCGCCTTCTCGACCGACGCCCCCACCGCACCGCACGCGGCGCTCGCGAACATGTACGTCGCCACAACGCGGGCGTCCGCTCTCGACCCGGATGTGCCGGCGGTGCATCCGCAGTTCGCTCTTCCCCTCGAACGCGCGGTCGTGCATGCGACTCGTGACGCGGCGCTCTCGATCGGCGATGGAGACTGGCGGGGCCGGATCGCGGTGGGCCAGGTCGCAGACTTCGCTGTGCTCGACGTCGATCCGTTCTCGGAGGGCAACGCGTCGCTGCTCACAGCGCGAGTCCTGCGGACCGTGATCGCCGGGCAGACCGCGTACGAAGGCTGAGGGGCGCTGTCCGCCGCATCCCCTCGCGGCTCACTTGAGCGATATACCGGTTAGTTCTTATAATTCTGGTGAACTCTGGCGGGCAGAGGGCGCCCGTCGACCCGGCGGTGGTGTCTTCCCGCCCGGGCGCGGAGCGCTCCCTCTGTCAGCCGATGGTGACAACGACTGATTGGAGTGTTGAGATGTCCGCGATGCCCGATCCGAGGTTCGAGCTCCGAAGGGTCACGGAGACCGAGTGGCTGATCGTCGACCACAGATACGAGGCGCACGATGCGCGCCAGACTGTCGCCTGCATCTATCAGGTCGACGCCGTCGAGGTCGATGTGCTCTGGCTGCGCAACCTTCCCCTGGCGAGCTCGTACATGTCGGCGGAAGAGGTGCTCAGCGACCTGCAGCGGTTCCACAACCCGCCGAGCCGATCGACGCCGCCGGTCATGATCCCGCACCTTCCTCCGCTCGCGACGACGGTCAGTTGATGCGCTGCGCGGAGCGGTACGTCGAATCCCAAGGGCCGCGCCATAGGCTGGCCTGATGCTCATCGCTCTGATTCGTCCCATCGAGACCAGCACTGCAGACGTCATCGGCACGACGCTGGCCGAGGTGCTCGTCGAGCTCGAACAGCACCGCAAGCCGGGCTTCTATCTGACGTCGGCGCCCGTGCGGATGCTGAAGGGCGAAGCGAAGATGGAGGCGACGGGCACGTTCACCCGTGTCGACGGCGTGCGCGAGATCGAGGCCGACGACATGGCGTCGCTCGAGGCGAAGGTGCCCGAGGGGTGGCGCATGCTGACGGTGCGCACGGCCTAGGTGCAGCGACCCGCCGACGACGAAGACCCCCACAGGACTCAGCGCCGGTGGGGGTCTTCTCCGTGTGGACGTCGTCGGGGTCAGCCGCCGGACGGGTTCTCGAGGGGCGCACCGTCTTCGTCGGTGGTCTCGTCCTCGATGATCTCGTCGGTGCTCTTCGACGACGACTCGTCGGGCGCACCGCCCGAGGCGGTGTCCGCCTCTTCGTCGCCACCGGGAGTTCCGTGCGTGTTCTGCAGATCGCTCATTGCATCTCCTCTGTCGGTTGAGGCGACGGTATGCGGTCGACCACGCACACGAGGAGGGGGTTGACGTGAGGAGGAATCGGACGGAAGGACGACGGATCGCACAGCGGAGGGACTCTCTCTCCGGATCACGAGTGATCATGTGAAGGAAGAGTCCCTCGACCGGAGCGGCCCCGCCGGGGTCCCCAGACCGTGGTCGGGGGCAGGCTCTCGAGCGAAGGATACGCCCGATAGGAGCCACGTCACATGGCGTGGTGGACGACGGCGCGCGGGCGTACGCTCTTCTGCACGAAACGCGGCTGGGCCTCGGGATCTCGATGCCGCTGAGCATGAACGGAGATCCGCCGATCGCCGTTCACACGATCGGACTGAGGCGCATCCGCAACCCCTAGATACAGCGCTGCATTGGGGTTACGTTGGCCGTGGCCACACAGACGCGGCCCCGAGCCGGTGGAGTTCCCCAGCGAAGCCGGCTAGGTGTCCCGATAGGTACCCCAGAACCGGTCGGGGCACCGCACTGCCCGCCCCAATGCCTGTGGCCGCCTCCTCGTGCGTGGAGTCTTGACGCCGCGGATTCCGGGCATGAAAAAGCCCCGGAGTTCCGCGTATTTCTGCGGCTCTCCGGGGCTTTGTGGTCGGGCTGACAGGATTTGAACCTGCGACCCCTTGACCCCCAGTCAAGTGCGCTACCAAGCTGCGCCACAGCCCGTTGTTCTACACTCTCGCGCAGGCAACTCCCCTATCTTAGCCCCACTCGACGGAACTCCGCGAACCGGGTGAGCGCCGGGCGTTGCGAGGTGTCGGAGCCCCGGCGTACGGTCGCATCCATGGTGACGATCACGACCGAGGTGGCGACCAGCGCCCGATGGGATGACGTTCAGCATGCACTGACGGGCGGCGGCGACGGTGCCAGCTGCCAGTGCATCTGGCCGATGCTGAGCAACAAGGAGTGGAATGAGACCACCACGCCGCAACGCACAGAGATGTTGCACGATGAGATCCAGGCGGGCCCTCCACCTGGTCTGATCGCATACATCGACGGCGAGGCCGCGGGGTGGATCAGGATCGGTCCGCGAACCCTGCAGCAGCGGGTGCCGCGCACGCGCATGATCGCGGCGGCATCAACCGAACCCTTCGATGACGAGTCCGTATGGGCCGTGACATGTTTCGTGGTCCGTCGCGAACACCGCGGCTTGGGCATCACCCTCGAGCTGCTGCGCGCCGCCGTCGATCTCGCTCGACGCTCCGGCGCCGGACTGGTCGAGGGGTACCCCGTCGACACCCGTGGCGAGAAGAAGCGCACCAACGATCTGTTCCACGGCACGCTCGCCACGTTCCTGGCGGCGGGATTCGAAGAACGCGCGGAGATGAAGCCCGGCCGAACCCTGGTCGCACTGGATCTGTCGTCATGAACGAAGAGACGGACCTACCGGCGTCCATGGGCAAGGTCGCACGACGAGGGCTCGCGCTCCACGGGTTCACCCGTCTCGACCAGTTCGACGGCGCGTCCGAGACGGCGCTGCTCGCCATCCACGGAGTCGGGCCCAAGGCCATTCGCATCCTGCGCGAGCACCTCGAGTCCCGCGGCTCGACTCTCGGGCCGTGAGCGAGCGCTAGCGTGGTGACATGAGCGACGAGAACCCGACCATCGAAGATCCCGAACTGGGCACCCTCACGCGCGCCACGACCGAGCTGTCCGACGGAACGGTACTGACCCATGACTGGTATGCAGGCGGCACGGTCGTCGCCGGCGCCCCTCTCGATCTCATGATCGAGGGCACCGATGCCGATGAGGCTGCCGCACTGCTCCCCCATGTGCATCAGACCATAGCCGCCCTCGGCGTCCTGCGACGACTGGCGACGGATGCGGTCGTCGCCGCCTTCAGCAATGCGGCCCCGGAGCAGCACGAGCTCGACGACGCGGCGACCGACCTCACCCTCGAGACGCTCGAAGCTTCGTCCGATGGCACGGTCGTGCTCCATTTCATCGACACCTGCGGCCAGCACTTCCCCGAGGGCTACTGGCCCGCCGTGCACCTCGGTGCCGACGGTCAGATCACCCAGGTCACGGTCGAATCCTGAGCGAGGCTGACCGCGTTCGATCCCGCCCTACGATGGTGAGATGCAGCGACGCCGTCCATCCGACCCGCTTCTCTGGGCCTTTCTGCCCTATGCGGCGGCATCGGCGACGCACGTGGCGCTGCTGAGCGTCGGCAGCCCCGCAGCCGGCCCGACGAAGCTCCTGCTCATGCCCTTGCTCGCCGTGCCCGTGTGCGTGTCGGTGGGTCGCGCCGCGGAGCGCTCGGCGCTGGCGTTGACCATCGCGGCACTCCTGTTCTCGTGGCTCGGCGACAGCGCAGGGGTGTTCTTCCCGGCGGCGCCAGAAGTGCCTCTGATGCTCCTGTTCTTCGGCATCGCGCATCTGGCATACATCGCGCTCTTCATGCGCCATCTCGCCGCGCGGCGGATGCCGTGGTGGGCGCTCGTCTACGCCGCGTGGTGGGTGGTGATGCTGGTGTTCATCGGTCCGCACGCCGGTGGGCTGCTGATCGCGGTGGCTGTCTACGGTCTCGTCCTCGCGAGCACAGCGGCCACCGCCGCTCGATGCTCTGCGCTCGTGTCGATCGGCGGCGCCTTCTTTCTCGCCAGTGACACTCTCTTGGCTCTTCGGCTCTTCCTGCCCGGTTCCCTGCCGGACTGGAGCAGCCCCGCCATCATGGCCACCTACACGCTCGGGCAGGGTCTGATCATCGCCGGCACCCTGATCGCACTGAGAAAGCGAGACATCTGATGGCGGATGCAGCACGGGTCGACAGCTGGCTCTGGGCGATCCGCGTCTACAAGACGCGCTCGGCCGCCACCACTGCATGCCGTGCGGGGCATGTGCGCGTGAACGGCGACAAAGTGAAGGCTGCTCAGCACATCCGCGTCGGCGACGAACTGCGCATCCGGATCGCCGGATTCGATCGGATTCTCATCGTGCGTCAGCTGCTCGTCAAGCGCGTCGGCGCCCCTCTCGCTGCGCTGGCGTATGAGGATCGCACACCGGAGCGCGAACCGCAGGCGGCTCTCGGACTGCGTGATCGGGGGGCTGGGCGACCCACGAAACGCGAGCGTCGCGACATCGACAAGCTGCGCGGGCGAGGATACGAGGATGACGGCATATTCCAGGGTTGAGCCTGGATGCGGTCGAACATAGGTTCTAATGTGGACCTATGACCCGGCGTACCGACTTCGACCTCGATCTCGAGAAGCGCTGCCGCCTGCTCGACGAATGGGTCGCCACGCGCCGCCAGATCGCTGCGCTCGAGGGGAGTCCTACGCGCTGCTGGTCGAGCGGATCGGCATGCACGACAGCGACGTCTCGGAGAGCCCGCACCATCGCGATGCGATCTACCGCTCGATGGTCGCAGAGTACTCCGCGGCCGGTCACATCCCGAAAGGTTCGGTCGAGTACGCCTTCACCGATGCACGCACTCTGACGCGCACGCTCCCGGCCGTGCAGACCGCCTTCTCTGTCGGGTCGATCGGCGTGCATCATGTCCGTGAGATCGTGCGAGCGAGCGAGATCGTCGACGACGCCATCCGCGATGGGCGGGTGGACGCCGAGACGATGAGCGTCTACGAGGCTGCCGTTCTGGTGGTCGCTGAGAACGACACGGCACCGAGAACGAAGACCCATGCACGTCAGGTGGCGGCAGCTCTCGTCGGCGAGACCGTCGTCGAGCAGCATCGCCGAGCGGCCGCGGAACGGTGTGTCACCGTCAAGTCCGTCGGCGACGGGCTTGCGGCCCTCACGGCGATCCTGCCCGAGTGGGTCGCAGTGGCGATCTCCGATCGACTCACACAGATGGCCCGGCACATCACTCGCACCCGCAACGAGCGGGCGCCCATCCTCGAGCCGCTGGACGAACCGAAGGGCTCGCTCTACCTCGACGACCTCTCGCCCGATGATCCCCGATACGAGTCCTACTTCGACACAGCGGTGATCGCCGCCGACGGCACGTTCGTCACCGACCCGCTTGCCGGACTGATCGACCCGATGGCCGACCCCTCGAGCCCCGACATCGAGCACCTCTCCGGCGACGCTCGCACATTCGACCAGATGCGCGCCGATGTGCTGGCTGACCTGCTCCTCACTGCCGATCCGAGCGACGCGACAGACACAGGGCTGGAGAACATCTCCGCCCGCATCCAGGTCACCGTCGCTGCAAGCACTCTCGCCGGGGAGGACGATCGTCCCGCTGAACTCGACGGACACGGGCCGCTCGATCCCGACGTCGCGCGGGGACTCGCAGGACATCGCACTGGGTGGGCACGTCTGTTCCTCGACGCGCAGGGACTGGTCACGGAGACCGACTCCTACTCCCCGACAGAGCAGATGCGGCGGTTCCTCAGAGCGCGCGATCAGCACTGCAGGTTTCCCGGATGCAGGATGCCGGTGCATCGTTGCGAGATCGACCACAACCACGACCACGCCCGTGGTGGACGCACGCGCGTCGACAATCTCAGCCACTTCTGCACGACGCACCACTCGCTCAAGCATCCGGACATCCATGAGCGGCATCGGTGGACGGCGCGCCAGACTTCTGACGGGTCGCTCACGTGGACGAGTCCGCTCGGCCGCGAGTATGTCGACCCACCGCGACGAAGAGTGATGTTCGTCTGAGCGCATCACACGTCACGCTGAGCGCAGCATCCTCACGCTGAGCGCAGCATCCTCACGCTGAGCGCAGCACGCGTCACGCTGAGCGCAACACCCCTCACGCTGAGCGCAGCCGCCGTCGGGCGAGGCAGCACAGCCAAGACGAAGCGGAGCGCGCGCTGAGACGAAAGCGGAGCACGCACTGAGACGAAAGCGGCCCCGACTATTGCGGGAGCACGCTCAACAGCCAGCCCGCCGAGCGCACTTGCGCCGCGCCCGCTGCGTCGACGCGGTTCTGCAGTTCGCGGTCGCTCGAGACGACCACGACATGCTGCCCAGCATGCGTCCGACGCTCCACCTCAGCCACAATCGCATCGTCTCCGCCCCCGTCGGCGCGGACGATCGAGACGCCACCTGCGGGAAGCAGCTCGGGCACCTCCGCATCGGCGTCCGACGACGGAGTCACGATCCCGCGCGCCTGTCCCTCGACGACGAGAGCGATCTCCGGGAACCAGGTCGCTCCCCCGACCCCGAGGTCGGCCGCGGGCACAGCGAGTCCGTCGAGGCGCGAGGCAAGACGAGCCGTCGCACCGGCACGATCTCTCCACCATCCGTTCGGCACAGAGCCGACCACGTTGGCGGCGTCGACGACGAGCGACAGGCGCACATCGAGCAGGGTGCGCAGAGCGGGCCAGGCGCTACCGAAACCGGGGTGCAACGGCCGTGCGTCCACCTCATCGACGGGCACCCACTCGAGAGCCACGCTCTCGGGGTCACTGATCACGGGGTCGAACGGACGCACCACATCGGCGATGACGGTCGTGTACGACCACACGTCCAGATCGAGCACGCTGGTGAACCGGGGTCGCACGGCCGCATCCGGAACCCCGGCCTCTTCCTGCGCCTCGCGCACTGCGCCCACGATCGCGCTCTCGCCCTGGTGCATGGCGCCGCCAGGCAACCCCCACGTCCCACCGAAGTGCGACCAGGACACCCGGTGCTGAAGAAGGATCCCGCGTTCCGGATCGACGGCGAGCAGTCCAGCCGCGCCGAAGCGCCCCCAGTACTTCTCCCCCGAGGGGGCGATCACCCAGGCGTCGCCCGGGTTTCGCGGCCCATCTGGGCGGCGGGGTTCACCTGCGGCGGGAGGTACGACAGTCACCCCTTCAGCCTGTCACAGCATCCGGCTGTCGGCATCCGCCGGGGTCATACGCGGGAACAGCTGTGCCCGCGCGGAATCGCGCGGGCACAGCTGTCGAATCGGGTGCGATCAGCGCTGGCGCTTCTCGCGGACCCTCATGTTGATGACGATCGGAGTTCCGTCGAATTCGTAGAGCTCGCGCAGACGACGCTGAATGAAGCGGCGGTAGCCCGGGTCGAGGAATCCCGTCGTGAACAGCACGAACGTCGGCGGACGCGTCGATGCCTGCGTGCCGAACAGGATGCGCGGCTGCTTTCCGCCACGCAGCGGGTGCGGGTGCTCGGCGACGAGCTCTGCGAGGAAGGCGTTGAACTTGCCCGTCGGGATGCGACGGTCCCAGTTCTCCAACGCCGTCTCGAGCGCCGGCACCAGCTTGTCGAGGTGACGACCGGTCTTGGCCGAGATGTTCACTCGGGGCGCCCAGGCGACGTGCGCCAGGTCCTGCTCGATCTCACGCTCGAGGTACCGACGTCGATCGGCGTTCTCGAGGTCGTCATCGTTCAGACGATCCCACTTGTTGAATGCCAGCACGAGAGAGCGGCCCGACTCGAGCACGAGATCGATGATGCGGACGTCCTGCTCGCTGATCGTCTCGGACACATCGAGGACGACGACCGCGACCTCCGCCTTCTCGAGAGCAGCGGACGTGCGCAGCGACGCGTAGAAGTCAGCACCCTGCGCCATGTGCACCCGGCGGCGGATGCCGGCGGTGTCGACGAGGCGCCAGAGCTTGCCACCGAGCTCGACGATCTCATCGACCGGGTCACGGGTGGTTCCCGCGAGGTCGTTCACGACCACGCGCTCTTCGCCGGCCGCCTTGTTGAGCAGCGAGGACTTGCCGACGTTCGGGCGACCGAGGATCGCGACGCGCCGCGGCCCGCCGATCTCGGCCTTCGCGACCGCGGAGACATCCGGCAGCTTCTTCAGCAGCTGGTCGAGCAGATCGGCGACGCCACGACCGTGGATCGCCGACACCGGGTAGGGCTCGCCGAGGCCGAGGTTCCAGAGAGCCGCAGCCTCAGGCTCCTGACGAGCGTCGTCGATCTTGTTGGCGACGAGGAAGACCGGCTTGCCGCTCTTGCGCAGCAGCTTCACGACGTGCTCATCGGTCGACGTGGCGCCGACCATGGCGTCGACGACGAACAGCACGATGTCGGCGAGGTCGATCGCGACCTCCGCCTGCGCGGCGACCGAGCGGTCGATGCCGCGGGCGTCGGGCTCCCAGCCGCCCGTGTCGACGAGCGAGAAGCGACGGTCGGCCCACTCGGCCTTGTACGTCACGCGGTCGCGGGTCACGCCGGGGGTGTCCTCGACGACTGCCTCACGACGGCCGAGGATGCGGTTGACGAGAGCCGACTTGCCGACGTTCGGTCGACCGACGATCGCGACGACCGGCAGGGCCGGGAAGAACTGGATCCCGTCCTCACCCATCGTGATGCCGGCGAGAAGGGCGGCATCTTCATCGTCCAGGTCGTAGTCGGCGAGGCCGGCGCGCAGGGTCTCGGCGCGCGCCTCCGCGAGCTGCTCGTCGAGCGACTCCATCTTCTCGGCGAGCTGGTCGGGGCCGCCTTCGTATTCGTCGTCAGCCATGGTGTACTCCTCGGATTCGTTCGATCACCGCGAGGACGGCGTCGATGGTCTGTGTGAAATCGAGCTCCGTCGAATCGACGACCTCGACGCCGTCTGCGGCGTTCAGGAAGTCGACGACGGCGCTGTCTGATGCGTCGCGCTTGTGCAGTGCGGCCGCGACGGCCTCGGCGTTCTCGCCGGCGAGCTCGCCGGCACGTCGTGCGGCGCGCACCTCGGGCGCAGCCGTGAGGAGGATGCGCACCGGGGCGTCGGGAGCCACCACGGTGGTGATGTCCCGCCCTTCGACGACGACCGCCGGGTACGGCGCCTCGGCGACGAGGGTGCGGAAGAGACGATTGACCCGGTTCCGCACCTCGGGCACACGGGCGACGCCGCTCACCGCGCTCGAGACCGATGGTTCGCGGATCGCGTCCGTGACGTCGACCTCTCCGACGAGCACGGTGCGATCGTCGGGGTCGAGGCCGACGCGCACAGGGAAGTCGGAGACGGCGTCGAGCACCGCCGCGGCATCCGCCGTGTCGGCGCCTCGATCCAGCACATGCCAGGCGAGAGCGCGGTACGCGGAGCCGGTGTCGAGGTAGCCGAAGCCCAGAGCCCGAGCGACCGCCTTGGACACGCTGGACTTGCCGGAGCCGGCGGGCCCGTCGATCGCGATGAAATCAGTCATTGGTGGTACCTGCAATCCGCCAGCCGCGTTCCTGAAGTCCGGTGATCGCCCCGTGCAGCGCAGCAGGGTCGACGCTGATCTCGGCCAGGCCGAACTGCGCGCCCGGCGAGTGCTCGAGACGGAGGTCCTCGACGTTGACGCCGAGCTCTCCGAGTTCGCCGAACAGTCGACCGAGCTGGCCGGCGGTGTCGTCGACCATCACGACCAGGGACTCGAATCGCTGGTTCTGCCCATGCTTTCCGGGAAGACGTTCGACGCCGTCGTTGCCCTGCCGGATCGTCTCGGCGACCACACGCCGAGCCCCGGGGGCCTCGGGCGCGCGAAGAGCGTCCGACACCTCGCGGAGATCGGATGCCAGAGCGTCGAGGATCTCGACCACGGGCCCGGCGTTCGCTCCGAGGATCTGCACCCAGAGTTCGGGTGCGGATGCCGCGATACGCGTCGTGTCGCGGACGCCCTGGCCGGAGAGGCGCAGCGCACCCTCGTCGGCGGTGGCGAGACGGCCGGCGAGCAGGCTCGCGACGACCTGAGGAACGTGGGAGGTGAGAGCGACCGAGCGGTCGTGCTCCTCGGGAGTCATCTCGAGCGGCATCGCTCCGACATCGAGGGCGAGCGCTTCGACGAGCGCGAGATCGGTGGCGGTCGTGTCGGCATCCCGGCACACCACCCAGGGGCGGCCCACGAAGAGGTCGGCGCGCGCAGAGATCGCTCCGCCGCGCTCGCGTCCGGCGAGGGGGTGCGAGCCGATGTAGCGGGTGAGGTCGACGCCACGGTGCTGCAGGCTGTGCAGGGGCTCGAGCTTGACGCTCGCCACGTCGGTGACGACAGCGTGAGGGAAACGACTCAGCTCCGACTCGATGACATCCGCGGTGACATCCGGCGGCACGGCGACCACGATCAGCACCGGCGAATCGTCCTCGGCGGCCGAGCGGCCCGCCCCGTAGTCGATCGCGAGACGCAGCTGGGCGGGCGAGGTGTCGGCGAGCACCACGTCGACACCCTTCGCACGAAGGGCATGTCCGATGCTCGCGCCGAGCAGCCCGGCGCCGACGACGCGAACGGTTCCCGAGAGTCTGGCCGCGATTCGTGGCGCGACAGAACTCCGAGCCCCCGTGGGCGCACTCGTCGTATCGGTCACTCGTTCTCCTGTTGCTTGCCTGGCGCCTCGGCGACACCGGAATCACGGCGCGACAGAGTCAAGAGTGCGCCGAGTTCGATTTTAGTCAGTTCGCGCGTCTTCCCAACCGGGAGGGTTCCCAGGTGCAGCGGGCCGAACTGGCGGCGCACGAGTTCGGTCACCGGGTGGCCGACCGCTGCCAGCATCCGTCGGACGATGCGATTGCGCCCGGAGTGCAGCGTCAGCTCGACGAGACTCGACCCGCGAGAGGTGTCGAGCAGCCTCGCCTTGTCTGCCGCGATCGGACCGTCGTCGAGCTCGATGCCCCGGGTGAGCTTCGAGATCGTCTGCGCGGTCACTTCGCCTTCGACCTTGGCGATGTAGACCTTGGTCACCCCGAACGACGGGTGAGCGAGCACGTGAGCGAGGTCTCCGTCGTTGGTCAGCACGAGCAGCCCGCTGGTCTCCGCGTCGAGCCGCCCGACGTTGTACAGCCGCTCCTCGTAGTCCTCGGTGAACCGGCGCAGATCGGGGCGATCGTTCTCGTCTCGCATGCTGCTGACGACCCCGGTGGGCTTGTTCAGCATCACATAGCGCTTCGACACGTCGAGCTGAACAGCGGTGCCGTCCACATCGATGAGATCGGTCTCCGGGTCGACGCGACGGCCGAGCTCGGTGACGGTCACGCCGTTGACACGGATGCGCCCTTCGACGATGTACTGCTCGATCACGCGTCGCGAGGCCACGCCTGCCGCCGACAGCACCTTCTGAAGGCGGATGCCCTCTGGTGTCTCGAAGCCGCTCATCGGATGGTCCCTTCGTTGAAACTGATTCTGCGCGTCGTGCCGTCGCGGCCGGTCGATGCCGTCAGGACGACCGAGATCATCGGATGGTCCCTTCGTCGAAGCCGTCCGCGCCGTCGTCGAGCAGAGGAGAGATGGGGGGCAGCTCGTCGAGCGAGTTGATGCCCAGGTGCTGCAGCAGAGCGTCGGTCGTGCCGTAGTTGATGGCGCCGGTCTCGGAGTCCGCGAACAGCTCGGTGATGAGACCTCGTGCGAGGAGTGTCCGCACGACGGAGTCGACGTTCACCGCCCGGATCGACGCCACCTGGCTGCGCGTGACGGGTTGCTTGTAGGCGATCACCGCGAGCGTCTCGAGCGCCGCCTGCGAGAGTCGTGCCGGCGCTTGTCCCCCGACGAACTCCGCGACGACGTCGTCGTGATCCTCCCGGACGTACAGGCGCCAGCCCCCGCCGACCTCACGCAGCTCGAAACCCCGTCGCGGTCCGTGACCCTTGCCGTCGTAATCGTCGACCAGCGTCTCGATCGTCTGTCGGACGGCAGCGACCGGTGATCCGACGGCAGCGGCGAGAGCGACGAGTCCGATCGGCTCGTCGATGATCAGCAGGATCGCCTCTATGCGCTCGGAGAGGGGCGTGTCACGCACGGCCGGCTCGGTCACGGCTCCTGTCACTGCGTCAACGGTGTCATCGGTCATAGTCGGCTCCCAGGGATGCCAGTGTCTCGTCCGACCAGGAGTCGGCAGCCCAGCGCAGCGTGAGCTCGCCGAGCGGTTCCAGTTGTTCGAAGGAGAGTGCGGCGTGCCGGTAGAGCTCCAGCACAGAGATGAACCGCGCGACCACGATCCCGGGCTCGCTCACACCCGCGACCAGCTCGCGGAAGCTCACGGACTCCGCCGCGCGCAGCAGAGTGACCACGATCGCGGCCTGTTCGCGGATGCTGACGAGCGGAGCGTGCAGGTGATCGAGGCCGACATGCGGGATCTCCTTCGGCGCGAACGCGAGAAGCGCGAGCGCGGCGAAGTCATCCGCGCTGAGCGACCACACGAGCTCGGGGGTCTTTCGCCTGTGCTTCTCGTCCAGCCGGACAGCACGCACGTGCCGACGGTCCTCGCGCTGCAGGCATCGGGCGAACCACGCCGAGACCTCTTTGAAGGCGCGGTACTGCAGGAGTCGCGCGAAGAGGAGGTCACGTGCTTCGAGAAGAGCGACGGCTTCGGCATCCACCAGCTCGCCCTGAGGCAGCAGTCCCGCCACCTTCATGTCGAGCAGCGTCGCTGCGACCACCAGGAACTCGGACGCCTGATCGAGCTCCTCGTCGTCGTCGAGCTCCTTGAGGTAAGCGATGAACTCGTTGGTGACGGCGCTCAGCGACACCTCGGTGATGTCCATCTCGTGCTTCGAGATGAGGTTCAGCAGAAGGTCGAACGGGCCGTCGAAGTTCGACAGGGAGACGCGGAACCCGGGATCCGCCAGCAGTGCGGTGTCAGCGATGTCTGAGCCGATGTCCGCGACGGACTGAACGGGCGAGACGGACTGAGGCGAGACGGACTGAGGCGAGACGGACTGAGCCGGGGTGTCTGGCGGCTCGAGCTCAGGCGACAGCGCCACGGGCGACCAGCTCCCGCGCCAGTCGCAGGTACGCCTGCGCGGCAGCGTGCTCCGGAGCGAACTCGGTGATCGGCACACCGGACACCGATGCATCGGGGAACTTGACGGTTCGACCGATCACGGTCTCCAGGACGTCGTCCCCGAACGCCTCGACCACACGCTCGAGAACCTCACGCGAGTGCAGGGTGCGCGGGTCGTACATGGTGGCGAGGAGGCCGTCCATGGTGATCGACGGGTTCAGCCGGTCGCGCACCTTGTCGATCGTCTCGATCAGCAGCGCCACACCGCGAAGCGCGAAGAACTCGCACTCGAGCGGGATGATGACGCCGTGAGCGGCGGTCAGCGCGTTGACCGTCAGCAGACCGAGCGAGGGCTGGCAGTCGATGAGGATGACGTCGTACTCCCCCGCGACCTGGCGGAGGACACGGGCGAGGATCGTCTCGCGGGCGACCTCGTTCACGAGGTGCACCTCAGCGGCCGACAGGTCGATGTTCGCCGGCATGACGTCGAGGCCTTCGACACCCGAGTGCACGATCGCATCATGTGCGTCGCGCTTGGTGTCGAGCAGCAGATCGTAGATCGTCGGCACATCGTGCGTCTGAATCCCGAGACCAGCCGACAGTGCGCCCTGCGGGTCGAAGTCGACCGCGAGGACCTTCCGGCCATATTCGGCGAGGGCCGCGGCGAGGTTGATCGAGGTCGTCGTCTTGCCGACGCCGCCCTTCTGATTGCAGAGGGCGATGATGCGGGCGGGACCATGCGAGGCGAGAGGAGCAGGGGTCGCGAAGCCGTGATAGGGACGCCCGGTGGGTCCCATGGGGGTGTCGTCGGTCTTCGACGTCTTCGCCCTGGACTTCGCCGCGTTCTCAGCCACCGATTCTCCTGCTCGTTTCGTGCTTGATCGAGTCTACCGATCGCCCGGAGGGTTCCACGCCTCGGCCGCGGCGATCCCGCGTTTTGGCCGCAGCTCGGCTCACCGGGCGCGAGGGTGCGACGTCGCGTAGATGTCGCGCAGCGTGTCGACAGACACGTGCGTGTAGATCTGGGTCGTCGCGACCGAGGCGTGTCCGAGCAGCTCCTGCACGACGCGCACGTCTGCGCCGCCCTGCAGCAAGTGCGTGGCGAACGAGTGCCGCAGCGTGTGCGGTGAGACCTCGGCGGTGATGTGCGCGTTCTCCGCGGCCGCGCGGATGACCAGCCAGGCGCTCTGGCGTGACAGGGGCGCACCGCGCGCGCCGAGGAACAACCGCGCCGACGCCCGACCCTTCACTGCGAGCCCGGGACGGACCCGGGTGAGGTACGCGTCCACCGCTGCGCGGGCGAACGAGCCGATCGGCACGATACGTTCCTTCGACCCCTTGCCGCGGAGGCGCAGGACATCGCCATGAGCGAGGTCGTCGACGTCGAGCCCGACGGCCTCCGACACACGAGCGCCGGTCGCGTAGAGCAGCTCGAGCAGGGCCCGGTCACGGATGCCCAGCGGATCCTCCGCGCTGGGGGCACCGAGGAGGCTCTCGACCTGGTCGATCGTCAGCGCCTTCGGCAGACGCCGCGGGGCCTTGGGCGGACGGAGACGGCCGCTCGGGTCATCCGGTTCGATCCCTTCACGCGCCAGGAACCGGTGCCATCCGCGCACCGACGACTGCAGGCGGGCGAGGCTCGTCGCCGCGGGAGCCGGATCGGCCCCGGAGCGATCGGCGATGAAGCGTCCGACGACCGCCGGGCTGATCTCAGCGGTGTCCGTCACCCCCTCGGACACGAGCCACTCCAGATACGTGTCGAGGTCGCGTCGATACGCCGAGATGGTGTGCTCGCTGAGGCCGCGCTCGATCGTGACGTGGCGCAGATACGTGTCCAACGCTCGGTCGAGCTGCATGCTCAGCTCCGGTCGCGCAGCCTCTGCGCGGCCGCGAGGACGCCGATGCTGAGGATGCCGTTGCGCATCCGCCCATCGAGCACCGCGGCGACCGCGGCATCGAGCGGCACCCACTCCACGCGGATGTCAGCCTCTTCGTCCACGCGCGCGTGCGCTTCGTTCGCCGTCGACACACCACTCGCGAGGAAGACGTGGATGACCTCGTCGTTGCCACCCGGGGTCGTCCACGACGATACGAGCGGCTCCCAGTGCGCGGCGACGAGATCGGCCTCCTCCGCCAGCTCGCGCTGAGCTGCCGCGAGGGGCTCCTCCCCCGGCATGTCGAGCAGACCTGCCGGCAGCTCCCAGTCGCGGTGACGGATCGGGTGCCGGTACTGCTGGATCAGCAGTACGCGACCCTGGTCATCGAGCGCGAGGATCGCTACGGCGCCGGTGTGCGCGACATACTGACGGCGGATCTCCCCGTCGCCGTAACGCACACGGTCGTCGCGCACATTCCAGACGGCACCCTCGTAGACGAGGTCACTCTGCAGAACCTCCGGCTGGAAGGGCTCGTCTCTCAGCTCATCGAACTCAGACATGGGCTTCGCCACGCTCAGGCGACTGCTTCGCCGAACTCGGCATCGGCCTCGACGTCGAAGAGCTCGCTCGAGCGGTGACGCTCGATCGCAGCCCCGACCAGGCCACGGAACAGCGGGTGCGGGTCGGTCGGGCGCGAGCGGAGCTCCGGGTGCGCCTGGGTGGCGATGTAGTACGGGTGGACGTCCCGCGGGAGCTCGACGTACTCGACCAGGTCGAGCTCGGGGTTGAGACCCGAGAAGACCAGACCGGCCTCGGAGAGACGCGCACGGTAGGCGTTGTTGACCTCGTAGCGGTGGCGGTGACGCTCCGACGCCTCGGGGCCGCCGTACAGCTCGCTCGCCAGGGAGCCCTCCGCCAGCGCAGCCTTGTAGAGGCCGAGCCGCATCGTGCCGCCCAGGTCTCCACCGTCGAGGATCTCGATCTGCTCCGCCATCGTGGCGATGACCGGCTCGGTCGTCTCGGGGTCGAACTCGCTCGACGACGCGCCCTCGATGCCGGCGACATCACGGGCGTATTCGATGACCATGCACTGGAGGCCGAGGCAGAGGCCGAGGGTCGGAATTCCCTGCTCGCGCGCGAACTTCAGCGCACCGAGCTTGCCCTCGATCCCACGGATGCCGAAGCCACCGGGAACGCAGATGCCGTCGAGCGCGGCGAGCTGCTCGCGCGCGCCCTCGGGGGTCTCGCAACGGTCCGACGGGATCCAGCGGATGTTGACCTTGGTCTCCTGTGCGAAACCGCCGGCCTTCAGCGCTTCGGTCACCGAGAGGTAGGCGTCCGGCAGGTCGATGTACTTGCCGACCAGGCCGATGGTGACCTCATGCTTCGGGTTGTGCACGGCGTGGAGGACCTTGCTCCAGCGCGACCAGTCCACCTCGTCGGCAGCCTTCTGGTCGAGTCCGAGACGGCGCACGATGTACGAATCGAGCCCCTGGTCGTTGAGCGTCGAGGGGATGTCGTAGATGCTCGGCAGGTCGACCGTGTTGATGACGCCCTCGGCGTCGACGTCGCACATGAGTGCGATCTTGTTGCGGTTGCTCTCGCTCACAGGCCGGTCGCTGCGGAGCACGAGGGCATCGGGCTGGATGCCGACCTGACGGAGGGCCGCCACCGAGTGCTGAGTCGGCTTCGTCTTCTGCTCACCGGATGCGCCCATGAACGGAACCAGCGAGACGTGCACGAAGAACACGCTGTCGCGTCCGAGCTCGTGACGCAGCTGACGAGCGGCCTCGAGGAACGGCTGCGACTCGATGTCGCCGACCGTTCCGCCGACCTCGGTGATGATCACGTCGGGGCGAGGATCCTCGGTCGCCTGCAGACGCATGCGGCGCTTGATCTCATCGGTGATGTGCGGGATGACCTGCACGGTGTCGCCGAGGTACTCGCCGCGACGCTCGCGGGCGATGACCTGCGAGTAGATCTGACCGGTCGTGACGTTCGCCGCCTGCGACAGGTTGATGTCGAGGAAGCGCTCGTAGTGGCCGATGTCGAGGTCGGTCTCGGCACCGTCATCCGTGACGAAGACCTCACCGTGCTGGAACGGGTTCATCGTGCCCGGATCGACGTTGAGATACGGGTCGAGCTTCTGCATCACGACGCGGAGTCCGCGCGCGGTGAGGAGGTTGCCGAGGCTTGCGGCAGTGAGCCCCTTACCCAAAGACGAAACGACACCACCCGTCACAAAGATGTGCTTGGTCGTGTCGTTCTTGGGCCCCGCAGAAGAAGAGTTCATCACGGGCTTCGATCCTATCAGGAGGTGAGGGCGCCGAGGCTGAGAAGTTCTCGGGCGTGGGTGATCGCGGCATCCGAATCGGTCAATCCGGACAGCAGTCGGGCCATCTCGGCCTCGCGCTCCTGGCCTTCGAGACGGCGGACACTCGATGCGGTGACTGCTCCGTCGTGGGATTTCACGACGGAGAGGTGGTTGTTGGCGAACGCGGCGACCTGAGCCAGATGGGTCACGGCGATCACCTGCGACTTCTCTGCGAGTCGGGCGAGTCGTCGGCCGACCTCGATCGCCGCCGCACCGCCGATCCCGGCATCGACCTCGTCGAAGACGAAGGTCGGCACGGGGTCGGTGCCGGCGATCACGACCTCGATGGCGAGCATCACGCGCGACAGCTCACCGCCGGATGCCCCCTTCGAGACGGAGCGGGGTTCGGCACCGGGGTGGGGCGCGAGCAGGATGGCGACGTCGTCGCGGCCGTGAGCGCTCTCCGCCCCGGGCGTGACCGCGACCTCGAGAGTCGCGTCCGGCATGGCGAGCTCGTGCAGCTCATCGCTCACGGCGACGCCCAGTCGTGCTGCGGCTGCGGTGCGCTCCGCGGTCAGTGCCTCGGCCCGGGAATCCAGTTCTGTACGAGCGGCGTCCCGTTCGGCCTCGAGGCGTGCGAGCCGCTCGCCGTCGTCTTCGAGTTCGGCGAGCCGGGTCGATCCGGTCTGCCACAGCTCGAGTGCCTCGTCCAGCGAACCGTGCGCACGGATGAGCGTGCTCAGTGCCGCGCGCCGTTCTTCGACAGCCGCGAGCTCGTGCGGTCCCGATTCGTCGAGATCGGCGAGGTAGGCGGAGAGCTGTCCGGCGATGTCGGCGATCCGGTAGCCGATGTCGGCGAGGCCTGCGGATATCTCGGTGAGCGCGGCGTCGGAGACCCGTTCGAGCGCGCGACGCGCCTCGGCGATCAACGCGGATGCGTCGGGCTCGCCCTCTTCGTTCGAGAGCGCGCCGTGGGCGAGCGAGGCCGCGAGGCGCAGCTCCTCGGCGTTCGCCAGGCGCTCGGCCCGTGCCGACAGCTCGACGTCCTCGCCCGGTTCCGGGGCGGCAGCCTCGATGAGAGCAAGTGCCTCCCGAAGCCGGGAGGCCTCGTCGGCTCGGCGATCACGGTTCTCGGTGATGTCCGCGATCTCGGAATCCAGCTCGCGCCACCGGGTGAACGACGATGCGTAGGCGTCGAGCGCCCGGGCGATCGGCGCTCCTCCGAAGCGATCGAGCGCATCGCGCTGCGCAGCGGCAGAGCGCAGCCTGAGCTGCTCGGACTGACCGTGCACGACGACCAGCTCCTCGGCCAGGGCCGACAGCACACCCGCCGGCGCCGCGCGTCCTCCGACGCTCGCACGGCTGCGTCCCTCGGCGCTCAGCGTGCGTGAGACGTACAGCTCTGCGGCACCGGAACCGGCGGGTTCCAGCTCGCCCCCGGCGTCTGCCACGATGTCCGCGACGTCGCCGGTCTCGGGGACGATCCACACGCCCGCGACCGAGGCCTGGGTGGCACCGGCACGCACCGCTCCGGAATCGGCGCGCTGACCGAGCAGCAGGCCGAGGCCGGTCACGACCATCGTCTTGCCGGCACCGGTCTCACCTGTGATCGCGGTGAATCCGGGCCCGAGAGGCAGCACGGCGTCGGCGATCACGCCGAGTCCCTGCATCCGCATCTCCTCGATCATGAGGCTGCCCCCTGCCCGCGCCATCCCGCGACCGGCAACTGGAACTTGCGCACCAGACGATCGGTGAACGCGGTCGGGTGCAGACGCGCGAGGCGCACGGGGCGCGATGATCGCCGCACGACGACTCGGGCCCCCGGCGGCAGGTCGTGGGACCGTCGCCCGTCGCACCAGAGGATGCCAGCGCCGGACGTGCCTTCGAGCATCTCGATGGCCACGGCGGCATCGGGGCTGACCACCAGCGGCTTGGCGAAGAGGGCGTGCGCCGAGAGCGGCACCACCGCGATGGCTTCGACGCTCGGCCAGATGACCGGACCGCCCGCGGAGAAGTTGTAGGCCGTGGACCCGGTCGGAGTGGACACGACCATTCCGTCGCATCCGAAGCTCGAGAGGGGGCGTCCGTCGATCTCGAGCACGACCTCGATCATGCGCTCCCGACTCGCCTTCTCGACCGTCGCCTCGTTGAGGGCGAACGTCTCGTAGACCACCTCGCCGTCGACGTCCTTGACCCGGACCGACAGCGCGAGACGCTCTTCGACCTCGTAGTCGCGGTCGATGACGCGGCGCATGGCGGCATCCATGTCGTCACGATCGATCTCCGCGAGGAATCCGACGTGGCCCATGTTGATCCCGAGCACGGGAGCCGCGCAGCCGCGCACCAGCTCGGCGGCTCGCAGGATCGTGCCGTCGCCGCCCAGGACGATCGCGAGCTCGAGCTGCTCCTGCTGCACCGTCTCGCCGAGCACGTCGACATCCGCGAAGCGGGCATCGACGGCACGCAGGTCGAGGCTGTCGTCGGCGGCGAGCACGGGGCGCGCCCCCGCGCCACGCAGCGCATCGACCACGCGGAGGGCCGCTTCGACCGTGTCTTCCCTGCCGGCATGGGCGACGACCAGGATGTTGCGCTCGTTCATCGTCTCCCTGTCAGTTCGTTGATGCGGTCCGACCATTCTGACGGATCACTGCCGCGGCCCGGTGCGAGGTGCAGAAGGTATTCCGTGTTCCCGTGGGTCCCGAGAATCGGGGAGGACAGGATGCCGAGCATGCCGAGCCCCGCGTCCCAAGCGCTCCACGCCGTCCGCGCGACGGCGTCGGCGCGCGTGGCGGGATCTGTCACCAGTCCCCCGCGCACGGCCGTTCGACCGACCTCGAACTGGGGTTTGACCAGCAGCACGATGTCGGATCCCGCCGCTGCCACGCTCGCGACGGCCGGCAGGACATGCTCGAGCGAGATGAACGAGAGGTCGCCCACGATGAGGTCGGGGGCTGCGTCCTCCCCGGTCACGTCCCTCAGGTTCTCTGGGGTCATGTATCGGACGTTGTACCCCTCGACGCGCACCACACCGGGATCGGATGCCACGGCAGCGGCCATCTGATCGTGTCCGACGTCGACGGCCAGCACACGGCGCGCTCCGCGCTCACGCAGCACCTGGGTGAAGCCACCGGTGGAGGCGCCCATGTCGAGCGCCAGGCGCCCTTCGGCAGAGATGCCGAAGCCGTCGAGCGCGGCGACCAGCTTGTGCGCGCCGCGACCGACATAGTGGTCGGCACCCGCGACGGAGATCTCGGCCTCATCGCTGACAGGCGTCGACGCCTTCACGACCGGTCGGCCGTCGACGCTCACCAGACCGTCGGCGATCAGGGTTGCGGCGTGGGTGCGTGAGCGGGCGAGTCCTCGCGCGGCGAGGGCAGCGTCGAGTCGCGTCATCGGGCGCCCGGCGCATCGCGCTGATCGAGTCTCGCGCCGCTGTCGAGGCGGCGGGACAGCTCGTCATGCAGCCCGGAGTACGCGTCTGCTCTGGCAGCGAGAGGCTGCCCCTCGATCAGGCGCAGGCGACTCCACAGACCATCGGTCGGTGCGTTCGTCGTCTCTTCGCTCACGCTTCTACTGTACGCGGCAGGGCCGACACGTCGTCGGAGCCACGGCGAGGGCCCGGTTGCCCGTCAGGGCCGATGGAAGGGGTCGTCGTAGAGGCGCTCAGGGACGCGAAGCACGAACACCGGTGTCCCGGAAGCCCAGATCGCGGCTGCCCCGGCGCGCAGCAGATCGATCTGCGCTTCGCCCTCGGCGATGATCTCGACATCCGCACCGGTGACGCGCACAGACGCGCCGTTGACCGAATAGACGCCGTCCTTGGACGTGACCTCCGGGTACGGCTGGTGCAGTTCCCGCAGATCGCTCAGGATGTACGTCGGACGGGATCCTTCCGGTGCCGCGAGCACATGTTTCGGCCGGTCGATGCCCGTGAGCACCAGCGCGGAGTCGATACCCGCCCTCACCGCCCCGAGAATGTCGGTGTCGAGACGGTCGCCGATGAACAGCGGCTTCGTCGCGCCGAAGCGCGACGTGGCCTCCTCGAAGATCGGAGTCTCCGGTTTGCCTGCCACTGTCGCGAGCCGACCGATCGCCGTGTGCACGGCGGACACGAGCGTCCCGTTGCCCGGGGCGACGCCGCGTTCGCGCGGGATCGTCCAGTCGGTGTTGGTGGCGATCCACGGGATGCCGCCCTCATCTTCGGGGAGCTTCAGGGCGAATGCCGCTTCTGCGAGGTCCGTCCAGGCGACCTCAGGGGCGAAGCCCTGCACGACCGCATCCGGAGCATCCTCAGCACTGCGAGTCACCGTGTAACCGGCCTTCTCGGCCTCGTCCACGAGCCCGGCTCCCCCGACGATCAGCAACGTCGCCGGAGGGGGCACGATCCCGGCGAGCAGCCGCATGGCGGCCTGCGGGCTGGTGATGACATCAGCCGGGGCGACGTCGAGACCCAGGCTGCTGAGGTGCTCGGCGACCGACGCGTCGGTGCGCGACGCGTTGTTCGTGATGTAACCGAGTCTCGCGGTCTCACCGGCCGCGTTGAGGCTCTCCACCGCGTAGGGCAGCGCGCCAGGGCCCGCATAGACGACGCCATCCAGGTCAGCGAGCACGGCGTCGACGCCGTCGAGCGGCGTGCGCAGCGCGGGCTTCTTGGAGAACAGCCCCACTACGCCTCCTCAGAGGGCTCGGATGCTGTGTGCTTCGCGTCGGTGTCGGCGAGGTCGCCGTCCTCGTCCTCGTCCTCGCCCTCGCCGAGAAGCTCACGCACCTCGTCGTCGATCGACGGTTCCGACTCGATATCGGACTCGGTGTCCGCCTCTTCAGCACCTGCAGCCGCGATGGTCTCGTCGGACTCGGCGGGCTCCAGGTCGGACTCAGAATCGTCAGAGCCAGAATCGTCGGACTCAGAATCGTCAGACTCAGAATCGTCGGACTCAGAATCGTCGGACTCAGAATCGTCAGACCCAGAATCGTCAGACCCAGAATCGTCGGACTCAGAATCGGACCGGCCGTCTTCAGCATGGTCGTCATCGAAGTCACCTTCGATGAGACCGTCTTCGATGATGATCTCCTCATCACCGGCTTCGTCGACGCCCAGCGCTTCCGCAGCGACCTCGGCGCGATGCGCCCAGAACTCTGCCTCGTCGGTGCGCCCCAGGTCCTCGAGCACGGCGGCGCGCGCAGCGAAGAGTGCGGGGCTCCACTCGAATGCGCGGTCGGGGTCGAGCTCAGGGATCTCGAGTTCGCCGAGCGCGAGTTCGAGGTCGCCCTGATCCAGACGTGCACCCGACATGGCGATCGCCAGCGAGACACGGACGGGCGTGGTCAGAGCGGTCCGGTCGACAGCGCGACCGGTCTCGAGCGCACGGTCGGGGCGGCCGATGCCCCGCTCGCTGTCGACCATCAGGGCGATCTGATCGTCCTTGCCGGAGATGCGGCGGTACGTGCGCAGCTCACGCAGCGCAAGAGCGAAGTCCTCGGTCGCATAGGCGGTGATCCCGAGGGTCTCGCGGACGATCGCGATGCGGCCGGCACGGCGGGATGCTGCGAGAGCGTGCTCATGAGCGAGAGCGGGATCCTCGTCGATGAGACGCGACGCCATCGCGAGGTGACGAGCGACGAGGTCGGCGTTCTCCTTGCTCAGGGTCTTCAGCTCATTGCGCGCCGACGTGTGTAGGTCACGGGCCGTGACGTCATCGGGGATGTGCGGGTCGTTGAAGCGAGGACGATCGCCCGATGCCTGCACCGGACGCTCACGGTCCACTCCCCCACGCTGCGGGTACGAGCGCGACGAGTCGCGGTCCTGCCGCGGCGCGCGGTCATCGCGGTTGTAGCCACCCGTGCGGGGCCCGCCATCGCGGTTGTCGCGGTTGTAGCCGCCCGAGCGAGGAGCACCACCGTCGCGGTTGTCACGGTTGTACCCACCGGTACGGGGAGCGCCACCTTCACGGTTGTAGCCACCGGTACGAGGTGCGCCACCGTCACGGCTGTCACGGTTGTAACCGCCCGAACGCGGAGCGCCACCATCACGGTTGTCGCGGTTGTACCCACCGGTACGGGGAGCACCACCGTCACGGTTGTAGCCACCGGTACGAGGTGCGCCACCTTCACGGTTGTAGCCACCGGTACGAGGTGCGCCACCGTCACGGCTGTCACGGTTGTAACCGTCCGAACGCGGAGCGCCACCATCACGGCTGTCACGGTTGTAACCGCCCGAACGCGGAGCGCCACCATCACGGCTGTCACGGTTGTAACCGCCCGAACGCGGAGCGCCACCATCACGGCTGTCACGGTTGTACCCACCAGTGCGAGGAGCACCACCATCACGGTTATCACGGTTGTACCCACCAGTGCGAGGAGCGCCACCATCACGGTTGTCGCGGTTGTACCCACCCGAACGGGGAGCCCCACCATCGCGGTTGTCACGGTTGTACCCACCGGTACGGGGAGCGCCACCTTCACGGTTGTAGCCGCCCGAACGGGGTGCGCCACCGTCACGGCTGTCACGGTTGTAACCGCCCGAACGCGGAGCGCCACCATCACGGCTGTCACGGTTGTAACCGCCCGAACGCGGAGCGCCACCATCACGGCTGTCACGGTTGTACCCACCAGTGCGAGGAGCACCACCGTCACGGTTATCACGGTTGTACCCACCAGTGCGCGGGGCACCACCATCGCGGTCATAGCCGCCCGAACGGGGAGCGCCACCATCACGGTTATAGCCGCCCGAACGGGGAGCGCCACCATCACGGCTATAGCCGCCCGAACGGGGAGCGCCACCATCACGGCTATAGCCGCCCGAACGGGGAGCGCCACCATCACGGTTATAGCCGCCCGAACGGGGAGCACCACCATCACGGTTATCGCCGTTGTACCCACCAGAACGGGGGGCACCACCATCGCGGCTGTAGCCGCCGGAACGAGGAGCGCCACCATCGCGGTTGTCGCGGTTGTACCCACCAGAACGGGGGGCTCCTCCGTCACGACTGTAACCGCCCTCGCGGCGGGGTGCGTCGTCGCGACGCGGACCGCTGCTGCGATTCTGTTCCGAGCGTCCTCCGGAAGGTCGGCTACTGCGCGATCCCTGGTCGTCGTTGCGACGCGGACGGCGCTCTTCCTCTTCCGGCATGATGCTCCCTGTTCTAGATGTTGTTAACGCAAAATGGCCACCCAACGATGGGTGGCCATTTGCTTAAAAGAAGTCCGGCGGTGTCCTACTCTCCCACAGGGTCCCCCCTGCAGTACCATCGGCGCTGTGAGGCTTAGCTTCCGGGTTCGGAATGTAAACCGGGCGTTTCCCTCACGCTATGGCCGCCGAAACACTATTGATGTTTCAATCAAACCTATAGACAAATCATTGTTGTCTCTAGGGTTCTCGACCGTACATCGAGAACCACTCAGTGGACGCGTAGCACCAACAAACGGTGTGTTATCAAGTCATCGGCTTATTAGTACCAGTCAGCTGCATGCATTACTGCACTTCCACATCTGGCCTATCAACCCAGTAGTCTGGCTGGGAGCCTCTCACCCGAAGGTATGGAAATCTCATCTTGAGGCCGGCTTCCCGCTTAGATGCTTTCAGCGGTTATCCATCCCGAACGTAGCTAATCAGCGGTGCTCCTGGCGGAACAACTGACACACCAGAGGTTCGTCCAACCCGGTCCTCTCGTACTAGGGTCAGATCCTCTCAAATTTCCTACGCGCGCAGCGGATAGGGACCGAACTGTCTCACGACGTTCTAAACCCAGCTCGCGTACCGCTTTAATGGGCGAACAGCCCAACCCTTGGGACCTACTCCAGCCCCAGGATGCGACGAGCCGACATCGAGGTGCCAAACCATGCCGTCGATATGGACTCTTGGGCAAGATCAGCCTGTTATCCCCGAGGTACCTTTTATCCGTTGAGCGACAGCGCTTCCACAAGCCACTGCCGGATCACTAGTCCCGACTTTCGTCCCTGCTCGACCTGTCAGTCTCACAGTCAAGCTCCCTTGTGCACTTACACTCGACACCTGATTGCCAACCAGGTTGAGGGAACCTTTGGGCGCCTCCGTTACTTTTTGGGAGGCAACCGCCCCAGTTAAACTACCCACCAGGCACTGTCCCTGAACCGGATTACGGTTCGAAGTTAGATATCCAGAGTGACCAGAGTGGTATTTCAACAATGACTCCACATGAACTGGCGTCCATGCTTCACAGTCTCCCACCTATCCTACACAAGCCACACCGAACACCAATACCAAGCTGTAGTAAAGGTCACGGGGTCTTTCCGTCCTGCTGCGCGTAACGAGCATCTTTACTCGTAATGCAATTTCGCCGAGTTCGCGGTTGAGACAGTTGGGAAGTCGTTACGCCATTCGTGCAGGTCGGAACTTACCCGACAAGGAATTTCGCTACCTTAGGATGGTTATAGTTACCACCGCCGTTTACTGGGGCTTAAATTCTCAGCTTCGCCTTGCGGCTAACCGGTCCTCTTAACCTTCCAGCACCGGGCAGGCGTCAGTCCGTATACATCGTCTTGCGACTTGGCACGGACCTGTGTTTTTAGTAAACAGTCGCTACCCACTAGTCTCTGCGGCCTCCAAACGCTTTCGGAGCAAGTCCTAATACGTCGAAGGCCCCCCTTCTCCCGAAGTTACGGGGGCATTTTGCCGAGTTCCTTAACCACGATTCTCTCGATCTCCTTGGTATTCTCTACCTGACCACCTGAGTCGGTTTGGGGTACGGGCGGCTAGAACCTCGCGTCGATGCTTTTCTTGGCAGCATAGGATCATCCACTTTTTATCCGCATCGTGTCTCAGCCTATGTGAGAGACGGATTTGCCTATCTCTCGGCCTACGCACTTGCACCAGGACAACCATCGCCTGGCTTGGACTACCTTCCTGCGTCACACCTGTTAATACGCTAACCGCACCAGAATGGGGTCGTGCGCTAGGCCCAACGCGTCACCCCGAAGGGATCAGTCACTGGGATTCAGACACTTAGCACTACTGGATTAGCTTGGGCGGTTCTTCGCCGGTACGGGAATATCAACCCGTTGTCCATCGACTACGCCTGTCGGCCTCGCCTTAGGTCCCGACTTACCCAGGGAAGATTAGCTTGACCCTGGAACCCTTGGTCTTTCGGAGGACGTGTTTCTCACACGTCTTTCGCTACTCATGCCTGCATTCTCACTCGTGTAGCCTCCACGGCTGGTTTACACCGCCGCTTCGCTGGCCACACGACGCTCTCCTACCCATCAACACGGCTGGACCACGAAGGCCTACCAATAATGTCAATGCCACAACTTCGGTGGCGTGCTTGAGCCCCGTTACATTGTCGGCGCGGAATCACTTGACCAGTGAGCTATTACGCACTCTTTCAAGGGTGGCTGCTTCTAAGCCAACCTCCTGGTTGTCAAGGCAACTCCACATCCTTTCCCACTTAGCACGCGCTTTGGGACCTTAGTTGGTGGTCTGGGTTGTTTCCCTCTCGACTATGAAGCTTATCCCCCACAGTCTCACTGCTGCGCTCTCACTTACCGGCATTCGGAGTTTGGCTGACGTCAGTAACCTTGTAGGGCCCATCGGCCATCCAGTAGCTCTACCTCCGGCAAGAAACACGCAACGCTGCACCTAAATGCATTTCGGAGAGAACCAGCTATCACGAAGTTTGATTGGCCTTTCACCCCTATCCACAGCTCATCCCCTCAGTTTTCAACCTAAGTGGGTTCGGTCCTCCACGACGTCTTACCGTCGCTTCAACCTGGCCATGGATAGATCACTTCGCTTCGGGTCTAGGACATGCGACTGAATCGCCCTATTCAGACTCGCTTTCGCTACGGCTACCCCTCAACGGGTTAACCTCGCCACATATCGCTAACTCGCAGGCTCATTCTTCAAAAGGCACGCTGTCACAGCTACTAAGGCTGCTCCAACGGTTTGTAAGCAAACGGTTTCAGGTACTATTTCACTCCCCTCCCGGGGTACTTTTCACCTTTCCCTCACGGTACTTGTCCGCTATCGGTCATCTGGGAGTATTTAGGCTTATCAGGTGGTCCTGACAGATTCACACGGGATTTCACGGGCCCCGTGCTACTTGGGATACTCTTCGCGCCACGGTTGGCATTTCGACTACGGGGTTGGCACCCTCTATGACCGGCCTTTCAAGACCGTTCGTCTATACCATCGTGTAACGCCGCCATCTCGGCAGAGATGACTGAAAAGTCCCACAACCCCCAACGTGCAACGCCTGCCGGCTATCACACACGCTAGGTTTAGCCTGTTCCGGTTTCGCTCGCCACTACTAACGGAATCGCGGTTGCTTTCTCTTCCTGTGGGTACTGAGATGTTTCACTTCCCCACGTTCCCTCTACCCGCCCTATATATTCAGGCGGGAGTCACTAGGTCGGCACGCCGCCCAGCGGGGTTTCCCCATTCGGACACCCTCGGATCAAAACTTGCTTATCAGTTCCCCGAGGCTTATCGCAGATTGCTACGTCCTTCTTCGGCTCCAGATGCCAAGGCATCCACCGTTTGCTCTTAAAGACTTGAAATCACATGAGTTTGAATCAGAATCGACACCAGACCCGAAGGCCTGGCATGAAATTGACTAATGATCTTTAAGATCATCTTGTGCAACCGACCGAAGCCGGCTGCAAGATGCTCGCGTCCACTGTGTAGTTCTCAAAGTACGGGCGGTACCCCTTCTCGCCACCCCCACAGGGGAAACAACAAGAGGCCCAGAGGTACAGAAACGATCCGAAGATCGCATCCGGTCCCTCAGGACCCAACAGCGTGCAGACACCCCGCTCACGAAGCCCCACTTTCCAACCAACCCGAAGGTCAGCGTACTCACGAGACTCAGCTGCGCTGATGTCATGTCAAATGTTCCACCCATGAGCTCCCAGCGAAGAACGAACGTCTTCGATCTGGGTTCTGGACTCCGAAGAGTCAGATGCTCCTTAGAAAGGAGGTGATCCAGCCGCACCTTCCGGTACGGCTACCTTGTTACGACTTAGTCCTAATTACCGATCCCACCTTCGACGGCTCCCTCCACAAGGGTTAGGCCACCGGCTTCAGGTGTTACCGACTTTCATGACTTGACGGGCGGTGTGTACAAGACCCGGGAACGTATTCACCGCAGCGTTGCTGATCTGCGATTACTAGCGACTCCGACTTCATGAGGTCGAGTTGCAGACCTCAATCCGAACTGGGACCGGCTTTTTGGGATTCGCTCCACCTCGCGGTATTGCAGCCCTTTGTACCGGCCATTGTAGCATGCGTGAAGCCCAAGACATAAGGGGCATGATGATTTGACGTCATCCCCACCTTCCTCCGAGTTGACCCCGGCAGTATCCCATGAGTTCCCACCATTACGTGCTGGCAACATAGAACGAGGGTTGCGCTCGTTGCGGGACTTAACCCAACATCTCACGACACGAGCTGACGACAACCATGCACCACCTGTTTACGAGTGTCCAAAGAGTTGACCATTTCTGGCCCGTTCTCGTATATGTCAAGCCTTGGTAAGGTTCTTCGCGTTGCATCGAATTAATCCGCATGCTCCGCCGCTTGTGCGGGTCCCCGTCAATTCCTTTGAGTTTTAGCCTTGCGGCCGTACTCCCCAGGCGGGGAACTTAATGCGTTAGCTGCGTCACGGAATCCGTGGAATGGACCCCACAACTAGTTCCCAACGTTTACGGGGTGGACTACCAGGGTATCTAAGCCTGTTTGCTCCCCACCCTTTCGCTCCTCAGCGTCAGTTACGGCCCAGAGATCTGCCTTCGCCATCGGTGTTCCTCCTGATATCTGCGCATTCCACCGCTACACCAGGAATTCCAATCTCCCCTACCGCACTCTAGTCTGCCCGTACCCACTGCAGGCCGGAGGTTGAGCCTCCGGATTTCACAGCAGACGCGACAAACCGCCTACGAGCTCTTTACGCCCAATAATTCCGGATAACGCTTGCGCCCTACGTATTACCGCGGCTGCTGGCACGTAGTTAGCCGGCGCTTTTTCTGCAGGTACCGTCACTTTCGCTTCTTCCCTGCTAAAAGAGGTTTACAACCCGAAGGCCGTCATCCCTCACGCGGCGTTGCTGCATCAGGCTTGCGCCCATTGTGCAATATTCCCCACTGCTGCCTCCCGTAGGAGTCTGGGCCGTGTCTCAGTCCCAGTGTGGCCGGTCACCCTCTCAGGCCGGCTACCCGTCGACGCCTTGGTGAGCCATTACCTCACCAACAAGCTGATAGGCCGCGAGCCCATCCCCAACCAATAAATCTTTCCAGTAACTGACCATGCGGTCGCTACTCGTATCCAGTATTAGACGCCGTTTCCAGCGCTTATCCCAGAGTCAGGGGCAGGTTGCTCACGTGTTACTCACCCGTTCGCCACTGATCCCACAGAGCAAGCTCCGTGTTCACCGTTCGACTTGCATGTGTTAAGCACGCCGCCAGCGTTCATCCTGAGCCAGGATCAAACTCTCCGTAAAAAAGAAATGCATACGACACCGGGAAAACGGTGACGCAGCGAGTTTGATGCTGACCAAAGAGACAAATCATTGCTGACTTTATCCGTTGCCAACCCCACAAGGAGGTTGGTCTTTGATCCAAAGGAATCTCATCCAGCCGAAGCTGAATCGAGGTTATTTGGCATTTGACAAGTGCACGCTGTTGAGTTCTCAAGGATCGGATGCTCCCACGACCCAGTCATCACAACCAGGCCCGAAGGGCAACTTCTCTATCTTAGCCATCCCGTCCCGCTTGTCAAATCAGCGCGCCGCGCGGATCTTGGATCCGCTGCGCAGCTCTTGACAGCCGCAGATGGGGTGGATCTCCCATCCTAGACGCAGGCGTCTGTTCTCACAAGTGAGTGGATCGGGAGGTGGTTCTCCGCTTGAGGGGGGTGAAGCTCTCGGCCTCTCCGCTTCCCTGTGGGGCGAACAAGTAATAAGTTACGTGGGTTCTGGGGTTCTGGCAAATCGGGCCACCACCCCCGGGCGTGTCGCCGCACCAGGTGGCAACACTTTTCCCAGTCCAGCGCCGGTATTCCGCCGAGATCGCCGCCACGAGTACGATCGCAGCGTGACCCAGCTGCCGAATCGCGCCCCCTCCGCTGCTCTGTTGGACCGCGTGTGGTCCGCCCTCGGGCTCGCGCCGGTGGAGGTCGATTCCGGCGCCCCCTTCGTTCACGCCGTGCCTCTCGAGTCGCGCCTCGCGACGGCGGATCTGGCCTGGGCGAGCGTTCGGGCCGTGTGTCTGGCGGCCGGCGTCGACTCCCTCCCCGACCCCGATCGCATCGCCGTCGCGTACCGGAGCGATCGGGTGCTCACCGTCGACGGACGCGCCCCCGATGTCTGGTCCCCGTACTCGGGATTCTTCCTGGCGTCCGACGGGTGGATCCGCACCCATGGCAACTACCCCCACCACGCGATGCGCCTTCTGACCGGTCTCGGGCTCGGAATCGACGCAGCGGGCGAAGACGTCCGAGCGGCCATCCTGACTCAGTCGGCCGCCGACGCTGTCGATCGGATCGTCGATGCGGGCGGACTCGCCGTGCCCGTGCTGCCGGAGGACCCCATCCACGACGCTCAGCTGCGGGCCGCTCCCCTGCTCCAGGTCGATCGGATGCCCTCCCCGAGCGGCGAGGAGCCGCGCCGGCGAGACGGCGACGATCGTCGTGCACCGCTCACCGGCATCCGCGTGCTCGATCTCACCCGGGTGATCGCCGGTCCCGTCTGCACCCGCACGCTCGCACTGCTGGGAGCAGACGTGCTGCGCGTCGATCCCCCGCAGCTGCCCGAGCCCGAGTGGCAGCACTTCGACACCGGTCACGGGAAGCGATCGACGCTGCTCGACGCCGGAACCGAGCGTTTCGACCAGCTGCTCGCCGAGGCTGACGTCGTCGTCCTCGGGTACCGACCGGCAGCCCTCGCGCGACTCGGCCTCTCCGCATCCGCCCTGATCGAGCGGCACCCGAGTCTGGTGATCGCGGAGCTCAGTGCGTGGGGCGACGACCACCCCTCTCGCGCAGGGTTCGACAGTCTGGTGCAAGCGGAGTCCGGGATCGCCATGATCGAGACGCCGGACGGCGACCGCCCGGGGGTCCTCCCCGCGCAGGCCCTCGATCACAGTGCCGGGTACCTGCTCGCAGCCTCGATCATCTCGCTGCTCGAGCGGCGCCGTCGAGAAGGTGGTGGCTGGGTGGTGCGCACTTCGCTGCGTCGAGTGGCCGCCGAGCTTCTCGGAATGCCACGGTCCTCGGGATCGCGATCGGTATCGGCGTCGGAGCGGGAACGGGTACTGGACCTCGCCGCCCACACCGCGACGTTCGACGTCGCAGGGCAGACGATCACCACGGCGCGATCGGCGCTTCCCGGCCTCGAGCTCGCCGCCCCCCATCGCTGGGGATCCGATCAGCCGCGCTGGTGAATGCGTCGGAACACCGGCAGCGACAGACAGAGCACGAGAGTGAGCACACCCCACAGGGCGCACGCCGGCGGCAGCATCCGGTAGGCCAGATGCTGGTAGGTGAACTCCTCGGTGAACGGCCCATAGCCGGCGTAGCCGAGGGCCCACGCCGTGATCAGCACCACGGGAAGTGACAGCCACCAGCCGATTCGGACGCCCGACGGCAGCACGCGATCCACTCGTTCGCGGGGAACAGCGCGGTTCACCCGGAGAATCCCCCAGATACCGATCACGAGCAGGCCGATCACGCTCGAGCCGTACTGCAGCCACTTGTATCCGGTGAACGGCCCCCACACATCGTCGAGCGCGGGAAGAACATCGACGCCCCAACGCCCCTCGTGCGTGAAGAGATCCCAGACGATGTGCGACAGCACTCCCAGCACCAGCGATGCCGCGAGCATCGCCGGGTACAGCCGATCTCGAGCACCGACGCCGACGGCGGCTCGGGCCGCTTCGACGCCGGACTGCGACCAGTCGGCAGGGACCCGCCGAGCCAGCCAGAGCGGAGAGAGCTCACCGACGGCCGGGCGCAGCACGACGCGCCACAGCAGGAACAGCCCGAAAGCGACCAGCGCGGTCCACACGACGTTGCCGAATGAGTGGGTGAACGAGTACGGGAGGCCGACCCCGCGGATGAACAGCGGAAGGTCGGGCGTCATGGCGCCGATCGCGATCGCGGCGGGCACGAGCGGCGTGCGGATGAACGGGAGGGCGACCACAGCATGACTCGGCGTGAACGGCATCGGCAGGCTCCTGTCGAGTGTGAACGGTGGAAGCGTGACGGCGGCCGTCCGAGGACTCTCAGACGACCGCCGCCAGGCGATCAGGGTCGGATGTTCACGCCAGGAAGACACCTGCGAGGGTCTTCTTGCCGCGGCGGAGCACGGACACCCCACCGGGCAGAGACCCCTTGACGGTGGCTGCATCGTCTTCCACACGCGATCCGTCGAGCGACACTCCCCCCTGGCTGATCGCACGTCGCGCTTCGGACGAGCTGGATACCAATCCCGTGGCGACGAGCGCATCGACCACCGATGACCCGGAATCGACCGTCGCGTTCGGCAGCTCTTCGAGCGCCGTGCGCAACGTCGATGCGTCGAGAGCAGTCAGGTCGCCCTGTCCGAACAGAGCCTCGGATGCCGCGATCACCGCAGCGGCCGCATCGATGCCGTGCACGGTGGCGACGACCTCGAGCGCGAGACGCTTCTGCGCGGCGCGACGGAAGGGCTCGGACTCGACCAGCGCCTCGTACTCCTGGATCTCGGCGCGGGTGAGGAAGGTGAAGACCTTCAGCCTGCCGATCACGTCGGCATCCGCGGTGCTCAGCCAGAACTGGTACATCCGGTACGGACTGCACATCTCGGGGTCGAGCCAGATGGCGTTCCCCTCGCTCTTGCCGAACTTGGTCCCGTCGCTGTTCGTGATCAGCGGTGTGCCGATCGCGTGCGCCGACGCACCCTCGGCACGACGGATGAGGTCGGTGCCGCTGGTCAGGTTCCCCCATTGGTCGGAGCCGCCGGTCTGCAGGACGCAGTCGTACTGACGGTAGAGCTCGAGGAAGTCCATCCCCTGCAGGATCTGGTAGCTGAACTCCGTGTAGCTGATGCCCTCGTCGGAGTTCAGTCGCGCGGCGACCGCATCCTTCTTGAGCATGGTCCCGACGCGGTAGTGCTTGCCGATCTCCCGCAGGAAGTCGATCGCCGACAGCGGCGCCGTCCAATCGAGATTGTTGACGATGCGGGCGGCGTTCTCGCCCTCGAAGCTCAGGTAGCGCTCGACCTGCGTCCGCAGGCGTCCCACCCACTCCTCGACGGTCTCGCGAGTGTTGAGCGTGCGCTCGGCCGTGGGGCGCGGGTCGCCGATCAGACCGGTGGAGCCGCCGACGAGACCGAGCGGCTTGTGGCCGGCGAGCTGGATGCGACGCAACGTCAGCAGCTGCACCAGGTTGCCCAGATGCAGGCTGGGAGCAGTCGGATCGAAGCCGCAGTAATACGTGATCGGGTCCCCGGCGAGAAGGGCGCGCAGCGCCTCCTGGTCAGTGGACACGTGGACGAGGCCGCGCCACAGCAGTTCGTCCCACACGTTCTCGAACGTGGGGTCGATCGCCGGCGGGGCGGTCGTCAGAGCGGAATTCGACACGCGCCCCAGGCTATCAGCGGTGAGGGTCGGTGAATCGCCGGGCCGCCGTGGATCAGGTGTGTGCTGCCCACCACACGAGGAACGCCGCGCCCAACCCGATGACCCAGCTGACGAGACTGCCGACGAGGAAGTACTCGGCCCTGGCACCTGTCTCACCGTCGCGGGAGATCTCAGGGAAGCGCACGATCCCCTTCGCCGCCAGCATCGCGGCGAGGATCGGATACGCCGCAGCCAGGGTGAGCAGCATCACCAGGACGCGCTCGAGCGGGCCGATCAGTCGACCGCCCTTGAATCCCGCGCGCGGGTCGCGCAGAGCCGTGGCTTCATCCGGTCGGCCCGGCCTGTCCGCCATCGTGGCGTCGGTCGACTCCCTGCCGCCGATCGCGTCGCCGGGCGTGGTGGCCTCGGGCGCCGCAGGTTCCGCGTCGACCTCGTCGCGCATCGCCGATCGACGCAGTTCAGCCGGTCGCCAGGTGTGCTCACCGTCGAGCGCCGCGCGCACCACGAGGTTCGCCGACTCGAGGAGGAAGACCCCGGTGCCGAGCGTCAGGATCGCAAGATCGAACGGGACGTCGCCGAACGGTGAACGGAGGTTCCACACGGTGCCGATCAGGCCGGCATCAGTGCGCGCCCCCAGCCATACGACCGATCCGATGCTCACGAGACCGAGCAGCACCGCGGGCCAGAACCCGAGCGGTGCGCGGCGCTCCGACGGCATGCACCAGACCCAGAGCGCTCCGACCACGAGCCCTGCGAGCATGGGCAGCAGCGCGTCGCTCACGCTGCCGAGCAGCAGGAACATCACGGCCACCGTCAGGTACCCGACCCATCGATGCGGAGCGAACTGGCGGACGAGATCGGCGGATCCGACCGCGAGCAGGATGAATCCGGCGACGATCATGCGCTCGCTCCCCTCAGCGCGACCGCACCTTCGATGAGTGCGGCGCTGCCGGCGTTGCGCAACGACTTCGAGACGCTGGGCTGCGAGATGCCCTCTTCGGCGGCGAGGTCGTGCTGCGATCTGCCGACCATCCGTCCGTAGGTGAGGCGGCGCTCGCGCTCGTTCATGGCGCCGACCAGCTCGTCACGGACGAGGAGGTAGGCGTTCGATGCTGCGATCACGCTCTCCATGACCTCATCCTGCCCCGGGGCTCCGACAATCCAGATCCGGGTGCGCGGCACGGTGCGTGCCTCTCTCGCGTGGACGGTCTCGATCGCCGCGCGCGCCGCATACCATCCCGGCCCGTCGGCGAGCTCGCCGTGGACGGAGTCGACGGTGCGCACCTCGCCGATCCCGATGCCGAAACGGAAGGCGATGCCGTCGGGAAGAGCGAGCTGGATCATGAGAAGCGACACCAGAGCGTCTTCGAGCCGAAGATAGACACCCTGCTGCTCATCCCCCACCGTGGGGGTGAGCGGGTGATGTGCCAGAGGCAGGTCGGCCTCCACCCGAGCGATCGTGTCATCGAGCACGCGCTGCGCCGCCGTGCGATCGTCGAGCTTGCGCGATCCCACGATGTCGGCGAGTACGGCGATGACCATGTGATAACCGTATCACGAATAACTGTTATTTATGCCCTATTAGGTTATATGCTCGGAACATGCCTGAATCAGACATCATCCGGTGGGACGAAGGTTCCTGGACCCACTCACCCGCCGCACTCACCACGATCTCCGCCGACGGGGTCGAGCACCTGGACGTGACCGCCGCGGAAGGCAGCGACGCCTGGCGACACACGGCGTACGGATTCGTCCACGACACCGAGCACGCGCTGCTGGCTCCCCTGGCCGTGGGCGAGGCGATGGACGTCTCATTCCGCGCGCCATGGGACGGCCAGTTCGACCAGGCAGGAGTCTTCGTGCGCATCGACGACGAGCACTGGATCAAAGCGGGCATCGAGTACGCCGACGAGCACCTCGGACTCGGCGCCGTCGTCACCGACATCCGCTCCGACTGGTCCGTCGGATACGTCGACGACTGGCACGGCCGAGAGATCACCGTCCGCGTGAGCCGGTGGCCGGACGCGGTGATCGTGCGCGCACGCGCGGACGACGAGGACTGGCGACTGGTTCGCGTCGCTCCGTTCACCGGCGACGCCGCTGCATCCGCCGGCCCGTTCCTCGCCGGTCCGACGCGCGCGGGACTCGTCGTGCGCTTCACCCGGTGGACGAGGTCGACCGCCGACGTCGCGCTGCACTGAGGAGCCCCGCCGGTCGCCGCACATCGCGTCGACCGGCGGTGCACAACCGACTACAGGCCCAGGGCGTGCGCCGCGGCCTGCGCTCTGGCGACGAGCTCGGCACGCTGCTCGGCGACTCGGACGGGAGCCGTTCCCCCTGCTCCGGTGCGCGATGCCACGGAACCCTCGATCGTGAGAACCTCACGTACCTCGGGGACCAGATGCGGAGAGACCGAGAGCAGCAGCTCGTCGGAAGCGTCCTCGAGACCGATCCCCTGTTCTTCGCAGGCCCGCACGAGCGCGCCGGAGATCTCGTGCGCGTCGCGGAACGGCACCCGGCGCTTCACGAGCCACTCGGCGACATCGGTCGCGAGCGAGAATCCCTGGGGGGCGAGGGCCGCCATCCGCTCGGTGTCGAAGCGCAGCGTCGCGATCATGCCGGCGAACGCGGGAAGCACGACCTCGAGGGTCTGGACCGAATCGAAGACCGGCTCCTTGTCCTCCTGCAGGTCGCGGTTATAGGCCAACGGGAGGCCCTTGAGCGTCGCCATGAGCCCCGACAGATTGCCGATCAGGCGCCCCGACTTTCCGCGAGCGAGCTCCGCGATGTCGGGGTTCTTCTTCTGCGGCATGATGCTCGACCCCGTCGAGTACCCGTCGTGCAGCGTGACGAAGCCGAACTCACGTGTGTTCCAGAGGATGATCTCCTCGCTCAGACGCGAGATGTCGACACCCGTCATCGCCGCGATGAAGGCGAACTCGGCGACGACGTCGCGTGCCGCGGTGCCGTCGAGCGAGTTCTCCGCCGGTCGATCGAGTCCGAGTTCCGATGCGACCAGCGCAGGATCGAGTCCGAGGGTCGAGCCCGCGAGCGCTCCTCCGCCATACGGCGAGACGCCTGCGCGACGACGCCAGTCGACGAGACGCTCGAGCTCGCGCACGAGCGGCCAGCCATGGGCCTGGAGGTGGTGCGCGAGGAGCACCGGCTGCGCGTGCTGCAGATGCGTGCGGCCGGGGAGGATCGCGTCGGGGTGGGCCTCGGCCTGCGCGACGAGCGCGTCGATGACACGGAGGATGTCGCGCGCGATCACTCGAACGTGATCGATCAGGTACATGCGCACGAGAGTGGCGATCTGATCGTTGCGGCTGCGTCCGGCGCGCAGGCGTCCGCCCAGTTCGGGACCGAGCTCGGCGATCAGCGCCTGCTCGAGCGCACCGTGCACGTCCTCATCGGAGGGGACGGGCTGCAGCGTGCCGTCGGCGACCTTGCGCGCCACGGCATCGAGCCCCTCATGCATCCTGGCCGCCTCAGCAGGTTCGAGGTAGCCGGCAGCCGCGAGCGCCGTCGCGTGCGCATGCGAGCCCGCGATGTCGTACGGAGCGAGGATCCAGTCGAAATGCGTCGATCTGCTGAGCTCGACGAGCTCGGGCGACGGCCCGCTCGCGAAGCGGGCGCCCCACAGTGCGCCTTCGTTCGTGCCTTCGTTCTTCGAGTCGACCATCACGCGACCTTCTTGCCGAGCAGCCAGACGAGCAGGGCCTTCTGCGCGTGGAGACGGTTCTCGGCCTCATCCCAGACGACGCTCTGCGGGCCGTCGATGACCTCGGAGTCCACCTCGTAGCCGCGGTCGGCGGGAAGGCAGTGGATGAAGATGGCCTCGGAATCGGCGATCTCCATCGTCTCGGGGGTCACCTTGTAGCCGCCGAGATCGCGGATGCGCGCGAGCTTCTCCTCCTCCTTGCCCATCGACACCCAGGTGTCGGTGACCACGACGTCGGCGCCGGCCGCAGCCTCGACCGCATCCGTGAACAGCGTGATCGAGCCGCCGGTCTCCGCAGCCCGGCGGTCCGCCGCCTCGACGACGTCGGCGCGCGGGGCGTACTCCGCAGGTGACGCGATGCGCACATGCATGCCGGCAGTGACACCGGCCAGTGCGTAGGAGTGCGCCATGTTGCTCTGCCCGTCGCCGAAGAACGTCAGGGTCAGCCCCTTCAGCTCGCCCTTGTGCTCTCGGATCGTGAGCAGGTCGGCGAGCAGCTGGCACGGGTGGAAGTCGTCCGAGAGGGCGTTGACGACTGGCACCGTGGTGCCGGCGGCCATCTCCTCGAGCCCCGCCTGCGCATAGGTGCGCCAGACGATCGCCGCGACCTGGCGCTCGAGAACCCGCGCGGTGTCGGACGGCGTCTCCTTGCCGCCGAGCTGGCTGCTCGCGGTCGAGATGATCAGCGGCGTGCCGCCGAGGTCGGCGATGCCCACCGCGAAGGAGACGCGCGTGCGGGTGGACGACTTGTCGAAGATCACCGCGACCGTCTGGGGACCGGCGAGAGCCTTGTTCGCCCAGCGGTCCTTCTTCAGCTCGATGGCGAGATCGAGGATCTCCGCCTGCTCGGCGGGGGTCAGATCGTCGTCACGCAGCAGGTGGCGGGTCATGCGAGGGCCTTTCCGGATTCGGCGAGGGATGTCTGTACGTCAGCGAGCGAATCGGCGAAGAGCTTGCGGAACTCGGCGAGTTCAGCGTCTCCGATCGTGAGAGCCGGGGCGATGCGCACCGTCTCGGGGTTGGCTGCGTTCACGATGAGGCCGCGCTCCTGAGCGGCGGCGACCACGTCGTTCGCGACGGGGGCGCCGAGTGCCACTCCGATGAGGAGCCCTCGGCCACGCACTCCGGTGACGAGGGGCGAGTCGATGTCCGCGATGATCTGTCGGATCTCCTCGCCTCGACGCGCAGCGTTCTCGACGAGTCCGGCGTTCTCGATCTCGGTGAGCACGGCGTCGGCGACGGCGGTGGCCAGCGGGTTGCCGCCGAACGTCGATCCGTGCGAACCCGGCGTGAAGAGCGAGCTCGCCGCACCGTAGGTGACGAGAGCGCCGATCGGGAAGCCTCCGCCGATGCCCTTCGCGAGCGTGATCGCGTCAGGAGTGATGCCCTCGTGGCTGAAGCCGAACCAGGCCCCCGTGCGTCCGGCACCCGTCTGGATCTCGTCGACGATCAGCAGCGCCCCGTGCTTCAGCGTGAGCGAACGGGCGGCCTGCAGATAGCCGTCCGGAAGCTCGACCACGCCGGCCTCGCCCTGGATCGGCTCCACGATGACGGCGGCGACCCGGTCGTCGATCGCGGCTTCCAGAGCCTCGACGGTCGCCGGGATGTGCTCCACTCCCCCGGGCATCGGCTCGAACGGCGCGCGCATCGCGGCCTTGGCCGTCAGCGCGAGTGACCCCATGGTGCGCCCGTGGAATCCGTTCTCGAGTGCGAGGATGCGTGGCTTGTCCGTTCCCCCGTGGAGGCGGGCGAGCTTGAACGCCGCTTCGTTCGCCTCGGCGCCGGAGTTCGAGAAGAACACGCGGCCGTCGATCCCGGCGCCCGCGAGGCGCTTCAGCCGTGCGGCGAGCGCGAGCTGCCAGGGCGTCGCGAAGTAGTTCGACACGTGCGCGAGAGTCGCGGCCTGTCTCGACACGGCCTCGACGAACACCGGGTGCGCGTGACCGAGCGAGGTCACCGCGATGCCGGCGAGGAAGTCGAGGTGGCGCTTGCCCTCGGAGTCCCAGAGGTAGGACCCCTCGCCTCGTGTGAGCATCGCCAGGCGCGGGCCCGCGTTGAGGACCAGATCGCTCGCTGCGTCATCCTGCCAGTTGCTCATGCGTTCATCCCTGCGCTTCCCAAGACCACTTCAGTTCCGATTCCCTTGCTGGTGAAGAGTTCGACGAGCACCGAGTGCGGCACGCGTCCGTCGATGATCGCGGCGGCATCCACGCCGCCTTCGATCGCATCCAGGCAGGCCTTCATCTTCGGGATCATGCCGGATTCGAGTGTCGGCAGCATCTCGATGAGAGCCTCCGAGGTGAGGTGCGACACGAGCGAGTCGCGGTTGGGCCAGTCGGCATAGAGTCCCGGCACGTCGGTGAGGATGACGAGCTTGCGAGCGTTGAGCGCCACGGCGAGGGCTGCCGCCGCGGCATCCGCGTTCACGTTGAGCGACTGGCCGGGGTGATCGAGGTCGGGCGCGATGCTCGAGACGACGGGCACGCGTCCCGCCGCGAGGTGATCGAGCACGGGCGTCGGGTCGACCTCCACGACGTCGCCGACGCGTCCGAGGTCGATCTCCTCGCCGTCGATCACGACACCGCGACGACGACCGCCGAAGAGGCCGGCGTCCTCCCCGCTCAGCCCGGTGGCGATCGGACCGTGCGAGTTGATCTTCGAGACGAGCTGCGGGTTCACCTGGCCGGTGAGGACCATGCGCACGACGCTGATCGCCTCGGTGTTGGTGACCCGGTAGCCGCCCTTGAACTCGCTCGGGATCTCGAGTCGCTGGAGCATGTCGGAGATCTGCGGTCCGCCGCCGTGCACGACGACCGGCAGCACGCCGACGTAGCGCAGGTACGCGATGTCCTGTGCGAACGCCTCCTGCAGCTCGTCGGAGACCATCGCATTGCCGCCGTACTTGACGACGACGATCTGGTCGCGGAACTTCTTCAGCCACGGGAGCGACTCGATGAGTGTCGCGGCCTTCACGGCGGCGACGTCCGGGGTGGTGTCCTGAATGTCGGTCATGAGGCGTAGGCGCTGTTCTCGTGCACGTAATCGTGGGTGAGGTCGTTCGTGAGGATCGTCGCGGTGGCATCGCCGACCTTGAGATCGATCACGAGATGCGTGGCACGCGGAGTGAGGTCGACCTCCTCGCGCGGACGGTCGGGGCCACCCTCGCTGCACACCCGGACGCCGTTCATCCAGACGTCGACGTCGTACGGGTCGAACTGGGCGTTCGTGGTGCCGATCGCTGCGAGCACCCGTCCCCAGTTGGGGTCGTTGCCGAAGATGGCGGCCTTGAAGAGATTGTTGCGCGCGACGGAGCGGCCGACCTCGACCGCCTCCGCCTCGGTCGCGGCGTGCTGCACCTCGATGGTGATGTCGTGGCTGGCCCCCTCGGCGTCGCCCTGCAGCTTGACCGCGAGCTGCTGGCACAGCTCTGCCAGCGCGGCGGAGAAGTCCTTGAGGTCGGGCACCACCTCGGAAGCGCCGTTCGCGAGCAGTGTGACCTGATCGTTGGTCGACATGCATCCGTCCGAATCGAGGCGGTCGAACGTCGTGCCGGTGGCGAATCGCAGCGCGGCATCCGCCTCGAGAGGCTCGAGCACGGCATCCGTCGTGATGACGACGAGCATCGTGGCGAGCCCGGGAGCGAGCATGCCCGCTCCCTTGGCCATGCCGCCGATGGTCCAGCCGTCTCGGCTGACCACGGCGGTCTTCGACACGCTGTCGGTGGTCATGATGGCCTCGGCCGCGACATCGCCGCCGTCTGTCGACAGCTCGGCGATCGCCTGTTCGGTGCCCGAGAGGACCTTCGCGCGGAAGATTTCGTCTCCGACTCCGATGAGGCCGGTCGAGCACACGAGCACGTCGCCGGCGCCGACGCCGAGCAGCTCGGCCGCCTTCTCTGCGGTCTGGTGCGTCGTTTGGAAGCCGAAGCTGCCGGTGAAGCAGTTCGCGCCTCCGGAGTTCAGCACGACGGCCTCGACCACGCGATCGGCGACGGCCTGCTGCGACCAGATGATGGGGTTCGCCTTGGCGCGGTTGCTGGTGAACACGGCCGCACCGACCTTGCGCGGGCCGCGATTGACCACGACGGCGACATCGGGCTTTCCGTTCGATTTGAGACCTGCGGCGACTCCGGCCGCTTCGAATCCTGCGGGGGCGGTGACGCTCACGGCGCGACTCCGTTCACTGAGAGGGCGCGGGACTCGGGCAGCCCCAGCGCGAGGTTCATGGATTGGACGGCAGCGCCGGCGGTGCCCTTGACGAGGTTGTCGACCGCGGTGACCACCGTCATGCGGTTCGCCGCGCGATCGATCGCGAGACCGATCAGGGCGGTGTTCGCACCGAGGACATCGGCCGTGCGCGGGAACTGACCGGCGGGCAGCAACTGCACGAAGGTCTCGTCGCCGTAGGCGTCCTCCCAGGCGGCGCGGATCTCCGCATCGCTGACATCGCCGACGATCGGCGCGGTCGAGGTGGCGAGGATGCCCCGCGACATCGGAACCAGCACAGGCGTGAACGAGATGCGGATGCCGTCGGCTGGGGAACCGGATGCCGCGGCGAGCGCCTGGCGGATCTCCGGGATGTGCCGGTGCGTGCCCCCGACCGCGTAGGGATTGGCGGTGCCGAGGATCTCGCCGGCGAGCAGGTTGGTCTTGAGGCTCTTCCCCGCTCCGGACGGGCCGACGGCGAGCACCGAGACGATGTCCCCCGCGTCGATCACCCCTGCGGCGACCCCGGGGGCCAGGCTCAGGCTCACGGTCGAGGCGTTGCAGCCGGGAGCGGCGATGCGCTTCGCCTCGCGCAGCGTCTCGCGCTGCTTGACACCGCCGACGAGCAGCTCGGGAACGCCGTAGGCCCACGGTTCGTGGAAGTCGCCGCCGTAGAACGCGTCCCAGGAATCCTGCGACGTCAGTCGGTGGTCCGCTCCCGCGTCGATCACGAGCGGGGTGTCGCCGAGCGCGTCGGTGTACTGCCCGGACTGCCCGTGCGGCAGAGCGAGGAACACGATGTCGTGCCCGGCGAGCGTCTCGGGCGTGGTGTCCTGCAGGGTGAGGTGTGCGAGCGACCGCAGGTGCGGCTGATGCTGCACGAGCGGTTGACCGGCGTTCGAGTGCGCCGTCACCGTGCGGATCTCGATGTCGGGATGAGACGCGAGGAGGCGCAGGATCTCGCCGCCCGCGTAGCCGGATGCGCCGGAGACGGCGACGGAGTACGTCATTCTTCTACCTTAACGGTCGGACCCCTCGGCGAACGCGGGGTGCAGTGTCGGGAACCGGGGCGGCGACACCGGCACTCGACCGCCGTGCGTACGCAGGCAGAAGCGCAGGGTCGCCTAGAGTCGGCGGCCGCTGCGGCGTCGGCGCACGGCGATGACGCTCGGAACGAGCGTCAGAGGAGCGGTGGCGGCCGAAGGCATGCCGCGACGATAGCGCGCTCGTCGCGGCATGCGCAAATCGGGTCCGTCATCCGCCGGACGCGCGGAGTGCCGGCGCCGCGAAGAAGGCGAGTTCGTGCGCGCTGGAGACCTCGAAGGCGCGGAGCATCCGTCGCCGCCCCGCGGCATCCGACTCCGTCGCCGCATGCATCACATGGTCGATCGCCTGCTCCGTCGCCTTCTCGAACGCGGGATCGGCATACGTCGCGAGCCACGACGCGTAGGGATGCTGCGGGTCTCGGGCGTACGCGTCGAACTCCCCCGCGTGCAGGCGGGTTCCGAGATCGGTGTACAGCCAGAAGCATGGCAGCACGGCCGCGATGAGCTCGGCGTAGTCGCCGCCGAAGGCCACGGAGCGCAGGTGGTCGAGGTACGCGACGGTCGCAGGCGCCGGATCGACGGCGAAGGTCGCCGCTTCCACTCCCGCGCCCGGCGCCAGCCACGATGCATGGAGCTCGAGCTCTCCGGTGATCGCCCCCTGCGCTGACTGAGCCCAGAACGCCTGCTCGTGCGGTGTGGGCGCGATCCGCGCGGCCGCTGCGAGCACTCGGGCGTACTCCGGGAGATACAGCGCATCCTGCCGGAGGTAGAAGAGGAACCGTTCGCGGTCGAGAGTCCCGTCGGCCAGAGCGCGGATGAAGGACAGCTCGTCGATGTCGGCCCGCACGTGCGCGATCCGGTCCCACCACCGATCGCGGAGGTCGGCACGCTCGGGTGCGGCCTCGAGTCCCCCTCGTCGCCAGAGGCCGCCGAAGTGGTTCACCGGTCCGTGACCGCTCCCGATGTCGAGCGCATCGCTCTGCCTCAGGGATTCCCGCAGCCAGGTCCTCGCCGATTTCACCGCGTCGACAGGGGACTCCCCTCCGGCGAGGCGGGTGGCGAGGGCCGACGACAGGGAGCATCCGGTGCCGTGCGTGTTGTGTGTCATGATGCGCGACCCGGGATAGCCGTGTCTGACGCCTCCGGCGACATCGATCAACGCGTCCGGAACGTCGTCGCCGTCGAGGTGCCCTCCCTTGACGAGCACCGCCCCGCCGATGCGGGCGGAGAGCTCGGCCCCGGCCTCGAGCGCGTCGTCCCACCCCGTGATCGGACGATCGGAGAGCGCGGCGAGCTCGGCGAGGTTGGGCGTCACGACATGAGCGCGCTCGAGGAGCCCGCGGAGTGCGCGCTCGGCATCCTCATCGAGCAGGCGATCACCGCTGGTCGCGACCATGACCGGGTCGAGCACGACGATCGGCGGACGGACGGCGTCGAGCCAGGCGGCGACGGTGGCGATCACCTCCGTGTTCGCCAGCATCCCGATCTTCACCGCGTCGATGACGATGTCGTCCGAGATGGCATCGAGCTGCTGCCGGAGGAACTCGGCAGGAGGCACGTGCACCGCTCGGACTCCCCTGGTGTTCTGCGCCGTGAGCGCCGTGACAGCCGCCATGCCATAGCCCCCGTTCGCGGCGATCGACTTGAGATCGGCCTGGATCCCCGCCCCGCCCGACGGGTCGCTCCCCGCGATGCTGAGCACGCGAGGTGTGCCCGAAGCCCTCCATCGGCTGAGGAATGCCCGGGCCGTCCTCGTCGGATCGACGGCGGCGCAGATGGCGGAGACGACGGCGAGCCCCGCCGCACCCGCATCCCGAAGGCGCTCGATGTCGTCGATTCCCACGCCGCCGATGGCGACGCATGGCAGTGCGGTCCTCGCGGCGAGCGCACCGAAGCCGTCGATTCCCAGGGCCGGCGGGTGATCCGGCTTGGTGGCGGTGGGACGGATCACGCCGACGCCGAGATAGTCGACCGTTCCCGCCGGCAGCGCGGCCACGGCGTCGAGATGCTCCGACGTGTTCGCCGTCAACCCGATGATCGCCTCGGGTCCCAGCCGCTCGCGTGCCCGCAGCACCGATACGTCGCCCTGGCCGAGGTGCACGCCGTCGACCCGCGCTCCCCTGGCGCGAGCGATCAGCGCCGCCTCGACGCGGTCGTTCACCACGAGCAGTGCACGGCCGTCGATCACCCGAGAGAGCTCGATCAACTGATCGGCGGTCTCGGCATCCGTCGCGCCCTTGTCGCGCAGCTGGACGATGCGCACGCCCCCTCCGACGGCGAGTCGCACCGTCTCCGCGACGCCCCGCGCGCCGCAGAGGGTGGGATCCGTGACGAGGTAGAGGGAGAGGTCCGCGATCACAGCGCGTGCTCCTGCACACGCGCGGCGACGGCGAGGTCCTCCGGCTGCACGGCGGCGAGCGCGTCGAGCAGTGCGACGGCGAAGCTGCCGGGGCCCGGGGCCCGCGCCGCGGCGCGCTCGGCGGCGATCGTGTACACGAGGCTCGCCGCCGAGACGGCGGTGAGCGGATCCGCAGCGGTCGAGCGCGCCGCACCGAGGAACGCCGCCATGACGGCGCCCAGCGCGCATCCGCCGCCGGTGACACGGGTGAGCAGTTCATGACCGTTCGCGATGCGGAGCAATCGTGCTCCATCCGTCACCAGGTCGACCGGTCCCGACACCGCGACCACCGCGCCGTGCCGCGAAGCGAGTGCGAGTGCCGCTTCGGCCGCGGCATCGGTCGTGTCCGTCGCATCGACGCCGCGCCCCCCAGCGCTGAGCGCCGCGAGGGCCAGGATCTCCGAGGCGTTCCCCCTGATCGCCGTAGGGCGTGCGTCGGCCAGCTCGTGCGCGAGTGCCGTGCGCACCGGCAGCGCGCCGATCGCGACGGGATCCAGCACCCACGGAGTACCTGCGGCGAGGGCTCCTGCGGCGGCTTCACGGCTCGCCGCACGCTGCTCCGGAGTCGGCGTACCGAGGTTGATCAGCACCCCGGAGGCCACCCCGGCGAACATCCCCGCCTCACCGACGATGTCGACCATCGCCGGCGCCGCGCCGAGGGCGAGCAGCACGTTCGCGGTGAAGCCCGTGACGACGCTGTTGGTGATGCAATGGGTCAAGGGTGGGCTGTCGCGCAGCCCTGTCAGGAGCTCAGCCGCCGAGGTGGCCAAGGTCGATTCGGAATCAGGACGCAGACGATCGCTCAACGCGACATCCCTTCGCTAGTACGAACTAGATCAGGTTCGACGGGTCTGTTCTCAGCCGCGGATGCGGCACCCCGTGTCACTGATCGCAGTCTAGCGAGGCCCCGATCAGTCGATCAGCTGCAACAGCGCGATTTCGTCGGCGCGAGTGAGCCCTGCCCGCCGGTCCCGATCGACGCCGCGCGCCTGCTCGTCATCGACCACGGCGGCGATCGTCTCGTCGAGCGGACGAAGCCGACCTCCTGCCGCGCGGTAGCGGGCGTTCGACCTGGTCATGAATCCGGTCATCTCGCTCGGCAGCCACAGCGGCAGCGACCGCTCCCCCGCCCAATACGCCACACCGTGCTCGACGAGCCAGGCGTCAGATGCCGCGACCGTGTCTCCCCGGTGCCCCGCACGTCTGCGCACGGCGTCGAGGACCTCGCTCAGCCGATGCCGATCGCCGATCGTGTTGATCACACCGGTGGCCCTCGTGGTGGCGACGAACTCTGACAGGTCGTCGACGTCGATCACCTGCACGTCTCGCTCCTCGACACGCGGAAGCAGCACGGGGCCGTCCTCGGCACGCAGAAAAGCGGTAGCCCAGTACCCGAAACGATCACTCGGGTCGTCCGCCCCGACGATCAATCCCGGGCGCACGATCAGGGTGCGGTCGCCGAGTGCACGCACGGCGTCCTCGGCGGCCACCTTCTGCCGGCCGTACTCGTCGTCTCCCCTCTCAGCCGGCGGATGCAGCGTCGCCGACTCGTCTGCACCGACCGTCTCCTCGTCGGAGTATGCCGACATCGACGAGACGTACGTCCAGCGGCCCGCTCGTTCACCGAGTGCCGCGACCGCAGCGGAGACGTGGGCCGCGTTCGACGAGACGTCGATCACGTGATCCCACTCCCGACCGGACACCGCATCGTAGGCGTCCCTGGCGTCACGATCGGCCAGCACCAGGCTCGCGCCCTCCGGAGACGGTCGTCCTCCGCGCGCCAGGCACATCACCGTCGCCCCGCTCAGGAGCAGCCGTCTGGCGATGCGGCCGGACAGCCAGCCGGTGCCGCCGAGGATCAGAACATCCGTCATGACCCCATGCCACCATCTTCGCCGCGCGAGGGGAAGGGTCTTCCGCTCAGGGCGGATGCCGGTCAGCTCGTGCGAAGATCCGACAGGCCGGACAGTTCCGGGACCGTCCACGAGGGATCCGGGCGCCAGTCGCGCCATTCGGCGTCGAACGGCCAGTCACCGTGATGGAAGGACTCGATCGCCGCGTCCGCGTGTCGTTCGATCTGCGCGGCCTGCTCAGAGGTGAGACGTCCCTGCTCGACGGCCGCGATCACCTCGTCCTCGTCCTTGAGGTGCACCTGACCGTCCGCCTGGATCTCCACGTCGAGGATGTGATCCGATGAATACGTGTCGCGGTCGGTGCGCAGATGCGCGTTCTCGAGATTCACGTACCACCCGGCGAACTCCCACTCGGGACCGCTCACATCGCTCCAGAACAGCCACACCGACCACGCCGCACCGGCCGGAGCGATGCGGAGGATGCCGTTGCCCCACCACTCCTCCACGATCCGGGTACGCGGATCGAGCCACCGACGCTCGAGCGGAACGGTCCGGATGCGCTCGCCCGCCGGAGTGCCCTGCCCCTCCTGGAGCGTGCCCGGAGAGAGCCATGCCACCAGACCGCGTTCATCGTCGCGGACCACCCGCATGGGCGTGATGGTCGACGCATCGCCGGGCTGCCAGCCGGGCTTGCGGTAGTGCCAGGAGATCTGGTCGCCGGGTTCGAGGAACGGCGCTTCACCCATCGGTCGGACACCATCGGGAACCGCCGCGGGAGTGCTGTGGGGCAGGATGCTCATCCCGACACGGTACCTCGCAGGTCCACCGCGCTCAGGTCGGCTCGGCGGCGTCGGCAGCATCCCGAGAGCACACGCGCACGCGGACCGCACCATTCGAGTGCGGTCCGCGTGCGGGTCGGTTCAGGCGGAGCTTCAGTCGCGCAGGGTCGCGTCGAAGCGCTCAGCTGCGACAGCGACACCCGCGAGCTTCGCCTCTGTCGCCTCGGCTGCGGTGAGCGTGCGGTCGTCCGCACGGAAGCGCAGCGCGAAGGTGAGACTCTTCTGACCATCCGTGACGCCGTCCCCCCGGTAGTCGTCGACGAGACGGACCGACTCGAGAAGCGCACCGGCACCCTCGGTGAGCGCAGCGCGCACGTCGCCCGCCGGCACATCAGCGCCGACCACCAGCGACACGTCCTGTGTCGCAGCGGGGAACGTCGACAGCGAGGCGGCGACCGCACGGTTCCCGCCGAGCGCGATGACCTCGTCGAGGTCGAGCTCGAGCACGGTGGCACGACCGGGAAGGTCTGCTCCGGCGGCGACCTCGGGGTGGAGTTCGCCGACGTAGCCGATCTCGACGTCGCCGACGGAGAGCACGCCGGTGCGTCCGGGGTGCAGCGCCGCGCGCTGCCCCTGCACCACATCGAGGTCGACTCCGGCTGCAGCCGCGATGACTCTGGCGGCGTCGAGCGCCTCGGAGAGCCCGTAGGGCTCCGCGGCGCGTCCCGGCTGCTTGGTCACGACGTTGCCCGTGAACAGCGCCGCGACATGACGGTGCTGCGGTGGGATCGACGCGTTCAGTTCGGCGAGCGTGTCGTCCGACGGACGCTCGCCGAGCGGCGGCACCTCGTCCGTGCCGTACTCGACACCCGGCTCGGGCAGGAACACGACTCCGGTCTCGAACAGCGCGAGGTCCGTGAGGCCGCGCGAGATGTTGCGGTGCGCGGTCTGCAGAAGCCCGGGGATCAGCGATCGACGCAGGAACGGAGCGGAGCCGTCGAGCGGGTTCGCGAGCCGGATGCTGGGCAGATGCTCTCCCGACGCCGAGCCGTGCAGGTCGTTCTCCGCCTCCGTCGTGAAGGGGAACGAGGGCGTCTCGACGAGACCGGCAGCCGCCAGCGCGTCGGCGACGCGGCGACGACCCTGCTGGTGTGAGGTGAGACCGCGGCCGGACGGCGGCGTCGGCAGCACGGACGGGATGCGGTCGAGACCGTGGATGCGAGCGACCTCTTCGGCGAGAGACCACTTGTCGGTGAGGTCGGGACGCCAGGTCGGCGGGATCACGGTCCACCCGGCATCCGACCCGGAGACCTCTGCGCCGATGGTCGTGAGCGCGCCGGCGATCTCGTCGTCGGAGTAGTCGACGCCGATGAGCCCCTGCACGAATCCGCGCGGGAGGTCGATGTCTGCGACGAAGACCTCGGCGAACAGAGCGCCGCCCTCGTCGGTGAGCGTGCCGCCGGCGAACTCGACCATCAGGTCGGCTGCACGGCGGGCTGCCACGAACGGCACGAGCGGGTCGACACCGCGCTCGAACCGCTTGGATGCCTCGCTGGGCAGCTTGTGACGGCGTGCGGTGCGGGCGATCGTCACAGGGTCGAAGGTCGCGGCCTCGATCAGCACGTTGTGCGTCGTGTCGCTCATCTCGGTCGTGCCGCCGCCCATGACGCCGGCGAGACCGATGGGACCCGACTCGTCGGTGATGAGGAGGTCCTCGGCGTGGAGCTTCCGCTCCTGGCCGTCGAGGGTCGTCATCGTCTCACCGGCCGTCGCACGACGCACGGTGATGCCGCCGGAGAGCCTGTCGAGGTCGTATCCGTGCAGCGGCTGCCCCAATTCGAGCATCACGTAGTTGGTGATGTCGATCAGGATGCCGAGCGAGCGCATGCCGGCGAGCGACAGCCGCGCGATCATCCACGGCGGAGTGGGGCGCGACGGGTCGACGTCGCGGACGACGCGGGTGACGAACTCTCTCGCGCCGACGCGGCCGCGTACGGGGGCTGCATCGTCGACGATCGCCGTGTGACCGGCGCCCGGCTGGAGCTCGGTGAAGTCGCGCTCGGCCGGGTCGCGGAACGGTGCTCCGGTCGCGTGGGAGTACTCGCGGGCGACACCGCGCAGCGAGAACGCGTACCCGCGGTCGGGCGTGACGTTGATCTCGACCGCGACATCGTCGAGTCCGAGCAGGCTGATGGCGTCTGTGCCGACGGGTGCATCGATACCGAGGTCCGCGAGGACGAGGATGCCGTTGTGTTCGTCGCCGAGCCCCAGCTCACGCGCAGAGGCGATCATGCCGTCGGACACGTGCCCGTAGGTCTTGCGGGCGGCGATCGGGAACGGCCCCGGCAGCACTGCACCGGGAAGCGTCACGACGACCTTGTCACCCGCGACGAAGTTGTGCGCGCCGCAGACGATTCCACGGATTCCGCCGTTCGCCTCACCGACATCGACCTGGCACCAGTTGATCGTCTTGCCGTTGGACTGCGGCTCCGCCTCGAGCGAGACGACCTGTCCGACGACGACGGGACCCGAGATCTCGAAGCGGTGGACGTCCTCCTCCTCGAATCCGACTGTCACGAGCGCTGCGAGGACATCCTCCGGTGTCGTATCCGCTGCCAGATCGACGTACTCACGCAGCCACGAAAGCGGGACGCGCATCACACCACCATCCCGTACTGCTCGCTGAAACGGACATCGCCCTCTGCCATGTCCCGCATGTCCTGCACATCGCTGCGGAACATGAGTCCTCGCTCGACGCCCATTCCGAACGCGAAGCCGCTGTAGACGTCGGGATCGATCCCCGCCGCGCGGAGCACGTTCGGGTTGATCATCCCGCAGCCGCCCCACTCGATCCAACGGGCGCCGCCCTTGAAGGTGGGGTGCCAGAGGTCGAGCTCGGCCGACGGCTCGGTGAAGGGGAAGAAGTTCGTGCGGAAGCGCGTCTTGGCCTCGGGGCCGAAGAGCTGACGCGCGACGTGGTCGAGCGTTCCCTTGAGATGCGCCATCGAGATGCCCTTGTCGACGACGAGTCCTTCGAACTGGGTGAAGACGGGGAGGTGCGTCGCGTCGAACTCGTCGGTGCGGTACACGCGGCCGGGGCAGAGCACGTAGATCGGCACCTCGCGGTCGAGCATCGAGCGCACCTGCACGGGGCTCGTGTGCGTGCGCATGACGAGGTGGCGCGACGGCGGGTCGACGTAGAAGGTGTCCTGTTCCTGACGGGCGGGGTGGTCGACGTCGAAGTTCAGAGCGTCGAAGTTGAACCACTCGTGCTCGAGCTCGGGTCCTTCCGCGATCTCCCAGCCCATGCCCACGAAGATGTCCGAGATCTGCTCGCTCAGCAGGGTCAGCGGATGCCGGGCGCCGACGCGTGTGCGCGAGGGGATCGCCGTGATGTCCAGCCGCTCGGCCTCGAGGCGCTCAGCGACCTCCGCGGCGGCGAGCTCCTCCTCCTTGGCGGCGAGGGCCTTGGTGACCTGACCGCGGCCCTGGCCGACGAGCTTGCCGAAAGCGGCCTTGTTCTCGGGGGCGACCTGTCGCATCGAGGCGTTCAGGACGGCGAGCGGCGATCCGTCGGCGACGTGCGCGGCGCGAGCGGCTTTCAGTTCGGTCGTATCGGCGGCTGCGGCGATCGCTTCGAGCGCGGCCGCCACGGCGGCTTCGACCGCTTCCGGGGTGATTTCGGGAGACTCAGACACGAGACAGGAGTCTACCGGCGCGAGGCGGTCGCCCCGCGCCGGTGGACATCACTTCGGATCGGAGCTGTCCAGCCCGCCTACACCACCGGTGCCGCCGAAGCCGCTGCCCCCGCGCTGCAGGGTGATGAGCTCGGTGTCGGTGCCGTCGCCGTGCTGGCGGGGATCCTCTGCCGCGTGGATCGCCTTCACCTTCGGCGAGCGACGGGTCTGGATCTCGACCCACTTCGCGATGCCCGACAGGATGAGGCACATGACGATGTAGATGCCGCCGATGACGAAGGCCGACTGCAGGATCGGGCGACCCTGCTGCGACGTCAGCTGCTTCGCGTAGTACAGCAGCTCGGGGTAGGTGATGATGAAGCCCAGAGCGGTGTCCTTCATCGTGACGACCAGCTGCGCGACGATCACCGGGAGCATCGCCCGGATCGCCTGCGGCAGGAGGATGAGACGCATCACGCCGCTCTTGCGGAGTCCGATCGCGTAGCCCGCCTCTTTCTGCCCCCGAGGCAGGGACTCGATGCCGGCCCTCAGAACCTCGGCGAGCACGGAGCCGTTGTAGGCCATCAGTGCGATCACGACGGCCCAGTAGGGATCCATCTTGATTCCGACCACGGGGAGCCCGTAGTAGAGCAGCATCATGAACACCAGCACCGGAACGGCACGGAAGAGCTCGGTGACGGCTGTCACGGGGATCCGCACCCACGCGTGCTCGGAGAGCCGCCCGATGGCCAGCACGAAGCCGAGGACGACGCTGAGGACGGCGGCGAGCGCGAAGGCTGCGAGCGTGTTGCCCAGGGCCTTGAAGATACCCATCCACACGTTGGAGAACGTGAACACGTACCACTTCTCCGCCGAGAACTGGCCTGTCTCCACCATGCGGAGCACGATGAAGCCGATGGCGGCCAGGACGAGGACGACGGTGGCGACCGCGATGATCCGGTTGCGGGCGATCGCCCGGGGTCCGGGGACGTCGTACAGTACAGAGCTCATCGCGCGATCCTCCAACGGTTCTCGAGATATCGCTGCAGCCAGCTCAACAGCAGCACCAGGGCGACGAACACGACGGCGACCCAGAGGAGGACCTCCATCGGGTTGCCCGGACGGTCGGCCGAATCGTTGATGGTCGACCGGAGAGCCGCGAGCTCGGCGACCGAGAACCCGGCTGCGACGGTCGTGTTCTTCAGGAGCGCGATGAAGACGCTCATCATCGGCGGGACGACCGAGCGGAACGCCTGCGGCAGGATCACGAGACCCATCACCTGTCCGAAGGGAAGTCCGATGGCCCGCGCGGCCTCGGCCTGACCGACGGGCACCGTGTTGATACCCGCCCTCAGGACCTCGGCCACATAGGTCGCCGTGTAGATGCCGATGGCGAGGATGCCGAGCACGAGGTTCGACAGTTCGGGCAACCCGAGTTGCGGGTACCCGAAGATGAAGAAGAAGAACACGAGGGTGAGCGGGGTGTTGCGCACGGTGTTCACGTACACCGTGCCGACGCCGCGGGCGATGGGCACCGGGGAGACACGCATGGCCCCGACGATCAGACCCAGGATCAGTGCGATGATCCCGCCCGCGAAGAACACGATCAGCGTGTTGCTGATCGCCTGTCCCCACAGGTCGAGGTTGCCGAAGATGACGTCCACGCCACCCTCCCTTCTTCAGAGTGAATGGGCGGCCCCCCTGAGGGGGCCGCCCATGTCGATCAGTACGCGTCGACCTCGGGCTGTTCGACCTCGATGCCGCTGGAACCGAGGTTCGCGTCGAAGATCGCCTGCCAGATGTCGCCACCGTCGGTGAAGAGCTCGTTGATGTGCGTGCGCAGCGCGTCGTCGCCCTTCGTGAGGCCGACACCGTAGCGCTCCTCGGTGAAGAGGCCGCCGGTCACCTTGACGTCATCCGGGTACTGGGCCGCGTAGCCGATCAGGATCGCCTGGTCGGTGGTCACGGCGTCGACCTTGCCGTCGATGAGGTCCTGGACGCAGGCGGAGTACAGGTCGTACTCCTGCGTCTTGATCTCGGGGAAGTTCGCCTTGATGTTCTGGATCGGCGTCGAGCCGGTCGCGGAGCAGACGGTCTTGCCGTTGAAGTCCTCGAGAGCCTCGGCGTCGTCCGCGTCGGCGGCGACCAGGAGTCCCTGACCGGTGATGAAGTAGGGACCCGCGAAGTCGATGAGCTCCTTGCGCTTGTCGTTGATCGAGTAGGTGCCGACGTAGTAGTCGATGTCACCGTTGGTGATCGCCTGCTCGCGGTTCGCCGAAGCGATCGGCTTGAACTCGATCTTGTCCTCGTCGTAGCCCAGGGATGCGGCGATCCACCGTGCGATGTCGACGTCGAAGCCGGTGCGCTCTCCGGTCGTGACGTCGAGGTAGCCGAGCCCGGGCTGGTCCTCCTTGACGCCGACGATCACCTTGTCGCGCTCCTGGATGGCGTCGAACGTCGGGCTGCCCTCGAGCTGGACGTCGTCAGCGACCTCGAACCAGGTGGAGTCCTCGCTCTCTTCGCCGCCGGTTCCGGCGCCGGGGCTGGACGGGCTGCCGCTGTTGCAGGCCGTCAGCGCGAACAGTGCAACCGTCGCGATCCCGATTCCTGCCAGTGTCCGTGTGCGTCGCATGTGCGTCTCCTTCGTGTGCTGTGTGTGCAAAGGTCTGTGAGGCTCGTCAGTGCGTGAGGAGCTTGGAGAGGAAGTCCTTGGCGCGGTCGCTCTTCGGGTTCGTGAAGAACTCCTCAGGCGTCGCCTCCTCGACGATCTTGCCGTCGGCCATGAACACGACCCGGTTGGCGGCCTTGCGAGCGAAGCCCATCTCGTGGGTCACGACGATCATCGTCATGCCGTCACGGGCGAGCTCCACCATGACGTCGAGGACCTCGTTGATCATCTCGGGGTCGAGCGCGCTGGTCGGCTCGTCGAAGAGCATGACCTTGGGCTGCATGGCGAGAGCGCGGGCGATCGCGACGCGCTGCTGCTGTCCGCCGGAGAGCTGTGCGGGAAGCTTCGAGGCCTGCTGGGCGACGCCGACGCGCTCGAGAAGCATCATCGCCTCTTTGTCGGCATCGGCCTTCTTCATGCCGCGGACCTTGATCGGGCCGAGCGTCACGTTCTCGAGGATCGTGAGGTGCGCGAAGAGGTTGAACGACTGGAACACCATGCCGACGTCTGCGCGCAGATGCGCGAGGCCCTTTCCCTCAGCGGGGAGCGCCTTGCCGTCGATGCTGATCGTGCCGCTCGTGATCGTCTCGAGGCGGTTGATCGTGCGACACAGTGTCGACTTGCCCGAGCCTGAGGGACCGATCACCACGACGACCTCGCCGGCGTTCACCGTGAGGTCGATATCCGTGAGCGCCTGGAAGTCGCCGTAGTGCTTCTGGACATTGTCGACAACGACGAGGGGCTTACCGGTGGTCATCATTTCTCCAAACTAGCCAGGTCGCTCACGTGGCTCCACAGTGATGCGTCGACATTTACACGTTCGTAACCACGCGATGGGGCCGATCCCGCCCGAGAACCGGAGTGCCCCACGGTCCGCCCCCGCGGACCGTGGGGGCGTCCCTGCTGCTCCGTTCCTCCCCCGAGTAGAACGTGGCAGCAAGCCTCCGACCGGATCCGATCGCAGGACGACTCCGGAGAATGGCCGAGTCCGCGCCTCAATGAGGGGCGTGGGCTCTGTGGCATCTGAATTCTCCGTTGAATCGAGCGCGATCGACCCCCACATTGGCAGAGTGACATGCCGGTATGAGACTTCTTGAGGATTTCTTGAGGCCTCAGTCCCGCTGGTCCCGGTAGTACTCGACGGCCCCCGGATGCAGGTCGACCGGCCCCGTGAAGATCGCCTGCCTGCGGTCGAGCAGGGACGCGACCGGAACCCGCTGCGCGATATCGGTGCGGACCGTGAAGAGGCTCGTGAGGACGTCCCGTACGACGCCGTCCGGAGTGTCGGACGAGGTGACCAGATAGTTCGGCACCGCCATCGTGGGCGCGGACTCGTCGAGTCCATAGAGCCCGACGGGGAAGTCGGACGGCCGATACGCATCGGAGTATCGAGCGTTGATCGTCGTGACCCATGTCTGCTCGATCGGCACCAGCCGCACGGGCGTCGTCGTCGCGAGCTCCGCGATGCCCGGTGTCGGGATGCCGCCGACCCAGAAGAATCCGTCGATCTCGGATCTCTCGAGCGCGCTGATCGACTCACCGAGATCGAGCCGGGGATCCGTGATCGTCGCGACGTCGACGTCGGCGGCGTCGAGTGCTCGCGCCGCGATCACATTGACGCCGGAATTCTCGGCCCCGAGCGACACCGTCCTGCCCGCAAGGTCGCTGAGGGCGGCGATGTCCGAATCCGCGCGTACGACCACGTGGAGGTACTCGTCGTACAGGCGAGCGACAGCCTGCACCGGCATGGGCTCGTCGAACGCTCCCACTCCGGCGACGGCGTCGGCCGCGGCATCCCCTTGCGCGAAGCCGAGGAGGGCCTCCCCCGAGCTCACCCGCAGGAGGTTGTCGACGGACCCGGCGGTCTCGGCTGCCGACACGCGGATGCCCAAGGACTCCGACAGCTCCCGAGCGAGTTCGTCGCCGTAGGCGTAATAGACCCCGTTGGCTCCCCCGCCGGCGATCTCGTAGGCAGAGTCGTTCCACTCCGTCGATCGAGCGCTGCACGCGCTGCTCGTGGCGGCGAGCAGCAGCACGAGTGCCGTCGCCACCCCTCTGCGCCACCATGCGCGGCGGCTAGCCCGCCCGCTCATCCCTCAGCTCCGTCCGGCAGCATCAGCGACACCAGCAGCCCGCCGTCGTCCGGCGTATCGACCCGCAGCTCGCCGCCGATCGACTCCAAGAGGTCGGTCGCTATCGCGAGGCCGAGCCCTGACCCCGGAACCCCGCCGCTGTCGTCGCTGCGCCAGAATCGGTCGGCGGCGTTCGCGGCCTGCTCTCGCGTCAGGCCGGGGCCGTGGTCGCGGACTGTCAGCACGCAGAGTCCACCGCTGCGGTGCGCGTCGACCTCGACGGCCGACTCGGCGGGCGAGAACTTCACCGCATTGTCGATGACGGCGTCGAGCGCGCTCTCGACGATCGTGCGGTCGGTGATGCTCATCACCGGGCCCACTCCTGTCGAGAGCATCCGGACGCGTCGCTGTGACGCGACCTCGCTCCAGGCGTCTGCGCGGCGGGCGGCGAGCGTGGTCAGATCGACGGCTGAGATCATCGTGTCGGCGCGCCCGCCGCGCGCGAGTCCGAGGAGCGTCTCGAGGATGCGAGCCATCCGGCGCCCTTCCTCCCTCGTCTCCTCGACGTCGTCCTTCCAGTCGGCTCCGAGACCGGTCGAGAGGTGCTCGACACGCAGCAGCAGCGCGTTGAGGGGATTGCGGAGCTCGTGCGAGGCGTTCAGGGCGAACTCCTGCTGACGCGTCATGACGCGCTCGATCTCATCCGCCATGCCGTTGAACACGCGCGTCATCCGGCGTAGCTCAGGAGGCCCCGTGTCCTCCGCGACCCTCGCATCCATCTCGCCGCGTTCGATCGCGATCATCGCCTCATCGAGACGTCGGACCGGAGAGAGCACCCACCGGGCGAGTTGGAAGACGAGGAGCACGCCGAGTCCGATCGAGACGATCGACACGACCGTCAGCACAAGAATCTGCTGCAGGATCTGGGTCCGTGGCGCCTCGACGTCCGCGGAGAGCATCACGGCGCCGATCACGTCGCCGTCGTCGAAGACCGGCTCGACGAGCGAGGACTCTGCCGCGATCCAGGGGAACACCGGCTCGGGCGCCTCGGCGCGGCGCCCCGAGAGCGCGAGGCCGACCCGTGCGGCATCGTCCTCTGACAGGACTTCGCCGCCGCCGTCGCGCGCTGACCACACCCCACCGGAAAGATCGAAGACGATCACATCGATCCCGTACACCTCGTGGAAGCGGGCGACCTCCGCATCGATCACCGTCGCGCTGCCCGACCGCAGCGCCTGCCGCGCGCTGGTTACGAAATACCCGAGGTCGCCGAGCTGCTCGGTGTAGAAGGCCTGCTGGATGCTGCGGGTCGCGCTCCACGCCGTGGCGCCGCCCAACGACAGCAGGATGGCGACGAGCGGCACCAGGAAGACGACGACGAGACGTCTGCGCATCGAACGCTACCCGGCCAACCGATAGCCGACACCGCGCACGGTCTCGATCAGATGCCGCTGACCCGCCTTCTTGCGGATCGCGCCGACGTGCACCTCGAGCGAGTGCCCGAAGCCGCGCCAGTCGGTGTTCCAGACCTCGCGGATGAGTCTCTCCTTCGGCACGGCGACGCCGGGGTACCGGGCGAGCACCGCCACGATGTCGAATTCCTTGCGAGTGAGTTCGATGGGAGCGCGTCCGATGATCACCTGCCTGGCGACGAGGTCGATCTCGATCTCGCCATCCTGCAGACGTACGCGCGCCTCGGATTCCGGCCGCACGGGTCGAGAGCGTCGTGTGACCGCCTCGATCCGGGCGAGGAGCTCGTGGACGTCGTAGGGCTTGACGACGAAATCGTCAGCGCCGGCACGCAACCCTCTGATGCGCTCCGTGACCTGGTTGCGTGCGGTGACGATCACGATCGGCACCTCGGAGCGTGCGCGGATCCGACGGCAGAGATCGATGCCGTCGACGTCGGGCAGACCGAGGTCGAGGAGCACCACCTCGGTGTCCGCACCCAATTCCTGCAGCGCGGAGGCTCCGTCCGCGGCTCGCACGGTGGCGTACCCGGATCGCGCGAGGAAGGCCTCGAGTGCAGCGGCGACACGCTCGTCGTCCTCCACGATCAGAATCTGCATCGACCCTGGGTCCCCTTCTCCGCTCGAGCAGGGACAAACCTACCAGCAGGACGGGCGGCCGCTCGTCCGCCGGAGATCAGGCCGAGGATGCCGCCCGCTGCGCGAACGCGCTCTCGTACAGGCAGACGCTCGCTGCCGTGGCGAGGTTCAAGGATTCGGCGCGGCCGAAGATCGGCAGCTTCAGCACCTGGTCGGCCTGCGCGAGCGCCTCGTCCTCGAGACCGCGCGCCTCATTGCCGAACAGCCACGCCGTGGGCTCGGCGAGCACTCCGTCCGCCCGGGCATGAAGGAGATCCTCGCCCTTGACGTCCGCGGCCAGAATCCGGAGTCCAGCGGCGTGAGCCTTCTCGACCACATCCGAGAGCTCTGCGCCTACGGACACGGGCAGATGGAACAGCGAACCTGTGGTGGCGCGCACGACCTTCGGGTTGTAGGGGTCGACCGTGCGGCCCGTCAGCACGACGGCGTCGGCTCCCGCCGCATCGGCGGCCCTGATGATCGTGCCGAGGTTTCCCGGGTCCCTGATCTCCTCGCAGATCGCCACCAGACGGGGGGATGCCGCGAAGATGTCTCGCACCGACGTGGGCGCCTGCCGGACGACGGCCACCAGCCCCTGCGGAGTGACCGTGTCGGCCATCGCGTTCAGCACGTACTCCGTGACGTACTCCACCTCGATGCCGGCGTCCGATGCCTTCGCGCGGATGTCCGGATGCTTCTCCCAGCCGGTCGGGGTCGCGAACAGCTCCACGATCGCCTGAGGACTGTAGGTCAGCGCCTCGCGAACCGCCTGGGGACCTTCGAGGAGGTAGAGCCCTGTCTCTGCGCGCGCGCTGCGCTTGGTCAGCTTGGCGACGGCACGGACTCGGGGCGAACGGGGGTTCTCCAGCACGTTCACAGTCTAGAGAACGGCAGGACCGTTCCTGCGCAAACGCCGGGCGAACGACAGAGGACGCCCTCCCGAAGGAGAGCGTCCTCTGTGGTGAAGAGCTGCTTACGCAGCCGACTTCGGAGCGTTGACGTCGGAAGGCAGAGCCTTCTTCGCCGTCTCGACCAGCGTCGTGAAGGTCGCTGCATCGTTGACCGCGAGGTCGGCGAGCATGCGACGGTCGACGGTGACGCCCGCGAGACCGAGGCCCTGGATGAAGCGGTTGTACGTGATGCCGTTCTGGCGTGCAGCGGCGTTGATGCGCTGGATCCAGAGACGACGGAAGTCGCCCTTGCGCTTGCGACGGTCACGGTACGAGTAGACCAGCGAGTGGATGACCTGCTCTTTGGCCTTGCGGTAGAGGCGCGAACGCTGACCGCGGTAGCCGGAGGCGCGCTCGAGGATGACCCGACGCTTCTTGTGGGCGTTTACCGCCCGCTTGACTCTTGCCATTTTCCTGTGTTCCTATCGTGCGTTCGGGCGCGTCAGCGACCGAGAAGCTTCTTCGCGACCTTGGTGTCAGCCTTCGACAGCACCTGGTCCTGGTTGAGGCGGCGGGTGCGACGGCTCGACTTGTGCTCGAGGTTGTGGCGCATTCCGGCCTGCTGCTTCTTCAGCTTGCCGCTGCCGGTGATCTTGAAGCGCTTCTTAGCACCCGAGTGGGTCTTCTGCTTCGGCATCTTCTCTTCCTTCGTATGGCGCCTTCTCAGGCGACGGTGTCAACCCGCGGTGCGGGAGTCTGGGGGCGGGAGTTACTCCGCTGCGGCCTCGGCCGGCTCGTCGGCGTCGGTCTTGGCTTCGCGGGCGGCCTGCTTGTTCGCTGCGCGCTGGGCGTCGCGAACCGCATTCTGCTCCTGCTTCGCCTCGGACTTGCTCTTGAGCGGAGCCACGATCATGACCATGTTGCGGCCGTCGATGGTCGGGTTGGACTCGACGGTTCCGAGTTCGGCGACATCCTCGGCGAACTTGCGGAGGAGGCGGACGCCCTGCTCGGGACGCGACTGCTCGCGACCACGGAACAGGATCATGGCCTTCACCTTGTCGCCGGCCTTGAGGAAGCCCTCGGCGCGCTTGAGCTTCGTCGTGTAGTCGTGCGCCTCGATCTTCAGTCGGAAGCGGACCTCTTTGAGGATGGTGTTCGCCTGGTTGCGGCGAGCTTCCTTCTCCTTCTGGGCGGCTTCGTACTTGAACTTGCCGTAGTCCATGATCTTGACCACGGGCGGCTTCGAGTTGGGCGCGACCTCGACGAGGTCGAGATCTGCTTCCTGCGCAAGGCGCAGCGCCGCCTCGATGCGGACGACGCCGATCTGCTCACCCGCGGGACCGACGAGGCGGACCTCGGGGACGCGGATGCGCTCATTGGTGCGGGGATCGCTGATGCGTAGCTCCTTAGACGATGGGATTCGGCCACCAGGATGCTGTCAGCACCCCGGGCGAAATCAGAATCGTCCCACCCACCGGCATTCAGACGCCGGCTCCGCACCCTGCCTGCCGGACCCCGTCTGACGACGCGATCCGGTGGAGTGCAAGACCCGGTAGCCTGGAACGGCAAGCGCGGGTGGGAAGTGAATCCTCTTTCGTACCGGAGCATGACGCTCCGGAGCCCGACAAAGTCTAACAGAAGGCAAGGCGAAGTGACGAACCAGGCATCGGATGAGGCTGCACGCGAGCGCGAAGAGCGCTGGGCACGGCAGGAGGAGGCGGCGTCCTCCGCCACGCGGGACATCGCCGATGTGCCGGCGGTCGAGGTCATCACGACCGCAGCCGTCCACCTCATGAGTGCCGCGGCGGTCAAGCTCGGCCTCGCCGACGACCCGCACGCGGCGGAGCAGCTCGACCTCGATGAGGCGCGCAAGCTCATCAACGCCCTCGCCGGGCTGATCACCGCCGGCGCACCGGAGATCAGCGACATGCACGCGCGGTCCCTCCGAGACGGGCTGCGCTCGCTGCAGCTCGCGTTCCGCGAGGCGTCGACCATTCCCGACCCGATCGGCAAGGGTCCGGGCGAGAAGTGGACAGGCCCGGTCAACTAGGGACTGCCGGCCGCTGCGGCTGACCGGTCGGTGGCAGCACCGAGCCGGTCAGGCCGAGCGACGCAGCTTCACGGTGAGAGAGTCGGCGAGCACCGCGATGCGATCATCCGCCGCCCACCGCTGCGCCAGGCGCGCGAGCACGGCATCGAGCACCTCGCGCTCGAGCCCGTCGACCAGCTCGAGGATGACGATCAGTTCCGGTCCGCGTAGACGGGCGTCCGGGTCTCCGGCCGCGACGGCGACGTCGATCACGGCGAGTTCATGCGCGACACTCTCCTGCAGAGCAGTGAAGACCTCGGGCGAGAGGAAGCTCGGCTCCCACCGATGACCCTGCGCGACCGCCCACACCGCGGGACGACGGAGGACGAACTCGGTGTCGGACGTCGGGTCGAGAACGATCAGATCCGTCTCCTCCGCCGACGCTGCGAGAGCGGCGCGCACGGCTTCCACCGGGATCGGACGGGCCGTCGCGTCCCAGCGCTGCATCGCCTCGACCGACGAGAACACCGGCTGCACGCGACGACCGTCGGGAGCCGCGACCGTCACGATCGAGAGCTCCTGAGTCTTGTCGACAGCGAGACCGCTCGGCGCCACGCCCTCCTCGCCCTTCTCGGCGATGAGCGGGATCAGGACCCGCGCCGAACGGAACGCGTCGACGACCTCGGTCTGAGCACCGTCGCCCGCCCGAAAACGCAGCAGCGCGTCGAGCAGAACCGGGTCGGCCGATCCGTCGTCGGCGGCATGAGGGTTCGACTGGAAGCTGCGGCCTTCCCAGGGCACACCGGCCGAGTCGCCCCGATCGCTGGACGGGTGCTCGTGCGACCCATGACGGTCGTGGGGACCGTGGTCCCCGGCGTCGTCAGTCCCCTGCGACATCCAGCGCCTCAGCCAGCGTGAACGCGCCGGCGTAGAGTGCCTTGCCGACGATGGCGCCTTCGACGCCCAGCGGCACCAGTTCGCGGAGCGCCACGATGTCATCGAGGTTCGAGATGCCTCCGGATGCCACGACGGGCTTCGGGGTGCGGGCTGTGACCTCGCGCAGCAGCTCGAGGTTCGGTCCCTTGAGGGTTCCGTCCTTGGTGACGTCGGTCACGACGTAACGGCTGCAGCCGGCATCCTCGAGGCGCTCGAGCACCTCCCAGAGGTCGCCGCCCTCCTTCGTCCACCCGCGAGCGGCCAGCGTCGTGCCCCGGACGTCGAGCCCGACAGCGATCGCTTCGCCGTAACGGCTGATCACGTCGGCGGCCCACTCGGGGTTCTCCAGCGCGGCCGTGCCGAGGTTGATGCGGGTCGCACCGCTCTCGAGAGCCGCCTCGAGCGTCGCGTCGTCACGGATGCCGCCGGACAGCTCGACGTTGACGTTCTTGAACTGCTTGATGACCTTGCGGAGGATCGGTGCGTTGCTGCCGCGTCCGAAAGCGGCATCGAGGTCGACGAGATGGATCCACTTCGCCCCCTGTGCGACCCACTCCCCCGCGGCGTCGAGCGGGTCGCCGTAGCTGGTCTCGGTGCCGGCCTCACCCTGAGTGAGGCGGACGGCCTTGCCCCCGGCGACATCGACGGCGGGAAGAAGAGTGAGAGCGGGAGACTGCGCGAAGTCGTTCATGACGTCCTCAGGTGAGATGGAGAGACCGATTCGTCGGCACGAGAATCGACACTAGCCCGCGTATCGGCCCGCTCCAAAACGATGACAGCAGAGAACCTCCCGTGCCACGCGGTAGCCTCGATGACGCCCCTGTTTCGGTGTGTGAGGAGATGTTCCATGGTGCGCGATGCGGATGCGCGAGGAGGCGGACCCCTGCGACGCGGGAATGCGCTGCCTCCCGAGACTCCGGATGAGCGCGCTCAGATGCCGGCTGGACCCGACGCGGAGCCCACAGCCCCGCACCCCCGACCGGCACCCCAGGCCGCCCCTGCGCCGGGAACGCGAGCCGCAGCGGCATGGGCAGCAGCCTCCGCCGCAGCTCCTCCTTCCGATGATGCGCGGCCGGCCACGCCCGCTGTGCCGATCTCCGCACCGCCTTCGGTCCCCGCTGCGCCACCCGCCGCCCCTGCAATACCGCCCACGCCCTCAGCCGCATCGCCCGCAGCCCCTGCGGTACCGACGACGCCAGCACCTTCCGGAGCGCCCGCTGCGACCGGATCGCTTTCGACCGCGTGGTCGGAACAGCAGAGCTCTTCGACTCAGGACAGCACCGTGCGGCCCGCCGTTCCGGCGGCCACGGCGCCGCGCCCCCAGTCTTCCGACGTACCGCCCGCTCCGCCGCTGCCGGTGCCCGCCTCGGCCCCGTCCGCGCCCAACGCCGCCGCTGCAGAGTCGGCGTCCTCGGCATCCTCGCGTCGTCAGCAGCGCGAGCAGGGCGTGGGGCGTCGCTCGTTCCTTCAGGAGGAGCGCCGCGAGGAGCCAGCGCGTCAGGGCGGACGCGGGCTGCTCAACCGCGTCGGGTTCACCCTCGGCCCGAGCGCTCGCGAACGCGCAGTCCGCGACGACGAGCACGCGGTGAGCCGCCACTGGCCGGGCCCCCGCACCGTCGCTGTCGTCAACGGGAAGGGCGGGGCGGGAAAGACACCGGCCACCGTGCTGCTGTCGGCGGTCTTCGCGCAGTACGGCGGCGCCGGGGTTCTCGCGTGGGACAACAACCAGACCCGCGGCACCCTCGGCTGGCGCACCGAGACGGGGGCGCACGATCGCACACTGCTCGAACTGCTTCCGCAGACCCAGCGCCTGCTGGGAGCCCAGGGACAGTCAGCCGACCTCGCGCACTTCGTGCATCACCAGCCGCAGGAGAAGTACGACGTCCTGCGGTCGAAGCCCGTCCGACTGGCCCACGAGAATCGGCTCCGGCCCAGTGACGTCGACTCCATCCACGCGATCGCGGCCAAGTTCTACCGTCTGATCATCATCGACTCCGGCAACGACGAGTCCGATCCGATGTGGCTGCGGATGATCGACCTCGCCGACCAGATCGTCGTGGCGACGACGACACGTGACGACCATGCCGAGGCCGGGGCGCTGCTGCTCGAGGCACTCGAAGACCGCGACGAGCGATCCGCACGGTTGGCTCGCGAGTCAGTGGTCGTCGTGAGCCAGGCGGACCCGAAGGCATCCCCCGCCGAAGTCGCAGACGTCATCGCCGGATATCAGCCGCTCGCGCGCGAAGTCGTCGGCATCCCCTTCGATCGGGAGATGGTCGACGGTCACCTCCGTCTTCGTGCACTTGCGGCGCCGACGCAGCGGTCGTGGCTCTCTGCCGCGGCCGCTGTCGCCCGAGGCTTCTGAGCCGTTCGGCAGTGGACCCGACGGATCGGTCGTCCGAGGTTCGGATCGACGGCGGCTCAGCGGGCTGCCGACGCGTCAGGACCGAAGGCTGTCGACCCAGTTGCGGAGCAGCTGGATTCCGGCCTCGCCGGACTTCTCAGGATGGAACTGCGTCGCGGAGAGCGGCCCGTTCTCGACCGCGGCGAGGAACGGATCGCCGTAGGTCGACCACGTGAGCACCGGCTGAGGGAACGGCGGGATGACATCGAGCTCCCACGACTGCGCGGCATAGGAGTGCACGAAGTAGAAGCGTTCGTTCTCGATGCCCTTGAACAGCACCGATTCGGCGCCCGGCTCGACCGTATTCCACCCCATATGCGGCAGCACCGGCGCGTTGAGCTCCGTGACCGCTCCCGGCCATTCGCCGAGACCCTCGGAATCGTGCCCGCGCTCGACACCGTGCGCGAACAGAACCTGCATGCCGACGCAGATGCCGAGCACCGGGCGCCCGCCTGCGAGCCGGCGATCGATGATCTCGTCGCCGCCGTGCGCGTAGAGCGCATCGCGCACGGCCTGGAACGCGCCGACCCCCGGCACCACGAGACCGTCTGCCTCGAGCGCTTCCTTGCGGTCGCGCGTCAGCACCGCATCAGCACCGGCGGCGATGAGCGCCTTGACAGCCGAGTGGACGTTGCCGGATTCGTAATCGAAGACGGCGACCCGGGGAGCCCTGCTCACAGCGCGCCCTTCGTCGACGGGATGCCGTCGACCAGAGGGTCGAGGGCCTTGGCCTGGCGGAACGCCCGAGCGAATGCCTTGTACTCGGCTTCGGCGATGTGGTGGGGGTCGCGGCCCCCGAGAACGCGCACGTGCACCGTGAGTCCCGCGTTGAAGGTGATGGCCTCGAACGTGTGGCGCACGAGCGAACCGGTGAAGTGGCCGCCGATGAGGTGGTGCTCGAAACCGGCAGGCTCCCCCGTGTGAACGAGATAGGGACGCCCCGAGATGTCCACGACAGCCTGAGCGAGCGCCTCGTCGAGCGGCACGAGAGCGTCGCCGTATCGCGAGATGCCGGACTTGTCGCCCAGCGCTTCACGGATGGCCTGACCGAGAACGATCGAGATGTCCTCCACGGTGTGGTGTGCGTCGATCTGCGTGTCCCCCGAGGCGCGAACCGTGAGGTCCGTGAGCGAGTGCTTCGCGAAAGCCGTCAGCATGTGATCGAAGAACGGCACCGACGTGTCGATACGGCTCGCACCGGTGCCGTCGAGGTTCAGCTCGAGCTCGACGGTGGACTCCGACGTGCTGCGCACACGCGTGGCGGTGCGCGGGGTCTGGGCGGGGCTGCTCATGAAGCCGATCCTATCGAGGCGAGGGCATCGAGGAATGCCGTGGTCTCCGCCTCGGTGCCCGCGGTGACGCGGAGGTGCCCGGGGATCCCGACGTCGCGGATGAGAACACCCTGCTCGTAGAGCTGCTGCCAGACCTTCTGGGGCTCTGCGACACCCCCGAACAGGACGAAGTTCGACCAGGACTCATGCGGGGTGTACCCCAGCGCCTCGAGCGTCGCGGAGATGCGATCCCGCTGCTCGACGATCTCCTCGACCATGCCGAGCATCACGTCGGAGTTGCGCAGAGCGGCGACGGCTGCGGCCTGCGTGAGAGCGCTGAGGTGGTACGGCAGGCGCACGAGCCGCAGAGCGTCGATGAAGGCAGGATCCGCGGCGAGGTACCCCACGCGGGCACCCGCGAAGGCGAAGGCCTTGCTCATCGTGCGGGAGACGGCGAGCCGCGGTCGTCCCTCGAGAAGGGTCAGAGCCGATGCCGCGTCGTGCGGCGCGAACTCCTGGTACGCCTCGTCGACGACGACGATTCCGTTCGACGCCTCGTACACGGCTTCGACGACGTCGAGGCCCAGCGGCGTGCCTGTCGGATTGTTCGGCGAGCACAGCAGGATGACGTCAGGATCGACATCTCGCACCTGCGCTGCCGCCTCTTCGGGGGTGATCGTGTAATCGGGCTGCCTGGTGCCGGCGACCCAACGCGCTCCGGTGCCCTTCGAGATCAGCGGATACATCGAGTAGGTCGGGGCGAAGCTGAACGCCGTGCGGCCCGGCCCTCCGAACGCCTGCAGAATGTGCTGAAGGACTTCGTTCGACCCGTTGCCCGCCCAGATCTGAGCCGGTTCGAGACCATGACCGAGATACTCCGCGAACCCTTCCCGGAGCGTGGTGAACTCGCGATCCGGGTAGCGGTTGACATCGCGGAGCGCGACCGCGATGTCGTCCAGGATGTCACTGGCGACCGCGTCGGGAACCGGATGCGTGTTCTCGTTGACGTTGAGTGCGATCGGAAGAGGCGCTTGCGGCGCTCCATAGGGCGTGAGCCCTCGGAGGTCGTCGCGAAGAGGGAGGTCGGCGAGTGATGCAGTCACCCTTCCCATGGTAGGCCGCCTTCACTACACAGACGCCCGTGGTGACGGAGTGTGAACGCGCATCCGCGCCGCACCGCTCGATCGAACGGCCCTCACGGGTTCATTCCGAATACTGCGCCGGAATCGCCAGCTCCTGGCCGATCTGCAGCTCGCCGCCGCGCAGCAGGTTCAGACGCGTGATGTCGCCGATCACGTCGCGCGGATCCGCGCCGGGGGCCACGCTCTCAGCGATCGACCACAGCGTGTCGCCGGGCATCACCGTCACCGTCGCGAACGATGCCGTGGCAGTCTGCTCGCCTGAGGCCATCGCACTGCCGCCGCTGAGTGCGGCGAATGCGATCCCGGCTGCGAGCGGCACGGCCGCGACAGCGAGAACGACACGTCGACCGCGCGCCGTCAGCTTGAGCCGCGTCGCCGGACGAGCCGGAAGGACTGCTGCACTGCTGAAGGTGATGGTGCTCATGTCGTGCTCCTCTGCATCTACCGCGTGGGCGGTGAAGTTGGCGTAGCGTTCGCATTCGCGCCTCGGCCGGGAGCCGTGAATGCGAACCTACGTTCCGAAGTTATCTTCGAATTCGAACATCTGTCAAGCGTTCTTCGAAACAGAAGTCCGGGAATCGGCCGACACGCTCGAACAGATCTTCCACTTCGGCGCGATTCTCGGATACGGTTTCGATGTCAACACCCCACCACGGGCCTCCGACATTCGAACTGAGACGCCGGAATCGCACACCTGAGGAGCACCATGAGCGACATCTCCGCCCCCGACGCCGACGTCCCGCGCACCCGTCGCCGCAAGAGCCTGAGTCCCAAGCAGATGGCGATCCTCGAGGTCATCCAGGCGTCGATCAGCCGTCACGGGTACCCGCCGAGCATGAGAGAGATCGGCGACGCCGTGGGCCTCAAGTCGCTGTCCAGCGTGACCCACCAGCTCGGCCAGCTCGAGCTGAGCGGATATCTGCGACGCGACCCCGGCAAGACCCGTGCCATGGAAGTGCTCATCGACCTCCCCGGCACCAGCGGAGAGAATCCCGCCGATGTGGCGACCCCCGTGGGCGATGCGGCGCTCGTGCCGCTCGTCGGCCGCATCGCCGCAGGTGTCCCGATCACCGCCGACCAGCAGGTCGAGGAGATCTTCCCGCTCCCCCGGCAGCTCGTCGGCAAGGGCGACCTGTTCATGCTCAAGGTGTCCGGCGAATCGATGATCGATGCGGCGATCTGCGACGGCGACTGGGTCGTGGTGCGGTCGCAGAGCAGCGCCGAGAACGGCGAGATCGTCGCCGCCATGCTCGACGGCGAGGCGACGGTGAAGGTTCTCCGTCGACGCGACGGCCACACCTGGCTGCTGCCTCGCAACTCCGCATTCGAGCCGATCCTCGGCGACGAGTCCGTCATCCTCGGCAAGATCGTCGCCGTGCTGCGCGCGGTCTGACTCCCCTCCCACCCTGCCGGTGTCGGCGGGCGTCGACGCACCATAGGCTCGAACCATGTCGTCGCCGTTCGGTACCTGGACCTCTCCGTTCACCCCCGACCGGATCGCCGCGTCGTCTCCGCGGATCGATGGCAGCGCCTTCGTGGCTGACGAGATCTGGTGGGGTGAGTCGATCCCTGCCGAGGGCGGTCGCCTGACCGTGCGAAGTTCGACGGGTGCCGAGATCCTTCCCGCGCCATGGAGTGCTCGGTCTCGCGTCCACGAGTACGGCGGCGGGGCGTGGACCGCGGATGCCGACGGCACGCTGTACTTCGTCGATGCCAAGGATCAGCGCGTGCACCGCATGCCCCGCGGCGGTGTCCCCGTTCCTTTGACACCCCCGGGCCCGGCGCACGGCGGTCTGCGTCTGCAGAGCGGCCGCCTGTTCGCCGTGCGGGAGGATCTGTCGGTCTCCCCTCACCGACGCGCCATCGTCGAGATCCCGACCGACGGGTCGGCATCCGACCGGCCTGCGCTGTTGAAGACCCTCGTCGAAGGCGAGTCGTTCTACGCTCATCCGGCACTGTCTCCCGACGGTTCTCGTGCAGCGTGGGTCGAGTGGTCCGGCGATCGGATGCCGTGGCAGCGAGCGTCGTTGGTGATCTCGGACGGCACCGCGCGCACAGAGCTGTCCACTCGCGCCGCGCTGCAGCCCGAGTGGACGGCTGACGACGAGATCGTGTACTCCGACGATCCCTCGGGCCGCTGGGCTCTGCACCGACAGCGTGTCAGCGGAGCCCAGGCGGTCGGCACGGCGGAGCAGATCATCGACGACGACGCCGACACGGGATACGGCCTCTGGGTGCTCGGCAATCGCTGGTACCGCCCGCTCGCCGACGGTCGCGTCGTGGCTGTGCGCACGAACGGTCGCGACCGGGTCGTCGTCATCGACCCCGACGGCAGCGCCCACCGCATTCCCCTCCCCGCAGACGGCCACGTGAGTGTCGACGATGTCGCGGGCTCCCGCGTGCTGCTCTCCGGAAACAGCTCGACGACAGAACCCGGGGTCTGGTGCGTCGACGTCGACACGGGTCGCGTCGAGGCCGTCGCGGGAGCTGCGCCGACCGATCCTGCGTGGATGCCGCCCGCATCCGAGGTCCTGGTCGACGGCTCGCACGGGCCCGTCCATGCCTTCGCGTACCCGCCGACGAATCCCTCGGCCCACGCTCCGGCCGCGGATGACGAGCTCCCGCCCTACATCGTGCTCGTCCACGGCGGCCCGACCGCGCATGTGACCGGCGCGGCGTCCGCCGCCGTCGCGTTCTGGACGAGCCGCGGCATCGGCGTGCTCGACGTCAATTACGGCGGATCGACGGGCTACGGCCGTGCGTACCGCGAACGGCTGGACGGCGGATGGGGCGTGGTCGACGTCGACGACGTGATCGCAGCGGCCCGCGGCCTCGCCGATGCTGGGCTCGCGGATCCCGCCCGCATCGCGATCAGAGGCGGCTCGGCGGGCGGTTGGACAGTGCTCTCGTCGCTGGTGCGGGGAGGGACGTTCGCCGCGGGGATCAGCCGATACGGAGTGGTCGACCTGCAGATGCTGAGCGCGCACTCCCACGACTTCGAGGCGCACTACATCGAGGGGCTGGTGGGTCCGCTGCCCGAGGCGGAGGCACTCTACGTCGCGCGTTCGCCCCTGACACACGCCGACCGGATCGACGTGCCGGTGCTGCTGATGCAGGGTGCGGACGACCGTGTCGTGCCACCCGCACAGTCCGAGGCGATCCGCGATGCGCTGGCGACGAGTGGTGTGGAGCACGAGTACGTGCTGTACCCGGGTGAGGGCCATGGCTTCCGGTCGAGCGAGACGATCATCGACGCCCTCGAGAGGGAGCTCGCTTTCCTCGGACGCGTGTTCGGATTCACGCCCGCGCGCTGATCACTCCCCCACGCGGTTGCGCAGGCGCATCGCGCGCTCGGCTTCGCGGGTGTCCTGACGCTCGCGGAGGGTCTGGCGCTTGTCGAACTCGCGCTTTCCCTTGGCGAGAGCGATCTCGACCTTGGCGCGACCGTCGGAGAAGTACAGCTTCAGCGGGATCAGCGTGTAGCCGCCGGCGGAGACCGCGTGCTGCAGCTTCGCGATCTCCTCACGGTGCAGCAGCAGCTTGCGGACGCGCTTCGCCGAATGGTTGGTCCAGTGGCCCTGCGAGTACTCCGGGATGTGCACCGAGTCGAGAAAGACCTCGTTCCCCTTGACGAACGCATATCCGTCGCTCAGGTTCGCGCGCCCCTGGCGCAGTGACTTCACCTCGGTGCCGGTGAGCACCATCCCCGCCTCGTACGACTTCTCGATGTTGTAGTCGTGACGTGCGCGACGATTGGTCGCGACGACCTTCTCCCCGCGTTCCCTGGGCATGATTCTCTCCTGATCCGCGTCGCGCAATGGTTCCGGTGCCCGTCACGGGCGCACGACAGCCTGTCAGTCTATACCGGCGCGCGGGTCAGGTGCGAAGCCAGCGACGGATCGCGAAACCCGCCGACAGCGCGGCGAGCACGACGCCGATGCCGATCAGCACCGGGACGACGACGGCAGCGTCCTGCATCGACACCCAGGTCGTGATGAACGGCACGCGTCCTCGGAGGTAGCCGTCGACGCCGAAGTGGACGCCGGCGACGACGGCCGCGCTTGCGAGGGCCGAGCCGAGGAAGGCAGCGAAGACGCCCTCCAGGACGAACGGCGTCTGGATGAAGCGGTTGGACGCCCCCACCAGGCGCATGATCCCGATCTCCTTGCGTCTGGCGTACGCGGAGAGCCTGATGGTCGTGCCGATCAAGAGGATGGCGGCGATCAGCATGAGCGCTGCGATACCGACCGCGATGTAGGTCGCGACCGTCAAGGCGGAGAACAGGGGTTCGAGGTACTGGAGCTGATCCTGGACCTGCTCCACCCCCGCGACACCGTTGAACGCCTCGGAGATGACCTGCGACTGGCCGGGATCCTTCATGGTGACGAAGAAGACCTCGAACGCCTGCTCGGGCGAGATCACGCTCGCCTGGTCCTCGCCGAGCTGATCGACGAGCTTGGCGTAGGTGTCTTCCTTGGAATCGAAGCTGACCTCGCTGATGAGAGGAGCGAGCGCCTCGCCGTCGAGCTGTGCTCGCACGGCGTCGACCTGCTCCTCCGAGGTGCCGCCGTCGACGCAGGTGTCCTGCTCCGAGATGTCGGAGCACATGTAGACGGCGACCTGCGCCCGCTCGGTCCAATAGCCGCGCATCGTGCCGATCTGCGCCTGCATCAGGATCGCGGCGCCGACGAAGGTCAGCGAGACGAATGTCACGAGCACGACGGAGATGACCATCGAGATGTTGCGACGAAGCCCTCCGAGGGCCTCCGCGAGGATGAGTCCGATTCTCACGACGTCGGCCCCACTTCTTCCGTGCCGTCGTCGGACAGACCGAGTCGATCGGCCACCCCGAGCTCGGCGACGTCGACCTGCGGCAGCACGATGGGATGCGTCCGCGCCGCGAGGGCGACCGCCGGCTGCTCGTCTATCACCGGCGGCTCGATCGGCGCCGCCTGAGCCTCGGGAGTCTCGGATGCGGTCGGGACGGCGTCTGCGGACGCCGATTCCGCCTTGCGCTGCGCGCTGAGCTCCTCAGCGAGCGCGGCGCGGACCAGCGAGAGGTCGGCGGTCTGGCGCTGCACCTCCTGCACAGCAGTGAGTGCAGCGGCCGCGGCGGCACCGCGCACCTCCTCGGGAACCAGACGCGGGATGTTCGACGTGTCTCCGTAGCCGCCGTGCACCTCGTCTCGCACCATCTCGCCATCGCGAAGTTCGATGACCCGACGCTGCATCTGGTCGACGAAGCCCGCCTCGTGTGTCGCCATCAGCACGGTGGTGCCTCCGGCATTGATCCTGGCGAGGAGCTGCATGATGTCGACCGACGTCGCCGGGTCGAGGTTTCCGGTCGGCTCGTCCGCGAGCAGGACCTGGGGGCGATTCACGAGCGCCCGTGCGATCGCGACGCGCTGCTGCTCGCCGCCGGAGAGCTCGTGCGGCATCCGCTTCTGCTTCCCGTCGAGTCCGACCAGCGCGAGCGCCTCGGGCACGGCCTGTTGGATGAAGCCGCGCGACGAGCCCGTCACCTGCAGAGTGAAGGCGACGTTCTGGTAGACGGTCTTCGACGGCAGCAGTCGGAAGTCCTGGAACACGGATCCGATGTGGCGGCGGAAGTACGGCACCTTCCGGTTCGCAAGCGAACGCAGATCGCGGCCGAGCACGGCGACTCGACCCGTCGTCGGCACGTCCTCGCGGAGGATGAGTCGCAGACAGGACGACTTGCCCGACCCCGACGCGCCGACGAGGAAGACGAACTCCCCGCGCTGCACTTCGAAGTCGACATCGGACAGAGCGGGCCGCGAGGTCCCGCGATAGCGTTTCGTGACGTTCTCGAACCGAATCATGGCGGTTCGAGCCTAAGCGCGCACCCTCGTCTGCCTGCGAGCGACACCCCGCTCGACCCCCCTGCGTGTCGCACTCCACTGCTATACATGGAGGTGCCGATCCGTGCCGTCAGCATGGACGATACTCCGAGGGGGAACCATGACGACGCCTGCAGGCTGGTATGACGACGGATCCGGGCGTCAGCGGTGGTGGGACGGCACCCAGTGGACCGAGCACTTCGCCCCCATCGTGGAATCCGCCCCGTCTGCAGCAGGCGAGTCGGCCGGCGGTCTGACCGGCGAAGCGACCACGGACCGGGGTTCCGAGTCGGCTGACGTATCGGGCCACTCCTCGTCCGACGCGATTCCCGATTCGGCAGCAGCCGCGGAGACGGCCGCTGCGATCGAGTCGGTCGCCGCGGTCGAGAGCCAGTCGTGGAACACGCCCGCACCCTCCGACTCCCGCGCCGACGCGGAGACTCCGGCCGAGCCGTCCGCCCACCAGGACGCGGGCGCCGCGCCCGCATACGGCGCGCCCGTGACCGATGCCCCTGTCGACGAGGCCGGCACCACGCATGAGCAGGGTTCCACCTCTCCGGAGTCCCCGACGCCGACCGACGACATCGTGCCCCCGTATGCGAACACCGCGGGTCCCTCCGAAGGTGGTGCACCCTCCTACCCGGGCACCGTAGCCCCCTCGTATCCCCAGGAGTACCCCGCCGCGCCCGCATACCCGGGTTCGGCGGCACCCTCACCCTCGTACCCCGGCGCCGCCGCGTACGCTCCCGCCGGACAGCAGTACGGTGCGCCCGCCGGATACCCGCCCGCATACGGCGCCACGACCCCGGTGGCTCCGGCCCGCCCGTCGGTCCTCGGGCTCGTCGGGCTCGGACTCGCGGCGCTCGGAACGATCCTGTCGTGCATCCCGGTGATCTTCTGGCTCGGATGGCTCCTGCTCGGCGTGGGCTTCATCGTCTCGCTCATCTCGCTCTTCCTCAAGGGCAGGAAGTGGCCCGGTATCTCCGGACTCATCCTCTCGATCATCGGCGCGATCATCGCGGTCGTCATGTTCTTCGTCATCGTCTTCGCGACGGTGTCCGAGGCCGTGCGCGATCTGCCGTCCGCGCCGCCGTCGAGCGATTCCGACACCGGAACCGACGACGGCACGACCGACGACGGCACGGGGTCCGCGCAGGTCGAAGAGGGCACGATCGGCGACACCGTCGCACTCACCTTCCTGGGCGGGAGCGGCGAGATCACTGTCACCGAGGCGCGCTGGGCGACCAGCGACGGCTCGAGCGTCCCCTCGACCAACGGCGGTTACGTGACCCTCGAGACGACGTGGACCGGTGTCGAGGGCACGACGGCCGCGAACCCGCTGTTCACCTCTCTGGAGACGGCAGAGGGAGTCGAGGGTCAGGTCGACTTCTTCGTGACGGGCGCACCGAACGAGCTCCTCGACCCGGGGCAGACGGTCAGCGGCCCGATCACCTTCGACATCGCCCAGAGCGAGTCCTACGTCTTCGTCGTCACTGACGAGGCCGGACGCGACATCGCGCGCATCGACGTCGCTCCGTCGGCCGGCTGAGACCCGAGCGGAACGGCGATCATGACGGTCCCGGCAGGGTGGTACGACGACGGAGCGGGCCGGCAGCGCTGGTGGGACGGCGCAGTCTGGACTGAGCACACCGTGACCACCGAGACGTCGTCCGTGGCGAACACGCCACAGGAGCACGGCCAGCATGCCACGGAGGAGCCCACGGTCGCCGCATCGGCGGACCCGATCTTCGAACCGCCCTATGCCTGGCAGTCGTCGAATCGCTCCCCCGGGGCCTCCGCAGAGGTGCCGCAGTACGGGCGCGCGTCGATGCCCGCGACCTCGGCAGGCGTCGTCGCCTCCCCCGATGCGACGGCAGGGTTCGGGTCGTACGGCCCTGTGCCTCCGAAGGCGAACACGAAGGTCTCTGTGCTCGGCATCATCGGTCTCGGCATGGCCGCGCTCGGAGTGGTCCTCTCGTGCATCCCGCCGATCTCGATGGCTGGTGGGGTTCTGCTCGGGATCGGATTCGTGCTCTCGCTGATCTCCCTGTTCCTCCGGGGTGCGAAGTGGCCGGGAGCGGTGGGCATCGCGGTGGCCGTGCTGGGTGGTGTCGTCGCGATCGCCATGATGCTGCTGACCCTGGGCTCCTCGGGGCTGTCGTCGATCGTGCCGACGTCCACCTCGACCCCTCAGGCGACCCAGAGCACAGAACCCGACGACACCGCCGAAGGCTCTCCCGGCAGCGCGGGAACCGAGACCGTGACGGTCAACGAACTCGAGGTCGGTCACTGCATTCCGCTCATCGAATGGGAGGAAGAGGTGTACGAGCTTCCGATCGTTCCGTGTGACGCGCCGCACACCGACGAGGTCTATTTCATCTTCGATGTGCCACAGGGCGAATTCCCCGGGGACGACGAACTGCAGACCATCGCGGCCGAGAGGTGCGACGCCGCTTTCGGGGAGTTCGTCGGCATCCCCTACGCCGATTCGGAGCTCGACAACTACTGGTTCGTACCGACTGAGTCGTCATGGAAGCGGATGAACGACCGCGCAGTCCAGTGCATCGTGATCAGCTACGACGAGATCACGGGCACCCTCGAAGGCGCCGACCGCTGAGACGAGCGTCGCTCAGTCCTCGTCTTTGCGCTTGCGCCAGCGGATGCCGGCCGAGATGAACCCGTCGAGATCGCCGTCGAACACGGCGGCCGGGTTGCCCGACTCGTGTCCGGTGCGGAGGTCCTTCACGAGCTGCTGACCGTAGAGGAAGTACGAGCGCATCTGGTCGCCCCAGCTCGCCGTGATGTTTCCGGCGAGCTCCTTCTTCTTCGCGGCTTCCTCCTCCTTCTGCAGCAGCAGGAGTCGGGTCTGAAGCACGCGCATCGCGGCAGCACGGTTCTGGATCTGCGACTTCTCGTTCTGCATCGAGACGACGATGCCGGTCGGAAGGTGAGTCAGGCGCACGGCGGAGTCGGTGGTGTTGACGGACTGCCCGCCGGGACCCGACGAGCGGAAGACGTCGACTCGGATGTCGTTCTCGGGGATGTCGACCTCGGTCGCCTCCTCCATGAGAGGGATGACCTCGACGGCGGCGAACGACGTCTGCCGCTTGTCCGCCGAGCCGAACGGACTGATGCGGGCGAGGCGGTGCGTCCCTGCCTCGACCGACACCGTTCCGAATGCGTAAGGAGCGTCGATCTCGAACGTCGCCGACTTGATGCCGGCACCCTCGGCGTACGAGGTGTCGAGAACCTTGACGGGATACTTGTGGCGCTCGGCCCAGCGCAGGTACATGCGCATGAGCATCTCGGCGAAGTCGGTGGCGTCGTCGCCGCCTGCACCCGAGCGGATGGTGATGATGGCGGAGCGCTCGTCGTACTCGCCGTCCATCAGCGTCTGCACCTCGAGCTGATTGATGATCTCGGTGAGCGCGTTGAGCTCGGCGCGCGCTTCGACGGCGGAGTCCTCATCGCCCATCTCGTTCGCCAGGTCGACGAGAACCTCAAGATCGTCGAGTCGACGACCGATGCCCTCGACTCTGGCGAGCGCCGACTGGCGGTGGCTCAGAGCACTGGTCACCTTCTGGGCGCGTTCGGGGTCGTCCCAGAGGTCCGGCACGCCGGCTTCCTCGCTGAGGCGCGCGATGTCGGAGCGGAGGGTCTCGACATCGATGACCTCGCGGATGTCACCGTAGGTGAGTCGCAGGGCCTGGATGTCGGCGGAGAGATCGAGTTCGAGCATGTCGCGTCCAGCCTAACGTGCCGCCCCTGCGGGCGGGGACGGCGTTCGAACGGGAGTAGCGTGAATTGGGTGAGCAGCGCATCCACGGTCCTCAGGCGATTCGGACCGATGGTGTACCTCCCGACCGTGCTGTTCTCGCTCGGTGAAGGCGCGGTGATCCCTCTGATCCCGGTGATCGCTGCGCGGATGGGCGCCGACGTCGCCTTCGCCGCCCTGGTGGCGTCCGCCCTGGTCGTGGGTCAGCTGTGCGGCAACCTTCCTGCGGGCTGGGCCGTCGCGCGCATCGGCGAGCGCTTCACGATGGTGATCGCGGGTGCGATAGCGATCGTCGCCGGCGTCGGAATGGTGTTCGCCCCCTCGCTGGGCGTGCTGGCCGCCTCCGTGTTCCTCCTGGGGTTCTGCGCGGCTGCCTTCGGCCTGGCGCGTCATGCGTTCATGACGACGAGGGTTCCCCTCGCGTTCCGTGCTCGCGCGCTCTCGCTGCTCGGTGGCAGCTTCCGCCTCGGAATCTTCATCGGGCCGTTCGTCGCCGCTGGGCTCCTGCAGCTGTTCGGTTCGGAATCAGCCGCGATCTGGTTCTTCCTGGGCTGTCTCGTCGTGATGGTGCTGCTCGTGCTGCTGGGCCCCGATCCCGCGAAGACGATCGCCCCGACGACCCCTGTGCGCACCGCCGCACTCGCGGATGATTCCGGCGAACCGGTCACGGGCTCGATTCCGACGACCGCGCATGCGGGCATCTTCCGCACGATGTGGCAACAGCGCAGCGTGCTCGGACGACTGGGACTCGCCGCCGCGTCGCTGTCCGCGGTGCGATCGGCACGTCAGGTCGTGCTTCCCCTGTGGGGACTCTCACTCGGACTCGACGCCTCGACCATCGCCCTCGTCGTCGGAATCTCGGGAGCGATCGACTTCGCCCTGTTCTACGCCAGCGGCCAGGTGATGGACAGGTTCGGGCGTCTGTGGGCGGCTATGCCGGCGATGGTGCTGATGGGCGCGGGGTTCCTGGCCCTCTCCTTCACGCACGACCTGGAAGCCGCGGTCCTGTGGTTCGGCATGTTCGCCGCCGTGCTCGGGGTGGGCAACGGGCTCTCGAGCGGCATTCTGCTCACACTCGGCGCCGACGTCGCGCCGAAGGAGGAGCCCGCCGCGTTCCTCGGCTCGTGGCGCACGCTGACGGATGCCGGCGGAGCGGCCGCTCCGCTGCTGGTGTCGGCGATCGTCGCGATCGCGTCACTGCCGATCGCCGCAGCGGCGATGGGTGCGATCGGCCTGATCGGCGCGGGTGGATTCATCCGCTGGATCCCGCGTTTCGTTCCGCGCAGCACACAGGAGGAGTCATGACCGCTGCCCTCCGCGCAGACGTGCGCCGCCTGGTCGTCGCGGCTCCGTCGTCGACGGATCACGATCGCGATGTCGCGGCCGACTTCGCGACGTTCTTCGCCGACGATCATGGGCCGGTCTCCCGCGACGACGGTCCCGATCACGCGACCGCTTCGGCGCTCGTGTTCGACCGCTCACTCACTCGCACGCTGCTCGTCTTCCACGCCAAGGGGCAGTTCTGGGTGCAGCCAGGCGGACATCTCGAACCCGACGACACCTCTGTGGCGGATGCCGCTCTGCGCGAGCTGCGGGAGGAGACCGGTGTGGACGTCTCCGCCAGCGCGGAACCGCTCGTGTACGACCTCGATCATCACGCGCTGTCCTCGGCGTTCGGTCGGTGCGCATCCCATCTCGACATCGGGATCGGCGTCGTCATCAGCGACGATGCCGACCTGATCGTGAGCGACGAGTCGGAGGACGTGCGCTGGTGGGCGATCGACGCGCTGCCGTCGCAGGTGCCGCAGGGCTTCGCCGGGCGGGTGCGACGACTGCGCGATCGTCTGGTGAGCTGACGTCGCATCCGGCGGAGGTCGCCCTCGTGCAGGTCGACCCGAGCGAACGATCACCCCAGAGCGGTGCGACTCGTCCCCGTCGCCTCGAGGCGCACCCCGTCCGTCACGAACAGTGACACGAGCGGCGGATGCCACAGGGTCGAGACGGTCACGCGTGCTGAGTGCCCGTCGGGGCTCGACGCTGAATCGAGGTCCACGGGTGACGGCAGCGCGGCGAGCAGTGCGTCGACCTGCTCTCTGACCCCCTGATCGGTGAGGTCCGCCCGTGCCGTCGTTCCGTCCACAGCCAGGGTGAAGCCGTCCGCTCCGGCGAGCGCTGCGGCGTCAGCGATCGCATCCAGCCGCTTCTGCGAGATGTAGAGGTCGGTCGCGCAGACGCTCACGAAGATGAGTGCGAGCGCCAGCAGGGCATAGCCGAGCGTCAGCAGCAGCACGCTTCCGTCGTCACTCGCCCCTCTCATCCCGTGCCCCACAGGCGAGAGACCTTCTGGACCGCCGACCCCTCGACTCGGATCGCGGCCGCCGAGTCCGATCCGAAGACCGCCGGCATCAGTGGCAGGGACACCGACGTCGTGACCGTGACGGTCACGACGGCGCCTGCCGACGGACACTCCGTCCCGACGGGCACGCACGCCACAGACACCTCGGTCGATTCCTCGTCGATGCCGTACTGATCGGTGACGTCGGCGAGCACGAGCTCACTCCGCACTGCTGCAGTGGCGGCATCCGGTGCGAGCACGATCGTGCGCGCGACGTGGCGCGCGGCCGCCCCGACTCCCAGTGTCTGCTCCTGAATCGCGCCCAGCGCGATGATCAGGTAGACCAACGGCACAAGCAGGATGACGCCCACCGTGATGAATTCGAGTGCCGCCGAACCCTCGTCATCGATCATCGAAGGACTCTTGCGGCGCATGCGCCTGCACCTCCAACGCGAAGGGCACCCCGAGCAGCCCGATCACGGGGAGCGTCGTTCGGACGCGCACCTCGATCGTCGCGCGATCCAGTGCCGTCGATCGAACGGCCGTCACATCGTGGGCGTACTCGGCCCCGACCGCGAGGGTGATCGCCGCGCGGGCGCGCTCCACGCCCTGTTCCATGGGCGTGTCTGCCAGGGCCGCGTAGTAGGCCCCTTCGACCGCCGCGTCGTGCACGACATTGCGCACGTAGACGGCGAGCGCGAGCTGCATGACAGCGAGAGTGAGAAGGGTGAGGAGCGTTCCCACGAGCACGAACTCCACGGGACTCGATCCGCGTTCATCGCCGAGAAGGCGCCGCGGTAGATCGACAGTCATCAGGGAGACCTGTCAGAGACCGGAGACGCGTTGGATGGCCTGCTCGAACAGTGCGCTGAGCGCCGGGCCGGCGACCGCCCAGATGAGCACCACCAGACCGGCGGTCATCAGTGTGACGAGCACCCATCCGGGTACGTCCCCCGATTCGTCGCCGACGAGATCGTCCATGAGATCGGGGGTGAGCGAGGCAACCCTGGTGGTGCCCAGTGGTCGAGAGGTGTTCATGTCGTCCTTTCGTGGTCGCTCAGCCGATGCCGAGTCGCAGGATGAAGAGACCGGGGTAGATGGCGAAGAGCACGGACAGCGGGAGGATCAGGAAGACGAGCGGGAGGAGCATCAGGATCTCCTTCCGACCGGCCTGTTCGATGAGGACCCGCTTGGCGTCCTCGCGAGCGTCCCCCGCCTGCGCATGCAGGACGGCCGAGAGCGGCGCGCCATGCTCGAGCGCGGCGGTCACCTGATCGATCGCACGGGAGAGCCCCGGAAGCTGCAGTCGCGCGGCCATCTCCGTGAGCGCGTCGGCGAGCGGCGACCCCGTGCCGACAGCGAGCACCACGCGGCGGAACTCACCGGTCAGTTCGCCGGAGCCGACCGCGGCCACCCGACGCAGCGAGTCCAGGAAGCCTTCACCCGCCGACAGGCACAGCGCGAGGAACTCGAGAGTGGTCGGCAGCTCGTCGGTCAACCGGGCGCGACGCGAAGCGACGCGAGCCGTGAGCCGCACGTCGTATGCGAACCCGGCTGCGGCTCCGAGGATCCCGGGCAGCAGGGCGATCGGCGGGCTCATCCGGCCCGTGATCGCGAACACGATCGCAGCGATCGAGCCGATGACGATGCCGGCGAGCACCCAGCCGAGCTGACGCCCGCGGAAGGCCCCCTGCTCCAGAGGAATCCCCGCCTGCTCGATCCTCCGATGCAGAGCATCGCCGCCGCCTACAAGGCGTTCGAAGAGCACACGTGACCGAAGCCAGAATGCGCGGTCACCCGCGGAGAGCACGCCGACTCGCGGGAGCGCGTTCCCGGGCAGGTCTTCATCGGCGACCGCATCGCGCACATAGGGCGCGATGCGCAGAGCCAGCGGCGCTGCCGACCACCGTGGAAGCGACGCGAGTATGCAGAGCAACCCCATGCCGAGTGTTCCGCCGCCGAGCACGGCGACGGCGATCGCGGACATCGGGTTCACCCGAACCACCGCCCCGGCTCGGCGAGCCGACCGATACGGATCATCAAGCGATAGGCGATCACCGACACGGCAGCTCCCCCGCAGATCACCAGCATCCCTTCACCGGTGCCGTAGGCGGCCGCGCCCTCAGGGCGCAGCACCAGCAGGCCGAGGATCACCCAGGGCGCGACGGCACCGAGCACGGCAGCGCCTCGGATCCATGACTGTCTGGCTTCGACCTCGCCGCGCAGCACGGCGTCTGCGCGCACCGACGACGACAGCGCGCGGAGGACGCCTGTGAGCTCGGTGCCGCCGACCTGTCGCGCCATACGGAGCGTCTCGATGATCCGATCGGCGATGGGATCAGCCAACGCCGCCTTCAGCCGGTCGAGGCTCGTCTCGAAGCGGCCGGTGGCGCGCAGGTCTCTGGCGAACACGGCGAAGGCCGGCCGCATCATCGTCGGCGATGACTCAGCGAGACTCGCGACGGCGTCCGGCAGTGACAATCCGACACGGATGGATGCGATCAGCAGGTCACAGACGTCGGGCCAGAGCTGGCGACGAAGTCTGCGCAGCCGGAGGCGTCGGGAACGCACGAAGACGATCGGCACGACGGCCGCGGTCGCGCCTGCCAAGCCCGCGAGGACCGGGATGGCTGTGAAGAGCCAGACAGAGGAAGCGGCGGCGAGCGCGACCGTCAGCATCACCAGCAGGAGCGTGCGCGGGCTGACAGACGCCATGCCGCCCTCTTCGAGAAGGCGAGTCAGACGGCCGCGGTGCCGGACCCTTCCTCCATCTTGAGGCGGAGGCCAGAGCCACGGCGATGCGCACAGCAGCAGACCTGCGGCGAGCATCGCACCGAGCAGGACCGTCACAGAGTGCCTCCGCGACGCCACGCCGTCTGTTCAGTGGACGCCTCGTCGCCGCGGATGTACACGGTTCGCGTGATGATCCGGCCGTCGACCACCGCGCCCGTCGGCGCGATGACCTCGTGCACCCGTCGCACTCCGGTGTCGTCACGCACGCAGTGCACCACGAGATCGACCGCGCCGGCGAGGGCCGGCACGATGAACGATCGATCGATGTTCCGTCCCGCGAGGAGCGGCAGAAGCGTGAGCTTGTCGAGCGCCTCGGCCGCGGAGTTCGCGTGCACGGTCGCGGCACCCGGCACGCCTGTGTTGAGTGCGAGGACCAGGTCGAGCGCCTCCGCATCTCTGACTTCGCCGACGACGAGGCGATCGGGTCGCATCCTCAGCGCCTCCTTCACGAGCCTGCGCAGCGTGATCTCCCCCGTTCCCTCCAGACTCGCCTGACGCCCCTGCAAGGACACGACATCCGGTCCCTGCACCGCGAGCTCGAAGGTCTCCTCGACGGTGATGATCCGCTGACGGTCGGCGCACGAGTCGAGCAGCGCACCGAGGAAGGTGGTCTTGCCTGCGTGGGTGGCACCGGACACGACGACGCTCCTGCCCGCGCGCATCGCGTCACGAAGCATCGCGGCCAGGTCCGGAGTCAGCGCCCCGTGGTCGACGAGCGCCTCGAGGCTTCGATACCGGGGCAGGAACTTGCGGATGTTGACGGACCACGATCCGCGGACGACATCCGCGATCGCGACATGCAGTCTCGACCCGTCGGGAAGAGACGCATCCACGAACGGCTGACTGATGTCGACACGGCGCCCCGTCGACTGCAGCATCCGCTCGATGAGATCGCGCAACGACGTTTCCGTGAGACGCATCTCGATCCGCTCGGCGACCCCTCCGCGTGCGACGTGGATGCTCTCGGGGCCGTTGAGCCAGATCTCCTCGATCTCAGGGTCGTCGAGGAGCGACTGCAACGGCCCGAAGCCGCTGACCGCCGCGAGCACGTCACGCACGCATGCTGCTTCGTCGTCGATCACCGCCGCGCCTCGCGCCAGCGCCAGATCGTTGAACTTGCGCACCTCGGCGAGCGTGACCGAGCGCGCTGCCGAGGAGTCGAACGTCGGATCCGTTCCTTCGGCGCGTAGCCGCTGACGAACGCGCTCGGCGACGAGGACGGAGGGCTGGATCACCCGAGCATCCTCGCAAGGATCGGGTGACACGCGCCGGAGTTATCCACAGCGGCGGCGGTGCTCCTGCGGGCGGATCCCCAGCAACGCACGATCCCCCGATCAGTAGACTTATCCCAGCGCGCGGGAGTGGTGAAATTGGCAGACACGCAGGATTTAGGTTCCTGTGCCCTAGGGCGTGTGGGTTCAAGTCCCACCTTCCGCACCGATCTGTCGCACCCCCTGCGACCGACGACTTGACCGCCGCACAGCGCACGACGACGGGAAATCCATGCATCACGCCGCTCTCATCCCCTGGCTCGACCCCGCCACGATCATCGGCTCGGCCGGCCCCTGGGCGCTTCTCGTGGTGTGCTTCATCGTCTTCGCGGAGACGGGCCTTCTGGTCGGGTTCCTGCTTCCTGGCGACACGCTGCTCGTGATCTCAGGACTCCTGTCGCACCCGATCGCGGGTTCGGAGCACGGGGTGTTCGGCATCAACGTGTGGATCGTCGCGCTGCTCATCGGGCTCTCGGCGTTCGTCGGCGGTGAGGTCGGCTACCTCATCGGCCACAAGGGCGGACCCGCAGTCTTCGAACGCAAGGAATCGGGCCTGTTCAGCAAGAAGAACGTCGAGCGGACGAACGCCTTCTTCGAGCGTTTCGGCGGCATCACCGTCATCCTCGCCCGCTTCGTGCCGATCGTTCGCACCTTCGCCCCGGTCGCCGCCGGCGTGGGCCACATGCCGTGGCGCCGCTACACGCTGTACAACCTCATCGGTGCGATCCTCTGGGGCTTCGGTCTGACGATGTTCGGGTACGCCATCGGCTTCATCCCGCCGGTCGCGCACTTCGTCGAGAGCTACATCGACCTGATCCTGCTCGCTGCCGTCGGCGGCACGGCACTCATCACGCTCTGGCACTACCTGTCCGAGCGTCACAAGGCGAAGAAGGAAGCCGCGGCCGGCGAGGGTGAGACAGACGCCACCGAGGCCGAAGGACTCGCCCTCGACCCCGAGGTCTTCGACCGTGCTCCGGACTTCGACGGAGACGGCAAGCACTGATCTCGGTGCAGAAGAAGGCGGGCTGTCTCAGCCCGCCTTCTTCTTGCTCGGGCTCTTCTTCGTGCTCGCCTTGTCGCCGGTCGACTCCGACCGAGCGGCCTTGGTGCGAGCCACACTGGCGCGCAGCGCCTCCATCAGGTCGATGACCTCACCGCTCTTGGCATCGCCCTCGGCCTCGCCGAAGGTGTCCGAGACATCGAACGTGTCGCCCGCCTCGATCTTCGCATCGATCAGAGTGCGCAACTCCTTCTGGTACTCGTCGACGAACGACTCAGGATCGAAGTCAGCCGAATAGCTGTCTACGAGGGATGCCGAGAGCTCGAGCTCCTTCTTCGAGATCCTCACATCCTCGTCGAGCACCGGGAACGCCGCCTCACGCACCTCGTCGGCCCACAGCAGCGTCTGCAGCACGAGCACCTTTCCACGCACACGGAGGGCAGCCAGTCGGGTCTTCTGTCGCAGCGTGAAGCGCACGATCGCCGTGCGGTCGGTCTGTTCGAGCGTCTTGCGCAGCAGCACGTACGCCTTCGGCGACTTCGAGTCCGGTTCGAGGTAGTACGGCTTGTCGAGGGTCAGCAGATCGACCTGGTCGGAGGGCACGAACTCGACGACGTCGATCTCGCGGCTCTTCTCCGCCGGCAGCGCCGCCAGATCGTCCTTCGTGAGCACGACCGTCTGCCCTTCCTCGACGTAGGCGCGATCGATGTCGGCGTAGGCGACGGTCTCGCCGCACACCTCACAGGTGCGCTGGTACCGGATCCGGCCGCCGTCCTTCTCGTGCACCTGGTGCAGCGGCACATCATGGTCCTCGGTGGCGGAATACACCTTGACGGGCACGTTCACGAGGCCGAAGGTGAGCGCACCTTTCCAGATCGTTCTCATGACCCCAGTGAACACCAGCCGCGCGGCTCACGGCCAGTACCTTGACTACGCTGGCGTCATGGTCGCAGAGGCGCAGAACGTGCAGATCGATGGCCGCCGGCTGCGCATCACCAACCTCGACAAGGTCGTCTACCCCGAGACCGGCACCACGAAGGGCGAGATCATCGCCTACTACACGGCGATCGCGCCGCACCTCCTCCCTCTGCTCGCGGGCCGCCCCGTGACCCGCAAGCGCTGGGTGGAAGGGGTGGGGACCGCGGATGCTCCCGCCGACGCGTTCTTCACGAAGCAGCTCGAGCCGGGAGCTCCGGAATGGATCCCCCGACAGCCGATCCGGCACTCGGACGGCCCCAAGGAGTATCCCCTCGTCCAGGACGTTCCCACGCTGGTCTGGCTCGCGCAGGTCGCCGCGATCGAGCTGCACGTGCCGCAGTGGCGCTTCGCCTCCGACGGCATGCCGGGAAAGCCGGATCGGCTCGTCCTGGATCTCGACCCGGGCCCGGGGGTCGGGCTCGCCCAGTGCGCCGAGGTCGCACGGATCGCACGCAGCCTGCTCAGCGACATCGGACTCGATCCGGTGCCCGTGACCAGCGGAAGCAAAGGGATCCACCTCTACGCCGCCCTCCCCGGGCAGCAGACGAGCGCAGAGATATCCGCGGTCGCGAAGGAGATCGCCCGTCTGATCGAGACCGGGCATCCGGATCTCGCCACGAGCACGATGGCCAAGGCCGCGCGCGGCGGCAAGGTCTTTCTCGACTGGAGCCAGAACAACGGCAAGAAGACGACGATCTCGCCGTACTCGATGCGTGGTCGCGCGCACCCCTGGGTGGCGGCTCCGCGCACCTGGGACGAACTCGACGACCCCGACCTCGCGCAGCTCGACTTCGCGACGGTGCTCGAGCGTGCGGGTTCCGGGCAGGACCCCATCGCTCCGCTTCTCGCCGCCCAGGAGGGCCCCCCGGACACCACCTCTGCGCCGGGCCCCCGCGTCGACGCACACGGCGCGAACTCGCATGCGAGCCGCCACCGCCCGCGGACGACCGGTGCGGCACCGCTGGCCTCGTCGTCTCCCCCCTCCATCTCCCCCATGCTGGCCGAGAACGGCACGCCGGCGATCGCCCGCACTCTGAGCTCTCCGTCGTGGGTGGAGGTGAAGTGGGACGGCATCAGGGCCATCGGAACCTGGGCGGACGGACGGATGCTGCTGCATGCCCGCAGCGGCACCGACATCACGGCCCGCTACCCCGAGCTGACTGCCGACGGCGCGCCGTTCCTGCCCGTGTCCGATGCGATCATCGATGGCGAGATCGTCGCCTTCGATGCGCAGGGCAGGCCGAGCTTCTCGATGCTGCAGAACCGCATGCACCTGACTCGGCCCCGCGAGATCGAACGCGAGGTCGTGCGCACGCCCATCGTCTACATGGCTTTCGATCTGCTCCGCCTGAACGGTCACGACCTCAGCTCCATGGCGCTGTCGGAGCGACGGACCCTCCTCGAGGAGGTCGTCGCCGACCTCGATGCGCCGGTGCAGGTCCCACCCGTGTTCGACGATCTCGACGCCGCTCTCGCGGCGAGCGATGAGTTCGGCCTCGAGGGCGTCGTCGTCAAGGATCCGTCCTCGCGGTACCGTCCGGGCCAGCGCTCACCGGCCTGGCTGAAGATCAAGCACACCCGCATGCAGGAGGTCGTGATCGTCGGTATCCGCCCCGGCAAGGGCGACCGGGAGGGCACGTTCGGCTCCCTGCTGCTCGCGGTCCCCGAGTCCGGACGGCTGCGCTATGTCGGTCGCGTCGGCACGGGATTCACCGACCGGATGCTGCGCGACCTGCTGAGCCGGCTCGCTCCCCTGCGCACCGACTCCGCGCCCCTCGAGGACGTGCCCGCGCTCGATGCGTCGGATGCGCTCTGGGTCCGACCTGAGCTCGTCGGCGAGGTCGAGTTCGCGAACTGGACCCCGGACGGCGTTCTGCGTCACTCCCGTTGGCGGGGACTCCGGCCGGATAAGACTCCCGACGAGGTGATCGTCGAGTCCTGACCGTCAGGCGTGGTGCGGTTGGCAGTCGGACTGCTCCGCGGGCTCGATCTGGAAGGTCGAGTGAGCGACGTCGAAGTGGTGCGACAGACACGACTGGAGGTCGCTCAGCAGCTTCGCCGAACGTCCATCGGCGAGGAGAGCCGGGTCGACGCTGACGTGCGCACTGAACACCGGAGCACCGCGAGTGAGCTGCCAGACGTGCACGTCATGCACGCCGACGACTCCGTCGTAGTCGAGGAGGTGCTGTCGGATCTCGCTGACCGCAGTGCCCTGGGGCGCTGATTCGGAGAGCACCGAGAACACCTCGCGGAGCAGCGCGATGGCTCGCGGGATGATGAGCACGGCGATCATGATCGACGCGAGCGCGTCGGCGGGCATCCATCCGGTCGTGACGATCACGATCGCTGCGATGATCACCATCGCCGACCCGATCAGGTCGCCCATCACCTCGAGGTAGGCGCCGCGGACGTTCATGCTGGTGCGCTGCGCGCGGCTCAGCAGCCACATCGAGATGGCGTTCGCGACAAGACCCACGACGGCGACGATGAGCATCAGCCCGCCGACCACCTCGGTCTCCCCCGGGTTGATCAGACGACCGATGGCCTCCACCCCCACCCACCCGGCGAGGAGGATCAGGATGATCGCGTTGATGAGCGCCCCGAACACCTCGGCGCGCTGGTATCCGAACGTGCGGCGGTCGTCGGCAGGTCGGGCGGCGACGGCCGCCGCGATGAGCGCGATCACCAGAGCCGAGGCGTCTGTGAACATGTGAGCCGCATCCGCCAGCAGCGCGAGAGAACCGGTCAGCAGTGCGCCCACGATCTGCACGACCATGATCGTCGCGGTCAGTGTCAGCGAGATCGCCAGAAGACGGCGATGGTTCGCGGAGCGGATGCCGCCCGCGGCGGGCGCATGATCGTGCATGTCTCCAGGCTAGACCGGCTCGCACACCCGCCGGCGGGTCTCAGCCCAGTCGGGAATGGTGATGATTCTCAGTAGCCGCAGGGCCGTCAGCGCTGGCGAGAGTACTCGAGCACGACGCACCCGTTGTCGAACGAGCGCACATCGTCGAGACGGAACTGGGTCGGGGCGAAGGGGTGGCTCGCCATCGGGATGCCGGACCCCGCGATCGTCGGGTACTTCTTGACGATGAGGCGATCGATCTCGTCGAGGAGCACCCCGGCGAGCCCGGCCCCACCCGCGAGGTAGATGCCGAGGCCGGGTTCCGCCTTGAGCGCGCGGACCCGCGCGACAGGGTCGGTGCGCACGATCTCGACGTTGGCTTCGCCCGGATCGTCCAGCGAGCGACTGAACACGACGGTCCGCAACTGCGAGTACGGGTCTGTGATGGCGACCTGCAGTGCGGGTTCGTAGGTCCGACGCCCCATCACGACGGTGTCGAAGCGGGTGACCGCTGCGCTTGCGCCGCCCCGCGCCGCGCGCACATGCGCAGGCTGGATGTCGGGGAGTTCCGTGCCGAGAGCGTCGGCGAACGCAGCGGTCACGGGGAAGAAATCGACCTCGCCGTCCGGGCCGGCGATGAATCCGTCGAGCGTGACGCCGACGTAGTAGGTGAGTTCTCGCATGTCATCAGAGTAACCACTACGCATGAAGTACGTCAACCGTAGTGAATGCCGCCGACTCAGAGAGCGGCGAGCAACGGCAGCAGTTCCGCGAACGCGCGCGCACGGTGCGACTGCGCCTGCTTCTCGCCGGCAGTGAAATCGCCGACCGTGCGCTCCGCCCCCTCGGGCTGTCCGTCCGGGACGAAGATGGGGTCGTAACCGAATCCGCCGCCTCCGGATGCTTCGCGCGCGAGACGTCCCGGCCAGTTCCCGACGACCACGTGCTCGGCTCCGTCCGGAGTCACGAGCGCGATCGTCGAGTTGAAGTGAGCAGCGCGGTGAGGATCCGCGATGTCGCGCAGCTGGTCGAGCAGCAGCTCGAGGTTCGCCGCGGCATCCTTCTTCTGCCCCGCCCAATAGGCCGAGAAGACACCGGGCGACCCGCCCAGCACGTCGACGCAGATGCCGGAGTCGTCGGCGAGCGCCGCGAGTCCCGTGTGCGCCGACGCGGCGCGAGCCTTGATCAGCGCGTTCTCCGCGAACGTGACGCCGTCCTCGACGGGCTCCGGTCCGTCATACGCGATGATCTCGAGATCAGGGCGAGCGGATGCCACGATCTGTTGGAACTCCGCGACCTTGTGCGGATTGTGCGTGGCGAGGACGACCTTCATCAGCCCGCGAGCGCCTTCAGCTGGTGATCCTTCAGGTCGGCGCAGCCCGCGACGCCCAGGTCGAGCAGGGCGTCGAGCTCGCGCTTGTCGAACGGCGCTCCTTCAGCCGTGCCCTGCACCTCGACGAAGAGCCCGCGGCCCGTGACCACGATGTTCATGTCGGTCTCGGCGCGGACGTCCTCGACATATGCCAGATCCAGCATGGGCTCGCCGTCGATGATCCCGACCGAGATCGCAGCCACGGAGTCGAGCAACGGCGTCGCGTTCTTGCCGATGAACTTCTTCTCGCGTCCCCACTCGATCGCATCTGCGAGGGCGACGTACGCTCCGGTGATCGCGGCGGTGCGGGTGCCTCCGTCGGCCTGCAGCACGTCGCAGTCGATCACGATCGTGTTCTCACCCAGCGCCTTGGTGTCGACCACTGCGCGCAGAGCACGGCCGATCAGCCGCGAGATCTCGTGCGTGCGCCCGCCGATGCGCCCCTTGACGCTCTCCCGGTCGTTGCGGCTGTTGGTCGCACGGGGCAGCATCGAGTACTCCGCCGTCACCCACCCCTTGCCCTTGCCGGTCAGCCAGCGAGGAACGCCATTCGTGAATGATGCCGTGCACAGCACCTTGGTTCCGCCGAAGCTGATCAGAGCCGAGCCCTCGGCGTGGCTGCTCCACCCGCGCTCGATCGTGATCTCGCGGAGCTGGTCGGTGGAACGGCCGTCGGCGCGGACGATGCTGGTCATGGGATTCCTTCGGTGGAGGCGGATGAAGCGGATGCTGCGGTCGGGCTACTGTCCGGGGACAGGCTCCGGAAGCGTGATGACACCGGTCTGCACGAGCTGCACGTCGCGCACCTCCCGGCCCATCAGGCGGTTGGCGAGGGCGGTGAACTCGGTCGTCGAGTCCCCCGTCGCCTCGTAGACGTACGTGGCCGTGGCGTCGGGAGACGCGAGAAGATCGCCTCGCACGAGCTGGCGATAGACATCCCCGGCGGTCTCGTCATCACTCGAGACGAGGGTCACCCCCTCCCCCATCACGTAGCTGATCGCGCCACGCAGGAAGGGGTAATGGGTGCAGCCGAGAACGAGTGTGTCGACATCCGCCTCGCGGAGCGGCGCGAGGTACTCCTCGGCGGTGGCGAGCACTTCAGGCGTGCCGGTGATGCCCCCCTCGACGAACTCGACGAAGCGCGGGCACGCCGCGGTGAAGACCTCGAGCCGTTCGTTCACCTCGAGCATGTCCTGGTAGGCGCGGGAGCCGATCGTCCCCACGGTGCCGATGACCCCGACGCGGCCGTTGCGAGTCGTCGACACGGCTCGTCGCACTGCCGGGCCGATCACCTCGACGACCGGAATGTCGTAGCGCTCTCTGGCGTCGCGCAGCATGGCCGCCGATGCCGTGTTGCAGGCGATCACGAGCATCTTGACGCCCTGGTCGACCAGGGAATCGAGTACTTCGAGGCTGTAGCGCCGCACGTCCGCGATCGGCTTGGGGCCATAGGGCGAGTGAGCCGTGTCGCCGATGTAGACGAACGATTCCCGGGGCAGCTGGGCTCGGATGGCCCGGGCCACCGTGAGTCCGCCGACACCGGAGTCGAAGATTCCGATCGGGGCGTCGTTCATGACTACCCAGCCTACCCGCGTGCGGCGCGCGTCACGCTCAGCGACCCGGACGGCTCCCCTCACTAAGCTGAGCGGATGACGACGTCCACGGCGCTTCTGACCGATCGTTACGAACTGACCATGCTCGCCGCCGCACTGCGCGACGGCACCGCATCACGGCCGAGCGTGTTCGAACTGTTCTCACGCAGGTTGTCGGGAGGACGACGTTTCGGAGTCGTCGCCGGTACCGGTCGGCTCCTCACGCTGCTGCGACAGTTCCGCTTCGAGGATGACGAACTGCGATTCCTGCGTGACAACCAGGTGGTGGATGCCGAGTCCCTGACGTACCTCGAGAACTACCGCTTCACCGGCTCCATCCGTGGCTACCGCGAGGGCGAGCTGTACTTCCCCGGCTCCCCCATCCTCACGGTCGAGGGCAGCTTCGCCGACGCTGTCGTGCTCGAGACCCTGGCTCTCAGCGTGCTCAACCACGACTCCGCCGTCGCCACCGCCGCCTCCCGCATGAGCATCGCGGCGGGCGAGCGTCCGCTGGCCGAGATGGGCTCTCGGCGTGCCGCAGAGCAGTCCGCCGTCGCAGCCGCGCGAGCGGCCTACATCGCCGGTTTCCGGGCCACGAGCAATCTCGAGGCCGGACGACGCTGGGGTATCCCCACCATGGGCACGGCCGCGCACTCCTGGACCCTGCTGCACGAGACCGAAGAGGAGGCGTTCCGCTCGCAGATCGACTCTCTGGGAACCGACACCACCCTGCTCGTCGACACCTACGACATCCGCGCCGGGGTCGAGACGGCCATCCGCGTCGCAGGTACGGGACTCGGCGGCGTGCGGATCGACTCGGGTGACCTGCCGATCGTCGCCGCCGAGGTGCGGGCGCAGCTCGACGAGCTCGGTGCGACCGGAACACGCATCACGGTCACGAGCGATCTCGACGAGTATGCGATCGCCGCGCTGGCCGCGTCGCCCGTCGACGCTTACGGCGTGGGCACGTCGGTGGTCACGGGATCCGGATACCCCACCGCGAGCATGGTCTACAAGCTCGTGGCGCGGCAGGACTCGGACGGCGCATGGATCGGCGTCGCGAAGGCGTCGACCGACAAGGCATCTCACGGCGGGCGCAAAGCAGCGTTCCGCACCCTCGTCGACGGGGTGGCGGAGGCAGAGACCGTCGTCGTCTCCGACGAATTCGAGGAACTCGACACCCCGGCCGAGCATTCGGACGGGCGGGCGCTGCAGACGACCTTCGTCGAGAACGGCGAGATCGACGACTCGTTCGAAGGACCCGAGGGAACGGCCTCTGCCCGAGCGCACCATCTGCGGGTGCGGGAGGAGCTTCCGGTCAGAGCGCTCGCCCTGAGCAAGTCCGACCCGGCGATCCCCACCGTCTACGTCGACGCGAGCTGACGCGGCCGAGGCGGTTCAGTTCAGCCGACCATCGATTCGTAGATCTCCTTGCACGTGGGGCAGATCGGGAACTTCTCCGGATCACGGCCCGGCGTCCACTTCTTGCCGCACAGCGCACGCACCGGCTTACCGGTGATCGCCGATTCGAGGATCTTGTCCTTCTTGACGTAATGGGAGAAGCGCTCGTGGTCGCCCGGCTCGACATTCTCCTCGCGGAGGAGTTCTTCCAGTTCGCGATCAAGCGTTGCCACGCCGCCCTGATCGGGGCTGTCCAGCGGAGTACTCATGCCGAGAGTCTAGCCTCGGACGCACCCGGTTGGGCGGTCGTCACGCGGTCTCGACGAACTCCATCAGTCGCTCGCCCTCATGCTCGAAGATCCGCCCGCCGACGCCGACACCGATCGCGAAGAGCGCCACCCCTGTCGCGAGTCCGGCCCAGAACGTCGCGGGGGCGAACTGCGATCCCTCGAGCATCGTGAGCACGAGCAGCCAGATGGTCGGCACGCTCACGAGGATCGCTCCGAGGAACGCCGCAGCAGGACCGTACGCGCCACGCGACGTCGGCCGCTGAGGCTGCTGGAACGGGCTGTCTCCGGGACGCGACACGGCGTACGGCGCGATGACAGAGACGATGCTCGAGAAGCCGAGCGCCGACAGCAGCAGGCTGGCCCCGAGGCCGGTGAGGGGCAGAAGGAGACGCCAGTCATCGATCCAGAGCATCGTGAGAGGCACAGCGATCGCGAGCACGGGAACGGCCACGAGCATCACCGGGACGAGTCGGCCCAGACGATCGGGGATGCCGCGCACGCCGCTCGCCACGTGCGTCCACAGTGCGGTGGAGTCGTAGGCGACATCGTTGTGCGGCAGCCAGCCGAAGAACAGGGCCATCACCGGAACGGGCACGAGAGCGGCGATCTCGAGCGGCACGCCCGCGACGAGGAGCGGCAGGACGGACAGCACGCCGGCGATCGGGACCACGATGAGATTCATGATGTAGCGGCGGTCACGCAGCCAGTAGACGAGGCTGCGAGACGCGATCGCACCGAAGGCGTTCGAGGGAAGCAGTCCGAACCAGCCGAGACCGGAGCGCTCGCGAGAGGCCACCGGACGCTCGGTCGTGGTGAGCAGTCTGCGAACCAGCCACGACCACACCGCCCAGAGCACCACCGCGGTGAGGAGGGCCACGATCCCGCTGATCCAGTTGCCGGCATCGTCATCCGTCGCGAACGAGAACAGGAACCTCGACGATGCGGCGAAAGGGGTGAACCCGATCGTCGCCGTCAGCGCCCCCACTGCGGCGGGGACCTGTCCATCCCACTTGAGCGAGGCGAGGAAGACGGCCACCGGGAATGCGATCACGATCACGGCCAGCGCGAAGAGGGCGGTGAGCTCGCGCGATCGACGCTCCGGCAGCAGCAGCGCGTTCACCGCCATGCCGATACGCGCCGCAAGCACCGTCGAGAACAGGCAGACGACGCTCATCAGCACCGCGATGAACCACGGCGCTCCGAGCCTGATCGCCACGATGCACACGCTGATGTTCACAGCGATGAGAGCCAGGCTGGGAACGCTGACCAGTGAGGCGAGCGCGAGGATCCATGGCATCTGCCGCTCGTCGACCCCGAACACGGCGAATCTGCGGGGATCCAGCTGATCCACGGCACCCACGAGGATGGGACCCACCAGGAATCCCAGGAGCAGTGCCGCGCTGCCGAGGACGATGACCGTGCGCGCGACAGCGACGGGTGCGTCGTCGAGGCTGAGGATCGCCGCGCAGACCACACCCGTGAGAATCGCCACGACGGCGAGCATGATGAGCGTCCGTACCCGACGTTCGCCGCGGAGCGATCCGATCAGGAGCGCGGCTCTCAGTCGGAGAACGTGTGCAGCCACTCGAGCCCCTCCACCTCGCCGATGCCACCGGACAGCTCGACGAACCGCGCTTCGAGCGTCTGGCCTGCGCGGACCTCGTCGATGGTGCCCTCGGCGAGCACTTCTCCCCCGACGATGATCGCGACGCGCGAGCAGACCCGCTCGACGAGATCCATCCCGTGGCTCGAGAGCACCACCGTTCCGCCGTGCGCGACATAGGCGCGCAGAATGTCGAGGATGACCGCGGAGGACACCGGATCGACGGCCTCGAACGGCTCATCGAGCACCAGGACCCTCGGCGAGTGGATCATGGCTCCCGCGAGCATGATCTTCTTGGTCATACCGGCCGAATAGTCGGAGACGACGCGATTGAGCGCCTCTCCGAGATCGAATGCGCGCGCGAGATCGGCGACGCGCTTCTCGATGACCGCCGAGGCGAGCCCCCGCAGGAGCCCGTAGTAGTAGAGCAGCTGCCGCCCGGTGAGTCGATCGAACGTGCGGAGCCGGTCGGGCAGCACACCCATCATGCGTTTCGCGGCAAGAGGCTTCGCCGACTGATCGATGCCGCAGATCACGATGTCGCCTGCATCGGCCCGCAGCAGCCCGGCGACGATCGACAGGGTCGTCGTCTTGCCGGCGCCGTTGGGACCGACGATGCCGTAGAACGAACCTGCAGGCACCGTCAGGTCGATGCCGTTGACCGCAGTGTGATCCCCGAAGTTCTTGACGAGGCCTCGGATGCGGATGGCCTCCGCACCGGACGCTGCCTCGACTCCGGTGACAGCCTCCTCGGTCGCGGCCGCATCGGACACCGGCTCGGAGATCTCGGATGTCGTGCTCTCGTCGGCGGATGCCGTTTCTGCAGACTCGGTGGCGTCGGCGACGTCCGCCGTCGCGCCGTCGACCGGCGTCGCGTCGTCGACCGGCGTGGCGTCGTCGACCGCCGTCGCGCCGTCGACCGGTGCGGCGTCGTTCATAGGGGTCTCCTCCGCCGGAGCGGGCAGATCTGTCTTCGCCCTCTCGGCTGCCTCAGGCTCGTCTCCCTGAACGTGGGCGGGAGCCGGCATCTCGATCTCGATCGCCGCTTCGCTCTCGACCTGAGCGTCTGCCTCGGCCTTGGCCTTGGCCGCAGCAGCCTTCGCGGCAGCTGTCTTCGCCGCAGCGGCCTTCGCGGCCGCGGCCTTGGCCGCCGTGGTCTTCGCCGCGGAAGTGCGTGCTGCGGACTTCGCCGACGCGCTCTTCTCCACCGCAGCCTTGGCGGCGACCGTCTTCGCCGCGGCCGCCCTGGCGGCCGGAGTGGATCCCTGCGCGGCTGAGGTCTTCGCAGCAGCGGTCTTCGCCGCGGCCGTCTTCGCGGCTGTGGTCCTCGCAGCGGTGGTCTTGGCCGCAGCGGATCGCGCCGATGACGTCTTCGCCCCAGCCGCGCGGGCGGTCGTGTCGCGGGTCGCGTTCTTGGCGGCAGTCGTGCGAGCGGCGGCGGTCTTCTTCGATGCCGCCGATCGCGGAGCGCCGCTCTCGGTGCTCCGGTCGATCTTCAGCGCCGGTTCGGCGACCACCTCGACGGTGACCGCGGCCTTGTCCGCCGCAGCTTTGGAGGGAACGCGCGCTCCACCCGTCTTCTTGGCAGGCGTCGTGCGAGCGGAAGTCTTCTTCGGGGCGGCGGGCGTGGCGTCGACCGCCTGAGCAGCGGGATCGTCGGGGGAAGAAGCAGTCACCGTCCTACGGTATCAACGGGGGCAGGATTTCTTCGGGTCACCGCAACATTTCGCCGACCTGGTGAGCCCGTTGGACATTTCACTCCGGATCTGGACGAATCTGAGTGTTGGGTGTGTACTGGATCACGAATTGGCCACAGCGATGTCAACCCCCGCGGGTTCTCAGGCGGGATCGCTAGCATGGCTCTCGGCACGACGAAGTGTCCGGTCGGTGAACCGACCATGAACACATACTTCATTTAGGAGCACTCGTGACTCTTCAGACCGTCATCCTCGCAGCAGGCATGGGCTCACGCCTCGGCCGCGCGCTGCCGAAGCCGCTCACGGAGTTGAGCGACGGCCGCACGATCATGCGCCAGCAGCACGACAACATCCGCGCCGCCTTCGGATCGGACGCCCGCATCACCGCCGTCGTCGGGTACCGCGCAGAGACCATCATCGAGGCGTTCCCGAACGTCAATTACGTGCACAACGAGCGCTACGACGAGACCAACACGTCGAAGAGCCTGTTGCGCGCTCTCGGCGCCACCGGCAAGTCGGGCGTGCTCTGGATGAACGGCGACGTGGTGTTCGACCCGATGATCCTGGGCCGCGCTGCGGCCTACATCGAGCGCGACCAGTCCTTCGTCACGGTGAACACCTCCAAGGTCAGCGACGAGGAGGTGAAGTACACGGTCACGGCCGAGGGCTTCATCAACGAGCTGTCGAAGACCGTCAAGGGCGGTCTCGGTGAGGCTGTGGGCATCAACTACATCTCCTCCGCAGACAAGAAGGCGTTCATGCGCCAGTTGCAGCGCGTCGAAGACCAGGACTACTTCGAGCGCGGCCTCGAGCTCGCGATCGCCGAAGACGGCCTGCTCCTCGAGCCGATGGACGTCTCCGATCTCTACGCGGTCGAGGTCGACTTCGCCGAGGACCTCGAGCGGGCGAACCTGTTCGTCTGATCGCCTTCCACGAAAGCCCGGCCCCGTCAAGGGAGCCGGGCTTTCGGCTTTTTCGCGGCCTGGCTTCCTAGGATCGATCCATGGCCCCCAAGGTGCACAAGATCCACTCCCTCCCCGACGACGCCGCGTGGGACAGGGGGGTGCCGCCCGCCGGCTCGGCCGAGCATCCGCTGATGGTCCGCGGGCTGGACCGCGTTCTCGCGATCCAGCGCCCGCTCGTGCTGGCGCACATCCGCAGCATCCGCCTGCGCAACCCGCACGCTTCGCCCGAGCAGATCATCCGCATCCTCGAGCGGCGCTACCTCGCGGCCGTGACCACGGGCGGCGCGGCGGTCGGAGCGACCGCCGTCGTGCCGGGGATCGGCACCGGCATCACGCTCGCCCTCTCCGGAGTCGAGACGGTGGGCTTCGTCGAATCGACGGCGCTCTTCGCGCAGTCCGTCGCAGAGGTCCATGGCATCGCGGTGTCGAACCCCGACCGGGCCCGCGCGCTGGTGATGACCCTCATGCTCGGCAAGGAGGGCGTGGCCCTCGTCGGACAGCTGGCAGGCGAGGCCACCGGCCGCGGCGGCTCGAGGTCGTCGTACTGGGGCGAGATGGTGACGAAGTCGTTGCCGCGCGCTGCCGTCGGCCCCCTCGTGGATCGACTGAAGAGCATGTTCGTGAAGCAGTTCGCGGCGAAGGGCGGCGCCTCGTTCATCGGGAAGGCACTGCCGTTCGGCGTCGGCGCGGCCGTCGGAGGCGCGGGCAACCACATTCTCGGACGCCGCGTGCTGACGACGTCGCACCACGCATTCGGAGCGGCACCTCTGGACATGCCGCTCGAGCTGGAGCCCGTCGCCGGCGCAGAGAAGATGGAGCTGCGGATGCTGCACGGTGCCCAGTTCGTCGGGGGCGCCGTGGCCGGAGCGGCCGGATCGGCGGTCCGCGGCGTCGGCTGGGCGGGACGGAAGATCGCGTCGGTCGGACGTGGCCGCAACAAGGACGTCGGCGAGATCGAGCAGGCCGGCACCCACGACCTGCCGGGCACGCTCGGTGCCGAACACCGCGAGTGACGGCCGCCCTCGGGACACGTGGGGTTCACGAGAGCCGCCAAAGGATCTGACGACCCGTTGTAGCGAGCATCCAACGGACGGGGCCACCGCGACGATAGGGTGGAATCCGTGACGGACAAGCCCGAACTCTCGACCACCGCCGGCAGAATCGCAGACCTCCGCGCTCGCTACAACGAAGCCGTTGTCGACGCCGAGAAGGTCGCGCAGGAGAAGCAGCACGCCAAGGGCAAGATGACCGCCCGCGAGCGCATCGAACTGCTCGTCGACCCCGGAAGCTTCGTCGAGTTCGACGAGTACGTGCGCCATCGCACCACCGCGTTCGGCATGGATCGCAACCGGCCCTACGGCGATTCCGTCGTGACGGGTGTGGGCACGATCCACGGCCGCACGGTCGCGGTGTACTCGCAGGACTTCACCACGTTCGGCGGATCTCTCGGCGAGGTCTCCGGCGACAAGATCATCAAGATCATGGAGTTCGCGCTGTCGGGCGGTATGCCGATCATCGGCATCCTCGACTCCGGCGGAGCCCGGATCCAGGAGGGCGTGCTCGCCCTCAGCAAGTACGGCGAGATCTTCCGCCTGAACACACGGTCGTCGGGGGTCATCCCGCAGATCTCGATCATCATGGGCCCGGCCGCCGGTGGAGCCGTCTACGGCCCCGCTCTGACGGACTTCGTGATCATGGTCGACAAGACCAGCCAGATGTTCGTGACCGGTCCGGACGTCATCAAGACGGTCACCGGCGAGGACGTCGGCATGGAGGAGCTCGGAGGAGCCCTCACGCACAACACTCGCTCGGGTGTCGCGCACTACCTCGCCGAGGACGAGGACGACGCGATCGACTACGCCCGCACGCTCCTCGGCTTCCTCCCCGACAACAACATGGCGGAGATCCCCGCGTACGAGAGCGGCTTCGAGTGGGAGACCACGGATGCCGATCGCTCTCTGAACACGATCATCCCCGACTCCCCCAATCAGCCGTACGACATCCACACGGTCATCGAGCACGTCGTCGACGCGGGAGACTTCATCGAGGTCCAGCCGCTTTTCGCGCCGAACATCGTGATCGGCTTCGGCCGGGTCGAAGGGCGCTCGGTCGGGATCATCGCCAACCAGCCGTCCCAGATGGCCGGAACGCTCAACATCGAGGCGGGTGAGAAGGCCAGCCGATTCGTGCGGTTCTGCGACGCGTTCTCGATCCCTATCGTCACGCTCGTCGACGTGCCCGGGTATCTCCCCGGTACCGATCAGGAGTGGACCGGCGTGATCCGCCGCGGCGCCAAGCTCATCTACGCCTACGCGGAAGCGACCGTGCCGCTGGTCACGGTCATCCTGCGCAAGGCCTACGGCGGCGCCTACATCGTGATGGGATCGAAGCAGCTGGGCGCCGATGTCAACCTCGCCTGGCCGACGGCGGAGATCGCCGTGATGGGCGGCCAGGGTGCGGTCAACATCCTCTACCGCGGCGAGATCAAGCGTGCCGAAGAGGCCGGCGAGGACGTCGCCGCCGTGCGCACGCGGCTCGCGAACGAGTACACCTACAGCGTGACCTCGCCGTTCCTCGCCGCCGAACGCGGCGAGATCGACGGCATCATCGAACCGGCGAACACCCGAGTCTCGATCGCCAAGGCGCTCCGAGCCCTCCGCGGGAAGCGCGCCGAGCTGCCCCCCAAGAAGCACGGGAACATCCCGCTGTGACCGAGCCCGCGACGTCGGACGAGCGCCAGCTCCCGACGATGGAGATCACCCGGGGCGTTGCGACCGAGGAGGAGCTCGCCGCTCTCATCGCCGTGGTGAGCGACGCCTACTCGCAGGAGGCGGCGGATGCCGTGGCCGAGGAGCCTCGCGTATCGGCGTGGGCCCGCACCCAGCGACCGCTGCGACGCGCACTGCGACGAGACATCCCGTGGGGCCGCTTCGCACGCTGACGCCCTCGCATCGGAGAGTCTGCGAGACCCGGAGCCCCCCAGCTACCGGGCCACGCAGACGACCCTCCGATTGATGCGGGGCCGTCGCCCCTGGCACCTGTAAACCCCAGACGGCGCATCTCTTCGATAATACATCGACTGGAGTAATCACTGAGGGCGCTCCAACCGATATACCGGTATGCGAATTGATGGCTCCGTTCAATCCTCGAGGTAGAGGTCGGATGCTCGAGGCGTGAGCACCGCGTCGAGCACGACGCAGGCGGCCCCCACGGCACCGACATCCTCTCCCACCACCGCGCTGTCGACGCGCAAGGCCCGAACCGACCTCGTCGCACTGCGACGGTTCAGCTGCTCTGGGATCTCGCGCAGATAGACCTCGGACAGAGGGGCGCAGAACGGCCCGCCGAGCACCACACGATCGACATCGAGGATGTTCGTGAGCACCGAGATCAGCACTGCGAGATGTTCGGCAGAGCGACGCAGAACGCCCAGTGCGCGGATCTCGCCCGCGGAAGCGAGCTCGCACAGACGGGCGAACCGCTCCTCCACTCCGCGCGCACCTCCGTCGTCCGGCTCATCGCGGAACACCCCGGCCGCCTCCGCCTGCTCGACGATCGCCTGCGGGGTGCATACCACTTCGACGCATCCTCGCGAGCCGCACGCGCAGGGCGGCCCGTCTGGGTCGACCATGATGTGGCCGATCTCGCCGAAGTTGTGGGTGCTGCCTGTGACCACAACCCCCTCACGCGCTGCGGCGGCCCCGAGCCCCGTGCCGAGGTAGACGAACAGGAACGAGTCCTCGGCTGTCGCGGAGCCGGTCCACAGCTCCCCCACTGCGGCGGCAGTGGTGTCCTTCTCCAGCGTGACTTCGAAGCCCGTCGCTTCTGCGAGAACGGAACGCAGCGGCACCCGATGCCATCCGTCGAGCTTCGGGGGGTCCACCACCGTGCCCTTCGCCGCGTCGAGCGGCCCGGGGGCAGCGACGCCGACCCCGGCGACGAGTGCGCGATCGATGCCGGCCTCGTCGACGAGGCCATCGATCGTCTGCGCCATCGTCTCGACGATGCGGTGCGGATCCCGGTCGTGCGTGCGCACGACTCGTCGTGCGATCACCGCACCGGACATGTTCAGCAGCACGAAGGTGATCACCGACGGGTCGAGATGCACCCCCACCGAGAAACGACTCTCCGCGACCAGGCGCAGCGTGACTCGCGGCTTGCCGGGCCCGTTGATGGTCCGCCCTGCTTCGGTGATCAGCCCCTCGTCGAGAAGGCGACGGGTGATGTTCGTGATCGTCTGCGCCGAGAGGCCGGTCGCATCGACGAGCTCGATCCGGCTGAGTCCCTCTCCGGACCGGCGGATGGCCTCGAGGATGACGGACTGGTTGAAGTCACCCATGCGGGGGAGATTGGTTCCGCGACGCATTCCCATGCCTCATCATCTCGCACCGGCGTCGATTCCGTGTCCCCCAAAATACCTACAGACAACGACTTGACTAACCATGAGACTGAGTAAGACGCTTCGCGTTCGGCTGGTCTCTCTGTCCCAGGGTAGATAGACGCAGACCGGCCACCAGCGGACGGTTTTCGGGTAACTGGTCCGCATGGCGAGGGGCTGGCGGATTCGCCGCCCCTCGCCCACTCTGTCTGACCTCGACTCTGACCCCCTCCCCCGGCCAGAGCCGAGGACAGGGACTTCACTGGCGTGGAGCGTCTCTCGGGATCTCGTGCCACACGTCGACGGCATCGTCGTCGCTCTGCCCGCCGGCGCCAGCCCGGCCGACCACCGTCACGGCCGTGTGAGCATCCCTGGCCGCTCGGATGATCCACCGCTCCGCATCCGCATCGCGCAGCACCCGGGCGAGCTCGTCGCGGATCATCGCGCGTCGTCCCTCATCGACGTCGTCCAAGCCGCCCTCGTCGAAGACGGTGACGACGGCACCGCGGCGACGCGCGTCCTCGATCGCATCCCGCACCGCATCGTTGAGCAGATCGGCTCCCCGGAGCTCGTCGCGCAGGCGACCTTCCGCCAGACGCGCCTGCAGACGCTCCTCCTCGCTCAGCGCGCCACGCGATGCGACGGTGCGACTGAGCACCGGCCCCGCGACCGCCAGCGCGAACTGCGTGCGCAGACGACGTTCCTTCTGGCGCACCTGCTGGGTCGCGTGCCAGGCGGACACCGCCTGCTGGATGCCGGCGAGGCGCTCGGTGTCGCGGACGGCTCTGTCCCAGAAGATCACCAGGAGGTGAGCGATCGCGACCCACACGAGCGAGCCCACCAGGCCGAGGGACAGCGCCACGAAGACACCCAGATACACCGACGATGTGGCGACGAGGACGAGCACCACCAGCCAGCCGATCACGAAGCGGCGCCGGACGATGCACACCACGCCCATCAGACCGAGCGCACCGATGTACCAGGTGGCGAACGGCGCCGTGCGTGTCAGCGGATCGAGTGACAGCGTCACGAGAATCGGAATGAGGACGCTCGAGACCAGTGTCAGCAGCGCCGCCCAGAGCGGCATCCGCACCGAGATCGCCGAGTCCCAGAGGATCGCGACGTTGACGACGACGAGGTACAGCGCGATCGCCGCGACCATCAGCAGCGGCGCGGAGGGCTGCTCGATCCACCACACCCCTCTCGCGGCGAAGTACATCGCGAAGCCCACCGCGAGTGACGTCGCGACACTGCGCACCGTGCGATTCATGGCCGCTCCCAGCCCAGCGTCACGGTGGTGCCGCACTCTCTCGAATCGATCTCGGCGGTGCCCGCCACCCCGGCCATCCGTGCGAAGATCGACGCTCTGATCCCGAGGCGGTCGGCGCCGATCGCCCCGATATCGAATCCTGGGCCGGTGTCCGTGATCGTCACCGTGATCCCCTCGTCACCGCGGCCCTCGACGAGGATGTGCAGCCCGCGCCCACCCGCATGGGTGACCGCGTTGCCGAGCGCCTGTCTGGCGGCGAGCACGAGTGCTCTCGCGGCGCGCCCGGGGATCAGGCCGATCCCTCCCCGTTCCTCGACGATCGCATCCGCCCCGAGCTCGGACAGGGCACGACGGAGCTCGACGACGATCTGAGCGGCGCCCACCGGTTCGTCGCTGCCCTCCTGGGCCACCGCGGCCTCGGTGTTCGCCAGGCGGGTGAGAGCCTCCCGGGCCATCCCCACGGCGAGGTCCTGTGCCCGATCGCCTTCGGCCCGTTCCGCGGCGATCAGCGCTGCGAGGACGCTGTCGTGCATGAGCGCCGACATCGCCGCACGCTCCTCCTCGGCTGCGGCGGCTGCCGCTGCGCCCGCGTACGACGCGACGGCTCGGGTCCGGGCCTCATCGACACCCGCGGCGACCGAGCGGAACATCCATCCCAACGCGATGATGACGCATCCGAGGATCAGGGTGAACGACACGTCGAACGCCGTCGTCACCCAGAAGTCTCGCGAGAAATCGCCTTCGACGAGGCGGACATAGCCGTAGACGAACGGCAGGCACACCGCCCAGACGAACTGCAGCCACAGAGGGAAGGCGAGCATCGCAGCCACGACGCCCACGTTGACGAGGAAGAAGATCCACGGCTGGTCGGCGGCTCTGCCCACAGGGTCGACCAGACTCGGCCAGGCGGCGAGCGCGAGTGTGTACACGATGGCGAACGCGCCGGACGCGGTCCTGACGCCACGTCCGATGACGCACGCGACGAGCATGACGATCAGCGGCACGAAGACCACGAGCAGCATCGTGATGCGCGCGGCATCCGATCCCGTCGTCGTGACCCCCGCGATCAGTGCCTGTGCGCCGAGAACACCCGATCCGATCGCGACGACCGTGGCGAGGATGCGCTCCATGCGTTTGCCGGTGAAGCGCTCGAACTCGGTCTCCACGCTGCCGGGCGAAGGGATCTTGCTCCATGCCTCCCGGATGCTGAGCGGGTCAGCGGCCACTCGGCGCCCCGTCTGCGGCGACGATCCCATCCTCCATCGCTCGCCGCAGAAGGTCGACCTTCGTCGGGGCCGGTCGCCCGACCTCCACGTACTTGACCCGGATCCGGGTGATGTTCTCCTTGGCGGTCGAGTACGCGACGCCGAGGCGCTCGGCCACGGCCTTCAGCGGCAGGCCGGTCGCATACAGCCGGAGCACCTCCCGCTCGCGTGTCGACAGCTGGGCGTCCGCGAAGTCGCGATCCCCGTCGACAGCGCTCGCCCACTCGACGTTGTTGAGGGCTTCGCCCTGCGCGACAGTGCGGATGGCGTCGAGCACGTCGTCCAGCGCAGAGGATTTGCTCACGACGCCGGCTGCACCGGCAGCGAGCGCCTCGCGCACAGCCGCCGGTCGATCGGCGACGCTGTGGATCACGACGCTCGCGCCGTCGGCGACGAGAGACCGGACGTTCTCGGTCACCGTGGTGCCGTCTCCCAGGGTGAGGTCGAGCACCACCACGTCGGCAGGCTGCGACGACGTCGTCGACCTCCACTCGAGATAGGACACGACCGTGCTCCCGGAGAAGACGACGGTCTGCTCTCCGTCACGAGCGCACGCCGCCTCGAGACCGAGGCGGACGGATTCGTGATCGTCGATGAGTGCGACCCTGCTCATCCGCCCAGCCTACTGAGTACTCAGCCCCCGCAGATCACGATCACCGGGTGAGCAGCGCGACGACCTCGAAGTGATGCGAGTGCGGGAACAGGTCGAAGCCGCGCAGCGTCCCCACGTTCCACCCGTGTTCGCGGAAGGTTCCGAGGTCCCGCGCCAACGCCACAGGGTCGCAGGCGACGTAGGCGATCGCCTCGGGGGCCAGAGAGTTCAGTGCATCGACCACCGCGCGTCCGGCACCGGCACGCGGCGGATCGAGTACGACCGCTCCTGCTCGCGTGTCGGAGGGGAGACCGGCGAGATAGCGGTCGACCCGTGCTGTGATGGCATTCACGGCGAGGGGCGCGAGGTTCTGCTGCGCGTGAGTCGTCGCCCGCCTGCTGGACTCGACGGTGACGATGTCGGTGCCACCGAGGTCTGCGAGCGATGCGGCGAAGAGCCCGACTCCTCCGTAGAGGTCGAAGTGCGTCGCCTCCGGATCGACGTACCCGTCGAGGATGCCGTAGACGGCGCCGTCGAGCACCGAGGCGGCTCGCGGGTGCACCTGCCAGAATCCACCGGCGTCGACCTGGAACCGGCGATCGCCCACCTGCTCGTAGACGACTTCGGGCGCCGGGCGGCGGTGCTGCCCCCTGGCCGGTCGCTCGTCGAGGCGATCTCGTCGGATGACCCGCACCTGGCCGTCGCCCGGTTCGACCAGGTCGACGCTGCCCGCCTCGCCACCCGCGAGACGGAGGGCCGCCTGTGCGACCGCCGGACGCGCGAGCGGGTGGGAGCTGACCGGGATCACCCGGTGGCTGCGAGCGGCGTAGGGTCCGACGCGCCCCTGGTCGTCGACGTGCAGGGTCACCCGGGAGCGCCAGCCGGTTCCGTCGGTCGAGTCCACGGCCTCGATCTCGGGAGCCTCGAGACCGGGTCCGGCGAAACGATCGAGCGCCTCGGTGAGCACCTGACGCTTGAGCACGCGCTGATGCGCGAGATCGATGTGCCCCAGGTCGGCGCCCCCCGGCCGGTCCTCGGGCGCGCGGGAGACGTCGGCCTCCGCCCAGATGTGCGGGCGACGATGCGGCGAGGCGTCCAGAACCTCGACCGTCTCGGCACGCCAGAAGCTCTTGGACTCACCCGTGGAGTCCTCGGTGAGCCGCGCGCGGACCCGCTCACCGGGGATGGCGTCGGAGACGAAGACGACCCGGCCTTCGTGTCGGGCGATGAACGTGCCGCCGTGCGCGATGCCGGTGATGTCCAGATCGAGCAGGACTGGGGAGGAAGTCATCCTTCGAGGATACGGTGGTGAACATGCGCGTCTGCCTGGCCTCCACCTCTCCCGCCCGCCTCATGCTGCTGCGTCAGGCGGGTATCGAGCCTCTGACCCAGTCGCCGGGAGTGGATGAGGATGCGGTCGCCGCCGCTGCCGCGGCCGAACGGGGCGCGGAGCTGACACCGGCGGACCTCGTGCTCCTGCTCGCCCGGGCGAAGGCGGCGGACGTCGCGCAGCGCCTCTCTGCGGACGGCGAGTTCGACGGCATCGTGATCGGCGGAGACTCGATGTTCGAACTAGGCGGGCGCGTGTACGGCAAGCCCTACACGCCCGAGGAGGCGACCAGACGCTGGCAGGAGATGCGCGGGGCCACCGGCATCCTGCACTCGGGGCACTCGGTCTTCCGTGTCTCGCCGGGCACCGACCCGGTCGAGGCCACCGCCACGGCCGAGGCTTCGGTGACCTTCGCCGATGACGTCACGGATGCCGAGATCGCCGCCTACGTCGCCTCGGGTGAGCCCCTGCTCGTCGCCGGTGCGTTCACGGTCGACAGTCTGGGCGGCGCCTTCATCACCCGCGTCGACGGCGACCCGTCGACGGTGGTCGGGATGTCGCTGTCGACCGTGCGCCGCCTCGCCGCCGATCTCGGCGTCACGTGGACCGACCTCTGGTCGTAGAGTCTCGTCGACGTTTCCGCCTCTTTCTTGTGGAGAGTCGTCAAAGCGAACGGGAGCCTTCTCGCTAGGCTGGCAAGCATGCCTGATATCGCCAAGGTGCTCATCGCCAACCGCGGCGAGATCGCCGTCCGCATCATCCGTGCCGCTCGCGACTCGGGGATCGCCTCCGTCGCCGTGTACGCCGACCAGGACCGCGACGCTCTGCACACCCGCCTCGCCGACGAGGCCTATGCCCTCGGCGGCGCCACGAGCGCCGAGACCTACCTGCAGATCGAGAAGATCCTCTCGGTCGCCCGCCGCGCCGGCGCCGACGCCGTGCACCCCGGGTACGGCTTCCTCGCCGAGAACGCCGAATTCGCCCGCGCCGTCATCGGTGCGGGAATGACCTGGATCGGGCCTTCCCCCGACGCCATCGAGGCGCTCGGCGACAAGGTCACCGCCCGCCACGTCGCCGAGAAGGTCGGCGCACCGCTCGCTCCCGGAACGCCGGGGCCCGTCTCCGGAGCCGACGAGGTCGTCGCCTTCGCGAAGGAGTTCGGTCTGCCGATCGCGATCAAAGCCGCGTACGGCGGCGGAGGTCGCGGCCTGAAGGTCGCCCGCGAGCTCGACGAGGTCGCGGAGCTCTTCGAATCCGCCACCCGCGAGGCGGTCACCGCCTTCGGACGCGGCGAGTGCTTCGTCGAGAAGTACCTCGACAAGCCGCGGCACGTCGAGACCCAGTGCCTGGCGGATGCCGAGGGCAACGTCGTCGTCATCTCGACGCGCGACTGCTCGCTGCAGCGCCGCCACCAGAAGCTCGTCGAGGAGGCACCCGCGCCGTTCCTCACGGACGAGCAGAACGACCTGCTCTATTCCGCGTCGAAGGCCATCCTCAAGGAGGTCGGCTACGTGGGCGCAGGCACCTGCGAGTTCCTGATCGGCGCCGACGGCACCGTCTCGTTCCTCGAGGTCAACACCCGTCTGCAGGTCGAGCACCCCGTCTCCGAGGAGGTCACCGGCATCGACCTGGTGCGCGAGCAGTTCCGCATCGCCGCCGGCGGCACGATCGACTACGACGACCCGAAGCCGACCGGACACTCGATCGAGTTCCGCATCAACGGCGAGGACCCCGGTCGAGGGTTCCTCCCGCAGCCGGGTCCGATCCACGTCTTCAAGACCTTCGGCGGACCCGGCATCCGCCTCGACTCCGGCGTCACCGCGGGCGACTCGGTATCGGGCGCCTTCGACTCGCTTCTCGCGAAGATCATCGCCACCGGCAAGGACCGCGCCGAGGCCCTGGAGCGCTCGCGCCGCGCCCTCGAGGAGTTCGAGGTCGCAGGTCTGCCCACCGTGCTCCCGTTCCACCGCAAGGTCGTGAACGACCCCGCGTTCACCGCGGAGAACGGCGAGTTCGGCATCTTCACCCGCTGGATCGAGACCGAGTTCGAGAACGACATCCCCGCCTGGGACGGCGAGCTCGAGTCGCCCTCCGCCGGCGAGAACCGGCACACCGTCGTGGTCGAGGTCGGCGGCAAGCGCCTCGAGGTCAGCCTTCCCGATCGCGTCGCGGTGGCGGCCGGCACGGCAGGACGACCGGCCGCGGTTCCGCCGTCCCGCCGCAGCCACGCGACCTCGGTCAGCGCCGGCGCATCGGGAGACGCCGTCAAGTCGCCGATGCAGGCCACCGTCGTCAAGGTCGCCGTCGAAGAGGGGCAGCAGGTCGTCAAGGGCGATCTGGTCGTCGTCCTCGAGGCGATGAAGATGGAGCAGCCGCTGCAGGCTCACAAGGACGGCACGATCGGCAACATCGGCGCCGTCGCCGGTGCGACGGTCTCGGCCGGACACCAGCTGCTCACGATCAGCTGACCGCCCTCGCACACGAGAAAGGCGCCCCGCTGCTGCGGGGCGCCTTTCTCGTCTGATCCGCGGCGGATCTAGGAGATGTTCGCGTTGACGAGGTGCATCGCCCGGCTCGCGTCGGTGATGCTGCTCGACAGCGACGGGTATGCCGCGAAGACGCGAGAGACCTGGTCGACCGTCAGACGACGCTCCACGGCGACCGCGATCGGGTAGATCAGCTCGGAGGCCTTGGGCGCGACGATCACGCCGCCGATCACGGTGCCGGATCCCTTGCGTGCGATCAGCTTCACGAAACCGTCCTTGATGCCCATCATCTTGGCCCGAGGGTTCGCGGCGAGGGGCAGCTTGTAGACGAGGCCGTCCGCGACGCCGTCTTCGACGTCCTTCTCGGAATAGCCGACCGTGGCGATCTCGGGCGCCGTGAAGATGTTGGAGGTGATCTTGATCAGCTCCAGAGGGATCACGATGTCGCCCAGCGCGTGGAACACGGCCGTGCGGCCCTGCATCGACGCGACGGAGGCGAGCGGGAAGAAGTTCGTGCAGTCGCCGACGGCGTAGACGTTGGGCACAGAGGTGCGCGCGACGCGGTTGACCCGCACGTGCCCGGTCTCGTCGAGCTCGACTCCCGCGTCTTCGAGACCGATGCCGGCGGTGTTCGGGATCGAGCCGACCGCCATGAGGCAGTGACTCCCCTCGACCGTGCGGCCGTCGGAGAGCGTCGCACGCACGCCGTCCTCGGTGACCTCGACCTTCTCGGCGCGGGCCTTGGAGAGCACCGTCATCCCCCCGCGCTTGAAGACCTTCTCGAGCACGTGCGCGGCATCCTGGTCCTCACCCGGCAGCACCTGCTCGCGGCTGGAGATCAGCGTGACCTTGGCGCCGAGGTTCATGTAGGCGGACGCGAACTCGGCGCCCGTCACACCGGAGCCGACCACGATCAGGTGCTCGGGAAGCGCCTTCATGTCGTAGAGCTGCGTCCACGTGAGGATCCGCTTGCCGTCGGGCTTGGCCGAATCCAGCTCGCGCGGCGACGCGCCCACCGCCACGATGATCGTGTCGGCCTCGACGCGGTCGAAGTCGGTGCCCTTCTGCCCGGTCGAGACCACGATCGCCGTCGGTCCCTCCAGGCGGCCGTGGCCGGACAGGATGCGCACGCCGGCCTCGAGCAGCGTCGTGCGCATGTCCTCGGACTGCTGGCCCGCGAGCGCGATCAGACGTTTGTTCACCGCGGCGAGGTTGATGGCGATCTCGGGCTTGAGCGGCTTGCCGTGCTCGCCCTTGGCGTAGAACTGCACTCCGAGGTCGGAGGCCTCCGAGATCGCGACCGCGGCATCCGCCGTGGCGATCAGGCTCTTCGAGGGGACGACATCGGTGAGCACTGCCGCTCCGCCCACGCCCACACGCTCGACCAGGGTCACCTCGGCTCCGAGCTGAGCGGCCGCGAGGGCCGCCTCATAACCGCCGGGACCGCCGCCGAGGACGGCGACGCGCTGTGTGCGCTCAAAAGGGGTGGAAGACATGATCTCCATTCTTCCGCAATCCTGGCCCCGGAGCCTGCACCTTCCTAGAGTGGATCCATGTCTGAAACACACAGCAACCCCCTCGACGACCCGAATGCGAACCCGTTCGAGGTCGCAGCCGACGCAGCCGCCGACATCGCGCGCCTGACCGGAGTCGAGAAGCACGACATCGCCCTGACCCTCGGCAGCGGGTGGGGCAAGGCCGCCGACATCATCGGCGAGACCACGGCGACCATCCCCGCCACCGAGGTCACCGGCTTCTCGAAGCCCGCTCTCGAGGGCCACGTGGGCACCCTGCGCAGCATCCGCACTCCCGATGGCAAGAACGTCCTCGTCATCGGTGCCCGCACCCACTACTACGAGGGCCACGGCGTGCGCCGTGTCGTGCACTCGGTGCGCACCGCCGCGGCCACGGGCGCCAAGATCATGGTGCTGACGAACGGCGCCGGCGGAGTGCGCGAGACCTGGACCCCCGGCCAGCCCGTACTGATCAGCGACCACATCAACCTCACGGCCGACTCCCCTCTCGAGGGCGCGACGTTCATCGACCTGACCGACCTCTATTCGACACGTCTGCGCGACATCGCCCGGAGCGTCGACCCCACTCTCGACGAGGGCGTGTACACGCAGTTCCGCGGCCCGCACTACGAGACGCCGGCCGAGGTGCAGATGGCCAAGCACATCGGCGGACACATCGTGGGAATGTCGACAGCGCTCGAGGCGATCGCCGCTCGCGAGGCCGGTATGGAGATCCTCGGGTTCTCGCTCATCACCAACCTCGCCGCCGGCATCCAGAAGACGCCGCTCAGCCACGCTGAGGTCATCGAGGCCGGTCGAGAGGCCGAACCGGTCATCTCGGCGCTGCTGGCCCGAGTGGTCGAGGCGCTGTGAACGACGAGCGTCTCGCGCAGGCGCGCGCGTGGATGAGACAGGACCCCGATCACGAGACCCGCGACGAGCTGGCCGTGGTCATCACGCGGGCAGCCGATGGCGACGAGTCGGCCGCCGCCGACCTCGATGATCGCTTCAGCACCCGACTCGCATTCGGCACCGCCGGTCTCCGCGGAGCCCTGGGGGCCGGCAGCAACCGCATGAACCGCGTGCTCGTCGCGCAGGCGGCCGCCGGGTTCGCCTCGTACCTGCGCGAGAAGTCGCACGGCCGCACGCCGACCGTGGTGATCGGCTATGACGGACGCCGCAACTCCCGCGTGTTCGCGACCGACTCCGCCGAGCTGTTCGCCGGAGCAGGGCTGCGCGCGATCCTGCTGCCGAGACTGCTGCCCACGCCCGTGCTCGCGTTCGCGGTGCGTCACCTGGGCGCGGATGCCGGTGTCATGGTGACCGCGTCGCACAACCCGCCGAACGACAACGGATACAAGGTCTATCTGGGCGGCGCCGATCAGGGCTCGCAGATCGTCGCACCCGCCGATGCCGAGATCGCCGCGCACATCCAGCGGGTCGCCGATGCGGACGACGTCACGTCGTTGCCTCGCTCCACCGACTATGAGACGGCCGGCGAAGCCGTGGTCGACGCGTACGTCGCCGCGACAGCGGCGGTCGCTCCCGCACCAGCCGGCGCGTCCGATCTGCGCTGGGTCTACACCGCTATGCACGGGGTCGGCTGGGAGACGCTGTCGAAGATCGTCGCGGCCGCCGGATACCCTCAGCCGATGGTCGTCGGAGAGCAGCTCGAACCCGACGCGACGTTCCGCACCGTCTCGTTCCCCAACCCGGAGGAGCCGGGGGCGATGGACCTATCCTTCGCCCGGGCTCGCCGCGTGCAGGCGGACTTCATCATCGCCAATGATCCGGATGCCGACCGACTCGCCGTGGCGATCCCGGACGCGTCGTCGGAGGGCGGATGGCGGCGACTCACCGGCAACGAGGTCGGGCTCCTCCTGGGCGCTCGCGCCGCCAGGGCCGCCGAGGGCACGCCGGGTGCATCGCTCGCGTGCTCCCTGGTCTCATCGCCCGGCCTCGGCGCGGTCGCCGCCCATCACGGGCTTGACTTCCACGAGACGCTCACGGGCTTCAAATGGATCTCCCGCGCCCCCGGCATCGTCTTCGGCTTCGAGGAGGCACTGGGCTACCTCGTGAATCCCGAGACCGTGCGCGACAAGGACGGCATCTCGGCGACCGTGGCGATCCTCGGTCTCGCCGCCGAGGCGCACGAGCGCGGACGCTCTCTCGCCGACCTGTTGTCCGAGCTCGGTGACACGTACGGTCACTTCGCCAGCGGTCAGGTGTCGGTCCGCGTGCAGGACCTCTCGGTCATCGGCACCGTGATGCTCTCGCTGCGCACGCTGCCGCCGACGCACTTCGGCAGCCACGCGATCGCCTCCGCGGAGGATCTGCTGCACGCCGACGCAGGGCAGCCCTCGGGCGACGTGCTGCGGTATCGGCTCACGGACGGCTCGCGCATCATCGTCCGTCCGAGCGGCACCGAGCCGAAGCTCAAGGTCTACATCGACGCGGCCGCGGACTCCGCAGAGCGCGCCACCGCGACCGTCGCCGAGCTCGAGGCCGCGGTGCGCCTGCTCCTGGAAGAACGCTCGTAGGCCGCATGCCGAGAAGACATGTCGTGATCAGCGCGCACAACGGGGTGCACGCGCGCCCCGTCGCCGAGCTCGTGCGGCTCGTGCAGGCGCATTCGCACGCGGTGACCCTGCGGACGTCGTCGGGCGCGGTCGTGGACCTCAGCAGCGTTCTCGCGCTGATGGACCTCGCACTCGCGCCCGGCGATGCCGTGGTGCTCGAGACGGCGGACTCGGCCGGCGCCGACGCCGTGCTCGACACCCTCGCCGGCGTCCTCGACCCTCAGGGCTGACCCGGCCGTCACCCGTCGATGACGGCGACGAGCTCGTCGAGGAACGCCTCGAAGGTGGTGCCCCGGCGGAGGATTCGCTGCACGCTCTCCCGTTCGCTGAACACCTCGACGAGCTGCTCGAACACCGTCTGGAACGCGGCGCGGTCGCTCTCGCTGAAGGCGGCGAGAGCGACCACCTGCACGCGGCCCTCACCCCACGCTGCCGACCCGTCCGTCACGCCGATCGCGATCGCGGTGCGCGTGGCGGTCATCTGGAGCGCGTGCGGCACCGCGAGCGCGTCTGTGAACGCCGTCGACGACATCCGTTCGCGGAGGATGGTGTTCTCGACGTAGTCGTCGCCGATCAGCCCCGCATCCACGAGGAGACCGCCCAGTCGCCGGATGATCGCCTCCTCCCCCGCATCGGGCAGCGGATAGACGAAGGCGTCGGCATCGAAGTATCGTGCGAGCTCGCCACGGAGCCTGGTGAGGCGTCGGCCCCGCCGGACGCGTGCCGCGGCCTGCTGGATCCGGTCGACATCGGCATCCGTGAGGAACGGCTGGATGCGGACGAAGCGATCGCCGGCAGCGCCCGGCTCGATCGTGCTGAGCACCAGGTCGGTGTCAAACGACGCCCAGTCCGGGTCGACCTTGGTGATGACGCTGGTCACCTCGATCGCGGACCCGAGCGAGCGGTCGACGCTCGATCGGAGCAGCTCGTGCAGCTCGTAATACCCGGGGCACACGATGGTCGCGGTGAGGATCGACTCGGCCTTGCGGCTGCGCTCGAGTCGTCCGCCGACGTGCATCGCGATGTAGGCGATCTCGTCGTCGTGGATCGGCGTGCCGAGGCGATCGTGCAGTCCGCTGGCGATCGAGACCGCGACCTCGAAGATCATCGGATACGAGGTCTTGAGCGAGCGGGTGAGCGGATTGCGGGTCAGCGCGCTCTCCTCGGCGCGACGCATCAGGTTCTGCACGTGCAGGGCGAGGCGCAGCACGAAGGTCTCGTCGACCAGGTCGACTTGGAAATCCTCCGCCGCCCTCGCGATCTCCGCACGCACGGCCGCCTCGACACCCGGGTCCACGCCGCTGCGGGCGACATCGCCCGCAGCGTCCTCCCCCGGAGCCACGATGCGCGTGAGGACGAGGGACGCGAGATGCCCGCTGTCCCCGTCGCCCAGCGCGACCGAGAAGTGCTGCTGGGCGAGCCGGGCGATCACAGCCCCGACCCGCGGGATCTCCTCCCGCGCACCGGCAGGACCGGCTTCGAGCGCGTGGCCGGCCGCAACCCTCTCGGCGGCGATCGCGATGTGCAGAAGGACATCGGAGATCGCGAGCTCGTTGACGTAGTAGCCCTGTTCTCCGAGTTCGCGCACGAGCTCGGACTTGAAAGGCCCGACGGCGTCGGCGGCGATGACTCCTCCGGCGAGCGCTCGGCGGAACGTCTCGGGGTGGAACGACGCGGCATCCATCTCGTCATGTGCGAGTCGCGACAGCAGACGACGCTGTGCCGCCTCGTTGCCTCGCAGTCGCACGATCTCGCGGTCTCTCTCGAGTGCGAGATCGGTGCCGTCGAGCAGTATGCGGACGCGGGCGAGGTCCGCCTCGAGAGTTGCTTCGCTCACATGGAGCGCACTGGCCGTGGCGAAGACGTCGACACCTTCCGGCACATCGAGCAGGGTGCGGACGAGACCGTGCAGTCGGTCACGCGGGGCGGAGTCGCCGCTCTGACGCGTGCGCAGTGCGTCGCGAGCCCCCGACCCGGCGCGGTATCCCGCCGGGCCCGACTCGACGGCATCCGCTCCACCGGTTCTCGCGTTCAGCGCGGCGACGTACGAGCGGATGCTGCGCGGGGTGACCCCGAGCTGATCGGCGAGACTGGCGGCCGTCACCCACTCGCCCTGACGGAGCAGGGACGACAGGAGCTGATCCTGACGCTGTCGCGACATGATGCTCCCTCCTCCGTGCCGACCGCACTGTCCTGACGTGACTTCCATGATGTCAGCAAGCGGGGAGCGGTGCTCCGAAACCGAGGTTCCGCAGGGGCGGAAAGGAACCTGTTGGCGAGCACACCCCCCTTGTTCCCAGACTGTTCTCAGGAAAGGTGAGCATCGATGAAGATCCTCGTGGTGTGCGGCGCTGGCGCGTCGAGCACGTTCGTCGCGCAACGACTCCGCCGGGCGGCTTCCGAAGCCGGCCTCGACTGGGACGCCGCAGCCGGCATGGAGCAGTCCGTCGCCGGCAGCGACCACGACCTCATCCTCATCGGCCCTCATCTCGCCGATCGCCTCGAGGCGATCCGCCAGGCGGCGCCCGCTCAGGTGGCCGTGCTCCCCGACGACGTCTTCGCCGATCGGGACGGCACCCGCACGCTGGCACTCGCACAGTCGATCGTCTCCAGCGCCAGGAACACCCCGAAAGGAACATCATGACCGTCTCTCGCACCGTCCGTATCGGCTCATCCCATGGACTCCACGCCCGTCCGGCGAAGCTGTTCGCACAGGCGGCGAAGGACTCGGGGATTCCCGTGACCATCGCGAAGGACTCGGGGAAGGCGGTCAACGCGGCCAGCATCCTCGGCGTGATCGCACTGGCGATCGAGCACGGCGACTACGTCACGCTGACGGCCGACGGCGACAGCGCGGAAGGCGTGCTCGACACGCTCACCGAGCTGCTCACGACCGACCATGATCAGGACGCCGGAGTATGAGCGAACTGCGTGGAGTCGGCATCGGTCTCGGAGTCGCCCAGGGCGTCGTCGTCCGGATGACCGAGGCGCTGCCCGCCCCGGAGAACACCGCCAGCGGTCAGGGAGCCGACACGGAGCGCACACGTGTCCGCGAGGCCGTGACGGCCGTCGCACAGGAGCTGACGGCCCGCGGCGAGGCCGCCGGCGGCTCGGCCCAGGAGGTGCTCGAGGCGCAGGCGATGATCGCCGAGGACCCGACGCTGCAGGACGAGGTCGACGCACGCATCGACGACGGCGCGACGGCCGAATGGGCCGTGCATGACGCGTTCGCCGGTTTCCGGGCGACGCTCGAGGCGGTCGGGGGCTACCTCGGCGAGCGCGCCGCCGATCTCGACGACATCGCGCAGCGGGTGCTCGCCCGCCTTCGCGGCGTGGATGCGCCAGGGGTCCCCGACCCCGGGCATCCGTTCGTCCTCGTCGCTCGCGACCTCGCCCCGGCCGACACCGCGCTGCTGAACCTCGATCAGGTGCTCGCCCTCGTCACCTTCGACGGCGGACCCACCTCCCACACCGCGATCCTCGCCCGCGAGAAGGGCATCGTCGCGATCGTCGGAGCGGCATCAGCCTCGGAGCTCGCGACCGGCAGCCCGGTCATCGTCGACGCCGCAGCCGGAATCGTCACCGTCGATCCGACCGACGACGAGAAGGCGCGCGCCGAGCAGCGCGCCGCCGCCCGCCGCTCGGCGGATGCCGCACCACTCACTCCCGGCGCCCTCGCCGACGGCACGCCGATCCCGCTGCTGGCGAACCTGGGGAAGCCTGCAGACGCATCCGATGCCGTCGAACGCGGGGCCGAGGGCGTCGGGCTGTTCCGCACCGAGTTCCTGTTCCTCTCGTCGGCGCAGGCGCCGACGGTGCAGCAGCAGCGAGAGTCCTATCGGGAGCTGCTCGCGGCCTTCCCCGGCAAGAAGGTCGTCGTGAGGATGCTGGATGCCGGCGCCGACAAGCCGCTGGCGTTCCTCAACGACGCGCACGAGGAGAACCCGGCCCTGGGCCTGCGGGGGCTGCGTGCTCTGCGGGCGAGCGAGGACATCCTGCGCGAGCAGCTGACGGCCCTCGCCGAAGCGGATGCCGCGACCGAGGCGGACCTCTGGGTCATGGCGCCGATGGTGGCGACCGTCGAGGAGACGCAGTACTTCACCTCGCTCGCCCGGGAGTACGGCCTGAAGACCGCCGGTGTCATGGTCGAGATTCCGTCCAGCGCGCTGCTCGCCGACCGGATCCTCGCGCACGCCGACTTCGCCTCGATCGGCACGAACGACCTCACGCAGTACACGATGGCCGCCGACCGTCTGCTCGGCTCCGTCGCGGCGTTCCAGGATCCGTGGCACCCCGCCGTGCTCCGTCTCATCCGTGAGGTCGGCACGGCAGGTGCCCGGCTCGGCAAGCCGGTCGGGATCTGCGGTGAGGCCGCCGCCGATCCGATGCTCGCCGTCGTGCTCGTCGGGCTCGGCGCAACGAGCCTCTCCATGGCGCCGTCCGCCCTGGCGGACGTGCGTCACACCCTGTCGCAGCACACTCTCGACGAAGCCCGCAACTTCGCCGAACTCGCACTGGCGGCGGACGACGCCGCCGGTGCTCGCCTCGCCGTGGCTGACGCCGCGGCACCCCTCCCCCCTCACCAGAAAGAGACGACATCATGACGACGACGTCACCCGCCGCCACGAAGGCAGGCGGCCTCCGAACGGGCGTGCAGCGCTTCGGCACGTTCCTCTCGGGCATGATCATGCCCAACATCGCCGCGTTCATCGCGTGGGGATTCATCACGATGCTCTTCATCCCGGCCGGATTCTTCGGGTCCGAGAGCCCGTTCGGCTGGCACTGGGCCGGTGTCGCCGAGACCATCGGCGGCGGCGGCGATTCCGCAGTGGTCGGCTGGCAGGGCGCCATGACCGCGGTGGCCGAAGGCGCCGACGGCAACATCTTCGCGTACGTGGGCCTCGTCGGACCGATGGTCACGTACCTGCTGCCGCTCCTCATCGCCAACACCGCGGGCCGCATGGTCTACGGCGAGCGCGGTGGAGTCGTCGCGACGATCGCGACGATGGGTGTCATCGTCGGCACCAACATCCCGATGTTCCTCGGCGCGATGATCATGGGGCCGCTCGCGGCCTGGATCACCAAGCAGATGGACCGGATGTGGGACGGCAAGATCCGCCCCGGCTTCGAGATGCTGGTGAACAACTTCTCGGCCGGCATCCTGGGCATGATCCTCGCGATCGTGGGATTCTTCGCCTTCGGTCCCGTGATGCTCGGCATCAGCGCGGTTCTCGGCGGTGCCGTCGACTGGCTGGTCGCGCTGAACCTGCTGCCCCTCGTGTCGATCATCGTGGAGCCCGCGAAGGTGCTGTTCCTGAACAACGCCATCAACCACGGCGTGTTCACTCCGCTCGGCATCGAGCAGGCGGCCGAGACCGGCAAGTCGATCCTCTTCCTGATCGAGGCGAACCCCGGTCCGGGCCTCGGTCTGCTGCTCGCGTTCTCGTTCTTCGGCGTCGGTGCGGCCAAGGCGTCTGCGCCCGGAGCAGCGATCATCCAGTTCTTCGGCGGCATCCACGAGATCTACTTCCCGTACGCGCTGAGCAAGCCGACCACCATCCTCGCCCTGATCGCGGGTGGCGCGGCCGGTGTCACGACCAACATGGTGCTCGGAGGCGGCCTGGCGTTCCCGGCAGCCCCCGGCAGCATCATCGCCGTGACCGCGGCCGCCGTCGGCCCCGGCGTCCCGAACCTGCTCGTGGTCTACCTCTCGGTGATCATCGCCGCGGTCGTCACGTTCCTCATCACCGGCGTCATCCTGCGGGCCTCCCGCAAGCGCGACCTCGAGGCCGAGGGCGACAGCTTCGGCGACGCGATCGCACAGACCGAGGCGAACAAGGGCAAGTCCTCCGCCGCGATGGACGCCCTTCGCGCCTCGTCGGGTACGGGAGCTGCGGGAGCAGCCGCTGCGGCTGGCACGGGCGTCGCCACGGATCGTCGCATCGAGAACATCGTGTTCGCCTGCGACGCCGGAATGGGCTCATCGGCCATGGGCGCGAGCGTGCTGCGCAACAAGTTCAAGAAGGCAGGGGTCGAGGGCGTCACCGTCACGAACCAGGCCATCGCGAACCTCGACGGCAGCGCCGACCTGGTCATCACCCAGCAGCAGCTGACCGACCGGGCGAAGGCGCAGTCGCCGAACTCGGTGCACGTGTCCGTCGACAACTTCATGAACTCTCCGAAGTACGAAGAGGTCGTCGAGATGGTGCGCGAACAGCGCGACACCGACGCGTGACAGACCAGGCGGGGCGGGTGCTGCGGCATCCGCCCCGCCTCCACATACTCAGAAAGAAGGAATCACCATGAGCGTTCTCACCCTCGATCAGGTCCGCATCCACTCCGGAAGCAGCACGCAGGAGAAAGCCCTCCAGGAGGCGACCGACATCCTCGTCGCGGCAGGCGCCGTCACCCCCGCCTATGTCGACGCGATGCGTCAGCGCGAGCAGACGGTCTCGACCTACATGGGCAACGGTCTGGCGATTCCGCACGGCACGAACGACGCCAAGGATGCGATCCTCGGATCCGCGCTGTCTGTCGTCCGCTACGACGGCGGAGTCGACTGGGACGGGGAGGCCGCGACGTTCGTCGTCGGCATCGCCGGCCGTGGCGACGAGCACCTCGAGATCCTCTCGCAGATCGCGATCCTGTTCTCCGATGAGGACGACGTCGCGAAGCTCAACGCGGCGCAGACGCCCGACGAGCTGTACGCCCTGCTCTCGGCGGTGAACGACTGATGAAGGCCGTGCACTTCGGCGCGGGCAACATCGGCCGCGGATTCGTGGGGCTGCTCCTGCACGAGGGCGGATACGAGGTCGTGTTCTCCGATGTCGCCGACGCTCTCGTCGACGCCATCAACGCCGTCGATTCGTACACGGTGCGCGAGGCCGGACCCGGCGGCACCGACCACGTGGTGACCGGCTTCCGGGCGGTCAACAGCAGGACCGATCCGGATGCCGTGGCCGACGAGGTCGCGACCGCCGATGTGGTCACGACGGCGGTCGGACCGACCGTGCTGCGCTTCGTCGCCCCCACGATCGTCGCGGGCCTCGCCCTGCGCCCTGCCGGAGCCGCTCCCCTGCAGGTCATGGCCTGCGAGAACGCGATCGGGGCGACGGACACCCTCCGGGCGGAGATCGAGAAGGCGGCGGGCGCGGACGCCGAGGAGCTGCTGTCGCGTGCGGTGTTCGCGAACACCGCCGTCGACCGCATCGTCCCCGGTCAGCCCGCAGACGGCGGCGTCGACGTCACGGTCGAGCCGTACTTCGAGTGGGCGATCGAATCCCAGGCCTTCGGCGGCGCGCTGCCGAACATTCCCGGCGCTCATTTCGTCGACGATCTCGCCCCGTACATCGAGCGCAAGCTCTTCACGGTGAACACCGGCCACGCCGCCACGGCGTACTTCGGCGCACGGGCCGGCATCGAGCGCATCTCCGACGCCCTGGCCGACCCCGACATCGCCGCACGCGTCTCGGCCGCTCTCGAGGAGACCTCCGCGGTGCTGGTCGCCGAACACGGGCTCGACCCGGCCGAACTGGCCGCGTACCGAGCGACGATCCTCGAGCGGTTCCGCAATCCGGCGCTCGTCGACACCGTGCAGCGGGTCGGCCGTCAGCCGTTGCGCAAGATCTCCCGACACGAGCGCTTCATCGGACCGGCGGCGATGGCTGCCGAGAGAGGGCTCTCCACGATCGCGCTGGTCGGCGCGGTCACCGCAGCCCTCGAGTTCGAGGATCCCGATGACGAGCAGGCGGTCGAGCTGCAGCAGCTCCTGCACACGGAGGATGCGCTGGCGTTCACCTCGTCCGCAACGGGGCTCGACCCCGAGCATCCGCTGTTCCCGGCGGTCCGCGACGCAGTCGTCTCCCGTCAGACAGCACTGAACGCCTCCTGACGACGTCGCACGCCGTGTTCTGCGCCCTCTGCCGATACGATCGGCGGAGGGCGCAGTGGCGAGCACAGCGAGGTGCGGGAGCAGCATGAACAGATACGCCGTCATCGGTGCAGGTCCGTCGGGCCTCGCCGCTGCTCGGGCGCTGACGAAGCGCGGTGTCGGGATCGACGGATACGAGGCCTCGACCGGCGTGGGCGGCCTGTGGGACATCGACAACCCCCGCAGCACGATGTACGAGTCCGCGCATCTGATCTCGTCGCGCACGACGACCGAGTTCGCCGAGTACCCCATGCGTTCGACCGTCGACTACCCCGGCCATCGGACGCTGCGACAGTACTTCGAGGACTATGCCGAGCACTTCGGTCTCACCGGGCTCTTCCGGTTCGAGACGACCGTCACGCGGCTCGAGCCGCGGGACGACGGCTGGGATCTCACGAGCTCGGGGCCCGACGGCGAAGAGACCCGGTGGTACGCCGGCGTCGTGCTCGCGAACGGCACGCTCGCCGAACCGAACGTGCCGACCTTCGCCGGAGAATTCAGCGGCGAGATCATGCACACGAGCGAGTACAGGTCGGCCGCACAGCTCACCGGCCGGCGTGTGTTGCTGATCGGGGCGGGGAACTCGGGGTGCGACATCGCGGTGGATGCCGTGCACCACGCCTCCTCGGTCGACATGAGCGTCCGCCGCGGCTATTACTTCGTCCCGCGCTATCTGTTCGGCAGGCCGAGCGACACCCTGAATCAGCGCCGTCCCCTGCCCGCGCGCGTCAAGCAGGCGGTCGACAGCCGGGTGCTCCGGGCGTTCACCGGCGACCCTGCGCGCTTCGGTTTCCCGAAGCCCGACTACCGCATCTACGAGGCTCATCCGATCGTCAACACGATGATCCTCAATCACCTCGGGCAGGGGGACCTGCGTATCCGCCCCGATGTGGAGCGCCTCGACGGCACGACCGTGCGCTTCCGGGACGGGACGTCCGACGACTACGATCTGCTCCTGCTCGCGACCGGATACCGGCTCGACTACCCGTTCGTCGACCCACAGCACCTGCATTGGAGCGGCGCGGCACCACGGCTGTTCCTCCACGTCTTCCCCGCATCGTTCAACGGTCTCTTCGTGATGGGCATGATCGAGGCGTCCGGCATCGGCTGGCAGGGGCGGTACGAGCAGGCGGAGCTGCTGGCCGCATACCTGGACGCGGCGGAGAACGATCCGCCTCGGGCGGTGCGATTCCGCGATCGGGTGACCTCCGAGCCGTGGCCCGATCTGACCGGCGGCTACCGATACCTGCGCCTCGACCGCATGGCCTACTACGTGAACAAGGACGCATATCGGGGTGCGGTGCGACGCGAGCGGTCGGCGCTCGAGCGGCCGCACCCCGAGCTCGCTCACATCCGCACCCCGTAACGTGGGGCGAGTGCAGAAGAAGCGTGGTCGTCGTGTCCTGAAAGTGATCCTCTGGGGAGTCGTCGGCGTCCTCGTGATCGGCATCGTCGGAATACTCGCCTGGAGCCAGATCGGCGTCATGTCGGCCGAGAAGGACCCGCTCGCCAGCGTCGAGGACAACTCCGCCATCCATGTCGAGGATACAGAGCAGGGGATCGTGCTCACCCCGGCCGACGGCGAATCAGACCTCGGCCTGGTGTTCGTGCCCGGTGCGAAGGTCGATCCGTGGGCGTACGCACCGATCCTGCAGAGCCTCGCCGAAGAGGGCGTCACGGTGGTGATCACCCGCCCGTGGCTGAACCTCGCGTTCTTCGATCTGCGCGGTCTCGACTCCTTCACCTCTGCGGCCCCCGACATCGATGACTGGGCGGTCGGCGGACACTCGCTGGGCGGCGTGCGCGCGTGCCAGCTCGCCGCGGATGCCGAGGCACTCGTGCTGTTCGGCTCCTACTGTGCGACGGACGTGTCGGACACCGATCTCGCCGTTCTCAGCATCTCGGGCAGCGAGGACGGACTGTCGACGCCCGAGAAGATCGCCGATGCTCGTGACCTCCTGCCGGCCGACGCCGAGATGGTCGAGATCGAGGGAGCGTCGCACGCGTCGTTCGGCGACTACGGGCCCCAGGCCGGTGACGGCGAGCCGACGATCTCGAGCGACGAGATGCACGCACAGGTCTCTGAGATCCTCGATGCCTTCATGGCGGACGTCGCCGCGCGCTGAGCAGCGTCGACTGCTCCGCTCAGCCGATGACGGGGTCGAGCAGCGGATGCAGGTGCCGTGTGCCCAGCACGGATGCCGCCGCGCGTGAGCCCGCAGCGAGGGCGTCCGGAACGCAGGCCCCCGAGAGCCGGGCATCGAGGACGCCGGCCAGGAACGCGTCGCCCGCGCCATTGGTGTCGACGACATCGACCGGCACGGCTGCGACACGGTGTTCGGTGCCGTCTGCGTCGATCGCGACTGCCCCGTCGGCGCCCAGGGTGCACACGGCGAGCGAGGCGCCGCCAGCGACGCATGACCGGAGGAAGCGCACCGGATCGGCCAGACGGTCGGCGTTGCAGAACACGGCCTGCGCTGCAGCGAGGAAGGGCCGGTGGAACTCGGATTCGCCGTCGTAGTCGTGCACGTCGACCCAGATCGGGCGCCCGGTCGCGACGGCCGCGGGGAGGAGTCGCAGCGGCTCGGCCGCGAGGTCGAGCACGATCACCTCAGCGCCGCTCATCGCGGTGTGCAGAGCTGAGTCATCTCTCCCGTCCGTCGCCGAGGGGGACGCGAGATACAGCGAGACTCGCTTGCCCTCGCGGGTCATGAGGTTCAGATGGCGCTCGGTGGCGTCGCCCGTTCCCCACCGCGCACGCACACCGGCATGTGCGAGCGCGTCGCGCACGCGGTGTCCCGGTTCATCCGCCGCGGTGAGGGCGTACAGCAGAGCGGAGCGCCCGAGCGAGGCGAGCGTGAGGGCCTTCCCCGCGCTCGTGCCGCCGACGGTCTCCCAGGTCTCCTCGGCGAACTGCATGTGCGGCACCGGCTCAGGCAATCGATCGAGCACGACGATCGAGTTCCACGATGCCGGTCCGGCTATGAAGACGGTGGCGGTCATGAGTACATCCTGCCGTCCGAGACCCCGGTTCAGCCGATCCGCTGGATGAGCGAGTCCAACCCCATGCCGTAGTCGATCCGCACGACGGGCAGGGCGAGCTTGTCCGTGCCGATCTCGACATACCCGGGCTCGATGGTCCGCGCCATCTCGAACCCGGCCTGAGCGACGCCCTGCTTCGACGTGTCGTCGAAGTGACCGAACGGATACGCGATCACCTCGCGCACCCCGAGCACGTCGGCGGATGCGTTCAGATCGGCGGCGATCTCGTCCGCCGTCCAGTTCACCATCCGGCCCTTGCCGTTGTCGCCGGCCTGATGCATGTCGTGCGTGTGAGATCTGCGAAGGACGTACATCGACGGCGCGGGGTCCTGGCGGTCGGCGGTGATCATGAACGAGGTCGACAGCAGCCTGTGCGCATCGATCACCGGAACCGCGAGGTCGAACCAACTCTGGTCGGCGTCGTCGTCGGTGATGATCACCGAACGAGCAGGCAGCGACAGTCGACCGTCGATGAACGCGCTGAGCTCATCCCAGGTCGGCAGGTAGAAGCCCGTCGTCGCGATGTGGTTCATCTGCGCCTCGAAGTCCCCGATGTACGCGTAGTTGCCGCGGAGCCAGCCGGTCTCGCCCTCGGGGTTCGAGGTGAACTGGTGGTACATCAGGATCGGGACCTGCACGTCCGCCGCGGCATTCGCCTCGGGCGTCGTCCACGCCGCGAAGAGCTCGATCTGCTGATCGACGCACACGACGGGGTCGGCTCCGTTGATCCGCGCGGCGACCGTGCCCCCGGCGGCATCCGCTGCGGTCGAGTACCAGCCGGCGAACACCCGACCGTCCTGCGCCGGTATCGGAAGCGCCACGTACAGTGCATCCTGCCGCTGCAGCATCGGTTCCTGCGGCGCACCGTCGCCGATGAAGCTCACCGCGCACGCGAGCGGGTCGCCGGCATCCGCGACGAGCTGCTGCGCGGGTGTCAGCGGACGCTCGATGGCGTCGCCGCCCGCTCGCGGCACGAGCACCTCGGGCACTCGGGTCGACCATGAGAAGGCCGCGATTGCACCGCCGACGACGATGACGACGGCGCTGACGATCACTGCGACGCCGATACGGCGTCGCTTCCCCCCGGAAGCCATGATCTAGATGTCGAATCCGTCGGCGATCATCTCGACAAGCTCCTCGCGCTCCTCGACGGGCAGAAAGGCTCCGGCCGCCGCGTTGAACTGGAAGGTCTCGAGATCGTCGAGATCGTACTCGAACGCCTCGACCAGGAGCGACAGCTCCCGGGTGAGCGAGGTCGCGCTCATGGTGCGGTTGTCGACGTTGACCGTCACGGCGAAGCCGAGCTGGTAGAGCAGGTCGAAGGGATGGTCGGCGAGCGTGTTGCCCCACGACGCGATCGCGCCGGTCTGCAGGTTCGAGGACGGGGACAGCTCGAGCGGGATCTCTCGGTCTCGCACCCAGCGGGCGAGGTCGCCGAACTGGACCTGCACCTCGTCGCCCTCCTGCGTGATGACCTGCAGGTCCTCGGCGATGCGCACGCCGTGGCCGAGTCGCAGCGCTCGCCCGTCGATGAGCGCCGAGCGGATCGAGTCCGGCCCGGCAGCCTCCCCCGCGTGGACGGTCACGGGGAAGAAGTTCTCCGCGAGGTAGTCGAAGGCGGCGCGATGGTTCGACGCCGGGAATCCGTCCTCGGGACCGGCGATGTCGAAGCCGACGACCCCTCGTCCGCGGAAGCCGACGGCGAGCTCGGCGATCTCGCGCGAGCGGTCTGTGTGGCGCATGGCGGTGATCAGCTGACCGACGCGGATGCTGTGGCCCTCGCGATCCGCGGCGTCCTCACCCTCCTCGATCCCCTGCTGCACAGCCTCGACGGTCTGCTCGAGGGTGAGCCCACGCGTGAGATGCTGCTCGGGCGCCCAGCGCACCTCGCCGTAGATCACGCCGTCGTGCGCGAGATCCTGCACGAACTCGCGAGCGACACGGGTCAGGCCCTCCTGCGTCTGCATCACAGCCGTGGTCAGATCGAAGGTCTTGAGGTACTCCACCAGCGACCCCGAGTCGCCCTGCTTCGCGATCCACCTGCCGAGAGCGGCCGGCTTCGATTCGGGAACCTCGAGCCCGATAGCATCCGCCAGCTCGATGATCGTCGAGGGTCGCACCGCGCCGTCGAGATGGTCGTGCAGCGACACCTTGGGAAGGCTGCGCAGGGATGCCCCCTGGATGGTGACATCGCCGTTCGCGTCGATCGACATGGGGATTCCTCTCGGTCGCGGATTCGCTCTGTTCAGGCTAGCGGTCGGCGGATCAGGCCGTGATGCGCTCCCGCACGATCGGCCCTGCGGCCGGAGCCTCGTCGCCGATCGCCCAGGACCCCTCGAGCGCCTCGAGAGCGCGGGGGAACCGAGCCTCGTCGGCTGCCGAGAGCGTGAACAAGGGCTGTCCGGCCGCTACTCGATCACCGGGCTTGGCGTGCAGGTCGATCCCGGCCTCGAAGATCACCGGGTCCTCAGCCCGCGCGCGCCCCGCACCGAGACGCCACGCCGCGATGCCGAACGGCAGCGCGTCCATCTGCGACACCACGCCGTCGCGGGGAGCCGTGACCACATGGGTCTCGCGGGCCGTGGGCAGCGGTGCGTCGGGGTCGCCGTCCTGAGCGCGGATCATGGCCTTCCACCCGTCCATCGCGCGTCCGTCGTCGAGAGCGGCCTCCACGTCGGCATCCGGCTGTCCTGCGAGCGAGAGCATCTCGCGCGCCAGGGCGATCGTCAGTTCGCGGACGTCGGCGGGTCCTCCTCCGGCGAGCACCTCGACGGACTCGCGAACCTCGTTCGCGTTGCCGATCGCGCGACCGAGCGGCACGTTCATGTCCGTGAGGAGGGCGGTGGTGGCGACGCCGGAATCGGTGCCGAGTGCGACCATGGTGCGCGCGAGCTCGCGTGCCCGGTCGATGTCCTGCATGAACGCACCGGAGCCGAACTTCACGTCGAGCACGAGAGCGTCGGTGCCCTCGGCGATCTTCTTCGACATGATGCTCGAGGCGATCAGCGGGATCGCCTCGACGGTGCCGGTGACGTCGCGCAGCGCGTAGAGCTTCTTGTCGGCGGGCGCCAGGCCTGAGCCTGCCGCGCAGATCACGGCGCCCACATCGCCCTGCATCTGGGCGAACATCTCCTCGTTGCTGAGCGCGGCGCGCCAGCCGGGGATCGACTCGAGCTTGTCGAGCGTTCCGCCGGTGTGGCCGAGACCGCGACCGGAGAGCTGCGGGACCGCCACCCCGAAGACCGCGACGAGCGGAGCGAGCGGAAGAGTGATCTTGTCGCCGACGCCGCCCGTGGAGTGCTTGTCGACCGTCTTCTTGCCGAGGGTCGCGAAGCTCATCCGCTCCCCCGACGCGATCATCGCGTCGGTCAGCACGCGGATCTCGTCGCGCTCCATGCCGCGTTGGAAGATCGCCATCGCGAACGACGCCATCTGCGCGTCCGAGACGTAGCCGCGGGTGTAGGCGTCGACCATCCAGCGCAGCGCCTTTTCGGGCACCGCACCGCCGTCGCGCTTGGCACGGATCACATCGACGGCGTCGAAGGGCTCAACGCTCATCGGGCGTCCTCCAGGTCTCGGGGGCCGAAGGCGTCCGGCAGTACTTCGTCGATGGTCCGGATGCCGGAGACGGTCTCCAGCAGCATTCCGGGCATCGCGTGTTCGTAGAGCAGCTGACGGCAACGGCCGCACGGCATGATGGTCTGCCCGTCGTTGTTGACGCACACGAAGGCGACGAGCTGGCCGCCGCCCGACATGTGCAGGTCGCCCACCAGCGCGCACTCGGCGCACAGCGTCACCCCGTACGAGGCGTTCTCGACGTTGCAGCCGGCCACGATGCGGCCGTCTCCGACGAGCGCGGCGGCTCCGACCCGGTAGCGGGAGTACGGCGCATAGGCCTTGGTCATGGCGTCGGTCGCGACCTGACGGAGCTCGTCCCAGTCGATGTCTGTCATGTCTCTCCTAGGACTTGATGTACGGCTTGCCGCTGGCTGCCGGACCGCGGATCTGACCGGCGAAGCCGGCGACCGCGAGCAGCGTCACGACATACGGGAGCATCAGCATGAACTCGCCGGGGATGGGGGTCTTGAGGATCGACAGCAGGTTCTGCAGGTTCGTGGCGAAGCCGAACAGCAGCGCCGCGAGCGTCGCGCGGATCGGATCCCACCGGCCGAAGATCACCGCGGCGAGGGCGATGAAGCCGAGGCCGGCGGTCATGTCCTTGCCGAACTGCGGCACCGAGACCAGCGTGAAGTACGCTCCACCGATTCCGGCGATCGCGCCCGCGAGCAGCACATTCCAGAACCGGGTCGCATTGACCTTGATGCCGACCGTGTCCGCGGCCTGCGGGTGCTCGCCGACCGCACGGACGCGGAGTCCCCACTTGGTGCGGTAGAGCCCCCAGGCGACGATCGCGACGGTGATGAACATCAGGTACACGATGAAGGTCTGGTTGAAGAGCACCGGGCCGATGATCGGGATGTCGCTCAGCAGCGGGATCTCGATGCGGCTGAAGCGCACCGGCGTGTTGAGGGCGGCCTCGTTCGGCGCGAGCAGTGCGCCGTAGAGGAATCCGGTGAGGCCGCTGACGAGCACGTTGAGCACGACTCCGACGATGACCTGCTCGACGAGGTACTTGATCGCGAATGCGGCCAACACCGCGGCGACGAGCACGCCGCCCAGCATCGCTCCGAGGAGTCCGATGAACGGGCTGCCCGTGACGCTCGAGAGCAGAGCAGCCGCGAACGCTCCGAGCAGGAGCTGACCCTCGATCGCGACGTTGACCACGCCCGCGCGCTCGCCGATGACGCCGCCGAGCGCGCCGAACACGAGCGGGACGGAGAGCGAGACGGCTCCGAAGAGCAGGCTGCTGACGGGCACGAGTCCACCCGCGCCCGCCCAGACGAGGAACCCGAAGACGGCGAGCACGCTGAACGCGATCACCAGCCAGATCGACGGCTTGCGATACGACCACGCCCGAAGGAACGCGAGCACCGACAGCAGCGCGAGGATCACGATCACGACCCAGCTGGTCGGCCCGGTCGGCAGAGCGATATCGGGCAGTGCGAACGGCGACGACGGGTCGTTCAGCCGGAAGCTGCTGGTGCCGCTGCGAGGCACGAGCAGGAAGAGGAGCGCCAGCAGCACCGTGGCTGCGGCGAGGACGATCGGCGCCTTCAGGTGCCGCTCGCGCACGGTGGCGAGCTGCACGGTTCCGTCGGCGGCTTCGCTCTGGACGAGGGAGGTCATGCGGTCACCGCCTTCTTCGCGGCTTTGGCTCTCGCCTTGGCCGCCTTCTCCGCGTCGGTCTTGGGAAGGAAGAACACCGTGCGCAGCAGCGGGGGCGCGGCGATGAACAGCACGACGAGCGACTGCACGACGAGCACGATGTCGACCGGGATGTCCTGAGCCTGCATCGAGAACGAGCCTGCCTTCAGTGCGCCGAACAGGATGCCGGCCGCGAACGTGCCCCAGGCGCGACTGCGGCCGAGCAGTGCGACCGTGATGGCGTCGAAGCCGATGCCGGCGTCGATCGTCTCGGTGATGCCGGTCGTGACGGCGCCCTGCACCTGGTTCATGCCCGCGAGACCGGCGAGACCACCGGCGAGGAGCATGGCGTAGACGTAGACGCGCTGGACGCTGATGCCTGCCGCACGCGCGGCGTGCGGGTTCTCGCCCACGGCGCGCATCCGCATGCCGAGGGAGGAGCGCTCGATCAGCCACCAGACGAACAGGGTCGCGATGATGACGATCACGAATCCGAGGTCGAGCAGAGGGAACTGCGGGCCGAGGAGCGAGGGGAACTGCGCGCTCTCAGGAGTGGCATAGCCGAGCGCCTGGTTCGTTCCGGGCTTCTGGAGCAGTCCGGGGGTGCGGATCATCCACAGCAGCAGGTAGTACGCCACATAGTTGAGCATGATCGTGAGGATGACCTCGTGGGCGCCCGTGCGTGCCTTCAGCAGACCGGCGATCGCCCCCCACAGCGCACCACCGGCGATGCCGGCGATCAGCGTCACGGGGATGTGCAGCCAGAACGGCAGGTCGAGCTGGAACGTGAGGAGTCCTGCCGCGGCGACGCCGATCAGCATCTGGCCGCGGGCACCGATATTGAACAGACCGACGCGGAACGCGAGGGCGACACCGAGACCGGCGGCGATCAGCGGCGCGGCGAATCCGAGAGTGTTGGTCAGCGGACGGATCTGAGCGGCGAAGTCCGCACCTCGTGCGTTGAAGATCGCTCCGCGGAACAGCGCCTCATAGCCGTTGTAGACGGCGTTCCATGCGGCGGCGATCGTGTCGGTCGGACGCGAGAAGAAGTACCCGGAGGCCTCGATCACGTCTTCGTTGGTGAAGGCGATGAGGATGCCGCCGACCACCAGCGCGAGGAAGATCGCGAGGATCGTCGTGACGGCGCTGCCGCGGAGCATCTCCTTGAGGATCACGTTGCCGCGCGGCGGCGGCGGGACGTCACCCGTGTCGCGCTGCGTCGTGGTCGTGTTCAGCGAGAGCTGGTCGCCGGACACGTCGCCCGCCGGTCCACTCCCCTGTGGCGTGATACCGCTCATGCGGCCACCTCTCCCTCGGCGGCGCCCGCCATCATCAGTCCCAGCGTCTCGCGCGGGGTGTCGCCGGGAACGATCCCGACGATGGTGCCTCTGTACATGACCGCGATGCGGTCGGCGAGAGCCGCGACCTCATCGAGCTCGGTCGAGACGACGACCACGGGGATTCCCGCATCCCTGGTCTCGATGATCCGCTTGTGGATGAACTCGATGGAGCCGACATCGACTCCGCGGGTCGGCTGCGCAGCCACGAGCAGCTTCAGCTCGCGACTCATCTCGCGGGCGATCACGACCTTCTGCTGGTTTCCGCCCGAGAGCGTGCCGGCCGGCGTGTGCGGTCCCTGGGTCCGGATGTCGTACTCGCTGATCCGCGCGCGGGCGAAGTCGTCGAGCGCGGCACGGCGGATGGTTCCACCACGGCTGAAGTCGGCGTCGCCCGTGCGGTCGAGGATCAGGTTCTCCGCCACCGAGAACCCGGCCACGAGCCCGTCCTCCGTGCGGTCCTCCGGAACGAAGCCGACACCGGCGTCGAGGATGCCCCGCACGCTCTTGCCGACCAGTTCCGCGCCGCCGAGGGTGATCGATCCCTCGACCCTCGCCGCGAGGCCGACGATGGCCTCGACCAGCTCGGTCTGACCGTTGCCCTGCACGCCGGCGACGGCGAGCACCTCGCCGGGTCGCACGGAGAAGTCGACGCCGTCGACGACGATCGCTCCCGCGGCGGTGAGCACCCGGAGCCCCGAGACCTCGAGGCCGCCTTCGCCGAGCCGCGGCGGATCCTTGTGCACCGTCAGCTCGACGGCGCGTCCGACCATGAGGGAGGCGAGCTCCGCGTTGGTCGCGGACGGCGACGCCTCGCCGACGATCTTGCCCAGGCGGACGATCGTGATGGTGTCGGCGACCTCGCGCACCTCGCGGAGCTTGTGGGTGATGAAGACGATGGCCGTGCCCTCGTCGCGGAGCTGACGCATGATGCCCATCAACTCGTCGGTCTCCTGCGGCGTGAGCACGGCGGTGGGCTCGTCGAAGACCAGGACCTTCGCGTCGCGCGAGAGCGCCTTGATGATCTCGACCCGCTGCTGCACGCCGACGGGCAGATCGCCCACGATCGCGTCGGGGTCGATGTCGAAGCCGAAGCGGGCGGCGACGGCGCGGACGTGCTCACGCGCCTTCGTGATGTCGAGGGTGCCGAGTCCCTTGGTCTGCTCGTGGCCGAGCATCACGTTCTCGGCGACCGTGAAGACGGGGACGAGCATGAAGTGCTGGTGCACCATTCCGATGCCGGCGTTCATGGCGTCGCCGGGGCCTCGGAACCGCTGGACGACGTCGTCCAGGAGGATCTCGCCCTCGTCGGCCTGATAGAGGCCGTAGAGCACGTTCATCAGCGTGGACTTGCCTGCGCCGTTCTCACCGAGCAGCGCATGGATCTGACCCGGTTCGACCACCAGGTCGATGTGGTCGTTGGCCACCAGGGTTCCGAACCGCTTGGTGATACCGCGAAGTTCGAGCTTCATATCTGCACCTTATCCAGAAGTGTCATCCAGAGGAGTCCGAAGAATCTCCGGCGCATCGCACGGGGATCACCCGGATGCACCGTGAACAGTCGTCATGGTCCGTCCACGGCGCGGGGCGAGTGGCCACGTGCACCACTCGCCCCGCGCTGGAACTCGATGAATTACGGGGAGTTCGGGGACTCCACCGTGATGTCGCCGGCGATGATCTGCTCCTGCAGAGCCGAGATCTCGTCGAGCAGTCCGTCGGGCAGGTCACCCTCGAAGGAACCGAAGCCCGAGAGCTTCACACCCTCGTTCTCAAGCGTGCCGACGTAGGGAGCCGGGTCGAAGTCGCCCTCGGACGCGGCGATCGTCGCATCCTCGACCGCGACGTCGATGGCCTTCATGATCGAGAAGAGGGTGACGTCCGCCACGCTCTCATCGGCGACGGCGAGGTCGCTGTCGACACCGACGAGGAGCGTGTCCTTGCCGCTGTCCGCGATAGCGGCCGCAGCGCTCTGGTAGATCGGTCCGCCGACGGGAAGGATGACGTCGACGCCCTGGTCGAGCACGCCCTGAGCGGTCTGCTTGGCCGTGTCGTTGGCGTCGAAGCCACCGGTGAACGAGCCCTTCTGCGTGGCGGTGTCCCAGCCGAAGACCTCGACGGCGCCCGACTTGTCCTCGTTGTACTTCTCGACACCGAGCTGGAAGCCGTCCATGAACACGGCGACCGACGGGATCTGCATTCCGCCGAAGGTGCCGACCTTGTTCACGCCGGACTCAGCCGACCAGCCGGCAGCGGCGTATCCGCCGAGGTAGGCGGCCTGAGCGGTGTCGAAGACGAGGGGCTTGATGTTCGGGGCATCGGTGGTGCCGTCGAAGTCGTTGTCCGCGTAGTCGTCGATGATCGCGTAGTTGATCTCGGGGTTCGCCAGCGCCGACTCGACGGTCGCGGCCGACAGCTTGAAGCCGACGGCGACGATGAGCGAGCAGCCTTCCGAGACGGCGGTCTCGAGGTTGGGCGCGTAGTCGTTGTCGTTGGCCGACTCGAACTCGAGCGGCTTGACGCCGAGCTCGTCAGCGGCACGGTCCATGCCCTCCTTGGCGGACTGGTTGAACGACTTGTCGTTCCAGCCGCCCGCGTCCGAGACGAGGCAGGGAAGGAAGTCGGACTCAGCCTCGCCGCCGCCGGTGCCGCCCGATTCGGTCGGAGCCTGGCCGCAGCCGGCGAGTGCGAAGACGACGCCAGCGGCGATGGTTGCGCCGAGCAGCTTCTTGGTGGTGGAGATGGTCAACTCATGCCTCCTGAACGGTGCCGCGGCCCTCGCGGATCGCTCAAAGTTACCTAGTGTTTCGACTTTTGTGCACGTGCGAGGGCGAGGCGCTGACGAATGGTTACAAACCTGAAACCAAGACAGCCGATGAGCGGCGACCCCTGCTCATCAGAGCACGTCGCCCCGTCCGGTCAGCTTCAGGGACTCCACCACGCCCTTCACGCGCTGCGCGTGCTGCACCGTCGTCACGAGCAGAGCGTCCGGTGTGTCGACCACGACGATGTCCTGCACGCCCACGAGGCTGATCACCCTCGATGTCTGACTGACCAGGATGCCGCTGGCCGCGTCGGAGAGCACCCTGGCGTTCGGGCCGAGCACGGCCAGATCGTTCTTGCGCCCGTTCGTGATGAGCTTGGTGAGGGAGGCGAAGTCCCCGACGTCGTCCCAGTCGAAGTGTCCTGGCACGACCGCGAGGCGTCCGCGACGTGCCGCCGGCTCGGCCACCGCATAGTCGATCGCGATCTTCTTCAGTCCCGGCCAGATGCGATCGACCGCAGACCCCCGACGATCGCGATCATCCCAGGCTTCGGCGAGTTCGATCAGGCCGGCGTGGAGTTCCGGCTCGTTGGCCGCGAGTTCGTCGAGGAGGACGCTCGCCTTCGCGATGAACATGCCCGCGTTCCAGAGGTAGCCGCGATCCGCGATGTACGCCTGAGCCGTGGCGAGGTCGGGCTTCTCCACGAAGCTCTCGACGAGGGCTGCCTCGCGCGCGCCGTCGACGACCAGCTCCGGCCCCTTCTTGATGTAGCCGAAGCCGACGGCCGGCTCGGTCGGCGAGATGCCGATCGTGCAGATGTACCCCTCGCGCGCGACCTCCACGGCGTCGCGCACGGCGAACTCGAACACCCGCGTGCCGCGGATCACATGGTCGGCGCTGAAGGATCCGATGATGACGTCGGGATCACGGCGGTGCAGGATCGCCGCGGCGAGGCCGATCGCAGCGGCGGACTCCCGCGGCTCGGACTCGAGGAAGACGTTCAGATCCGGTATTCCGGGCAGTTCGGCCTCTACCGCCGCCCGGTGAGCCCGGCCGGTGACGACGGCGATGCGATCGGCGCCGGCCAGTGGCTCGAGCCGGTCCCAGGTGTCCCGGAGCAGCGAGTGCCCCGAGCCGGTCAGGTCGTGCAGGAATTTCGGCGCGTCCGCGCGGGACAGAGGCCACAGCCTGCTGCCGATGCCGCCGGCGGGAATGACGGCGTAGAAGTCCTCGATAGGTTCGCTCACAGAGTCAGGGTATCCCGACGAAACCTCTCGACATCGAGACACTTAGGCTCGCCTTCGTCGCCCGCACCCGTCACACGGGAATAGGATGGTGTCCGATCGGCCGTGCCTGACGACAGCAGGCTCACGCTTGGAAGACGCATCGCACGCGACCGAGTCACATCGATCCAGGGAGGACGACCGTGTCCACAAGCGCTCGCTTGACACCGTCGATTTCGGAAACCACTTCCAAGACGCCGCGCGGCACCCTCTACCGGGGTCGCGAGGGCATGTGGTCGTGGGTGCTTCACCGCATCACCGGAGTCGCCATCTTCTTCTTCCTGTTGGTGCATGTGCTCGACACTGCACTCATCAGGGTGTCGCCCGAGGCCTACAACGCGGTCATCGGAACCTACAAGAACCCGATCATGGCCCTCGGCGAGGTCGTGCTGGTCGCAGGCATCGTGTTCCACGCGATGAACGGCCTCCGCATCATCGCCGTCGACTTCTGGTCGAAGGGCGCGAAGTACCAGCGTCAGCTGTTCTGGGGCGTGCTCCTCGTCTGGGGCATCATCATGGCCGGCTTCGTGCCGCGTCACCTGATGCTCGCGTTCGCCGGCTTCGGAGGAGGACACTGATGGCCGCTCAGACCGTCGCCGCGCCCATCCGCCGTCAGCGCGGCTTCAACCTCGAGAAGTGGGGCTGGGTGTTCATGCGCGCCTCGGGCGTCGTGCTCGTCGTGCTGATCTTCGGCCACCTCTTCATCAACCTGATGGTCGGCGAGGGCATCCATGCCCTCGACTTCGCGTTCATCGCGGGCAAGTTCGCCACGCCGTTCTGGCAGTGGTGGGACGTCCTGATGCTGTGGCTGGCACTGATCCACGGCGCCAACGGCATGCGCACGATCGTCAACGACTACGTGACGAACAACACCGCTCGCAAGGCGCTGACCTGGGCCCTCGGCCTGGCCGCGGCGCTGCTCATCATCCTCGGCACCCTGGTCGTCTTCACCTTCGACCCGTGCCTCGGCGTGACCGAGTCGAGCACACTGTGGGAACAGTGCCAGACGCTGGGCAAGTAGAAGAGAAGGCATACGAGAAGTGACTACCGAGACCCAGGATTCCGTCGTGCGCGACGGCGTGCATTACCACCAGTTCGACATCGTCATCGTGGGCGCCGGCGGCGCCGGCATGCGAGCGGCCATCGAGGCCGGCTCCGGCGCGAAGACCGCGGTCATCTCCAAGCTCTACCCCACTCGCTCGCACACGGGTGCGGCGCAGGGCGGCATGGCGGCGGCGCTGGCCAACGTCGAGGAGGACAGCTGGGAGTGGCACACCTTCGACACGGTCAAGGGCGGCGACTACCTCGTCGACCAGGATGCGGCGGAGATCCTCGCCAAGGAGGCGATCGACGCGGTCATCGACCTCGAGAACATGGGTCTCCCCTTCAACCGCACGCCCGAGGGCAAGATCGATCAGCGTCGATTCGGCGGCCACACCGCCGAGCACGGCAAGACCCCGGTGCGCCGGGCGTGCTACGCCGCTGACCGCACCGGCCACATGATCCTGCAGACGCTCTTCCAGAACTGCGTCAAGCTCGGCATCAACTTCTTCAACGAGTTCTACGTGCTCGATCTGCTCACGGTGAAGGATGCCGACGGCAAGACCCAGGTCTCAGGCGTCGTCGCCTACGACCTCTCGACGGGCGAGCTGCACGTGTTCCAGGCCAAGGCCGTGATCTTCGCGACCGGCGGCTTCGGCAAGATCTTCAAGACGACCTCCAACGCCCACACCCTGACGGGTGACGGAGTCGGCATCGTCTGGCGCAAGGGCCTCCCCCTCGAGGACCTCGAGTTCTTCCAGTTCCACCCGACAGGTCTCGCCGGCCTCGGCATCCTCCTCACCGAGGGAGCGCGAGGCGAGGGCGCGATCCTGCGCAACGCATCGGGCGAGCGCTTCATGGAGCGCTACGCTCCGACCATCAAGGACCTCGCGCCTCGTGACATCGTCGCGCGCTGCATGGTCCAGGAGGTCGCGGAGGGCCGCGGTGCCGGCCCGCACAAGGACTACGTGCTGCTCGACTGCACCCACCTCGGCGCAGAGGTCCTCGAGACCAAACTGCCCGACATCACCGAGTTCGCACGCACGTACCTCGGCGTCGACCCGGTCGTGGAGCCGGTTCCGGTCATGCCGACCGCGCACTACGCGATGGGCGGCATCCCCACCAACAACGCCGCCGAGGTGCTCGCCGACAACACCACCGTCGTGCCCGGCCTCTACGCGGCCGGCGAATGCGCGTGCGTCTCGGTGCACGGCGCCAACCGGCTCGGAACCAACTCGCTGCTCGACATCAACGTGTTCGGCAAGCGCGCAGGACGCAACGCGGTGGAGTACGTCAAGACCGCCGAGTTCGTGCCGCTGCCCGAGAACCCCGCGGCATTCGTCTCCGACATGCTCGAGGGCCTGCGCAACAACCAGGGAACCGAGCGCATCGCCGTCCTGCGCAAGGCGCTCCAGGACGAGATGGACAAGGGCGCGCAGGTGTTCCGCACGCACGACTCGCTCGAGCACGTCCTCGGCGTGATCGCCGAGCTGCGCGATCGCTACAAGAACGTGCACGTCGACGACAAGGGCAAGCGGTTCAACACCGACCTGCTCGAGGCTGTCGAGCTCGGCTTCCTCCTCGACATCGCGGAGGTCGTCGTCTACGCGGCTCAGAACCGTGAGGAGAGCCGTGGCGGCCACATGCGCGACGACTTCCCCACGCGTGACGACGAGAAGTACATGCAGCACACGATGGCCTACCTGACGGGTGACCCGCACTCCTCCACTCCGAGCGATCACATCAAGCTCGACTGGAAGCCGGTCGTCTTCACGAAGAACGAGCAGGGCGAGTTGAACTACCCGCCGATGGAGAGGAAGTACTGAGCATGTCGAACGCCATCGCCGAAGCTCCCGCGGACACGACGGAGGAGACGGGCATCCAGTCCTTCATCGTCACGTTCAACATCCGCCGGTTCGATCCGGAGATCGACTCCGAGCCGCACTGGGTCGACTACGACGTGGAGCTCTACTCCACGGACCGCGTCCTCGACGCACTGCACAAGATCAAGTGGGAGGTCGACGGGTCGCTGACGTTCCGGCGCTCGTGCGCCCACGGCATCTGCGGCTCCGACGCCATGCGCATCAACGGCCGTAACCGCCTCGCCTGCAAGACGCTGATCAAGGATCTCGACATCTCGAAGCCGATCTACGTCGAGGCGATCAAGGGTCTGCCTCTCGAGAAGGACCTCGTCGTCGACATGGAGCCTTTCTTCGCGTCGTACCGCGAGGTGCAGCCGTTCCTCGTCGCGAACTCGGTGCCAGAGAAGGGCAAGGAGCGCGTCCAGAGCATCGCCGATCGCGAGATCTTCGATGACACCACCAAGTGCATCCTGTGCGCCGCATGCACCTCGTCGTGCCCGGTCTTCTGGACCGACGGACAGTACTTCGGACCGGCGGCGATCGTGAATGCGCATCGGTTCATCTTCGACTCCCGCGACGACAACGCTGCGGTCCGTCTCGACATCCTCAACGACAAGGAGGGCGTCTGGCGCTGCCGCACGACCTTCAACTGCTCCGAGGCGTGCCCCCGCGGCATCGAGGTCACGAAGGCCATCGCCGAGGTCAAGCAGGCAGTCCTGCGCGGTCGTCCCTGACACCGTCGCCGACCTGAGAACGGGCGGGCACCCTGATGGGTGCCCGCCCATTCTCGTCGCTTGGATAGGGTGAGGACGTGTCCGAACACCACGCCGCCCCCGAGCCCGGTCGCCTGGACGCGGCTGTGGAGAGGGCGACCGCTCTGACCCAGCGCACTCTGGGCCTGTTCCCCGTGCGTGTCTGGCGTCATTTCCTGCAGCACAACGGATTCCTTCTCGCTGCCGGGGTGAGCTATCAGGCCCTCTTCGCGATCTTCGCGGCTGTGTACCTCGCCTTCGCCATCATCGGCATCTGGCTCGGTGGCAGCACGGAGGCGGTCGACGGTCTGATCGTCATCATCAACAGCTACGTTCCCAATCTGATCCTCGATCAGGGCGGGGTGTTCACCCCGGATCAGGTGAAGGAGATCGCTGCGAGCACGGCCAGCCTGCTGGGAGTGACAGGTCTCATCGCCCTCGGCACGGTGATCTGGACCGCGATCGGATGGGTGACCTTCTCGCGTCGCGCCACGAGGGACATCTTCGGCCTCCCCCCAGACACTCGCAGCTACGTGATCCTCAAGGCCCGGGACCTTCTCGCCGCGCTGATCTTCGGGGTCTCGCTCATCGTGGGGTCGATCCTCAGCTCCGCCAGCGCGGCGATGCTGAGCTGGCTCCTGAGCCTCCTCGGCTGGGACTCGGGATCCGACGGGCTGAACCTCAGCATCCGCATCGGCACGGTCATCGTGTCATTCGTCCTGATGTCCGCCGCTCTGGCCGCGATGGTGCGCTTCCTCACGGGGACGACGCTCCACTGGCGCACGATCTGGCCCGGCGCGATCCTCGGCGGCGCCGCGATGACGGTGCTGCAGTACGGTGCAGGATTCCTCCTCAGCTACACGCCCTCCAACCCGCTTCTGGCGACGTTCGCGATCTTCATCGGCCTGCTGCTGTGGTTCCGGGTGAACGGGGTGGTGATGCTCGTGGCATCGTCATGGATCGCCGTCGCCGCACAGGATCGAGATCTGCCGCTGCTGGCTCAGTCCGAGGCCGAGCGTCGGATCGTCGAGCATGAGACCCTGCTCATGGCCGCCCGCATCCGCGTCCGCGACGCGCACGCGGCACGCGACACCGCACCCTGGTACGGCGTATGGGGCGCGCGTCGAGCCGTGCATGCGGCGGAGCGGGAACTGGCGGAGCTGGAGGCGTCCGCGCCCCCGCCCGTCGACACCGCGTCGCCACTCGCGCAGCGGCTGCTGGCCGAGCTGCAGCGGACACGCGATGTCGGTGGCGCTCGTTAGGCTGGAACCATGCCTCATCTGCGAATCGCCACGGTCAATGTCAACGGGATCCGAGCGGCGGCTCGCAATGGCATGAGCGCGTGGCTCGACGCGGCAGACGTCGACGTCCTCACTCTGCAGGAGGTCCGCGGCCAGGACGAGCATCTCGAAGCGGCCTTGCCCGGATGGACGTTCGTGCACGACGAGGCGACCGCCAAGGGTCGCGCCGGCGTGGCCATCGCCAGCCGGCTGCCGGCTCTCGCCTCGCGCACCGACTTCGGCGATGCCGACTTCGACTCGAAGGGTCGCTGGATCGAAGCGGACTTCCTGATCGGCGACCGCCCTCTCACGGTCGTGAGCGCTTACGTGCACAGCGGCGAGGCCGACACTCCGAAGCAGGAGGAGAAGTGGAAGTTCCTCGACGCGTTCGGTGCCCGGCTGGCCGAGCTCGGCGCGGACGACGGGGCACTCGCGCTCGTCACCGGGGACCTGAACGTGGGCCACCGCGAACTCGACATCAAGAACTGGCGCGGCAACCGCAAGAAGGCGGGATTCCTGCCCCGTGAGCGGGCGTACTTCGACAGATTCCTCGGAGCGGCGGGTGAGACCGTCGAGGGCGTCGACGGCTCGACCGGCACCGGTCTCGGCTGGGTCGACGTGGGCCGGGTGTTCCACGGCGAGGTCGAGGGGCCGTACACCTGGTGGTCGATGCGCGGGCAGGCGTTCGACAACGATTCCGGGTGGCGCATCGACTACCACCTCGCCACTCCGGCTCTCGCCGAACGGGTCACTGCCTATCACGTCGCCCGCGCGGCCGCCTATGACGAGCGCTGGAGCGACCATGCTCCGGTGGTCGTCGATTACACCTACTGAACAGCAGGCGGCGCCCGGGTTCGGACGGACCCGGTTCGCGCGGTCCGGCACGACCGGCGCCGCCTAGGATTGATGTCGTGACGAAACCTCGCCTTTACTCAGGAATGCAGCCCTCCGCCGACTCGCTTCAGATCGGCAATTACATCGGAGCGCTCCTGCAGTGGCGGGATCTGCAGAGCTCGTACGACGCATACTTCTCCGTCGTCGATCTGCATGCGCTCACCGTCGCACAGGATCCCGCCGAGCTGCGCGAGAAGACCCGCCGCACCGCTGCTCAGTACATCGCCGCCGGCATCGAGCCCTCCCTCTCGACGCTCTACGTGCAGTCTCACGTCCGCGCGCACGCCGAGCTGGCCTGGATCCTGTCGACGATCACCGGTTTCGGAGAAGCCGGTCGCATGACGCAGTTCAAGGACAAGTCAGCGCGCTACGGAGCGGATGCCACCAGCGTCGGTCTCTTCACCTACCCGGTGCTGATGGCAGCTGACATCCTGCTGTATCAGACCGATGTCGTGCCGGTCGGCGACGACCAGAAGCAGCACGTCGAGCTGACCCGCGACCTCGCCGAGCGCTTCAATTCCCGTTTCGGGGACACGTTCGTCGTGCCCCGCCCCGTGATCCAGAAGGACACGGCGCGCATCTACGACCTGCAGAACCCGACGTCGAAGATGTCGAAGTCCGCCGAGAGCGATGCGGGAGTCCTCTGGATGCTCGACGACCCGGCGAAGTCGGCGAAGAAGATCATGCGGGCCGTCACGGACAACGAAGGATCGGTGCGCTTCGACCGCGACACCAAGCCCGGCGTGTCCAACCTGCTGACCATCTACGCCGCGCTGTCGGGACGTCAGGTTCCGGCGATCGAGGATGAGTACGCGGGCCGCGGTTACGGGGACTTCAAGAAGGGACTCGCCGAGGTCGTCGTGAACGAGTTCGAGCCGGTGCGTGCCCGCGCGCTCGAGCTGCTCGACGACCCTGCTGAACTCGATCGGATCCTCGCGCAGAACGCCGCACGTGCGGATGCGGTCGCCGACGCCACTCTCGGAGCGGTCTACGACCGGGTCGGACTGCTTCGTCGCGTCTGACCTGGCCAGCCATAGGATGGGGGCGTGACTGATCCGCAGCAGCCCCCGTCCGGTGCCGTCCCCCCTGTGCCTCCCGCGCCCCGATCGGCCGACGAGCAGCAGCACTTCGCTCCGCCCGTGCCGCCAGCGCCCGCTGCGTACTCGTCGACTCCCCCGGCGCCGCCCGCATACCAGAGCGCTCCCCCGGCCTATCAGGGTGCTCCACCCTCGTACCAAGGCGCTCCCGCACCGCAGGCGGCTCCTCCCGGCGCCTACCAGGTTCCGGTCGGAGGCTACGCAGCGCCCGCGGGCGCATACCAGGCACCGGTGATCGCGGAGAAGAAGTCAGGGCTGCTCGGCATCCTGGCTCTGGTCCTGGCGATCGTGGCAGCCGTGGTCACACCGATCGTCGCCGGCATCATGGGCTTCGAGATCGGACGTCGTCTTCCGGGCGGTCTCGACACGACGGCACCGGACTTCCTGTCGATCCTCTCTCCCGCGAGGGACCAAGTCCTGTGGGCGGAGATCTCGTTCTGGACGGGGACCATCCTCGGCATCGCCGCCATCGTCATCGGCATCATCGCCATTCGCAAGAAGCAGGCGCGCGGTGCGGGCATCGCCGCCCTCGTGGTCGCCGTGCTCGGCCCGATCATCTTCTGGGTCGTGCTGCTGGTGACACTGTCGACGGGAACGGCGACCGGCTTCCTGCCGTAGCCGCGGGGCACGCGACGGGTGCACCGCCCCGTGTCTCACCGTGGAGCGTGGTGCTTCTGCTGAGCGGCGAGCAGTCCGTCCTCGACGAGCAGCTCGACCGCGTCCGCCGCGTCGGACACGAGTATGGGCAGGTTCGCACGCTCGTCCTTGCCGAACGGCGAGAGCACCCAGTCCGCGGGGTCCTGGCGCCCCATCGGTCGACCGATGCCGACCCGCACCCGCGGGAAATCCGGAGTGGTGATGGCACGGGCGATGTCTCGGACGCCGTTGTGCCCGCCGTGGCCTCCGCCGATCTTGAGCTTGACGGTGTCGAACGGGATGTCGAGCTCATCGTGGACGACGATGATCTGCTCCGGCGGCACCGAGTAGAACCGCGCCAGGGCGGCGACCGGCGTCCCGGACACGTTCATGAACGTGTTCGGCTTGGCGAGCACGAGCTTGTCGCCGCCCGGGCGCAGCCAGGTCTCGACGACGCGCGCGCCGCCCTTGTGCTCCCGAAAGTTCTCGCCGCGGCGTGATGCGAGCTCATCGACGACCATCTGGCCGATGTTGTGACGCGTATCCGCGTATCGGGGGCCGGGGTTGCCGAGTCCCACCACGAGCCAGGTGGATGCCATGTGGTCGTCCTCTCGGAATGCGGGCCCTTCGCGGTGCCCGGGTCAGAATACGACAGAGGGGGCGCGATATGCTCGCGCCCCCTCTGTGTTGCAGTCAGCTGTGCGCTGCGCCTGCGGAGATCACTCCGCGGCGGGAGCCTCCTCGGCGGCAGCCTCGTCGGCGCCGGCCTCGTCCTCTTCGAGCGACTCCTCGGCCGGGATCGAGATCGCGACGACGAGAACCTCGGGGTCGGTCAGCAGCGTCGAGCCCTTGGGGAGCTTGACCTCGGCGGCGGTGATGTGCGTGCCGTCCTCGAGACCCTCGACCGAGACCTCGACGTTCTGCGGAAGATGCGTGGCCTCGGCCTCGATCGACAGCGTGTTCGCGTCCTGGTTGACGATCGTTCCGGGAGCCGACTCTCCGGTGACGACGACGGGAACGTCGATCGTGACCTTCTCGCCCTTGCGGACGACGAGCAGGTCGATGTGCTCGATGATCTGGTGCACCGGGTCGCGCTGGACGTCCTTGACGAGGGCGAGCTGGTCCTTGCCGTCGATGTCGAGCTCGAGCAGAGCGTTCGCACGGCGGATGATCAGCGAGACCTGGTGGCCGGGCAGTGCGACGTGCACCGGGTCGGTGCCGTGGCCGTAGATCACGGCGGGGATCTTGCCTGCGGCGCGCAGACGACGGGCGAAGCCCTTGCCGAAGCTCTCGCGGAGCTCGGCCTTGACCTTGGTGTCTTCAGACATGGGGTTCTCCTTCGGGGCACGCAGCGACAGCTACGCGGTGGTCTTGGAATTGTTCTCGAACGCAGACACGTGAGGAAAGCCACCGGCTTGCTTCGCCGCGTCGATAACGGATGCCAGCGCACGCGCAGAAGCATCCCTCGCCGAGGTACTCCTCTCATGGTACCGGATGAGCCGGTAGGCTGAGAACACCGATCCCCTCTCTGCAGAACACGGAGTTCTCTCATGCTCGACGGCGTCTTCTTCTCCCACGCGATCGCCTGGCTCATCGGCGCGATGACCGTGTGCGCCGCAGGCTTCACCTTCGCGGCCCTGTTCTCCCTGGGGCGCTCGGGATACCGCAAGGACTGACCTCCTCGCGTCCGTCACCACCCGTCACACGGGAGCACCACCCCGGACGCCGCGATAATCTGGGAGCATCCCCTTCTTCTCGATCTAGGAGCCATCTGTGCCCGAAGCATCAGCGAACATCGGAGTCGTCGGACTCGCCGTCATGGGTTCGAACCTCGCCCGCAACCTCGCCAGCCGCGAGGGCAACACGGTGGCGATCTTCAACCGCAGCTACGAGAAGACCGCGACGCTCGTCTCCGATCACCCTGAGGCCGGCTTCATCCCCGCCCAGACCTACCAGGAGTTCGCCGACTCGCTGCAGAAGCCGCGCACCGCGATCATCATGGTCAAGGCCGGCGGCCCGACGGACGCCGTGATCGACTCGCTGGTCGAGGTCTTCGAGCCGGGCGACATCATCGTCGACGGCGGCAACGCGTACTTCCCCGACACGATCCGCCGCGAGAAGGCGGTCCGTGAGACCGGAATCAACTTCGTCGGCGCCGGGATCTCGGGCGGCGAGGAGGGCGCACTCACGGGCCCGTCGATCATGCCCGGCGGCTCGGACGAGTCGTGGATCACCCTCGGCCCGATCCTCAAGTCGATCGCCGCGATCGCCGAGGGCGAGCCGTGCGTCACGCACGTCGGACACGACGGTGCCGGACACTTCGTCAAGATGGTGCACAACGGCATCGAGTACGCCGACATGCAGCTCATCGCCGAGGCCTATGACCTCATCCGCCGCGGCACGGGCAAGTCGCCCGCCGAGATCGCCGAGATCTTCGCCGAATGGAACAAGGGCGAGCTCGAGTCGTACCTGATCGAGATCACCGCAGAGGTGCTGCGCCAGGTCGATGCCGAGACCGGCAAGCCGCTCGTCGACGTCATCCTCGACCAGGCCGGAGCCAAGGGCACCGGAGCGTGGACCGTCCAGACCGCGCTGTCGCTCGGCGTTCCCGTCTCCGGCATCGCCGAGGCCACGTTCGCCCGCTCGCTGTCGTCGCACCCCGAGCAGCGCGAGGTCGCCGGAGCCCTCCCGGGCCCGGACGAGGAGTTCGTCGTCGCTGACGAGGCCGCTTTCATCGAGGACGTCCGTCTCGCGCTCTACGCATCGAAGATCGTCGCGTACTCGCAGGGCTTCGACGAGATCCGCGCGGGCGCTGCCGAATACGGCTGGAACATCGACCTGGGCGCCATCAGCAAGATCTGGCGCGGCGGCTGCATCATCCGTGCGCAGTTCCTCAACCGCATCGCCGACGCATACGCGGCAGAGCCCGGTCTTCCCGTGCTGCTGACGGCTCCGTACTTCACCGAGGCGATCACGCGCGCTCAGGCGCCGTGGCGTCGCGTCGTGGTCGCGGCGGCACAGGCCGGCATCCCGGCTCCGGCGTTCTCGTCGTCGCTGTCGTACTACGACGGCATCCGCGCCGACCGCCTCCCCGCAGCCCTCGTGCAGGGCCAGCGCGACTTCTTCGGGGCGCACACCTACAAGCGCATCGACAAGCCGGGCACCTTCCACACGCAGTGGTCGGGCGACCGCACCGAGATCGAAGCCGAAGACACGCACTGAGCGCGTCGCAGACATGACGAAGGCCCCGGCGATTCCGCCGGGGCCTTCGTCATGTCTCACCGGGTGATGTCCTGCACCGTGCCCTTCGCCAGCCGAAGGCGTCTGGTGGCCCGGCGCGCCACCGCCGAGTCGTGAGTGACGACGATCATGGTGATCCCTTCCGCGCACAGCCCCTGGAGCAGCGTGAGGATCTCATCGCGCATGCTCTCGTCGAGGTTGCCTGTGGGCTCGTCCGCGAGCAGCACGCGGGGTCGCTTCACGATCGCCCGCGCGATCGCCACACGCTGCTGCTGACCGCCCGACAGCTCGGTGGGCAGGTGGTCGCCGCGGTCGGCGAGCCCGACGTGAGCGAGAGCCTCGGCGACGCGACCCGTCCGTTCGGTCCGGCTCAGGTCGGTGGGCTCGAGGGCCATGTCCACGTTCTCGGCCGCCGTCAGCGTGGGGATGAGATTGAACCCTTGGAACACGAAGCCGATCTCTTGGGCACGGATGCGGCTGAGCTCCCTCGCGGATGCCGACGCCAGCTCGATGTCACCGAGCTTCAACGAGCCGGAGGAGGGCTTGTCGAGCGCGCCCAGCATCTGCAGGAGAGTCGACTTGCCCCCTCCTGTCGGCCCCTGGATGGTGACGAACTCACCGGGAAGGATCGTGAGGTCGACCCCCGTGAGCGCCTTCACCGTGCGTCCCTTCTGCGTGTACGTGCGAGTGACACCCTGCGCGCGGTACAGCGGCGCCGCGGCATCCGTGCCGCTCGCGGAAGGGGCGATGTCTGCGACGGTCATGTCGTATCTCCTTGTCGTGCGATGGGTGATCGAGCGTCCGTCAGGCGACGGAGCGCAGTGCCTCTGCCGGGCTGAGGCGCGCCGCGCGCCAGCCTCCGAATGCTCCTGCCACGAGACCGCCGAGCACGGCGAGGCCGACCGCGGCGACCAGCACCCACGGTGTGAACGGTGCCTGCAGCACGATGTCGGCCGCCTGTTGCGTCTGGAACATGTCGCCACCTCCGGTGGGCCCGCCGCCCATCCCGCCGGGGCCACCTTCCGCAGTGCTCGCGGCAGCAGCCGCGACGGTCGGCTTCACGAGATCGATCACAACGATGCCGGCGATGCCGAGTGCGAGCCCCACGACGCCACCGATCAGTCCCTGGACCATCGACTCGCCCGCGACCTGGCGCACGACGCGACCGTTCGACCAGCCGATCGCCTTGAGCGTGCCGAACTCGCGGGTGCGGCGCGAGACGCCGGACAGCGTCAGCAGCACCGAGAGCAGCACGGCCACGGCGAGCACGATGATCGACAGCCAGGTGCCGAGGTTCGTGATCAGCGACGTGGCACTGGACAGCGAACCGGAGACGGTGGCGGCGAGCTCGGACTGCGAGGTGATCGTCGCGTCGGGCAGCTCTTCTGCGAGGGCCGCCTGCACCGCGTCGATCGACGATGCGGACTCGGCCTGCACGTACACCGTGGAGACGACGTCTCCGGCGCCGGAGAGATCCTGCGCCGTGTCGAGGGGCAGATAGACGTCGGCAGCGGTGTCGGCGGAGTCCGCGGCGGAAGCCACGATCCCCACGATCTCCACATCGGAGCCTGCGACGTCGATCGTGTCGCCGACGGCGATCTCGTTCGTGGTCGCGTACGTCGCGTCGACGAGCGCGACGAGTGCCCCGGCGTCTTCCGTGTCGAGAGCCCGGCCATCGCCGACCTCGACCGAGGCGAGCGGACCCACTGACGTCACGGCCGGGTCGATGCCGAGCACGGTGAACGAATCGACGCCGAACGAGCCGCCACCCGTGCCACCCGCTCCACCTTGCGGCGGCGCCTGACCCTCGGCCGGCGCAGTGCCCTCTGTCGTGGCGTCCTGCTCACCGAACCCGCCGCTGGGCAGCTCGCCCGAGAACGTCGAGTTCGTGAGGCTGAGAGCAGCGGATGCCGCCGTCACGCCATCCGTCGAGTTCACCGTGTCGAGCACGGACGCGTCGAGCGTGCCGCGCATGAAGTCCGTCATGAGAGTCGACTGGCTCAGTGTGGTCGTGTCGCCCTCGGTCGCGCCGTCCTCCGAGCCGAAGTCGAAGCGCTGCCCGCCGCCCTCCCCCGGTTCCGCCGCGGCACCGGTGACCGTGAGGTCGGTGCCCACGCCGTACACCGATTCCAGCGCCTGCGCCTGCGCATCCCGAACTCCTGCCGTGAGGGCGTTCACGATGATCACCAGGGCGATCGCGATCGCGAGTCCGATCGCGACGATCACCGTCTGCTTCTTGCGGCCCGCCAACTCGCGCCGTAGATATGTCCCGTACATGTGTCTCCTTCTGCCGCGCCGTTCGCGGGGCCGATGTCGACGCTAAAGACCGGACTTTTGCGAGATCGAGGGACCGATGATGAGAAGGCTATGGGTGCTTTCTCACAGGCGACGCATAGCGAACTCCATAGAAAACCCATAGGTGATTCCGCAGAATGTACTCATGAGCACCGATCTTCCCGAACTGCGCCGCCCCGACGGCTCCGCCCTGCGCATCCTCGCCGTCGACGACGAGCAGATGCTCACCGACCTCCTCGCGATGGCTCTGCGGATGGAGGGCTGGGAGGTGCGCACGGCGTCGTCCGGCCTCGAAGCTCTGCAGGTCGCGCGCGAGTTCGAACCCGACGCTCTCGTGCTCGACATCATGATGCCCGACCTCGACGGCATGGCCGTGCTGCGGCGCCTCCGCGAGTCGGGCAGCCTCGTGCCCGTGCTGTTCCTGACCGCGAAGGATGCCGTGGGCGACCGCGTCGCCGGCCTCACCGCCGGCGGCGACGACTATGTCACCAAGCCGTTCAGCCTCGAAGAGGTCATCGCACGTCTGCGCGCGATCATCCGTCGCACGGGACATGCGACCGCCGACGACGGTCAGTCGATCCTCCGCGTCGCCGACCTCACCCTCAATGAGGACAGCCACGAGGTCATGCGCGATGGCACCGAGATCGAGCTGACCGCGACCGAGTTCGAGCTGCTCCGCTACCTCATGCGCAACGAACGCAGAGTGCTGTCGAAGGCGCAGATCCTCGATCGCGTGTGGAGCTACGACTTCGGCGGCAAGTCCTCGGTCGTCGAGCTGTACATCTCGTACCTCCGCAAGAAGATCGACGCCGGACGCACCCCGCTGCTGCACACCGTGCGCGGTGTCGGCTACATGATCAAGGCGCCTCAGTGAGCAGCACGGGGATGGCCAGACGGCCGATGAGTCTGCAGACACGGCTGATGACAGCCGTGATCGGCTTCGTCTCGCTCATCCTCGTGATCGTCGCCGTGATCACCAGTGCGCTGCTCGGCAGCACGCTCGAACGGCAGCTCGAGGATCGCCTGCACAGCTACTCGAATCAGGTGACGCAGTGGGTCAGCCGGGTACCGGCCCAGTTCGCGAACATGGACAACATCCTCGAGATCAACGATGCGCGGGTTCCGGGACTCCTGCTGGCGGTGTCCAGCACGGAGGGCGGCACCAGCGGCGTGCTCTTCCCCGACACCAAAGACGAGTGGGGCGGCGTCCCGCAGAAGTTGACCAGCGCGGACCTCGAACGGATCGACGCGGCACTTGCCGGCCAGCCCAGCGCCACCGTCGCCCTGGACGACTTCGGTTCCTACATGGTCTTCGCGAAGCAGGCGCCCAACGGTGTGAATGTCGTCACCGGTCTCCCCCGGACCGAGATCCAGAATCAGCTGGCCACACTGCTCACCGTGATCGCCCTCGCGACGATCGGCGGTCTGATCCTCCTCGCGCTCACGACGGCGATCACGATTCGCGTCGGGCTGAGACCGCTGCGTGCGGTCGCCGCGACGGCGACGCGGGTGGCGAACCAGCCCCTCGACCGCGGAGAGGTGCAGATCACCGAGCGGGTGCCTGCCGCGGAGGCCGATCCGCGGACGGAGACGGGTCTCGTCGGCTCCTCCCTCAACAAGCTGCTCGACCATGTCAACGCCTCTCTCGCCTCCCGTCAGAAGAATGAAGAGCGGATGCGTCGGTTCGTCGCCGACGCGAGCCACGAGCTGCGCACACCTCTGTCGTCGATCCGCGGCTACTCCGAGCTCTCTCTGCGTGCGCTGAAGCAGCAGGGCGGAGAGGCGGCCGTCGAGAGCACCACGACGTCGCTCGAGCGCATCCAGGCCCAGTCCCTGCGCATGACGCGCCTGGTGGAGGATCTGCTGCTGCTCGCCCGTCTCGACGAGGGACGGGAACTCGTCTACGGCACCGTCGATCTGACGCAGCTCGCGCTGGAGGGGCTCTCCGACGCGCGCCCGACCGCAGCCGACCACCACTGGAACATCGAGGCGCCGGACGAGCCCATCGTCATCGTCGGCGATGCGGGCCGCATGCACCAGGTCGTCGCGAACCTGCTCGCGAATGCGCGGACGCACACGCCTGCCGGTACGTCGATCACCCTCAGCGTGGCCCGCGAAGGCGACGAGGCCGTGCTGCGCGTGCACGACAACGGCCCGGGCATCGACCCCGGGGTGCGAGAGGAGCTCTTCGCACGCTTCGCCCGCGGTGACAGCTCCCGCGCCCGCCAGACCGGCGGCACGGGGCTCGGACTGGCCATCGCGAAGGCGATCGTCGAAGGACACGGCGGTCACCTCACGGTCGACAGCGAGCCCGGAGACACGACCTTCAGCGTGCGGCTCCCGATCAATCCGGCGTCCGCCTCGGACTGACCGCGTCTTCGTCTCCCCTCGGTCCCGCAGAGCCGTCTGCGGGACCGAGGCACTTCTGCAAGGCGAACCGACGACTTCGGTCCTGCAACCGTGCTCTCATCCTGCAGACGGAACACGCCCCTCTTTGCGCCGGCCCTCCCCCAGGGCCGGTTGCGGGGCCGCGGCACGTTCGCGGGACGAACGGGGGCGGCCTCGGTCCTGCAACCGTGCTCTCATCCTGCAGACGGTGAAGCAGACGACGGCACGGACCCACGATTTCTCTTCTGCACAGGTCGGGCTATCAGCCGATACCTTCCACGACCCTCGATTCCGATCCGTCCCCCGCCTCAGAACGGGCAGGATCGATCAGATGCCGACCGCCGCACACGTCCTCTCTCACCTGGGTGATCTGGCCAGGGGTACGACTCTTCGCCAGTTCGGGCTGAGCAGACGGATGCTCTCATCAGCCGTTCGCGACGGCACGATCACTCGCGTCCGCAACGGCGTGTTCGCGACGCCATCCGCTCCCGCCGACGTTCTCACCTCTGCCGCGCACGGAGGCGCACTGACCTGTTCTCGTGTACTGCGGCTGCACGGCATCTGGACGCTCGAGGACGATACGAATCCGCATGTCTGGCTCGGCACTCACGGCCGAAACCACCACATCGCATGCACCTGCACCGGCCATTACTTCGGCGGACGGACGGTTCTCGGCCTCGCTCCCCTCGAGGACGCCCTTGTGCACGTCTATCTCTGCAAGGGCGATGAGTCGTTCTTCGTCTCGATCGAGTCGGCCCTGCAGCTGCGCAAGATCGGAGCGGCAGGGCGCGCCCGCATCCGATCCCGCCTCCCGGCGAAGGCTCGGTGGCTGGTCGATCTGGCTCGGACGGATGCCGACAGCGGCCTCGAGTCGCTGCTTCGTCTTCGGCTTCACCTGCTCGGGATCCATCTCGAATGTCAGGTCGACATTGCTTCGGTCGGGCGCGTGGACTTCGTGCTCCATGAGCTGCTCATCCTCGAAGCCGACGGGGCGGAGAATCACGACAGCGCATCGCACCGCCATCGAGATCTGCTGCGCGATGCGGAGGCATCCAGGCAGGGATATGAGACGTTGCGCTTCGACTACGCGATGATCGTCCACGACTGGCCGGTCGTGGAAGCCGCCATCCTTGCGGCCGTCGATCGCCTTCGCGCACGCATCTGACGTACCGGTTGCAGGACCAAGGCACGAATGCAGGATGGAATCAGGAAAACCACCCCGCAGAACGTGCCTGGGTCCTGCAGGCGGCACAGGACGACCCACCCCCGCGATCTACGGCGCGCTTCGGCGACGCACAGCCTGTACCGCTTGCTTGCAGGACCGAGGCACGAATGCAGGACGGAATCAGGACAACCGGCCCGCAGAACGTGCTGGCGTCCTGCACGTGGCGCCGGGCGACACCGAACAGACCGGACTCAGTACCCGGCGAAGGCGTCTGTCGTGAGCGACCGCGCCTTCTGCAGGGCGGGAGCGAGGTCGGCGATCAGCCGCGGCGGGCCGGAGATGTAGGAATGCCTCTCGCCGATGTCCGGGACGTAGTGCTCGAGAGCCGCCGCGTCGAGGCGCACACCCTGGGCCCAGGTCCAGCGCGAGGGCAGGTCGACAGGCTCGTCCCGGGTGAACACGATCACGCGCGCACCGGTCGCGGCCAGCTCATCGCGGAACGCGAGCTCCGAGCTGTCGGATGCCACGTAGACGAGAACCACGTCACGCTGCTGCTCGGTCATCATCAGCTGTCGCAGCTGCGACACGAACGGCGTGACGCCGATGCCCGCGGCCACCATCAGCACCGGGGTCTCGGCGCGTGGAAGCAGGAAGTCGCCCCATGTGCCGGTCACCGCGAGCGCAGCACCCGGCTCGGCGGCCGCCAGCGCGCGCTTGTAGCTCGAGGGATGCTTCTGATTGCCGTCCTTGTAGGCGATGCGCAGCGTCGGGAGGTCGGCGGGCGCCGAGACGATGCTGAACTCGCGACGGGTTCCGCGCGCATCCGGGCGGGAGTGCGGCACGTCCAGCTCGAGGTACTGCCCCGGCAGGAACTTCAGCGTGCCCTTCGCGTGGAACGTCAGCTCCTGAGCCGTCGGCGTGATGAACTGCCGCTTCTCGAGCACGAGACGCACGGATCCGCGCAGCGCGAAGGCGAAGGCCAGGAGGTTTCCGATGAGCAGAGCACGCTCCTGCCCGAGCGTGAAGAGGCCGCCGATCGCGATCGGCCAGCCGGCGAGCACGCCGACGAGAACTGCCACCGAGAACTGCTGCCACCGGCGCGGCGGCAGAGTCAACGGCTCCGACAGCATGAACGCACCGAGGAACAGGAACGGAGACTGCAGGATCGCGAACGAGAGGGCGGAGCCGGCGTCGAAGTCGATCGCGAACTCCTGCGCCTGCACGGCCTGACGAAGGACCGAGACGGCGATGGCGACGACGAGGAACACGACGACGATCCGCACCTTCTCGGTGCGCCACAGCACGGCGAGCCCGAGGATCAGGACGGGGATGAAGAGTGACGGGGTGCCCACCCACCAGGACGACGAGGTCCCGAGCCATTCGAACGCTCCGAACGACCCGAGGATCGACACGACGGCAGCGCCGAACGCCGCCGGGTTGAGGATGTGCCGACCTCGCCACGCGATCAGGTACTTGGAGAGGCTCGCGACAGCCCCGGCGATGGCGAGGCCGAGCAGGGCATTCGGCTCGATGCCGGGGCGGAGCACGAAGAGCAGGATCAGCGCGGTGACCAGCGACGACTCGATACGCCACGGAAGGCGCAGGATTCTCTGGGCCGCTGCGTCCACCAGCGAGATGACCATGGCCAGGACGACGAAGGATGCGAGGATCTCGACCGGCGTGGGTGAGACGATCACGCCGAGAGCTGAGAGCACCACAGCGATGAGCGCCAGCGTCAGCAGCGCGAACAGCACCAGGCGATACATCGAGATGCCGCCGAGCAACGCAAGGACCCGCTGCCGCAGTGCGGTGATGGAGGTGATCACAGGTCTACTCTTCCCTACTTCGTTGATTCAACGGCGGGTGGTGAACAGCTGAGCGGGGCAGCCGGTCGAGCGTTCCACCCGCCCGTCGGTCGTCATCCGCACCCACTCCACGCCCCACGATGCGGCGATCTCTGGCCCGCCCTCGAAGAACAGCGCTGTCGCGACCGCGTCCGCTCGCATCGCGTCGGGGGCGATCGCCCACGTGGCCGCCCATGTCCGCACGGGCACGCCGGTGCGAGCGTCGAGGACGTGATGCAGTCCGTCGCCCCACGCACGGCGATTGACCGCCGAGGCGCACAGCGCGGCATTCTGCAGTTCGATCACTCCGATCGCCTTCGTCGGATCGTATGGATGCTCGAGGCCCACCCGAACGACTTCGCCGCGAACTCTCATGTCACCGCCGGCATCGACCACGAGACTCCCGGGAACGTCGGACAGCACCGCGGCGACGACGTCGACGAGGCGTCCCTTGCCGAGGGCGCCGACATCGAGGAGGGCGGGAACGGATGCCGTGGCCTCCCCCGGCGTCCAGTCCAGCAGGGACGTCCAGTCGCCGGGCGCAGCGACGGGATCGTGCGCGACGAGCGAGTACGACGAGTCGTAGCCCAGGGCCGACAGGCTGTCGGCGACGAGCGGGTTGACCGCCCCGTGGGTCGCGCGGGACAGCTCGCGGAAGGCATCGAGCATGGTTCCCGCATCAGGCGAGGAGATCGAGCCGCCGTCACGGCCGACCCGGGTGACCGAGGAGTCGTCACGGAACCGCGACCACTCTCGGTCGAACCGGTCGATCTCGGCCCCGACTCGCTCACGGTCATGCTCGTCGAGCTCGTGCGACGTCTCGATCTCCCAGGCCGTGCCGATCGCGTCGAAACGCCAGATCGCCATACGTGGTCAGGCGCCTCAGGCGGCCGCCTGCTCCTTGATCGACTCGACGGCCTCGTTGAACCCGCCGCTGGTGAGCGACGATCCGGCCACTCGACTGACCTCGATCTCGTCGAGCGACTTGCCCACGACCTCATCCGAGATCCCGTCGATGAACTGCCCCTGGTACTGCTCGCTCTCGCGTGCCTGCGGGTCACCGGTCACCTCGACCTCGGTGACCAGGCCGTCGGCGACGGTGAGGGTCACGCTGATCTTCTCGACCGTCTCGGGGGTCTGGTACGAACCGTCGGCCGTGTACGTGCCGTCGGTGTAGTCGCCGCTCGTCGATGCGCCCGAATCCGTCGACTCGGTGCTCGTGTCGGTTCCGGCGTCGGTGGACTGGTCTTCGGCATCCGCGGTGCCGGAGCAACCGGCGAGCACGAGGAGCCCGGCGACGCCGACCAGGGCGGCGCTCTTGCGAACAGAAGTCGGTACAGTCGTGCGGATCATGATGGTCCTCCCGGCCTTGATCGATGTGTTGATTCGACCGTAGGGAGCCTGTCTATGTGCAGGCTGTGCCCGATATATGAGTCGCTTACGCGTCTCCGCCGAACATGCTCGTGACGGATCCGTCTTCGAAGACCTCGTGGATCGCACGCGCGAGCATCGGGGCGATCGGGAGGACCGTCAGCTTGTCCCAGCGACGCGACTCGGTGAGCGGGATCGTGTCGGTGATCACGACCTCGTCGATCGAGGCGTCCTGCAGACGCTCCGAGGCCGGATCGCTGAAGATCGCGTGCGTCGCGGCGACGATCACGCGATGCGCGCCGTTGGCCTTGAGCGCCTGCGCGGCCTTCACGATGGTTCCACCGGTGTCGATCATGTCGTCGACGAGCAGGCAGGTGCGACCCTCGACCGCTCCGACGATCTCGTGCACCGAGACTTGGTTCGCGACCTTCGGGTCGCGTCGCTTGTGGATGATCGCCAGCGGGGCGCCGAGGCTGTCGGACCATGTGTCGGCCACGCGGACACGACCCATGTCGGGCGAGACGACCGTGAGGATCTCTCGGTCGGCGGGGCTCAGCGTGCGCTGGAAGTACTCGAGCAGCACGGGCTTGGCGAACAGGTGGTCGACGGGACCGTCGAAGAAGCCCTGGATCTGTGCGGCGTGCAGGTCGACGCTCATCACGCGGTCTGCGCCGGCGGTCTTCAGCAGGTCGGCGACGAGGCGGGCGCTGATCGGCTCACGGCCGCGGCCCTTCTTGTCCTGACGCGAATACGGATAGTACGGGGCGACGACGGTGATGCGCTTGGCGGACGCGCGCTTCGCGGCGTCGATCATGATGAGGGTCTCCATGAGCCACTCGTTGACCGGCTCACCGAAGGTCTGGATCAGGAAGAGGTCGCAGCCTCGGATCGACACCTCGAACCGCGCGTAGATCTCACCGGATGCGAAGGTGCGGTGCTCGGTCGGCACGACCTCTGTTCCGAGCGACGCGGCCACCGCCGCGGTGAGCTCGGGGTGCGATCGACCACCTGCGACCACGAGTCGCTTCTTGGTCTTGGCAACGAGACCCGGAGCGATGCCGTTGTCCCTGTCCAGATCGACCGTCTTCTTCTTGCGCGCCATCGTTCTGCCTACTCCGCCACTCGGGTTCGGGCTGCGGCGTCTGCCGCGCCCGTGCCTGCCCTGTTCTTCTCGACCCAACCCTCGATGTTGCGCTGAGGGGCGACGCTCATGGCAAGGGAGCCGGCGGGGACGTCCTTGCGGACGACAGCGCCAGCACCTGTCTTGGCGCCGGCTCCCAGCCTAACGGGCGCGACGAGGGTCGTGTGCGAGCCGGTGTGCACCTCGTCCTCGACCACAGTGCGGTGCTTGTTCACGTCGTCGTAGTTCGCGGTGATCGTGCTCGCACCGAGGTTGACGCCTCGCCCGATGGTCGCGTCTCCGACGTATGACAGGTGCGGCACCTTGCTGCCTTCGCCGATCTCGGCGTTCTTGGTCTCGACGTAGGCGCCGATCTTGCCTCTGGCCCCCAGGACGGTGCCCGGCCGCAGGAACGAGAACGGTCCGACCGTGGCCTCGGCACCGATCACCGCGAGCGTCGCATCGGTGCGGCGGACGATCGCGTCCTCTCCCACCTCGCAGTCGACGAGGGTGGTGTCCGGTCCGATGATGGCGCCCTCGGCGATCGTCGTCGCCCGCAGGATGTGCGTGTTCGGGAGGATCGTGACGTCGGGCGCGAGGGTCGCGTCGTCGTCGATCCACGTCGTCGCAGGATCGATCACGGTGACGCCCTCGAGCTGCCAGCGCCGCACGATGCGGCGGTTGAGCAGACGACCGACCTCCGCGAGCTGAGCGCGGTCGTTGACGCCGTAGGTGACGGTGACGTCGGAGACGACGGATGCCGCCACACGGCTGCCATCGCGGCGGAGGAGCCCCGGCACGTCGGTCAGATACATCTCGCCCTGCGCGTTGTCGACGCCCACCGACGGCAGGTACTTGCGGAGCGTCGAGACGCGGAACACGTACATGCCCGCGTTGATCTCGCTGACGGCAGCTTCTTCGGTCGTCGCATCCTTCTGCTCGACGACGCGATCGACGCCGCCGTCGGCGTCGCGGATGACGCGGCCGTAGCCGGTCGGGTCCTCGACCACGGCGGTCATGAGGGTCGCCTCCGCCTCCGCGGCGCGGTGCGCGTCGAGGAATGAGCCCAGCGTGTCCGCATCCGCGAGAGGGCAGTCGCCCGAGAGCACGAGCACGTCGCCGTCGAAGTCGGCAGGGAGCGCGTCGACAGCCACCTGAACTGCGCGTCCGGTGCCGGGGACGTCGTCCTGATCGATGAAGACCGCGGTCGGGTAGTCCTTCTCGAGTGCGGCGACGACCTGGTCGCGTTCATGCCGCACGACGACCTCGATGTGATCGGCGCCGAGTCGCGTCGCGGTGGTCAGCACGTGGCCGACGAGCGGACGCCCGCCGATCGGATGCAGCACCTTCGGAAGACGCGAGCGCATGCGGGTGCCCTGGCCTGCGGCGAGGACGATGATCGCGAGATTGTTCCCAGTCATGCTCCGCCGCCAGGACTCGAACCTAGACCTAACAGCTCCAAAGGCTGTCGTGCTGCCATTACACCACGGCGGACCGCGGCCCCCGAGGGCGCCGCGGATCAAGTCTGCCACGTCCACCTGCGTGCTACCGGCGATAATGGACGGATGACTGAGGCGGATGAGGTTGATCGGATCGTCGGCGCCTGGAACACCCAGCGCCCCGACCTCGACTTCTCGCCTCTCGAGGTGCTGTCGCGGATGGATCGCCTGACCAGGCTGCTCGACCGGGCTCGCAGAGATGTGTTCCGACGCAGCGACCTGGAGGCCTGGGAATGGGACGTGCTGTCGGCTCTGCGCCGCGCGGGCGCGCCCTTCCAGCTCTCCCCCAAGCAGCTGCTGCAGCAGACGCTGGTGTCGAGCGGCACCATGACCAATCGCATCGACCGTCTGGTCGGCCGACGTTTCGTGCGACGGGAGGGCGACCCGGCCGACGGCCGCAGCGTGCTCGTGACGCTCACGGACGACGGACGCATCCGGGTGGATGCCGCGATCACGCGCCTCGTCGACGTCGAGGACGACCTGCTGCAGGCGCTGTCCCGCGGTGACCGCGATCGGCTCGCTGCGTTGCTGCGCAAGCTGAGCCTGAGCTTCGACGCGTGAGGGGCTGACGGATGGGCATGCTCTCCCCTCTTCCGGTGCGCGACGGCGTCGGCGCGACGCGTCTGCACGTGCCGATGAGCGGCGAATGGCCGACCGTCGGCGCGTACATGATCGAGCGCTTCTTCCACCTCGATCCCGAGGGGCTGCTCAGCCGCTTCGATCGCGGTGAGATCGTCGCCCGCGACGGCACCCCTCTCGCACGGGACACGCCCTTGGGGGTCGAGGAGTTCATCTGGTACTACCGCGACCCGCCCGTCGAGACCCGTCTCCCCGTGGAGATCGAGGTCCTCCATCAGGACGACGATCTGGTGGTCATCGACAAGCCGCATTTCCTGCCCACCATCCCCGGCGGGAAGTTCCTGCAGAACTCGGCGCTGATCCGACTGCGCAACCTTCTCGACAACGACGAGCTCGCCCCCATCCACCGCTTGGACAGGGCCACGGCAGGAGTGCTGATGTTCTCGGCGCGACCGGCCACGAGAGGGCCGTATCAGCTGCTCTTCGAGACGCGGCAGGTGCAGAAGGTGTACGAGGCCGTGTCGGCTCGTCCGGCCGACTGGGATGCCTCACGATTCCCCCTCGTCTACCGCAACCACATCGTGAAGCTCCGCAATGAGCTGAAGGTCCAGGTCGACGACGAGCGGGAGCCGAACGCCGAGACGCAGATCGATGTGATCGATGCCGACGATCGCGTCGTGCACACGCTCCTGCACCCGCACAGCGGCAAGATGCATCAGCTCCGCGTGCATCTCGCCGCGCTGGGGCTCGGCATCCTGAACGATCCGTTCTACCCCGAGTTGCGTGGCGAGAAGCCCGACGACTTCGAGAAGCCGATGCAGCTGCTCGCGCGCGAGCTGCACTTCGTCGATCCGCTGAGCGGCGCGCCGCGGGTCTTCACCACGACGCGCACGCTGCAGGAGGCTCCCGTCAGCGCCGCATGATCCTGCGCGCGAGCCACGTGCCGAGCATCTGCACGAGGTGGACGAAGACGACGATGAGGACGATCGCCGTCCACATGACGACCGGCTCGAACTGCCGGAAGCCGTAGATCTGGGCGAACGCGCCGAGGCCGCCGCCGCCGATGAGGCCTGCCATCGCGGTCATGTCGATCAGTGCCACCACGATGAACGTGTAGCCGAGGATCAGCGGTCCGAGCGACTCGGGGATCGCGACCGTGAACAGGATGCGCGCGGGACCTGCGCCCATGGCGCGCGCGGCTTCGATCACGCCGGGCGACACCGACACGAGGTGCTGCTCGACGATGCGGCCGATGGCGAACGCCGCGGCCAGACCGATCATGAACGCGCCGGCCGTGGTGCCGATGCCGGTGCCGACCACCGCGCGGGCGAACGGCTGCGCCACGGCGACGAAGAGCACGAACGGGATCGGGCGGAAGAAGTTCACCCCGAGGTTCGCGATGACCGACACGGCCCGGTTCTCGGCGAGCCCGCCCGGACGAGTGACATACAGGATGACGCCGATCGCGAGACCGAGAATGCCGCCCAGCACGAGTGCGAACGACGTCATGTACAGGGTCTCGAGGGCGGCCTTCCAGAGGTCGGGCCACAGTTCGTTCAGACGATCCATCAGCGTGCCTCCTCTTCTGCGATCTCGGTGACTTCGACGCGCTGGCCGATCTGCTCGAGCGTGCGGTCGATCACGGCGCTCTCACCCCGGATCGCGAGTGTGAGGTGGCCGAAGGCGCGCCCCCGGATGTCGTTGATCCCGCCGTACACGAGCTCGAAGTCGAGTCCGGCCCCGGCGAGGTCGAGGAAGACCTGAGCCTGCGACGAGTCGCCGTCGCGGAACGAGAACGTGACGAGGCGGCCCCGGTGGCGCTCCCGCAGCACGCCGAGCTCAGACGGCGACGGGATGCCCTTCACGACCGTTCCGACGAAGCGCTGCGAGGCCGGATTCTGCGGGGCGGAGAACACGTCGAAGACATCGCCCTGCTCGATCACCCGTCCGTTCTCCATGACCGCGACCTTGGTGGCGATCGTCTGGATGACGTCCATCTCGTGGGTGATGACGACGATCGTGACGCCCTGCTCCTGGTTGACCCGCTTGAGCAGGTCGAGCACCTCATGCGTGGTCTGCGGGTCGAGTGCGCTGGTGGCCTCGTCGGCGAGGAGGATGGCCGGGCCGGTGGCGAGGGCGCGGGCGATGCCGACGCGCTGCTTCTGGCCACCGGAGAGCTGTTCGGGGTACGCCTTCGCCTTGTCGGCCAGGCCCACGAAGCTCAGCAGCTCGGCGACCCGCTTCTCGATGTCCGGCTTCGACCATCCGGCCAGCTTGAGCGGGTAGGCGATGTTCGCCTTGACGCTGCGCGAGGAGAACAGGTTGAACTGCTGGAATATCATCCCGATGCCGCCGCGGACCTTGCGCAGCTCGCTCTCCTTGAGAGCTGTGATGTCGACGTCGTCGACGGTGATGGTCCCGCTCGTCGCCGGCTCGAGCGCGTTGATCAGTCGTACGAGCGTGGACTTGCCGGCGCCCGAGTATCCGATGATCCCGAAGACGTCGCCCTTCTCGATCGACAGGGTCACGTCGTCCACGGCCACGACCTCGGACTCGTCGCGCGTGCGGGAGGGGTAGGTCTTCGAGACATTCGTCAGGGTGACGATCGGCATGCGGTGCTCCGGTCTGTCTGCTTCGGGAACGAAGAATCGGGTGACGCACGAAGCGCCACCCGATTCTCCCTCATCGGACGGGGGTGTCACCCACCCCGGTCGTCCTACTTGTTGGCCTCGGTGTCCTTCTGGACCTTCTCGAGCGAGGCGACGAGATCCTCGACCGGGGTCTGCAGCGGCACGGCGGTGTCACCCGACGACTCGAGCAGGCCGGCCTGGACGTCCTCATTGGTCTGGAAGATCTCGACGAGCTTCAGGTACGTCTCGTTGTCGGCGTCCTCGGCGCGGGCCGCGAAGATGTTCACGTACGGAAGCGCGTTCGGGTCTTCAGGGTCGTCCTGAGCGATCGCATCCTCGAAGGTCAGACCCGCATCCTCGACGAAGTCGTTGTTGATGATCGCCGCCGCGACGTCGGGCAGCGACGTCGGGATCAGCGCGGCCTCGAGCGCGGTGACCTCGACCTTGGACTTGCCCGTGTCGATGTCGGAGAGGTCGGAGAAGATCGTGCCGCCGCTCTTGAGCTCGATGAGTCCGGCCGACTGCAGCACGAGCAGCGCGCGAGCCTGGTTCGATGCGTCGTCGGGAACCGCGACGGTCTCCCCCTCGGGGATGTCGTCGACATCGTCGTACTTCTGCGAGTACAGGCCCAGCGGGTAGATCGCCGTCGAGCCGACCGGCGTCAGGTCGGAGCCGGATGCCGTGTTGTACTCGGCGAGGTACACGATGTGCTGGAACTGGTTGAGGTCGATCTCACCCTCGGTCAGAGCGGGGTTCGGCTGCTCGTACGAGCCGAAGTCGACGAGCTCGACCGTGATGCCCTCGTCAGCGGCTGCCTCGACGAAAGGAGCCCACTGTGCGTCTCCCTTGCCGACGACACCGATCTTGACGGTCTCGTCCTCGGAGCCGCCGGAACCGGCGTCGGACGATGCGGTCGCGCAGCCTGCGAGTGCGACGAAGAGCGGGACCGCGGCGAGCGCGGCGATGACGGATGTGGTCCGACGGGATGCTGTGATGGACATGAGTGTTCGGGTTCCTCTCTTGGGGGACTCGAATACGTTAGGCAGGGCGACGCGCTGCGCGACAATCGAGTGTCACAGAGCGTCACAGCTCTCAGTCGTAGTCCTCGATGCCCTGCAGCCGGACCTGTTCGAGGTCGAGTCGTGCCGAGATCCGACGGACCACGAGGTCGTCGATCGTCCCGTCTCTGCGCAGCCCGAGCAGCACCTCGCGTTTGCGGTCGATGAGCGCGAGCTTGAGGCGCGTGTGCTCCTCGTGACGCAGCAGCGGCGACCGCTGCATGACGTCGACGTCGGCCGAGGTGGCGATCATCTGCAGAGTCCTGACCTCGCCGTCCGCGAGCTCACCGTCGTCGCCGACACGAGTCGCGTCCGGCAGTCGCAGCGCGACCGACGCCTCCGCGGCACCGGCATCCGCTCCCCCGCTCATCTGCTGGCCGCCGCCCAGCGGATCGGGCTCGTCGAGCATGACGTCGAGCGCCTGGGCCTCGGCATCGACGATCGCCTGTTCGCGCGCCAGCGCACGCGCGTTCGAGAACTCGAGCATCTGGTAGCCCTCGGCACGCACCTTGTCTCGGATCTCCTGACCGACGCCGTGCTCGACGGCGAGGTCGTCCAGGGCGGCCAGTGCCGCGCCCGAGATCGTCCGCTCGGCGAGCTCGTACTCCTCGGCCTCCATGTGATCGACCGGGAAACGCGCCCAGCGAACGATCGCCGGCAGCAGCGGCCCCTGTACGAGCAGGCTGAGCAGGATCACTCCCGCCGTGACGAAGACGATCTCGTCGCGTCCGGCGATCTCGCCCTCGGTCGCGCTGGCGGCCGGAACCGACAGCGCGATCGCGAGCGACACGGCACCCCGCATGCCTGCGACCGTCGACACCGCCATCGATCGCGCCTTGGCACCACGGGACGGAAGTGCCGGATTGCGTCGCTGGAAGGGCGCGTTCAGCAGCTGGAAGAGATATCTGACGACGAGCAGCGTCCCCCACACCGCGAGGGTGATGAGCACGAGCCGGCCGATCGCTGCCGCGGAGATCTCATGTGCGACGAATTGCACCTCGAGCCCGATCAGCACGAACAGCGCTCCGTTGAGCAGGAAGACACCGAACGGCCATGCGGCGTCGGCCTGCCGCCGCGACGAGGCTGTCGTCACCCGGGGCGAGACATAGGCGACGATGAGACCGGCCACGACGACGGCCAGCACGCCGGAGGCGTGCACGATCTCCGCGAGGAGGAACGCGCTGAACGGGATGAGCAGCAACGCGACGTTGATGACGATCGTCGAAGAGGTGCGACGCAGCAGCAGGTACCCGAGGCCTGCGATCACGACACCGGCCGCTACTCCTCCGACATAGGAGGTGAGCACCGACATCGTCACCGACAGGGGCGTGATGTTGCCGCCGAGAGCCAACGAGACGGCGATCGCGTAGAGCACGAGCGCGGTTCCGTCGTTCGTGAGGCTCTCGGCCTTGAGCTTCATGAACATGCGCCGGGGCAGCAGCCTGCCGAGGGCTGCCACGGCCGTCGCATCCGGAGGGGCCACTGCGGCGCCGAGGATCAGCGCGGTCTCCCACGGCATCCCGAACAGCAGACCGATGCCCGCGACGGCGAATGCGGATGCCACGACGAGCACCGTGCTCATCGGGAGGATGTAGCGGAAGTCACGGCGGATCGATCGCAGCGAGGTCGTGAGGCTCTCCCAGAACAGCATCACCGGGAGGAACAGCAGCAGGACCGTCTCAGGGGGCAGCTGGATCTCGCGGAGCTGCGGGACGAAGCCGAGCAGGAGTCCGAAGATCACGAGGACGAGCGGCAGCGCGAGTCGAACGCGCGGCGCGATCAACGTGCCCACGAGGATCGTGAGTCCGATCAGGACGGTGACCTCGAGTCCTTCCATCTGAACCTCCCGGGTACCGCAGGATCAAGCTGTGCGATCCCGGCTGGCATCGAACCCCGCCCAGAGCACAGCGCATTCGACTGCCACCGTATTCCCGCGAGGGCGGAAGGGCCAGACCTCTCGTCAGTCGAGCTCTTCGGTCAGCTCGAACCAGCGGAGTTCGAGTTCCTCGATCTCGGCCTGCTGGTCGCTGATCGCCTTCATCTTGTCGCCGAGGCCGGCGAAGTCCGACTGGTCGTGATCCGCCAGAGCGGTCTTCGCCTTGTCGACCTGCTGCGTGACCTTCTGGATGCGGCGCTCGAGCGACGAGACCTCTTTCTGGGCGGCGCGCAGTGCGGCACCGTCGAGGCTGGGGGCTTTCTTCTCAGTGTTGACGGCCGTCTGCGACCTGCCCGGTGCCGAGGTCTGCAACTGGCGCAGGCGCAGGTACTCGTCGACGCCGCCGGGCAGGTGCCGCAGGTGGCCGTCGAGGATCGCGAACTGCTGATCGGTGACGCGCTCGAGGAAGTACCGGTCGTGGCTGACCACCAGCAGGGTCCCCGACCACGAATCGAGCAGATCCTCGATGGCCGCGAGCATGTCGGTGTCCAGGTCGTTGGTGGGCTCGTCGAGGATCAGCACGTTGGGCTGGTCGAGGAGCACGAGAAGCAGCTGCAGGCGGCGCTGCTGACCTCCGGAGAGATCCTTCACGGGGGTGGAGAGCTGCGCCGAATCGAAGCCGAGCCGCTCGAGGAGCTGGCCCGGCGTGAGCTCCTGCGCCTTCGAGCCGGATCCCATCGTGTACGAGGTGCGCAGTCGCGAGATCACGACACGCACCGGCTCGCGTCGGACGTCCTCGAGCTCGTCGAGGCGCTGCGTGAGAGTCTTCACCTTCACGGTCGTGCCGCGCTTCACACGGCCGACGGTGGGCTCGACGGTGCCCGAGATCAGGCCGAGCAGCGTCGATTTGCCAGCGCCGTTCACACCGAGGATGCCCGTGCGCTCCCCCGGGGCGATGCGCCACTCGACGTCGCGGAGGACTTCGCGGGTGCCGCCGTCGGCGGTCGGATAGGTCACTCCGACGTCGAGCAGGTCGACGACGTCCTTGCCGAGACGAGAGACGGCGAGCGACTGCAGGGAGACCTTGTCGCGGATCTCCGGCACGTCGGCGATGAGCTCGTTGGCCGCATCGATGCGGAACTTCGGCTTCGCGGTTCGCGCGGGCGCCCCTCGACGGAGCCACGCGAGCTCCTTCTTGGCGAGGTTCTGACGCTTGGCCTCGGTCGCCGCCGCCATGCGGTCGCGCTCGACGCGCTGCAGGATGTACGCCGCATAGCCGCCCTCGAATGGCTCGACGATGCGGTCGTGCACCTCCCAGGTCTCGGTGCAGATCTCGTCGAGGAACCACCGGTCGTGAGTCACGACCATGAGCGCTCCGGAGTTCGGGCTCCACCGCTTCTTGAGGTGTCCGGCGAGCCAGGTGATGGCCTCGACGTCGAGGTGGTTGGTGGGCTCGTCGAGGGCGATGACGTCCCAGTCCCCCGTCAGCAGCTTGGCGAGTGACACGCGTCGGCGCTGGCCTCCGCTGAGGGAGCCGATCTCCGCATCCCAGGGCAGGTCCTTCAGCAGTCCCTCGATCACGTCGCGGATGCGCGGGTCGCCGGCCCACTCGTACTCCGGAGTGTCACCGACGACCGCCGCGCTGATGGTCAGGTCGTCGCTGAGGGTGTCGGCCTGGTCGAGGACGCCGATGGTCGTGCCGCCTCGCACCGTGACGCGGCCCGAGTTCGGCTCCTTGATGCCGGCGAGCATTCCGAGGAGGCTCGACTTGCCGTCGCCGTTGCGGCCGACGATGCCGATGCGGTCACCTTCTCCGATGCCGAGGGTCACGGAGTCGAAGACGACCCTCGTCGGATATTCGAGATGAAGGGCTTCTGCCCCGAGAAGATGTGCCATGTCACTCCCCAGGGTAGTCGCGCGGTCTGGGTGACCCGGTCAGCCTCCTGTCACGGCTGCCTCGTCATCCGGCACCCTGCGCACGAGCGCGCCGGCCGAACAGCTCCGGGAGCGACGCCGTGAACTCCTCGAAGTGGCTGTACCAGACAGTGTGCGCGGCTCCGGGGATGCTGCGCACGTCGATGCCGTTCGCCTCGAACCGGGCGACGTCGGCGGCGGTCACCCAGTCGCTCGGGTCGGCGCGGACGATGATCGACCCCGGGTCGGGAAGCCACATGTGATCGCGGCCGCAGGAGACGGATGCCATCGTCGTCGGGTCGAAGCGGCGGGCGGCGAGTGCCTCGATCTCGGCATCCTTCTCCGAGTAGAACGGACGCGAGGCACGGAGGTTCTCCGGCGACTGTCGCGCTTCGCGATCGCGGGCGTACCGCTCGATGAGATCGTCGCGGTCGCTGCCGCCGGGGAGGACGAGTGCGGCATCGACATAGATGCCCGGTTCAGGTCGGAGAAGCGGGGCCGCCTGTGCGAGCACGCTCGCACCGAAGGAGTGTCCGACGGCCGCGAGCGGCCGCCCCGGGGCGAGACTTCGGACGGTCTCGACCACCGACGATGCGGCCCGCTCGATCGTCAGACGCGGGTCCCGCGGGGACAGACCGTGACCGGGGAGATCAATCGCCAGCACACGGAAGCCCTGTGCAGCGAGCACCGGCATCACACGCCACCAGCTGTCGGCCGAACCCATCATCCCGTGGAGCAGAACCACCGCACGAGGGCCGTCGCCGACGTCGACGGCGTGAAGGAGCATGAGGTCAGTGTCGCATGAGTCATCACTCTTCCGGGATCATGTCGGTTCGGGAATGTCTCGAAGCTTCGTTCGAATGTCGGTGGTCCGTGATCTACTCGGAGAGATGACAGCACTGCTCGACGCGACGGACACGCAGATCGCGAATCTCGCCGATCTCGTCGCCGCGTTGCAAGTCGCAGAGGCGACAGTGAGCAGCATGAGCGCCGCGCGCGACGGGCTGCTGGCGATCGCCGGTCGGCTCGCGGTCGACATCGCGAAGCAGGGTGATCACCCGGACCGGGGAGACCACTCGATCAGGACCATCGCGGCCGAGATCGGAGCCGTGCAGCATGTCAGCGATCGCACCATCGAGCGGCGGATGGCGGCGGTGGAGCTGCTGGTCGATCGGTTCCCCGCCGTCTGGGCCGCACAGGGAGCGGGGCGGATCAGCGCCGCGCACTCCCGTGTCATTGTCGACGCAGGTTCGGGCCTCGAGTCGCCCGATCACCGCGAGGCATATTCCGCGGTGATCCTTCCGCTGGCGGAGGTGGAATCGCCGAACCGACTGCGCGCGCTGGCGCGCCGTGTGGCCGAGCGCTTCGCTCCGACGACGGTTTCGGAGCGGCATCGTCGCGCCAGGTGTCAGCGGCGAGTCTGGGTGACGGATGGCGAAGACGGGATGGCGGCGCTGCACACGCACGCGCCTGCCGCGCTCGTCCACGGCATGTTCGACCGTCTCTCGCAGATGGCGCACGCACTGCGCGTCGAGAACCTTCGCGCGAAGCGGCGGGCGGCTCGCGACGGCGATGAGTTCGAGGCGGATGATCGGACGGTCGACGAGATCCGCGCCGACCTGCTCGCCGACCTCGTGCTCAGCGGCCAGCCGACCGGGCACGACAGCGAAGACGGACTGCTGGCGGCCATCAGTGCGCGCATTGAGATCACCGTTCCGGTGACGACCCTGATGGACGACGATGCGCACGAGGGGTCGGGTGCTCCGGATGCCGAGGCGGCGCCGCCCGCCGAGCTCGACGGCGTGATTCCGATCGACGTCGTTACTGCGCGCCGATTGGCCGGGCAGACGAAGGGATGGGAACGGGTGCTGACGCATCCGATCACCGGTCGCGTCCTCGCCGTCGACCGATACCGACCGAGCCGCCACCTGCGCAGGCACCTGCGGGCAAGAGATCAACGATGTCGATTCCCGGCGTGCGGAGTGGCGGCGCGGAAATGCGACCTCGACCACAACCATGCTGCCTCGACGGGTGGCGCGACCTGCGAATCGAACCTGGCATCGTTCTGTCGCCGACATCACGTTCTGAAACATCACACGCCATGGCACGTCGAGCAGAAGCCCGGCGGGGTCATGGAGTGGACGAGTCCCATCGGGCGGACGTACATCGACACTCCCCCTGCACCGAACACGGTGATCTTCACCGAATCGGATGCCGTGCGTGCGCCGTTCTGAGCGGAGACGTTCGCGCTGGCGCGGACCTGTGGAGAAACGCGACGCGAGCCTGGCCGATTTCACTACGGTGGCGCGGTGACTCCTCCTCCATTGCGCCCCTTGTCCGTTCTTGCGATTCGTCACGGCAGAGGCGGTGGTGCGGCAGTTCCACGGTTGGGCGCGCGCATAGTTGCTGTCGCCGTAGTGGCGTTGGGGGTTGGCGCTCTCGCGGGATGCACCACTGAACCCGAGCCCGCCCCTACGCCCACCGCGGCCTTCGCCAACGAGGAGGAGGCGTTCGCTGCAGCGGAGAAGGTGTACCGGGCGTACAACGAGGCGTTGAACGAACTCGATCCGGCGCTCCCCGAGACGTTCGAACCGCTGTTTCTGCTAGCGAGCGGGGGTCTTGAGGCTGCGGATCGAGAGAACTTCTCGGTGATGCACGCGGAAGGCCACATCATCAGCGGCGACGCAAGGGTGGCGAGCTTCGAAGGCGAGTCGAGCTCGCCGCCCTATGACCTTGTCATCGCCGCGATATGTCTGGATGTGAGCGCGGTAAATGTGATGGATGCCAACGGCAATTCACTCGTCGCACCCGGGCGGCCGGACATGTACGCCCTATCCGTTGAGTTCGTGGCGGGGGATGACCGGCCGCTCACCATGGACTCCTCACGTCGCGTGGGAGACGAACAATGCATCGACTGATAGCTGTTGCTGCAGTCGTGGGCGCGCTCTGGTCGATGATGGCTACGGCTGACGGAAGCGACAGCGCGGGCGACTATCTGTACGGCACGGATGGTTCCTCCCTCACCATCTCCGGCACCCAGCAGCAGCCGAGCACTGATCCCGGCACCGACTCGAATTGGAGTGATGGCGGTCCGGGCGACGGCAAGGGTCCGAGCACACCGTCGGGACCGAGCCAGGAGGCGATCGACCTCGCGGCATGCATGGACGACTCGGGCACCACGCGCTGTGCGCCGCGCCCGAACCGGCCCGCTCCCCCGGCTTCCGCTCCGTCGACGCCGGGCGCGCCGACGATCACCATCTCTGACCTGGCGCGATTCGCACCGGCATCAATCCGTGCGACCGCCGAACCCGGCAACGTCGGGATCGCCGGGATGCCGACGAACTTCACGGCCGCAGCATCCACGCAGATCCAAGACGGCGAGCTGTTCGGCGCCCCGCTGCGTGTGCGCTTCGCGCCGGCCAGCTACATCTACACCTACGGCGACGGGAGCTCGGCGACCGTGACCACGCCGGGTCAGACGTGGGAGGCGCTCGGTCAGGCGCAGTTCACGCCGACCCCGACCAGCCACGTCTACCGCGAACCCGGCGTGTACCCGGCCCGCGTGGACATCCGATTCACCGCGCAGGTGGACCTCGGCGGCGGATGGATCGACATTCCCGGGCAGCTCACGACCAGCGGCGCCGCACAGGAGATCCGCATCCTCGAGGCCCGCACCGCGCTCGTCGCCCACACCTGCCACGAGAACCCGGCCGGCGTCGGCTGCTGAAGAACGCACCACAGCAGCACGACAACAAGAAAGAGCCGCCGGCCCCGAAGGTCCGAGCGGCCCTCTTCTGCCCGATGGCTGATCGCTTTCTCGTACGACCCGACGATCTCAAGGAGGCTCGGCCTTCCGAGAGCGACTTCGCCTACGGCGCTCTGCTCCTCCAGAGGCAGCCTCCGACCGATCCCCTCCGGCTTAAACTAGACAGGTGCCATGGAGTCGCCGGGTGTTCTCGCTCTCACTAGCCAATCGCACGGCAAAGCTGGTGCAGTCGAGAAGGCGCCCCGGTCGCTTCGAGCTCAGCGTGGATGGAATTGCGCAGTCCGTCGTCTCGATGACCGAACCCACCGCCCTCGAGTACAGCTACACCCAACACATCGCCCGCGCAATGGATGCCGTCGCCGAGCCTGACGCGCCGCTGTTCACCGTGCATCTGGGGGCCGGAGCACTCACGCTGGCACGCTACGTCCAGGCGACGCGCGCCGGATCACCTCAGCTGGTGGTGGAGTTCGAACCCGCGCTCTACGCCGCCGTCATCGACGCGCTGCCGTTGCCTCCCGGGTCTGACATACGAGTCATCCTCGGTGACGCTCGAACGGTCGCGGACGCCGCTTTTCCGAATGAGAAGACATCGCCGGTGCAGTCATCTCCGTCCCCCGGACTTGACGACGCCGCGAGTTATCGCACCGCAATCGACACCGATTGGGTGGAGGCGTGCTTCACCGTCGTCGATCTCTGGGATGCCGCCGTCATCCGGCATCGTGTGGCCAGCCAGGAGTTCTATCGTCGGGTCGCCGCGCGCTCCGCAGCAGCGGGCGTGGTCGCCGTGAACCTGCTCGACGGGCATCCGTTCGAATACTCACGACGACAGGCCGCGACCCTGAGCACCGTGTTCGATCACGTCGCTGTCGTGCTCGACGCAGAGCCGGAAGATGCGGAAGGGCCACTCGGCAACGTCGTCATTTTCGCGAGCGATGAGCCGCTGGACAAGGTCGCCGCCTCCGTTTTGCTCGACACACCGCGGCCTCATCTCCTCCGCGATGGCCCTCTGACGTCGTGGATCGCTGAAGCGCGCATCATGACAGATGCCGACGGCACAGACTCTCCCGATCCCGACGACCCCGTCTGGGGCTAGCGCCGTGTGCGGACGTCTTCCGACAGGACGTCCGCTTCCCGCCAGCGGCTCGCCCGCGCGCGGTGTGAAAAGTCGACCCGACATGGCGAAGAGCCGCCCGGACCCGAAGGTCCGGACGGCTCGTCTGCGGTGAGTGCGATGTCGCTTACTGGTACGACTTCACGATCTCGAGGAGGCTCGGCACGTTGGCGTACGCCTCAGCAGCGTTCTCCTTGGTGACGATGATCGGGTCGAGCAGGTACGCCGGAACGACCTTGGCGCCGTTGTCGTACGACTCCTCGTCGTTGACATCGACGGTCTCGCCCTTCTGCAGCTGGCCGACCATCTTGATCGACTGCTCGACGAGCAGCGCGGTGTCCTTGTTGATCGTGGAGTACTGGATGCCCTCCATGATCGACTTCACCGACTCGACCTCGGAGTCCTGACCCGTGACGACCGGAACCGGCTTGCCGGCCTGCTGCACCGAGGTGATGATGGCGCGAGCAAGGGTGTCGTTCGGCGACAGCACGCCGTCGACCACGGTGTCACCGCTGTACGACGAGGTGAGCAGCGTGTCCATACGGTTCTGCGCGTTCTCCGGAAGCCATCCCTCGGTCGCGGTCTGCGCGATCTCGGTCTGCTTCGACACGACCACCAGGTTGCCGTTGTCGATCTCCGGCTGGAGCACGTCCATGGCGCCGTCGAAGAAGACCTTCGAGTTGGCGTCATCCGGCGAGCCCGAGAAGAGCTCGATGTTGTACGGAGCCTCGTGGCCCGCACGCTCGGCGAGACCGTCGAGCAGAGCCTGGCCCTGCAGCTGGCCGACCTTGAAGTTGTCGAACGCGACGTAGTAGTCGACTGCCTCGGTGTTCTCGATGAGACGGTCGTACGCGATCACGTACGCGCCGGCATCCTTGGCCGCCTGCACCTGGGTGGCGAGCTGCTTGCCATCCTTCGCGCCGATGATGATGACCTTGGCGCCGTTGGTGACCATGGCCTGGATCTGGTTCTGCTGCTCGGCGACCGTGTTGCTCGCCGGAGCGTACTGCACGTCTGCCTTGAAGCCGGCCTCTTCCAGGCCGTCCGTGAAGAGCTGACCCGCGAGGACCCAGTTCTCACTGGTCTTGTCGGGAAGCGCGACACCGATCGAGGAGTCGGCGGCGAAGCCTGCTTCGGCCTCTTCGCCGGATCCCGTGTCGGTTCCGCCGCCGCGCTCACCGGAGCAGCCCGTGAGTGCGAAGGCAGCCGTCGCGACGAGCGCTGTCGCTGTGACGATGATCTTCTTCATGTGATCTCTTTCTGTGTGATGTGACGGATTCTGCGTGCGAGCACTGCGCGGAGAGTCCGCTTACTCGGCCCTCGTCTTATCGACGGGAGGGGCTTGGTAAGTCCTGTTGGGTTCGAAGGTCGCGGTGGCCTCCGGGTCGCTCCTGCGGCCCGACCGGCGGGTCAGGAGACCGATGAGCGACGGACGGCCCTGCTGCTTGTTCCAGACGTCGATGCCGACCGCGAGCAGGAGCACGAGGCCCTTGATCATCGAGACGACGTCGGCACCCTGGCCGAGCAGAGCGAGACCGTTGTTGAGGAACGCCATGACCAGACCACCGATGATCGAGCCGATCACGGTACCGATACCACCGGCGACCGCAGCACCACCGATGAACACCGACGCGATCGCGTCGAGCTCCCAGCCGGTGCCGTCGTTCGGTCCGGATGCCTGCGAACGGGCGACGAAGATCATGCCGGCGAGTGCGGCCATCATCGACATGTTCATCATGACGAAGAAGTCGACCCAGCGGTCCTTCACGCCGGAGAGGCGTGCGGCCTGGCGGTTGCCACCCACGGCGTAGATGTGGCGACCGAAGACGGTGTTCCGCGTGATGAACGAGTAGATGATCACGAGGGCGAGCAGGATCAGACCCGGAACCGGGAAGCTCGTGCCCGGGCGACCCGTCGCGAACATCCACGCAGCGGCGAGCACGACGACCGAGAGCAGCACGACCTTGACGACGCTGACCCAGAGGGGCGCACTGTCGGAGCCCATCTTGTGCTGCTGGCGACGGGTGCGGATCTCCCAGAACACCAGCCACGCCACCGCGACCAGCGCGAGGATCATGGTCGGCACGTTGAAGTCCAGCGGGAGCCCGACCTCAGGAAGGTAGCCGGTGCCGATCACCTGGAAGCCCTTGGGCACCGGGATCGTCTGAGCGTCACCGATCCACTGCTGCGCGCCACGGAAGAAGAGCATGCCGGCGAGCGTCACGATGAACGCGGGCACCCCGACGTAGGCGACCCAGAACCCCTGCCAGGCGCCCACCAGGGCACCGACGCCGAGGCCGAGCAGGATCGCCAGCGGCCAAGGGAGGTTCCAGTCGGCCATCGACTTCGCGACGATGATGCCGGTGAAGGCCGCCACGGAACCGACCGACAGGTCGATGTGTCCCATGATGATGACCATCACCATGCCGATCGCGAGGATCAGGATGAACGAGTACTGGTTGATGACGTTGATCAGGTTGCCCGACGTCAGCGTCGCGCCGTTCGGTCCGTTGCGCAGCAGCGTCAGCACCTCGAAGAGGACGATGATGACGATGAGGCTGCCCAGGATGCCGAACTGGCGCAGTGACGAGGTGCCGTTGCTTCCGAACATCTTGCGGATGTCGCCGAAGTGGAAGCCGCGCTTCGTTGTCGTGAGGTCGGTGGTCATGCGGATGCTTTCTGAGTCGCGGAGGTCATGCTGCGCATGAGAGCCTCGGGTGTCGCCTGGTCGGCCGGGATGCAGTCGGTGACCCGACCTTCGAAGACTGTGTAGATGCGGTCGGAGATGCCGAGCAGCTCGGGCAGCTCGCTGGAGATGACGATGACGCCCTTGCCCTGGGAGGCGAGCTCGTTGATGATCGCGTAGATCTCGTACTTCGCGCCGACGTCGATGCCGCGCGTGGGCTCATCGAGGATCAGCAGGTCGGGGTCGGTGAACATCCACCGGGCCAGCACGACCTTCTGCTGGTTTCCTCCCGAGAGCTTGCCGACGCCCTCTTCGACGCTGGGCGTCTTGATGCGCAGGGCCTTGCGGTAGCGCTCGGCGACCGAGTACTCCTCGCGCTCGTCGACGACGCCGCGCTTCGAGATCTTCGACAGCTTCGCCGCCACGACAGACCGCTTGATGGTGTCGAGCAGGTTGAGCCCCAGCACCTTGCGGTCCTCGCTGACGTACGCGAGTCCGTGCTTGATCGCCGAGGAGACGTCGGGGATGGTGATCTCCTGGCCGTCCTTGACGATCTGTCCGCCGAGGAACGTGCCGTAGGAGCGACCGAAGATGCTCATCATGAACTCGGTGCGGCCCGCGCCCATCAGACCGGCGATGCCGACGACCTCGCCACGACGCACGTTGAGGTTCGACCCCTTGACGACCATCCGCTCAGACACGGTCGGGTGCTGCACCCACCAGTCCTTGACCTCGAAGAACACGTCGCCGATCTCGGGGGTGCGGTCGGGGTAGCGGCTCTCGAGCGAGCGGCCGACCATGCCGCGGATGATGCGGTCCTCGTTGATCTCGCCGCGCGAGATGTCGAGCGTCTCGACCGTGCGACCGTCGCGGATGATCGTGATCTCGTCGGCGATCTGCTCGATCTCGTTGAGCTTGTGGCTGATCATGATCGACGCGATGCCCTTGGCCTTCAGACCCAGGATCAGGTCGAGGAGGTGCTGCGAGTCGTTCTCGTTCAGTGCCGCGGTGGGCTCGTCGAGGATGAGGAGCTTGACGTCCTTGTTGAGGGCCTTCGCGATCTCGATCAGCTGCTGCTTTCCGACACCGAGCGTCTTGATGGCGACGTCGGGGTCTTCGCGCAGGCCGACGCGGGCCAGCAGCTCGACCGTGCGCTGACGCTGGGCGCGCCAGTCGATCGCGCCGAAGTGGCGGATCTCGTTGCCGAGGAAGATGTTCTCGGTGATCGAGAGCTCAGGGATCAGCGCGAGCTCCTGGTGGATGATCGCGATCCCGGCCTGCTCGCTCGCCGCGATGTCGCGGTAGCGCTGCTCCTCGCCGTAGAGCAGGATCTCCCCCTCGTACGTGCCGTAGGGGTACACGCCGGAGAGGACCTTCATCAGGGTCGACTTCCCGGCGCCGTTCTCGCCGCAGATCGCATGGATCTCTCCGGCCCGGACGGTGATGGACACGTCGGACAGCGCCTTGACACCCGGGAACTCCTTGGTGATGCTGCGCATCTCCAGGATGGGGCCTGACACGACCGGCAACGTTGCTGTGGTGCTCACAAGATCTTCCTCGCGACGGGCGGTCACCTTCGATGTGACCGTTCACATTGGATTACATAGTCTACGCTCGCTGAGACGGTGTCAAGACCACTCGCGAAAATGTGGCCTTATCGAGGCGCGGACGATTCCCGCGTTCGAAGGGTCGTCTGCAGGGGCCCGAACTGCGGCACCTGCTCACCACGGATCTGCGCGAGCAGGATGCGCACGGCGCGGCGACCCAGCTCGGGGAAGTCCTGATGCACCGTGCTCAGCGTCGGTGCGACATGCGCCGCGACCGGGATGTCGTCGAACCCGACGACGCTCACGTCCTCGGGCACGCGGATGCCGGCATCCCTGAACCCGTGCAGCAGCCCGATCGCCATCTGGTCGTTCGCGACGAACACGGCCGTGAAGTCACGCCGTCGGGCGAGCTCCTGCCCCGCGAAATAGCCGAAGTCGGCCGTCCAGTCTCCGCGGATCGGCGGGAAGGTGGGCAGATCGGCCTCCCGCAGAGCATCGAGGTATCCGCGCATGCGCGACTCGGCCTCGATCCAGTCCTGCGGCCCGGCGATGTGGATGATGTCGCTGTGTCCGAGCCCGATCAGATGCTCGGTGGCGGTGCGCGCGCCCGCGACCTGGTCGGCCGACAGGGTCACCCCGTCGGAGCCGGAGGCCGTCTGCAGCGAGACGAACGGCATCTCGACCGCCATGCCCTTCAGCACATGGAACGCCCGGACCTGCGGGGCGAGCACCACGATGCCGTCGACCTGCTCGCGTGCCAGCTGCCGCAGGGCGTTGCCGATCGCCTCGGGCGTCGTGGCCGAGAGGTTCAGGGTCGAGACCGAGTACCCCTCCTCGCGAGCGGCGTCCTCGATGCCGACGATCGACGACGTCGGTCCGAACTCCCCCACCGTGGCCGAGAGGATGCCGAGCATGTTGGACTTGCTCGTCACGAGCGCCCGCGCCGCGAGGTTGGGGCGGTAGTCCAGCACGGCGATGGCGTCGAGGACTTTCGCCTTCGTCTCGGGACGGATGCTGGGGTGGTCGTTCAGCACCCGCGACACGGTCTGGTGCGACACCCCCGCGAGTCTCGCGACGTCGCGGATGCTCGGCATCCGGGCACGCTCGGAGGCAGTCGACATCACAGACCTCCTTGTATGTGCACGGTCACATCGTCTCTTCATTATGTATGCCAGGCGCGCGGAGCGCACCTCGCCGAGGCGAGGATGCGGGCGGGCCGGGTCAGGCGAGGATGCGCGCGCCGGGCACCGGCCCGTGCACGTGCAGCGACTCGAGTCCGTGCTCACGCAGCAGCGACTGGACCTCCTGCGCACCCTCGGGGCTCGCGCAGAGGAGAGCGACGGTGGGTCCCGAACCCGACACGATGCCCTGCAGAGCGCCGGCGTGGATGCCGCGCAGGATCGTGGTCTCCAGCTCGGGCCGCTCGTACAGGGCGGCCTCCTGCAGGTCGTTGTAGATGCTCTCGGACAGCAGCTCGGGATCGCCGGAACGCAGCGCCTGCAGCACGGGAGCCGGCACCTCGAGCGACAGCGGCGGATCGTCGGCGAGAGAGCCCTCAGCGTCTCGCAGCGCATCGAGTCGCGCATACACGACGGGCGTGGACAGCCCGTCATCGCTCGGGACGAGCACCCAGTCGAACCGCCCCCTCGCCAGCGCGGGATTCAGCTGATCTCCTCGGCCGGTTCCGACGGCGGTGCCGCCGTGCAACGCGAACGGGACGTCCGCGCCGAGGCGGGCGGCCAGCTCATGCAGGCGGGCGGTCGAGAACCCGGTGCCCCACAGTGCGTCGCACGCGACGAGAGCGGCCGCGGCATCCGCCGACCCGCCGCCCATGCCTCCGGCGACAGGCACGCTCTTGCGGATCTCCAGCGCCACCCCGCCGTCGTACTCGGCCGCGGTCGCGAGCAGCTTGGCGGCGCGCATCGCGAGGTTGCGATCGTCCAGCGGCACGGTGTCGGGGTCGTCGACGCCCGAGACGGTGATCGAGAAGTCGTCGGCGTGCCGGGCGATCACGTCCTCATAGAGCGAGACCGCCTGGAACACCGTAGCCAGCGCGTGATACCCGTCGTCGTGGCGGCCGCCCACACCGAGATAGACGTTGATCTTGCCGGGCGCGCGCACGTGCACGGAGTCGACGGGGGCGGCGAAGCTCATGTCGGTGTTCCCGTCACAGCTCCGTCGACGTCGCCCACAGGTCGACGTCGATGGCACCGGCCGCCTCGTCGATGCGGCCGAGCTCGTCGTCGGTGAATGCCGGACCGTTGACGGCGGCGATGTTCTCGTCGAGCTGCTCGGGACGCGATGCCCCGACCAGTGCGGAGGCGACGACCGGGTTGCGCAGCGTCCATTGGATCGCCATCTGCGCCAGGGACTGCCCGCGCTGCTCGGCGATGACGTTGAGCGAGCGGAGGGTCTGAACGGCGGCATCCGACAGCGGCGCATCCGGCAGCGAACCGCGCTTCTGCGCACGGGCGGCCGTGCCGTCGCCGAGGTACTTGTCGGTGAGGAGCCCCTGCGCGAGAGGTGTGAACGCGATCGCACCGACGCCGGACTGCTCGAGGGTGTCGGTGAGGCCGTCTTCGACCCAGCGGTTGAGGATCGAGTAGGCGGGCTGGTGGATGACGAGCGGGGTGCCGAGGTCGGTGGCGACGGCGACGGCCTCGGCCGTGCGCTCGGCGCTGTACGACGAGATGCCGACGTAGAGCGCCTTGCCCTGGCGCACGAGCGTGTCGAGCGCCCCGATGGTCTCGGCGACCGGCGTCACGGGATCGGCGCGGTGCGAGTAGAAGATGTCGACGTGGTCGAGGCCCATGCGGGTCAGCGACTGCTCGGCGCTCGCGAGGATGTACTTGCGGCTGCCGAAGTCTCCGTACGGACCCGGCCACATGTCCCAGCCCGCCTTCGACGAGATGATCAACTCGTCGCGGTAGGGGCGGAAGTCCTCGGCGAAGATGCGACCGAAGTTCTTCTCGGCCGAGCCGTAGGGCGGGCCGTAGTTGTTCGCGAGATCGAAGTGCGTGATGCCGCGGTCGAAGGCGTGACGCAGCAGCGCGCGCTGGTTGTCGAGCGGGATGTTGTCGCCGAAGTTCCACCACAGGCCCAGCGAGATGGGCGGCAGGAACAGCCCCGAGGTGCCGACCTGGCGGTACTCGAACTGCTGGTAGCGGCTCTCATCGGCGGCGTACGGCCGGTGGAGCTCAGGGACGTTCGGACGGAAGCGGGGGGACTCGGTCACCGTGCCAGATTAGCCGGTGACGGCGGCGTCTTCGATCTGCGCGACATGCTGAGCGACACGATGGTAGTCCTCGACCGTGAGATCCTCCCCGCGAGCGGTGGGGGCGACTCCGGCCGCGATCAGCACTTCGGATGCCGCGGCGGAGCTGCCGAAGAGTCCGGACAGCGCCTGACGCAGCATCTTGCGTCGCTGGTTGAAGGCGGCATCCACGATCTGGAACGTGCGACGGCGCTCGTCCTCGGGGCCGCGCTCGCCCTCCCAGCGGTCGAACCCGACGAGCAGGCTGTCGACGTTCGGGACCGGCCAGAAGACCTGACGGGAGACCGTGCCCGAGAGCTTCCATTCGCCGTACCAGGCGGCCTTGACGCTCGGCGAACCGTAGATCTTCGACCCGGGCTTCGCGGCGAGACGCTCGGCGACCTCGGCCTGCACCATCACGACGCCGCGCTTCAGGTAGGAGAAGTTCTCGAGGAAGTGCAGCAGCACGGGGACCGAGACGTTGTAGGGCAGGTTCGCGACGAGCACGGTCGGCTCGCCCGGCAGCTCCGTGATGCGCAGCGCGTCGGCATCGACGACCGTGAGCATGTCGGCGGGAACGCCGTGCTCCTCGGCGGTCTGGGCGAGCCGGGCGGCGAGCCGGTGATCGATCTCGACAGCGGTGACGGATGCGCCGGCCTCGAGGATCGCGAGGGTGAGGGAGCCGAGCCCCGGGCCCACCTCGACGACCCGCTCCCCCGGCTGGACGCGGGCGGCGTGCACGATCTTGCGCACGGTGTTCGCGTCGACGACGAAGTTCTGTCCGAGCTTCTTGGTCGGGGTGACGTCGAGCTCAGCGGCGAGGCGGCGGATCTCGGTGGCGCCGAGCAGGGTGACTGTCATTGCTCCATTGTCCCCCACCCCCGCCGGTGTCCGAGCCGCCCAGTAGTCTGCTGTGATGCCCTCCCTCGGTGAACTGATCGCACCACGGCGCATGGGCAGGGATTTCCGCTGGCTGCTCGCATCATCGTGGACGAGCAACGTCGGAGACGGCGTCGCCCTCGCGGCCGCTCCCCTGCTCATCGCGTCGATGACGTCGTCGCCCATCCTCGTCGCGTCCGGGGCGATCCTGCAGTTCCTCCCGTGGCTGCTGTTCGGGCTGCACGCCGGAGCCATCGCCGACCGGTTCGACCGTCGGCGCCTCGTGATGTTCGCCAACGCGGCACGGGCCGTGGTGCTCGCGGGGCTCTGCGCGTTCCTGCTCACCGGAACCGCGAACATCTGGATCGTGCTCGCCGTGGCCTTCCTCTACGGCACGGCGGAGGTCTTCGTCGACACCGCCGGCAGCACGCTGCTGCCGATGCTCGTGAAGCCGGCCGACCTCGGCATCGGCAACGCGCGGCTGCAGGCCGGGTATCTGGTCGCGAACCAGTTCGCCGGGCCGCCGCTCGGCGCGTTCCTCTTCGCCGCCGGCGCGGCGTGGCCGTTCCTGCTCGAGATCCTCTGCGTCCTCCTCGCGGTCGTGCTGATCTCGCGCATGGCCCGCACCCCCGTGCCGCCCCGGTCAACGGGAGACGGCGTGAAGTCGCACGTGCACACCGACATCGGCGAAGGACTCCGCTGGCTGTGGCAGAACCCGCCGGTGCGGATGCTGGTGCTGATCATCCTCGTCTTCAACGTCACCTGGGCGGCCCCGTGGGGCGTGCTCGTGCTCTATGCCACGGAGTATCTGAACATGGGCGCGGTCGGCTACGGCGCCCTGACGACCGCCTCGGCGGCCGGAGGAATCCTCGCCACCCTCTGCTTCGGCTGGCTCGAACGCCACGTGTCGTTCGCGACGCTGATGCGCGTCGTCCTCTCGCTCGAGGTGCTGATGCACCTCGCGTTCGCACTCACCACCGCGGGCTGGGTGGCGCTCGTGATCATGTTCGCGTTCGGCGCCTACGCGTTCGTGTGGGGCACGATCTCGACGACCGTCCGCCAGCGTCTGGTCCCCGCCGAGCTGCAGGGCCGCGTGGCCTCGGTCAACATGGTCGGCGTGTTCGGCGGAATGGTCATCGGCCAGGCCCTCGGCGGGGTGATCGCCCAGGTCTGGGGTCTCACGGCTCCGTGGTGGTTCGCCTTCGTGGGCGCCGCGCTGACCCTTGTCCTGGTCTGGAAGCCGATCTCGCAGATCGTCAGTGCCGCACCGGCGGATCAGTCGGTGAACGAGCCGTAGACCCGCAGGGTGTTCGCGGCGAGTCGGGTCGACAGCTCGTCGACCTCGATGCCGAGCTCCGCCGCCATGAACCGCACCGTGATCGGCACGAGATAGGGGGCGTTCGGACGACCGCGCAGCGGCGTCGGGGTGAGGAACGGCGCATCGGTCTCGACGAGGATGCGGTCCAGGGGCGTCACCTTCAGCGCGTCGCGCAGGTTCTGCGCGTTCTTGAACGTGACGTTGCCGGCGAAGGACAGGTGGTAACCCGCATCCGCGCAGATCCTTGCCATCGCATCGTCGCCGGAGAAGCAGTGGAAGACCGTCCGCTCGGGCGCCCCGACGCGACTCAGCGTCTCGAGCACCGCGTCATGCGCGTCACGGTCGTGGATCTGCATCGCGATGCCGTGATTCTTCGCCAGCGCGATGTGCGCCTCGAACGACTCGAACTGCGGCGCTCGGCGCTCGGGCTCGGTGCGGAAGAAGTCGAGACCCGTCTCGCCGATCGCCCGCGTTCGCGGGTGCGCCGCGAGCTCGTCGATCACCGCGATGGCCTCATCGAGACGACCCTCCTCGGCGTAGGCGGGCGCATCATTCGGGTGGATCGCGACAGCCGCGAGCACGCGCGGGTCCGACTCGGCGGCCTCGACCGCCCACCGGGACGACTCGATGTCACCCGATGCCTGCACCACCCCGGCGATACCCACGGCCGCCGCACGATCGAGCTGCTCGGTCAACGAGAGCGGCTCATCGCCGTCGAGGATCTCGAGATGCGCGTGATTGTCGTAGACGGGCACGGCAAGGGGCTCCGGAGCCGCGGGGTACCGGAGATCCTTGCGTCCGTCGCCGTCTCGCTGCTGCACGTACGTCATGCTCAGGCGGTGGACTCCACGCGCGGGAACAGCGGGGTGAGACCGTTGACGCTGGTGCCGGGACGCAGCACGCCCCAGGCTCCGGCCTCGCGGATCGGCTGGTCCTGCAGACGTCCGAGGCTCTCTGCGGCGCCAAGGGCGACCCAGAGCTTCTCCGTCGACTGCGGCATCACGGGCGAGAGCAGCACGGCGAGCGCGCGAAGTCCCTCGGCGCACGTGTAGAGAACGGTGCCGAGACGGCCGCGCTGAGACTCGTCGCGTGCCAGTGCCCACGGCTCGTTCTCCGTGATGTAGCCGTTGAGAGCGTCGACGATCGTCCAGATCGACGAGATGGCCTCGTCGATGCGGAACTGCTCGATCGCGGCATCCGCGTTCGAGGCGGCATCCGCGACGATCCTCTGGATCTCGAGATCCTTCTCGGTGTAGTCGGCGGGCGGCGGCACGATGCCCTCGAAGTACTTCTCGATCATCGCCGTGGTGCGCGAGGCGAGGTTGCCGAAGCCGTTGGCGAGCTCCGCCTGGTAGCGGGCCGAGAGGTCCTCCCACGAGAACGAGCCGTCCTGGCCGAACGCGATCGCCGAGAGGAAGTAGTAGCGGTAGGCGTCGGATCCGAAGACGTCGGTGATCTCGGTCGGCGCGATGCCGGTGAGCTTCGACTTCGACATCTTCTCGCCGCCGACGAGCAGCCAGCCGTGCGCGAACACGCCCTTGGGCACATCGAGCCCCGCGGCCATCAGCAGAGCCGGCCAGATCACCGCGTGGAAGCGCAGGATGTCTTTTCCGACCACGTGATAGGCGGGCCAGCGGCGGTCGAAGGTCTCCTGATCGGAGCCGTAGCCGACGGCGGTGGCGTAGTTGAGCAGCGCATCGACCCACACGTAGATGACGTGCGACTCGTCCCACGGCAGCGGGATGCCCCAGTCGAACGTCGAGCGCGAGATCGAGAGGTCCTTGAGACCCTGACTGACGAAGGAGACGACCTCGTTGCGCGCCGAATCGGGGCGCACGAAGTCGGGCTGGGTCTTGTAGAGCTCGAGCAGACGGTCCTGGAACTCGCTCAGCTTGAAGAAGTAGTTCTTCTCCTGCAGCAGCTCGAGCGGCTTCGAGTGGATGGCGCAGACCTTGAGGCCCTCGAACGGACCGGTGCCGTCGACGATCTCGGACTCGGGCTTGAACTCCTCACAGCCCACGCAGTACAGCGCCTCGTACTCGCCCGCATAGATGTAGCCACGGTCGTAGAGACGCTGGAAGAACGTCTGCACGTTGGTCTCGTGGCGCTCCTGCGTCGTGCGGATGAAGTCGTCGTTCGCGACGTCGAGCGTCTCGAGCAGGGGGAACCACGCCTCGGTGACGAGCTTGTCGACCCACTCCTGCGGAGTGACGTTGTTCGCGGCCGCGGCACGGAGCATTTTCTGGCCGTGCTCGTCGGTGCCCGTCAGCATCCAGGTGTCATCGCCGCCCTGCCGGTGCCAGCGCGCGAGCGCGTCGACCGCCACCGAGGTGTACCCGTGACCGATGTGGGGCACATCGGAGGGGTAGTAGATGGGCGTGGTGATGTAGAACGATTCGCCTGCGGGCATGGGGACAATTCTAGGTGGGATGCAGGGGGTCGTTACGCTCAGGCGACAGACACCTCGATGCGGTGCCACCCCTGGGCGCCGTCGGGCACGACATCGGCCGGATCCGAGGTCTGCGTCTCCCCGTCGGCGCTGATCGCGCGACACTCGATCGTGTGCGCTCCACTCTCGGCCGCCCAGTCGAGACGCCACTGCACCCAGGTGTCGTCGGAGATCGCGGCGCCGAGCTCGGCGCGACGCCACTCACCGTCGTCGATCCGCACCTCCACACCCTCGACGCCCACGTGCTGCTGCCACGCCATGCCCGCGATGACGGCGTCGCCGGCCTCGATCCTGGTCCCCCGCCGGGGCACGTCGATGCGCGACTGCAGCTTCACCGGTCCGCGCTCCGACCATCCGCGGTCGGTCCAGTAGGCGGTCGTGCGGTCGAACCGGGTGACCTCGAGGTCCGTCACCCATTTGGTCGCCGACACATAGCCGTAGAGGCCCGGCACCACCATGCGCACCGGGAAGCCGTGTTCGAGAGGCAGCGCATCGCCGTTCATGCCGACCGCGAGCAGGGCATCGCGCTCGTCGGTGAGCGCCTCGATCGGCGTCGAGGCCGTGAACCCGTCGGATGAGGTCGACAGCACCATGTCGGCGTCGGGATCGACTCCCGCTCTCGCGAGCAGATCGCGCACCGGATGCCCGAGCCAGAGGGCGTTGCCGATCAGGTCCCCGCCGACCTGGTTCGACACGCAGGCGAGGGTGACGTGCGACTCCTGCATCGGCAGCGCGACCAGTTCGTCCCACGTGATCACGATCTCGCGATCGACCATCCCGTGGATGCGCAGCGACCAGTCGGCCGGGTCGATGCGCGGCACGATCAGTGCGGTGTCGATGCGGTAGAACTCGGCGTTGGAGGTCACGACAGGAGCCAGGCCGGGGATGTCGAGCTCTGCACCGGCCGGCACCATCGGCGCGGGGGCGGCAGCCTTCGGCAGCCGCAACGTCGAGCGGATCGCCTCGATCGACCTGGTCGCGCCGCGGGCTGCGCTGCCGATGACGAGCGCCACGACGCCGGTCGCGGCGACGCCGGCGGTCCACAGCAGGAACTGGCGGCGTTCCTCATGCTCGGCGCGGAGATAGGGGATCGGATGCACCTTGCGCATGAGCAGCCGCAGCGCGACGACCGCGGTCGCGCCGGCGACGAGACCGGGGAGCCAGGCGAAGGGGCCCGCGCCCGGACGGATCATCGCGGCCACCAGCGCCAGCACGCCGAGAGCGGCGAGGATCGCGGATCCCACGCCCGCGCGGCGGGATTCCAGGATGCCGGCGAGCGCGGCGACCCCGACGAGCACCACCGCTATCCCGGTGATCAGCGCCACCTTGTCGCCGGTGCCGAACAGTGCGATCGCCGCATCCTTCGCCCAGCTGGGGGCGAGATCGATGAGACCGCTGCCGATCACGGCGAAGGGGCTCGCGCTCGGCTCGACGATCGCTGCGACCAGCTCTGCCAGGCCGACCGCGACGACGGCCGCGCTCAAGCCGGCGGCCGCCGATCGAAGCCTGTCTCCGCGCTTCGCGCGGACTGCGTGGGTCATGATCAGAGCGTAACCCCGGGGCTGGGCCCCGGGGTCGTGCGGCTCAGAGCCCGTTGCGGCGTGCGACCTCTCCGAGCCAGGCGAGCGAGGGCTTAGGCGAACGCTCGAACGTCTCGTGATCGAAGCCGATCAGGCCGAAGGTCGGGCGGAATCCGCTCGCCCACTCGTAGTTGTCGAGTGCGCTCCAGTGCTGGTAAGCCTTGACCTCGATGCCGTCGGAGATGGCACGGTGGAGTCCCTCGAGAGCACCCTGGGTATAGGCGATGCGCCGCGTGTCGTCGCCGGTCGCGATGCCGTTCTCCGTGACGAGCACCGGCACGCCGCCGCTGCGCTCCCACGCGCTGCGCACGCCCATCTCGAGCGCCTCGGGGAAGAACTCCCAGCCGGTGAGCGTGGTCTCGACGTCGTCGGCGACCGGACGCGGACCCTCGGGGCCGATGAAGGTGCGGGTGTAGGCCTGCACGCCGACGAAGTCGTCACCGGCCGACTGATCGAGGTACCAGTGGTCGCGGGGGTCGCCGTACTCGGCCAGCATCTCGTCCGCCCCCGGCTCGCCGGTGGAGTGGAAGGCCTGCGTCGCGATCGTCCATCCAGCCTGCACGCCCGAGACGGAATGCAGGATCTCGGAGGCCCGGTGGTGCGCGTCGAGCAGCGTGTCCGCGACGGCGAGGTCGGGGTTCGGCAGTCCGAAGGCGACGAGGTTCGAGGCATCCTCTCCCCCGGCGAGCATCGCCGCGATGTTCGGCTCGTTGATCGTGCAGACGTAGGTCACGCCCTCGAGGATCGGCAGCACGGTCTCGACGTAGCGGGAGAACAGGTCGACCGCGTCGTCCGCACGCCAGAAGCCGTCCTTCTGGAACCACTGCGGCACCGTGAAGTGCATCAGCGTCACCGTCGGGTCCAGACCGTTCTCCCTGGCCGTGTCGATCATGCGGCGGTAGTGATCCAGCATCGCCCGCGACACGAAGCCGCGCTCGGGCTCGATGCGCGCCCACTCCATCGAGAAGCGGTACGAGTTCAGACCGGCATCCGCCAGCAGCCGCATGTCCTCCGGGTACCGGTGGAAGTGGTCGGCGGCATCGCCCGAGGGCTCCACCATCGTCGAGCCCGGAGCATGCTCCATGGCCCACCAGTTGCTGGTCGTGTTGTTCCCCTCCACCTGATGGGCTGCGGTCGCAGCGCCCCAGAGAAAGCCGTCAGGGAATGTGAGCACGAGTGCTCCTCTCTATTTCGAGATTCGGGATGGGTTGGGCACGGCGTCGAGCAGCTGCACCGTGTACGGGTCCTCCGGATGCTGGAGGACCTGAGAGGTCTCACCGCGCTCGACGACGCGACCGCCGTTGAGCACGAGGATGTTCTCGGTGACGAGCCGCGCGCTGAGCAGGTCGTGCGTGATGTAGAGCATGCTGATGCCCCACCTCTCGCGCAGGTCTTCGAGCAGCGCGAGCACTCCGGCACGCAGCGACACGTCGAGCATCGACACCGGCTCGTCGGCGATCAGCACCTGCGGATCGCTCGCGAGCGCCCGGGCGATGACCACGCGCTGACGCTGACCGCCTGACAGCTGATGCGGCAGCTTGGCCGCGAACTGCTCGACAGGTGTCAGGCCCACGGTCTCGAGGAGCTCGAGCACGCGGGCTCTCGCCTCGTCACCGCGCAACGGCGTGTAGTTGCGGATCGGTCGGCTCAGCGCGTACTCCACCGTGTGCAGCGGGTTGAGCGCGGCATACGGATCCTGGAACACCATCTGCACGTCCTTGCGCAGGTCGCGCAGGCCCGCACGGCGCAGGGCCGCGACGTCGACATCGCCGAAGCGCACCGTGCCCTCGGTCGGCTTCTCGACACCGGTGATCAGCTTCGCGATCGTCGACTTGCCCGAACCGGAGGCGCCGACGAGTGCCAGGGCCTCGCCGGGTTCGAGTCGGAACGACACATCGTCGACCGCGGTGACGGGCTGCTCGCCCCGACGCGGAGCCGGATACCGCTTCGACACGCCCTCGACCACGATCGCGGCGTCCGCCCGGCGCGTGTCGCGCTGCGACACGGTGGGCAGGGTCTCGGTCAGGTCGGTGCGTGAGCGCCCCTCGCGACGGCGCGTGCCGAGGTCGACGAACCCGGGGATCGAGATCGACTCGGCCCGAGGATCGGCGTAGTGGCTCAGCAGCATCCGCGTGTACTCGTCCTGAGGACGCTGCAGGATGTCGAGGCTCGGCGCGTCTTCGACGATCCGACCCTCATGCATGACCATCACCCGATCGGTCGCCTCGAGCACGATGCCCAGGTCGTGGCTGATGAGGATCGCGGTGAAGTGCTCGGTGCGCTGGAGGTCCTTGATGGTGTCCATGACGGCGTGCTGCACGAGCACGTCGAGCGCCGTGGTCGGCTCGTCGAACACCATCAGCTGCGGCTCGAGCGACAGTGCCAGCGCGATCGAGGTGCGCTGCCGCATGCCGCCCGAGAGCTCGCTCGGGTATCTGGCCAGCACTGCGGGGTCGAGACCGACCTTGCCGATCAGCTCGCGCGCCCTCGCATCCCGATCGCCGCGGGCCACGTGTCCGTGCGCGGCGAAGATGTCGCGGAAGTGGTTGCCGATCGTGCGCACCGGGTTCAGCGCGTTCATGCCCGACTGCAGCACCATCGCGAACCCGCCCTGGCGCTGACGGCGCAGCTCCTCGGCGTCGAGCTCGCGGATGTCGCGCCCGTCGAACAGGATGCGCCCGCCGCTGATGCGAGCCGGCGGCTTCTGGAGCCGTGTCAGCGCGAAGCCGAGCGTCGACTTGCCCGAGCCGGACTCGCCGACGAGACCGACGAACTCGCCGCGACGCAGCGTGAACGAGACGTCCTCGACGGCGGTGACCGGCGTGGTGCCGGGCGAGGCGTACTCGACCGACAGGCCCTGGACATCGAGCAGCACGTCATCCGTGGGGATGTTCGCTTCCATGGCGCTCATCGGCCCTTCCCCTCTCGCAGGCGCGGATTGGAGATCCCATCCACGCCGAAGTTGATCAGTGTCAGGCTCAGGGCGAGCAGGGCGATGCAGAGACCAGGGGCGAACAACAGCAGCCACTGCCCGGTGAGCAGCGAGTTGGAGTTCTGCGCCCAGTAGAGCATGGTGCCCCAGCTGACGATGCTCGAGTCGCCGAGCCCGAGGAACTCGAGGCCCGCCTCTGCGAGGATCGCCGCGGTCGCCGCTCCGAAGAGCGTGCCCGCGATGATCGAGGTCATGTTCGGCAGGATCTCGCGGAACACGATGCGCGCCCTGCTGTCACCCGAGAACTGCGCCGAGGTGACGAAGTCGTTGCCTCGCAGCGACTGCGTCTGGCTGCGCAGCACGCGCGCACCCCAGGCCCAGCCGGTGACGACGATCACCGCGATGATCATCAGGATGCCGCCGTTCTGCAGGTACGCGGCGATCACGATCATCAGCGGCAGACCGGGGATCACCAGGAAGAGGTTGACGATGAAGCCGACCACCTCGCCCAGGAATCCGCGCATGTAGCCCCAGCTGAGCCCGATCAGCACTGCGACGATCGTCGAGAGGATGCCGGCGGCCATGCCGACCAGGAGGCTGATCTGCGAGCCGTAGATCAGCTGACTCAGGACGTCTTCGCCGGCGGCGGTGGTGCCGAGCCAGTGCGCGGCCGACGCGTCGGCGTTGCGCTCGAAGGTGTTCTCCTTCGGTCCGTACGGGGCGAGCAGCGGAGCGAACACCGCCACCAGCACGAACAGACCGAGGATGATGAGGCCCAGACGGGCCTTGCCGTTGGACCAGAGGGTGCCCACCATCCGGGCGAACGAGCGCCACGGGCTGGGAGCCGCGATCCGGTCGGAGGGAACCTTGACATTCATGGTGGAGGTCATCGGCGGGTCCTTGGATCCAGCACGCCGTACAGGATGTCGACGAGGAAGTTGGCGACGAGCACGCTGACGGTGATCATCAGGAAGAGCGCCTGCATGAGCGGGTAGTCCTGCCCGATCACGGCGTTGAAGAGCAGGTATCCGATGCCGGGATAGCCGAACACCTGCTCCACGAGGATCGATCCGCCGACCACGCCGCCGAGCGTGAGCCCGAAGCCGGTGAGGTTCGGCAGGATCGCGTTTCGTGCGGCATAGCGGAGGGCGATGGTGCGACCGTGCAGGCCGTTCGCCTCGGCGAACGTCACGTAGTCGTCACCCAGGGTGTTGATCATCGCGTTGCGCATGCCGATGATCCATCCGCCGAGAGAGGTCAACAGGATCGTGACCGCCGGGAGGATCGCATGCTGCACGAGATCGATGAAGAAGTCCCAGGTGAAGCCCGGCGTGGTCGTCGCCGAATACGCGCCGGTGGTGGGGAACCAGTGCAGCACGTACCCGAAGAAGAACAGCAGCAGCAGCGCTGTCCAGAAGTAGGGGAAGGTGCTGAGGAAGGAGCCGGTCAGCGTCGGCAGCGAGTCCAGCCACGTGCCGCGGCGCCAGGCGGCGGCGGTGCCGATCAGGGTGCCGATCACGAACGCGAGGATCGTGACGATGCCGACGAGGCCGATCGTGTACGGCAGCGCGGTCGAGACCATGCTCGACACGGTCTGAGGGTAGAACGTGTACGAGACACCGAAGTCGAGTCGTGCGACCTGACCGAGGTAGGCGACGTACTGATCCCAGATCGAGCCGGTCGGCACACCGAGCTGCGCCTCGATCGCGGCGCGCGTCGCATCGGACACCGGGCCGTTCTGCGAGAGCTTGGCGATGGCGGCGTCGGCAGGCGAGCCGGGCATCAGCCGCGGAAGGAAGAAGTTCAGGGTGATGGCCGCCCACAGCGTGAGGACGAACAGCCCGATCTTCTGGAGGACGTACTTCATCGGTCGTCCTCCTTCACGCGCTCGAGCCGGGTGAAGATGCCCAGCGGTGCCGAGTCGTAGTTCTGCGGGATCATGTATGGGTCATCCTCTGAGGGCCAGCCGGTGAACTTGGAGTCGTTGAACAGGCCCCAGATGCCGCCGTAGTAGAGGCCGATGACCGGCATCTCCTCGTAGACGATGGCCTGCAGCTCCTGCACGATCTCGGTCTGGCGGGCGGGGTCGACCGTCTCGCGATACTCGGCGAGCAGCGCGTCGGCCTCATCCGACCGGTACCGCTCGAAGTTGTTCGCGGTCGTCTCGCCGGACGGCACGTAGAACTCGCTCGAGAGCAGGTTGTTGTATGCCTGGTAGACGTCGCCGTTGCCCATGCCGCCGATCGCCATCTCGAAGTCGCCGTTGCTGATGGCGCTCTGGTATCCGGCCGGCTGCGGGAGCTTGAGCGTCACCTTGACGCCGACGTCGGCAAGCTGGCTCTGCACGGTCTGCGCCGCGCGGGTCCAGTCGGAGAATCCGTTGGCCGTCGTGAGCGCGAACTCGAGCTGCTCGCCGTCTGCACTCACCAGCCGGTCGCCGTCGAGGGTGTACCCCGCCTCGGCGAAGGCCGCGAGTGCGGCATCCCTGTCCTGCGTGATCATGCCCTGATCGGGGATGCCGGGGTCGAGGAACTCCTCCTGGTTCGGGAGCACGAGGCCGGTCTGCCCTGCGGGCTCCATGTAGCCCTCGGAGGCGGTCTCGGCGATCTCCTCGCGGTCGAGCGAGAGGGCGATGCCGCGGCGCACGTTCACGTCGTCGAACGGCGCGACCTCGAGGTTGGGCATCAGCGCGATCACGCCTCCCGGCGGGAACCACCAGTCGTTGTTCTCACTGGCCGCACCCCACGTGCCCTCGACGTCGGAGATGAACGAGTACGCCCAGTCGTAGCCGCGGGTGACGGTGTCGAGCTGCGAGTTCGTCGACGGCAGGATGATGTGCTCGATCTCGATCTTGTCGGCCTGCCAGTAGTCGGGGTTCTTGTCCATCGAGTACTGCTGGTCGTTGTAGTTGCCCAGCACGAACGGGCCGGTGCCGACCGGGTTCTCATTGCGGTACGTGCCCGGGTCCTTCACGTCCGACCAGAGGTGCTCCGGCACGATCATGGTCTGGCCGAGGATCGGCAGCGAGGGCGCGTCATCGGTCTGCAGGTGCATGATGACGTCGTCGCCGTCGACCTCGACGGTCTCGAGGTGCTGCCAGGCGCCCTTGATGTCGAGGGAGGGGTTGTCCTTCAGCAGCTGGAACGTGAACGCCACGTCGTCGGGTGTCAGCTTCTCGCCGTCGCTCCACTCGACGTCATCGCGGATCGTCATCACGACCGTCCGGGCATCGGGCTGCGACCATTCGCTCGCGAGCCACGGGTTCTCGGTTCCGTCGAGCGGGTTCACCAGGATCAGGGGCTCATAGATCCACCGCGACGCGGTGCGCGTGTTGGTGAGATACGGGTTGAAGTTCCGCGTGAAGAACGGGTTCCCCTTGTCCGCGTTGATGAGCATCGTGTCGTCGCCGATCGATGGATCGGGCTGCGAACTGATCTGGATGCTGCAACCGCTGAGCACGACGGCCGCTGCCGCCAGTCCCACGATCGCGGCTCTCCGCCAGCGCCGGAGCATGTGCGTCTTCGCCACACTGCCACCTCATGTCGTCTGTGTCATGAAGGGGGTCCCACGGGTCGGGGCACCCCGCGGCCGAAGCCGCATCAGCAATTGTAAGCGCATACATTTGGCGGCTGCAACCCCCTCGCATGACACCGAGAGCCCCCACTCCCCTGCGACGACCGGCGTGGGAGCGGTGTCAAATCCCGTCTCAGTGGGGGGCGCGGCGCAGCGAGTCGATCATGCTGCGCAGAGCGCGGAGCGCGGCGGACTGCTCTGCCGGGGTCATCCCGGTCAGCATCCTGACCTCGACCGAGCGGACGGCGGCCGTCGCCGCGGCGAGGCTCTTCCGCCCCTTCGGCGTCAGGCTGGTCGGCAGCACCTTGCCGACCGGAGCCTCGTCGGCCCGCGAGACGAATCCGTCACGCTCGAGAGACTGGAGGAGCACGTTCATCGACTGACGCGTGACGAACGCACCTCGGGCGAGTTCCGAGTTCGAGAGCCCAGGTCGCTGAGCGAGGAGTTCGAGACACGAGTAGTGGGTGATCGTCATGCCGAGGGGCTTCAGCACTTCCTCCATCGCGATGCGGAGAGCGCTCGACGCCTCCTTCAGCAGGTAGCCCAGCGAGGTGTCGAGGTCGATGCCGGCTCGGTCTTGACTCATGTCAGTATTCTGACATAGATTCAGACATGTCAGATAACTGACACGACAAGGAAAGAGCGCGATCATGCCCGTCACCGGACCCGACTTCATCTCCCTGCAGGTGCGCGACCTCGACGCCTCACAGGCGTTCTACGAGCGCTATCTCGGACTCGTCAGATCGCCGGCGGGTCCGCCTCACGCCGTGGTCTTCGAGACGACGCCGATCGCCTTCGCGCTGCGCGACCTCGCCCCGGGAACCGACCTCGACTCCGTCGACCAGCCCGGGATCGGCACGGCGGTCTGGCTGCACGCCACGGATGTCCAGGCGATCCATGACGCCCTCCTCGCCGACGGCCGCGCGATCGTGTCCGAGCCGATCGACGGCCCGTTCGGTCGCACGTTCACTTTCGCCGACCCCGATGGCTACCGCATCACCCTGCACGACCGCACCTGAACGCCGCCAGCCGTTCAGTCGGGGCGCTGGGAGCTCTCGCGGACGAGGATCTGCACGGGCAGGCGCACCGTCATCGGCTCGCCGTCCGGGTTCTCGAGACGTCGCGAGAGCAGCTGCACGGCGGCCCGCCCGAGATCGATCATCGGCTGGCGGACGGTGGTGAGGGCGGGACGCGACAGCGCCGCCGCCTCGATGCCGTCGAAGCCCGTGACCCGGACATCGTGGGGCACGCGGATACCGGCCGAGCGGAACGCGTCGATCGCCCCGAGGGCCATCTGGTCGTTCGCGGCGATGAGTGCGGCGGGGACGCCGTCGGCGATCAGCTGCTCAGCCGCCCGCCGCCCGGATGCGCGGGTGAAGTCGCCGCGCAGCACCGTCACGGCATCCGTCGCGATGCCCGCCTCGGCGACCGCCGCGGCGAAACCCTCCCAGCGCTGGGCGCCGTCGGGCGAGTCCTCGGGGCCGGCGAGAAAAGCGAGCGCCCCCTGGTCGGCCTGCGCGAGCACCAGTCTGGTCAGCTCCGACATCGCCTCGGCGTTGCTGACGGTCACGTGGTCGTAGCTGTCGCCGCGCGCCGGCCCCGAGAGCACCACCACGGGGATCCGCTGAGCGAGCCGGGCGAGCACGTCGTCGGGCACGCTCTGCGCCAGCACCATCAGCCCGTCGACGCGTCCGGCGATGTCCCGCACGGTCTCGCGCGTCGGATCGTCACGGCCGACGCCGATCATGAGCACGAAACCCTGCTTCCAGGCTTCGAGCTCCGCTCCCCGCAGCACCTCGTCGAGGAACAGCATGGTCGGATGCGGTGCGCCCGCGTCGGCGGACGCCTGCTCGACCGTGAACGGCGGCGCCTCGCCCTGGTCATCGGCCAGCACGTCGAGGACGGGCGCGTCCTCCGAGGCATCGAAACCGGGGAAGTACAGCCCGAGCACGCCGGTGCGGCGCTCGGCCAGACCGCGCGCGCTGCCGCTGGGCACGTAGCCGAGCGCCGAGACGGAGTCGAGCACGCGCTCGCGCGTGGCGGGGCGCACGGCATCCGGCTGCCGCAGCACGCGGGAGACCGTCGCGATCGACACTCCGGCGCGGTCTGCGACGTCGTAGACGGTCGCCCTCTTGCTCACGCTCGGTCCTCCTCCGCTTGCGTGTGCACCAGGCTACCCGGCGAGCGAGTCACCGCCTGCGTGCTTCGAGTGAGCCGTGAGGGCGGGCGCTGATCTCGCCGGGTTCGCGGCCCCGGGTGTCACTCGTCACGACCTCGAAGCACGCGTCGGCGAGAAGCCCGGCGAGCGCCTCGGCAGACCAGAAGTACGCCGGCGCGACGGCATGCGCGAACGGCTCGCGCGGCTCGCCGTCGAAGAAGCCGATCAGGATGCTGCCTCCGGGAGCCAGCACGCGGGCGAACTCTTCGAGGATCCCGGGGATGTCAGCCGGCGAGGTGTGGATCAGTGAGTACCAGGCGAGGATGCCTCCGACCGACCCCGCCGCGAACGGCAGGTCGCGGAACGAGCCGACGTCGAAGGAGATGCCCGGATGCCGTTTCCTCGCCGTCGCGATGAACTCCTCCGACAGGTCGATCCCCTGCGCCACGCGTTCGCCGAGACTCAGGAGCTGGGTCCAGTGCCCGGGCCCGCAGCCGGCATCCAGCAGCAGGCCGGGGGCCGTGTCACGCCAGGCCTCGATGACCGCAGCATCCCGGGCATCCATCTGCTCGATCGCACCGGCGAGCTCCACGTACTCCGCGGCCCGCTCGTCGTAGGCAGCGGCGACGCCCGCGTCCGAGGTGCCTTCCATCAGCTGCGCGCGGCGAGCGCTGCCTGATACAGGTCGCGCGACGACAGGCCCGTCGCCGCGGCGACCTCGGCGCAGGCCTCCTTGAGACGCACGCCGGATGCCACGAGTCGCTGCACCTGCGCGAGAGCGTCTTCCGCCGACGCCTCACGAGGCGCTGCACCCTCGACCACCACGACGATCTCGCCCTTGACGCCCGCCGTCGCCCACTCGACGAGCTCGGCGGAGGTGCCGCGGCGCACCTCTTCGTAGAACTTGGTCAGCTCGCGGCAGACGGCGATGCGGCGGTCGTCGCCGAAGGCTGCGCCCATATCGGCGAGCGACGACGCCAGGCGGGCGGGAGACTCGAAGAAGACCATGGTGCGTGTCTCTGCGGCGAGCGCCCGCAGCGTCGAGCGCCGATCCCCGGGCTTGCGCGGCAGGAACCCCTCGAACGTGAAGCGGTCGGTCGGCAGTCCCGAGATGGAGAGCGCCATCAGCACGGCGCTCGGCCCCGGGATCGCCGTCACCGTCACTCCCTGAGCGACCGCCTCGGCGACGAGCCCGTACCCGGGGTCGCTGATGGCCGGCATCCCCGCGTCGCTCACGACGACGACATCCGTCTCGACCGCGAGTGCGGCGAGCTCCGCCGCTCTCTGCTTCTCGTTGTGATCATGGAGTGCGATCAGCCGGGGGCGGTTCGAGATCTGCAGAGCCTGCATGAGCCGCTGCGTGGTGCGCGTGTCCTCCGCGACGACGACCTCGGCGTTCTCCAGCACCTCGACGAGGCGACGCGAGACATCCCCGAGGTTTCCGATCGGTGTTGCGGCGAGGATGATCACCCGCCCAGCTTAGGCGGCGCCCAGCGGCGGAGTGTCTAGGCTGGTGCGGTGACCGCGCCCCTGCCTCTGCTGCCTCCGCCCGAGCAGCGACTGACGCGCTACGAGCGACTGCGCGACCGCGTGCTGCAGGACCCCGACTGGGGGCGCATGGTGCGCTGGTTCGCGCCGCTCGTGGTGACGGCCCTGGCCGCCGTGCTGCGCCTGGTCAACCTCGGCCATCCGCACCAGCTCGCCTTCGACGAGACCTACTACGTCAAGGACGCCTGGTCGCTGTGGACTCTCGGATACGAAGGCACCTGGGGCAAGGACGCGAACGAGGCGTTCATCACACTGCAGCAGCTGCCGCTGTCGGATGCCGGGTCGTTCGTCGTGCATCCACCCCTGGGCAAATGGCTGATCGCCCTGGGGATGGCCATCGGAGGACCCGACAACACGGTGGGCTGGCGCATCGCGACGGCACTGCTGGGCGCCGCCACCGTGCTGCTCGTCTATCTGGTCGCCCGCCGCCTGACCGGCTCGATCGTGGTGGCGACGGTCGCCGGCACCCTGCTGGCGATCGACGGCCTCAGCATCGTGATGAGTCGCACGGCCCTGCTCGACGGCCCTCTGACGTTCTTCCTCATGCTCGGCGCGCTCTTCATCCTGATCGACCGCGACCGGGTGATCCCCGTGCTGGAACGCGCAGACCCCGATACCGACCCCGACTCCCCCGCGCCGATGTGGGGTCCCGTGCTCTGGCGGCGTCCGTGGCTGATCGCCGCAGGTGTCGCGCTCGGCGCCGCCTGCGCCGTGAAGTGGTCGGGGCTCTATGCGCTCGCGGCCTTCGGCCTGTACGTCGTGGTGACGGATGCCCTGGCACGACGCCGCGCGGGCGTCGTGCTCTGGCCCACCGCAGCCGCCTTCCGTCAGGGACCGGTCTCCTTCGTGCTGCTCGTGCTGCCGGCGCTCGCCACCTACCTCGCCAGCTGGACGGGGTGGCTCGTCACCGCCGGCGGCTATGCCCGGCAGAGCGATCCGAATCCGCTGATCGCGCTGTGGAACTACCACGAGGCGATCCTGAACTTCCACGTCGGTCTCAGCAAGGGCCACCCGTACGCGAGCCCCGCGTGGGAGTGGCCTCTGCTGCTGCGCCCCACAGCCGTCTGGGTGGGCAGCGACCCCGGGCCCTGCGGCGTCGATCACTGCATCGCGGTGATCTCGACGATCCCCAACCCGCTGATCTGGTACGCCGGTGTCGCCGCGGCTCTCTACCTGCTCTACCGCATCGTGCGCGGGTGGGCCGAACGTCGCCCCGTCGGTCCAGCCCTCACGTTCCCCCTGGTCGGGCTCGCGGCGACGTACGTGCCCTGGCTGCTGTTCCCTGAGCGGACGATCTTCCAGTTCTACACGGTCGCGATGGCGCCGTTCCTCGTGCTCGCACTCGCGGTCGTTCTCCGTCAGATCGCGGGACGCCGGGAGGATCCGCTGCACCGCCGGCAGTCGGGCGAGCGCACCGTGATCGTCTTCCTCGCCGTCGTGGTGCTGGTCTCCGCGTTCTTCTACCCGGTGTGGACCGGCATGAGCGTGCCCTACCAGTTCTGGCTCCTGCACAACTGGCTGCCCGGCTGGATCTGACCCGACCAGCGGCAGCACGTGCGCGCGGTCAGCCCTCGACCACTCCGTCGCGCTCGCCGGCCACCCCCGGGCGAGAGACACCGCGTGTCAGGCGGGCGACGACCAGCAGCACCGCAGTGAGGCCGATCGTGAGCAGCAGCTGCACACGCGCAGCCTCGTCGATCATGGTGAGCGCGATCACTCCGGCGAGCAGCGCCAGGCACAGCCACGACAGCCAGGGGAAGCCCCACATGCGCATCGGCATCGCCGCACCCTCACGATCGGCACGGCGGCGGAGGATGATCTGCGAGACCGCCGTCGCCGTCCAGATGATGAGCAGCGTCGATCCGACCACGTTGAGCAGCGCCGGCAGCACCACATCGGGGAACGCCCAGTTCAGCCCGACCGTGATGAAGCCGAACGCGACGGAGGCGAGCACGGCCACGACCGGCACGCCCGTCGACGTCGTTCGCGTCGCCGCGAGCGGTGCGAGCCCGCGCTCACCGAGCGAGTACGCCATCCGCGACGCGCCGTAGATGTTCGCGTTCATCGCCGACAGCAGCGCGATCACGACGATGAGGTCCATCACGAGGCCGACGCCCGGCAGCTGCAGTGTGTCGAGCACTGCGGAGAAGGGACCGTCCTTGACGGCGGGATCGTTCCACGGGAGCACCGACACGATCACGAAGATCGAGCCGACGTAGAAGATCAGGATGCGGACGAGGACCTCGCGCACGATCCGGCGGATGTTGCGTGCGGGGTCGTCGGACTCTGCCGCCGCGATCGCGACGACCTCGGTGCCGCCGAACGCGAAGACCACGATGAGGAGCGCCGCCGCGATGCCCGTGAGGCCGTTCGGAGCGAAGCCGCCGTTGTCGACGAGATTGCCGATGCCGGTCGCGGGCACGCCGGGGATGAAGCCCAGGATCGCGCACACGCCGACCACGAGGAACACGATGATCGCCGCGACCTTGATCGCCGCGAACCAGAACTCGAACGTGCCGTAGTTGCGCACCCCGAAGAGGTTGACCGCGGTCAGGGCGACGACGAAGACGAGCACCCATACCCAGGCCGGGATGCCGGGGATCCAGGCCGCGATGATCCCGGCGGCGCCGGTGGCCTCGGCGGCGATCACGACGACGAGCTGGATCCAGTAGAGCCACCCGACCGCGCTGCCGGCGCTGCGGCCCATCGCCTTCTGCGCGTATGAGCTGAAGGCTCCTGAGCTCGGGCGGGCGGCGACCATCTCGGCGAGCATCGCCATGATCAGCACGACGATGCCGCCGGCCACGAGGTACGAGATGAGCACGGCAGGACCGGCGATGCTGATCGCCTGTCCCGACCCGACGAACAGTCCGGCGCCGATCGCCCCGCCGAGTCCCATCATCGAGATCTGCCGACGGGTCAGCCCGGGGTGCAGACCTTTGGTCGTGGTCGTCGTGGTGGGAACCTCGGTCATGCGCGTGCCTCCTGCGTGCGATGAGCAGACTGCTCAGCCTACGCGGCTCCGCCCGCCGTCCAGGATCGCAGCCTGAGCTCACCGCGCGAGCGGGAGGTCTGCGGGGTCGCGCACCGGGAGCCGGCACACGAACGAGCGGCAGTCGAACGCCTGCTCCATCGCGTCGCCCTTGCCGTCGAACAGCTCGAAGCCGGCATCCGCGAATGCCTGGGCCTGCTCCGGGGTGACGATCGCGACGACGTCCGCGTCGGCCCTGCGGGCTGCCGAGGCGAGTGCGCCCTCGGGCGTCTCGGTGACGACGACGAGCTGCCTCGGCGCATCGACGAGACCCGCTGCCACGCGCAGCAGGCTGCCGTGCGCGAACGGCTGTGCAATGGCGGGCGCGGCATGCTCGCGCACGCGTTCCGCGGCTGCCTCGCGATACCGATCCCCCGCGCCGAGACGCCAGGCGGTGAGGGATGCCGCAGCCACGGCCGCCGCATCCGACGGCAGATCGCCGTCGGTCTGATCGGGCGCTGCGGCGATGCCGTGCTCGGCGAGCAGCGGGTCGCCCTCGAAGCCCTCGATCGCCGCGTCGAGCAGTGTGCGTGCCTCCACCGCCCACGCCGCCTCGCCCGTGACCGCGGCGAGCGCGAACAGCCCGTCGGCCAGGAGAGCGACATCGGCCGCGGTGGCGACCGCACCCGAGGCGACCCCGTCGAGCGACGCCCGCACGAGAGCCCCGGTCGCATCCCTGTTGACTCGCAGCACGTACTCGGCAGCCTCGGCCGCGGCCCGCACCCAGGACCCTTCCGCCAGAGAAGCTCCCGCGCGGGCGAGACCGGTGATGGCCAGACCGTTCCATCCCGTGATGACCTTGCCGTCGACGGCAGGGAGCTCGAGACCGGTCCTCTCGGAGGGCGGTCGCAGGTAGTAGCCGCCCTCGCTGCGTTCGCCGTCGATCCACGACTCCGAGTCCTGAGCCGCGCCGAACCCGCCGCCCGCCCTGCGCAGCGTGCCCAGGAGGAAGTCGGCGATGCCGCGTGCGGTCGCGTCGTCACCCGCGTCGAGCGCCACGTCGAGCAGCTGCGCGTTGTCGGTCAGCATCCGCTCGTAGTGCGGCACGCTCCAGTCGCGTCGGGTCGCGTAGCGGAAGAACCCCCCATCGGCATCGCGCAGATCGGAGGCGGCCATCGCGGCGAGCGCCCGGTCGGCCGACTCGGCGGCATCCGGGGCCTCTCTGCGCACGAGCGGTGTCTGCAGCATCCTCAGGGTCGTCGCGACCGGGAACTTCGGCGCATCGCCGTAACCGCCGAAGCGGCGATCCTCCCGAGCCGCGATCGTCCGCGCCGCGCCGGCGAGAGCATCGGCGTCCGGAAGATCGGAGGGGGTCGAGGCGCCTGCGCGGGCGAGGGCGTCCGTGACGGCATCCGCAGACTCCTCTGCCTGGGCACGGCGCTGGGTCCACGCCTCCTGCACCGCGGCGAGCACGTCACGGAACGCGGGCATCGGCTGTCGTGCCTCGGGCGGCCAGTAGGTTCCGGCGTAGAACGTGCGGCCCCGCGGCGTCGTGAAGACGGTGAGGGGCCAACCGAGATTCTGCGTGAACGCCGAGGCAGCTGCCATGTAGGCGCCGTCGACGTCGGGATGCTCCTCGCGGTCGACCTTCACCGCGACGAAGTCGCGATTGATCAGTGCAGCCGTGTCGGGGTCGGCGAACGACTCCCTGGCCATCACATGACACCAGTGGCAGGTCGAATACCCGATCGAGATCAGCAGCGGCACATCGCGGCGCTGCGCCTCGGCGAAGGCCTCCGAGCCCCAGGCATACCAGTCGACAGGATTGTCGGCGTGGGCGCGGAGGTACGGGCTGAGCGTGTCGGCGAGCCGGTTCGTCATACGTCCACGCTACGCCGATCGGCGCCTGACGAGACGGTCAGGAGACGAGCAGCTCCGCCGGCCGGGATGCCGCATAGCCGACGAGCGGCAGCGCACGCTCGGCCGCGAGGGCGATGCGCGCGTGGAGCACGTCGGAGGCGATCACGTAGCCGTCGAAGTCGGTGTCGCTGGCGTAGACACCCAGGGGCAGCGTCAGCGCCTGGAAGAACGCGAACAGCGGCCGCAGCTGGTGCTCGATGATGAGCGCGTGGCGTTCCCCGCCGCCGGTCGCCGCGAGCAGCACCGGCTTGCCGACGAGCTCGTACTGACCCACGAAGTCGAACAGGTGCTTGAAGAGGCCGGTGAAGGATGCGCGGTAGACGGGGCTGCCCACGATCAGCAGGTCTGCCGCCTCGATCGCCACCAGCTTCTCCTCGACGCGCGCCGGAAGCTGGTCGCGACGCAGCGCTCCTGCGAGCGACGGGCCGATGTCGGTGAGCTCGATGACCTCGATCTCGACCTCGGCGCGCTCGGCGATCGCCCCGGCGATCGCACGGATGAGCGCCGTGGTCTTGCTGGGCTCGTGCAGAGATCCGGAGACGGCGACGACGCGGTAGGGAGCTGTCATGCGGACGACGCTACTCACGACGACGCCCCATGTCGCGGGAAGCGACACGGGGCGTCATCTGTCGACACGGAGCGTGTCAGTTCACGTCGTCGGGGTGCGATCCGACCCGACCAGAGCCGTCGAGCGGGTCGAGGGCGTCGATCGCCGCGACCTCGGCGTCCGTGAGCTCGAACCCGAACACGTCGAGGTTCTCGCGCAGGCGCTCGGCGCGCACCGACTTCGGGAAGACGATGAATCCGCGCTGCAGGTGCCAGCGCAGCACCGCCTGCGCGGGGGTGACGCCGTGCGCCGCCGCCGCCTCGGCCACCGCCGGCGTGCCGAACAGGTCGTACTTGCCCTGGCCGAGCGGGCCCCACGACTCGATGCGGATGCCGTGCTCGGTCGCCCAGTCGACGACGTCGCGCTGCTGGTAGGCCGGGTGCAGCTCGATCTGGTTGACCGCCGGCGTCACGCCGGTCTCGGCCACCACGCGCTCGAGGTGCGGAACGAGGAAGTTCGAGACGCCGATGCTGCGTGTCAGTCCTGCCTCGCGCAGCTCGATGAGCCGAGCGAAGGCGTGCACGTAGTCGTCCTTCGCCGGAGTGGGCCAGTGCACGAGGTAGAGGTCGACGACATCCAGCCCGAGCTTCTCGAGGCTCTCGCCGATCGCCGCACGCGGCTCGTCGTCGTGGTGGCGGTCGTTCCAGAGCTTGGTCGTGATGAACAGCTCGTCGCGCGGGATGCCGGAAGAGGCGATCGCCGCCCCGACGCCCTCTTCGTTGCCGTAGATGGCGGCCGTGTCGATGTGGCGGTAGCCGATCTCGAGCGCCTCGCTCACGGCTCGCTCGGTCTCGTCGGCCGGAACCTTGAACACCCCGTAGCCGAGCTGCGGGATGGAATGGCCGTCGTTCAGTTCGAGTGCAGGAATCGTCATGAATCCACCCTACGACCTGTGATGACAGGTCGACCAGGAGGAACCGCCGCCATCCTCGAGGCGACCCAGCCGACCAGCCTCTCGAGCGGGCCCCTCCCGAACAGGATCGACCACAGCGTGGTCGCGAGAAGCAGCGCGACGGCCGTCGCCAACCAGAAGGCATTGCTCGAGAAGAAGCCTCCGGGTCCTGCCACGAGCGCGACCGAGACGACATGCACGCTGTAGGCCGACAGGGGCATCGACCCCAACGCCCCGAGCGGAAGGAGCACCGCACGCAACGGCCCGCTGAGCAGCACGCACAGCGCGATGACCGACAGTGCGAACCCGCCCGAGCCGAGGATCTCGGCCGTTCCGCCGGAGTGCGGTTCGACGGCGAAGATCGCTCGGACGACGGCCCCTCCCGGATCCGCTGCGGCCAGCGCCTCGGAGTAGGTGCTCCACCCCGCGGCGGGCTCGCCGCCGAAGATCGCCGAGCCGGAGCCGGAGCCGAGGCGGGTGACTCCTCCGACGAGGCCCAGTCCGTAGCCGACGACCATGAGTCCGACGCCGGCGCCCAGCGTGATCGCCGCGGTCTCGACCTTCTCGACACGCAGGCGCCCGAGCGCCATACCGGCGAAGACGAACGCGAGCCACGCGGTGATCGGATACGAGCCGTAGAGGACGAGGCTGACGCCCGCGCCGGTGGGGTTCAGGGTGAGTGCGGCGAGCAACGCGAGCAGCGCCGGTGCCGCGAGTGCCAGGATGCCGGCGGCGATCAGCAGCTTCCACGGCTGCCACCGGAGGAACGGGATGACGGCGACGTAGAGCAGTCCGTAGAGCGTGAGGATCACCGCGATCGGCGTGTTCAGCATCTCCAGCGCCAGACCGATCAGGAAGATGACCGCTCCGCGACCGATCAGCTGCAGGCGGAGGCTCGGCATCCGCTCGGGATCGGGCAGCACGCTGCGGCCGGTCATCAGGGCGATCGAGACGCCGGCGAGCACGGCGAACAGGATCGACGATCGCCCGTGCACCAGGTCGGTCCAGGTCGACAGGTCGAACGGATCGAACGCCTCGGTCTCGCCGATGTGCGCTCCGGCCATGCCGAGGATCGCCAGCCCTCGGGCGACGTCGAGTCCGAGGATGCGCGGAGCCCGTCCGAACTCGTGGAACCACCGCGATGCGGGAGGAGGCTTCGACACAGTGCTCACGGATGAATCGTACGATGGGAGTTCTATGCCTTCCCCTGTGATCTTCTATCCTCCCGAGCTGCCGGTCAGCGCTGCGCGGGAGGAGATCGCCGACGCCATCCGCGACAACCAGGTCGTCATCGTGGCGGGAGCGACGGGCTCGGGGAAGACGACGCAGCTGCCGAAGATCTGCCTCGATCTCGGGCGCGAGCGCATCGCGCACACGCAGCCCCGACGACTCGCCGCCCGCACGATCGCCGAGCGCGTCGCCGAGGAGCTGCAGGTCGAGCTCGGCGGCCTCGTCGGATACAAGGTGCGCTTCACCGACAAGGTGTCCGACGACACGCGCATCGCGCTGATGACCGACGGCATCCTGCTCAATGAGATCCACCGCGACCGGCTGCTGCGCCGCTACGACACGATCATCATCGACGAGGCGCACGAGCGCTCGCTCAACGTCGACTTCCTGCTGGGCTACCTCGTGCGGATCCTTCCCGAACGACCTGACCTCAAGGTGATCATCACGTCGGCGACGATCGATCCCGAGAGCTTCGCCCGACACTTCGCGACGCGCGAAGGTGTGCCCGCGCCGGTGATCGAGGTGTCCGGCCGTACCTTCCCCGTCGAGATCCGCTACCGCGAGCAGACGGAGGAGACCGAGGAGTCCGACGAGGTGACCGCCATCGTCGCGGCCCTCCGTGAACTCGACCGCGAGGAGCCGGGCGACGTGCTGGTGTTCCTGCCGGGCGAAGCCGAGATCAGGGATGCCGCGGATGCCGTGCGCGGCGCGTACGCGAAGGATCGCTCCCCCACCGAGGTGCTGCCGCTGTACGGCCGGCTGTCGGCGGCGGAGCAGCACCGGGTGTTCGAGAAGAGCCGCGTCGCCGGTGTGCGGCGCCGGGTCGTGCTCGCCACGAACGTCGCCGAGACCAGCCTCACCGTTCCCGGCATCCGCTACGTGATCGACACCGGCACCGCGCGCATCTCGCGATACAGCAACCGCTCGAAGGTGCAGCGGCTGCCGATCGAGGCGATCTCGCAGGCCTCCGCGAACCAGCGTTCGGGCCGCGCCGGGCGCACGAGCGACGGCATCGCGATCCGCCTGTACAGCGAGGAGGACTTCGACAAGCGCGCGGAGTTCACCGAACCCGAGATCCTGCGCACCTCGCTCGCCTCGGTGATCCTGCAGATGCTGTCGCTCGGCTTCGGCGACATCACCGCCTTCCCGTTCCTCACCCCGCCCGACTCCCGGGGAGTCAAGGCCGCCGTCGACCTGCTCACCGAGCTGGGCGCCGTCACCGGCAGCGGAGACGCACCTCGACTCACCCGCATCGGTCGAGACATCTCCCGAATCCCGATCGACCCCCGCTTCGCCCGCATGCTGATCGAGGCCGGACGCCCCGGCGGCGGCGACGTCACCCGCGACGTGCTCGCGATCGTCGCCGGAATGTCGATCCAGGACGTGCGCGAGCGGCCGTCGCAGGAGGCGCCGCAGAGCGTGCGCGACGAAGCCGACCGCATGCATGCGCGCTTCACCGACCCGACGAGCGACTTCCTGTCGATCCTGAACCTGTGGAACCACCTCCGGGAGCAGCAGCGCGAGCTCGGTTCGAGCGCCTTCCGTCGCCTGTGCCGTTCGGAGCATCTCAACTACGTCCGGGTGCGTGAATGGTTCGACGTGCACCGTCAGCTGCGGTCGCTCGTGAGGGAGAAGGACTCCTCGCGCGGCGGGACCGCGGATCCGGATGCGATCCATCGGGCTCTGCTCGCCGGACTCCTGTCGCAGATCGGCATCCTCGACGAGCGCAACACCGGCAAGGGCCTCGATCCGAAGAAGAAGAGGATGGCGGAATACCGTGGCGCCCGCGGCATCCGCTTCTCGATCTTCCCCGGATCCGCCCTGCGCAAGAAGGCCCCGCAGGCGGTCATGGCCGCCGAGATCGTCGAGACCTCACGCACCTACGCCCGCACGGTCGCCGCCATCGACCCCGCCTGGGCGGAGGCGCTCGCGGGCGATCTCGCGAAGCGCCAGGTCACCGAGCCGCACTGGTTGAAGGATGCCGGCGCGGCGGTCGCGTACGAGAAGGTGACGCTGTTCGGGGTCGAGATCATCCCCCGTCGCCGTGTGCAGTTCGCCCGCATCGACCGGGCGGCGTCGCGTGAGATGTTCGTGCGACACGCCCTCGTCGAGGGCGAATGGGATCCGACGCGCATCGACAAGCGGGTCAGCGCTTTCTGGCGCAGCAACGCCGAACTGCGCAAGCGCCTCGAGAAGCTCGAGGAACGTGAGAGGCGTCGCGACATCCTGGCCGGCGACGAAGCGGTGTTCCGCTTCTACGACGAGCGGATCCCGACCGACGTCTTCGACGTGCGCTCGTTCGAGAAATGGTGGCGCGACGCGCTGGCCGCGACCCCGAAGCTGCTCGTGATGCGCGAGGCCGACCTGCTCGACGACGAGGACAGGGCCGATCAGAGCGAGTTCCCCACCCGGTGGACGCAGGGCGACCAGGTGCTCGGGCTCGCGTACCGTTTCGAGCCGGGGGCGGCCGACGACGGCGTGAGCGTCGTGATCCCGTTGCCTCTGCTCGCACAGATCGAGGACAGGGGCTTCGACTGGCAGGTGCCGGGGCTGCGCGCCGAACTCGTCACCGGCCTGCTCCGCGCACTGCCCAAGGCGATCCGACGGCACGTGGTGCCTGCGGCCGATTGGGCCGACAAGTTCGGTGCCGAGCTCGCCGGAGACGGCCCGGAGTCGCACGGCGGCCTTCCTCATCGCACGCTCAAAGAGGCGCTGGCACGCCTCATCCAGCCGCTCGCGAATCAGCTCGTCTCGGCTGCCGACTTCGAAGACGATCGCGTGCCCGCGCACCTGCGGATGAACTTCCGCGCCGTCGACGAGCGCGGGCGCGTCGCGGGATCGAACCGCGACCTCAGTGCGCTGCAGGCCGAGCTCGCCGACCGTGCGCGCAGCAGCGTGGCCCGGTCGATCGCGACCCCGCCCCGCCGCCCCGGCCCCTCGAAGGGACCGCAGCCCGCTGCCGTCGCCACCTCGATCGAGAAGGACGGCCTCACCGCCTGGACGTTCGGCGACCTTCCCGAGGTGCTCGACACCCGCGTGGCCGGCGGCGTCGTCCGCGGGTACCCGGCGATCGTCGACCAGGGGAAGACCGTCTCGGTGCGCGTCGAGTCCACGGCGGATGCCGCCGCCACCGCCACGCGGGCGGGCGTGCTGCGCCTCGTGCTGCTCGGTGTGCCCTCGCCCTCGTCGTACGTGCAGCAGCACCTCACCAGCCAGGAGAAGCTCGCACTCGCCGCGTCGCCCTACCAGTCGGCCGCCGCACTCATCGAGGACTGCCGGGCCGCGGTCGTCCAGAGCACGATCGATCGGCTGGCGCCGGGCGGCCTCGTGCGCACCGATGCCGAGTTCGTGCGCGTGCGCGACGCGGTGTCGGCGTCGCTCGTCGACGACCTCTTCGCCTGCGTGTCGCTCGTCGCTCGCATCCTCACGAAGACCCGCGATGTCGAGCGCGGCATCCGTTCGCAGAACTCCCTCGCACTGCTCGGGCCGCTGAACGACATCCGCACGCAGCTCTCGGGACTCCTGCACCCCGGGTTCGTCTCGGCGGCAGGCGTCGAGCGCCTCACGCACTTCCCGCGATACCTCGACGGGATGCTCGAGCGGCTGAAGACGCTCGCGAACGAGCCCGGCAAGGACCGCACGCGCATGAGCGAGTTCGAGCGCATGGCGAAGGCCTTCGAGGATGCCGGGGGCGCGATCCCGCTGCCCGCCGACGCACCGCCGGCCCTGGTCGAGACCCGCTGGCTGCTCGAGGAGTACCGGGTGAGCGTGTTCGCGCAGCGTCTCGGCACCGCGCAGCCCGTCTCTCCGCAGCGGATCATGAAGGTGCTGTCGTCTCGGGGGTAGCCTGAATCCATGGCTCGCGCGATCGTCTACACAGAGTTCGGTTCTCCTGATGTGCTGCACCTGATCGAGATCCCCGATCCGATCGCGCTCAGCGGCGAGGCCGTGGTGCGCATCGAGGCGGCGGGTGCCAACCCGATCGACGCCAAGCTGCGCAGTGCGAAGCGCCCCTCGCCGCCGATCACCGAGCCGCGTGCCGTCGGGTTCGACGGTGCCGGGGTCATCGAATCGCTCGGCGACGACGTCGACGGATTCGCGGTGGGCGACCGCGTCGCGATCCGCGACACCGTCGGCACCTACTCGAGCATGCTCGCCGTACCGGTCGACAAGCTCGTCGCGCTGCCCGATTCCGTCACCGCAGCGGAGGGTGCCGGCATCGGCATCCCCGCCGGCACCGCCTATCAGGCGCTCCGCTCGCTCGGAGTCACGGACGGTGACGTGCTGCTCGTGCACGGCGGTTCGGGCTCGGTCGGCCAGGCAGCCGTGCAGTTCGCCGTCGCCTGGGGCGCCACCGTCATCGCGACCGCCAGCCCGGCCCGACACGATCAGCTGCGTGACCTCGGTGCGATCCCGGTCGCATACGGAGACGGGCTGCTGGAGCGCGTACGCGAGGCCGCACCGGTCGGGGTGACGGTCGCGCTCGACTGCGCGGGGACCGATGAGGCCATCGAGGTGTCGCTCGAGCTCGTCGCCGACCGCGACCGCATCGCGACGATCGTCCGCGGCCCCGATGCCGCGTCGTTCGGCATCCGGGCGTTCTCGGGCGGTTCACCGGTGCCGCTCACTGAGCAGGAGCTCGTGTGGCGCGCGGAGGCCCTCGGCGCGACCGTCGACCTGCTGGCGGCGGGCGACTTCACGATCGAGCTCGGCCCCGAACTGCCGCTGAGCGAGGCGGCACACGCTCATGAGCTCATGGAGTCCGGAGCCGCCTCGGGCAAGATCGTGCTGATCCCGTAGGCCGCTCAGGACCAGACCCGGGCAGCCGTGGACGCCGTCGCCATGGAGAGGGAGTTCGCGGCGATCAGTCGGCGCGTGGCCTCGGCCAGCAACGCTCTCATGCTCTCGAGCGCGTTCGACCACTCCCGCTGGGCACGGTCATAGGCCCGTTGCGCTTCCCCGTCCCAGGTCGATTTCAGTAGCGTCGCCTCGGAATCGAGGGCGTCGAGTTCGTGCTCGATGGCTTTCACGGTGAGCGCGAGCTCGGCGACCGTCTGTGCCACGGCGTCGTGACGAACAGCGACCTTCATCGTTCCTCCGAGAGTTCGTTCGAGAGATCCAGCTCGCGAAGCACGTACGGCTGCGAGACGGCATCGGTGAGGTAATACGTGTAGAAGATCACCGCGGCTTCGTCGGCGGTGAAGATCTCGTTCGAGAACACGCGCACCGCTCGGTCGTCGCTGATGGGGATGAGGGTGGTCCTGCCGTCTGCGGGCTCGGGCCGTCCGACCGTGTACAGGTGCGACTCACCGTCGGGGCCGGGAAGCCGCACCTCGACGGTCATAGCGTCCGCGGAGCCTGCGGCCTGCATGAAAGAGTCCGTCGCCCGCTCACGAAACCCAACGATGCTGCGTGAGTCCGCGCCTCGCCAGATGACGTACGTGTGCTCGTTCTCGGTACCCAGGAGGCGGAGCATAAGTCGCAGGTGTTCGGACGCGGGGCGTCGATTCTCCGTGATCCACCCCATCTGGCCACTGGTGAACTGTTGGGCGTGAGTTCTGCGATTGGTCACGGCACAATCTCTATTTCCACTCGTGTGACAAGGATCTCTTCCCCGTCCAGCTTTCCGCGGGCCGGTGTCCCTCCGTCGACGGCTTCATCGAACTGTCGTTGGGTGCTGCCCGGTCTGTTGTAGCCGTCGATGGCGTTCCCGGATTTCACTTCAATGCCCGTATACGTGTTGGGGCCATCATCATTCTTCACCAGGCCGTCGTACGACCGTCCATTCTGCGGCGAACCCTCATAGTCGACTTTCACCTTCGAACGGATCACATCAGACTGCTCCCGCCTCTCATATTGCTCGAGCCCGATCTTCTCTTTGTCGACCCAAGGCGGGGGATTCTCACCGGCAGCGAACTTTCCCTCGTAATCGCGCCGATCTCCGCGGTTGAGGCCGTGAACGCGGTCGCTGACGCCGTAGCTCTCGGTGAGCCATCGGCCGGCGGCGTCGCCCATCATCGTCGCGCCTGCACCGGCCACTCCGACTCCGGCGACGACCAGTGCGGGCGAACCTGCCAGCGCACCGGCTCCGGTGACGGTAATGGCCCCGCCTCCGGCTGCCAGCGCCGCGCCGCCGAGGAAGGTGGCAGCGCCGCCCAGGAGTTCGAGGATGATGTCGGGGTGCTCCCAGAGCGTCTGCGCCGAGATCGCGAGCATGTCCATCGTGGCTCGGAACGGCTGGACGACAGCGAGGTTGACGATCACCTCGGTCGTCGCGTGCTGTGTTCGTGTCGCGGCCTCCGCGTCGGTCAGCGGCATCCGCGCCGCATCCGCGGCATCGTCCAACCGGATCGCGCAGTCGCGCGCATAGACCTCGAGAGTCGCCCGGGCGTTGAACAGGACCTCCCGCGCTTCATTGTGCGCAGGACCTGACGGATCGACGAAGGGCACGTCGCCCTCGGGGTGCCGGAGCCCTTGCCCGACGCGCAACTCCCGCACGTGTGCACGGTGGGCGGCCAGCGCCGCAGCAGCCTGTTGCTCTGCCTCGTTCCAGAGAGTGATCGCACGGTCGGCTTCGTCCTGCGCCCACTGCAACGCGTCGGCCCACGTGAACAGTGCGCTCGCACCCGCGCGGAGCGATTCGCCCGCATGCTTCCAGTGCAGCAGCTGCCGCTCGAACCGGTCGAGATAGGCGTCGTAGGCAGCGCCTCTCCACGTGCCGTCGTCATCCAGCGTGGCGAGGTCATCGCGTGCACGGGTGGCTTCAGCGCCACGAGCCTTCCACGCTTCCGCGGTCGCCCTGACCTCGGACACCGAGCCCGGCACGAGGTCCGCCGCCGACTGGGTCTGCCCCAGCTCCATCAGTCGTCCCAGATCATCGCGTCGACTTCGACCTTCGCCGCATCGGTGCCTTCGTCGAAGATCCGAGCGGTCGTGGTCAACCTGTCTGCGAAGTCTTCGGTGTCGGTCACACGGACACAGAGCCCGTCGGACCATGCGCTGCTGAAACGCGTCGCGGCTGCGACGACCCACTCGTGTCCGGCGTCAGCAGGCTTCGCGGCATCGGACGAGCCCAGCTCGCCGACGATGCGACGCGCCTTCGACGCCATAGCACGCAGCACGTCGGTATCGACTTCGTAGAATGCTCCGCCCGCGACTGCCATGCGTCGACGTTAGCAAGCGATACGTCGTCATATGGAGACAGCAAGAAGTATGCCGATACTCTCGCAAAAGGACACCAGCCCACCCCCGACGGTGACACGTCAGAGGTGGGCCGGTGCTGATCTCTCGACCGATCAGGCGGGCGCGACCGGCCTCCCGATCGACAGCATCAGACGGTTCGCCCAATTGAAGAACGCGGCACCGTGGATCACGTCGGCGATCTCGAGGTCATCGAGTCCCGCCGCCCGCAGCCGGGCGATCCCGTCGGCGCCGAAGGTGCTGGGCGTGTCGGTCAGGGCGACGGAGGCCGCGACGACCGCGTTCCACCGCTCCCCGAGGTCGGCGTCGACTCCCTGATCCAGCAGGAGATCGACGTCGTCGACCCGCTTGCTGTGGTGCGCCGCGAAGCGCGAGTGCACCGAGGCGCAGAACACGCAGCCGTTGCGACGCGAAGCCGCGGTCGCCGAGAGCTCGCGCTCGGCCCGGGGAAGACCCTCCTTGGCGTTGTAGAAGATGTCCTTGTCGACGAGCGTGCGCGCCTTGAGCACCTCGGGGTCGCGCGCCAGCAGCCGGAAGTAGTCGTTCTTCGCCCGAGAGGCGTCGACCAGACCGTCGTAGTGGCGCTCGGTGACCTCCTCCTCCGCGAGCGGCGGCAGATGCGGGGTCCACCCCACCTCGGCTCGCGTGAACGTCTCGGGGTGCGGTGCGTCATCGCGCAGAAGCTCGGTCATGCTGCCTCCTCCTCGGAGTCGGATGCCGCGGCGATGCCGGCGGCGGAGAGAACCCTCAGGCCCGTGATGACGCGCTGCTGGAACGCGAGGAACGAGACGAGCTGCGAGAGGGTGACGATGCCGTCGGCCGACCATCCCGCATCCACCAGCCGCTGGATGTCGACGGCCGCGGATTCGCGCGGCCGGAACACGAGCAGGTGCGTGTGCGCGAGGGCGGCGGCGACCCGCCCGCCGAGCGCCTCTGCGATCTCGGGCGACGGCGCGTAGCGCTCGCCCTCGGTGTTCTCGCCCTGCAGTCCCGCTTCGGTGTACGAGCCGAAGGGCCCGGTCACCGCAGCGTTCGTGGCCTCGGCGATCACGACGGTGGCGCGCTGCGGGTCCACAGCCAGGGCCCGGTCTGCGTAGAACTCGGCCGTCGCATCCGCGTCGCCGGCGAGGCGCGTGGCGAACGCGGCGATCAGCTCGCGCTCGGCCTGCGACACCTCCTCCGTCGACACCGGCGCGAAGAGCGCGTCGAAGCTCGCCTGCAGCTGCTCCCTGGTGACGGGGCGGCGGCGCCGCAGCGCATCGAGCTCGGGCGTCACCCCTACGATCTGATCGACGATGTCGGTGGTCATGCCTTCTCCTTGATGGTGTCGGTGAGGGTGTAGCCGAGAGCGGGGGCGACCTGCTCGGCGAAGAGCTCGATCGAGCGCAGCACGTGCTCGTGCGGGGCGTCGACCGAGTGCACCTGGAACGCGACCTCGGTCGCCCTGTCGAGCGTGGCGTCTGCGGCGAGGGAGTCGGCGACCTCCTCCGGGGTGCCGAGGTGGGTGTCGAGGGCCACGATCAGCTCATCGAGGGTGTCGCCGGGGATCGTCTGGCCCTGTCGGCGGAACCCCTCGGCGGCACGACGCAGCCCGACCTCAGCGAAGCGCAGGGCCTCCGCGCGGTCATCCGCGACGAATACGGTGCGCGAGGCGGTGACACGCGGGGCGACGCCGTCGGGGAGAGCCTCGAGGTACGCGTCGATGATCGGATCCTGCAGCGCCGAGAGCGGGGCGTGCAGCGCGTCCGTCGACCGCGGCTGGGTGCGCGAGAGCAGGAGGCCATGCCCGTGGATGCCGGCGCGATGGCCTCCGGGGGCCGAGAAGGTCGCCTGCCAGATGCGGTCGCCGAGAGTGCCGGCATCCGGATAGAGGGTGTTGTCGGCGCCGATGTCCCGCCCCGCGAGTGCGTCGAGCAGCAGTCGCAGCTTGCGGTCGTAGGTGGGCGCCTTGTCGCGCACGTCCTCACCGAACGGCACGAAGGACGAGGGGGTTCCGCCGCTGCCGAGCCCCAGGTCGACGCGTCCGCCCGAGAGCAGGTCGGCGACCACCGCGTCTTCCGCGACACGCACCGCATCTTCGAGCGGCAGCGTGACGACCCCAGTGCCGAGACGGATGCGCGAGGTCTGCGCGGCCACGTTGGCGAGATAGACGAGTGGCGAGGGCAGGCCGCCCTCCGCGGCGCGGAAGTGGTGCTGTGCGACCCAGGCGCGACCGACGCCGTGCCGTTCGGCGTGCCGGATCTGCTCGGTGGCCAGCGCGTAGCGCTCGGCGGGCGACGCGTCGTCGAGCAGCCGGGTGAAGAAGGCGATCGTGGGTGCGGTCATGCGGGCTGCTCCGTTCGTCCGGGGACGGCCGCGAGCAGCTCCCGGGTGTAGTCGTGCTGGGGGTCGTGGAAGAGCTCCTCGGTGACGCCCTCCTCGACGATCCGCCCGCGGCGCATCACCGAGACGGTGTGACTGATCCTGCGCACCACGGCGAGGTCGTGCGAGATGAAGAGGTAGGTGAGACCGAGTTCGGCCTGCAGCGAGGTGAGCAGTTCGAGGATGCGCGCCTGCACCGTGACGTCGAGGGCCGACACCGCCTCGTCGAGCACGACGATCTCGGGGTCGATCGCGAGGGCCCTGGCGATCGCGACCCGCTGTCGCTGCCCACCCGAGAGCTCACGCGGTGTGCGCTGCGCGAGGTCGCTCGGCAGCGACACCCTGTCGATCAGGGCGAGCGCCCGATCCCTGCGGTCGGAGCGGGAGCCCACCCCGAAGTTCTGCAGCGGCTCGGCGACGATGTCGACGACCTGCTGCCGCGGATCCAGCGAGGCGAAGGGGTTCTGGTAGACGAGCTGGATGCGCCGGCGCAGCGCGCGCAAACGCTGGCCCGACAGACCGGTCACGTCTTCGCCGTCGATCTCGATGGCCCCGGCATCCGGTTCATGGAAGCGCGTGATGAGGCGCGCGGTGGTCGTCTTGCCCGATCCGGACTCGCCGACCAGCGCGTGCGTCGTGCCCCGGCGCACCCGGAACGACACGTCGTCGACGGCCCGGAATCGCTCACGCCCCGCGACCCTGAACTCCTTGACGAGACCGCTCGCGGTGATCGCGAACGGGTTCTCGGCCGCGACCGCCGCGGCATCCCGCAGGAAGGGCGGCGCCTCGGGGCGGCGGAACCCCGTCGTGAACGCCGGGGCGTCGGCGAGGAGCTGCTTCGTGTATCCGTCCGAGGGTGCCGCAAGCACCTGGGCGCTCGCTCCCTGCTCGACGATGCGGCCGTCCTTCAGCACGACGAGCCGTTGGGCGCGGTCGGCCGCGACGCCGAGGTCGTGGGTGACCAGCAGGATGCTCGTGCCTTCCTCTCGACGCAGCTCGTCGAGCAGATCGAGCACCTTGCGCTGGACGGTCGCGTCCAAAGCACTTGTGGGCTCGTCGGCGATCAGCAGCCGTGGCCGCAGCGCGATCGCCGAGGCGATCAGCACACGCTGGCGCATACCGCCCGAGAGCTCGTGCGGGTACTGCCGCGCTCGGAGGTCCGGGTCATCGATGCCGACCCGGTCGAGGAGCTCGATCGCGCGCGCGCGCCGTGAGCGACGATCGCGGTGGCCGTGCAGCTTCAGCACCTCTTCGACCTGGGCGCCGATCGGGCGCACGGGATCGAGCGAGGTCACCGGGTCCTGCGGCACGAGTCCGATCTCCGGACCCCGGATGCCGCGCAGCGCGCGATCCGTCCAGCCCGAGATGTCGAGCTCGCCGAGGCGCACCGTGCCGCCGTCGACCCTGCCGCCCTCGGGCAGCAGGCCGAGCAGGGCGTGCGCGGTGGTGGACTTGCCCGATCCCGATTCGCCCACGAGCGCGAGTGCCTCTCCCTCGGCGATCTCGAAGGAGACCCCGTGCACCACCTCCCGGCGACCGGCTCTGGTGGCGTACGAGACGGCGAGGCCGTCGACGGTGAGCACGCTCATCGCGAGTTCCTTCCGATGCGGTGCGAGATGCGGTTGGCGCTGAGCACGACGACGACCACGATGAGTCCTGGCAGTGCCGTGAGCCACCAGGCGGTCGCGATGTAGTTGCGTCCCTCGGCGATCAGCAGCCCCCATTCGGGGGTGGGTGGCGGAGCACCGTAACCGAGGAATCCGAGGGTCGAGATCGCGAGGATCGCGGTGCCGAACTGCAGGGCGGCGAGCGCGACGATCGGGGTGAGCGAGTTCGGCAGCACATGGCGACGGAGCACCGTGAAGAAGGTGCCCCCGCTGCCGTACGCCGCCTCGACGTATTCGCTGCGACGCACTCTGGCGACCTCCGACCGCATCAGGCGGGCGAAGGCGGCGACGCTGCCGAGGCCCACGGCGATGGCGGCGTTCACCGTGCCGAAGCCGAGGAGGATGATCACCGACAGCGACAGCAGCAGGCCGGGGATGGCGAGCAGCACGTCGACGACGCGCATCAGGATGTCGTCGACGACGCCGCCGATCGCGCCGGCGATCGCACCGAGGATCGTCCCGAGCGCGAGGCCCACGGTGACGGCGATGAGCGCGCCCGAAAGCGAGTGCACGGCGCCGTGGACGACGCGGCCGAACAGGTCGCGACCGAGCGTGTCGGTGCCGAAGAGGTGCGCCGCGCTCGGTGGCAGCAGCTTGTCGGCGGGAGTGCCGGTGAGGGGGTCGCCGGGTGCGAAGACCCCGGGGATCAGCGCCCAGAGCACGGCGAGCGAGACGACGGCGATCGCGAGGTAGAGCCCCCACGGCAGAGCGAGCAGTCCGCGCGCGCGTCGAGGCGATCGGGTGAGCGTTGCGGCATCCTGCTGCGGTGTCTCGGGCGGGGTGTCGACGGATGCGGCCACGGCGGCGACGGTCATGCCGATGCTCCTGACTTCGAGAGGGCGCGCTGGCGCGGATCGATCAGCGGGGTGACGAGGTCGACGGCGAAGCTGATGAGCACGAACCCGAGGGCCGACAGCAGCACGACGCCCTGCAGCACCGGGATGTCCTGGTTCGACACGGCCTGCTCGGTGAGGCGGCCGATGCCGGTGCGACCGAACACGGTCTCGGTGACCACGGCCCCTCCCACGAGCTCGCCGAACAGCACCCCGGCGATCGTGAGCGTCGGCAGGGCCGCGTTGCGCGCGACCGACCGGGTGAGCACCCACGACGGCGGCGCGCCCTTGGCCCGGACGACGGTGATGAACGGCTGCGCCTGCACCTGATCGATGGCGCGCACCAGCACCTGGGCGAGCGGAGCGGAGATCGGCACGGCGAGGGTCAGCACGGGGAGGACGAGCCCGGCGACAGGGTCGGCGCCGACGATCGGCACCCACCCGAGACCGAACGAGAAGACCTGGATCAGCAGGATGCCGAGCCAGAACACCGGCACCGCGACGAACAGCCCCGGCACCTGACGGATGCCGTCGCGCAGCCACGCGAACGGCGCGAGAGACGAGAGCCCTGCGACGAGCACGGCGATCAGCAGCGCGACCACGAGCCCCAGCGACGCGAGCAGCACGGTCGACGGCAGTGCCTCGGCGAGCATCTCCAGCACCGGGGTGCCGAACTGCGTCGAGTAGCCGAAGTCACCGGCCGCGAATCCGAGACCTGCGTGCACGTACTGCTGCCACCACGGCAGATCGGTGCCGTAGGTGGCGCGGATGCCGTCGAGCTGCTCCGGCGACAGCCCGAGGCTGGGGTCGGAGAACTTGATCAGGATCGCATCCCCCGGCAGCAGCTGCAGGAGGAAGAAGGTGGCCGTGAAGGCCGCGATCAGAACGATCGCGGCCTGCCCGGCTCGTCGGAGGACGAAGCTCATCGGTGCACCGTCTCAGTCATGCTCAGTGCTCGGCGAGCCAGACGCCCGAGAAGGTGGGGCGACCGACCGACTCGAAGTCCACGCCGTGCACGTAGGTGGCGGCGCCGTAGACCTGCGGCTCCTCGAACAGCGGGATGACGTAGGCCTGCTCGGCGATGTAGTCCTGCACGGCCTGCGAGGCCGCCGCTCGCTTCTCGGTGTCCGGCTCCGAGGCGACCGCCTCGAGCAGGGCGTCGAGCTCGGCGTCGTTCGAGATCAGCGCGTCACGGTTCTTCGTGTAGTACTGGCTCTTGATCACGTCGAAGTCGGCGCGGCCGACCATCGAGTGGTAGAAGCCCGTCTTGAGCGGGTCACGGGTGTCCTCGGCATACGACCCGGCATCCGCCGGCTTGACCGTGAGCTCCACGCCGACCTTCGCGAGCTGCTGGGCGACGAGCTCGAGCGTCTGCTTCGACAGCGGCTGCGGTGCGGCCTCGTACACGGTGATCGCGAGGCGCTCGCCGTCCTTCTCGCGGATGCCGTCGGCCCCGGCCGTCCAGCCCGCCTCTTCGAGCAGCTTCTCGGCCTTGTCGGGGTCGTATGCGTAGTGCTCAGACTCGTCCTTGTATCCGAGCGCCTCCTGCGACAGCACCGAGGTCGCGACGGGGTAGTTCTCGGTGAACAGGGTGTCGACGACCTCCTGGGCGTCGACCGCGGCGACGAGCGCCTGACGCACCCTGATGTCGCTCAGCAGCGGGTTCTCGGGACGCAGCGAGATGGAGTTGTTGACGCCACGCGTCTGCGGTGCGTACAGCGTGAAGCCCGAGCTTTCGACCCGGTCCTCGTCGAAGGCCTGCACGTAGCGGACGTAGTCGGCCTGACCCGCGAGCAGCGATCCGATGCGCACGGAGTCCTCGGGGGTGACGAGCACGTGCACGGCGTCGACGTACGGACGGCCCTGGTTCTCGGCGCTCTCCGGCGCCCACGCGTAGTCCTCGCGGGCGGTGAGGGTGAACTCTGTGCCCAGCTTCTCGTCGGTGAGGGTGAAGGGCCCGGCGCCGATGATCTCCTCGGCGTTGCCCGCCCCGAAGTCCTCGATGGTGCCGTCGAGCGTCTCGGGCGAGAGCAGGCCGGAGTTGATGGTCGACGTCGCCTGCAGGAACCCGGGGGCCGGGGCCGAGAAGCGGAAGGTGACCGTGTCGTCGTCGACGACCTCGCTCGAGGCGTAGTTGTTGATCGCCTCGGAGACCGTGAGGCCGCGCTCGGGGTCGCCGAGGCCGTACGTGTCGAAGTTCTTCGCCACGGCCGCGGCGTCCAGCGGCGTCCCGTCCGAGAAGGTGACGTCGGGTCGCAGGTCGAACGTGTACTCGGTGGCGTCGTCGTTCACGGTCCAGGCCGAGGCGATCCACGGCTCGATCTCGAGCGAGTCGGGGTTCTGCCACGTCAGGCGCGCGGCGATGTTGTTGACCACGCCTCCGTTCGGGTAGAACCCGGCCTGCGGCGGGTAGAGGTTCGTGAAGGTCTGGTGCTCCAGATAGGTCAGCGTTCCCCCGGTGACGGGGTCGCCCGCGTCGGCGGAGGCGCCGCTCGGGGCCGGCGAGGACGCGCAGGCGGCGAGTCCCGCCGCGAGGACGAGCGGAAGCGCGACGGCGGCTGCGCGGATGAGACGGCGGTTCATGCGGGTCCTCCTGGACGGGATGCTGTGGTTCGGTGTGCGGGTGAACGTCACGCTAGGGACTCTCACGGTCGTGACGCGAATGGGGTCGTCATGTGCGGACCCGGCCTGTCACGAGGCGTCATGACGGGTCACCAGACGCAATCCGACGTAATGGATGACGCGGTTCAGCGGACGAGAAGCGATGATGCGGCACGCTGCTCGCTGCCGACCTCGACGCCGCCGCCGACGCCGACGCCGACGCCGAGACGGTCCCGCAGCGGGGTGGGCGCTCCGTCGCTGCGACCGAGCAGGCCCCGTCGACGCAGTTCGGGCGCGGCGAGGCGGGTGAAGGCCTCGAACTGTGCGGGCTGGAACGCGGAGAGCACGTTGAACCCGTCGGCTGCACCCTGGTCGCGCCAGGTCTCGAAGTGGTCCGCGATCGTTGCGGCGTCGCCGACCACGAATGCGGCAGGCACGGCATGGGCCGCGACGAGGTGGCGCCAGGTCAGCGCCGTCTCGCCGTCATCCCCGACGCGGAGTCCGGCGATGAGTCGCAGGCGCTCGATCAGCGCCTGCCCTGCCTCCCCGAGGCGCCCGGCCTGATCGCGGGTCACGACCTCGTCGAAGCCGGCGGAACGCAGCGGGTCGTCGGCGCCGACGCCCAGGGCGCCGGCCAGCGCGGCGACCGATCTGTTCGCGGGGAATGCCGTGCGGGACGACTGATGCCCCTCGTCGAGCGGGACGAGCGCGAGCAGCCGTTCGACGATGCGGTGAGCGTCGGCATCCGTCGGTGCGACCACAGGAAGCACGGGCGCGATCACCGCCAGCCCCTCGGGCGAGCGGCCTGATCGGAGCGCGATCTCGCGCAGCTGCCGCCGTGTGGCGATCGCATCGGCGATGTTCGGGGCGGCGATGAGCGCGAGATCGGCCTCGGTCGCGGCGAGCGCGCGCGACCGCGGCGAGGTGCCGGCGTGCACGAGAGGGATCCGCCCCTGCGGGGGGCGGGCCACGTTCAGCGGCCCCGAGACGCGCACGTGCTCGCCCCGGAGGTCCGCACCCCGGAGCCCGTCCGGGTCGATGAGCACGCCGCGTGCGGCATCCGCGATCCAGGCGTCCTCGCTCCACGAGTCCCACAGACGGCGCAGGGCGACGACGAACTCCTCGGCGCGGTCGTATCGGCTCTCGTTGTCGGCGTGCGCATCGCGACCGTGGTTGCCCGCGGCTCGTGGCTCGGCTCCGGTGACGAGGTTGACGCCGGCGCGACCGCCTGTCAGCAGGTCGAGGGATGCGAGCGAGCGCGCCGTCGCATACGGATCGGCGTAGGTCGTGTTCACCGTCGCGATGAGGCCGATTCGAGAGGTGACCCCGGCGAGGTACAGCACGGCGCTCACCGGGTCGATCCGCGCGAGCAGGTACGGGTCGCGGAATTCGAGGTCCGGCCCGGTGGCCAGCCAATCGCCGAAGAACAGGTAGTCGAGCCCCGCGTCCTCTCCCTCTCGCGCGATGCGACGGAGGATCTCGGCATCGGCCGAGGGGTCGCGATGCGCGCCCGGCTGACGCCAGCCGGAGGGATACGCGCCGAGAGTGCGCACCATGGCGCCGATGATGAGGGGTTCGGTCATGCACCCGAAAGTATGAGCGGGCTCGGCAGCGGGCCAATCGGCGGGGAAGCGCAGCGAAACGGATCGCAACACGGCGACACATCCTCCCCGAGTGTCGGAGCCCGATCGGAGGATGGGACCATGACCTCGACCTCCTCCCCCGCGCTCTGAGCACCGCAGTGGTGACCGCATGATCGAGTTCGCCACGATCCGCCTGTCGGCCGGGCTCGAGGATCCGAGCGATCTGATCACCGACCTCGACCGCGCGCTCGCGCTCGTCTGAACGGCATCCGTTCCGGCCGCCCCCGGATGCCCTGGTCTGAACACCCCGTGCTCAGCCTCCACCCCCTACGCTGAGATGATGACTGGTCTTCGTTGGGGAATCCTCGCGACCGGCGGCATCGCCGGCGCGTTCGCATCCGATCTGCGCACCGCAGGGCTCGATCTCGTGGCGGTCGGCTCGCGCTCGCAGGAATCGGCCGACGCCTTCGCCGCCCGCTTCGACATCCCGCGCGCGCATCCCTCGTACGAGGCGCTCGTCGCCGACCCCGAGGTCGACATCATCTACGTCTCGACCCCGCACCCGATGCATCACGAGAACGCCCGCCTCGCGCTCGAAGCCGGCAAGCACGTGCTGGTCGAGAAGGCGTTCACCCTCAACCGCTCGGAGGCGGAGGACCTGCAGCGTCTGGCCGCCGATCGGGGCCTGCTCGCGATGGAGGCGATGTGGACGCGCTACCTGCCGCACATGGCCCGCATCCGCGAGATCATCGCCGCCGGGACCCTCGGTGAGATCCGCGCCGTGAGCGCCGACCACACCCAGCTGCTCCCCTCCGACCCCGAGCACCGTCTCAACGCCCTCGAGCTCGGCGGCGGTGCCCTCCTCGACCTCGGGATCTACCCGATCTCCTTCGTGTGGGACATCCTCGGCGCCCCGACCGGCATCCACGCCGTCGGGCGCCTGATCGAGACCGGAGCGGATGCCGAGGTCGCCACCGTCATGACCCACGACGGCGGAGCGATCTCGACGACGCTCTCGTCGTCGCGTGCCGCGGGCCCCAACGCGGCGAGCATCATCGGCACGACGGCGCGCATCGACCTCGACCGCGTCTGGTACACCCCCACCACGTTCCGCGTCGTGCAGCCGGACGGCACGGTCGTCGAGGAGTACGTGTCCGAGGTCGACGGTCGCGGCATGCAGTACCAGGCCCTCGCGGCCGAGCGCCTCGTGGGCGACGGCGTGCTCGAGGGCGACATCCTGCCGATCGCCGAGAGCGTCGCGATCATGGGCACCCTCGACGAGATCCGCGCGCAGATCGGCGTGCGCTACCCGCGCGAAGGAGTGAACCATGGCTGAGGCCACCGACGCCCGCGTCGCCGTCTACCTGGACTTCGACAACATCGTCATCTCCTGGTACGACCGTGTGCACGGACGGAACGCCTATGGCAAGGACCGCCAGCGGATCACCGAGAACCCGACCGATCCGGAGGTCACGGAGCGGCTGTCCCGCGCCATGATCGAGGTCGGCGCGATCATCGACTACGCGGCCTCCTTCGGCACGCTCGTGCTCACCCGGGCGTACGCCGACTGGTCGTCGCCCGTGAACGCGGTCTACAGGTCGCAGCTCGTGGCCCGCGCCGTCGACCTCGTGCAGCTGTTCCCGGCCGCCGCCTACGCGAAGAACGGCGCGGACATCCGCCTCGCCGTCGACGCGGTCGAGGACATGTTCCGTCTGCCCGACCTCACGCACGTCGTGATCGTCGCCGGAGACAGCGACTACGTCCCGCTCGCACAGCGCTGCAAGCGTCTGGGTCGCTACGTCATCGGCGTCGGCGTCGCGGGATCCACCGCGAAGTCCCTCGCCGCCGCGTGCGACGAGTTCGAGGCGTACGACTCGCTTCCCGGCGTCGTGCGCCCGAGCAAGACCGCGCCCGCGCCCGTCGTCACCGTTCCCGAGGTCGCCGTCGAGCCTGTGGCCGAGCCGGCCGCCGAGCCCGCCGCGAAGGCCAAATCGCGACCGCCGACGAAGGCCGCCAAGGCGAAGGCCGCCGCAGCGGCGGCGACCGCTGCGGCACCGTCGTCGTCCGCGAAGCTCGACGAGCACGGCGAGGGCACCGAGCAGGGCGAGGCGACGGAGCTGCTGCATCGCGCGCTGCGCCTCGGGCACGACAAGGCCGATGCCGACGAGTGGCTGCACAGCTCGGCGGTGAAGACGCACATGCGTCGCATGGACCCGTCGTTCAGCGAGAAGGCCCTCGGCTACCGCTCGTTCTCGGACTTCCTCAAGTCGCGCGAGAGCATCGCGGAGCTCGAGGAGACCGGCCACGAGCGCCTGGTGAAGCTGCGCGACTCGGTCTGATCCGCGCCGCCGGCCACGTCGTCACTCCTCGAAGTCATACTCCTGGAACGCCGCGACCTCGGGCACCCAGCGTTCCGAGACGAACGCGGTGTGCGCGGGGTGCGCGTCGTAGGAGCGGTACGCATCGCGGTCGCGGAACACCATCGAGAACTGATGCTCGAGGTCGCTCTTCGGGCTCACCTGGCGACGGATCGTGAAGTCCTCGACACCGGGGATCGACGTGAGCACCGCTCTGCCCGTCGCGAGGAACTCGCGCTCCTCGGGGCTGCCCGCCTCGTGCACGAGGCGGAAGACGACGGTGTGCTGGATGGTCATGCGGGATCTCCGGTCTGCTGGCTGCTGAAGGCGGCGTCGAACGCGGCGGTGGGCGCAGGCCAGAGCAGCGACCGCACGTAGGCGAGGGCCTCCGGCGCGCCGTGCAGGCGGTCCATTCCCGCGTCCTCCCATTCGATCGAGATGGGGCCGTCGTATCCGATCGCCTCGAGCGCGCGGAACGCGTCCTCCCAGGGCACGTCGCCGTGGCCGGTCGAGACGAAGTCCCACCCGCGTCGCGGGTCGCCCCACGGCAGATGCGATCCGAGCACGCCCGCACGCCCGTTGTGCGGTCGCATCCGGGTGTCCTTGCAGTCCACGTGGTAGATCCGGTCGGCGAAGTCGACGATGAACCCGACGGGATCGATGTTCTGCCACATCATGTGCGACGGGTCCCAGTTGAATCCGAACGCCCCACGGTGCTCGATCGCCTCCAGCGCCCGCACGGACGACCAGTAGTCGTAGGCGATCTCACCGGGGTGCACTTCGTGCGCGAACCGCACGCCCTCGCCGTCGAACACGTCGAGGATCGGGTTCCAGCGCGCGGCGAAGTCCTCGAACCCGCCTTCGATGACGGATGCCGGTACTGGCGGGAACATTGCCACATAGGGCCAGATCGATGAGCCGGTGAACCCGACGACGGTGTCGACGTCGAGCTTGCGCGCGACCCGCGCCGCCCGCTTCATGTCGTCCGCCGCACGGGCGTGCACGCCCTCGGAGTCGCCGTCGCCCCACACGTAGTCGCGCAGGATCGCCTGGTGACGGAAGTCGATGGGGGCGTCGCACACCGCCTGGCCCGCGAGATGGTTCGAGATCGCGAAGATCTGCAGACCGTGCCGGTCGAGGATCTCGCGGCGCGAGGCGACGTAGGCGTCGTCCTCGTCGGCTCGCCGCAGGTCGAGATGGTCCCCGGATGCTGCGACCTCGAGGCCGTCGTATCCCCACTCGGCCGCCAGCCGGGCGACCTCCTCGAACGGCAGATCGGCCCACTGGCCGGTGAACAGGGTGACCGGGTGCGTGGTCATGGACACTCCTTCGTATCGCGTGACGGGTCAGGTGCCGAGCGCTCTCAGTGCCTGGATGCTGCGGGCGGCGAGCTCGTCCTGGCTCGCCGCGAGTGGTCGCCAGACGGATGCGGCGACGGCTATCGTCGCGTTCTCGCCCGTGAAGCTCTCCAGCCCGAGCGGCCCTCGATAGTCCGCATCGTCGAGGGCCCGGAGGATCTCCGGCCAGTCCGTGTGGTCGTCGCCCACGGCGCCCCGATCGCTGCCGCACACCTGCACGTGCGCGATCGCCGAGCCCGCCGCGCGGATGGCCTCCGCGGGCTTCTTCTCCTCGATGTTCAGGTGGTAGGTGTCGAGCGCGAGCCCGATGCCTGCGCCGAGCAGCGGCGCGAGCGCGTCGAGGCTCTGCTCGACCGTGTTGAGCACGCTCGTCTCGTAGCGGTTGAGCGGTTCGACGGCCAGGGTGATTCCGGCGGAGGCGGCCTCGGCCGCGACCGGCTCGAGGTTCGTGCGCAACTCGCGCACCACTCGCGAACGGTCCTCGACGGACATCCGCCAGGTCGCCCCGGTGGGTGCGTAGAAGGGACCGGCGACCACCGCGGAGCCGAGCGTCGCGGCCGCCGCGATGCACGAGCGCAGGTAGTCCTGCGTGGCCCCGACATCACCGGCCTGCGCGAGCAGCGAGCGCCGCGGGCCCATGGCCCCGACGACGATCGCGGCGAGGCCGAGGTCGTCGAGCACGTCGCGGGCTCGTGCCGGATCCCAGTCCCCGACGCTCTCGAGCGGAAGCTCGAGCGCCTGATACCCCATCCCCGCCGCCTTCGGCGCGAGCGGCTCGAGAGTCGCGTCGGTCAGTGGAGACGTCCACACCCACGTGTTGACGGCGATCGTGCGAGGCATCCTGCTCCTTCGGGGATGACGCGAGTGCTCCCACCCTCCCATCCGCGAGGCGCAGAGGGGAAGGGTGGGAGCATCACCGGGGGTTACGGGATCTGGCGTTCCTGCCAGACGGTCGGGTAACCGGGAAGGTTCTCCCCGCCGAACTTCGCGTAGTGCCCGTCCGGCATTCCCTCATTGGCGGCGAGGTAGTCGTCGAGCTCTGCTTCGGTGATCGGCTTCTGCGGGAGCACCCACTCCTTCGGAACCTCTTCGCCGGCGAAGATCATCTGCGCGGCGAGCAGCGGCGTGCGCCACTGGAAGTTCGAGTACACCGGGGCGAGGCCCGTGAGACCCGTGTCCTTCCACTTGCGGAGGAAGCTCATCTCGTCCTCGCCGGTCATCACCGGGTAGTCGGCGCCGGCATCTTCGAAGGCTTCGATCGCGGCGACAGCGCCGTCACCGGCATCCATCCAGATTCCCTGCACGTCGCCCTTGGCGAGCTCGTCGCTGATGATGCTCTTGATCTCCGCGGGGTCGGCGCCCGTGAAGTAGTCCACGGCCTCGATCCCCGCCTCGTCGAAGAGCTTCTCCGCAGCGGCCCACCGGTGCTCGAGCACGTCGACTCCGGGGAGGATGCGCAGCGCCACGACCTTGTCGCCTTCTTCGAGGTTGTCGATGAGGAACTCGGCCGTGTCGATGCCCCACGCGAATCCGCCGATCGGGTGGATGAACGTGACCGGGCAGTCGGTGTCGACGCCGCGGTCGAACACGATCACCGGCTTGCCGGTCTCGCATGCGCGCTCGACGGCCGGCGTCATCGCCGCGGTGCTGTTGGGCGAGATGAGGAAGACGTCGCAGCCGCCCTCGGAGATGAAGTAGTCGATGTCGGCGATCTGCGTGTCATCCGAGTCCTGCGCGTCGCGGGTCTCCATCTCGCTGATCGCACCGGCCTCCTGCAGCGACTTGAGCTGCTCGTTCATCGTGATCCAGCCCGTCTGCCGCCACGGGTTCGAGATCGAGGCGTTCGCGAAGCAGGCCTTCTTGGGCCCCTCGCTGGCGAACTCCGACGTGTCGACCATCTCGGCGTTGATGTGCTGGAGATACGGCTCGGTCGCCGGCCCCTGGGGCTCGACACCCCGCTCCTCCATCTGCTTGTCGAACAGCTCCTGGTCGAACCATTCGGTGGTCTCGGCCGATTCCTCCGGGTTCTCCGACTCCGCCGGCGCCACGGACGGGTCTGTCGTACACCCGGCGAGCGCGATGAGGCCGAAGAGAGCCACCCCTGCGGTGGCGATCTTCATCGATCGTCGCATTGCTAATCTCCTCTGGTTTCTGTGTGGATGGTGCTGGTTGTTACGGGTTCTGAGGTCTCTGTGCGCGGAACGTCCGGAGACGGCTGCGGGCCTCGCCGGCGCCGTGCCCGGAAGGCGACCGCGGAGTACGCCACTGCGGCGATGATGATCACGCCCTGCACGGCGTCTCGCAGCGTCGAAGGGACCCCCGCGATGTTCAGCAGCATGAAGAGGGCCTCGAGCGCGAAGGCTCCCGCCGCCGCCGCGACGATCCATCCCCGGCCTCCGCCGAGCACGACCCCGCCGAGGACGACGGCGGTGATGGCGACGAACTCGTAGCCGCGGCCGACCGAGGGATGCACCCCGGCGTACCCGACGAGCAGCACGGCGGAGAGCGTGGCCGAGAGCGACGAGATCACGAACGCCCGTGTCGTCACCCAGGCGCTGCGCGCGCCGGCGAAGTCGACCGCGGTCGAGTTGTCGCCGACCGCGATGAGGAGCTTGCCGAGCGGGCGCTTGGTGATCCAGATGCCCAGCGCGAGCCACCCGATCAGGATGAACACCGCCCAGGGGATGAACTCGAGCACCGGCACGTCACGGATGCCGCCACGACCGATCTCGCGGAAGCTGTCAGCCGGGTTGCCCGTGGCCGCTCCCCCGGTCCACCACATGACGCCGCCGAGAAGGGCGAGCATCATGCCCAGCGTGACGATGAAGGAGGGCACCTTGAGCAGCGTGGTGATGACACCGTTCACGAGTCCGACGACCACCCCGAAGACGATCATGAGCAGCAGCACGGGCACGGTGCGGGAGTCGTCCTGCCCGACGAGGTTGCCGGCGACGATCACCTGCGCGGTGATCAGCGAGCCCTGCGACAGGTCGAACTCGCCCGCGATGATGACGAAGTACTGGCCGATCGCGACGATGGCGATCGGTGCGACGCGCTGGATGAACCTCATGAACTGCCCCGGCTCCGCGAAGCTCGGGTTGAGGATCATGACGGCGACGAGCAGGATCACCAGCAGCAGGAACACCGCGCCCCGAGGGCTCACGAGTGTGCGCAGAGTGTTCACGACCGGCCTCCTTCCGGGACGGTGCTCGTATCGGCGAGTTCGGATGCTGCGGCCGCCATCTCGGACTCGGCCGCCTTGGCGGCGTCGTCTCCCCCGGTTCTCGTGCCGCCGGCGCCGAAACGCGGACGGCGACTGACGATCGACCGACGACTGTAGACGGCCACCGCGGCGACGATCACCACGCCGCGGACGACGTCCTTCAGGAACGGGTTGACCTGCATGACGCTCATCACGTTGTCGACGACCGCGAGGATCGCGACACCGCCGATCGCACCCCAGATCGAACCGCGTCCGCCGAGCAGCAGGGTGCCTCCGAGCACGACGGCTGCGATCGACAGCAGCGCGTAGCCGCCCTGCTGGCCGACCGTGGGACTGCCGACGCCGAGACGGCTGGCGAGCAGCAGGCCGGCGAGGCCCGCGAAGACGGAGCACAGCACGTGCGCGGCGATCAGCGGCGGGCGGGTGCGCACCCCCGACAGGCGCGCGATCTCGGGGTCGCCGCCGACCGCATACAGGTGGGCGCCGGTGCGCGTGCGGTTCAGCAGCAGCCAGACGACGACGGCGAGCGCGATCATGATGATCGGCGCCACCGGCACGGGCCCGACGCCGGTGGCGCCGATGAGCTGGAACTCCCACGGCACGCTGCCCGCCGAGCCCTCGAAGTTGGTGTTCAGGATCCCCTGCAGGATCAGCCCCACGCCGAGCGTCGCGATGAACCCGTTGACCTTCAGCACGGTGACGATGAGTCCGTTGACCAGACCGATCCCGGCGCAGACGAGCAGAGTGATCGAGACCGCGGCCGGGATGTTCCCGGGGTTGCCGTTCATGATCGTCGCCGCCAGGAGGCTCGACAGACTCACGACATAGGTCACCGACAGGTCGAGCGACGCGCCCAGCACCACGAGGGTCTGCCCGATCGCGACGAGCCCGAGGACGCTCATGCCGGTGAGGATGTCGCGGATGTTGCCGGGGCTGAAGAAGTTGCGACCGACGGTGCCGACGAGGATGGCGCCGACGATGAGCGTCAGGATGAGGATCCCGAGCACGATGACGGTCGAGTCGATCCGCACTCTCTTCATCGTGCACCCCCGTCGACCGTCGCGCCCGTGGCTGCGCCGAGGATCTCGTGCTCCGCGGAACCCGCCGGCAGCTCGGCGACCAGCTCGCCGTCGTGCATCACGAGGATCCGATCGCTCATGCCGATCACCTCCGGCAGCTCGCTCGACACCATCAGTACCGCCTTGCCCTGTGCCGCGAGGTCGCGCATGAGCTGGTACACCGCGTACTTCGCACCGACATCGATGCCGCGGGTCGGCTCGTCGAAGAGCACGATCTGCGGCTGTGTGAGCAGCCACTTGGCGAGCACGACCTTCTGCTGGTTGCCGCCCGAGAGGAAGCGCACCTCCTGGTCGAGACCGCGGGAGCTGATCTCCAGCGAGCTGAGCACCCCCGGCACCTCTCGACGGGACGAGGCGGTGCGAGCGGTGAAGACGCTGCGGATCACGAGCAGGGTGTTGTCGAGCACCGACTGCCCGAGCGCCAGTCCCTGGGCCTTGCGATCCTCCGAGACGAGGGCGAGTCCCGCGCGCACCGCCGCCCTGGCGCTCGTGATGCGCGTGGATGAGCCGTCGACCCGCATCGAGCCCCGCACGAACGGGTCGATGCCGAAGATCCCCTCGACCAGTTCGGTGCGTCCGGACCCCTGGAGCCCGGCGATCCCGACGATCTCCCCGGCGCGGAGGGTGAGCGAGACGCCGTCGACGAAGGCGTTGCCGCAGCCGTCGAGCTCGAGCCGCGGCTCGCCGACGACGGTGCCGGCCACGGCATCCGGGTAGTACGACTGGATGGATCGGCCGACCATTCGGCGCACGAGTTCGTCGGTCGTCAGGGCGCTCGTCTCATCGGTCGAGACCAGCGCGCCGTCTTTGAGGATCGTGATGCGGTCGCACAGGTCGAAGATCTCCTTGAGCCGGTGCGAGACGTAGATCACCGCCACCCCGCGAGACGTGAGCCGGCGGATGATCGCGTACAGCAGTTCGACCTCGCGGTCGCTCAGCGCGGCGGTGGGCTCGTCCATCGAGATGACCTGCGCCTCGAACGACAGCGCCTTGACGATCTCGACGATCTGCTGCTCGGCGACGGTCAGTGAACCGACCCGGGCCTGCGGGTCGATGAACGAGACGCCGAGGTCGGCGAGGAGCTCGCCGGTGCGACGGATCATCGCCTTCTGATCGACGAAGCCGCCGCGTCGGGGCTCACGTCCGAGATACACGTTCTGCGCGACCGTGCGCTCGGGCAGCAGCGTGAACTCCTGGAAGACGGTCACGATGCCGTCATCCATCGCCTGCCGCGGGTGTGCGTGCCGCACCTCCGCACCGCGGTAGCGCACCACGCCGTCGTCGGCGGGCTGCACCCCGGCGATGATCTTCATGAGCGTGGACTTGCCCGCGCCGTTCTCGCCGACGAGTCCGTGCACCTCCCCCGGACGCACATCGAAGTCGATGCCCTTCAGCACCTCCACTCCGAAGAACGACTTGCGGATGCCCGAGACCTCGAGCACCGGCTGTGTGATCGTCGCGGTCATGCCGCCACCTCCGTCCATCGTCCGTCCGCGGCCGCCGAGGCGAGGACCGCCTCGGTGAGCACCGCCGAGCGGACACCGTCCTCGAACGTGGGCAGCCCGTCGGGGGTCGCGCCGCCGATCGCCGCATACACGTCGGCGATGAAGCCGTTGAACGCGTCCTGATAGCCCATGGCATGCCCCGAGGGCACCCGCTGCAGACGAGCCGAGTCGGGCGATGCGGTGGAGGGGTCGCGCAGCAGCAGCCGGGACTCCTCTCTCATGCCGATCCACAGCTCCTCCGGGCGCTCCTGCTCGAAGCGCAGGGTCTGCCTGGTCCCGTGGAGTTCGAGAGTCAGGGCGTTCTTGCGTCCGGCGGCCATCTGCGAGACGAGCAGGGTGCCCAGGGCACCGGACTCGGTCTCGACGAGGATCGCGACGATGTCCTCCGTGTCGACCGCCCGTCCGGCTCGCTCGGCGAACACCCGGCGGGTGCGGGCACTGAGCGACCGGATCCTCTGGCCCGTCACGAACTCGATGAGGTCGCAGAGGTGCGAGCCGATGTCGGCGAACGCCCGTGATGCCCCGCCGGATGCCGACCGCACCCGCCAGTCATCGTCGGTGGAGAGGAGCATCCAGTCCTGCAGGTACGAGCAGTCGAGGGTGAGGAGCTCCCCGATGCCGCCCAGGGCGACGCGGGCCCGCGCCTCCCGCACCATCGGGTGGTAGCGGTAGACGAAGGGAACCGCGGTGACGCGGCCGAGAGATCCGGCGACCCGTGCGAGTTCACGGGCGTCCGCAGCGTTCGTGGCGAGGGGCTTCTCGCAGATGACATGCTTGCCGGCTTCGAGCGCGCGCAGCGCAAGTCCGGCGTGCGTGGCGTTGGGGGTGCAGATGTGGACGACGTCGATGTCATCGGCCGCGAGGAGAGCGGCGGCATCGGCCTCAGCACGCACGGCGCCGAGTTCGTCCGCGGCCTGACGCCCGCCCGCGAGGGAGCCGGTGGCGACGGCGCGGAACTCGCCTCCCGCGTCCCTGGCCGCGGTGCGATGCACGCGAGCCATGAATCCCCCGCCGAGGATGCCGACTCGGATCGTCCCGAGACCGGTGTCTGTGACATCCGTTGTCATGGCGGTGAGTCTGACACGGCTCCTCGACTTTTGCTAGGTATTCGTCAAAAGTTCTTCGTAACGAATCGGAAGTCGACCGAGCGGTGGCGCAAGTCTGTGGTTTACTGACGCAATGGTCGACGCACTCCGCACCGCCGCGGCGGCGAATCCCGGGGCGGGCGAGATCTTCCAGATCCTTCGCGACGGCACCGCCCGCACCAAAGCCGAGCTCGCGACCATCACGGGTCTCGCGCGGTCGACCGTCGCGCTGCGGGTCGATGCCCTGCTCGCCGCCGACCTCCTGCGACCGGCAGGCGAGGCTGTCTCGACGGGCGGCCGACCGCCTGCGCGACTCGCCTTCAACTCCCGTGCCGGAGTCGTGCTCGCCGTCGACCTCGGTGCCACTCACGCCACCAGTGCCGTCGCCGATCTCGCCGGCGTGATCCTCGGCTCGCGCACCCGCACGATCGACATCGGCGACGGGCCCGAGAGCCTCCTCGATCTGATCCTCGACGATGCGGGCGCTCTCCTCGAGGCCTCTCGCGCTGCCGGCATCCCGCTGCTCGGGGTAGGCATCGGCGTGCCCGGTCCCGTCGAGCATTCGACCGGGCGACCGACCAACCCGCCGATCATGCCCGGCTGGGACCGCTTCGACATCCCCGCCTATGTGCAGCGCACGTTCGACGTGCCGGTGCTCGTCGACAACGACGTGAACATCCTCGCGCTCGGCGAGCAGGCCACCACGTGGCCGCACGTCGACGACCTCGTGTTCGTCAAGGTCTCGACCGGCATCGGGTCCGGCATCATCGCCGGCGGACAGCTGCAGCGCGGCGCGCAGGGATCGGCCGGCGATCTGGGGCACGTCCAGGTGCCGAGCGGCGCAGGCTCGACGAGGGAGCCCGGCGACGAGCGCGACCTCGAAGCGCTCGCGAGCGGGTCGGCGCTGGCGGCAGCTCTGCGGGAGGCCGGGCTTGCGGCGCACAGTCCCGCAGATGTGGTCGACCTCGTCCGCTCGGGCAATGCCGCTGCGATCGAGGCGACCCGTCAGGCCGGCCGAGATGTCGGCGAGGTGCTCGCGACCGTCGTCAATCTGCTCAACCCGTCGATCATCGTGCTGGGCGGCAGCATCGCCCGCGCCGGCGAGCACCTTCTCGCCGGGGTGCGCGAGGTCGTCTATCGACGATCCATCCCCCTGGCGACCCAGCACCTCGCCATCGTGCAGTCGCAGGCGGGTGACCGGGCCGCCGTGCTGGGCGCCGCGATCATGGTCGCCCGCGAGGTGCTCTCACCCGCGAACGTCGACCGCTATGTGGCGACGAAGGCGCGCTGACCGCACCGCCGCCGCCACACCGGCTGACCTCAGAGAGTCGCCTCGAACGGATCGAAGTCGGCATCCAGCGAGCCCACCTCGTCGATCGTGCTCTCGACCTGCACGAAGCTGCGCGACTCGGCGGCCTCTTCGATCGACAGCAGCGTGTCGAGCACGTGATAGCCGAATTCCCCCGTGGCGACATGCGTCCGGCCGGCGGCGATCGACCGCGCCATGTCCAGCAGACCGACGCCGCGTCCCGAGAGCACGCCCTCCTGCTCGACGTCGACGACGTCCTGCACGGTCGGCTCCGGCGGCACGAACACGCGGGACAGCGGTCGCGTGATCGTGATCGGTCCGCCGAACGTGTTGGGGTCGGGGATCACGATCGTGCCCTCGGTGCCCGTGATCTCGACGATGCCCTGGCGCAGCAGAGGTGAGTCGGTGCTGTAGAGGCTCTGCGCCTGTCCGCCCTGCTCGAAGTCCATCAGCACGCTCAGCGTCGACGGGATCTCGACCGGGAACTCCTGTCCGGCGAGCTCTCCCACCTGCACCGTGCGCGTCGGAGCACCCTGGAGTCCGAGGGCTGCGACGGCCGCCACCGGACCGAACACGTGCACGAGCGCCGAGACGTAGTACGGCCCCATGTCGAGCAGCGGACCCGCACCCTTGGCATACAGGAACGCGGGGTTCGGATGGAAGATCTCCGGCCCCTGCCACTGGAACGTGGTCTGGGCGAAGAGGGGACGACCGATGTCGCCGCGGGCGATCGCGCGCTTCGCGGTCTGCACGCCGGGTCCGAGCACGGTGTCGGGGGCGACGCCGACACGGAGACCGGCGGCCTCCGCCCTCTGCAGCAGGCGCTGCGACTCGTCGCGGCTGACGCCGATCGGCTTCTCCGTCCACACGTGCTTGCCGGCGGCGAGGATCGCCTCCGACACCTCGACGTGCACGGCGGGGATAGTCAGGTTCACGACGATGTCGATCTCGGGGTCGTTCAGCACGAGCTCGACACCGCCCGCGCGAGGAACGCCGTACTTCTCGGCCTGCGCCTTCGCGCGGTCCTCGAGCAGATCGCCGACGGCGATCACGCGCACGTCGGGGAAGGTCGTGAGGTTCGACAGATACTGGTCACTGATGTTGCCCGCGCCGATGATCCCGACGCCGACGGGTCCGTTCCCGATCGCCATCAGCCGGCGACCTTCTCGTCGAGGTAGACGCGGCTGCGCTCGACCGCATCCCAGAGGTCGCCGTCGAAGTGGTCGAACTCGACGATCGCGAGCTCGAGAGCGGGGGCGGCCGCGATGGCCTCGAGGAGCGGCACGGTGCCCTCGCCGGCTGCCACCTGATCGGCGGGCGGGTAGGCGCTCAGGAGCGCGGGATCGAGCGTGCCGTCCTTGGCGTGCACCGCGATCACGCGGTCCCCGAGGCGCTGCAGCAGGGCGACCGGGTCGACCCCGCCGCGTGCGACCCAGTAGAGGTCGACCTCGAGCACGACACGCTCGTCGAGCAGGCCGGCGAGCACCTCGAGCCCGGTGACGCCGTCGAAGACGGCCTCGAGCTCATGGGCGTGGTTGTGGTAGCCGACGCGCACGTCGACGGTCGCGCCGACGGCGGCCGCCTCGTTGAGCAGGCGCGCGGTCTCCTCGATCTGCTCGATCGACTCCCAGCGCGCGGGCTCCGTATAAGGGTCGATGACGGTGCCCATGCCGAGCACCTTCGCCGCGGCGAACACCTCGGCGGACGACGGCACCGGAAGAGTGGTTCCACTGCCGTCCGGGTTGACGAACGACTCGGAGGCGAGGAATGCGTGGCCGGAGGGAGCGGTCAGGCCCGCCGCAGACAGGGCGTCGGCGAGCGGCTGAGCCCGGCGCACGAAGTCGTAGGGCTCGACGGCCGTGAAGCCTCTGGCGGCCACCTCTTTCAGCGAGCCTTCGAGGTCGGTCTCGAGCTGATCCTTGATCGTGAACAGCTGGATGGAAGTCTGAATCGCCACGGGGTCTCCTTCGGTCGTCGGTGACGTGCGGGCTGCCTTCACCCGTCTGTCCGAGCACGCTATCACCAAATACCTCCGCGCGGAAGTTTTCAATCTGTAGACTCGCCTCATGAGTCAGGATCAGGATCGCCCGCGGCAGCGCGGTGCCTACGCGAAGGGCATCGCCCGTCGCCAGGAGATCCTCGATCGCGCCATCGAGGTCTTCGCCGCACGCGGAGCCGACCGCACGAGCCTCCGCTCCATCGCCAGTGCCGTCGGCGTCACTCACGCGGCCCTCACCCACTACTTCGGGTCGCTGGAGGAGCTGCTCGTCGCGGTCTACCAGGAGAGCACGGCGCCCGGTCGCCAGCAGCCCGACGCCCTCCCGGCCGAGGCGACCCCGGTCGAGCGGATGATCGAGTCCGCGCGCACCAACCGCGAGGTCCCCGGGCTCGTCCAGCTCTACTCCATGCTCGTCGCGACCGCACTCGAAGAAGGGCACCCGGCTGCCCGCAAGTTCGCGACGACGCGCTTCGCGCGGTTGCGCACGGACATGGCCGCGCTCGTGCGAGAACAGCAGGACACGGGTCTCATACGCGAGGACGTGGATGCCGAGGCCGTCGCCGCCCTGGTCGTGGCCGCCTCCGACGGCCTGCAGACGCAGTGGCTCCTCGACGACACCGCGCCGCAGCATGAGGCACTCGCCCTGCTCGATCGACTGCTGCGTCCGACCTCTCGCTAGGGTGAGGGTGTGACAGCACCCGGCACTGATCGACGGTCGCCCTACGAGCGCGCGCTCGGCGAGCGCATCTCGGAACTCCACCCGAAGACCGCCTGGTACTTTCGCACCATCCCCGACGGGCATGTCGGAGTCGGCACGGGCGTGTTCACGAGCGCGGGCTCGCGCCATCGCTGGTTGTGGCCGGTGTTCCGCATCGCGGAATCCCTCGGAGTCGCGTTCGCCGGATGGGAACACGACGTCCCGTTCCGCATCGAGAACCGCACGGTCGCGGGCGAGGCGCTGGCAGTCAGGCACTTCGATCTCCCAGGACGCACCTGGGTCATGCCCGACGTCGTCTCCCTCGGCGCGAACCGCATCCTCCGCAACGAGATCGGCCCCCGTCGCACGGTCGTCACGACCTTCGACATCGACGTGCGTGACGGTGCCGTCGTGCTGACCATCCGCCGGGTCGGGATGCGGTTCGGGCGGCTGCGCATCACCGCTCCGCGCTTCCTGAGTCCGCGCATCGGTCTCGTCGAGCGCTGGGACGAACAGCGCGAGCGGCACCACGTGAACATGACCATCGACGCCCCGCTGCTCGGCCGCGTCTACGAGTACACGGGATTCTTCGAGTACGCGATCGAGAGCGAGACCCCGTGACGGATCCGATGCCCCGCTCCGCAGGACCCGTCGTGATCGGCGGATCGACCGGCTTCATGGGGCAGTACCTGATCCCCCGTCTGCGGTCAGCGGGGCGGGAGGTGATCACCGTCTCGCGATCCGGCGCCGACATCTCCTGGGGAGACCAGGCGGCGATCGATCGGGCCGTCGACGGTGCGTCGCTCGTGATCGGCCTGGCGGGCAAGAGCGTGAACTGCCGCTATACGCCCGAGAACCGCGCCGCGATCTTCCGCTCGCGGCTCGACACGACCTCGTCGCTGAGCTCCGCCATCGCGAAGGCCGCGAATCCTCCCCCACTGTGGGTCAACTCCTCGACGGCGACCATCTACCGTCATGCCGAAGAGCGTCCGATGACCGAGTCGTCGGGCGAGATCGGCACGGGGTTCTCCGTCGAGGTGGCCAAGGCGTGGGAGCGCGCGCTGTTCGCGGACGACCTCCCCCGGACGCGGCGGGTGGCCCTGCGCAGTGCGATCGTGCTCGGCCACGGCGGCGTGCTCGGCCCGCTGAAGAACCTGGCACGACTCGGCCTCGGAGGGGCGCAGCACGACGGGCGCTGGCCGATCAGCCGCGCACGCCGCGCCGCGGGCACGGGCCACCGCCCCGGCGCACGCCGCGGACGACAGCGGTTCAGCTGGGTGCACGTCGAGGACGTCGCCCGCATCATCGATTTCCTCGAGGTCACGCCGACCCTCGACGGGCCCGTGAACGCCGCATCTCCGAATCCGACCGACAACGCCGACTTCATGGCCACCGTGCGGCGGTTGCTGGAGGTGCGCGTCGGTCCGCCGATGCCTCGGTGGATGCTCGAGCTCGGCGCCATCGGCATCCGCACCGAGACCGAGCTGATCCTCAAGAGCCGGTGGGTCATCCCCGAGAAGCTGACGCTCGCCGGGTTCGAGTTCGCGTATCCCCACCTCGAAGACGCCCTGCGGGAGTCCTTCGATCTCGAGCGCGTCGGCTAGCTCGACGTGTCCGCGGCCCCGCTCGACGACGCGTCGCCCTCGTCTCGCCGGCGCTTCTCGATCTCCTGACGCAGCCGCCACTCCTCGATCTCACGATCGAGATCCGCGATCTGCTGCTCCGTGCTGCGAGCGTCGACCGGCGGGGCCTGGCGTGGCTCCGGTCGGCGGGTCGCGGGGCGCGCAGCCGGCCGCATCCGGGGCAGCCGCAGACCCGCCTCCGAGTACTCCCTGCCGATCGCGAACCACAGCAGACCGCCGATCAGCGGCAGGAGGATCACGATGATGATCCACGCCATCTTCGGCAGGAATCTCACCTGCGCGTCGTCTCGGCGGATGATGTCGACCAGCGCGCCGATCATCAGCGCGATGACGAGGAGCGAGAACAGGAACGGCATGTGTTCAGGGTAGACGACGCCCGCGTCTCGCGCGCCTGCTACGGGAGCAGGTGACCCGCCGCGCGGAAGAGCTCGTACCACTCGGCGCGCGTGAGCTCGATGTCGGCGCCGGCAGCGGCATCCTGCACCCGCTGCGGGGTCGTGGTTCCGAGCACGACCTGCGTCTTCGCGGGGTGACGCGTGATCCACGCCGTCGCGATCGCGATCGGTGCGACCGCGTACGACGCAGCCAGCCGATCGATCACGGCGTTGAGCTCGGCATACTCGGGGTTGCCGAGGAACACCCCCGTGAAGAAGCCGCCCTGGAAGGGCGACCATGCCTGGATCGTGATGCCGTTGATGCGGCAGTACTCGACGATGCCTCCGCCGTCGCGGACGATGCTCTGGTCCTCGCCTGCCATGTTCGCGGCGACCGGCTGCGCGAGGATCGGCGCGTGCGTGATCGACAGCTGCAGCTGATTGGCGACCAGGGGCTGAGTGACCGCGGTGCGCAGGAGGTCGATCTGCCGCGGCGTGTGGTTCGAGACGCCGAACGAGCGGACCTTGCCCGCGGCCTCGAGCTCGTCGAACGCCCTGGCGACCTCCTCGGGCTCGACCAGCGCGTCGGGGCGGTGCAGCAGGAGAACGTCGATGTGGTCTGTGCGAAGCGCCGCGAGCGACCCCTCGACCTGGCGGACGATGTGCTCGTATGAGAAGTCGAACGTGCCCTCGGCGGGGTGGATGCCGCACTTGGTCTGCAGCACGATCTCGTCGCGCTCGGCGGCCGTGAGGTCCAGCGCATCGGCGAAGCGGCTTTCGCAGAAGTGCATGCTGCCGCCGTAGATGTCGGCATGATCGAAGAAGTCGATGCCGGCACTGCGGGCGGTGTCGTACAGTTCACGGATCTGCGCATCATCCTTGTCATCGATGCGCATCATTCCTGCGACGACGGCGGGGGCTGTGGCGGATCCGAAGGGGATGGTCTTCATACCCCCACGCTAGTGCGGTCAGGGCGTGAGCCGCGCGACCGATATGTCGAGCGCCTGCGCGATGTCGGCCAGATCGGCAACGGTGAAGTCGGCCTCACCCGCGAGCTTCCTGCGGAGCGCTGCGCGGGCGATTCCCGCTCGATCGGAGAGCCAGGGTGTGTCCCGGCCCCCGCGACGCAGTTCTTCTTCGATCGCATTCGCCACCGCACGTCGCACATCTGTCGTCATTCATAGACAGTATCGCCGCATACGGGGTGCGACAAGCGTTCAGCGCACCAGTATGACGGCATCCTGGCTTCATGCCGGTGCTATCGTGACTCACGTGAAGACACCGGGCGAGCAGTTCAATGCGGCGGTAGGCCGCCAGCTCCGCGCCGAGATCGCCGCCGCCGGAAGCAGCATCGCCGCGATGGCGCGCGAGGTCGGCATCGCGAGGAGCGCTCTCGACAACTACGTCACGGGCAAGCGCTCGATCCCGGTTCCCATCCTGTACGCGGTCAGCGCGGCCCTCGACATCGCACCGCACGTGGTGATCACGCGTGCCGAAGAGCGGCTCCGTTCCGAGGGCTTCCGCGGCGGCGCCACGATCACCGCCCTGCACCCCCGCACCGATGTCCGTGGTCGACGCCAGGATGAATCCGAAGTCGCGTTCGAGTCTCCTCTCGCGCACGCTGACGACACCGACGATCTCTACGACTGACGACCACCCGGCGAGGAGGATCATGGAGGCCCTCCTTCGCCTGCTCGAAGAGAACGGGCTGCACCTCATCGAACGTCGAGGTCGGCGCCCCGGCGGCTACGAACCGCACACCGCGACCATCCGGGTCACCCCCGGTCTCAGCGCGAGGGCCACATCCAGCGTGATCGCGCACGAGCTCGGGCACGCGATGCTCGGTCACACCCCCACAGCGGATTCGTCGATCCGCGCGCGACAGGAGCGCCGAGCAGACGAGTGGGCGGCCCGACTGCTGATCGACGCCGACGCGTACGCCGAGGCCGAGAGAGCGCGAGGCACCCACCCCGCCAGCCTCGCCTTCGAGCTGGGAGTGACCGTCGAGCTCGTGACCGCATATCGACGGCTGCTGCGTCGCGTCGGGGACACCACGTACGTCGGCGCGAGGATGGGGCGGGGCCAATGGGAGCATCGCGCCCCGATCGTGTGACATGGCGCCGGGCGCGGCGCTGATTGAATGGCTGCATGACCTTCCGCACCGCCCCGGCCCCGATCACCCTCACCGGCCGCCTCGTCGAACTCCGACCTCTGGAGACGTCTCATCACGACGGCCTCCTCGATGCGCTGCTCGAGGGTGAGCTGTGGAAGCAGGCGTGGTACACCTCGGTGCCCTCCCCCGACGGGCTCGCCGCCGAGATCGACCGTCGGATCGGCCTGATCGAGACCGGTGGGATGATCCCGTTCACCGCGTTCGACGCCGAAGGACGGATCCTCGGCCTCACGTCCTATTACGACCTGGAGGCCGACGTCCCCCGGCTGCACATCGGCTACACCTGGAATCGCCCGTCGGCCCACGGCACCGGCACCAACGCCGAGTCGAAGCTGCTGCTGCTCCGGCACGCGTTCGAGGACCTCGGCGTGTTCCGTGTGGGCTTGACGACGCAGTGGGTCAACTTCCAGTCGCGGGCGGCGATCGAACGTCTGGGAGCGAAGCAGGACGGTGTCATGCGCGCGATGAGCCGATACCGCAACGGCGCGCTGCGCGACAGCGTCGAGTTCTCGATCATCGAGCCCGAGTGGCCCGCGGTGAAGGCCAACCTCGAGGCGAGGCTGGCCAGACGCGCCTGACTACTCGGTGGCGTTGCCCGACCAGTTGTCCTTGCGACGGGTGGCCGAGCCGCTGGCGCGCATCACGAACGCGAGCGACAGACTCACGATGAGCAGGCCGGCGATGAAGACGATCGCCTGGAAGTCCTCGAGCGACTGCGCGAGCCCCATGAGCCAGATGCCTCCGAGGAAGAGGATCATGAAGAAGATGAAGCTGAGGATCACGGGATCTCCTGTCGTAGCGGCCGTCATCCAGGATACCGCCTAGCGCACACGCGGCAGCGACGAAACCCCCTGGGCGATCGCCCGCGGGGGTGATTGCGTGCAGGGATGAGCACACGACTGACTGCCCTCGCCATCTCCTGCACCCTCAAGCCGTCTCCCGCGGAATCGAGCAGCGACCTCCTGGGGTCCCAGATCCTGCAAGCTCTCGCGGAGCACGGAGTCGCCGGCCAGCTGGTGCGCGCCGTCGATCACTCGATCAGCCCCGGCGTCGAGACCGACATGGGCGAAGGCGATGAATGGCCGACTCTGCGCGAGCAGGTGCTGGCGGCCGACATCCTCGTGTTCCTGACCCCCACCTGGATGGGCCAGCACTCGAGTGTCGCGCAGCGGGTGCTGGAACGCCTCGACGCCGAACTGAGCGAGACCGACGATGCGGGCCGACCGATCCTCTTCGACAAGGTCGCGATCGCCGGAATCGTCGGCAACGAGGATGGAGCACACCACATCGCCGCGATCCTGTTCCAGGCGCTGAACGACGTCGGGTACTCGCTGCCCGCCCAGTCGTCGATCTACTGGAACGGCGAGGCGATGCAGACCGTCGACTACAAGGAGCTCTCCACGACCCCTGAGAAGGTCGCGCAGGCCACGGCGACGGCAGTGCGCAATGCCGTGCACCTGGCCCGCAGTCTCCAGGCAGACGGATACCCCGCGGAGTAGTTCAGGACTTCGGCGCGCTCCCGCTGTCAGCCTTCGGCTGCACGTAGTCGTCGATCACGAGCTCGCCCGTCGCGTTGAGAGCGCGCATCATCTCTTCGATGCGCGCCTTCTCGATGTTGTGCGGGTCCGGAGAGGTGAAGAGGAACTGCAGCGGGATCGCCGGGTGCATCCAGACGGTGAGACGGCCGGGGTCGCCGCCTTCGCGAGGATGCCAGGTCATCATGAAGCTCTCCTGGCGACGGAGCTTCGTGCCGACGATGACCTTCAGATGAGCGAGCGTCTCGTCGTCGATGAGGATCGGCTCCGAAGTGCCGTCATATCGCAGTCTTCCCATGAAGGAAACCGTACCCCGACGCGCGTGTCATCGTGTACTCGCGTGCGCGCTCTGGCGCGGCGAGAACGTCACAACCTCATCACGGCGCGAACGCTCCACGTCGAGCCCTGCGAGCTCGAGTCGTCGGAAGACCCGACGCGGAAGCGCGGGCAGTTCGGCCGTGCGGCCCGACGGCGGCTTCGCGAGCCCGGCGATCAGCGAGAGGTCGACGCCCGCGCCGCGCACCTCGATGCGGGCGTAGTCCGATCGCGTCCGCCAGACGAGATGCTGCAGCTGCCGGAAGGGGATGCGGTGGGTCGCGTTTCCGGCGCGGATGCGCAGATCGTCATCGCCGAACGCGACGCTGCAGGACAGCGTCCGTCGCCTCAGCACGGCGCGGAGCATCAGATAGACCGGCAGTCCGACGACCGCGCCCGTGAGGATGATCGCGAGGCGGGCGCCCATGTGCATCACCGCGTCGTCGAATGCGATGAGCAGCACGGTGCCCGCGGTGCCGACGACGAGGACCACCGCCACGATGGCGACCGTCAGCGCCCGCATGCGCAGGTCGAGGGCAGAGAACTGGACGTGGGATCCGTCGCCGTTCTCGTCACGCTCCCATTCGGGTGCGACAGGAGACGGGCGCCTGAGGGCATCACGCTGTCCGATGCGGTCTGTGACACGCGACAGAAGGCCCAGCCAGATCCATCCCGCGGCGGGACCGGCGGCGATCTGCAGCACGACGATGACCGCCCGCACGGGTTCGGGCAGGCCGGCGAGCAGCTCGCTCCCGGCGTCGATCACGACGATCATCACAGCCGTCAGCACCACGGCGACACCCAGGTGCACGGCGACGCCGGCGCGCACCGGGCGCATGTCCATCGTCGCGTTGACGAAGGAGAAGGCGATGCTCCAGCCGCCGAGCAGCATGAGCAGGAACGGGAAGAAGCTCAGGTCGTCGCCCGCGATCGTCCACACCGTCGCGGCCACCAGCAGGAGCACTCCCCACGCGAGCGGAGCCCGCACGAGCCGGCGGCAGATCTCGCGTCGCAGCCTCCGCTCCGAGGTCGTCGTGGGCGCCGTGTCGGTCATCGCCCCCATCCTAGAGCGAGGCCGGACGTCATCACGGGGTCACGACGTCGCGTGCGGCAGTACCGTGGATCCATGACCGCTCCTGTTGATCCGACACTCACTCCCGCCTGGTCCGAACTCGCCGCGCTGCGCGAGTCGATCACCGCCGATCTGCGAGGCTGGTTCGCCGCCGATGCCGACCGTGCGGAGCGATTCTCGTTCCCGCTCACAGACCTCCACGTCGACCTGTCGAAGAACCTCGTCACCGACGACGTTCTCGCAGCGCTTCTGCGCCTCGCCGAGCAGACGGGAGTCGCCGAGCGATACGCCGCGATGCTCCAGGGAAGCCACCTCAACACGTCCGAGGACCGCGCCGTGCTGCACACGGCACTGCGTCGACCGGCCGACTCCTCCCCCGCGCTCGTCGTCGACGGACAGGACGTGGATGCCGACGTGCAGGCCGTGCTCGACGCACTCAGCACTTTCGCCACCAGAGTTCGCTCCGGAGAGTGGCTCGGCATCACCGGAAAGCGCGTCACTCACGTCGTCAACATCGGCATCGGCGGCTCCGACCTCGGGCCCGTCATGGTCTACGAGGCGCTCAAGCCCTATGCGGATGCCGGGATCGAGGCGCGGTTCGTGTCGAACATCGATCCCACCGACCTCGCGCAGAAGACCGCGGACCTCGACCCCGAGACGACCCTCTTCATCGTCGCGTCCAAGACCTTCACCACCCTCGAGACGCTCACCAACGCCCGCCTGGCGCGCGATTGGCTGTGGACCGGACTCCAGGCCTCGGGAGCCATCTCCGACGACGAGGACGCCCGCACCGACGCCGTCGCGCACCACTTCGTGGCGGTGTCGACCGCGCTCGACAAGGTCGCGGCCTTCGGGATCGATCCGGCGAACGCCTTCGGATTCTGGGACTGGGTCGGCGGCCGCTACTCGGTCGACTCCGCGATCGGCCTGTCGCTCGCGATCGCGCTCGGACCCGATACCTTCCACGATCTGCTGACCGGCTTCCATGCGGTCGACGAGCACGTGCGCACCACGCCTCTCGAGCGCAACGTCCCGGTGCTGATGGGTCTGCTCAACGTCTGGTACGTCAACTTCCACGGCGCGCAGTCGCATGCGGTGCTGCCCTACGCGCAGCAGCTGAGCCGGTTCCCGGCCTACCTGCAGCAGCTGACGATGGAGTCCAACGGCAAGTCGGTCCGCTGGGACGGCACCCCGGTCACCACCGACACCGGCGAGGTGTTCTGGGGAGAGCCCGGGACCAACGGCCAGCACGCGTTCTACCAGCTCATCCATCAGGGCACCCGGCTGATTCCGGCCGACTTCATCGCTTTCGTGAACCCGGCCTACCCTCTGACCGACGGCGGGCAGGACGTGCACGAGCTGTTCCTGGCGAACTTCCTCGCGCAGACGAAGGCTCTGGCCTTCGGCAAGACCGCCGCAGAGGTCGAGGCCGAGGGAACCACCGGAGCGCTCGTCGCGGCACGCACGTTCGCCGGCAACCGCCCGACGACCTCGATCTTCGCACCCGCGCTGACACCACAGGTGCTCGGTCAGCTGATCGCCCTGTACGAGCACATCACGTTCACGCAGGGCACGATCTGGGGCATCAACTCGTTCGACCAGTGGGGCGTCGAGCTGGGCAAGCAGCTCGCGATGCAGATCGCTCCGGCCATCGGCGGGGACGAGGCGGCCATCGACGCGCAGGACGCCTCAACGAAGGCGCTGCTCTCCTACTACCGCGCGAACCGTAAGTAGGCGAGACAGCGGGAGCGACGGATGCAGTCGGTCACACGCGGCGACGCGCACGTCAGTGCGCGTCGCCGGGCACTGGTCGTCATCGCCGTCCTGGTGGTCGCGGCTGGTCTCGTCACACACGTCGTCGGTCGTGGTCCGATCGCGGACGCACTCGGCGACGCCCTCTACGCGGTGATGATCTACGTCGTCATCGCGATCGTGCTCCCGCGAGCCCCGGCCTGGATCGTGGGTGCGAGCGCCGCGGCGCTGTGCATGCTGATCGAGTGCTTCCAGCTCACCGGTCTGCCGGCGATCTGGTCCGAGGCCTTCTGGCCGGTGCGGCTCGTCCTGGGCGTCGGATTCGATGCGCGCGACCTCGTCGCCTACGCGGTGGGCGCGGGTGCCGCCGCCCTCTGCGACCACGCGATCGGTCGCCGTCTCCGCGCACGCGCACAGTAGACAGAAGAAAAGACCCCCGAGCGATGCTCGGGGGTCTTTCTCGTCGGTGGACCTAAGGGGATTCGAACCCCTGACCTCCTCGATGCGAACGAGGCGCGCTACCAACTGCGCCATAGGCCCTGACGTCTTCTACGCTATCACGCTCGAAGACCCTCTCGTGCCGCGAGGATCAGCCCGCTGCACGCTTCGCGAGGAGGTCGCGCACATGCGCCTCGATCTCCGCGTCGTCGACGTATCCCATCTTCGCGAACGGAGACGCGGCGGCCTGCGCGGCCGCCGGAATCTGCACGGGTGCGGCGGGCGCCATGCGCTCCGCTCGCTCACGAAGCTCGGCGAGACGAGCCGCAGCGCGGCGCTTCTCCTGCGCATCCAGCTCCGCTCTCGCCACCTGCGCGCGCGAGCCTGCGACCGACACCAGCGGCTCGGGCAGCGGACGCGGGGTCCATGTCGCCGGGCCCTGATCGTGCAGTTCGGGCTCTGCCCTCTGCACGGGCTGCTCGACGACGCGCACCGAACGCCGGGCGGCGCGGGCGGCGACAGCCGACATGCGCTGCAGGGCGAAGCCGGCGACGACGATGATCGACCCGCCGACCCAGAGCAGCAGCTGCGCCTGAAGCGCGATAAGCTGCCACACGCCGAGCCCGGTGACGACGAGACCGAGAAGCAGGGTCGAGGTGGCGACGATGCGCACACGGCGACGCGCGCGGGCCTGTCGCATGACGGGATCAGCCCTCGTTGCAGCCAGCTCTTCGCGGAGCTTCATGAGCTCCGCGGCTTCCTTCTCGGACTGCAGGCGCTTCGCGAGCTTCTGCTGCGCGAGGGCAGTCCGCGCGTTGAGTTCGAGACGGACCTCGCCGGGGGTCTCGCTGGTCTCGGCCAGCACCCGAAGGGCCTGGTTCAGTCTGACGGCGTTGCGCTCCGCGGCGTCGTACTGGAAGCGCCCACGCCAGGAGGGCAGCAGGTAGAGCATCCACAGGAGCACAGCGACGAGGACTATCACTCCCCCGCTCAGCACCGGCCCGTCCATGTCGACAACGGTACGGGAACATCGCTGGTCACGACGCTCAGTCGGAGCGTGTGTCGCGAGGAGTTCTGAAGTCAGCGGCGTGTCAGAGCGCGAAACGGTCCGACGGCGGGATCGTCGCGGCGTCCGGAGGCACCTCGCCGTTCAGCCACCGGGCCAGCACGCCCTGCGGCACATCCTCGCGAGTGAGGGCGAACGCGTAGTGATCCCGCCAGTCGCCGTCGATGTGGATGTAACGGCGACGCAGCCCCTCGTAGCGGAAGCCGAGCTTCTGCACGACCCTCAGGCTCGCGACGTTCTCGGGCCGGATGCAGATCTCCATGCGATGCAGCGCATACTCCGTGAAGCAGGCATCGGTCGCGAGCGCGACGGCTGTGGGCGTGATGCCTTTGCCGGCGAAGCGCTCGCTCACCCAGTACCCGATGGTCGCCGAGCACAACGACCCCCTGGCGACTCCCCACACGTTGAGCTGCCCGGCGATCTCGCCCTCGTACTCCATGACGAACGGATAGCCCGCGCCGTCGCGGTACTGCTGCAGCAGACGTCGGATGCTGAGTCGCATGTCGAACGAGACCGAGCCGTACGGGACGGTGGCCTCCCACGGCTGCAGCCAGGAGCGATTGCTCAACAGCTCGTGCTGAAGAGCCCTCGCGTCCCGAGAGCGCACGAGGCGCAGCTCGATGGGACCATGCCGCATCCCCGTCGCCTGATCCATCCGCGCGCTCCCGACGCCGCGTCGACGCCTAGAGGCGTTCCGCGAACTCCTTGAGCCACGGCCGCAGCTCGGGGCCGAGGTCGTCGCGGTCGGAGGCGAGCTGGACGATCGCCTTGATGTAGTCGACGCGGTCGCCGGTGTCGTACCGGCGTCCACGGAAGATGACGCCCACCACACCGGGGCCGTCGGCGCTGGTGGCCAGCTCCTGCAGCGCGTCGGTCAGCTGGATCTCGCCGCCCTTGCCGGGTTCGGTGCGCTCGAGCACCTCGAAGATCGAGGCGGGCAGGACGTAACGGCCGATGATCGCCAGGTTCGACGGCGCGTCCTCGGGTGCGGGCTTCTCGACGAGGTCGGTGACGCGCACGGCATCCGATCCCTCGATGTCCTCGACGGCGGCGGCGCCGTACATGTGGATGCTCGCGGGGTCGACCTCCATGAGGGCGATCACCGCGGCGCCGCTGCGCTCGTGCTCGGCGATCATCTCGGTGAGCAGCTGGTCGCGCTCGTCGATGAGGTCGTCGCCGAGGAGCACGGCGAAGGAGCTGTCGCCGACGTGCGTGCGGGCACGCAGCACCGCGTGACCGAGTCCCTTGGGCTCACCCTGACGGACGAAGTGGATGTCGGCGAGGTCGCTCGAATGGATGACGCGCTCGAGACGCCCCGTGTCGCCCTTCTCCATCAGCTTGACCTCGAGCTCGGGGACCGAGTCGAAGTGGTTGGAGATCGCGTTCTTGTTGCGGCCGATGATGACGAGGATGTCATCGATCCCGGCGCTGGCGGCCTCTTCGACGACGTACTGGATCGCCGGCTTGTCGACGACCGGCAGCATCTCCTTCGGCATCGCCTTCGTCGCCGGCAGGAAACGCGTTCCCAGACCGGCAGCAGGAATGACAGCCTTCATCTTCCGTATACCCATCCACCCAGCCTAGTGGGGATGCCGCCGTAGACTCGGAGCCATGTCCCACGACGTAGAGCATGAGAAGCGCGCGCTTCGCGCCGAGCTCCGCGAACGCCGCCAGCTGCTGAGCGACTCGCAGCGGGAGGCCGCGGCATCCGCCATCACGCAGCGCCTCGACGAGCTGGTCGACGCGCTCGGCGCCCGGTCGATCTCATGCTTCCTCTCGACCACGACCGAGCCGGGCACCCGGGAGTTCGTCACCGGCGCGGTGCGCCGCGGCATCCGGGTCCTGCTTCCTGTGACACGGGCCGACGGCCTTCTCGACTGGGCCGTGGCGACCGATGACGACGACGTCGCGGAAGGCCTCTTCGGGCTTCCCGAGCCGACCGGCGAGGTGCTCGGTCCGATCGCCGTCAACGATGTCGACCTGATGGTGATCCCCGCCGCGGCCGTCGACCGCACCGGGATGCGCATGGGCTGGGGGCGCGGGTACTTCGACAAGACCATCGGTTCGATGGAGAAGTGCCCTCCGGTCTACGCAGTCATCTATGATTCCGAGGTACTCGACTTCCTGCCGAGGGAGGTTCACGACCAGCCGGTCACCGGCGTCGTGACTCCCACGCAGACCCTCCACCTGTCGCCCACGCGACGCTGACCCGCGAGGATCGCAATGCCCACCTATGCCTATGCCTGCCGTTCGTGCGGTCACGCCTTCGACGCCGTGCAGAGTTTCTCCGACGACGCCCTCACCGTCTGCCCCGAATGCGGCGGCGAGCTGCGCAAGCAGTACGGATCCATCGGCGTGACGTTCAACGGATCCGGCTTCTATCGCACCGACTCGCGAGCGGGCTCCGGCTCTTCCGCATCCGCCCCGGCATCATCGAAGGCAGAGCCGGCCAAGACCACGACCCCGGCCCCCGCGTCGACCAGCACATCTTCTTCCTGACCCCATCAACTCCCCGGAGGCATCCATGCTCAAAGGTTTCAAGGACTTCATCCTCCGCGGCAACGTGATCGACCTCGCGGTCGCGGTCGTCATCGGCACCGCGTTCACGGCGATCGTCACCGCCGTGGTGAACAGCATCATCACCCCGCTCGTCTCGCTGTTCTTCAAGGCGGATGCGACGGGCAACTTCGGACCGCAGGTGCAGAGCATCTACGGAGATACCGTCACGTTCCCCATCGGCGATCTCATCTCGGCGATCATCAGCTTCCTCTCGGTCGCTCTGGTGGTGTACTTCGTGTTCGTGCTGCCGATGAACACGTTCAAGGCCCACGTCGAGGCGCGCAAGGGCACCGCGGCCGAGCAGCCGGAGGAAGAGCCGGCGGCCGCCACCGAGGCCGAGCTGCTCGTCGAGATCCGCGACCTGCTCGCCGGGAACAAGCCGCGCAGCTGACTCGCAGTCCGCACCGCGAAGCGCACGGTCCGATTCGGGCCGTGCGCTTCGTCGTCTCCCGAACACGCCTGAGCCGCCGGTGCTCAGTAGTGCGGGGGCACGTCCTGCATCAGGCGGTCGTCGTTGGGCCCCTTCGGGCCCGTCGTCCGCTGAGGTTCCCGGACGACCCGATCCGGGTCCGTGTCGGTGCCCGGCACGGGAGTCAGCCGGGCACGCCGCGATCCGGCGACCCGCACGACCTTCTGCCGCGGGGCACCGGAGTCCGGCTGATCAGTCATTCTGCGGGTCGGTGAGATCGATCGGCTGCGTGTCGTTGTCGGCTCGGGCCGCGGATGCCGAGATTCCCAAGACTCCCGCGATGCGCGTGGCCGCCGTGACGGGGTCGCTGTAGAGGTCGAAGGCGTGCACGCGCACGTAATGCCACCCGAGGCGGCGAAGCACGTTCGGGCGCAGCCGCAGGGCCTCGCGCAGTGACTCGCCCCGAGACTCCGGGTCGGACTCGATGACGACGGCCTTGCCGTTGTGCTGTGCGACGAGCGGCAGCAGACCGCGGTAGTCGACGTCGACCGCTGCGCCGAGACGGCGCAGCTCTCGTGCGAGGGCGAGCGTCAGCGGGTCGGCGAGATCCTCCAGGCGTGCGTCGCGTCCCCGGGTGGCGAGGCCGCCGAGGATCGACATCAGGGTGGCGGCGCCGAACTCGAGGCGGCCGTCATCGAACGACGAGGGGCGGATCGACGAGACGATCACCATGGACCGGCGGGCGCGGGTCATCCCGACCGTCAGCAGCCGCTCCCCATCCGGCGTGGACAGGTCGCCGAAGTCGCTGAGCACTCGTCCGTGCTTGGTCAGGCCGTAGCCGAGTGAGAAGATCACCCGGTCGCGGCTCTCGGCCACGGACTCCTCGAGGGTGAGCACCGCGAAGGGCTCGGCCGTGTCGCGACCGACGAAGTCGGCGACGTCGGAGCGCCCGGCGAATGCCGAGGTGACGGCGGCCCGCACGCGCTCGGCATGACGCCTGCTCGCGGTGACCACCATGAGCGACTCGTCCGGGCGATGCACGGCGTGCTCCACGACCAGCGTGACGACGCGTGCGACCTCTGCCTCGGGGCTCTCCACCGCACCCGACACGGGGTCGGGTGCGCCGGTGCCGCCTTCGACGTAGTCGACGGTGAGGCTGCCGCGACCCAGGTACGAGCCCGCCCAGGGCAGCGAGACGATCTCGCCGCCGTAGAACGCGTCGTTGATGAGCTCTGCGAGGTCCTCGCCGCCCGCGCGGTAGCTGCGCGTGAGGGTCATCACGGGAAGCAGTTCGGACAGGCGCTCGAACACCGACACGGAGTCGAAGGGCACCTCGTGCTCCCATTCGGGGCCGGGGTCCACGGCGACGTGGAACGCTGTCGGAAGCTGAGTGACCGGATCGCCGAAAGCGACGACCTGACGGGCACGGCGGATCGCCGGGGCCGCTTCGGCGAGGTTGATCGCGGCCGCATCGACGAGGAGCACCGTGTCGAACTCGACGGAGTCGGGGATCTGCGGCACGAGGTAGGGAGACGAGATCCAGACCGGCGCGAGCACGCCGACGAGGGTGGGCGCGGAGCTCACGATCTCGGCTGTCGTCGTCGCCGGCTGCTTCAGTGCGCGCCTGAGGTTCTGCGACTCCTGCGGTTCATCGACGATGGCGATCTTCCACTGGTTCGCGAGCTGCCAGGCGAGCAACGGACCGGCCATCGCGGCGTGCGCCTCGTCGACGAGACGGAAGTCCCGCTCGAGCCGGTCGACCACCGCCGTGTTCGCACCGAGCAGCGCTCGATCCTCCTGCAGAGCCCGTTCCAGCAGTGTCTGCCACCAGGCGAACTCCAGCTCGTCACCCACACGCGACTCGGCGACGTGGCGAACGGACAGCTCCGCGAGCAGCGGCTCGAGACCGAGGTCGGCCAGCCTATCGCGCAGCTGCGCGCGCTCCACGAGGTTGTCGAAGACGTCGGACTTCGCCGCGAGACCGGCGAGAGTGCGCACGAGGCGGGCGACGGGGAGCGTCGACAGCGGTTCCCTGCGGCCGAGCGCGACATCGAGCTCGGCGAGCTCAGCCGTGACGCGCTGCCACGAGGAGTGGACGTCGGCGAGCCCGAGTGGAACCTCGGGCGCAACCCCGGCTTCCACGAACCGCTGCCACTGGGTGCGCTGCGCCTGGATGCGCAGCAGCGACTCGTGCATCTCGGTGACATGGACGCCCGGGCGCACGTACTCCTTGGCGAGGCGACGCAGCCGACGCCGGTTCGCCCCGGACATCGCGGGCGCGTCGCGGCGCGATCCGTGAGCCTGGATGAGCTCGCCCAGCGGACGCTCGAAGACGGTGGGGCTGAACCGGTCGAGAGAGTCGCGGATGCCCTGCAGCAGCCGCAGGTACTCACCGAGCTCGTCGATCGTCGAGAACGGGCGCATATGCGTCTGGGCGATGAGGGCATACCCGCGCTCGAGGAGGGCCGGCACGCTGTCGGAGTGCAGACGCGCTGCCAGCTGGTGCGCCGACTTCGCAGCCTCGGTGCTCGAGAACGTGACTCCGTACCAGGGCGAGTCGTCGGGTCCGAAGCGGAACTCGCCGAGGCGCGCGGCCTGCGCGAGCGCCGCTGCCGCCGACGAGCGATCGTCAGCGAGACGGCGGAGGGTCTCGGCGCTGAGTCGCGCCGTGGTCGACGGCGGGGTGGGCAGGGAGGCGAGCCTCGTGAGATGCCTGGTGGCGTCGAGCACCGACGAGTTCGTCCCCGCGACCGGAGCGGTGAGAGCGCTGCGATAATCCCTGAGCACCGTGCGGAGACGCACGAGAGCGTCATCGACGTCGCTGACCTTCGGAGCCGTCGCCTTCTCGTTCCGGCCGATCGCGCGGACGAGGTCCCGACGCACGTTCGCGGGAGACACCGCCAGGCTGTCGAGGCCGATGCCCGCAAGACGGTGCCGCACGCCGTCGAGGGTCGACCGTCGCGCCGAGACGACGAGCACCCTCTTGCCGGCCCGCACGAGTTCGCCGAGCGCGTTGATCACGGTCTGTGTGCCGCCTGTGCCGGGGAGCGTCGCGACGGTCAGCGAATGTCCGGCCGCGATCCGGGCGAGGAGCGCCTCCTGCTCGGCATCCGCATCGAGCAGCAGATTGTCGGATGCCGGCGCCCGGTCGTCCGGTCCGGTGTGGTGCGGCGCGGGTCGGCGGGCCGAGACCTGCTCGCGGTCGCCGACGTGACCTGCCAGAGCGTTGAGCACGACGTGGTCGAGACTCCCGCCGTCGCGGGACATGGCACCGCCGACATCGGCGAAGGTCGAGACCACGAGCCGCGGCAGCACCGTGAAGGTGTCGATCGACCGCGTCGTGGCCCGAAGGCTGTCGATCACGGGCTGCGGCTTGAAGATCCCGCCGTCGTAGGCGAGGGAGGCGAGAGCCGCGGCGTCGATCGTGATGCCGAAGTGCTCACGCGCGATGCGCACAAGCTCGGGGTTGACCTCGAACGCGCCCTGCAGCTTGAGTTCGAAGTCGGAGTGGTGCCGACGGATGGCGAGGGGGCGAAGCAGCACGGGCGCCGAGAAGTCCGCCCCGCCGATGCGCCAGCCGGCGACGCCGACTGCGAGGTGCACCGCCTCGATGCCGCGAACGGTGCGCAGCTCGGTGTTCTTCGCGGTGATCCGTTCGGCGGCGAGCCTCGCAGTGCGCAGACCGACCTCGTCGCGATAGAGGTTCGACAGCAGGGTCGATTTGCCGGTGATGAACTGGGGAAGGCTGCCGGGGTGGGCCTTCGAGATGTCGATGCTGGATTCGACCGTGTCGCGGAAGTTCACGAGCGGCGATGAGCCGCCGAGGTCAGCAGCTTCCGCACGCAGCCGAGTGCGCTCGGCCTCTGCCGCATGCGCGATGCCGATACCGGAGACCGGCTCGTGCGGTTCGCCGAGGGTCACTGCGGCATCGGTACCTGCGTCATCCGCAGCCTTGCCTTCACGTCGCCACACACCTCACACACTAAGCGCGCCTCGCCCCACAGGCGGTATCCCGGGCGGGTTTCACCGTATTTCCGCCCGCTCGAGGGCGGAGCGACGACCCTGCGGACTGCTTCTGCACCCGAGCGACGAGTCGGTGCGGTCTCCCCCGGTCGCGCTCGTGGGGAGGCCCCCGTACCCCCGCTCCGGTCAGTATGGAGGCATGACCTTCCGCTATGACTTCGCACCGACTCCGTTCGGCGACGCCCTCGCGGTGTTCTCCGACGAGGGGCTCGTCCGATTCGACCTCTCGGAGTCGAATGATCCATCGGTTCCCTGGCTCCTCGAGAACGTCGCGAGCCAGCTCCGGGCCGTCCCGGAACCCGACCCCGGTGCGGCAGACGAGGTCACCGAACTCCTCGACGCGTACTTCGGGGGATCGCCGGTGCGATTCCACGATCACCTGGCGCTCGACTGGCGCCTCATCGACGGGTTCGCGCGCACGGCGCTGCAGACCATCACCACCATCGAATGGGGAGAGACGATCAGCTACGGGGAGGTCGCGGTGCTGGCCGGGCGCCCCGGTGCCGCGCGGGCCGTCGGCACCGCCTGCCGTCTCAGTCCCTTCTCCATCGTCGTCCCCGTCCACCGCGTGGTGCGGTCGGATGGCACGACGGGTCAGTACGGCGCGCATCCCGAGCGCAAGAGGTTCCTTCTCGACCTCGAGTCGCACGGCTGACCGCACACGGGGACCCCGACGAGTAGGCCGTCGGGGTCCCCGTTCGCGTCATCGGCCGCTCAGTGGTCGACGGCCTTCTCGGCCCCGAAACCGGTGAGCGAGCGCACTTCCATCTCGGCCGCCAGGAGCGGCGACTCCTTGGTCCGGCTCGTGACCGTCCCGAGCCAGCCGAGGAAGAAGCCGAGCGGGATCGACACGATTCCCGGATTGTTCATCGGCCACAGCACGATGTCGATCCCGGGGATCATCGAGGTCGGCGACCCGGAGAACACCGGCGACAGGATGATCAGGATGATCGCCGCGGCGAGGCCGCCGTACATGCTCCAGACCGCACCGCGGGTGTTGAACCGTCGCCAGAACAGCGAGTAGAGGATCGTCGGCAGATTCGCCGAGGCGGCGACCGCGAACGCGAGCGCCACCAGGAAGGCGATGTTCTGCCCCTGCGCACCGATGCCACCGACGATCGCGAGGATGCCGATCACGACCACCGTTCGGCGTGCGACGCGCACCTCGCCGTTGGGATCCGGCTCGACGGGGTTTCCGGCCGAGTCCTTCTTCCCCTTCTGGATCACGTTCGCATAGATGTCGTGCGCGAAGGAGGCTGCTGCCGTGATCGTGAGTCCGGCCACCACCGCGAGGATGGTCGCGAAGGCGACGGCCGAGATGAACCCGAGGAGGACCGGCCCGCCGAGATACAGGGCGAGCAGCGGCGCCGCCGAGTTCGGACCGCCGGGTGCCGCCGCGATCACGTCCGCGCCGACGAGCGCGCCTGCTCCGTAGCCGAGCACCAGCGTCAGCAGGTAGAAGCCACCGATCAGCCAGATCGCCCACACCACCGAACGACGAGCCTCCTTGGCGGTGGGGACCGTGTAGAAGCGCATCAGCACGTGCGGGAGCCCCGCCGTTCCGAGCACGAGAGCCATGCCGAGAGAGACGAAGTCCCAGGGGTTAGCTCCGTACTGCAGTCCCGGCGCGAGGATCGCGTCGCCCTTGTCGGAATTCGCCACAGCCGCCGCGAGCAGCGTGTTGAGGCTGAATCCGTTGATCGCCAGCACCCAGATCGTCATCGCGATCGCACCGCCGATGAGCAGGAACGCCTTGACGATCTGCACCCAGGTCGTGCCCTTCATGCCGCCGATGAGGACGTAGACGATCATCAGCACGCCGACGACGGCGATCACGATCGACTGACCGAGTCGGCCGTCGATTCCGAGCAGCAGGGAGACCAGCCCGCCGGCTCCCGCCATCTGGGCGAGCAGGTAGAAGAAGCACACTGCGAGCGTGGTGATCGCTGCCGCCATGCGCACTGGCCGCTGCTTCAGTCGGAACGACAGGACGTCGGCCATCGTGAACTTGCCGGTGTTGCGCATCAGCTCGGCGACGAGAAGCAGTGCGACGAGCCAGGCGACGAGGAATCCGATCGAATACAGGAAGCCGTCGTAGCCGTTGATCGCGATCGCACCGCAGATTCCGAGGAAGGATGCCGCAGACAGATAGTCGCCGGCGATCGCGAAACCGTTCTGCGGCCCCGTGAACGAGCGGCCCGCGGCGTAGTAGTCCGCCGCCGTCTTGTTGTTCCGGCTCGCACGGATGACGATGAACAGTGTCACCGCCACGAAGGCGACGAAGATCGAGATGTTGAGAACAGGATTGCTCTCCACCGCGATCTCCCCCGCGGCGGCGTGAATGCGGTTCATGCGTCAGCCTGCGCCTTCTCGAGCTCTTCGCGGATCTCGGTCGCTATCGGATCGAGTCTCCGGTTCGCGAATGCGACGTACCCCATCGTGATCGCGAAGGTGGTGACGAATTGTCCCAACCCCATGAGCAGCCCGACGGTGATATCTCCCCACACTCTCTGCGACATGAATTCGGTCGCGAAGGCGGCGAGCAGGACGTAGACGAAATACCAGATGAGGAAGAATGCCGCGAGCGGGAAGATGAATGAGCGCTGCGTCTTCTTCAGTTCGCGGAATCGTGGTGATTCCTCGACAGCGATGTAGTCGATCGCTCCCGGCGAATCTGCCGTCGGATGGTCGGTCATGGGGCCTCCTTGCCTCATGTTCTGCGGCTCGCCCCGCATTGCCAGGCGAATGATAGGGTCGACGCTACGAAACGGGGACACAGCGCCGTCACCCCCGAAAGTAGGTAGTCGTGAGCACATCGACCGAGATGGAATCAGAGACCGAGCTCGTCGCCAGAGCAGTGCGCGAGCTCGCGCAGCGCACCCGGTTCCCGGTCGCCTTCGGCGGCCTGATCGACGAGGGCGTGGTCAGCGTCACCAGCATCGTCGGAAACCGCACGCACAGCCTCGACGGGTTGCGCGTCAGACCCGAACGCGGTCTCGGCGGACGGGCGATGATGGAGCTGCGCCCTCGCATGACGAGCGACTACGGGTCATCGCAGCAGATCACGCACGACTACGACGTGTTCGTGCTCGGCGAGGGCCTCAGGACTCTACTGGCCCTGCCGATCGTCGTGAGCGGCCGTCCCCGAGGAGTCCTGTACGCGGGGGCCTGGGACCGGACACCCGTCGGCGGCGTGACCACGGCGCCGGCGATGCAGGTCGCACAGTCCGTCGCAGAGGAGCTCCGAGTTCGCGACGAGGTGGAACGTCGCCTTCGCTCGGTCACGCCGTCGTCCGCATCCGTCCCCCCGCGCCATCGCGAAGAGCTGCGGGAGAGCTTCGCCGAGCTTCGCAGCATCGCGGCATCCGTCGATGATGCGGATCTTCGGGCGCGCATCGCACAGGTGGAGCAGCGCCTCGTGATGCTCGCGGACGACGCGGTCTCCACCGGCACCGGGCCGATCCCGACCGTTCATCTCTCCCGCCGCGAGACCGATGTGCTCGCCTGCGCCGCCCTCGGCGCGACGAATGCGGAGATCGGCGGGCAGCTCGGCCTTCGCGAGGGCACCGTCAAGGCGTATCTCGGCACGGCGATGTCCAAGCTCGACGCCTCGACCCGCCATGCCGCCGTGGCCAAGGCGCGGCGGGCCGGACTGCTCCCCTGAGTCACGCGGCGCTCCGCGGCACAGCGCTGCACAGGCCCTGCCCAGCGCTCACGGCTATCGTGGATACTGGTCGGTGAACCCCGGCCCCGGACGAGGCAGACCAGTACCCGGTGAGCGAAAAGACTGGTCCGAAAGGACCGTCATGTCGTGGATCGTGCTTATCGTCTCCGGAGTCCTCGAAGCTGTATGGGCGACTGCGCTCGGCAAATCCGAGGGATTCACCAAGCTGTGGCCGAGCATCATATTCGCGGGCGGTCTGATCCTCTCGATGCTCGGGCTTGCATTCGCCATGCGTGATATCGCCACCGGCACCGCCTATGCGGTGTGGGTCGGCATCGGCGCGACTCTGACAGTGGTGTGGGCGATGATCACCGGCGACAGCGACATCTCCTGGCCGCGGATTCTGCTGCTCCTCGGCCTCGTCGGGTGCATCGTCGGCCTGAAATTGATCGACCCTGGTCACGAATAGCACTGCGGGCTCGGATATTCGGCAGTACTGTATTACCATGGCAAGAAGAATTGTGCACCAGCTGGTTGACGACATCGACGGAAGCATCCTGGAAGTGGGCGAAGGCGAAACGGTCCATTTCTCGCTGAATGGCACTTCTTACGAGATCGATCTGAATTCCGCGCACGCAGAAGAACTGCGCGCGGCATTGGAACCGTATATCTCGGCTGGACGACGGGCCGGCTCGGCGGCCTCGTCGCGGTCAGCAGCACCCCGGAAGCGCGCGGGTCGCAATCCCGAGGTCGCGGCGATCCGCGCCTGGGCGAACGACAACGGTTACACGCTCTCAGAGCGGGGCCGCATTCCCGCCCCGGTCGTCGAGGCGTACAACGCCGCGCACTGACTCAGTCTGAGGTAGCGACTCCGGGTTGAGCCCACGGCTCATCCCGGAGCGTGATCTCCTGGGCCATGTCGGACAGGAACCGGATGACGACGTCACGCTCGTCCGGAGTGAGTCGCGCCGCCGAGTAGAAGCGCTTGGCCTGCTGACGACCCACCGTCTCCATGGCCGCCTGCCGCGTCTCCGGCGTGATGGTGATCGCGAGAGCGCGCCGGTCGGTCGGATGCGGCGCCCGCCGGATATGGCCGCCCTTCTCGAGGCGGTCGAGCAGCTTCGTCGTCGACGCGGTCGATATGCCGAGGTGTGTCGCGATCCCCCCGGGAGTGGCCGTGGCCCCGCGGTTCGCGCACACGATCAGGTAATGCAGTGCGCGCATATCCGTGTCGTTCAGGCGCATGTAGCGCCGTGAGGCGAGTGACAGCTTCTGCTCCGCGTCGCGGAGCTCACCGAGGGCGCCCATGACGAGCGCGATCTGGCGCAGGTCCTCGGGGTCGACACCTGATCGATCGATCAGAGTGCTCCGCGGATCCGCCGACTCGACGTCGTAGATCGCCGCGTGCGCGAGGCCGTCCGGAGAGATCGGGTCCTTGCGAGACAGCACATCGGACGCACCGCTTCCGCGGGGGGTGGCGTCGGGTCCGTCGTGCATGCCATCATGCTACACACGATTGTTTCGTGTTATGTTGATTATTAGCTAAGCTAGCGAAAATCGAGGAGGTTCCCCGTTGGATGAGGTCACCCTCCTCTCTGCAGACGGAGTCGCGATAGGCGTGTTCGCGAAAGACGCGGTACACACCACCGATACTCCTCTTCACCTGGCCTTCTCCTGCCATGTCTTCGACCGGCAGGGGCGTCTTCTCGTCACGCGGCGAGCGCTGACGAAGCGCACCTGGCCAGGCGTCTGGACCAACAGCTTCTGCGGTCACCCCCGCCCGGGTGAGGACATGACACAGGCAGTGCATCGACGCGCGCAGGACGAGCTCGGACTCCGTCTCACCGACATCTCCCTGGTGCTGCCTGACTACCGCTATCGCGCGGTCGACGCGAGCGGGATCGTCGAGAACGAGATCTGCCCCGTGCACGTCGCCACCGCAGACGGCCCCCTCTCCCCCGATCCCGACGAGGTCGCCGAGTGGGCCTGGGTCGATCCGGCCGAGTTCGCCGACGCCGTCATCGGCGCCCCCTTCGCGTACAGCCCCTGGCTCGTGGAGCAGCTGCCCCGGCTGCGCGACCTCGGGGTGGTGTGATCATGACCGCGACCGTGACGCAGACCGCGCCGCGAGAGGACATGAGCACCCGTGTCGAAGAGGTGCTCCGACAGCGCTTCGCCATTCACTGCGAGAACGCCGAGGTGTACGGAGCCGAGTTCGCCGCCCTCTGGCGCGCGACCGCCGACCACGCTCTCGGCGGCAAGCTCGTGCGCCCGCGGCTGCTGCTTGACATCCACCGCGCGCTCGTCCCGACCGCAGGCGAGGACGCGATGATCGGGGCCGTCGACATAGCGACCCATATCGAGCTCCTTCACTATGCCTTCCTCCTTCACGACGACGTCATCGACGGAGACCTGACCCGCCGCAAGCGACCCAACCTGATCGGGCAGCTCGCCGCCGGCACACCGGGCGCCTCCGAGCAGGACGCGCTGCACTGGGCCAGGTCCAGCGCGATCCTGATGGGCGATCTGATGCTCTCGGCCGCGATCATGGGCTTCGCCCGGGCGGATGTGCCGGCGCACACACGAGGACGCCTCCTCGACCTGGTCGAGCAGACGATCCTCGAGACGGTGGCCGGCGAGCACACCGACGTCGCATTGAGCCACGGGATCATCGCCTCCGACGTCGACACCGTCCTGTCGATGAGCGTCTACAAGACGGCCACCTATTCGTTCTCGCTCCCGCTGCGCGCCGCGGCGCTCCTCGCCGACTCCTCCACCTCGGCCGAGGAGACGCTGCAGGCCGTCGGCCGCCACCTGGGTCTCGCCTACCAGCTTCAGGACGACCTGCTCTGCGTCTTCGGCGACCACCGGACGCACGGCAAGGACCCCTTCTCCGACCTGAGAGAGGGCAAGGAGACGGCCATCATCGCCTTCGCACGGTCGACGAGCGCCTGGCACGACATCGAACCGCGATTCGGTTCGGCGGATCTCAGCCTGGAGGACGCCACCTCGATGCGCGATCTGCTGCGCGAGTGCGGAGCGGAGCGATTCGTGATCGGCCTCATCGGCGATCAGCTCGACGCGGTCTACGCCCTGCTGTCCGAGGCGGAGCTCGCCGGCGAGATCAGCTCGGATGCCGCACGGTCGATCCTCGTCTCCACCTCCCGCCTCGAAGGGCGTCACGCATGACCCCGAACCCTCACGACGCATCGGGTGCGAGTCTGGGGCGGTTCAACCGCGCCGCCGACACCGCATCCACCGAGGTCATCCGCACATATTCGACATCCTTCGGACTCGCGACGCGCCTGCTCGGCGAGAGACACCGTCAGCACGTGCGCAACATCTACGCGATGGTGCGCATCGCAGACGAGATCGTCGACGGAGTCGCCGCCCAGGCGGGGCTCGACGAGTCGGCGCAGAGCGGAGCGCTCGCGTCGTACGTCTCGGAGACGCACCGGGCGATGAGCGTCGGGTACAGCACGGACCTCGTCCTGCACGCCTTCGCGCGAACGGCGAGGGAGTGCGGGATCGGCGAAGATCTCACGCAGCCGTTCTTCGACTCGATGGCCGCCGACATCGCCGCGGAGTCGCACTTCACGTCCTACGACGCGGCGGCTCATGAGCGCTACGTCTACGGCTCTGCCGAGGTGGTCGGCTTGATGTGCCTGCGCGTCTTCCTGCGGGACGAGCGGCGCACCGACAGAGAGCTCGAGACCCTGACGCACGGAGCACGGCAGCTCGGTGCGGCATTTCAGAACGCGAACTTCCTGCGCGACCTCGCGGATGACACGGATCGACTGCAGCGCGGTTACCTCGGCGACGGCGGCCGCCTTACCGACGGCGATCGGGACGAGTGGGTGCGCACGATCACGGCGCAGCTCGATGATGCGGCGCGCTCAATCCCGCTGCTGCCCAAGGACTCTCGCGCCGCGGTCCGCAGCGCACTCGCGCTGTTCGCCGCTCTCACGCGCCGGGTCGCGAAGACTCCGGCCGCGAGTCTCTACGAGCAGCGGGTGCGCGTACCCGATCCGGTGAAGGCGATGCTGGCCGCGCGCTCAGTGCTCGTGACCGCGATGGAGCGGAGCCGATGAGCCGGGTAGCGGTCATCGGCGCAGGCGTCGCCGGTCTCGCCGTCGCCGGGCTGCTCGCCCGTGACGGCCACGATGTGACCGTCTACGAGAAGAACGGCCGGGTCGGGGGTCGTGCAGGCACCATCGAACGCGACGGCTTCCGCTTCGACTCCGGGCCCTCGTGGTACCTCATGCCCGAGGTGTTCGATCACTTCTTCGAGATGATGGGCACCTCGACCCAGGAGCAGCTCGATCTGACCCTCCTCGATCCCGGGTATCGCGTATTCCGTGCGCCCCTCACGGACGGGCGCACGGCGCCGTCCGTCACGGTTCCCACCGGTCGTGACGCGGTCGCGCGCCTCTTCGAGTCACGCGAGCCCGGCGCCGCACAGGCCCTGGATGCCTACCTCGACTCGGCGCACGACGCCCGCGTGATGGCCGAGCGCTATTTCCTCTACAACCCGTTCACGAGGCTGCGCACGCTGATGACACCGGAGGTGCTGCGCGCACTCCCCCGCCTCTTCAGCCTGCTGGGCACACGTCTGCAGTCATTCGCCGCGCGGCGTTTCCGTGACCCGGTCATCCGGCAGCTGCTCGGGTACCCCGCCGTGTTCCTCGGCACGGACCCCCGCACCGCACCGGCGATGTACCACCTCATGAGCGCTCTCGACCTCGATGAGGGCGTCAGCTACCCCCAGGGCGGATTCTGGCGTGTCGTCGAGCGCATCGCGGAGCTCGCGGAGGCGGCCGGAGCCGAGATCGTGCTGGATGCCGATGTCACGGCGATCAGCACCGGCGTCCGGTCGGGCGCTCCGACCGTCACGGGCATCGAGTGGCGCGACGCCGACGGAATCGCGCACCGGGCCGAGGCGGACATCGTGGTGTCCGGCGCCGATCTCCACCACACCGAGACGGCGCTGCTGCCGCCGCACCTGCGCACCTACCCCGATTCCTGGTGGCAGCAGCGCACGAGCGGTCCCGGCGCCGTGCTGGTGATGCTCGGCATCCGTGGTTCCGTGCCCGAGCTGCCGCATCATTCCCTGTTCTTCACGGAGGACTGGGATGCGAACTTCGACGCGATCTTCGGCGACGACCCCGAGATCCCCTCACCCGCATCGATCTATGTCTGCCGCCCGAGCGCGACCGACCGCACCGTGGCCCCCGAGGGCCACGAGAACCTCTTCGTGCTCGTGCCGATCCCCGCCGACACGGCGTTGGGAGCGGGCGGCTCCGACGGTGCAGGCTCCGCGGCGATCGAGCAGGCCGCGGATGCGGCGATCGACCAGATCGCGAGCTGGGCCGGCATCCACGACCTGCGTGAGCGCATCGTGGTACGCGAGACCAAGGGCCCCGCGGACTTCCTCGAGGACTACAACTCGTGGCGCGGCGGGATGCTGGGGCCGGCGCACATCCTGTCCCAGAGCGCGATGTTCCGTGCTCAGAACGAGTCGCGCCAGGTGTCGGGCCTGTACTACGCGGGTGCCACGACCGCGCCGGGCGTGGGGGTGCCGATGTGCCTCATCAGCGCGGAGATCGTTCTCAAGCGCATCCGCGGCGACCATTCCAGCGGCCCTCTCGATGTCGCGACCCCGGCAGGGTCCACCCGCGGGGAATCCTGATGGGCTTCCTGTATCTCGCGCTCCTGCTCATCACGCTCGGCTGCATGCTGCTGCTCGACCGGCGGTTCCGACTCTTCTTCTGGAGCGACGCGGTGACCGCGGCGATCGTCACGGCGATCGGACTCGCCTTCTTCCTCGCGTGGGACGTCGCCGGCATCGTCGGAGGGATCTTCTTCCGGGGCGAGGCCGCCGTCGCGACGGGGATCGTCCTCGCCCCCGAGCTCCCCATCGAAGAGCCTGTCTTCCTGCTCTTCCTCGTCGTCTGCACCATGGTCGTCTACACCGGGGCTGTGCGGATCCTCACCCGACTGCGCCGACGCCCGGTGGAGGTCGCCTCGTGACCTACATCGAGCTCTCGGCATGGTTCGTCGGCGTCGCCGTCGTGGCGGCCGCCGTTCTCTCCGTGGTCGCTGGTCGGAACAGAGCCCATCTCGGCGCGATCGCCGCGACCGTCGTCGTGCTCTTCCTCCTCACCGCCGTCTTCGACACCGTCATGATCGCCACCGGACTGTTCCATTACTCCCCCGATCACCTCCTCGGGGTGCACATCGGTCTCGCACCGCTCGAGGACTTCGCCTATCCGCTCGCAGGGGCCGTGCTGCTGCCGACCCTGTGGGCAGCGCTGCGCGCACGTCGACGCGCGCGCGCCGGCCTCCGAGGCGCCGAGGAGGATCCCTCGTGAGCTCCTCGACCCGCGGATCCACCGGTCGCGACGCCCGGCAGATCGTCCTCTCCTCCCGCCCCATCAGCTGGATCAACACGGCATTCCCCTTCGCGGCCGCCTACCTCCTCAGCACGCGCGAGATCGACCTGACGCTGATCATCGGCACCCTCTACTTCCTCGTGCCGTACAACCTGGCCATGTACGGCATCAACGACGTGTTCGATTACGCGTCCGACCTCGCCAACCCGCGCAAGGGCGGGATCGAGGGCGCGCTTCTCGCCCCCCGCATACACCGCGCGACCCTGTGGGCGTCGGTCGTGACGAACGTCCCGTTCCTGGTCTACCTGGTGGCGGTCGGGAATCCCGCATCCTGGCTCTGGCTCGCGATCAGCGTGTTCGCGGTGATCGCCTACTCCGCACCCGGGCTCCGGTTCAAAGAGCGGCCGTTCCTGGATTCGACGACCTCGAGCCTGCACTTCGTCACTCCGGCGATCGTGGGGCTGACCCTTGCCGAGGGCGCCCTCACCTCGACAGCGGTCATCGTGCTGCTCGCGTTCTTCCTGTGGGGCATGGCCGCGCACGCCTTCGGAGCGGTGCAAGACATCGCACCCGACCGCGAAGGGGGCATCGGCTCGATCGCGACCGTGATCGGAGCACGGGCGACCGTTCGGCTGTCGATCGCACTGTGGGCACTCGCCGGCATCGCCATGCTGTTCACGTCCTGGCCGGCGCCCTTGGGCGCCGCCCTCGCGCTGCCGTACATCGTCAACGCCGCACCCTGGTGGAACGTCACCGACGACACATCGGCGGGGACCAACCGCGCGTGGCGGCGCTTCATCTTCCTCAACTACTTCGCCGGGTTCCTCGCGACGATGATCCTCATCCTCGCCTGGGTCTCCTGACGCACCCCGATCCCCTGCACCTTCCGAGAGGAATCTGATGTCCACCCCTGAGCACGCGCCCACCCCGCCGACCCGAGAGCGCACGCGTCGGCACTCCTGGGCGCGCGTCTTCATCCCCGTCGCCCTCATCCTCATCTGGCTGGTGGGCGCAGGGCTCGGCGGCCCGCTGTTCGGCAAGGTCGACGAGGTCTCATCGAACGATCAGACGAGCTACCTGCCTGAGTCGGCCGATGCGACGCAGGTGCAGAAGCTCCTCGGCGAGTTCAACGACAGCGATGCCATTCCGGCGATCGCGGTGTTCGTCGCCGACGACGAGCTGTCGGAGTCAGACCTCCAGACCATCTCGGATGCGGTGGCCGACGCGCCCTCCGTCGAGGGCGTGAGCGAAGACGTCTCTCCCGCTCTGACGTCGGACGACGGCAAGGCCGTCCAGGCGTTCATCCCGATCGAGGGCGACGCGGAACTCGCCGACGCGATCGATGCACTCGGCACTCAGCTGCGGGATGCCGCGCCTGACGGCGTCACCGTCTACATCACGGGTCCCGCAGGATTCAGCGCCGACCTCGTCGCCGGGTTCGCCGGCATCGACGGCCTCCTCCTGGGCGTGGCCCTGCTCGCGGTGCTCGTCATCCTCGTGCTGGTCTACCGCTCGTTCCTGCTGCCGATCGTCGTGCTCTCGACGAGCCTCTTCGCACTCTGCGTCGCGCTCCTCGTGGTCTGGTGGCTGGCGAAGTTCGAGGTGCTGCTGCTCAGCGGCCAGACCCAGGGCATCCTCTTCATCCTGGTCATCGGAGCGGCCACCGACTACGCGCTGCTCTTCGTGGCGCGGTTCCGCGAAGAGCTGCGCGTCACCCGAGACAAGGGGGCCGCCGTGCTGGCGGCCTGGAAGGGCTCCTTCGAGCCGATCGTGGCCTCCGGCGGGACTGTCATCGCCGGACTGCTCTGTCTGCTGCTCAGCGACCTCAAGTCGAACAGCACCCTCGGTCCGGTGGCCGCCATCGGCATCGTGTTCGCGATGCTCGCCGCGCTCACACTGCTGCCGGCTCTCCTGCTGTTGTTCGGCCGCGCGGTGTTCTGGCCCCGTCGCCCGAAGTTCGAGCCCGAGGTCGTCGCTGACGAGCACGGCATGCGCAAGACGGGCCTGTGGGCACGGCTCGCGAACCTCATCACCCGCCGCCCTCGCGTCATCTGGATCGTGACGACCCTGGTGCTGCTCGCCGGCGCTTCGGGCGTCTTGCAGCTGAACGCCGTCGGCGTGCCCCAGTCCGATCTCGTGCTCGGCGCGTCCGAGGCGCGCGACGGTCAGGTGGCTCTGGGCGAGCACTTCCCCGGCGGCTCCGGCAGTCCCGTGTACGTGGTCGTCGCGGAGGACGAGCTGCAGGATGCCGCCGACGTGCTGCTGGCCGACGATGGAATCGACGGGGTCTCTGTCACGGCCGCTGACTCGCCGAGCGGTTCGGCGCCGGTCACGGAAGACGGCCTGGTCGCCGTCGGCCCTCCCGGGACCCCGGTGCCCGAGCCCACCGTCGTCGACGGAGACGTTCTTCTTCAGGGCACTCTGACCGACGCGGCCGACTCTGACGCGGCTGCCGCGACGGTGCGGGACCTGCGCACCCAGCTGGACGAGCTCGATGCTCTGGTCGGCGGAGTGACGGCGACCGCGATCGACACGAACGACGCCTCGATCCATGACCGCAACCTGATCATCCCGGTCGTCCTGGTCGTGATCATGCTGATCCTGATGCTGCTGCTGCGGTCGATCCTCGCGCCGGTGCTGCTCATCATCACCACGGTGCTGTCGTTCGGCACGGCGATGGGCGTCTCGGCACTGGTCTTCAACGGAGTGTTCGACTTCCCCGGTGCCGATCCTGCGGTTCCGCTCTACGGATTCGTGTTCCTCGTGGCACTCGGCATCGACTACAACATCTTCCTGATGACGAGGGTGCGCGAGGAGTCGCTCGAGCACGGCACACGCGAAGGCGTGCTTCGCGGACTCTCGATCACCGGCGGCGTGATCACGTCTGCGGGTCTCGTGCTCGCAGCGACCTTCGCCGCCCTGTCGGTGATCCCGATCCTGTTCCTCGCGCAGCTCGCGTTCATCGTCGCGTTCGGAGTGCTGCTCGACACCTTCGTGGTGCGCTCGCTGCTCGTGCCGGCACTCGCCTACGACCTGGGTCGAGTGATCTGGTGGCCGTCGAAGCTGTGGCGCAACGGCCGTGACTGAGATGTGCCCTCGACTGGATTCGAACCAGCGACCTGCCCTTTAGGAGAGGGCTGCTCTATCCTGCTGAGCTACGGGGGCGAGGATTCCATTCTAGAGGAAGCCCCGCCCCCGCCTTCCGTTCACGCGGCGAGGGCCAGGTACGGCTCCCATCGCGGGTCGCTCCGCTCCGTGCCGCGGACCGTCCACGCCGTCCCGTGCGGAGGACGAGGCGCGAACCTCAGTTCCCAGCGCATCTCCTGCGGCGTGCGGTCGCTCTTGGTGTTGTTGCAGCGCAGGCAGCACGCGACGAGGTTCTCCCACGAATCAGCCCCTCCGCGCGAACGCGGCATCACGTGGTCGATGGTCGAGGCGGCCTTGCCGCAGTAGCCGCAGCGGTGGTTGTCACGGCGGAGGACCCCCCGCCGTGTGACCGGGACGCGTCTGCTGATCGGAATGCGCACATACCGCGAGAGGACGATGACGGCAGGACGGTCGTAAACGCCGTGACTGCCCCAGACGGGGTCGTCCTCGACACGTTCGATGACCGTCGCCTTGTCGTTCATGACCAGGACCAGGGCTCTCTTGAACGACACGATCGCGAGCGGTTCGTATCCTGCGTTCAGTACAAGTGTGCGCATCGTCATCCTCTCGATCCGCCGGGACGGCTTCCCGGCACTCTCGACTCACACGAAGCCGCACAGGACGGAAGCGTTCGCGGGGATGAAAAAAGGCGCTGTCTACAGACAGCGCCTCATGCGCACGGCAAGACCGTGGCGTCCCTGCGGACGATGCAGAAGGACGTGACGACCGAGGGCATCCATGGTTCGGATGTTCGGTATTCGCTCCATCAGCTTCTCCCGACTATGCGACAACGGGTTCAGGCTAACCCATCAGCAGCACAGGAGGGTCAAACTGCGGGTGAACGCACGAAGGCGTGTCCGCGAGGGAAAGATGAAGGTGCGAGCGATCAGCCCGCGTTGGCGCCGAGCCAGGCGATCGGCTCCATGAGGCCGCCGTTGACCCAGACCTCGAAGTGCAGGTGGTTGGCTGTCGAGCGTCCGGTGCTGCCGACGAAGCCGATGAGCTGTCCGGCGGCGACGGTCTGCCCCGCCTGGACCTGACGCGAACCGTAGATCATGTGACCGTAGGTCGTCTGCACGCGCTGACCGCCCACGACGCTGTCGAGCATGACGGCGACGCCGTATCCGCCGATGCTCTCGGCAGAGGCACGGACGACGCCCGCAGCCGCAGCGTAGATCGGGGTGCCGGCCGGGGCGAGCATGTCGGCACCCTGGTGGGCGCCGCCGACGGTGCGGCTGACGTTGTAGGAACCCTGGGGAAGCGGGTACCGGACCTCGCCGGAACCGGGCGACACCAGCGCGTAGCGACCGATGTCGAAGCTGGTGTTCGACGCAGAGGCGACGGAGGCTGCAGCGGCGGCCGCGCGGGCCTTTGCGGCCTCTTCGGCCTTCTTCTTCTCGATCTCGTCCGGAGTCGTGGCGCTGAAGGTACCGCGACTCAACGGAGCGGCGGTCGCGTCGGACGCGACGACCAGAGACTGGGCGTCGACAGCAGCGAGCTGCTGGACGGTCGCCGCGGTCTCTGCCGGCTTCGATGCGGCGTAGGCGGGAAGAGCGACAGCAGCGACGAGAGCACCGACGGCCCCGAAGATGGCGATCGAACGCAAGGGCTTGACGACCTTGCGAGCGTCGACGCGGCTGCGAGAGCTGCGGGCGACTGCTCGATCTTCAGTTGTCTTCTCGGGCGATTCGATGTCTTTGGCCAAAACTTAGTCCTCCTGCGCCTGCACGCTCGGGAAGCGCTGGCTCGTCGGCACTCTGCTCTCGTGGCACGTATGTAGCTCGGGTACGTTGTGCGGTCTGACCGGGAGGTCGACGAGCCTGGAAGGCGAATCCTCTCGGGTGTCGTCAGCGGGCTTCTTCGACGACTCGTCCGAGGTTACCGGAAGATAACGATCCTGTCACCCTGCGAACCTGGCAATCCTCGGAGAGGCGGAATCACGCGGATGTCGGGCCCTTCAGCCTCGAAGTTCAGGCGGGCTCGCCGACCAGGAAGATGTGCGAGGCGAGTTCGACGGGGAGCTCCAGACCGTCTTCCTTGCCCTCCATCTGGATGAGCACGTAGCCCTCGTTGAAGCGATAGTCGCCCTTCGCACCGGGAACCACGCCTGCGTCTCGCAGCTGCTCGAGCAGCTCCGGGTCGACCTGAGCGGGCTCGGCGAGACGGCGGACGGTGCCATCGATCGGAGCGCCGGCGGCGTTCAGCTTCTGCACGAGCCCGATGACGCCCTCGTCGAACGTGCGCGCAGGCGCGTCGCCGAGCTGGTCGAGGCCCGGGATCGGGTTGCCGTACGGGGACTCCGTGGGGTGGCCGAGCAGCTCGACGAGACGACGCTCGACCTGCTCGCTCATCACGTGCTCCCAGCGGCACGCCTCTTCGTGGACGAACGCCCAGTCGAGGCCGATCACGTCGGAGAGGAGGCGCTCGGCGAGGCGGTGCTTGCGCATGACGTTGACCGCCTTGCGGCGGCCGGCGTCGGTGAGTTCGAGGGTGCGGTCTTCGGAGACGACGACGAGGCCGTCGCGCTCCATGCGCCCGACCGTCTGCGAGACCGTCGGACCCGAGTGGCCGAGCCGCTCGGAGATACGCGCACGCAGCGGCACGATGTTCTCCTCCTCGAGTTCGAGGATGGTGCGGAGGTACATCTCCGTGGTGTCGATCAAGTCCGTCATGTGGCCCTCCGGGTCTTCTTAGGCAAGCCTACATTCCCGCGCGGACATCAGGGCGTCATGCGGTGAAGGCACCGGGGGCCCACGCCGTAGAATCAACGCATGGCGATCGAGATTCCCCGTGACCTCCTGCCCGCTGACGGCCGCTTCGGCTGCGGTCCCTCGAAGGTGCGCACCGAGCAGCTCGATGCGCTGCTCGCCGCAGGTCCGACGTTGCTCGGCACCTCGCACCGACAGGCACCCGTCAAGAACCTGGTGGGCAGTGTCCGCGAGCAGCTCGCAGCGCTCTTCCGCCTTCCCGAGGGATACGAGATCATCGTCGGCAACGGCGGCTCGACGGCGTTCTGGGACGCCGCCGCCTTCGGCCTGATCGAGCGCCGCAGCCAGAATCTGGTGTTCGGGGAGTTCGGCGGCAAGTTCGCCGCCGCTGCTGCCGCACCGTGGCTCGAGGCGCCGGATGTGCGCAAGTCCGAGCCGGGCTCGCGCACCGCTGCAGAGGTCGTCGACGGCATCGACGTCTACGCCTGGCCGCACAACGAGACGTCGACCGGCGTCTCGGCACCCATCGAGCGCGTGGTCGCCGACGGCGCTCTGACCGTCATCGACGCGACCAGCGCGGCCGGTGGCATCGACTTCGACGCCTCTCAGGCGGACGTCTACTACTTCGCACCGCAGAAGAACCTCGGCTCCGACGGGGGCCTGTGGTTCGCCGCGGTGTCGCCCGCCGCCGTCGACCGCATCGAGCGCATCGCCGCTTCGGGTCGGTACATCCCGGAGTTCCTCAGCTTGAAGAACGCCGTCGACAACTCGCGACTCAACCAGACGCTGAACACTCCCGCGCTGACGACGCTGCACCTGCTCGACAGCCAGCTCAGCTGGATCCTGTCGAACGGCGGCCTCGCCTGGGCCGGCGCCCGCACGGCGGAGTCGTCCGGCATCCTCTACGACTGGGCTGCGGCTTCCGAGGTGGCGACCCCGTTCGTCACGGACGCGGCGCACCGGTCACCGGTCGTCGTGACCATCGACTTCGACGACAGCGTCGATGCGGCGGCGGTCGCCAAGACCCTGCGCGCCAACGGCATCGTCGACACCGAGCCGTACCGCAAGCTCGGTCGCAACCAGCTGCGCGTCGCGACCTTCGTCTCGATCGAACCGGACGACATCCGACAGCTCACCCGCTCTCTCGACTACGTCCTCGGGCAGCAGGGCGCCTGACACCCACCGACGAAGACGAAAGGGGCCGCGTGCGAACGCGGCCCCTTTTCTCATTCGTCCCGTGGACGATCATTCCTCGTCGTCGGAGTCCTCGTCGTCGTCGGAGTCGTCGGAGTCGTCGGAGTCGTCGGAGTCGTCATCCTCGTCGTCGGAGTCGTCATCCTCGTCGGAGACGTCGTCCTCGTCGTCATCCGACTCGTCCTCGTCGTCGTCATCCTCGTCGTCGTCGTCCGCGGCGGCGGAGTCGTCGAGCTCGTCGATGTCGACTCCGTCGAGGTCACCGGCGTGCAGCTCTCGCGGCTCCGCGGCCAGTTCGTCCTCATCGATGTCGTCATCGTCGTCGTCATCGTCGTCGTCGTCGTCGTCGTCGTCGTCGTCGTCGTCGTCGTCGAGTTCATCGTCGTCATCGTCGTCGAGGTCATCGCCGTCGAGATCGTCATCGGAGTCGTCGTCCTCGACCGATGCGGCATCCTCGTCGTCCGCGGCGGCCGCGGCCGCCTGCTCCGCGAGCTCCACCTGGTGGGCGCGGTACTCGGCGAGGCGTTCAGCCCACGGCACCCATTCGGGTGCGAGCAGGGCGCCGTCGCCCGGCAGCAGCTCGAGTTCGAGCACCGTCGGCTCCTCGTCATCGACGCGAGCGACCGTGACGGTCCAGAACCAGCCGGGGTATCCGGGGAGCCGGTTCTCGAAGCGCAGCGAGACCGAGCCGTCCTCCTCGGGGAGATAGTCGGCTGCGGGTCCGACGGTCGACGCCGGAGTGATCTCGTGCAGGGCGGCGAGCGCGAGATCGTGAGCGTCGATCAGACGCTGGTCCGCCTCAGGCTTCGAGGTCATCGGCTACCTTGCGCAGAACTGCCGCGATCTTGCGGCCTTGTGCAGACGAGGGGTAGCGGCCGCGACGCAGGTCGCCGCCCATTCCGTCGAGGAGCTTCACGAGATCCTCGACGATGATCGCCATGTCGTCCGCGGGTTTGCGCTTCGCCTTCGCGAGGCTCGGCGGCGCTTCGAGCACCCGGACGGACAGCGCCTGCAGGCCGCGCTTGCCGTCGGCGACACCGAACTCCACGCGTGCACCCGCCTTCACAGCGGCGCCGGCCGGCAGAGCGGAGGCGTGCAGGAAGACGTCCTGGCCGTCATCGGCGGCGATGAAGCCGAAACCCTTGTCTTCGTCGTAGAACCTGACCTTGCCGGTGGGCATGGAAGAAACCTCGCTGAGTCGGTGTGGAGCTGGATGGGACGCACGTGTGCGGCCACCCCCAGCCTACCGGTCGCCGGGCACGGAATCCGTAGGTCACGATGCGGAACCGTGCCACCCCGCAACGACTAGGCTGAGACGGATGAGCACCAAGAGTCCCGAACCTGAGGTTCCCGTTCGCCGCATCGATCGCATTCTGGCGTTCACGGCACTCGGACTCGCTGCGGCGTCCATCATCTGCTTCTTCGCGATCATCATCGGCACAGCGGTCGGCATGCAGCAGGAGGACTTCGGTTCAGGCGCATGGCCGTTCATCGCCGCGATCCCCTACTGGGGGCTCCCCGCCGCCTTCGTCATGATCATCGTGCTCCTCGCCATGAGCTTCATCCGCAAGGGGCGCGCGGCATCGCGGCCCTGAGGTATCCGGCATGAGCACGCACGCCCGACCGCTGGCCGAATGGCTGTCCGCGGCGAGCGACGAGCAGCTCAGCACCCTCTTCACGGCACGGCGCGTGCGCCCGGACGTCAACTGGCAGGACTTCTTCGACGCCGCCGAAGCGCTTCTCGATCCCGCGTCGCTCGCTCGGGTCCTCCCCACCCTGACGCGCGACGAGGCCGCAGCCCTTCTCGCGTTCGCAGCGAGTCCCGCGTCGGAACATTCCGCGCAGCGCGAGACCCTCGAAAGCCTCGCGCTGCTGCGCCCGGACGGGGCGCCCTTCCCGCCGGTGGTCACCGCCGTCGCAGATCGTGCGGAGCCGAGTGCGCCCAGCGACACCGTGCCGGAGCCCACGACCGACACCGAGACGGCCCACGCTGCCGAGCGCGCCTTCACCACCGTCTCGACCCTGGCCGATCTGCTCCTGCTCGCCCGCGAGAAGCCCTTCACCCTGCTGGCCGGCGGCAACGTCAGCGCCGGTGAGAAGCGACAGCTCGGCGAGTCGGGCGTCGTGGCCGAATCGATCGACGCGCTGATCGCCATCGCCGTCGACTCGCGCCTCGTCGCACCGGACGCCCGCAGACTGCGCACGACGCCACAGACCGAGGAATGGCTGCGATCGTCCGTGGCCGATCGGTGGAGCACCCTGGTCGAAGGCTTCCGCGACGCTCTCCCCCGCGGTCTGCGCACCGCGGATGGCGGGTGGATCCCCCCGAGCGACTGGGCCGACGCTCACCCCTGGGACCCTGCCTGGGCAGAGCAGAGCACGGCTCTGCTGGAGCGCGCCCGTCTGCTCGGGCTCATCGCCGACGAGGGCCGTGAGCCCTCATGGGCGGCGGCGATCCGGCGCGGCGCGAGCGTCGACGCCACTCCCCTCACGGCACTCCTCCCGAGCGAGGTCGATCGCATCTTCCTCCAGAACGATCTGAGCGCGATCTCCCCCGGCCCGCTGGCCCCCGGTCTGGACGTGCGGCTGCGCACGATCGCCGCGCGCGAGTCCGCCGCTCAGGCCTCCACCTATCGGTTCACTCCCGAATCGATCGCGCACGCACTCGTCGCCGGCGAGACGGAGCAGTCGATCCTCGAGTTCCTCGAGTCGCTCTCGCTCACCGGCATCCCCCAGCCGCTCCGGTATCTCGTCACCCAGACCGCCCAACGGCACGGCCTGGTGCGGGTGTCGACAGACGCCGAGACCGGGCGAACGCGCATCGAGAGCAGCGACCAGCATCTGATCGAGGCCATGTCCGTCGACCAGGGGCTGCGGCCGCTCGCCCTCACGAAGCACGTCGCCTCGCTCACGACCCGCGTCGGGCGCGACACCGTGTACTGGGCGCTCACGGATGCCCGCTACCCGGCGACGCTCGTCGACGAAGACGGACACGCGGTGGCCGGCGAACGGAACCCGGTCTCCGAGGCGACGCCCGACCCGACGCCGGACTACTCGGGCCTCATCGCCGCGCTGCGCTCGCACCAGGGTCCCGACGCCGACGCGGCCTGGCTCGACCGCGAGCTCGAGGCCGCCGTGCGCGCGAAGGCCGTGCTGCGGGTCAGCGTGGGCATGCCGGACGGATCGACCAGGGAGCTGATCCTCGAGGCGACCGGGCTGGGCGGAGGCCGGCTGCGCGGGCGCGACCGGGCGGCAGACGTCGAGCGCACGCTTCCGGTGTCGAGCATCCGCGCCGCCACCGTGATCGCACAGTAAACTGGACAGCTATGTCTGATGGCCCCCTGATCGTCCAGAGCGATCGCACCGTGCTGCTCGAAGTCGCCCACGCCGATGCCGAGAGCGCCCGCCACGAGCTGGCGATCTTCGCGGAGCTCGAACGCGCGCCGGAGCACATCCACACCTACCGGATCACGCGGCTCGGCCTGTGGAACGCCCGCGCCGCCGGGCACACCGCCGAGGACATGCTCGACACGCTGGACCGCTGGTCCCGGTTCCCCGTGCCCCCGTCGGTGGCCGTCGACCTGCGCGAGACCGTGAACCGCTATGGGCGCCTCGTCATCGAACGCGACGACGAGGGCACCCTGATCCTGCGTTCGACCGACCCCGCCGTGCTCGCACAGGTGGCGAACAACAAGCGCATCCAGCCGCTGCTGATCGGCCACCCGGCTCCCGACACGTTCATCGTCGATGCCTGGGCGCGCGGTCAGATCAAGCAGGAGCTCCTGAAGATCGGCTGGCCTGCAGAAGACCTCGCCGGTTATACCCCCGGCACCCCGCACGAGATCGAACTGGCAGAGGACGGATGGGCGATCCGCCCCTACCAGCAGGATGCCATCGACGCCTTCTCGAAGGACGGCTCGGGCGTCGTCGTCCTCCCCTGCGGCGCCGGCAAGACGATCGTCGGCGCCGGCGCGATGGCCGCGACGAAGACCACGACCCTCATCCTCGTCACCAACACGGTCTCGGCTCGGCAGTGGCGCGACGAACTGCTCAAGCGCACGAGCCTCACGCCCGAGGAGATCGGCGAGTACTCGGGGCAGGCCAAAGAGGTCAAGCCGGTGACGATCGCGACCTACCAGATCCTCACGGCCAAGAGGAAGGGCGAGTACGCCCACCTCGCCCTGCTGGATGCTCTCGACTGGGGCCTCATCGTCTACGACGAGGTTCACCTGCTCCCCGCACCGGTGTTCAAGCTGACCGCCGACCTCCAGGCGCGTCGCCGGATCGGCCTCACCGCCACGCTGGTCCGCGAGGACGGACGCGAGGGAGACGTGTTCAGCCTGATCGGGCCCAAGCGGTTCGACGCCCCGTGGAAGCAGATCGAGGCGCAGGGCTTCATCTCCCCCGCCGTCTGCTACGAAGTTCGGGTCGACCTCCCGCCGGACGACCGGCTCGAATACGCCGCCGCGACCGACGACGAGCGCTACCGCCTCGCCGCCTCCGCCCCGGCGAAGATCGACGCCGTGCGCGAGCTCATCGCGAAGCACAAGGACGAGCGGATCCTCGTGATCGGTCAGTACCTCGACCAGCTGGACTCCCTGTCGCAGTCGTTGAACGCGCCGCAGATCACCGGCGCGACGCCCATCGACGAGCGTGAGGAGCTCTACCGCGCGTTCCGCGAGGGCGAGATCTCGCTGCTCGTGGTGTCGAAGGTCGCGAACTTCTCGATCGACCTCCCCGAGGCGTCCGTCGCCATTCAGGTGTCGGGTTCGTTCGGCTCCCGCCAGGAGGAGGCTCAGCGCCTCGGCAGGCTCCTGCGCCCCAAGCAGTCGGGCCGCACGGCGAGCTTCTACACGCTCGTCGCACGCGACACGATCGACCAGGACTACGCCCAGAATCGCCAGCGGTTCCTCGCCGAACAGGGATACAGCTACACGATCATGGACGCCGACGCGATCGCGGCCTGACCGTCTCCACTCCCTCGGAACAGCGCCGCTACGCGGAGGGCGAAAGCGCCGCTCCGGAGGATAGTCAGCATCCGCATGGCCGAAGTCACCATAATGGGGACATGACTGATGCGCGCATCCTGGTCGTCGACGACGAACCCAACATCCGCGACCTGCTCTCGACGGGTCTCAGCTTCGCCGGGTTCCAGGTGAAGACCGTCGCCAACGGCGCCGCCACGATCTCGGCGGTGCTCGAGGAGGAGCCGGACCTCATCATCCTCGACGTGATGCTTCCGGACATGAACGGCTTCAGCGTGACCAAGCGTCTTCGCGGCGCCGGGTTCACTGCGCCGATCCTGTTCCTCACGGCGAAGGACGGCACGGACGACAAGATCGAGGGGCTCAACGCCGGCGGCGACGACTACGTCACCAAGCCGTTCAGCCTCGACGAGATCGTCGCCCGCGCTCAGGCCATCCTGCGCCGCACGATGCAGGCCGACGAGGAGTCGATCATCCGGGCCGGCGAGCTGTCGATGGATCAGGACACCCACGACGTGCAGGTGGGCAAGGAGTCGATCGAGCTGAGCCCGACCGAGTTCAAGCTGCTGCGCTATCTGATGCTGAACCCGAATCGCGTGCTGTCGAAGGCCCAGATCCTCGACCACGTGTGGGAGTACGACTTCAACGGCGATGCCGGCATCGTCGAGAGCTACATCTCGTACCTCCGCCGCAAGATCGACCCGCACACCGAGGAGTCGGTGATCCAGACGAAGCGCGGCTTCGGATACATGCTCAAGGTCGGCAAGTAGTCCGGCACACCGCCGCACGCTGACGCCGCACAGCATCCGTCTCCAGGGAGGTCCGCATGGCGCACAAGCCTGACGCGATCACCCGGTGGTGGCGGTCGATCAGCCTGCGCGCCAAGGTGACGGGTGTCACGGTCGCAGTGCTCGCACTGGGTCTTCTCGCCGCGGGCATCGGCACCGTGCCGATCCTGCGCAACTCGCTCATCAGCAACATCGATGCGCAGCTTCCGGCCCTGGTGTCGGCGGATCTCGCGAGCCGCTACTTCGAGGTGACGGTCGAGGACGGCGAGACCGTCTACACCCCCACCGACTCGCCGCGAGACTTCTTCGTCGCGATCTACGACGCCGAGGGCGTGCTGCAGACGACCACCGGGAACTCCGCCAACGGACAGCCGCTCTTCCCCGCGACCTATTCGCCTCTCGACGTGCAGGCGAACGAGGACACGCCGTTCACGATGGAGGGGACCGAAGGGTCGAGCTTCCGCGCCGCTGTCGCGCGGGTGCCCGGAGAGGGCGACGGATCGCTGCGTATCCAGATCGTCGCGATGCCGCTCGAGTACGCGGATCGCATCATCAGCCAGTACTTCGGCATCTACATCACGGTCGCGTTCGTCACGATCTTCCTGGCCGCTCTGCTGACCCGCGGTCTGGTGACGCTGACATTCCGTCGGCTCGGGCAGGTCGAGTCGACCGCCATGTCGATCGCCGCCGGCGATTTCACCCAGCGTCTCACCGATCTCGAGCCCACGACCGAGGTCGGCCGCCTGAACAGCGCGATCAACACGATGCTCGACCGCGTCGACGCGTCGCTCGCGCAGCGAGATCGCACCGTGCAGCACATGCGGCGCTTCATCGGAGATGCCAGCCACGAGCTGCGCACTCCCCTGGTGAGCGTGCGTGGATACGCCGAGCTCTACCGCATGGGCGCGATCAAGGGCGAGGAAGACACCGCACGCGCGATGGAGCGGATCGAGAAGGAGGCGATCCGCATGGGCGTCCTGGTCGAGGACCTCCTCGCTCTTGCGCGCCTCGACGAGGAGCGGGAGCCCGAGATCGAAGCCCTCGATCTTCGACCGATCGCGCGGGACGCCGCTCTCGACCTGCGCGCGGCGGCTCCGGCGCGCACCGTGACCGTGGTCGATCGCACCGTCGAGGCTCCGCTGATCGATGTCACCACGCGCTCCACACCCGTCGTTCCCTCCGCTCCGGAGACGCCAGCACCCCGTGGGCTCTCACGCGGAACGCTCGCGCGCCTGCGCCGTCGCCCCCGGAACTCCGGTGCAGCCGTGCCGGCGATCGACTTCACCGAAGCGGCGGACATCCCCGTGCGCACGCCGCCGATCGTGCTCGGCGAGGAGAACAAGGTCCGCCAGGTCGTCACGAACCTGCTGGGCAATGCGCGACGCTTCTCGGCGGAGGAGAGTCCGATCGAGATCGTGGTCGACGCAGATCGTGTGCGAGGCACGGGGAGCATCGCGATCGTCGATCACGGTGAGGGGATCCCGCCGCAGATCCGCGAGCAGATCTTCGAGCGCTTCTGGCGCGCCGACACCTCGCGCGCTCGCGAGACGGGAGGGTCTGGCCTGGGTCTCGCGATCGTCTCGTCCATCGTGAAGGCGCTGCACGGAAGCGTCGCGGTGTCGGAGACGCCCGGCGGCGGAGCGACGTTCACCGTCACCCTCCCCCTCGCACCTTCACGCGCGACACCTGCGCATCTTCTCGAGGACACCCAGCCGATCGAGCCGCTCGACATCTGACGGCTCCTGCTGCACGGAGAATCCTCCGCACAGGTTCTCCACAGCGGCTGCGGGCGATCGCGCCGCATCGGCATCCGGCAGTCGCCCCTCCCCTACCGTCGGAGAACCGAACGAGAGGAGTTCCCATGTCCGTCATCACCGTCGACACCGAAGCAGTAGGTGCCGCCCAAGGAGCCGCACTGGCCACGATGGAGCGTCTGCAGACCGAGTCTGCGACGCTCATGTCCCAGCTGACGCAGCTGCAGGCATCGTGGGTCGGCACCGCCTCAGCCGCGTTCCAGTCATGCGCTGAAGAGTGGCGAGGAGCCCAGCTGCACGTCGAGCAGGTGCTCGAGTCCATCGGGCGCTCGCTGGGCAGTGCGGCGACGCAGTACGCGGATGCCGATCAGTACTCGGCGAGCCTGTTCCGCTGACTCACGGGTTCGACCGCCCGCGAACGCAGAAACGCCCCGACCGAGGTCGGGGCGTTTCTGTTCAGCAGTGATGGATCAGAAGTCCATGCCACCAGACGGGTCACCCATCGGGGCCGGAGCCTTCTCGGGCTTGTCAGCCACGACGACCTCGGTGGTGAGGAAGAGAGCCGCGATCGATGCTGCGTTCTGCAGCGCCGAGCGGGTCACCTTCGCCGGGTCGATGATGCCCGCTGCGAACATGTCGACGTACTCACCGGTAGCCGCGTTGAGGCCCTGACCCGAGGGAAGCTCGGAGACCTTGTTCGCGACCACACCCGGCTCGAGGCCGGCGTTCAGGGCGATCTGCTTCAGCGGAGCCTCGATCGCGACGCGAACGATGTTCGCACCGGTCGCCTCGTCGCCCGAGAGCGAGAGAGCGTCGAGAGCCTTGGTGCCGGACTGGATCAGCGCGACGCCACCACCGGGGACGATGCCCTCCTCGACGGCTGCCTTCGCGTTGCGGACGGCGTCCTCGATGCGGTGCTTGCGCTCCTTGAGCTCGACCTCGGTTGCCGCGCCCGCCTTGATGACGGCGACGCCACCTGCAAGCTTGGCGAGGCGCTCCTGCAGCTTCTCGCGGTCGTAGTCGCTGTCGGTGTTCTCGATCTCGCGACGGATCTGCGTGACGCGACCCTCGATCTGGTCTGCCTCTCCGGCACCCTCGACGATCGTGGTCTCATCCTTGGTGACGATGACCTTGCGAGCGCGACCCAGGAGGTCGAGCGTGGCGTTCTCGAGCTTCAGGCCGACCTCTTCGGTGATGACCTGACCACCGGTGAGGATCGCGATGTCCTGCAGCTGCGCCTTGCGGCGGTCGCCGAAGCCGGGTGCCTTGACGGCGACCGACTTGAAGATGCCCTTGAGCTTGTTGAGCACGAGAGTCGCGAGAGCCTCGCCCTCGACGTCCTCGGCGATGATGACGAGCTCCTTGCCGTCCTGGATCACCTTGTCGACGATGGGCAGAAGGTCCTTGATGTTCGAGATCTTCTGGTTCGCGATGAGGATGTAGGCGTCTTCGAAGACAGCCTCCTGGCGCTCCGGGTCCGTCACGAAGTACGGGTTCAGGTAGCCCTTGTCGAACCGCATGCCCTCGGTGAGCTCGAGCTCGGTGCCGAAGGTCTGCGACTCCTCGACGGTGACGACGCCCTCCTTGCCGACCTTGTCGATCGCCTCGGCGATGAGCTCGCCGATGGCGGGGTCAGCAGCCGAGATCGAAGCGGTCGCAGCGATCTGCTCCTTGGAGTCGATCTCCTTCGCGCTGGCGAGGAGCTCCTCGGTGATGGCCGCGACGGCCTTCTCGATGCCGCGCTTCAGCGAGATCGGGTCTGCGCCGGCTGCGACGTTGCGCAGACCCTCGCGGACCAGAGCCTGGGCGAGCACCGTGGCGGTGGTGGTTCCGTCACCGGCGACGTCGTCGGTCTTCTTGGCGACCTCCTTGACGAGCTCCGCACCGATCTTCTCGTACGGGTCGTCGAGCTCGATCTCCTTGGCGATGGAGACGCCGTCGTTCGTGATCGTGGGGGCGCCCCACTTCTTCTCCAGCACGACGTTGCGACCGCGCGGGCCGAGCGTCACCTTGACGGCGTCGGCGAGAATGTTGAGGCCGCGCTCGAGGCCGCGGCGGGCCTCCTCATCGAAAGCGATGATCTTTGCCATGAGTTTTGTCGTCCCTCCTGGACGTAGACGTTGGGTTTAGCACTCAGAGTGAGAGAGTGCTAACGCCATTCTGGCACTCGACCCCATCGAGTGCAAGCTGCGGGGAGGGACCGCGCGGCGCTCTACGGGGCAGGGGTGTCTGCGGGAGTCTCGGGAGCGGTGGTCGCGCGATCGAGTCCGATGACCACCGTGAGCTGCTTCGCGCCGGTGTCGTTCAGATCGGTGTAGAAATCGCTCTGCTCCACCTGCGCTCCGCCGATGAGGTTCGCGAGGCCGATGGCCGCGAGCTCGTCCTCGTCGGCGACGTAGTAGACCGTCGTCGTCGAGAAGTCCTGGCTCGCACTGTCGGTCGCGAACACGACGTCCGCTGCCCAGCCGTTGTTGATCAGGACGTCGCGCATCTGCTCGTCGAGCCCCTCGTCCGGGGATGCGTTGAGGATCATCACCGAGTAGGTGACGTCGACGACTCCGGTCTCGACGGGTGCAGGACTGGCCGTGGGGACGGCCTCCGGGAAGAGGCTGATGCGCCCCATCACCACCAGCGAGCCGAAGATGCCGCCGATGATGAGAACCAGAGCGGCCACGAAAGACCAGAGGAGCACGACCCAGCCGTTCATCCCCGGGGCTTCGGCGCGATGCGCTCCGACGCGTCCGGATGATCGGGGGACGTCGTCGAATCGATCTCGGCTGGGCTTTGACACCCCTCGATGCTAACGGCACCGACCTCTGTATCCGCATCGAGCGCCGTCGGCGCGTGGCGGACGCGCGAGTCAGCCGACGAAACCGGGCGTGCGAGCGGCTCTCTGGAATGATCTCGAGTCGCGGATGCGCCGCAGCCGACGCACCAGCATCGGGTCGTACTCGAGGGCGGCCTCCGACTCGATCAGACGCCCGAGGAGCTGGTAGTAGCGCGCGGCGCTCATACCCAGCTGGGCGCGGATGGTCTCCTCCTTCGCGCCGCCGTGCCGCGGCCACGCGGTCTCCAGCGCGAGGATCGCACGATCGCGCTCGCTCAGCTCTCCCAGCATGAGATCAGATTAGGTCGCCGCCCCGCCGATTCCGGCACGCCACTCCCACCATCGCCCGAGTGGGTCGGCGGCTGCGCGCACCTGCCCGTCGAGCGCCACGACGAAACCGGGCCACTCCGCGGCGACGACGGGCGGATCCCAGGCGTCGAGGAGTGCGGGAGGGTCGATGGTCAGCCAGCGCGCGCCGAGTCCCCGGATGCGGTCGACGAGGGCTTCACGGGCCTCCCGGGGAATGTGCACCAGCACGCCGGGAGTCGTGACGACGAGGGCGGCGTCGCGGGGCGCCTCGGCGGCGAGCTCGTCGATCTGCTCGAGCGCGTCGCCTGCGACGAGGTGGGGAGGGGCGGATGCCGCGATGTCGAGCGCCGCCGACACCCGTTGCTCGCGCCCCTCCTCCCCCGGCCACACCAGACCCAGCAGCCAGCGCCGGTCACGCTCGTCTCGCGCGTCGAGCGGCGCGAGGTCGATGCCGGCTCGCCACACCACATCGGGCATCCGCATCGGCGGGAGGGCTCCGTCGACACGGCTTTCGAGGATCACGGTGGAGGGGCCGTCCGCGGGGTCGAGCGACGCGCGCAGCCGCCCGTCCGCGCCCACGAAGCGATACGAGTACCTGTCCGGATAGAGGCACAGTCCTGCGGAGGCTCCGACCTCGAGCAGCGCGATCGGGCCGTCGATCTCCGACAGCGCGGGCAGAAGCGGCGCGAGACGCAGAGGTTCGTTCGTCTGCAGGCGCCGGCCGCTGCACTCGGCCACGATCTCATCGGCGCGCGCGATCACGAATGACCGCCAGGCGCCGTAGCCGACGAGGCCGGCGCCCAGCATCCGTGTCACCGCGAACACGAGCGGGGGCTGCCGTCTGTTCTCCGGAATCCGCGCGAGCACGCCCTGGACCTCGGAGTCGGCGGCGACACCGTCGGCCCACTCGACATACAGGTCGCTGCGCCCCGGCGCCTCCTGCTCGGCGAAACGCGCGTAGCGCTGCTGCACGGCATCCGTCATGGATCCATTGTCTCGTGGCGCCGAGCGCCTCTGAACGCGAGAGAATGGATCAGACCCCCAGGAGGACCGATGTCGTACAGCGTGGACAAGACCGAAGAAGAGTGGCGCGAGGAGCTCGGCGACGAGCAGTACGCCGTGCTGCGCGAAGCCGCCACCGAGCGCGCCTGGACGGGCGAGCTTCTCGACGAGGGCCGAGCGGGCCTCTACACCTGCGGCGCCTGCGGTGCCGAGCTGTTCAAGAGCGGCACGAAGTTCGACTCCGGATGCGGCTGGCCAAGCTTCTACGAGTCGATCCGCCCTGACGCGGTGCAGCTCATCGAGGACACGACGCTCGGCATGGTGCGCACCGAGGTGCGCTGCGCGAGCTGCGGCTCTCACCTGGGTCACGTCTTCCCCGACGGATTCGGCACGCCCACCGGCGACCGCTACTGCATGAACTCGATCGCCCTGAACTTCACACCCGAAGAGTCGTGAACGCCCTCGAGGCGGTCCGCGCACGGCAGTCCTGGTCGAAGGTGACCGACGACGCGCCGTCGCGCGATGAGCTGCTGACGCTCGTCGCCGCAGCGGGTCGTGTGGCCGATCATTCGTCGCTGCGCCCGTGGCGTCTCATCGAGCTGCGCGGGTCCGACCGCGAGGTGCTCGGCGCGGCGATCGCGAAGGCGGAGGGTGACAAGTCCCCGTCGACCAAGCCTCTTCGCGCTCCGCTGCTGATCGCCGTGGTCGCCAGCTATCGCAAGAGCGACAAGGTTCCCCGGTGGGAGCAGGAGGCGGTCGCGTCAGGCGTCGCCCACATGCTCAGCCTGCTGCTCGACGAGGCCGGCTGGGGCGTGCTGTGGCGCACCGGACGGTACACGCGCTCGAAGGCCATCGCGAAGGCTCACGGCATCGGCAAGAACGAAGAGCTGCTCGGCTGGCTGTATGTCGGCGGCAAGCCGCAGGGCAAGAAGCCGGGCCGCCGCAAGCCGGTCGACGCCCGGGCACTCGTGACGCGGATGCCGCAGCCGAAGAAGAAGTAGGGCGCTCAGCTGCGTCGACGCCGCGGGAGTGCGACGACCACGGATGCCACGGCGACGATCACCATGCCGACGATCTGCCAGAGCGCCGGCCCCGCGGCCGCGGGCCAGATGAGGTCGATGATCACCGACGTGGCGAGCTGACCGAGCACCGAGCCGAGGCCCATCAGCAGCACGCCGGTATGCGCGACGATGAAGGCGCCGAGCAGGATGTACGCCGCGCCGAGGAATCCTCCGAGGTACAGCCACGGCTCGGTCGGCAGCGCATCGGGCGCTCCTCGCACGGCGATGCTGATGCCCGCTGCGGCCAGCAGCGCGACGGTGCCGGCGATGAAGCTCATGAAGGTGGCCGCGAGGGGCGACCTCACGCGCTGAGCCAGCCTACCGTTGGTCGCCGCCTGCCAGGCGATGCCGACACCCGCGGCGAACGGCAGCAGCAGCATCCAGAGCGGGGCGGTGGCCAGCACGTCCCCGCTCAGGGAGATGCCCACTGCGGCGAGCGCGAACGCGCCGCCCAGCACGCGTCCCGGCGTGATCGCGACGACTCCCGCCGGGCCGAACCCGATCCTGTCGAGGACGAGGCCGTGCAGCGTCTGTCCCGCCACCACGCCGACCGTGAACAGCGAGACGCCGAGCACGCCGGCGGTGATCCCCTGGGTCGATACGGTGAGTGCGCCGCAGGCGCCGCCGAGCAGCATCCAGAACGGGATGGTCCGATCGCGGATGCCGCTGCGCAGTCGTCCGACGCCTCGACGAGCCGAGGGAAGGCAGACGATCACGATCGCCAGGGCTGCGAGTCCCACGGAGAACGAGATGAGACCGGCCGCGATGCCGTTGTCGATCTCGACGCCCAGCACCCCGTTGATCCGCGCCTGGACAGCCGTCATGACGCCGATCGCGACCGCTCCGCCGAGCGCGAGGGGCGGGGAGAGACGACGAACCTGGGTCACCCGTCGACCCTAGCCGAGCGAGGATCCTCCTCCCGCAGCGTGCACGATGTCCGTGGCCGGGCGTACCCTGACGGCATGTGCGCGAGCTACGGACTTGACCCCCGGTTCACCGACACCGAACTACTCGCAGCGGCCGACGAGGCCGTGCTCGACGGGCTCCGGGAGTGGGCTGAGCAGAATGCCCGCGAGACCGTTCGCCCCACCGGCAAGAACCTCCGCAATCTCAATCCGATCGTGGTCCAGCCCGACACCGCTCCGACGCTCGAGCCGGCGTGGTGGGGATTCCTCATCAACGGGGAGCCGTCGAAGTTCCCGTCGATCAACACCCGCTCCGAGCGGCTGCAGGAGCGCCCCGGCGGATTGAAGAGTCGCGCGCTCGTCCCTGCGACCAGCTGGTACGAGATGAAGAAGCCCGAGCGCGTGTGGCACGAGTTCCTCGTCGACGAGGGGGCCCTCTTCGGGATGGCGGCGGTCACCCAGAGAGGTCGCACCGCCGACGGCGAGTCCTTCATCTGCTACTCGATCGTGATGCGCCCGGCTCCTCCGCACCTCGCGGACGTGCACGACCGGATGCCGCTGCTGATCCCCGCGTCCCTGAGTGAGGAGTGGCTCACCGCCGAGCCCACGAAGGACATCATCGACGAGGCGCTGCTCGCCGCTGCGACGCTCGACGAGCGCGTGCACGCCGCGCCGCGCGCGAGCGACAAGGGCGCGGATCGGCTGTTCTGAGCTCATGGATTCGACGGATCTCGTCGCCACCGCGGCGGAGCGTGCAGAGGAGCTGCCGGGCGCGGCGCGGGAGAACCCGTTCGGTCCCGAGTGGGACGTGTACAAGGTGCGCGGACGCGTGTTCCTGCTGATCCCTCTCGACCAGACCGGGAGGGTCACGCTCAAGTCGCATCCCGACGACTCGGTCGCATTGCGCGAGACCTTCGCCGACATCGTCCCGGGGTACCACATGAACAAGAAGCACTGGATCACCCTGATGCCGGGGCCGTCACTCGACGAGGAAATCGTGTCCGAGCTGGTCACGGAGTCGTACCGTCTGGTGGTCGAGAAGCTCCCACGCGCCCAGCGGCCCGTGGATCCCGACCTGTTCGGGCGCCCCTCGTCCTGACGATTCCGCACCGGCCATCCACCGTGAGGATGACCCGCTGCCTCCGGGGAACGGTACCCAGGGAGGACGCGCGGGCTGCGGCGCCGTCGATAGCGTCGTAGACATGATCACAGCAGAAGGCCTCACGAAGAGATTCGGAGACAAGACAGCCGTCCAGGACGTGTCGTTCACGGTCAAGCCGGGCACGGTCACCGGGTTCCTCGGTCCGAACGGCGCGGGAAAATCCACCACGATGCGCATGATCGTCGGCCTCGACCGGCCGACGTCCGGCATCGCGACCGTCGCCGGCCGGGAGTACCGGAAGCTTCGCGCCCCGCTCACCGAGGTGGGGGTGCTTCTCGACGCGAAGGCGGTGCACACCGGCCGCACCGCTCGCAATCATCTGCGTGCGATGGCGGCGACCCACGGCATCCCCGCGTCGCGCGTCGACGAGGTCATCGACCTGGCGGGCATCGCGCCCGTCGCCCGCAAGCGCGCCGGGAAGTTCTCACTCGGCATGGGGCAGCGGCTCGGAATCGCCTCGGCCCTGCTCGGGGATCCGCACACGCTGATCCTCGATGAGCCTGTCAACGGCCTCGACCCCGAGGGGGTGCGATGGGTGCGCCAGTTCGTGCGCCACGCGGCCTCCGAGGGACGCACGGTCCTGCTGTCCAGCCACCTGATGAGCGAGATGGCGCAGACCGCCGATCACGTGATCGTGATGGGCCGAGGCAGAGTGCTCGCCGACGCTCCGCTCGAAGAGCTCGTCCGCGCCTGGACGACGAACACCGTGCGCGTCCGCACGCCCCGCGCTGCGGATCTGGCCACAGCGGTCGGCGGCCCGTCGGTCGAGATCGTGAGCTCGGCTCCCGATCTTCTCGACATCGTCGGCCTGCCGGCCTCCCGCATCGGCGACCTCGCCGCTCGCCACGGCATCCCCCTGCACGAGCTCACCCCGACCACCGGGTCGCTCGAAGACGCCTATCTGGCGCTCACCGGCGACTCGGTCGAGTACCGCACGAAGGAGATCTCATGACCGTCCAGGCTCCTGCCCGCACGCGCCAGCACGTCGACACCGGACACCGCCTCACGTTCGTGCGCGCGATCCGCGGCGAGTGGATCAAGCTCTCCACCCTTCGCTCCACCTGGTGGTCCATCGGCATCGCCGCAGTGCTCACCGTCGGCATCGCGGTGCTCATCGCTCAGGCGATCGACCTGCCGGGCTTCGACCCCATCCAGGCCGTGGTCATGCCGATCCAGTTCACGATGCTGCTCGCGGGCATCCTCGGTGCGATCTCCGTGACGGGTGAGTACTCGACCGGAATGATCCGCTCGACGCTGGCAGCCAACCCGAAGCGCGGCTCCGTGCTCGCCGCCAAGGCCGTCGTGATCGCGGTCTTCCTGTTCGTGTCGTCTCTGGTGATCTTCTCAGCCGCAGCTGTCGCCGTCTCCGCGGTCGTCGCGTCGCGCGATCAGAGCATCGACTGGTCCGATCCGGCGGCATCGCTCCTTCCGATCGTCGTGTCGTCGCTTGCCATGTCCGTCTTCGCTCTCATCGGCGTCGCATTCGGCTTCATCCTGCGCTCGGGCGCCGGGGCCATCGCCGCGACCGTCGGCCTGCTGTTCGTCCTGCCGATCGTCGCGAGCTTCTTCACGATCGCCGGCGACGCGTGGACGTGGCTCCTCGAGACCGCGAACTACCTGCCGGTCGCCGCCGCTCAGAGTGCGATCCTTCCCGAGGGAGCCGCCCTCGAGGGCCCGGTCGCGTATCTCACGCTGGCCGGCTGGGTGGCTGCGGGCATGCTCGCCGCGTGGGGCGTGCTCCGCACCCGCGACGCGTGACCGAGAGCCGACCGATGACCGATCCGCGTAGAGTCGGCCGGTGACCACCCCGATCAGCCGCAGCACCTCAGTCCGCGAGGACGAGGGGCTGCGGCTGCCGCGTCCCCCCGGCGTCCTGCGCCGTTTCTGGGCGCGGCATCCGGTGGTCGCCGACGTCGTCATCACGATCCTGTGCCTGCTCCTCTCGCTCGTTCCCGCTGGTGCGATCACCCGCGATCTTCCGATGCCCCTCGCCATCGGCGTGGCGATCCTGGTCCCCGCCGCGGTGCTCGGCACGTGCGCGACTCTGCTCTGGCGGCGCAGGCACCCGCTGGTGCCGTTCGTGGCATCTTTCGCACTCGAAGCCCTGTTCCTCTTCGCGCTTCAGCCGATCGGCGCTCCTGTCCTGCTGGTCAGCTGCTACTCGCTCGCCGTGTACCGCTCGTCGCGGGCGGCGTGGACCGGCTTCGGCATCGCGATCGCATCGCTCGCAGCGCTCGCCGGTGCGCTCACCCTCACCGGCGTCATCACTCTGCAGATCGCCGCGAACGCCGTCGTGATGTCGCTGGTCCTCGGACTCATCGGCACCTTGATCGGTGTGAATGTCGGAGGACGCAAACGCTACCTGGCTGCGGTGATCGACCGCTCCCGCCAGCTGCTCGTGGAACGCGATCAGCAGGCCCAGCTGGCCGCAGCAGGCGAACGCGCCCGCATCGCCCGCGAGATGCACGACATCGTCTCGCACTCGCTCACGGTGATCGTCGCCCTGTCCGAAGGCGCAGCCGCGACACCGGATCCCGTGCAGGCGCGAACGGCGGCGTCCTCCGCCGCCGAGACGGCTCGCAGCGCGCTCACCGAGATGCGCGCGATGCTCGGAGTCCTCCGCGCCGATGATTCGCCACTCCCCCTGGCACCTCTCGAGCCGACGCCACCGCAGGAGACGGTCGCAGTGGCGCAGCGCGCCGGTTTTCCGGTGACGCTCTCCGTCACAGGCACCGCCTCGATCTCCACCGCTCTGTCGCATGCGCTCGGCCGCATCGTGCAGGAAGGCGTCACGAACGCCATGAGGCACGCGCCGATGGCGACGTCGATCGGGGTCAGACTGATCTACGCCTCGGATTCGGTGATCGTCGAGATCGTCAACGACGGCGTCTCCGGCCCTGTCGGCACGACCGGGTTCGGCCTGCGCGGGCTCGTGGAACGTGCCGCGCACTCGGGCGGCACGATCACCTCTGAACCCGTCGAACGCGGTCGGTGGATGCTGCGCGCCGAGCTGCCTGTGTCGCCCGCCGATCCTGCTGACCTCGAACCGAAGGATGCACCATGACCGAGCCGATCAGGCTTCTCCTCGTCGACGATCAGGCTCTCATCCGCGTCGGCTTCCGGATGGTGCTCGACGCCGAGGCCGACATGGTCGTGGTCGGCGAGGCCGCGGACGGGCATGACGCGATCGTCCAGGCGTCCGGACTCCGTCCCGACCTCGTGCTGATGGACATCCGGATGCCGGGGCTCGACGGGATCGCGGCGACCGCGGCCATCGTCCGCGAGAATCCCGACACCCGTGTTCTGGTGCTCACGACGTTCGATCTCGACGAGTACGCCTTCGGCGCGATCCGCGCCGGCGCGAGCGGATTCCTCCTGAAGGACGCGCAGAGGCACGAGATGATCTCGGCGATCCGAGCCATCCACCGCGGTGACGCGGCCCTCTCACCGCGGGTCACGCGGATGCTGCTGGAGCATGTGACCCCGACGCTCGGCGCGACACCTGCAGCGTCCGCCACTGTGACCGAGGACCTGACGGCAGACCTCACCGACCGCGAGCGCGACGTCTTCGTCGAGATCGCGCGCGGCCTCACGAACGCGGAGATCGCTCAGGCGCTGTTCGTCAGCGAATCCACCGTGAAGACGCATGTCGGCAGGATCCTGTCGAAGCTGGGATCCCGCGACCGCATCCACCTGGTCATCCTGGCTCACAGGATGGGTCTGGTCGACGGCGGCCTGTCCTCGGGCTCTTAGCAAGGGCGGAGGACAGGCCGACAGCCTCAGGCCTTCGCCGGTGTCCACTCGGAGACGCGGTTCAGCGTCTCGATCTCGTCCTCGCGCAGTTCCAATCGCGCTCCGGCGAGAAGGTCAGGAACCTGCTCGACCGTCCGAGCACTCGCGATCGGGGCGGCGACCGTCGGCTGAGCACGCAGCCACGCCAACGAGGTCGCCGCGATCGAGGCGCCGTGGGCGTCGCCGATCTCCTCGAGAGCGTCGATGATGCGCAGCCCCGCCTCCGTCGCGTATTTGGCCGCACCGGAGGCGCGCGGCGAGGTCTGACCCTCGACGGCCTTCGAACGGTACTTGCCGGTGAGGAATCCGCTCGCGAGCGAGTAGTAGGGCACCAGGCTCAGACCGAACTCCTGCGCCACCGGGATGATCGTCTCCTCGACGTCGTTGCGGTGAACGAGGTTGTAGTGGGGCTGCACGGCGACGGGCGACGCCGATCCCGTGCGACGGGCGATCTCCACCCACTCACGGATGCGCTGCGCCGTGTAGTTCGACACCGCGACGTTGCGTACGAGGCCGTCTGAGACGAGCTCGCCGAATGCGGTGACCGTCTCCTCCAGCGGCACGGTCTCATCGTCGAAGTGCGCGTAGTAGAGATCGATGGCGTCGACGCCCAGTCGGGCGAGCGATGCCTCGGCGGCCCTGCGCACGTTCGACGCCGACAGCCCGGAGAACTCCGGGTGCTGGCTCACCTTGGTCGCCACGATGACGCCTTCGGGCTTGCGTGACGCGAGCCACTCACCGATGATCGTCTCGCTCTCGCCGCCCGAGTTGCCCGGCACCCACGAGCTGTACCCGTCTGCGGTGTCGATGAAATCGCCACCACCCGCCACGAAGGCGTCGAGCACGGCGAAGGAGGCATCACGGTCGGCCGTCCAGCCGAACACGTTGCCTCCGAGCGAGAGCGGGAAGACGTCTAGGTCACTGTTTCCGATACGAGTCATACCGGGGAGAACGTGTGCTCTGCTCGCACTATTTCCCGTGTGACGATCTGTGTCGTCGAGGGAGGCGCGGATGCGATCCGCTGGACGGTGCCGACTACAGGACTCGAACCTGCAACCCCCGTTTGAAGGATGCGCTGTCCATGCTTGTACTTTCCTGGACTCTCCCCGCGAATCCATGCGGTCGGTACAACCATGTACAGGTTGGTACGCCTTGAAAACCACGACTAAACCATGGATACGGCGAGCGGAAGCGAGGCTTCACGCTGCGGTCCTACGCGCCCGCTCCGCAGCGCGAGCCGCCATCTGATCACGGACGCGCCGGGCGGTGATCGCGTCCGCGGCGATCCCCTCAGCCGAGCTGGCGGCACGCTTGAGCAGCACGAAGTATCTGATCGGGGTGATGCCGAGCTCGCGGCGGATGCGCTCGGCTCGGGTCGGCGTGTGGTGCGGGTTGGCGGCTTCGAAAGCGAGGATGTCAGCAGGCGTCACGGTTCCGATCATCCCTCCAACCACCGACGTCGGCACGGCGACGTAGACTCATCATCTCGGCCGGAGGAAGGACACCCGGCCATGCCTCGAAGGCTCTCCCCCGACGTGATGCTCAGCATCGAACTCGACGCCATCTGCTCACCCAACAGGTACACCAGCGACCCGGGCCCTGTGATCGCCGAGCTCTACGCGACTGCCGGCGACCGGCTCGATATCCTCACCGAGTCCGTCGGCCTCTGGGTCGGGTTCTTCGAAGAGGCCCACATCATCACCCTGTGCACCGCACTGCGCGAGCTGCCCGGACTCGAGCCGTGGATCGCGATCGGCGCGAACCGCCGCGCGCAGCCCGACCACCGGACGCCGACCGCGCACGCAGGTGCGTCGTGGCCAGAACGCGGCAGGTGACCCGTTCGCTACAGTTGGCCTAATGAGGGGATACGCGGAACGCTTCGACTTCGGCAAGCAGACCATCAGGGGCTGGGTGTACGACGAAGAGGCGGAAGACAACCGGGATGTGCGCGTGGTCGCGACCTTCGACGGCGAGATCGTCGGGGAAACGAGACCGAGCGCAACTCGTAACGACCTGCAGAAGATCACGACCCAAGATGCTTGGTTCTCCCTCGAGTGCTCCCGAGCCTTCACCGCTCTCGATGTCGTATCCGGACGGTTCCAGGTCAAGGCTCTGAGTGATGGTCGAGAAGCAGCTCTGAGCCTCGGAGCCGACGGTCTAGCCACTCTGAAGAAGACCGCCGTCGAAGAACTGAATGGTGAGTCGTCGTCGTCGACGACCCTCTGGTCTTCGGAAGAGCGGAACGCGGTGAAGCACCAGGTCGAGGCGGGCAACCTGTCCCCCATGCTCATGCCGGCCGGGTTGCCGTCGATGGATGGGTCAGCGGTCATCGGTCTGCGCGGGCATCTCTTCCTCACCGAGGGCAACAACTCCCTGCTGTCGCTGTACGCCGAGCCTGTCGACGATGCACTCATGTCGCGAGTTGACCGGTGGATGGATGTGCTCGCCCAGCGAGGAGAAGGCTGCGAGGCACGTGGGACGCGCTTCGTGCAGACCATCATCCCGGAGAAGCTGACCGTCCTGCGCGACGATGCCCCTGTCGACATTGAGGGTCCGAGCCCCGTGCTCCAAGAGATCGAGAGCAGGCTGCGCGACGCCGACTTCTACGTCAGCGGCCTCTCCCCCTTCGAGCAGTGGAGCGACGTCGACGATCCATTCCTGATGGCGGACACGCACTTCTCAGCCGTCGGCGCTCAGCGAATGTTCTCCGCCCTCGCCGCGCAAATCGACCCCCAGCTCGTGCCCATCGTCGACGCCGTTCGCATGTACCAGTTCCGGTATGCAGTCGGTGACCTCACCGGCCGTTTCAAGTTGCCTCTCTACTCACGGATCGTCGAACCGAGCGACGATGAACTTGCCGCCTACGCGGACGGCATCACGATGATCGAGAACCACTTCCCTGCCGATGGCGGAATGAGGGGCCGGCGTTTCAGGTGGACCAACAGCACCGCGCCGAGCCCGCTCAAGGTGCTCATCTTCGGCAACTCCTTCTTCGGAACCGGTGACTTCGCCGGATACCTCTCCTGGTGGGGAAAGCACCTCTTCAGCGAATTCCACTTCCACTGGGGGCCCGACTTCGACTGGGATCTAGTCGATCAGTTGAAGCCTGACGTAGTCGTGGGGCAGACGGTCGAGAGATTCCTCAACAGAGTCGCCGCGATCTAACGCACCACAACGACGAAAGACCCCCACCCGGCCCGAAGGCTAGGTGGGGGTCTTCTGTGTCCGTGCAGGGCTCAGCGAAGATCGCGGCGCAGAAGCGCGCGCGGAGTCGGCACGTTCGGCACGGTCACCGCGAGGCCGAACAGGCTCGACAGGTAGAGGTAGCCGGCGGTGATCGGGGTCGTGATCTCGGTGATGTCGAACGCGGCCGTCGCGCCGTCGACGACAACTGCCGTGCCGAGGATGATGCCAGCGGCGCCGAGGACGATGCCAGCGGCCTTGCGGACGGTGGGGTTCTGGACGACGACGTTCGGCGTCTGTGTGGGCGTGCTCATGGTGACCTCCTAGGTCTTGGGGTTGAGGGGTTGAGTGGGCCAGTCGTCGCCGACCATGTGGCCGAGGAGGAGTGGGACGCCGGAACCGAGCCGAGGCCCGCCGATGATCGGCGACGTCGGCGGCCGCGCGCGAGCGAGTTGCTCGACACCACGGACATGATCATCGGCACCGGCGTCCGCACCGGTGAGCTGCTCGCGCTGCAGTGGGACCAGCTCGACCTCGACGCGAAGCTCGCCACGATCCGGCGCACGATCGCGCAGGACCGCGACGGGAAGTTCTTCGTCCAGGGGTTCACGAAGACGGACGCGGGTTATCGCGAGCTCGAGCTTCCCGATCATCTCGTCGACATGCTGATGCGTCGGCGCGTGGCGTCCTACTCGGAGTTCGTCTTCGCGTCCAGCGTGGGGACGTTCCGTCACCCGAACAACTATCGGACCTCCTGGCGCGACGCGCTGCGCGACACGGACTGGAAGGGCACGACGCCGAAGAGCTTCCGCAAGACCGTCGCGACCGTGCTGCGCGATGAGCTCGGCGTCGAAGCGGCGAAGGATCAGCTCGGCCACGAGTCCGAGCGCACGACGCTAAAGCACTACGCCGACGAGGTGCACCGTAGCCCGGCTGCCGGACTTGTTCTGTCGAAACTGTTCGTCTGAAAACCATGAGTAAACAACGAACCGCCTCGATTCCGAAACGGAAGCGGGGCGGTTTTCTTCGCTATGAACTGGGATTTCTTGTGCCGACTACAGGACTTGAACCTGCAACCCCCGTATTACAAGTACGGTGCGCTACCAATTGCGCCAAGTCGGCGGACACCCCCCAGCTTAGCGATGGGCGGCGGGCACCGACGAACTACGGCGCCGGGGTCTCCGAGGGTGCGGGCTCCGTGGTCTCGGTCGGCGCGGGAGTGGGAGTCTCGGTGGCGTAGTACGCGTCACTTGCGACCGTGAGCACGAACTGGGAGAACTCGCTCGGGTCGTCGAGGGCGCCGACGTAGGCCTCGCCGTTCACGACGATCATGGGCGCGGCAGTGAGCACGAGGTCGTCCGAACCGACGAGCGGGCCCTCCAGCGCACGGGACGTGGCTTCCTTCGCCCAGGTGACGTAGTCCTGATCCTCGATGCACGACCGGACGCTCTTGACGTTGTCCGAGCCGACCGCGCCGGCGATGTCGGCCAGCTGAGAATCGGAGAAGCCGTCGGTGTTCACCTCGGGCTGGTCATCGAGCAGGTCGTGGTTGAACGCGTAGAACTGTGCCGGCGAGTGCGTCGCGACACAGGCCGCGGCCGCCGCCGAACGCAGGGAGTACTTGGTGCCGTTCGAGCTCGCGGTGAGCAGCGCGACCGGGTGGTAGGTGACCGTCGCCGCACCCTCCGAGATCCAGTTGACGAGCTGGCGCGCGTTGGCGCGCTCGAATTCACCGGCATCCGGCGACAGGTAGTCGACGTAGATGTGGATGTCGACCGTGCTCGACGTGGTGGGCTCCGGGGTCGGCGTCGTCTCGCCACCCGCCTCGGTCTCCTCCGGGCTCGGAGGCGCGACCGTCTCGTCGGACATCGCGGACGCGCTGATGTCGGAGACGAGGATGCCGTCGTCGTTCATCCCGCCCGGGGTGAGCTGCGGCTTCGAGACCTGTGCAGAGACGGCGAGCGTGATCGCGGTGCCGATGGCGCCGACGGCGACGACGGCGATCGCCCCGAGGATGATTCGTCGCATCACGCGCGCCCTCGACTGCTGGGCATGCACCTTCTGTGCCTTCTCCCGCACGACCTCACGCGAATTGCGAGGGCTGGGGACGTTCGGCGTCTCGTCGCTCGACATCGTTCCTCTAGACAGTCTCAGGGGGGCAGGGTGGCCCCGGACGCCACTCGGGCGGCGAACGCCGCGTTAAGCGGCCGAGATCGATGTTAACCAGCCAGGCTGAGAAATACCCAGATGCACGGGCATCTGCCATACTGATCCCGACCCGATGAGGGGTCACGGCGGATCGCTCCGCCGCTCTATCACTACGGATCGTCCGGCACGTACCTGCCGGTGAAGGAGAAACACAATGGCATCTGTGACTTTCGACGAGGCCACCCGCCTCTACCCCGGCGGAACCCGCCCGGCTGTCGACAAGCTCAACCTCGAGGTCGCTGACGGCGAGTTCCTCGTTCTCGTCGGCCCCTCCGGCTGCGGAAAGTCCACCTCGCTGCGTATGCTCGCCGGCCTCGAAGAGGTCAACGCCGGCCGCATCCTCATCGGTGACCGCGACGTCACCGACGTGCCGCCGAAGGACCGCGACATCGCGATGGTGTTCCAGAACTACGCGCTGTACCCGCACATGACGGTCGCCGAGAACATGGGCTTCGCGCTCAAGATCGCCGGCGTCGGCAAGGAAGAGCGCGCCAGCCGCGTGCTCGAGGCCGCGAAGCTGCTCGACCTCGAGGAGTACCTGACCCGCAAGCCGAAGGCCCTCTCGGGTGGTCAGCGTCAGCGTGTCGCGATGGGTCGCGCGATCGTCCGTCAGCCCCAGGTCTTCCTCATGGACGAGCCGCTGTCGAACCTCGACGCCAAGCTCCGCGTCCAGACGCGCACGCAGATCGCGTCGCTGCAGCGCCGCCTCGGCGTCACGACGGTCTACGTCACGCACGACCAGACCGAGGCTCTGACCATGGGCGACCGCATCGCCGTGCTGAAGGACGGACTCCTCCAGCAGGTCGGTTCGCCGCGTGACCTGTACGAGAAGCCCGAGAACGTCTTCGTCGCCGGCTTCATCGGCTCGCCCGCGATGAACCTGTTCAGCGCAGACCTGGCAGACGGCGGCGTGCGCTTCGGCACCGAGGTCGTCCCGCTCGACCGCGACACCGTGGGCCGCGCCAACGGCTCGCAGGTCACCGTCGGCGTCCGCCCCGAGGACATCACCGTCGGCCCCGCCGACGGCAAGGGCCTCTCGGTCGTCGTCGACCTCGTCGAGGAGCTCGGCGCTGACGGCTACCTCTACGGTCACACCGAGATCAACGGCAAGCGCGCCGACCTGGTCGCACGTGTCGACGGTCGCAGCCACCCCAACGCCGGTGAGACCGTCACCCTCGCGGCGAACGCGGGCCACGTGCACGCGTTCGACATCGAGTCGGGCGTTCGTCTGAACGACAAGCCGATCGTCTCCGCCTGATCGGACCCACTGACGCGGCGCGGGCTGACTTCGGTCGCCCGCGCCGCTTCTTTCTTTTCCGCCCCGACCCACTGGAGAGACATGCAGGATGCGCTGCGGATCACGGCGAGCTCGATCGACCCGGCCCTGCTCGCCCTCCCCTGGTCGACCCCCCTCGGCAAGTGGCCGTCCGAGCAGATCGTGTCGCTTCCCAAGGGGCTGTCACGGCATCTGGTGCGCTTCGCCGACCTCTCGGGCAAGGTCGTCGCGGTCAAAGAGACGACCGATGAGATGGCGAGGCGCGAGTACGAGATGCTCGGCAACCTGGCCAGGCTCGATGTGCCCTGCGTCGACCGCGTCGCCGTGATCGCGGGGCGATCGGATGCCGCCGGCGAGCCGCTCCCCGCCGCGCTCGTCACCTCGCACCTGCGCTTCTCCATGCCGTATCGCGCCCTCTTCACCCGGGTGCTGCGCCCCGACACGGCGAATCGTCTGGTCGACGCCCTCGCGGTGCTCCTGGTGCGCTTGCACAACGTCGGCTTCTACTGGGGCGACGTCTCGCTCTCGAACACGCTCTTCCGCCGGGACGCCGGCGCTTTCGCGGCCTACCTCGTCGACGCCGAGACCGGTGAACTGCACGAGGAGGGGCTCACCGACGGGCAGCGCCTCTACGACCTCGACCTCGCCCGCACCAACATCGCCGGGGAGATCATGGACCTCGCGGCCGGCGGACGGCTCGAGCACGGCGTCGACGCGGTCGCGATCGCCGACGGCATCGTCTCGTCTTACCACTCGCTGTGGGCGGAGCTGACGGTGCAGGAGTCCTTCGCCGCGGCGGAGACCTGGCGCATCACGGAGCGCGTCGAACGCCTCAACGCCCTCGGATTCGACATCGACGAGATGTCGATGTCGACGACCTCCGACGGCACGGTCGTCGAGATCCAGCCGAAGGTGGTGGATGCCGGACACCACCAGCGCCGCCTGATCCGCCTCACGGGCCTGGACGTCGAGGAGAACCAGGCCCGCCGCCTGCTCAACGATCTCGACGAGTTCCGTGCCCGTTCGACCAAGCAGTGGGTCGACGAGGAGATGTACGCGCACGAATGGCTGACCCGCGTGTTCGAGCCCGTGGTGCGTGCGATCCCCTGGGAGCTGCGCGCCAAGCTCGAACCCGCAGAGGTGTTCCACCAGGTGCTCGAGCACCGGTGGTATCTCTCTCAGGCGCAGGGACGCTCAGTCCCGCTCGCCGAGGTCCTCACGAGCTACATCAACGAGGTGCTGCGCCACCGCCGCGACGAGGCGACCATCATGGGCCCGCCCACCGAGACGATGAGCCTGCCCGTCATCACAGGCACGCACTCCGTCGCCGATGACGACGACGAGGTCGACTGGCGCGACCTCGTCTGAGGTCAGTACCCGACCGTGAAGCGTCCGCGACGGTGCGCCGGGCGCTCGATCTCGTCGACCACCGCGACCGCGAAGTCCGCCCCTGAGATGAAGGACTTGCCCTCGGCGTCACGCACGAGCACATCTCCACCATCGCGATAGTGACCGGTGCGCTCACCTTCGGCCCAGGGTCCGAAGACCTCGGCCGGGTGGATGAAGAACCAGTCCAGCGACCGGTCCGTGCTCTGGAGCAGTGCGAGCGAGTCGATGCCGACCTGTGCCTCGTGCTTGTACTCCTCAGGGAAGTCGAGGTCGAAGAGGCGCGGGCCCTCCGGGGCGACCAGGCTTCCACCGGCGCCGCCGACCACGCCGAGACGGGTGCTCGTATCGGCGAGCTCCGCGATGACGTTCGTCAGCGCCTCGAGCACGCGGTCCGCCATGTCGCCACGCGGCGAGAGGGCCGAGACGACGGCATCCGCTCCGTCGAAGGCGTTCGCGAGCGACGAGGCGTCCAGCGCCGAGCCCTGCACGTACGAGGCGCCGTCGACAGCATCGGTCGGCGTGCTGCGTGAGATCGCGATCACGTCATGGCCGCGGCTCACCGCCTCGGACACGATGTGGCGTCCGGCGTAGCCGGTTCCTCCGAGCACGACGATCCGAGCCATGACTTCTCCCCTACTTCTTCGCGTTGCGGATGGACGACACCTGGTAGAGCGCGACCGAGGTCGCGATGCCGGCGTTGAGCGATTCGGTCACGGCCGAGATCGGGATCGACACGATCTGATCGCAGGTCTCGGCGACCAGACGCGAGAGGCCCTTGCCCTCTGAACCGGTCACGATCACGACGGGGCGGTCGGCCAGCTGGAGCTCGGGCAGCAGCACGTCGCCGTCGCCGTCGAGGCCGAGCACGAACACGCCCTGCTTCTTGAACTCCTTGAGCTGCGTGGTGAGGTTGGTCGCCAGCGCGACCGGCACGCGTGCCGCAGCACCGGCACTCGTCTTCCAGGCTGCCGAGTTCACACCGGCCGAACGACGCTGCGGCAGGATGATGCCGTGTCCGCCGAACGCACCGGTCGAGCGGATGATCGCGCCGAGGTTGCGGGGGTCGGTGATGCCGTCGAGGGCGACGAACAGCGGGACCTCGCCCTTGTCGATGACGGCCTCGAGGAGGTCCTGCGGGTGCGCGTACTCGTATGGCGGCACCTTGACGGCGACGCCCTGGTGGACTCCGTCGAAGCCGGCCATGCGGTCGAGCTCCTGACGCGTGACCTCGAGCACCGGGATTCCGCGGTGGGTGGCGATCGACAGCATCTCCTTGACGCGGTCGTCCATCTCGACGCGCTGCGCGATGTAGAACGCCGACGCGGGGATCTTCGCCCGAAGAGCCTCGAGCACCGAGTTGCGGCCGGTGACGACCTCGACCTCAGTGGTGTTGTCCTTCGCGCGGGCCGAGCGGTTCGGGTTGCCGCCGGACGTCTGACGCTGCCCCGGCTTGCCCTTTCCGCCCGATGCCGCATAGCGCTCGGCCGCGGCCTTGCGCTTGCCGGCCGGGTGCCAGGCGCGGTCCTCCGCCTTCGGGGTCGGTCCGCGGCCCTCGAGGGACTTGCGTCCGAGTCCGCCGGTGCCCTTGGTGGGGCCCTTCTTCTTGCCGTTGCTTGCGCCGGGGCGCTGTGGCTTAGCCATCGATACTCCAATGAGTTCCGGCCGGAGAGTCCTCCAGCGTGATTCCTGCCGCGGCGATCGCATCACGGATGCGATCGGCCGCCGCCCAGTCCTTGTCAGCGCGCGCCTGCGCGCGCTGGGTGATCATCGTCTGCACGAGCGCGTCGAGAGCAGAGGCCTGCGCATCGCCCGTCGACGCGACACCCACGCGCTCGAATCCGAGGACGTCGAGCATCGCGAGCACCTCGCTCCTCGCCGTCCCGGCGCCGTCGGCATCACCGGCGTCGAGCGCCGCATTGCCCGCGCGCACGGTGTCGTGCAGGACTCCGAGCGCCTGTGGGATGCCGAGGTCGTCATCCATCGCGGTGGCGAAGGCCTCGGGCAGCGGCGTGCGCTCCCCCCAGCCGAAGGTCTTCGGAAGCATGCGTTCAGCGCGCTCGACGAACGTGCGGATGCGGCCGAGTGCCGCCTCTGCCTCGGTCCACGACGACTCCGAGAGGTCGAGGCTCGAGCGATAGTGCGCGGCGGCGAGTGCGTAGCGCACCACCTGCGGATCCCGCTCCGAGAGCACGTCGCTCGCCAGGGTGAAGTTGCCCAGAGACTTCGACATCTTCTGTCCGCCGACCGTCACGAGGCCGTTGTGCACCCAGTAGCGTGCGAAGCCGTCTCCGGCCGCGGTCGACTGGGCGAGCTCGTTCTCATGATGGGGGAAGCGCAGGTCGAGGCCTCCGCCGTGGATGTCGAACTCTGATCCGAGGTAGCGCTTGGACATCGCCGAGCATTCGATGTGCCAGCCGGGGCGACCTGCGCCCCAGGGCGACTGCCACACGGCATCCGCCTGCTCGTCGGGCTTGGCCCCCTTCCACAGCGCGAAGTCCTGCGGGTTGCGCTTGCCGCGAGGGTCGGCATCCTCCGCCGCCTCCATCGCGTCGACCGACTGGTTCGTCAGCGACCCGTACTCCGTCCACGAGCGGACGTCGAAGTAGACGTCTCCGGAACCGTCCGGTGCAGGGTAGGCGTGGCCGCGCTCGATGAGGATCGCGATCAGCTCCTGCATCTGCGGGACGGACGCCGTCGCGCGCGGCTCATAAGTCGGGGACAGGATGCCGATGCCGGCATACGCTGCGGTGAACTCCTGCTCCATGCGGTATGCGAGCGCCCACCACGGCTCGACGTCTGTCGCGTTGACGAGCACCTTGTCGTCGATGTCGGTGACGTTGCGCACGAACGTGACGCGGCCGTAGCGGTGAGTCAGCCAGCGCCGCAGGAGGTCGAAGCTCAGCGCCGCTCGGACGTGACCGATGTGAGGGCCGGACTGCACGGTGGCTCCACAGACGTACATCGTGATGTTCTCGGGATCGAGAGGCACGAAGTCGCGCAGCTGCTGTGCGCGGGTGTCGTAGAGGCGGAGAGTCACCGCACAAGCTTACCGGGCGGCGCAATCCGAAGACTGGGTGTGACCCCGGCCCTGCCGCCGCTCAGTCGACCGGGTAGACCTGCCCGGTCTGCACGCCGAGCACGCTCTTCGCGAAGGCCTGCCCCACGCGGTGCGACGACACGGGCACGAAGCCGGGGAACGACGAATGATACGACGGCGCATCCGCGAGCACCGACGGGCTCACGGCGTTGATGCGGATGCCGCGGGGCAGCTCGGTCGCCGCGGCGACGACGAAAGACTCGATGGCTCCGTTCGCGAGCGACGCCGCGGCGCCGGTGGCGATCGGCTCGCGCGAGAGGATGCCGGAGGTCAGCGTGATCGAGCCGCCGTCGCGCACATACGACGCGCCGATGCGCACGACGTCGAGCTGCGACAGCACCTTGCCGCGGAAAGCCGCTTCGTAGTCGCTCCGGCTCAGCTCGTCGAGCGAGCGAAAAGGCACCTCTCCCACGGCGACGATCACGGCGTCGATCTGTCCGACCGAGGCGAAGAGGTGCTCCACCGACGCCGAGTCGGTGACATCGACGGACGGCTCGCTGCTGCGCGACGCCGAGATGACCTCGTGTCCGGCCAACGCGTCGACAGCCGTGCGGCCGACCTGTCCACTGGCTCCGATGACCAGGATCCTCATGCTGCCTCCTCCGGATCGTGCGACGATCGCACGACGTTCTCCGACAACGAGCGCGGATGCTGAGACATTCCCGCGCGCTCCGTGACGCCTGTCAGACCGCGTGCACCATCGCGACTGCCGTCACCGCGATCCCCTCACCTCGCCCGGGAAACCCGAGTCCGTCGGTCGTGGTCGCCGTGACGGATACCGGCGCGCCGCCGAGCGCGGTGGACAGGACCTGCTCCGCCTCCGCGCGTCGCGTGCTGAAGCGCGGTCGATTGCCCTGGAACTGCGCCGAGACGTTGCCGATCGCGAAACCGGCCTCGGTGAGGATCTCCCGGGTGCGGGCGAGGAAGACGTCCGCGTGTGCGCCGGCGTACTCGGGGTGTGCGGTGCCGAAGTGCTCGCCGATGTCTCCGAGCCCTGCTGCGCCGAGCAGCGCGTCCACGATCGCGTGAGCGACGGCGTCGCCGTCGGAGTGCCCGGAGAGCGCCGGCTCCCCCGGCCACTGCAGGCCGGCGAGCCACAGGTTCCCGTCTCCGCCGAATGCATGCACGTCGGTGCCGAGGCCGACCCGGGGTCCCGTCCACGTCGGGGCGAGCTCGGGTGCCGGAACGGCGACAGCCGCCAGCAGCTGGCGGGCGCGCTCGAGGTCGGCGGGCGTGGTGATCTTGAATCCGCTGGGCGAACCCGGGATCTGACGCACGAGATGTCCGGCGGCGGCGAACAGCGCCGCATCATCGGTGTACTCGACGTCCGAGCCGCTCGCAGCATCGTAGGCGGCCTCGAGGAGGGCTCGCGGAAACCCCTGCGGCGTCTGCGCTGCCGCGAGCTCGGAGCGGTCCACCGGCGCGATGACCTCGTCTCCGTCGACCCGCTTGAGCGTGTCGACGACGGGGAGCGCCGGGATGACCCCTGCCTCGCCGTCGATCGCCCGGGCCACGGCGTCGATCACCTCCGGCGGGGTCAGCGCGCGCGCCGCGTCATGCACGAGAACTCGCGTGATGTCTCCCCACAGGGCCTTCAGACCGGCGGCGACCGACTGCTGCCTGGTCTCTCCGCCCGTCACGACCCTGCCGAGGTCGACGCGATCGCCGGCCGCAGCACGCACCTCGGTCTCCGCGTCGCCCTCGAACCCTGCGGGGGCGACCACGATGACCTGCGCGGGCGCCGCCGCGAAGACGCCGTCGAGCGCGTGGCGGAGGATCGAATGGCTGTCGATGCCGACGAACGCCTTGGGCGCTCCGGCATCCAGTCGCGTGCCGGAGCCGGCGGCGACGACGATGATCGCGGTGTCAGGGACGGGAAGCATGCTCACCAGGTTCACGTTACCGGCGCGCACGAAAAAAGGCGGATGCCGAAGCACCCGCCTTGTCTCGATCCGCTCAGGAAGCGAGGACCTCGTCGAGCAGTGCGCTCGCCTTGTCCTCGTCGGTCTTCTCCGCCAGAGCCAGCTCCGAGATGAGGATCTGACGAGCCTTCGCCAGCATCCGCTTCTCACCGGCCGACAGACCGCGGTCCTGATCCCGACGCCACAGGTCACGGACGACCTCGCTCACCTTGATCACGTCGCCGGAGGCGAGCTTCTCGAGGTTCGCCTTGTAACGACGAGACCAGTTCGTGGGCTCTTCGGTGAACGGAGCGCGGAGCACCTCGAACACGTTGTCGAGCCCCTCCCGGCCGATGACATCGCGGACCCCGACCAGATCGACGTTCTCCGCAGGCACCTCGATGATGAGGTCCCCCTGGGTCACGTTGAGCTTCAGGTATTTCTTCGCCTCACCCTTGATGATGCGCTCCTTGACCTCGATGATGGTCGCAGCGCCATGGTGCGGATAGACGACAGTTTCGCCAACCTCAAAAAGCATAAAAACTTGTCCTTTCGGCAACCTCAAGGATACCACAGGGGACATGCGCTAAGGTTCGCGCCGCCGCGTCCTCGGGCGGTGCCCCGCATGCGCATAGAATGGGACGCGGATATCCCGTCGTACCTCAGGAGGACCCGTGAAATCGCGCCTTGTTGCGTCTGCCGCCATCAGCGCCCTCGTTCTTCTGGGCGCGACGGGCTGCACGTTCATCTCGCCGCAGGCGACGACGATCGAATACTCCGCCTCCGACGGCGTCAACGTCTCGGACTCCGACGGTCCCATCGACGTGCGCAATGCCTTCATCGTCGCGAACGAAGACGGATCGGTCGGCAACTTCATCGGCGCCGTGGTCAACCCGACCGCCGACAAGGCGACGCTCACGATGACCGTGTCGGGCTCCGATGAGCCGTTCACCGTCTCCGTACCCGCGGGCAAGACCGTCAGCTTCGGTGCCGACGAGGAACCGCTGCGCATCGACGGACTCGACACCATGCCCGGCGCGACCATCGAGATCCACTTCCAGTCGGGCGACGGTGCCGGCACGAAGACTCAGGTTCCCGTTCTCGACGGCACTCTGCCGTACTACGCCGACCTCGTGCCCACGGAGCAGAAGTCGACACCGACGCCCGAGCCGGCCCCCACGGACACGGCTGCCCCCGCTCCGGCGGAGTGAGCCGGCGCATACGCTGACGAAGAGGCCGACACCCTGCGGGGTGCCGGCCTCTTCTCCGTCATGGGGACGGGCGTGCCGTCCGACGACTGTGTCAGCCCTCGAAGCGGTACCCGAGACCGCGAACCGTGACGAGCATGACGGGCTCCCCCGGGTTCTCTTCGATGCGGGAGCGGATCCGCTTGATGTGCACGTCGAGCGTCTTCGTGTCTCCGAAGTAGTCGCTCCCCCACACGCGGTCGATCAGCTGACCGCGCGTGAGCACTCGACCTGAATTGCGCATCAGCACCTCGAGGAGCTCGAATTCCTTCAGAGGCATGTTGATCTGCTGTCCGGCGACCGAGACGGTGTGGCGATCGATGTCGAGCGAGACGCGTCCCCCGTCGAGCACGCGCTCGTCGAGCTCGCTGTCGGCCTGCACCACGCGACGAAGGACCGCGCGCATCCGGGCGAGCAGCTCGCGGGACGAGTACGGCTTTGTGACGTAGTCGTCGGCGCCGAGCTCGAGTCCGACGACGATGTCCACCTCCGAGTCCTTGGCCGTGACCATGATGATCGGCACAGCCGAGGTCGAGCGGATCTGCCGGCACACCTCGGTGCCCGGCATGCCAGGCAGCATCAGGTCGAGGAGCACGACGTCGGCGCCACGCTCGCGGAAGGCGGCCAGCGCCCCTGGACCGTCCTCGGCGATCTCGACCTCGTACCCCTCTCGGCGCAGCAGGTAGGCGAGCGGGTCGGCGAGGTCGGGCTCGTCTTCGACGAGAAGGATGCGGGTCATGCGTTCTCTCCGTTTCGGACGCGAGCAGCGGCCTTGGCCGCTTTGCGCTCGCGCTTCTTCTTGTTCTTCTGGTCCTTGTCGATGCTCGGGGGAGCGTCGATCCTCGGAAGCCTGATGGTGAAGGTCGAGCCTCGTCCGGGTCGCGACCAGAGGCGTACTTCGCCGCCGTGGCGCTGTGTCGCATGCTTGACGATCGAGAGTCCGAGCCCCGTTCCGCCGGTGCGGCGGGACCGCGCCTCGTCCGCCCGGTAGAAGCGCTCGAAGATCCGCTCCCGATCCGCCTCCGCGATCCCGATGCCCTGGTCCGAGACCGCCACTTCGACCACCCCTTCATCGGCCTTCACACCGATGCCGACGCGCGACCCCTTCGGGGAGTAGACGATCGCGTTCGCGATGAGGTTGCCGAAGGCCTCGATGAGGATCTGCGAGTCGCCGCGCACCCAGACTCCGCGATCGCCGCCGCGGGCGAGTTCGACCCCGGCAGAGTCGGCCTGCACGACATGCGCCTCGAGCGCGGTGGCGAGAACTTCGTCGATCGAGACGGGCCGCACATCGGACAGCGCATCGTCGGTCTGCAGTCTCGAGAGACTCATGATCCGACCGGTCAGCTGACCGAGACGTGCGGCTTCGGCCGAGATCCGGGTCGCGAAGTGACGCACCTGAGCAGGGTCGTCGGCCGCCGATTCGATGGCCTCGGCGAGCAGAGTGACGGCTCCCACAGGGGTCTTGAGCTCGTGACTGGTGTTCGCCACGAAGTCTCGGCGCATCTGGTCGAGGCGCTCCTGCTCCGTGACGTCGCGGATGATCAGCAGCGTCATGCGCGGACTGATGGCGCTCGCCCGAGCCGACACGAGCCGTGGATCGAGGCTGAGCCCGCCGCGCGTGATGCGCAGCGACTCGGTCGCCGAACTGCCCTCGATGCGTCCGCCACGCACGAGCTGACGCAGCTCGGGGTTCTCCAGGGGTGCGCCCACCTCGATGCCGAACCTGGTCGCCGCCTTCGAGACGGCGAGCACGAGTCCGGAGGAGTCGACCACGCATGCTGCATCGTCCATGCTGCCGAGCACGGCGGTCACACCGTCCGGGACCACGAGCGAGGTCTCATCGGCCACGCGCGCCCGCGCACGGTATGCCCAGGCCACGAGAAGGGAGAGGCCAACGCCGATCACGAGGCCGACGGCCAACGCGAGCAGCGCGATCTGCGGCAAGGTCATAACCCCAGCGTAGAGTGCGTTCACCCGCGGATCGGCGGGTTCGCCCGCCCCTGAGCCACGGCGAGAAGTACTATTCACGTGCTGGGCACCGTTCGTTAACCTTCGGAGCAGACAATCGCTTTCGGGCCTGTGCGGGAGCGCTGTGCTCTCCTCTCGTGCGAGCGGCCCGGCCGTCTCGCGTTGACACCACAGCCGAGACCCGAACGAAAGGTTGCGCCGACATGCGCGAAGTCTTCCATCAGTCCCTCGAGGACCTGCAGTCCCAGCTCGTGGAGATCGCCGACCTCGTCACGGTCTCCATCGACAAGGCCACCCGCTCCTTCGCCACGAGCGATGTCGAGCTGGCCGAAGAGGTCATCGCCGATGACGCCAAGATCGATGCGCTGGCCGTGGCGCTCGACGAGCAGGCCATCGAGATCCTCGCCCGCCAGCAGCCGGTCGCGCGAGACCTGCGCGTCGTCGTCACCGCGCTGCGCGTGAGCGCCTCGCTCGAGCGCATGGGCGACATGTCCGAGCACATCGCCCAGCTCGCGCGCCTGCGCTTCCCCGAGCGCGCGATCCCGAAGGGCCTCAAGGGCACCTTCACGAAGATGGGCGAGCTGGACGTCGAGATCTCGCGCACGCTCTCCGAGCTGCTGCGAACCCAGGACCTGAAGCTGGCCGACACCATCCGCAACACCGACGACGACATCGACGAGCTGCACGCCAGCGTCTTCGAGAAGGTGCTCAGCGACAACTGGAAGGGCGAGGCCACGGCGACGGTCGACGCGACGCTCGCCAGCCGCTACCACGAGCGCTTCGCAGACCACGCGGTCGCGGTCGCCAAGAAGGTCATCTACCTGGCGACCGGCGACTGGCGCATCGAGGAGGAGGACATCGCCCTCGCGGTCGAGCAGCAGCAGGAGCTCGGCCACGCCTGAGCGCCGATGACACGACGAAGGGGGCGGATGCTGTCAGCATCCGCCCCCTTCGTCTGCGGTGTTACTTCTTGCCCTGCGCTGCCACGGCGGCAGCACCGGCGGCGGCAGCCTCGGGGTCGAGGTAGCGGCCGGGACCGGTGGGGACGTTGTTCTCATCGAGCTCGTACACGAGCGGGATGCCGGTGGGGATGTTCAGCTCGGCGATGTCATCGTCGCTGATGCCCTCGAGGTGCTTCACGAGGCCGCGCAGCGAGTTGCCGTGCGCGGTGACGAGGACCGTCTTGCCTGCTTCGAGGTCGGGGACGATCGCGTCGTCCCAGTACGGCAGCAGGCGATCGATGACGAGCTTCAGCGACTCCGTCCGCGGTACCTCACCGTCGATGCCGGCGTAGCGCACGTCATTCACCTGGCTGAACTCGCTGTCGTCGTCGAGCACGGGCGGCGGCACGTCGAACGAACGGCGCCACAGCTGGAACTGCTCCGGACCGAACTCCTCGAGCGTCTGCGCCTTGTCCTTGCCCTGCAGAGCGCCGTAGTGACGCTCGTTGAGGCGCCACGAGCGCGTGACCGGGATCCACAGGCGGTCGGCCGCGTCGAGCGCGATGTTCGCGGTCTGAATCGCACGGCTGAGCAGCGAGGTGTGCAGCACGTCGGGCAGGATGCCCGCCTCGGCCAGGAGCTCGCCGCCTCGGCGGGCCTCGTTCCGGCCCTGCTCGTTCAGGCGGACGTCCACCCATCCGGTGAAGAGGTTCAGTTCGTTCCACTCGCTCCGGCCGTGACGGAGCAGGATCAGGGTGCGCTTCGAAGTCATGGCCCCAGTTTATCGGCGCAGCCGGACGCGTCCACGCCCATGCCCTGCGAGGATTGACGCATGGCGTCATCTCCCCTCGGTCGGCCGACCCGCGGCACCACCGGGACGAACAGGCTGCGCCGCAACGATCGCTGGATCGCGGTGAGCCCCGCGTTCCGCCGCGCCGCGGATCCGCTCGTCATCGACCTCGGCTACGGCGCCAGCGGGGTGACCGCCTTCGAGCTCGCCACCCGACTGCAGCGCGTGCGAGCGGATGCCGAGGTGCGCGGCCTCGAGATCGATCCGGTCAGAGTCGCGACCGCGACTCAGCAGCTGGTCGAGGTGCAGGCAGGGAACACCGCCTTCTCGCCCGATCTGCGCGTCTCCTTCGCTCGCGGTGGATTCGAGGTGCCTCTGCCTGCCGGGCGGCGCCCCGCGGTGATCCGCGCGATGAACGTGCTCCGCCAGTACGACGAGTCCGATGTCGCCGCGGCCTGGAGCACGATGGCCGGGCGCCTCGCTCCCGAGGGCCTGCTCGTCGAGGGCACCTGCGACGAGATCGGTCGGGTGTCGAGCTGGGTCGACGTCGACCCGACCGGATCGCCGCTCCGGTTCACGATCTCCCTGCGTCTCGCGGATCTCGAGCGTCCGAGCATCGTCGCGGAGCGGCTGCCGAAAGCGCTGATCCACCGCAACGTGCCCGGCGAGCGCGTGCACGCCCTGCTCGTCGACCTCGATCGCGAGTGGAGCCGTGCGGCGCCGTTGTCGACCTTCGGAGCGACGCAGAGATTCCTGGGCGCGGTCGCCGCTCTGCGCGATCAGGGCTGGCCCGTGCTCGGCGTCAAGAGCCGGTGGCGACTCGGTGAGCTCACGCTCCCCTGGGATGCGGTCGCGCCGCTCCCCTGAAGGGCGCTTCTCGCCCCGCGAGTCAGCCCGCCTGGCGCGGATCCGGTGCGCTCGGGCGTCGGGACAGTCGGGTGATACGAGGGATCTCGGCCGTGGCACCGGCATCCGCCGGCACGATCACCTGCTGCGTCGCGGCGATGTCGGCCCCCTCGGCGCGGACGACGAGATCGCCGACCGGCGTGCGACGCGACAGGATCGCGAGCGCGATCGGTCCGTCTTCATGGTGCCGGGCGACCGACGTGATGTGACCGACCTCGTCGTCGCCCGCGAGCACCGCATCGCCGACCGCTGGCAGCACGGCCTCGCTGCCGTCGAGGTGCAGTGCCGCGAGCCTGCGCGGCGGGTGACCCAGGTTGTGGACCTTCGCGACGGTCTCCTGTCCGCGGTAGCAGCCCTTGTTGAGGTGCACGGCGGTGCGGATCCAGTCGGACTCGTGCGGCAGCGAGCGCTCGTCGACCTCGGCCGACCACCGCGGTCGCCAGGCGGCGATGCGCAGTGCCTCGGCGGCGAGGAGTCCGGCGACCTCTTCCGGTGAGAGCGTCGCTGCCAGCGCACCTGCTGCCTCGGCGGTCGCGATGGCCACTTTCCAGGCGAGGTCTGCACCCGGGTGATCGAGGACCTCGGCGTACTGGTGACCGCCCGCGCTCACGCGCTGCCACGGATCGGTCCAGATCAGCGGTGCGCCTGCAGGAGCGGATGCCGCAGCAGTCGCACGCTCAGCCGCCCCGCCTCCGTCGACGAAGCCGAGCAGCGCGAGATCGGGACGCACCGCGACGGTGGCCTGTGTGCGGAACTTCATCCGCGTCAGCCAGGTCGCCAACGCCTCGGCGTCGCCGGCATCCGCGATGAGCCAGGTCGATGCCCCGTCGTCGAGGACGCCGGCGGCGTGCTCGACGCGCCCCTGAGGATCGAGCACGAGCATCTCGGTGCTCTCGCCGGGCGCGAGCCGACCGACGGACTGCGAGGTGATGGAATCCAACCATCCGAGTCGTTCCGGTCCCGCGACCTCGATGACCGTCCGGTCGTCGAGCGGCACGATCGCCCCGCCTGAGGCGAGGCGACGCTGCTCACGGAACGCGTCGCCGAAGTGGGCGATCCCGCCGTCGCCGGTCACCGCGCCGGGGATGCCGGAGAAACCGGTCATGTCAGACCTTGGCCAATCGTGCCGACGCGTGCGCCCGCATAGGAGTGCCGAGAGCCGCGATGTCCCAGGCCCAGAGCAGGTGGTTGTCGACGAGTCCGTACATGCGCGTCGCGGCGCCGTACTCCTTGGCACCCGCACCGCGGACGATCGCGTCGGAGGCGATGTCGATGCGCGGACCGTTGATCTCGCCGAGGTAGAGCTCGAGCGTCCCGTCGGCGTGTGCGAGAGAGACCTCGATCGGGAATCCGCCCGATGCCGCACGCAGTTGCTCGACGTCGTCGACGCCGCGCGTGACCGGCTCGGTCAGCGGCGGCAGCAGCCCGGGGCCGGGATCGGCGGCGGTGGCCGGACGGCTGAGTCTCCAGAAACCGGTCTCGGCGACGAGCGGGAGGGAGACCGCCTGGTCGTCGCCGGTGAACGTCGCAGTGGCCGAGTAGTTGAGGAACGGGCCGCCGTCGTGGCTGAAGCTCACGCGATGCGTGAACTCACCCTGTAGACGCTCGTCGCCGACCGGATAGTCGATGACGCCGGTTCCCTCCCAGACGCCGATGAGCCACGAGAGCGGCGCGAGGTCGGCGGGGAGATCGGTGGGGAGCTCGAGCACGATGCTCAGCGCTGGCCGCGGAAGAGGTTTCTCAGCACGACGACCGAGACGAAGGCGATCGCGAGGCTCGCCAGGCCCAGGAGGCCGATGAAGAAGAGTTCGAGCGCCATGAGGTCCATGGCCACCACTTTACCCTGCGGTAGACCCGGTGTCTCGTCTGCGGATCAGGTGAGGAGTGCGGCCAGGCCGAAGCCGACGGAGATCACGCCCATCAGCAGCAGCGCACCGATCGTGCTGGCACCCACACGGAAGATGAAGCCCTGTGTGCGCCCGTACTGCAGCTGCACGGCGAAGGAGAGGAGCACGATCGCGCCGAACGCGACGAGCAGCCACGGCACCCGCCACTCCTCGGCGACGAAGATGCCCACGCCGACAGCGGCCACCAAGGCGACGGCCCAGACGATGAGCACGCCGACGAAAGCATTACGCGGTGCGAGCGCTGGATCCGTCATGACTCCATTGTCACCCATCAGCGCCCGGTATCATTGCGGCACGGCGTACCCCGCCGTCCGGAAGGAGTGCGTGTGGCCCAGGTCCTGGTGTTGACCAATGCTCCGGTCTCGGAGCAGGTCCTGCCCGCACTCGAGCTCCTCAGCCATCGAGTGCGTCAGATCCCGGCCGAGCCCGCCCAACTCGTGAGCGCCCCCGAGTACGACATCGTGATCGTCGACGGCCGTCTCGATCTCGTCGGGGCGAAGTCCCTCTGCCGCCTGCTGCGGGCCACAGGGCAGGACGCCCCGCTGCTGCTCGTCGTCACCGAGGGCGGCATGAGCGCCCTCTCGGGCGAGTGGGGCATCGACGACGTGCTGCTGTCGACTGCGGGGCCGGCCGAGACCGACGCGCGGGTCAGGCTCGCACTCGCACGCCGTGACGAGGTCGCCGAACCGACCCGCGTACAGGCGTCTGGCGTCACGATCGACGAGCAGTCCTATTCGGCGAAGCTCCGCGGACGCCCGTTGGACCTCACCTACAAGGAGTTCCAGCTGCTGCACTTCCTCGCCACGCACCCCTCTCGCGTGTTCACCCGCGAGCAGCTGCTCAGCGAGGTGTGGGGATACGACTACTTCGGCGGCACCAGAACGGTCGACGTGCACGTCCGTCGACTGCGGGCGAAGCTGGGCGACCAGGAGCAGATCATCGGAACGGTGCGCAACGTCGGCTACCGATTCAACGTCTACGACGAGGAGCCGGTCGCCGCTGCGCGCTGACGCACGAGAGGTCAGTTCACGCGCGCGACACCTCACGGTGCTTAGATGTACCCCATGATCGATCCCGCACTCGCCGACGCAGGTCTCGGTGACGCTGAAGATGACGACTTCGATGCCATCGAGTCCCCGGACGCGCTCCTCCCCGACCACCGCTACCTCGATCGTGAGCTGAGCTGGCTCGCGTTCAACCAGCGCGTGCTCGAGCTGGCGGAGGATCCCTCGCTCCCCGAACTCGAGCGCGCGAACTTCCTCGCCATCTTCGCGAGCAACCTCGATGAGTTCTTCATGGTCCGCGTCGCCGGGCTCAAGCGTCGCATCGTGACCGGCCTGGCCGTGCCCACCAACATCGGCCGCTCCCCCGCCGACGCCCTCGCCGACATCGCTCGCGAGGCGCACGCGCTGCAGCTGCGCCACGCCGACGCGTGGAAGTCGCTGGTGCGTCCGGCTCTCGCCGAATCCGGCATCGAGATCACCGAATGGTCCGAGCTCAGCGACGACGAGCGGTCCAAGCTCTCCGAGTACTTCGGAGCGCAGGTCTTCCCCGTCCTCATGCCGCTCGCGGTCGACCCCGCGCACCCCTTCCCGTACATCTCGGGACTGTCGCTCAACCTCGCCATCCGCATCCGCAACGCCCGCACCGGCCGCCAGGAGTTCGCCCGCCTCAAGGTGCCGCCCATGCTTCCCCGCTTCGTCGAGGTGCCCGGAACCGGCGAGATCAAGCGCTTCCTGACGCTCGAGGAACTGATCGCCAACCACCTCGGCGACCTCTTCCCCGGTATGGAGGTCCTCGATCACCACGCCTTCCGCCTGACCCGCAACGAGGACGTGGAGATCGAGGAGGACGAGAGCGAGAACCTCATCCAGGCGCTCGAGGCCGAGCTGCTGCGGCGCCGCTTCGGCCCGCCCATCCGCCTCGAGATCACGGACGACATGGACGAGGTCACGATGGACCTCCTCGTGCGCGAGCTCGAGATCACCGACCAGGAGATCTACCGGCTGCCCGGGCCGCTCGATCTGCGCGGCCTTTTCGACCTGTCGCGCATCGACCGACCCGATCTCCGCTACCCGCCGCATCTGCCCACCACCGCTGTCGCCTTCCAGCCCACCGGGAGCAATACGCGGGCCGACATCTTCAAGGCGATCCGCAAGTCGGACGTGCTCGTGCACCACCCGTACGAGTCGTTCACCACCAGCGTCGTGGCGTTCCTCGAGCAGGCGGCGCGCGACCCGCACGTGCTGGCCATCAAGCAGACGCTCTATCGCACCTCGGGTGACAGCCCGATCGTCGAGGCGCTGATCAACGCCGCCGAGTCCGGCAAGCAGGTGCTGGCGCTGGTCGAGGTCAAGGCCCGCTTCGACGAGGCCAACAACATCGTCTGGGCGCGCAAGCTCGAGAAGGCGGGAGTCCACGTCGTCTACGGCCTCGTCGGACTCAAGACCCACTGCAAGCTCGCCCTCGTCATCCGCGAGGAGGACGGCGTGCTGCGCCACTACTCGCACATCGGCACGGGCAACTACAACCCGAAGACCAGCCGCATCTACGAGGACTTCGGGCTGTTCACCACCGACGCCCAGGTGGGCAAGGACCTCACGCGTCTGTTCAACGAGCTCAGCGGCTACGCCATCGAGAAGAAGTTCAAGCGTCTCCTCGTGGCGCCGCTTCACCTGCGCAAGGGACTGGTGCGCCAGATCGACCACGAGCGCCGCAATGCCGAGGACGGCAAGCCCGCCGGCATCCGCATCAAGGTGAACTCGATGGTCGACGAAGAGGTCATCGACGCTCTGTACCGCGCCAGCGCCGCCGGCGTGAAGGTCGACGTGTGGGTCCGTGGGATCTGCAGCCTGCGCACCGACCTCGAGGGCATCAGCGACAACATCACCGTCCGCAGCATCCTCGGCCGGTACCTCGAGCACTCGCGCATCTTCGCATTCCACAACGACGGCGACGCCCAGGTCTACATCGGCAGCGCCGACATGATGCATCGCAACCTCGACCGCCGCGTCGAGGCGCTGGTGCGCGTCACCGACCCCGTCCACATGAAGGATCTGCTCGATTTCTTCGATCTCGCCATGGACCCGGGAACCACGTCGTGGCACCTCGGAGCCGACGGCGTCTGGACCCGCCACGCCGAGGATGCCGCAGGCAAGCCCCTCGTCGACCTGCAGGACAAGACCATGGGGTTGATCCAGCGGCGTCGTCGAGCACGGGCGGTTCGATGAGCGCGCACACGAGCACCCAGACCGCACGGTCGAAATGGACGGACAAGGCCGTGTATGCGGCCGGCGCGGTCGTGTGGAGGCTCATCGACGGCAAGCTGCGCATCCTCCTGATCCATCGCACGAAGTACCGCGACGTCACGCTCCCCAAGGGCAAGGTGGATCCCGGCGAGATGCTCGCCGAGACCGCGGTGCGCGAGGTGCATGAGGAGACCGGCATCCGCGTCTCCCTCGGCGTGCCCGTCGGCGTCAGTCGGTACCACCTGCCGTCGAGCAAGCAGAAGGTCGTGCACTACTGGGCGGCCGAGGCGACGGCCGACGCGATCCGCGCCTCGACCTTCGTGCCGAACCGCGAGATCGCCGCGCTCGAATGGGTGAGCGTCAAGAAGGCCCGCGCCCGGCTGAGCTACCCCGTCGACATCGAGATCCTCGACTTCTTCACGCAGCTCGTCGACGACGGCGTGCTGCGCACCTTCCCGATCATCGCTCTGCGTCATGCGAAGGCGCTCTCGCGCTCGGACTGGGACGGGGCGGATGCCGCACGGCCTCTGACAGACCGCGGCGAGCAGCAGGCGAAGTCGATCGTCGGTCCGCTGCGGGCCTTCGGCGTGCGCAAGATCATCACGAGCGATGCCGTGCGCTGCATGCAGACCGTGGCGCCCCTCGCGAAAGCCCTCGACCGCAAGACCGTCACCACCCCGAAGATCAGTCAGGATGCGTGGGAGGACGGCGACGACGATCTGCGTTCCGTGGTCGGCCGGCGCGTGCGCTCCGGCAAGCCCGCGGTGCTGTGCAGCCATGGCCCGGTCCTCCCCGGAATCCTGACGGAGATCGCGCTGGCGACCGGCACCGTCCGCGGCTCGTACGTGAGCAGCGCAGCCGACCTCGAACCGGCCGCCTTCTCGGTCGTCCACCTCTCGGCGTCGAATCCGGGGTCGGGGATCATCGCTATCGAGACGCACATCCCCAAGGCGTGACACCGACCGGCTCGCGCTGCGAGCCGTGGGAAGGCCGCACCCGGTTCCGGGTGCGGCCTTTCACATGCCCCAGAGAGACGCGTGCCGTTCACCTCCCGTTCACCTGCGCGGGAGAGTCTCGTTAACCGCCGCACATAGCGTCACTGTGTGCCCTGCACCGGGCCCCACCCATCAAAGATCGAAGGATCCACAGTGAAGATCTCCCGAATCGCACGTATCGGCGCCGTCGGCGCCGTTGCCGCTCTCGCACTCGCCGGCTGTGCCGCGAACGAAGGCGGAACCGGCGGCTCCACCGACGCCCCGAGCGAGTCCACGCTCTCCGGCACGATCGAGGCCACCGGCGCCTCCTCGCAGGAGGCCGCGCAGCAGTCCTGGGTCGCCGCATTCCAGACCGCCAACCCCGACACGACGGTGAACTACACCGCCACCGGTTCGGGCACCGGCCGCGAGAACTTCATCGCCGGCTCCTCGAACTTCATCGGCTCCGACCGCGCGTTCGACGCCGACGAGCTCGCCGCAGGCGGCTTCGGCTCCTGCACCTCCGACGACATCGTCGAGATCCCCGTCTACATCTCGCCCGTCGCCGTCGCGTTCAACCTCGAGGGCATCGACGAGCTGAACCTCGACGGCCAGACCATCGCGAAGATCTTCTCCGGCGCCATCACCAACTGGAACGACGCCGCCATCGCCTCGCAGAACGAGGGCGTGGAGCTTCCCGACCAGGCGATCGTCCCCGTGCACCGCGCAGACGCGTCGGGCACGCAGGAGACCTTCACCAAGTACCTCAGCGCCGTCGCCCCCGACGTGTGGACCTACGAGGCCAGCGACGAGTGGCCGCTGTCGACCGGTGAGGCCGGCGACGGCACCTCGGGCGTCGTCGACGCGATCACCAACGGTGTCGGCTACATCGGCTTCGCCGACGCATCGCGCACCGCTGACCTGGGCCAGGTCGCCGTCGAGGTCGAGGGCGAGTACGTCGCGTACTCCGCCGAGGCAGCCGCAGCGCTCGTCGAGGCATCCCCGCTCGAGGAGGGTCGCTCCGACCACGACCTCGCGTACGCCGTCGACCCGGCCGCAGCGCCCGCCGGCTCGTACCCGATCGCACTCGTCTCGTACCTCATCGGCTGCGTCGAGTACGACGACGCCGAGACCGCCGGTCTCGTGAAGGCGTACTTCCAGTACGTCGCATCGGCCGAGGGCCAGGACGCTGCAGCAGAGGCCGCGGGCAGCGCCCCGATCTCGGACAGCCTGCGCGAGCAGATCAACACGGCGATCGACGCGATCGTCACGGAGTGATCGACGGCTCAGCACACCGCTGAGCCCCGGTCCCGACGCCCCCGTGGTGTCGGTCGTAGGACTCGACCGACACCGCGGGGGCACCCGCATGAAAACCCCGAACGTCCCTCAGAGCCTGGAGTCGCTCCGATGACCACAACCTCAACGGGTCCCGATACCACCCGTTCCACCGGGACGCGCACCGCTCCCCGCCGCCGCGGCGACCTCGTCTTCTCGGGCACCGCGCTGGCGGCGGGAATCATCATCCTCGTCACCCTCGCCGCGGTGGCCGTCTTCCTCATCGTGCAGGCGATCCCCGCACTGTCGTCCGACACCTCCAACAACCACATCCTCGAAGGGCAGTCGTTCCTGTCGTGGGTGTGGCCGTTCGTCTTCGGAACGCTGTGGTCGAGCTTCATCGCCCTCGTCATCGCCGCCCCGATCGCCATCGGCATCGCGCTCTTCATCTCGCACTACGCCCCTCGCCGCCTCGCCGGCGTCCTCGGCTACATCATCGACCTGCTGGCCGCCGTGCCCTCGGTCGTCTTCGGTCTCTGGGGAGCGCTCACCTTCGCGCCGATGCTCGTGCCCTTCTACAAGTGGCTGAACACGAACCTCGGCTTCATCCCGCTCTTCAGCGGAACGCCCTCCGGAACCGGCAAGACGATCCTCACCGCCTCCCTGGTGCTCGCGGTGATGATCCTGCCGATCATGACCGCGATCTGCCGCGAGGTCTTCCTGCAGACGCCGAAGCTTCACGAAGAGGCGGCCCTCGCGCTGGGAGCCACGCGCTGGGAGATGGTCCGGATGGCCGTGCTCCCCTTCGCACGCAGCGGAATGGTGTCGGGCGCGATGCTCGGTCTCGGTCGCGCACTCGGCGAGACGATGGCAGTGACCCTCGTGCTCTCGCCGCTCGGCATCGTCACCTTCAACCTGATCAACCCGGAGAACCCCACGACGATCCCTGCGATCATCGCGCTGCGGTTCCCCGAGGCCCACGACGAAGGCGTCAACACGCTGATCGCCGCGGGTCTGATCCTCTTCATCGTCACCTTCGCGGTCAACTTCGTGGCCCGCTGGATCGTCTCGCGCCGCGCCGAGTTCTCGGGAGCCAACTGACATGACCGCCACTCTCACGCCCTCACCGTCGCCCGCGTCCGTCGTCGCCCCGACGCACATCACCTCGGCCGGCCACCTGCCGAAGTGGGCCCCCTGGGCACTGCTGCTGGTCGCATTCGTCGTGTCGGCGACGATCTTCGCCTTCATGAACGTGGGCAACGACCCCGCCGACTTCAACATCGCGCTGACGCTCGTCGTCGGCCTGCTGTTCTACATGGTGCTCATCATGGTGATCTCCACCGTGGTCGAGAGCCGTCGCCACGCGATCGACCGTCTCATGACGGCGCTGGTCTCCGGCGCCTTCGTGGTCGCGCTCCTTCCCCTGATCTCGCTGCTCTACACCGTGGTCGTCAACGGCCTCATGCGGTTCGACGGAGAGTTCTTCAGCTTCTCGATGCGCAATATCGTCGGCGAGGGCGGCGGCGCGGTGCACGCCATCTGGGGCACGCTGCTCATCACCCTCGGCGCGACGATCATCTCGGTGCCGATCGGCCTGATGACCTCGATCTACCTCGTCGAGTACGGCGAAGGCCGCAAGCTCGCGCGCGGCATCACCTTCCTCGTCGACGTCATGACCGGCATCCCGTCGATCGTCGCCGGTCTCTTCATCTACTCGGTCTTCTCGATCATCGTCGGACCGGGCACGCGAATGGGCATCATGGGTTCGCTCGCGCTCTCGGTGCTGATGATCCCGGTCGTCGTGCGCGGCTCGGAAGAGCTGCTGCGCATCGTGCCGAACGAGCTCCGCGAGGCGGCCTACGCACTCGGCGTGCCGAAGTGGCTCACCATCCTCAAGGTCGTGCTGCCCACCGCGATCGCCGGAATCCTGACGAGCATCATGCTGGCCATCTCGCGAGTGATCGGCGAGACCGCCCCGCTGCTGCTCACCGTCGGAATCGTGCAGGGCATGAACCTGAACATGTTCAGCGGCCAGATGGCCACACTGCCGGTGTTCTCGTACATGCAGGCCAAATACCCCGGCATCCCCGTCGATGCCTACCTCGAGCGGGCCTGGGCAGCCGCCCTCACCCTGATCGTCATCGTGATGGTGCTGAACCTCCTAGCTCGCGTCATCGCCAAGGTGTTCGCCCCCAAGATCAACGGCCGCTGAGCCGTCATACCCGACTGAAGAAGAAGAAGGATTTCACGTGTCCAAGAGCATCGAAGTCAACGACCTCAACGTCTACTACAGCGACTTCCTCGCGGTCGAAGGCGTCAGCATCGACATCAAGCCCAACACCGTCACGGCCTTCATCGGCCCGTCGGGCTGCGGCAAGTCCACGTTCCTGCGCACCTTGAACCGCATGCATGAGGTCATCCCCGGCGCGCGCGTCGAGGGCGAGGTGCTGATCGACGGCAAGAACCTCTACGGCACCGGGGTCGACCCCGTGCTCGTGCGCCGCCAGGTCGGCATGGTCTTCCAGCGCCCGAACCCGTTCCCGACCATGTCGATCAAGGAGAATGTGCTCGCGGGCGTCAAGCTCAACAACACGCGCATGGCCAAGAGCGACCAGGATGCCCTGGTCGAGAAGTCGCTGCGTGGGGCGAACCTCTGGAACGAGGTCAAGGACCGCCTCGACCGCCCGGGCTCCGGCCTGTCCGGCGGTCAGCAGCAGCGTCTCTGCATCGCGCGTGCCATCGCCGTCTCCCCCGACGTGATCCTCATGGACGAGCCCTGCTCGGCGCTCGACCCGATCTCGACCTTCGCGATCGAGGAGCTCATCGCCGAGATCAAGACCCAGTACACGGTCGTCATCGTGACGCACAACATGCAGCAGGCGAGCCGCGTGTCCGACAAGACGGCGTTCTTCAACATCGCGGGCACCGGCAAGCCGGGCAAGCTCATCGAGTACGACGACACCCGCACGATGTTCACCACTCCGTCTGTCCAGGCCACCGAGGACTACGTCTCGGGTCGCTTCGGATAAGCATCCGCCTCAGCTTCGACCGGGCGCCCGTTCTTCGCGGGCACAGCTTCGGAGCTGCTGGTCCGAAACGCCGTGCGACCCTCTGGTCCCACGGCGTTTCGTCGTTTTAGTCCGAATCGGTGCCCGGGGCCAGACCGCGGCACTCATCCTGCAGAGACGAGCCAGGACGAATTGCGTCCACAGATGCCGGCATCATGGTCGAGAACGAGCATCGGGATCGCGGATGCTCCTCTGATGTGCAGCTCATCATCGATCGAGATCTGGACCTGGCGCGACCTTCGGGCGAGAAGCTCACGCCGGGCTCTCGACGCTCGCGTGCGGCGCGGGCAGCTCCGTCGAATCCGACGGGGGGTCTACGCTGCCGACACGGCCTGCGCGAGCGCCGTCGAGGCTGCTGAGCATGGAGGCTCTCTGGGATGCGCCAGCGCAGCACGGCACCTCGGCATCTGGGTTCTCGAGGATCCAGCTCTGCACGTCTGGCTTCGCGCAGACAGACACCATCACCCAGGCGTCAGCCGTGAGTGCACCTGCATCCGTCATTGGGATTCAGGCGCTTCCTCGCGAACGTTCGGGCTCCCTTCGGCACCTCGGATACTGCTGCAGATGCTCCACTGCCGCGGCGGCGAGGCGTTCTTCGTCGCGCTCGAGTCCGCGCGCCGCCTCGGCCTGATCGACGGCGATGGGCTGCGATGGCTGCGGCTGCACGTCGATACCTTTGGACGAGACCTGATCGACTTCTCCCGCGCGGATGCCGACAGCGGCCTGGAGTCACTCGTTCGGCTGCGACTCCGCAAGTACGGATGGTTCGTCCGCTGCCAAGTGCGGTTCGTCGCGAGCGGCATCGTCGATCTCATGATCGATGATTGGCTTCTCATCGAGACGGATGGCAAGGCGAATCATGAGGGACAGTCGCATCGACACCGCGATCTCACCCGGGACGCCACGGCCGCCGCGTGGGGGCACGCCACACTTCGGTTCGACTATGCGATGGTCATACATGACTGGGATCTCGTCGAGCGAGCGATTGTCGGAATGATGGCGCTCAGGCCCTGATCATTCTCGGATCAGCGCCCCATTTACGGCACAACTTCGGATGCCGGTCGACGACGCGCCGATCCGGGTGATTGCGCGCGGCGGGTCGGTCGAGAGCTCCGAAGTTGTGCCCGTAGCGGGCGGTCGGGCCAGGCGCACGGCGCCTCAGTCGCGGGGCGAGAGGAGGTAGTCGTTCAGCTCGGCCGTCAGGGCGTGATCGACCGCGATGTCGACTCCGTCGACGGCGGTGATCGGGGCGGCGAGGCGAACGCTCGAGACCAGCCATGCGGCGTCAGCCCGGGGAAGGTCGGATGCCGGCACTCGGCTGTATTCTGCGACGAGCCCCTTCCCGGCAAGGTAGTCGTAGACGCTCAGCTGCGTCGTGCCGTGCAGGATGCCGCCGTTCGGGGCCGGTGTCACGAAGCGATCCCCGACACGCAGGATCAGCGACGCGGTCGGCGCCTCGAGCACGAAGCCGTCACGCGACAGGAAGATGGCGTCGTCGGCGCCTCGTCGATGCGCCTCGCGAAGCGCCGCCATGTTCACGGCGTAGGAGAGCGTCTTGGCGCCCAGCAGCAGCCACGGTGCTTTCTCGGCCACGTCGAGGTCGTATCCGCGGTCGAGGGTGACGACGCGGATTCCCTGCTCCCGCACAGTCGAGAAGTCGGATGCCGGCGCCGCGGTGACCCAGGCCGTCGGCGTGGGGCCGTGCTCGACGCCTCGGCTGAGGATGAGCTTGATGACGTACTCGCCCCGCTCGCAGTGTGCGGCGGCCCGCTCGATCGCCTGGTGCCACTGCGCCTGGTTGGGAAGCGGCAGATCGCACAGCTGCGCCGAGTGAGCCAACCTCTCGAGATGCGGCACGACCTCCTGCGCATGACCGTCGATCACGCCGATCGACTCGAACACTCCGTCGCCGCGCTGCGTGCTCAGCTCCCCCACGCTGAGCGCCGGAGCGGCCGCATCGACGAGAGTGAAAGTCTCTGCGAAGTCGGAACGGTCGACGTCAGCCGCCGCAGGATCGATCATCAGAGCAAAGCGCCGTGTCATGATCCGAGCCTAGGGCCCCGGGAATAGCTGCAGCATGATCTTGTTACAATGGAGTGGCCGGGCCGCATAACCCCGGGCTCCAATTTTTGCCGCTGCGAGCGGCCTTCCGCCGAGAGGCGTTTTTGCGGCCCGGTCTTTTCATGCCCGGGCCGGGGTTGTGCCCGTCGCGAGTCCGCGAGGGCGCGCACTCACCCGGACGCCTCCGCTCAGGCCAGGGCTCCGGACCGCCACAGCACAGCGGAGGCCGACAGGTCCTGCGCATAGCTGCTCAGCCGCAGGGCGCGGGTGGTGAGCTCGCTGGCGCGCGACGGCTCGGTCGGCTCGTAGTCGTCCGCCGTGTGCGTCGCTCCCGAGGCCTGGACCCGGCAGAACGCGGCCGCCCGGTCGAGGGCGACCGCGAAGTCCCCCCGGAACGCGCCACGGAGGATCGTGTCGATCAGCGCGACGAGCTCATCGGGGTTCGCCGGCACCGGCGCCCCGGCGATCACGGCATCCACCGACGCCAGTTCCACCCTGCCGCGCTCGTAGAGCAGGGCAGCGGTCTGCGGGTCGCCGTGGATCGCCAGCTGCAGGATGTAGAGCCGCCAGAGGGCGCCCGGCAGGGTGCGGGACGGTGCCTTCGACCAGAGCTCGGCGATCTCGTCGATGCCGTGCTCATCGGTGAAGGCGACGAGTCTGTCAGCGCTCACACCGCTCTCGTCGGCACGGACACGGGTCAGCAGAGCGGATGCCGTCGCGTGCGCGATGCGCGTCTCCTCGGCGGGATCGTGACTGCCGACGATGTTGTCGAAGGCGCTGGTGGGCCGGCGCACCGGACGGGAGAACTGCTCAGGCATCAGTCCAGGGTACGCGCGATCCGGGAGGTCAGGCTGTCGGAATCACGACGACGGGGTCGGTCGTCGGCAGACCGGAGGGCGAACCGCCGTCCTGCTCCACCGTGACCGCGATCACGTCGCCCGCCTGCATCTCTCCGGCGAGCACTGCCGTCGCTTCGCCGTCTTCGACCGCGAACACGCCTGCCGGCACCGGGGTGTCGCCTCGGACGTACCAGAGCTCGTAGGTCTCCCCCTCGGCGAGCGACGGGATGCCGTCGGTCACGAGCACGGACTTGCCGAGAGACGCCGACCAGTGCGCGGTCGCCGTGCCACCGCTCTCGAGAGAGACACTGGCCTGCTGAGCGTCATCGGCCGACTGGATGTCCTCGAGTGCGACGACGCTGGCCGGCCGGTTGATGTACGTGTTGATGGCGACAGCGCCCGCTCCCACACCGACGAGCAGTGCGAGGCACGCGGCGAGCGCGAAGAGGAAGCGGAGGCGGTGTGCCGGAGCCTTCGGCGCGGCTTCCCCACCGAGAGCGGTCGGAGCGGAGTCCTCCGCAGGCGCGGCATCCGACGTCTCGTCCGCCAGGGCGTCAGGGGTCGAATCGGCGAACATGATGTCGCCGTTCTGCGGTGTCTCCGCGATCCGTGCGAGCAGCGTCGCGCGGATGTCGGGCGACGGAACCACCGGAGCTGCGCCGTCGGCGAGGAATCCTGCGCTGTCGGCATCCGCATCGACGATGCTCTGCCACTCGGGATGCGCTGCGAGAGCGGCGTGATAGCGCTGCTGGTCATCGGGCGACAGCGCGTCGAGTGCCGCTCCTGCCGCGAGTTCTGCGAATTCCTGCTCGTTCATGCCGTCACCCCCATAGCTGTCCTCAGACGCGAGAGCCCATCTCGCATCCGTGTCTTGATCGTCCCCAGCGGTGCCCCGACGAGCACTGCCACTTCGTTTTGACTGTAACCGCCGTAGTAGGCCAGGACGAGAGCTTCGCGCTGAGCCTCAGGAAGGCCCGAGAGTGCGTGAACGACCTTCTCGCCCTCGATGCCCAGCTCCACCGTCTCCGCGACACTGTCGTGCGCGACTCCGATATCCCTGAACCCGGCTCGCACGTCTCGGTCCGCACTGGACTGGGACGCCCGAACCCGGTCGACCGCACGACGGTGCGCGATCGTCATCACCCAGGTTCTTCCCTGTCCCTTGTTCGGAGCGAACTTCGTAGCGGATTGCCAGATCTCCAAGAAGACTTCCTGAAGCACCTCTTCGCTCTGCGAGCGATTGACGAGAACCCTGAGGATGAGGCCGAAGACGCGAGACGACAGACTGTCGTAGAGCTCCGCGAACGCACGCTGGTCACCGTCGCCGATGCGCAGAAGCAGGTCAGCGACAGCATCCCGAGCCGTACCGTCTTCCGGTACGTCCATTCCGTCGATGACCATCTCTAACAGCATGCCGCATTCACCCCGCTTTCCCGTGCAGCCGCCACCCGAAAGTGACGGAAATGAGTCCTCTTAAGTGCGGTTCGTCGAATGATGTTCGCGGCCGACCCCCGGAACGGATTGCATTCGACGACTCGAAAAAAACTTTGCGATTTCTCCCATCCGATCCCGACGGGGCTCCGAACGACTGTCAACGCCACGGAGAGGCCGTGGCAGTGTTCTGAAGGAGCTTGAGATGTTCAGCACCAAGAAGAAGGTCACCGCAGCCATCACCCTCGGCCTTGCGAGCGCATTCCTGCTCTCCGCATGTTCCATGGGCGGCACCACCGAAGAGCCGGCAGAGTCGACGGCCCCCGAGTCGTCCGAGACGATGGCTCCCGAGACCGAGACGATGGACCCGGCCGCCAACCTGGTCGGCCCCGGCTGCGCCGCATACGCAGAGGCTGTGCCGGACGGTGCAGGTTCCGTCGAGGGCATGGCTCTCGACCCGGTCGCCACCGCGGCATCGAACAACCCGCTGCTCACCACGCTGGTGGCGGCAGTCAGCGGACAGCTGAACCCCGACGTCAACCTCGTCGACACGCTCAACGGCGACGAGTTCACCGTCTTCGCTCCGGTCGATGACGCCTTCGCGAAGATCGACCCGGCCACCATCGAGGCTCTCAAGACGGACAGCGCCACGCTGAGCTCGATTCTGACCTACCACGTGATCCCCGGACAGCTGACCCCCGATGAGATCGTCGGAACGCACGCCACCGTGCAGGGTGCAGACGTCGAGGTCACCGGCAGCGGCGACGACCTGATGGTCAACGACGCGACCGTCATCTGCGGTGGAGTCCAGACCGCGAACGCCACCGTGTACCTCGTGGACACGGTTCTGATGCCCCCGGCCGAGTAAGGCCCGGGAACGCCGAGGCGGACACTCGGTAAGCCATCTCACCTCTCGGGGGAGGTCGGTGGGATGGTGCAAGGAGCCGCTGACGACATCGTCGTCAGCGGCTCCTTCTTTGCGCCCTAGACTGGAGGGGCGGGCCTCTAGCTCAGTTGGCAGAGCATCGGACTTTTAATCCGCGGGTCGTGGGTTCGAGCCCCACGGGGCCCACCGTTATCACCGTCGGCCGGATCCGGCCACCCCCTTCACCGCATCCGCGTCCTGCGAGAGAGTCGTGGCGTCCCCATCCGGGACATCCACCCCACGAAAGGACGCATCATGGCGACTCTCACCGACAGCCGAGTGGCATTCCTCGCGACAGACGGATTCGAGGACAGCGAGCTGACCAGTCCGTGGGAAGCGGTGCAGGGCGAGGGCGCGAGCGCCACGCTCATCGCACCGGACGGACAGCAGATCACCGGCAAGAACGGTCACGTGCAGCACGTCGACCTCACCTCCGAGAAGGCCACGGCCGACGAGTTCGACGCTCTCGTGCTTCCGGGCGGTGTCGTGAACGCCGACCACCTGCGGCTCGACAAGGCATCCATCGACCTCGCGCGCTCGTTCTTCGAGCAGCACAAGCCCGTCGCCGTCATCTGCCACGGCGCCTGGATCCTGATCGAGGCCGGCGTGGTCGACGGACGGACGCTGACCAGCTACCCGAGCCTCGCGACCGACCTCCGCAATGCCGGAGCCACCTGGGTCGACGAGGAGGTCGTGGTCGATGCGGGGCTCGTCTCGAGCCGCACGCCCGACGACCTTCCCGCGTTCAACGCGAAGCTGATCGAAGAGGTCGCTGAAGGCAAGCACGCCGAGCAGACCGCGTGATCTGAGCACCGGGCGGTCCGGTGTCAGGCGCCCGCGCGCGCCCGGTGACGCCGGACCGCCGCTCTGTTCGCACAGCGCACCGAACAGAACCGCTGGCGGCCGTTGCGCGTCACATCGACGACCACGTTCGTGCAGGGCGAGGCCTCGCAGCGCCCGAGGCGATCCATGCCGCGGGTGACCAGGTGCAGCGAGGTTCCGACGGCGAAGATCGCACGGAGGACGTAGGGCAGAGACTGGACATCGTCGCGGTAGTGCAGGTGCCAGCCTTCGCCGTCGTGGTTCGTGAGGCGAGGGTAGGCCGCCGCCCTGGCCATCTGCGCGTTGAGGATCTCCGCGCGGGCCTCCGGGTCCCGTGCGTCGACGATCGTCAACCAGTCGTCGACCACTTCCCTCACGCGTGCGCGGTCGTCCGCCGCGGGTGGGAACGTCATCGTCATCCCCATCTCGAGTGTGCGCTCCTCGATGCCCGGACGGTCGGCGGGGAAGTCGTCGGCGAGGGATGCCGCGAGAAGCACCGCGTATTCTCCGTAAGGGTTGAGATGCATAAGGCCATTACATCACGCTGGAGTCATGACCTCCCTGCACACTCTGCCGATCCCTCACCAGACAGCGAGAATCCACGAGCACGCCTGGACCGCGGACTCCCGGCATCCGACCAGCGAGGGCGTCGTCGTGTACGTCCGCTGCGCTGAGTGCGGCACGCATCGCGTCGATCTCGAGACGCACCCGCAGCGGCCGGCGACGGCCCTCAGCGCCGAGTTCGCCCGGACCCGCCGAGACGAGACATCAGGCCGTGACGATGTCTCCGTTGCGTGGCATCCACGGCTGCTGCCCTGACCGCTGGAAGGCCATCGGGATGCCACGCGCATCCCGCTCCAGCATGTCCGACACCTGCAGATGCAGGTGGGGCTCGGTGCTGTTGCCGGAGTTTCCGCAGTCGCCGATCCGATCACCCGGAACGACGAGATCGCCGACCCGCACGGTCACGCTGCCCGCACGCAGGTGCGCCAGCAGTACCAGTCCCCTGTCGCATCTGATGGCGACGTGATTGCCGGCGACAGCCCCCGCGCCCCGACGCACACGCGAGGGCTGCGTGAGGGCGTATCCGAGAAGGGCCCCCATCGAACGACGCGCGACGTGGTCGACCTCGCCGTCATGGACGCGGACGACCTCGCCCGACACCGGCGAGAGGATCGAGCGCCCGAAACCGACGAAACCCTCCGGGCTCTCGGTGCCGAGCAGGCTCCGGACCGTGCGCGGCGCGCTGCGCCCGTCCACGCCCACCGGGACGAAGTCGATCGCATACGAGCTGCCGAACAGCGTCGTGCCGTGGCTCGGAACGCGGGACGCCGGGCTGTTCTGCACCAGCCATCGCCCCGTGAAGGGCAGGGACAGCACCACCGTCTCCGCGGGGGTCATTCCGTCAGCTCGATGAGCTTGCGCACGGTGCGCGCATTGCGTGCCGTCCCGGCGACGCCGAGCAGCCTATCGAGCACCGCCTTGGTGAGCTTGGTGGTGTGCACGCCCCCCTCGGCGTAGTCGATCCACAGATCGTCGTCGACGAGCGCTATCCGCTCCCCCGGCACGAGCCGCTCCCGCAGCGCGTCGACCGCACCTGCCGACGCGGGGCCCTCGAGGAACATGGCGTGCAGCAGATTCTCGGATGCCCCGGGGAACGGCTGCTTCGCGTGCGACCGCACGAGCTGGTCGTGCGTGCGATGGACGACGGGCGTATCGACGCCGAACTCGGTCGCGATCATCGCGCGCACGTCGGCGCAGACCGATCGCGGGTCACTCGGCTGCTCGCAGATGATGTTGCCGCTCGCGATGTAGGTCGAGACCTCGCCCAGCTCGGGCGCGATCAGTTCGCGCAGCCGCGCCATCGGCACCCTGTTGCGGCCCGAGACGTTGACGGCTCGCAGGAGCAGGACACTGCGGGTCACGCAGCGTCGCTCGCGATGAGCTCGGCGCCTGCGTGTGTGAGCTCTGCGAGGGCTGCCGTGCTCGGCTCCGGCGCGACACCCGCGATCAGGTCGGTGAGGATCCGGACGCGGACTCCGTGTGCGATCGCATCGAGAGCGGAGGCGCGCACGCAGTGGTCTGTGGCGATGCCGACGACGTCGGCCGTGATGACCCCGGCGGCGGTGAGGATCGCTCCGACCGTCTCCCCCGACTCGGTCGCGCCCTCGAACATCGAGTATGCCCGGCGACCCTGCCCTTTGTGCACGTGGTGCGTGACGGCATCCGTCACCAGCAGGGGATCGTAATCCGCACCCGGCGTGCCCGCGACGCAGTGCACGGGCCAGATGTCGACGAAATCCGGAACCTCCCCGAAGTGGCCGCCGTTGTCGCCCTCGGCGTCGTGCCAATCGCGTGAGGCGACGATGACGTCGTACTCCGATGCATGCAGGGCGAGGAAGTCCGATACCGCGGATGCCACGTCGTCGCCGCCGGCCACGGCCAGCGCCCCGCCCTCGGTGAAGTCGTTCTGGACATCGACGATCAGAAGCGCTCTGCTCATGATCCGAGGGTACGCCGCCCGCGCGCGCACGCCCAACCCCCGGGAAACCAAAAGGCCCCGGGATGTTGTTCACATCACGGGGCCTGCTGGAGCCGCTTGTCAGAATCGAACTGACGACCTTTTCATTACGAGTGAAATGCTCTGCCGACTGAGCTAAAGCGGCGCGATCATCGATGTTACCCGTTCCGGAGCCGCACCGCGAATCGAGCCGACATCACTCGCAGCGGACGTCGCTCTCGGGCACCACATCGTCGAGCAGGAAGGCCTCCACAGTGCTGTCGACGCAGCTGTTGCCCTTGTTGTATCCGGTGTGCCCTTCGCCCACGCGGGTGATCAGCACGCCCTCTTCGAGCTGCTGTGCGAGCGACTCGGACCACTCGTACGGGGTCGCCGGGTCATTGGTCGTGCCGACCACGAGGATGGGGCCCGCGCCCTCGGCGTTGATCTCGCCCCGGGTGCCGGTCGGCGGATAAGGCCACACCGAGCAGGAGTCGGGTCCGTTCCAATACGGAGCGATGGTCGGAGCTCCGTCCGCGATCTTCTTCTCGGTCGCCGCCTCGGCGGCAGGATCGTCCTCGACCGGGTAGTCCATGCAGTTGTACGCGCGGAACGCCTCGCTCGAGTTGTCGAGATACGTGCCGTTCTCGCGACCGTTGTAGAAGTCGGCCAGGAAGAACGCCGTCGTCGGGTCGCCCTGCAGCGCCTCGTCGAGGGCCTGGGTGAGGTACTGCCAGCTGTCAGCCGAGTACAGTGCCGCGATGATGCCGGTCATCAGCGAGTCCGCGCCGAGCATGCGTCCGTCGCCGTTCTCGAGCGGAGCGGCGTCGACACTCGCCAGCAGCGCACCGAGGTCGGCCATCGCCTCGTCGACCGTGCCGGTGAACGGGCACTCCCCCGAGTCGAGGCAGTCCTGCATGTAGGCGCGAAGGGCCGACTCGAATCCGAGCGCCTGGGTCGCGCCGACATCGAGGCCCGAGACGGCAGGGTCGATCGCGCCGTCGAGCACGAGGCGCCCCGCCTTGTCGGGGTAGAGGTCGGCGTACGTCGCGCCGAGGAAGGTGCCGTACGAGTAGCCCAGGTAGTTGAGCTGCTTGTCGCCCAGCACCGCACGGATCAGATCCATGTCACGCGCCGCGTTGATCGTCGTCACGTACGGCAGGATGCCACCGCTGTTCGCCTCGCACGCGTCGGCGAACTCCTTGTGCGCATCGAGGAGCTCCGCCTCCCACTCGGCGCTCCCGCGCTTGCCCGCGGGGATCGAGTAGAGGTAGTCGTCCATGCCCGCAGCATCGAAGCACGTCACGGCCGTCGATTCGCCGACGCCGCGGGGATCGAAGCCGATCACGTCGTAGTTCTCGATGAGGGCGGCTCCGACGGCGAAGTCGAGGCTGTCGCGGATGAGTTCGACTCCACTGGCGCCGGGACCGCCCGGGTTGGTCAGCAGCGAGCCCTGAGCCGTTCCCGTCGCCTGGTGGCGCACGACGGAGAGGGTGATCTCTCCCTCCCCCGGGTTCTCCCAGTCGAGCGGCGCGGTCACGTCGGTGCAGTCGAAGCCCGTGCCGCATTCGCTCCAGGTGAGCGTCTGCCCGTAGAACGGCAGCAGGTCGTCGGCGACGCCCTCCGTGTCAGGAGCGTTGGTGGTCGACGGCTTCGGCTCGGCCTGCTCGGGGATCATCGAATACAGACACCCGGAGAGTGCGACCGATGCCGCGGCGAGGCCCGCGATCACAGCGACGGCACGTCGGATGCGGGAAGTCGGTCGATTGTTCACGGTGTCCTCCCGCTCGTGACAGTCACGAGCAAGCTCTCCAGGGCGAGCAGCGGTGCGACATTGCGCTCCAGCGACTGGCGTGTGTCGGCAAGGTGGTCGAGTACGACAAGAGTACGGGTCTCGGGCCAGGCCGCCGCGAGAGCAGCCAGATCCTCACGAAGCTCACGGTTGATCAGCTCGTCGTCCCTGCCGAACTGCAGCATCACGACGTCACGGAACAGCGACTGGAGATCGGTGAGCACCCTGTCGATCCCGTCGCGCAGACTTCGGGTCGCGCGTTTCTTCTGATCGTCTTCCAGGGCTGAGATCTGCGCTCGCAGGGCGGGCGGGACAGCCTGCCCCTCGGCGATCCCGACGGTGCGGAGCAGGGAGGCGCGCTCGGCCGCATCGCGCTCGGCAGTGAGCGCCTTGGCGTCGTCCGTGGCCGCCTGGATGATGCGCCCGGCGACCTCGACGGCGTCGTTGACACCGCGAACTCCCAGCACCGACCTCAGGGTCTCGTCGCGGCGGCGACGGGCGGATTCGTCGGTGGCCAGACGCTGGGCCATGCCGATGTGACGCTGTGCGTGGCGGGCGGCCTGCTCGGCGATGGCTTCGTCGACCCCCGTGCGGAGGGTGATCAGACGTGCCACGTCTGCGACATCGGGCTCACGCAGTCGCAGCGAGCGGACGCGGGAGCGGATCGTCGGCAGCAGGTCGGCTTCGCTCGGCGCGCAGAGGATCCAGACGGTCTGCTCAGGCGGCTCCTCGAGCGCCTTCAGGAGCACGTTGGAGGTTCGCTCGACCATGCGGTCGGCATCTTCGACCACGATCACGCGGTAGCGGCCCGCAGAGGGCGCGAAGTACGAGCGCTCGACGAGCGCACGGGCCTCCGCGATCGTGATGATGACCTTGTCGGTGCGCAGGGCCGTCACATCGGGATGCGTTCCCGCGAGGACCTGACGCATGGCCGCCTCGTCGTCCGGGTGATCCGCGACGAGCGCCGCGGCGAAGGCATGCGCGAGGGTGGATCGTCCCGACCCGGGAGGACCCGTGATCAGCCAGGCGTGCGAGAGCGCGGACGGATCGGATGCGGCATTGCGCAGGGTGTCGACCGCGGCATCCTGCCCCCACACGTCGGCCCACGGGAAAGGGGCGGCGACAGTCTGGGGCATGCCCTCAGCCTAATCGGGAGCACCGACGTACGTGGCACCGCCGGACGATGTACGCGGCACCGACCGGGTGATGCCCTGGCCATGACGTGGTCGGGCGCACCGCCGGGCGGATCAGCCGATGAGCGTCGAGACCCGATCGCGGATCTGCTCGGCGATGTTCTCCGGAGTCGCGGCGGCATCGAGAACCAGGAATCGCTCCGGCTCGGCCTGGGCCAGGCCGAGGTACGCGTCGCGGACGCGGGCATGGAACTCTGTCTTCTCGGCTTCGAGCCGGTCGAACGGCTTGTCGGCGGAGTCGAGTCGCACGCGCGCCGACTCGGGATCGAGGTCGAGCAGCACGGTGAGATCGGGAAGCGCTCCCTCGGCTGCCCAGAGCGACAGGTCGCGGATCTCGTCGCCGTCCAACACGCGCCCCGCGCCCTGATAGGCGACGGACGAGTCGAGGTAGCGGTCCTGCAGCACGACCTCGCCGCGGGCGAGCGCCGGTCGAACGACGGTCGCGACGTGGTGCGCGCGATCGGCCGCGTAGAGCAGAGCCTCTGCCCGCGGGGCGATGTCGCCGCGATGGTGGAGCACGATGTCGCGGATCAGCTGGCCGACCTCCGACCCACCCGGCTCGCGGGTGCGCACGACCGTCCGCCCCGCATCCGTCAGCCACTGCCCGAGCAGGTTCGACTGCGTGGTCTTCCCCGATCCGTCTCCGCCTTCGAGCGTGATCCAGACTCCGGAGTCAGCCGTCACGAACCGGCCTTCTTCGCGGCATTCGCGGCACGGGTGGCAGCGGCCTTCTTGGCGGCTGCGGACCGCGCGGCCGCCTTCTCCGCATCGGTCGCGGTCGCCTTCTTCGCCGGAGCCTTCTTCGCCGCGGGCTTCTTCGCCGCGGGCTTCTTCGCGGCGGGCTTCTTCGCCGCGGGCTTCTTCGCGGCGGGCTTCTTCGCGGCGGGCTTCTTCGCCGCGGGCTTCTTGGCCGCACCGCGTTTGGGCGCCGGCCCCTTGGCTCGCTTGTCTGCCAGCATCTGCACCGCGGTCTCGAAGGTGATGTCCTCGACCTTCTGGCCCCGGGGAATCGTGACGTTGGTCTCGCCATCGGTGACGTAGGCGCCGAAGCGTCCGTCGCGGATGCGGATCGGCTTGCCGCTCACGGGATCTGCCTCGAACTCGGCGAGCGCGCTGGATGCTCGGCGCGATCCGGCACCGTACTTCGGCTGCGAATAGATCTCGAGGGCCTTCTCGAGGGTCACATCGAAGATCTGCGATTCGCTCTCGAGCGAGCGCGAGTCGGTGCCCTTCTTCAGGTAGGGCCCGAACCGGCCGTTCTGCGCGGTGATCTCCTCGCCGCTCTCCGGGTCGGCTCCCACGACGCGCGGCAGGCTGAGAAGCTGCAGCGCCGTGTCGAGATCGATCGTGTCGACCGACATCGAACGGAACAGCGAAGCGGTGCGCGGCTTCGGCGCGGCATCCTTCTTCGCCCCACGCTTGGGCTTGGGCGCCTCGACGACCTCGCCGGTGGCCTCGTCGACCGCCGCATCTTCAGAGACGGGGTCGTTCTCCTGAACGTAGGGCCCGAATCGGCCGTCCTTGACGACGACGATCTTGCCGTTGTCCGGGTTCGTGCCGAGCACGCGGTCGCCGGCGACCGGCGCATCGATGAGCTCCTGCGCCTTGGCCTCGGTCAGCTCGTCAGGAGCGAGGTCTTCGGGAACGTTGACGATGCGCGGCTTCTCGTCCGGAGCGTCGGGGTTCGCGACCTCGAGGTAGGGTCCGTACTTGCCGAATCGCAGGGTGGCGGTCTCGGTGATCGGCGTGGAGTTGAGCGCACGTGCGTCGATCTCGCCGAGGTTGTCGACGGTCTGGCGCAGTCCGACGTGCGAATCCGAGCCGTAGTAGAAGGAACGCAACCATTCGACGCGCTTCTGCTCGCCACGGGCGATCGCGTCGAGGTCGTCTTCGAGAGCTGCGGTGAAGTCGTAGTCGATCAGGTCGGCGAAGTGCTCCTCGAGCAGGCGCACGACACTGAAGGCGAGCCACGTCGGCACGAGAGCCTGGCCGCGCTTGGTGGCGTAGCCGCGATCGATCACGGTGCCGATGATGCTCGCGAACGTCGAAGGGCGGCCGATGCCGTGCTCCTCGAGCGCCTTGACGAGCGATGCCTCGGTGAAGCGCGGCTTCGGGGTCGTGCGGTGCCCCTTCGCCTCGGCATCGGACATCCGGAGGTCATCGCCCACGGCGACCGCAGGGAGCGACTGATTCTCGTCGGCGTCCTTGTCGTTGCGCTTCTCGTCGCGTCCCTCTTCGTATGCCTCGAGGAAGCCCTTGAAGGTGTAGACCGTGCCCGATGCGGTGAACTCGGCCTTCTGCCCGTCGGCGTCGACCGCGATCGTGACGGTCGTGGTCTCGTACTTCGCGTCGGCCATCTGGCTGGCGACGGTGCGCTTCCAGATGAGGTCGTAGAGGCGGTGCTCCTCGCGGTCGAGTTCGGCGGCGACCGACTTCGGGGTGCGGAAGTTCTCACCCGACGGGCGGATGGCCTCGTGCGCCTCCTGGGCGTTCTTGCTCTTCGACTTGTAGACGCGCGGCTTGAGCGGCACGGCGCTGTCGCCGTACAACGCGACGGCCTGGCTGCGAGCGGCCTGCACCGCCTGGGTGCTCAGCGCCACCGAGTCGGTTCGCATATAGGTGATGTAGCCCTTTTCGTAGAGCCGCTGGGCGACGCTCATCGCCTGCTTGGCACTCATGGAGAGCTTTCGTCCGGCCTCCTGCTGCATGGTGGAGGTGGTGAACGGCGCGTATGGGCTGCGGGTGCCGGGCTTCGCCTCGACCTTGGTGACCGTGCCCGTGCCTGCGGCGTCGATCGCCAGCGCGAGGGCCGCCGCCTTCGCCTCGTCGAGGATGATGACGGCCTTCTTGAGCTTGCCGTCGTCGTCGAAGTCGGTGCCTCGGGCGAGCTGACCGCCGTCCACGCGGACCAGACGGACCTTGAATCCGGACGACGAGGACGCGAGCGCCTCGACGTCCCAGTACTCGGCGGACACGAACGCCATGCGCTCGCGCTCACGCTCGACGATCATGCGGGTGGCGGCGGACTGCACTCGGCCGGCAGACAGACCGGTCTTGACCTTGTACCAGAGCACGGGCGAGACATCCCACCCGTACAGTCGGTCGAGGATACGGCGGGTCTCCTGCGCGTCGACCAGGTCGGTGTCGAGCTCACGCGTGTTGCCGATGGCCGCTTGGATCGCGTCCTTGGTGATCTCGTGGAACACCATCCGCTTGACGGGGACCTTGGGCTTCAGCGTCTCGAGCAGGTGCCACGCGATGGCCTCGCCCTCGCGGTCCTCATCAGTGGCGAGCAGAAGCTCGTCGGCAGTCTTGAGCGCCCGCTTGAGTTCGGCGACGGTCTTCGTCTTGCGATCGGAGACCACGTAATAGGGGTCGAAGTCGTTGTCGACGTCGATCGAGTACTTTCCGTACGCCTGCTTGTCCGCGGCGGGGATGTCCTTCTTGTCTGCGAGGTCGCGAATATGGCCGACCGAGCTGAGCACCTCGTAGCCATCGCCGAGGTACCCCTGGATCGACCGCATCTTCGTCGGAGACTCGACGATGACGAGCTTCTTGCCTTCAGCCAAGGGAGCATCCTTTCTTCGAAGCACACCATACACACCGCCGTGATGGGTTGGTCACAGAGGTCGCCTGCATTTTCGCCGGAAAGTGCCTCGCGCCGCAGTCAGATCCCCTCGGGCGGCCCAGCACGGGCTCGGGAGACGGCAGCGAGTCCAGCGTACTTCGCCTTGACCTGCACGGTCGCCACGAAGCCGTCGACGGCGCATTCGGTGAGTGCTGCACCGGAGGCCGCGGCGACCCGCGCGGCGAGGGTGCACGGGTCGACCGTGACGACGACTGCGCCGCTGGCAGCGTCGGCCGCTGCCAGGGCCGCGGCGTCGGCAGCTCCCGCTGTGCGCTGCGCAGTGACTGCCGCGCCGCCGACGGCGGCGAGTCCGAATGACAGAGTTGCGCCGACCACCAGCACGCCGGCCGCGAGCACCGACCCCGCCATCAGTGCTCCACCTCCACCGTCGAGAACATCAGAGTCCTCCGGCGAGCGCGCAACTCGACGCGCGCACGCCCACCCTCACGAAGCCGCCGACGGTGAAGTCGGTCTCTGCGGACACGCACACGAGATCGCCCGACGTGCTGCTCGACATCGACGCACCGGGCACTGCAGCCGACACCGCATGTGCGGCGGCCCCCTCGTCTTCTCCTCTGCCGAGGAGCCGGGCCGCGTCAGCGGTCGCATCCTGCAGTGCCACCTGACGGGAGGCTGCGCCCAGAGCGCCGGCTCCGAGTAGGAGGACGAGCACGACGGCGGGAACCGCGAGCGCGAGCTCCGCAGTCACGGAGCCGCGCTCGCCGGCATGGACGGAAGTCATCACGACACCGTCAGTGCCCGACGCACCAGGTCCGTGAGGATGCCACGCACCTCGTCTGACCTCATGATCACGACCAGGAGGCCGGCGAAGGCGACGGCCGCCATCGTGGTGATGGCGTACTCGGCGGTGGCCGCGCCACTGTCGTCGCCGAAGAGGGTTGCCGCGCTGCGCCGGGTGAGCGAGGGGATGGTGTTCATGTGTTCCTTCTTTCTATGGGACGGATACGCGGTGCATCCGGTGGAACTCGGCCGTCACAGCGGCAGTGGAGTGGAGGCGAGCACGCTCAGCAGAAGCGGTGCGACGCCGAGCAGCAGGAAGGCCGGGAGAGTGCAGACTCCGAGCGGGATGAGCAGCGTCGTCGAGAGCTTGGCCGCGCGAAGGCGTCCGTCCACCCGTGACGCGTGTCTCTCCTGGCCGGCGGAAGCCCGAAGCAGTTCACCCGCCGGGACCCCGGCAGCATGCGACAGCTCGAGCACCGCGCCGATGCGAGCGTCGTCACCGGGAGACGATGCCGGGCTCTCGGCGACGAGGCGCAGGGCTCGTGGGATCGACGCGCCTCCTGAGAGGGCGACCGCCATGAGCTCGGCTCGCATGCCCGGTGTTCCCGGTTCGGGACGCGCCCGCGTGAGGAGTCGCCCGGTCCATGCGCGCGCCGCGGCGACGAGCAGGAGCCCGGCGACCACGCACCCGGCGCCGGCGGGCGTCCCGACGATGACGCCGACCGTGTCGAAGCCGAGGGCGAAGCCGAGGAAGAGGCCGGCGAACGGCATCCAGAGCAGGAGCTTGGCGGTTCCCGCGGGCTCGGCGAGCGCGATGCGCACGTCGTCCGCGGCGGATGACGCGTCGCGCAGCGTCTCAGCGAGCATCCTCAGCACCTCGGCGAGCGGTGCGCCGACGGTCGTCGCGATCTCCCAGGCGGCCGCGAGGTCACGCCACGCGCCACCCTCCGCTTCGATGGCCGCGATGAGCGGGACGCCGCCATCCGCACGGGCGATCACGGACGCAGCGTGACGGTCGCCGATCGAGGCAAGATGGCGCCATGCGACCATCGGCACCGCGCCGGCTTGGAGAAGCACCGCGAGCGTCTGCACCGATGTCGCGGCGTCGCCCCCGGTCTCGACGACCGGACGACGCCATCCCCTCACCACGGCCGCACCTCCTCGATGCTCAGCCGATCCCCGCTCACCGCGAGCTCGCCGGCGTGCGCGATGCGTCTCCGCCCGCCAGGCGCCCTGTCGAGATGAAGGACGATCGTGAAGGCGCTCACAGCCTGGCGCGCGAGCGCCGTGGCATCCATCGCCGCGAGGGCGCCGAGCGCTTCGAGCCGGGCCGGCACGTCGCTGAGACCGCTCGCGTGGAGAGTTCCCGCTCCCCCGTCGTGTCCGGTGTTCAGAGCAGTCAGGAGTTCTCTCACCTCCTCGCCGCGGCATTCTCCGACCACGAGACGGTCGGGGCGCATGCGCAGCGACTCGCGGACCAACCGGGCGAGGCTGATGCCGCCGGCTCCCTCGAGATTCGACTGCCGTGCCTCCAGAGCGACGTGGTGGGGATGCTGCGGGCGCAGTTCGGCGACGTCCTCGATCGTGACGATGCGCTCAGAGGCCGGGACGGCTGACAGCAATGCCGACAGCAGCGTGGTCTTGCCCGTTCCCGTCCCGCCGGTGATGAGGATGTTGGCGCGCTCGGCGACGAGCTCGAGAAGCCAGCTGTGCTGGGCCGCGTCGAAGGAGCCGAGCGCCGCCAGCGCGTCGAGATCGGCAGCGCGCACTCTGGGCACACGGATCGAGAGCGCCGTCCCCGACGTCGAGATCGGCGCGAGCACGGCATGAACGCGGATGCCGGAGTCGAGCCTGACATCGACGCACGGAGCCTGGTCGTCGAGATGTCGACCGCCGAGTCCGACGAGCCCGACCGCGAGGTCGCGGACCTCCCGCTCGGACGCGCTCCACCCGAGCACGGGTTCCGCACCATGCCCTCGGTCGATGAACAGCCCGGATGCGCCGTTGACGAAGATGTCGGTGACCTCCTCGTCTGCGCAGTGCTCGGCGAGGAGGCCGAAGGCGGGATCGACCTGCAGCGGCGAAGGAGCACCCCGGACGGTTCCGTCGACGAGCGCCGCCGAGCCGCGCGGCTGAATGACGAAGGGATCAGGCATGCCCCGAAGCTAGGGCTCACGGCGGATCCGCGGGGTCGCCGCGGCGCTCCCGCGACGACCACTGTGAGCAACGTCTGGACGATGGCATCCGTGCAGAGCGGGTGTGGACGGCGTCAGATCGCGAGCCACAAGATGGGAGCGCTCCCGGCATAGAGATGGGCGGCACCTCACGGGGGGAATGAGATGCCGCCCACGGCGTCCCTCATGGGGGAATCGGGCACGCCAAGGCCAGAATGAGAATTCGGCTGTCGTCGAGTGTACGCAAGGCGACCGTCCTGACAAAACCCGTCGGACTACCGACTTTCGGCAGTAATGCGATGTCCGTGCCCGGGACTAGATTCGCCCTGACCTGATCGCGTCAGAGATGCGTTCATGCCCGCACGACCTGCCACGCCGCAAAGGAGCGCCTGCCGATGAGCAGCCAGATCGATCACCTTCTCGATGAGACCCGCCAGTTCCCGCCGTCCGAGGAGTTCGTCGCCCAGTCGGTCTCGTCTCCCCGGCTGTATGAGAATGCGTCGACCGACCGCGAAGCCTTCTGGGCCGACCAGTCACGCGAACTGCTGGAGTGGCACAAGCCGTTCACGCGCGTGCTCGACTGGTCGACCCCGCCGTTCGCGAAGTGGTTCGACGACGGCGAGCTCAACGTCGCGTACAACTGCCTCGACCGCCACGTCGAGGCGGGCAACGGCGACCGTGTCGCTCTCCACTGGGAGGGCGAACCGGGCGACTCCCGGTCGATCACCTACGCCGAGCTGACCGAGGAGGTCAAGCGCGTCGCGAACGTGCTGGAGGGGCTCGGCATCGGCCATGGCGACCGCGTCGCGATCTACCTGCCGATGATCCCCGAAGCGGTCGCATCGATGCTCGCCGTCGCCCGCGTCGGCGCCATCCACTCCGTCGTGTTCGGCGGGTTCAGCGCCGACAGCCTCCGCTCGCGCATCGATGACGCAGGGGCGAAGCTCGTCATCACCGCCGACGGCGGCTACCGCAAGGGCCGCGTATCCGCGCTCAAGCCGGCCGTCGACCAGGCGCTCGCCGACCGCGGCGACGGCGAGCAGCAGACGGTCGAGCACGTGCTCGTCGTCAAGCGCGGCGAGAACGAGGTCGACTGGGAGGACGGTCGCGACCTCTGGTGGCACGAGGTCGTCCCCGCGGCCTCCCCCGAGCACACTGCCGTGGCCTTCCCCGCCGAGAACCCGCTGTTCATCCTCTACACCTCCGGGACTACGGGAAAGCCCAAGGGAATCCTGCACACCTCCGGCGGGTACCTCACTCAGGCCGCCTACTCGCACAAGTACGTGTTCGACCTGCATCCCGAGACCGACGTGTACTGGTGCACCGCCGACATCGGGTGGATCACCGGACACAGCTATGTCACCTACGGTCCGCTGGCGAACGGCGCGACCCAGGTCATCTATGAGGGCACGCCTGACGCGCCGCACTCCGGGCGCTGGTGGGAGATCATCGAGAAGTACAAGGTCTCGATCTTCTACACGGCGCCCACCGCAATCCGCTCGTTCATGAAGATCGGCCGCAGCGTGCCCGCGAAGTTCGATCTGTCGTCGCTGCGCCTGCTCGGCTCGGTGGGCGAGCCCATCAACCCCGAGGCGTGGATCTGGTACCGCGACGTGATCGGCGCGGGCAAGACGCCCATCGTCGACACCTGGTGGCAGACCGAGACAGGCGCGATCATGGTCTCTGCACTGCCCGGTGTCACCGCCACCAAGCCGGGATCCGCCCAGGTGCCGCTGCCCGGAATCTCGATCGACGTCGTCGACGAGTCGGGCGCCGAGGTGGGCAACGGCAACGGCGGCCTCCTCGTCGTCACCGAACCGTGGCCGAGCATGCTCCGCGGGATCTGGGGCGACCCCGAGCGGTTCACGGAGACGTACTGGGAAAAGTTCGAGAAGCAGGGCTACTACTTCGCCGGTGACGGTGCGCGCCTCGACCAGGACGGCGACCTCTGGTTGCTCGGCCGAGTAGACGACGTCATGAACGTCTCCGGACACCGCCTCTCGACGGCCGAGATCGAGTCGTCGCTCGTCGCACACGAGGCGACGGCCGAGGCCGCGGTCGTCGGCGCGGCAGATGAGACGACCGGTCAGGCCGTCGTCGCATTCGTGATCATCAAGGAGAGCTACCTCTCGGCGCACGACCCCGCCGGACTCGCGCAGCAGCTGCGCCTCTGGGTGGGTGAGCAGATCGGCGCGATCGCACGGCCCCGCGACGTGTACATCGTGGGCGAGCTTCCGAAGACGCGCTCGGGCAAGATCATGCGGCGTCTGCTGCGCGATGTGGCTGAGGGGCGCGAGGTCGGAGACACCACCACGTTGGCCGACACCGCGGTGATGAGCATCATCTCGGCGCAGGTCAAATAGCGCGGCTGCAGCAAACGCCCCCTTCCGAACCGATCCGGAAGGGGGCGTTGCCGTGTGCGCGTGGTGAGGGGTGGCGACCTCAGGCCAGGATGAACGTGGCCTCGACTTCGACCGGGCTGTCGAGCGGGAGCACCGGCACACCGACGGCCGCGCGGACATGCTGCCCGGCGTCGCCGAAGATCTCGCCGAGCACCAGGCTCGCCCCGTTGATCACGCCGGGCTGGCCGGTGAAATCGGGGGTGGATGCCACGAAGCCGCCGAGCCGCAGCACGCCGGCGATCCTGTCCACGCCCCCGGCCGCAGCCGCAGCCGCAGCGAGAGCGTTCAGGGCGCAGGTGCGCGCGTAGGCGTTGGCCTCCTCGGCGGTGACCTCTGCCCCGACCTTGCCCGTCGCGGGAAGCGCTCCCTCGACGAAAGGCAGCTGGCCGGAGGTGTAGACGAGTCCGTCGTGCACGACCGCCGGGACGTAGGCTGCGACCGGCGCCGCGACGACGGGGAGCTCGATGCCCAGCTCGGTCAGGCGCGCAGAGACGCTCATGCCGCTCCCCCTTCGAACTGGCGGGACGCCTCGGCTGCGGCAGCGAGACCGGCGTTGCCCGAGGCATCCGCCGTCACCGGGCGCTTGAAGTAGGCGACGAGCCCACCCTCGGGGCCCTGGATGACCTGCACGAGCTCCCAGCCCTGCTTGCCCCAGTTGTTGAGGATCGCTGCGGTGTTGTGGATCAGCAACGGGGTGGTCAGGTACTCCCAGGTGGTCATGGCACTCCTGTCTGGCGGCATCCGCGCTGGCGGCTGCGTCAAAGGCGGTATTCAGGGAACTCCCCTACGATCAAGCGTATGCCTCAAAAGAATCGCACGGTGAAAGGTGCGCTCGGCGGAGTCCTCGGACTCGTCGGGCTGAGCGCCGTCGCCGGCCTCCTCGTCGCGGCCAGCGTCACCCCGGTCCTCGCCATGACCGGTATCGCCGGGTCGCAGGCCCTCACCATCTTCGAAGACCTGCCGGAGAACCTTCAGGTCGGCGCGCCGATGCAGCAGTCGACCATCTATGCGACCGGTCTCGACGGCAACCCCGTCGCCCTGGCGTCGTTCTACGAGCAGAAGCGCATCCCCGTGGCGTACGACCAGGTCGCGCCGGTGATGTACGACGCGATCCTGTCGAGCGAGGACAAGAACTTCTACACCCACGGCGGCATCAACCTCGGCGCGACGCTGAAGGCCGCGGTCGGCAACGTCGCAGGCACGACCGATCGAGGAGCCTCCACGATCACGCAGCAGTACGTGAAGAACGTCCAGGTGCAGGAGTGCGAGCAGGACGTCGACCCCGCGGCCGAGGACTACTCCAAGCAGATCGAGCAGTGCTTCCTCGATGCGGCGGTCGCGGACGGCGGCAAGGGCGTCGAGCGCAAGCTGCAGGAGATGCGTTATGCGCTGAAGATCGAGAAGGACTACTCGAAGAACGAGATCCTCCTCGGCTACCTCAACATCGCCAACTTCGGCGGCACCATCTACGGCATCGAGGCCGCAGCGAACCGGTACTTCTCCACCAGCGCGGCGAATCTCAGTCTCGCGCAGGCGGCGACGATCGCCGGCATGGTGCAGGAGCCCAACCGATTCCGCATCGACCGCCCCGAGGGAATCTGGACGGATGACGCCGGCGTGGCGCACAACGGGGACGCCGACGGCTACAAGGACACGAAGGATCGCAGAGACTACGTCCTCAATCGGATGCTCGCGGACGCGAAGATCACGCAGGCCGCGCACGACGAGGCCGTCGCCTCGCCGGTCACTCCCCTGCTGAGCGAGCCCCAGCAGGGCTGTGCGGCCGCGGGCGACAACGCGTACTTCTGCCAGTACGTGAAGGCCGTCATCGAGAACGACGAGGCGTTCGGCGCCACGGAAGAGGAGCGTCGCTCGAACCTCCGCCGCGGCGGAATGGAGATCTACACCTCCCTCGATCTGCGGGTCCAGCAGCCCGCGATCGACGCGGTCAGGGCGCAGGTCCCGCAGGCGATGCCCGGGATCCTCGTCGGTGGCACCGGAGTGTCGATCGAGGCGTCCACGGGTCGGGTACTCGCCATGGCACAGAACACCGTCTTCAACGAGACGACCGAGGCCAACCTGGCTGCCGGCGAGACCTCTCAGGTCTTCGCGGCCGACAAGGCGCATGGCGGCTCGACCTACGGGTTCGAGACGGGATCGACCTACAAGCTGTTCACGCTTCTGAGCTGGCTGGAGTCCGGCCACTCCGTGAACCAGGTCCTCGACGGTCGCCTCAAGACCTTCAGCCCCTTCACCAGGTGCGGGGACAAGGTGACGAACAGCTCCAAGATCAACAACTTCGGCAACTCCGGCGGCTCGGTGGGCAGCGTGCGACAGTTCACCGCGCAGTCCCTGAACACCGGTTTCCTCGCGATGGCGCAGCAGCTCGATCTCTGCGACATCAACGAGGTGGCGAAGCGACTCGGCGTCCACTACGGCAACGGCGACGACATCACGGTCGGCGGAACGAACGCCAACACCGCTCCGAACGATCCGTTCCCGACGGTTCTGGGCTCGAAGAGCGTGGCTCCTCTGCAGATGGCCGGCGCCTACGCCACCGTCGCCAACAACGGCGTCTACTGCGAGCCTCGCGTGATCGACCGGGTCGTCGGCGAGGACGGCGCGGAGATCACTCCTCCCGCGCAGAAGTGCTCTCAGCAGCTCACCCCTGAGGTCGCCGCGACCGCCGCGTACGCACTGCGAGGCGTCATGGAGGGCAACGGCACCGGAACGAGGGCCAACCCGTACGACGGAACCCAGCTGATCGGCAAGACCGGTACCGCCGAGAAGGAGCACACCATGCTCGTCGAGTCGAGCACCAAGGTCACGACAGCGGTGTGGGTCGGAAACGTCGACGGCCGCGTGCCGCTGAACGACTTCCGCAACGGCAACGGGACGCGACTCGGCGACATCCGCTACGGCCTCGCCAAGGCGATCCAGGGTGCCGCGGATGCCGTGTACCCCGCGGAGGACTTCCCTCGCCCCGACGACAAGCTGGTTCGTCAGGTTCTGACGAACGTTCCCGACGTGGTGGGCAAGTCCGTCGGCGAAGCGACCTCTCTCATCGAGGCTGCGGGCTTCACCGCAGCCGTCGGACCCGCCGTGGACGGTCCCGCCGGCGATGTCGTCATGGCGCAGGACCCGTCCGGACAGGCCCCGAGCGGTGCGACGATCACGATCTCGCCGAGCAACGGCCAGGGCGCGACGGTGCCCGACATCACCGGACAATCGAAGGCCGAAGCGCAGAGCGCGCTGTTCGGGGCAGGGTTCTCGTCGATCGACTTCGACGGGTCATGCAACGGTCAGAACGCCGCGGTCACGTCCACCGACCCGGCCGCGAACACACCGACGACGAAGAGCACGTCCATCAAGGTCCGCTGCAAGTGACGTCTCGCCACGCGGCGCACCCGGCCCTCATCGCGCTCGGCGCGGTGGGGGCCGCTGGTGCCGCAGCCGCCGTCTGGGGCATCGGCATCGAGCGCTACCTCTTCACGGTGCGTGAGGCGACCGCATCCGCTCTCGCCCCGGGTTCCGCACCGTTGCGCGTGCTGCACATCTCGGACGCGCACATGGCTCCGTGGCAGCACCGCAAGCAGGACTGGCTCGCGTCACTCGCGCAGCTGAAGCCCGATCTCATCGTCAACACCGGCGACAATCTCGGACACCGCGACGGTCTCGCCGGGATCAGACGTGCCTTCGAGCCGTTCGCCGGAATCCCCGGTGTCTTCGTGCACGGTTCCAACGACGTCATCGGCCCCTCGCCGCGGAACCCGATCCGCTACTTCGCCGGCCCGTCGCAGCGCCCGCGAGAGCTGAACTTCCTCGACACCGATGCGATGGACGCGTACTTCACCGACGAGCTCGGATGGACGAGCCTGAACAACGCCGCAGCGCGACTCACGGTGGCCGGCAGTCCCCTGGACCTGTTCGGCGTGAGTGATGCGCACTGCGACTGGGACCGGCTCGAGGACCTGCCGGACGCCATCGATGCTCTCGGCCCGCGGACTGCCGGCACATCCGTTCTCGGCGTCACGCACGCGCCCTATCAGCGCGTCCTGAACGGGTTCGTGGAGATGGGCGCCGACGCCATCCTCGGAGGCCACACGCACGGCGGTCAGGTGTGCCTGCCCGGTTTCGGTGCTCTCGTAGCGAACTGCGACATCCCGCTGAAGCAGGCGAAGGGTCTCAGCACGTGGACTCAGGGCGATCGCGCCGTGCCCCTCAATGTCAGCGCGGGCTGCGGACACTCGATCTACGCGCCGATACGCTTCGCGTGCCGCCCCGAGGCGACGCTGCTGACCCTGACGGCGCGCGGTTGATGCCTCGATTCGGCGCTGGGAGCATTTCGCTGTAGACTCGGAGGGTTGCAAAACGGGGTGTGGCGCAGCTTGGTAGCGCGCTTCGTTCGGGACGAAGAGGTCGCAGGTTCAAATCCTGTCACCCCGACAAGTAACACCGGAAGGCCGTCCTCACGGGCGGCCTTCTCTGTATCCGGAACGAGGAGAAAGGCACCGCATGAGTCGCTTGCTCCCCCCGCCTCGACGACTGACCCGAGGCATCGCCCTCGCTCTCGCCCTGCCGTTCTTCGGCGGCATCGCGCTGCTGACGCTCACGCCGACGCGCATCGAGCAGTCCATGCCGAACCTGCTCGATCTCGTGCTGTCCGTTTCGCACCGACTGGGGTGGGAGTCTCTTGATTTCACCAGCCTCGAGGTCATCGCCAACGTTCTGGTCTTCGTGCCCATCGGCATCCTGGCTTTCATCCTCATCCCCCGCCGCCTCTGGCCGCTGGCGCTCGCCCTGGGCCCGGCAGTGTCCCTCTCCATCGAGGCCGCCCAGCGCCTCGCCCTGCCGAATCGCACGGCCACCGTGTCCGATGTGATCGCGAACTCCGGCGGCGCGCTGATCGGCGTCGCGCTCGCGATCCTGTGCACCCTCCTCTTCGCTCCGCGTGTCTCTCAGCACCGCCCGTCTACTCTGGAAGCATCATGACCTCGCCTGCACTCGTCGCCTTCGATCTCGACGACACCCTCGCCCCGTCGAAAGAGCCCATCGATGCTCGCATCGCCTCGTTGCTGCTCGCGCTGCTGCAGCGGGTCGAGGTCGCGATCATCTCGGGCGGCAACGAGGCGCAGTTCCGCGCTCAGGTGATCGCGCGGCTCGGAACCATCGACGAGGCGGCCGCGGCGCGACTGCACCTGCTCCCCACCTGCGGCACACGGTACCTGCGCCACGACGGCACGGATTTCTCGCCGCTCTACGCCCACGACCTCACCGCGGACCAGAAGGCCGGCGCTCTCGCCGCCCTGCGCGAGGAGGCGGAGCGTCTGGGGCTGTGGGAGTCTCAGCCCTGGGGTGAGATCCTCGAGGACCGCGGATCCCAGATCACCTTCTCTGCGCTCGGGCAGAAGGCTCCCCGCGATGCCAAGCATGAGTGGGACCCGTCCGGTACGAAACGAGAAGCTCTTCGGGACGCCGTGGCGGCGAGACTCCCCGAGCTCGAAGTGCGATCCGGCGGTTCGACCTCCATCGACATCACTCTGGCCGGCATCGACAAGGCCTTCGGCATGAAGCAGCTCGCCGAGCACACCAGCATCCCCCTCACTTCGATGCTGTTCTACGGTGACCGACTCGATGAAGGCGGCAACGACTACCCCGTCCTTGCGATCGGAGTGCCCTCGGTCGCGGTCGAGGGGTGGGAGGACACCGCAGACAAGCTCGACGAGCTTCTCGCGACCCTCTGACCGCCCACCCCTCCCTCGAATCCGGGGACGAGGTCAGCGCACGACGGCCTCCGACGCGGCCCGTGCGACCGGCACGAGGCGCGTGAGCTGAGTGACGTGCGACGGCTCGAGCTCCGCGAGTGAGGCGACGCCCAGAAGACGCATGGTGCGTTCGATCTCCGTCCGCAGGATCTCGATCGTGCGGTCGACGCCCGCACGGCCGCCCGCCATGAGGCCGTAGAGGTAGGCGCGGCCGATGAGGGTGAAGTCCGCTCCGAGCGCGACCGCCGCGACGATGTCCGCGCCGTTCATGATCCCCGTGTCGACCATGACCGTGAAGTCGTCACCCACGGCGGTCCGGACCTCCGGCAGAAGGTGGAACGGAATGGGTGCGCGGTCGAGCTGCCGCCCGCCGTGGTTGGAGAGCACGATGCCGTCGACGCCGGCGTCACGCAGGCGCACCGAATCCTCGACGTTCTGCACGCCCTTGATCACGATCTTGCCCGGCCAGATGTCACGGATCACCGCAAGGTCGTCGTAGCTGATCGTGGGGTCCATCGCCGCGTCGAGCAGCTCGCCGACGGTGCCACCGGTGGTGCTCAGCGACGCGAACTCCAGCTTCGGGGTCGTCAGGAAGTCGTACCACCACCACGGACGCGGGATGGCATTGATGATGGTGCCGAGCGTGAGCTGCGGCGGGATGCTGAAGCCGTTGCGCTTGTCACGCAGCCGCGCTCCGGCGACCGGGGTGTCCACCGTGAACTGCAGCGTGTCGAAGCCCGCAGCGGCAGCACGCCGAGTGAGTTCGTAGGAGATCTCGCGGTCGCGCATGACATAGAGCTGGAACCAGTTGCGGCCGTGCGGGTTGGCGGCCTTCACGCCCTCGATCGACGTCGTGCCCAGGGTCGAGAGAGTGAACGGGATGCCGGCCGCCGCCGCCGCTCCCGCGCCGGCGACCTCGCCCTCTGTCTGCATGAGACGCGTGAAGCCGGTCGGCGCGATGCCGAACGGGAGCGCCGACGGGCCGCCGAGGATCTCGACCGCGGTGTCGACATCCGGAGCCGGCCGGAGGATCCCGGGGTGGAACTCCACATCCTGGAATGCCTGGCGTGCCCGCGTGAGCGACAGCTCGCCCTCGGCGGCGCCATCGGTGTAGTCGAACGCGGCCTTCGGCGTACGCCTCTTGGCGATCGTGCGCAGGTCGTCGATCGTGAGCGCCGAGTCGAGACGGCGCTTCTTGCCGTTGAACTCGGGCTTCTTGAACTTCATCAGGTCGAGAAGCTCTGCGGGGTTGGGAACCTGGCGCTGGACCATGGCTGTCCTCTCAGTCGGTGGGTCGGACGCTGCGGGTGAGCCCCGCCGCGGTGTAGTAGCCGGTGATGTGCGCTCGGACGAGGGTCTGGGCGGTCGCCGCGTCACCCGCGGCGATGGCCTCGATGATGGCTCGGTGCTCGGCGCGCAGCAGGTCTGCCATGGCATCCCAGTCGGCGATGGATGAGGCGCCCTGCTGCACGTACGACTCGATGGAGGTGCGCAGGCCCGCCATGATCGCGGCGACGACGGTGTTGCCACTCGATTCCGCGAGGGCGAGGTGGAGCTGGGCATCGAGGGCGAGGAACTCGTCAGGCGTCAGGGCGCCGACGTCCATCGCATCGAGCACGCTGTGCGCCGCGGTGAGATCGGGCGCGTGCTGGCTCGCGAGAGCGGCGACGACCGCGTCTTCGAGCAGCAGTCGGGTCTGCACCACGTCCGCGAGCGGAAAGCCCTGTGCGGCGACCTGGAGGCGCAGAAGCGTCGACATGCCACCGGACGGGGTCGCGATCACGATCGCGCCCGACTGCGGCCCCGAGCCGGTCGAGGTGCGGATCAGCCCCATGACCTCGAGCACGCGCAGCGCCTCTCGGACGCTCGAGCGCCCGACACCCAGGTCCGCGGCGAGCTCGCGCTCCGAGGCGAGACGATCACCGGGGCCGAGACGCCCGTCGATCAGGTCGCGCTCGACATGTTCGAGCACGAGCCTCCAGGCGCGCGCTGGCTGCTCCGGCATCCGCTCTCCTCATCGTGTGCGTCGGCGGCATCGATCCTCGACGCACCTGTGGTCTGACCACAGTAGCGTGTGTGGTCAGACCACGCAATCGGGGTACGCCGACACACCGCCCGAGGGCGGAGGATGACGTGAGGGCGTTCAGCCCAGCCGCCCACCCGACTCTTCGAGGTAGCACGCGCCGCACAGTGACTCGTAGGTCGTGATCTCCGGCGCCAGCGATCCGTCAGCGCCCTCGTCGATGGCGACCTGGTCGCCGTCGAAGACGAACCGACCGCCGATCACACGACCGTTGAAGACGGCCTTGCGCCCGCAGCGGCAGATGGTCTTCAGCTCCTCGAGGGAGTGCGCGATCGCGAGCAGACGAGCCGACCCCGGGAAGGCGTGGGTGAGGAAGTCATTGCGGATGCCGTAGGCGATCACCGGGATGCCGTCTTCGATCGCGATGCGGAAGAGGTCGTCGACCTGCGCTGCCGTGAGGAACTGCGCCTCGTCGATCAGGAGGCAGGCGACATCGATCGACCCCCCGCGGACCGGTTCATCGGCGACCGCACGGCGCACGCGATCCCGGTGCTCGTCGAAGAGCTCGCGGACGTCGGCATCGGGAGCGATGAGATAGTCGACGTGCCGCGTGACACCGAGTCGACTCGCGATCTCGGATGCACCCTTGGTGTCGATCGCCGGCTTCGCGAGCAGCACGTGCTGGCCGCGCTCCTCGTAGTTGTACGCGGCCTGGAGCAGCGAGGTGGACTTGCCCGAGTTCATCGCCCCGTAGCGGAAGTAGAGCTTCGCCACCGGCGCGCTACTCGTTGATGCCGAGCGTGGCCGCCGTCGCCGCGGTGGACTTCGCCGCCAGCTCGGGGTCCTTGTTCAGCTGCTCGCCGAATGTCGGGATGAGCTCGCGCAGTTCCGACTCCCAGCCGGGGTACTCGTCGGGGAAGCACTTCTTCAGCAGATCGAGCATGATCGGCACGGCGGTGGAGGCGCCGGGCGAGGCGCCGAGCAGACCGGCGATCGAACCGTCGGCCGCGGACACCACTTCGGTGCCGAACTGCAGGATGCCGCCCTTCTTGGGGTCCTTCTTCATGACCTGGGCGCGCTGCCCCGCGTCGATGAGCGTCCAGTCCTCGTCCTTCGCCGTCGGCATGAACGTGCGCAGGCTGTCGACCTTCTTGGCGTGGTTCTTCAGCAGCTCCCCCACCAGGTAGGTGATGAGGTCGGGATTCGCGAACGCGACGCGCAGCATCGGCCACAGATTGTGCGTGCGCACCTGCGACACGATGTCGAGCATCGAGCCGTTCTTGAGGAACTTCGGGCTGAAGGTCGCGAACGGGCCGAACATCAGGGAGGCCTCGCCGTCGACCACGCGCGTGTCGAGGTGCGGGACCGACATGGGCGGGGCGCCCACCGAGGCCTGCGAGTACACCTTCGCCTTGTGCTGCGCGACGATCTTCGGGTTCGAGGTCTTGAGGAACTGCCCGCCGATCGGGAAGACACCGTAGCCCTTGATCTCGGGGATGCCCGAGCGCTGCAGCAGCTTGAGCGCCCAGCCGCCGGCGCCGACGAACACGAAACGCGCCTTGATCTGGTTCGGCGTGCGACCGATCGTCGTGCGGTAGTTGATGAGCCAGGTGCCGTCCTTCTGCTTCTTCAGGCTCTTGACCTCGTGGTTGGTGCGCAGCGCGACGCCCGACTCGGTGAGGTGGTCGAAGAGCTGGTGCGTCAGCGCACCGAAGTCGACGTCGGTTCCGGCGGGCACGCGGGTGGCCGCGAACGGCTCGCCCTTACGGCGCTGCTGCATGAGCAGCGGCGCCCACTTGTTGATGACGCGGGAATCCTCGCTGTACTCGATGCCCTCGAACAGCGGCTGCTTCTTCAGGACCTCGTAGCGGTCCTTGAGGTACTTGACGTCCTTCTCACCGCGCACGAACGTCATGTGCGGCGTCGCGTTGATGAAGGTCGACGGCGCATCGAGCACGCCGCGATCGACCAGAGACGACCAGAACTGACGACTCTGCTGGAACTGCTCGTTGATCGAGACGGCCTTGGCGGGGTCGAGCGGAGCGCCCTTCTGCTGCGGCATGTAGTTCAGCTCGCAGAGCGCCGCGTGGCCGGTGCCCGCGTTGTTCCACGGGTTCGACGATTCCTGAGCCACATCGGAGAGTCGCTCGAACGCGACGATCTTCCAATCCGGCTGCAGCTCGTGCAGAAGGGTACCCAGGGTGGCGCTCATGATGCCACCACCGATCAAGACGACATCGACGGTTTCGGTCACCACGACAGTCTAGTTCGCGGTCACGGCACGACAGACCACGCGGGGCCGTCCGGCGAGACCGGATCCGCATGACCGCGATGCGGTCAGGCTATGGCGACCAGGCGCTCGGCGAGGATCTCGGCGATCTGCACCGCGTTCAGCGCCGCGCCCTTGCGCAGGTTGTCGTTGCTGATGAACAGCACGAGGCCCTTGTTCTCGGGAGCGGACTGGTCGGCGCGGATTCGTCCGACGAAGCTCGGGTCCTTGCCCGCGGCCTGGAGCGGCGTGGGCACCTCGTCGAGGACGACACCGGGGGCTGCGGCGAGCACCTCGGCGGCGCGCTGCGGCGTGATGTCGCGGGCGAACTCGACGTTGATCGAGAGCGAGTGGCCCGTGAAGACGGGAACCCGCACGCACGTGCCGGCGACACGGAGGTCGGGCAGCTCGAGGATCTTGCGGCTCTCGTTGCGGAGCTTCTTCTCCTCGTCCGTCTCGTTCTGACCGTCGTCGACCAGGTTGCCCGCGAACGGGATGACGTCGAACGCGATCGGAGCGACGTACTTCTCGGGCTCAGGGAAGTCGATCGACGAGCCGTCGTGCACGAGGCGCAGCGTGTCGCCCTGGGCGAGGACGCCCTCGACCTGCCCGAGGAGCTCCTGCGCACCGGCGAGACCCGAACCGGAGACGGCCTGGTAGGTCGAGACGATCAGGCGCTCGAGACCCGCTTCGGCGTGCAGCGCCTTCAGAACCGGCATGGCGGCCATGGTCGTGCAGTTCGGGTTGGCGATGATGCCGCGAGGGCGGTCGTCGATCGCGTGCGGGTTGACCTCGCTGACGACCAGCGGAACCTCGGGATCGTTGCGCCAGGCGCTGGAGTTGTCGACGACGACGGCTCCGGCCTCGGCGAAGCGGGGAGCGTATGCGCGGCTGGCGGTCGCGCCGGCCGAGAAGAGGGCGATGTCGATGCCCGCGGCATCCGCCGTCTCGACATCCTCGACGATGACGGTCGCGCCGCCGAACTCGATGGCGGTGCCTGCAGAGCGCGACGACGAGAACAGACGCAGCTCGCGAATCGGGAAGGACCGTTCGGCGAGAATCTCGCGCATCACGGTGCCCACCTGGCCGGTGGCGCCGACGATGGCGACGGAGAGTCCTGAGTCGGAGATGCGGGTCATGATGTTCCTTGGCGTCGTGCAGTGCTGCATGCGAGGCTTCAGGCGCGACGTCGGGATGCGGATGCCGCGCCTGGCGCCGATGTCAGGGTTTCGGTGAGTCTACCGTGCCGTCCGGTGATCGAGGACCGACCGTCGGGCGGGGTGCGGGCCGGGTCAGCATCCCGAGTCAGTTTTGCGGATAGAGTCACGATTCGCGGACGGGATCAGCTGACACTTCCGCAGATCGTGCGGTCATCCGCAGATCGTGCGCGATCGGCGAGGGTCAGCGACCGGTGCCGGCGTGGACCGTGGCCTCGGCGTCGCCGTCGAGTCCGTACGCGGTGTGCACGGTGCGGGCGGCCTCGGCCAGGTCGGTGTCGCGGAGCACGACCGAGATGCGGATCTCGGACGTCGAGATCATCTCGATGTTGATGCCACCGGCCGACAGCGCCTCGAACAGCGTCGCGGAGACGCCCGAGTGCGTCCGCATACCCGCTCCGACGACCGACAGCTTGCCGATCTGATCGTCGTGCACCAGGTTCTGGAAGCCCACTTCGGTCTGCTCCCCCGCGAGCGCCTTGAGCGCAGCCGAGGAATCGGCCTTGGGAACCGTGAACGAGATGTCGGTGCGACCCGTGGCCGACACGTTCTGCACGATCATGTCGACGTTGGCGCCGGACTTCGCGACGATCTTGAAGATCTCCGCCGCCTTGCCCGGCACGTCCGGAACGCCGGCGACGGTGATCTTGGCCTGGCCGAAATCGGTGGCGACACCGGCGACGATCGGTTCTTCCATGGCTGCTGCTCCCTCGGCTTCGCGAGGGTTCTTCATACCCTCGCCCAGAACGTATGTGCCCTCGGACGACGAGAACGTCGAACGGGCGTGGATCAGGACGCCGTGACGGCGTGCGTACTCGACAGCGCGGATGTAGAGCACCTTCGCGCCGTTGGCGGCGAGCTCGAGCATCTCCTCACTGCCGATGTGGTCGAGCTTCTGCGCCTTCGGGATGACGCGGGGGTCGGCCGTGAAGATGCCGTCGACGTCGCTGTAGATCTCGCAGACGTCGGCGTCGAGGGCCGCGGCGAGAGCGACGGCCGTCGTGTCCGAGCCTCCGCGTCCGAGCGTGGTGATGTCGCGGGTGTCGCGGTTGAAGCCCTGGAAGCCGGCGACGATGACGATGGCCCCCTCGTCGAGCGCTTCGCGCAGACGGATGGGGGTGACATCCACGATGCGGGCGGCGCCATGCTGCGAGTCGGTGATCATGCCCGCCTGGCTGCCGGTGAACGACCGCGCCTCGAAGCCCATCGAGTGGATGGCCATGGCCAGGAGCGCCATCGAGATGCGCTCACCGCTCGAGAGCAGCATGTCGAGCTCACGCGGAGCGGGAATCGGCGCGACCTCGTTGGCGAGGTCGAGCAGCTCGTCGGTCGTGTCGCCCATCGCGCTCACGGCGACGACGACGTCGTGGCCGGCGCGACGCGTGTCGACGATGCGCTTGGCGACGCGCTTGATGCTCTCTGCGTCGGCGACTGAGGAGCCGCCGTACTTCTGCACGATGAGGGCCACGTTCACTCCCTGGGATGTCGGGCGGATCCGCCCACCCCCATTCTACGTTTGGCGCATATGCGCTTCTTCGCATGTGACGGTCGCGCCCGGGTGGGTCAGGGCGCGGGCGGCAGGGGCACTGCAGGCAGGTCGGCTCGGGCAGCGGCCTGGGGACGGAGGCGCCCGCCGGTGGCCGCGAACCAGCAGCCCGCGATGATCAGCGGGAATCCGATGAGCAGGCCCGGCGTCAGCGGCTCGGCGAGCACGATCGCACCGAGGATGATCGCCACGACCGGGTTCACGTAGGTGAACAACGGCGCGCGGACGGGGCCGACCTCGCGGATGAGAGCGAAGAATGCCAGGAAGGCGACGGCGGTGCAGATGACGGCCAGCGCGAGGAGCGCGAAGATCGAGGGAAGCGTCGGCATCTGGTGCTGCGTGAGCAGCCCGATGGGCAGGTAGATCACGCCGATCATGAGCAGCGACAGCGTGATGGTGCCGAGCGAGGGGACGTCGTTCAGCTGTCGAGCGACGATGAAGGGGGCGATGGCATAGAGGATGGCGACCAGCAGCACCTCGCCGGCCGCGATCAGACTGACCTCACCACCGAACAGTCCGGGCCCGGCGACGACGATCGCGACGCCGATGAATCCCACGAGAAGACCGATCCCCCGCGCCGGGCGCAGGACTCCCCGGTCTCCCCCGCCCAGTGCGATGAGCGCCGCGAACAGCGGCACGGTCGCGACGAGCAGACCCGTCATGCCCGAGGGCAGGGTCATCTCGGCGTGGCCGAGCAGCACGAACGGACCCGCCATCTCGACGAGGCCGAACGCGAGCACCCAAGGCCAGTGCTTCCACGCCGCTCTCAGCGCACCGCCGCGAAGCGCGAACGGGAGGAGGAGCAGCGCCGCGATGAGGGTGCGCCCGGCGACGATCGCGGGGGGCGACAGGGACTCGACCGCGATGCTGATGAACAGGTACGGCACGCCCCACAGCAGCGCCATGGCCCCGAAGAGCAGCCACCCGCGTCGCGAGAAGCCGCCCTGTGCGTTCACAGCACGCGCCGACCCTCGAATGCGCGCCCGAGGGTGACCTCGTCGGCGTATTCGAGGTCGCCACCGACCGGAAGGCCGGAGGCGAGGCGGGACACGGTGATCTGCATCGTGGTGAGCAGGCGGCTGAGGTAGCTCGCAGTCGCCTCGCCCTCGAGGTTGGGGTTCGTCGCGAGGATGACCTCCTGCACCGTGGCGTCGCCGAGACGCGACATCAGCTGGGCGATGCGCAGGTCGTCGGGGCCGATGCCGGCGATCGGGCTGATCGCGCCCCCGAGCACGTGGTACAGGCCACGGAACTCGCGGGTACGTTCGATCGCGGCGACGTCCTTCGCGTCTTCGACCACGCAGATGACGGCCGGATTGCGTCGGGGGTCGCGGCAGATCGCACAGCGTTCCTGCTCTGCCACGTTGCCGCAGATCTCGCAGAAGCGCACCCGCAGCCGCACTTCCACGAGCAGCTCGGAGAGACGCGCGACGTCGAATGTCGGCGTCTGCAGGATGTGGAAAGCGATGCGCTGCGCGGACTTGGGGCCGATTCCGGGGAGTCGACCGAACTCGTCGATCAGCTCCTGGACGATGCCGTCATACATCAGGAGAACCTCGTCGGGGGCTCGTAGGGCTCTTCGCGAACGAACGTCGCGCCGAGCACCTGGCGGATCACGGCCTCGCCGTAGCGCTGGACTCCCCCGGCGGGGGCGCGCTCGGTGATCGCCGGGGCTGCGGCGGCCGAAGCCACTCTGCGCGCAGGGGATGCCTGTGCGGTCGTCGACCGCGCGGAGGGAGCGGTCGACGGCGAGCCTCCGACGGGCGGCGCCGCCTGCGACATCGGCGCCGGCTCGTACGACGGGTCGTAGGGCGGCTCGTCGTCGAAGTACGGCGGCTCATCGTCGATGGGCGGAGGTGCGTCGTCTCGGATCTCCGGTGAGACGTCACTCGTCGCGCGGCTCGGAGGCGCCGCCGTCTGAGGCGCCGCTGCGGCAGAGGTGGCAGCAGGCACAGACGCCGCCGGCGGAGCGGTCACCGGAGCGGGCTCAGCGAGCTCGGATGCCGGGATCGACGCCACCGCCCACTCGGTGACGGGGGCCGAGGAACTCCCTGTCTGAGGAGCCGACGACCGAGCGGCCACGGTCTCCGTCTTCGGCGACTCACCACGCGGCTTCTCGGCGTGCGGGGTCTGCGATCGCGGTGACTGAGCTCGCGGTGACTCCGCTGACGCAGGCTCCGATGCGGGCGCGTCGTCGGTCGGGCGTCCCGATGAAGGCGTCGCGGGCTGGCGAGGCGCTCCCCCCGCTGGCATCGGAGCAGGGAGGTACTTGACGCGCACGCCGAGCTCCTGCTCGATGGCGCCGCGCAGATGGTCGGAGGGACCCGAACCCGGCGTCGTGCCCTTGAACTTGGCGACATCGTGCTGGCTGGTGAAGCCCAGAGTCAGCACCTCGGTCTCCGTGACGTATGCGAGCGGCTGGACGGCGGTGGCCAGCAGCCACGACGTGCGGCTGACGCTCTCGAGCCGCTTGAGGACGGCCGGCCAGGCGGCGGTGATCTGCTCGAAGGCGACTGGCCCGGAGGGCGCTGCGACATCGGCGGCCGGTGCGGCGTCGACAGCCGGTGCAGCGCTCGACGTCGCATCGGCAGGGGTCGCTTCGGCCGTGTCGGACTCCCCGGTCTCCCCGCCGGCCGGCTCGGTCGTGGTCGCCGGTCGATCGGCCGCAGCCTGAGGAGCAGCGGCGGGAGCGGCGGGAGCAGCAGCTGCGGGAGCAGCCGACGAAGCAACGGGAGCGGCGGGAGCAGCCTGCGCAGGCGCGGACGCCCGCGGCGGGGCGGAGGTGGCAGCGGCCGGTGCGGACGGGACGGCGGCGACGGCATCCGCTCCCGCAGCGAGCACGCGAGCGACCATCAGCTCGAGGTGCAGTCGGGGCGAGGTGGCGCCCGACATGTCGTCGAGGGCGGCGCTGACGATGTCGGCCGTGCGCGAGAGTCGTGCCGACCCGAAGGAATCGGCCTGCGTGCGCATGCGCGCGAGCTCGTCGTCGGCGATTCCACGGAGCACCGACGACGCTCCCGCGCCCACAGCCGCGATCACGATGAGGTCGCGCAGACGCTCGAGCAGATCGTCGACGAAGCGACGCGGGTCCTGGCCGGTCTGCACCACACGGTCGATCGCCGGGAACGCCGCTGCGGCGTCGGCGCCGGCGAGCGCATCGACGATCTCGTCGAGCAGCGCGGCGTGCGTGTAGCCGAGGAGCGCCACGGCGCGCTCGTAGGCGACGGTCACGGTCTCGGAACCTGCGGGCGAGTCGGAACCGGCGATCAGCTGGTCGAGAAGAGACAGGGTGTCTCGCGGCGAGCCTCCCCCCGCGCGGACCACCAGAGGAAGGACACCGCGCTCGGCGACCACGCCCTCTTCGCCGCACAGCTTCTCGACGTACTCGAGCATCGCGGCCGGGGGCACCAGTCGGAACGGGTAGTGATGCGTGCGCGAGCGGATCGTGCCGAGCACCTTCTCGGGCTCGGTCGTCGCGAAGATGAACTTGACGTGCTCGGGCGGCTCTTCGACGAGCTTGAGGAGCGCATTGAACCCCTGCGGCGTCACCATGTGCGCCTCGTCGAGGATGAAGATCTTGTAGCGATCGCGGCTGGGGGCGAACGTCGCCCGCTCGCGCAGATCGCGTGCGTCGTCGACGCCGTTGTGGCTGGCCGCGTCGATCTCGACGACGTCGAGCGAGCCACCGCCCGCCCGCGACAGCTCGACGCAGCTCGGGCACTTTCCGCAGGGCACGTCGGTCGGGCCCTCCGCGCAGTTCAGGCAGCGGGCGAGGATGCGCGCAGACGTCGTCTTTCCGCATCCACGGGGTCCGGAGAAGAGGTAGGCGTGGCCGACACGGTCGCCGCGGAGCGCAGTCATCAGCGGTTCGGTCACCTGGGACTGCCCGATCATCTCGCCGAACGACTCGGGGCGGTAGCGGCGGTAGAGGGCTGTGGTCACCAGAACAGCCTACGGCGTGCCACGGACGTTCAGGCAGACGAGCGCCGACGATCGCCCGCGGGATCCCCGACGCGCCGCTGAGACGGCCGAGGTTCGGCGAAGGCTCACGACGACGCGGCCTCGAAGACGCCGCCGACCACCTCGACGACCCCGCCCGTCGCGTCGACCAGCTCGCCGACCGCGCTCACCAGATGCACGACGCCACCCACCGCTTCGATCACCTCGACCACGGCTCCCGCGACCTCCATCGCGCCCTCGATCCCCTCGGCGACCCGCAGGGCCTGCGACTCGGTCTGCAGCACAGCCGTCCATGACCGCTCCAGACCGAAGAGCACCGCATAGGGCAGCAGTCGCTCGTTCAGCAGGAACCTCTGCAGACGTTCCGCCGACGCCGCCGACGAGACGTCCGCCCGCAGATCCGCCCCGTCTGTCGACTGCGAGAACCGTAGCGGCTCCGCCTCGGCGAGGGCGATGTACTCGCGCATACCGGCGAGGTGCGCGCGCAGCGGCTGCGCCGCAGGGCGGAACCGGCGCCACGCCCGCGGAGCGACCACGATCGCCGCGACCGCCGCGACCAGGCCGACGACCAGCACGGCGTAGAGAGCCGCACCCGGCTCGCTCACCGACCAGGCGGCGATGAGCAGCAGAAGGCAGATGCCGCCCACCAGCACCGCGGCGACGCGGATCAGGAACGTGGCCCACCCGCGTCGACTCCGGTCGATGAGCCCCGCGGCCGCGAGCCGCTTCTCCGCCTCGTCGAGGACACCGCGCACCCGGCGGTGCAGAGCCCGGGCATCCGCACTGAACCGTCGCACCCGCCCCGGGGTGTGATCCGGCCCGAACAGCGCCTCGAGCACGCTGAGCTCCTCGGACGTGAACGTCGCACCGTCGACGACCTCCATGCCGACGGGTGCACGCCGGTGCGACCTGCCGGTCGTCGCCGCGTCGGCGTCGACCAGCAGCCGCACCTTGCGCTGCACGGCCAGATCGATCAGTGCGGCGGCTACGGCCTTCCGATCCGCGTTCAGCAGCAGCGCGTCGTGCAGCACGGTCGCACCCTCGGCCGGGCTGAACCGCGCACCGGGGGACGCGACGCGCTGCACCGAGCGCGCCCGCTCGACCACCGCGAGCACGAGCAGCAGCAGCGCGGGCGCGAGTCCGAACAGCGCTGCGGTGGTCAGCACCTCAGTCGATCGGCTCGATGATGGGGATGGCGGTCGTGATCACCGGGACGGATGCGGACAGCCGCGTGCCGTCCTCGCGCAGCGCGTCGGCGAACTGCCGCAGCGACGGGCGACCGGGGATGAGCGGTCCCTGATCCGCGAGTGGGACGACGACCTCCTGCTCGGTCGTGGCGATGTATGCCACATCGCGCACCGTGAACGGCACCGGGTCTCCGGAGAGCACTCGCACGCGCAGCTCACCCGTCGTGAGCGTGACCTGCAGAGAGGCCCCCTGCCACTGCAGCGGGTACGACAGCGACGGCCAGTCGGCGGGCAGCCGCGGGTCGAAGCTGAGCTCGCCGGCATAGTCGCGCATACCGCCGAAACCGCAGACGAGAGCGGTCCACACGCCTCCGGCCGACGCGACGTGCACACCGTCCGCCGCGTTGTGGTGCAGGTCGTGCAGGTCGACGAACAGTGACTGCCGGAAGTACTGCAGAGCGAGATCCTGGTAGCCCACCTCGGCGGCGAGGATCGACTGCACGACGGCCGACAGCGTCGAATCGCCCGTGGTCAGCGGGTCGTAGTAGTCGAAGTCGGCCTTCTTCTCCTCGGGCGTGAAGTGGTTGCCCTGCAGGAACAGCGCGAGCACGACATCCGCCTGCTTGAGCACCTGGAACCGGTAGATGACGAGCGGGTGGAAGTGCAGCAGCAGCGGTCGCTGCTCCTTCGGCGTGTGCGCCAGATCCCAGACCTCGCGCTCGAGGAACAGCGAGTCCTGCGGGTGGATGCCGAGCCGTTCGCTGAACGGGATGAACATCGCGTCGGCGGCGCGCTCCCAGCCTTCCGCCTCTCCCTCGGCGAGTCCGGTGCGCTCGACGACCCCGGCGAACTCCTCGCCGTTGGCCTCCTGCGCCTCACGAACGACCTTCGCCGCGTAGCGCAGGTTGTAGCGCGCCATGACGTTCGTGTAGAGGTTGTCGTTGACGACGGTGGTGTACTCGTCAGGACCTGTCACACCGTGGATGTGGAAGGTCTCGATGCCGTCGTCGTCCTTCGTGTCGGCGACGAGGCGCGAGGTGCGCCAGAACCCGAGTGTCGCCCACAGTCGCGCCGTCTCGATCGCGATGTCGATGCCCTCACGCCGCAGGAAGTCGTCGTCGCCCGTCGCGCGCACGTACTTGCCGAGCGCGAAGCTGACGTCGGCGTTGATGTGGTACTGCGCCGTGCCGGCCGCGTAATAGGCGGAGGCCTCTTCGCCGTTGATCGTGCGCCACGGGAACAGCGCGCCCGCCTCGTTGAGCTGCGCGGCCCGTCGGCGAGCCGCCGGAAGCATGAGCACTCGCGCCCGGAGCGCGTTGCGCGCCCACTGCGGCGACGTGTAGGTGAGGAACGGGAGCACGTAGATCTCGGTGTCCCAGAAGTAGTGTCCGCTGTATCCCGACCCCGAGACGCCCTTCGCGGGCACGCCGGTTCCGTCGGCGCGGGCCGAGGCCTGTGCGAGCTGCAGGAGGCACCAGCGGGTCGCCTGCTGGATGTCGTCCTGTCCGCCGATCTGCACGTCGCTGCGAGCCCAGAAGGCAGCGAGCCACTCGGCCTGTCGATCGAACTGCGCCTGGACGCCCTCGACCGCGACGCGGTCGAGGGATCGACGGCAGCGGTCGACGAGCTCACGGGCCGGCACACCGCGGGAGGTGTGGTAGCTGACGAGCTTGGTGACCGTGATGGGCACGCCGGCCTTCGCCTGCACCCGGAACACGTTCTTCGAGATGTCCGCCTCGATGAGAGTGCGCGAGGTGTAGTCGTTCTCGGTCTCGATGATGTGGTCGGCGACCACTGCGACCGTCATGCCTGATGCCGCGACGCTGTAGGACAGCGCGGAGCGCAGTCCGTCCTGCCAGTACTCGCCGGGCTCGAGCACACGCTCGGCGATCTTCTCGGCCTTGCGCGGATCGAATCCGCCCTTGGCCTGGTTCGGGGTGCCGGCGTACACGCCGGCACCGTCCTGGCGGTTGATCATCTGGCAGCTGACGGTGACCGGGGCGTCGGCGTTCTCGACGACGACCTCGAGTCGCAGCACGGCGAGGTGGCGCTCCTCGAAGCTGACGATGCGCTCGTCGCGCATCCGCACGCGCTTGCCCGACGGGGTCTCCCACACCACGGTGCGCTCGAGCACGCCGGTGCGCATGTCGAGCGTGCGGCGGTACTCGCGCACGTCCGCCTCGTCGAACGAGATCGGCTCGTCATCGACATAGACGCGCATGACCTTGGCGTCGGGGGCGTTGACGATCGTCTGCCCCACCTCGGCGAAGCCGTAGGCCTGCTCGGCGTGCCGGATCGGCCACGTCTCGTGCAGTCCGTTGATGAAGGTGCCGTGCTCGTGGGCGCCGCGCCCCTCGATGTGGTTGCCCCGGAGTCCGAGGTAGCCGTTGCCGACGGCGAACAGGGTCTCGGCGACCCCGTCTTCGGAGTAACGCGTCTCGATGAGGCGCCAGGGGTCTACGGGGAAGCGGTCGCGGTCGATCATGCGGTCTCCTCGTTGTCGGAGCGGGGTGCCTGAGCGGCGGAGTCGGACGGCGCGGACTCGTCGGCCGCGGGGCCGAGGAACACGTCGAGATCGTCGACGACGACCGTCGCGCCGGCGGCGCGCAGCGCGTCGGCCCCGGTGCCGCGGTCGACGCCGACGACGGTCGCGAATCCGGCTGCGGCGGCAGAGGCCGCGCCCGAGGTCGCGTCCTCGACGGCGATGCTGCGGGCCGGGTCGACGCCCAGCGCCACGGCGCCGGCGCTGAACATGTCGGCGGCGGGCTTGGAGGCGAGGTTCTCGCGCTCTGCGACGACACCGTCGACCACGATGCGGAAGAACGAGCGGATGCCGGCGGCAGCCAGCACCTCTTCGGCGTTCTTGGAGCTCGAGACGACACCGAGCGGGATGCCGGCGGCGGAGAGCTTCTCGACGAGTGCGAGCGATCCGGGGAACGGGGCGATGCCCTCGCCGCGCAGGGACTCTGCGAACGCGGCGTTCTTGCGGTTGCCGATGCCGCAGATCGTCTCGGCCTCGGGCGGGTCGTCGACCGCGCCCCAGGGGATCTCGACGTTGCGGCTGCGCAGCAGACTGGCCACGCCGTCATAGCGCTTCTTGCCGTCGACGTAGTCGAAGTAGTCGGCATCCGAATACGGAGGCGTGATACCCCAGCGCTCGAACACGTCGTCGAAGACGACCTTCCACGCACGCATGTGCACTTCGGCGGTCGGCGTCAGCACGCCGTCGAGATCGAACAGGACGCCTTCGGCGCGGAGCGGATCGGGCAGGGCTTCGGGCACAGCAGCCTCCAGGAGAAGGACGAGGGTTCCGGCACCTCTCCGTGCCACTGTGCAAGCGTAGTGCGGCTCGGCACCGGGCGGTAACCCCCGAGGGCGTATCGGTCAGAGCAGGCGGAACGTCTGCCGGGCGATCTCGAGCTCTTCGTTCGTGGGCACCACGAGCACAGCGACTCTGGACGCGTCCGTCGAGATCCGTCGGACTCCGCGCTGGCGGGCGGCATTGCGCCCGGGATCGATCTCCACGCCGGCGAATCCGAGCGTCGCCATCGCCTCCGCGCGCACGGCCGCGGCGTTCTCACCGACCCCCGCGGTGAAGGAGATCACGTCGACTCCGCCGAGCTGCGCGATGTACGACCCCGCATACGCCCTGAGCCGGTGGATGTAGACGTCGAACGCGAGCGTCGCCGCCGCATCTCCCGCTTCCCTGCCCGCGAGGATGTCGCGCATGTCGCTGCGCCCTGCGAGGCCTTTGAGCCCACTGCGCGTGTTGAGGAGCGCGTCGAGATCGTCGATCGAGTACCCGGCTCGACGCGAGAGGTGCACGAGCGCCGCAGGATCGAGATCGCCGGACCGGGTCCCCATGACGAGCCCCTCGAGCGGAGTGAGCCCCATCGAGGTCTCCACCGATCGGCCGCCCTCGATCGCGGTCACCGAGGCGCCGTTGCCGAGATGGAAGACGAGCTGGCGGAGTGTGCCCAGGTCGCGCCCGAGGAACGCGGCGGCCGACTCGCTCACGAACTGGTGGCTGGTGCCGTGGAATCCGTATCGGCGCACCCGGTGCTCCGCGGCCAGCTCTGCGTCGATCGCATAGGTGTAGGCGGCCGGAGGCAGTGTCTGATGGAACGCCGTGTCGAACACGGCGACGTGCGGGACGCCGGAGAACACCGCCCTCGCCGCGACGATCCCGGCGAGGTTCGCGGGGTTGTGCAGGGGGGCGAGCACCGAGAGCTCCTCGATCTGCTCCTCGACGTTCGGCGTGACGAGGGTCGGTGCGTAGAACCGTGCCCCGCCGTGCACCACCCGGTGTCCGACTGCAACGGGGGGATGCTCGTCGAGCAGCGGACCGTGCTCGGCGAACTGGTCGAGCATCACCGTGAACGCGGCATCGTGATCGGCTACGGGCTGCTCGGAGTCGTACGAGGCGTCGAGCATCGTGACGACGGCATCCCCTCCGGCCTCCGGACGCACCGTGTGGCGGACGGCGCTGAGGTCCTGTCCGATCCGGTCGATGAGTCCCGTCGCGAGCTCGTTCTCGTTCTCGATGTCGATCAGGCTGTACTTGAGCGACGAGGAACCGCTGTTGATGACGAGGATCGCACTCATGCGGTCTCTCCTTCGGACTGCGCCTGGATCGCCGTGATCGCGACGGTGTTGACGATGTCGTCGACCAGGGCACCGCGCGAGAGGTCGTTGATCGGCTTGTTGAGACCCTGCAGCACGGGGCCGATCGCGACGGCACCCGCCGATCGCTGCACCGCCTTGTACGTGTTGTTGCCGGTGTTCAGGTCGGGGAAGACGAAGACGGTCGCCCGCCCTGCCACCGCCGAGTCGGGGAGCTTCGCCTTCGCCACCGCCGCGTCGGCCGCGGCGTCGTACTGGATCGGGCCTTCGACGAGCAGCTCGGGTGCACGCTCGTGCACGAGTGCGGTCGCGGCTCTGACCTTGTCGACGTCGGCACCCGAGCCGGACTCCCCCGTCGAGTACGACAGCATCGCGATGCGCGGCTCGATGCCGAACTGCTGTGCGGTCGCTGCCGACGAGATCGCGATGTCGGCCAGCTGCTCGCTCGTCGGATCCGGGATCACCGCGCAGTCGCCGTAGACGAGCACCCGGTCGGCGAGCGCCATGAGGAAGACGCTCGACACGACGGTGACGCCCGGCTTGGTCTTGATGATCTCGAACGACGGGCGGATCGTGTGCGCCGTCGTGTGCGCGGCACCCGAGACCATGCCGTCCGCGAGGCCCAGGTGGACCATCATCGTGCCGAAGTACGACACGTCGGTGACCGTGTCGGCGGCCTGGGCCAGCGTGATGCCCTTGTGCGCCCGCAGCCGCGCGTACTCGGCCGCGAAGCGCTCGACCATCTCGGGATCGTTCGGGCTGATCACCTGGGCCGCCGAGATGTCGACGCCCAGCTCGACCGCCCGAGCCCTGACCGCCGACTCGTCGCCGAGGATCGTGAGATCCGCGACCTCCCGGGCCAACAGGGTCGCCGCCGCTCGGAGGATGCGGTCGTCATCGCCCTCCGGCAGCACGATGCGTCGACGGTCGGAGCGTGCTCGCTCGATGAGGCCGTACTCGAACATCAGCGGAGTGACGACGCGCGACTCCGCGAGACCCAGCTGAGTGGTGAGCTCGGCGATGTCGACGTGGGTCTGGAAGAGCCCCAGCGCCCGGTCGTAGCGGCCCCGCGACTCGGGCGAGATGCGGCCACGGGCCCCCATCACGCGCACCGCGGTGTCGTAGGTGCCGAGGTCGGTCGCGATGATCGGCACGGTCGAGGTGAAGCCGTCGAGCAGCTGGACGATCGGCTCGGGAAGCGGGAAGGGGCCGTTCAGGATGATGCCGGCGACTCGGGGGAACGTGCCGGACGCATCCGCGAGCAGCGTCGCGAGCAGCACCTCGGTGCGGTCGGCGGGGATCACCACGACCGACTCCTCCGTGAGCCGGGGAAGCACGTTCACCATCGACATGCCCGCGACGACGATCGTCAGCGCCTCGCGTGCGAGACGGTCGCGGTCACCCTTGATGAGCCGGCCGTCGACCGCGGCGAGGATGCCGTCGATCGACGGTGCCACCAGGGTGCGGTCCTCGGGGATCGCCCACACCGGCGTTGTCTTCTGCGGGCGCACCGCCGCGACGGCCTGTTCGATGTCGTCGAGCCGATCGGGGTCGGCCCGGTTCACGATGATCGCGAACAGCTCCGCACGCTCGACCTCGAGTTCGGCGAGCGCGAGCGCCCCGATCTGTCCGACCGCCGCGGGAGTGCGGGCGGTGGTCGTGCCCAGCTGCTCGGCCTGCCGCTGCTGATCGCGACCGCTGAGCACGAGCAGCACGGGCGCCGCCAGGTTCGCGGCGATCCGGGCGTTGTACCCCAGCTCTGCGGGGCTGGCGACATCGGTGTAGTCGCTGCCGATGATGACGACCGCGTCGCACTGGGCTTCGACCGCCTTGAACCGGGCGACGATGGTCGACAGCGCCCGGTCGGGGTCGTCTCGCACATCGTCGTAGGTCACGCCGATGCAGTCCTCGTAGTCGAGGTGCACCCCGTCGTGTGCGAGCAGCAGCTCGAGCACGTCGTCGCGCTCGGTCACCGACCGGGCGATCGGGCGGAAGACGCCGACCCGCGGGGTGACGCGCATGAGCGCGTCGAGCACGCCGAGGGCGATGGTCGACTTACCGGTATGGCCTTCGGCCGAGGTGATGTAGATGCTCTGCGCCACAGTCCCACCCTAGGTGCACGACCTCATGATCTCGCTGGGTTGACAGCCGTGCGAAACAGCTCAGCAGGGCGTCGAGAGCGCATCGACCACGGCTGCGGCGTCCGAGGCGTAGCGCGTGTAATAGGTGGGGTCGAGGTTGATCTGCACCCGGTGGATCGCGAGCGACGGATCCATCGACTGCCAGTCGGGGACTCTCGCGAGGCGCTCGTAGAACAGCGTCGCGGCGGTCGCCGGGTCCATGCGCTGCTCGGCCGAACCCCACCAGTGCTGCTGTTGGAAGAGTCCGATGCTCGTCGTCCGGCTGCCGTCGGGGTTCGTGAACCCGCTCGTCTCCCAGTCGCCGTAGTCGATGTTGTTCAGGCTGCTCTCGCCCATCGCCGTCATGACGCCCAGGATCTGCCCGTCTCGACCGAAGCCGTGCGCGGTCGCCGTCTGCATGATGGTCGCGGCGTTCTCGAGCTGCTCCCCCTGCCAGCCCGCGACACCCGCCTCCGGGAACGTGGTCGGATCGGAGATGCAGATCGCCAGCGGCTTCTCGTGGGCGAGTCCCAGCGGGATCAGCACCGCGGCGAGCGCGACCACGATCACCGCCGCCGCAGAGAGTGCGACGCGTCGCAGCACCTTCGCCCGCCGCATCCGCCGCTGCGCTCGACGTCGCGGCGACGCGCGGTGCGTGCGTGCGCGCTGCCGACTCGCCGTCTTGCCGTCCGTCGCCTTGCGGGCGCCTGCCTTCCTGCGAGCCGCCGTCTTCCTCGTCGACGGCGTCTTCCTCGTGATCACGCCCCGAGAGCTCATACGCTGCGGGTCTCGCGTCCGCCTCTGCCGACGAACGCGGCGAGGCCGCCCCCGATCGCACCGAACAGATGCGCCTGCCACGAGATGCCCTCGCGAACGCCGACGACGCCGGCGAGCATCGAGCCGCCGTAGAGTCCGATCACGATGAGCGCGACGATCGCATAGAGCACGCGATGAGCGACTCGTCCCGGCGCGAAGACCCGCATCACGGTGTATCCGAAGTATCCGAAGACGAGTCCTGATGCCCCGACGGTCAATGCTCCTGGCGCGTTCACGAGCCAGGTGCCGAGGCCGCCGACCACGGCGGCGAATGCGGTGACGGTCCAGAACCTGCGGGCGCCTTCGACAGCGACGAGGCTGCCGAGCACGAGAAGCGGCACGGTGTTGCCGATCAGGTGCGCCCAATCCGCGTGCAGGAGAGGCCCGACCACGATGCCCCCGAGACCCGAGAGGTCCCAGGACCGAAGACCGAAGCCCGTGAAGGACCCGGGGAGGATCGCGTCGACGAGCTGCACGAGCCACATCAGGGCGACGAGCAGCAGAGGCGCCGCGAAACGGCCGAGAGCGCTGGAGCGCGGGGAGTCGGCGGTGCGGGTCACATCGGGCCTTGTCACGTCACGATCCTGTCAGGACTGCCCCGGAGGACCCTGACAAAAAGAAAGTGACCCTCCGCGCACCCAGCAGAGCCCGGTTACCCTTGCTGCGTTTCCGCCCTGGGGGAATTGGCCTGGATGCCGCCACGCGGAGAGCCGTCGACAAGTCTAGCCGATGTCTGCCCCTGCTCTTTGACAGACTGGGCAGGTCATGGATCCCGTCGCCGCCCCTCCCCTGTCGACGTGGCATTTTCCGGGAACGCTGCGCACCTACCAGGCCGAGGTCCTCGACCGGATCCCTCCGGGAGGCGCAGCCCCGCTGCACATCGTCGCCCCGCCAGGCTCCGGGAAGACGCTGCTGGGCCTGCTGCTCGCCGCACGGGAAGGTCACCGCACTCTCGTGCTGTCGCCGACGGTGACCATCCGCCATCAGTGGGTGCGCACCGCGTCGGAGCTGGCGCCGGACGCGGCGGCCGTCTCGGATGATCCCGAGCGTCTCGGCGACCTGACGGTGCTCACCTATCAGCTGCTCAGCGTGACGGGAGACGGCTCACCCTTCGACGACCTCGCCAGGGCGATCTGGACGGAGGAACTCGTCGCGAGCGGCCGCAGCGAGGCGGATGCCGCGACGTGGCTCGCCGAGCTGGCGGTCGACAACCCCGCCCGCCACCGCTCCGGTATCCGCAGTCGTGCGCGCCGACTGCGTTCGCGTTTCACCCGCCAGCGCCCTTCGGAGCTCGCTCGCGTGCTGCACCCGAACGCCGTCGCGCTCATCGACCGACTCGTCGAGGCGGGGGTGCGCACGGTCGTGCTCGACGAGTGCCATCATCTGCTCGACCACTGGGCGATCGTGGTGGCCTATCTGGTCGCCCGCATCCGAGAGAGCGGCGCGGAGCCGACGCTGATCGGCCTCACCGCGACCCTGCCGTCGCCCGACGACGAGACCGAGTACGAGAACTACAGCCACCTGCTCGGCGAGGTCGACTACGAGGTGCCGACACCGGCGGTGGTCAAGGAGGGCCACCTGGCTCCGTATCGCGATCACGTGATGTTCACCGAGCCCCTGCCCGAAGAGGCCGCGTTCATCCGACGGCACGAATCGCTGCTGCACGACCTGATCACGCAGGTGCTGTCGACCCCCGACGCGCTGTCGTACCTCGAGCATCACCTCCAACCCGCAGACTCGCAGGACGCCTCTCTCGCCGAGACTCCGCTCGCCCGCCTCGACCGGGCCTTCGCGACGGACTTCGCCCTCACCCGATCATGCACTCTCGTGCTGCGCGAGGTCTCTCCGCAGCATCCGCTCATCGCCTCCATCCCGCCGGCCCTGCTCGACCGATGCACGACCGACGACCTGCTGACGGTCCTGTCACGGTTCGCCCAGGCACGGCTGCTCTCGGATCCCTCTGCCGTGCGCCAGTGGGAGTACGTGCGGCGCTCGCTCGCGGACTTCGGGTACGCGCTGACCGACCGGGGTATCCGACGCGGCCGCAACCCGATCGAGACCACTCTGGCGTTCTCCGCCGCCAAGGACCACGCGGCCGTCGAGATCCTCCAGCGAGAACTCGCCGGCGCCGACGGCGATCGGATCCGCGCGGTCGTCGTGACCGATTTCGTCGAGCACGGCAACAGCCGCGGTCTGGCCGGTGACGCACCCGCCGGGGCGCTCCGCACGTTCGGCCTCCTCGCCGTCGACGCTGTCACCTCCCGACTGCGCCCCGTGCTGCTGACCTCGCAGCACCTGCGTGTCCGCGCCGACGACGCCGCCGACACCGCGGTCGCGCTCGGCGAACTGCTCGGCGAGCCGGTCGGCATCGCGGAGGGCATCGGTCCCGTGCGCGACCTGCAGGTGCGCGCCGCCGGAAGCGGACGAGTCGTCGCGGCCGTGTCCGAGCTGATCCGCCGAGGCGATGTGCGCCTGCTCGTCGGCACCCGGGGGCTGCTCGGCGAAGGCTGGGACTGCCCGTCGGTGAACACCCTCGTCGATCTCACGACCGTGGCCACCTCATCCGGCACCCAGCAGCTGCGGGGGCGCACCCTGAGGCTCGATCCGGCATGGCCCGAGAAGGTCGCGCACAACTGGTCGGTCGTCTGCCTGATCCCGTCGCACGTCGACCTCGACGATGCGTCCGAGTCCCTGCGACTCCGTCGTCGGCATTCGCATCTGTGGGGGCTGAGCGCCGAGGGCGACGGCCGGATCGTCAGCGGACTGGGTCATGCACTCACCCCACCCGCCGTCGAGGCGTGGACTCGTGTGCTCGACAAGGACCCGTCGACGACGATCGCGGATCTCGGCGCCCTCGTGCGCGCGCAGTGGCCCTCTCGGAGTCGGACGAGGGAGGAGTGGCGGATCGGCGAGCCGTACCGTGCCCACGAACGGGAGACGGTGTCGATCCGTCGGACGACCCGCGCCCCACTGCTTCGCGCCGCGCAGACGGCGAGGGCGGGAGCGGTCGGCGGCTTCCTCGCCGGCGCCGCGACGACAGGCGTGCTCGTCACCGTGCTCGCGCTCTTCGGGGTCTCCTTCGCCCCTGCCTTCGGGGTCGCGCTCGCGCTGATCGGGGGCGCTGTCGCTGCGACCGCATCCGCTGTGCGCATGCTCGTCCGCTCTCTGCGCGATCGCTCGCGGCCGGCCGAGATCTACCGAGCCGCGGCGGTCGCCGTCGCCCGCACGCTGGAGGAGGCAGGACGCGTCGGGCGGATCGACGAGTCAGCGATCACTGCGCGTCCGGACGACGCCGACCCCACCCGCATCCGCATCGAGCTCGGCGGCTCCGTCTCGGACGCACGCGTGATCGCCGATGCCGTCGAGGAGCTCTTCGCACCGGTGCGCACACCCCGGTTCCTGCTGCGCATCGACGCGGCCGGGCTGCCGCGGGTCCGGGTGCTCGAACGCCTCGCCGACCGCCTCTCCCCCGGACGCACGCTTCTCGCTGTGCCTCGCCTGATCGCCCGGCGGCGCGGAGACGCCGAGCGCTTCTGCGACCATTGGCGGGCCCTGATCGGCACGTGCTCACTGCACGAGCTGAGCGGGGTGCAGGGACTCGCCCTGCTGCGTGTCGCGCGCAGCGCCGACCGCCGGGTGGACCCCGCAGAACCCCGGGCTCGTGTCTGGGGCTGATGCCCGACGCCGGTTCTCACCCCAACCGTAGGCAGCCGGGTTACGATCGGTTCACGCGCACCGCAGCGCCCACGCGAGAGGGAACGCATGCCAGAGAACCCGCCCCTGATCCCGGCCGTCGTCGACGCCGAGCAGTTCGCCGCGCAGACGTCTGCCATCGTCGAGTCCGTCGGACGGGTGATCGACGGCAAGCCGGATGCCGTGCGGAGCGCGCTCGTGTGCCTGCTCGCCGAGGGACACCTGCTGATCGAGGACGTGCCAGGCGTCGGCAAGACGATGCTGGCACGCGCGCTGGCCGCGAGCGTGGATGCGACCGTCCGCCGCATCCAGTTCACTCCCGACCTCCTCCCCGGCGATGTGACGGGCGTGAGCGTCTACAACCCCGTCGATCGCGAGTTCGAGTTCAAACGCGGCGCCGTGTTCGCGCACATCGTGATCGCCGACGAGATCAACCGCTCGTCGCCCAAGACGCAGTCGGCGCTGCTCGAGGCCATGGAGGAGGGGCAGGTGACGGTCGACGGGTCGACCCACATGCTGCCCGATCCGTTCCTGGTCGTCGCGACCCAGAATCCGCTCGAGATGGAGGGGACCTATGCTCTGCCCGAAGCACAGCGCGACCGGTTCATGATGCGCATCTCGATGGGCTACCCGGATGCGGCGGCCGAGGCGCTCATGCTGCGACAGCGAGACACCGTGAACCCGCTCGCCGCGGTGCGAGCGGTCGCCGATGCGGCGTCGATCTCGGGACTGATCGCCTGGGCGCGCTCCGTGCATGTCGCGCCGGCGCTCGAGGAGTACACGGTCGCTCTGGCGCACGCCACCCGAGCCGACCCGAACCTGCACCTGGGTGCGAGCCCGAGGGCGACTCTTCAGCTGATCCGCGCCGCGAAGGTGTGGGCGGCACTCGACGGACGCGACTTCGTGATCCCGGACGACGTGACCGCGCTGATCGTCCCGGTCTTCGCCCACCGACTCCTTCCCGCCCGCGGCGCGCACCGCGCCGGAGCCCAGCCGGTCGAGGCGGCCCTGCGGCAGATCGTCGAGCGCGTGCGGGTGCCCGTGACCGCGCGCTCCTGACCCGCCGCTCGCCATGCCTCGCCGTCGAACCCTCACCCTGCGGGGAACGGGTGCGCTCCTCTCCGGTCTCGGCTGCCTGATCGCGGCGAACATGCTGGGCGCGCCGATCCTCCTCTACATCGGCATCCTCCTTCTCGTGCTCACCGTCTTCTCGGTTCTCGTCGTGCGACTGCCGCGGCGCACGGGCACCGTCACGCGGCAGGCCTCGACCGACCTGCTGACCGTGTCGGAGACCTCGCGAGTGACCCTGCGCTTCACCCTGCGGGCCCTGCGCGTGCCCCGCGGCCTCTGGCGCGACGTGCTACCGCCCGCGGTGAGCGGCGACTCGGCGGGCGAGTACCCGTCCGAGACCGGCCAGCTGACCTATCTGATCACCGGCGTCCGTCGCGGCGTGTGGCCGATCGGCCCACTGGTGGTGCGCACCGTCGACCCGTTCGGTCTCGCGCAGCGCGAGCAGGCGTTCGGCGAGACGCGCACGGTCACCGTCGTCCCTGAGGTGTTCACGCTCGCGCCGCTGACCGTCAAGGTCGGGGCCGCCGGCGGGACCGCGCACACGTCCTCGAGCCGGCTCGGGCAGGGCAGCGACAATCTCTCGCCGCGCCGCTACATCCCGGGCGACTCGATGCGCCGCATCCATTGGCGGGCGACCGCGCATCGCGGACAGCTGATGGTGCGGCAGGAAGAGGAGGAGTCCAGCCCCGACGCTCTCGTGATCCTCGACCGCAGCGCCGCACGCTGGGCGCGCCCGGGTGATGCCGAGGACCCCGCTTTCGAGACCGCGGTGTCGATGTGCGCCTCCGTCGCCGTGCACCTCGTGCAGGAGGGATACGGCGTCGATGTGATCGACAGCGGCGGGACTCTGCTGGGCACGCTGCGCGGCCACGAAGACGATCGGGACGGCCTTCTCGTCGCCCTCGCGCTGGTCGGCCCGCGCGGCGAGCCCCGCGACCTCCCGACTCTGGTCGGTGGCACACCTCCGGGTCCGCTCGTCTACATCACAGGCGAGATCGACGACGAGGATGCCGCCCTGCTGCGCCCGTCCGGAGCGGCAGCGCCGATGCTGTTCGCGACCGCACCGGGCACCGGCGTCGTCGCGGCGGCCGAGCGGAACGGCTGGCGCTTCGCGAGACTCGGCGACGACATCGCAGAGGCGTGGGAGGACGTGCTGCCCGACCGCATCGGCGGCACCGCGGACCACCGGGGAGCGACCGATGTCCCGAGCTGAACGACAGGCCGAACGCGGATCCCGCCTGTCGTGGCACCGCGAGCACGAGCTGCCCGTCGGCACCGTCCTGCCGTCGGTGCTGGCTGCGGCGGCGGGGCTCGTCGCGATGTGGCCGTTCACCTCGGTCATCGAACCCGGCAGCTGGTCGTTCGCGGTCCTCGCCGTGATCGTCGTCACGGCGCTCACGGGCATGACGTGTCGCACGCTGATGCGCGGCCGTCCGGCCTGGGCACGCGACCTCGTCACGATCGCCGTCCAGATCCTGGTGGTGATGGGCACCGTCATCCTGCTCGTCGCGGGCGACACCGCGGTGTTCGGCGTCGTGCCCACCGAAGCGACGTTCTACACCTTCCAGGCTCTCGCAGCCGCTGCCTGGGAGGAGATCGCGTTCGGTTCGGCCCCGCTGGCCGCATCACCGGGGCTCCGGGCGGTGATGGGCTTGGGGTTCGGTGTCGTCGCCATCCTGCTCGACCAGCTCGTCGCCCAGCGCGGCGCGATCCTCGCCAGCCTCCTCACCGCCGTCGTCGGATCCCTGCCGATGATCGCCACTCTCGGGGGTGTGAACGTCGTCTGGTTCGTGCTGCTCGGCATCCTGATCCTCGTGCTGCTGCGGTACACGGCGGCGCAGAATCCCGATTCGCCGCGGCGGACATCCCTGGCGGTCGCCGCCGGCGTCGGCGTCGCTGCGCTCGCGGCGACGGTGATCGTCGCACCGGTGCTGCCGGTCTCGGCCACTCTCACGGGTACAGGTACGGGGGTCACCGTCGATGCGTCGCTGCGCCTCGGCGATGACCTGCGACAGCCGAACCCTGTCGAGGTGCTCACGTTGGCGACGACGGCGGACACCGCGCCCTACCTGCGACTCACGACGCTGTCGTCGTTCGACGGGCGCGTGTGGGAGCCCGATCGCGGTGACCTGCAGGCGCAGAGCGAGGGATTCGGCCCCGACGAGTGGGCGGACGACATCGAGACGACCGACCAGAACACCTCCATCCGCGTGATCCGGATGTCGAGTTCATGGCTCCCCGTGCCGTACCCCGCGACCGGCGTGCAGGGACTTTCCGCCGCCTGGCGGGTGAGCCCCGAGAACCGCACTCTCGCGTCTCGCAACGGGGATGCCGTCGGCAACGACTACACGGTGCGGTCGCTCGAGGTCTCACCGACTCTCGAGCAGATCCGCGCGCTTCCCGCCGCTTCGCCGATCGTCGACCCCGATGCCGAGCCGGTCGACCTGCCGGACGTGATCGGCGAGACGGCGGCCGAGGTCACGGCGGACGCCACGAACGACTACGACCGCTTGGTCGCGCTCCAGTCGTGGTTCCGGAGCCAGTTCGCCTACTCTCTCGAGACCCCGGTCGACGAGGGCTTCGACGGCACCGGAGCCGATGCGGTCGCCGAGTTCCTCGAGGTGCGGTCGGGATACTGCATCCACTTCGCCGGGGCGTTCGCACTCATGGCGGAGAGCCTCGACATGGAGGTGCGCATCGTCGTCGGTTACCTTCCCGGGGCGCTGACCGAGACGACGCGCGGCGATGAGGCGGTGTACTCGGTCTCGAGCGACCAGCTGCACTCATGGCCCGAGGTCCTCTTCCCCGGCGTCGGCTGGGTCCCGTTCGAACCGACGGCGTCTCTCGGGGTTCCGACGGCCTTCAGCGCCGCGGCGACGACGGGCGGGGGCACGGGCGGCGCCGCGACGCCCGCTCCGACGGCGGCTCCCAGCACCGAGCAGACCTCGGGACCGGAGCTCGAGCGTGAAGATGCCGGCGACAACGCCGGCGCGACCGGGGAGCGTCGTCAGCTCGACCCCACTCCCGTCGTACTGACGACGCTCGGGGTGCTGGTGGTGCTGCTGATTCCCGCATTCGCTCGTCTCGCGCTGCGGTTCGCGCGACGCGGGCGCGCGCGGGACGGTGATGCCGGAGCCGCGTGGGCCGAGCTGCGGGCGACGATGCAGGATCTGCGCGTACCCCTGTCGGACGCCGAGACCCCTCGTATGCGCGGCGATGACCTCGTGAGAGACAGCGGCGTGAATGCCGACGCCGTCAGAGTGCTCGTCGCCGCAGTCGAGCAGGCGAGCTATGCGCGCCCCTCGGCGAGCGCGGCTCGAGATCTCGACGCCGCTCTGATCGATGTGACGGCTCAACTGCGCCGCAGCGTCGATCGCTGGACGAGGGTCCACGCGTTCCTGCTGCCGCGATCGCTCTTCGTCAGCCGCCGCACCGACGTGCCGCTGCTCGTCTGAGTAGTACCGCGACTGCCGAAGGTGCTGGCCAGGGGATCAGGCGGCGTGCAGCTCGCAGCGCACCGAGTCGCAGGATTCGCAGACGACGAGCTGGGTGCGGCAGGCGGGGTCCGGGCAGTTCGCGGTGCGCTTGGTGGGAACACCGCAGCCGACGCACTCGCCGATGACGGCCGCGTGATCGGAGAAGTCGACGGAGCCGCGCTTGTCGAACACGTAGAGCGACCCCTCCCAGAGGCCGTCGTCACCGTACTGCTCGCCATAGCGGACGATGCCGCCCTCGAGTTGGTACACCTCGCCGAACCCGCGGGCTGTCATCAGGCTCGAGAGCACCTCACAGCGGATGCCGCCCGTGCAGTAGGTGACGACCGGCTTGCCTTTGAGGTCGTCGTAGGCACCCGAGTCGAGCAGCTGCACGAAGTCGCGAGTCGTCTCGGTGTCGGGCACGACCGCTCCCCGGAAGCGGCCGATCTGCGCTTCGAGCGCGTTGCGTCCGTCGAAGAACACGACCTCGTCGCCTCGCTCCCCCATCAGGTCGTGCAGCTCTTCCGGTGTGAGCCGAGTGCCGCCGCCGATGACGCCGTTCTCATCGACCCGCAGTTCGCCCGGTGCTCCGAATGACACGATCTCGTCGCGCACCTTGACGCTGAGCTTCGGAAAGTCGACGCTACGACCATCCGCGTCGACGCCGGTGCCTTCGCTCCACTTGATGTCGGCGTTCTTGAAGGGCGCATAAGACCGGAATGACCGCGCCCATTTCTTCAACGCCAGAAGGTCACCGCCCAACGTGCCGTTGACTCCGTCCTTCGAGATGAGGAGCCGTCCGCGCAGCCCGAGCGCTTCGCCGAGGTCGCGCTGCCACACCCGGATCGCATCCGGATCGGCGAGCGGGGTGAAGACGTAGAAGAGGACGATCTTGGGGGTTGCCACCCAGAGATCCTACGTCGCACGAGCGGGAGCCCGACGCCGCAGCGGCACCCGAGTGCCGAGAAGCCGCCCGACGTGACGATGCACCGCGGGCACGAGTCCGACGTGCTCTCCGGCGTCCGCACGTGTGAGCAGCTTCGTCATCACGTACAGCTGAGAGACGATGCCGCTCTCGGTCTCGAGGTCCCGACGGAATCGCCGCGCGATCTGATCTGCCACGTGCGGAACGGCCAGGGAGTGTCCGAGCAGGAACGCCGGGTCGTAGCCGCGCGGCGCCAGACCCCAGGACTCCCAGTCGGCGATCGCGAACGGCTCCCGGTGAAGGTTGTTCCAGTGCAGGTCGCCGTGACTCGCCACCCAGTCGTCCTGGTCGACGTCGAGGTCGATGCCGAAGAACACGCCGATCCTGCGGCGCATGATCTCGGAATCGAGCACGGTGCGCTCCGTCGGCGTCGCCGCGACGGCGTCGAGGTTGCGTTCGAGCGCGGTCCACCACGTCTCGTCCAGCCCGGGCGTCCGCTCGAGCACGGATGTCGGAGCGCACACCCGACCGGGAAGCAGGCTCATGAGGTCGGCCCGATACACCAGCGGTCCTTCCTCCCACGCCCGCGCGTCGATCAGTCGGGGCTTCTCGACCCCGGTGATGGTCATCGCGTCCTGGTTGCCGACCCGCCACGAGCTCCTCGCCCACTCGCTTCGAGCCCAGACGACTCGCAACCAGTATGAGGAGCCGGCCCGTTCGACGGCTGAGCCGATCGACCGGTCGCGCCATCCGAAGCGTGAACGGCCGATCGCATCGAGGCCGAGGTCTGCGAGAGCGCGGGAGTGTGCCAGGCGCAACGCGGTGCGCACAGGAGTGCTGGCCACGGTGGGCAAAGGGTCTGTCGCCATGAACGTCCTTCCGAGACGAGTTCGCCGATCGGTGTCGGCTGCGCGGCCGGGCTCACACACCCTGGCCGTGCGCTCTTATATGACTGCATAGTGCCTACGTTCGAGGCTAGAGAGCATCGCTTTGCGGGCGCAAGGCTCGGACAGATCGCATACCGGTGGAGCAGCATCCCGCCGGATGAGGCTCCTCACACGAGCTGGTCATGGGCTGCCCACCCGATCGGATAGACTGTTCAGGTCGTTCCTTGGTGACGTGTCCGAGCGGCCGAAGGAGCACGCTTGGAAAGCGTGTGTTGTGCAAGCAACCGCGGGTTCGAATCCCGCCGTCACCGCCAAAAAGCATGAAGGGTCTCCGCGCCAGCGGGGGCCCTTCATGCTTTTTATCGAGCACCGTGGGATTCGGGGAGGAGCGAGCACCGGAGTCCCGCCGCCCGGCCGAGAGCTCAGTCGAACGTCACGCCGAAGCTCTGTCCGCCCGGCTCCGCAGGGAGCGGTGTCATGCCCAGCCGCTTGTAGAAGGCGGCGGCGCCCGTGTTGTTCGGGTCCATGCCCAGATGCAGCCCCCGCACTCCGCGACGGCGCAGTTCGCTGAAGAGCGTCTCGATCAGCTGGCGCCCGAGTCCCTGACCCTGGGTCTCGGGCAGGAGGTCGATGTGCAGGTGCGCGGGGTACTCCTCCGCGTTCGCGTCCCGGCCCGGGGCCTGCGCATAGCCGTATTCGATCATGCGATCCTCACGGGTGCTCGGCTCGTCGACCCTCGGGTACCGCTCCTGTCGCCTAGGCCACCACTCGTCGCGGAACCAGGTCGCGAACGCATCCGTGTCGTCCGTCGCCACGATGTAGCCGATCACGCGCTCGTCGTCGGTCTCGACGACCCAGGCGAGGTCGGGGTGGCGTTCGACGTACGGCACGGCGAAGAGGTCACCCCAGAGCGAGTCGTCCGAGAAGATCCCGGTCGCGTCGGCTCCGGCATCCGCAGTCCTGACGCAGACGTCGTAGAGGGCGGCGCGGTCGGACGGACGATACGGACGGATGCGCGACAATGCTGCTCCTCGATGCGATGTGGACGGTGTCAGCCTACCGGCGCGACTGCGGGGTCGTCCCGCTGCGACGTCGACTGCACCCACGGCAGCAGCCAGGCCCCCAGCACGAGAACGACGCCGGCGCCGACCAGCGCACCGCCCAGCGTGTCGGTGGCCCAGTGCACCGACAGGAGAGTACGCGAGAGCGCCATCGCGACCACCCAGAGGATGCCGAGGATCGCGGTCCACACGCGAGGGAAGACCAGCCACAGGACCATCGCGATCGTCGCCGCGTTGGCGGCGTGCCCCGAGGGGAACGATCCGTAGTCGCTCACGACGATCATGTCCTCCGGGCGCGCTCGTCCGAACAGGTGCTTCAGCAGCTGCACGGCGCCGGCGCTCGCGAGGAACGCCACAGCGGCGAACACGGCGGCCTGCCATCGCCGAGCCACGAGAAGAGCGGTGATCAGCAGCAGCGGAACGAGCAGGATCGCTATCCACCCGCCGCCGATGCTGTTCAGCACCAACGCGAACGACAGCATCGCGTCGGTGCGGTACGTGCTGATCGTCTCGTTCCACCAGGTGTCGAAGCCGGGAGGCTCGGTGTACCCGAACACGATCGCCGCTCCGAGGAGCGTCGCCGCGACGAGCATCCCTATTCCCCACCACAGCAGCGTTCGTGATCTCATCGAACCATTCTGCCGGTCGGAAGCTGAAAGTCAGGGAGCCAGCATGCCGACAGTCCGTGGACGCACGATCAGCCACAGTGACAGGACCCCGATGGCCGCGCATCCGACCATCACGGAGGCCATGGTCGTGGCGGTGATCCCCGCACCCTGAGAGACCCAGCCGACGACCGGCGAGATCAGCCCTGCGACGCCGAAGTTCGTGGCTCCGATCACGGACGCCGCGGTGCCCGCGGCCTTGCCGTGCCTGTCGAGAGCGAGCACCTGCACGTTCGGGAAGGTGAAGCCACAGGCCGTCATGAAGACGAACAGCGGGATGACCGTGCCCCACAGCCCGAGGCCGAGCTGATCGGTCACGATGATGGCGATGCCCGCGAGAAGCAGGACCGCCGTCGAGTAGGCCATGACCCACTGCGGTCCGAAGCGCGCGGCGAGTCGCGAGGCCGTCTGCACGCCGGCGACGACACCGAGCGAGTTGACCGCGAACAGGAGACCGTACTGCTGCGCGTCGAGCCCGTGCGTCTGCTGGAACAGGAACGGCGAGGCAGACAGGTACGAGAACAGACCCGAGAAGGTCATGCCCCCGATGATCAGCACGCCGATGAAGACGCGATCGGAGAACACCGAGCGGTAGCGCTGCATCACTGTCGCGCCGCCCTTCTCCTGGCGGCGTGCGATCGGCAGCGTCTCGGGGATGAAGACGATGGCCGACACGAGCATGACGACGCCGTACAGGGCCAGCACGACGAAGATGCCGCGCCACGGCATCAGCGTGAGCAGCCATGAGCCGATCAGCGGGGCGATCACCGGGGCGACGCCCGACACGAGGGCGAGCCGCGACAGCATCACCACGAGCCTGCGGCCGCCGAACAGATCGCGGACGATGGCCATGGCGACGACGCCGCCCGCGGCCGCTCCCACGCCCATCAAGACTCGCGCGCCGCTGAGCAGCGGAAGGGTGGGCGCGTACGCCGCCGCCGCACTGGCGAGCACGTGCAGCGCTGTCACGACGATCAGCGGGATTCGGCGGCCCACTTTGTCACTGAGCGGCCCCACGACGAGCTGGCCGAGCGCGAAGCCGATCATCGTGCCCGTCAGGGTCAGCTGGATCGCTGCCGCCGTGGTCTCGAAGTCCTGCTCCAGCACCGGGAAGGCAGGCAGATACAGGTCGATCGTGAACGGGCCGAGCGCGGTGAGCGCGCCGAGCAGCACGATGTACAGGGCTCGGCGGCCGTTCGAGATCGAGTCGCCGGGGTGCAGCATGATCGGCGCGGTGGCCGGGTTCGAGCCGAGCGTGCGGATCGCGCCCGTCGACGACGGGATGCGGATGCTGCCCGTGGCGGTCCGCTCGGGAGCGGGGGCGGTCGGGATGGAGTCAGTGCGTGGAGCGTCGGGCACGACGGTCCTTCCGGAGTTGGAGGGGATCAGGTGAGTCGCGAGGGATCACGTCGCGAGAGCGGCCGAATCCGCGACGGAAGTCGAATCGATTCGATCCGGGCGAAGTCTCCATGCTACAGCCCGCTCGCGCCCACCTGCGTGCGCCATCGACGCTGAGGGGTCAGCCCAGGCGAGCGAGCCCCTGCTCGAGGTCGGCGATCAGGTCGTCGACGCCCTCGATGCCGACGGACAGCCGAACGACGTTCTCGGGCACGGCGAGCGCGGTGCCCCGCACCGAGGCGTGGGTCATGTCCGGCGGGTATCCGATCAGCGACTCGACACCGCCGAGGGACTCCGCGAGCTGGAACAGCTCGGTCGATTCCGCGAACGACTTGGCTGCATCGGCACCGGCGGAGAGACCGAGTGACAGCATCCCGCCGAACCCGCTCATCTGCCGCGTGGCGACGTCGTGCCCCGGGTGAGAGGCGAGCCCCGGGTAGTACACGGTCGCGAACTCCGGGCGGCCGGCTGCCCATTCGGCGATGGCCTGCGCGTTCTCGGAGTGCTGGCGCACCCGCACCGCGAGCGTCTTGATGCCGCGAGTCGTGAGCCAGGCGTCGAGAGGCGCGGAGACCGCACCCACCGCGAACTGCTGGAACTTGACCTGCTCGAAGAAACGGTCGTCGCGGAACACGACAGCACCGCCCAGCACGTCGGAGTGCCCGCCCAGGTACTTCGTGGTGGAGTGCACGACGAGATCGGCGCCGAGCGAGAGCGGCTGCTGCAGTGCCGGTGAGGCGAAGGTGTTGTCGACGACGGCGATCGCCCCGGCCGCGTGGGCGATCTCGGCGATGAGCTCGATGTCGACGATCTTCAGCAGCGGGTTGCTGGGCGTCTCGACCCAGACGATCTTCGTCTCGGGCCGGATCGCCGCGCGCAGCTCGTCGACGTCCGACAGCTCGACCGTCGTGGTCTCGATGCCCCAGGGCGCGAGCACCTTGGTGAGCAGGCGGTAGGTGCCGCCGTAGACGTCGTTTCCGAGCACGATGTGATCGCCGGGTCGGAGGATGCCGCGCAGCAGCGCATCCTCCGCAGCGAGCCCCGACGCGAACGACAGCGCGTTCGCGCCGCCTTCGAGTGCGGCGAGCTGCGTCTCGAGCGATGACCGTGTCGGGTTGCCGGCTCGGTTGTACTCGTACCCGTCTCGGAACCCGCCGATGCCGTCCTGCACATGGGTCGAGGCCTGATAGATCGGCGGGATGATCGACCCGGTGGTCGGGTCAGGCGCCTGACCTGCGTGGATGGCTCTGGTGGCGAAGGCATGCTCGGACATGTCCCTCAGCCTACGTCCGCTCCGGCGACCGCATCCGCTCCTGTTACGTCCGGCGTCCGTGCGGGATCAGCGGGAGATGTACGACAGCAGGTCCTGTCGCGTGAGCACCGTGTGCGGCTTGCCGTCGAGGGTGACGAGCAGCGCGTCGACGTCGGCGAGCGCCGCACGTGCCTGCGCGATCGGCGCGTGGATGCCGATGAGGGGCAGCCTGTCCCCCACATGATCGCCCACGGCGTCCGCGGGCTTCGCATCGCCTCGGAACAGCAGGTCCAGCAGCCCCTTCTCGTCGACCGTGCCGACCACCTCGCCCATCATGACCGGCGGCTCGGCGCTCAGCACCACCAGCTGAGAGACGTCGTACTCGGTCATCATGCCGATGGCCTCGAGCACGGTGTCGGTCGGATGCGCGTGCACCAGATCGGGGATGCCCTCCCCCAGGCGGTCCGTGCGCGCGGCGAGCACGTCGCCGACGGTCTCGCCCTCCTCCACCTCGCTGAACCCGTACGAGCGCATCCAGCCGTCGTTGAAGATCTTGCCGAGATACCCGCGCCCACCATCCGGAAGCAGCACCACCATCACGGCGTCCGCCGGCAGGTCACGCGCCACCCGCAGCGCGCCGACCACGGCCATGCCGCTGGAGCCTCCGACGAGGATGCCCTCTTCTCGCGCGAGCCGCCGGGTCATCGCGAACGACTCGGCGTCGTCGACGGCGACGATCTCGTGCGGCACGCTCGGGTCGTAGGCGCCGGGCCAGATGTCCTCGCCGACGCCCTCGACCAGGTACGGGCGCCCGGTGCCGCCGCTGTAGACGCTGCCCTCGGGGTCGATTCCGACGATGCGGACCCGATCGTCCGACACCTCCCGCAGATACCGGCCGGTTCCGGTGATCGTGCCCCCGGTGCCGACCCCGGCGACGAAGTGCGTGACGCGGCCGTCGGTGTCTCGCCAGATCTCGGGGCCGGTGGTCTCGTAGTGGCTGCGCGGCCCGTTGGGGTTCTCGTACTGGTTGGGCTTGAACGCCCCGGGGATCTCGCGGGCGAGCCGGTCGCTCACGCTGTAGTACGACTCGGGGCTGTCGGCCGCCACCGAGGTCGGCGTGACGACCACCTCGGCACCATAGGCGCGCAGCACGTCGATCTTGTCCTCGCCGACCTTGTCCGGCAGCACGAAGACGCACTTGTACCCGCGCTGCTGGGCGACCAGCGCGAGTCCGACGCCGGTGTTGCCGCTCGTCGGCTCGACGATCGTGCCGCCCGGCCGCAGGTCGCCCGAGGCCTCGGCCGCGTCGATGATGCGCGAGGCGATGCGGTCCTTCGCGGAGCCGCCGGGGTTGAGGTACTCGAGCTTCACGAGAACCGTGCACTCCACGCCCTCGGTGACGTGCTGGAGCTTCACGAGGGGCGTGTCGCCGACGAGGTCGACGATGGAGTCTGCGTACTTCATGTTCACAGCGTACGTGCGACGATGCCGCGACCGGGGCTGTGTTGCGCCCGATCGCGGCATCGTGTGCTCGACCTGTCTCCGAGAGCCGATCAGCCCTTGGTGGACCCCGCCAGGAGTCCTCGCACGAAGTACCGCTGGAGCGAGAAGAAGACGATCAGCGGGACGATGATCGACACGAAGGCTCCTGCGGTGAGCAGGTACCATCCCTCGCCGCGACCGGTGATCTCGGCGAGCACCTTCGTGATCGGCGAGGCGGCGCCGTCGGCGAACACGAGGGCGACGAGCAGGTCGTTCCACACCCACAGGAACTGGAAGATCGCCACCGACGCGATCGCCGGCATCGTCAGCGGAAGCACGATCCGGAAGAAGATCTGTCCGCGGGAGGCGCCGTCGACGCGAGCCGCCTCGATGATCTCCCCCGGGATCTCCGACATGAAGTTGTGCAGCAGGTAGATCGCCAGCGGCAGCGCGAACATCGTGTGCGCGATCCACACCTGTGCGTAGCCGCCCGAGGCGTCCAGTCCCTGCGTCACCTGGACGCCGAACAGGTTGATGCCCCGCGAGAACGACGACAGCAGCGGCACGAGAGCCATCTGGATCGGCACGATCTGCAGCGCGAACACGAAGATGAACAGCGCGTTGCGTCCCTTGAAGTCGATCCAGGAGAACGCGTAGGCCGCCATCGCCGCGATCATCAGCGGGATGAGCGTGGCGGGGATCGTGATCACGATGGAGTTGAAGAACGACTCCAGGATCGTCAGCTGCGTCGTTCCGGACTGCAGCACGGCTACATAGTTGTCGAGCGTCAGCTGCGGGTTGGTGAAGACCGTCCACCAGCCGCTCGTCTCGATCGCGTCCCTCTCACGGAACGACGAGATGAACAGGCCGAGCGTCGGAATCGTCCACACCACGGCGATCACGATCGACGCGACAGTGGCCCACGGACGGCTCAGGCGCTTGCGCGCGCGGCCGGCCGAGGCTTCGAAGCGTCCGGCGGTGGTGATCGCCCTCGTGCTCTGTCCGGTGTCTGAGTTCACGGTGTCGGTCATCGGATCTCCCGCTGCTTCTTGATCTGGCGCGCGTTGTAGATCACGATCGGGAGCACCAGGATGAACAGGATGACGGAGAGCGCAGCGCTGCGTCCCGCCTCGAACTTGGAGAACTGCGTGTACATCTCGTTCGCGAGCACCGAGGTGCCGTAGTTGCCACCGGTCATCGTGCGGACGATGTCGAAGACCTTCAGCGAGGCGATCGAGATGGTGGTGAGGACGACGATCAGCGCGGGGCGGATCGACGGGATCGTCACCGAACGGAATCGCTCCCACGCGTTCGCACCGTCGAGCTCGGCCGCTTCGAGGAGCTCTGTGGGAACTCCCTTGATCGACGCCGACAGGACGACCATCGCGAAACCGGTCTGCACCCAGATCAGCACGACGATGAGGGCGAGGTTGTTCCACGGTCCGTTGAGCAGGAACTGCTGCGGTTCTCCGCCGAACCAGACCAGGATCTGGTTGAGCAGACCGATCTGCTCGAACTCCGGACCGCGGTAGGCGTAGACGAAGCGCCAGATGATGCTCGCGCCGACGAACGAGATCGCCATCGGCATGAAGACGAGGAGCTTGTAGATCTTCTCGCCGCGGGTCTTGTCGATGAACACCGCGTAGGCCAGACCGACGATGGTCGAGAGCGTCGGGACCAGGAGCACCCAGACGATCGTGTTCACGACCGAGGTGACGCCGTCGGACTGCGTGAAGATCCAGAGGTAGTTCGAGAAGCCGACGAAGTCGCTGCCGGTGGAGTTCCAGAACGACGCGTATACCGTCTGGATGGACGGCAGGATCAGGCCCGCGAGCAGCAGCAGCATGGCCGGGGCCATGAATGCCACGAGCTGGATCAGGTACCCGGCTCCGTCGCGGGAACGGTAGTCGAGGAAGAAGAACAGGGCGCCGACGGCGACCGCTACTCCCATCGCCCAGTAATAGGAGTTGAAGAACCACATCACCGCGAACGGGATGAGCAGGCACATCGCCAGGCGGATGCCGGTGTAGAGCGCGCCCTTGCGGGGCGCGATGTCGACGAGAAGCAGGATGACGACGACGACCACCGCGAACGCGATGACGACGGCGAGAGCCTGGGCGATCGGGGGCAGAGACCCGATCCATTGGAAGAACACAGTCGCGTTCATGGATTCCCCTTCATGAGACGGAGCTGATCAGCGGTCCGCGCGGCGATGCGCGGACCGAGAGGGAGAAGGTGGGCCGCCCGACGGGGCGGCCCACCTCATCCGATCAGCTGGAGGGCCAGCCGGTCTCGATCTGGGTCAGGACCTCGTCGGTCGAGGTGCCGTTGATCCAGGCGACCATGCCCTTCCAGAAGGTTCCCGAGCCGACGGCGCCGGGCATCTGGTCGGATCCGTCGAAGCGGAACGTGACCGAGTCGTCCTGGAGCAGCTTGATCGACTCCTGCAGGATCGGGTTCTCGACGGCCTCGATGTCGACGCCCTTGTTCGCAGACGTCACGCCACCGAGCGCCAGACGGCTGTCGGCCCACTCGGGGCTCGAGAGGTACTCGAGCACCTTCTGCGTCGCCTCGTCGTCGCTGAACGCGCCGACGATCTCGCCACCACCGGTGATGAACGTCTCGTCCTCGCTCTGGCTCGGAAGCAGGAACGCCCACACGTCGCCGTCCTCGGCGATGTTCGTGCCCTCGGGGAAGAAGCCCGACAGGAACGACGCCTGGTGCGTCAGTGCGCACTCGCCGCTCGCGACCGCAGGGGCCACGTCGCCGAATGCCGTGGAGTTGACCGAACGCACGTCGCCGAAGCCGCCGTTGACGTAGGCCGGGTTGAGCAGGATCTCACCGGTGGCGTCGAACGCCTCCTTGATCTGCGGGTCGGTGAAGGGGATCTCGTTCTTGACCCACTGGTCGTAGACGTCGGCGCCCGCGTTGCGGAGCACGAGGTCCTCGATCCAGTCGGTGCCGGGCCAGCCGGTCGCCACACCCGACTCGAAGCCGGCGCACCAGGGTGCCTTGCCGCTCTTCTCCTGGATGGTCTGGGTCAGTGTGAGCAGCTCGTCCCAGCTCGTGGGCTCCTGGACTCCCCACTCGGCGAACTTCGTCGGCGAGTACCAGACCCAACCCTTGACGCTCGCCATGAGCGGCGCGCCGTAGAACTCGTCCTCGTAGGTGCCGAAGTCGACCCATCCCTGCGTCCAGTACTCCTTGGCGTTCGCCTCGACGGCGTCAGGGGCCGGCTTCAGGAAGTCGCGAGCCGCATAGTCCGCGAACAGACCCGGCTGCGGGAAGATCGCGATGTCGGGCGGGTTGCCGCCCTGTGCACGGGTGCCGAGCTGAGTCTCGAAGTCCTGGCTGCCCTCGTACTTGATCGTGATGTCGTTCTCCTTCTCGAAGTCCGCCCAGGACTCTGCGAGAAGTTCTGCCTCTCCTTCGACGATCGTGCCGTAGATCGTGACGGTGTTGTCTCCGCCGCCGCCTTCTCCCCCGCCGTCCGTGCCGCCAGGAGCACCACAACCGGCGAGCGCGATGCCCGCGACTCCCAGCAGTGCGATTGGCGCGTAACGCCGGGAACGCTGTGACAGACCCATGTGAATTCTCCTCTTCGAGTTTCCCGGCTCCCACGACATTCCGCGCCGCCCCTCGGCACAGAATCGGGAACCGATTCCAGGACAACCTATCGGGGTCCGACGCCGCGGCACAATAAGCCAGGATCACAGACTGACAACCATTCGCAGCGCCCTGGCACGAACCATGGGAGCGCTCCCTCACAATTCCTGTGGAACCGGTTCCTTTTCGTCGCTGCGACCCGTTACGCTGTCATCGGCGCAGGGGTGGGGGCTCGCGTCGCAGTCATGGTCGAGGAGGACCGGATGAGCACGATCGCCGACGTCGCGGCGCGCGCTGGCGTGTCGAAGGCGACGGCGAGCCGAGCACTCAGCGGACGCGGTTACGTCTCGGAAGACACCCGCAAGCGGGTCGCCGATGCTGCCGGAGAACTCGCCTATGTCGCACACTCCTCCGCGACGAGTCTCGCCACGGGTCGCACGCAGACCGTCGGAGTCATCATGCCGCCAGTCGACCGCTGGTTCTTCTCGGAGCTGCTCGCCGGCATCCAGGAGTCGCTGTTCGCCCTCGACTACGAGCTCGCGCTCTACGGCATCCGCGAAGGCAGCGAGACCCGCGAGCGCCTGTTCGACGTCGTGCTGCCCGGGCGACGGTTCGACGGGATCATCGCCGTCGGCATCCAGCCCAGCGCACAGGAGCTCGAACGTCTGCACCGCTCCGAGCGACCGCTCGTCAGCGTCGGTCCGTACAGTGAGGGATCCAGCGCCGTGTCTATCGACGACATCGCCGCCGCCCGGATCGCCACCGAGCACCTGATCGAACTCGGCCATACCGATATCGCGTTCGTCGGCGGATCCACGGATCCGGACCATCTCAGCTTCGGCGACGCCCAGCGCGTGGAGGGATATCTCGAGGCTCTCGCCGCGGCGGGACTCGAGGCGGTCGCGAGGATCGCGGACAGCCGCCCGACCATGCCCGGCGGCTACGCCGCAGCCGTCGAGCTCCTCGGTGACCGCAGAGGACGCCCCACCGCGATCGTCGGCGTCTGCGACGAGGCGGCGATCGGCGCGATGATCGCGGCACGTCGCCTCGGCATCGCCGTGCCGACCGAGCTCAGCATCGTCGGAGTCGACGACCACCAGCACGCCGAGATGTTCGCGCTCACGACCATCAGGCAGTCACCGCGCGAACAGGGCCACGAGGCAGTGCGCCTGCTGCGGCAGCAGATCGACCACCCGGATTCTCCGCGCGAGCGCACCGTGACGACATCCTCGCTGGTCGTCCGGAGCTCCACCGCCGGACGACGCTGACCGCTCCTCTGCGGATCTGCGCCCCGGACGCACGAAAGCCCCGGGCGGACCCGGGGCTTTCGTGAAGCGTTCAGACGCTTCCAGGGCGAGGCATCACGCCGCGACCTGGAACGGATTACTTGAGGGTAACCGTGGCGCCTGCCTCTTCGAGGGCAGCCTTGGCCTTCTCGGCTGCTTCCTTGTTCGCGCCCTCGAGCACGGCCTTGGGAGCACCGTCGACGACGGCCTTGGCCTCGCCGAGACCGAGCGAGGTGAGCTCGCGGACGGTCTTGATGACCTGGATCTTCTTGTCGCCGGCAGCCTCGAGGATGACGTCGAAGGAGTCCTTCTCCTCAACCTCTTCAGCAGCGCCGCCGCCTGCGCCTGCAACGGCGACGGGGGCAGCAGCGGTGACCTCGAACTTCTCCTCGAACGCCTTGACGAAGTCGTTGAGCTCGACGAGGGTCAGGCCTGCGAACTGCTCGAGCAGCTCCTCAGTGGTGAGCTTAGCCATGATGTATCTCCTAGATAGGTGGGTTTGTTGAACGAGATCGTGGGTCGCTCACGCGGCCTCAGCGGTCTCCAGCTTTTCGCGAAGAGCATCGATGGTGGCAGCAGCCTTGCCCATCGTCGCCTTCATCATGCCCGCAGCCTTCGCCAGCAGAACCTCACGGCTCTCGAGCGCGGCGTACTTGTTGACCTCGTCGGCAGAGAGGGCGTTGCCCTCGAAGATGCCGGACTTGATCACGAGAAGCGGGTTGGCCTTGGCGAAGTCACGAAGAGCCTTGGCAGTGGCGACGAAGTCGCCATGCACGAACGCGACAGCCGACGGACCCTTGAGGTCGTCGTCCAGCGCGGTGATGCCAGCCTTGTTGGCGGCGATCTTGGTCAGCGTGTTCTTCACCACGGCGTACTCAGCGTCCTGACGGATGCTGTTGCGCAGCTCCTTGAGCTGGGCAACCGTCAGACCGCGGTACTCGGTCAGCAGAACGGCAGTCGAGTTCTCGAATGACTTCGTGAGCTCGGCAACCGATGCGTCCTTCTGCGCCATGGTCACTCCTTGGTGTGTACGAGGCGCCTCACGGAGGTGAGGCGCCGACCCCTGACCGCATGCAACAGAAAAGCTCCGGCGCAAGCGCACGGAGCTCTGAAAGTTCGTGTCCTGCGCGGGCCCCTGCTGAGCAGAGCTTCGATCGCCTCGCGTTCTCACGCACGACGATGACCAGCGGTCTTCGGTTGTTCCCAGGCTACCTCATCGACCGCCGACCCTCAAATCGGACGTCAGTCCCGGTGCGCCGCGCGTCCCCGGTGCCCGGCGAGTGCGTCGGCGGCCCGGATGAGACTCAGGTGCGAGAGCGCCTGCGGAGTGTTGCCGGCCTGCCGTTGGCGTCCGACGTCGTACTCCTCCGAGAGCAGGCCGAGATCGTTCGCCATCGCCATCACTCCGGCCATGAGGGTCTGCGCGTCGCCCGTGCGCCCGCTCGCCGCATACTGCTCGACGAGCCAGAAGCTGCAGGCGATGAAGGGATGCTCCCCTCCACCGAGTCCGTCGACGCCGGACTCGGTGCGGTAGCGCCGCACGAATCCGTTCACGAGCAGGCGACTCTCGATCTCGGCGACGGTGCGCAGCATGCGCGGATCGTCGGCGGCGCAGTACCCGACCTGCGGCAGCAGCAGCAGCGAGGCATCCACGTCGCCGGATCCGTAGTGCTGGACGAAATGGCCGCCCTCCGCATCGACACCGCGGTCGTCGATCTCGCGACGCAGGCGATCGCGCACGCCCTCCCACCGCTCGGCATCGCCGGCGAGACCATGCTCCCGCACGGCACGGACTCCCCGGTCGAGCGCGGCCCACATCATGACCCGCGAGTGCGTGAACCACTGCGGCTCGCCCCGGATCTCCCAGATGCCGTTGTCGGGGCGATCGATCGACGTGATCACCTGCTCGACGAGCGCGCGCTGCAAGGGCCAGGAGAAGTCCCCCTCTTCCAGACCCGCGATCCTGGCCGCCTCGAGAGCGACCAGGACCTCGCCGATCACATCACCCTGGTATTGGTCGACGGCCCCGTTGCCGATGCGCACCGGCGCTGAACCGTCATAACCGGGGAGACTGGTCAGCTCGCGCTCGAGGAGATCGCGCTCCCCGGCGATCCCGTACATGATCTGCACCTCCCGAGGTTCCCCCGCGACGGCCCGGAGCAGCCAGCGACGCCACTGATGCGCTTCGGCGAGGAAGCCATGAGCGATCAGCGCCTCGAGCGTCAGCGCGGCATCCCGCAGCCAGACGAAGCGGTAGTCCCAGTTGCGCGAGCCGCCGAAGTCCTCGGGCAGCGAGGTCGTGGCCGCGGCGACGATGCCTCCGGTGTCCTTGTTGGTGAGCGCACGCAGCACCAGCAGAGAGCGGACGACGGCGTCGCGATGCGGGCCGTCGTGGCGGATCCCGCTCGCCCATCCCTGCCACCATGCCCGCGTCCCGGCGATCGCCTCTTCGACGTCGAGCGGCTTCGGCGCGTGCTCATATGAGAGGAACCAGCTGAGCGTGAGGTCCCGGATCTCGTCGGGGCCGACCGTCACCGTCGCCCGGTGCCGATGGTCCTCGGCGTGGAATCGCACACCGCGCACGATCACCGACTCGGGCCCGGCCGTCGCATGCAGCGCCGGGTGATCCGGAGTGCCGACCTGCCGCACCCACGGCAGCCGACGGGAATAGTCGAAGTGCAGGCGCAGCTCGGTGTCGAACTCGACGCTGCCCGAGACGCCAACGACCCTGCGGATGACCTCGGTGCGCGTCGGCTGGATCGGCATGAACTCGTGCACCTCCGCGACGCCCTCCGCCGTCTCCCACCGGGTGACCAGGATGAAGGCGTCCGAGAGGTAGTACCGCGTCGATGCCGCCCCGGCATCGCTCGGGCGCAGCGTCCAGCGACCGTGACCGGGGTCGCCCAGGAGAGCGCCGAACACCGAGGACGAATCGAAACGCGGAAGGCACAGCCAGTCGATGCTGCCTTCTCGCGAGACGAGCGCGCCGGTGCGGCAGTCACTGAGCAGGGCGTAGTCCTCGATCGGAGCAGGCATCGACCGAGTCTGGCATGTTCACCCGAGGGTCGGAGCGATTACGGTGAGAACATGACCGATGCGACGACGCTGGTGATCCTCGGTGCAGGTGGCGACCTCACCTCTCGGCTCCTCCTGCCCGCTCTGGGCCAGCTGCTGAAGAGAGAACCCGCGCGTTCGGTGCGGATCGTCGGCGCCGATCGCGAGGAGTGGACGGATGCCGAGCTGCGGGCCGTCGTCGACACGGCCTTCGCCTCGATGGACGCCGAGGACGCGGCAGCCCGTGTCGACGTCACCTACGCGCGCACCGACATCACGCGCGCCGACGATCTGCGTGCGCTGCTCGGCGGACTCACCGGCCGCGTGGCCCTCTACTTCGCAGTGCCTCCGGCCGTGGCGGCGGCGTGCATCGCCGCACTCACGCCCGACATGCTGCCCGCGGGCGCCATGCTCGTGATGGAGAAGCCGTTCGGCACCGACGAGTCGAGCGCCCGCGAGCTGAATCGCATCCTCACCGCCCTCGTGCCCGAGACCCAGGTGTTCCGCGTCGACCACTTCCTGGGTCGCTCGACCACGCTGAATCTCCTCGGCGCACGGTTCGCGAACCGCATCCTCGAACCGCTCTGGTCTGCGGAGAGCATCGAGTCCATCGACATCGTCTACGACGAAGCGCTGGCGCTCGAGGGGCGTGCGGGTTACTACGACAAGGCCGGCGCACTGGTCGACATGATCCAGAGTCATCTGCTCCAGGTGCTCGCGGTGCTCGCGATGGAAGAGCCCGCCACCCTCGATGAGGTCGACTTCCGCGCCGCGACCGGCGCGGTGCTCCGCGCGACCGCCGTGTGGGGCGACGACGCCGCCGGGTCGTCTCGCCGCGCCCGCTACACCGCGGGAGAGATCGACGGCACCGCGAAGCCCTCGTACGTCGACGAACCCGGCGTCGACCCGGGTCGGGAGACCGAGACGCTCGCCGAGGCGACCTTCGAGGTCCGCAACGCGCGCTGGGCGGGAATCCCGTTCCGGCTCCGCTCCGGCAAGGCCCTCGGAACGCCCGCCAGAGAGATCGTCGTGCGCTTCCGTCCTGTCCGCCATCTGCCCCGCGGGCTCACCGGCACGTCCGACGGAGCGGTGCTGCGCTTCTCGCTCGGTCCCGACCGGATGTCGCTCGAGCTGAACCTGAACGCATCGGAGGACCCGCTCGAGCTGGAACGCGCGATCCTGTCCGCGGAGCTCGGCGAGGGCGCGCTCAAGGCGTACGCCGAGGTGCTGTCCGGCGTCCTCGACGGGGATCCGATGCTCGCCGTGCGGGGAGACGCCGCCGAGCAGTCGTGGCGGATCGTCGCCCCCATCCTCGAGGCGTGGCAGCGGGGCGATGTGCCGCTCGACGACTACGTCGCCGGATCCGCCGGCCCGGAGGCGTGGCCGACGCGCAGCTGAGTCTCTGCCGGGGTCGAACGCCCGAGGGAACGCCCGGGGCGGCGTGTGCGGGAGGGAGAGTCGGCGACCGGGGTTACCCTCGATAGGTGACCCCCGAACTCCAAGCTCGCATCGTCGCGGATTCCCGCGACCGCGTCGCCTGGATGCGGGCACGGTCCCGTGGGATCACCGCCACGGATGTCGCCGGACTCACGAGCGAGCGGTCCATCGCCCGCGCCGCCGACTCCAAGCTCGGCGGCGGGCCCCGGTTCGGAGGCAACGCCTACACCGATCACGGACGCCGCCGCGAGCCCGAGATCGCCGCCTGGGTGGCGGCGACCCACGGCATCCTCCCCTCCTCCGCCCTGTTCCGCGCCGAGGTCGAGCACCGCCATCTCGCGACTCCCGACGGTATCGCCGTCGACGCCGACGGTCGCGTGAAGCTCGCGGAGATCAAGACCACGAACAAGGCGTTCCGCGGCATCCCCCGCACCTACCTGCGCCAGGTGTGGTGGCAGCAGCACGTGCTGGGCGCCGAGCGCACGCTCTTCGTCTGGGAGGAGCACGTCGACTTCTCCCCCATCCATGACGAACCCCGCTGCGTCTGGATCGACCGCGACGACCGCGAGATCGCTAAGCTCGTCGGCCTCGCCACAGATCTCATCGACGAGCTCTACCGGCGCACCACCGGTCAGCAGGTGCCGACCCGCATCGCGGATGCCGCGGCGGCCGCCGCCGCCAGTCGGCGCGAGCACCTGCGAGAGCGCGATGCGTTCCGCGCTCTCGCACTCGCCGACTGAGCCGGTCCGCACCGCACGAACTCACGTGCAGGACGCGTTGAGCCCGAGCAGCGCGATCGGCAGCTGGCGCGAGGTCCCGGCCGACACCCAGGACGTACCGGCCAGGAGGTTGGTCACCGTCAATGTCGTGGTGCTGCCGAGAAGGTTGGAGATGAGGCTGGCGAGCAGACTCTGAGTGAGGACGGCGGTGTGGGTGTAGAGGCCGCCGGCAGGACCTGTCGTGGTGATGTTCGCCGCCGGGACCACTGCTGTCGTCGCTCCCTGGGTGAGTGTGAGCCTGACCCCGCTGGCGGGATACACCGACGTCCACACGAGCCGGACGTTCTGGAAGACGCCCAGACCGTTGTTCGCCACCGTGCAGGCGATGATCGTGGCGGGGGGAACGCGGAACGCCGTGATCGTGGCTCGACCGTACTCCGGGTCGGTGAATGCCGCGTCGGTGATCTGCGCCGGCGGCGCGAGGGCCACTCCGCAGAGCAGCGCCGCACCGGCGACTCCGGCCAGGACGCGCTGCCGCCGCACGATCACGACTCGCCTCGGTGAGCTCCGGTGCTGCGGCGGCGCCGGGTCGCACTCAGCGCGGCACCACCGGCCACCAGGGCCAGCGCCCCGCCGATCGCCCAGGGAGCGAAGGGCGCACCGCCCGTCGTCGCCAGCCCGCCGTCCGGTCCGACCGTCGCGGACTCTCCGGCGCCGCGTGCATGCACGCGCACCTGGGTGCTGCCGTCGTCCGCGCCGTCCAACGCGATGACGAGCCTGAGGTGGGCCACCTCTGTGTCGGCCATCTCGACGAGCGGTACCTCGAGGCCGTCACGAGGTATCGACCAGCCGGACTCGAGTGTGGTCGCGCCTCCCCGGCATCCGCTCTCATCCCACTCCTGCGCACAGCGGAGCACGTCCATCACCAGCGCCGCACCGCCGCTCGCACTGACTCCGACCGCCACGGTCCCGGGGTCCGGTGCCTCCGCGCTCACCGTCACATCCCACTGCACGGGCTGGCCAGGCAGGAGGCTCGACGCGGCATCCCAGTCGGCGACGGAGACCAGCCGCAGCACCTGCCCCTGCACGACCTCGGTCGAGGGTGCCGCCCACGCGGGACTCACCGCGACGAGCGCTGCGCAGACGACCGCACAGGCACCCGCGACGCACGCCACCCGCCGGTTCATCGGTCGACTCCCGCCGGATCGACCTGCTCGCGACTCTCCTTCCGGGAGCGCGGCCAGAACGCCCAGACGACGAGGACCGTCGCGCCGATCGTGAGTCCGCCCAGCACGTACGGATCGCCCATCGCGACGATCACGGTCGCGATGCCGGGGATCGAGAACAGCACGATCCGAACGGTCTGCACGGTGTACGGATACGGATCGTCGGCCGCGTTCGCGTCTCCGCGCATCGTGATCACCCGTTCGTCCGCACTCGCACCGGGAGCGATCGAGGTGATGCGGTGCGTGACCGGCAGATCGCCTGCTCGATCGACGGTGACGACGTCGCCGACCTGCACCTCGGATGCCGGGACGCTCTGGACCACCGCCACGGAACCGGCGGGAATCGTCGGCGCCATCGATCCCGTGCGGAACATGATGAGGGTGATGTTCGCCGTGAAGGCGACGATCACGAGCACGATGCAGATGACCCCTGCGGCGGCGGCGAGCCAGAGGAGGACATCGGCGAGCGCCCTCCCGAGAGTGCCTCGCGAGGACGCCGCGGCGGGTGCCGGCGACGCGGACGCATCATCGACCGTCGCCTGTTCACGCAGGCTGCGCCTCGTCGGTGCACTCATGTCTCCTCCTCACGTCATCCGATGCTCTGCCCGCAGGTCAGCTCGACACTCCGGCGATCTGCCATGTCTGGATCGCCGTCAGCCCTTGCGCGCCGTTGTCGGTCGCTGCCGGCAACGTCACTGCGAAGCAGTAGTTCACGGTCGTTCCGCCGTTGGCCGCGACCGCCTGGGTGCCGATGCCGCCGACCGACAGCAGCGAGTTGTCGGCAACGACAGCCGTCCCGGTCGTGTAGGTCGTGCTGTTGCAGGCCGTCCCCGCGATGGCCCTCACCCCGTATCGCAGGTAGGTGCCGAGCCCTGTTCCCGCCGTCGACGTCACGCTGAGCTGCAGCGTGCCGGCCACTGACGGATTCGCGGTCCGCACGCTGAACAGCGCGTACGTGGTGTTGCCGGGAGCCATGGCCGAGAACGGTGCGCTGAACGACAGCGCCGCCGGCGTGCCCACCGGGTGGCTCGAGAACGTGGCACCGTCGGTCGCCCCGACGATGTCGAACCGCCCGGCGGTGAAGGTCGCATTGCCGTATTCGGAATCGTTCCAGGCGGCCAGGGTCATCGTCGCGCCGACGCCGAACACCAGCCCGCCCGCGAGCACAGCGCGTATCCGACGGGAGAGCAGTCGCTTCCCCTCCCGCATGCGTCTGCGGGTGTCGGCCATGATCAGTCCGCAGTCGAGGTGGCCGTGAACTCCCAGGTCGCGGTCGCGGCGGCGCCCTGCGTGAGACCGGCGCCCGCGGTCACCGCGAAGCACAGCTGCACAGGCGTTCCCGCCGTCCCTGCCGGTGCGCCCTCAGCGAGAGGAACCGACGTGGCTCCGGTCTGAGCGCTCAATGTGGTGCCCGTCGCGACGACGGTTCCTGCCGCCGTGGCGTCGCACACGTCGCCCGCGTCGATGGCCGTCACGGTGTACGACAGGTTGGCCTCGTTGCCCCCCGTGCCCGCGGTGATCCCCGACGGCACCAGCGTGGCGCCGTTGGTGGTCGTGCTGTCGAGACGCACCCAGAACGGTGCGTAGACGACGTCGCCCGGAGACATCGACGACGCCACGGCGGGCAGCTGGAAGACGAGCGCCGCTGCAGTGTCCCCCAGATCGACGTTGTGATCGTCGTACCCGTCGGTCGCGCTCGTCGTGGATCCCTCCAGATTGAACGAGCCTGCGGTGAAGGTGCCGGTCGCGAACTCGGAGTCGTTCCATGCCGCGAGCGTCACCCCGATTCCGACGCCGAGCACCAGCCCACCGGCGAGCACTGCCAGAACCTTGCGTTGCGTGTCCTTCTCAGCCATGACATTCCCCCTCAGGAATCTCACGAGACGCAGATGGCTGGGGATGGTCGCCCTTCGCGGCCCGCATCCGGTACTCGTGTCGTTCCCGACAGCTTTGTCCACTTCCTGCGCCTGTTCAAGGCCTTCGGTGTCACGATTGCGCATTCCGGCTCACGAATTGCGCAGAAACGTCTATCGGTTTCTGCGACCGATCGGATGGTTGCAGTTCGTCCAGAGCTGCAGCTCAGCTCGCGAGAACACGCTGCGCCTCGACGGAGACTTCGGCCGCGATGGTGTCGAGCAGCGCGGAGCGCAGGTTCCACTGCTGCCAGTACAGCCTGACTCGCAGCGGCGGCCCGCCGAGCGGCACGAGCTCGCGCTCCTTCTGCAGGAGCGGCAGCATCCCCCATCCGAGGCCGAGCCGCACGGCGAGCGCGTAGTCGTGCGACGCGGGCACGTAGTGCCGAGGGGCCCCGTGGTGCGCGACCCCCATCCGCTCGAGCCATTCGTGCTGAAGCGTGTCTCGTCTGCCGAAGTCGACGAAGGGCGCCGCGCTCAACGCCTCTCTGGTGACACCGGACGAGAACCAGCGATCAGCGAACGCCGGTTCTGCCATCGCGTGATACTCCAGCACGCCGAGCGGTGCGACGGAGCACCCGGCGACCGGCGCCGCCTCACTCGTGACCGCCGCCATCACCGTGCCGGACTCGAGCAGCCGAGCCGTGAAGTTCTGGTCGTCGCGGTGCAGGTCGAAGTCGAGGTCGTGGGCTGCCGAGAGCCGTGCGAGCGGAGGCAGGAACCACGTCGCCATCGAGTCCGCGTTCACGGCGAGCGGTATGCGGGTGCGGGGCGCCTCGTCGCCCTCGAGGCCGAGTTCTGCGAGGGCATCGTGCTCGAGGAGTGCCAGCTGTCGTGCGAGCCGCACGACAGCCTCGCCCGCCTCGGTGAGACGGGCAGGCTTGGTGCGCACGACGAGGACCCGTCCGAGCTGCTCCTCGAGCGTCTTGAGCCGCTGGCTCACGGCGGAAGGAGTCACACGCAGCACCCGCGACGCCGCGTCGAGGGTTCCCTCGTCGGCCACGGCGGCGACAGTGGCGGCAAGCTCCGGATCGATCTTCACATTAGCCATGCTAATGGTGCACAAGGAATCATCGCTGGTGCTCATGTCTGCGGCATCCGTACCGTGGACTCATGCTCTCCGTCTTCTCGGGTCTCGGACTCGGGCTCTCCCTGATCGTCGCCATCGGCGCGCAGAACGTGTTCGTCCTCCGTCAGGGCATCCGCAGAGAGCACGTCCTGCCCGTCGTCATCATCTGCGCCGTGTCCGACGCCCTGCTCATCGCCGCCGGCGTCGCGGGACTCGGCTTCGTCATCTCCGCAGCCCCGTGGCTCGTGGTCGTCGCGCGCTGGGCGGGGGCCCTGTTCCTCCTGGCCTACGGCATCCTCGCCGCCCGCCGCGCCTGGAGTGGCGGCGAAGAGCTGCGAGCCGACCGGACCGGTGCGGAGGGCTCGGCGCCCGGGTCGGGCGGCGGAACCACGACGGCGACCCGCACCGCGCTCGCTCCCGTGATCGCGACGGCTCTCGCCCTGACCTGGTTGAACCCGCACGTCTACCTCGACACCGTCCTGATGCTCGGGTCGATCGCCGCGACGCACGGCGACGAGCGCTGGCTGTTCGCCGCCGGAGCGATCGCCGCCAGCATCCTGTGGTTCACCGCGCTGGGGTTCGGCGCCCGCTATCTCGGCCGCTGGTTGCGCACGGAACGAGCGTGGCGCATCCTCGACGCGCTGATCGCCGTCGTCATGATCACCCTGGCTGTCAGCCTGGTGCTGCCGGTGCTCGGCGGCTGACCCTGCGTCGCAGACGTGAGCGGACGCCCGTCAGTCGCCGTCGAGGGGCCGAAGGATGCGAGTGAGGAACCTCTGGGTGCGCTCATGCTGCGGCGCGCCGAAGATATCGGCCGGCGCGCCCTGCTCGACGACCACACCCGCGTCCATGAAGAGCACATGATCCGCCGCCTCGCGCGCGAAGCTCAGCTCATGCGTCACCACGACCATGCTCCACCCCTCGTCGGCGAGCTCCTTGATCACGAGCAGGACCTCCCCCACGAGCTCGGGGTCGAGTGCGCTCGTCGGCTCGTCGAACAGCAGGAGGTCGGGACGCAGCGCGAGAGCGCGGACGATGCCGACCCGCTGCTGCTGACCGCCGGAGAGCTCGTGAGGTCGAGCATCGGCCTTGTCGGCGAGCCCCACGCGGGCGAGCAGGACGCGGGCCTCGGCGACCACCTCGGCCTTGGGTCTGCCCTGCACCCGCCATGGTCCCTCGATCACGTTCTCGAGCACCGAGAAGTGCGGGAAGAGGTTGTGATGCTGGAAGACCATCGCCGACCGATCACGCAGCGCGAGACGCTTCTGCGCACGTGTGCGCTTCGACACCGGATCCGACGGGGCGAAGTCGATGTCGGGGCCCCCGGCCACGACGATGGTCCCGGCATCCGGCGTCTCGAGCCCGTTGAGCGCACGCAGCACCGTCGTCTTGCCCGATCCGCTCGGACCGATGAGCACGACGACCTCTCCGCGGTGCAGCGTGAGGTCGATGCCGCGGAGCACCTCGTTGTCGTCGAAGCGCTTGTGAAGGCCGCGGGCGGTGAGCAGGGCGTCGGCTGTGGACCTGGGCGAGTGCGCCGGATCAGTGAGCGACATTGCGATCGAGTCTCCTCTCGAGTGCGCTCTGGCCGAACGACAGCACCAGGCAGATCACCCAGTACACGAGCGCGGCAGCCAGGTAGACGACCATGAACTCCAGGGTCGCCGCCGCGATCTGCTGCGCCACCTTGAAGAGCTCGGTCACGAGGATCAGCGAGGCCAGCGACGTGTCCTTCACCAGCGAGATGAACGTGTTGGACAGCGGAGGCACCGAGACCCGCGCTGCCTGGGGAAGGATCACCCGCGTGAGTGTGCGCGTGCGATTCATGCCGACCGTGTACGCCGCCTCCCACTGCCCCTTCGGGACGGAGAGGATGGCGGCGCGCACCACTTCGGCTCCGTACCCGCCGACGTTCAGCGACAGTGCGATGATCGCGCTGGTCCAGGGATCCAGCTTGAGTCCGATCGATCCGAGCCCGTAGAAGATCACGAACAGCTGCACGATCATCGGCGTGCCGCGGATGACCGAGATGTAGAATCTGGCGATGCCCGACAGCACGGGATTAACCGAGATCCGCATCAGCGCTGCGCCGATGGCGAGCACGAGACCCAGCGCGAAAGAGATCAGCGCGAGCGGAACCGTCACCGTCACCCCCGCGAGGGCGATCGGTCCGAGCGAGTCGAAGAACAGCTGCCAGGGATTCTCCATGGGCTACTGGGTCACGTCTTCGCCGAAGTACTTGTCGCTGATCTCGGCCAGGGTGCCGTCGGCACGCAGCTCTTCCAGAGCGCCGTCGATCGCCTCGACGAGGTCCGTCTTGTCCTTGGTGAAGACGAATGCCTGCTCACCGGCCTCGTCGGTCTCGGCGGCGATCTTCAGGCCGGACGGGCTGTTGGTGGTCTCATAGTCGAGGAAGGTCAGCTTGTCGTTGACGGTCGCATCGACGCGGCCCTGACGCAGCAGCTCGACGGCCTGCGCCCACCCCTCGACGCCTTCGACGGTGGCACCGGACTCGGTGGCCAGCTCGTACCAGTTGCTGGTGAGAGACTGCGCCGTCGTCTTGCCCTCGAGGTCGTCGAACGACGAGATCGAGTCGTCGTCCTCGGCGACGACGATGACTCCCGGCGAGACGGTGTACGGGGTGCTGAACAGGTACTTCTCCTGGCGCTCCTCGTTGATGCTCACCTGGTTGGCGATCACGTCGAAACGGCCCGCGTCGAGACCGGCGAAGATCGCATCCCACTGGGTCTCCTGGAACTCGACCTCGAGGTCGAGCTTGTCGGCGACCGCCTGGATGATCTCGACGTCGAATCCGGTCAGGTCGCCGGTTCCGCCGTCATCGTGGAAGCTGAACGGACGGTACGTGCCCTCGGTGGCGACCGTCAGCGTGCCGTCCGTGACGAGGCCGAGGCCGGATCCGCTCTCACTCGAGCTGCTGTCGGCAGGCGTGGTGCTTCCGCTGCACGCGGTGAGTGCTGCTGCGGCGACGACCAGTGCGGTGACGGCGATGATGCGACGGGACATGTGACCCTCCTGGGGTGCGGTGAGGCGCGAGTGCTGTGACGCGGAACTCATTCACAGTACGCGGCATCGGACCGGCATCCCAACATCCGATGACGTCCGATGTCGTACTGCACGCAGAAAGGCCCCCGCAGAATGCGGGGGCCTTTCCGGAATCACACTCAGATGGCGTTGACGTCCAGCGGGATGCCGGGGCCGAACGTGGTCGACACGGCGCCCTTCTGGATGTAACGGCCCTTGGAGCTCGACGGCTTGAGGCGGACGATCTCCTCGAGCGCTGCGCCGATGTTCTCGTCGAGCTGCTCGGCCGAGAACGACGACTTGCCCACGACGAAGTGCACGTTGGCGTGCTTGTCGACGCGGAACTCGATCTTTCCGCCCTTGATCTCCTCGACGGCCTTGGCCGTGTTGGGGGTCACGGTGCCGGTCTTCGGGTTCGGCATGAGTCCACGCGGACCCAGGACCTTTCCGAGACGACCGACCTGGCCCATGAGCTCCGGGGTCGAGACGGCCGCGTCGAACGCGGTCCAGCCTGCGGCGACCTTCTCGATGAGCTCGGCGCCGCCGACCTCATCTGCACCTGCGGCGATCGCTGCCTCGGCCGCGGGGCCGGTGGCGAAGACGATGACGCGGGCGGTCTTACCGGTGCCGTGGGGCAGGATGACGGTGCCGCGCACCATCTGGTCTGCCTTGCGGGGGTCGACGGCGAGCTTCAGCGCGACCTCGACGGTCGAGTCGAACTTCGACGAGCCGGTCTCCTTGGCGAGGGCGACTGCCTCGGTGGGAGTGTAGAAACGGTCTGCCTCGATCTTCTCGGCGGCAGCCTTGTAAGCCTTGGACTTCGTAGCCATGATTATTCTCCTCAGCCCTCGACCGTGATGCCCATGGAACGGGCGGTGCCGGCGATGATCTTCGAGGCAGCCTCGATGTCGTTCGCGTTCAGGTCGGCCTGCTTGGTCTCGGCGATCTGACGGACCTGGTCCTTGGTGATCTTCGCCACCTTGACCGTGTGCGGCGTCGACGAGCCCTTGGGCACGCCGGCGGCCTTCTTGATGAGCTCCGCGGCCGGCGGGGTCTTCAGGATGAACGTGAAGCTGCGGTCCTCGTAGACGGTGATCTCGACGGGGATGACGTTGCCGCGCTGCGACTCGGTCGCGGCGTTGTACGCCTTGCAGAACTCCATGATGTTGACGCCATGCTGACCGAGCGCGGGGCCGATCGGCGGCGCCGGGTTGGCTGCACCGGCGTTGATCTGAAGCTTGATCAGGCCGGTCACCTTCTTCTTCGGTGCCATATCCTCTTCCTTTCATCGAACGGATGCCGGTTGCATCCGCTCTCCCGCGAACCCGGCATCTCCGGGCTGCGGTCGTCTGCGCGCACGCCGAAGCGGCACACAAACCAGACAAGTCTACCTGATGCGGAGCGGGCCCGGGAACGCGAGAACGGCCGCCCCGAATGGGACGGCCGTTCTCGGAGAAGCGTAGGTCAGACCATCTTCGTGACCTGGTCGAACGACAGCTCGACCGGGGTCTCGCGCTCGAAGAGCGACACGAGCACCGTGAGCTTGCCGCTCTCGGGCTTGATCTCGCTGATCGAACCGGGAAGACCCGCGAACGAGCCCTCCTTGATCGTGATGGTCTCGCCGACCTCGAAGTCGACCTCGGCCGGAAGCGGACGAGCGACGGCGAGGCCGCCCTTCGACGCGATGTTCTTGGCGGTCGGGACGTCCTTGACCTCGACGAGCGACTTCAGCATGTTGAAGGCCTCTTCGAAGCGCAGCGGCGTCGGGTTGTGGGCGTTGCCCACGAAGCCGGTGACGCCCGGCGTGTGACGCACGACCGACCAGGTGTCCTCGGTGAGCTCCATGCGCACGAGAACGTAGCCGGGGATGCGCACGCGGGTGACCATCTTGCGCTGGCCGTTCTTGATCTCGACCACGTCTTCCATCGGGACCTCGATCTGATAGATCTCGTCCTCGACCTCGAGCGTCGACTTGCGCTGCTCGATGTTGGCCTTGACCTTGCGCTCGAATCCGGCGTAGGAGTGGATGACGTACCACTTGCCCGGAAGCATCCGCAGGTCGAGGCGGAACGCCTCATACGGGTCTTCCTCGGCGTCGTCGCCCTCTTCGGCCTCGTCGTCGTCGGACTCCGTCGCGGCGTCATCGTCGCCGTTGATGTCGGGTCCGTCGTAAGGGGTGACCTCGTCGGCCTCAGCGGCCTCGAGCTCGGCGGTCTCTTCCGCCACAGAATCGTTCAGGACCTCAGCGGCAGCCTCAGACTCGGCCGCTTCGTCCAGGTTGAGAGCGTCGTTCACGATCGCGTCCGCCTCCGGGTCGTCGATTTCGATGTCGTTGTCGTCGTCCTGCACATCGGCGTCGGCGTCTCCGTCGACGTCCTCGATGTGGAGGGCGACATGTTCGGCCGAGGTGACCGACTGCTCTTCCGCAGCGAGCACGTTGCCCTCCTGGGCCTCGTCCTCTTCGCTGGACTGCTCAGCAGCAGTCGCCCAGTCGGCGTCGTCGGAATATCGTTCAGACACGTTGTTTCTTTCCAATCACTGCGGCCAGGGCCGCGAGGGCGTCAGGCGCCCGGGACCCCGAAGACGATGTGCGTGACCCAGGCGAACAGGGTGTCGAGTCCGTAGACGATGCCCATGACGATGAGAACGAAGACGAGCACCACTGCGGTGAACTTGACCAGTTCCTTGCGGGTCGGCGTGACGACCTTGCGCAGCTCGGCGATGACCTGACGGAAGAATAGAGCGATGCCCCCGAAGAAGCCCACGATGCCACGCTTCTTCTCGCGGGTGGCGCCGGCCGCGACGACCTCGCCGCGCGGTTCGTCCTGATCCATCCTGAATGTACCTTTCGTGTGTCAGCGTGTGCTGACGCGCAGGGCGGACAGGAATCGAACCTGCAACCTGCGGTTTTGGAGACCGCTGCTCTGCCAATTGAGCTACCGCCCTAGAGACCGGGAGGTCTCGGGGTGTCATCTCCATCCTGCCATCGTTACCCGACCGCAAGGACCGGGGCACGGCGAAAGAATGCAGACAACAACTGCTCGTCAAGCATACGGCATCCGTCGGTCAGCGCCGAACCGGGCCCGCTCTCGTCGTTGTTGTTAGGCTCGGCGGGCGGACGAAACGGGAGGGGGCGCAGTGAGCGCTGACGTGCAGCAGTTCCAGGTGGACCTGCGCGGTGTCGTCGACCTCCTGAGCCGCCACATCTACTCGAGTCCTCGCGTGTATCTGCGCGAACTGCTGCAGAACGCCCGCGATGCGATCACCGCACGGCGCGAGGTCGACGGGCAGGGCGGGAGCATCCGCATCACCGCGCTGACGGACACCACGGGCGAGTTCGTCCTGCGTGACGACGGGATCGGCCTGACCGCAGCCGAGGTGGGCGACCTGCTCGCCACGGTCGGCCGCAGCTCGAAGCGCGACATCTTCGACCTCCCGCGCAGCGACTACCTCGGTCAGTTCGGCATCGGCCTGCTGAGCTGCTTCATGGTCGCCGATTCGATCGTCATCCGCTCGCGCAGCGTCCGGGGCGGCCCGGCCGTCGAGTGGACGGGCAGCGCGGACGGGACCTTCCGCGTCGTGGAGATCGACGACGATCTGCTGATCGGCACGAGTGTGCATCTCCGCCCTCGTTTCGACGCCGACGAGCTGCTGCGCCCCGCGGCCGTGCGAGAGCTGGCCACCACCTTCGCCGAGTTCCTCCCCGTGCGGGTGATCCTCGACTCTGCGAGCGGCGACGTCGACATCACCCGGCGCACGCCGTTCCTCGACCCCGCCGACGACATCGACGGCGCCGTGCAGTACGGGCGCGACCTGCTCGGTGCGAGCCCGCTCGACGTGATCGAGCTCAGCGAGCCGGCCACCGGCACACGGGGACTCGCCTACGTCCTGCCCTACGCTCCCCCGCCGGGCGCCCGCCAGGCGACGCGCATGTATCTCGGCAGGATGCTCCTGGGCGAGCGGGTCGACGACGTGCTGCCCGAATGGGCGTTCTTCGTGCGCGCCGTGGTCGATTCGACCGGCCTCGCTCCGACGGCGAGCCGCGAATCGCTCGTCGACGACGCGGCCCTCGAGCGTGTGCGCGAGCAGCTCGGTGCCGGCATCCGCCGCTGGGTGCTCGAGCTGGGCCTGCGCGAACCGCACAGACTCGCCCAGTTCGTGGCGATCCACGAGGTCGGTCTGAAATCGCTGGTGCGGCACGACGACGAGCTCGCGCAGTTCATCACGCGCTGGCTGACCCTCGAGACCACCCACGGAACGATGCGCATCGGCGACCTCGTCGAACGATACCCGCACGTGCGATTCGCGCAGTCGGTCGACGAGTTCCGCCAGGTCGCAGGGATCTCCCCCGGGTCCGAGGTGCTGGTCAACGGCGGCTACCTGTACGACGCGGACCTCGTGCGGATGCTGCCGGAGCTCTACCCGCACGTGACGATCGAACTCGTCGACGTGGCCGGGGAGCTCGATCGTCTCGACCCTCCGCCGCTGGACGACCGCGACGCCGCGCTGGCCCTCGAGGCCCGCGCCGGCGGCGTGCTGACCGCATCCGGCTGCTCCGTCACCGTGCGGTCGATCGACCAGCCCGAACTCGCAGCGCTGTACGTCGCCGACCCCGAGGTGCTGCGCAGGATCGACCGTGGCCGCACGAAGGGCATCACCGGATCGCTGTGGGGCGGGGTGCTCGACCGCATCGACTCGACCCTCTCGGCCTCCCGCGACGACGATCTCAGCGCGCGCCTGTGCCTGAACTGGTCGAACCGCGTCGTGCGCGCGCTCGTCCGCGTGCAGGACGACGCGGTGTTCGCCCGCACCGTGCAGCTGCTCTACATCCAGGCGCTGCTGGCGGGACACCATCCGCTCTCCGACGCCGATCGCGCACTCATGTCGACCGCGCTCTCGGACCTCGTCTCGCTGTCCGCCGGCATCGAAGCGGATTCGATCCCCTTCGACGACGCCCCCTGATCTCGCTCCGACCGCTCGCTCCGACCGCTCGCTCCGTTCGAAGGATCCCCCATGACCAGTCCGAAGAAGCGCTTCTCTCAGCTCATCGAAGAGATCGACCGCACGCCCTGGGGTCCGGCGGAGCAGGCGCTGGTGGCGGATGCCGTCTCGCTCGCCGTCGAGCTCGGCGACGAGCGGCTCGAGTACGAGGCGCGGATGAGGCAGACCGCCTCCGCGAACATGAACGGCGCGACCGATGTGATGCTGAACTCGTTCGCGTGGTGCCTCGCCCGACACGACTCCGACCCGCAGCGCTTCCCCGCCGACCTCGACTACGGCGGCGCCGATCTGATGTGGCAGTTCAAATGGATGGCGTCTTCTCTGCGTTCGTCGCCCGCGTTCTCGACCGAGCAGATCACCGCGGTCCTCGACGACATGGAGACGCACTATCGCAAGGCCGGACTCGGCATGAGCGGAGTGCTCACGGCCCGATTCGAGGACGCCTGGGACGCCGGTCGACTCGACGACGCCGAGGCGCTGCGCGCGCAGCTGGAGGCCACGCCCCGAGACGACCACAGCCACTGTGACGCCTGCGGACGCAGCCAGTTCGCCGGCTTCTTCACCGAGACCGATCGAGATGCCGAGGCCATCCGACTCGTCGAGGAGATGCTCGAAGGCGGCTTCTCGTGCGGCGAGGAGCCCGAGCACGCACTGTCGCGCGTGCTCGTGCCCTACCTTCGTGCCGGGCGCTTCGACGAGGCGAGGAGCGCGCACCTGCGCAGCTACCGGCTCGCGAAGGACAACCCGGACAACCTGCGGATCGTCGCCCACAACATCGTGTTCGCCGCCCTCACCGGCAACGAGGCACGCGCGCTCGCGCAGGTCGAGCGTCACATCGGCTGGCTCGCTCACGACGGACTCAACGTCGATGCCCACTTCGCCGCGCTGGCGGCGTTCGCTTTCGCCCTCGATCGTGTGACTGCGGCGGGTCACGGCGATGCCACGGTGCGCGGTGCCGACTCCCCCGCGCTCGAGGAGTTCTTCGGCGAGCACGACGGAGCATGGGGTGCCGCCGAACTCGCCGCCACCGCGTGGGCTGCCGCCGAGCGCATCGGCTCGGACTTCGATCTGCGGGACGGCACCGAGGGCCACGCCCGCAGCCTCACCCGCCTGCGCGCTCTCGCCGACGAGCACTACGACGTACCCGTCCGGTCGGATGCCTTCGTCACGGCTCCGGACGCGGCGACACCCGACGATCCCGACGCGTGGTTCGAACGGGTCGTGAACCTCGCCCAGTTCGGCGCGGAGCACGAGACGTTGCGGGCCCTGCCGCACGCGCTGAGCGTCGAGGACCCCTCGAAGCTCGCCGAGCTCCTGTCGATGCGCCTCGGCATCCTGATCGCCCTCGACCGAGCAGAAGAGGCTGCCGACCTGCTGCCGGCGCGGATCGATGCCCTGCGCGCCGCAGGCCTCGACGCACAGGCCGATCTCGAACTGCGCCTCGGTCTCGCGACCTTCGGCCTGAACACCCCCGAGGCTGCGGCGGCGCTCGAGGACGAGCTCGCGAACACGGACGCTCTGCCCGCATGGTCGCGCGGAGACCTGGCGATCAGCCGCGCGTCGCTGCACCTGCACGCGGATGAACCCGGCGCCGCCCTCGACATGGCGGAGATCGCGGCTCGCGCCTTCGCCGAGGCCGAGGACGCGCGCCTCTCGAACACGACGACGCTCGTCGCCATCTCGGCCGTGCTGCAGAAGGGCGACATCGAAGCGGCATCCGCTCTGCTCGATCGCTTCTTGGCCCAGGACGATCTCAGCATCGGTCATCGCGCGCAGGCGCTGCAGACGCGCGCGAAGGTGCGCGGCGGAAGCGAGTCGTTCGCGGAGGGCGCTGCGGATGCCGACGAGGCGACCCGTCTTCTCGCCGGGCTCGGTGCGACCACGGCCCTGGCCGCCGCGCACCTGCTCGCGGGGGCGCTCTGGGAGGACGCGGGCGACCCGGAGAAGGCCGTCACCCGCTACCGGGTCACCTCGCGGCTCGTCGCGCAGGAGGGCGGCGACCAGGCGGGCGCGGACTTCCGGCTCGCGCGCGCGATGCTCGCGGCCGGGGACGCCGAGGTGGCGGCCGAGCTGTTCGGACAGGTGCTCGAGCGCGAAGAGCAGGCCGAGGTGCCCGCGGCCTCCCGAGCGATGACGGCGTCTCTTCTCGCGCGCGCCCTCGGATCGGCCGGCGAGTTCGGACAGGCTGTCGGCGCATTCGGGTATGCGGGCGAGTTGTTCGGCGAGGCGGAGGAGCATGCCGACCAGGCAATGGCGCTGACCGAGCGCGCCAAGATCCTCGCCCGGTTCGACGAGCACGCGGAGGCGATCGCGACACTCGAATCGGCATCCGAGATCGTGCGCCGGGCCCCCGAGGCGGTCGGCGCCCTCGCTGACGTGCTGCACAACCTCGGACAGGCTTATGCGGCCACGCAGGACGACCGCGCCTTCGCCCTCTTCGACGAGGTCGCCGCGCTCGCTCACGAGCACGAGGCGGCGTGGCTGCTCGCCGACGTCACCGACTCGCGGGGCCGGGCGCTCGCCCAGTTCGGCCGCACCGACGAGGCCGTCGCCGCTGCGCTCACCGCGGCCGACGGATTCGCGGCGATCGGGGATGCGGGCTCGGCCGGCGGCTCCGAGCTGTTCGCCGCCCGTCTGCTGGTCGGCGACGACCGGGCCGCGGACTCCGTGCCGATCTACCGCAGTGCCCTCGAGCACTCCGCCGGCTACCCGCCGCTGCAGCAGGTCTCGGCGCTCGAACTCGGCAACGTGCTCGAGGCGCTCGGACGCCACGGCGAGGCGACCGAGGTGCGGGCCCTCCTCGACAGCTGACTCAGAGGAACTGACGCCAGTTGGCCCGCGCGAGGTCGAGCAGCTCGTCTCCCTTGCCCGACATCACCGTGCGGATCGCGTACAGAGCGAAGCCCTTGACCTGCTCGGCCTCGATCGCCGGGGGCATCGACAGCTCCTGGCGCTCGGTCACGACGTCGAGCAGCGCAGGGCCGTCATGCGCGAGCACCTCGCGGACGGCATCCGGCAGGTCCTCGCTGTTCTCGACCCGACGGGCGAAGATCCCCATGGCCTCGGCGATGGCCGCGAAGCTCGGGTTGTCGAGCGCGGTGCCGTAGTTGACGAAGCCCGCGGCCTTCATCTCGAGCTCGACGAAGTTCAGCGACGAGTTGTTCACGACGACGGTCTTCACGGGCAGCTTGTTCTGCGTGAGCGTGAGCAGTTCGCCCAGCATCATCGCGAGCCCTCCGTCGCCGGCGAGCGCGACGACCTGACGATCCGGATGCGAGACCTGCGCGCCGATGCCGTGCAGCAGCGCATTCGCCATCGACCCGTGTGTGAACGAGCCGATCAGGCGTCGGTTCTCGGTCATCGACAGATAGCGGGCGGCCCACACGGTGGGCGAGCCGACGTCGGCGGTGAAGATCGCGTCATCCGCGGCCTGCTCATCGAGCAGCCGGGCGAGGTACTGCGGATGGATGGGGCGGCCTGCCTTGGTCGGCGTCGCGAGGTCGTCGAGCTTGGCCCTGGTCTTGCGATAGTGCGCGGTGGAGTCGTCGAGGTGACCGCGGTCGTTCGTCTCGGCGAGTCGCGGCAGCAGCGCCGTGACGGTCGCGCCGACGTCGCCGACCAGGCCCAGATCGAGCGGATGCCGTCTGCCGAGCTGCGAGCCGCGGATGTCGACCTGGATCGTCGTGGCGTGCTCGGGATAGAACTGCTCGTAGGGGAAGTCGCTGCCCAGCACCAGCAGCGTGTCGGCGGCTTCCATCGCCCGGTAGCCGGAGGCGAAGCCGAGCAGCCCCGTCATACCGACGTCGAACGGGTTGTCGTACTCGATGAACTCCTTGCCCCGGAGCGCGTGCACGATCGGCGCACCGAGTCGGTCGGCGAGTGCGATGACCTCGTCGTGAGCCCCCTCGACACCCGCGCCTGCGAGGATCGTTGTCTTCTTCGAGGCGTTGAGCAGCGTCGCGGCGCGCGCGAGCTCGTCTCCGCTCGGCACGATCACGGGGTGGGAGCGTTCGATGACCACGGCTCGGTCGTCGGCGATCTCCGAGAGCGCGACGTCGCCCGGGATCACGAGCACCGCGACCCCGCGCTGCTCGATGGCGGCGCGCATCGCGATCTCCAGCAGGCGCGGCATCTGCTTGGGGTCGGCGACGTACTCGACGTAGACGCTGCACTCGCGGAAGAGCTCCTGCGGGTGGGTCTCCTGGAAGTACCCCGTGCCGATCTCGGTGGTGGGGATGTGCGCGGCGATCGCCAGCACCGGCACCCGCGAGCGGTTCGCGTCGAAGAGTCCGTTGATCAGGTGCAGGTTGCCCGGACCGCACGAACCGGCGACCACCGCGAGCTCACCCGTGAGCGAGGCATCGGCCGCCGCCGCGAATGCCGCGGACTCCTCATGCCGCACGTGCACCCAGCGGATGCCGCCGTCCTTCCGGAGGGCGTCGGTGAACCCGTTGAGGGAGTCGCCCGGGAGGCCGTAGACACGGTCGATCCCGTTGGCGCGGAGGGTCTTGACGATGTTCGCTGCGACGGTTGCCATGCTTCCAACCTACGCCCGGGTGCCGCGGAGGGATCCGGCATCCGTCGAACATCCGCTCTCCGGATGCCGCACTGCGGAGACGATGATGGGGGCGGATGCCGTGGCATCCGCCCCCATCAGGGAGAGTCGCTCAGCCGATGCGGATCAGCTTCTTGTTGACGAACTCGTCGGCGGCGAGGTGACCCAGCTCACGCGACGTGCCGCTGCGCTTGATGCCGCCGAACGGCAGCTCGGGGCTGTCGGCCAGCACCAGGTTGACGTAGACCATGCCCGCCTCGATGTTGTCGGCGACACGCTCGGCCTGCTCGGCATCGGTCGTGAAGACGTACGAGCCGAGCCCGAAGGTCGTGTCGTTCGCGAGGGCGACAGCGGCATCCTCATCGGCGACCCGGTAGACGACCGCCGCGGGGCCGAAGAGCTCCTCGCGGTAGACGTTCATGTCGGGCGTCACGTCGGCGAGCACGGTCGGGGCGAAGAACGCCCCGTTGCGGGTGCCGCCGGTCAGCAGCGTCGCTCCCTGCTCGACGGCCTGGTCGATCTGCTTCTGCAGGTTCTCCGCCGCCGTCTCCGACGAGACCGGGCCGAGCACGGTGTCGTCGAGCGTCGGGTCGGTCGCCTGCACCGATGCCATCGCGGCCGTGAACTTCTCGACGAACGAGTCGTACAGGTCGTCGACGATGATGAAACGCTTCGCGCCGTTGCACGCCTGGCCGTTGTTGTCGAGACGCGCGTCGACGCCCGCCTGCACGGTGGCGTCGAGGTCGTCGGTCGAGAGCACGATGAACGGGTCGGACCCGCCGAGCTCGAGCGCGACCTTCTTGAGGTTGCGTCCGGCGATCTCGGCGACCGCTGCGCCTGCGCGCTCCGAGCCGGTGAGCGAGACGCCCTGCACGCGCGGGTCGGCGATCATGTCGGCGATCTGCTCGTTGGTCGCGAGGACGTTCTGGTACGCGCCCGTCGGGAATCCGGCGTCGTGGTAGATCGCCTCGATCGCGGTCGACGACTCCGGGCACTGCGGAGCAGGCTTCAGCAGGATCGTGTTGCCGACGATCAGGTTCGGCGCAGCGAAGCGGACGATCTGATAGGCCGGGAAGTTCCACGGCATGATGCCGACGAGCGGTCCGAGCGACGACCGGCGCACGATCGCCGAGCCCTCGCCGAGGATCGCGATCGGCTGGTCGGCCATGATGGCCTCGGCCTGGTCGGCGTAGTACTCGGCGATGTCGGCGGCGAAGTCGACCTCCCCGAGGGCGGCCTCGCGGGGCTTGCCCATCTCGCGCACGAAGACGTCGGCGAGCTCCTCGCGGCGCTCGCGGTGCAGCTCGGCGGCGCGACGGAGGAGCGCTGCGCGCTCAGCCACGGTCGAGGACCGGGACCATTCGCGGTGCGCCTCGTCGGCGGCCGCGACAGCCGCCTCGATCTGCGCATCCGTGAACGTGTCGAAGGACGCCAGCGTCTCTCCGGTGGCGGGGTTGATGACGGCGTAATCGGTCATGTTCTCTCCTCCTCTGGCCGACCGGTCAGGAGACCGGGATCAGCGTGTACTTGGTGGACAGGTACTCGTGGATGCCCTCGAGACCGCCCTCGCGGCCGACGCCGGACTGCTTGACGCCGCCGAAGGGGGCGGCGGCGTTCGACACCACGCCCACGTTGAGACCCATCATGCCGGTCTCGAGCCTGTCGATCATCCGCTGCCCGCGCTGCAGGTTCTCGGTGAACACGTACGAGACCAGTCCGTACTCGGTGTCGTTGGCGAGACGGACGGCCTCGTCCTCGTCCTCGAAGGTCGCGATCGCGAGCACCGGGCCGAAGATCTCCTCGCGGAGGATCGCCGAGCCCGCCACCACGTCGGTGAGCACTGTCGGCTCGTAGAAGGTGCCCGTGCCCTCGACGGCCTTGCCACCCGCGAGCAGGGTCGCGCCGCGCTCGACGGCGTCGTCGACGAGCTCGCCGGCCTTCGCGACGGCATCCTCGTCGATCAGCGGGCCGATGGCCACGCCCTCTTCGGTGCCGCGGCCGATCTTCATCGCGTTGACGCGCTCGGTGACCTTGCGGCCGAACTCCTCGGCGACGTCCTTGTGCACGATGAAGCGGTTGGCAGCGGTGCACGCCTGGCCGATGTTGCGGAACTTCGCGGCCAGTGCGCCGTCGACGGCCTTGTCGAGGTCGGCGTCATCGAAGACGACGAACGGCGCGTTGCCGCCGAGCTCCATCGACACGCGCAGCACGCCCTCCGCGGCCTGGGCGATGAGCTTGCGGCCCACCTCCGTCGAACCGGTGAACGACAGCTTGCGCAGGCGCGGGTCGGCGATGATCGGGGCCGAGAGCGCCGACGACTTGGACGTCTGCACCACGTTCACGACACCGGCGGGGAGGCCGGCCTTCTCGAGCAGCGACGTGAAGAACATCGTCGTCAGCGGCGTGAGTGCCGGGGGCTTGATCACCACGGTGCAGCCGGCGGCGAGCGCCGGCGCGATCTTGCGGGTGGCCATCGCGAACGGGAAGTTCCACGGCGTCACGAAGAACGAGGGGCCGACGGGCCGCTGCGAGACGACCATGTGGCCGGTGCCCTCCGGGTTGATGCCGTAGCGACCGCTGATGCGCACGGCCTCCTCGCTGAACCAGCGGAGGAACTCGCCGCCGTAGCCGACCTCGCCGCGCGCCTCGGCGAGCGGCTTGCCCATCTCGAGGGTCATCAGCAGTGCGAGATCCTCCTTGTGCTCCTGCACGAGGTCGAATGCCCGGCGCAGGATGTCGCTGCGGGTGCGAGGTGCGGTCGCGGCCCATGCGTCCTGCGCGGCGACTGCCGCATCCAGCGCGCGGATGCCGTCACCCGGGGTCGCGTCGGCGATCGTGCGGATGACCGCACCGGTCGCGGGGTCCTTCACGTCGAACGTGCCCCCGGTCTCGCCGTCGATCCACTCTCCCCCGATGAAGAGGCCGGTGGGGATGCTGTCGAGCAGCGCCTGCTCAGTCTGAGTGCTCATGGAATCTCTTTCTGTGGGGAGGATGGGATGCCGGTGCCGCGGGATTCCGTCAGCGCCGGCGGTTGCTCGCGGGAGCATCCATGCTGAGGGTCTCGCCGCGGAAGAACGCCGGGCGCTTGATGGACTGCCAGATCATGATGACGATGCCGACCACGATGATGCCGACGCCGAGGACGAACACGAGTCCGAGGCCCCCGATGTTCGATCCGCTGCCGTACGCGGGGTCCATCGAGTCGATGAGCGTCGTGACGAACAGGACGGCGAGGATCGCACCGCCGACGAGCGGGAACAGGAACGTGAAGAAGAAGCTCCTGGCGGAGTCGAACCACTGCTTGCGGAAGTACCAGACGCACGCGAACGCGGTGAGGCCGTAGTAGAAGCAGATCATCATGCCGAGCGACAGGATGGTGTCGGTGAGGACGTTCTCGCTGACGAGGCGCATCACGGCGTAGAAGACGGACGCGACGACGGCCGACACGATCGTCGAGTAGCCCGGGGTGAAGAACCGCGGGCTGACCCGTGCGAACTTCTTGGGCAGGGCGCCGTAGTGCCCCATCGCCAGCAGCGTGCGAGCGGGTCCGACTGCGGTCGACTGCAGCGAGGCCGCCGAGCTCGACAGCACCGCGAGCGAGACCAGGAACGCCAGCGGTCCGAGGATCGGATCCGAGAGCGCGAAGAACACGTTCGCCGAGATGTCCTCGTTCGCGAGCCCGTAGTCGCCCGTGCCGACGCCGGCGAACATGATGAGGCCGATGGCCAGCAGCAGGTACAGGGCGACGACGACGACGACCGTGACCATCGCGGCGCGCCCCGGCGTCTTGGCCGGGTCCTTCGTCTCCTCGTTCATGGTGAGGACGACGTCCCAGCCCCAGAAGATGAAGATCGACAACGAGAGCCCTGCGGCGAAGGCGCTGAAGGACGGAACCTCGAACGGGTTGAACCACGACCACGAGAAAGGGGTCGGCTCGGGAGCGTCTCCGGAGACGGCCTTGACGATCGCGACCGTGGCGAAGACCACGAGCACGAGCACCTGGAAGCCGACGAGGATGTACTGGAACTTCTGCGTCGTCTGCATGTCGCGGTACGACACGAGCGTCGCGCCGAGCATGAAGAGCAGGCACACGACGACGTTGATGATCGGGTTGAACGCCAGGTCGGCGATCTCGGGGTTGCCGCTGAGCTGGGCGATCAGCAGGAAGAGGAACTCGACCGCGATGCCGGCGAGGTTCGACAGCACGATGACGGTGGCGGCGATCAGGCCCCAGCCCGTCATCCAGCCGATCCACGGCCCGAACGCCCGCACTCCCCACGTGAACGAGGTGCCGGAGTCCGGCATCATGCGGTTGAGCTCGCGGTAGCCGAAGGCGGTCAGGAGCATCGGGATGAAGCCGACGAGCATGATCGCGGGCACCTGGGTGCCGACGACGGCGACCGTCGGGCCGAGCGATGCGGTGAGCGTGTAGGCCGGCGCGATGGTCGAGACGCCGATGACGACGGCTCCGAGCACTCCGACGGCACCCGCGCTCAGCCCCTTCTGCGAGATGCCGGTCGTCACACCGGATGCGGGCTCCGTCGCCCGGTTCGTGCTGCTCATCAGCGGACTCCTGCTTCGGCGCGGGTGCGCGGGACGACGATCATGGGAACGGGCAGTTCGTGCAGCATCTTCGCTGCGGTCGAGCCCAGGAACAGGCGGCGCGGCTGCGCCAGGCGGCTGGAGCCGACGAGGACGACCTCGCCGGGGAGCCACGAGAGGTTCGCGACGGCATCTTCGACGGTGTCGCCGGGGGCCTCTTCGACCTCGGCCTTCAGCTCGTCGGGCAGCAGGCTCTTGGCGACCTCGAGCACGTCGTTCGCGTGTGCGTCGCCGACCACGCGGATCGCGCCGGTGTCGAGACCGGGCGGCACGTCGAAGGGCACGAGCGAGACGAGGCGCAGGCCGACACGGGACTCGGTCGCGATCGCGGCGGCCTCGTCGAGGAGGTTGTCGGCACCCGCCCGGTTGCCGACCGCGGCCGTCACGCGAGGAAGCACGTGATCGTCCTGGTCCGCGGTGCCGGCGGGGGCGAGCGCGACGGGGATGGTCGACGAGTGCAGCAGCTCCGACGCGACGCTGCCGAGGCGGTGGCGGCCGAAGATGCTGCCGCCGGCCGTGCCGATGACGATCAGCCTGGCGCCGAACTCCTCGCCGGCGGCGATCAGCCCTTCGGCGAAGGACTCGCCGAACCGCACGTGGCCCGTGCGGGTGAGTTCCTGCGGCAGTCGGACGACCGCGTCCTCGAGCCATTCCTTCGCCTGGCGGCGGATGTGGTCCTCATACGCCCGCTCGGGGGGAACGGCCGCGCTGCGGGTGCCCTCCGACGGCAGCACGATCACGAGGTGCAGCACCGCGCCGAGGCTGCGGGCGAGCCGCGCGCCGAGCGCTGCGGCATCCGCTCCCGCATCCGTCGCGGTGTACCCGACGACGACCGCGCCGGTCATCAGCCGACCTCGGCGGTGTCGCCGGCGGCGCGCGTCGCTTCGACGATGTTCGAGGCGACGAGGTGCCCCATGCGGATCGCGCCGTCGACGTGCTGATATCCGGCGCCCGCCATGTCGCTGCACGCGAAGTGGATGGGGCCGACGGCCGAGCGGAGGTCGGCGCCGTAGCGGTGGAGTCCGCCCATGTCGAAGCTCGCCGCGTACGCTCCGCGGGTCCACTCCTCCGTGCCCCAGTCGCTCTCGTAGTAGACGACCGGGTTCTTCGCCTCGTCGCCGTAGTAGTGCGAGAGGGACTCGAGGATGCGCTCCTTGCGCTCCTCGGCCGACAGCGTGAACAGGTCGTCGGCGTTCTGGTCGCTGACGAAGCCGACCAGGGTGCCGCGCTCGTCGCCGTGGTTCGTGTTGTCGTACGCCTCGTGCGCGAGCTCGTACGGGCTGAACGCGGTGCCGCTGAGGCCCTGCTCGCGCCAGAACGGGCGGTCGTAGACGGCGTGCACCTTGATGACGAAGCCCATCGAGATGTGCTGGTGCATCTGGTGCTGGCGCCGGGGAAGCGGCGGGACGAAGGCGATACGGCTGTAGAGCACGGGAGCATGCGCGAGGATCGCGAAGCGGGCGCGCACGGTGGTGTCGTCGGTCGTGGCGGTCACACCGTCGACGCCCCATTCGAGCGAGCGCACCGGCTGGTTGAGGATGACGTCGTCGCCCAGGCGCTCGGCGAGCAGCAGCGGCACCTTCTGCAGACCGCCCACCACCCGCTTGTCGAGGATGAAGTCGGCGTCGACGAGGTTGGAGTACGACCCGGCGGATGCCGCCATGAGCAGCGACTGCAGCAGCGAGAAAGAGTGCGTCGGCTTGGTGAGCATCGCGGAGCCGGTGGCGAAGGCGAGATTGCGCACGGCCTCGTCATCGTCGGTCTGCACACGCAGCCAGGCGTCCCAGGTGATCGAGTCCCATTCCTTCGCGAGCGGGTGCTCCCACGGACGGTCGGGGTCGATCTCGGCGACCATGGCGTCGAGGCGCTCGGTGATCTCGGCGATGACGGCCTCGGTCTCAGCGGACACCGGGAACATCTCGCCGGTGAAGCGATGCGTCTGCCCGTCCGGACCGACGTAGACGCTGTCGCCCTCGCGGTAGCGGCTGTAGGTCTCGAGCCCCAGCTCCTCGATGGTGTCCTTCAGGGCGTCCTGGTCGGGCGAGACCCACTGGCCGCCGATCTCGAGCATGGCGCCGTCGATGACGTCGGTCCACAGTCGTCCGCCGACGCGGTCACGCGCCTCGAGTACGGCGACCGACAGGCCGGCCTTGCGCAGGTCGTTCGCCGCCGTGAGCCCTGCGGCTCCGGCTCCGACGATCAGCACGTCGCGAGTGATCTCAGCCATCTGCTTCTCCTTCATTGGAAAGGTTGTGCCGGCCGCGACTCGAAATCCCCCGATCCTCGTCGCGGCCGGACGTGTGGTGGCAGTCGCGGACGAACCGCGGCTGCTGGTCTGTCAGCCCGCGGTGGCGGCGAGCGCGGCCGCGACGACGTCGAGGCCCTCGTTCAGGAGGTCGTCGCCGATCGAGAGCGGCGGGAGGAACCGGATGACGTTGCCGTAGGTGCCGCACGTCAGGACGATGACGCCCTGCGCGACGCAGGCCTTGGCGACCGCGGAGGTGAGGGCGGCGTCGGGCGCGTTGGTCTCGGGGTCGACGAACTCGGCGGCGATCATGGCGCCGTGGCCGCGGATGTCTCCGATGCGGGTGTCCTTCTCCTGCATGGCTCCGAGGCGTGCCGTCAGGATCTCGCCGATCTCGCGAGCGCGCTCGATCACGCCGTCGTTCTCGAACACATCGATCGCGGCGAGCGCCGCAGCGCAGGCGATCGGGTTTCCGCCGTAGGTGCCGCCGAGGCCGCCTGCGTGCGAGGCGTCCATGATCTCGGAGCGCCCCGTGACGGCGGCGAGGGGCAGACCGCCCGCGATGCCCTTGGCGGTCGTGATGAGGTCGGGCTCGATGCCGAAGATCTCGCTCGCGAACATGTGGCCGGTGCGGGCGAAGCCGGTCTGCACCTCGTCGGCGATGAACACGACGCCGTTCGCGCGGGACCACGAGGCGATCGCCGGGAGGAAGCCCTCCGCCGGGACGATGAAGCCGCCCTCTCCCTGGATCGGCTCGATGATGACGGCGGCGAGGTTGTCGGCGCCGATCTGCTTCTCGAGCTGCAGGATCACGCGGGCGGCGGCCTCTGCGCCGTCGAGACCGTCGCGGAACGGGTACGACATCGGCGCACGGTACACCTCAGGGGCGAACGGGCCGAAGCCGCTCTTGTACGGCATCGACTTCGCGGTCAGCGCCATGGTGAGGTTGGTGCGGCCGTGGTAGCCGTGGTCGAAGGCGACGACGGCCTGGCGACCGGTGTGCTTACGGGCGATCTTGATCGCGTTCTCGACGGCCTCGGCGCCGGAGTTGAACAGGGCGCTCTTCTTGGCGAAGTCGCCGGGAGTGAGGCGGTTGAGCGCTTCGGCGACACCGATGTACGACTCGTACGGCGAGATCATGAAGCAGGTGTGCGTGAACTGCGCGGCCTGCGCGGCCACGGCTGCGGCGATCTTGGGGTGCGCGTTGCCGACGGTCGTCACAGCGATGCCGGAGCCGAGGTCGATCAGCGAGTTGCCGTCGGCATCCACGACCACTCCCCCGCCGGCGGCGACGGCCGCGACGGGAACCGTGTGCCCGACGCCGGCGGCGACGGCATCGGCCTTGCGGGCGAGGATCTCGGCCGAGCGGGGGCCGGGAAGGTCGGTGACGAGACGACGCTCCTGGGGGAGGTCGGGTCCGCCGAGCGGGACTGCAACAGCTGCGGTGTCGAGGAGAGCCATGTCCGTGAGCGTACGACCGCATCCGACGTCGGCGCATTCGCCCGGCTGTACAATCTGGGAGAGATCATCGCCCGACCGTATAAGCGCTGATCCGGATGCCGAGAGGACCGCAGCGCATGGACGACGCCGAACAGCCCGCGCTGCGCGCTCTCTTCCGGCGCCGCGATCTCGGGCTCGTGCTGATCTCGGACGCGGACGGCCTTCCGGACGGCGCCCTCGATCGCCCCCTGCGGTGGGTGCACAGCTCCGACCTCGCCGACCCGACGCCGTTCCTCGCCGAGGACCTCGCACTGCTGACGACGGGCACCCAGTTCGACGTCGGCACCGATTTCGACGTCTACGTCGGGCGGCTGGCGGATCGCGGGGTGCTCGGCCTCGGATTCGGCACGGACGTGCACCGTGCCGCGATCCCCGACGAGCTGATCCTCGAGTGCGCACGCCGCGGGATCCCCCTCTTCGAAGTCCCCTATCGCACGCCCTTCATCGCCGTCGCCCGCGCACACTCCGAAGCGATCGCGGCGCAGGCCTACGCCCGCAGGTCGTGGGCGCTCGACACCCAGCGCGCACTCGCACTGGCCGCGCTGCGCCCCCGCGGACTCGACGCGACCGTCGCAGAGCTCGGCCGCCGTCTGGATGTCTGGGCCGGAATGTACGACGCGTCCGGCGCCCTGCAGCTGTCGCACCCCCGATCGGCCGTCACTGCAGGACGACTCACCGAGCTCGGCGAACGGGTCACCGAGATCCTCACCCGTGGGCTCGAGGCCGGGCAGTCGCTCACGATCGACGATCAGACGTTCACGCTCTTCACGGTGGGGCGCGGCGGACACCTGCGCGGGGTGATCGCGTTGGCTGTCGATGCGCTCGACGCCGAGGCGCGCACGGTCGTGACGTCGGTGATCGCGATGGCCGGACTCGCGCTCGAGCAGAGCGACCAGCTCGCCCGCAGCAAGCGTCGGCTGAACTCGCAGCTGCTGAGCTCGCTGCTCGACGACGATCCGTCCCTCGCGCGGAAGGTCCTCGGCTCGATGCCCTCTGCACCCGTGGTGGTCGCGATCGCCGCGGATGCTCCGACCGGACCGTTCGCCGACTGGTGGGATCGGCGCAGGGCCGAGCACGGCACCGCCAGCTTCCTCGCCGAATCATCCGAGGGCGTGGTGCTCTGCCTGTCCATGGCCGATGACGCACTGCTCGACGAGGTCGCCACCCGGTTCGGCATCCGCATCGGCGCGTCCGGTTCCGAGTCGTACGACGCGTTCTCCCGAGCCCACGCACAGGCGCTCGCGGCGCTCCGTCAGCAGTCCGGCGCCGGGGTGTTCCACTTCGCCGATGCCGCCGGATCCAGCATCCTCAGCGCACTGGCCACGGATGAGGCCCGACTGGTCGCCGAATCGCGACTCGCGCCGATCCGCGACCACGACGCGCGATCCGGCGGCGACCTCGAACGGTCGCTGCGCACCTGGCTCGAGCACGATGCGAAGGCGGATCCTGCCGCGGCGGCACTCGGTGTGCACCGCCACACGCTGCGGTCGCGGATCGCCCAGGCCGGAGCGCTCCTGGGAAGCGACCTGTCGACGTTCCCCGCCCGCGCCGAGCTGTGGACGCTGCTGCAGACCGCACGGGACTGAACCGGGGTCCTCGACCGAACGGCCGGCGATCACCGCCCGGCGGGGTGGCGGATGCCGGGCCTCCGCCATCCGCGCGCCCTTCAGTCGGGCCGTCGTTCGGCGGGGTGAAGGTAGCGTCCGACGAATTCCTCGAAGAGCGGGACCATGTCGACGGAATCGTCGAGGAGCCACTGGAGCTGGATGCCGTCCATGACCGCGCTGATCAGCCGGGCCGCCCGAGCGGGGTCGATGTCCTCGCGCACCTCTCCGTCGGCCTGACCTCGCCGCAGGATCTCTTCTGCGGCCACGGCGCGCTCGCGGTATCGGGCGGCGAAGTCGGCGTGCGACGGGTGGTCGGGGTCTGTGGCCTCCGCCGAGACGATCGCGTAGAGCGCGGTGAGACCCCGCGAGGTCTGGTTGTGCGCGACGACGCGCGTGGCCTGTTCGATCAGGGTGTGCTCGGCAGGGTCGCCCGCCGCCTCTCGCACCTTCTCGTCACGCTGGTGGAGCACCTCGGCGAAGAGCTCCTCCTTGCCCGCGAAATGGTGCAGCAGGCCGGTCGGCGTCACGCCGACGCGCTTCGCGATCTCCCGTAGGGATCCACCGTGGAATCCCGTGCGGGAGAACACCGCGAGCGCTTCGTCGACGATCGCCTGCCTGCGCGCCTGGCCGGTGGCGTAGGGACCGCGAGGCCGTCGCGCCGCCATCGGCTGCTCATCCGTGCTCATGCGCCCGTCCTGTCTCTCGGCGCGAACGCGCGGACCTCAGCCGTGGTGGCCGTTCCCCGTTCCCCACGACGAGCCGAACACCTGCTGCCGCATGGCGGGCCGCAGGCGCTGCTCCATGTCGCGATCCACGAAGTAGTCCTTGAGTGTATCTTTCGTGAGCTCGTTGCCGATCGCGGCCATGATCATCGACTGGTCGAGCGACAGGTAGCGCTCGGCGATCGTGCCGCTCTTCACCGCCACCGCGTCGAAGAACCCGCCGGGGCCGTAGGCGCCGAGGTCCGTCTCGATGCCGCGCAGGTTGTCGAGCGCGCCCGTGCGATCGTACGGAAGCGCCAGGAACGCGGCGTGCGGCGTCACGACCCCGTCACCGAACTCCGGAGCGGGATCGGTCCCCGTGGTGCATCCGGGCCTGTCGATGTCGACGTCGGTCTTCTCCGCGTCCGAGGTGTACCCGTCTGCCCGCATCCCGGCTACGTCGACCCCGTACTCCGCGTACCCGCCGAACGGGTCGCTCGCGGGCGAGAAGCCCCAATAGCCGTATCCGGCCTCGTCCAGCCCGTGCTGCTTCTGCACGGCGACGGTGATCGGGTGGTTGAGCTTCCACGAACGCGGACCCCACGTGGTCTCCGGCACGAGCAGGTCGGGCATCAGCGACTCGAACATGCTGCCGCCCCAGCTCGGCACGAACGACATCCCGTCATATGCGTAGGCGCCCTCCCACACCTCGACGCCGTCATAGGTGCGGTACTCGCCCTGAGGGAGCTGCTCCTGCCACGCCCAGTCGCACCCGGGAGGCATCGTGCGATGCGTGCCGTACAGGGCCGTGGCCGGGATCTGACCGTTCGCGATGCCGAGGTAGGTCGCGATGCGGCTCTCGCTCACGGTCGTGTCGTAGTGGTGGCACGTGTAGAACGCGGTGTCCCCCGAGCCGTTGTACATCGGCGCCTCGACGCTGCACTCCGGCGAAGCCGCATCCCAGAAGCCCCCGCGGTTCGTGCCTGCAGGGAGTCCTGCCGCGCCTTCGGGGTCGAAGAACGCCGCGAAGTCCATGGAGTCGTACAGCGCGTCCGCCTGCTGCGCGAGGTCGGGCTCCGCTTCGCGGACGATGCGCAGTGCGGCGGCGAGCCACCCGTTGTCGACCGTGCTGAGGAACGGGTGCACCGGGTCTCCCGAGTCGGGCCATGTCGTGAGCTTCTCGCCGGTCGTCGGCGAGTACCAGTTGTAGAACATGCCGCTGGCGTCGTTGCGCTCGAGGGTTCCGAGCGTCTCCAGCGTCGTCGACATGCGATCGCGCGCCTCCTCGTCGCTGATGACTCCGAGGTCGCGAGCCGTGACCGTCGACCACAGGTATCCGCCGATGTTCGTCGGCGAGGTGTAGGCGCTCGGCGTCTCGAGGTCGCCGCTCACGTTGTCGGCGGGAAGGCCGGTCTCCTCATCGGTCATCGCGTCGAGGGAGTGCCAGGTGTCCACCGCCCAGCGGTTCAGGTCACCGGTGCCGGGGCGTCCACCGCCGGCCGTCGCGGGCCCGGCGACCGTCAGGCCCGCAGTCACGAGTCCGATCGTCGCCAGCGTGCTCATCCATCGCTTCATCGTGTCTCCTCATCGAGAACGGCGCCGCCGAGCGCGGCGCTCCGACCTGCGAAAACCTAACACGTGTTCGTTGTTCGCTCAACCCCCTCCTCGTGACAGGAAGGCGACCGGAATCGACGGCGCGTGCGGGCGCTCAGCGCGGCGCGTGCGCCTCGAGGAATTCGTACACATCCGTCGTGTCGACGCCCGGGAAGGCCCCGGTCGGCAGTGTGGCGAGCAGAGTGCGCGGGGTCCTGACGTTCGGCCAGGAGTTCTCACGCCACCGCCCTTCGAGGTCGGCGGGCGCCCGCCGGCAGCACACCTCGACCGAGTGCTTCGAGACTCCGCGATGCGGGGTGTCGCGCCCGACGAACCACTTCGTGTCGTCGAATCGCACGCCGACGCTGACCGAGTGCAGTCCCTCACTCGACGCCTCGACGCGGGCCGTGCACCAGTAGGTGCCGTTGCCCGTGTCCGTGTACTGGTAGTACGGGTTGAAGCGGTCGTCCTCGTCGAACACCACGCGGCTGGTCCATCGGCGGCAGCACATCTGCCCCTCGATCGATCCGAGGCGATCGGTCGGGAAGTTCACGTCATCGTTCTCGTACGCCTTCGTGATCGTGCCCGACTCGTGCACCTTGAGGAAGTGCACGGGGATGTCGAGGTGGCGCGTCGCGAGGTTCGTGAATCGGTGCGCGGCGGTCTCGTACGACACCGAGTACGCGTCGCGCAGATCCTCGATCGAGATCGCCCTGCGCGTCTTCGCATCCTTCAGCGCCGGCACGACGTGGGCCTCCGGCACCAGCAGCGCCCCGGTGAGGTAGTTCGTCTCGACGCGCTGGCGCAGGAACTCGGCATAGCTGCGCGGCTCGGAGTGACCGAGGATGCGGCTGGACAGCGCTTGCAGCACCGCGGTCCGGGCATCCCCCTTGGCCGGGACGCTGCTCGAGAGGTACAGACGTCCGTTCGCGAGGTCGGCGACGCTGCGGGTGGTCTGCGGCAGGTCCGGGGCGTAGTGCAGGGTGAATCCGAGGTAGGCGGCGATCTCGGAGGCCGTCCGCTGGGTGAGGGGTCCCCCGGGGTGCCCGACCGCCGCGAGGATCTCCGCCGCCTTCGTCTCGAGATCGGCGAAGTGGTTGTCCTGCCGCCGCATGAGGTGGCGGAGCTCGACGTTCGCGCGCCTGGCCTCCTCGGGAGTGGCCGCGCGCTCATCCTTGAGCCGGTCGATCTCGCCGTGCAGTGCGAGCAGGGCCTTGAGCGCGTCCGTCGGCATGCTCTTCGCGATCCGGAAGGGCTCGATGCCGAGAGCCTGGAACGTCTGCCCCTTCATGGCCCGTTCGAGGGCGATCTCGATCGCACTGCGTTCATCGAGCGGCTCGCCCTCGAGCAGCGCGTCGATCGTGACGCCGAGAGCGCGCGCGATCGACTGCAGCTGCGTGAGCTTGGGCTCGCGCTTGCCCGTCTCGATCATCGACATCTGGCTGGGCGCTCGATCGACCGCCGCCGCGAGGTCGTCGAGGGTCATCCCGCGCGCCGTGCGCAGCTGACGGATGCGGCGTCCGATCGTGAGGGCGTCGGCGTCTTCTTCGACCGCTGGAGTGCTCATGCGGCCGATTCTGTCACAGAAACAGAATTCCGGCTGATCTTCACTCCCCGATCGGCCATCGAAGGGTGCGAACTTCACACACAGTGGAAACACGCCACCCGGCTTCACGGTCCGGGCATCCAACGGAGGAGACACCATGACGAACACCGCCCAGAACCACACCCCTCGCCCCGCAGGGCTGCGCGCCGGGGACCAGGTTCAGACGGCCGCCGAGCTCCGGGAGATCTGGGAGACGGATCCCCGCTGGGACGGCGTCGAGCGCACGTACACGGCAGAGGACGTCATCCGCGTCCGCGGCTCGGTCCGCGAGGACGCGACGCTCGCGCACCGCGGAGCCGAGAACCTGTGGAACCTGCTGCACACCGAGGACTACGTCCGGGCACTGGGCGCCTACACAGGCGGGCAGGCGGTGCAGCAGGTGCGGGCGGGCCTCAAGGCCATCTACCTCTCGGGCTGGCAGGTCGCGGCCGACGGCAACCTCGCCGGTCAGACCTACCCCGACCAGTCGCTGTACCCCGCCAACTCGGTGCCGGCGGTCGTGCGTCGCATCAACAACGCGCTGATCCGTCAGGACCAGCTCGAGCACGCCGAGGGCGACGTCACGCAGGACTGGCTCGCGCCGATCGTCGCCGACGCCGAGGCGGGCTTCGGAGGACCGCTCAACGCCTACGAGCTCGCGCAGTCGCTGATCCAGGCCGGTGCCGCAGCCATCCACTGGGAGGACCAGCTCGCGAGCGAGAAGAAGTGCGGCCACCTCGGCGGAAAGGTGCTCGTGCCGACGCAGCAGCACATCCGCACCCTGAACGCCGCGCGTCTCGCCGCCGACGTGGCCGGAGTCCCGACGGTGATCATCGCCAGGACGGATGCTCTCGCGGCCGACCTGCTCACCAGCGATGTCGACGAGCGCGACCAGCAGTTCACCACCGGCGAGCGCACGACCGAGGGTTTCTACCGCATCCGCCCCGGCATCGAGTCGGTCATCAGCCGAGGCCTCGCATTCGCGCCCTACGCCGATCTGCTGTGGGTCGAGACGGGAGAACCCGACATCGAGCTGGCACGTGAGTTCGCCGCCGCGATCCATGCCGAGTTCCCGGGCAAGCTGCTCGCCTACAACTGCTCACCGAGCTTCAACTGGAAGCGCCACCTGTCGGACGCCGAGATCGCGACGTTCCAGCAGGAGCTGGCTGACCTGGGCTACAAGTTCCAGTTCATCACGCTCGCCGGCTTCCACGCCCTGAACCACTCGATGTTCGACCTCGCCCGCGGCTACGCCGATCGCGCCATGAGCGCGTACGTCGAGCTGCAGGAGGCCGAGTTCGCCGCGGAGGCGAACGGCTACACCGCCACCAAGCACCAGCGCGAGGCGGGCACCGGCTACTTCGACGTCATCTCTACCGCGCTCAACCCCGACAGCGCGACCCTCGCCCTCGCCGGCTCCACCGAAGCCGCGCAGTTCCACTGAGCCACTTGTGAAGGACACACGATCATGACCACTCCCACCGCTCCCCCGACCACCAGCCCGACCACGGCTCCGATCCAGACCACGCAGCAGGGTCCGGCGATCGCGGTCACCGGTCCGCTCCGCGACCGCTACGACGAGATCCTCACCCCCGAGGCGATCGCGTTCCTCACCGAGCTGCACCACCGGTTCGCCTCGCGCCGCCACGATCGGCTCGCCGACCGGATGCGCCGTCGGTTCGAGATCGGCAACGGCCACGACCCGCGCTTCCGCGACGACACCGCGCACATCCGCGCGGATGCCGACTGGCGGGTCGCAGGCGCGGGGCCGGGTCTCGAGGACCGCCGCGTCGAGATCACGGGTCCGACCGACCCGAAGATGACGATCAACGCACTGAACTCGGGTGCTCGCGTGTGGCTCGCCGACCAGGAGGATGCCACGAGTCCGACCTGGAAGAACGTCGTCGAGGGGCAGCTGTCGCTGCGCGACGCGATCCGCGGCGAGCTGTCCTTCCGCTCCCCCGAAGGCAAGGAGTACCACGTCACCGCCGAGCGCACACCGACGATCGTGATGCGTCCGCGTGGCTGGCACCTGCCGGAGAAGCACCTGCAGTTCACCGACCGCGCGGGGCGCCGCACGGCGGCATCCGGCTCGCTCGTCGACTTCGGCCTGTACTTCTTCCACAACGCGCAGGAGCTCATCGCGAACGGTCGGGGCCCCTACTTCTACATCGCGAAGATCGAGTCGAGCGAAGAGGCGAAGCTGTGGGACGACGTGTTCTCCTTCAGCGAGGAGTACATCGGCATCCCGCACGGCACCGTCCGCGCGACCGTGCTGATCGAGACCCTGCCCGCGGCCTTCGAGATGGACGAGATCCTCTACGAGCTGCGCGACCACTGCGCGGGTCTCAATGCCGGGCGCTGGGACTACATCTTCTCGATCATCAAGAACTACCGCGGCCGCGGCGCGCGTTTCGTGCTCCCCGACCGCAGTGAGGTCACGATGACGGTGCCGTTCATGCGGGCGTACACCGAGCTGCTCGTGCAGACCTGCCACAAGCGGGGCGCCTACGCGATCGGCGGCATGAGCGCCTTCATCCCGAACCGCCGCGACCCCGAGGTGACCGAGCGGGCGATCGAGAAGGTCTCCGCCGACAAGAAGCGCGAGGCCGGCGACGGCTTCGACGGCACGTGGGTCGCGCACCCCGATCTGATCCCCACAGCGCTGGCGGAGTTCGACGCCGTGCTCGGCGACCACCCGAACCAGGTCGGCCGCCAGCGCCCCGAGGTCATGGTGACCGCGTCGCAGCTGCTCGACCTGCACATCGGGCGGCCGATCACCGCGCAGGGCGTGCGCGACAACGTGTCGGTGGCGATCCGCTACCTCGAGGCATGGCTGCGAGGGCTCGGCGCCGTGTCGATCGACAACCTGATGGAGGATGCCGCGACGGCGGAGATCAGCCGTTCGCAGGTGTGGCAGTGGATCCACCAGGACCGCTCCACCGAGGACGGCACCGCGATCACCGCCGACTACGTCGAGAGCCTGATCGCGGAGATCCTCGGCGAGGTCGACCGGCACGACGGCGACAGGTTCGACGATGCCGCCTCGGTGTTCCGCGACGTCGCCCTGCACGAGGAGTTCCCGGCGTTCCTCACGCTCGGCGCCTACAGCAGGTTCCTCGTCGAGGAGGCCTGAGACTCTGACGAGGAGCCCCTCGGATGCCGCCATCGGCAGCCGAGGGGCTCCTCGTGCGTGATGCGGAGGACCGCCGGAGCCCGCCGTCGCCGGCGGGCGTAGCCTGAGAACATGAGCGACGTGTGGTCTGACATCTCGTCCGAGTTCCTTCACCTCTACCCGCGAGGGCGCCGACTGATCGCGGTCGCCGGAGCGGATGCCGAGCGCTCGCGTCGAGCGGCGGACGACCTCGCGACGGCGCTGATCGCCGCCGGGCAGCACGTCGAGCGTGCGCACAGCGCGGATGCCGATGAAGCGGCGTTGCGCGGCGACGTGATCGCTCCGTTCCGCACCGGCTCCGATCCGGCGACGGTCCTGATCGTCTCGGGCCCGGCAGCGCTGCTCAGCCCGACGGCGAGGGGCATCTGGAACTTCATCGTGTGGCAGCTCGCCGATGATGAGTCCCCGCACTCGATCGCCGGCGCGATCGTCGACGTCACGGACCCGGCGGCTCCGACGCGGCGCTTCGCCGACTACTGCGCGCTGCCTTCCTCGTTCGGCGCGTGACGCCGAGGGGGATTCGCGGGTGCCCCGGTCTCCCCTGACCGAAGCACCCGCACGTCCACCCGCGCCCTCGCGCAGGTGGTCCGTCATGCCCGACGCTTTCGCGCCTGTCCCCCGAACTTCCGGACGGGCGATCCCGCCGCGTCCGGAAGCCGTGACGGCCGATGCGCCAGGAGCGGAGCTCCGTCGCGATCTGCCGTCATGGCCCGCCTGGGGACACGGGCAGGTTCAGGTTAGGAGCGGCTCCGACGATCCGGAAGCGCCGCAGGACGTTGCGTCACCCGGTGCGCTCGGCCCGGCACGCAGAACCCGCGTTGGCACCAGATTCGCGATCATGTGTCACTCTCTGTCGGGGTCGGCGAAGCAGCCGGACAGCACACGGCAGGCTCGCGCGGGCGCGCGCGTCGGTCCGCGACGGACAGCCCCGACCGGGTCGGCCCGATGGGCCGGCCTCGGTCAGGCGGTGGGGGCGGACTGCTCGTCGCTGAGCAGCATCGCCTCGGCGAGACGCGGCGGCTGCGTGCGGGCCGCGAGGCGGAAGGCACTGGGACTGTGCCCCACGTGCCGGGAGAACTGGGCCCGAAGCGCGGACGCGTCGGCGAAACCGGAGCGGGCTGCGACCGCCGCAAGGTCCTGCGGGGGTGTCGACAGCAGCTCTTCGCGCGCCGTCACGAGACGCCGACGCAGCAAGCGGTTCGCGGGGCTCTCGTCGGCACCTTCATACAGGCGGAACAGCTGGCGACGGCTGACGTGCAGGTCGGCGGCGAGCTCTGCGATGCCGAATGCCGGATCACGATGCCGCCGCTCGATGATGCGCCCCGCCTCCGCGCGGAACTCACTCGTCCGGCTGGTCTCGCCGTCGCCGGGGAACTGTCGGAAGAGCCCTCGCACGAGCGCGATCAGCGCCGCCTCGGTGCCGGCGAGCGCCCCCTGACCCTGATCCGGATCCTGCGCCCACTCGAACAGCATCCGCGCGAGTGAGGCTCCCGCTGCCCGGGTGAGTGGGGTGTCCGGGAACATGTCGGCCCCTCGAGCGAGGACGTGCCGATAGCCGGGGAGGGCCGCCACGGGAACGACGACCCCGGTCGAGTTGGTGACCCCGAACTGCTCGACGGCCGATGGGCCCAGGCTCGACATGAAGCCGACGCGGCCGACGCCCATGGCCTGTACCCCCGCCGCGGTGTTCAGGCGCTGCCCGCCCTGCTGCACCATCCCGACGATGATGATGTCCTCGCCCTCGGCGATCGCTCGCTCGTAGCTCACGGTGTGCGCCGTCTCGAGGGTGCTGTAGAGCATGGTCGAGCCGATGGACCTGCGAAGCAGCGCCGCCTCGAACGCATCCGGATCGTCGGCCTTCATCGCGCCGAAGTTCGACAGCTGCAGCATGCCGATTCGACCGTCGAGGCGAATGATCTGCTCGGAGAACCACGTGGGAAACGCGAACGCCTCGGCGCCTCCGATCGATGACGACCACAGTCCGCCCGAGAGCCGGGCGAGCCAGCCGGCCAACTCCGCGTCGTCGATCATTCGCCCCATCGCAACCCCCAGCGGAAGCCCGCCGCGTGCGCATCGGCTGCTCCGTCCCCGCCCTCACCCTAGGTTCGCGCCAGGAGCCATGCAATATACGTTGCGTGCGCCCACGACAGCGGCGCGCCGCCAGCCGTCTTGCGGGTCAGCGGAACGACGCAGCCACCGAGTTGCGGTGGTAGTCGAACACGATGCTGGTCCTGGTCGAGGCGACGCTGCTCTGGGCTGAGAGATGCTCGAGCACGAACTCGCGCATCTCCGATGAGTCGGCCACCGCGATGTGCAGGAGGAAGTCGTCATCCCCGCCGAGGAAGAAGACCTGGATCACCTGAGGCAGAGCGCGCACACGGTCGGCGAACTCGACGATGCTCTCGCGCCGAGCGCTCGGTCGAAGGCTCACTCCGATGATGGCCTGCAGGCCGGCGCCCAGCTTCCGCTCGTCGACGCTGGCATGGAAGCCGCTGATGACTCCGCGTTCGACGAGTGCGCGCAGACGCGCGTGCGCGGTCGACGGCGCGACTCCGAGGTGACCCGCGAGCTCGGCGTTCGTCATCCGACCGTCCGCGCTCAGCAGCTGTACGATCCTCGCATCGATCGCGTCGAGAGCCGGTGCCCGAAGGGTGTTCGGCTGAGGGGTTTCGGGTGACGTCTCCATGCGAACGATTATGCAGGAATCACCCCAAGCGCGAATCTTCTTCAGGCATTCTGTCGAACGATCGAAGTTTCTGCGATTCTGAAATGCACTCACGCAACCGTCACTTGGAGGATCGATGAAGATCGGCGTGCCGACCGAGGTCAAGAACAACGAGAACCGCACCGCGCTCACCCCCGCAGGCGCAGACCGTCTGGTGCACGAGGGCCACCGCGTGCTCGTGCAGTCCGGAGCGGGCGTCGGTTCAGGCATCTCCGATGAGGCCTACCGGATAGCCGGTGCCGAGATCGTCGACACCGCCGAGGAGACCTGGGGCGAGGCGGAGCTGCTCATCAAGGTCAAGGAGCCGATCGCCCAGGAGTACGGGTTCCTGCGCTCGGATCTCACCCTCTTCACCTACCTGCATCTCGCCGCCGACCGGGCGCTGACCACGGCGCTCGTCGACGCGGGCACCACCGCCGTCGCCTACGAGACGGTGCAGCTGCCCGACCGCAGCCTCCCTCTGCTCGTGCCGATGAGCGAGATCGCGGGACGCCTGTCCGTGACGATGGGGTCATACTCCCTCATGCGATCCGCAGGAGGACGGGGCGTGCTCATGGGAGGCATCGCGGGCGCCCCGCGCGCCAAGACCGTCGTGATCGGCGGCGGTGTCGCCGGTGAGCACGCGGCCGCGAACGCGCTCGGGCTCGGATCACAGGTGACCGTCATCGACATCTCGCTGCCGCGACTCCGCGAGCTCGAGCACCGCTACGGCGGTGCTCTGCAGACTCGCGCGTCGAGCCGGTACGACATCGCCGAAGAGCTCGCGACGGCCGACCTGGTCATCGGATCCGTGCTCATCCCCGGGGCTGCGGCGCCGAAGCTCGTGACCGACGACATGGTCGCGACCATGAAGCCCGGATCCGTGCTGGTCGACATCGCCATCGACCAGGGCGGATGCTTCGAAGGCTCGCGCCCCACGACGCATGACGACCCGACGTTCGCAGTGCACGACTCCATCTACTACTGCGTCGCGAACATGCCGGGCGCGGTGCCCGAGACGGCCACGCGCGCACTGACCAACGCCACGCTCCCCTATGTCTCGGCGATCGCCGGCAAGGGGTGGGAGCGTGCAGCAGCCGACGACGCCGCACTGGCCCAGGGCCTCAACGTCCAGGGCGGCCGCATCACCCTGGATGCCGTCGCGCGCGCGCACGGCATGCACACCGCCTGAGCGGGGAGCATCAGCACGAAAGAACCGTGATTCTTGACGACCATTCACCCGTCATCGGCGGGGTCGACCCGGGTACGCTCGTAGTCGTGACCGAACGCGCTCCTCTCTCCCGCAAGCTCTCCGCCATCGCCGAATCCGCGACCCTCAAGGTCGACGCCAAGGCCAAGGCGCTCAAGGCCGAAGGCAAGCCGATCATCTCGTACGCCGCCGGCGAGCCCGATTTCGCGACCCCGCAGTTCATCGTCGACGCGGCCGCCGAGGCGCTCGCCGATCCCGCCAGCTACCGGTACACCCCAGCTCCGGGCCTGCCCGCGCTGCGCGAGGCGATCGCCGCGAAGACGCTGCGTGACTCCGGTCTCGAGGTCTCGCCGAGCCAGGTCATCGTGACCAACGGCGGCAAGCAGTCGGTCTACCAGGCGTTCCAGGCCGTGGTGAACCCGGGCGACGAAGTGCTTCTGCCGGCGCCGTACTGGACGACCTACCCCGAGGCGATCCGTCTTGCGGACGGCACGCCGGTCGAGGTCTTCGCGGGCGCCGATCAGGACTACAAGGTCACCGTCGACCAGCTCGAGGCCGCACGCACCGAGCGTACGACCGCACTCGTGTTCGTGTCGCCCTCCAACCCCACCGGATCGGTGTACACGGCCGAGGAGACGGCGGCGATCGGCGAGTGGGCACTCGAGCACGGCATCTGGGTCATCTCCGACGAGATCTACCAGAACCTCACCTATGAAGGCGTCAAGGCGACCTCCATCGTCGAGGCCGTGCCCGCGGTGGCGGGGCAGACGATCCTCGTCAACGGCGTCGCGAAGACCTACGCCATGACCGGCTGGCGCGTGGGCTGGATGGTCGGACCGGCGGATGCCATCAAGGTCGCCGCGAACCTGCAGTCCCACCTGTCGAGCAACGTCAACAACGTCGCGCAGAAGGCGGCGATCGCTGCCCTCAACGGGCCCCAGACCGAAGCCGAGCAGTTCCGCGAGGCGTTCGACCGCCGCCGCCGCCTCATCGTGTCCGAACTGTCGAAGATCGACGGACTCGTGGTGCCGAACCCGCTGGGCGCCTTCTACGTCTACCCCGACGTGCAGGGTCTGCTCGGACGAACGTGGGGCGGCAAGACGCCGACGACCTCGCTCGAGCTCGCCGACCTCATCCTCGAGCAGGCCGAGGTGGCCGTCGTCCCGGGCGAGGCATTCGGTCCCTCCGGGTACATCCGCATGTCGTACGCGCTCGGCGACGACCAGCTCCTCGAGGGTGTGCAGCGACTGCAGCGTCTGTTCGCCTGAGGCCGGTCTGCGACGAGATCAGTCCTCGTCGTGGAAGCCGATCAGCCAGCGGATGCCGTAGCGGTCGGTGACGGTGCCGTCGTAGTCGCCCCACGCGCGCTTCTGCAGGGCGTCGGTCACTCGGCCATGCTCTGACAGCCGGTCGAACCAGCTCGTCAGCGTCGACGCGTCGGCGGTGCCGAGCAGAGAGAGGAACATCCCGCTCATCTGCACGGCATCGTCGTCCGCACCGGCATCCGCTCCCGCCAGTTCGACCGGTCCTGAGAGCTGCCCGTGGGCGACCGCATCGGCCGGACCGTCTGCACGACCCGCACTGGCATAGTCGACGAGCTGAAGCTCTCCTCCGAAGACGTCACGGTAGTGCTCCAGCGCTTCGGCCGCGTTTCCGGGAAACAGCAGGTACGGGATCAGTCCGCTCATGCCGCGAGTGTACGGCGAACGGGCGACGTTGTCAGGCGGGCGCGGGCTCGGGCTCGCTGCGTCGCGACTCAGAGCTCGACGCCGAGCAGCACGGGCTCCGGCTGCAGCACGAGACCGAACTCCGAATGGACGCGGCTCTGGATGAATCGTGCGAGCTCCGAGACCTCGGCCGCTGTCGCCCCGCCCCGGTTGGTGAGGGCGAGCGCGTGCTTCGTCGAGACCGAGGCGCGCGAGCGCGGCAGCTTGAACCCCTTGCGGATTCCGGCCTGCTCGATCAGCCACGCTGCGCTCACCTTGACGTCGGGGGCCTCCGGCTTGGCGGGAGGGACATACCCGTCGTACGAGGCGAGCGGGATCACCGTGACGGTATCCAGATCCGGGGTCACCGGCCACCGCGGGCACTCGGGCGGCAGAGCACGGGCCACGACCTCCGGCACGATCGCGTTCTGGAAGAACGAGCCGACGCCATGGGTGTCCGGATCGTTCTCGTCGAGCAGCATCCCCTTCGAGGCGCGGGTGGCGAGGATCCGCTCGCGCACCCAGGTCAGCGGCACCGGGGCGTCGGAGTCCAGACCCAGCGCCCTCCTGAGCTGCTCGCCGCGCACCACCCGCTCGTCAGCGACGAGAAGGTCGACCGTGACCGACAGGATGACGGCACGGCGCTGCGGCACGCTGCCGTAGTGATGCTTGAGCACGGAAGTGCGGAAACCGAGCCCCAGTTCGGATGCCGGCACCACCGACACCTCGCCGGTGGCCTCGTCGATCAGCTCGACCTCGACCAGGGTCTCCTGGATCTCCTGCCCGTACGCCCCGATGTTCTGCACGGGCGAGGCGCCGACGGTGCCCGGGATGCCGCTCATCGCCTCGAGACCGGCGTAACCGTGCTCGACCGCATAGGCGACGAGATCGTCCCAGCCATGCCCCGCCTGCACACGCAGCCTGATGCGTCCCGCGTGCGGCGAGGGCAGCTCCTCGATGCCGCGGGTGAGGACGCGGATGACCGTCCCCTCGAACGACTCGTCGCCGATGAACAGGTTGGATCCTCCGCCCAGCACGAACCACTCGTCGCCGCGTGACCAGACATCGGTGAGCGCGTCGATCAGCTCCGCCGTGGTCGATGCCTCGAGCATGCGCTCCGGGGCGCCTCCCGTGCGCAGGGTCGTGAGAGTCGCGAGCCTCAGCGGCTCGACCTCGTGCACAGCGCCACCCATCAGGAGGCGACGCGCAGCTGCGCCTTGACGAGGACCGTCGTCTCAGCGAACGTGACCTTGAGATCGATCCGAGTCGACTCGTCGTCGACGGCACCGACGGTCGCGATGACGTGGAGGTCCGCTCCCTCGGTCGGGTGCACCACGACCGGCTTGGTGAAGCGCACGCCGTAGTCGAGGATCCGCGTTCCCGGTTCGAGAGCCACGACGACCACCGACGACGCGATGCCCATCGTGAGCATGCCGTGCGCGAGCACTCCCGGCAGACCCACCTCGGCGGCGATGTCGTCCCGGTAGTGGATCGGATTGAAGTCACCCGATGCTCCTGCGTACCGCACGAGCGATTCGCGGGTGAGATGGACGGTGCGCTCCGCGACGACGTCTCCGACAGCGAACGGCATCACTCGGCTCCTTCTTCCGCGCCGACCAGCAGCACGCTGGTGGCGGTGACGACGTGCTCGCCGTCGGCATCCGTGATCTCGGCCGCGCTGGTGATCATGGCGTTGCCGCCCATCATGCGGATGCCGGTCACGCGCAGTCGACCTGTGAGCTCGTCACCCGCGACGATGGGCCGCGAGTACGCGAACTTCTGCTCGGCGTGGATCGTGCGCGCCAGGACGATGCCGGAGTCCGGTTCGGCGAGGAGCTGCTGGAGAGTGTGGTCCTGGATGACCATCGCGAACGTCGGGGGCGCGACGACGTCGGCGAAACCGGCTGCGCGAGCCGCCCCGCCGTCGGTGTGCTGCGGTGCATCGGCGAAGACGGCACGCGCGAACTCACGCACCTTCTCACGGCCGACGAGGTAGGGGGACGTCGGCGGGAACTCCCGGCCGACCAGATCTTGGTTGACTGCCACCCTTCGATCCTACTTTCTTGGTCATGGGACACGGTGCCCGTAAGCCGGAACTAAGGGCGTTCAGTCCTTCTTCTTGCGCCCCTTGATCGCCTTCATCGCCATCTGCACCGCGATCACCACGAGGTATGCCGCGAACAGCATGTTGCCCACCGTGGGGTCGATCAGAGTGGCCAGCCAGGCTCCGAGCGCGGTGGTCGTGCAGGCGGAGACCCCGACGATCGCCGCGGCGACGAGATCGACGTTGTGATTGCGCAGGTTGCCGATGGTGCCCGAGATCGCGGTCGGGATCATCATGAGCAGCGACGTGCCCTTGGCCACGAGGTCGCTCGTGCCGAATGCGAGCATCAGCACGGGCACCACGATCACGCCCCCGCCTACACCGATCAGACCGGCGAGGACTCCGGTGCCGACTCCGACCGCGAGCAGCGCGAGCCCGTTGAGCAGCTCCAGCTCGAACTCGGCGTCGCGCGAAGGGACGACCAGGAACAGGCTCACGATCACGATCACCAGGAAGCCGACGAAGAACCAGCGCAGCACCGTCTGCGAGATCTTCGGCAGCAGCCGCGTGCCGATCTGCGCACCCACCACGGCGCCTGCCGCCAGGATCAGAGCGGGGATCCACGCCACCGATCCGTTGATCGCGTAGGAGATCACGCCCACCGTCGCCGTCGGGACGATCGCTGCGAGCGACGTGCCGGCGCCGAGACGCTGATTGAAATGCAGGAAGAGCACGAGCAGCGGAACGATCACCGTGCCGCCGCCGACGCCGAAGAGGCCGGAGAGGAGGCCTGCGATCAGGCCGATTCCGATGAATGCCGTATAGGCGCGAGGCCCTCTGCTCAGGGTCTCTGCATCGCTCACCGGATCAGCCTACTCTCCGCGGCGTCGGCACCTCGGTCATGTGTCCTCCATACCCCTGGGACCGGGTCTCCTCCTGTGCGACACTGGATCGCATCAGACGGCGTCGTCGATGACCCGGATCGAAGGAGATCTCATGGTGCGCAGTTCCTATCCCGATGTCGAGATCCCCGCGGTCTCGATCCACCAGTTCCTCTTCGGAGACGTCGAGGAAGACCGTCTCGACGCAGTCGCCCTCGTCGACGGAGTCAGCGGCGCCACCACGACCTACCGTCAGCTGATCGCCCAGATCGACCTCTTCGCGGGCGCGCTCGCAGCGCGAGGGGTGGACGTCGGGACGAAGGTCGGGGTCCTCTGTCCCAACATCCCGGCCTTCGCGACGGTCTTCCACGGCATCCTGCGGGCAGGAGCGACGGCGACCACGATCAACTCCCTGTACACGGCCGAGGAGATCGCGAACCAGCTGACCGACGCCGAGGCGACGTGGCTGATCACCGTCTCGCCGCTGCTGCCGGGCGCGAAGGCCGCCGCGGACGCCGTCGGACTCGCCGACGACCACGTGATCGTCCTCGACGGCGCCGAGGGGCATCCGTCGCTGCCTGCCCTGCTCGGCGAGGGTCGCCCCGCTCCCGAAGTGAGCTTCGACCCGGCGACGCATCTCGCCGTACTCCCCTACTCCTCGGGCACGACCGGCCGGCCCAAGGGCGTCATGCTGACCCACCGCAACCTGATCGCGAACGTCAGCCAGTGCCGCTCGACGATCTCTCTCCGTGACGACGACCGAGTACTCGCCGTCCTGCCGTTCTTCCACATCTACGGGATGACGGTGCTGCTGAACTTCGCGCTGCGCCAGCGCGCGGCTCTGGTCACGATGCCGAAGTTCGACCTGACGGAGTTCCTCCGGGTCGTGCAGGAGCACCGGACGAGCTGGGTCTTCATCGCGCCGCCGATCGCCGTCGCGCTCGCGAAGCATCCGCTCATCGATCAGTACGACACCTCCGCGATCAAGGTCATCTTCTCGGGGGCTGCTCCGCTCGACGGCGCTCTCGCATCCGCAGTGGCCGATCGCCTGGGGTGCACGGTCTGTCAGGGCTACGGAATGACGGAGACGAGCCCGGTCACGCACGCGATCCCGTACGACCGCCCGGACATCGACCGCTCGTCCGTGGGGATGCTGCTCGCGAACACGGAGGCGCGTCTCGTCGCGGAGGACGGCTCCGATGTCACTGCACCGGCCGAGGGCGCCAGCGAACCGGGCGAGCTCCTGATCCGCGGTCCCCAGGTGATGGCCGGATACCTCAACCGGCCGGATGCGACGGCCGAGATGCTCGACAGCGACGGCTGGCTTCACACCGGCGACGTGGCGACGGTGACGCACGACGGCATCTTCCGGATCGTCGACCGTCTCAAGGAGCTCATCAAGTACAAGGGCTACCAGGTCGCGCCGGCCGTGCTCGAGGCGGTCCTGCTCGAGCATCCGGCCATCGCCGATGCGGCCGTGATCGGCGTGCCCGACGCGGATGGACAGGAGGTACCCAAGGCGTTCGTGGTCGCGCAGCAGGGAGCAGACCTCGACGCGGATGCGGTGATGGCGCACGTCGCCGCCCATGTCGCGCCTCATGAGAAGGTGAGGCAGGTCGAGTTCATCGACGCCATTCCCAAGTCGGCATCCGGCAAGATCCTGCGCAAGGATCTGCGCGCACGCTGAGTCCAGGCGCCGGATACACGAAGAAGCCCGCCGTCCCTCACGGGGCGGCGGGCTTCTTCGAGTGAGCGAGGTGCTTACTCGGACTTCTTCTCGACAGCGTCCTCGGCGGCAGCCTCGGCTGCTTCGCCCTCGGCCTGCGACTCGGCGCCGGCCTCGACGGTCTCGTCTGCCGGAGCCTCCTCGACGGGAGCCTCCTCAGCGGGAGCCTCCTCGACGACCTCGGCCGGCTTCTCAGCCTTGGCAGCCTTCTTGGTGGACTTCGCCTTGGGGGTGACGGGCTCGAGAACGAGCTCGATCACTGCCATGGGGGCGTTGTCACCCTTGCGGTTGCCGACCTTCGTGATGCGGGTGTAGCCACCCTCACGGTCTGCGACCAGCGGGGCGATCTCGGCGAAGAGCGTGTGAACGACGCTCTTGTCGCCGATGACCGAGAGAACGCGACGACGAGCGTGCAGGTCTCCGCGCTTGGCGAAGGTGATCAGGCGCTCGGCGAGCGGACGCAGGCGCTTGGCCTTGGTCTCGGTCGTCTTGATCGACTTGTGGGTGTACAGAGCCGCCGCGAGGTTGGCAAGCAGCAGGCGCTCGTGTGCGGGGCCGCCTCCGAGGCGGGGACCCTTAGTGGGCTTGGGCATAATCGTCTAACTCCTGGTCAGAAAGGTCGGGTATCAGAAGGACTCGTCTTCGCTGCCGCCGTAGAAGTGGGCGCCGTCGAAACCGGGCACCGAATCCTTGAGCGACAGACCGAGCGAGATGAGCTTGTCGCGCACCTCGTCGACCGACTTCTGGCCGAAATTGCGGATGTTCATGAGCTGTGTCTCCGACAGGGCGACGAGCTCGGAAACAGTGTTGATGCCCTCACGCTTCAGGCAGTTGTACGAGCGGACGGAGAGGTCGAGGTCCTCGATCGGCATCGACAGCTCGCTGGAGTTCACTGCCTCCACCGGTGCCGGGCCGATCTCGATGCCCTCAGCCTCGACGTTCAGCTCGCGGGCGAGACCGAACAGCTCGGTGAGCGTCTTCGCAGCCGAGGCGACGGCGTCGCGGGGGCTGATGGCGGACTTGGTCTCGACGTCGAGGACGAGCTTGTCGAAGTCGGTGCGCTCACCCGCACGGGTGGCGTCGACGCGGTAGCTGACCTTGAGCACCGGCGAGTAGATCGAGTCGATCGGGATCTGACCGGCCTCGGCATACTCGTTGCGGTTCTGCGTCGCCGAGACGTAGCCGCGGCCACGCTCGATCGTGAGCTCGAGCTCGAACTTCGCCGTCTCGTTGAGCGTCGCGATGACGAGCTCGGGGTTCTGGACCTCGACACCGGCCGGAGCCGAGATGTCAGCGGCGGTCACTTCGCCCGAACCGGTCTTGCGCAGGTAAGCGGTGATGGGCTCGTCGCGCTCCGACGAGACCACGAGCTGCTTGATGTTGAGGATGATCTCGGTGACATCCTCCTTCACGCCGGGGATGGTGCTGAACTCGTGCAGCACGCCGTCGATGCGAACGCTGGTGACCGCGGCGCCGGGGATCGACGACAGCAGGCTGCGACGAAGCGCGTTGCCGATCGTGTATCCGAAGCCGGGCTCCAGAGGCTCGATGATGAACCGGCTACGGTTCTCGACGATCTTTTCCTCGGTCAGTGTGGGACGCTGTGCAATAAGCACTCTGTGTTCCTTTCGATCACATGCCCGCTATATGACATGTGGTGGGGTGAGGTCTTGAGTTTTGGGAGTCGATGCCCGCGCTGGCGGGCGTCGAGCCGCTCGGACCCGAAGGACCGAGCGGCTCAACAAGCCGGATCAGACGCGGCGGCGCTTCGGCGGGCGGCAGCCGTTGTGCGCCTGCGGCGTGACGTCCTGGATCGAGCCGACCTCGAGGCCGGCGGCCGTCAGCGAGCGGATCGCGGTCTCGCGACCCGAGCCCGGTCCCTTGACGAAGACGTCGACCTTCTTGACGCCGTGCTCCTGCGCCTGGCGGGCGGCCGACTCGGCAGCCATTCCAGCGGCGTAGGGCGTCGACTTGCGCGAGCCCTTGAAGCCCACGCCACCCGACGATGCCCAGCTGATGACAGCGCCGGACGGGTCGGTGATCGAGACGATCGTGTTGTTGAACGTCGACTTGATGTGGGCGTGGCCCAGCGCGATGTTCTTCTTTTCCTTGCGGCGCGGCTTGCGCGCGGCGGCCTTGGGTGCAGCCATGAAAGTGTTCTCCTAGTCCCTGGGGCCGCGCTTAGCGGGCCTTCTTCTTGCCTGCGACGGTGCGCTTCGGGCCCTTGCGGGTACGGGCGTTGGTCTTGGTGCGCTGACCACGGACCGGGAGGCCACGACGGTGGCGGATGCCCTCGTAGGAGCCGATCTCGACCTTGCGGCGGATGTCTGCGGCGACCTCGCGGCGCAGGTCACCCTCCACCTTGTAGTTGCCTTCGATGTAGTCGCGGAGGGCGATCAGCTGGTCATCGCTGAGGTCCTTCACGCGGATGCTCTCGTCGATCTCCGTAGCCTTGAGGATCTCGACCGAGCGGGTACGGCCGACGCCGTAGATGTAGGTAAGGGCGATCACCACGCGCTTATCGCGCGGGATGTCAACGCCGGCAAGACGTGCCATGCGGTTCTCCTGAGTGTTGTGGAGGTGTGGAGCAGGATCGGTGCTCGGGCCTCCGCCCCGAGGTGTCCCCCACTCGCGTGGGATCTGATCCTGCCGTTGTGTGTATTGAGTTGTGAGTCAGATCCGAAGAGTCCGTCGGCATCGCCGACGGGCGCTCAGCCCTGGCGCTGCTTGTGGCGCGGGTTGCTCTTGCAGATGACCATGACGCGGCCGTGACGGCGGATCACCTTGCAGTGATCGCACATGGGCTTGACGCTGGGGTTGACCTTCATGATGTGTCCTATTCGCTGTCTTCACCGGGCAGGCTGAGTGCCTGGGGTGTTACTTCTCGACCGATCAGCGGTAGCGGTAGACGATTCGTCCGCGGGTCAGGTCGTAGGGGCTGAGCTCCACGACCACACGGTCTTCGGGGATGATGCGGATGTAGTTCTGCCGCATCTTGCCTGAGATCGTTGCAAGGACCTTGTGTCCGTTGGAGAGCTCAACGCGGAACATCGCGTTGGGCAGAGCCTCGGAGATCACGCCCTCGATCTCGATGACACCGTCTTTCTTAGCCATAGCCTCGCTGACGCTTCTGCAGACCGGTCGATCTGCGGTGGGTGATTGGATTGCGATACCTCTGCCGATTCAGACACGCCGAATCAAGGCGCAAGGCACCAAGGATCTATGTTATCCGACAACGGGAGTTCCGGCAACCTGAGCAGAATGCCGGAACTCCCGTTGATCGGACCAGACGGGATCAGCCGAGGATCTTGGCGAACTCCGCCTCGATCTCGCTGTTCTCGATGCGGTTCCCGTTGACCTCGACGGTCGGGGTCCCGGTGATCTCGTGCGCCTTCGTCTGCGAGTCGGCGAACTTGTTGTAGGTGCCGTCGGCGATGCAGTCAGCCGCGGCGCCCGCCCCGGCCTGCTCGGCGAGCGCGCTCAGCTCCTCGACGCTGAGACCGGCCGAGTTCTCCTCGGGCTGGTTCGCGAAGAGCAGGTTGAAGTAGTCGAGAGTCGAGTCGGGAGCCTCGGCGGCGACGCAGTACATCGAGCCGGCCGACAACGAGGAGTACTCCCCCGTCGTCGAGTAGCGGTTGAGGATCGACACCGGGTGGATGTTCAGCGTGATCTTGTCGTCGGCGGCTGCCGCCTGCAGCTGCTCGCCGTAGACGTCCTCGAACTGCCCGCAGACGGGGCACATGAAGTCGACGTAGGTGTCGATCTCGTCCTCGCCCGACCCGAACGAGATGGCGCCGGTCTCCTCGTTCACGATCGAGCTCTGCGGGGCCGTGCCCGGGGAGGTCGCCTGGTTGTTCAGGAACACGACGACGAAGGCCAGAACGGCCAGCACGACCACCACTGCCGCCGAGACGCCGATCACGAACCAGTTGGTGTTGCTCTTCGCGGCTGCCATTGCTTTCCGTTTCTGTCGCGGTCCGCCGATGGCGGACCCGGCTTGAAGTCCTCGGGCGCACGCGCACCCATACACCCATTGTGCCCGGAGAAACCTATGCGCACGTTGTGATCGAGCGCTGGATCGCCGATCGCGTCGTGACCGACAGCGCCGGCTTCAGGCGATCGGGGTCGGCGTCACGCCGAACGGGGCGAGACCGGCCGCTCCCCCGTCTGCCGCGGTCAGCACCCAGATCCCGTCCGCGTGCAGTGCGACGCTGTGCTCCCAGTGCGAGCCGTCGGTGCCGTCGACCGTCGAGACGGTCCAGTCGTCGTCCTCGACGAAGGTCTCGTCGCTGCCGGCAGTGACCATGGGCTCGATCGCCAGCACGAGACCGGGCTTGACCTCGGCGCCCGGGTCGGGCGTGCGGTAGTTGAAGACGCTGGGCGCCTCGTGCATCTTGCGTCCGATGCCGTGGCCGACGTACTCGCGCAGGATGCCGTACGTCTCGCCGGAGACGGCTGACGGGCCCTGCGCCTCGATGTAACCCTGGATCGCGGCTCCGATGTCACCGAGGTGCGACGCGGACGCCATGGCGGCGATCCCCGACCACATCGAGCCCTCCGTGACCCGCGAGAGCTCCTCGCGCCGGGCGACCAGCTCGCGGCGCGTCTCATCAGGGACGACGACGGTGATGGCGCTGTCGCCGTTCCAGCCCTGGTACTGCGCGCCGCAGTCGATCGAGACGATGTCCCCTGCCTGAAGGACCCTCTCACCCGGGATGCCGTGGACGACCTCTTCGTTCACCGAGATGCAGGTGGTGTGCCGGTATCCGCGAACGAGCTGGAAGTTCGATTCCGCGCCACGGGCGAGGATCACACGGTTCGCTTCGGCGTCGAGCTCGAGAGTCGTGACACCGGGTCGTATCAGCGGCCGGACGGCGTCGAGCGCAGCCGCCGTGATGAGACCGGGCTCCACCATCGCACGCAGCTGAGCCGCGCTCTTGTAGATCGACTTGCGGAACATCGTTCGGTGATCAGGCCGCGAGGCGCAGACCGCGTGCGGTCAGCGCCGCGAACACGCGCTCGGTGATCTCGTCGAGCGAGCCCACGCCGTCGATGCGGTCGACGATCCCACGGGGGCCGTAGACCTCGAGGATCGGGGCCGTCTCGTGCTCGTAGATGTCGAGACGGTGTGCGATCGCCTCATCCGTGTCATCCGAACGACCCTGCTCCGCTGCACGGAGCTTGAGACGCTCGATGCTCTCTTCGCGCGGGACGTCGAGCAGGATGACGGCGTCGAGGGACTCCCCCCGGGCACCGAGGAACGCGTCGAGGTGCTCGACCTGCGCGGCATTGCGGGGGTATCCGTCGAGCAGGAAGCCCTTGGCTGCATCGTCCTGCGAGAGGCGATCGCGAACGATCTCGCTGGTGAGCTCGTCGGGAACGAGATCGCCCTTGTCGAGGATCGCCGTGACCTGCTGGCCGAGCGGCGTGCCCTCCTTGATGTTCGCGCGGAAGATGTCGCCCGTCGAGACGACCGGTATGCCGTAGGACTCTGCGATGCGGACGCCCTGCGTGCCCTTCCCCGAGCCCTGCGGACCGACGATGAGGAGACGAGCTGATCGAGTCATCGGAGGAGCCCTTCGTAGTGTCGCTGCTGCAGCTGTGCGTCGATCTGCTTGACCGTCTCGAGACCGACACCCACGATGATGAGGATCGATGCGCCGCCGAACGGGAAGTTCTGGTTGGCGCCGACGGTGGCGAGAGCGATGAGCGGGATCAGCGCGATGAGGCCGAGGTAGATCGACCCGGGCAGCGTGATGCGCGTGAGCACGTAGTCGAGGTACTCGGCAGTCGGACGACCGGCACGGATGCCGGGAATGAATCCGCCGTACTTCTTCATGTTGTCGGCGACCTCGACCGGGTTGAAGGTGATCGCGACGTAGAAGTACGTGAAGCCGATGATCAGCAGGAAGTACACGGCCATGTAGATCGGGCTGTTGCCGGTCGTGAAGTTCGCGCTGATCCAGGTGACCCACGCTGCCGGCTCGGAGCCGTCCTGAGGGGTGTTGAACTGTGCGATGAGCGCCGGGATGTACAGCAGCGACGAGGCGAAGATCACGGGGATCACACCGGCCATGTTGACCTTGATCGGAATGTACGTGTTGGTGCCGCCGTAGGTGCGGCGACCGACCATGCGCTTGGCGTACTGCACCGGGATGCGCCGCTGGGACTGTTCGACGAAGACGACGAGGCCCATGACGATGATTCCCACCAGAAGCACCAGGAGGAAGACCTCGAAGCCCTTGCTCTCCCAGATGAGCCACATGGCTCCGGGGAACGTGGCGGCGATCGAGGTGAAGATGAGCAGCGACATGCCGTTGCCGATACCGCGCTCGGTGACGAGCTCTGCGAACCACATGATGAGGCCCGTGCCGGCGGTCATCGCCATGATGATGAGCAGCTGCGCCCACCACACGTCGTTGGTGAGGAGGTTCTGGCACGCGGCGATGTCGGTGGTGCCGAAGAGCTGACCGCTGCGGGCCACCGTGACCAGCGTCGTCGACTGCAGCAGTGCGAGAGCGATGGTGAGGTAGCGCGTGTACTGGGTCAGACGGGCCTGGCCGGCCTGGCCCTCTTTGTGCAGAGCCTCGAAGTGAGGGATGACCACGCGAAGGAGCTGAGTGATGATCGTCGCGGTGATGTACGGCATCACGCCGAGGGCGAAGATCGAGAGCTGGAGGAGCGCGCCACCCGAGAACAGGTTGACGAGTCCGAGGAGTCCCTCCGTCCCGGAGTTCAGCGCGAGGCACTCCTCGACGTTCGGGAAGTTCACGAACGGAGCAGGCACATTCGAGCCAAGCCGGTAGATGGCGACGATGGCGAGGGTGAAACCGATCTTCCGACGCAGGTCGGGCGTGCGGAAGATCCGCGCGATGGCGCTAAACAAGGACGTCCTCCTGAAAGGTTGCCGATCCCTGAAGGACGGCTGAAAGAACAGGCTAACCCATAAGAGGGGCCGGAGAATCTCCGACCCCTCTCATGAAGTGGTTACTTGACGGATCCGCCAGCCGCCACGATCTTCTGCTCGGCGGAACCCGAGACCTTGTCGACCGCGACGGTGAGCTTCACGGCGATGTCGCCGTCTCCGAGAACCTTGACCTTCTCGTTCTTGCGAACGGCACCCTTGGCGACCAGGTCGCTGATGGTGACGTCGCCACCCGTGGGGTACAGCTCCGCGAGCTTCTCCAGGTTCACGACCTGGTACTCGACGCGGAACGGGTTCTTGAACCCGCGCAGCTTCGGGGTGCGCATGTGCAGAGGCATCTGCCCACCCTCGAAGCCGACGCGAACGGTGTTGCGAGCCTTGGTGCCCTTGGTACCGCGACCCGCGGTCTTACCCTTGGAGCCCTCACCGCGACCGACACGGGTCTTCGCGGTGTTGGATCCGGGGACCGGACGCAGGTGGTGCACCTTCAGCACGCCGGGGCGGGATGCCGGAGCATCCTTCTTCGGCGCAGCCTTCTTGGCAGCCGGCTTCTTGACGGCGTCGGCCTTGGCCTCGGTCGCCTTCGCCGGTGCCTTCTTGGCGGCGGGCTTCTTCTCGGCTGCGGCCTTGGGAGCGGCAGCCTTCTTCGGGGCCTTCTCGGCGCCTGCGGCTTCGTTCTTCTCAGCCATTAGTCGATCTCCTCAACCTTGACGAGGTGGGCGACGGTCTTGACGTAACCGCGCGTCTGCGCGTCGTCGGGGCGAACGGTGCTGTCACCGATTCGCTTCAGACCGAGGCTGCGCAGCGTGTCACGCTGGTTCTGCTTCTCGCTCACCTTGGACTTGACCTGCGTGACCTTCAGGCGCGCAGCCATCAGGCACCTACCTTCTGTGCGGCGATGGCGTCAGCCTCCGCACGGACGAGACGCGCGGGTGCGACCTGGTCGAACTCGAGGCCACGACGTGCGGCGACCGCACGGGGCTCCTCGAGCATCTTCAGGGCCGTCACCGTCGCGTGCACGATGTTGATCGTGTTCGACGAGCCGAGCGACTTCGACAGCACGTCGTGGATGCCGGCGCACTCGAGCACGGCGCGAACCGGACCACCGGCGATGACACCGGTACCGGCAGCGGCCGGACGAAGCAGGACGACGCCTGCTGCGGCCTCACCCTGCACGGGGTGCGGGATGGTGCTGCCGACGCGCGGAACGCGGAAGAAGTTGCGCTTGGCCTCTTCGACACCCTTCGAGATCGCCAGAGGGACCTCGCGGGCCTTGCCGTAGCCGACGCCCACCAGACCGTTGCCGTCGCCGACGACCACGAGAGCGGTGAAGCTGAAGCGACGACCACCCTTCACGACCTTCGAGACGCGGTTGATGGTGACCACGCGCTCGAGGAACTGGTTGTCCCCACGGTCGCGGGAGTTGCGGTCACGGCCACCCTGGTTGCGGTCGCTACGGCCGCCACGGCGGTTGTCGCGCTGAGACGGCTCAGCCTGCGTGGTGCCGGTGGCAGTCTCGGAAGTGGCAGCTGCCGCTTCGGTCACTTCGTTCTCCTTGTTGTCACTCACAGTGCCAGACCCCCTTCGCGGGCGCCGTCGGCGATGGCGGCGACACGACCGGCGTAGCGGTTTCCGCCACGGTCGAACACTGCCTCGGAAACGCCGGCAGACTTCGCACGCTCGGCGAGAAGCTCGCCGACCTTGCGGGCCTTGGCGGTCTTGTCACCCTCGAGCGAACGCAGGTCGGTCTCGAGCGTCGATGCCGACGCAACGGTGTGACCCTTGCTGTCGTCGACAAGCTGCACGAAGACGTGGCGAGCCGAGCGGTTGACGACGAGACGCGGACGCGCCTCGGTGCCGACGACCTTCTTGCGAAGGCGGGCATGACGACGCGCGCGGGCGTCAGACTTTGACTTGAGAGCCATGGTTACTTACCACTCTTTCCGGCCTTGCGACGCACGACCTCGCCGGCGTAACGCACGCCCTTGCCCTTGTACGGCTCGGGCTTGCGGATCTTGCGGATGTTCGCAGCTGCCTCGCCGACAGCCTGCTTGTCGATACCACTGACGGTGAGCTTGTTGGTGCCCTCGACCGTGAGCGTGATACCGGCGGGCGGGTCGATGAGGACCGGGTGCGAGAAGCCGAGGGCGAACTCGACCGAGCTGCCCTTCTGAGCGACACGGTAACCGGTTCCGACGACCTCGAGACCCTTGGTGTAGCCCTGGGTCACGCCGATGATGTTGTTGTTGATGAGCGTGCGGGTCAGGCCGTGAAGCGACCGGGACTCACGTTCGTCGTCGGGACGGGTGACGAGAACCTGGTTCTCCTCGACCGCGACCTCGATGGGCTTGGCGACCGTCAGGGTGAGCTCACCCTTGGGGCCCTTCACCGCGACCTCACGGCCGTCGACCGAGATGGTCACGCCCGCGGGAACGTCGATGGGAAGTCGTCCAATACGGGACATTTTCGATTACCACACGTAGGCGAGAACTTCTCCGCCCACGCCCTTCTGCTCTGCCTGACGGTCAGTGAGGAGACCGGAGGAGGTGGACAGGATGGCCACGCCGAGTCCGCCGAGGACCCTGGGCAGCTCGGTGGACTTCGCGTAGACGCGGAGGCCGGGCTTCGACACGCGCTTGATGCCCGCGATCGAACGCTCACGGTTGGGGCCGTACTTCAGCTGCAGGGTGAGGTTCGATCCGACGCGAGCGTCAGTCGTCTCCCATCCAGCGATGTAGCCCTCCTGCTGGAGGATCTCGGCGATGTGCGTCTTGAGCTTGCTCGACGGCAGGGTCACGGAGTCGTGATGCGCCGAGTTCGCGTTGCGCAGACGGGTCAGCAGATCTGCGACCGGGTCTGTCATTGTCATTGTTGTTTTCCTTTGTTCATGAGGTTCCGGCTGCCGTTACACGACAGACGGCCTGCGATGACACGCAATCTTCAATTGTACGGGATCGGGCGGGGCGCTGTGCGCCCCGCCCGAAACCGCTTACGCCTGGGCGTCTTCCGTACGGAAGGGGAAGCCGAGGTGACGAAGAAGCGCGCGACCTTCGTCGTCCGTCTTCGCGGTGGTGACGACGGTGATGTCGAAACCGCGAACCCGGTCGATCTTGTCCTGATCGATCTCGTGGAACACGCTCTGCTCCTGGAGACCGAAGGTGTAGTTGCCGTTTCCGTCGAACTGCTTGCCCGAGAGGCCGCGGAAGTCGCGGATACGGGGCAGAGCGAGCGAGACGAGACGGTCCAGGAACTCCCACGCACGGTCACCGCGGAGGGTGACGTGTGCGCCGATGGCCTGGCCCTCGCGCAGCTTGAACTGCGCGATCGACTTGCGAGCCTTCGTGACGAGCGGCTTCTGACCGGTGATCTTGGTGAGATCGTCGATCGCGCCGTCGATCACCTTGCTGTCGCGGGCCGCTTCACCGACACCGGTGTTCACGACGACCTTGACCAGACCGGGGATCTGCATCACGTTGGTGTAGCCGAACTCATCCTGCAGCTTCTGCTGGATCTCGGCCTTGTACTTCGCCTTCAGGCGGGGCTGGATCTTGCCAGCCACCGCAGCGTCGGTGGTTGCCATCAGAGGTCCTTACCTGACTTCTTCGCGTACCGCACACGGACGGTGCGCTTGACGCCGTCCTTGGTCTGCTCCTCGACCCGGTGGCCGACCTTGGTCGGCTTCTTGGTCGAGGGGTCGACGAGTGCGACGTTCGAGATGTGGATGGAGGCCTCGACAGTCTCGAGGCCGCCCGTCTTGGTGCCACGCTGCGTCTGTCCGACGCGCGTGTGCTTGGTGACGTAGTTCACGCCTTCGACGATGACGCGGTTCTTGTCGGACAGGATCTCGAGGACCTTGCCCTGCTTGCCGCGGTCGCCGCCACGCTCCTGCGTGGCTCCGGTGATGACCTGAACCAGGTCACCCTTCTTGATCTTCGCCATGACTTAAATAACCTCCGGCGCCAGCGAGACGATCTTCATGAACTTCTTGTCACGAAGCTCGCGACCGACCGGTCCGAAGATACGGGTGCCGCGGGGCTCCCCGTCGTTCTTCAGGATCACGGCGGCGTTCTCGTCGAACTTGATGTACGAGCCGTCGGGACGACGCGTGGACTTGACCGTGCGGACGATGACGGCCTTGACCACATCGCCCTTCTTGACGTTGCCGCCGGGGATCGCGTCCTTGACGGTCGCGACGATCGTGTCACCGAGTCCGGCGTAACGACGGCGCGAGCCGCCGAGCACACGGATGGTGAGCAGTTCCTTCGCGCCGGTGTTGTCGGCGACCTTGAGGCGGGATTCCTGCTGGATCACTTGGCCTTCTCCAGAATCTCCACCAGACGCCAGCGCTTCGTGGCGCTGAGCGGGCGGGTCTCGTTGATCAGGACGAGGTCGCCGATGCCGGCGGAGTTCGCCTCATCGTGCGCCTTGACCTTCGAGGTGCGGCGGATGACCTTGCCGTAAAGCGGGTGCTTCACGCGGTCCTCGACCTCGACCACGATGGTCTTGTCCATCTTGTCGCTGATGACGTAGCCACGACGCGACTTGCGGTACCCACGGGCATCCGCATCGCGAACATCGTGCTCTGCGTGCTCAGCCTCGACGGCAGCTTCCTTCTTGGTGGCCATCACTCAGCCTCTTCCTTCACGGCGTCGTCAGCGGAGTCCGCCTTCTTCGCCTTCGACTTGGTCGCCTTCTTGGCCGGAGCCTCGACCGGAGCGGGCGTCGCACGGATGCCCAGCTCGCGCTCGCGGATCACGGTGTACAGGCGCGCGATGTCGCGCTTGACGGCGCGGATGCGGCCGTGGCTCTCCAGCTGGCCGGTGGCCGACTGGAAACGGAGGTTGAACAGCTCCTCCTTGGCCTTACGCAGCTCCTCAACGAGGCGCTGGTCTTCGAACGTGTCGAGCTCTGCCGGAGCGAGCTCCTTGGTGCCGATCGCCATTACGCGTCGCCCTCCTCGCGCTTGATGATGCGTGCCTTCAGCGGCAGCTTGTGGATTGCTCGGGTGAGGGCCTCGCGAGCGAGCTCCTCATTGACGCCTGCGACCTCGAAGAGGACGCGACCCGGCTTGACGTTGGCGACCCACCACTCGGGGGAACCCTTACCGGAACCCATGCGGGTCTCGGCAGGCTTCTTGGTGAGGGGGCGGTCGGGGTAGATGTTTATCCACACCTTTCCACCACGCTTGATGTGACGCGTCATCGCGATACGAGCGGACTCGATCTGACGGTTGGTCACGTAAGCGGGGGTGAGGGCCTGGATGCCGAAGTCGCCGAAGGAGACCTTCGTGCCACCGGTGGCCTGGCCATCACGCTTGGGGTGATGCTGCTTGCGGTACTTGACCTTGCGGGGAATAAGCATCAGGCAGACGCTCCTTCTGCGACAGGGGCCTCGTTGCGCGGCGCGCGGCGGCGGTCGCCACCACGGTCGTCACGACGGGACTTCGGGGCGTTGGCCTGCTCGCGAGCAAGCTCCTTGTTGGTCAGGTCACCCTTGTAGATCCAGACCTTCACGCCGATGCGGCCGAAGGTGGTCTTCGCCTCGTAGAAGCCGTAGTCGATGTTCGCGCGCAGCGTGTGCAGCGGCACACGACCCTCGCGGTAGAACTCCGAGCGGCTCATCTCGGCGCCGCCGAGGCGGCCGGAGACCTGGATGCGGATGCCCTTGGCGCCAGCGCGCTGCGCGCCCTGGAGACCCTTGCGCATCGCACGACGGAACGCCACGCGAGCAGACAGCTGCTCGGCGATGCCCTGTGCGACGAGCTGAGCGTCAGCCTCGGGGTTCTTGACCTCGAGGATGTTCAGCTGGATCTGCTTGCCCGAGAGCTTCTCGAGGTCGCCGCGGATGCGCTCGGCCTCGGCGCCACGACGACCGATCACGATGCCCGGACGGGCGGTGTGGATGTCGACGCGGACGCGGTCACGGGTGCGCTCGATCTCGATGTTCGAGACACCGGCGCGGTCGAGCTGCGTCTTCAGCAGGTTGCGGATCTTGATGTCCTCGGCGACGTAGTCGGCGTAACGCTGACCCGGCTTCGTCGAGTCCGAGAACCAACGCGACACGTGGTCCGTGGTGATGCCGAGGCGGAAGCCGTACGGGTTTACTTTCTGTCCCATTACTTGCTCGCCTTCTTGTTGCTGTCGCTTGCAGCGGCCGGAGCCGCCTCAGGCGTCGAGAGCACGACCGTGATGTGGCTCGTGCGCTTCTTGATCTGGAAAGCGCGACCCTGTGCACGAGGCTGGAAACGCTTGAGCGTCGTCCCCTCGTCTACGTAGGCGTTAGCCACGTACAGGTCCTGCTCGTCGAGGTACTCGCCGTCACGATCCGCCTTGACCTGTGCGTTGGCCATGGCCGACGCGACAAGCTTGTAGATCGGCTCACTGGCGCTCTGCTGTGCGAACTTCAGGATCGCCAGAGCCTCCTGGGCCTGCTTGCCCTTGATGAGCGCGACGACACGACGAGCCTTCTGAGGGGTCACGCGGATGTGTCGCACGCGTGCGATGGACTCCACCATTTCTCTCTCCTCTATCGCCACCGCGTCAGCGGCGGCGGCCCTTCTTGTCGTCCTTCTCGTGGCCGCGGAAGGTGCGGGTGGGCGCGAACTCGCCCAGTTTGTGGCCGACCATGGTCTCGGACACAAACACGGGGATGTGCTTGCGACCGTCGTGGACCGCGATCGTGTGACCCAGCATGGCCGGGATGATCATGGACCGGCGAGACCAGGTCTTGATGACGTTCTTGGTGCCGGCTTCGTTCTGCACGACCACCTTGCGAAGCAGGTGATCGTCGACGAAGGGGCCCTTCTTAAGACTGCGAGGCATCTTCTCTTACTCCTACTTACGCTTCTTGCCGGCGTTACGACGACGCACGATGTACTTGTCGCTTTCCTTGTTGGCGTGACGGGTGCGACCCTCAGCCTGGCCCCACGGAGAGACGGGGTGACGTCCACCGGACGTCTTGCCCTCACCACCACCGTGCGGGTGGTCGACCGGGTTCATCGCGACACCACGGACGGTCGGGCGGACGCCCTTCCAGCGCATGCGGCCGGCCTTGCCCCAGTTGATGTTCGACTGCTCGGCGTTGCCGACCTCGCCGATGGTCGCGCGGCAGCGCGCATCGACGTTGCGGATCTCGCCCGAGGGCAGACGCAGCTGGGCGAAGTTGCCATCCTTGGCCACGAGACGGACGGATGCACCGGCCGAACGTGCCATCTTCGCGCCGCCACCAGGACGGAGCTCGATCGCGTGGATGACGGTACCCGTCGGGATGTTCTTCAGCGGGAGGTTGTTGCCCGGCTTGATGTCGGCACCAGCACCCGACTCGACGACGTCGCCCTGCTTCAGCTTCGCCGGCGCGAGGATGTAGCGCTTCTCGCCGTCGAAGTAGTGCAGCAGCGCGATGCGTGCCGTGCGGTTGGGGTCGTACTCGATGTGAGCGACGCGGGCGTCGACGCCGTCCTTGTCATTGCGACGGAAGTCGATGACACGGTACTGGCGCTTGTGGCCACCACCGATGTGACGGGTCGTGATGCGGCCCTGGTTGTTGCGACCACCGGTCTTCGAGAGCGGGCGCAGCAGCGACTTCTCCGGCGTCGATCGGGTGATCTCGGCGAAGTCAGCCACCGACGAGCCGCGACGGCCCGGGGTCGTGGGCTTGTACTTGCGAATAGCCATTATTGTCCTTATCCCCCGGATCAGCCGATTGCCGTGAAGATGTCGATGGTGCCCGACTTCAGGGTCACGATGGCGCGCTTGGTGTCCTTGCGCTTGCCGGTGCCGAAGCGGGTGCGACGAGCCTTGCCGACGCGGTTGAGGGTGTTGACCCCTGCGACCTTGACGCCGAAGATCTTCTCGATGGCGAGCTTGATCTCGGTCTTCGAAGCGCGCGGGTCCACGAGGAAGGTGTACTTACCCTCGTCGATGAGACCGTAGCTCTTCTCGGACACGACCGGCTTCAGGATGACGTCGCGCGGGTCCTTGTTCAGGGCCGTCTGGAGAACAGATGCCTGCTCGCTCATGCGGAGACCTCCTGGTTGGCGCCGGACTTCGAGGCGATGAAGCCCTCGATCGCGGCCTGGGTGAAGACGATGTCGTCGGAGACGAGAACGTCGTAGGCGTTGAGCTGGTCGAACGTCAGAACGTGAACGTTGCTGAGGTTGCGGATGCTCTTGAGCGCGAGCTCGTCGTTGCGCACGATGACGACCAGGACGTTCTTCGACGTGGCGACCTGCGAGAGGAAGCTCACGGCTGCCTTCGTCGAGGGGGCGCCATCGGTGCCGAACGTGTCGATCACGTGCAGACGGTCCCCGCGGAAGCGATCGCTGAGTGCACCACGGAGGGCTGCGGCGATCATCTTCTTGGGGGTGCGCTGCGAGTAGTCGCGCGGCTTGGGGCCGTGCACGATTCCACCACCGGTCATGTGCGGCGCGCGGATCGAGCCCTGACGGGCGTTACCCGTGCCCTTCTGCTTGAAGGGCTTGCGGCCTGCACCCGAGACCTCACCGCGACGCTTGGTCGAGTGGGTTCCCTGGCGAGCCGCCGCGAGCTGCGCGACGACGACCTGGTGGATGAGCGGGATGTTCGTCTTGGCGTCGAACAGTTCGGCGGGAAGCTCGATCGAGCCAGCCTTCTTGCCGTCTGCCTTGAGGACGTCAAGCGCGAGAGTGGAGTCAGCCATGATCAGGCACCCTTCACTGCGTTGCGGACGTAGACGATGCGACCACGAGCACCGGGGACGGCGCCCTTGACGAGCAGCAGACCCTTCTCGATGTCGACGGCGTGCACCGTGAGGTTGAGGACGGTCACGCGCTCGCCACCCATACGGCCGGCCATGCGCATGCCCTTGAAGACGCGGCTCGGGGTCGACGATGCGCCGATGGAGCCGGGCTTGCGGTGGTTGCGGTGCGAACCGTGCGAAGCCGAGACGCCCTTGAAGTTGTGACGCTTCATGACACCGGCGAAGCCCTTGCCCTTGCTCGTGCCGACGACGTCGACGAGCTGGCCGGCTTCGAAGGTGCCGTCGACCGTGAGCTCCTGGCCCAGCGAGTAGTCAGCGGCATCCGCGGTGCGGATCTCGGTGACGTGACGACGCGGCGTGACGCCGGCGGCCTCGAAGTGGGCGGTCAGCGGCTTGTTCACCTTGCGCGGGTCGATCTGGCCGTACGCGATCTGCACGGCGTTGTAGCCGTCCTTCTCGGGGGTACGGATCTGCGTGACCACGTTCGAGGCGAGCTCGATGACGGTGACGGGAACGAGCTTGCCGTTCTCGTTCCACACCTGGGTCATGCCGAGCTTGGTGCCGAGCATGCCCTTGGAAATCTTGGAGTTGATGTCAACCATGTCCGACCTCAGAGCTTGATCTCGATGTTGACATCGGCAGGCAGGTCGAGACGCATCAGCGAGTCGACAGCCTTCGGCGTCGGGTCGACGATGTCGATCAGACGCTTGTGGGTGCGCATCTCGAAGTGCTCGCGGCTGTCCTTGTACTTGTGGGGCGACCGGATGACGCACACGACGTTCTTCTCGGTCGGAAGGGGCACGGGGCCGACGACTGTTGCGCCCGCACGGGTCACGGTGTCGACGATCTTGCGTGCGGACGTGTCGATGACCTCGTGGTCATACGACTTCAGGCGAATGCGGATCTTCTGTCCCGCCATTGTCTGCTCTCTCTCTTTAAGCGTCTTACCGACCTGGGCCGGGTGACCCAGGGGCATTGGACGCACGTCGGCGCTGTTCGCGCCTCGGCACTCGAACGGCTCTCGCGAGTCGATCTGCTGCACCACTGTTCTGCTGTCATCCCGCACGCCTCGGCGAGCGGATGTCCGACCTCCGCCGCGCACGGCGAAGCCCTCGTGATGAAGATGTCGGGATCGTTCTGCCACCCGCGGCCTAGGTCCCTGCGCGTCTGCGCCGCCTATGCACTGTCGTGATGGTGATCCGGCTGACGCTGAGCGCGCCGGAATGTCGAACCTGTCTATTCTGCCACGGCCGATTTCACTTGCGCAAACCCGGGCGTGTCGCAGTCGCTGAGCATCCCCTGAGTGCGCACCCCAGCCGTCGGATCGGCGCCTCTGATCGACGCCGCCGACGACCCCTCAGCGCGCTGAGGAGAGCGGGGCGAGGCATCCCCATGCCTCGCCCCGCTTGGGGAGGGCGTTCAGTGCGAGGGGGCACACCGAACGCGAGGACTCCGGCGTGAAGGGACGCCGGGTTCCTCGACCGAGGGCGCGGCGAAGAGACCGCCGCGCGGGCGGGAAGACGTCTGAGCGCACAGAGTGCGCGCGTCGCACGATGATCCCCAAAATCGTTATCCCCAGTTTGACGCGGCGAACCGCGTGAATTCGGGAAGTCGAACCCCTTCGACATCCCTGATCGCAAGTTCCCCAGGCGATCGTCATCCATTCTAAGGGAACCCGGACGTGAAACGCGATACCGGCGGGCCGAATACTTGGTGCCGCACGCAGAGGAGCGGCGACTCCCCCGTGGGGGGAATCGCCGCTCTGCGTCTCAGACGCGTGGTCTCACTCATTGCCGACGGCCTTGTCGGCGCTGTCGCGGATCTCGTCGATCTTGTCAGCGGCACCCGGTGCGATCTTCTTGGCGAAGTCGGCGACGCCGTCGAGCACCTTGTCGCTGATGTCTTCCGCCTGCTCGCTCTTCACTGCCTCGGCGATCTTGTCCTTGTTCTGCTCGTACAGATCCTTGCCCTTGTTGACAGTCTCATCGATACCCATGCGGGCCCCCTTGTGTGCGATCAGTGCGACGGATCCCCGACGCACGTTCATTCTGCACGCAACGGGTGGTCGGCGGAAGACGTTCGGACGGGAACGTCCTCCGAACACGACCCCCGCGGCTGCGACACCGACACTCGAGCGGAGGATGTGCGGCTACGACTGCCAGTAGTTCTTCTTGAACACGACCTGCTGCACCCTGATACCCGGATTGAGAGCACGGATATCGGCATACAGGCGCAGCGGACCCGACAGGAAGTACGGCAGCGTGTAAAGGCCGTATGTCGGAGAGTTCGCTGCGGTTGCCTTCGTCGCCGGGACCTCGAGCATCGGTTGCGGGGATGTGCTCACAACCCCTCCGCTGCCATTGAGGGTCTGTGCCACGACGCGGACCTGGAATCCCTTGGTGACCCCGGTCGCCGTGAGATAGAGCGAGAGCTCGCCCGTCTCCTTGATGGTCGCGCTGCTCTCAGCCAGCCAGAAGGCACCGGGGGCAACCGGTATGCGAGCCCACGCCCCCTCCGGCAAGACAGCGTTCCACGACAGTGTCGATGACTTATGGGTGGGCACAGGATCCTCCGCTGGGGGCTGGTAGGGACCGGTTTCGACGTAGTTCTCGAAGTCGACCGAGTTGGTGAATCCCAGCTGGAGCGGCGTGCCACCGATCCAGAGGGAGACGTGGACATGGGGGCCGTAACCGGCATCGCTGCCGAAACCGGACGCGCCCGAGTAGGCGATCACCTGTCCGCGAGCGACACGTGCACCCAGGGGAACCGTGCTCGACTGCAGGTGCAGATAACGGATGTAGTTGCCGTCGTCGGCCCGAAGCGCGAGGTAGCGTCCGGTCGCGGTCGTCGTCGAATCCTTCCGATCGACGATCACTCCGTTCGCGGCCGCCCGGATCTGCGTGCCGGTGATCACCGCATAATCGGTGCCCGGCTCGCCCGAGGGCGGATTCCGCTTCTTGTGCCCTTGCCAGGAGCTTGAGATGCGGACGTCTCCACACGGCCGAAGATAGGTCCCCGCCGCGGTCGCGCTGAGACCCGGCGAGAACAGGTCCCACCCCACGGCGGAAGCCCCGACGACCCCGCCGGCGGCGATCAGCATCGCGCGCCGAGAGAGGAGCGGCTGTGGTGAGCGGCTGGCCGAGGGCTCAGCGTCCCCCGCGTCGCACACTAGCGGTCGCCGCCTTCGTTCTCGCCGCGGATCAGGTTCTCGATCTGCTCCTCCGGGAGTGGCTCGAGTGATGCCGACGACATGCCGAGCTCAGGCGCGGAGGGCGAGCCTCCGATCGTGCACTGGGCCTGCGCCTCGAGCCCGGAGGCCTGCGCCGGAACCAGCACGAGCCATTCTGGAGCGACCGACCGCTTCTCGATGCGGGTGTCTTCGATGGTGAAGGCGACGTCGGCGGGGAATGCCGAGAGCGTCGCGTCGATGCAGATCTGCGCCAGCTCTCCACTCTCGAAACCACCGAAGCCGTCGGACGGAGTCTCCGTGGGCTCCGGGCTGACCGAGGGGTCGGGAGTGGGGTCTGCGGCCGACGGGCTGGGATCGGGAGTCGAGGCCGTCGAGGTCGGCACCGGGCTCGACGCGCTCGGCAGCGCAGCGCAACCCGAGGCACCACCGACGAGGAAGACGACCAGAGCACTCGCGGCGACACACCGAGCAAGGGGGGATCTCATGATTTTGAATGTACCCAGCGCCTGGCCTCAGCCGTGGATGCGACGCGGACAGTCGCGGGGAATCTTCGCGACGATCGCTCAGTGCGCCGTGGCACCGGGGGCGACGACCGTGCGGACGGTGCGGAACAGGATGATGAGGTCCTGCATGAGCGACCAGTTCTCGACGTAGTACAGGTCGAGGCGGATGGTCTCCTCCCACGACAGCGAAGAGCGTCCACTCACCTGCCACAACCCGCTCATGCCGGGCTTCACCAGCAGGCGGCGATGCGCGAAGTCGTCGTACAGCGCGACTTCCGTGGCGCGCTGAGGCCGTGGACCCACCAGGCTCATGTGCCCGAGGAAAACGTTGACCAGCTGAGGCAGCTCGTCGATGGAGTGCCTGCGGAAGAAGCGTCCGACTCTGGTGATGCGCGGATCGTCGTTGATCTTGAACAGCGGCGTTCCTGCATCCCCCTGCAGATCGAGGAGGGTCGCCAGCTGGTCGTCGGCATCCGCCACCATCGATCGGAACTTCAGCATGCCGAAGGTGCGCCCTCCGCGGCCGATCCGTTCCTGACGGAAGAAGATGCCCCCGGGTCCGTCGATACGGATCGCGATGGCGGCGATCAGGAAGACCGGCGACATGAGGACGAGCAGCAGCGAGGAGCCGACGATGTCGAAGGCCCGCTTGAGGAAGCGCTTGGCGCCTTCCATCCGCGGGAAGTCGACGTGCACGAGAGGCAGACCGGCGACGGGCGTCGCATGCATGCGAGGTCCGGCGATGTCCGTGAGCACCGGGGCCATGATGAGCTGGATGTCGCGGTCGGACACCGAATACCCCAGGCGGCGCATCGTCAGTGGGTCGAGATCATCGGACCCGACGATGATCAGCGCATCGAAGCGCACCTCGTCGAGCACTCTCTCGACGTTCGCGATGTCGCCGAGCACCTCGAAGCCCGAGATGTCCGCAGCGGAGGTGGTCTCGGTGATCACTCCGAGGATCTCGTACCCGCTGCTCTTGGCACGCCGGATCTCGCGCCCCACGAGGGCGACCTTCGACGGCTCGCCGATCACCACCGCCCTGTGCAGATACCGCCCCGTCTTCTGCCGCCCACGCAGCCACTGCCTGCACATCCACCGCGACAGGAGGAGCAGCACGAGTCCGAGGGGGAAGACGACTGCGACGAGCGCGCGCGAGAGCTCCATGCCGAGGAAGAACGCGATGGCGACGGTGACCGCGAACACGGCGACCGACGCGTTGACGATTCTGCGGTACTCATCCGCCCCGTGCCCCACCGTGTGACGGTCGCGGGAATCCGTCACGTCGAGAGCTATCAACCACAGGATGCCGATCAGCGCGAGCACCAGGAGATACGACACTCGGGGCCCGCCGGGCCAGGAGACACCAGTCAGCAGCCCCGGAAGCACGATAATCGCCGCGATGATGAGTGCGAGCAGGACGACGACGACGTCGTTGTAGAAGAGACGACTCGCGTAGAGCCGAGTCCATGCGACTCGCCGGGCTTTCTTCATCTGCACCGGGGCGGTGTTCCTCGGCTCACGCGCGGCGCTGGAGCCACCGTGCTCGAGTTGAACGACGACGACACTCACCCCCCTTGACCGCGCTGACGTCAGAACGCGTGCAAGTATATCGGGCTGCCGCCGAGCCGGGGATAGACCTCAGCCGGCGCAGTCGTCGGTGACGACGGGCTTCTCTCCCCGCACCATCGGGTTCGTCTGCACCGCGAGCGGTCCGTAATCGCCGTCTGATCCGACGAACGTCGCCGTCACGTCGATCGAGTCCCCTGGGTCGAACCACGCCTCGAACGCGACGACCGGTCGGCCGAGGTCATCGATGTCGCGGTGCATGACCGACACCTCGTCGCCGTTGAAGGTGGCGTCGCTCAGCGTCGTTCCCGGAGGACCGTAGATGAAGATCCAGTCACGGAACCGGGCGCCGAAGGTCATGCTCTGCACATAACGGGGCAGCGCCTCGGCCTGACGTTGGGTCAGCGGTAGCGTGAGCGAACCCGTGGCTGTGAACGTCGTGTTGCCCGCCTCGCAGATCGCCGTGGCCGTCGTCGCGGTCTCCGTGAAGTAGTCGATCTTCGAGCCGTTGCTGTTGTTGAAATAGATGCCGACAGTCGTCGCATCGGAGTTGTCCGTCGGAAGAACGCCGCTGATCCTTTCGCCTTCGATCGCGGCGGCGACCTGAGCGTCATCACTCCAGGCGAGCACGCTGCCCTGCGACGCGCTCTCCGTGATCGCCCACATCATGTCCTTCAGATCGAAGTCCCCGGACGCGATCTGGTCGAACACTGCCGCGGCGGTGTCGGCGAAGAATCCATCGACGAGTTCGGGTTCCTTGTAGGAATCCCAGCGTCCGTAGACCTCGCTCAGCAGCAGCGAGACCGCGTTCTCTTCGGAGAGGACTTCGCCCGAGGCCAGCTCGATCGGACCTGTGGCCTTGAGGATGCGCGACAGCGCCATCGGATCGATCGAGACCACGCCGGCGATCTCGTCGTCAGCGATGTCTCGCTGCCACCAGGCGCGCATGATCTTCGCCGCGGTGGGGAAGTCGGGGCGACTCATGCTCGTGTTGATGTGGTCGACGAGGTAGCTCGTGTACAGCTCGATGGCGCTCGGGGGGACGTCGACGTCGACCGCGACGCCGTTCTGGTAGTTGCCGCTGTCGCCCTGCGCGCCGATCGAGATCGTGCCGTTCTCGACCCGCACGAGGGTCTGCGCGGCAGCACTGCCTCCGAGGGCGAGTGTCTCGGCGTTGTTCTGGAAGACGAGCAGATAGTTGCGCGCGCCTTCGCCTCCGAGCAGCGTCGGGAGCACTCCGATCATGGGGGCGGCCGCCGACATCACCTCGTCGACCTGGTCGACGCCCTCGCGCACGACCGACACGAGGAAGGGAGACTGCGAGACGGACTCCAGCCCGTCCGCGAGCTCGGTGAAGTGCGTCGCCTGATCGTCGGTGGCCTCGAGCAGCCGCTCCGTGATCGATCCCGTCGAATCCTCATCGCCCATCACGGGCAGTGCGACACCGTTGACGAGCGCGTCGAGCGACTGTGCCGCGAGGCGCACCCCCTTGAGGTTGTCGCCCACAACGGGGACCCACTCCAGGACCCACCACACCGGATCGGATGCCGCGGCACCGGCGCTCGCAGCGCTCTCGGACAGCTCGGGGAGGACCTCGTCGACCTCGGCGCCACCGTCCTGGATCTGACCGATGAGCTCTTGGCTCTGGATCAGCCCGTCCTTCACGGTGATGGCGCGGAGCCCGACCCAGCACACCGCGAGGAGGAACGCTATGACGACGAGAGCGAGAATCACCCAGACACGACGTCGTCGACGCTGACGGCCCGACTTCTGCTCGTCGATGCTCTGCGCATCCTGACTACCTGCGCTCATGGTCGACTTGCCTCTCGTGCTGGAGTGATCTGGTGAATTGTACTGGCGACACCTGAGACCGTCTTCGCGGCGCTCACTCCGCTTCCGATGAGATGAAGATCGGAGACGCGCCGAGGGTCAGAGTGACCTCGCCACCCTCGGGGACGATCGACTGCGTCTGCCCGGACATGTCGGTGACCGTCACGGGGACGTCGGACGCGAAGGTGTGCTGCACCTCGCCCTGCTTCGCCCACGCGATTCGCGTCTCGTCGCCTTCCGTCCCGAACACCTCCACCGTGGTCGTGTCGTCGGATTCATCCGAGGCGAAGGCCTTGTCGCGGAGCTGTGTGATCATCAGAGCCTGAGCGAAGGCCCCGGGCTTCGGAGCCAGAGCGACGACGTCCGGGCGCGGCGAGTTCTCGTAAAGGCCGAAGTTCGACTCCCCCGCGGCGGGGTCGGCAGCGTCGTTGACGAGGTCGTACCAGAAGTACTTCTCCACGCCGTTTGCAAAGGCAAGGGCCTGGTTGCGCACCATCATCTGCCCCTGCTCGAGCACGGAGACCCCGTCGTAATGCGTGGGGAATCCCATCTCGGTGACCCACACAGGCCGCGTCTCCCCCGCGAACTCCTGCATGTCGGCGTAGGACTGCTGCACCGTGCCGGCGATCAGATCGGCGTCGCGATTGATCCACGACTCGTAGGGGTGGTAGCTCGCCGCGTCGGTCACGGCCATGCCGCCGGCCTGCCAGAACCCGGTGAACCACTCGCTGTCGTAGAGGGCGGTGGAGCCCGTGACGATGGGTAGGTCCGGATACGCCGTGCTGACGTGGTCGCGGACGGCCTGCGCGATCGGCACGTAGCAGGCGGGCGCCGGCCCGCAGGCCGTGTCGTTCTCGCGATGGTTGAACTCGTTCAGGACTTCGAGACCGACGAGATCGAACCGGTCGGCGACGGCCTTCGCATAGGCGCCGTATGCCTGGATCGCCGCCTCGTTGCCCGGCGCCTTCCTGGCACCGTAGAGCCTGTTGCCGTACACGACGAGGCCCAGCAGCTTCACGTCGTTCGCGTGCATGCGCTCGAACTCGCGCACATAGTTCTCGTCCCACACGTACTGGCCGGCGACCTTCTCGTTCCGCTCCCACGAGATGTCGTTGCGCACTTCGGCGAAGCCGATCGCGGCCGCCAGAGATCCGGTGCCGATGAAGGCCTCCTTCTCGACGTGCGCTCCCACGCCGAAGCGCCCGTCCTGGCTCACGGAGAAGCCGTCGGTGTCGATCACTGCGACGTCCGTCTGGATCTTCCGCCCGGACGAGTCGTTGACGGCGACGGTGTAGTGCCCCTGAGTCACGCCGGTCAACGGCAGGGCCGAGAGAGGGCCTGCGGACCCGAACTCGCCGGTGATCGGCTCACCGCCGGCCGTCGATGTGGCGCTCCACTGCACGGGCCCCTCAGCGAGAGAGACGGCGAGCACCGCGGATTCATCCGTCATGACGAGTGAGTCGTTGACGATGCCCGCCGGAGTCTGCACGGCTTCGAAGGAGCCGTTGGGCACGAGGTTGTCGGTGCCGGCCGCGGTGATTGACACGTCGTCGATCCCGAACCCGCGCACGGCACCGGAGAGCACGACGTCCAACGTCGATGCGGCGGGCTGATCGGCCGTCGAGGTGAACGGGAACTCGATCGTCTCCCATTCCGCATCCAGCTCGGGAAGCGTGAAGGTCTGGCCTCCCGCGGTCAGGCGAACACCGGTCTCGGTCTTCTCCCCTGCGAGCACCCGCACCGAAGCGGTGAGCGTGTATTCCGTGTCCGGCGCGAGTGCGACGGGAGCGGTCGCGGCGACGATGTCCGCATCATCAGCCGGGGCATCCACTCGCAGAGACACAGCGCCCTGCGCGGCGTCGCCAACTTCGGGCAGAACCGTGCCGACCACTCGGCGGTCTGCGAGTGTCCATCCGTCGACCGATGCGCGTGCCACATTCGTCACCGGAACCACGGCCGGCGACTCGGTCACGACCGGCTCGGGAGAAGCCTCAGGAGAGGCATCGGCGCGAGGCTGCGCCTGCTGCCCGGAGATGACCATCGCAGCAGCGGCACCTCCTCCGACAAGGAGCACGGTGACCGCGCTCGCGATGATGATCGTCTTCTTCGTCGCGCGCAGCGCCATCATGCCCTTCCCCCGAAATGTTCGGTTTACAACATATCGGGTCGAAGTCGAGACGAAGCTGACAGCCCGCGGCGGCTCGCGCTCCGAGAACTTCCCTAGACTCGACGCATGCGTGCAGAGGCTCCACCGACATGGCGCGCCCGCGTGCCCTCTGGTGCGAGGTCGACGCTGTGAGCGGTGTGCTGGTGCACGAATGGCTCGCTCCGAGAGGCGGCTCCGAGAACGTCTTCGAGGCTCTGAGCGAGGTGTTCCCCGACGCCGCGCGCTATTGCCTGTGGAACGACAGCGAGGGCCGCTTCGTCGTCGACGGCGAGACCTGGCTGGCTCGCACACCGCTGCGCGGACGCAAGGCCGCGGCGGTCGGGCTGATGCCGCTCGCCTGGCGGACTCTCCCCCGCGTCGATGCGGAGTGGATACTCACGAGCTCGCACCTCTTCGCGCACCACGCGAGATTCGCGGGCGCCGGGCGCAGCGCTCCGAAGCTCGTGTACGCACACACCCCGGCACGCTACATCTGGAACCCCGAGCTCGATGTGCGCGGCAACACGTTCGCCGCGAGGGCCGCTGCGACGCTGCTGAAGGGGCTGGATCGCCGGAGGGCCCAGGAGCCCGTCGCGATCGCCGCGAACAGCGTGTTCGTGCAGAAGCGCATCGTCGAGGCATGGCATCGCGAGAGCACGGTGATCCACCCTCCCGTCGATGTGACCGGCTTCCTCCGCGCACCTCAACCGGACGAACGGGATCAGGACGCGCTCGCGCAGTTGCCCGAGACCTTCCTCCTCGGCTTCTCGCGGTTCATCCCCTACAAGCGACTGGATCTCGTGATCGAGGCCGGCATCGCCGCCGACATGCCGGTCGTGCTCGCGGGTGCGGGACCGGATGAGGATCGTCTGCGCTCGTTCGCCGAAGAGCGCGCGCCGGGTCGGGTCTTCTTTGTGAGGTCGCCCGGAGCGGAGCTCTACCGCGCGCTGCTGCAGCGCTGCATCGCGCTCGTCTTCCCTGCGGTCGAGGATTTCGGCATCGTCCCGGTCGAGGCCATGGCGGCAGGTCGACCGGTGATCGCCGCACCCGTGGGCGGTACGACCGAGACCATCGTCGAAGGCACCACCGGCGCCTTCGTCGAGAGCTGGACGCGCGACGAGCTGCGCCGAGCCGTCGAGGTGGCCGCCGGTGTCTCACCCGACGCGTGCCGCGCGCAGGCGATGAAGTTCTCCGAAGCGGTGTTCGCGGATCGCATCAGGGAGTGGGTGGCGGAGTCGGTCGATGGCGCACACTCGTCGGAAGCGAGGAGCGCATGACCGTTCTCGTGGATGACCGATACCGCGGCGCACACGGCATCGGCCGATACGCCGCGGAGGTCCTCCCCCGGCTGAGCCTGCCCTGGAAGCCCCTGCACCTCGCTGGCACCCCGTTCTCCGCGGTCGATGCGTTCCGCTCGGTGGGTGCCGCCACCGCTCCCGACGCCCTCGTCTACTCGCCCGGCTATGGCGCGCTCCTGCGCGCTCGAAAGCAGCTGCTCACCCTGCACGATCTCATCCAATTGAGCAGTCCGGGGCTCGGAGGGTGGAAGTTCGCCGCCTACTACTCCGGCCCGGTCAGGAACGTCGTGCGCAGAGCCGGCGTCGTGCTGACGGTCTCCGAGACATCGGCTCGAGCGCTCCGTTCATGGGTGGACGACGACGACGTCGAGATCGTGAACGCGGGCAACGGATGCTCGGATGCGTTCCACCCGCGCGCAGGCACGTCGGAGCAGTCCGACCCCTACGTCCTGTTCGTCGGCAACGGCCGTGCCCACAAGAACCTCGACGTCGTGCTCGACGCCCTGGCCTCGGCGCGCGACGTTCGCCTGGTCGCCGTCGTGCCCGAGCGCGAGATCGCCGACCTCGACGCCAGGGCGGCGTACCGGCGCGTCGACACGAGAGTGCGCTGGGTGAGTGGCGTCGACGACGAGAAGCTGGCGGACCTCTACCGGGGCGCCGCGGCGACGGTGATGCCCTCGACCCTGGAAGGGTTCGGTCTTCCCGCATTGGAGTCGATTCGCTGCGGAACGCCCGTCGTGTACTGGGCCGGGTGCGAATCGGTCGCGGAGATCGTCGAAGATCGCGGTCACGCGGTGACCTCCCCTGACGATGCGCAGGAGTGGGCGAGCGCGCTGACCGAGGCAGTGGCCACCGAGCGACGGGTCGTTCCGCCCGACGGCTATGACTGGAACCGCACCGCGGCGATCATCTCGGACACGATCACCAGACTGCTCGACTGACTACGCTCTGCGTCGCCGGACCGACCGGAGAAACTCCTCCAGCGAATCGGTCTTGTGCTCCCACGAGGCGGAGGACGCGGCCTGTCCACCGGCACGATTCGGTGACGGGTGCCCCAGGGCGCGCTCCAGCGCGGCGTCCGCGTCACTGACGTCGGTGTACACCTCGATGCCGAGATCGGGTGAGGCGCGGATGCCGGGCGTCTCACGCGCCACGACGGCGAGACCTGCCGCGAGATACTCGTAGAGCTTCATCGGGCTTCGACCGGCGTTGAGGGGACTGTCGGACAACGGCAGGAGGCCGACGCGCGCCGTGTGCAGCAACGCCGGAACGTCGGTGTAGGGGACGGGGCCGACGACGTCGACGTTCGACGGCACGGGCCGCGGCGGTCGGCCGTCGGGGCCGGCGACGACGAACTCGACCTCTGGCAGCGCTCGGGCCCAGGCCTCGACGCGCTCCCAATCGAAGCGATCGTCGAGCGCCCCGACGTAGACGCACCGCGCCGGACGGGGACGAGCCTCGGCAGCCGGCTGTGCGAAGCGCGCGACCTCAGCCCCGTTGCCCAGCACGAGCGAGGGGACGTGCAGCGCTCCGAGCCCTCGCAGGACCTCGTCGGAGGTGGCGACGACACCGTCGACCTCGGCGAGTATGCGCCGCTGCAGCGCATTCTTCAGCCCACCGGGGTACAGATCGGTGGGTCGATAGATCACGCGTTCCGAGAGCGATCGCACGGAGCGGTCCCAGAGCAGTGGCTGATCGATGAGCACGGCGTCGAATCCTGCGGAGATGCCCTGACGCTGCAGCATCCGAGCCACACTGGGGGCTCCGACCGGCGCCGGCAGGATCGTGCGCGGGACGACCTGGAGGACCCCGTCGTCGTCTCGCCGAGCGCGACGCGGCACGCGTGCCAGCTGCTGTCTGTCCACTCGTCCGGTCAGCCGATGCACGAGGGAGATCGGAGTGCTCAGATGCACGACGTCCGCTCCACGCCGGGAGAGCACACGGGCGTAGTGGTGACTGCCGACCCGGAAGGCGCCGAACGGATGGCTGTGCGAGAGGAACAGGATGCGCGCGGGCGAGGCGCCGGCTCGCCCCGTGGCATCGGTCATGCTCGCGCCCTGCGCACGGCGTCACGGATCTCGTGCTGGATGCCCTCGAGAGTCGCCGCCGCGTGACGCACGCGTTCGGAGACCTCCGATGCGCGCTCCGGCGTCGGCAGAAGCGCAGCGAGCATACGAGTCGGATCGCTCGCAGACGAGTCGACGGAGACGCCGTGCAGTCCGATGGCGGCGAAGGCCTTCGTGATCTTCATCGTGGGGCCGGGAACCAGTTCGAGCGGAACCGCCCCGCTCAGAGCGGCGAGCACGAGCACATGCATGCGGTCGCTGATGACGATCTGCGCCGCGTCGTAACGTTGCCGGAGGCGCTCCTCCTGAGCCAGCGGATCGGTGTCGCCCCAGGCCTCGAACTCACCACCGAGCAGCTGTGCGAGCTCTCGCCCTCGGCTCTCGTCCTCCCGCACCTGGACGACGGTGCGGATCGAGAGCCCGGCGCGCTCGGCGGTCTCACGCACCGCGCTGACCCACTCCGCATCCGGCAGCGGGCGGGCGCCGCGCAGACTCACCAGCAGCTCGGAGCGCTCGCCCCACGGGAGTCCGAGGCGCGAGCCGGCGGAGAATCCGATGTCCGGCGCGAGCCGACCGCATCGCGCGGTCCTCAGCGTCGCCTCGTCGCGCCACAGCGTCACCTGCGAGAGACGAGCTGCCAGGCGATGAATGGCGAGAGCGGGCTGCGACGGCGCGCGGATACCGCGCGGCGGACGGACGACGATCCCTCCCTTGAGACGGACGATGAGGGTCTCGACGAGGAAGACCAGCTCTCGCAGACCGTTGCCTCGGTCGAGAGGGATCTCACCGGCTTCGAACACCAGCACGGGGCGACGAGGAGCGAAAACCAGCAGCCGGAGCCAGCGCGGCACGGATTTCTTTGTCCGCAGCACGATGGCCTCAGCAGGCAGGCCCAGCTGCCTCAGCCACACATCGGGCGCATCCCCCGTGTACGCGACCAGCTCGTCGCTCGTGCCCATCGACCACTCGAGGGTCTCGCGGCGGATCAGCGCGTCACCGATGTTGCCGGCGGGGCCGGTCAGCGACACGAAGGTTCGGGTCGCTCGGGACGCCTTGGACGGTCGTGAATCCCGGCGGCGCATGAGGCACATCTCCTCGCTTCCCCGAGGGGAGCTGTTCTCGGATGCCCCTGGCAGCGAGCACGCTGTGACGATCAGGGGATGATGGTTCCGGTTCCGGGGTCTGTGCCGGTGCCCGGGTCTGTGCCGATTCCAGGGTCCGTGCCGGTGCCTGGGTCCGTGCCGGTGCCCGGGTCCGTGCCGGTTCCAGGGTCGGTCGGCGGCGCCGGTGTCTCGGTCTCGCCGGGAGGCGCGGGGTCGGACGGAACGACCGGCTCGGGCTCCGGCTCGCTCGGCTGCGAGGGCCGCGGGACAGGCGGCGACTCCTCGTAGTCGGGTTCCTCGGTCTCGACCGGCAGCACGCGCGTGACGGTGACGGGGGCGCTGACTCTCACGCCATCCTCGTTCTCGGCGGTCACCGTGTAGACGACGGCCTCGGTCGCGCAGGAGAAGGGAACGGCTCGGTCGGTCAGATTCGCCGGCAAGGCTGCAGCGAGTGGGAGCTCGAGCGCGTCGACCTGCGTCTCGGCCGCTGCGATCGCGACACTCTTCGCGTCATCGATCTGCCAGCTCAGCAGCACCTGTGCGTCTTCGGCCTCCTCGGAGGCGCATTCGACTGTCGCGGTATTCGCGGTGAAGCTCTTGATCACGGGGTCCGCCGCAGGAGTGGACTGCTGCGGCGTCGGTCGCGTGGACGGTTCGGCTCCGGCCGGTGCCGCGACGCTGCTGAGCGTGCCGATGATCGCACCGGCGGCGACCGCGAGCAGCACGGCGACCCCGGAGAGCACCATCAGCAGGGCGCTGCGCTTCCTCGTGCGCCTTTCGGCCCGACGGTGCCTGTCGCGCCGGGCGAGAGCGCGCGGCTCTCCGGCATCGGAGGAGATCGCGGCCGCCGCGGGCGCGCCGCTCGTCGACCGAGCACCCTGCGGGTCATCAACGTCACTGGCATCGAAACCGACGGCCACGGGGGCGTTCTTCGTCGAGGGCCTGGGCGCGGAGGCCGCACCCACGGCGCTGGACCCCGGGTTCTTCGTCCAGTCGATGTACTCGGCGATGACGTCGTCGGTGGGGCCGTCGGCGATGAGCTCGCCCTTGTGCACCCACAGCACCCGCTCGCAGGTCTCCTTCAGCGAGCTCGTGGAGTGGCTGACGATCATCACGAGACCGGCGCTGGCACGCAGCTCGTTGATGCGCTTCTCGCTCTTGGTCCGGAATCGCCGGTCTCCCACCGCGAGGGCCTCGTCGATGAGGAGGATCGAGTGCGCTTTCGCCGATGCGATCGCGAATCGCAACCGTGCCGCCATGCCGGATGAGTACGTGCGCATGGGGTGGTAGATGAAGTCGTTGAGCTCGGCGAAGTCGGCGATCTCGTCGACGTGCTCGGCAGCTTCCTCAGGTGTGAAGCCCATCGCCAACAGCCCGAGGCGGATGTTGTTCTCACCCGAGAGCTCGGGTACGAGAGCCGCGTTCACACCGAGGAGCACAGGACGCTCTCGGGCGAAGATGCGCCCGTCCGAAGGCGGAATCAGCCCGGTCATCGCCCGGAAGAGCGTCGACTTGCCAGAGCCGTTGTGTCCGACGACGCCGATCGACTCGCCCTCAGAGGCCGTGAAGCTCACTCCTCGCAGTGCGGGGACGGTCTGAAGGTCTCGTCCCCCCCTGAGCGAGCGCAGGCTGAACATCGATTCGCGGGTGGTCATCCGCTTGCCCGATGCGTAGACGCGATAGTTGATGTGCACATCGTCTGCCACGATCATCGCTCGGGGCGCGTGATCGTCGATGGCCGGCTTCTGGCCGGGGAGAAGAAGATCAGTCACTGAGGCCATACTTCGGTTCGGCTTGCCAGAAGTAGATGATGCCGCCGACGAGCACCACCAGTGCCCAGATCGGAGCAGCGACCCATACGAGCAACGGAGCCGTGTACCCATCGAGCAGCACGTCACGTGCGATGGCGATGAACTCGTAGATGGGGTTGAGGTGCACGATGGTCAGTAGCGTCGGATAGTCGGCGAGCGCTCCGTCGACGTCGAAGAAGATGCCGCTGGCGTAGAACAGCACACGGGTCACGATCGGGATCAGCTGCTGCACATCTCTCGTGCGCACAGAGATCCGAGCGACGATGAGAGCCACCCCGAAGTTGAACACGCCCATGACCGCGAGGACCGGGACGATGAGCAACCATGACCAGGAGATCGGCTCGCCCAGGATGAGCAGAAGGATGCCGAGGAGCAGAACGACGGGAATCATCCGCATCGCCTGCTCGACGATCACCGAGAGCGGGAGCAGGACGCGCGGGAAGCCGAAGCTCTGCACGAGCTTGCTGTTGCTGGTGATCGCCTTCGAGCCGTTGCCGAAGCAGCCTGTGAAGAACTCGAAGACGAAGACGCCGACGATGAGGAACTGGACGAAGTTCTCGGGCCGGGCGGCGCCCGAGAGGATGAAGTGGAAGATCACGCCGTACGTGATCGCGAGCGAGAGCGGTTTGAGGACGATCCAGAGCACACCGAGGCGATTCGGCAACAGACCCGAAATCAGGCGACTGCCAGCCAGCCGCACTGCGAACGCGCGAAGTCGCCATGACTCTGCCAGATAGCCGCCAAGCCGAGGGCGGGTTCCCACCTCGGTCAGACCGGCAACCGCGGGCGCAGCGATCGCTCCCATTCGGATTCCTCTACCTCTCTCTACCCTGACGCGAGACGTCCAAGAGCCAGGGCGGCATATCGGAACATGCTACCCCAGCGACTATCCGTCGTCTGAGCGTCGGTCAGTCGCGGCCGTAGATGTCGCGCGTGTAGATCTTATGGGCGACGTCGTCGAGCGCATCGGTCGAGCGGTTGGCGATGATGACATCGGCCCGGGACTTGAACTCGTCGAGATCGCGCACGACCTCCGAGTGGAAGAACTCGTCTTCGTCGAGTGACGGCTCGTACACGACCACCTCGACGCCCTTCGCCTTGATGCGCTTCATGATCCCCTGGATCGATGACGCGCGGAAGTTGTCCGACCCCGACTTCATGACGAGGCGGTAGACGCCGACGGTGCGCGGCTTTTTGGCGAGGATGTCGGTGGCGACGAAGTCCTTGCGGGTGCTGTTGGCGTCGACGATCGCCGCGATGAGGTTCTGCGGCACCTCGGAGTAGTTCGCCAGCAGCTGCTTGGTGTCTTTCGGGAGGCAGTATCCGCCATAGCCGAAGGAGGGGTTGTTGTAGTGCGACCCGATGCGCGGGTCGAGTCCGACACCCTCGATGATCTGCTTCGTGTCGAGCCCGTGCACCACCGCGTAGGTGTCGAGCTCGTTGAAGTACGCGACTCGCAACGCCAGGTAGGTGTTGGCGAAGAGCTTGATCGCCTCGGCCTCGGTCGACTCGGTGAGCAGCACCGGCACGTCGGTGGCGATCGCGCCCTCGAGCAGAAGGGCGGCGAAGCGCTCCCCCACGGGGCCTCGGTCTCCGACGACGATGCGCGAGGGATAGAGGTTGTCGTGCAGCGCGCGCCCCTCTCGCAGGAACTCCGGGGAGAACACGATCTTCGACTGCGGATGCTCCGCCTTCATACGCGCGGTGAACCCGACCGGCACGGTCGACTTGATCACGATCGCGGCGTCGGGATTCACCGCGAGCACGGTGTCGATGACGTTCTCGACCGACGAGGTGTCGAAGTAGTTGGTGACCTCGTCGTAGTTCGTCGGCGTCGCGACGACGACGAACTCGGCATCCCGGTAGGCGGAGTCGGCATCGACCGTCGCCGTGAGGTCGAGCTCGTGCGTGGCGAGGTAGTCCTCGAGCTCGACATCGGCGATGGGCGAGACTCTGCGGCTGAGCATCTCGACCTTCGCGGGGTCGATGTCGACGGCGAACACCTCATGGTGCTGGGCGAGGATGACGGCGTTGGACAGGCCGACGTATCCGGTCCCGGCGATGGCGATCTTCATGCCCTCAGGCTATCCCGGCCCACGGATAGACTCGTGCGCGATGACACCGCGCCCTCAGCTCACCATCGTCATGCCGGTCTCGGGTGACGACGCGACTGTCGCGACGGCTCTCGAGAGCGCGCTCGCGCAGAGCCTCGTCGACATCGAGATCGTCTGCGTCGACGACGCGTCGACCGACGGCACCGCCGCCGTGCTCGAGCGATTCCGGCGACGCGACCCGCGCGTGCGGGTCGTGCGCCATGAACGCAATCTCTCGGCGTTCCAGGCGCGCCGCACCGGCGTCCTCGCGGCGAGCGCCGATCGTGTGCTGTTCCTCGACGGCGACGACGAGCTGACGCCGGATGCCGCGGCGATCGCGGTCGCGCAGGCCGAGGCGACGGATGCCGACATCGTCGGTTTCGGCGTCACCGTGGTCGAGCGGGACGGCCGCACCGGCAGTCCCTACGAGGTGCGGCTGCAGCCTCCGCAGCGTCCGTTGACCGGCCACGCCGTGCTGAGCGGGCTCTTCCCGGTCGGCAAGCCGGCTCAGGGCCAGCTCTGGCGATTCCTCTTCCGCACGCGTATTCTGCGCGAGGCCTACTCCCTGGTCCCGGAAGACCTCGCGCTGGCTCGCGTCAACGATCTTCCGCTGCTCTTCCTCGCGGCGTCGCTCGCGACGAGCTACACCGCTGTTCCCGACAAGCTCTACCGCTACCATTTCGGGCGCGGCGGCAGCGGACACCGCGTCGACTCCGTCGAACGGGCCCGGTTCTACACCGGGGCGATCGACTCGGTCGATGCGATCGGACCGGCCGTCGAGACCCTCTCCGCGTCTCATGCAGACCCCGGCCTCGTCCGCGACACCTACGAGTCGGTGCGGCTGTCGATCATCGGATACGTGTGCTTCCAGCTCGTCGAGCACAGCGACGATGCCGTACTCGACAGCGCCCTCGCGCACCTGCACACCGTCGCCGGCGGTCAGGACATCGTGCACGCGGCCGCGCGGTTCTACCCCGGCACGCTCACGGCGCTGAAGTTCCACACGACGTGGCAGCGCCTGCCCGAGCGTCCGGCGCGCAGCATCCTGCTCGTCACGTCGACTGTGCGCACGGGGGGCGTCTCCGCGGTCCTGACCTCGCAGGCGCGTTTCCTGCACGACGCGGGTTACCGTGTGACCGTCGTGGCGCGCAACGGCGGGAGCGACACGAGCGTACTGCCCGCCGGCATCCCGTTCATCGAGCTGGCCTCCCGTCAGCTCCCCGCCCAGCTCGCGCAGTGGGCCGAGATCTGCCGAGCGCATAAGGTCGACGTGATCATCGACCACCAGGTGCTCTACATGGACACTTGGCCGGAGTTCGCGCTCGTCGCCCGCGCCGAAGGTGCTGCGACCATCGGCTGGCTGCACAACTTCGTCGCCCGCCCCGTGTACGACGGCAACGACCGGCTGACACTCATCGAGCGGTGCAGCCCGACGCTCGCCCAGCTCGTGACGCTGTCGCCGCTCGACGTCGCCTACTTCCGGCTGCGCGGCATCGAGCACGTGGCCTACCTGCCCAATCCGCCGTCGCCGCTGATGCTCGAGTCGGCAGACCGCAGGAGCGCGAAGCCCGCTCCGTCCGACCGGCTGCGACTTGTGTGGTGGGGGCGGCTCGAGCAGCGGACCAAGCAGGTGCGCGAACTCGTCGAGGTGGGCGTCCAGCTGCGTGCTCTGGGTGTGCCATTCGAGCTCACCATCATCGGCCCCGACTGGGACGACGTCACCGCGAAGAAGCTCAACGCGCTCGCACGGCGGCGAGGAGTCGGCGACGCGGTCGCCGCCGTCGGGCCGCTGCGAGGGGCTGCCCTGGTCGCCGCGATCGACTCGGCGGATGCCTTCATCTCGACGAGCATCATCGAGGGGTACCAGCTCACGATCGCCGAGGCACAGGCTCGAGGCCTGCCGGTGTTCATGTACGAGCTGCCCTGGCTCACGCTGGTGCAGGAGAACCGGGGCGTCGTCGCCGTGCCGCAGGGCGATAGGCGCGGGCTCGCCTCCCGACTCGCGGAGACGTTCGAGGATCCGGAGCGCTATGTGCAGCTGTCGCTGGCCTCGTCGGATGCTGCGTCACGGTCGCGTGAGTACGACTTCGCACAGCTCTACCGCGAAGTGGTCACCGGTGCGCTTCCGCCGAGGTTCTCACCGCAGCCGACGCTCGACGATGCCAGGCAGCTGCTCGGTCTGCTGGTGTTCTTCGCCCAGCGCGCCGAGGGCCGCACCGTCGCATCCGCCGATTCATCGACGTGGGGCACGCGCGTCTGGCAGTCGGCAGCACCGCTCGGGCGCGCGACGCTGCGACGGGTGCCCGGGCTGCAGCCGCTCGCGCACCGCGCGAAGAGATGGCTCGGCGCGCGCTGACCTGTGATGTCCGGCGTTACGCCACAGCATCCATCGCCGCGTGGATGCGCGCGGTCAGGCCCGCGATATCGACGCGAGCGGCGTCCACCGCGGGGGCGAGCGTCGGAAGGTGAGTCTCGAATCGACGGGCGAAGTCGTCGAACTGGTCGTACCCACCTACGAGGGCGCCGAGCCCCACCGCCGTCAGCAGGCGGGAGATCTTGTTCGGGTCGCTTCCCGAGCCGATCGGATGAGCGCCTTCAGTCGCGCCGATGATGAGGCCGTGTGCCCGGTCGCTGATGACGGCGAGCGACTGCCGGTACACGGCGCGCACGTATTCGTCGAGCACGTCGTGCCGCATGCTCGAGGGCATCACGTACTCGCCGCCGAGAGCGCGCGCGAGGTGAACGCCTCGTGGCGCGTCACGCGCCACCTGCGCCACGGTGACGATTCGGGTCTGCGTCGCAGCTGCGAACGCGCGGACGGATGCGAGCCACTCCTCCCCCGGCCACGCCCGGTCGAAGCGCATCGTCACCGCGATGAGCGGCCGCCCGGCAGCCGGCGCCCACTCGTCGACAGCCGCTCCCTCCGAGTACGCCCAATCCGGCGCGAAATCACCGAAGCCGGCGCCGTCGCGAGACCCCCGGTCCCGCCACGACATCACCGGGGCCTCGCGCATGACCGGGTCGAAGGCGACACCCTGCAGTTTGTCGACGTTCTTGATGCCGAGGCCGGCGAAGATCACCGTCCCGCCCGCGTCGAGAGCGCGCGCACACTCGGCCGCACGTGTCGGAACGGGAAAGTGGCCGGTACGCGGATTGATCTCACCGGCGTTGAACGCCAGCACCGGGCGAGCCGTCGCGGCTTCGGCAGCTGACCACTGCGCTCTCGCGCTGTAGATGGTGAGATCGGGCGCAGGTGCGAACCCCGCCATGAAGTCGCTCGTCGCTTCCCCGAGGTGCAGGTGCACATGCCGCCCCGGGCCTCGAAGTGCGGCGAGATACGCCAGCCGCAGGGCAGAGTCGCCGAGGTTGTCGTCCTGCCCGCTGAGATGGGCGAAGACATGCTGAGTCGGTTTCACAATCACTGCACCCCACTATATGGTGGCTCTGTGTTCTCCGTGCCCGTTCCCAGGACCGGGGCAGCGACTGAACAGGGCGCGACCGAGGCTTCCGTTCCGACGGTGCTCGTCACCTCGCGTCCCCCGCGATATCGGGTCGACTACGTCGACCAGCTCATCGGCGACGACTCGGAGGGGCGGGCGCCGAAGGATGTCGTGCTGGAGTTCCGCACCGACCCGTTTCGCGCGCGTGGGGCGGATGTGATCCATCTCACCGACATCTCGAGCGTCCTCGGAGACCGCAGTGCTCGCGACCGCACGAGGCGTGCGAAGCGCTTCATCCGGCTTCTGCGGCGCCGACGCATCGCACTCGTGCGCACACTCCGCGGCGAGGAGGCGAACGGCCCCGACTCTCGAGCAGAAGTCATCGTGGACGGCGCCGCGGCTGCGGTGCTCGCTCTGCACCCCACGACTGCGGCGGATGGCCGATCGGCGCGGGTCGTCGCCCACAGCCACATGCGGGACCGGTTCCTCGGCTTTCCTCGGCAGGAGTCCGTGCCAGGGCGCGTGCTGATCACGGCGGTCACCACGCTCCATCCGACATGCCGAGCCGCTCTCACGGTGTTCGGCCTCGCAGACCTCCCCGCGTGGACGCTGCGCGTCGCAGGCAAGGTGCCAGTCGAACACGAGGCAGCGTACATGCGAACCCTCGCGGACCACCCCGACTCGATGTCACTCCGTGACGAACTCCTCTCCGATGCCAGCTGCGTCTCCGAGGTGAGTCAGGCCGAGATCGTGATCGTCGGAGCGGCCGAGGCCTACGAGTCCCAGAGCATCCTCATGCTCGCCCTGTCCCTGGACCGGCCGGTGCTCGTCGAAGACACCGAGCAGACGCGGTCGCTGGCCGAAGAGGTCGGCCCCTCCTGGGTGCGGCGTCACAGCGGCCCGTTGACGGCCGACGAGCTCGAGAAGACGCTCGCTTCGTTCCGAGCGGATCCCCCCACCGGCCGACCCAACCTCGAATCGCGGGCACCCAACCTGATCAGCGCGCAGTATCGCGCCGTGTATCGCGCCGCGGCGGCAGCGCGCTGACCGCCACCCGATCCCATGACGACGCCCTCGACTCCCCTGGTCTCCTTCATCATCGCTGCGGACGCAGACTCGGACGCCGTCGATCGCAGCATCCGCTCCTGTCTCGCGCAGTCGCTCACCCGGATCGAGGTCGTGTGCGTCCGCGCAGGCGCTGCCGGCTCCGGCGCGTTGACCCACTTCTCCGACGAACGCGTCGTCATCATCACCGAGCCGTCGGATTCCGCTCACGCGCAGCTGCGTCGGGCCGGCATCGACGCTGCGCGCGCACCGTATGTGCTGGTGCTCGAACCTGGAGACGCAGTGCAGCGTGGCACGGCGATGCGCCTTCACCGCCGCGCAGTGGAGTCGCGTGCGCAGCTCGTCGGGTTCCCCCTCCCGGCGACGAAGGGCGCCCGCTCCCGTGTGAAGCGCACCGTCGAGGCCCGCCCCCTCCACGGAGTCGACATCCTGCGCAGCCTCGTTCCGCGAGACACAGAGGCGGAACTGGACATCTCACGTCACCTGTTCGAGACGAGTCTGCTCAGACAGGCCTACGCCGCGACCGCCCCCGACCACCCGCTCGATGACCGCGCGACCGTGCTGCTCGCCTATGCATCGGCCACATCGTACGCAGCTGTCAGCACGGTCGAGTATCTGCACCGGTCATCCCGTCGCGACACCGAGAGTGAGCCGGAGCACCGCCTCGATCGGGCGCTGCATCGCATCGCGTCGTTCCGGGCCATCGAGGCGATCATCCGGGAGCAGGCCCGTCACAGCTCCTACCCCGAACCGCTGCTCGACGGCCACACCGCGGGCTACCTCACTGCCATCGGGGAAGCGCTTGACGCCTTCACCTCACTGCCGCCGGAGAGGCGCGCCCGCGGGTACGAGGCACTGCGTGCCTGCGTCACCGACCTCGACCTCATCTCAGCCGCCGTGACGTTCGCTCCCGACACGATCCCCGCGCTCGTCGCTCAGGGGGAACGCCTCGAACTCGGTCGCACTCCGGTGCACAGCGTGCTGTTGACGACCAACGTCCTGACCACGGGCGGAGTCTCCGGTGTGCTGCTCGCGCAGGCGCGGATCCTGATCGGAGCCGGATATCGGGTGACGATCGTCACACACCGCGCGGGGAGCGCCGAGTCGCTCGTGCCCGAGGGCGTGACGCTCGTGCAGCTGACCGGCACCAGCCGACGTCAGCGCGTGATGCAGTGGGCGCAGCTCTGCCGCCGCTTCGACGTCGATGTGGTCGTCGATCACCGCGTCCTGTACTCCCGGGATTGGCCGTCGTTCGCACTGGCTGCCCGCACCGCGGGGGCGGCGACCGTCGGGTGGATGCACAACTTCGCCGGGCGGCCCACCTACAACGGAAACGACCTGCAGACGCTGTTGCACACCCACCTCCGGGCTCTCGCACACCTGGTGGTGCTCTCGCCGCTGGATGTGGCGTTCTGGAAGCTGCGGGGCATCCGTCATGTCAGCTACCTCCCGAACCCACCGTCGCCGTTCCTCCTCGACGCCGGCGAAGTGCGCGGCCCGAAGCCTGCGCCGCTCGACCGGCGACTGGAGCTCGTCTGGTGGGGCCGGCTCGAGGAGCACACCAAGAAGGTCACGCAGCTCGTCGAGGTCGCCGCGGCACTGCAGCGGCTCGGAGTCGACTTCCGCCTGCGGATCGTCGGTCCTGATTGGGCCGATATGAGTGCGGATCGGCTGCTGGCTCTCGCCGAGGCCCGCGGCGTCGCGGAGCGTGTCGAACCCATCGGCCCCCGGCACGGTGCCGATCTGCTCGAAGTGATCGACTCGTCTGATGTCTTCGTCAACACGAGCATCATCGAGGGTTACCCTCTGACGCTGCCTGAGGCGCAGTCGCGCGGTCTTCCGATCGCGATGTACGACCTGCCGTGGCTCTCGCTCATCCAGGGCAACGACGGAGTCATCTCCACCCCCCAGCAGGATCCCGAGGCTCTCGCCGGGGCGATCGCCGACCTCGCCGTGGATCCGGCGCGGTACGAGGCGATGTCCCGCGCCTCGGTGGCAGCTGCTGTCGAGGCGACTTCGCATGATTTCTCCCAGCTCTACCCGCAGCTGCTGCGCGGGGAGCTCGCGCCGGAGCTCTCCCCAGAGCCGACGCTCGAGGACGGACGCAAGGTGCTCGAGCTGCTCGTCTTCTTCGCCGAGCGAAGCACGCCGCCCCCGCGTCCCGCACCGGCCCGGTCCACGACGAGGGCGGCCGCGCTCCCCGCTTCATCGCGGCCGGCTCTCGGAATCCGCATCGAACGCGTGCTTACCCCCATCGGCCGTCGCGTTATCGATGCGGCCCCCTGGCTGCGACCGGCGGCGACGAACGTTACACGCATACTGCGGCGCCGATAACGAGAGATCACATGACCGCGACTCCCCTCGTCTCCATCGTCGTCCCCGTCTTCAACGACGCGGACGTGATCGCCAGCGCACTCGACAGTTGCGTTCGACAGACTCTCGCAGCGATCGAGATCATCGTCGTCGACGACGCGTCGACAGATGACACCGCCGCGATCGTCGAACGCTACATCGCGAGAGACCCTCGTGTTCGGCTGATCCGTCACGAGAAGAACGCTTCGGCGTACCACGCACGTCGCACCGGGATCCTCGCGGCGAAGGCGGACCACCTGCTGTTCCTCGACGGCGACGACGAACTCGCCGGCACCGCAGCCGAGGCAGCGGTCGAGAAGGCGACGGCGACCGGCGCGGACCTCGTGCAGTTCGGCGTCGAGGTCGTGCAGCTCGACGGTCGCACCGGCGGGCGGTTCGAGGCGCGCCTGCAGCCGAAGCACTCGTCGCTCGCCGGAAGCGATGTGCTCCGCAACCTGTTCCCACTCGATCGTCCCGCCCAGGGGCAGCTGTGGCGGTACCTGTTCCGTACCCGCCTGCTCGTCGATGCCTACGCGCTCATGCCCGCAGATCTCGTGCTGCCGAGGGTCAACGACCTGCCGATCACTTTCCTCGCCGCAGCGCTGGCCACGCGCCTCGAGTCGATCCCGGACCGTCTGTACCGCTATCACTTCGGGCGCGGTGGCAGCGGTCAGAAGGTGCGCGATCTCCGCACAGCATCGTTCTACGCGGGCGCCATCCGATCCATCGATTCGATAGAGCCGGCGGTTCGACAGATCGCCAGCACCAGCACGGACTCCGATCTCGTCCTCACGAGCTACGCGTCCGTCCGACGCGCCATCATCGGCTACACCACGCGCTATCTCGCGGAGCACACGCGCTCGGATCTGCAGGGTGCGATGTTCGCCGACCTGTACACGCGGGCCTCCGCCAGCGACATCGTGCAGTCCACCGCGCTGCACTGGCCCCAGGCGATCGACACGCTCGCCGCGCACGGTGACGCGATCGACCTCGCAGCTCGGCCGGTGCGCAGCATCATGCTCGCAACGAACCATCTGCGCACCGGCGGGATCTCGGGCGTCGTGATCTCTCAGGCGCGAGTGCTGCAGGAGTCCGGGTTCCGGGTCACGGTCGTCGCGCGTGAGCCGGGGAGCGACCTCTCCAGCCTTCCGGCAGGGGTGGGGTTCGCCGAGGTGTCGACTGACACTCTCGGCGGCGCGCTCGCGCAATGGGCCGAGGTATGCGCGCTCCACGAAGTGGATCTCGTGATCGATCACCAGTGGCAGTACTCGACGTCATGGCAGGCCTTCGCCCTCGCGGCGCGCGCAGAGGGCGTCGCCACCATCGGCTGGTCGCACAACTTCGCCGGTCGATCGCTGCTGCTCGGTCTCGCACGGCTCGAATCCGCCCCGCGCTACTTTCCCCTGCTCTCGCATCTCGTCGTCCTCTCGCCGCTCGACGTCGCATTCTGGAAGCTGCGGGGGATGCCGCGTGTGTCCTACCTGCCCAATCCGCCGTCCTCGAACCTGCTCGCCGCGGGAATCGTGGCCGCGCCTAGGCGAGCACCTGCGGGCCGTCGGGCCGAACTCGTCTGGTGGGGGCGACTGCAGGCACGCACCAAACGGGTGAGCGAACTGATCGACATGGCCGAGCATCTCGATCGCATGGGTGTCGACTTCCGCCTTCGGATCATCGGTCCCGACTGGCGAGACATGACTGCCGCGCAGCTGAACAGAACGGCCAAGGAACGAGGACTGGGCAACCGAGTCACGGCCGTAGGACCGCTTCGTGGCGACGCGCTCCTCGCGGCGATCGACTCCGCCGATCTCTTCGTGAACACCAGCATCATCGAGGGCTACCCGCTCACCATCCCGGAGGCGCAGTCGCGAGGTCTCCCTGTCGCGATGTACGACCTGCCGTGGTTGGCCGTGACCCGCGAGAACGGCGGTGTCGCGACGACGAGATGGGGGGATGCCGAGGCGCTTGCCCGACGTGTCGCCGAGATCGTGGCTGATCCGACCCGCTACGCACGCATGTCGGACGCATCGCTGGTCGCGGCCGAGCGCGAACTCTCCCACGACTTTGCGTCCTGGTATCGCGGACTCGTCTCCGGCACGCTGCCGTCCGAGCTGTCGCCCGAACCGACTCTCGCCGATGTCCGGCAGATCGTGGACCTGTCCATCATGTTCGCCGAGCAGCATGCGGCAACGCGCTCTCCTTCGCGCAGCACGAATGTGCGCAGTGGCGGCGAGGACTCCACGACGAGCAGCCGGGGCACGCTCGCACGACGCCTCTCGCGCAAGACGATCCCGGCGGCGCGGGCTGTGCTCGCGCGCGCGCCGTGGCTGAGACCCGCCGCCGAGCGTGTGCGGCGTGCGATCACCTCCGCATGAGCGCGGACGACATCGAATAGCATCAGACAAAACGCCATATATCAGGGGGAATCGCGAGTGTCGGTAGCAGGATTGAAGAAGACGGCGCGGGCTCAGTACATCGAGGCACGCCGCGTGTACGCCACGGGCGCCTTGCTCAGGAGCGGGATATTCGACCATTCCTACTACTCCGAGATCGTCCAGCTGAAGGGGCAGACACCCCGACAGGCGATGCAGCACTATCTCGCTCACGGCATCGGATCGGGGCTTTCTCCGCACCCGCTGATCGAGATCGAGTTCTTCCCCTCGAGCGTCCGCAATGCGACCCGCGCGCGAGACGGCGTGGCGACCTTGCTCAGCTACCTGCGCAGCCCCCACGCGCGGACACATGCCTGGGGGCCGTTGTTCGATCCTCGCCTCACCGACGAAGACCCCCTGGACCTGCTCTCCCGTCTCCGCCCCGACCAGGTTCTCCCTGTCCCCGAGGGGTTCGCGGGCGCCGTCCCGACCTTTGGCGAGGCGCGCAGGGCGGCCATCGAGTTCGCAGAGACCCACCGGGACCAGATGGCCGCCGCGCTGCCGCCTCGTCGCAAGACATGGGACCACAAAGAGACTCAGCAGTGGATCACGGGCGTCACTTCGGCGAACGCTCCCTCGCGCGCGCTCGTCTCCGTGATCATGCCGGTTCTGAATCGAGCCGATCTCGTGGGGGTGGCGATCGAATCCGTGCTCGCGCAGACCCATGACCAGTTCGAATTGATCGTCGTCGATGACGGGTCGACCGACACCACACGTGACGTCGTCGCAGAGTACGTGCGCACCGACCCTCGGGTGCGCCTTCTCGCAGGTCCCCACGCGGGCGTCGGCGCCAGCCGCAACACCGGGCTGGAGCAGGCGCGGGGCGAGTTCATCGCGTTCCTCGACAGTGACAACAGTTGGACCCGCAGATTCCTCGAGCTGTCGTTGGCTGCCCTCGACGCGGCTCCCGACGTCGTCGCGTCCCATGCTGGACTGCGATTGCACGGCGACGACGATGTGGCCTATCGCGGCGGCGATGCACAGCTCATCGACCTTCAGCTCGCAAACTCCATCGACTTGAACGTGCTGGTGGTTCGGGCGCAGGCCCTGCAGGAGACCGGCGTCTTCGACGTCACGCTGCGCCGCTGGGTGGATTACGACCTCGTCCTTCGACTGGCGAAGCTGGGACGACTCGAATACCTCCCGTTCGTCGGATGCGAATACGACAACAAGAGTGCCGACGGGCGCATCACTCAGAATGAGTCACAGCACTGGCAGTGGGTCGTCACTGAGCGCAACCTCATCGACTGGGAGGCCACGCGCCGGTCCGTCGAGGACCGCGTCGCAGATCGCACGAGCCTCGTGACTGTCGTCGCCGGATCGACAGGGCACGCCGCTCGGTCCATCGACCGCCTCCTGCACTCCTTCGATGACGATCTCGAGGTCGTCATCATCGACAACGGTTCACGTGCTGCGGTCGGTCGGCACCTGACGCTCCGCTATATGAGCGAACCGCGAGTCCGGTACGTCCGCCTCCCGGCGAACAACAACTTCGCCCTCGCGGCCAACTACGGATTCTCCCTCACCACGGGCGCTCAGGTCGCGTTCCTCGACCCTGATGCGGATGCCCGAGACGGTTGGCTCGAGGCCCTGTCGACGAGGCGGCGGGAGCGCGGGGCAGCCGGTGTTCAAGCCCTCCTGGTGAACCGGGACTACACAGTGCAGCACGCCGGCTATGCCTTCTACGACCAGCTGCCCCTGCCGAGCGGGCTGCTCGCGAATCTCACTATCGACGACGCCGCAGTCGTACGGACTGATGACCTGACCGCCATCAGCGCCAGCGCCAGTCTTTTCGACGCCGCGATCTTCGCCGAGCTCTCGGGCTTCGACCCGATGTATGCGAACGGCCTCGAAGATATGGACTTCTGCCGTCGGGCGAAGCGCGAGATGCCCACGGCTCGATTCGAATGCGAACCGCAAGCGATCGTCGTTCATCAGCCGGGCACCAGTGCCTATCGCGAACGCCGACAGGTGCAGAATCGCCGCACCTATCTCGAGCGTTGGCACGGACAGAGCGCACCCGACGACCGATACCGCTACGGCGCTCTGGGTATGACGGTCGCCGGCTTCGCGCCCACCTTCAGCCCTGGGCAGCCGTCGGCCAATCCAGTGCTGCTGAGAGAGTCGCGTCGTCTCGAGACCGCATCCGCGACCTCACCCACGCAGTTGCGCTGGGCCATCAAGACCGGCGTTCCGTGCACGCGGGGCGGCGATCACTGGGGTGACATCCCGTTCGCGTCCGATCTCGCACGCGCACTCAGGGCTCAGGGGCAGCAGGTTGTCACGGATCGGCATGAGGCCTGGACCCGGTCGACCTCGTACCTCGACGACGTCGTGCTGACACTGCGAGGACGCCATGCGATCCCTCCGCAGCCCGGGGCTGTCAACATCCTCTGGGTGATCAGCCGACCGGAGCTGGTGACTGTCGACGAGGTTCGCGGATACGACCTCGTGTACGCCGCCTCGGAGAAGTGGGCCGCTTGGATGTCGGCACGCTCCGGTCGAACCATCGAGCCGCTTCTGCAGGCGACGTCGCCTGAACGCTTCAGGCCCGACCTGGACCCGGTCAGTGAGCCCGATGATCTGATCTTCGTCGGAGGAAGTCACGGGCACGAATTCGGACGCGCCATCGTGGGAATGGCCGTGCAGGCCGAAGCTCCGGTCGGCCTCTGGGGCCCCGGCTGGCACAAGTTCGCGCCCGAGCGCTATGTGCGCGACGGGTACCTCGATGCCGATCGTCTGCCGCACGCCTACAGGTCGGCGAACATCGTTCTCAATGACCACTTCTCCGACATGGCGGAGTGGGGCTTCATCAACAACCGCACGTTCGATGCCCTCGCCTGCGGAACACCGCTGATCAGCGACGCGATCGACGGCCTGGAGATCTTCGAAGGTGCCGTGGTCGTCGCGGACTCGGTGGAGCGCATGCGCGAGCTCGTCACCGATCGAAGCTGGATGCCGTCGGCCGAGCGGATGGCCGAGATCGCCTCGAGAATCCGCGCGGATCACTCCTTCGATTCGCGGGCCCGTACGCTTCTCGACGCGGCGCTGTCGCGGCGTAGCTGACGTGAGGGCACGTGCCACGCCTCCACAGCCCGGGTATCCGAATGGGATCGATCATCGGATGCCGGCACGCTTCCCGACCCCCGGCGAGGCGAGTCCACGACTACTCGCCTTCTCTCTCGATTCGCTTGTATAGTTCGTGACAGCGTCGCCGGTCAGAAGACCACCCGAAGGTTCCGCGCCCGTCGAGTACCCGCCCGGTTCGACGAGCGGCTCCGGGGCCTCGACTTGCTCTGACATGAATACCCGCATCGTGCACGAAGACTGGGAGACCTAGTGCGAATTGCTCACTTCGGCACATTCGACGTCGCCAACTACGGCGATCTCCTGTTCCCCCGTCTTCTGGAATGGCGACTCGCAGACATCTCAGATGAGGTCGTTCATATATCGCCGGTAGGCGGCATACGGATCTATCGGGATGTTCCCGTCAGCCGTTCTCTGGCCGACGTGCAGCGAGCAGGAACCGAGTTCGACGCCGCCGTTGTCGGGGGCGGGAACATCATCCATGACAATGGGACCAACCTCGCCACCTACAAGAGTGTGAAAAGCGTGGCGTACCCGCGATTGTGGCTCGGTGCCACGCAACTCGCAACGAGACAGCGGATCCCTCTGGTGGTGAACGCCCCGGGAGTTCCCAAGGTGCCGGGCAGGACGGCCGCACCTCTGATGCGTCGCTTCGCCTCCCGAGCCGATTACCTCTCCGTCCGCGACACCTACAGCCAAGAGGTACTGCGGTCTATCGGCGTCCCGGGAGCCACCGTGGTCCCCGATTCCGCACTGGAACTCCGCGACATGTTCACCACGAGCGCGCCTGCGAACCTGGACGCGCCGACCCGGCTGACGGAGACGTTGGACTCCCGGTTCGCAGCAGTGCACATCAATGCCCGCTACAAGGGCGGCGACGTCGCGTCGCTCGCCCGACGTCTCGATGAGCTATCCGCGACGCTCCAAGCGACGATCGTCCTCATCGCCATCGGTCCTTGTCACGGCGACGACGATTTCGCCGAGACGGTGGCTGCACAGATGCACTCTGACCCGGTCGTGTTCGGAGCGCCGAAGGCCGTAGAGGACATCGCCTACGTGATCTCTCGCTCGTGCGCGTACATCGGCTCATCCATGCACGGGTTCATCACTGCCGCGTCGTTCGGAGTCCCCGGACTCATCGTCGCCAGCCACGCCGCCCAGCACAAGTTCCGCGGGCTGCTTGCGCACCTCGACGCCGAAGAACGCCTGGTCTCGAGCTGGGACGAGGCCCTGAAGGTCCTCAGCGCCGGCGGCCGGCAGACCGCACTGACCCCCGTCGATATCGAGCCGGCCCTCCGGAGAATCGACGATCACTGGGCTGAGCTTCGAGGGGCACTGCAGGGCGCTGCCCGGACGGTCGCTGCCCACTAGCAGCGCGTCGGCCAGGAGGCGGACACACTCGCCGTCGGCCCCGCGCAGCGGGGCCGACGGAATCACACCGCGATCATTGCGTCCTAGTGCGGGGTTCTCGCGGTATCCACCGCTGATCTCAGGAACCGATCGAACCGGGGCTGCTGACCCGCGAGCATGCCGTTCTCGACCAGCCAGGCGCGGCCCTCGATACGCGATCCTTCCGACTCGACCTCGGTGGTCGTGCGACGGAGCGCATCGACCCATGTGTCGACCGAGTTCGCGACGGCTGTCACCCCGGGGATCGAGGTCTCCCGGTACGGCCCGACGGCGCTGGCGACAGTACGCATCCCCAGGGCGAGATGTTCGAGGAGCTGGAGGTCAGACCGGGACGCGTCGAGCTCCGTGCCCGCCAGCGGTGCGATCGCGAAGTCGACTCGTTCGGCGCACTCATGCAGCCATTCGACGGACTGCGGGAACTGCCGAACGCTCTCCGGCGCCTCGAAGCCCTGCAGCCAGGGCCGGCCGTCTCGCAGCTCTTCCAGCTCATCTTCAGCGGTGATGCCGATCAACACGAGTTCGAAGTCGGGGCGGGTGGCCGCGAACGCATCGAGCGCCGGGAGCACCACGTCGAGATCCGCGCGGTGCGTCCGGTCTCCGAGGTACAGCGCGCGGACCTTCCCATCTCGTACCCGCGGACTGACCGGCACGCTCCACAGACGATCACTCAGCGCGGCAGGGAAGACCTCAACCGGAACATCCAGATCCGCCAATCGGTCACGGCGCGCCTCTGTCGACACCGAGAAGGCCGTCGCGCCGCGCAGCAGCGCCGTCGATGCAGGTGCATCCGCGACATCTCTCAGGCGCGCGTCGCTTTCGGAATCGGCCGGCATCAGATCGCCGTCCTCCTCGATCACGAGCGCCGCACCGGCCGCGCTGAGTGCCGTGATCAGGTCAGTGACGGCTGCGGCGGGTACCGCGTCGCGCTGCACGATCAATCCGTCGATCAAGCCCTGCCGCACGGATGCGATCGCGCCGTCCGGTGTGACCCGCACGAAGTCCACATCGCGGGCCACAGAGTTCCGCGTGCGTTCCCACAGTCGGATATAGGTCGATGCGGGGGCTCGCGTGAGGTCACGGGAAGAACGGGAAAGGACGCCGACTCGGAGCGTGTCAGACGAATCGCCTTCCGATCCGGCGAGAATCCGGCGGTAGACGTCGAGGTACCGCAGTGCCATCTGCTTCGTCGTCCACGCGATGCCCCAACCGTTCTGCCAATCGTGGACACCACGCAGAGCCGCCACGCGTGCCTCACGATCGTAGAGCGCCTCCGTCATCTGCGTGAGCAGGGAGGGGGCGTCCAGGCCGTCGAGAACCCAGCCGGCATTGAAGCGTCTCACGCGCTGCGCAACGTTGGGGAAGTCGAGAACGAAGACGGGGATGCCGACGCTCCACATCTCCGTGACGGTATGACAGTAGGTTTCGTCCCAGATCGAGAGCACCGCTCCCGCATGGGGCGCGATCTTCTCGACGAGTTTGCCGAAGTTCTCACGCTTGTAGGCGCCGTGGTAGACGACGCGTGACCCCTTGGATTCGAACTTCTCTTTTATCGGTCCGAGAATGTGCCACTCGATCTGCCCCTGGGCATCGGCGTCCGCCATCGATCGCAGGATCTCCGCGCCCTTCGCCGCGTTGATCCCCCCCGGCACCAGAATTCTGATGGGCTCGCCATATACCGGGCGAGCGGCGACGAAGCGGAGGACTTCGAAGTCCCGACCGTGTTCGATGACACTGAACCGCTCGGGATCCATCTCGGGAAAGTGGTAGAGGATCAGGTCGCGGGCGCTGTCCGACGTGGTGACGAATGCGTCGCACATCCGGATCGCCCGCCAGAAACGGTCCTGCCACCATTGCAGCCATTCGCCTGTCGGTGTCGGGTATTGCTGCACCGGCCAGCCGGAGTCCCGGTACACCGAACCTGACCCCACGTACTCGTCACCCAGGTAGGTGCCCCGATCGTCGATCAACTTCAGGTTGGGAGACAAGGCGTAGTAATCGTGGAAGGAGACGACGACCTTCATCCCGAGCTGGCTCGCGATGCCCGGCAGCGACAGCGAGTGCCACAGCAGATGCCTGATGTGGACGATGTCGAAATCGCACTGTCTGAGCCACGACCCGACCACGCTGTCATACTCGGGCGAGATGTGACCGATCGGCTCGAGCTCGTGATGCAGTTCGTGTCGGTACACTTCGTGGAGCTCGCCGTCGACGACCCGACTCAGAGTCATCTCCCGCGAATCACAGCGCAACACCCAAGGCTCCACGGCGTCGTCGAGCGCATTCATGAGGTCCGCATTCGTCTGAGGCGTCCCACCCGTCGTCGTCGAGATGACGTAGAGAACACGAGGAAGCGCGACAGCGCTCCTGGACGCCACGGTCAGCGCGACGTGCGCACGATTTCGTGCGATCGCGATCTCCGGGCTCTCTCGGAAAACGCGGATCGCGTGCTTGTATTCGGGGTATCGAGCGTCTACGACGGCCCGGCCTGCGGCGAGCAGTTCGGTCTTGCTATCGCCGAAGCTCTTCGATCGATCGTGGAAGACGTAGGTGCTGTCATCGATGACGTGGATCCAACCGGCGCGGCCCGCGCGCATGCAGAAGTCGTTCTCCTCGCCATAACCACGCGGGAAAGCCTGCGAATCGAGCGGCCCGATCTCCTCGATGCAGAGTCGGCTGATCCACATGCAGAAACCGTTGCCGGTGGGGACTCTCGGATACACCCTCACCGATTCCCGGCGGAACGCGCGCGCATAAGCGATCTCGTCGACGCCGGCAGGCAGCGGATTGTCGTTCCCGATTCGCGGCGCCGAGAACGCGCCGGCTCGGTCGGACATGGCGGTCACTGTCGCGGTTCGAGGCGAGTTGGCGGCGGCGGCGAGCATGCCGTCCAGCCATCCCGGCGTGACGCGCGCGTCCGAGTTCAGGAGCACGACGTCGTCGTCCCCTGCTTCGACGATCCCCCGGTTCACGGTCCTCGTGAACCCCATGTTCGTCTCGTTGCCGAGGATCCTGAGCCTCGTCTCGTCGCGGTGGCGAGCAAGCACCTCTCTCACCCGTGCATCGGGTGAGCAGTCGTCGATCAGCAGGATGCGTGCGGTTTCAGGGGTGTGAGCCAGGAGACGCTCGATGCATATCGCCACATCGTCCGGCGCGTTGTAGATCGGGACGATGATGGTCACGCCACGGCGCGAGGGCTCTTCGAAGCGGACGCTTCCCCCCTGCGACTGGCGCGGGCGTGCGCTGAAGCGATACTCGCTGCTCGTCGTCTGGTCGGGGAACCGCAGCGAGAGTGCGTGCTCAGCACCGTCGGAGATCCATCGGTGCAGCGGATTGATGAATCTCACTCCGCCCTGGCCGTTGGCGAGGCCGGCTTTGCGCAGGTCATTTCGCGGCAGCGAGTTCTTGACCGTCAGATATGGATGGCCGTCGAGAAGCACTTCGACATCGAAGACGTCATCCGGCCAGTTCTCATTGATGGCCCATCCGCGCACGTCAGCGTCGTCGGTGACTTCGAGGCGGCCGCGGTACGAGTCTTTGAGGGCGGCGGTGCTCACCTCTCTCTCGAGCATGATCGACCCGTCTGCGGGATCGCGGAGCGACACCACGACCGAGTCTGCCGAGGGGCGGAACTTGCCGGTGGGAACACTGAATCCCCACGATCCTGTTCCGGCCCCCGTGGCGAGTTCCGGAACTGCGAGGTCGCACCTGTGACCTGCAGCGACGCGGTGTTCGTCGAGATAGATGTCAGCGACGACAGGGTCGTTCTTGCCGTTCAGCTTCACCCAACCGTTCAGCGCCCGGTTCTTGGGCTCGCGGATGGCACCGCGCCAGGGCGTGCCGCTGAAAGGCGCTGCGAACTCGCGCTCTGCGATCAGTTCGCCCGATCCGTTCGCCAGGACTGCGACCTTCACACGCTCCCCGAACGTCGCGGAGGCGGGGAGTTCCCACACGTAACCGTGCCTGCCATGAGCGTCACCGGCGGAGACGAGATCCTTCCGGAACCTGTCGGCGGGGACGTTCGTCGCGACGAGCACGCCGTCGAGCTCGATGTCGATGTGAAGACTCGAGCCGTCGCCGTCGCGACGAGCCCACCCGAACACACCTCGTCCATTGAACCCGTCGATCACTCCGACCAGTGCTGTCATATCGGCAGCCACACCCCTCCTAGTACGGCGCGCAGAAAGAACCTGTCTTTGCGGATCACGAGCCGATGCCAGGATATCGCAACGCCCCGCGCGGCCCCGGTCCCCGCACGCCCCCGTCGCCACGCCGTCATATCGGGCGGCTCAGACCGAGAAGTGCAGCGCGAGCGCGCGCATGTACGCTACTGAAGGCAGACGCGCCTGCGCGCAGATGATTGGGAGTGGCTGGACAATGAGCGACTATGTGTTCATCAGTGACCGGACTGGCCAGGGTGCACAGATCCTCAACAACCGGTCCTCTTCCTTGATCGCGGCGCTCGGATACCGCTCCGAAGGCGCGGAGCTCTTGGTCTCAGCCGACCGACGCATGGCGGCCATGCACTTCTCGCGCTCCACTCACCTCTATCGGGCGAGCGATCAGAGGCACACGGACCTAGACGGCGCGGTGACCCTGCTCAAGGGCCATGCGATCAGGCGCGGGCGGGACGATGCCCACCTCCTGACCGCCGAGGCGATCGCCCGCGAGATCACGGGCGGAGGCTCGCCGACTCTGCGCGAACGCCTCGTCGGCGACTACGGCATCTGTCACTTCGATGGAAGTGACGCAACCTTCGTGAGTGACCCCCTGTCCATGGTCCCGCTCTTCTACCACGAGGCCGGGGATGGGACATGCATCGTCACCACGCGACCGCGTTTGATTCAGGCCCTGACGCCGCACTTGGACTTCGACTACCGAAGCCTCGCCTGGCAGGCGATCGCATTCTGGCCCTTGGGAGAGGACACCCTGGTCAGCGGCATTCGTCGCGTGCCCCAGGGTGGCTGGCTCGGAATCACGGACAGCGGCGTTCTGGTCCATGAGCGTCCTCTCTCTTATCTCAACCGTCAAGACGGCGGCGAGATGCGCGCGGAACTCGCGCGAGATCCCGAAGCGGTGTTGGACCGGGTGGTCGGCGAGATGGCCGGCTCGCTTCGAGCTGTGTTCGATACGGGAGCGAGGGTGAACCTGGCGCTCACCGGTGGCCGCGATTCTCGCGCCATCGCGGCCTTGGCGACCATGACCGGTCCCCTCCCGGCCACTCTGGCGGCGTTTTCCAACGGTGTCCCGGATCACCCCGATGTCGTCGTGGGCCGTAGTGTCGCCGAGGCGATCGGCGCTGAGTTCACCAACAACATTCCCAAGCCCGCGAGCTTCTCCTCGGGAGACATATTCAGGCAGCGCCTCGGCGCGGTCTTCCGCTACGACGGAATGCTGCCGATCTGGGATGGCGGAGGGAGCGCGGGCATCTCGCCCGCGGTACTGCTCCAGGGTCACGTGGGTGAGGTGTATCGGGACAAGTGGTTCAGCACTCCGTACGCTTCTCCCGAAGATTTCGCTCTGCGGATGTTCGCGGGAGCCAACATCGATCCGAATGATCTCCTGCGGGCGGACGCTGCCGCAGACCTCAAGGAACAGCTGGTTGAGCGCGCACGCTATTACGTCGACAGCGGCGCGAGCGTGGCCCAGCTCGGAGGCGTCTTCCGCATCGAGGGCATGCAGTCATGGGAGAGCGCACAGTTCTCCCAGGGAGCATTGTGGGCGAGCCACCCCGTGCATCCTCTCTACGACCCGGACCTGATCGATCTCTCCTTCCTGGCTCCGCCGGAATGGCGAAACGACGAACGTATCCATTACGAGATCGTCAAGCGGAGTCGTTTCGATCTGGTCGACCTGCCGTTCGCCGAGCACGGTTGGCACGGCGGATTGGAACTGAATGCGGGGTGCAGCGCCGTCCACGTGCCTCCCGTGCGGAACACCCGCCAGCTCGTGTCGGCGTCGGGCTGGCAATCTGCCCTGTTCTTCAAGTCCCCCTTGCAGCGGCGCTTCCTTCAGATCATCGACGAATGCGGATCGAGCCCCCTCTGGGACTACTTCGACAAGGAGAAGGCGAGGTCCGCCATCACGGACGCTCGCGCGGACATCCCGTCGATCAAGATGACCCGGCTCTATTCACTCCTGACATCTCTGTGCTACGCGCACGGCTATGAGCTCCCGCTCAAGTTCAACGCCGAGGCGGGAACGGAGACGCTCGAAGCGCGAACGATATTGCGCGCGAAGTCGGGCGCAGCTGTGCTGTTCGACGGGCGTCAGAAAGGGACACCTGTCGATCTCACCGCTTCCGACGCGCTCGACGGCGTTCCCGTAGCGGACGCGCCCGACCTCGTCATCGACGCCGCGTCCGGGAACGACGCCGCTTTTGCGAGGGACACGGACGTCTACGATCTCCATCTCGAGCTGCGGCAGGTCGCCAACGAGAGACGCAAACTCGAAACGGAGCTGCGCGCCGTACGGCGCGAACTGGATTCGTTGCGCAAGCGCGATTCCCCCGCTGTGTGATCAAGCGTCTGATCGACGATCCGGCTGAGAACGGCTCCTACCTACGGGGAAGTCCACCGTTGGGGATGGTCGGCGCTGCCTCCGGGCATCGGCGATCTGTCGCTCCGGCGGAATCGCCACTCATGCGATCCGTCGCTCTGGCGGGACCCGGCGATCCGCGAGGAAGGCTCTGGACTGTGCCGCGCGCGGTGAGCTGATGCTTCTCCAGGCCTCCAGGAACTCGGGCTCGAAGGGCTCTGCGATACCTCGGGACGCACGGTACAGCGCGAAGGGCAGGGCGTTCTCATCCGAGTACACGCGGGAGAGATAGCGCTCGGCGTTGCCCGTGAAGATGATGTCGGGCTCGATCAGTTCCACCATCTCGCGGTGATAGAACCTGGTCCTCAGACACACCACCCGGGTGAAGACTCCGCTCAGGTGTTTCAGCATCAGCCGGAAGAAGGAATCTCCGAACAACAGGACCGTCTTGTTGATCGGCGCGTCCGGACTGAGGAGGATGTCGATCATCCCATCGTTGAAGCCGCCCCCGCTGTTGAACTCCTGCACCTCCCAATCGGGGTGGAGCTGGAGCGCCTCTTGAAAGCGCTCTGGATTCAACTTGCTCCCGAGGTCTCCTGACCAACGGCGTGGTCGCATGATCCGGCTCGCCACTCGATCGAGTGCCTCGGGTGCCTCCACTCCGACAGCCGCCACCATCTCGCGCAGGACGACGAGCGAGCCTGTGTGCGACAGATGGGTGTCGAGAGGCAGGCAGCTGTTCGGCTCCTGGCGAAGCTCGCGCACGGGGTAGACGACGCGCGGAACCATCGTCGCTGGAAGCTGCTCGAGATACGTCTCGCCCAACCTGACGACAGGCTGGAACGGAAATTCTTCCGTCAGGACGGACTGCTTGTCCGGGAACACGACATGCGCGTAGCCCACACCTCGTGCGAAGGTGTCGGCAGCGCGAGCCTCGAGATTGCGAGAGAAGACTCGGACGGACTCCGGCGCCGGTTTCAGCTCGCCGGTCGCATACTGGAGAGGCTGCTGATTTCCCCCGGCCAGGAAGGCGACTCCGCTGCTCGAGACCAGAACGTCGTTCTCGATCCGCCAGCTCGGGAGCGTTCCTCGATCTTGATCTCTGGCGTTCATGGCGTTCCTCCGATCAAGATGCTGGTTGTCCAGCCCCCGAAATCCTATCGGCCTGCCCGCAGTCGAACTGAACCCCAAGCTGTTCCAGATCTCGGATACGGCAGCCTCTTCGAGAACCTAGACCGGGATCCGCACCGTAGGCGCGTCCCCCGTCTCCCAGAAGTCCGCGTCCAGCACGCGGGTCACCGGATCGGGCTCCTCGGCCCACGCCGTCGCCGCCTGCACCGGTGACGCGTGACGAGCCGCCGCTCGCGCCGCGTTCTGCCGTTGCAGTTCGGCCGCGGCGGCGCGACGCTCCCACAGCTCGCGTTCGATCATCGTGCGATCCCTGGCGTGGATCATCGCCCTCAGGATCATCGCCAGCAGCAGACCCGCATATCCGCCGACCGTGTTGGCGAGCACGTCGAGAACGGTCGAGACGCGCTCGTCCAGGGCGATGCCCTGCGTGAACTCGATCGCTCCGGAGAAAGCCGGCAGCAGGAAGATCGCGAGCCACCAGGCCTTGCGCGCGAGCGCGAGTCCGAGCAGGAATCCGAGCGGCACGAACATGCCGATGTTGGCGACGAACTCCAGCTCGTTGTAGCCGAACCGCTCGGGCACCCCGAGGTTGTGCAGTGCGCGGAGCACGCGCCCGGCGATGCTGTCGAACTCGAGCTGCTCGGGCTGCGGCCACATCGTCACCAGCAGCACGAAGGCGGAGTAGACGATGAGCAGCAGCGTCGAGATCCACAGCCGCGCATGGCTTCGCGGAGGCGGCGGTCCCACGTGGATCTGTGTCATGGTCGCGTTCCTCTCATGCCCGGGGCCGGGCGACGACGCCTGCGGACAGACTCGGGCCATGCTATCGATCGTCGATCGCATCTCGCCGCGAAGTCACCGAGAAACCGCCTCGGAGGCCCACTGCCCCGGGTACGACACAGGGGCCGGACCCGAAGGCCCGACCCCTGTGCGAGAAAGCAGATGCTTACTTGATGATCTTCGTGACCGTACCGGCGCCGACGGTGCGTCCACCCTCACGGATGGCGAAGCCGAGGCCCTCCTCCATGGCGATCGGCTGGATCAGCTCGACCGTCACGTCGGTGGTGTCGCCGGGCATGACCATCTCGGTGCCCTCGGGCAGCGTGATGACGCCGGTGACGTCGGTGGTGCGGAAGTAGAACTGCGGGCGGTAGTTCGTGTAGAACGGGTTGTGACGCCCACCCTCATCCTTGGACAGGATGTACGCGGTACCGGCGAAGTCGGTGTGCGGCGTGACCGAACCCGGCTTGACGATGACCTGACCGCGCTCGACGTCCTCACGCTTCGTGCCACGGAGCAGGAGACCACAGTTCTCGCCGGCCCATGCCTCGTCGAGCTGCTTGTGGAACATCTCGATACCCGTGACCGTGGTCTTGACGGTCGGACGGAGTCCGACGATCTCGACCTCGGAGTTGATGGCCAGCGTGCCACGCTCGGCGCGGCCGGTGACGACGGTTCCACGACCGGTGATCGTGAAGACGTCCTCGACGGGCATGAGGAACGGCTTGTCCTTGTCGCGCACGGGGTCGGGAACGTTGTTGTCGACGGCCTCCATGAGGTCGAGGATGGACTGGGTCCACTTCTCGTCACCCTCGAGTGCCTTCAGAGCGGAGACGCGGACGACAGGAGCGTCCTCGGCGAAGCCCTGCGAGGCGAGCAGCTCGGAGACCTCGAGCTCGACGAGCTCCAGGATCTCCTCGTCGTCGACCATGTCGGCCTTGTTCAGTGCGACGAGCAGGTAGGGGACGCCGACCTGCTTGGCGAGCAGCACGTGCTCACGCGTCTGAGCCATCGGGCCGTCGGTGGCGGCGACCACGAGGATCGCGCCGTCCATCTGAGCAGCACCGGTGATCATGTTCTTGACGTAGTCGGCGTGGCCGGGAGCGTCAACGTGCGCGTAGTGGCGCTTCGGGGTCTCGTACTCGATGTGCGAGATGTTGATGGTGATTCCACGCTGGCGCTCTTCCGGCGCCGAGTCGATGGAAGCGAAGTCGCGCTGCACGTTCGTGTCGGAGGGGTACTTGTCAGCAAGCACCTTCGAGATCGCTGCGGAGAGCGTGGTCTTGCCGTGGTCGACGTGACCGATGGTTCCGATGTTGACGTGCGGCTTGGTCCGCTCGAACTTGGCCTTAGCCACTTGGTCCTCCTCAGGACGTCGTGTAGAGGTCACCGGGCACTGGATTGCGACCGGATCTCTACGGGTTAGGTTCTCAGTTTAGTAGAGAGGGAATGTGAAGTTGTAGGGGACCTGGGAGCCGGGCGTGAACCCGGCTCCCAGGAAAGTGTTACTCGCCGCCGCCCTGGTGCTTCTGGACGATCTCGTCGGCCACAGCGCGGGGAACCTCAGCGTAGCTGTTGAACTCCATCGAGTAGACGGCGCGGCCCGAGGTCTTCGAGCGCAGGTCGCCGATGTAGCCGAACATCTCGGACAGCGGGACGTGTGCACGGACGACCTTGACGCCTGCGGCGTCCTCCATCGACTGGATCTGGCCACGACGCGAGTTCAGGTCGCCGATGACGTCGCCCATGTACTCCTCAGGAGTACGCACCTCGACCGCCATGAGCGGCTCGAGAAGCGCCGGGTTCGCCCGACGAAGGGCTTCCTTCATGCCCATCGATCCTGCGATCTTGAACGCCATCTCCGAGGAGTCGACGTCGTGAGCAGCACCATCGACGATGGTCGCCTTGACACCCACGATGGGGTATCCGGCGAGCACGCCGACGTTCATCGCGTCCTGGAAGCCGGCATCGATCGAGCCGATGTACTCACGCGGGATGCGACCACCGGTGACCGCGTTGACGAACTCGTACGTCTTCTCGTCGTCGAGGTCGAGCGGCTCGATGTTGAACTGGATCTTCGCGAACTGACCCGATCCACCGGTCTGCTTCTTGTGCGTGTAATCGTACTTCTCGACGCCCTTGCGGATCGTCTCGCGGTACGCCACCTGCGGCTTGCCGACGTTGGCCTCGACGTTGAACTCGCGCTTCATGCGATCGACGAGGATGTCGAGGTGCAGCTCGCCCATGCCCTTGATGGTCGTCTGACCGGTCTCGGGGTTGAGCTCCGTGCGGAAGGTCGGGTCCTCTTCAGCGAGCTTCTGGATGGCGACACCCAGCTTCTCCTGGTCGGCCTTGGTCTTCGGCTCGATCGCGACCTCGATGACGGGCTCGGGGAACGTCATCGACTCGAGGACGACCGGCGAGGCCGGGTCGGTGAGGGTGTCACCGGTGGTGGTGTCCTTCAGACCGATGACGGCGTAGATGTTGCCGGCGGTGACCGAGGGAACCGGGATCTCCTTGTTGGCGTGCATCTGGAAGATCTTCCCGATGCGCTCCTTCTTGCCCTTGGTCGAGTTGATGACCGCAGCGCCGGAGTCGAGCTGTCCCGAGTAGACGCGGACGTAGGTCAGGCGACCGAAGAACGGGTGCACGGCGACCTTGAACGCGAGAGCCGCGAACGGGTCCTTCGCGTCGGGGTGACGCTCGATGATCGTGTCGTAGTCCTTGGGGTCGTGCGCCTCGATCGAGCCCACGTCGAGCGGGTTCGGGAGGTAGTCGACGACGGCATCCAGCATCGGCTGCACGCCACGGTTCTTGAACGCGGAACCGCAGAGGACCGGGTAGATCTCGGAAGCCACGGTGAGCTTGCGGATCGCGCCCTTGATCTCGGCGACGGTCAGCTCCTCGCCACCGAAGAACTTCTCGAGCAGCGCGTCGTCGGTCTCGGCGACGGTCTCGAGGAGCTGCTGACGGTACTCGTCGGCCTTCTCCTTGAGGTCGGCCGGGATCTCCTGGATCTCGTAGGAGGCACCCATGGTGACGTCACCCTTGGAGTCACCCGCCCAGACGAGCGCGCGCATCTCGACGAGGTCGACGACGCCGATGAAGTCGTTCTCCGCACCGATGGGCAGCTGGATGACCAGCGGCTTGGCGCCGAGGCGGTTGATGATGGTGTCGACGGTGAAGTAGAAGTCCGCGCCGAGCTTGTCCATCTTGTTGACGAAGCAGATGCGGGGGACGTTGTACTTGTCGGCCTGACGCCACACGGTCTCGGACTGGGGCTCGACTCCCTCCTTGCCGTCGAAGACGGCGACAGCACCGTCGAGGACGCGGAGCGAGCGCTCCACCTCGACCGTGAAGTCCACGTGACCGGGGGTGTCGATGATGTTGATCTGGTTCTTGTTCCAGTAGCAGGTCACGGCGGCAGACGTGATCGTGATGCCGCGCTCCTTCTCCTGCTCCATCCAGTCGGTGGTCGAGGCACCGTCGTGGGTCTCGCCGAGCTTGTGGTTGACGCCCGTGTAGAACAGGATGCGCTCGGTCGTGGTGGTCTTGCCAGCATCGATGTGAGCCATGATGCCGATGTTCCGAACCTTGCTCAGGTCGGTGAGCACGTCTTGTGCCACAGGAGTGTCCTTATCTTTTGTGCAGTCGTACTGCGAAGAGGGGGGTGCCCGCCCCCGATGTGTGATCGGGGGCGGGCGAAGCTGTTTACCAGCGGTAGTGAGCGAACGCGCGGTTCGACTCGGCCATCTTGTGCGTGTCCTCGCGGCGCTTGACCGCTGCACCGAGACCGTTCGACGCGTCGAGGATCTCGTTCTGGAGACGCTCGGTCATCGTCTTCTCACGACGACCCTTGGCGTAGCTGACGAGCCAGCGCAGCGCGAGGGTGTTCGCGCGGTGCGGCTTGACCTCGACCGGAACCTGGTAGGTCGAGCCACCGACGCGGCGGCTCTTGACCTCGAGAGTCGGGCGCACGTTGTCGAGCGCCTTCTTCAGAGTGGCGACGGCGTCCTGACCGTTCTTCGCCTCGACGCCACGGAGGGCGTTGTAGACGATCGACTCGGCGAGGGACTTCTTGCCGTCGACCAGGATCTTGTTGACCAGCTGGCTGACGATCGGAGCGCCGTATACCGGGTCGTTGACGACGGGACGCTTGGGGGCGGGACCCTTACGAGGCATTGGACTCAGCCCTTCTTTGCGCCGTAGCGGCTGCGAGCCTGCTTACGGTTCTTGACGGCCTGGGTGTCCAGGGCGCCACGGACGATCTTGTAACGGACACCGGGGAGGTCCTTGACACGGCCTCCACGGACGAGCACCAGCGAGTGCTCCTGGAGGTTGTGACCCTCACCGGGGATGTAGGCGGTGACCTCGGTGCCGTTGCGGAGCTTCACACGAGCGACCTTGCGCATCGCCGAGTTCGGCTTCTTCGGGGTGGTGGTGTAGACGCGGGTGCAGACCCCGGCCTGCTGCGGGTTCGACTTGAGTGCAGGCGCCTTGGTCTTCGAGACCTTGGGCGAGCGACCCTTGCGAACCAACTGCTGAATGGTTGGCACGTTCTCTCCTCATAATGCTGCACGGTGACAGCGTGATGGGTTTCACATCAGTGACCCACCGGCACGCCGGAATCGACGAGCCTTTGTGGTGGTGGGTATGCCGTGGGGGCGGACCGGCATGGTGCCGACGCCCAGCGCGCACGTCGAGACGTGCACACACCTGATCAAGTGTAATGCCGCGTAACGTGGTGGTCAAATGAAGGCCGCTCAGCGGCGGTCGCTAGGCCTGGTCCGAGTCGAACGGGGAGTCGAGCGAATCGGTGAGCTCGGCGAGCAGCGCCTCGATCTGCGGCTCGACATGCTGCGAGATCGCGGCCTGGATGTAGATGCGGTGGCGCAGCAGGATGCCGCAGATCTCACGGCCGACCATGTTCGCGTACTCGTCGGCGAGGGCCACCTCCTGTCGCAGCGCCACCTTCGCCTCGTCGCTCAGCGGCGGCAACGGCGGCAGATCGTCGACCGCCTCGTCCGCCAGTCCCGCGATCGTGAAGAGGAACGGCGCACCGGGGACCGGCTCAGGATCGAGCGGGAGTCCGTCGAACTCCGGATCCAGCCCGTCGGCCGGACGGTAGCTGCGCGCCCGGTTCCGTGCGGCCTGCTGGTCGAGCTCGCGCTGGAGCATCGGGAGGTTCCTCGCGGTGTACTCGGCCACGGCATGGTCGACGATCGTCTTGATCCGAGTCGAGAGGCCGTGCTGCACGCCGTGCGGCGTGTTCGAGCCGATGCCCGCCGCCGACAGGATCGGCGAGCCCAGGCAACGCCGACAGGGCGCGACCCGACCACGATGGGTCGCCGGCTCCCAGCGCGGCACCCACCGCAACCAGGCCTCGACGGCCTGGTCGACCTGCGTCTCCAACGAGCGCTCCACACGTAGAGCGTACGGCGCGTGCACCGCTGCTGCCGAGATTTCGTCTCGACGGCGGGGCGTCATTCCTCGTCGTCGCGCTCCCAGGGCCACTGCGGCTGCTGCGCGCGCGTGCGGCGGAGCGCGATGCCGCCCCAGGCGGCGATGGCCCCGGCGGCCAACAGCACCGCGCTCGCCCCGCCACGGACGACATCGCCCGCGACGACCGTCGCGACGATCAGGTCACCGCTCGCGACCGCGACCGCGATCCAGAGGACGACCAGATGCGCGAGCGCCGTGGCCAGCGCGACGGCGGGCGCCGCGAGGAACGACGGATGCGATCGCCGCAGCGACCCCCAGAGCGACAGCGCGAACGCCACCACCGCCGCGAGCATCCCGACCGCTCCCGGCACCTGCCCCAGGCCAGGGACGGCGATGATGTCCCGGTCGGTGGCCACACTCAGCGCGCCGAGGCCGAACACCGCCAGGGCGAAGAAGCTGATCGTGGCGAGAACCAGAGCCAGGATGACCGAAACCCCCGGGGACGCGGGTCCACGGGGGTTCGGCGATGACATGTTCGTGATTACCTCGAGAGCGTCGGACCGGCCTCGAGCGTGCGCTCGTACTCACGCTGCGCCTCGGCGTTGAGCTCGGTCTTGCGCGCCCCGCTGCGGGCGACCCACGCGCCGAACCAGATGGTCAGCTCACGGCCGAAGACGAACGCTGCGATGGCGAGCGGGTGGAAGAGCTGGGCTCCGATGAGCTCGCTCCCCTCCCGAGCCGTGAGCAGCCAGAACGGCGCCTCGAAGAGAGCACCGAGGATGTGTCCGCCGTAGGCGATGAGCCCGACGATGATGCCGAAGACCACCCAGAGACCCCAGCGTCCGCGGTTGATGAACGCTCCGAGAAGCCAGAAGCCGAGGAAGAACACCACGACGGGGACCCAGAAGCCCCAGGTCATCAGCGGAGCGAGAGCCGCTTCGCCGATGTTCTCGCCCGTGATGTCACCCGCGACGGCACGAAGGCCGAGCGTCGCACCCAGGTAGAGGATCGCGAAGGCGACGGTCGCGAGCAGACCGATCGCACCGGCGGTGCCGCGGTTTCCCCGCTCGCGGGGCGGCTCGGGAGCCTGGACGAAGATCGGCTGCTGCTGGACCGGCGCGATGACCGGTTCGGCGGCGGCAGGCTCGGACGGGACGATCCGGGTCTCGGTGTGGTCGGCCGACGAGTACGCGGCTCCGGCGAGAGCGGACTGCTCGTGCGCGACCGGCGGCGTGTAGGCGGGGGGTGCGTCCGCATCCGTGCCGAACGACTTCGTCGTGTCGGCATCCGTGTTCCGCGACGTCGTCGTGTCGTCTGCGTCGAGGTACTTCGGGTCGTTGAGCTCGGGCGTCGCGAAGGTGCCGGGGTGATCCTTCTCGGCGGCTTCGAACGCGGCGAGATCCGGGTCGACGGCGGGCTGGGCAGGTGTCGGAGCCGACGTGTCGTGCGCAGCGTCCGCGGGCGTGCCATGCACGCCTGCACCCGCTGCGGCGGCGGCGTCGAGTCCAGCGTTCGCGCTGTCGACGACGTCGTTGACGTCCTTCGGCCGCTCGGGCTGGGGAACCTCGGGGTCACTCATGGGGGTGCGCCTCTCATCGGATGTGTGCATTGCGAGATTACCGCCGCCCGACCGCACCCCGAGGGAGGCGTGCCGACGTGTCGTGCAGCCCGTGATCGCTAGGGAAGCGTCGAACGGAGGGTGTCGCCGACGAACGATGCGACGACCGGCACGATCGGCATCGAGAACCAGACGAGAGCGCCGATCACGCCCGCGCACAGCACTCCGGCGACCCAGCTGATCGCCACGTTCCGCCCGGCCACACGCGTCATGCCATCACGCTACGGCCGCCGTCGCACGACGGGTGATCGCAACGCCGCGAACGCTGCGACCATGATCGCGGATCAGCCCTTCGTGGCGCCCGCGGTCAGTCCGCCGACGATGTACCGCTGCAGGAACAGGAACAGGATCATCACCGGGATGGCGGCCATCACCGCGCCGGCCGAGAAGGCCGACCAGTCCGCGTATCGCGGGTTGGCGACGAGCTTGGTGAGACCGACGACCAGGGTCTGCTGCTCGACATCGACGAGCATGACGCTCGCGATCACGTACTCGTTCACCGTGCCGATGAACGACAGCAGCGCGACGACCGCGAGGATCGGCGCGACCAGCGGCAGGATCATCGTGAAGAAGATGCGCGCGTGTCCGGCGCCGTCGATGCGGGCCGCTTCATCGAGCTCCATCGGCAGGGTGTTGAAGAACCCGTACATCAGGTAGGTGTTCACCCCGAGCGCGCCGCCGAGGTAGACGAGGATCAACCCCGTGTGCGTGTTCAGTCCGATCGCGGGGAACCAGTCCCCCAGCGTCGACATCAGCAGGAAGATCGCGACCACGGCGAGGAGCTGCGGGAACATCTGCACGACGACGATCGTGACGAGGCCGATGCGGCGACCCGCGAAACGCATGCGCGAGAAGGCGTATGCCGCGAGGGCGCCGATGAACACCGTCACGGCTCCCGTGACCACGGCAATGACGAGCGTGTTCAGGAACCACAGCCCGTAGGGGTTCTGCGGGTCGCTCAGGATGCGCACGTAGCTGTCGAAGCCGAACGCCGAGAACAGCTGGTTCGATCCGGTCAGTGTTCCTCTCGGATTGAGCGAGGCCGAGACGACGTACAGCAGCGGGAACAGCGCGAAGGCGCTGACGACGATGGCGACCACATGGCGCCATCCGGTGTCGGCGAACCATGCGCCGAAGCTGCGGCGACGCGGCGCGAGGTTCTGTTCGACGGCGACGGTGCGGGCGGTGGTGCCGATGTCCGTGGTGCTCATGTCAGTTCAGCTCCTCGAGGGCCTTGGTCTTGCGGAAGCTGATGATCGAGATCGTCGCGACCACGATGAAGATCAGGATCGTGAACGCGGAGGCGAGGCCGTAGTCGCGGGACTGCCCCGTGAAAGCCACCTTGTAGACCATCGAGATCAGGATGTCGGTGTGCCCGACCGGGATGCTGACATCGTCGAACCGCGGCCCGCCCTTGGTCAGCATGTAGATCAGGTTGAAGTTGTTGAAGTTGAACGCGAACGACGAGATCAGCAGCGGCGCCACCGTGACGAGCAGCAGCGGAAGCTTGATGCGCCGGAAGACCTGCCACGGGTTGGCGCCGTCCATCACCGCGGCCTCGTTGACGTCTTCGGGGATGCCCTGGAGGGCGCCCATGCAGACGAGGAACATGTAGGGGAAGCCGAGCCAGAGGTTCACCAGCAGCACGGAGACCTTCGCGAGGTTCGGATCGGTGAGCCAGGGGATGTCCGCTCCCCCGAAGATCACCTGGTTGATGAAGCCGAAGCTCTCGTTCATCATCCCGGCCCAGACGAGCGCGGAGAGGAAGGCCGGGAACGCGTACGGGAGGATCAGGATGATCCGGTACCCGTTGCGGAACCGCATCCGCGTGTTGTTGAACACCAGCGCGAGGAGCAGGCCGAGGAAGAACGTCGTCGCCACGGAGAGCACCGCGAAGACGAAAGTCCAGATCGTCACCGAGATGAGCGGGCCGCGGATCGAGTCGTCGGTCACCGCGCGCACGAAGTTGTCGAACCCGACGGTGGTCTGCCAGCCGGGAAGCAGCTCGTTCCCGTCCTCGGCGATGAACGAGCCCTCCCCCGTGTCGGAGTACACCGCGCCGGTCGTGGTGTCGGTGATGGTGTCGGCATCCGCGTCGTACTCGAGCGTCGAGACGTACAGGTAGCCCTTCTGGCCGTCGGGCGCACGCAGGCTGCCGTCGTTGGGGTCGTCGCTGAACGGCACCGAGAGCTTCTCCAGCTCTTCCGAGAGCGTGAACACCTTCGCGAGGGGCAGCGTGGTCCAGCCGTCGACGGCCACAGCCTGGTCGCCGTCGAACTCGGCGTCGACCTCCTCCAGGGGCTGCTCGGCCGTGCCGAGCAGCGCGTCGCCGGAGTCGGGATCGGTCACCAGCAGGCCGTAGGTGCCGAACTGCTCGACGACCGTGACCGGGTACGTCGGGGAGTCCTCCACGCGCTCCTGGGCGGAGGCGAGGAGCGACGAGATCGCCTGGTCCTTCGTGCCGTTGTGGCCGGTGCCGTAGTTGGTGAAGCCGATGTACCCGGTGTACAGCAGCGTGAACACCTGGAAGATGATCAGGAAGATGATGCCGGGCGTGAGGTACTTCGCGGGGATGCGCTTGCGCGAGAAGTAGATGTAGTTGACGAGCACGGTGACGGCCACGACCAGGCCGAGCACCAGCCACTCCTGCTGCCCGAAGAGGACGAACGCCGCATACAGCGCGATGGCGTCGACGATCGCCAGCAGCAGGATCTTCAAGAGCATCCAGCCGATCGGCCCGGATGCGGCCTCGGCGATGCCGGCGGCCTGGCGCTGGCGCTTGGTGAGTGGAGCCGTGGGCTCGGCGGTGTCTGTCATCTCGTCCCCGTCGTCGAGCTGCCGGGGCGGACGAGGTCCGCCCCGGCAGGGATGGTGCTGGGTGTCTTACTTGATCGCTGCGGTGACGTCGTCGACGAGCTTCTGCCACGTCGACGCCGGGTCGGAGCCGTTGATGATCGCGGCCTCGGCCACGCCCCAGAACTCCCAGACCGATCCCATCGCGGGGATCGCGGGCATCGGGACGGCATCCGCACCGACGGCCTGGAAGCCGGCGATGATCGGGTCGGAGGCGGCGGAATCGGCGGCGGCCGTCAGCGCGGGGAGGATGTTGCCGGCCTCGAACAGCTCGAGCTGCACCTCTTCGGTGCCGATGTAGTTCACGAGGAAGTCGTTCGCGGCGACCTTGTTCTTCGACTCGGAGCTCACGAAGAAGCCCTTGACGCCGGCGAACGGCGACGCGGTCTCACCCGTGGGGCTGGGGATCGGGTCGATCGCGACGTTGATTCCGGCGTCGACTGCGGCGCCGACGTTCCACGGGCCGGTCAGCCAGAAGGACGCGGTGCCGTCGAGGAACTGCTGCTTGGCGATCTCGCCGTCGACGTCGGTGTTCAGCGTGCCTGCGGCGCCCTGAGCGGCGAGCCAGTCGGCGAAGGCCGTTCCGCCCTCGCTGCCGAGCTGCAGATCTGCCGAGTCGTAGCTGCCCGAGTCGTCGGTGCCGAAGACCGGAGCGCCGAACGCCGTCTGGAACGGGTACAGGTGGTACGGGTTGCCCTCGGTGCCCTGCTCGACGACGAACGCGCCCTTCGAGACCATGTCGTCGAAGCTCGTCGCGGCGGCGGGCACCATGTCGGCGTTGCGCAGCACGGCGATGTTCTCGACCGCGTAGGGAAGCATGTAGACGGTTCCGTCGTAGGTCGCCGCCTGAAGGGCGACGGGCAGGTAGTCGGCCGACGAGTCGCCGAGCTCGAGCGGGGCGACCACGCCGTTGGTCGAGAGCTCTCCGAGCCAGTCGTGCGCGCCCATGACCACATCGGGGCCCTTGCCGGTCGGCACCTGCTGGATGAAGTCGTCCTTCATGTCGTCGACGGACTTGCCGACGAGCTCGACCTTGACTCCGGTCTTCTCCTCGTAGGAGTCGGCGGCGCTCTGCAGCGCGTCGACGCGCTCGGCGTCGACCCAGACGGTCAGCGTGCCGCCGTTCTCACCCTCGGACGCGTCGCCGCCGTCGGTCGCGGTCGAGCAACCGGCCAGGGAAAGAGTCGAAACGATCGCGATGACGCCGGCGGCGACGATGCCCCTCTTGTTCACCTTCATTGGTGTGTGCCTCTCTGAGTACTGGTGGCCTGCAAGGACTGCAAGCGCTTACAGTATGCATCGAGAACGACGGGAATCGCAATGCAAAAGCCCTTTGATATCAAGCTGTAACCGCGGATTGGTGCGTGAGAGTCGATGGAAGCGCTTCCAAGCGAGCGTGAAAACGGCGGTGTCGATACACTTTGCGTATGGCTGACAGTTCCTTTGACATCGTCTCGAAAGTGGATCACCAGGAGGCCGAGAACGCCCTGAACCAGGCGCGCAAGGAGATCGAGCAGCGCTACGACTTCAAGGGCACGGGCGCCTCCATCGCCTGGAGCGGCGAGCAGATCCTGATCATCGCCGGCACCGAGGAGCGCGCGAAGGCCGTTCTCGACGTCTTCCAGTCGAAGCTCATCAAGCGCGGCATCTCGCTCAAGAGCCTCGAGTCGGGCGAACCCTTCGCCAGCGGCAAGGAGTTCCGCATCGTCTCGACCCTCAAGGACGGCATCTCCTCGGAGAACGCGAAGAAGATCAACAAGCTCATCCGCGACGAGGGTCCGAAGGGCGTGAAGAGCCAGATCCAGGGCGACGAGCTGCGCGTGCAGTCGAAGAGCCGTGACGACCTCCAGTCGGTGATCGCGCTGCTCAAGGGCGCGGATCTCGATCTCGACCTGCAGTTCATCAACTACCGGTAAGCATCCCGGCTGATCTGGGGTTTTTAACCTGGAGTCCGCGAGGAGTCCGCAGAACCCAGAACTTGCCCCATGAATGTGGCCGTCGCGGAGCGCGTCTTATCCTCCGCTGACGGCCACAGATGGCTGTAGACGTTGAGCGTGATCGACGGCTGGGAGTGGCCCAGCGCGCGTTGCACAGTCACGACATCGCAACCTGACGCGATCAGGTTGGACGCGAACGTGTGTCGGAACGTATGGATCGTCACCTCGTCGCCGAAGCCGAGGGTCTTTCTGATGCGGCGCCACTCCTCCCCCGCGCTGTTCCGGTTGTACAGATGCCCCAGCGCTGAGCGGAAGACGAACGAATCGAGTGCGACACCCGGACTTGAGACGTACGGCGCCAGCATGTCGATGAGCTCGGCCGGCACGAACACCTCGCGCTCTGATCCAGCCTTCGGCGGAACGATTCGAGTCGTCGGTATCGAGGTCCCCTGCACCTGGCGACGAACCAAGATCGTGTTACGAACACGATCTACATCACCGACCTGCAGACCCGCAGCCTCGCCCAGCCTCAGGCCGGCGAAAGCGCAAACGGCGACGAACGCGCGGAACTCCCCCGCTGCCTCGAGCGACGCGTTCACCTGGTCCGCGGTGAGGATCTTCATCGTCGCCTCACGCTTGCGAATACGAGGTGTCTTCACACGCGATGCCGGGTTCCGAGAGATCACCTGGTTATCCACAGCCGCACGGAATGCCATCTGCACGTAGTTGAGTCGAGTGCGGATCGTCGAAGCCGCTAGACCGCGTTCAGACTCTTTCGTGACCCACGTTTGCACGTCGCCATGCTTCACGTCACGGATAGCTTTGAGGCGCCAGGAGACCGACTCCACAGCCGTCTTCGCCGCCGTCGCCGTCCCATCCGCCCAGACCTGCATGCTCATCCAGCGCGAGACCCACTCATCCCAGGTGACGCGTCCGGCACCCGGGTCGGCCCATTGCCCCGTAACGATCGCGGCAGTCTGCTCGTCTAGCCATCGCTGCGCAGCACGCCTCGTCTTCTCGTGCTTGGTGTGCTCCCTGCCGGCCTGATCGCGATAGCGCGCGCGCCATACCCCGTTAGACCTCTGCTTGACGCTCGCCATTCTTCCCCTCCGGCGTTCGAGGCCAAGTCACCTTCGACGCGATCTCGCTAGGACCAAACTCCAAAGCCCCACGAGCACCCCGCTCATAGCGAGAGAGCAGATCCTGAGCGTCGGCGTCTAGATCTCCGCTCGCACGCAGATCATCGATCACGCGAAGAACGTAGGTAGCGGACTCGTGGACGTTTGCAGCAAACCGTTCGGCCGTGTCCAGGAAGTCGCTCTGCAAAGCTCGCAAATCCCGAACCTGGCCGGAGAGCAAGACGATTGCATTGAGCATCTCGTCTTGCTTCGTCATCGAAAGCAGCGTTACCCCAAAGACCTGCGCCAACCCCACAGCTTCCTGAAGACGCACTTTTCGTCGGCCAGCTTCGATGCGAGAGATCACCAGCCCTGTCATGTCCCGCACCCCGCGCCTGGTCAGCATCTTCGCCAACCGTTCCTGACTCCACCCGCGAGCCTTGCGAAGCTCCGCGACCGACGCGGCGAATCGCGCATCCATGTCGTCGTCGAATACCGCAAGTGGCTCATCGTCCGTCATGCCCTGAGCTTACAACAACGGACATCCACGAATCATCTGTTTTGGTTGCATCCAGAGTGGACAACCTGTTATTGTCATTTTTGGAAGGAGTCACCCATGACCATCACCTCACCGCCAGAGCTCGAACTACTGACAGTCGACGAAGTTGCCGAACGCACCCGACGCACTCCCGCGTCGGTGCGTTGGCTCATCCACACCAACCAGATCAAGTCCGGAAAAATCGCCGGCCGCAGACTCGTTCGTCGCGCAGACCTCGAGGCGTTCATCAACGCGGGATTTGAAGAGGCCGGATGACCTCACCGAATCCCAGTGGCGCTGATCCTTCGCGCGACTTCTACTCCCTGACTTACCGGGACCCAACAGGGGAAACGGCGATCCGCAATCTCATGGGTCGGTCCGTGCAAGTCACATGGGAGAACGGTGTCACCGTCCACCTCGACGTCAACACGATTCGTCCTTTGTTGGCGAAGCTCAACTTCCGGATGTCCCGCAAGGGTCATATCTGGGGAACCAAGAAAAATGCCCCCGTCTCGAGCGGCAACTCGGGCGAGGGCGAAGTCATCAGAAAGTGAGATCCGAAATGACTACTCAGATCAGTATCGCAGAAGCCGCCGCTGACCGCACCTTGTTGGTTGAGGGGGTGGGGACGAGCACGGCAACCCCACCCCCTCAACAGCCGAAGAAGCCGAGCGCAAAGAAGGCACGCAAGATCCGTGCGAAGAACGCGCGCAAGGGGACGCTCGCCGCTGACCCGCGGATCAAGATCACCGACTCTCCGAGTATGGATTGCGTTCACCTTGGCGCGAAGAAGAGCCCGAATGGGAATGAGCTCGTCGACCCGCACGACTCGTTCTCCGACGAAGAGATCGCTGACATGCCCGTCGTGTACGTGGCCGCTACCTACGGAAGGCTCCACATCTGGCGAGACAACACGGGGGCGTGGTTCCGCAGAGCAGGTCGCATCACCATCCGTCTTCGCAAGGGCGAGCGCGTCATTCAGGTCGCACTCCACGACGGTGCCGACGAACACGATCTGCGGTGGTTCAACGAGGCAATCGAAGAGCTGAAAAATGGACGTCCTAACAGCCCACAGTGGGTGCGCATCACGTCTGACTGGGCTGATGACCGGACGTTCGCACTGGTATTCACGTCCCGGCGCTACGGCGATCCTTACCTCAAAGGGTCGAATGCCGCGAAGGTGGCCGTCTGCACCGAGAGGCTCTGCCGCGAACAGGTCCACGAAGACGGCGACCCCCACACGCTCGAGACACTGCAACGGAGTCTCGGCAAGTACTTCACCTACGAGATCGAGATCAAGAAGTACTCCGACGAGAATGACGCCCACTGGTTCGTCAACGTGGATGGCGGCGCCGAGCTGTCCGAGGCCACCCCCGAGATGCTCAGCACGTTCGCGAACGATTTGCAGTGGATGTCAATCGAGTGCGCGAACGCGAACGCAAAGGAGGCGTTGTTGTGACCATGACAGAAGAGCAATGGAACGACGAGACCGCATCCGAAATCGTCGACATCGCGATTGACCCACTGACGAGAAAGCCGATGTTCGTCGCCATCTTTGACACCCAGGGACGCATCGCGCAGGAGCTCGACAAGAACCTCGCCCGCGTTGTCGCCGTTCGTCTCGTCGAGCTCGCACAGCAACTACCCGACCCGCCCCGCATCTTGCGCCGATCGACGGAAGTCGACGACCAACTCCGCGGCCTCGAGCCGTAACAGACCCAGATGCCCCTACCCCGGCCGGTAGGGGCATCTGCATTCCAACTGAACAACACGAATGAAAGGAGGTGACATGGCTGCAACTGACGGATGGGTGAGAGTGCCCAACTGGTTGATCGACGATAGCGATCTTTCGTCTCACGAGCTCGCCGTGTACATCGTCCTGCTCAGATTCCGAGACCACAAGACGGGTACCTGTTTCCCTGGGATGGCAACGATCGCCGACTGCGCCCGCGTCTCCCGCGACACCGTAAAGCGCACAATCCCGCTGCTCGAGCAAAGAGGGCTGATTCGTGTCACCAAGCGCAAAGTCGGCACGAAGAATCTCCCGAACGTGTACGAGGTCGCGGTTGCGAAGGAGAAGCCAGCCCACATCTGGGAAACCAGCAAGCGGGGGCGTCGCATCCCGAAGCGCTCAAAGGGTAGGCGCTCCGAGCACCTACCCAAGGGAGTGAACGACGAGAGTGGGCGCTCCGAGCACCTAGGTGGGCGCTCCGAGCACTCAGGGGTAGGTGCTCCCAGCGCCTCTAACAAGACCTACGAGAACAAGATCCATGAACAAGCTGTAACACCCACTTTCTCCGAAGGCGGGTACGACGATTTCTCATTCGATGCTTCAGAGGGAGATGGGGCAACAGAGAAGCAGGTCGCCTACCTGAAAGACCTCGCCATCCACCTCGGCTACGAGACAGGCGGCGGTGTACCCAACGATCTGCAACTGCAGCGGTGGCGGAAGCTCACACGCGACGAGGCCGACAACCAGATCCGCGGATACCTCAAAGCACTCGGTAGGCCCGACGAGATTGTCTACCCGCAGGCCGGCGACCCCTCGTTCCACGCACTCAGCACAGCCGGGAAGCACTTCGCTGAATCGGCCGGAGATCCGGCGAGCGTCACGACCAGAAAGGAGCACGCATCGTGAGCGCACCACGACCAGCCAACTTCGCAGCACTCGCAGACGCATGGGACTCACCCATCGCGTTCGCCACCGAGCTGTCGAGGTATTACGCGCAGCTCGCCGAATCAGGGCACATCCTGCCCGCCCCGGACATCACCACGAAGAGAGAGGAGGAAACGTGACCATCGCCCTCGCCGTCCTCTGCGACACATGCGACGCGGTGTTCGTTCCAGACGGCAATTACCGCGGCGCGATCACACGTCTCGCACACGCAGCGGGATGGGCCTCAACCAACACCAGCGGCACCTGGACGAACCAGTGCCCCGACCACAACACCACCAAGGAGTAATCACCATGACAGAGAACACGAACCACATCGACCGCGGCCACCCGATCCGCGTCATCCTCGACCACGCTGCACACGGACGTCAGCCCAGCAGCCGAGACCTCGATCAGCTCCTCGACGAAGTGTCGACCGAACGGCTCCCGGACGGGCAGAGCCTCAACCGCTTCCGCGCCTCACTCGTCAGCAAAGCGGCGAGCATCGCGGCCCTCAACGGCACGGGCGCACACGGCCCCGCTGTCGCCGCAGCCGAGGAGGCCGCAGCCGAGTTCGCTCGACAGATGACCACCGAACAGCGAGCACTCAAGACATCCGACTCGGCCAGCAGCCAGCGCGAGGTCGAAGAAGCCGTCGCCCGAGCATTCGACCACTAAGGAGCACACATGCCTTACCCCACCACCAAGCCCAGCCGCATGAGCGGCGACAGCATCCGGGCACTCACCGAGATTCCCGACACCCTCGAGCGGCACGGCGTCACCACGCCGAAGGACGTGACCAAGGCTGTCGAGAAGCACGCCACCGTGATCGCCAACATCAACGCCATCGCGGCGGGAACAGATCCCGCCACCGCCCACGAGAGCGCTGCACGTGCCCTCGCAGACGGCATCGGTACTGCCGAGCAGGTGACCACCGCAGCAGCCGCGCAGATGGTCGCAGCGAAGAGCCCGCAGTCGCCATACCGGCTCATCCTCAGCAGAGCTCGAGACCTCGCAGCCTCGGATCTGCTGCAGGTGTTCGCCTCGCACGGCGACGAATGGATCGCCAGCATCCTGCGATCACCGATCGACAATGCCGTGAAGACTCTCATCAGTGAAACCGAGTACGCGCCGACGTTCGACGCGTTCATGGCTCCGAACGCAGCCGACCACCTCATCGCCAACCCACGCGTGTCGGACGCCTGGTCAACGCTCAGGGATCTCTACGCCGTAGCCCGCACGCTGCGCCGCTACCGGATCACGGCAGGCTCACGACGAGACGACTGGTACGAGTGGGCCGGCGACGGTGAGTACAACACCAAGCGAGGTGGCGAACACCTGCAGGCCAGCGTGCGCGACAACATGCGGGCCGACAACCTCACCTGGTTCCTCATGGCCGTGCAGCACGGCATGACGCCCACACTGCTCGCCGAGAGCGAAATCCAAGGCTGACTCACTGGGCCGTGGGGGTGGACCCCTCGCGGCCCTTAGGAGTCGCCGGAGATAGCCGCCCGGGTTCTGGTAGCTGATTTCGGTTCATTTTTTAGACAGGAGGTGACGGTATGCGTTCGAAGACGCCGCCGGTTTCGCTCGACAAGAAGGGTCGGGCGTTGTGGAAGGAAATCACGTCGAAGTATCTGCTTCGGAGTGACGAGCTCGAGACGTTGAAGGCCGCGTGCGGTGAGGCTGATCTCATCTCACGCATCGAAGAAGAGTTGAAGGATGCCCCGCTGACGACCAAGGGGTCGATGGGGCAGATCATCACGCATCCGCTGCTGACGGAGCTGCGACAGCACCGCGTCACGATGGCGGCTCTGCTGCGCGGGCTGAAGCTCCCCGACGAGAACAGCACGACCGTGAACGCACAACGAGAAGGGGGCCTCACTCGCTGGGAGAAGGCCCACGGGAAAGCAGTCTGACCAGACTGGCGCGCCGCCAACTGGAACCAAGTAACCACGTACGAAGGAGAAGATCATGGCAACACCTGCAACCATCACCGTCCACAACAACTCGAGCATGTGGTACTCGCTCGCGAATGCCAGCAACCTCTACATCGTCTTCGCTGACGGTGACGGGAACCTGCATGCCGTACCGAACCGTTGAGTCGTTTCGACGCGCGCTGGGAGGGAGGCACTGATGGCCGCTGAAGAGTACAGGTTCGAGTATGGAGGCGCGCCTCTCAACATCGCCATCGACTTGGCGCCAGGCGCCCCCACGACCACTGCTGCACCAAACCTGCGGGTTGTGCAGGGTTCCTGGAAGACCTGGCGCCTCGAGGCAGATCTCACCAAGCCGGGTCTCGAGGGTATCCGCCTCATGAAGAGCGTGTCATCCAGTGGCGGGCAGCACCCGAACGGCAACCTCTCGCCAGCGCAGAGTGTGACGAACGGCTACATGGTGATGATCACGAACGCGGGCAACCTGTACCAGATCGCCGCCGGATGGGGCGTCGCATCGCGGTTCTACACGACCGAGGAGTGGAGCGCGCAGCTCACCCAGTGGGCTGCGGAACTCGCCGGTTGAATAGGCCGCGTGAGCGTCGGACGGCGAGCAGTTGGACGCAGCGTCTTGTCCGCGGACCAGACCTGAGAGTGCATAGAGATTTGACCTGATCGCTGAGGTATCCTAAGGTCTGTACAACGTAGCTGAATCTGTATCCAAAATGATTCGTTATCGTACTGCCCAGTATTACTGGGGAACTAGATGGGGTGATCACGTGGCTTCCGAGTCGCTCAGTTCTGCGTACGTTCTCACGAACGACGCTGTTGCGCAACTCGCCGCGATGGCTGGAGGGGAGAGCGCGCCCTCGTCGACCCCCGGGTTCACTAGCCGGTACGCCGGCAGCAGCTCAGAACGCCTGTCGGCGCTTCAGGAGCTAGTCAAGCACCGCACGCGTTGACCGCGCAGACACCTGCTCTGATCCCTTACCGGGTCTTCTCACTTGCAGAACTTGAGTCGTTTGCTGAGATCAGAGAACAGGTACACGCAAGCCTGGCGGCGTTCGACTGTGAGCGATCGTCCCACCTGCAGGATTTTGCCCGCGGCAAGGTTCACAACTGGGAAAGCCACGGCCACAGCCGCACCTACGTGCTCGTAACCGTTGATGATGAGCGCGCCTATGACGTCGCGGCATTTTTCACGATCGGCATGGCAACTCTGGACCTCAGAGAAGCAAGCAAGACTCTGCGAACGCGACTGTCGGGGAACATTCCAATCGAGCAAACCGGTGCGTTCAGCATCGCCGAGCTCGCGCGCCATGACCGATATTCACGTGAGCAGCTTCCTGGCACGGTTCTTCTTGACGAAGCCAAGACGATCGTGAAGCTGGCGCGAGGGTTGATCGGTGGACGTTTCCTAGTTGTGGACGCACAACGAAGCGTTTTCGACGCGCTGTACGCGCCCGCCGGTTTCAAGGAGATCAGACTAGCTGCATCCCCTGCTGGCATGGAAGAAGCTGAGTTCATTACAGCCTGCTGCGTGATCAAGGACTGGTAGTCGGCCATGAGCCTCCGGTGATAACCTTCACCTTCGCAGCGCATCGTTGGATCTATCGAGGCGCACCCGCGGCTCGCGCTTCGGCGACTGTGGCGCCCAGTTTCGAGTCAGACACTCGCCCGCCGAGCCATCCGAGAAGCAGATCCGGTGCCGCTCGGAGGTCGAGCTTGTTCCCATTTCTCGTGATCAGCAGCGTGTATTGGAGCACCTCGGGGGTAACCCGCTCGTCCGGGAGAGAAGCAATAAACGCCACCCTCGCTTGGGCGATCCGATCGAACGTGCCCGGGCCTTCGTTCCATATGCACTGAAGGAAATCGACGGCAGCCTGCCTCTGCGCGTCGCGCTCTGCAAGAGCCCGATCCGCGCGGGCGCGACGCGTTTGCTGCCAGGCCTGACCAAAAACCTGCCCGACCGTTGCAACTGTGCCACTCAGAACAACGAGACCGCCGGTAACTAACGCAACCCACACCGCTTCAGACATACCGCCGATCGTAACCGGAGCCTGGGATCGGTGGCCCGGGTTACAGTGATCGCGTGAACGAATGGTCGATCGTGTTGGATGTTGCACGCCTACTCGTCGCCGCGGGGATCGGGATCGGAAGCGCGCAGCTTGCCCTGCATTTCGAACGCAGACGAGTCGACCGCGCCGCAGATGCGGACTGGACCCTGACGCCCGTCGCCGAGCAGGTAGCGAAACGTAGCAAGGTACGCGCGTGGGTTCTCAAGAACGCGGGTACTCGCACCGCCACGGATGTCGCGCTGAACGTCACGGGTTCCGAACTGATACGCGATCCCGACAGTGCCGACTTGTTCCGACCAGGTGAGGCCGAAATGATTTTCCTCGATCAGCTTCCTTCGGGGTCGCTCAAGCTTCGAATCTCGTGGACCAACCATCGCGGAGAGCAACGCGAGACGACGCGGCTGCTCGAGATCGTGTACTGAGCCCCCACCGGCTCAGCGGTATGTGATTTTCCATGGATCGGAAGGCAATGAGTCGACCCATGACTTCAGCGCTTCCGGCGTGAATAGAGGTTTGGTGCCGGCGTAGCTCGCAACTAGGTCATGCCGCCTCACGGCCGCGCGAATAAGGGTCGTGCTGACCCCCGTCGCCGTGGCCGCTTCCTGCAACGTGTAGGCGATCTTCTGGGCGCCAAGAGCGTTCGTCACCTCATCGTGGATGATCGACCGCAGTTCATTCGCTGAGAAGGCCATTCTGACGGCACCGGGGTCGGGTTGCTCACCGGGCTCAGGCGTCGGAGGGTAGGCGCGCGGCACGTCTGGGTGCTCGTGTAGGTACACCTCGAGCTGTGACCACTTGCACGGCAACTTCGCTCTCGTCGTCCAGAGCTCGACCACAGCGGGGTCGTCCACGAGGCGGATTCGAATGTTCGCGTCGTAGTGGTGGCCGGGATTGAGAATCAGCGCGCGCACGGGTGGATGCGTCGTCCCCGGTCGGTAGGCCCAATACTCACCGGTCTGAATCCCAAGCTCTCCACCGATCGGCATGAGCACACGCTAGCTCTTGATGTCAGCAAATGCCGACACGATTTCTGAGTAACGTGCCGTTCATGGATCTTCACAAGGCAGTTGCGGGAGCCGTCCGAGCCGAGCTGGCCCGAGCGAACAAGAAACCGGCCGACCTGATGGCTGCGCTGGGCGTGAGCCGTCCGACCGTCGCAGGGCGATTGTCTGGTGCCTACGCCTTCACGATGCCCGAGCTCGACAAGGTAGCTGAGTGTCTCGGCCTCACCACTCAGGACATCATGCTGTCGGCCGCACTGACAGAGCGCTTTGGTGCGGATCGAGCGGACGAGATCACCCCGCTAGCGCCACCGAAGGCTGACGCATGGGCTCAGCCGCCTGGATCGTTCCGGCGACGAAGCCAGGCCACAGTCCGCAAGTAGTCCGCAAACCCCACCGTTCACCACCTCTTCCGCCAATCACCCGCAACACCTCTTCCCAGATAGCGCAACGCAGACCGTAGCGGCCAGCAACCTCCAACCACCTGAGCGCCGTTCATCAACTACCGCTGATCCCACAACGCAGGGGACGGATGCCGCCGCATCCGTCCCCTTTTCTGTGCCCTCGGATCCCATTCCGATATATGGGTCGGAGTGACCGAGACTGGATGCAGTCGCGTCCCGACGCGACAGACGATGCGGCGATGCATGACGCGCTGCCGAACCACGGTTCCGCGCTTCGCGGATCGCGGTTCCCGCCTTGTGGGGACTGGGCGCAGTTCAGCTCCGTGCACGCCATCGTCTGTGGTCGGCGAGTGTCCCAACACTCGCCGACCACAGAATCACCCGTACTCAATCCTGCGACGACGCGACGACGACAAGCGCCTGCGTGATCGTCGGAAAACTCGTCTGTGGATTATTGGCATCGCGATCCACTTCGTGATGTAGTGGCCGTCCGGGCACATCATGGGGAGCCCGGATCTGGAAAGCAACTGGGGGCAGTCCATGAACACCAACAACTCGATGACGAGTATTCGAGAAAGCAAGCAGCTCTTGGCGGAGGAGGTGTTTCAGCACATCGGCGCGCAGATCGTCGACGGTGTGCTGGAGCCGGGGTATCGCATCCGCGATGTCGACGTCGCCGAAGAACTGCATGTGTCACGGACTCCGGTGCGAGAGGCGTTACAGCGTCTCGAGCGTCTCGGGCTCGTGACGATGTACCCGAGCAGATACACCGAGGTCACCGCCGTCACGGCAGAGACCGTCGAGCAGACGCTCGAGTTCGCGGGGTATCAGGCGGGGATGGCCGCGCGGATGGGCGTCGCGCGGATGAGCCAGCAGGACCGCGAGAGTCTCGCCGCACTGGTCGAGGAGATGTACACGGCGCTCGATGACGACGTGCACATCTCCAACACACGGTGGGCGGTGTTCTCGTTCCTCAGCGCGCGCAGTCGTAACGCGCAGCACCAGGTGCTGATCAACGACGCGAGCATGGCTCTCTTCCGCAATCTCCGCGGCTGGAGCGTGCCCGAGAACGACCGCGAGCGCATGCTCCAGGTCTACCGGGACTTCCACGACGCGGTGCTGCGCGGCGATGCCGACGAGGCCGAGCAGCAGGCACGTCTGATGCATTACGTCTGACCACTGGGTCGGACACTGCGCCTGATCACTGTCGGCGCGCGGCCGTCCAGCCTCTGACCCATCGGTCGAGGCGGCGATACGCTTCCTCTCTGGCCCCATGCCGCGAGAGGAAGACGTCGTGCAGGGCTCCGTCGATGCGCTCGACAGTGACAGACGGACCGAGCTTCAGCGACGCCCGCGCGATGTCGTCGACGACCAAGACCGAGTCTGCTCGGGTGAGGTCCTCCGACCATCGCGTGGGCGTCGCTGAGCGCGCGGACAGCAGCACGCACACGGGCGCGTCGATCGTCAGCCCCGCCGCGACCTTGGCGTGTCCGGTGAGTATCGCGTGGAACCACCCCGCGTGGACGGCCATCGTCTGCGCCGGACGCCAGAGGAGGTTCACCTCGACCGGATCGTCGGGGTCGGCGACCTCCTGCTGCGCGCGGGTGTAGAAGCCGAGATCGACCTGCGGCGCGACCTCCCGAGGAGCCCACCTGGCCTGCAGCTCGGCGACCGGAGCGATGAGCGGGCGGGCGGAAGCGACCTGGAACTCGAGCCAGGGGCTGTTCAGGATCACGGCATCCGCCGTCTCGGGGTGCCGCGACGCCCACAGGCTCAGGGTGAGTCCGCCGGTCGAGTGGCCGAGCAGCACGAGCCGCCGGGGGGATGCCGCGGCTCCAGTCCCGTGCCCCATCGCGGACAGAGCCGCGGCGATGTCCTCGTCGTACGCGACGAGGTCGGTGATGTAGCCGGGAGTCTGCCCATCGCGCAGACTCCGGCCGTACTTGCGCAGGTCGAGCGCGAAGAAGCGCGCCCCGCGAGACGTCCAGAATCGAGCGAGCCGCTTCTGGAAGAAGTAATCCGACCAGCCGTGCACATAGAGCACGTCGACATCGTCCAGCGGGAGGCTCTGCCCGCGCAGCCGGTCCCACCAGGGCCGGTCCCGCGGCACCGCACGCACGAGCGTGGCGACGAGCGGTCCCTCATCGTCCTCGCCGAGCTCGAGCGTGAGCTGCTCGAACTCGTCGCCGAGGACGTCCGGTATCCACTCAGGCATGCCGCCAGGCTATCGAAACGGTGTCGACTACTGGGGAGCGGTGTGTCCGACCGTGAGGCTGCGCACGACCTGCTGCGCGAGCGGTGCCGGATCAGCGGCCCCGGCTCCGTTGTCGAAGGTCACCAGCCGGATCCAGTCCGGACCGACTCGCACGTCGACGATCCTCTCGCCGTTCGCACCCGTGCTCGCCGTGGCGGCATCGGCTCCCTCGAGTTCGACGGGGTCGCCGTCGATCTTCTCGAACGCCCATGCCCCGGCGGGAAGTGTCGTGAGCATCAGATAGCTGGATCCTTCGTACTCACTCCCGGCCGACTTGAAATAGCAGATGCGCGATCCGTTGACGACCTCGTACACCTCCGCTGGGATGCCCCAGCCGCCGAAGTCCGAGAAGAGCGCGGCATCCGTCACTCCGAATTCGGCATTCACCTGCTCCGGTGTGATGAAGCGCTCGCACGGCGCACCGACGATGTCGCTCTCGACGTAGTCGACGTCGCGCAGGCTCGCAGCCGCCGAGGCGGCGATCCGACGCAGCGCCTCTTCGATCGGAGCGGTGTCATCCGCTCCGAGATCGGGGTCGACGACGGTGGCCGACAGCAGCACGTCTCCGTCGGGAAGCTCGAAGCCGCAGCGCCCGTCCTCGCAACTCGCCTGCTCACCCCAGAAGCCCTGACGCTCGGTCGCGCCGGCGATCACAGCCCGAGCATCCGGCACGATCGTGACTTCCCAGCTGCGCTCCGTGTCGCCCGCGGAGCACGCGATTCCTCCTGCGCGCTGGAACATGTACTGCCCGGGGCCTGGCAGCCAGCCCATCGCTGACACCAGCGACAGCGCCGGTGCGACCGGCGTCGACGGCTCCCCCACGAGTTCGGCCATGGTGGCGGCGACGTCGTCGCACGTCACATCGAACGCCGCCGCCGGTTCGACGATGGACGCCGGCGTCGGGGACGGTGTGCCGGTCGACGACGCCGTCGCAGACGGCGACCCTGATGGCTTCGGCTCGGCGGCCGGCTCGGCAGTGCACCCTGACACCAGCAGCAGAGCGGCGGTGCCGAGGACGATCAGGGATCGCAGTCGCATCCCTTCACCCTACGGATGCCGCCCCGCAGGCGCACCGGGTGCCGACAACAACGATCCGGTGTCGGTCACTCTCCGCGGGAGACGCGCACCATCTCGTCACGCGGCACGACCTTGACGCGCGCGCGCTCGTGCGGCGCACCGAGAGCGACCTCATGTTCGTCGAGCCGATGCCAGCCTTCGAGGTCGGTCCACTTCACACCGCGCTCGAGCAGCAGGGCGGGGATCGCCTCTTCAGACGGGTCCTCCGGGTGCCACCACGAGCCCTGGTCGTTGATGATGTGCCGCACGGTCTCCATGGCATCCGACTTGGTGTGGCCGATCAGGCCCACCGGTCCGCGCTTGATCCACCCTGTCGCGTAGATGCCGGGCATCTGCTGGTTCGAGTCCTTGGCGAGCACCTGGCCCTCGCGGTTGGGGATGACGCCGTGCTTCTTGTCGAACGGAACGCCCGGAAGCGGCGAGCCGAAGTAGCCGATGGCGCGGTAGAGCGCCTGCAGCGGAACCTCGCGCATCTCGCCCGTGCCCACGGCTCCGCCCTGTCCGTCGGGCTTCGTGCGCTCGTAGACGAGGGCCGCGACGCGACCGGCGTCGTCCTTGCGGACCTCGACCGGGCGGGCCCAGAAGTGCAGGTGCAGACGACGCGATGCCGTGCCTCCCGCATTGTTGACCGAGTCGCGCTTGCGCCACGACTGCAGGATGCGGTCGATCACCATGACCTGCTTGTTGCTGGCCACCGCGTCTTTCGACGCCTCGTCGTAGTCGAAGTCCTCGTCGTAGACGACCATGTCGACGTCACGCAGCTCGCCGAGCTCACGCAGCTCGAGCGGGGTGAACTTGACCTGAGCGGGTCCGCGGCGTCCGAACACGTGCACATCGGTGACGGCGCTCGCCTTGAGACCCTCGTAGACGTTCTCCGGCACCTCGGTGACGAGCAGGTCTTCGGCGTGCTTCGCCAGCATGCGGGCGACGTCGAGAGCGACGTTGCCATTGCCCAGCACACCGACCGATGCGGCGTCGAGCGGCCACTCGCGCGGCACATCGGGGTGGCCGTCGAACCAGCTCACGTAGTCTGCTGCCCCGTAGGCGCCGACCGCGTCGATACCGGGGATGTCGAGCGTCGTGTCACGGATCGCGCCGGTGGCGAAGATGACCGCGTTGTAGTGCTTCTTCAGGTCGTCGAGGGTGATGTCCTCGCCGAACCGCACGTTGCCGAACAGCCGGATGTCACCGCGGTCGAGCACATCGCGCAGCGCGTTGACGATGCCCTTGATGCGCGGGTGGTCGGGTGCGACGCCGTAGCGGACCAGGCCGTAGGGGGCGGGGAGCTGCTCGAAGAGATCGATGGAGACGTCGAACTTGCGCTCGGCCTTCAGCAGGATGTCTGCTGCGTAGATGCCGGCGGGGCCCGCTCCGACGATGGCCAGTCTGAGCTTGGTCATAAGGGGTCCTTTCGTATGCCGTCACGCCCGGCGCACGCGGCCGAGGGCCGCGATGCGATCAGCTGGAGCGTTCGACGAGGGTCTCTGCGAAACGAGTGAGCGCTTCGCGCACGGTGCCACGCGGGAGCGGGGCGAGCGCGTCGATCGCATCCTGAGTCCAGGAGTGCGCGAGCGCGAGGGTCTTCTGCGTTCCGACGTGGTCGCGGAGCTCGGTCAGCGGTCCGTCGAGGATCGCGGGGTCGGCCCCTTCGGCGATGCGCGCCACCCCGTCGTCGATGCGAGCGGCGAGACCGATCGAGGCATCATCGGCCTCGGCCTTCAGCAGCAGGTACGGCATCGTCGGAACCCCGGCCCGCAGGTCGGTGCCCGGCACCTTGCCGGTGTCCTCGGGCTTCGCCGACAGGTCGATCACGTCGTCGAGCAGCTGGAAGGCGACGCCGATCTTCTCGCCGTACACGCGCAGCGGCTCTTCGTACTCCGACGGTGCGTTGGAGAAGATCACGCCGCCCTGCGTCGCCGCGGCGATGAGAGAGCCGGTCTTGTCGGCCAGCACCTGCAGGTAGAACTCGATGGGATCATCGTCGGGCTGAGCGCCGATCGTCTCGTGCATCTGTCCGAGGACGAGGCGCTCGAAGGTGTCGGCCTGCAGCCTGATGGCCCGCTCGCCCAGGCGCGACATCAGCTGGCTCGCACGGGAGAAGAGGATGTCGCCGGTCAGGATCGCGATGTTGTTGCCCCACACGGTCTGCGCCGCGGGCACTCCACGACGGCGATCCGCACCGTCCATGACGTCGTCGTGATACAGCGAGCCGAGATGGGTGATCTCGAGCGCCTTCGCGACATCGATCACCTGATCGGTGTTGCCGTCGCCGAGCTGGGCCGCGAGCAGCGTCAGCACGGGGCGGATGCGCTTGCCCCCCGCCTCGTACAGATAGCGGCTGGCGGCATCGGCGAGCGGATCGGCCACACGCACGTCGTCGGCAAGACCGGTCTCGACGAGCTCGAGCCCGTCTTCGATCGCCTGCGCGATGCGTCGACCGGCGGTGCCGATGAAGACACGGTCGCTGAAACCGAGACGGCTCGCCAGTCGCGAACCCGGGGCTACGCGGCTCGAAGTCACGGTCTCAGCCTACCGTCGTCAGCTGGGCGGGTACGCGCGTCGCATTCACGCGGGCTTGAACGCCCGGTGCAGCGCGACGATCCCGAACGAGAGGTTGCGGTATTCGACCTCGGTCCACCCGGCCTCGCGGATCCACGCGGCGAGCTTCTTCTGGTCGGGCCAGTCACGGATCGACTCGTTCAGGTAGTCGTAGGCGTCGCCGTTGGTGCCGGCGACGCGAGCCACCCGAGGAAGCACCTGCGAGTTGTAGAACCGGTACGCGGCGCGGAAGACCGAGCCCGGCGGGGTCGAGAACTCGTTGATCACCAGACGACCGCCCGGCTTCGTGACGCGCAGCAGCTCACGCAGCGCCTTCTTCGGGTCGTTGACGTTGCGCAGCGCGTACGACATGGTGACGGCGTCGAACTCGCCGTCGTCGAACGGCAGATCGGTGGCATCCGCCTGCACGAACGAGAGATTGCGGATGCTGCCGTGGCGGCGCTGCCCCTCGGCGAGCATGCCCGGCGAGAAGTCGGCGGCGACGACCTGCGCACCGCTGCGGGCGAGGGATGCCGACGAGGACGCGGTGCCCGCGCCGAGGTCGAGGATCTTCTCCCCCGGCTTCGGGGCGACGGCCCTCGTCGTGGCCGCGCGCCAGAGCGCGTCGTTGCCGATCGTCATCGCCGTATTCGTCCGGTCGTAGCCCGCGGCGACCTGGTCGAACATGCCGCTGACGCGGGCGGGGTCCTTGCCGAGATCGGCGCGGTTGGCTTCGTTCGAGGTCACACGCCCAGTCTAGGCGCGAGGTGCAGCGCGTCGAGGCGGTCGAGCCAGAGATCCGGCGTGGCATCGTCGAAAGGGGCGATGCGCTCTCGCACCCGCCGCTCGAGATCGAGGGCCAGAGCCTCGAGTCCGGCCATGATCTCGGCGGGGTATCCGTAGCTCACGCTGTGCTCGGCCCACTCGTCGCGGTCGTCGACCCATGTGCCGCGCGGACCCTCGACCCGCACGACGTCGAGGTCCATGTCGATGCCGACGGCGAGGAGCGGGTCGTCCGACCAGCGCACCTCCCATCCGATGTCGATGTAGATCCGCATGCCCTTCGGGTGGTCACGGTTCACGGTCAGGGCGAAGTCGGACCGCCTCGGCACGAGCGTGACATTGGGGGCCTCGGCGATGTAGCCCGCGCCCGGTCGAGCGCTCGACCAGCCGACGGGCTGGCCGAGCCAGTCGCCCCATTCGTCGGCGCCGAGGTACACGCACTCATGACGCCAGTGCGGAGACCCGTCCCACTTGCGCCACTGGAAGATCATCTCGGTGCCGGGTGCGGGGCGGACGTCGCTCATGCACTCAGCGTAGGCGTGGCCTGTCACATCCCGGTCGACGGGTGACGAACTAGGCTGGAGGGGTGAGCAGCAGGCTGGTCGTGGAGACCCGTGAGATCGATCCGGTCGAGGATCTCCTGGCCTACGCCGACCCGTCGCGGCCTCTCGCCTGGCTGCGCCGCGGCGACGGCATCGTCGCCGTCGGCGACGCCATCGTCGAGACGGTCCGCATCCCCGCCGGCGCAGCGGCCCTGCGATCCGCTGCGATCGCTCGGGCATGGCGAGAGCTCGCGCAGGATGCCGAGATCGACGACGAGCTCGGGCTCCCCGGCTCCGGACTGGTCGCCTTCGGTGCGCTGACCTTCGACGAGGACTCCGCCGCCGACAGCATCCTCGTCGTGCCGGCGCTCGTGATCGGTCGACACCACGGGCGCACCTGGATCACCCGCATCCGCTCGTCCTCGGCGTCGGCACCCGCGCCCGCGCCGCGGCCCACTGCAACCGAGCCGCGGCCAGAAGCGGCGACGATCGCCTACGGCCCGCACTGGGCCGGCACCGTCGGCCCCGGTGCCCAGAGCCCGCAGGGCTATCAGGACTCGGTGCGGCAGGCACTCGAACGCATCGCCGCCGGCGAGCTCAGCAAGGTCGTACTCGCACGCGACCTCACCGGCAGCATCCCGGCCGGTTCCGACCTGCGCCGGCTCGTGCGCGCGCTGTCGACCGGATACCCCGACACGTGGGCGTTCGCTGTCGACGGGCTGATCGGCGCGAGTCCCGAGACCCTCGTCACCGTGCAGCAGCGCACCGTCACCGCCCGCGTGCTCGCCGGAACGATCGGTCGCGGAGCCGACGCGGATGCCGACACCGTCGCATCCAGCCACCTGGCCTCCAGCACCAAGGACCTCGACGAGCACGAGTACGCGGTGCAGAGCGTGCTGGCCTCGCTGCGTCCGCACACCCGCGCACTGGCGGCGAGCGAGCAGCCGTTCCTGCTCAAGCTGCCGAACCTCTTCCACCTGGCGACCGACGTCGAGGGCGAGCTGGCCGATGGCGGCTCGTCACTCGACCTGGTCGGCGCCCTGCATCCGACCGCCGCCGTGGCCGGCACCCCGACGTCTGCGGCGATCGCGGCGATCCGCGAGCTCGAGCCGTTCGACCGCGGGCGGTATGCCGGTCCGGTGGGATGGGTCGACGCGGCCGGCAACGGCGAGTGGGCCATCGCGCTGCGCTGCGCGCAGTTCACCCCCGCCGAGACCGACATCGCCGTCACCGCGTACGCGGGCGCAGGCATCGTCGCAGGATCCGACCCCGAGTCCGAGCTGCTCGAGACCCGGGTCAAGTTCCGTCCGCTGGTCGACGCGCTCGCCTGACCCGCGCCCGGACCGCCCGCGGTCAACTCGCCGCGAGCCGCTCCTTCTCCGCGTCGACATCGAAGTCGGCCGCCGGCCACTGCGGATCGATCCGCTGCAGCGCGTCGAGCAGCAGCTCCTGCACGGCGAGGCGGGCGAACCACTTGTGGTTCGCCGGGATCACATGCCACGGAGCCGCCTCGGTCGAGGTGCGCTCGAACATGATCTGATACGCCGCCATGTAGTCGTCCCACAGCAGTCGCTCGTCGACATCGCCCGGGTTGTACTTCCAGTGCTTGTCGGGTCGCTCGAGCCGCTCCATCAGTCTCGACTTCTGCTCGTCCGGCGAGATGTGCAGCATGACCTTGACGATGCGCGTGCCCGATGCGGCGACCGCGGCCTCGAACTCGTTGATCGCGTCGTACCGGCGCTCGATCTCGTCCGCCGGGGCCAGCGAACGCACCCGACCGATCAGCACGTCCTCGTAGTGCGAGCGGTCGAAGACGCCGATGAACCCGGGCTCCGGGAGGCGCCTGGACACGCGCCACAGGAAGTCGTGCTCGAGCTCTTCGTCGGTCGGCGCCTTGAACGCCGTGAGTGCGACGCCCTGCGGATCGACCCCGCCGACCACGTGGCGCACGATGCCTCCCTTGCCCGCGGAGTCCATCGCCTGCAGGATCAGCAGCACCGAGTCCTTCGCCACGCCGACGCGGCTCTCGGCGAAGAGCCGCTCCTGCAGCTGATTGAGCTCGTCGAGGCCCGCCTCGAGATCGCGCTTGCCGTCGGCTTTCGCGCCGCTGTAGCCAGGTGTGCTCTGCGGATCGAGGTCGGAGAGGCGGAATCCGTCGCCGACCTGGAGGGCCTTGGCCCACTCATGCGCTGTCATGCGTTCATCCTGCCACTGCGCATCCGCAGCGGAGGCGAAGATCCTCAGCGGGACAGCGGGATTTCGATCAGCTGACGGCCACCGGCCGGGGTGGTGAGGGCCTGGTCGAGTGCCGTGCGGGTCGTCACGCGCTGGTACTCCCATCCGTAGGCGAGTGCCAGCTGCTCGAGCCGCACGGCATGGGGCGTGTAGAACGCGCGATCGAGATCGGCCCGATCCGCCGTGCCCGCGACCTCGAGGCCGTCGAAGATCGTGCCGCCGCCGTCGTTGCCCACGATGACCTGGATGCGAGGCTCGTGCTCGTCGGGCGGGAGCAGCAGGGCGCCGACATCGTGCAGGAAAGTCAGATCGCCGAGCAGCACGCGGGTGACCCCGGGCGCTCCCCCGGCCTGACTGGCGAGCGCGATGCCCGTGGCGGTGGCGATCGTGCCGTCGATACCCGCGAGCCCGCGGTTGGCGTGCACCGGGACCTTCTTGCCACCGAGCACCGCATCGGCCACCCGCACGAGCCGCGACGAGCCGAAGACGAGTCGATCGTGCGGCCAGGTCGCCCGCCAGACGGCGTCGGCGAGCAGCTCACGGTCGAGCGGCCGGCGCACCGCCGCCAGCTCAGCCTTCACCGCGTCGCGCCGCGCCGACGGATCGGTCGACGTGAGACCGTCCTGGTCGGGCGCCCGCTCGCTGAGATCGACGGCGTGAGCCGCGGATGCCGTGAGCCACGCACCGAGCCACTCGCGGTCGGCGACGCCGGGTGCGACCGACACGGACGCAGCGGCCGTCGTGCGGCCGTTGAGATCGAGAGCCTCGCCGCCACGTCGGACGGCGATCACGTCGACACCCGGCCGCGACAGCAGGCGAGCCGCCTCACGACTGAGGGTCGGGTGCCCGAGCACGACGGCGCGCTCGATGCGACCGCCCAGCTCGTCGTCGCGCAGCAGCGCACGATAGCCGTGCACGACCTGGCGGCCGAAGCGTGCACCGCTGACGATCTCGGCGATCAACGGCCAGGATCCGGCGTGCGCGATCTCTTCGGCATCCGGTCCCGCGTCGGCGCCGGCGATGACGACCGTGCGCGGCCCCCGCTCGAGCAGGAGCGCTTCTGCCGCCACCGGTCTGGGCACGTCGCCCGGCACGATGTCGACGGTCGGGACGTCGCCCGACAGCGGCTCGCGCGACGGCAGGTTCAGGTGCACGGGGCCGGCGACACCGGCCAGACCGTGGGTGGCATCCGCGCCCGTCGCCGCGGCGACGGCGCGCATCGCGAGACCCGCCCAGTCACCGTCGCCCGGCACGGGGGCATCGATCTGCTCGCGCACCCAGGAGGCGAACATGCCCGGCTGGATGGTGGCCTGATTGGCTCCCACTCCGCGCAGCTCGGGCGGCCGATCGGCCGTCAGGAGCAGCAGCGGCACCCCCGAGTGGAAGGCCTCCATCGCTGCGGGAAGGAGGTTGGCGGCAGCGGTCCCCGAAGTGCAGAGCACCGCCGCGGGCACACCCGTCTCACGCGAGAGACCGAGCGCGGTGAATCCTGCGACCCTCTCGTCGATGCGCACGTGCAGACGCAGCTGCCCCTGATTCGCGGCATGCACCGCGGCGAGCGCGAGCGCCTGAGATCGAGACCCCGGCGAGAGCACGAGATCGCGCACGCCGTGGCCGATCAGGTCGGCGATCAGGGATGCCGCAGCATCCGTCGCGGGCGATGAGGTCACGGACGCGCGTCCGGCGCCGTACCGTCCGGTGCGGCTCCGTCGTCGGTCTCGTCCTCGAGACGAGCGAGCTCCTCCTCGAGACGGCGGATGCGCGCATCCTGCTCGCTCTTGCTGATGCTGCGGAGGAACTGGGGGTCGTCGTCGGGCGCGATGATCGTGATCGCTCCGCCGTTGTCGTTCGCGCGGCGTCGGCCGATCGTGAACCAGAGGATGCCCCCGATGACCGGGATGAGGATGACGATGGCGATCCAGGCGGCCTTGGGCACGCCCCGGTGTCGCGTCGGCGGCTGCACTGCGCAGTCGACGATGCTGTACACCCAGAATATGGCGGCCAGGAAGCCGCCAACGATCAACAGTCTCGCCACCCCTCCAGTGTAGGCGGGTCTGTGACGCGTGGATCTGCCTGGGCGCTCAGCGCGGGCGCCGATGCCCGATTGTTAGACTGCGCGGACCATGCCTCCCCCGTCGATGCCACTGCGTCACCAGGGCGTCGAGCGGATGCTGATCCTCCGGGTCGGTCTCGCCCTCGGCCTCGCCCTGCTGCTCGTCATCGGCGCGTGGTCGGCGTCGCACGGCAAGGCGGATGCGCACACGACGCTGTGCCTCGCTCCGGGCGCGAACGTCGCGTCGGTCACCGCGCACCACGACGAGACGAGCGTGGTCGAGTCCGCTCCGTCGGACGACGCCGGGATCGTCATGGTCGCGGCGCTCTGCTGCGTCCTCCTCGTGCTGCTCTCGTTGCGCTCCGTCAGAGGCGCGCCGCTGATCGGTCGCGCTGCGGCGGTGCGTGCATCGGCTCCGAGCCGCGCCGGTCCTCGTCTGCACGTCCCCGCACTCACCCTCGCTCAGCTCTCGGTCTCCCGCACCTGAATCAGGCACGCCGCTCGTCGGCGACCCCGGCCGCGCTCGTCGCGGCTCACTCACCCTGCCTGATCCGAACCGTTGGAGAACCCATGAAGACCCCTGCCAAGGTGGCCCTGATCACCGTCGCCGCCGCGATCGTCCTCGCGATCGTCGGCGTCGCCTACGCCCTGTCGCAGCGCCCCGCAGAACCCCTGCCGCCCGAGGGCGAGAAGCGGCAGACCGTCCGCACCGACTCGCACGTCCTCGACGACGGAGGACCGGACGCCGTCACCGTCGTCGAGTTCCTCGACTTCGAATGCGAGGCCTGCGGAGCGTTCTATCCGATCGTCGAAGACCTGCGCGAGAAGTATTCGGGCGAGATCACCTACGTCGTGCGGTACTTCCCTCTGCCCGGTCACATCAACTCGACGCAGGCCGCTCTCGCCGCCGAAGCCGCGGCACAGCAGGACCGCTTCGAGGACATGTACCACCGCCTCTTCGAGACGCAGGCCCAGTGGGGCGAGAAGTCCGAGGAGACGCCCGAGGTGTTCCGGGGAATCGCGGCCGAGCTCGGACTCGACATGGCCGCCTACGATGCGGCGATCACCGACCCGGCGACGCTCGATCGCGTGCAGGCCGACAGGAGCGACGGCGAGCGGCTCGGAGTGCGCAGCACCCCCAGCTTCTTCATCGACGGCGAGCCCGTGGTGCTGGAGGCGTGGGGGGACCTCGAAGCGGCTCTGGAGAAGGCCGTGGAGCAGTAGCCCGCAGAGCCGTCGTCAGAGGAGTCCTCGGGCGAGGAGCGCCTCCTGGTACGCGCCCGCCTTCGCGCTGACGACCTGACGGCAGGCGATCAGCGTCTCGATCTGCGCGTCGAGAGAGCGCTCGTGCGCGCGCAGCAGGGCGAGACGCTCGGCCTCGTTGCCGCTGCCGGCGCGCACGAGGGCGGCGTACTCACGCAGCATGGCGATGGGGGCGCCGGATTCGCGCAGTCGCGCCAGCAGCGCGAGCCACGCGAGCGAGTCGTGGGCGTAGACCCTCCGACCGCCGGAGGTGCGCGGCACGTCGCGAGGGAAGAGCCCTTCTGCCTCGTACCAGCGCAGCGTGTGCACGCTCACGCCGGCCAGACGGGCGAGCTCTCCGATGCTGAACGTGCGCGTCGTGTCGATCACATCCTCCACGAGGACTCCTCCTTGACTTCGAGTGCACTCTAGATCGTACGGTCGGAGCATGACAGATGCACTCCACCCTCTCGACATGATCGCCCGTCAGCAGCCCCTCACCTCGGAGTTCGGCTATCGCTCCACTGCGGCCGAGGTGATCGCCGGGGTCGACCTCTCGGGCAAGACCGCGATCGTCTCGGGAGGATACTCGGGACTCGGACTCGAGACGGTGCGTGCGCTCGCGAATGCCGGAGTGCGCGTGATCGTGCCTGCGCGTCGCATCGACGCCGCCGAGGAGGCGCTCGCAGGGATCGACGCGGTCGACATCCGCAGCGCCGACCTCGGCGACCTCGACTCGGTGGCAGCGTTCACCGAGACCGTCCGTCGCGACGGACGCCCGATCGATCTCGTGCTCGATGTCGCCGGCATCATGGCCACCCCGTTCGGTCACACCGCGCAGGGCTTCGAGTCGCAGTTCGGCACCAACCACCTCGGCCACTTCGCCCTGGTCAACGGAGTGGCCGACCTGCTGCCGGAGGGCGCTCGCGTCGTCTCCTACTCCTCGGGAGGGCACTTCCGCTCCCCCGTGCGATTCGAGGACATCGACTTCGAGACGACGCCCTACGACCCGTGGGTCGCATACGGGCAGTCGAAGACGGCGAACGCGCTGTTCGCCGTCGGGCTGGCCCGTCGTGGCGCGGCCCGCGGCATCCTCGCCTTCTCGGTGCACCCGGGCGGGATCATGACCGACCTGCAGCGGCACGTGCCCCGCGAGGAGCTGATCTCGCGCGGCTGGATCGACGAGGACGGAACGCCGAACCCGCGCTTCAAGACTCCGGCAGAGGGGGCGTCGACGGGTCTCTGGGCCGCGACGGCTCCCGAGCTGATCGATCGCAGCGGCGCATACTGCGAGGACTGCTCGATCAAGGGCATCGTCCCGCCCGAGCACACGGACATGACGACCGGCGGCGTGAAGCACTGGGCGATCGATCCCGAGGCCGCCGAGCGGCTGTGGGCGCTCTCGGTCACCGCGACGGGAGTCGACGGCTTCGCCTGAGCGGCGGCCCGCGTCGGGCGGCTTCCGTCAGTCGGCGGCGAGACGGAGGATGCGGTCGTCGCCGGGCGAGGGGCTTCCGCGTCCGTCGTCGGTATTGTTCGTGAGCAACCAGAGCATGCCGTCCGGTCCGGCGACGACGTCGCGCAGCCGGCCGAGCTCCCCGACGAACCGCTCGGTGCCGGAGGTCAGGTCATCGAGTGGCACGACGCGCAGCCGCTCGCCGCGGAGCGTGGCGATCGCGATGTCCGCGCCGACGACAGCGATGCCGCTCGGGCTCGCCTCGTCGGGCCTCCACTGCTGCACGGGATCGATGTGCTCGTCGTCATCGGCGATCCCCTCGACCTCGGGCCAGCCGTAGTCGCCGCCGGCCTCGATGACGTTGAGCTCGTCCCAGGTGTCCTGTCCGAACTCGCTCGCATACATCGTGCCCTTGGCATCCCAGGCGATGCCCTGCGGATTGCGGTGTCCGTAGCTGTAGACGGGCGACTGATCGAACGGGTTGTCGGGGGGCACCTCACCCGCGGGAGTGAGGCGCAGGATCTTGCCCGACAGCGCGTCGAGATCCTGCGCACTGTCGCGGTCGCCGGCATCGCCCGTCGTGACGTAGAGCATCCCGTCAGGGCCGAACGCGATGCGCCCGCCGTTGTGATTTCCCGCGGCGGGGATGCCGTCGACCACAGTGGTGGCGGGTCCGAGCGACAGCGCACCGGCGTCTCCGACGATCGGCCGCCGCTCGACCCGGTTCTCGTCGTCGGCGGTGACGTACGTGTAGAGCTCGCCGTCGTGCACCGCGAGCCCGAGCAGGCCTCCCTCGCCACCCGGCGAGACCCCGTCGATCACGTCGACCTCGCGCGCCTCGCCGTCCTCGGCGATCTCGAGCACGCGGGCGGTGTCGCGCTCGCTCACCAGGGGCACGTCGCCGTGGAATGCGATCGACCAGGGGACGTCGAGATCCTCCGTGAACGACTCCGCCCCCGACGCCGACGTCGACGTCGGCTGCGCCACACAGGCAGCGAGCAGGGCGACGCTCGCCGTGATCGACGCGATGGATGCGCGCCGACGTGTCGTCGAGGAGCGATCGGATCGGTGCGCGGACATGACTCCATCCAACGCGGAATCGACGCCGAGCGACAGCGTCGACCGGGTGTGCGTGCCGATGAACCCATTTCGGAGAGTCGGATGCAGGAGCACAATACCGATATGAACGAGGGCGCTTCCGTGGAGCAGCCCGTGCCTGCGGAGGGGCCGGCAGGGCCGCACGACGATGTCGCGCCGCCACGGACGAGCGGGGAGTCGGATGCGGTGCTGGGCCGCCGTGCGCAGCTTCTCGCCACCGAGCACTGGGGGCTTCTCGCCGCCCGCAGCACCGCGCAGAGCGAGGTGCTGTCGCGCATCACGATCTTCCTGACCCTCGTCTCCGCCGGACTCGTGACCATCGGACTGCTGGGGCAGGCGTCGGACTTCGGCGGGTGGTTCGGCGGCGCGTCACTCGCGATCCTCGCGTTCCTCGCGGTCATCGGCTTCATGACCCAGGTGCGCGTGATGAACGTGTCGGAGGAGGACATGATGTACGTCGTCGCGATGAACCGCATCCGCGGCGCGTACGTCGACCTGGATCCGGAGGTCGCCGATGTCTTCCTCGCCTCGCCGCACGACGATGAACCGGGGATGAAGCGCACGTACTCGTTCCTCCGTCCCCGTCGCCTGAGCATCCTGCTCGGCAGCTCGGTCATGCTGCTGATCGTCGTGAACGCCTGCGTCGTGGGGATGCTGGTCGGCTCGGCCGTGATCGCGGGTGGCGGCGCTTTCGCCGGGGCGATCGCGCTCGGCATCGTCGCCGGACTGGTGCTCGCCGCCGGCTTCATGACGTTCGGCGGCGTCGGCTACCGCTGGGCGTGGAGCCATCACGCGCCACGACGTTCCACTCCGGAAGGCGACGGTCGGTCGCTACGCTGAGCGCATGACCGAGGCGCGAACCCCCACATCGCATCCCGTCGCCGCCGTACTGCGGCGCATTCCTGCCACCCTCGCGATGGTGGCTGTGATCCTCGCCGTCGGCGTGATCTGGCAGGGCCTGTGGACCCCGTTCGAGAAGACCGACCTGTTCGGCACCGTCGCATACGGCCTGCCCAACCTCGCGCAGGGGATGTGGTGGACGCCGCTCACCGGCACGTTCTTCGTCAACGAGCCGTGGGTGTACCTGTTCACGATCTCGGGATTCTGGGGCATGGCGTATCTCGAATACCGACGTGGCACCAGGGTCGCCCTCGCGTACTACTGGGTCGGACAGCTCTTCGCGATCCTCGCCACCGCGCTCGTCCTGTTCGTCGCCTCGCAACTGCCCTGGGCCTGGGCTCAGGAGCAGGCCCAGGCGCTCGATGTCGGCGCCTCTGGCGGCACCATGGCGTGCATCGCCGCCGCGATCGGGCTCTTCCGCCCGCCATGGCGAGTGCGCGGCTGGCTCGTGCTGCTCGGTTTCGTGTTCATCGCGATGCTGTTCTGGGGTGCGGTCGCCGATCTCGAGCACCTGCTCGCGGTGCTGCTCATCCTCGTCGTCGACCGCACCCTGCGTGTGCAGCGGACCACGGTGCGAGAGCAGCGTCTGATCGCCGTGATCTCGCTCATGGTGCTCGGAGCGGTCGAGATCATCACGACTCTCGTCGCCACCGACGGCCCGTTCGGCCCGACCGAGCCCGCGTCGGGAGGGTTCATCGACCTCGCGCTCGACCTCGTCGTCATCGTGGTGCTCGTGAACGGACTCCTGCGCGGTCGTCGCTGGGCGTGGGTTCTCGTGATGCTGCTCGGTCTCTTCAACATCCTGGTCGCAGCGCTGGTCCTCATCCTCATCACGGTGTTCTCGCAGGCGCAGGTCGATCTGCGGTGGGACGGCGAGACGGAGCTCGCGCTCGCCAACGGCTTCCTCTGGGTGATCCTGCTCGTCTACCTGATCGCCGTGCGCCGCGCGTTCCGGGCGAAGCGCAAGTCTCTCCTCGGCATCCAGCCGGCCCCGACGGTCGACGACGTGAAGACCGAGCTGCGTGCGCACGGCGGGGGCACCCTGTCGTGGATGACGACCTGGGAGGGCAACAGCTACGCCCGCAGCGATGCCGGGATCGTCGCCTACCAGCGACGGGCCGGTGTGGCGCTCGCGCTCGCGGATCCGATCGGACCGCCCGCATCCCGCGCAGTCGCCGTCACAGAGTTCATCCGCACGGCGGAGCTGGTGGGCCTCGTCCCGTGCTTCTTCAGTGCAGACGACGCCACCCGGGCCGCTGTGCCCGCCGGCTGGCGCAGCTTGGTCGTCGCCGACGACACCATCGTCGACCTGCCGGGTCTGGAGTTCACCGGCAAGCGCTGGAACTCGGTGCGCAGCTCTCTCAATCGGGCGGGGCGCGAGGAGATGACCTTCCGGATGACGCGCCTGGCGGACGAATCGTGGGGAGTACGGCAGCAGCTGCGTGCGATCTCCGAGGCATGGGTCGGTGACAAGGACCTGCCTGAGATGCGGTTCACTCTCGGCACGCTGGATGAGGCGGAGGACCGCGAGGTGCGACTCGCTCTCGCGATCGCCCCGAACGGTGACGTCGACGGCTTCCTCTCGTGGCTGCCGGTCTATGGCGAAGGCGGCGTCGTGCGCGGCTGGACGCTCGACCTGATGCGCCGCCGCGACGGCGGCTTCGCACCGGTCATGGAGTACCTGATCGGTTCGTCCGCGAAGCAGTTCTCCGAGGAGGGTGCCGAGATCATGTCGCTCTCGGGTGCTCCGCTCGCGCACGACTATCCGCCGGACGCGGGCATCATCGCCGTCCTCAGCGAACGCCTCGCCGAAGCGCTCGAGCCCGTGTACGGCTTCGGCTCGCTGCACCGCTTCAAGCAGAAGTTCCACCCACGGTACGAGACCATGTATCTGCTCTTCCGCGACGAGAGCGATCTCGCGGCGATCGGCACAGCGCTCACCCGCGCGTTCCTGCCGGATGCGACGCTGAGGCAGTTCGCGGGAGCGGGGCTGGAGCTGGTGCGCGGCAGCAAGGACTGAGGCCTCACCTTCCTGAGGTGATGATTCCGCGCTCGCCGAGACCGGCAGCGCCAGGATGAAGCCATGACCGACACCTCCGTTCCCGTCACGTTCGCGAACTTCGCCGAGATCGAGACCGCCCGCATGTTCGCCGCGATCGCGGCGTCGGCCGGCGGTTCCAACCGGTGGAACCACTATCGAGTGCCCACGCCGATCGACCAGCAGACCGTGATCAGGATGAATCGCGACACCCTCTACAGCGCTGCGATCATCGACATCTCCGAAGGGGCGACGATCACCGTGCCGGATGCCGGCGACCGGTACGTCTCGGTGATGCTGGTGAACGAGGGCCACTACATCGACCGGGTGCTACACGACCCCGGCGTCCACTCGCTCTCGGCCGAAGACCTCGGTTCCGATTTCGTGCTCGCGGCCACTCGCATCCTGGTGGATTCCGAGGATCCTGACGATGTCTCGATCGTGAACGCCCTGCAGGACGAACTCGCTGTGAGCTCGACCGGCGCGCGGGAGTTCGCTGCGCCGGCCTACGACGAATCGAGCTTCGCCGAGACCCGCCAGGCGATCCTCACCCTCGCGAAGGGCCTCGGCGGTCTGGAGCGCTGCTTCGGTCGAGCCGAGGACGTCGACCCCGTGCGGCACCTTCTCGGGACCGCAGCCGCCTGGGGCGGTCTGCCCGAGAACGAGGCCTTCTACATCAACGTCGATCCCCGGCTCCCGGTCGGCGAGTACACGCTGCGGGTCGGCGACGTGCCGGTGGACGGCTTCTGGTCCGTCTCGCTGTACGACGCGGAAGGCTATTTCGCTCCGAACGACGCCGGTGCATACAGCGTCAACAGCGTGACGGGCGTGCGGGATCCGGACGGGTCGATCACCGTGCGCTTCGGCGGCGACCCCGCACTGCCCAACGTGCTTCCCCTCACGCAAGGGTGGAACTACCTGGTGCGTCTCTACCGACCTCGGCCCGAAGTGCTGGACGGCACGTGGGCGTTCCCCGCACTCACGGCGAGCTGATCCCGCACCCGAGGGGTGGCGCTACGGGGTCGAGCGGAGCGGCACCGAGACGTCGCCGCCCGCTTCCTCCGTCAGTCGCTCCCCCATTTGCACGAACGTCGGCTCGGCGATGAACCCCCCGGCGAAGAGGGCCTGACCCTGTGTGAAGGTCTGGGACCTGCGGATCGCCGCCTCCGGCGCGAAGCCGAACACCTCGGCCAGCTCCGCCAGGTCGCGCGGCGCGTTGACGCGCATCAGACCGAGGTTGTCGCACTGCGAGAGCACGTTCGGATGGATCTTCGTCGGCCGCTGTGTCGACAGGAACAGCCACAGCCCGAACTTGCGCCCCTCGGCGGCGATCTGCACCAGCTGCTCGGTGAGCGCCCGCTCGACCTCGGTGCGCGGGTCGGGAGGGCACAGATTGTGCGCCTCGTCGATCACGATGAGCAGGGGCTTTCGCTCCTCGCGACGAGACCACAGGTGCTCGAGCACCGCGAGGGCTGCGACCTTCGGTTCGGCGGGGTGGTCGAATCCGCCGAGGTCGAGCACCGTCACCCGCGGCCGCTGCTCGATCACGTCGACGACCGACGCCTCGCCGCGGGACCAGAGCTCCCACTCCAGCACCTGCAGGTTCTCCATGCGGTCGGCGAGTCTGTTGCGGGCGTCGTGCCCGCCGTCGCGCAGGTGGGGCACGATGCGATCCGAGCCGAGCAGCCTCGCGTTCTGATCGAGATGGAGGAGGACGTTGTACTCCTCGGCATCCTGGATCGGACTCATCCGCAGCACGGCTGCCTTGGATGCCGGCGACAGATCGATGTAGCGCACGCGCAACGGCTCGCCCTCGACGCGCCCCGAGCGGAACACCCGGATGTCGGAGTCCGCGATGCGCTCGGCGTGATGCGGGGCCGCGGACGGCCGCGTGCTCTGCAGCCGCACGAAGTCGGCGTTCGGGTCGAGGATCAGCATCGGCAGCTCGGTCTCGAGCAGGAGCTGCTCGAGCACGACGCCCAGCGCGTAGGTCTTGCCGCTGCCGCTCTGGCCGCACCAGAAGGTGTGCCGGTTGAAGCGCCGCGGATCGAGGGTGACGGTTCCGAGCCCGCTGTCGAGAGGCGTGCCGATGGTGAGTGCGGTCATGAACTCAGAGTGCCCGCAGAGGGCGGGTGGCGAAAGCGGACCTCACCTTGTCGGTGCGATGCGCGGGTCAGTCGCTCGGGCGCCTGCGCAGCTGCTTGACATCGGTGCGCCGCTGCTTCGCCTTGAGCCGCCGCTCTTTCGACCCTCGACTCGGCTTGGTCGCGCGGCGCTGCGGCGCCGGCGGACGCAGCGCCTCGGCGACGATGCTCGCGAGTCGTTCACGTGCGGCGTCGCGGTTGCGCAGCTGGGCGCGGTGCTCGGATGCGGCGATGGTCAGCACGCCGTTCACGAGACGCCCGCTCAGCCGATCGAGGAGGCGATCACGCTGGTGCGGGGTGAGCGTCGTGCTGCCCGCGGCATCCCAGAGGAGTTCGACCCGCGAGTCCGCCGTGTTCACACCCTGTCCGCCGGGGCCCGACGACCGCGAGAAACGCCACGACAGCTCGGCCTCGGGGATCGTGAGACCCGACGAGACCCGCAGACCGGGGCGATGAGGACTGGGCATGTATCCATCATCCCCCGGCTGCGGAGCCTGCGTCTCAGCTGCGGGCGTCGGTGACCGCGACCGGGACGTCCCTCGCGTCGGTCTCGACCTCGGCCCCAACATCGTGCGTCCGCGCGTCCTTCTTCGCCGTGTTCGCGATGTGCGCACGGGACACGACGATCACGGCGACGATCATCAGCGCGACGCCGAGCCAGTAGGGAGCCGCATGGCTGACCGTGACATAGAGCGCACCGGCGATCAGAGGGGCCGCCGTGTTCATCGCGGCGTTGAGCGACTGCGTCGCTCCGCCCAGCCAGCCCTGCTCGTCGTCGCCGACCGCGTTCGACATGGCTCCGTCCATCGCCGCGGTCGAGGCGCCCTGCCCTGCAGCGAGCATCAGCGCACCGACGATGAACACCCACGGCTGCGCGAAGATCGACGCGACGACAGCGAGCCCGGCCAGTCCGATCGCCTGCGCCACGATGCCGCTGATGATCACGCCGCGCTCGCCGATGCGAGGAAGCAGGATGCCGAGCAGCACGCCCTGGATGAGGATGTCGATGATGCCGACGCCTGCCGTGAGCAGACCGATCTGCGTCGGCCCCCACTGGATCGAGTCCAGCGCGAGCACGCTGAAGTTGTTGACGAAGAAGCCGAACGGGAGCGCCAGGAGGCCGAATCCGATCATCAGACCACGCAGCTCCTTGCGTCCGAACGCTTCCTTGAAGACGCCGAACGGCTGGATCTCGCGCACCGAGATGCGCTCGATCCGGTTCTCGGGCGCGAGGCTCTCGGGCAGCAGGAAGATGCTGAGGATCGCGATCACGAGGGCGACGGCTGCGGTGAGGAAGACCGGCAGCTGCAGGCTGACGGCCGCGAGCAGTCCGCCGATCGCGGGTCCGATCATCATGCCGATTCCCGAGAGCGCACCGAGCAGACCGAACCGCTGAGCGCGCTTCTCGGGCGGCGTGATGTCGGCGAGGTAGGCGAAGAGGGCCGGAAGGTCGCCGGCGGTCAGTCCCTGGATGACACGCGCGAGCACGAGCACCCAGATCGCTCCCCCGATGCCGAACAGCGCCATGGCGAACGCCGCTCCGAAGGCGGCGGCGATGATCACCGGTCGTCGCCCGAAGCGGTCGGACAGGCGACCGAGGAAGGGGGCGACCAGGAAGGCGCACAGGCCGTTGATCGCTTCGAGGATGCCGACCCAGATGGCGAGGTCGCCTTCGTGCGACACGTACTGCAGCACGACGAACGGCAGGACGGGAAGCACGACGGTCATGCCGACGACGGTGAGCATCGTCAGCACGATGAGCATGGTCCAGGCGCGCTTGTCGCTGCGCGCGAGCGATGTGTTTAGTGAAGTCACTCCGAAACTGTATCAATACCAGTTTTGTTGTCACGCCACTTCCGGATCGGGTTCGCGATATCGTGGACACATGACGAACGCTGAGCCGATCGGTCGCCGCGAGCGCAAGAAGGCCGCGACGCGCAAGAACATCTCCGACGTCGCGACGATGATGTTCCTCGAGCGCGGGTTCGACAACGTCAGCATCCGCGAGGTCGCGGATGCCGCCGACGTCTCCCCGACGACGGTGTTCGCGCACTTTCCGCAGAAGGAGGCGCTCGTCTTCGACGAGGACGACGAGCAGCGGGACCGGCTCGTCTCCGCCGTTCGCGACCGCGCCCCGGGCGTCACCATCAACCGCGCGATCCACGACTTCTACACGGCCGAGGTGCACGCGAACCTCGCCGAGCACGGCGCGGAGGTGTCGCAGGTCTTCTCGCGGTTCCTCAACGAGACGCCGGCGCTGCGTGAGTACGCCGCCCGGATGTGGCTGCAACACGAGGACGCGCTCGCGGATGCGATCGCGGTCGAACTGGGACTGACCCTGGCCACCCCGGAGATCCGCGTGTACTCGCGGTTCGTGCTGCAGATGCAGCTGCTCGTCAACGAGAGCGACGACCAGCTCGGGATCCTCGCCGCCGGATTCACCGTGCTCGAGAACGGATGGGCGCCGGTCGAAGCGCGGATCACCGGCGAGGACTGACTGCGTCACCGGTGAAGTGGACGCGACGGCGGGAGTCGAACCCGCAACGCCATCAGGTATGAGCTGAGGCCCGGGACCGCCCGGATCGCCGCGATGGGAATGACGCTACCCGGCCCCGACCGGGAAGACCAGGAACGTTGCGGGGATTGACAGAGTGAGTCCGCGCATGACAAAGACCGTCGCGGGGCGTCACACGTCGGCGTCGGCCCGGCGGTGTACCGTCACGATCATGGCAGCCGCAGACGCCCCCGTCACGACCGGACAGAAGACGCATCGCTACCTGCGTCTGGCGCTGGTTCTCATCGTCGTCGCGCTGATCTTCGCTGTCGTGCTGCAGAGCATCGTCGTGTCGTGGACACCCCTGATCTTCGGCTGGAACCCGCTGCCCTCGATCAGCCACGCCTTCTACACACCGGTCCGCGACGTCTTCGTCGGCACCCTGATCACGGCATCCGTGGCCCTGCTCGCGCTCTCGGGACGCAGTCGCGCGACGACCCTGCTCGACGTGTGCGCGGTGTTCGCGCCGCTCATCGCGATCGTTCCCGTGGGCATCGCCGATCCGCGCGCGGTCGACCGGATGTCGTGCCCGACGGCGCAGGAGTGCATCCCCGTCGACGCCGTCGCAAGCGCGAAAGCGGGAATCGCCGTCTACGCCGTGGTGGTCGTGGCGGTCGTGGTCACGATGGCGCTGATCCGTCGCCGCACCCGCACCCCGAATCGCTCGGCGATGCTCGTCTCGATCATCGCGCTCGTGACCGCGGTCGTGGTCGTGGCGCTCGGATTCGCTCCGGCGGTCAACGAGCACTTCCCGTTCAACTTCTGGCCGGTCAACAGCATCCACTTCGCAGCGACCCTGTTGTTCTTCGGAGTGTTCGCAGCCGTCCCGATCCTCTACGCGGGAGGGCCGCTCGACCCGGACGAGACGCCGCCCACGCCCCGACAGCGCACGATCTATCGGTGGATCTCGGGGCTGATGATCGCCGACCTCGTGCTGCTGGTGGTGGCTCTGCTCTTCCGTCAGGCCTTCGGTGAGACGCCGGTCGTGCTGATCGGCGAGGCCGTCGCGCTGATCCTGTTCGCCACGTTCTGGTGGGTGCAGACCTTCCAGCGGTGGAACGACCCGAACCCGCCGTCGATCGCCGCGCCTCGACCGTCCGCCGCGTGAGGGCACTCAGCCGTGTGAGGGGTCGGCAGCGCCCTCAGCGCCGGATCGAGTCGTGGAAGGGGTTCGGCTCGAGCGTGAAATCGGTCGACGCGTCGGCCCAGGTGCCGCTGCCCGCCGACGATCGGCCCCGCCGCAGAGCGCCGAGCAGCGCCGTGGCAGGCACGCCGACGGCGAGCGCCGCGGTTCCGCGGAGTGTGCGGTCGTTCGCCCCGAGTACACTCGCGCGATGCCACGCCTCGTGCATCGCGCCACCGCGGGCCGCCGGCACGCGCTTCGCCGGGAGTCCCCCGGCGCGGCGCAGCGCGACGAGCTGTTCGACGTGCTCCCACCAGGTCGACTCGGCCGAGGGGTGGAAGTAGTTGTCACGCAGCCAGACGGGGTGCGGATGCCGGAAGCGCCCGGCCACGACCTCGCTGCGCCCGCCCAGCAGACCGCTGCCGACGAACACTGTGTTCAACAGGCTCTTGCTCACTCCGAACGAGTCGAGGGCGATCACGGGCACCCCCTGCGCCACCGCCTCGACCGCCGCGGTGGAGCTGACCGTGACGAGTCCGGCCGCCGTCGACAGCGCCTGTGCCATGGATCCGTACGAGACGACGAGGTTCTCCGGACGCCTCGCAGGGAGCAGATCGAGGTACGCGTCGCGTTCGAGATGCGTCTCCGACTCACCGGGCCGCGACCGCAGCTTGACCACCACACGGCGGTTCGGGTCCGCTTCCGCCGCGCGCACGAGAGTGGCCGCGATCTCGGCCCGCTCCTCCCGGTCGGTGGGCACGAGGGCCTGGGCCGCGAACACGATGTCGGTCGCCGGCATCCGCACCGCCCGGGGCTCGGCCGGCCTCTCGGCGACGAGGGTTCCGGACGATCCTCCGGACTCGGCCGCGATCACCCGTGCCCGATCAGCCGCCACCATCCGCGATCGGGATCTCGCGAACGGCAGGGTCGCGAGCGCCGTCGGCACCTGCACGCCGATCCGGCGACCCAGCTCGGCGAACGCGCGCTCCTCCCGATGCGAGTGCACGACGAGCAGATCTGCGTTCCGCCGGTACTCCAGCGCACCGCGCTGCGCGGGAACGGCCATGCCCGGAAGTCCGGCGACGACGACCGGTCGCACGGTGAGCCCGTCGACGACCCGGCCCAACAGGCGCACGAACGGGCCGCGGCCGGCGAGCAGCACGACGTCAGGACGCTGCCCCTCGAGCCAGGCGCTCACGCGCGCGAAGGACAGGCGGGTCACATCGTCGGACAGCATCCCCGTGCCCGCCAGCGCACTCCGCTGCTGGTCGAGGCTGGAGGTCAGCGGCGTCTGCACGAGCAGCAGGTGCGGACGGATGCCGGGCACGCTGCCGAGCAGCGACGCCGACCACTTCACGAACGAGTCGGCGTCGGCGATCGCGACGACCCGCAGCGAACCGGATCCGCTCATGCCGGGATGCGGCGCAGCTTGGCCATCGGCGCCCGCTCGCTGTCGAACACGCGCTTGACGCCGTCGCCCAGGGCCATCTCGATCACGCGGATGTCGCGCACGAGGTGCTCGAGTCCGGCGGGTTCGAGGGATGCCGCATGGTCGGAGCCCCACATCGTGCGGTCGAGCGTGATGTGGCGTTCGACGGCCACCGCTCCGATCGCGACGGCGGCGAGCGAGATCTGCAGCCCCCGCTCGTGGCCCGAGTATCCGACCGGAACACCGGGGTAGCGGTCGCGCAGGGTGGCGATCGCGCGCAGGTTGGCCTCTTCGGGCTCGAGCGGATACGTCGAGGTGGCGTGCATCAGCACCACCCGGTCGGTGCCGAGGGTCGTGAGGGCGCGATCGATCTGCTCGATCGTCGACATGCCGGTGGAGAGGATGACGGGCTTGCCGGTCTCGCGCAGCGCGACGAGCAGCTCGGTGTCGGTCAGGCTCGCGGAGGCGACCTTGTGCGCCACGACATTGAGGTCTTCGAGGAAGGCGACGCTCGGCACGTCCCACGGCGACGCGAACCAGTCGAGCCCGAGCATCGTGGCGTGATCGCCGATCGCGATGTATTCGTCACGGCCGAACTCGACGCGGCGGCGGTAGTCGAGGTAGCTCATGGTGCCCCATGGAGTCTCGCGCGGAACATCGCGCATGTGCTCGGGGGTGGAGATCTCAGGGGTGCGCTTCTGGAACTTCACGGCGTCGGCTCCCGCCTTCGCCGCGACGTCGATCAGGCGCTTGGCGAGGTCGACGTCGCCGTTGTGGTTGAGGCCGATCTCCGCGATGACATAGGCGGGGTGACCGCCGCCGATCACGCGTGAGCCGATGCTGACAGTCATGGTTCCTCCGGTCGTCGAAATGGCCTTCTCTCCTGAGTACGCGCCGGGGGTGAACGCCGAACGACAGGAGGGTTACCGGCACCGGTCAGGCGGGCAACACCCGTTCGATCAGCTCTCGGACGGCGCCGTGGCCGCCCCGGCGCGTCAGCACGACCCTGGCGGCCTCGAGCACCAGCGGATGCGCGTCGGCCACCGCCACCGGCCAGCCGACGATGCGCAGCGCCGGCAGGTCGTTCACGTCGTTGCCCAGGTACGCGATGTCGGCTAGCGCGATGCCGACCTCTTCGGCCCACCCGCGCAGCGCGGACTCCTTGTCGTCGATTCCGTGCAGCACCGGAACGCGCAGCTTGTCGGCCCGAGCCCGCACCACCGCGTTGACCTCGGTGGAGAGGATCAGCATCGGGATGCCGGCCCGCCGCAGCAGCGACACCCCCATGCCGTCTTCCCGGCTCACCCGCACCCGTTCGATGCCGTCGGCGTCGACCGTCGCCGTGTCGTCGGTGTGCACGCCGTCGAAGTCGGTCACGATCGCTCGCACCGGCACCCGGTCCGGGCTCTCGTGAAGGGCGGCGAGCGCTCGGGCGATGCGGAGCTGCTGCTCGTCGTCGATCTCGATCGCCGTCCATTCGGGCACCTCGGCGACGCGGATGCGGCCGAAGAAGCGGTGCTCCGCCTCACGGAAGCCGTCAGCGCGGAAGACGTAGAACGCGCCCGTCTCGAGGTAGTGCGGCTCGCGATCCTGGCGACGCGGGCGACGCGCGGCGTCGTGGTTGAGTGCGACGGCTGCGTCGGCATCCGCGCTGCGTGCCCAGAGGAATCCGTAGGTCTCATGGGCCGCGAACACGCTGTCCGCCCGACGCGCGCTCACCTCGCGCACGGCACGAGACAGGGCCTCGCGCGGGATGAACGGCGATGTCGCCTGCAGGAAGGCCACCACGTCAGCCCGGTCTCCCCCGGCGGCGAGCTCGTCGAGAGCATGCAGGATGGCCGACTCCGACGACGCCGTGTCGCCGGAGATCGCGGTCGGACGCCGCACGACTCGCGCCCCGGCCGCCTCGCTCACCGCCGCGATCTCGTCGTCGTCGGTCGACACCACCACGAGGTCGATGCCCTCGGCCTCCAGCGCCGTGCGCACGGCGCGTTCGATGAGAGGCACACCGCCCACACGGCGCAGGTTCTTGCGCGGCACGCCCTTCGACCCGCCACGTGCCGGGATGATCGCGACGACCCTGCCGGCATCCGTCCTCTGCTGCTGCTGCTGCTGCTGCTCGATCATGCCGCTCGTCCCCTCGCCGTCATCGCCCGTCATCGTCCGTCATCGCCCTCTGAGCACGCGCCAGGCACGCGAGAGTCTGCGCCGCGCGGCGAGCACGGTGAGCCGCACCTGCTCGACTCGACCGATGCCGCCCACCGGGCGCAGCACGCGACGGATCGCCGTCTCGCGCGGGGCCCCGGGCAACCGCAGTTCGATCAGCCTCTCGGGCGCGAAGTAGCGATCGCGATCGGACGGGCGGATGCCGGAGAGCAGCTGCTCGGCACGCTCGCGGAGGTGTGCGGCGACGACGGGCTGCATGACGTAGCCGACCGCGTCGATCAGGAGTTGCATGCGCGCCGGATCGCGATACGGGGAGTCCGGCCTGGTCAGCGCGTCCACGATCGTCGCAGGCACCCGGTTGCTGTTCTCGTACGGGGTCAGACGTGCGAGCACGGTGTCGGTGCCCACCGCCTCGATCTCTCGACCGAACAGGGCCTGGACGGTCGGCAGCGCCGTCGAGAACCCGGCGATGACGGCCCTGGCATCGACCCGCTCGGCCAGCGCCTCTGCGGCGAGCGCGCCGCGGTACTCGCGGAAGTCGATGCCGCGGACCGCTGCTCGGTCGCGCAGCGCGTCGCTGAGCCGAGGCGGCGCCGACGGGTGCGGCTTGAAGACGATGTGCTGTGGTCGCCGGCCGGCCGCACGATCGATCATCTCCTTCTGCAGCGCGATCTCCTCGCGCTCGCCGACCAGGCCGAGGGCGGACAGGTACTGGCCGAGGACGAGCACTGTCGGCTCTCCGTCGAGCGCGCTCTCGAGCTCCGCCGTGTCGTCGACCGCCTCGGCGGTCTCGGCGAGCACCGCCCGGAACAGATCGGGTGAGACCGGCACCGGCGTCGCGACGGGCGAACCCACCAGCGGTGTGACCCCCGGCACCACGTCGACGTGCACGACGCGGCCGATCCGAGCGGTGATCGTGTGCGGCATCCGCACCCGCATCGGCGAGTACGTCATGAGCCCGTCGCCGATGATCGTGAGACGCGCATGAGGGAAGATCTGCATCAGGACGCGCGCCGGGGCGACCTGCGGGCTCTGCACGAGCAGTTCGGGGTCGCCGGGGTCGATCCCCCATGCCCTCGTCAGCAGTCGCCGCAGCAGCGGCAGGTCGGCGGCATCCGGCTTCCAGGAGCACGGATGCAGCGGACCGAGCAGCGCGTCGAGATCCTCGATCCGGTCGAACCGGTCGCGGAGGCTCGCGAGCGCCGGGTCGGCGACGATGCCCACGGACGTCTCGGGCACCCGCGAGGACACGAACGGCACGAGCACGCGCTCGCCGTGCTCGCCGAGCAGCCCGCCGTCGAGCGCGGCGGCGACGGTGGCGAGCCCATAGGCGCTGTGCACCGCGAAGAGTTGGGTCATGCCGCACGTCCGACCGCACGCAGCAGCGGGGCGAGCACTCGGCGACGCGGCCCGTCGAGGCGCGACAGCACGGCCGTCGTCTCACTCTGGGGCAGGCGGGCCAGCAGCCCGCGGAGGCCCGCGCGCATCTCGGCGCGCAGCGACGGCGTCATCCGCCTCGATCGCACCAGGTGCCGGGACGAGAGGGCCATCACGCTCCACACGGCCTTCGGGAGGAAGCGGTCGGCCTCGGCATCCACCTCGACGATGTCGAGCACCTCGCCCATCGCCCGCACGAAGTCCAGTTGGCGGCGATCGCGCACCTGGGTCAGCGATGTCGACACCCCCCGGCGGTAGAGCAGGGCAGGAGCGTCGACCACCGCGAACGACCGGGCCTGCAGATGCAGACGCCAGATCCACGGACGATCCTCGGCGGTGAACAGGCCGGGTGTGAACCCCGCGATTCCCTCGTCGATCAGGCGACGGTGCAGGATGCCGGCCCACGCGAACGGATAGTCGACCATGGTCGGCTCGTTCTCGGGCAGGATCGCGTCGCGCGGAGAGCCGACCGCCTCGCGCCACGGGTGAGGCGCCGGCACGAGGGTGCGCACGCCGTCCTTCACGGTGACGTGATCTGTGCGGAGCAGGTCGCAGCGGAGCTCATGCAGTCGGCGCACCAGCACCGAGAGCCGCCCCGGCTGCATCCAGTCGTCGCCGTCGAGAAAGCAGAACGCGTCGCCGTCGACCCGCTCGAGCCCCTGATTGCGGGCGCTCGCGAGCCCCTTCGGCCGGGCGTTGACGATGACCTCGGCGTGCGGGAAGCGCTCGGCGTAACGTCGCATGAGCATGCCGGTGTCATCACGGGAGCCGTCGTCGATCGCCACCAGCTTGAGCGCGGCGGGATCGTCGAACTGCCGTGTCAGCGTCTCGAGCGTCGTGCCGATGTAGGCGCCTGCGTCCTTGGCGGGCAGGATGACGGTCACGAGCGGTGTGCGCACAGAACTCCCCCGGGTCGACGGTGTCGGAATGCTCTCAGGCGCTCCTTGCCGGTCGGCGGCCTGCGGGTGAACGCGCGGTGACGTGATCTCGGTCGACCGGGCGTGGCGATGCCGGATTCGCACCGCGCCCGGGGATCGGCGACGATGGGAGCATGCTCTGGCCGTTCGGAACGACGTGGCGCCCGGTGCGGCAGAAGCGCCGCAGCACGGTCGACCTGCGGTGGCTGAGCGCCCGCACTTGGACCCGCCGCTGGTACCCGCAGGGCATCGACCTGGGCCTGTGGCAAGGGCGTCGGACTCTCGCCGTGAGCTGGTTCCGGCAGCAGCTCGACGGACACCACCTGGCATCGCGGGTCGCGTTCGTCGACCTCGAGCGCTCCCGACATCTCGACGTGCTGCTCGCGATCGACGAGGACGGCGAGCTCCAGCCCGCCCGGATCCACGCCGGCGGACTCGCGTGGTTCGACGACCGCCTGTTCGTCGCAGCCACCGGCCGTGGCATCTGGGAGTTCGACCTCGCCGACATCCGGCGCGTCCGCGGCCCGGAGGCGCGACACCTCGCCGGCGCGCGGGGACGCGGTCTGCGGGCCACCGCGCTCGTCGCGGTGCGCACCCGCGTGCACCCGCTCGACCTCCGCTGCTCGTACCTCGGCCGCGTCTACGACGACGAGGGAGTGCCCCTGCGGAGGGTGCTCATCGGCGAGTACACCCGCGACGACGAGGGACGCATCGGCGAGTTCTCCGTGCCGGACGGCGATGGCGACGAGTTCCGCGAGATCAGCCGTTTCTCACCAGGGATCACGCACATGCAGGGCGCCGTCCGCTGGGGTGACCGGCACTTCGTCTCGCAGTCGGATCACATGCGACCCGGCGTCCTGTGGACGGGGAACCGCGATTCGCTGGCACGCGACCGGGTGCCGCTGCCCGTCGGCTGCGAGGACCTCGCGCTCGACCTCGACGAGAAGCTGCTGTGGTCGCTCGGCGAGCACCCGTGGAAGCGCGTCGTGCGCGGCATCCCGTTCCGGACGCTGGGCATCGACGGCTGACACAGCTGACCCCTCAGGTCGCGAACGTAGACTGGGCAGGTGAAGAACCGTGCACCTTTCCTCGTCTACACCGTGCTGCGTCTGCTGGCCTTCCTCGTGCCGCTGGCGATCATGTGGTTCTTCTTCCCGATCTTCCGCGAGTACTGGTGGCTCGCCGCGATCTTCGCCGCGCTCATCGGCGTGAGCATCTCGATGCTGTTCCTGCGCCGGCCGCTCACCGACGCCTCGGCCCGGATCGTCGAGCGCCGCGAAGGCAAGAGCTCCGCCGCGCAGAAGGACGCCGACGTCGAGGACGACGCGATCGACGGCGCCGAGAGGGCCTGACGCACAGCGCCAGCCGGTTCGATCGGCGGCTCAGCCGGCGAGGGCCCAGAAGAACGCACCGGCATAGAGCAGTGCGGTCAGCGATGTCAGCGCCAGGGCCGTGACGAGCTCCTTCGCCTGACGATAGGTCCAGACGATCAGGATGGCCGGGAGCCCGGCGAGCAGCGCGAGCAGCCCGATCCACGCGATCGGGTACAGCAGCGCGATGAACGCGAGGATGCCGAAGGGCACGATCACGAACAGCGTGAAGAGCACCTGGGTCGCGCGCTTGCCGATCAGCACCGTCAGCGTGCGCTTGCCGACCAGGCGATCCTGATCGATGTCGCGCAGGTTGTTGGCGAGGAGCACGGCGCAGGCGAAGAGGCCCGCCGCGATCGCCCCGAGCCACGCCTGCTGGGGCAGTTCGAACGCCTGCACCCACGTCGTGCCGAGCGTCGCGACGAGGCCGAAGAAGATGAAGACGAACACCTCGCCGAGAGCGTTGTACCCGTAGGGCCTCTTGCCGCCGGTGTAGAACCACGCGGCGATGATGCACGCGGCGCCGATGGCCAGCATCCACCACTGCTCGGTGCGGACCACGATCGCGACCCCGACCGCCGCAGCGAGTGCGAAGAAGACCAACGCGGCGACGAGCACGGTGCGGGGCTTCACCCGACCGGATGCCGTCAGGCGGGCCGGGCCGACGCGCACGGCATCGGTGCCCCGGATGCCGTCGCTGTAGTCGTTCGCGAAGTTGACGCCGACCTGCAGCAGCACGGCGACCGCGAGGCACGCGAGCGCGATCACCCAGTGGAACTCCGGACCGGTGCTGCGTGCGGCGCCGGTGCCGATGACGACGGGGGCGACGGCGAGCGGAAGAGTGCGCAGCCGTGCGGCGCCGATCCAGTCGCGGACTGTGACGGGCCCGGCGTCGATGGCGGTCTGGGTCGCCGGATTGCCGCTCGCCCGCTTCGCGGGATTGCCGCTCACACGGGGCTGATTCTTCTTGCGCTTCGAGGATGCTGCCACGCAGGGAATCCTACTGGGGGCGCCGATCGACGCCCCCTCTGCGCCTCAGTCTCGGCGGAAGTTCAGATGGATGACACCGCTCTCGGCCACCTCGGAACGCAGCTCGTAGTCGTTCTCGATGCCGCGCAGTCCGTCCCAGATGCGCTGCCCGCTGCCGATCACGAGCGGGTTGACCGCAAGGTGCAGCCGGTCGACCAGGCCCCTGCGCAGGAACTGCCGCACGACGTCGATGCCGCCGCCGACGCGCACGTCCCGGTCGCCGGCCACCGCTGCAGCCCGGGCGAGCGCCTCCTCCGGGGTCGTCTCGAGGAAGTGGAAGACGGTCCCGTTGGCGAACTCGATCGGCTCGCGCCGTGCATGCGTGAGCACGAAGACCGGCACCTCGAACGGCGGCTCGTCGCCCCACCATCCGCGCCACTCGGTGTCATCGGGGTTCTGGTGCAGACCGAACATCCCGGCACCCATGATCTCGGCGCCGACGCCCTCGAAGTACTCCTGGGCGTATCTCTCGTCGACGCCGGTCGTGCCGGCACCCGACGTGTCGCCGAGCACGCGGCTGCGGAACGTCCGCGTCGCGGTGTACGCCCCGACCAGACGCGACCAGTCCTCGCCGAACGGATTCTCGGGTGATTGGTCGGTGGTCGTCGCCAATCCGTCGAGGGAGACGTTGAGATCGACGCGGACTGCCATACGGGCTCCTCGGTGCGGTGTTCTGGGTGTTCTCGGTCGTGCGGTGGCGGGCGGGATCAGCCGTCGGGGTTGGTGTCCTTGCCGTCGAGCCAGAGCGTGTCGGACGCATCGCCGTGCGCGCCGCCCTTGCCGACGTGCTTGTCGCTGATCTTCGGCCCCTTGAGTATCACGTGGACCATCGCCTGGGCATGCCCGTGCCCGAGACCGTAGTCCTGCTTGAGCCAGTTGAGGACGACGGTGGACTTGGTCGTCTCGTCGAAGCCCTGCTCCTTCGCCAGTTCGATGAACTGCCGCGGGGTGAGGCCGGTCTGCGTCTCGACCTTGTCGAGGTATGCCTGGAAGGACATGGGTGCTCCTGGTGTGTCGTGGGTCAGTCCTCGGAGAGGAAGGTCTGGATGATCGTGGCGGACGCATGGATGCCGATGAGGCGCAGCGTTCCGCGACCGATGTTCGTGAAGGAGTGTGGCACGAAGGCCGGGCCCGTGGCCGTGTCACCGGCGGAGGCGACGATCGTGTCCGCGCCCACCGTGGCGACGGCTGCGAGAGCAGATGACGTGGTGTTCATGAGCCCAGTCTCGACAGGCCGTGATGAACGACCTAGAGTTTCGATGTGGATCGAAACTCTGTCGTCGCAGGTGCCGGCACGCCACGCGAGGGCGTCGAGCATCCCGACCACCGCGTGGAGTTCCATCTGAGCCCCGGAGACATCCAGGCGGTGCGATTCGGCATATCCCCCGGGCATGAGCTCGCCCACGCCGTGCGCGTGCTGCTGCGGCCGGCCCAGCATCCCCTGCAGTGGGGATGGCTGCGCGCCGTGCGCGATCGGCTGCCTCGCGAGAGCTTCCGCCTGCTCGCCGTCGTCGTCGGCGATGACGGCTATCTTCCCGACTTCTTCACGACCGCCCCCGCATGGGACATGACACCGGAGACCGAGCTGTCGGCGCTGCGCAGCGCACCCCTCGATCCACTGCGCGTCGACCTCGGCAAGATGGTCATCCGCTCGACCGGCGCTCGCCGACGCGCACTGCGCGACATGCAGCAGCAGCCCGAACGAGCGCGGGCGATGATCGCAGACGCCTGGTCGGAGATGTGGGATGCCGCACTGGCGCCGGTCTGGCCGCAGCTGGATCGGCTGCTGCGAGCCGACATCGCGGTCCGATCGCGAGTGATCGCCACGTCGGGGATAAGAGAGATGGCCGGGGGCCTCCACCCGAAAGTGACCTGGGGCGACGGGGCCGTGCGCGTCTCGCTGCGCCGCCACAGCGAGGTCGTCGACTGCCACGGAAGCGGGCTGGTGCTCGTTCCGTCGGTGATGTCGACATGGGGGTGCATGGTGCTCACCGAGCCGCCGGCGCAACCCACGCTGTTCTACCCGGCGCGCGGGGTGACCGCCGGCTGGTCGAGGGACGCCGCCGAGATCTCCGGGGCGCTGGGCGCCCTCCTCGGCCCCGCTCGCGCCGGCATCCTCCTGGGAGCCGGCACGTCCCGCACGACCTCGCAGGTCGCTCAGGACGCGGGAATCGCGGTGTCGACCGCATCCCACCACCTCACCGTGCTGCGCGACGCAGGACTGATCTCGAGCGAGCGCGACGGCGCGAGGATGCTGCATCTGCGCACGCCCCTCGGCGAGGCGATGGTCGGCGCCGCCGTGTGAGCACCGCGCGTCCGCGCTATGCGGATGCGTCCGGCGCGACCGAGATGATCGGCCGGTGCTCGTAGTAGGTCTGCAGCACGACCGTGGTGCGGGTGCTCACGTTCGCGGCCAGCCGGATGTCGCGCACGAGCTCTTCCAGCGCGCGGGGCGAGGCGACCCGCACGAACAGCATGTAGCTGGCGTCTCCCGCGATCGAGTGGCACGCCTCGATCGCGTCGAGGTGTTCGAGAAGCTCGGGGGCGTTGTCGGGCTGCGCCGGGTCGAGCGGCGTGATCTCGATGAAGGCGGACAGGGGCGTGCCGACGAGTTCGGGGTCGAGGATCGCGCGGTAGCCGGTGATGATCCCGCGCGTCTCGAGGCGACGCAGACGTGACTGCACGGCCGACACGGAGAGGCCGACAGCATCGGACAACTGGGACAGTGTCGCACGGCCGTCTCGTGAGATCTCGGCCAGGATCGCGCGGTCGACAGAGTCATCCATAGATGTAATATTATCGTCAGGATTCCGTATATGCCGGAATCTTTCCGTCAAACTCTCCGATCGGAGGTCCCGATGTCCATCATTTCTGCCCACAGCACCGCTGTTCAGGCCATCGTCGGCGAACCCGAGGTCGTCGAGGACGCATCGATCGCCGAGCAGAGCGTCGCCTGGGCTCAGCTCAAGGACGCCGCGATCGCGATCCGCGAGATGCAGATCAAGGACGGATCGATCCCAGATGCCGCGCACCACGCCGCGGCGCGCGACCTCGTCGCCGCGATCACCGCCGGCATCCGCGCACTCGCTCCCGCCTTCCCGCACGACGCCGAGTACCTCGCCGCTTCCGTCGTCGACTTCGACCGCTGGGTCTCGGAGGGCTTCGGCGTGCCGGACTTCCTCGACTCGCTCCTGGCGTTCCAGCCGCAGCAGCACCGCGTCGACGGCATCCGCCACCTGGTCGTCTTCCCGATGTACACGCAGAACGGATCGAGCGACCGACTCGTCGAGGCGCTGATCGTCGAGACGATCTGGCCCGAGTTCATCGCCGCCCTCGAGGCCGGCGACTACGGCAACAAGCTGTTCGTCTCGCTGCGTCTGGTCGACTTCACGCCCGGCTACGACACCAACTCGGCCGTGCTGTTCCCCGAGACCGTCGCGATGCGCGAGATCCCCTCGTTCACATGGGGCGCGATCTTCCAGGACCGCGAGGCCGCACGCTACCGCCGGGTCACCCGCGCCGCTGCCGCGATCACCAACCTCGACCTGCCTGAGCGCGCGAGCGCGATGCTCGACGATCAGCAGGTGGCTGAGAAGACCTTCGTCATGTGGGACATCATCCACGACCGCACCCACATGCGCGGCGACCTGCCCTTCGACCCTTTCATGATCAAGCAGCGGATGCCGTTCTTCCTCTACTCGCTCGAGGAGATGCGCTGCGACATGACGGCGTTCCGCGAGTCGGTGAACATCGAGCGCACCCTCGCGGCCCGCATCGCCGCGGGTGAGGAGCTCACCGAGACCGAGCAGGAGATGCACGACTACGCGCACCTCGTGCAGTACGCGGTGATCTTCGACCGGATCTTCCGCTTCTCGATCACCGGCACCCGCACGCGCAACTACGACGCCGTCGGCGGACAGCTGCTGTTCGCCTGGCTGCACCAGCGCGGCGTGCTGCACTGGACCGACACGGCGCTCACCTTCGACTGGGACAACGTGCCGGATGCCGTCGTGGCTCTGGGCGACGCGATCGACGACCTGTACTGGCACTCGATCGACCGCCCGAAGGTCGCGCACTGGCTTGCCGCGTACGACCTCGTGCGCGGCACGCTCACGCCGCACCCGGCATCGCAGTGGGCCCGCGGACTGTCGGACGAGATCCTCGCCGGCGCGCCGAAGGGTTACACGGATGCCGTGATGGACGACGAGTTCCCGCTGTCGATGTTCTTCGAGACCCTCGACAAGAAGATGAAGGCGGTCATCGAGTCGACCGTCGGCATCCGGGGCACCGACGACTGACTCGAATCGCGCATTTCTGGGGTCCGATCGTGTGGTGCGACCGGACGCAGCGTCTGCGGCCATTCCTGCCCGGGGTGGCCGCAGAACTGTTTCTTCACGAGAGTTGAGCACATGAGCGTCACCGACCGCACGATCCTCCTCGCCGGAGCCACCAGCCCGTCTGGCCTCGCCCTGGCGCGAGCACTCGTCGACGCCGGCGCGCGCGTCGTCGCCACCGGCCGATCCTCAGAACGGCTGCACGCGCTCGACGCACTCGGCGCACAGGTCGAGGTGGCCGACGCGACCTCGCTGGCGTCGATGACGGAACTCGCTTCCCGCCTGCAGGCGATCGACGCCGTGATCCCGCTGGTCGGCGGCTGGCGCGGCGGAGGGGGCCTCGCCGGGCAGACCGACGACGACCTGCACGCGCTTATGCCCGCGTTCGATGCGGTGCGCGCCACCAGCCGCGCCTTCGACTCCCTGCTGCGCGCCTCTGACGCCGGACGTTTCGCGATCGTCTCGTCGACAGCGGTCGGTCGCCCTCTGGCGGGAGGCGCGAACTACGCCGCCGTCAAGGCCGCGAGCGAGGCGTGGACGCGCGCGGTGGCGCAGGGCTTCGCGAAGGCAGCGCGGGATGCCGTCGAGCCCCTGCGCGCGGCATCGGTCGTCTTCCGCGCCAAGGCACTGGACCCGGACTCGCTCGCGCCGCAGGTGCTCACACTGTGGGATGCGGACGCCGCCGATCTCAACGACCAGATCATCACGCTCGACTGATCACCGCAGCCCGTTCCGCTGCCGACGCGTTCAGTTGGTGACGCGTTCGGCTGGTAACGCCGTTCCGCTAGCGGCGCGCCTCCGGCACCTCAGGAGGGAGCCCTCGGAGGGGCGGCGGAGCATCCGCGACGCGCGCATCGACGCTGCGGTCTTCGGCGGAATCCGCTCCGCCCTCGGCCAGCGCGTCCGCGTTCCACTCGGCGCCGGTGCCCGTGCCGCCGCCCGTGTTCTCGCCTGCGTCGTCGGGTGCGCCGTCGCCGTCGGGTTCGCCGTCGCCGGGATTCTGCTCCGGCGCGTGCGCGTAGAGCTCGGTGAGCTTGCGATACGACTTCGTGAAGAAGGCCAGCGTCGCGGCGATCACCATGATGATGCCCGCGAACAGGCAGATCAGGGCGATGCCACGGGCCTCCCCCTCACCCAGCAGCCACTCCCACTGCTGCTGCCCGTCGGGCGTCCTCATGTACGGGATGATCAGGAACTCCGCGATCGGCGCGATGAGGAATGCCGCGATCGGAGCGGCTGCGGCCTCCATCGCCGCGGCGACGCCGAACACACGCCCCTGCCTGTCATAGCGGACGACCTTCTGGATGATGGTCTGCTCGGCCGCCTCGACGGGCGGCACGAGGGCCATGTAGATCCACATGCCGACGACGTAGAGCGGCCACCATTCGCGCAGCATGAACACCGACCCCAGGATGCCCATCGCGATCACGACGAGCAGCAGGGTGCGCATGGGGTTCGCCCCGAGGCCGAACTTCGCCACGAGCCCGCCGCCTATCAGGAACCCGGTCGACGCGAACGCCAGCGCGAAGCCCCACATCTGCGCGTCGAAGAGCGTGAGACCGTACGGATCCATCAGCGCCATGTACACGCCGCCGATGAGGTTGTTGAACGTCGAGAAGATGATCAGCGCGAACAGTCCGGGGGCCAGCCGGATCGCCGCCACGCTGCCGCGGAAGTCGAGGGCGCTCTTCGCATCGGGGTCTGGCTGCGGCGCCCCCTCGGGGATGCGGATGAAGAGCAGGTGCACGAAGGTCAGCACCATCGCGCCGATCGCGATCGCGAGCGTCCACCCCATGCCCAGGAAGCCGATGGACAGCCCGGAGAAGACGCTGGTCACGAGGAAGGCCAGACCCTGCACCGTGCCGACCAGGCCGTTGGCGTTGGCCCGTCGATCTTCGGGGACGAGCAGCGTGACGGTCGTCGAGAGCGCGATGTTGCGGAGCTGCTCGATCACCCCGCCGAACAGGATGATCGCCGAGAACAGCCAGAACCACGGACCGCCGAGGTCGAGCAGCGCCGCCTCCGGCTGCCAGACGTAGAGAACGCCGGCGATCAGGAAGGCGACCGCCGAGATGACGCTCGAGAGCAGCATCACCGTGTGTTTGCGATTGCGGTCGACGATGGTGCCGAAGATCATCGCGAAGAAGGCGATGAACAGCATGTACGCGCCGCCGATGACGCCGGTCGCGAGCACGGACTGCGTCTCGATGTAGACCCAGAAGGTCAGCGCGAACCACAGAAAGCTCGTCGTCACGTTCGCGATGAGCGTGTTGACGAGGACGTTCGCGAAGGCGGTCTTCGCAGCGCTGCGCTCCATGGATTAGAGGGTAGGCGGGGCCTCGGACATTCGCTAGAGCGGTATGCCGGCCGGGGGACGCCGGGCTCGGCATCCGCCCGTAGGCTTGTGCGGTGACTATTCAGCATGACCCCGCGGTCCGGGGCTTCGCCAGCGACAACTATTCCGGCGTCCACCCCGAGGTCCTCGCGGCCATCGCAGCGGCGAACGGCGGCCACCAGGTCGCGTACGGCGAGGACGCCTACACCGCACGTCTGCAGGAGGTGTTCCGCGCCCACTTCGGCGAGGGCGTCCAGGCGTTCCCGGTGTTCAACGGCACGGGTGCGAACGTCACCGGCCTGCAGTCGATGCTGCCCCGCTGGGGAGCCGTCATCGCGGCATCCTCCGCGCACATCAACGTCGACGAGGGCGGAGCGCCCGAGAAGATCGGCGGATTCAAGATCCTCGCCGTGCCGACCGACGACGGCAAGCTCACGCCGGAGCTCGTCGACCGCGAGGCCTGGGGCTGGGGCGACGAGCACCGCGCGCAGCCGCTCGTGGTCTCGATCACGCAGTCGACCGAGCTCGGCACCCTCTACTCCGTCGACGAGATCCGGGCTCTCGCCGATCACGCGCACGAACGCGGCATGACCCTGCACCTCGACGGCGCGCGCATCTCGAACGCGGCCGCAGCCCTCGACGTGCCGCTGCGCGCGTTCACCCGCGACGCCGGCGTCGACGTGCTCAGCTTCGGCGGCACGAAGAACGGCGCCATGCTCGGCGAGGCCATCGTGGTGCTGAACCCCGAGGCATCGAACGGACTGCAGTACTCCCGCAAGTTCAACATGCAGCTGTCGTCGAAGATGCGCTTCGTCTCCGCCCAGCTCATCGCGCTGCTCGAAGGAGACCTGTGGCTGCGCAACGCCCAGCACGCGAACGCCATGGCGCAGCGGCTGCGCGGGGCGATCGAGGCCGGCATCGCGGCCGGTGAGATCACCGGCGTCTCGTTCACGCAGCCGACCCAGGCGAACGGCGTGTTCGCGCAGCTGCCCGACGGCATCGCCGACCAGCTGCGCGAGAAGTTCCGCTTCTACGACTGGGATGCCGCGCGCAACGAGGTGCGGTGGATGTGCGGCTTCGACACCGAGGAGTCCGACGTCGACGAGTTCGTCGCAGAGCTCGCGCGCCTCACGACACGCTGAGCGGAGCGGAGCGGAGCGGAGCGGAGCGGAGCGGCTAGCGCAGCAGACCGAGGTTCGCGAGCGCCAGGCGGATGAGGGTGCCTCGCCCGCCCTCCATCTCGGCGGCGACGGCGTCCGATGCCGCGGCCTCGGGCGAGAACCAGGTGACCTCGAGTGCATCCTGGCGCGGCTCGCACGTGCCGGTGACCGGCACCACGAATGCGAGCGAGACGGCATGCTGACGGTCATCGTGGTAGGCGCTGACCCCCGGGATCGGGAAGTACTCGGCGACCGTGAAGGGCAGCGGCTGCGGCGGCAGCAGGGGGAACGCCATCGGGCCCAGATCGTTCTCGACATGGCGGAACAGCGCATCGCGGATCGTCTCGCCGAACCGCACTCGGCCCGAGACGATGGTGCGCGTCATCTCGCCCATGGGCGTCGAACGCAGCAGGATGCCGATCTCGGTCACCTGCCCGGAGCCATCGGTCCTCACCGGGATCGCCTCGACGTAGAGCATGGGCAGATGGCGTCTCGCCTCCGCCAGCTCGAAGTCGCTCAACCACCCCGGGTTGGAGTCACGCGAGGGCTGTGCGGCGCCGAAGCCCTCCATGCCGTCGTCGGGCTCGGGGTCGGGATCAGGTGTGCGGACGGCCATGTCTCCTTTCTACCAGCAGCGCCCTCCGGCGAACACCGACTTGAGGCCACGACCGGCATACGATCCGATGATCGTCTCCTGCGGGTGTCGGACGGCGCTGGCAGGATGGGACCGTGAGCGAAGAACTGATGATCGACGGGCTCCTCACGCGCTGGTCGACGGAAGATCGCGCGGGGATGCCGCTGCTGGTGCTGCTGCACGGATACGGCGCCGACGAGCACGACCTGTTCGGTCTCGTCCCTTACCTGCCGGACGGCATCGTGGTCGCGTCCGTCGCCGCCCCGCTCGCTCCCCCGTGGCCGATGCCCGGGCGCTCGTGGTACGCCATCGAGGGTCTCGACGGCCGCAGCTCGGCATCCGTCACCGTCGCGGCAGAGGCGTTCCTGCGCTGGCTCGACGATGTCAGGGCCGACGCCCCTGCCGTGGCCCTTCTCGGGTTCTCGCAGGGTACCGCCGTCGCCCTGCAGGCCATGCGACTCGCGCCCGGGAGCATCGACACCGTGGTGGCCCTCAGCGGTTACGCCGCGCCCGGCGAGCTGCCGGGCGACGATGCGCTGACCGAGGCGCGACCGCACGTCTTCTGGGGCCGAGGCACGAACGACCAGGTGATCCCCCAGGCGCTGGTCGCGCACACCGCCGAGTGGCTTCCGGCGCACTCCGAGTTGTCCGGACGCGTCTACACCGGGCTCACGCACAGCATCTCGGAGGAGGAGCTCCGAGACGTGCGCGCGTTCCTCACGAAGTGGTTGGAGCGCGCCGTCGAGGCGTGACCGCCCCCGCACGCAGCCGCGACACGCCCGGGGTTGCGAAACTCCGACACGCCCGGGTATCGTCGTTGAGTCCTGTCCGCCGTGTCTGGAAGTCCTTTGATCTGATCCGTCGCCTCCGCGCTCATCTTTCCGCGCGCTGACCCGACGATCGCCGACTCCACGGCAGACCACCGCCCGCTGTCCTTCGACAGCGACCCGCTCAGACGGGCCCATCGGGCGACCGGCGTCAGTGCACCCTCGCACTGGACAGGAGACACCATGTCAGTCCCCACTCTTCATTCATCGGTCACCCTCGATCGACTCACCTTCACCTGGCCCGACGGCACGTCAGCGCTCGACTCGGTCTCCGGATCATTCGGCTCCGGTCGCACCGGCCTCGTCGGTCGCAACGGCGCCGGCAAGTCCACGCTGCTGCGGCTGATGGCGGGCGAGCTGACCCCGACGGCCGGGCACCTCACCACCACCGGCGAGGTCGCCTACCTGCCGCAGCAGCTCACACTCGACGTCGACCGCCGGGTCGCCGATCTTCTCGGAGTGGCTCCCGCCCTCGATGCCGTCCGTGCGATCGGCGCGGGCGACGTCGATCAGGTGCACTTCGACACGGTCGGCGACGAGTGGGACATCGAAGCGCGCGCCGAGATGTCCCTGGCAGACGCCGGGCTCGCCCCCGAGTTCCTCGACCGGAGGGTCGGCGAGCTGTCGGGTGGTGAGGCCGTGCTGGTCGCGATCGCCGGCATCCGTCTCCGGCGCGCGCCGATCACCCTGCTCGACGAACCGACCAACAATCTCGACCGCGACGCCCGCGCGAGACTCGCGGCGATGGTCCGCTCGTGGAAGGGCACACTCATCGTTGTCAGCCACGACCTGTCGCTGCTCGAACTGATGGACGACACCGCCGAGCTCTACGCCCAGACGCTGAGCGTGTTCGGCGGGCCGTACTCCGAATGGCGCGCCTGGTTGGACGCCGAGCAGGATGCCGCGAGGCAGGCGGAGGTGACGGCGAAACAGGAGTTCCGCAAGGAGAAGCGCCAGCGCATCGAGGCCGAGGTCAAGCTCGCCCACCGAGCGCGCACCGCCAAGAAGGCCGAGATCGAGAAGCGCGTGCCGAAGATCGTGGCCCACGGGCGCAAGATGGCGGCCGAGGTGTCGGCGGGCAGGCTGCGCACGGAGGTCGGGGCGAAGGAGGATGCCGCCCGCACCGCGCTCGACGAGGCGGGGCGGCGCCTGAGGTCCGACGCGTCGATGAAGATCGAGCTGCCGGATCCGCAGGTGTCACGCAGTCGTCGCATCGCGACGATCGGCGACGGCGAGAGGTCGTGGATCATCCAGGGCCCCGACCGGGTCGCGCTGATCGGGCGCAACGGCGCCGGAAAGACCACGCTGCTCGAACGGCTCGTGGCCGACGTCGGCCACGACTCCGGAGAAGCACTGCCGCTCGACGCGGACCGGCCCGATCCGTCAGGTGACGACGCGGATCTCCGGAGCTCCGGAGCGCGCCTCGTCGCGACAGCTCTCACCGACCGGATCGGCTACCTGCCGCAGCGCGTCGACGGGCTCGACGAGAACCGGTCGGTATTCGAGAACATCGCGGATGCCGCACCGCAGGTGCCCGAGAAGGAGCTGCGCAATCGCCTCGCACGGTTCCTCATCCGAGGGGCCACCGCGGAGCGACCTGTCGCCGCTCTGTCAGGCGGGGAGCGGTTCCGCGTGGCTCTGGCGAAACTGCTGCTATCGGACCCCGCACCCCACCTCGTGGTGCTGGACGAGCCGACGAACAACCTCGACATCGACACGGTCGATCAGCTGGTCGAGGCGCTCCGGGCATACCGCGGGGCGGTGCTGGTCGTGAGTCATGACGATGCGTTCCTCGCGCGTCTCGACCTGGGACTCACGCTCGAGATCGACGTCGACGGCTCACTGACCGCGAGGTGAGCTCACGCCCGTCGGCTCCGCATCGCCCGGGTATGGGCGATCGCGGGGTCGGCGGCGAGCAGGGTGTAGTCCTCGGATTCTCGAGGGACGAGCGCGACCCGCCCCTCGGCGTCGTGGGCGATCCCCCACCCGTAGCGTTTTCCCAGCGGTGATGAGCGCAGGCAGGGCTGCCCCTTCGAGAAGAACGCCTCGCGTGCGGCGGAGTCGTCCGGGTCGATCCCGGCACGCAGCGCATGCGTGGTGAAGATCACGTCGTCGGAGGTGCGCGCATACGGCTCCTGCGCGATCAGTCGATAGTGCAGTGCGGCGATCGTGGGCCTCTCACCCGCCGGCGGCTCTTCGGCGTGGTCGAGGGGACAGTCTTCTGCGACCTCGATGAACGTGCTCGCATAGTTCGTGGTGTGCGTCGCCATGCCTACAGCATGCCCTCACCCTCGGACAATGCCGACCCCGATGTCGGTGGCACGGGTGATGATGGAGGGATGAGCGACGTGCTCGAACGCTTCACCCCTGCCACGCAAGACTGGTTCCGGGGTGCGTTTCCCGAACCCACGCCCGCCCAGTCGGGCGCCTGGAATGCGATCTCTGCCGGAAAGCACGCGCTCGTCGTCGCACCGACCGGCTCGGGCAAGACGCTCTCGGCCTTCCTCTGGGCGATCGACAGCGTGTTCCGCGAGCGCATCGAGCAGCCCACCCCTCCCGCGAAGCGCACGAAGGCCGCCGACGCCTCGCGCACGCGCATCCTCTACATCTCGCCGCTGAAGGCGCTCGGCGTCGACGTGGAGCGCAACCTGCGCTCGCCCCTCATCGGCATCGGCCAGTCGGCCAGGCGGCTCGGCGTCGAGGCCCCTTCGGTGACGGTCGGCGTGCGCTCGGGCGACACGACCTCGAGCGATCGCCGCAAGCTGGTCTCCGATCCGCCCGACATCCTCATCACGACCCCCGAGTCGCTGTATCTGATGCTCACCAGTCGCGCCGGCGAGACGCTTCGCGATGTGCACACGGTCATCATCGACGAGGTGCACGCGGTCGCCGCGACCAAGCGCGGAGCCCACCTCGCGGTGAGCCTCGAGCGTCTCGATGCGCTGCGTCGCACCCACGGCCACGACCAACCCGCACAGCGCATCGGACTGTCGGCCACCGTGCGTCCGATCGACGAGGTCGCGCGGTTCCTCGGCGGCGCGGCCCCTGTCGAGATCGTCGCGCCGCCGGCGTCCAAGACGTTCGAGCTGGGCGTCGTGGTGCCGATGGACGACATGACCAATCCGCCACCCCCTCCCGGCGCGCCGAACGATTCGGGAGACGCGGCGGATGCGGAGTACACCGAGGTCACCGGCTCCGTGTGGCCCCACGTCGAGGAGGCGATCGTCGATCGCATCCTGCAGAACAAGTCGACGATCGTGTTCTCCAACTCGCGTCGCCTCGCCGAGCGCCTCACCGGGCGACTCAACGAGATCTACTCCGAGCGCATCGGCGTCGCACTGCCCGAGGCCTCCGTGCCGGCAGCCATGATGGCGCAGGCAGGTGCCACCGCCGGAGCAGACCCCGTGCTCGCCAAGGCGCACCACGGGTCGGTCTCGAAAGAGCAGCGCGCCCAGGTCGAAGAAGAGCTCAAGTCCGGTGTCCTGCGCTGCGTCGTCGCGACGAGCAGCCTCGAGCTCGGCATCGACATGGGTGCGGTCGACCTGGTGATCCAGGTCGAGGCCCCGCCGTCCGCGGCCTCCGGTCTGCAGCGCGTCGGGCGAGCAGGTCACCAGGTCGGCGAGATCAGCCGGGCCGCCCTCTTCCCGAAGCACCGCGGCGACGTGCTGCACACCGCGATCGTCACCGAGCGGATGCTGGCGGGCAAGATCGAGGCGATCCAGGTGCCCCGCAATCCACTCGACATCCTCGCGCAGCAGACGGTCGCCGCCAGCGCCCTCGGCGAGATCAGCGTCGAGGAGTGGTTCGAGACCGTGCGTCGCTCGGCTCCGTTCCAGTCGCTCCCGCGATCGGCCTACGAGGCGACGCTCGACCTGCTCGCCGGACGGTTCCCCTCCGATGAGTTCGCCGAGCTCCGCCCGCGGCTGGTGTGGGACAGAGACGCCGGCACCCTGACCGGACGTCCGGGCGCGCAGCGCATCGCCGTCACGAGCGGGGGCACGATCCCCGATCGCGGACTCTTCGGGGTCTTCGTCGCCGGCGAGTCGACCGGCGCCCGCGTCGGCGAGCTCGACGAGGAGATGGTCTACGAGTCGCGAGTGGGCGACGTCTTCACGCTCGGCACGACGAGCTGGCGGATCGCCGAGATCACCCATGACCGGGTCAACGTCATCCCCGCCTACGGCCAGCCCGGCAAGGTGCCGTTCTGGCACGGAGACGGCATCGGCCGACCGTTCGAGCTCGGCGAGGCGCTGGGGAGGTTCTCGCGAGAGGTCTCCGCCGCGACTCCCGAGAAGGCCGCCCAGCGACTGATCGAAGCCGGACTCGACGCGCAGGCGCGGATGAACCTGATGGCGCACCTGACCGAGCAGCGCGAAGCGACCGGAACGCTGCCGACCGATCGCACTCTGACGGTCGAGCGCGGGCGCGACGAGGTCGGCGACTGGCGGGTCATCCTTCATTCCCCGTACGGCATGAAGGTGCATGCACCGTGGGCGCTGGCGATCAACGCCCGCATCCGCGAGCGACTCGGAGTCGAGGGCTCTGCGGTCGCGAGCGACGACGGCATCATCGTGCGCATCCCGGATGCCGAGGCCGAGCCGCCCGGGGCCGAGCTCTTCGTGTTCGACCCGGATGAACTCGAGCAGCTCGTCACGCAGGAGGTCGGCGGCTCGGCCCTGTTCGCGTCGCGCTTCCGCGAATGCGCGGCGCGGGCGCTGCTCATGCCGCGCACCAACCCCAACCGGCGCACCCCGCTGTGGCAGCAGCGTCAGCGTTCGGCGCAGCTGCTCGAGGTGGCGCGCCGACACCCGACGTTCCCCGTGATCCTCGAGACGCTCCGCGAGGTCCTGCAGGACGTCTACGACCTGCCCTCGCTGCGCACGCTGGCGGTGTCGATCGCCGACCGGCGCATCCGGCTCGTCGAGACGCAGCCGTCTCAGCCCTCGCCCTTCGCCCGCGACCTGCTGTTCGGGTACGTCGGCGCCTTCATGTACGAAGGGGACTCCCCCCTCGCCGAGCGCCGGGCGGCCGCCCTTTCGGTCGACCCCGCGCTGCTCGGCGAGCTGCTCGGCACAATCGAGCTCCGCGAGCTGCTCGACCCCGACGTCATCGCCCAGTTCGAGAGAGAAGCGCAGCGCCTCGACCCCGAGCGACGAGCGCGAGGTCTCGAAGGCGTCGCCGATCTGCTGCGGATGCTCGGTCCGATGGATGCCGCCGAGATCGACGCACGACTCGACCCGGAGACGGGGTCCGCATCCGACCACCTCGACGCTCTGATCGCCGCCCGCCGCGCGATCCCCGTCACCGTCGCCGGCACCACGCGCGTCGCAGCCATCGAGGACGCCGGTCGGCTGCGTGACGCACTCGGTGCCGCGCTGCCCACCGGCATCCCGGTCGCATTCCTCGAACCGCTCGCCGATCCGCTCGGCGACCTCATCGCGCGCTATGCCCGCACGCATGGTCCCTTCACGACGGATGCCGTCGCGACGCGATTCGGGCTCGGCGCCGCCGTCGCGCGGCATACCCTGCAGCGGCTCGAGCACTCGGGCAGACTGACCAGCGGTTACTTCCTGCCCGAGGCCTCGGGCACGGGGAACGAGACCGAATGGTGCGACACCGAGGTGCTGCGCCGCCTGCGGATGCGGTCGCTCGCCGCGATCCGAGGCAGCGTCGAGCCCGTGTCGCCCGAGGCGTATGCGCGCTTCCTGCCGGACTGGCAGCACCTGGGACGCCCGCTCGAGGGACTCGACGGGGTGCTCGCGGTGATCGAGCAGTTCGCCGGGGTGCCCGTGCCCGCGAGCGCGTGGGAGTCGCTCGTGCTGCCCTCTCGGGTGCGCGACTACTCCCCCGCCCTGCTCGACGAGCTCACTGCCTCGGGAGAGGTCATCTGGTCGGGCCACGGCACGCTGCCGGGGCGCGACGGCTGGGTCTCGCTGCATCCCGCAGACCTCGCGCCGTTCACGCTGCCCGAGCCCGACGACGAGATCGCCGCCGACTCGCTCGAGGCCCGAGTGCTGATCGCGCTGGATGCGGGTGGCGCGTACTTCGCCGGTCAGCTGAAGGACATGACCGGCGCCGAGAACGAGCAGTCCGTGCTCGAGGCGCTGTGGGCGCTGACGTGGGGCGGCCGGGTCACCAACGACACCTTCGCCCCGATCCGGTCGCTGCTGGCCGGTGGTTCCCAGGCGCACCGGGTCACCCGACGCGCTCCGCGCACGCGCACCTATCGGGGGATGTCGCTGGCACGGACCGCGCCCCGACCGACGTCGATCGGCGGGCGCTGGTCGCTGCTGCCCACCGTCGACACGGATGCTGCTCGTCGTGCGACCGTCACCGCAGGGCTGCTCCTCGACCGCTACGGCGTGGTCACCCGCGGAGCCGTGCAGGCCGAGGGCGTGCCGGGCGGGTTCGCGCAGACATACCGGGTCCTCGCCGGCTTCGAGGAGGCTGGGCACTGCCGCCGCGGCTATGTGATCGAGAGGCTCGGCGCGGCGCAGTTCGCGGCATCCGCCACCGTCGACCGACTTCGCACGTTCGCCGGGCTCGCCGATCCGCCTCCCCGCAATGCCGTCACGCTCGCCGCGACAGATCCCGCCAACCCCTACGGCGCGGCGCTCGGATGGCCCAAGCGCGACGAGGTCTCGCATCGCCCCGGGCGCAAGGCCGGAGGCCTGGTGGTGATCGTCGACGGATCGCTCGTCCTCTACCTCGAACGCGGGGGACGCACGGTGCTGTGCTTCACCGACGACGCCGAGGTGCTGCGCGCGGCAGCGACCGACCTCGCGGCGACCGCCCGTGCGCGGCGCCTCGACACCCTCACGGTCGAGAAGGTCAACGGCGAGGGCGTGTACGGCACCGAGCTCGCCCTCGCTCTGCAGGAGTCCGGATTCGTGGCCACCCCCCGCGGCTACACGCTGCGCAAGGCGATCTGACCGGCCCATGACCACTGCTTCTAGGCTGGACGCATGATCGGGGAGTTCATCAGCGGCGTCCGCACCCTGCTGCGCGGTTTCGGCACATGGCGGCGCCGACCGGGGCTCATGGCCCTCGGTCTCGTACCGGGCTTCATCGCCGCGCTGGTACTGCTCGCCGGACTCGTGCCGCTCGCGCTCGCTCTCGGGCCGATCTCCGACGGTCTCACCCCCTTCGCCGACGGCTGGATCCCGGCCTGGCGCTCGGTGCTGCGCGCCGCCGTGGGCATCGTGATCTTCGCCGCGGCGCTCGCACTCGCGAGCGCCGTGTTCAGCGCCCTCGCCCTGACGATCGGCGACCCGTTCTACCAGCGCATCTGGCGCGCTGTCGAGGCCGATCTCGGCGACGCCCCGCCCTCGGACGGCGGCGGATTCTGGATGGCGGTCGGCGAGGGCCTGAGACTCGTGGTCCTCGGCATCCTGATCGCGATCGCCGTGCTGCTCCTCGGTCTCATCCCTCTCATCGGCGGATTCCTCGGTGCGGTGGGCGGCGTCGTGCTGTCGGGACGGATGCTCGCCCGCGAGCTCACCGGGCGGGCGTTCGACGCCCGCGATCTCAGCCCTGCCGACCGGGCGGTGCTGTTCCGCGGCAGCCGCGCGCGCGTGCTCGGCTTCGGTGTCGCCACGCAGCTGTGCTTTCTGATCCCCGGCGGGGCTGTCGCGGTCATGCCCGCCGCTGTCGCGGGTGCCACTGCCCTCGCGCGCACCATGCTGCAGCGCACGCCGCTGCCACAGCACACTCCGCAGCACGCCCCACAGCACACTCCTCCGCCTCCCCCGCCGGGAAGCGTCTCGGCGCCGCTGCCGCCACCCCCCGGGTCAGGGCACGCCTGATGCCCGAGGGCGATACCGTCTTCCGCACCGCCAGACGTCTCGACGAGGCGCTGGTCGGCGGCGAGGTGGCGCGCTTCGACCTTCGGGGGCCGCGATTCGCGACGCTCGATCTGACGGGTCAGCCGATCCTCTCGTCGATCGCGCGCGGCAAGCATCTGCTGCTGCGGATCGGCGACAGCACGCTGCATTCCCATCTGCGCATGGACGGCGCCTGGCTCGTCTACCGGGCGGGTGAGAAGTGGCGGCATCCGGCGTTCAAGGTCCGCGCGATCGTCGGCACGGCGCAGCGCGAGGCGGTGGGCATCGACCTCGCCGAGATCGAGGTCGTTCCGACCCGCGACGAGGACGAGCTCGTCGGCCATCTCGGCCCCGATCCGCTCGGCCCGGACTGGGATGCCGTCGAGGCCGCCAGACGCGTGAGCGCCGACACCCGCAGCATCCACGTCGCCCTTCTCGACCAGCGGAACGTCGCGGGGTTCGGCAACGAATACGCCGCGGAACTCCTGTTCCTCCGCGGAATCCTGCCGACGACCCCCGCACCGGAGGTCGACGTTCCCGCACTGCTCGACCTCGGCGTGCGCACGATCCGCGCGAACCGCGATCGTCGCCATCGCACCTTCACCGGAGTCGACCGCCCCGGTCAGGGGACGTGGGTGTACGGACGTGCCGGACGCCAGTGCCGCCGCTGCGGAACCCCCATCAGACGCGGCGAGCAGGGCGCGGATCCGACCCGCGAGAGGATCACATTCTGGTGCCCCGTGTGTCAGCGATGACCCGCATCCATGCTCGGGAATGAATCCGGCACCCCCGTGGTTATTGATATATCCGGAGAACTCCGGAACACGGGAGGAATCGTGGGAAAGAACTACGTCGACATCGAGAACGACCAGGGCGCCACGCTGCGATACCGCAAGCACGCCAACGGTCGCGGTCTCGTCGCGCACGGCGCGAAGGTCCATCCGAAGGCGCACATCGAAGCGGGCGCCTACATCGAACCCGGCGCCCGTATCGGCGCGGGGGCGACCATCGCCCGCGGCGCATGGATCGAACCGGATGCCGTGATCGGCGAGGGTGCGCACGTCGACGCGCACGCACACATCGGCCAGGGTGCCGCCGTCGGAGACGGCGCGCACATCGGCGTCCGCACCGAGGTCGGCGCGGGAGCGCGGATCGTCCGCGGTGCGCGCATCGGCGACGACGAGACGGTCGCGGCCGGACTGACGGTCGCCACCGACCCGAAGGGGCTGTGGCTCGCGGCCTGATCGGCCGCGCTCTCAGAACGTCTCACCGCATCCGCCGGGTACCCTGGAACACATGGCGACTCAGGGACGACGACCGGCAGGACGTGCCGGCAAGGGCTCGCCCGTGCGGCGCAACAAGGCCGCACCGGCTCAGCGGTTCCCGCCGCCCAAGCCTCAGAAGAAGACCGCCAAGGTCGTCTTCGACGCGCCCGACACCGAACCGGAGCAGCCGCGTACATTCCGTCTCGGGGTCGTCCCCGGCGCGACACCGGGCAAGTGGATCGATGCCTGGAAGCAGCGGATGCCGCATGTACCCATCGAGCTGGTGACGATCGAGGTCGCCGATCAGCGAGACGCGATCGGCGACCTCGATGCGGCCCTCGTGCGCCTGCCGCTGTCGGATGAGAACCTGCACATCATCACGCTGTACGACGAGGTGCCGGTGGTGGTCGCATCGATCGAGTCGCACCTCCTCGCGGCCGACGACCTGACCGTCGCCGACCTGTCGGGCGAGATCGTGATGGTCCCGACCGACGATGCGCTCGGTCCGATCGACATCCCGGGTGCCGTCGCGCCGACCTTCGCACCGCTGTCGGTCGCCGACGCCATCGTGACCGCCGCCACCGGGACGGGCATCGTGATCGTCCCCATGTCGCTCGCACGCCTGCACCACCGCAAGGATGTCGGCCACCGCCCCCTGGCCGACGGCCCCACCTCGACGGTCGCCCTGGCTTGGCGCCGCGATCACACCACCCCCGACGTCGAGACGTTCGTCGGGATCGTGCGCGGCCGCACGTCAAACTCATCCCGATGACGCGAGCTCGCCGCCACCGCGACGGCTCCGCGGCGGCTCCGTGATGTGGTCGGAGTCGTCGGCGACGTCGACCGTGTCCCGTCGTCGTTAGACTCTCGTGGTGGTCTCGCTTCTCTACGTCTGTGTGCGCCCCGAACTCGGGGCGGCGGATGCCGAGCACGCCTCGTTCCGACGGGCGCTCGGCGTCGACGTCGTCGACCGCCTCGACCTGCTCACCGAGCGCCTCGACCCCGCGCGCCTCGCGCGATACAGCGGCGTCGTCGTCGGCGGCTCGCCGTTCAACGTCAGCGACGTCGAGAAGTCCGCCGTGCAGCTGAGGGTCGAAGCGGATCTCGAGCACATCGCGCGGCTGGCGATCGACTCGCAGGTCGCCGCCTTCTTCACCTGCTTCAGCATCGGCGTGGTGACGCGGATGCTCGGCGGCCAGGTCACGTCGGACACCCCCGAGTCGGCGAGCGCCACCGTGATCGAGACCACCGCCGCCGGCGCCGCGGACCCCGTCTTCGGTCCGAGCTCCCCCGCGCTCACCGTCTTCACCGCTCACAAGGAGAGCGCCGCGGCTCTGCCGGAGGGCGCGGTGCTGCTCGCCACGAACGACACCTGTCCCGTGCAGGCGTATCGGGTGGGCACCCACCTCTACACGGCGCAGTTCCATCCGGAGCCGACTCCGCGGGACTTCGCCGATCGGATGACGTTCTATCGCACCACCGGGTACTTCGACCCCGACGAGTTCGACGCCGTGCAGGGGCAGGTGCTGTCGGCATCCGTGACGGAGGGTGCGGCGCTGCTGCGCCGTTTCGCGCAGACGTTCGCGGCAGCCTGACGCCCGCGGGCTCAGCCTGACCCGCGGGCTCAGCCGGTCAGGCGTGCCCGTCGCCTCAGCCGCGCAGCAGCTCGACCCGTTCGCGGAGGTATGCCTCGAGCGGCATCCAACCGCCTGCCGTGCTCCATCGCACGGATGGCACCGTGTCGACCATCGCCAGAGGCCCGGACGCTCCGCCCGCGTCCACGGCGGCGAGGTCGATCACCGACCATCCGACGTGCACGACATCGCCCTCGTCGAACCCGCCCCGCAGTGCCAGGGCACGTCGTTCTGCGCGCTCGCGCGCGGACTCCGCCGTGTAGCCGCGGCGCCCCGGATCGGCGGCCCTCAGCACCTCGGCGGTCGCCAGTGCGTGCGTCTCGGTGAGCAGCAGCACGCCGAGGTGCCACGCCTCGCCCACCCGCACGATGCGGCGTCCGCGCCACCGCGATTCGCGCTCTTCACCGAGTCCCTCCTTCGGAAGGCCGGCGAGCGCACGCACCGCGTCGGCGACGAGCGCGGACGCGGCCGTCACAGCTCCCCCTGCGGTGTCTCGCGGACGAGCGCCGGGTCGACGAGTCGTGCCGCCTCGCCGCGGATCAGCATCCCGATCAGGGGGAACAGCAGCACCGACAGCATCCCGGCCCCGACGAGTGCTGCCGCCGTGCCGGTGTCGATCATCTTCTGATCCACCCCGATCGCCGTCACGGCGACGATGATGGGCAGCCCGGTGGCGGCCAGCAGCCCGATCGCGGTGCGGTCCCTGGCGCTCGCGCCCGTCGGCGCGGAGAGCTGCGCGGTCGTGCCTCGGAGCACGAGCAGCGCGACGAGGAACAGCGGAAGCATCAGCATCGCCGACGACGAGCCGGTGAGCGCCTGCAGGTCGAAGTTCACGCCCGTGTAGAGGAAGAAGATCGGCACGAGGAAGCCGAACGCGATGGCCTCGAGCTTCGTCTCGACCGCCTCGGCGTCCTTCTCGGGCGCGCGCGCCATGATAATGCGCCACACCGCTCCGGCGACGAATGCACCCAGCAGCATGTCGAGGTCGAGCACGACGCTGAGACCGACCAGCGACGCGATGAGCAGCAGCACGAACCGCACGCCGAACTGGTCGGAGGTGTGCAGCGTCGCACGCACGAACGAGTGGAGGCGCCCGTGCGGCATCCTCCGAGCCATGAGCACGGCGAGCCCCGCGAGCACGACGAAGGCGAGCAGCACCGCGGTGGCGAGCGGGGTGGTGCGGGTGCTGAGGAAGAGCGAGATCGCGATCAGCGGCAGGAACTCGCCGACCGCGCCGATCACGGTGACCGCACGTCCGAACGGGGTGTCGGTCTCCTGCGCATCCCTGAGGATCGGCATCAGCGTGCCGAGTGCGGTGGAGCTGAGGGCGATCGCGATCACGACCATCCCCTCGCCCGGGGCGAGGAGGAAGCCGATCCCGATGCCCAGCACCACGCTGATGGCCCACCCGATCGAGGCGCGGACGAGGGGCCGTCCGGCGACCGCCCGGAAGTCGATCTCGGAGCCCGCGATGAAGAACAGCATCGCGAGACCGAAATCACTGAGCTTCTCGAGGATGGGCGTCGGCTCGACCCAGCCGAGCACCGCGGGCCCCGCGAGAATCCCGAGGACGAGCTCGAACACGATGATCGGCACGCGGATGAGGGGTCGGATGCCGCGCGCCAGCAGCGGCGCTGCCACGGCGAGCAGCGGGATCAGCACCAGTCCGAGATCGCCCGCGTCCACGCTCCCAGAGTAGCGACCCGTCGTCGCGATGCGTCCGATTCGCCCGGTGGTCGCATCCACGGCAGAATCGATGCACACCCCCGAGGAGCCCTCATGTCTCAGCCCGACACCGCCCGCCTGCTGATCGCCTGCGATGATCAGCCCGGCATCGTCGCCGCCGTCGCCGGCGTGCTCTCCGTCCACGGCGCGAACATCATCTCGCTCGACCAGCACTCCACCGACTCCGAGGGCGGCCGGTTCTTCCAGCGCACGGTGATCCACCTCCCCGGGCTCTCTGCGGCGCGCACGACTCTCGAAGCCGATCTGGCTCAGGTCGCCGAGCGGTTCGGCATGGAGTGGTCGCTGCACGACACCGCGCGGCGCAAGCGCGTCGCGATCTTCGTCTCGAAGTACGATCACTGCCTGATGGAGCTGCTGTGGCGCACGCAGCGAGGCCAGCTCGACATCGACGTCACGATGGTCGTCTCGAACCACCCCGACCTCGCCGAGTCCGTACGCTCGTTCGGGGTGCCGTTCGTGCACATCCCCTCAGGCGACAAGCAGACGATGGAACAGCGTCAGCTCGAGCTCCTGCGCGGCAACGTGGATCTGGTGGTCCTCGCCCGGTACATGCAGATCCTCACCGACGACTTCATCGAGGGTCTCGGCGCCCCGATCATCAACATCCACCATTCCTTCCTCCCCGCGTTCATCGGGGCGAACCCGTATGCGAGGGCGAAGGACCGCGGTGTGAAGCTGATCGGAGCCACCGCGCACTACGCGACGGCGGATCTCGATGAGGGACCGATCATCGAGCAGGACGTCACCCGTGTCACGCACTCGGAGTCGGCCGCCGATCTGCAGCAGCGCGGCGCCGACGTCGAACGCCTCGTTCTCGCCCGTGCCGTGCAGTGGCATGCCGAGGACCGTGTGATCGTCCACGGCCGGTCCACCGTCATCCTCTGACCCGGGGTGCTCAGAGGGGTGCGACGCCTCTAGCCGATGACGTCGCTGGCAAGCCCCCGTACCTGGCCAGCTTCACAGCCCGGATCGACAACGACCCTCACCGGGCCTCCGGCACTCCCGCCAGCAGTTCGGCGAAGGCCTCGGCGGCGGTCGCATGACCGGCCAGTGCCGCGCCCTGACCCATCCAGAGCGACTGCAACTCGCCGAGGTTCTGTTCGCCCGCTGCCGCGCGGAATCGGCCGGTGAGCCAGTTCTGCATCGGGAACGGGGCGATCGTCCCGCTCGCCTCGATCGCCCGCACCGCACGGTTGCGGGTGCCGCGGGCGAGGCGTCCGCTCATCGCCTTCGTGAGAACGGTGCCGTCGGCTGCGGTGGAGCGGATGGCGTCGCGATGCGCCTGGTTCGCCGCCGACTCCGCCGTCGCGAGGAAGGCCGTGCCGACCTGCACGGCTGACGCTCCGAGCGCGAACGCGGCGGCGACGCCGCGCCTGTCGGCGATGCCGCCGGTCGCGATGACCGGCACATCGACGGCATCCACGACCTGTGGCACGAGTGCGAAGGTCCCGACGAGCGATTCCTCGGCCGGACGGAGGAACGACACCCGATGGCCGCCGGCCTCGAAGCCGGTCGCGACGACGGCGTCGACCCCGGCGTCCGCGAGTGCGACGGCTTCGGCGACGGTCGTCGCGGTTCCCACGACACGGATGCCGCGGCGGTGCGCCTCGTCGACGACGGCCCCGGACGGAACCCCGAAGACGGTGCTCAGCACGGCCGGCGCCGCCTCGAAGATCGCGTCGAGCTGCTCGTCGAGGGGAGGCAGGTAGCGCTCGGGGCGGGCGGGCACCTCGAGTCCGACCGCGTCGTAGAACGGCTGCAGCGCCTGCGCGAACACGGTGTGCTGCGGATTCGGCTCGACCTCGTCGCCGGTCGGCAGCCAGATGTTCACCGCGAAAGGACGCGAGGTCGCCTCCCGCAGAGACGCGATCGTCGCGTCGATGCGGTCGGCGTCGTAGCCGTAGAGCCCATAGCCGCCGAGGCCGCCGGCCTCGCTGACCGCCGCCGTGAGCCCGACGGAGGAGAGCCCGCCGAACGGACCGAGGATGATGGGGTGTTCGATGCCGAGCAGTGCGCGCAGATCACTCATGCCTCGAGGCTATCTCCGCTCCCCTGCCCCGAGGCGGGCGCGCGACCGATGCCGCACTCGGATGCCGGTGATAATCTCGGCGTGAGGGATCAGGGAGGCGCGCATGAGCGAATGGTTCGGGCAGATGCTCGGCTTCGTCGCGGCCGCGCTCGGGGTCATCGCGGTGCCGGATGCCGCGGCACTCGGTGTCGCGATCGCGCTGATCGCCCTGACGACCCTCACGATCGCCGTGGCGCTGAGCGTCGCACCGCCCTCTCCACGCAGCGCCCCGCACCCTTTGCGGGCGATCGACGTCTCGACCCTGCTCGCCCAGAGCGATCCTGACGCCGCCGGTCACCCGCGTCCTCGTGCGCCGGGAGTCGCCGTCTCCGCGTAGTCCGTCCTCGTACGGGACTGCGCGGCTTTCGCCGACCCTTCCCGACACACGAACGGACTTCCATGGACATCTTCGCCTTTCCACCCCTGACCTTCCTGCTCGACGCGGCGTACGGCGCCCTCGCCGGGCTCTCCGCACTGCTCGAACCGCTCGCCGGAGCATCCGCCGCCGCACTCGCCGTGGTGCTCGTCACGCTTCTCGTGCGCGCCCTGCTGATTCCCGTCGGCGTCTCGCAGGCGAAGGCCGAGCAGACCAGAGCGCGCCTGGCTCCTCGGCTGCGAGAATTGCAGCGCCGGCACAAGAAGAATCCCGAGCGGCTGCAGAAGGAGATGCTCGAGCTCTACCGCTCCGAGAACACGTCTCCGTTCGCCGGGATGCTGCCGGTCCTCGCTCAGGCGCCGGTCGTCGGCATCCTGTACACGCTGTTCATCCGCCCCGACATCGCCGGGCACCCGAACGACCTGCTCACGCACGACCTGTTCGGTGCACCGCTGGGCACCAGTCTCGTCTCCGCCGTCTTCGGCGGCACGGCGACGCCGGAGACGCTGTGGGTCTTCGGTGCGCTGATCGCCGTGATGATCGTGGTGGCCGAGATCACACGACGGGTCTTCCGGCCGGCCGTGGTCGACGACGACTCGCCGCTGAACTCGCCGACGATGCTGCGTGTGACCAGCGCTCTGCACTATCTGACGGCCGTCTTCGCGATGTTCGTGCCGCTCGCCGCCGCGCTGTATCTCACCGTGACCGTGGTCTGGACGCTGGTGCAGCGGATGCTGCTGCGGCGCCGCTATCCGCTGCCCGTGCCTGCTGCGGTCAGCGCCTGACGGGTCGGCCGGTCATTCGGGCAGCGGGATCGGCGCGGTGAAGGGACCGGGCTCGTCGTCGCGGCGGGCGCCGTCGGGCCCGGTCCCGACCTCTCGGGCTGCGGCCGCATCGCCTCGCCGGCGCTGACGTCGCACGCCGAGCGTCGTGCCGACGCTCGCCGCCACCACCAGGGCGATCGCGAGCATCCGCAGCGGAGTCGCCGACTGCCCGAGGATCAGCCACCCGGCGAGCGTCGCGAATGCGGGCTCGAGGCTCAGGAGCACGCCGAACACGCGTTGCGGCAGGCGACGCAGCGCGGCGAGCTCGAAGCTGTAGGGGATCACCGACGACAGCACGGCGGTGACCGCGGCGAGTAGCAGCAGCTGCATGTCGCCCGCGACGGTGACCGCGGCCGGCACACCGACCGGGATCAGCAGGATCGCGGCCACGACCAGGCCGACCGCGAGTCCGCTGCTGCCGGGGATGATGGCACCCACCCGGGCACTCATCCGGATGTACATGGCCCAGAAGCCGGCGGCGATCAGGATGAAGACGATCCCGAGCGGATCGAGGGACTCGGCGCCGATCAGTCCGTCGACGCCGAGCAGCACCATCCCGAGCAGCGCGACCCCCACCCAGGCGGCATCGACGAGGCGCCTGGTCAGCACGGCGGCGAGGACGAGCGGCCCGAGGAACTCGATCGCGACGGCCGGGCCGAGCGGGATGCGGTCGATCGCCGCATAGAAGAAGCCGTTCATCGCGGCGAGCGAGACCCCGAACAGCACGGCGGCGAGCCATTGCGACTTCGTCCACCGGAACGGTCTCGGGCGCACGATGACGACCAGCAGCAGCGCCGCGATCGCCACGCGCAGCGAGGTCACACCCCACGGGCCGAGCACCGGGAAGAGCTGGGCCGCGACCGCGGCCCCGAACGGCAGCGACAGACACGAGCAGACCACGAGCACGACGCCCACGAGCGGACGGGACGGCGTGGACTGCTTCACCCAGCCAGCCTACGGCGCGCGCGGATGCCGACGAACCGGCCCTGTCAGAGGTGCTTGCCGCCGGTGACCGCGAGCACCGCGCCCGAGGTGTACGACGACTCCGCCGACGCGAGGTACACGTAGGCGCCGGCGAGCTCTGCCGGCTGTCCGGCCCGGCCGAGAGGCGTGTCGGATCCGAAGGTCTTCACCCGCTCGTCCGACCAGCCAGTGGCCGGGATCAGCGGCGTCCAGATGGGGCCGGGAGCGACGGCGTTCACGCGGATGCCGCGCTCTCCCGCCTCCTCGGCGAGCGCCTTGACGAAAGCGACCTGCGCCGCCTTGGTCATCGCGTAGTCGATGAGGTTGGGCGACGGCTCGAAGGCCTGCACGGACGACGTGACGATGATGCTGGAGCCGGACTCCAGATGCGGGTACGCGGCCCTGGCCGAGTACAGCAGGCCGAAGAGGTTGGTCTCGAACACGCGGCGGAGGCGGTCGGTCTCGAGATTCTCGAAGCCGTCGATGTCGTGCTGGTACGCGGCGTTCAACACCAGGAGGTCGAGGCCGCCGAGGGCGCTCCGCGTCTCGGTCACCACCTCGGTGGCGAAGGCCTCGTCGCGGACGTCGCCGGCGAGGCTCAGCCCCTGGCGGCCTTCCGCGCGCACGAGATCGATGGTCTCGTCGGCATCCGCCTGCTCCTCCGGCATGTGCACGATCGCCACGTCGGCTCCCTCGCGGGCGAAGGCGATCGCCACGGCTCGGCCGATTCCGGAATCCCCGCCGGTGATCAGGGCTCTACGCCCCTCGAGACGCCCGTGGCCCACGTACGACTCCTCGCCGTGGTCGGGAGTCGGGCGCATGTCGTCGGTCAGTCCCGGCTGGTTCTGCTGCTGACCGGGGAATTCCTCGTCGCGGTGCTGGCTGCGGGGGTCGGGGGTGCTGTCTGCCATGGTGTCTCCTCTTCCTCGCGACTCGCCATCATCGTGCGTGGCCTGAGTCGGGCGTCCAACGAGACTCGCGGCCCGTCGGCGCCCTCGGGAGGGGGTTGACAATCGACACCTCGATCGACGATCGGGGTGCGACAGGTGAATGGCGCGGGCCGCTCAGGCCCCGGGAGCGGCGGGCTCGTCGTCGGCCGGCGCGACGGGGCCGGACGTGTCCTGCGGCTCGGGAACGAGATACAGCCCGCTCGGCGCATTCGCGGTGAAGGCGAGCGCCTCGATCCAGGCACGGTTGATCGACGGCTGCCTGCTGCCGAAGTACTTGAAGACGAGCGAGCTGCCCGGCTGCACCCACACCGTCGTGCGGCCGCCGCCGACGCTCGCGTCTTCGCGCCAGCTGAACGGGAAGGGCTCGGCGCGTCGCAGCTTGGCGGTCATCACGAGCTGCAGGTGGGTGAGGGCGCGATCCTCGATCTCGGTCTTCACGCTGCCCTCGTAGATGAACTTGCCCATTCGCCCTCTCCTCTGGTGTGCAGGTCTTCGTCATGCAGTTTATGGGACCGCAGGCCCTCGATGCGTCGGCCCGAGCGGGCTGTCCAGACGGGGTCGGAGCGGGCCGAAGTCAACCCCCTGCGTGCGGATCCCTTCGCCGATATCCTGGCAGGAACCGCGAGGAGACCCACCATGAACGCACGACACATCGACGACCGTTCCGATGAGGGCTACACCCCCACGACCACTCACGCCGAGTTCGGCGAGGGCAACCCGCGCCTGCGCGTCACGCGCGACGGCGAGCGCGCCGAGTTCGCCCTCGAGGTCGACGTGGTGCGCATCGGCTCCGCTGCCGACAACGAGCTGCGGCTCGACGGCGCCGACCCCGTGCACGCCACGATCACGCACGACGACCGTGACGAGTACGTCCTCGAACTCCACGGCGAGGGCGAGATGAACAGCAACCCCGACGCCACCGCCACCCACCCCGGCGATCGCACCCAGACGCTGCGCACCGGCGCACGCTTCACCGTCGGCGAGTGGGAGCTGGTCTACGCCCGCGACGAGTTCGCCGACCACGGGCGCCCGTACGGCGGACGCCTCGGCGGCGAGTACTCCGACCAGCCGCTGCAGCCCCCGCGGCCCGACTACTCCGACGAGGCGACCATCGAGTCCGACGCCCCGACGCACGCGGACTCCGCCGAAGAGAAGTGACAGCAGAGCAGTCACCGCTGGACCGCGTCAGCGAGGTCGCCGCTGAGCGCGGACTGCGCATCTGCGTGGTGGAATCCCTGACCTCGGGACGTCTGGCGAGCACGATCGGCGCGGGGGCCGACGCCGGTTCGTGGTTCGCCGGCGGCATCGTGGCCTACCTCACCGATGTGAAGGAGAGCCTGCTCGGACTCACGCCGGGAACGGATCCGTGTTCCCCCGAGTGCGCCGAGCATCTCGCCGCGAGCGCACTGCGGCTGTTCGACGCCGACGTCTGCATCTCGACGACGGGGGTCGGCGGGCCCGATCCTGAAGGCGGGCACGAGCCCGGCACCGTCTACGTCGGATGGGCCACGGCCGACGGGGTCGGTCACCGCAGGCTGGCGCTCAGCGGCGATCCGCAGGAAGTCCTCGACGAGACGGTCGACACCGCCATGCGGCTGCTCGCTTTCCATGCCGAGGGCATCCGCCCTGCGGGACCGCGGCGCTCGGGACCGGGGTCTTCGGCATCCGCGGCTGCCGAAGACGACGCCGAAGACGACGCCGAGGAAGGTGGCGCGGCAGAGCCCACGGCCTGAGCCCTGGCTCTCCTGCGCTCGACCCGTCTCCCGTCAGCGTCCGGGTACGACGCCGATGCGCAACGGCGCGCCGGGAGCGGATGCCGCGGTGATGGCCTCGTCGAGGTCGGCGAGCTGCCGCACTTCGCCGACCGCGTCCACGAACGGGTAGGCGCGTCCTCGTCCTGCGAGGAATGCGACAGCCTCGGCGAGCTCCGATCCCGTGTAGTTGTGCACGCCGGTGACGGTCACCAGCCGGCGAACGATGCTCTCGGCGTCGAGGGGCACCGGCTCGGCAGGGAAGACGCTCCCGACCAGCACGACCGTGCCCCCGGTGGCGACGCCGGCGAGCGCCTCGGCCACGGCATGCCCCGAGGCCTCGATCACGACGTCCGGGTCACGATCGATCGGACCGGCGCCGAAGCGTGCGGCCAGAGCCAGCCGTTCGGGTGCGGGGTCGAGCACCTCGACCGTCGCGCCGTGCTCCACCGCGATCGCCGCGGCCGAGAGCCCGACGAGTCCGGCTCCGTGGATGCGGACGGTCGCGCCGTCGAGGTCGTGATCGCGCGCAGCCCGGGCTACGGCGGCCCAGGCGGTCGCGGTCGCGCACGATGCCGGAGCGAGCACCGCGGCCGGCAGGGACTCGGGCACCCGCACGATCGCGGTGCCCGCCCGCACCTGGACGTGCGAGCCGAACGCGCCGGTGAGGTCGCCGTGCACGCCGATGCGGTCATGACCGTACTTGCCGAGCGTGCGGCACTTCTGCGGCACACCCTGGGCGCACCTGTCGCAGGTGCCGCACGAGATCGTGACCGACCAGACGATCCGATCCCCGATGCGCACGGGGACGCCGTCGACCGTCGAGGCCCCGCCGTCGCCCAGGGCGATCACACGTCCGACGCTCTCGTGTCCGAGCACCAGCGGCACCGGGGCGGACCGACGTCCGTGCACGGTGTGGACGTCGGACCCGCAGATCGTCGACATCTCGACGGCGACGAGCACGTCGTGCTCACCGAGCGCGACACCGGGAACGGCGATCATCTCGTGCGGGTGGCCCTCACCGATCCACACCATCGCTGTGGCCGCGGGCCGCAGGGCCACGTCGCGACGGTGGCCGGGAGGACGGATCAGCAGAGTTCCCATGTCAGGGCCTCAGACCGTGGGCACGAGAGGGAGCAGCCCGCGCTCGGTGAGCGTGCCGCGAAGATGCGTCACGTCCTCGAGCACGACGTCGGCACCGGCGAGCTCGAGCGCGCGTGCGTCGTGGGCGCCCGTCAGGACGCCGGCGACGAGACCGGCGCCTGCGCGGCGGCCCGACTCGACGTCGCTGATCGTGTCTCCGGCGACAGCGACAGCGGCGACCGACGAGGTCTGCGTGCGGATCAGCGCCGTAAGCACGAGATCGGGTGCCGGACGCCCGCGCCCGGCGTCGACCGGCGAGAGGGCGAGGTCGATGAGCCCGCGCCAGCCCAGACCGTCGATCAGCGCATCGCGGGTGACCGGCGCGAATCCGGTCGTGAGCACGACCCTCAGACCGGCGTCCTTCAGCCCCTGGATCGCATCGGCCGCCCCGGGGATCTCGGTGACCCCCTGCTCGGCCACGATCTCGGCGTAGGCGCCTTCGAATGCGGCCGTCGCGCGCTCGGCGGCGGCACGGTCTCCTGCCGCAAGGTGCGTGAAGACCTCGATCTTGGACTGCCCCATGGTGGCGCGCACGTGCGCGAGCGCGTCATCCCACGGCATCCGATCGGCGACTCCGGTGCGTTCGGCGGCGCGCTGGAACGCCGTCTCGACGACCCCGTCGTCGAGCACGGTCGTGCCGGCCATGTCGAGCACGATGAGTTCGAGCGCCGGTGCCGGAGCTGCGTCGAGCTGAGTGGTCATGGGGTTCCTTCCATTGCAGGTGTCCACCCGAAGGCGGCGGTGAGATTCTCTTCGGCGAGCCCCAGACCCGTGGTCATTCCGATGCCGGTGGTCGCGGCGAGCACCAGCACCCCCTCGTCGACCGTGTCGATGAGGAAGTCCTTCGACGCCTTCGCATACACGCCCTGCCAGCGCTCCAGCACCCGTGGGGCCGGCATCTCGAACAGCGCCTCCGCCTCGGCGAGGAACGCCGTGAACGCGGCCTCGGGTTGGAACGGCTCCGGCGCGGTCGATGTGGCGTGCGAGTCGCCGATGATGAGCGTGCCGTCCGGCAGCTGCGTGTACATCTGATTGAGATCGAGCGCGGCGAGGTCCGGACGCTCCGAATGCAGGCGATCGCGGAGCGCGGCGGTGGCGGCACCGTCGGCGAAGCGTCCGTAGCGGACGAGCGACCACCCGGTCAGCAGCGGGGCGGAGAGCGGATGCCGGAGACTCACCGCTGCACGCATCATGTCGAGAGCGCACCGGACGACGCCTGACCGTTCCGCCACCTCCGGCAGCAGCTGGTCGATGTCGTGATTCGCCGCGATGACGACCGCGCCCGTGGTGATCGCGCCTCTCGTCGTCTCGACGCGGCGTCCGGCGACGGAGGTCGCCGCCGTGCGGAAGCGGAAGTCGACGCCCAGTCCTGCGAGGTGCCGCACGATCGCCGCGGCGGCGGTGCGCGGATCGGTCTGCAGGTCGGTCTCGATGTGCGCTCCGCCGAGGAGTCCCCGGCGACGGAGCGGGGCGAGGCGCAGCAGCTCATCCGCATCGAGCATCCGGATGCCGCCATCTGCCGCCGCCTGCTCGAGCACAGCGATCTCGTCGGCGTGGCGGGCGGCGACCAGTGTCCCCGACTCGCGGATCCAGAACCCCGCATCCTGAGCGAGGCGCAGCCACAGGTCTCTGGACAGGTCCGCGTAGCGCCGGGCCTCCCCCGTCTGCGCGCCGATGCAGAGGTGGCCGAAGTTGCGGATCGTCGCGCCGACGGGAGCATCCGCTCTGTCGACGACGACGACGCTCAGACCCCGCCGCACCGCCGCGTACGCGGCGCCGAGGCCGATGATCCCCGAGCCGACGACCACGAGGTCGACGGAGTCGGTCGAGCCGGCGCGGCCGCTCATCGGAACACCTTGCGCATCCACATCGCGAGCCCTTCGACGACGAGCACGGTGACGAGGATCATCAGCACGATCGCCGTCACGGTCTCATAGCGCGAACCCTGGCTGGCGTTGAGCAGGTAGTACCCGACACCGCCTCCGCCGACGATGCCGAGGATGGTCGCGGCGCGGATGTTCGTGTCGAGCATGTAGAAGCTGTGCCCGATGAGCGCCTGCATGCCCTGCGGCACGGTCGCCGAGGCGTAGGTCTGCAGCCGGGTGGCGCCGACCGCCCGCAGGGCCCGTTCGGGCCCACGGTCGACCTCCTCGAGGGAATCGGCGATCAGCTTGCCGAGCAGACCGATGCCGCCGATGGCCAGCGCGATGACTCCCGCCTGGGCGCCGAGGCCGGTGATGACGACGAGCACGATCGCGAGGATCAGCTCGGGAATGCCGCGGATGCCGACGAGCAGGAAGCGCGCGATGCCCCGCGCTCCCGCTCCGGGTGAGACGTTGCTCGCGGCGAGGGAGCCGAGGATCAGCGACGGCAGCAGCGTGAGCACCGTCGCCGCGAGTGCGATCGCGACCGTGTCTCGCATGGCCGCGATCATCGCCGACGCCTCGTAGCTGCCGAATGACGGCGGCCAGAACTTCGCCGCGACCTCGGGGAGCTTGCCCCAGAAGGTGAAGAAGTCCATCCAGTTGATCTGGTTGACGACGACGCTGCCGATGACGACGAGCACCGCCGTCACGATGCCGGTCGTGTTGCGCACCCGCTCCGCGGTCCACGGTCGACGCACGGCGGTCTGCGGGCTGGCCGCCCACTCCGGGCGCTCCGTCGTCGCCGCGCCCGTCGCCCCGCGCAGTCGCGGGTGGATGATGCGGTCGATCCACGACCGCGTCTGCCGCTGCTGGCCGAGCATTGCCCCGCGCACCAGGCTCGACACGATCTCCATCACGACGCACAGGACGAAGATGACCAGGGCGATGCCGAGGCCCTTGCCGTAGTTCAGCGACTTGAAGGCGTAGGACATCTCGAGTCCGAGGCCGGCCACGCCCACGTAGCCGAGCACGACGCTGCCGCGCAGGTTGATGTCGTTGCGGTGCAGCACCGTCGCGACCCAGCTCGGCAGCACCTGGGGAAGGATTCCTGAGGCGAACTCCTGCATCTTCGATCCGCCCGCGGCGCGGATCGCGAGCCGGGGGCCCTCGTCGATCTGCTCGATCGCGTCGGCGAACATCTTCGAGATCATCCCGATCGAATGGATGCCGATGGCGAGGATGCCGGGCAGGGTGCCGAGCGAGAACATGAGAACGAACGCCATCGCGAGCACGACGTCCGGCAGCGCTCGGGTGAGCACTCCCACGAACCGCGCGGCGGCACGCCATCCGTTGCCGGGGGTCGTGTTGGAGGCTGCGAGGTAGGCGATCGGCACCGACAGGGCGGCGGCGAGCAACGTGCCGACGAGCACGAGCCCGACGGTGAGGGCGATCAGCCAGGCGAGGTCGGCCGGTTCAGGGAACGAGAGGCCGCCGACTCGGGCCATGAAGTTCTCGGCGTTGCCCCAGCTCTGCACCATCGCCGGGATCGAGATGCCGACCTCGTCGACCGCGAGGATGCCGAGCACCAGGAGCGCCAGCAGCGTCAGCCCGGCGGCGATGCGCTCGGCGGAGATCGGGCGGCGAGGAGCTCGATCGGCGACACTCGTGCGTGCGGGGGTCGCGTGCGCCCGCGGCGGGTCCGAGAGGACGGTCATGAGGCCCGCGCCTTGTCGAGCTGGGCGACGTCGACCGTGATCTCGGTGAGTTCGTCCTGCACGGCGCGGATCTCTGCGGTGGTCGTGGCGACGCGGCCGTAGATCTCCATGACCTCGGCCTTGGTCAGGTCGCCGGTCGGGGTGTCGAGCACGATCTCGCCGTGGCGCAGCCCCACGATGCGGTCGGCCCACGAGATCGCGAGGTCGACCTGGTGCAGGCTGCAGACGACCGTGAGCCCCTCGTCGGCGGCGATCTCACGGATCAGTGCCATCACCTGGTCGCTGGACTCCGGGTCGAGGGATGCGACGGGCTCGTCGGCGAGCAGGATGTCGGGCTTCTGCATCAGGGCGCGGGCGATCGCGACGCGCTGCTGCTGGCCGCCTGAGAGGGTGTCGCTGCGCTGATAGGCCCGGTCGAGCAGCCCGACGCGATCGAGGTGCTCGAGGGCGCGCAGCTTCGCCGCCTTCGAGTAGCCCCACAGGCCGAGCCGCGGGCCGCGGACCTCCGACAGAGATCCGGTGAGCACGTTCTCGAGCACCGTCAGCGAGGGCACGAGCTCGAACTGCTGGAAGATGAATCCCACCCGGCTGCGGAGGGCGCGCAGCGCCTTGCCCTTGAGCGTCGGGACCTTCGCGCCGAGCACCTCGATCTCGCCCGAGGTCGGCACCTCGAGACCGTCGAGGTGCCGCAGCAGCGTCGACTTGCCCGAGCCGGAGAGCCCGAGCAGCACGACGATCTCGCCGCGTGAGACCTGCAGCGATGCGTTCTTCAGCGCGGTGGTCGAGCCGAAGGTCTTCGTCACACCGTCCAGGCGGATGAGGGCATCGGTTGCCGTGTTCATGTCAGTTCTCCAGGGTCGTGGCGTCGAGCGTGATTCTTGCGGGTGAGCGCCCCGCGCTCCGCTGCTCCGGGGTGGGAGCACACTGCGGAACGGGGGCGCTCGGCTGACGCTGCGGTCAGCGATCGGGCGTCAGCCCTGGCACTGCTCCGCTTCGGTCTCCTTGCAGATGTCGCGGATCAGGTCGTAGTACGCGTCGTCGACGGGCTTGGTGGCGTAGAACACGCTGCGGAACGCATCAGTGTCCGCGCCCTCGATGCCGGCGGCGATGATGTCGTCGATCGTGATCTCGGAGAGTCCGTCGATGAGCTCCTGCGCGACGTCGTCCGGCAGAGTCGACGAGTAGACGAGCGGCGCTCCGGGGACCATGGTCTCGTCGATGACCTTGACGGCATCCGACTTCTCGACCTCGGAGTCCTCGGCGAATCCGACCTCGCACTCGACGCCTTCGCCGACCTTCTGCACGCTCACGTCATGCTTGCCCGCGAAGACGGGCGTGATGTCGGTCTTGGGGTCGATGCCCGCCTCGAGCAGGTTGTAGGAGGGGAAGAGGTATCCCGACGTCGACGAGGGATCGACGAAGCAGACCTTCTTGCCGGCGAAGTCCTCGATGCTCGAGATGTCGCTGTCGGCAGGCACGATGGCCTGGGAGTAGTACCCGGGCTCCTGGCCCTCCTCGGTCACGATCGAGGAGATCGGGGTGAGCTTCGCGCCGTTGTTCGTGGCGGTGACGTAGGTGAAACCCGAGAACGAGGCGACATCGACCTTGCCGGCGACCGCGGCCTCGATGAGCGCCGCGTAGTCGGTGGACTCGTGGTACTCCACCGTCTTGCCGGTGATCTCGGCGATGTAGTCCATGAGCGGCTGGTAGTTCGTCTCGGTGTCGACCGAGTCGGGCACGACGCCGAAGACGAGCGTGTTCTCGTCGACGGCGAATCCGCCGGCGGCCGATGATGCGTCGGCACCGGACGCGCCGGTGGCCTCTGCGGAGCCGGAGCAGGCGGCGAGGCCGAGCGCGAGGATCGCGGCGCCGGCGAGTACGGGGAGAGCGCGGAGCTTCATGAGGACCTTTCGGAGTGGGAGGGGTGATCCACGAGCCACTCTGACAGGACAACAGCCAAGATATGTACCTAACTTGGAAGAGTTCAAGGTCCGTTCACCCGAGCTTTCCTCGGATGAACGGCGAGGGAACGCGCAACCGTTCCACCTCGATAGCGAAGTAGTATGCCTATGTGGCCGAAGCTGTATACACCCAGATCGCAGACGACCTCCGCGCGCAGATCGCGGCGGGCACCCTGCGCCCCGGCGACGACGTGCCGACCGAGGCGGAGCTCGCCGAACGGTGGCGCACCTCGCGGGGTCCGATCAGGAACGCTCTCGCCGCCCTGCGCGGAGAGGGCCTGATCGAGACGGGGCGGGGACGCCCCGCGCGGGTCGTGTCGCGCAAGGCCAGCCAGGCGGTCGATGTGTCGGTGCCGTTCACTCGCTGGGCCCGCGATCTCGGGGTGACTCCGGGCGCGCAGACGCAGGAGTTGAGCCTTCGCAGGGCCGGTGACCGCGCAGAACTGCTCGGAGTGTCGCCCGACGACACGGTCGTCAGCGTCGTGCGACTGCGCCTGCTCGACGGCCGGCCGACGATGCTCGAGCGGCTCTTCTACACCGAGGCAGTAGGACGACGACTGCTCGACGTCGACACGGACGAGATCTCGATCACGGAGTACCTCGGGTCGGTGGGACACCCGATCGTCGGGCTCGAGCACCAGATCGACGCCGTCGCCGCCGACGAGCAGGATGCCGCCCTGCTGCGCGTGCCGCAGGGAACGCCGATCCTTCGACTCAGCCGCATCTCCCGTGATGCGGGCGGGCGCATCTTCGAGGCATCCGAAGATCGCTACCTCAGCGAGGTGGTGCGGTTCACGGTCGCGGCGTCGGGGATCTCGACGGACGGGCACTACATGCGTGCGGTGGGCGGCTGACAGCCGGCCAGTCGATCGGCATCGATTCCTCGAGGTGACTCGTCGGAAGAAGCCGATCGCGAGCGCGATGGGGATCAGATTCCAAAGACCGCGCTCGCGATCACAGCGCTGGGGATGCGCTATTTCTGGGGTATACCCAATGTAAGCGCCCGGCTACACCATGGAACACGGTCTATAGTCGAGATCTACCCTGGACTTTCGTCTAGGTTTCACGTCGAAAACCCCGGAATTCCGCGGATCTGGCTCCCAGCGTACCGGAATACCGATACGCAATCCCCTGCCATTTTCAAGCCGGGATGCTGGGATGCCGGAGGCGTCAGACGATCGGCAGCAGCGCCGAGACGACCCAGCGGCCGTCGACTTCGCCGGCGTTGAATTCGCCGCTGGCACCGAGAACCCGTTCGGCCATGCGGCCGATGCCCGTGCGGCTCGAGGAGAGCTCGCGACGCGGCGTGATGGAGAGCGGACTGCTCACCGCCATCTTCGCGGCGTCGTCGTCGATGTCGAATCGGATCTCGACTTCGCCCGCGCCGGCGTACTTGAGGACGTTGGTGGCGGACTCTCGCATGATGCGCGCGAGGATGATCTCGGCGGCCCGCGGGACGCGCTCATCGGAAGGGTCGCCGATGACGGCCACGGCATGGCCGGCGGCTTCGAACTCCTGCGCGGCCTCCTCGACGGAGGCCACCAGATCACCGGAGGGCATTCCCTCGGAGCGGGGTCCGTCGTCTGCGAGGTCGATCACGAAGCGGAGGTCGGTCATCGCCTTGCGTGCGGCGATGCGAATCGCCTCCTGCGAATCTCTGCTCGTGCGATCGTCGTCGAGCATCTGCACGTGCAGCGCCACCACGGTGAGGTGGTGCGCGATGCTGTCGTGCAGCTCGCCGGCGATCCAGCGCCGCTCAGCGAGTACTGCCTGGCGTTCCTGCTCGGCCTTCTCGGCCAGTTGCATCTCTAGCGTCCGCCCTCGAGCGAATGCCAGGCGAAGCGCATAGCCGACGGCTCCGGATACTGCGGCGCCGACCAGGAAGATGCCGATGTTGAACGCATCCGTCGAATCGCCCATGGCGACCAACGCGGATGCGACGAGGAAGACTCCGACATAGGACAGGACCAGTGAGGTCCACCCCAGGCGCACGATCAAGCCGGCCGCGAAAGCGGCGACGGTCAGCACCTGGGCTTCGATGCCGGGGATGAAGGATAGGGCGAACACGACGCCGAGGGCGTATGTCGCGATGAGTGGCGACCAGAGGAAGAGGCCGAGGACTGCAGTGGATGCGATCCCGATTGCCGCTGTCAGAGGCTCCAACCCCGGAGGGAGGAACAGTCCGACGATGTCGAAGATGACGATGGTCCCGACGACCGCCAAAACGGCGATGCGTTCTATCGTGCTGAGCTTCTCGCCCCTGCCGAGTCGGGTGACGTCAGAGCGGTCACCCGTCGAAAGACTTGAAGCCATACTTCAGTATCTCCTTTTCGCCATATATATTAGCGGTAGAAGCCGAAGAAGTGACCAACCTGGTTCCAGAAAGACATATACGTTCACCTCCTTTATTGCACTTTTGACTAGCGATGTACTCATCTTCTCGGTGATCTGCGAGCAGCACATCTGTCTCACGGCTACACCTCGATAGCCAAAGGTCTAATACCTCGCGCCGCAGGTAGACCCCGGTTAGGCTTCCTCCATGTCCCAAATCCGCGTCGTGATCGTCGATGACGATCCCCTGGTGCGCTCAGCGCTCTCTCACTTCGTCTCCCGCGACCCGGAGATCACGGTGATCGCCGAGGCGGAGTCCGGGCTCGAGGGCATCGAGGTCGTGGAACGCGAGCGTCCCGACGTCGTGATGATGGACGTGCAGATGCCGGAGATGAACGGCATCGAGGCGACGGCGGTGATCAGCGAACGCTGGCCTGAGATCAAGATCCTCGCGGTCACCACGCTGGACGGCAGCGATACCGTGCTTCCGATGCTCAGCGCAGGTGCGTCGGGCTATCTGCTGAAGGACTCGAGCGCGGCGAGCATTCTCGAGGGTGTGCGAGAGGTGTACAGCGGAGCGAGCTCGCTGTCGCCGCGGATCGCGTCGCTGCTGATCAAGCACGTGCGGGATACGGAGCCCGTCGGGGGCGACGACACCCTGGAGGCGCTCACGGATCGCGAGCAGGAGGTGCTGCAGCGACTCGCGCAGGGGATGTCCAACGCCGAGATCGCGCGCACACTGATCGTGTCGGAGGGAACCGTGAAGGCCCACCTCGGCCGCATCATGTCGAAGTGGCACGTGCGCGATCGCGTGCAGATCCTCGTCACGGCAGCGCACGCCGGGCTGGTCGACTTCCGCTGAGGCGGGACCGCTGACCGGCGAGACCGCTGACCGGCGAGACCGCTGACCGGCGAGATCGCTGACCGGCGGGATCATTGGAGTGAGACTGCTGAGGCGAGCCCGTTGAGCCGGGCACTGTGAGTCTGGCCCGCTGGGGCTGGCCCGCTGAGTCCGGCCCGCTGTTCGGGATCAGCAGCACTTGCCGTGAGGATGCCGCCGCGTATCACCCGGTTCGAACGAGGCGCCTTCGGTCACGGTCCGCGGGGAGGCTGTGTTGTGGGGTGCGCCAGCGTTGGTCGGGGTCCCACCAGTTCGGTCCACGGACTTCGGGGAGCCCGTGGTTCATGCGGATCTCCCACTGCGAGCTGCCCAGGGATCGGTGGTGCCACCAGCACAGAGGCACACCGTTGTCGGTGTGGGTCGGCCCACCGCGGGCGTGTTCGGTGACGTGATGGATCTCGCACCAGGATGCGGGCACGTGACACCCGGGGATGAGGCATTCCTTGTCGCGGGCGATGATCGCCCGGCGTTGATGCACGGTGAACACGCGGTCGGTGGTGCTGATCCCGATGATGCGCCCCTCGTCCAGGAGCACCCGCTGGATCGCCCCCGCACATGCGGTCTGCGCCGCGACGGACACAGGCACATGCGCACCGGATCCAGGGATCGTCGCCCACCCGCCGCTGCCCGCACCACCACCCGCGCCGGCGATGCCCGCACCGAAAGCAGAACCTTCCGCATGGTGGGCGAGGTCTGTCGCGTTAACGGTGACGACGAGCACCGGGGAGGCACCACCGAGCGTGGGCATGTCCTTGTGACGGGCGGCTATCGCGAGAGCGGCGGCGAGAGCATCGTGGCGTTTCTGCGACGCGGTGCGATCATCGAGCACGCTGCGCTCATCCACATTGAACGGATCAACACCCGGGTCAGCACCTGTGTCTGTGTGACCGGTGTCACCGCTGGGGGTGAAGAACACTCCCGGCATGGGCGGGCCGTCACCCTTCGGGTTCAGCATCGCGTCCAGGATCAGCTGCAACTGCGCCGCGGCATCCGGAGTCAGATACCCCCGGATCGCATGCATCCCGTCCGTGAGACGACCGATCGTGATCCCGCGCTTGCGCCGCGCGTCCTCATCCTTCGGCTCCTCCCCGTCCGGGTCGAGCATCGAGGCGAGATCCTCCGCAAGAGCTTTCAGATCCTGCACCGTCGGCGCCGGACCAGAATCCGCGCCCCCGCCGATCCCGTGCCCGCGGGCGCACCCCGCCAACGCCACATCCGCCGCCAACCGCTGATCCACGCTCAACCGGTCCCACACCCGCTCGATCGGGCCCGTCGCCGCCAGAAACCCCGTGACACCCACCACACCATCCAACAAGGCCACGCGCATCTCCGACCACCGCGCCGGCATCCGCTCCCCCGCCAGACTCACCGGCCGGCGCACCAGATCGACGACCCTGTCGACCCGGGACGCACCCCGCACATCCACGCCCACCATCCGCTGCACCAGCTCGTTCACCCCGCGACACCCTGCCGCATGCGGAAAATCCGCAGGATCCCCGGTCGCCACGGTCTCCACGATCACCGCCTCGGCCCGCCGGAACACCGCCCCCGCCGCCTGCAGCACCGCGACACGCTCCGCATCGCTCAACCCCGCCAACGCGTCATCACACGGCACCGCATCAAGGTCAGCGACGACCCGACCCAGACGCTCCACGATGCTGTTCATACCCTCGAGTCAACACGGGGCCACCGACATTCGACCCCCGAAACCAGTCCGATTTAGACCAGATCAGAGCACGTATTCCAATCTCCCGGAATGCCGCACAACGCAGGCACAAGAGGAGCGGAGAGACCAGTCAACGAGGGCAGAAGAGACAAGAGGAACGAGGAACGAGACACGAGGAACGAGACACGAGACACGAGGAACGAGACACGAGGAACGAGGAACGAGACACGAGGAACGAGACACGAGGAACGAGACACGAGGAACGAGACACGAGGAACGAGACACGAGGAACGAGACACGAGGAACGAGACACGAGACACGAGAAACGAGGAACGAGGAACGAGACACGAGGAACGAGGAACAAGACACGAGGAACGAGGAACAAGGACCCAGACACGAGGAACGAGACCCCAGACCGAGCACCCGTCACGGGGCACTCGATCAGCGCCGGAGCGGCTCGGCCTTCATGAAGACGTCGACCGCGTCTTCGCGCTCGAGCTCGAAGCCGTGCCTCTCGTACAGCCGTCGCGCCGGACTGCCCTGCAGCACATTGAGGCGGAACGGCCGGTCATCGCCCGCATGACGCGTCTCCAAGGCGTCCGCCAGCACCGCGGAGCCGAGGCCGCGGCCCTGCTGAGCGGGATCGAGGTAGAAGTGCTCGATCCACACCGCGTCGCTCTCGGGCCTCACCGCGATGAGGCCCACGTCCTGCCCGGCAACCACGATCACTCGCGTGTTCTGCGGGACGAACCCATCGAGGAACCGCTGCCGCACACGCACCGGGTCGAAGCGTCCGAGACGCTCCAGATCGGCACGCATGACGATCGCTCGCAGCTCCGACATCCAGTGCGCATCCGACGGACTGCTCTCTCGAAGACCCCACGCGGCGCACACAGCATCCATACAATCACGCAGGCCACGCACCCGGAGAGACCACGACCCCGACCACGACCACGACCACGACCACGACCACGACCACAGAACCACCGCCGCAGAACCACCGCTACAGCGCGAGCAGCACGATCCCGCCCGCGACGACCGCGGACGCGGCGAGACGCCATCCGGGCCTGCTCTCCTTCAGGGCGAAGACACCGAACAGGCTGACCAGCACAACGCTGACCTCGCGCAGCGGCGCGACCAGTGCGACCGGAGCGATCTGGATGGCCGTGAGCACCAGGATGTACGAGAGCGGCGACAGGATGCTGAACGCCACGATGCGCTTCCACTGCGTGCGGCCGAGCGCGCGAACGGCCGCCCATCGGCCTCGGACGCCGAGCGAGTAGAACGGGATCTCGAGCAGCATTGTCCCCACCATGAAGGCGACGGGCGAGAGGTTCCACGTGCGCACGGCGTTGGCGTCCCAGATCGTGTAGACCGCGATCGCGACGCCGGTGAGCAGACCGAACACGAGCCCGGGATCCAGGCGACGCGACCGGTCGGCGCGTCCGCGGTCGACGAGACCGATCGCGACGACTCCGAGGATGATCGCCGCGACGCCGGTGAGCGCGAGGGCCGATGGACGCTCCCCGAGCACCAGCACGGCGACGATCACAGAGAGGAACGGCCCGGTGCCCCGAGCCGTCGCGTAGACGGTCGAGAGGTTGCCTTCGCGATATCCGCGTTGCAGCACCGCCATGTAGGCGACGTGCAGCACACCGGAGACTCCGACGCCGAGCAGGAACGCCAGCACGTCGTCGGTGCCGAGCCCGCCGGTGAACGGCACGACCCCGATCCAGACGGCGGTTCCTCCGACGGCCCCCCACCAGAGGAACGGCGTCCCTGCGCGGCTCACGCCGTGGGCGATGATGTTCCAGGCGGCGTGCGTGACGGCTGCGGCGAGGACGAGAGCGAAGGCGAGAGCGGACATCAGAGACCCTTCCGTTCTTCGCGGGCGCGACGAACAGGGTCCTCCGGGCTTTTGTCCTGTCAGATGACGGCGCTCCTGCGGAGGAGCACCGTGGCGCCGCTCGGACCAGACGGGACGAACCCCGGAACCCTAGGCGCTATCGAGATCGACCGTACCGGCCGATGGTGACGAGAAGGTGAACGACCGCCATCCGACCGTCGCGGAGATCGCGCATCGAGTCGCCGATTACGATCGAAGGACCGCCCCTGCAGGAAGGTCGCTCATGCCCGTCACCCCGGACGCTCTCGCCCACGCCGAGGATCTCGCCGACTTCGTCGCCGCCTCGCCCTCGAGCTATCACGCCGCCGCCGAGGTGGCCCGGCGCCTCGAGGATGCCGGTTTCACGCGGCTCGAAGAGGATCAGGCCTGGGATGTCGCCCCCGGCGGACGCTATGTCGTCGTGCGAGACGGTGCCGCGATCGCGTGGACGGTTCCGGGGGACGCGACCGCGACCACGCCCGCTCACATCCTGGGTGCTCACACCGACTCCCCCGGCTTCAAGCTCAAGCCGCAGCCGACGACCGGTTCGAGGGGCTGGCTGCAGGCGGCCGTCGAGGTGTACGGCGGTCCGCTGCTGAGCTCGTGGCTCGACCGCGAGCTGCGTCTCGCCGGACGGCTGGCCCTCGCCGACGGACGCGTGGTGCTCGCCGACACGGGAGCGCTGCTGCGGCTTCCCCAGCTCGCGATCCACCTCGACCGCGAGGCGAACACGGGCCTCGCGCTCGACAAGCAGTTCCAGACGCAGCCGGTCTGGGGCCTCGGCGACCCGACCCAGGAGGACATCCTGGCCGAGCTCGCCGGTTCGGCCGGCGTCTCGGCATCCGACATCCGCGGTTACGACGTCGTGATCGCCGACACAGCGCGCGGCGCGATCTTCGGCAAGGACCGCGCGTTCTTCGCTTCCGGCCGACTCGACGACCTCGCCTCGGTGCACGCGGGCGTCGTCGCGCTCGAGGAGATCGATACGGCAGTCAGCGGACCGATCGCGATCCTCGCGGCGTTCGACCATGAAGAACTGGGCTCCAACTCCCGCTCCGGCGCGGGCGGCCCCCTGCTCGAAGACATCCTCGGCCGCGTCTACGACGCGCTCGGCGCCGACGCCTCCGAGCGTCGACGCGCGTTCTCCGCGTCGTGGTGCCTGTCGAGCGACGTGGGCCACTCGGTGCACCCGAACTACGTGCACAAGCACGACCCCGTCGTGCAGCCGGTGCTCGGCTCGGGACCAATCCTCAAGCTCAACGCCAACCAGCGCTATGCGACGGATGCCGTCGGCTCCGCCGCCTGGCGCGGCTGGTGCGAGACCGCCGACGTGGTCACGCAGGAGTTCGTGTCGAACAACAACGTGCCGTGCGGCTCGACGATCGGCCCGATCACGGCCACGCGTCTCGGCATCCGCACGGTCGACGTCGGCATCCCGATCCTGTCGATGCACTCGGCGCGCGAGCTCGCCGGCGTCTCGGACCTGCACGACCTCACCCGCGTCGCCGGAGCTTTCTTCGCCGGCTGAGCCCTGCCGACGCCCTCGCGGGCCCTGCGCAGTGCCAGGATGATGGCATGACGGACATCAAGCCTGCTCTCATCGAGCGCGCGGGCATCGAGATCATCCCCGAATCCGAGCGCACCGCGAAGCCGAGCGACCTCTTCTGGCCGTGGTTCGCGGCGAACGTCTCGGTGTTCGGCATGTCGTACGGCTCGTTCGTGCTGGGCTTCGGCATCTCGTTCTGGCAGGCGACCCTCGTGTCGATCATCGGCATCGTCGTGTCGTTCCTGCTGTGCGGACTGATCGCGATCGCCGGCAAGCGCGGTTCGGCGCCCACCATGGTGCTGTCCCGTGCGGCGTTCGGCGTGCAGGGGCAGAAGGTTCCGGGCATCGTCTCGTGGCTGACGTCGATCGGCTGGGAGACGTTCCTCGCGATCATGGCCGTGCTCGCCACGGCCACCGTCATCACGCAGCTCGGAGGTGACGGTGACAGCATCGCGCTGAAGATCACCGCCACCGTGATCGTCGCCGCGCTCATCGTCGCGGCATCCGTGCTCGGCTATCACACGATCATGAAGCTGCAGTCGGTGCTCACCTGGGTCACCGGCATCGTGACAGTGCTCTACATCGTCCTCGCCGCTCCGAGCATCGACATGGCGGCCGTCCTCGCGCGTCCGGACGGCGGGATCGGACAGGTCACCGGCGCACTCGTCATGGTCATGACCGGCTTCGGCCTCGGCTGGATCAACATCGCCGCCGACTGGTCGCGGTACCAGAAGCGCACGGCATCCGACGGGGCGATCGTCCTGTGGAACACGATCGGCGGCTCGGTGGCTCCCGTGATCCTCGTCATCTTCGGTCTGCTGCTCGCCGGATCCGACGACGCGCTCAGCGCGGCGATCGCCGCCGACCCGATCGGCGCGCTCGCGACGATCCTGCCCATCTGGGTGCTCGTTCCGTTCCTGCTCACCGCCGTGCTGGCGCTCGTCTCCGGCGCGGTGCTGGGCATCTACTCCTCGGGCCTCACGCTGCTGAGCCTCGGCATCCGCATCCCCCGCCCGTCCGCGGCGGCGATCGACGGCGTGATCCTCACGATCGGCACGATCTACGTGGTGTTCTTCGCGACCGACTTCCTCGGTCCGTTCCAGAGCTTCCTCATCACGCTGGGCGTGCCGCTGGCGTCATGGGCCGGCATCCTGATCGCCGACATCCTGCGTCGCAAGAAGGACTACGACGACGAGGCGCTCTTCGACAGCCGCGGCCGCTACGGCGCGTGGGACTGGATCTCGATCGGCACGATGGTGATCGCGAGCGTGATCGGCTGGGGCTTCGTGCTCAACGGATTCGCGGATGCGGCGCCGTGGAACAACTGGCAGGGCTACCTGCTCGACCTCGTCGGGGGTGTCGACGGCGACTGGGCCTATGCCAACCTCGGCGTCTTCTTCGCCCTCGTCCTGTCGTTCGTCGTGACCTGGTTCGCGCGGGCCGGAAAGATCCGCGCGCAGGAGGCCTCGGCGTGAGCGACGGTCCCTGGCTGATCGTGATCGACCCTCAGCAGATCTTCGCGTCGCCCGGATCTGCGTGGGGATCGCCGTTCTTCGCCGACACGATGCCGCGCATCCGCGAGCTGGCCACGGCCTTCGGCGACCGCGTGATCGTGACGCGCTGGATGCCGACGGCAGACCGCTCGACCTCGTGGGGCGCCTACTTCGCCGCGTGGCCGTTCGCCGACCAGCCGCCGACGGATCCACTGTTCGACCTCGTCCCCGACGCGGCCGGGCTGTCGCCGCATCCGGCTCTCGACCTGCCGACCTTCGGCAAGTGGGGCGCAGAGATCGAGGCGGTCGTCGGCCGAGGGGCGCACGTCGTGCTGGCGGGTGTCGCGACCGACTGCTGCGTCATCTCGACCGCACTGGCCGCAGCGGATGCCGGAGCGCACGTCACCGTGGTCGGCGATGCCTGCGCGGGATCGACGGCGGAGAATCATGCGGCCGCGATGCAGGTGATGGGTCTCTACCCGCCGCAGATCACGATCAGCGACACCGCCTCCGTGCTGTCGGGGCTCTAGCTCTCCGCGCGCACCGCGGCCGCGATGTCGGCGGGCGACCCCCGCCACGGAGCTCCGTGCCCGGGCAGCACCCATGATGCCGACACGGCAGCCAGCCTGTCGAGAGACGCGATGGCCTCGGTCGGCTCATCCGTGAACGGCGCGGGCTGAGGACCGACCTGCCCCGTCAGCACATGGCGCGTGGTGAGGGCGTCGCCGACGAACACCGCGTCCGCTGCGGGAAAGTGCACCGCGATGCTGCCCGGCGAGTGTCCCGGCATCCCGATGATGACCGGAGATCCCGGCAGGTCGAGCACCTCGCCGTCGGCGACCGTCATGACGTCGGTGACATGGCGCGTGCGCAGCCCGTTCTTGCGCACGCCGTAGGCGAGAAAGCCGAGCAGTGGACCGACGCGAGCGGGTCCCATCGGGGTCTTCGGCTTCTCACCCGTGCGCACGCGGTGCGCGTCGGCGCTGTGGATGAAGATCGGCACGTCTGCTTCGCTGCGCAGCCGCTCGGCGAACCCGATGTGGTCGCTGTCGCCGTGGGTAAGGACGAGACCCCGGATGTCGGAGAGCGGGCGCCCCAGTTCTGCGAGGGTGCGCTGCAGATCGTTCCAGTGGCCGGGCAGCCCGGCGTCGACGAGCGTGATCCCCTCGGGCAGATCGATGAGGTATGACGCGACGATGTCGTTGCCGAGTCGATGCAGGTGCGGTGCGAGCTTCATGGCCGTTCCCTTCGCGGTGGCTTATGATGGCTAGACTACGTAGCTATCATAGCTAATGTCAATAGCCATGAAGGAGACCCGGATGCCGACCCCCGAACGAACCTCGCTGGCGGCCATCATCGACGCCGGTCGCGACATCCTCGAGTCCGCCGGACCCGCGGGACTCACCATGCAGGCGGTCGCCGAGCGAGTGGGCGTCCGCGCACCTTCCCTCTACAAGCGGATCCGCGATCGTGACGCTCTGCTCTCCGCAGTGGCGGAGGCCTCGGCCGACGCGCTGACGGTCAGGCTCGACGCCGCAGGCGACGAGCTCCCCCTCCTCGCCTCCGCCTACCGCACCTTCGCGCACGAACGCCCGCACGCGTTCCGCCTGCTGTTCACCGCCTCCGCGCCCGAAGACGCCCTGCACCGGACGTCTGTTCCGGTGCTGCGCTCATGCGCCGCTCTCGTCGGGCCGGATCGGGCGCTCGATGCGGCCCGGCTCTTCACCTCCTGGGCGACCGGGTTCCTGCAGATGGAACTCGCCGGAGCCTTCCGTCTGGGCGGCGACGTCGACGAGGCGTTCGACTACGCGGTGGAGCGCATACTCGCGGGACTGACCGCCTGAGAGGTCGGAGCACCCGCCCCGGCGGCCTGCCGATCTCACCGCTCGGCGAGCGGCTGCGCCGAAGAGTAACCGGAATACTGCCAAGATGATGCGCGGAGAGGGGTTTCCATGACCGCGAGCGCGCACGACGACGGATCCGTCCACCCGACGAAGGGTCGTCGCCCCTGGCATCGCACGAAGGTGGCCGCCGGAATCGTGCTGATCGTCGTCGCCGTGGTGGCGATCATCGGCGCGCTCACCCCCTGGCCGTCCGCGATGGTCATCCGCGCGGTGTTCACCCAGGGCGGCGACGAGACTGCCGCCGAGATGGACAAGCACGTGCCCGACACCGAACTCACCGAGAAGCTCGATCTCGCGTATGCGGACGGAGGCGCCGACACCACGATGGACGTCTTCACACCGGCATCCGCCACGGGCCCGCTTCCGACCGTCGTCTGGATTCACGGCGGCGCCTGGATCTCGGGATCGAAGGAGAACGTCGACCCGTACATGCGGATCCTCGCTGCGGAGGGCTACACGACCATCGCCGTGAACTACACGATCGGACCCGAAGGGGTGTATCCGCTCGCCGTGCACCAGCTCAACGACGCGCTCGCCTACATCGACGCGCACGCCGACGAGCTGGGCGTCGACCCGACCCGGATCGTGCTCGCGGGCGACTCCGCCGGAGGTCAGCTGGCCAGTCAGATGGCGACGCTCATCACGAGCCCCGACTACGCCGACATCATGGACGTCACCCCGGCGCTCGAGGCCGAGCAGGTGGTGGCGACCGTGCTGAACTGCGGCGTCTACGACCTGGCCGCACTCGCGACGCTCGACGGCATCGCCGGTTGGGGGCTGAAGACCTCGATGTGGGCGTACTCAGGCACCAAGACCTGGGCCGAGGACTCGACCGGTGCCACGATGTCGACGATCGACTGGGTCACCGAGGACTTCCCGACGACCTACATCTCGGGCGGCAACGGCGACGGTCTCACCTGGCTGCAGTCGATCCCCATGGCCCAGCGGCTCGACGCGCTCGGCGTCGACGTGACGACCCTCTTCTGGCCTGCGCCGCACGAGCCGCAGCTGCCCCACGAATACCAGTTCCATCTCGACATGCCGGATGCGCAGACGGCCCTGCAGAAGACCATCGACTTCCTGGACGCGCACACCACCCGCTGACGGGGCGGGGTCGGGGTGGGCCGTCTTTCGTGTCCCGCTGCCTACTTCATCGTGTCGAGGATGCCGACGAGGTCGTCGAACGTGGTGAGCGGGTTAAGGATCGCGAAGCGGGTGTTCGGGCGGCCTCCATGCGAGCTCGGCACGACGAACGCGCGCTGCGAGTCGAGGAGTTCGTCGGACCACCGGTCGTAGTCGCCGCGTTCCCAGCCCTCGCGTTCGAAGACGACGACCGACAGCTGCGGGTCGCGCACGAGACGGAGCTCGGGCCGCGCGGCGATCTCGGCGGCGATCCGCTGCGTCAGAGCGAGCGTCGCGCTCACGGCCTCGCGATAGGCCGTCACCCCGTACGTCGCGAGCGAGAACCAGAGCGGCAACCCCCGGGGGCGCCGGGTGAGCTGGATCGAGTAGTCCGACGGGCTGAAGTCGCCCGCGTCGGTGAGCGTGTCGAGGTATTCGGCGTGCTGGGTGTGCGCGCGACGACCCGCATCGGGGTCACGGTAGATCAGCGCGCAGCAGTCGAAGGGCGCGAACAGCCACTTGTGCGGATCGACGATCACCGAGTCGGCGCGCTCCACCCCGGCGAAGACACCCCGGGCCTCGGGGGCCAGCATGGCGGTCAGCCCGTACGCGCCGTCGATGTGCAGCCAGAAGTCGAACTCGTCCTTCAGCGCGGCGATGCCGGCGATGTCGTCGACGATACCGAAGTTGGTCGAGCCGCCGGTGGCGACCACAGCGCAGATCTCGTCGCCGTGCTCGGCGAGTGCGTCGCGCACCGCGTCCGCCCTCAGCACGCCGTCGTCTCCGGCCGGCACGAGCAGCACGTCGGCGTCCATGACCTTCGCCGCCGACTTGTTCGAGGAGTGCGCCTCGACGCTGCACACGATCTTCCAGCGACGAGGCAGCTCCTTGCCCGCGTCGAGCAGCTTCGCCTTCGCCGCCTCGCGCGCCGCGACGAGTGCCGACAGGTTGCCGATCGTGCCACCCTGCACGAACACCCCGCCCGCGGTGTCGGGAAGGCCGAACTCGGAGGCGAGGAACGACAGCACCTCGTTCTCGGCGTGCACGGCTCCTGCGCCCTCGAGCCAGCTGCCGCCATAGAGGCCGGATGCCGAGACCACGAGGTCGAACGCGATCGACGCGATGGTCGGCGCCGTCGGGATGAACGACAGATACGCCGGGTGGCTCGTCGTCAGGCAGGCGGGAGCGAGGATGTGCTCGAACACGCTGAGCGCCCGCTGCGATCCGAGACCCGCATCGGTGATCGTCGTGCCGACCAGACGGTCGAGCTCGGCGGGCGACTGGGGCTTGTCGAGCGGCACATCGGCCGCGAGCATCCGCCGGCGCGAGTAGTCGAGCACTGCATCGACGATCGCCGTCGATTCGGCCGAGGCCGCGTGCATGCGTTCTGCTCCCATGAGCTGTCCTTACCTGAGGGTTTCTGCGGGCTGTGCGGGCTGTGCTGCCCGTCGTGCTGCGCCGGGCTCGAGATCGTCCGACACCGGAACGGAGGGCTCCGGAACGTCCGTCACGGGGACATCGAGCACGGCGGAGAGGGTGCGGCGAGCGAGTGCCGCCCGATCGCGCGGCGCCCAGTGCACGAGCGAGTGGGCGCTCATCCCGTCGACCATGGCGAGCAGCATCCACGCCGACGAATCGGGATCGACCCGCACTGCCGGATCTTCGGCGATCGCCCGGGCGATGAGGTCTTCGAGGGCGCTGTGCCAGAGGTCCATCTCGGTGCGCACCCGGGTGCCGAGCGCCTCGTTGCGGGCTCCGAGCGCCCACGACTGCACCCACACCATCGCCACGTCGTCGCGCGAGTCATCGAGCAGCGTCTCGATGAGACGCAGCAGATTCGTGCGCAGGTCGACAGTCGGGTCGTAGGAGGAGATGACCTCTTCGCGCTCGGCCGCGACGATCGTCGTGAAGACCTCGGCGACGAACGACTCCATCACGGGCCGGTAGTGGGCGACGAGAGCGGGTGTGACGCCGACCCGCGCAGCGACGGCGCGCACGGTGAGGGCCTCGAGGCCGCTCTCCGAGGCGAGCGATACGGCGCCGTCGAGGATCGAGCGTTCGCGCTCCTCCGGCGGCAGCCTGCGCGGTGCGGCGGCTCTTGACGTGGTCTTCATCACGGGTTACCGTATCACTCGTTGATCGCGTGTTCAATAGCGACGGCGACTCTCGTTGCCGAGGTCGTGATCAGCAGCGAGGGAGACAACCATGGCCTGGCACATGCCCGCCGAGACCGCACCGCACGACCGCACCTGGATGGCGTTCCCCACCGAGGGGCCGACGCTCGGCGAGACGGCGGCCGAGCGCGACGAGGGCTACGAGACCTGGACCGCCGTCGCCCATGCGGTCGCCGAGTTCGAGCCGGTCACGATGATCGTCGACCCTGCGGAGATCGCCCGCGCCCGGCGGATGCTCAGCGGTGCCATCGACATCGTCGAGGCGCCGGTCGACGAGTTCTGGATGCGCGACACCGGGCCGACGTTCGTCATCGACGACGAGCGACCCGGCGTGCTCGGCGCGGTGGACTGGATCTTCAACGGGTGGGGCGCACCGGCCTGGGCGCAGTGGCAGAAGGCGGCGCAGCACGCGCGCATCATCGCCGGGGCCGTCGACGCCGAGCTCGTGAGCTCGACCCTCGTCAACGAGGGCGGCGGAATCCACGTCGACGGCGAGGGCACCGTGCTGCTCACCGAGACCGTGCAGCTCGATCCGCGCCGCAACCCCTACGCCGACAAGGCCCGCGTCGAGGCCGAGATGGCCCGCACTCTCGGCACCTCGAAGGCCGTGTGGCTGCCCCGGGGCCTCACCCGCGACTACGACGACTTCGGCACGAACGGCCACGTCGACATCGTGGCGACGATCGTCTCCCCCGGTCGGCTGCTGCTGCACGATCAGCAGGATCCCGCGCACCCCGACCACGAGGTCACCCGCGAGCTGCGCGCGCACCTCGGCGATCAGACCGATGCCGCCGGTCGCCGCTTCGAGATCGTCGACCTGCCCGCGCCCGCGACCCTGCGCGACGGCGAGGGGTTCGTGGACTGGAGCTACGTCAACCATCTGGTCACCAACGACGGCGTCGTCGCGTGCGGGTTCGGCGACGAGAAGGCGGATGCCGCCGCGAGGGCCATCCTCGCCGACGTCTATCCCGGCCGCCGGGTCGTCACCGTCGACGCGCGCCCGCTGTTCGACCGCGGCGGCGGCATCCACTGCATCACCCAGCAGCAGCCGAGTGTGGGGGTGTCCGCATGATCGACGTGGTCGAGGCGTCGATCGCCGACCTGCGACGAGCGCTGGAGACGGGCGCTGCCACCTCCGTCGAACTGGTCGACGCCTACCTCGCGCGCATCGCCGCCTACGACGGCCCCGATACGGACACGGCTCTGAACGCGATCGTCGTCGCGAATCCCGAGGCGCGCACGGAGGCCGAGGCATCGGACGCGAGACGTGCCCGTGGCGAGACGCGGGGGCCGCTCGATGGCATCCCGTACACGGCGAAAGACAGTTATCTCGTGCGAGGGCTCACGGCGGCCGCCGGCAGCCCCGCCTTCGCCGACCTCGTCGCGCAGCGCGACGCGTTCACGATCGAGCGCCTGCGGTCGGGAGGCGCGATCTGCCTCGGGCTGACCAACATGCCGCCGATGGCGAACGGCGGCATGCAGCGCGGCGTCTACGGCCGCGCCGAGAGCCCCTACAACGCCGACTTCCTCACCGCGCCCTTCGCCTCCGGGTCGTCGAACGGCTCGGGCACGGCGACGGCGGCCAGCTTCGGCGCGTTCGGTCTGGGCGAGGAGACCTGGTCGAGCGGTCGCGGCCCGGCCACGAACAACGCCCTGTGCGCCTACACGCCCTCGCGAGGCGTCATCTCGACGCGGGGCAACTGGCCGCTCGTGCCGACGATGGATGTCGTCGTGCCGCACACCCGCACGATGGCCGATCTGCTGGAGGTGCTCGAGGTGATCGTCGCCGACGACGCCGAGGTCCGCGGCGATTTCTGGCGCGCACAGCCCTGGGTGTCGCTGCCGCAGTCCTCCGAGGTCCGCCCCGCGTCGTACAGCGCGCTCTCCACCGATGCGGCGGCAGCTCTCCACGGCGCTCGCATCGGAATCCCGCGCATGTACATCAACGCCGACTCCGACGCCGGCACCGCCGACGATGCGGGCATCGGCGGCCCGACCGGCCGGCGCATCGCGACGCGTCCGTCCGTGATCGACCGGTGGCAGGCGGCCCGACGGAGCCTCGAGGCGGCCGGCGCGACGGTCGTCGACGTGGACTTCCCGGTGGTGTCGAACTACGAGGGCGATCGACCCGGCACCCCGACCATCGCCACCCGCGGGCTCGTCACGCCGGAGTACCTGCACCGCGAGATCGTCGACCTGTCGGCCTGGGCCTGGGAGGATTTCCTGCGGGCGAACGGCGACCCGCGGCTGCACACTCTCGCGGAGGTCGACGGGGCATCGATCTTCCCCCACCCTGAGGGTGCACTGCCCGACCGCTACACCGGCTTCGACGACGACATCGCCGAGTACCCGGAATGGGTGCGCGAGAACCCCGGCGTCGGATTCGAGGACATGCCCGAGCTGCCTGACGGCCTCCGCGGACTCGAGGAGACCCGCCGGGTCGACCTCGAACAGTGGATGGACGAGCTCGAGCTCGACGCGGTCGTCTTCCCCGCGGTGGCCGACGTCGGGCCGGCTGACATGGATGTGAACGAGTCATCCGCCGACCTCGGCTGGCGCAACGGCACCTGGATCGCGAACGGCAACCTGACCATCCGTCATCTCGGCATTCCGACCGTGACGGTGCCGATGGGTCTGATGGCCGACATCGGCATGCCGATCGGCCTGACGTTCGCCGGCCGCGCCTACGACGACTCGTCGCTGCTGCGACTCGCGGCCGGGTTCGAAGCCGTCGGCGCACCCGGCGAGCGGCGTACTCCCCCGCCGCGCACGTCGAGGCTCTGACCTCGGCGGAGCCGGTCCCACCGCGCGACATTTCACTATTGTGACGCTCGCCACGATTGTTATATGTTCTTCCTGTCCGTCACGACAGGAAGCGACCCATGAGCACCGAGAACAACGAGCGCGAGCTCGAGGCCGGCATCGTCACCGATCTGTCCGGACGCATGACGTACGGGTCGTATCTGTCGCTCGACCAGCTGCTCACCGCCCAGAATCCCGTCAGCGTCCCGGAGCACCATGATGAGCTGCTGTTCATCATCCAGCACCAGACGACCGAGCTCTGGCTCAAGCAGCTGCTGCACGAGCTGTCGTCCGCACGCCAGCTGCTCGCGAGCGACGACCTCCGTGAGGCGCTGAAGAGGGTCGCGCGCGTCAAGCGCATCCAGGACGTCATGACCCAGCAGTGGGCGATCCTCGCGACGCTCACGCCCACCGAATACGCGCAGTTCCGCGGAGCGCTCGGCAATTCCTCCGGCTTCCAGTCGGTGCAGTACCGCGCCGTCGAGTTCGCGCTGGGCAACAAGAACGAGAAGATGCTGAGCGTCTTCAGCGACCACCCCGCGAACCTCGCGCTGCTCACCGCCGAATGGCACAAGCCGACGCTCTATGACGAGTTCCTGCGCTACGCCTCGCGACGCGGCCTCCCGATCCCGACCGAGATCCTCGACCGGGACGTGCGTCTCCCCTACCGCGAGACGCCCGCACTCGTGCCCGCCATCCGTGAGATCTACCAGAACCACCAGCAGCACTGGGATCTGTATGAAGCGTGCGAAGACCTCGTCGACCTCGAGGACAACTTCCAGTTCTGGCGCTTCCGTCACCTCAAGACCGTCGCGCGCACGATCGGCATGAAGGTCGGCACCGGCGGCTCGAGCGGAGTCGGATTCCTGCAGCGCGCCCTCGACCTGACGTTCTTCCCCGAGCTCTACACCGTGCGCACCGAGATCGGCGGCTGATGCACGCGGCGACCTTCTTCGACGGCGAAGGATGGCGCGACGGCATCATCGACCGCGACGGCGAGCGGATGCGACTCCGCGCCGAGCCTCCCGCCCGCGATCTGCCCCGTCTGGCCGGCGTGCTCATCGGCGGCTTCACCGACCACCACGTGCACCTTCAGCTCATCGACCACACGCTGCTCGCGAGCTCGACCCTGGGCCGCGTGGTCGACCTCGGGGCGGACCCGGCCGTCATCGAAGCGCTGTCCCGGGCATCGGCGCCCCACGACTTTGGAGATCTGCGCCACACCATCCCGGATTCTGCGGATGTCCGCCGAGCCGACGCGGGGATTCCGGAGTTCCGGCGAACCGACGCCTCGCACCGTGTCCAGGTCGACTTCGCCGGCGCATTCCTCACTCCCGTCGGCGGGTACCCGAGTGACCGCGACTGGGCCCCCACAGGATCCTTCCGCGAGATCGCGAACGCAGAGACGGCGCGCGCGGCCGTCACCGCGATGGCGGATGCCGGAGCATCCTGCATCAAGGTGGCGAGCAACGCCACCGCAGGCCCCGTCTTCGACGACGACCTGTTCCGCACGATCGTCGACGCCGCCTCGGCCAGCGGGCTCCCCGTGGTCGCCCATGCCGAAGGACCGGGCCAGGCGCAGCGCGCCGCTCGCCTCGGGGCCGGCCGTCTCGCCCATGCACCGTTCACCGAACGGCTCGCCGACGACGAGATCACCCGACAGGCGGCATCCGTCTCGTGGATCTCGACGCTCGCGATCCACGATGCAGACAGCGACGAGCGAGCCACCGCGGTCGACAACGTCCGCCGCTTCCACGCCGCCGGCGGAATGGTGCTCTACGGCACCGACATGGGCAACGGTCCGACGCCCGTGGGCCTGAACCCCGCCGAGCTCGCAGCGCTCCGCGAGGCAGACATCGCGGGCGATGACCTCCTGCGCGCTCTCGCGCCGCTGGACCCGCTCGATCCCGCCGCTCTGCTCCTGAGGCTCCCCGGCGTCAACGCCGACCCGACACTCGCCCGCCCGCTGACCAGCGCCGATCTGAAGGCATGACATGACCGACTCACCCGAGACCACGACCGCCGCTCCGACCGCCGACCGCACCCTCCTCGACCTCGCGCAGGCTCTCGACGCGGCCGATCCGCTGCATTCGCATCTCTCCGCCTTCGCCGAAGCGCCCGGCGTCGGCGCCTACCTCGACGGCAACTCGCTCGGCCGGCCCCTGAAGGACACCCCCGAGAAGCTCGCCGCATTCGTGCGCGACGACTGGGGCACCCGCCTGATCCGCTCGTGGGACGAGCAGTGGATGGCCCTTCCGATGGAGCTCGGAGATCGCATCGGACGTGTCACCCTCGGCGCCGCCGCGGGTCAGGCCGTGGTCGCCGACTCGACCAGCGTGCTGATCTACAAGCTGATGCGCGCGGCGGCCACCGCCGACCCCTCGCGCACCGAGCTCGTCATCGAGGCGGGCAACTTCCCGACCGACCGGTTCATGGCCGAGGGCGTCGCCGCCGAGACCGGCATGACGGTGCGGTGGATCGAGCCCGATCCGGTGCTCGGGGTGCAGATGGCCGATGTGGTCGCTGCGATCTCGGCGAAGACGGCGCTCGTGTCGCTGAGCCACGTCGACTACCGCTCCGGCGCCCTCGCCGATATGCCGGCGATCACCACCGCGGTGCACGAGGTCGGCGCGCTGATGATGTGGGATCTGTGCCACTCGGCCGGCGTGATCCCCATGCAGCTCGACGACTGGGGCGTCGACATGGCCGTCGGGTGCACCTACAAGTACCTCAACGGCGGCCCCGGCTCCCCCGCGTTCGCCTACCTGCGGCGCGAGCATCAGGGTGTGCTGCGCCAGCCGATCCAAGGGTGGTGGAGCGCCGCCGACATCTTCGCGATGGGTCCGCAGTACGAGCCGGCCGGCGACATCCGTCAGCTGCTCAGCGGCACTCCCCCGATCACCTCGATGCTCGCGATGCAGGGCATGCTCGACCTGATCGAGCAGGCGTCGGTCGAGGCGATCCGTGAGAAGTCGCTCTCGCTCACCGATTTCGCGGTCCGCGCCCACGACGAGGTGCTCGCGCCCCTCGGCGTGCGCCTGCTCAGCACCCGCGACGCCGCACAGCGCGGAAGCCACGTGACCATCGGCCACCCCGACTTCCGCGCGGTGACGCAGCGACTGTGGGCCGACGGCATCATCCCCGACTTCCGCTTCCCCGACGGCATCCGTCTGGGGCTCTCCCCTCTCAGCACGTCGTATGTCGAGACGCTCACCGGCGTCCTCGCCGTGCGCGACGCACTGGAGTCGCATGACCGCTGACCGCGCAGAGGCGACCACAGGCCCCGTGCTCGATGACATCGATGCGCGCCCCGGCAGCACCGCCTCCCTCTTGCGCACTCTGGTCGGGCTGTATCTGCGACCTCTCGGCGGCTGGATCTCGACGGCCGACCTGGTCGCCCTCGCCGGCGATCTCGGGATCCCCACGGCGCAGGCGCGCACCGGCGTCACCCGTCTCAAGCAGAAGGGACTGCTGCTCGCCGAGCGCAGGCACGCGGCCGGGTATCTGCTGAATCCGGATGCCGCGACGATGCTCGAGCGCGGCGATCGGCGCATCTTCGAGATGCGCGAGATGACGGATGCCGACAGCTGGTGCCTCATCTCGTTCTCGATGCCCGAGAGCGCGCGAGCCACCCGGCACCAGCTTCGCCGTCGCCTGCAGTGGATCGGGGCGGGTGTCGTCTCGCCTGCGCTGTGGATCTGTCCGGGGCATCTGCAGGGCGAGGTGCAGGAGATCGTCGACGACCTCGAAGCGAGCGAGTGGGTGACCCTGTTCCAGGCCGGCACGCCGACGACGGCCCGCACACTGCCCGAGGCCGCCGCCGACTGGTGGGACCTCGAGTCGCTGCGCGCCGAGCACCTCGCGTTCCAGGCCTCGCTCGCGACGCTGCCCACCGCGCCGTTCGCCGCGTATGTGCAGCTGCTCGACCGCTGGCGAGTGCTGCCCTACGTCGATCCGGGGCTGCCGCCGTCGATGCTGCCGGCCGAGTGGCCCGGTCGGCGCAGCGTCGCCGAGTTCCAGAGGCTGTCGACAGAGCTGTCGGATGCCGCGTGGCGGCGTGTGCGCGACGTCACGCGACACTCCGCGGCCGGAAGCTCCGCGACCGGCGCCGAGCTCACCGCGGCGGGGCGGTCGTAGCCCGCACCACCAGCCGCGTCGGCAGGATCACGTGCATCTCGTCGACCTCCTGCCCCGCGAGCAGCGTGAACACCATGTCAGCCGCGACCGCGCCGAGTCGCCGCATCGGCTGCTGGATGGTCGTGAGCGGCAGCGCCCTTCTGGTGGCCTCCGGCACGTCGTCGAATCCGATCACCGACAGATCGTCGGGCACCCGCAGACCGAGCTCGTGGGCGACATCGATGACCGCGATCGCGGAGAGGTCGTTGGCGGCGAAGATCGCCGTGGGACGCGAGTCGCCGCTCAGCATGATGCGAGCGGATTCCCTCGTCGCGTCGAGCTCGTAGCGACCGACACCGATGAGCGACGGATCGAGGGGGATCCCCGCGTCCGACAGAGCCCTGCGATACCCGGCGTCGCGAAGCCCGGCGGAGCGCAGGTCGGGGCGACCTGCGAGGAAGCCGATGCGGCGGTGGCCCAGTTCGATGAGGTGTCTGGTCGCGACGAGCGCGCCTCCGAAGCTGTCCGACTCGACCGTGGGCAGGTCGGCCCGGCCCGTGTGCGGGTCGATCGCGACGACGGGGATCTCGGTGCCGGCGCTGACGACCGTGGGCGTGACCATGATCGCGGCGTCGATCAGCGTGCCGGAGAGCCTGCTCAGGGACCGGCGTTCCCATCCGTCGCCCGCGCCGAGGTGGGAACCGCTGTACGCGAGCAGATCGAAGGAGGTGTCGTGCACGGCCGAGCCGACGCCCTTCAGGATCTCGGCGCTGAAGGGTTCGAAGTCCGCCAGCAGCACGCCGATCACACCGGTGCGCCGCGCGCGCATACTGCTCGCCACGAGGCTCGACTCGTAGCCGAGCTCCTTCACCGCGTCGAGTACGCGCTGCACCGTGGCATCCGCGATCCCGTACCGACCGTTGACCGCCTTCGAGACGGTCGACACAGACACTCCCGCCGCTTTCGCGACGTCATGGATCGTCGTGCGTGCCCCCATGAGACGCCAGCGTAGTCTCCCGCCGATCGCGATGGAAACTGTTTTCGAAAACGTTTGACGATCGAGCGCGTCCGCCGGAGACTCATGCCACTGCGGTCTCACCAGAGTGTCCGCAGGCGCCCCGCAGTGACGCGGCGCGCAACTCGATGAGGAGAACGATCACATGAACAGCAGAAGGCTCCCCCTCGCCTCCGCAGTCACGGTCCTGGCCGTCGGAGCGCTCGCGCTCTCGGGCTGCACCGCGGACTCGTCCGGCTCCGGTGACGGCGGCGACACCAGCATGACCCTGTGGCACAACTCGACGACGGGCCCCGGAGTGGAGTTCTGGGAACAGACCGTCGCGGATTTCGAGAAGGACAACCCGGGCGTGACGATCGACATCCAGTCGATCCAGAACGAGGATCTCGACGGCAAGCTGCAGACCGCCCTCAACTCGGGCGACGCCCCCGACATCTTCCTGCAGCGCGGTGGCGGCAAGATGGCGGCGATGGTCAAGGCCGGCCAGCTCAAGGACCTCACCGACGCCATCGACGGCCCGGCCGCCGACGAGATCCCCGATGCGTCGTACTCGGCGAACAGCCTTGACGGCAAGATCTACGCCATGCCCGTCGCCGTACTGCCCGGCGGCCTCTTCTACAGCCAGGACCTCTTCGACCAGGCCGGCATCACCGGGAACCCGACGACCCTCGAGGAGCTCGAGGTCGCCACCGAGGCGCTGAAGGCGGAGGGGATCGACCCGATCGCACTCGGCGCCAAGGACGCCTGGCCCGCCGCGCACTGGTACTACTGGCTGGCGCTGCGCGAATGCAGCTCGGACACCCTCGCCGCCGCGGCGGACGAGATGGACTTCAGCGACGACTGCTGGGTGCGTGCCGGTGAGGACCTGCAGGCGTTCGCCGAGACCGAGCCCTTCAACTCCGGATTCCTGACGACTCCCGCACAGCAGGGCGCGGGCAGCTCGGCCGGCCTCATCGCGAACCACCAGGCCGCCATGGAGCTCATGGGCGCGTGGAACCCCGGCGTGATCGGCTCGCTCACCCCTGATCAGAAGCCGCTGGCCGACCTCAGCTGGTTCCCGTTCCCCGAGGTCGAGGGCGGAGACGGCGAACCCGGCTCCATGATGGGTGGCGTCGACGGCTACTCGTGCTCGGTGGATGCACCGGACGCCTGCGTCGACTTCCTGAACTACATCGGCACCTCGGACGTGCAGACCGCGTACTACAAGGCGTTCAACGCCCCGCCCGTCAACACGGTCGCTCAGGAGGCCGTCACCGAGCCCTACCTGCAGACGATCCTCGAGGCGTACAACGCTGCCCCCTACGCGACGCAGTGGCTCGACACCGTCTACGGCCAGAACGTGGGCAACGCGCTGAACGTCGCCGTGGTCGACCTGCTCGCCGGCAACAGCAGCGCGGAAGACCTCGTCAAGGCTGTGCAGGATGCCGCAGCGAAAGCGTGACATGCGTGCCCGGCTGGAAGTGATCCTTCTGGCCGGGCCCGCCCTGCTCGTGTTCCTCGCCTTCGTCATCTTCCCGGTGCTGATGGCGGCGTACTACGGGTTCTTCAGCTGGCAGGGCTACGGCCCTCCCACCGACTTCGTCGGGCTGAAGAACTACCTCACGATCCTCCAGGATCCGCTGTTCCACGACGCGCTCGCGCACAACGGGTTCATCCTGGTGTTCTCCCTCGTGCTCCAGGGCCCGATCGCCATCGTGCTGGCGCTGCTGCTCAACCGCAAGATGCGCGGCCAGTCGCTGATCCGCGTGCTGATCTTCGTCCCTTACGTCATCTCCGAGGTCGTCGTGGGCACGGGGTGGAGCCTGATGCTGCAGACCAACGGCGCGATCAACGCGATGCTGACGAACATGGGCCTCGGATTCCTCGCCACCGACTGGCTGTCGGATCCCGGCATCGCGATCTGGACGCTGATGGCCATCATCACGTGGAAGTACATCGGCTTCGCGGTCATCCTGTTCCTCGCGGGCCTCCAGGGCATCCCGGAGGAGCTGCACGAGGCGGCGGCGATCGACGGCGCGTCCTACTGGCAGATCCAGTGGCGCATCACTCTGCCGCTCCTGGCGCCGACTCTGCGCATCTGGGCGTTCCTGTCGATCATCGGCTCACTGCAGCTGTTCGACCTCGTCTACATCATCTGGGGCCAGTACATCGCTTCCACCGCGGGTACGTCGACCATGGCGACCTACATGGTCTCCGAAGGCCGCAACGCCGGCAACTACGGCTACGGCAACGCGGTCGCGGTCGTCCTGTTCCTCATCTCGCTCGTGGTCGCTCTCATCTATCAGCGTGCGGTGCTGCGCAAGGACACCGACGGCGCTCTCACGGGTGCCTCGGGTCGCAAGCGCGGCTCCCGGTCGCGCGCGTCGCAGGATGCCGTCCCGCAGGATGCCGTCGCAGACGCAGACGCCGACTCCGGTGCAGACGCCACCACACAGAAGGAGTACGTCCGATGACCGCCACCTCGGTGCTCGTCACCCAGCGACCCGCACGTCTCGGACGCCCGGGTCGAACCGCCAAGCCGAAGCTCCCGTGGGCGCATCCGAACGTGTACTTCGTCGCGCTGATCGCCGTCGGACTGATGCTCGCGCCCATCGCATACATCATCACCGGCGGGTTCCGCACGAACGCGCAGATCACGACCGACCCGTCGGGGTTCCCGTCTCCCTGGGTGGTGTCGAACTACCTCGACGTCCTCACCGGCGACGTGTTCTGGCGGCTCGTGGGCAACTCGACGATCGTCGCCCTCGCGACCACCGTGGGCACCGTCGCTCTCGCGCTGATGGCGGCATACGTGCTCGCTCGATACCGGTTCGCCGGTCGCGGCGTGCTCTACGCCTTCTTCGCCGCGGGCCTGATGTTCCCGCTGACCGTGGCGATCACGCCGCTGTACATCGTGGTGCGCAGTCTCGGGCTGATGAACTCGCTCGGCGGAGTGATCCTGCCGCAGATCGCCTTCGCCCTGCCGACGACCATCATCATCCTCGTGCCGTTCCTCCGGGCGATCCCCGATGAGATCGAGGAGGCCGCGTTCATCGACGGATGCAGCCGCATCGGGTTCTTCTGGCGGATGGTGCTGCCGCTCTCCCTGCCGGGAGTGATCACGACCGGCATCCTGGCGTTCATCGGCAGCTGGAACGGCTATCTGCTGCCGCTGTTCATCCTCAACGACGCCTCGGCGTTCACCTTGCCGCTCGGCGTGCAGTCGTTCGCCTCGCAGTACTCGGTCGACACCGCGAAAGTGCTGGCATTCACCTCCCTGTCGATGATCCCTGCGCTGATCTTCTTCAGCCTGTTCGAACGGCGGATCGTGGGAGGGCTGACCGGTGCTGTCAAGGGCTGACACGGTCGCCGTCGCGACCCCACACGTCGACGAGAACGAGAACGAGAGAGAGAACAAGATGTCGCAGTACGCAGGCGCCGCGCCGCGCTCGCCCCGCGTCGAGGAGCTCCTCGCGCGGATGACCCTCGAGGAGAAGCAGGCGCAGCTCGTCGGCTTCTGGGTGGACCAGGGCGTCGAGGTCGTCGCGCCGATGTCGGGCGAGAAGAAGAGCTCGACCCGCTACGAGGACGCCTCGGAGCACGGGATCGGCCACCTCACCCGGGTGTACGGCACGCGTCCGGTCGACCCTGTGGAACGCGCCGAGTGGCTGTGGGCCGAGCAGCGCCGCCTGAAGCAGCAGACCAGACTCGGCATCCCCGCCATCGTGCATGAGGAGTGCCTGACCGGTCTCGCCGCCTGGAAGGCAGCGACCTTCCCGACGCCGCTCGCCTGGGGCGCCGCGTTCGACCCCGAGCTCGTCGAGGAGGTGGGCCGAGCGGTCGGATCATCGATGCGCGCACTCGGGATCCATCAGGGCCTCGCTCCCGTGCTCGACGTCATCCGCGACCCCCGCTGGGGCCGGGTCGACGAGTGCATCGCCGAGGACCCGCTGGTCGTCGGCCGGGTGGGCACGGCGTATGTCCGCGGCCTCCAGTCCGAGGGCGTGCACGCGACCCTGAAGCACTTCATCGGATACTCCGCTTCGAAGGCCGGACGCAATCACGCGCCCGTGAGCGCGGGCGTGCGAGAGATCGAGGACGTGCTGCTCCCGCCGTTCGAGATGGCGATCCACGAGGGCGGCGCCCGCAGCGTGATGAACTCCTACGTCGACATCGACGGCGTTCCCGTCACGGCGGACGCGCACTACCTGACCGGCATCCTGCGCGATCGCTGGGGGTTCGACGGAGTCGTCGTGTCGGACTACTTCGCGGTCGACTTCCTCTACAGCATGCACCGCGCAGCCGCGGACTCAGCGGACGCCGCCAGGCTCGCGCTCACAGCGGGAATCGATGTCGAGCTGCCCTCGCCCGACGCCTTCGTCACGCTCGCCGATCAGGTGCGGGACGGTCGGCTCCCGGTCGAGATCCTCGACAGGGCCGTGGGGCGGGTGCTCGCGCAGAAGGAGGAGCTCGGGCTGCTGGATGCCGACTTCGACACCCCTCCGACCGCGATCGACCTGGATCCGGCAGAGCACCGTGCGCTCGCGCGCCGTCTCGCCGAGGAGTCGATCGTGCTGCTGAGCAACGACGGATCCCTGCCGCTCGCGCCCTCGACCACCGCCAGGATCGCCGTGATCGGGCCGAACGCCGACAGCGCCGAAGCGCTGATGGGGTGTTACTCGTTCGTCAACCATGTGCTCGCGCATCACCCCGACACCCCCGCAGGCATCGATCTGCCGACGGTCGCCGGCTCGCTGCGCGACGAGTTCCCCGCCGCCGAGATCGTCTCGGCGATCGGATGCGATGTCGAGGGCTCCGATCGCTCCGGCATCCCCGCCGCGGTCGACGCCGCCTCCGCTGCCGACGTCGCCGTCGTCGTGGTGGGCGATCGCGCCGGCCTCTTCGGACGAGGCACCGTGGGCGAGGGCAACGACGTCGAGGACCTCGAGCTCCCCGGCGTCCAGCGCGAGCTGGTCGAGGCCGTCGTCGCGACCGGCACTCCTGTGATCCTCATCGCGATGACCGGACGTCCGTACGTCCTCGACTGGGCGCTGCCGACCCGTGCGGGCGCCGCCGGGACCATGACCGGCCTCGGAGCGGTCGACGGCTCTGCTGTGGCGAACGAGGCATCCGCGGGCATCCCCGCGGCTGTGCTGCAGACGTTCTTCCCCGGCGAGGAGGGCGGCCCCGCGATCGCGCGGCTGCTGAGCGGTCGCGTCGCTCCGTCGGGTCGGCTGCCGGTATCGCTGCCGCGTTCGGCGGGAGCGCAGCCGTACTCCTATCTGCACCCCGTGCTGGGCGGGCTCACGGATGTCACGAGCGCCGACTCCACGCCCGTGCGGCCCTTCGGCTTCGGTCTCAGCTACACGACCTTCGCCCACGATCAGCTCACCGCACCCGCATCGGTCACCTCGGGGGAGAACTTCCGGGCGACGGTGCGCGTGCGCAACACCGGCGAGATCGCCGCGACGGACGTCGTGCAGCTCTACGCGCACGACGAGGTCGCGAGCGTGACCCGTCCGGTCGCCCAGCTGCTGGACTTCCGGCGGGTCGCGCTCGCGCCCGGTGCCGAGCAGATCGTCGAGTTCGACGTGCCCATCGACCGGCTGGCCTTCACCGGGCTCGACGGCGTCAAGCGGGTCGAAGCAGGAGCCGTACGCCTGTGGGTCGGCGGCGCCTGTGACGAGGAGGAGACGGTCGCCCGGCTCGAGATCGTGTGAGGCGTCAGCCCTTCACACCCGCGATGAACGCGCTCACGTGCTCCTGGAGCTTCAGGATGCGCATCTCGCGGGCGAGCTCGCGGTCGTAGCCCTCGTAGGCGAGCGGCGGCAGCACGCGCACGTTCTGCGAGCATCCGAACTCCGCGCAGACGAGAGTGCCGATGCTGTCGCCCTTGCGGCCGGCCGGACCCGCCTTGCGGGCGACGTACAGCTGCACGTCGTTGCGCAGGGTGACGTCCTCGCACCAGGAGCACTGGGCTCTGGCTGTGACGCGCTGCTCGGCGCGCTGCAGGATCACGCCGGTGAGGACGTCATCGACCCAGGCGACGACATAGGAACGTCGAGGGAGCTTGGGGTCGACCCAGCCGAGGTAGTCGAGCTTCTCGACGTCGAGGTCGGCGAAGCCGGCGGGCAGGGTGAGATCGGAGACCTCCTTGCGGGAGGCGTTGATGAAGGAGGCGCGCAGGGTGCGCTCGTCGATGGGACGCATGGGTCGGTGCTTTCGTGTGGGCCGCAGAGGGCGGCGGAAGAGGAATGGAGGACGGCATCCGCACGGATGCCGGGTACGACGTGGTTCCGGGGACGGGATGTTCCGCCTCCGGCCGATCGTCAGCCTCTGTCCGTGGCGCTGAACGCGCCCACGGCTCCATTCCGCGCTCGATCCGGAATCCGGAGAGCGCTCTTCGACAACAGCACCCCGCGAGTCTACGCCCGTTTGTTTCGGAGCATGTCGGCTCGGGTTTCCTCGCTGCCACGGCCGACCTACTCTTGCCGGAACGTCCGCTCATGAAGGAGACCACCGTGTCCACGCCGCTGAACCGCCTTTCGCCCCTCTCGGTGCGTGAGCGTTCTGCGTGCATGTGCCGCCACGGCTTCGCGTGCTCCTCGTTCGAGGCGGGTCACGCGCTTCACCTGATCCAGGCGCGCATCGCATCGGCGACCCCGACCGAGTGGGCGGACGCGATCGTCGAGCACTCCGACGCGGCGACCGGCGAGCTGACCGTGCGCACCCTCGACGGGGCGACTCACGCACTGTGGAACAGCGGCGGCGCAGCGCTCGAGGCTCCTGCGGGCACGCCGATCGCGCTGCACGTGCGCTACGGCGTGCTGGCCGTCGGTCGCACGCAGTTCAACGTCGCGCTCTCCTGAGGGCGCCGTGCGACTCGCTGCCGCTCAGGCGGCCGCCATCATCATGTCCTTGACGGCCATGCACGCGTCCATGCAGTCCTTGCAGGTCTGAGCGCACATCTTGCACACCTCGCTGTGGTCGGCGTGCGCCATGCACTCGTCCATGCACGTCTGACACATCGCGATGCAGGCGTCGAGCATCGCCATCATCGACGCAGGGGTCATGCCCTGCATCCGCATCATCGACCGCATCATGGTGTTGCACATGTCCGCGCAGTTCATGCATGCCGGCGAGCAGTCCATCATCTGCGTCGAGCACACCGTGCACGCCTGCTCACAAGCCGAGCACGCGTCCATGCAGGCCTGCATGACCGACATGTCCATGGTCGCCATGTCGGGCATCGACATCATGTTCGAGCGCATGGCGCCCATCATCATCGAGTCCATGTTCTACCGCTTCCTTCGTCGACCGCAGCCGAGGTGAGAGCGGGCAGGACCACCCGCCTGGGGCCAGGCTAGTCGTCGCCGACGTCCGCGTCGACGGGGAGGTGGAGCTGTCACGCCCGACCGCGGTTGTCAATCCCGTGTGCAGGATTCTCGGTCCGTGCGACGGTGGACATCCATTGATCGACTGATGAAAGGAATCGCGCCATGAGTGGAGCAGACGACATCAAGAACGCAGCCGAGAAGGCCGGCGGAAAGATCAAGGAGGGCGTCGGAAAGGCGACCGACAACGAGAGCCTCGAAGCCGAGGGTCGCGCCGACCAGACGAAGGCTTCGGTCAAGCAGGCCGGAGAGAACGTCAAGGACGCCGCACACAACGTCGGCGACGGCCTGCGGGACGCTTCCCGGGACTGATCCCCTGAAACGGAGTGAGGCCCGCCGAAGCGGGCCTCACTGCGTGGATCAGCGGGTGCGGCTGCCGGAGATCGCTCGGATCAACCAGGCGATGACCGCGATGGCCAGCAGCACCAGGCCGACCCACAGGAGGAACTGCAGGGACTGCACGAGCCCGCCGGTGATCGCCAGGATGATGGCGACCACGATGATGATGATCAGCAGGATGTTCATCGGTCTTTCCCTTCTTGGGGGCGCGGGGGAGTGCGCCCATCGGTCACTCAACCTAGACCCCCGGGGCCTGTCACCGGAGGGCCTTGACGCGGGGCTTCCCGCCGTGCGAGAGGAGCAGACGACATGCCAGGACGCAGGAACAACTCACTGAAGGATCCGGAGCTGTACGAAGAGCTCCGCGATGACGGCGCCTCGAAGGAGAAGGCCGCCAGGATCTCGAACGCCGCGGCCAGAGACGGCCGCAGCACGGTCGGGCGCCGAGGCGGCGAGCACGGCGACTACGAGGACTGGACCGTCGACGAACTGCGCAAACGCGCCAAGGAGATCGGCCTCACCGGTTACAGCGGCAAGCGCAAGGCCGAGCTCATCTCGGCGCTGCGCGATCATTAGGTCCGCGTCTGTGGCCCGGTTCGGTGTCGAGGAGGAGTTCGTCCTCCTCGACGAGCAGACACTCGTGCCGTCGGCCATGACTCCCGAGACGCGCGAGCGCATCCTCGACGCGGCGGGCTCCGGTCTCACCCCTGAGTATCTGACCTGCCAGCTCGAGTCGGCGACCGACCCGTGCGTCACGCGAGCGGATGCCGAGGGGCAGCTGCGTCGCACGCGAGGGATTCTCGGCGAGGTCGCTGCGGAGCAGGGATCGATCGTGGCCGCCTCCGGCACCCCCTTCATCTCGCCCAACCGCCTCGTGGTCTCGTCGTCGCCCCACTACGACGCGGTATCCGCCCAGCTCGTCGAGATCACGCGTGAGCACGAGGTCAACGGCCTGCACATCCACGTCGAGGTGCCGGACGAGGAGGAGCGCGTCCGCGTGGTCAACCGCGTGCGGGCCTGGTTGCCTCCGCTGCTCGCCATCACCGGCAATGCGCCGTTCGCGCACGGGCGGGATTCGGGCTACGCGAGTTGGCGCAGCATCCTGATCCGTCGACTTCCTGCCTCGTGGAGTCCTCCTCTCTTCCACGATCTGAGCGACTACCGCTCGCACGTCCATCAGCTGGTCTCGATGGGGGCCATCGCCGAAGCCAGCTCGCTGTCATGGACCGTCCGCCTGTCCGAGAGGTTCCCCACCGTCGAGGTGCGCGTCTTCGATGCGCAGCTGACGGTCGACGACACTCTGCTCGCCGTGGCCCTGACTCGCGCGCTGCTGGTGAGCGACGCCCTCGACGACTGTCACGGTCTGAGCCTCGACGCGATCGACGCCTCGCTGTGGACCGCGGCCAGATACGGCACGGATGCTCGCCTCGTCGACCCGGTGGACGGATCGATCGAACCGGCCTGGACGATCGCCGACCGGCTGCTCGAACGGCTGCGCCCGGCGCTCGCCCAGCTCGGCGACGACGATTTCGTGGTCGACGGCCTCGCCCGCCTCCGATCCGAGGGCACCGGCGCCCAGCGCCAGCACCGCGCCTACGCGGATGACGGCGCCGCCGGACTCCGCGAGCTGTATCGGACGAGCACCGCGACCCGCTGACCGCCCCGGAGGTCTCCCGGCGGCAGTAGTGTCGCCGTGTGGCATCCTCTCGCTTCGCGCCGCTGCAGCGGCTCGTGATATCCGTCGCCGTCCTCGCGTCCTTCGTGACCTTCCTCGACGGCACCGTGGTGACCGTCGCTCTGCCCGCCATCAGCCGAGAGCTCGGCGGCGGCATCACCACTCAGCAGTGGGTGGTCGACGCGTACCTCATCACTCTCAGCGCGCTGATCCTGCTCGCGGGGTCGCTGTCGGACGCCTACGGCCGGGTGCTCGTCATGCGCATCGGCCTGATCGCCTTCGGCGTGGCATCGGTCGCGGTGGCCGCCGCACCCGATCCCCTCATCCTGATCATCGCGCGCGCGGCGCAGGGCGCCGCGGGCGCACTGCTCGTGCCCAGCTCGCTCGCGCTGATCACGGCGACGATGCGCGCCGACGTGCAGTCGCGGGCGATCGGCGTCTGGACCGCGTTCACGACGGCGGCACAGCTGGTCGGCCCCCTGCTGGGCGGGCTCTTCGTCGACTTCCTCTCGTGGAGATTCGTCTTCCTCATCAACGTGGTGCCGATCGCCGTCACGCTCGTGCTGCTCTCGCGCCTGAAGCTGAAGGAGCACCCCAGCGGTGTGCGGGTCGACTGGCTCAGCGGGGCGCTGTGCGCGATCGGTCTGGGCGCTGTGGTCTTCGCGCTGATCGAGCAGCCGAACCTCGGGTGGCAGTCCCCCGCGATCTGGATGCCCGGCATCGCCGGAGCGGCGCTGTTCGCCTGGTTCCTGGTGCGCCAGCAGCGCTCGGCCTCCCCGCTGATGCCGCTGTCGCTGTTCCGGGTGCGCGACTTCGCCTGGGGCAACCTCGCCACGCTCTTCGTCTACGCCGCACTGTCGCTCAACGGCTTCGTCGTCGGCGTCTACCTGCAGCAGGGCGCAGGTCTCAGTGCCACGGCGGCCGGCCTCGCGAGCCTGCCGATGACGATCCTGATGATCCTCGTCAGCTCGCGCGCCGGATCCTGGGCCGGTCGTTTCGGGCCCCGCATCTTCATGACCGTCGGTCCGCTCATCATGGCGGTCGGCGCGCTGATGCTGCTGCTCGTCCGCGAGGACTTCGACTACTGGTGGCAGGTCTTGCCGGCGATGATCGTGCTCGGCCTCGGGCTCTCGCTCACCGTGGCTCCGCTCACCTCGGCGATCCTCGGCGCCATCGACGAATCCCGCTCGGGCATCGCCTCCGCGGTCAACAACGCGGTCTCCCGCGTCGCCGGGCTGCTCGTCGTCGCGATGCTGTCGACCATCATCGGCGGCACGCTCGATCTCGCGGGCTTCCACAACGCGGCTTGGGTCACCGCCGCGCTGCTCGTGCTCGGCGGTGTGGTGTCGTGGATCGGCATCCGCCGCAATCCGGCCGAGGAGGCCGAGGCTCCGGCCGTCGACGGGGCACCCTCGCCGATCGGTTGACGATGTCGGTGGTCGGGCGCACACTGGGGGCATCGTCCTACCGAGCACCCGGAGGTCCACCGTGACCACGCCCCAGACGCCCCTTCCGCCCGTCGTCGACGTCGACACGTGGCGTCGCGAGCTCGCCGCACTGCGCGTGCGTGAGAAGGCGGCGACGCGAGAACTCGATGCGATCGCGGCACAACGACGACGACTGCCGATGGTCGAGCTGCCCGACTACACGCTCGTCGGCGAAGACGGGCCGGTACGGCTGCCCGAGATCTTCGGCGAGCACCGCCAGCTCATCGTCTACAACCACATGTGGACCGACGGCAATGAGTGGCAATGCCCCGGCTGCACCGGCTTCACGTCGCAGTTCACCCGCCTCGACTTCCTCGAGCGCTACTACGACGCCCGCTTCGTGATCGTGACGAACGGACCGATCGATGAGGCACTGGCCTACCGCGACAGGGTGGGCAACCGCATGACCTGGTATTCGAGCGCCGACAGCACCTTCGGTGCCGATATGGACGCCGGGCCGAACGAGGGCTTCGGCGTGAACGTGCTGCTCCGCGACGGCGACACGGTCTATCGCACGTGGCACACGAACGGCCGTGGCACCGAGCGCATGAGCCAGCTGCAGGGTCTCGTCGATCTGCTGCCCTTCGGCCGACAGGAGGAGTGGGAGGACTCCCCCGCCGGCTGGCCCCAGCATGAGACGTATTCTCAAGGGATGGGTTCGAAAGAGATCGCCGCACTGTACGGGGCCGGCAGCTGAGGTGCGCGACGGTCGCGGTCGCCGCCATCGCCGTGCTGGTCCTCACGCTCACGGGGTGCGTCACGACCATCTCCGACCCTCCGGCGCAGTTCGCCCTTCCCCCCGCGGGAGCGACCCCCGACTATCAGCTCGGCGGCGGCTACGACCCCGCCGACGGAGTCGGCATCGTCGGCCGGGACCGCTCGGATGTGCCCGCCGACGGGCTGTACTCGGTCTGCTATGTGAACGGATTCCAGACCCAGCCGGGCGAGCTCGACACCTGGCCCGACGACCTCGTGCTGCAGAGCGACGGCGAGCCGGTGTTCGACCCCGATTGGCCCGATGAGGCTCTGCTCGACACGTCGACGGACGAGCGCCGCGAGCGCATCGCCGAGATCGTCGGACCGTGGATCGAGGGGTGCGCCGAGTCGGGATTCGACGCGGTCGAGTTCGACAACCTCGACTCGTACACCCGCTCGGACGACGCGCTCACTCTCGACGACAACCTCGCCCTCGCGGCGCTGCTGGTCGACGTCGCCCACGACTCCGGACTCGCGGCCGGGCAGAAGAACGCCGCCGAAGACGCACCGGTGCTGCGCGAGCACGCAGGATTCGACTTCGCCGTCGTCGAGGAGTGCAGCGTCTTCGACGAGTGCGGGGCGTTCACCGACGTCTACGGAGACGCCGTGATCGACATCGAGTACTCCGACGAGCTGCCGCGGTCGTTCGACGAGATGTGCGCCGACGACGACGCCCCCTCGTCGATGGTGCTGCGAGACCGCGACCTCGTCACGCCGTCAGACGACGGGTACGTGTTCGAGACCTGCGATCGCTGACCGTCGCCTCAGCAATGCACATCGATATGCTGGCCCCGTGAGCATGACGGGGGATCACGGTGGCGCCACGCCTGCGGCCTCGCGCCCGGCGCCCGCGCAGGTCGTGCGGCACGCTGCCTCCCGGTGGACGCGCGGGATCGCCGAGCTGCCCCGATGGATCTGGTTCGCCGCAGTCGCGGTCGCCGCCGTGGCCATCGTCGTCGCGGCGATGGGCGGGTTCGCCCGTGCAGAGGCTTCGCCGACGCTGCTGGGCGCGGATGAGGAAGTGCGCACCTCGCAGTACGCGATCACCGTGCTCGACGCCGAGTTCGCCACCGAGGTCGAGTCGGAGTATCTCGAGGCGGAGCCCGGCGAGAAGCTGCTCGTGATGAGCACGCGCATGGAGAATCTCTCGGATGCTCCGATCGGAGTCGGCACCACCGTCGACCGCATAAGCACCGGGTTCGTCAACACCGGCCGTCCGCTTCTCGACCTCGCAGGCGTCCCCGCGAGTGACTCGGTGGCGGTCTGGCGAGCGGACGGGTCATCCGGCCAGGTCATCCTGCAGCCGGGCGTCCCCAGCCAGGTGACCTTCGCCTGGACCATACCCGAGGACGCGTTCCTCGACGGTTCTGTCGCGCTCGACGTGCACGAGGTGCAGATCCAGCGTGGAGCGGTGATCCTCTCCTCACGAGCGGTCACGTGGCGCCCTGCCGCCCTCAGCGCACGCATCTCGGTCACCGCCCAGGAGACACGATGAGACGCGCGACCCCCTGGCTGGTCGGCGCTGCGCTGGTGGTCGCGGCCGGCGTGCTGACCGCCGTCACCCCGACCGATGACGACGTCATCGGTCCGACCATCCTGCGTGGCGCCTTCGGCGACCCCGTCGAATCCCGCACTCTGATCGCGGCAGCGACGGACGCGACGTTCGCGGACAAGGTGGCGGTGTCCGGTGGCGACTGGAGTGCGGAGGGGAACTGGCTCGTCGTGACGGTGATCGCCTCGGCGCCCCGCACGGAGATGGATGCCGCCATCCAGCTCGCGACGCTGACGATCGACGATCGCGTGTTCCAGGCCAGCGAGCGACCCGACGCGACGCTGACGTCGACCCCGCTGCGACTCGGCATCGACACGGTCGGAACGCTGGCCTTCGAGCTGCCAGCGGATCTGACATCGGGGCAGGCGGACCTGCGTCTCATCTCCTCGTACTTCACCGCCGAGCTCGACGACGTGATCGCGATCGCGGTCGAACTGGACGACCTTCCTCGCACGCCGAGTCTCGAGCTCGATGACCCCGAACTGCGGATCCCATGAGCTGGTGGCGGACGCAGCGGACCGGGCTGATCGCGTTGGCGATCGCGGCCGTCGCGATGGTCAGCGCCACGGCATGGCTCGACATCGCGCCGAGCATCCGGCCGACGGATCGGGTGATCGACGCCGACACGACGGTCGACATCGCCGGACAGACCCTCACGCTCGGGCCCACGGAATGGGCGGAGTTCGAGGCGCCTGCGGGGACCCGCACGCTCAGCGTCCGGCTGTCGTCGAGCGGCGGATCCGCGGCATCGCTCTGCGGACAGACGACGCTCACAGAGATCGACGCCGATCGCACCTGGCTCAGCTCTCGCGCAGACCTCGATGTGCCCTACGACGAGGGCGAGAGCTCATGCATCGCCGAGCCGGCGTCGTACCGCATCCTGCTGACCTTCCTGCTTCCCGACGACGCCGATGGCCCGTTCCTGCTCGACATCGAGGGCAGTGACGACGACCTCGCCCGCTTCCGTATCGAGCCCTGACGGGCGGGTGTCGAGGCCAGACCGGGGCCGGCCGATGACGGCGTCATAGGCCGTGGCGACGATCGCCACCCTGAGCGGTTCGGCGACGGCACCGATGGCGACGGTGACGAGCGGGAAGAACCCCGCCCAGAACGACGATTCGTGGCCCCCGATCAGCAGCAGGACTCCCCGGGTGCCCGCCTGCTCGGCGAAGCCCCACGCGGCGTAGGCCAGTGCGTAGACGCCGAAGAGCAACGGCCCGCCACGCCAGATCACCGCGACGGCAGCCCAGAGGCCTTCGAGTCGCATCACCAGCGTGCGCGCGATGCTCAGGGCCGCCCCTCGCGCCGCTCCCCCGCCGACGCGTGCGAACGGCGGAGTCGAGTCGAAGGTCGTGCCGAAGATCACACCGGCGACCGTGAGCCAGGCCGCGGGGACGAGGAGTGCGGCGACGAGGATTCCGGCCAGCCAGGTCGCCCCTTCCCATACGGCGGCGATAGGTTCGATGTTCACCGAGAACCAGTCGCCGAGGCTCTGCAGCCACCCGGCCGCCTCTCGTTCACCGAACCAGTCCAGGACGCTGACCCACCACCGTGCGACGAGTGTGAAGAGCATGAAGGTCCACAGCACCTCGGCATAGGTGGCCAGGATGATCGTCCACCGCGGCAGCCGGTCGGCGAAGCGCGTGAAGAGCAGTCGTGCGATCAACGCGATCACGAGCACCGTCACCGGCAGCACGCCGACCGCGATGACACCACCGCGATCGCCCATCTGGACGAGGTCGTACCCGGAATCGGCCAACGCGATCGCGCTCGCGATCTGGAAGAACTCGATCTGGTCGGCATCGAGCAGACCCCACGCGGTGTAGAAGGCGAAGAACGGCAGGATCGCGGCGAGAGTCGCGGAGGCGAACTCGCGGAGGCCGCCGGCATCCTCCCTCCGGCTGTGCGGCAAGGAGGGGCGCACAGTGAGATACATCGCGACGTACGCGACGAGTCGGGCGGCGACCGCCAGCGGCAGCAGCAGCAGGCCCCCGAGCGTGGTGTGACCGCCGACGAAGCCGGCGAGCTCGATCAGTACGCGATGCAGCGCCTCGCCCCCGAGATACCAGGCCATGAGCGCAGGCCAGTGTCGGGCGAGGATGCGCCCGAACGTGCGGAGGGCCTGTGACATGTGCCCTACCGTACCGGTGGATCACCGTCGTCGAGCGGCATGAGGACACCGACCCCCGCTCACGCCAGCGGCATACTTCGCGCCACATCGGGCGTCAACCCGGTTCTCACCGCCGCCCTGCGGGGGCACCATGGCGTCGTGAACGCATCGACGTGGACTCCCCGCCGCGCGGTCTCGGCCGAAGTGGCGCTGCTGCTCGCCGCCGCACTCTCGGGCTGCGGCCTGACCATCCCGGCCGACCCGGACGGCACTCTCGCGTCGGCGACCGGCGCTGACCTGAGGGTCGGCGTCTCGGCCGATCCCGGGCTGGTCGACACTGATCGGGACACCCCCACAGGAAGCATCGCCGACCTCGTGACAGGCTTCGCCGACAGCATCGACGCCGACATCGACTGGACCTACGGGTCGGAGGAGACGCTGGTCCGGATGCTCGAGCGCGGCGACCTCGACCTCGTGGCGGGCGGCTTCACCTCTGACACCCCCTGGATCGACAAGGCCGGGGTCACCCGCGGCTATCCCGAGATCGACGGAGCCGACGGTCGCGAGATCGTGATGCTCGTGCCACTCGGCGAGAACGCGTTCCTCAGCGCTCTCGAACGTCACCTCGACGAGGCGGTGGGGTCGCGATGACCGTGCAGCGGATCGGCCGCACCGAGCTGCCGGACGAGCAGCGCGCAGCGCTGCGCCGAGCGATCGGGTGGGAATGGTTCACCATCGCCTACACGTCGGTGACGATCGCGGTGATCGCCCTGGTCGTCGGCAACTCGCAGGCGATGCGCACCGCGTGGATCGAGGACATGCTGTCGCTGATCCCGCAGATCGCCTTCCTCGTCGCGCTGATCTTCATCCGCAAGCGCCCCTCGGTCAAGCATCCCTACGGCCTGCACCGCGTGATGGGAATCGGACACCTCGTGGCGGGCGTCGCCCTGCTGGCGGTCGGACTCAATCTGGCGGTCGAAGCGGTGACCGGGCTCATCGCCCGCGAGCACCCGACCATCGGCACAGTGCAGCTGTTCGGGCAGACGATCTGGCTCGGCTGGCTGATGGTCGCCGTGATGGCCGTGGTCATCGTCGGGCCGGTGTTCTTCTACGGACCGGCGAAGGCGAAGCTCGCGCCCGTGCTTCACAACAAGCTGCTCTTCGCCGACGCCGACATGGCCAAGGCCGACTGGCAGACCACGGTCGCCTCGATCGTCGGCGTGCTCGGTGTGGGTGCCGGCGTGTGGTGGCTCGACGGTGCTGCGGCTCTCGTGATCTCGCTCGGGATCGTGTGGGACGGCTGGCGCAACACCAAGACCGCCGTGATCGATCTCATGGACCAGCGCGCCAGGACGTACGACAGCAAGCACCCGCATCCGCTCGCCGGTGACGTGATCTCGACCATGCGCTCCCGTCCCTGGGTCACGGAGGCGGGAGTGCGGATGCGGGATCAGGGGCAGGTCTTCCATATCGAGGCGTTCGTCGTGCCGCATCGCGGAAAGGTGTCTATGGGCGACGTCACCGACCTCGCGACGCGCATCACCGACCTCGACTGGAAGGTGCAGGATGTGGTCGTCGTCCCGGTGGAGGAGCTCCCCCAGGGCGTCGACACCTCGGACCGCGACTGACCGTGCTCGGAGCGAGACCCCGGACGGCAGGACGCCCACCGCACCAGTTAGGGGGAGTCCGTGCGGCGGGCGCCGTAGCCGATCGCTCGGGGCGACCGGCCGCTCTCGGCAGGCGTCAGAGGTCGTCCTCGTCGTCGCCGTCCTCCGAGCCCGCGGCGTCCGGATCGTTCGGGACCGGGTCCTCGGACTGCTGACGCGGCGCGAGCTCGTCGGGGATCATCGGCGTCTCGTCCGCCTCGGATCGCCCGTCGTCGGGGGTGGATTCGATGTCTGACATAGTGCTCCCTTCGTCGGTGTGGCCAGTCCGGTCAGCATGCCGGGGCGGAACAGCCGATGCGCGCCCCTTGACAGAACGCGCTCACCCACTCAGTGGAAGGGGCACCCACGGGACGCGGGTGCCGATGACGATGCCGATACGGATGCCGCCGAGCGCACCGCACCGCCGGACCGCGGCTTGGTGGGCAGCCGACGCCGGTCGACATCGAGCCCTTCGTCGAGGATCCGCAGGTCGGGGTCGCTGAGCACCGTGATCGCCGCGGCCAGCCCTGCGATCGCGAGCTTCTCGCCCGGGCAGCGGTGCCCCGTCGGGACGTCGGCGCCACCATGAGGAACGAATGCGGCGAGCGCTTCGTAGTCCTCGATGTCACGGAAGCGCTCGGGGTCGAAGCGCTGGGGACGCGCCCAGAAGCGGTCGTCCGTGTTGGTGCCCTGCAGGTCGAGGACGACGCGTCCTCCGGCATCCACCGTCTGACCGTCGATCTCGATGTCCGCGGTGGCCCAGCCGGGAAGCATCGGCACGAAGGGAGAGGTGCGACGGATCTCCTGCGCGAACATGATCGACAGCGGTCCGCCGACGAGCGACCCGCGCTCGACGGCCTCGGCGGCGATGCGCTCGCGCCAGTCGGGACGCTCGTGCAGCTCCTTCGCGGCGAAGGCCACGAACCGGGCGACTGCGATCATCGGACGGATGCTGTTCTGCAGCTCGACACCGGCGACGCGCGCCGGGAGCAGCTCGCCGTCCTCGTCGCGGTGATGCGCCCACACCTCGAGCGCCGTGCCCGATTCGGCGCGCAGCGAGCCGTGCCGCACCGCCTCGATGAGCCGAGCGGAATGACGGTCCGACCACCACCGGTTCGCCAGGGCGGCGATGTACACCGGCGAGTACGGCGAGCCGAAGCCGTCGACGATCTGGGCGAGCCGCGCCGCCCATCGGGTCTGGGCCGCCGGCGTGCCCGGCACACCCGCCCAGCCCATGATCGCCCGGCCCAGCGCGCCGACGGCCGCGTCGTAGGCGCTGCGGGTGCCGCCGTCGAGCCACGCCCGGCGCTCGCTCTGCCATTCGCGCTCGAGCCAGGGCGTGAGTCGTGCGACCTGCTCGTCCTCATAGAGGGCGCCGACGAAGGCGGCTTTGCGGTGCCGGTGGGCTGTGCCGTCGAGGCTGTGCACGGAGCCGTGCCCGAACAGGCTCTCCTGCACGATCGCGGGCATGGCTCCGGAGCGCGCGATGCGGGTCTCGTCGTAGAAGAGCTCGACCCCTTCCACTCCCCTGACGAAGACCGCGTCACTGCCGAGCAGCCGCATCGGCGCCGATCTCGCACCCGGCGGCACCCGTCGCCAGATCCGTGCCCCGAACCCGTAGCCGCGGGTCAGCAGGGTGGGAGCGTCGTCCTGTGCCAGTGCGCCGAGCTTTCGCGCCGCACGCGCGGGGATGTCGATGAGTGCCATGCTGCGACGTTCGCAGAGACGTGGTCGCCGAACCAGGGGGAGGCGCGAGCGGGGCCTCTGTGCTAGTGCCTCACTCGTGCCGCGCGACCCGCACTCCCCCACGCGCGGTCGTCAACCCCCTGTCTGCGAATCGGAAGCCACGCGATCATTTTCACGACGCGAGAGGAGTGCCGACATGGCGAAGAACGTGCGCACGATGGACTGTCAGCCCGACGATGTCTTCCGGGTGCTGGGCAACGGTTGGCTGTACCCGGCGTGGGTGGTGGGCGCCTCGCGCATGCGCGACGTCGATGAGTCGTGGCCGCAGCCGGGCGCTGAGCTGCATCACTCGGTCGGCGTCTGGCCCGCTCTGCTCGACGACACGACCGTGGTGGAGGAATGGTCGCCGCCGAACCGCATGGTCATGCGCGCGAAGGGTTGGCCGATCGGCGAGGCCCGCGTCACTCTGCGGGTGCGGTCGTATGACGGCGGCACGATGGTGCGCATCGACGAGGAACCCGTGAACGGCCCCGCCACGCTGCTGCCCGGGCTGCTGACCGCTCCCCTGCTGCGCTGGCGCAATTCCGAGACCCTGCACCGCCTCGCCTACCTCGCGGAGGGGCGCGCGTCCTGACCCGCTCCTGCCAATATTGGGTCGTGAGCCGCGACCTCCGCGGATGCGGAGGGATGCACGATGACCGATGTGACGCAGTCCGCCTGGCGACGCTTCTGGGAACAGGGCGGCTGGTGGCGGGCCGTCATCCTCGTGGTCGTCTACTTCGTGCTCTACAACGGGCTGTCGCTGCTGTTGACCCCGTTCGCGGCGCAGATCGAGGATCCGCAGAGCGCGGCGGGGATCCTCGTGTTCTACGCGATCCCGGTTCTCGTCGGCTGCCTGCTGCTCATCGGCTTCGCGGCATCCGTCGGCTGGCTGGGTGAGATCTTCCGTCCGCAGCCGATCCGCGGACGCGGATGGATGTGGATCGCGGTCGCCGTCGTGCTCCTCTTCAACGTGCTCCACCTGTTCGCCATCGACTACGGAGCGGCCGGATTCGAGGTCGTCGCGACCTGGCTCCTCGCCGGACTGTTCATCGGCTTCGCCGAGGAGGTGCTGACGCGCGGCCTCGTGGTGAACCTGCTGCGCAAGGCGGGTCAGCGTGAGCTCGTCGTCGCGGTGATCTCCTCGGCCCTGTTCGCCCTGCTCCACGCCGGCAATCTGCTCACCGGCCAGTCCCTGTTTGCGACCCTCATCCAGCTGGCCTACACCTTCGCGTTCGGCATCTGCATGTACCTCGCGATGCGCGTGACCGGGACCATCGTCGCGCCGATCCTGCTGCACGCCAGCACCGACCCGAGCATCTTCCTGCACACGACCTACCCGGCGGAGAGCGCGTTCGGCTCGATCGCGAACCTCGGCAACATCGTGGTGATCGTCGTCGGCGTGGTCTGCCTGTTCTTCATCCGCGGTCGCGTCGAGCAGACGCAGGTGGCGGCCCCGGGCGTCGGGGCCGCCGCCTGACCCTCACGCGGCAGACGGTCGCAGCACGACCTTGATGCAGCCGTCCTCCTTGCGCTGGAAGGTGCGATACAGCTCCGGCGCATCCTCGAGCGGAGCATCGTGGGTCATCAGATCCATCACGCCGAGGGGGTCGGAGAGGTCTTCGACGAGCGGCATCAGATCGTCGGTCCAGCGCTTCACGTTGCACTGGCCCATACGGATGCCGATCTGCTTGTCGAACAGGGTCTTCATCGGCAGGATGTCGGCATCGCCCGCGTAGACGCCGCTGAGCGACACCACGCCACCCCGGCGCACGACGTCGATCGATGCGTACACGGCGGCGAGTCGGTCGATCCCGGCCTTGTCGAACACGGCGCGGGCGGCCGGATCCGGCAGCAGACCGACGGCCTTCTGCACGAGGGCGACGCCGGCGTTGCCGTGCGCCTCCATGCCCACGGCGTCGACCACGGAATCCGCGCCGCGTCCGTCGGTGAGGTCGCGCAGCTCGGCCACGACGTCATCCGTGAGGTCGAAGACCTCGACTCCGTGGCGTGCCGCCATCTCCCGGCGTTCCGCGACAGGGTCCACGGCCAGCACCCGGTATCCGCGGTGCGCTCCGATGCGGGCTGCGAACTGCCCGACGGGGCCGAGCCCCATCACCGCGAGCGTCCCGCCCTCCGGCACGTTCGCGTACTCCACACCCTGCCAGGCCGTCGGCAGGATGTCGGTGAGGTACAGATACCGCTCATCGGGGAGATCGGACGCGATCTTGATGTGGTTGTAGTCGGCGAGCGGGACGCGCAGGTACTCGGCCTGCCCGCCCGGCACCTGGCCGTAGAGCTTGGTGTAGCCGAACAGCGCGGCGCCGCTGCCGTACTCCTTCACCTGCGTCGTCTCGCACTGCGACTGCAGGCCGCGCAGGCAGAAGAAGCAGTGCCCGCACGAGATGTTGAAGGGGATGACGATGCGATCGCCGACCGCGAGGTCGCGCACACCGCTGCCCACCTCCACCACGACCCCCATCGGCTCGTGGCCGAGGATGTCACCCTTGTCGAGGAACGGTCCGAGCAGTTCGTAGAGGTGCAGGTCCGAACCGCAGATCGCCGAGGAGGTGATCCGGACGATCGCATCGGTCGCGTGCTCGATGGTCGGATCCGGTACCTCCTCGACCGCCACGTTGCGCGTTCCCTGCCAGGTGAGTGCCTTCATCGTCATCCTCCTCGTTACGTGTCGAACGGCCACCCTCCATCGACGGCGCGCGAAGTGACAGAGGGTTGACAGGCGGTTCCTGAACGTTCGACAGGCGCGGTGCACATCGGAATATGGGAAACTGGATCCACCATCGGTGATCATTCGATACGCCTCGTCTCGCGGGCACTGTGGCGTACTGGGGAGATCATCATGGGCAAGTTCATCTACGAGGGCACCGTCAAATCGGACATCGAGGACAGGGCGCTCACGCACCTGCAGCTCGTGATGACGGCGAAGCTCAGGAGAGGCGAGCCCTTCTCGTTCTCCTGGCGCGAGGACATGGCTGTCGGCGGCGGTCGGACGACTGTCTGGGTGCACGCCGGCAGCTCCCTCGTCTTCAAGTACAGCGGGAGCCGTCAGCCGCAGATCAACCGCGCGTGGATCGAAGCGCTGGCATTCACGGCGAACGCCCCCGGCGGTCTGCGCCTGGTGAGCGAGCCGGCCGAAGGCACGGCGCCGCCGGTCGAGCGCGTCGAGGTTCCGGCGCAGGCCTGACGGATCTTCTCCTCCCCAGTCCTCGCGGCGTCGGATGCACCGGTCGCGAGGAGGAAGAATGGGATCGTGTCCCCGAATCCCCAGCGGCGACTGCTCGCCTCCGTGCGCAGGATCCTGCACACCGACCCCTCATCCGTCGCCCACACCGAGGCGATGCCGATCATCGACGAACGCACCGTGCCGCGTGTGCTCGACCTCGCGACCCGCATCGGCGAATCGATGTTCGGGGTCGGCGCCTCGGCGCACGAGGTCACGCTCGCCATCACCCGCATCTGCGCCGCGTACGGCATGCGGGACGTGCAGGTCGATGTCACCTACAACTCGATCACGGTCTCGTTCCACCTGAGCGGTGAGGTCTGGCCCGAGACGCTCGTGCGGGTCGTGCGCGTCGCCGCCCCCGACCACGCCAAGCTGCAGAGAGTGCAGGCCCTGGTCGCCGACATCGACGACGGACTGGATCTCGAATCGGCCCGCTCGACGTTCCGTGCCCTGCGGCGCGTGCCCTTCGGCTACCAGCAGCCGGTGGTCATCGTGGCACGAGCGCTGCTCGCCGTCGGAGTGAGCATCATGCTCGGGGCCTCGCCGCTCATCGTCGGTCTCACGTTCATCGCGGCGCTCTGCGCGGCGTTGACCCAGGCCGGCCTCGCGCGCGTGCGCGTTCCGCTGTTCTTCAGTCAGATCGCCGGAGGGTTCGTCACCACGGTCGTCGCGGTCGCCGTCTCGGCCCTCGGGGCCGCCGGCATCGAGCCCTTCGTCGGCATCCGACCATCGATCATCGTCGCGTCGGGAATCGTGCTCATGCTCGCCGGACTCACCGTGGTGGGGGCCGCGCAGGATGCGATCGACGGATTCGCGCTCACCGCAGGCGGACGCATCCTCGATCTGACGATGCAGACGCTCGGAGTCGTGATCGGCATCCTCGTCGGCCTCGAACTCGGCAGCGTGCTCGGCTTCACGATGGGTCTGCCCGATGACCCGGCCCCGTTCGGTCCGCTCCTGAACCAGTTCGCGGGGGCGATCATCATCGCGATCGCCGTCGCCGTCTTCAACGGCGCGGGTCTTCGGATCATCCTCGTCAGCGCGCTGCTCAGCGCCGTCACCATCGCCGGCTATTCGACGATGGTCGGTCTGAACCTGCATCCGGCTGCGGCGAGCGCGATCGGCGCCCTGCTCGCGAGCTTCATCGGGATGCTGATCGCGGTGAAGCTGCACGTCCCGTCGGTCGCGGTCACCACGGCCGCGATCGTGCCGCTCGTGCCCGGTGTCGCGGTGTTCCAGGGCCTGCTCGAGATGATCCACGCGGCAGGGTCGGCATCCGGGGTCGTCGGCATCGGCGGCTCTCTGGTCGATGCCGCGGTGATCGGAATCGCACTGGCTTCGGGCGCATCGCTCGGCCTGTATCTGGGAACGCCCGTGCGCGCCACCCTCAGCAGCGTCGCGAAGAACCGGGCGCGCGTCGTCCGGCGCTGAGCCGAACGACGCGAGCGACTCAGACCTGGGGTCCGAGCGCGCCGCCGCCGGGCTCCCCCGCGGCGTCGCCCTTCAGCTCGACGAGGATGGTGTGCGTCGACGTCGCCCCCGTGTTCTCTCCCCAGTGGCGTTGGGCCGGCAGCCAGACGGCCTGACCCGCGGTCAACGACGTGTCGAAGGTGCGCTCCCCCGCTGACAGACGGCGCGAGAAATCGCTGAGGGTCACCATCACGCTGTTCGGATGATCGTGAGGAGTCGTGCGGTCGCCCGGCTCATCCGTGTACTCGAGCACGCGCACGAGATCGTTCTCCCAGAGCGTGCGGTAGTGATCGGGGTTGGTGACAGTGGGATCGTCGGTGACCATGCGGTCACAGTACGCCCCGATATTCCGCGCCGACAGGGGTACTTCGCGCAGCCGCGCGCGTCAGGCGTCGGCGCGCACGGTCTCGAGCGACGGGTAGTCCGTGTATCCCTCGGCCGTGCGTCCGTAGAACAGCGCAGGGCGCGGCTCGTTGAGCTCGGCGTCCTGACGCCAGCGCTCGACGAGGTCGGGGTTCGCGATCACCGGACGGCCCGCTGCCACGGCGTCGGCCCATCCCTCCGAGACGAGCATCTCGGCCTCGTCGCGGGTGGTCTGTGCGGCGAATCCGGAGTTGACGATCAGCGGGGCACCGGCCGTGCGGCGGATGCGCTGCACGAGCTCGCTGGTCGGCACGGCACTGAGCACGTCGATGAATGCGAGGCCGAGCGGTGCGAGACCCTCGGCGACGGCGAGGTAGGTGGCGAGTGCGTCGGCGTCGTCCTCCTCGAGGACGCCCTGGATGTTGTGCTGCGGCGACAGACGGATGCCGGTGCGGTCGGCCCCGACCGCCTCAGCCACCGCCGACGTGACCTCGATCGCGAACCGCGCGCGGTTCTCGGGCGATCCGCCGTACTGATCGTCACGGATGTTCGACACCGGCGAGAGGAACTCCTGCACGAGGTAGCCGTTCGCGCCGTGCACCTCGACGCCGTCGAAGCCCGCGGCGATCGCGTTGCGTGCGGCCTGGACGAACTGCTCGACGACCATCGGGATCTCGTCGAGCGTGAGAGCGTGAGCGACCGGCATGTCGACCTTGCCGACCGGGGTGTGCGTCTGGCCGGGGGCGGCGAGCGCGCTCGGGCCCACGACACGCGGCTCACCGGAGATCTCGGGGTGCGAGACGCGGCCGCCGTGCATCAGCTGCATGACGATCGTGCCGCCGGCCTCGTGCACGGCGTCGGCGATCCGCCGCCATCCGTCGATCTGCGCGGGAGTGACGATGCCGGGCTGCCCGGAATACGACTTGCCCTCGGCAGCCGGCCACGTGCCCTCGGAGATGATGAGACCCTGGCCCGCGCGCTGGCGGTAGTACTCCACCATCGTCTCGGTGGGCACACCGTCGTCGTCCGCACGGGTGCGGGTGAGCGGCGCCATGACGACGCGGTTGGACAGCGGGAGGGCGCCGAAGACGGCCGATTCGAAGAGGGTCACGCTCAGGGACAAGCGCCCTGGGGTGCCGAGTATTCCCCTGCGGAGATATGCAGACCGGATGCTCAGTCGGCGACGCCGCCGTACATCTCCCCCACGGGCACCGCGACCTCGAGCACATTGCCCGGCTGGGCGAGCGGGCAGGCCCACGCCGGGTCGTAGGCGCACGAGGGGTTGTAGGCGAAGTTGAAGTCGAGCACGATCGTGCCGCGCTCGGCATCCGACCCGAGGTCGGCGCCCTTGATCGTGTCGATCAGATAGCGGCCGCCTCCGTAGGTTCCTCCCGGACGACCGGCGAGAGCGTCGCGCACGGGGATGAAGATCCCGCCGCCGTAGGTCGTCAGGCGCCACACGTCGAGCGACCCGGTGTCGGGGACCTCGACCCTGCCGATGCGCTCGAAGGGAACCACGCCGTCGGTGCCGGTCGCGAACTCGAAGCCCCCGGGCTCGGCCTCGAGGATCGGCAGCTCGAAGCGCCACTGCGGATCGTACGACGCGATCGGGAGCCCTTCGAACAGCGGTCGATCGTCGGCCATCAGCGGGGTCGCCGCATGGTGCAGCAGCAGGTCGTCGCGCTCGATGCGCCAGAGCTCGTGCGCGTCTTCGGCGGAGTCCGCCCGACGCACGGCGTCGTAGAGGGCGAAGACACGGCGTCGCCAGTCGACGACCTCTGCGGCGGTGCGGGCTTTCGTGAGCGTCATGTGGTTCAGGCTACGCGGCTCGCGCCCCCGGGTTCACACGTCGGTGTCGCGCGGCAGCACCGTGAGCACGCGTTCGATGTGGTCTCGGAACTCGACCAGGTAGTCGCGGAGGAAGGTCGCGGTGCCCTCGTTGTGGACCGTCCCGTCATCGGCGAAGGTGTCGGGCGAGAACTGGATGTAGGCCTCGGGCGCCGTCATCTGACGGGCGTTGCAGAAGCTCAGCACCCCGCGCAGGCTCTGCTGGGCGACCGCCGTGCCGATCGCGCCCACCGAGGCGCCGATCACCGCGGCGGGGATGTGGTCGAAGGAGTTCTGCCCCCACGGCCGCGACGCCCAGTCGATCGCGTTCTTGAGGCCGCCGGGGATCGAGCGGTTGTACTCGGGCGTCACGAAGAGCACGGCATCCGCCGAGGCGATGGACTCCTTCAGATCGACGGCCACCGCGGGGTAGTCGGCGTCATAGTCCTGGCTGTAGAGAGGGAGGTCTCGGATCGGGATCTCGAAGAACTCGAGATCATCCGGCGCCAGCCTGATCAGCGCCGTCGCGAGGATGCGGTTGATCGAGGTGGACGAGAGGCTTCCGACGAAGTATCCGACCCTGTATGCCATGACTGTTCCTCATTCCCGTAGTCGTGAGATCAGTCTCGTCCGGGCTCGCGTCTGCGTCCAGCCCCCCGTGGCGAACGGGCCGCCGCGCTTCGGCTCAGTCGCCGAAGGCGGCGAGCAGCTCCGCGAAGTGGTCGAGATCCTCGGCCGTCCAGCGGCGCAGCCTCTCGCCGAGGCGCTCTTCGTACCGAGCGCGGGCGAGGGCCACCCGCTCCTGCGCCAGCTCCGTGGCGACGAGCACCCGCGCGCGGCGATCGTCCGGGTCGGGGACGCTCTCGACGAGACCGAGCTGCTCGAGTTGGCGCACGTGCCGGCTGACGGCCGACTTGTCGGTCTGCAGGCGCTCGATGATGGCGCCGGCCGAGGTCGCCTTGCCGGTGGCGATCGACGTGAGCACCTGGTATCCGAGAGGTTGCAGGTCGGGATGCACGGTGGTCGCGGCTTCGCGCCAGCTCACCCGGATGCGGGCGAAGAGCCTGCCCAGCTCGTGCTCGACCCTCGAGATCGCCTGATCGAGGTCAGGGGTTGCGGCGCCGTCTTTCGGGGCGACTTCGTCGGACGAGGCACTCATGCTCGCCAGCTTACGATGAAGCCCCGCCGGCGCTGTGCCGGCGGGGCTTCGATCAGATCACCGACTCGTGATCCGTCCGCTCGATCACTTGTCGAGCAGACCTGCGGTGGTGAGCCATTCTTCCGCCGCGGTCGCAGCCGACGCCTTCTCGTCGCCCTCGACCCGTTCGCGCAGATCGATCAGGTCGTCGGTGGTGAGCTTCGCGGAGATCGCATTGAGCACCTCGGCGAGCTTGTCGGTGTAGATGTCCTTCGAGAGCAGCGGGATGACGTTCTGCGCCGAGATCATGTTCTCCGGGTCCTCGAGGACGACGAGGTCCTCGGACTTGATCGCCGGCGACGTCGTGTAGATGTCGGCCACCTGCACCGTGCCGTCGACGAGCGCCTGCACCGTGTCGGGACCGCCGAAGTCCTCGTACGGGACGAACGTGACCTGTCCCGCTTCGACGCCCACGCCGTAGACGTCGCGCAGCCCCGGGATCCCGTAGCCGAGTTCGCCGAACTGCGGGTTCGACGCCAGGGAGAACGGCTCGAGAGCCTTCAGGTCGCCGATGGCCGTCAGGTCGTTGTCCTCGGCGGTCTTCTTCGTCACCACGTAGGCGTCCTTGTCCTCGGCCTCGGCCGAGTCGAGCACCTGCAGGTCGTCCGCGCCCACCGCATCCGGCAGCGCCGCATCGACGTCCTCGGTCGTCCGCTCCTCGTACGCCGTGTCGTAGTACGCCAGCAGGTTGCCGTTGTACTCCGGGATGAGGTTGATGGACCCGTCCTGCAGCGCGGGGATCGTCTGCTGGCGCGGACCGATGTTGAACTTGGTCGAGACGTCGAAGCCCTCGGCCTCGAGCGCCTGCGCGTAGATCTCGCCGAGGATCTCGCTCTCGGGGAAGGCGAAGGAGCCCACGACGATCGCGTCGCCCTCGGCGGCGTCACCGCCCGAGGACGTCGGGTCGGCGGTCGCGCAGCCGGCGAGCGCGACGGTGGTGCTGACGGCGAGCAGGCAGGCCGTCAGCCAGGTCTTACGGGCTCGAGAGGTCATGCGGGGGTCCTTTCGTCGACGATCGGCGCCACAGCGGCATCCGACCTGTTTCGCTGCACACTGCGGAGGGGACGGCTCGTCTGCCCCCGAGTACGGGTGAGGCGCTGGAGGAGCGCGAAGACGCCGTCGACGCTCAGCGCGAGAACGGTCACCAGGAGCGCCCCGCCGAGGATCACGGTGTAGTCGTTGAGGCCGATGCCCGACGAGATGATCCGCCCGAGGCCGCCGAGTCCGACGTACGACGCGATCGTCACGGTCGCGATGACCTGCAGCGTGGCCGAGCGGATCCCGCCGATGATCACCGGCAGCCCGAGAGGGATCTCGACCTTGCGGAGGATCTGCATCTCGGTCATCCCGATCGCGCGCGCCGCATCGATCGACTCGCGGCTGACGCTCTCGAGGCCGGCGTAGGCACCGGCGAGCAGCGACGGGATCGCCAGCAGCACGAAAGCGACGACGGAGCCGACGAGCACGGCCGGAGTGGTGCTGAGACCGGAGCGCAGCACCATCGTGAGGAAGAACAGGAGCCCGAGCGTCGGGAGAGCGCGCATCGCACCGGTGAAGCCGATCACGAACTGGCGACCGTGCCCGGTGTGCCCGATGTAGAAGCCGAGCGGCAGAGCGATCAGCATCGCGATGACGAGCGAGACGCCCGAGTAGATGAGGTGCTCGACGAGTCGGTCGCCGATGGGCAGCGGGCTCTGCGAGCCAGGCACCCAGTTGGCGGGGTCGAGGATCCAGGCGATGGCGTCGAGGAAGAAGTTCATCGGACACCGGCCCCGGGGGCGCGAGCACTCGACGGGTGCTGACACTGTCGGTCACGGGGTCGGGGTCGGTCGGTGCGCCGCTCTTGCCGCGCACGCCGGCGGCGCGGCTCCAGGGCATGAGGACCCGCCCGATCGCCACGAGGATCAGGTCGAAGACGAGAGCGATGAGCAGGCTCATGACGATCCCGACGACGACCTCCTCGAGGATGCCGCGCTGCTTGCCGTTCTGGAAGAGGTAGCCGAGATTCTCCGAGCCGATGATCACGCCCACCGAGACGAGGGCGATGGTCGACACGGAGACCACGCGGAGGCCGGCGATCAGCACGGGCCCGGCGAGAGGGAACTCGACGCGCCAGAACCGGCCGCTGCGCGAGAAGCCGATGGCCTTCGCCGACTCGATGATCGACCGATCGACCGATCCGAAGGCGTCGGTCGCCGAGCGCAGCATGATCGCGACCGCGTAGATCGTCAGCGCCACGACCAGGTTCGTGTCATCGAGGATCCGGGTGCCGAGGATGACCGGCAGGATGACGAAGAGCGGCAGGGACGGGATCGTGTAGAGCAGGCTGCCCGTCGTGATGATGAACGTCCGGGCGACGCGATTGCGGCTGGCCACCCAGCCCAGCGGCACCGCGATCAGGAAGCCGAGGATGATCGGAATGATCGCCAGACGCACGTGATTGATCGTCAGATCGAAGATCAATCCGAGGTTGGAGGCGATCCAGTTCATCCGAAGTACCGTTCTTTACGGTCTTGGGACGCCGAATCGCGAAGTCAAGACATTCGACTGAACCACAGAATATCGCTCTCGACAACCCGGGCCGACACGTCGCGTGATCGGCCCGGGCTCTCGGTCAGACCTCTGAGAGCAGACGGAACACCTTGGATGCCGCGTGGATCTCGTCCTGCGTGAGCTCGGCCACGACCGTGCGCAGGCGCGAGGCGTGGTCGCTGCGCAGCTCGGTGAGGGCGGAGCAGGCCGACGGTGTCGCCGTCAGGACCCGCAGCCGGCCGTCACGCTCGTCCGGCCTCGACTCGATCAGGCCCAGCTCCTCGAGCATCCGCACCTGGCGACTGATGACGGACTTGTCCATCTCGAAGCGCTCGGCGAGCTCGTGAGCGCTGGCGGAGCCCGCCCGATCGATGAAGGTCAGCAGCTTGTAGCCGCCCACCTGCAGCTCGGGGTCGATGCGCGCCGCCGACTCCCTCCAGAGCGTCCGAGTCCTCGCGAAGATGAGGTTCAGATGCGTCTGGAGGTCGCCGAGGGCGGTGTCGACGTCGGCGGGCGCCGCCGCTTCGGAGGTGACCATGTCAGCGCCCCGACTCCCGCTCGTCGCGCTCGAGCACGGTCGTCACCGAGCCGGTCGAGGGTGAGGCGGACTCGGTGCCCGAGATGCGGATGGCTCCGGTCGACATGGTGGCGCCGACCTCGGCCTCGGAGACCTCGAGAACGGACTCCTCGGCCTGCTCGCGCAGCTGCTCGGCGGCGTTCTTCGTCGACAGCGGCTTGTTCTTGATGAACGCGATCGCGATGATGGCGATCACTGCGAGCGGAATGGCGATGATGAACGCATCCGCGATGCCGTGGCCGTAGGCTCCCTCGACGATCGTGCGGATCGTGTCGGGCAGCTGCGTGACCTTGGGCACATCGCCAGAGGCGAGGTGCTTCAGCGCGTCGATCTCATCGGGCGTCGTGGGAGTGAATCCCTCGAGCGCGTCGGAGATGTAGTTGCCGACGCTGGTCGAGAGCGAGGCGCCCATGACCGTCACGCCGATGGTGCCGGCGATCGTGCGGAAGAAGTTGACGTTCGACGAGGCGGCGCCCAGCTGCTGCGGCGCGGTGTCGTTCTGCACGATGAGCGTGAGGTTCTGCATGACCATGCCGAGACCTGCGCCGAGCACGAACATGTAGGTCGCGACCAGCGGGAACGGGGTGTCGTAGCGCAGGGTCGCCATCAGGCTGACGCCGATCGTGGTCAGCACGGAGCCCGTGAGCATCCATCCCTTCCACTTGCCGAAGCGGCTGACGAGCTGGCCGATGATGATCGACGCACCCATCTGTCCGACGATCATCGGGATCGTCATGAGGCCGGACTCGGTCGGTGTGGCACCGCGGGCGAGCTGGAAGTACTGGGCGAGGAACACCGAGGTCGCGAACATCGAGACGCCGATGGCGATCGACGCGATGACCGACAGCGTGAAGGTGCGGTTGCGGAACAGCGACATCGGCACGATCGGTTCCTTGACGAAGAACTCGACGGTGATGAACGCGGCGATCGCGACGCCCGCGGTGACGGCGAGCATGATGCTGGTCGAGGAGTCCCAGTCGAACTGGCTGCCGCCCATCGAGACCCAGATGAGCAGGGTCGAGACGCCGACCGCGAGCAGCACGATGCCGAAGTAGTCGATCGACACCTTGCGGTCTCGCTGGGGCTTGGGCAGGTGCAGGGTGAACTGCAGCAGCACGAGGGCGAGGATGGCGAAGGGCACGCCGACGAAGAAGTTGGAGCGCCAGCCCCAGACGTCGGTGAGGAGTCCGCCGAGCAGCGGGCCGCCGATGGTGCCGAGGGCCATGATTCCGCCGACGACGCCCATGTACTTGCCGCGCTCGCGCGGCGAGATGATGAGGGCGACCGCGATCATCACGAGCGACATCAGTCCGCCGACGCCGATGCCCTGGATCACGCGGACCGCGATGAGCATGTTGGTATCGGTCGAGAAGCCGGCGATCACGGTGCCGACCGTGAAGATGATCAGCGACAGCTGCACGAGGATCTTGCGATCGACGAGGTCGGCGAGCTTGCCCCAGATGGGGGTCGAGACGGCGGTCGCGAGGAGGCTGGCGGTGATGACCCAGGTGTACTGCGACTGGGTGCCGCCGAGGTCGGCGATGATGACCGGCATGGAGGTCGACACCACGGTGCCCGAGAGCACGGCGACGAACATGCCGACGACGAGGCCCGAGATCGCGGTGAAGACCTCGCGAGGCGAGCGCACCGCGTCGCCTGAGGAGGTGGGTGAGATGTGTGTCACAGTGGAGAGCTCCTGTGTAGAAAGTTGATAAGAGTCAACTATACGCCTATTGGTTGCGAAAGTGCAACTGTAGACCGGAGGCAACCATCTGTCGATGGAGTGGGACGCTAGCCGCGGCTCTCGTCCCTGGTCGGCTCGACGACGCGCTGGTCCAGAGACCACGACGCGAGCAGCGCGAGACGCTCGGCCGAGGGCGAGCCCGGCTCGGCCGAGTAGATCAGCAGCACGTTGCCCGGCTCGGCGGTGATCGCGAGCTCCTCATACGCCAGGGTCAGCTCGCCGACGAGCGGATGCCGGAACCGCTTCGTGCCCGCGCCGTGGATGCGCACATCGTGCGCCGCCCACAGCCGGCGGAACGTCTCGCTGCGCGTCGACAGCTCGCCGACGAGATCCTGCAGACCCTTGTCGTGCGGATCCCGCCCGGCTTCGGCTCGCATGATCGCGACGCACATCTCGGCGAAGAGATCCCAGTCGGGATAGAAGTCGTGCGCTGCCGGGTCGAGGAACTGGAAGCGCGCGAGATTCGGGGTGCGGCCGCCGTCGCCGATCACCGGCGAATAGAAGGCTCGGGCGAGATCGTTCGTGGCGACCAGGTTCTGGTGGGGGTCGCGGACGAACGCGATCGCATCGGTGATCGACGACAGCGCCCACTGCAGGCTGGGTCGTGCAGCCCCGGGCTTCGCCGACCGGCGACGCGAGCGGCCGCTCGACGGGATGCCGTCGGCGGCGCGGGCGAGATCGAGCAGATGCGCGCGCTCGGCGTCGTCGAGTTGAAGGGCTGACGCGAGCGCGTCGAGCACCGCGGCGGAGGCGCCGGCGATCGCGCCGCGCTCGAGCTTCGCGTAGTACTCGACGCTGACTCCGGCGAGCGCTGCGGCCTCACTGCGCCGCAGGCCGGCGACACGTCGGTTCCCGCCGGCCGGGATGCCGACCGACTCGGGCGCGACGCGCGCGCGGCGGGTCATCAGGAACTCGCGGACCTCGGATCTGTTGTCCATGCTCAGGACGCTACCCCCGACCGTGCTTCGCAGGGAGGTTCTCGCAGTACACCCCTCGACAGGGACTCCCTCGGAGCACCCGACAGGCGCAGAGTGGACAGCATGACATCCGCAGCCCGCCCCTCCGTAGACCGGGTGCTCCCCGCCCTGCTGCTTCTGCTGACCGTCTTCGGGCCGATCTCGATGGACCTCTATCTGCCCGCTCTTCCGGCCCTCACGGCAGCGCTGGGCGCCGCCACGTCGGTCGCGCAGCTCACCGTGACCGCCTGCCTCATCGGTCTGGCGGCCGGTCAGCTCATCGCCGGGCCGGTGTCGGATCGATACGGCCGCCGCGGCGTCCTGCTCATCGGCATCGTGGCGTACATCGTCACGTCGATGCTGTGCGCGATCAGTCCGACGGTCGAGCTGCTGATCGCCGCCCGATTCGTGCAGGGACTCGCCGGCGGCGTCGGCATCGTGATCGCACAGGCGGCCGGGCGTGACGTCTTCTCCGGCGGGACGCTGATCCGCTTCTACGCGCGGCTCACCGTCGTCGGCGGCTTCGCGGCGATCGTCGGCCCGCTGCTCGGGGGCCTCCTCAACACGATCATCGACTGGCGGGGACTCTTCGTCTTCCTCGCCGTCATCGGCGCCGCCATCCTGATCATCGCGCTCGCGCGGTTCGGGGAGACTCTGCCGATCGAGGCACGGACGACCGGCGGTCTGACCCGCACCCTGAGCGACTATCGGACGCTCCTGCGAGACCGCGTCTTCGTCGGCGCCGTCCTGAATCAGGGGCTGATGTACGCCGCGCTCTTCGCCTACCTGTCCGGCGCGACGTTCGTGCTGCAGGACATCTACGGCCTGTCGCCCCTCGGCTACGCCCTCGCGTTCGGCGCGAACTCCGCGGGATTCATGGTCTTCGGCCACCTGGCCGGCCGATTCTCCGAACGAGGGCGCGTGCACGCCGTCCTCGCCGCCGGTGTCGTGGTCGCGACCGCCGGTGCTCTCGGCCTGCTCGCCGCCGGACTCACGACGATGCCGCTGTGGGTCGTGCTCGCGTCGCTGTTCGCCCTCGCCGCGGGCGTCTCCATCTCGTCTCCCCCGGCCACCACCCTCGCTCTGGTCGGATACCCGCAGATCGCCGGCACCGCCTCGTCGCTTCTCGGGATGGTGCGGTTCGGCTTCGGGGGTATCGCCGCCCCGCTCGTCGGCGTCGCCGGTGCCTTGAGCATCCTGCCGCTCGGCGTGGTCACCGTCTCCGCGACCGTGCTCGCGGCCGTCACTCTGGTGCTGATCGGCACCGCACGCGGGCGCACGCCACGGCACTCGCCGCACACGACCTCATCCGCCGCCCTCACCCACTGAAGGAGAACATCATGAGCACAGACACCGTCAGCACCCGCACCATGCGCGCCGTCGTCATGCACGCCCCCGGAGACGTCCGCGTCGAGGAGGTCCCCCGCGCTTCCGTCGTCGAGCCAACGGATGCGGTCATCCGCGTCACCGCCGCCTGCATCTGCGGCTCGGACCTCTGGCCCTACCGCGGCATCGAGCCGGTGGACCACCCCACACCGATGGGTCACGAGTACATCGGCGTCGTCGAGGAGGTCGGCGACGAGGTCCGTGACATCGCGGTCGGCGACTTCGTCGTGGGGTCGTTCGTCGCGTCCGACAACACGTGCGAGATCTGCCAGGCGGGATTCCAGTCGCGCTGCATCCACCAGGTCATGATGGGCGGCGTCGGCACCCAGTCCGACTACGCCCGCATCCCTCTCGCCGACGGCACTCTCGTCGCCGTCGAGGGCGAGCCGACCCCCGCGCAGACGCGCAGCCTGCTCGCGGCATCCGACGTCTTGGGCACCGGATGGTTCGCCGCCGTGGCCGCCGAGGCGGGGCCGGGCAAGACCGTCGCCGTGGTCGGCGACGGAGCCGTCGGCCTGCTCGCGATCCTCGCGGCCAGGCAGCTCGGAGCCGAGCGGGTCATCGCGATGTCCCGCCACGCCGACCGTCAGGCTCTGGCGACGAAGTTCGGGGCCACCGACATCGTCGAGGAGCGCGGCGACGCAGGTGTCGCGAAGATCAAGGAGCTCACCGGAGGGTACGGCGCCCACTCCACCGTCGAGGCGGTCGGCACCCAGGAGTCGATGATGCAGGCGATCCACGCCACGCGTCCGGGCGGACACGTGGGGTACGTCGGCGTGAGCCACGGCGTCGAGCTCGACGGCCTGGACCTGTTCTTCTCGACCGTCAGCCTTCTGGGCGGGCCGGCGCCGGTGCGCCGCTTCCTGCCCCGGCTGATCGACCTCATCATGACCGATCAGATCGATCCGGGGGCCGTCTTCGATCTGACGCTGCCGATCGAGCAGGCGGCCGAGGGCTACAAGGCCATGGACGAGCGCCGCGCCACCAAGGTGCTGCTCACCACCGACTGATCAGAACCCCCGACGGCGGCGGGCGCCTTTCTCGTGCCCTCCGCCGTCGGCGAAGGAACCTCGCGGTCAGCGTGCCGCCGCGGCCGAGCCGTCGAGGTCGAGGTCCACATCGACGTACCAGTCGCTGTGGCCGCCGTGCTCTCCCGAGTCCGGAGAATCGGGATAGAGGCGGTGCGCCTGCAGCTTCGCCGCGTGCTCGCTGAAGTCGGGCTCGTCGTCATCGAACTCGTGCGGCCCGACCAGCAGGTCGTTGCCCACGCCGATCACGAGGTCGGCGCAGTCCTCGCGCCCGCCGACGAGGATGGGGATCTCGACGGCGTCGGCCTCCCCCTCTTTGGCGACGGCTGCGGCGAGAGTCACGAGAGAGTCCGCCACGTCATCCGTGGTCACCAGTTGCTGGCCTGCGTACGAGACGATCTTCATGGATCCATCCTGGCCGACTCGGCCGATCCGCAGCGCAGGGTTGCGCGGCGGCACACGGTTCGATATGCGGGCGGGGTCAGCTCACATCCGGGCGTAGCGGGCGCGGGCGAAGCAGAACAGGCCGTACAGAGCGAGGCCGGCACCGACCACCCACAGGATGACGGCGCCGAACGGGAGTCCGGCCAGCGCGCGCAGCGCCGAGTCCAGGCCGCCGGCGGTCTCGGGGTCATGCGTGAGCGCCGCGATGACGAACAGCACACCCGCGACCCCGACCGCGATGCCCTTGGCGACATAGCCGGCCGTTCCGAAGGCGGCGATGCCGGATCGCGCTTTTCCGGACGGCACGGACAGATGCTCCATGAACGCGCGAGTGATGCCCCGGACGACGAAGGCGACGCCGACGGCCGCCACTCCGAGTCCGACGAGCACGAGGAGCACGACGCCGGCCGGCACCGCGAGCAGCTTCGCGCTGAACGACTGGGAGGATTCGGACGACTGCGACTGGCCCCCGAGCGCATAGACCAGAGCCGTCGCGCCGATCGCGAGATAGGCGACAGCCGTGCCGAGGAACTTCGCCCGGTGCGCCCACTTCTTCTTCGCATCGGGATCGCGCTCGACGACCGCCTCGGCGATCTGCCAGATCGCGAGAGCGAGCAGGCCGAGCACGATCAGCCACAGCAGGAACACGCCGGCGGGAGACTCCTGGATCTGCTGCATGGCACCGCCCTGATCGGCGTTCTCGCCGCCGCCGCCGGTCGCGATCGAGATCGCGATGCCCCCGATGAGGATGTGCAGGATGCCGAGCACGACGTAGCCGACGCGGGCGAGGACGCGGAAGGCGGTCGAGTCCTGGGCGGCTCTCGCGGTGGAGGCGGCCGAGTCGCGAGTGTTCATGGGTTCACGGTGCTTTCGATCGGTTCTTCGGAGATGTCGGGAGTGGGGGTCGCAGACGCGAGGCGCCGCGCACGGATCGCCTCCATGCAGGCCCAGACGAATGTCGCGACTGCAACGCCCTCGAGCATTCCCGCGACGACGTCGCTGAGCCAGTGGGCATGCAGGTAGGTGCGGCTCCACATCATGAGGAGCACCCACACGACGCCCACGACCCAGACCCATCGACGACGGAGCACGAGTGCGAGGACGACCACGACGGTCGTGGCGACAGCCGTGTGCCCGGATGGGAAGGACGTCGCGACGCTCTCGGCGAGCGAGTCCGCCGGTCGCGTGCGCCCGATCACTGCCGCCATGGTCGCGCCGATCGCCACGACGGCGACCATCGCGATCGCCAGCGTCGCGGCATCCCACCGCCGACCGCGCCAGATGAGCGCAGCGATCAGCAGCGCTCCGACGACGATCATGCCGATGGTGCCGCCGACCACTGCCGGGACCCAGGCGACGACGACCCAGATGTCGCTGGTCAGCGCGACCATGAGGTCGTGCCACCAGACGTCGATCGCGAGCGGCTCGTGACCGCCGAGGGCGACCACCGCCCGCAGCACGACGAAGGCGAGGGTCGCTGCGACACCGACGACGATCGCGCCGGTGCCGCGCTGCACCTCGGTCACGCCGACATCAGGCGAGGGGCTCGTTGTCGCGCATGCTGCGACGGGTCACGCGGTCGCCGGTCGCCGGGTCGACGGCGGTGCGGTCGACGGTCTCGGTGCGACGGCTGCGCATCGTGAGGATGAGGCTGATCAGGAAGACGACGACTCCTGCGCCCATGAGGATGTAGCCGATCAGATCGAGATCGACGTAGCCGCCGGTGTCGATGTTGAGTGCGAAGACCAGGATCGCTCCGATGACGAAGAGCGCGATGCCGCTGCCGATGCCCATATGTCCATTCCTCTCCGAGACCGCGTCCGCGGTCTCGCGACGACCAGAATATGGTCAACACCGATTGAGTCAATACCCGTGGACACGTCCGTCATCCCGTGATATGGATGGGAACGATGACTGATCTCGAACGCCGCGTGGCGATCTTCGCCGCACTCGCCGATCAGACGCGCCTGCGCATCGTCGACCTGCTCACCCTCGGCGACCTCTCGTCGTCGGAGATCGGCACGACGCTCGACCTGAGATCGAACCTGATCGCTCACCATCTCGGCGTCCTCGAGTCCGCGCGCATCATCACGCGCACGCGCTCCGAGTTCGACAGGCGGCGCAGCTACATCGGGCTCCGTCCCGAGGTGTTCGACACGCTCGCACCGCCGAGCGTCGCTCCCCCGCGCCGGGTGCTGTTCGTGTGCACCGCGAACTCGGCCCGATCGCAGCTCGCCGAGGTCATCTGGCGCGACGTGAGCGCGATCGACGTGGCCTCCGCCGGCACCCAGCCAGCCTCCGCGGTGAACCCCGAGGCGCTGGCGACAGCCGAACGCCACGGGCTGATCATCGACCCGGCCCGGCCACCCCGCCACGTCGACGAGGTGCGCACCGACGACGACCTGGTGATCACGGTGTGCGACGACGCGCACGAGCGGATGCTCACGGGCGACGACCTGCACTGGTCGGTGCGGGATCCTGCCAGGGTCGGCACGGCCGCCGCCTTCGAGAGCGCCTTCGACACGCTCTGCCAGAGGATCCGCGCGCTGTCGTCGCGGCTGATCGCGGCCTGACAGCCCCGGCCCGGATGTCCCCGGCCCGTGCGACGATCTGCACGTCGACGGGAGAACACGATGCGGGGCGAAGCCACCGTGCTGCACGCCGATCTCGACGCGTTCTACGCCTCGGTCGAGCAGCGCGATGCGCCCGCTCTGCGCGGCCGGCCCGTCATCGTCGGCGGAGGCGTGGTGCTGGCGGCGAGTTATGAGGCCAAGGCCCGAGGGGTGCGCACTGCGATGGGCGGCCGCCAGGCGCTCGAGCTCTGCCCGGATGCCGTCGTCGTCCCGCCGCGCATGGAGGCGTACTCGGCGGCGAGCAAGGACGTGTTCGCGATCTTCCGCGACACGACCCCGCTCGTGGAGGGCCTCTCGATCGACGAGGCCTTTCTCGAGGTCGGCGGGCTGAGGCGCATCGTCGGCACCCCCGAAGAGGTCGCAGTGCGGCTGCGGGATCAGGTGCGCACCGAGGTCGGCCTGGCCATCTCGGTGGGCGTGGCGCGCACCAAGTTCCTCGCCAAGGTCGCCAGCGCGGTCAGCAAACCCGATGGGCTGCTCGTGGTCGAACCCGACCGGGAGGAGCAGTTCCTGCTGCCGCTGCCGGTCGAGCGCCTGTGGGGCGTCGGGGCGGTGACGGCCGAGAAGCTGCACCGCTACGGGGTGCACACGGTCGGTCAGCTGGCGGAGCTCGAAGCGGCGACGGCCGAGCGGGTGCTGGGCACAGCTGCGGGCTCGCACCTGCACGCCCTCGCCCGCCTGCGCGACCCGCGCCCGGTCGACACGACCCGGCGCCGCGGCTCGATCGGCTCGCAGCGCGCCCTCGGCTCGCGCGCCCGCACAGCGGACGAGCTCGACCTCTTCCTCACGCAGATCATCGACCGGCTCGCCCGCCGGCTCCGCGACGGCGAGCGCGTCTGCCGCACGGTCGTGCTGCGCCTTCGTTACGGGGACTTCGCCAAGGCGACCCGATCACGCTCTCTCCGAGTGCCGACCGATCGCACCGCAATCCTGCTCGACGTCGCGCGGACGCTGCTCGCCGCGGCCTGGCCCGAGATCGAGGCGCGGGGCATCACCCTCATCGGGATCTCGCTGTCGCAGCTCGACCGCGCCGAGAACGCGCCACCCGAACTGCCGATCGACTGGGGCGACGACGAACGACTCGACACGGTGCTCGACACCCTGCGCGGTCGCTTCGGCGCGGCATCCGTCTCGCGCGCCGCTCAGCTGGGGCGCGACCCGGGGTGGTCGAGTCCGATCCTCCCCGAGCACGAGTGAGCGCTCGACGTCAGAGCTGGTCGAGCACCAGTTCGCCGCGCGAGTTCAGCTGATCCATCATGTGGGCGACCCGTTTGGGGTCGATCGCGGGCATCGTCGGGTCATCGAACTCGAGCACCAACGGGATACTGGGGTGCACCCAGATGGTCATGCGGCCGGACGATGCCTCGGGCTTCGAGAGCCAGGTCATCATGAAGCTCTCATTGCGGCGCAGCTTCGTGCCGATCACGATCTTCACGTGCGCCAGAGTGGCGTCCTCGATCTCGATCGCGGGCCGCGAGCTGTTGTACTCCAATTTCCCCATGATGAGAACTGTACGCTCAGCGGAACCGATCGGGACCGCCCCACCCTCCGACCCATGCCTCCACGTGCGGGTTCGAGCGCAGCAGATGCACGCCTTCCGCACGGACGGTCAGGGTCTCGAATCCCTCTGCCGTGCCCCATCGCGCGGCTCGCCGCTGCGCTCGGCGCGAGTGCAGCACACCGGCGGACGAGCCGGCGGAGTCGACGAGATCGACGGTGCCGACGTCACCCGCACCGAGGCCCGCGACGATCTCGGCGATCCCTGCCGACTCGAGGACCACGACGGGGCGGTCGAGCTCCCAGAGCACCCTGGCCTCAGGCTCGTCCCCGTCGATCACGTTGCGCGGGTCGTCGATGTCGAGTCCGGACGTCGCATCGAGCATCACGCGCGACCGCGGGAACGCGGTGAGGATCGAGTCCACCGCGATGAACAGCGCCTCCCGGGTGTGCGTGCCGCGCAGCCGGACGACGAGATCCGGGACCGCCGACAGCAGTCCCCGCGGAGCCGAGCCGTCGACCGGGATCGACGAGACGAGTGTCATGGTCTGGGCGTTCGCGCGCTCGAGCCCGGAATCCGTGCGCTCGGCCCACTCGGGCCCGTCGTGCCAGGCCACGGCCGTCGGCACGTGAGCCAGCACGGCGCCGGCCTGCCACATCCGATGCGCCCACTCCCAGTCCTCCCCGCCGTAGGTCGAGAACGACTCGTCGAAGCCGCCGGTTTCCTCGAACAGGCGACGCGAGCAGGCGATCACCGCGCCGATGACGAACCGGTACGAGCGGTCGTCGGCGTCGAGCAGGTCACGGCTGCGCGCGTACTCCTCGGCGAGCCAGGCCGGCTCCGGGAGCTCACGGCCGATCACCGCCTCGATCACGGGCGTCTCCGCATCGATGCCCGAGAAGTCGGCGTGGCGACGCCGTCCGACCGTGACCGCCTCGGGAAGCAGCGCCGGAAGACGGGTGAGAGCCCGCACGTACCCGGGTTCCGGGGCGGTGTCGGCATCCAGGAAGCAGAGCACGTCCCCGGTGCTCGCTCGTGCGCCGAGATTGCGTGCAGCGGCGAGGCGGAAGCCCCGGTCGTCCTGCCGCACGAGGGTGACCCCCGGCGGCACGAGGACATCCCCGGCGGAGCCGTCGTCGGCGACGACGATCTCGAGGAGTTCGCGCGGATAGTCCTGCGTCGACAGCGCCGACAGCGTGCGGGCGAGCTCCCCGGGCTGCTCGTAGTGGGCGACGATCACCGACACTTTCGGCAGCGTCTGCGGCTGGACCCCGTCGAGCGAGTCCCACCTGTTGCCGACGACCCACGGGCGCCGTGTCACCACCCCAGCCCGCCCCACCAGCGCACGTAGGCCTCCGCCGCGTCCGGCCACGACATCGGCAGCCGAGTGAGTCCGTGCCAGGTCGTCTCGGGTCGTTCGAACGCCGCCCGCACCGCGGCGGCGAGCTCTGATCCGTCGACGGTCTGCACGGTTCCCGGACGCAGCGCCGCCATCTCGTCCATGTAGCGATTGCGCACGGCGACGGGACGGCGCCCCCAGCCGATCCACGATGCGAGGGACCCCGACGCCGACACATGGCGATGGGCGATCACCGGCACCGACACCACGCGTCCCCGCCGGGCGATCTCCTCGTCGTCGAGCCAGCCCGTCACGTCGACCTCGACCCCGAGGGCGCCCGCGCGACGGACGAACTCCTCGAGCTCCGCGGCGTGGCCGTCGGACGCCCGGCCGAGAACCGTCATCCTCGTGATGCCCGCGGACGCGGCTGCGCGGGCCGCCTCGTCGTGTCCCTTGCCCGGGTAGAAGTAGCCGAGCACTCCGATCGACGCGTCAGCCGGCGTCCGCGGCACCTCGGGCCGCAGCTCGACGGGCAGCGGGATGCTCACCGCCGGGCCCGTCCACACTCGCTCCTCGCGCAGCAGCGCACGCTCGTGGTCGCTGTTCACCGCCACTCCACGCGCCGCCGCCGCAACCGCCGCGTACGCGGCCCGCCGCCGGGGCAGGTTGCGCTCGCCGTCCGACGCCTGCGGCACGTCGTGCAGGGTGACGCTGATCGCGCGCCCGGCGGCGAGGTCCCCGAACGCCTGCGCCGCCTCCTCGGGAGAGCGACCCCAGAGCCGGTCGGTGAAGTGCACGTGCAACGGGGCGCGGTCGTCGTCCGCATCCAGGTCGTGCGGTTCCACGGTGCGGATCGACGGGTCCGCGACGCGGACCGCATCGGCCATCTGCCGTCCGTACATGGCGACTCCATGCGTCCCCGGGTGGACGAGCAGCAGCGGGGTGACGCTCATCGTGCTCGCCAGACGTCGAGAAGGGGCGCGAGACGGGTCACGGCGGCGTCGACGAACTCCGGGCGCGCGGCGTACCACTCGCGGTGAGCGGCACACACCTCGGCGTCGTCGACCGCCACGCCGTCGACGATCCAGTGCGCGCGCGGCTCGTCCGCCAGCCCCCACGCGTCGACGACCTCCGGCTCCAACGGCGCGCGCACCGAGTTCAGCAGCGGGCGCCCGGGGTCGGTCGGGCCGCCCGTATGGCCGAGCATCTCGAGCATGCGGGCACCCAACGGCATCCACACCGCATCGCCCGGATGATTGACCGTGCGCATGTGATCGGCCGTGACGGAGTCGAAGAGGTCGGAGACCGCCACGTCGGCGCTCTGCTCGCGCAGGCGCAGCGTGTCGATCGACGTCTGTCCCACGGCCCGCACCTCAGCGGGCGCGAGCGCGGCGACGACGGGGATGCCCGCGGCGGCGGCGAGAGTGCGCACGTCGTGGTACGCCACGACGGGCGGATCTCCCTCGACGCCGGGAACCCGGAAGGCGGATTGGAAGGGATGCAGTCCGGCGAAGCGCACCGGGGGCACGGTCATGACCCGGGCATCGGTCACTGCGGCGATCTGCCGTGTCCCCAGCGGCAGATCGCGATAGTCGTCGCGGATCGGCTGGCTCACCACGACGTCGGCGAGGCCGGCGATCTCGTGCAGGCGCGCGGCGTCGGCGGCGGTCATCTCGTGCACGGCGGGGACGCGCACGAATCGGTGCTCCGGCGCATCCATCACCACGCGCAGCGACTCGGCCTGGCAATTGCCGAGGACGACGCCGAATCGTTCGGGAAGCGGGGTGAGCCCGTAGAACTCCGAGTAGTGCTTCTGACGCGCTAGCACCACGGAGCCGGTCGGCGCAACGCCCGTGCGCGGTTCGGGATCGTGGCTCATGATTCGAACGTACCCCCTTCGATCGCATCAGTCGTGCGCCCCCTTTGCTGTGCGGTCACCCCCGTCATCGCGACCCCGCACGTCGATGCTCTGCCCGCCCACGGAGAACCACATCGTCACCGAACCCGCCCTCATCCGCGTCGCCTCGATCCCGGCCACCCATCCCTACGTGCGCGCCATCGCCGACACGGAGCGAGTGACGGTCCTCCCCGATCCGCCCGTTCTCGGCGCAGCTGCGGGCGTCTGGTGGCCTCCGGTGGCTCTCACCCCGCAGTGGCTGGTGTCGCACGCAGATGAGTTCGATGTGCTGCACGTGCACTTCGGCCTCGAATCCTTCTCGCCCGACGAGCTGCGCGAGGCGCTCGAGACCGCGCACCGGCTCGGCCGCCCGGTCGTGTACACCGTGCACGACCTCGAGAACCCGCAGCTGGTCGACCAGGCGCCGTACCGAGAGCTGCTCGATGTGATCATCCCGTCGGCCGATCACCTGGTCACGCTCACCGCGACGGCGGCGGCCGAGATCGAACGACGGTGGCACCGGAGCAGCGAGGTGCTGGCGCACCCCACCCTGCTCGACGATGCGCCCGTGATCGGGCGCTCGGACGACGCGACCGTGCGGGTCGGCATCCACCTGCGCGACCTGCGTCCCAACATCGACGCGGAGCGTGCGATCCGCACGGCTGTCGACGCGGCCGGACAGCTCGCCGAGGCGGGTCGCGCCGTCGACTTCGAGATCCTGCTGAACGAGCGCACGCGGGATGACGAGGCGGCAGCCCGCGTGGTCGCCGCCGCGGCCGACCACCCGTCGGTGCACGTGCGGCGCACCCCGCGGCTGAGCGACGCGGACATCGCCGCGTGGATCGGCGGCCTCGACCTCTTCGTCCTGCCGTACCTGCACGGAACCCACTCGGGATGGGTCGAGCTCTGCCACGACCTGGGGGTCCCCGTGGCCGGGACCGAGGTGGGGCACATCGGCTCGCAGCATCCCGACGACTTCTTCGTCATCGGGCTCGACGACGCGCGGACGCTGGCCGAGGCCGTGTCGCGCGCGTCGGACGCGCCGCCCCGGCCGCCGATGGACACGCGCAGGTCCGAGAGGCTGGCCGAGCGGCAGGCGGTGCGCACCGCCCATGCGCGGCTGTATGCCGAGGCATGTGCGCGCGTCACCGAGGGGGCCCGCGCATGATCGGTCGCGAGCAGCTGCGGGTGCTGGTCGTGGCGCCCGAACGTCATCCTCTTCGCCAACCGCACGCGGGCGGGCTGGAGGCCGTGGTCTGGAACCGCGTGCGCTGGCTGCGCAGCCGCGGCCACCATGTGGAGCTGTGCGCGGCGGAGGGATCGGACTTCCTCGACGCCGACATAGACCTGCACCTGCCGAGTCCGCGGTGGCACCGGGCGCGGGATGCGTCCGACACCGACTTCCCCGAGGGGCACCGCCGTCTCATGACCGACGCCTTCGCCCGAGTGCGGGATCGGCTCGACGCGCCGGAGACCCGCGTCGATGTCGTCGACAACCACAGCCTCCACGGCGATCCGATCCTGTGGAGCCGTGAGATCGGGGTTCCGGTCGTCACGACGCTGCACACCCCTCCCCTCGCCGACATGGTGATCGCGTCGAATGCTCTCGACGGCTCGTCGCCGCACAGGTTCCTCGCGGTCAGCCAGTACACGGCGCGCGCGTGGTCGGCCGAGGGCGTCGAGGCGTTCGTCTTCACCAACGGCGTCGACACCGCACAGTGGAGTCTGGGATCGGGCGGAGGGGACTGGGTGTGGTTCGGCCGGATCGTGCCCGAGAAGGCACCCCATCTCGCCATCGACGCCGCTCGACGCGCCGGCGCACGCCTGAAGCTCGCGGGCCGCGTCGGCGACGCCGCCTATTTCGACCGCGAGGTGCGCCCACGTCTCGGCCGGGGCATCGACTACGTCGGCGCGCTGCGACAGCCCGAGCTCGCCGCGCTCGTCGGGGCCTCATCGGTCGCCCTCGTGACACCGGTGTGGTCGGAGCCCTTCGGGCTGGTGATGGCCGAGGCGCTCATGACCGGCACGCCCGTCGCTGCGTTCGACTCGGGAGGCACCAGTGAGGTGCTCGCCGGAATCCCCGGCACCGCCGTGGTGCCGTCCGCCGACACCGCGGCGCTCGCGCGCGCCGCGACGAGCCTGGTCGCGCAGTCGCGCAGCGGACTGCGCCGACGGGATGTGCGCGACGCCGCCTCCGCGCGGCATTCGCTCGACCATCGGCATCGCGAGATCGAACGGGTCCTCACGGTCGCCGCTCAGAGCGCGATGCCCGCCCACGAGTTCGTCGAGGCGGTCGGAGCATGATCGCGTGGTACGTGCACCATCACGGGTGGGGCCACCTGACGCGGATGCAGGCGATCCGCCCGCACCTCGCCGACGAGGTCACGGTGTTCTCGAGCCTGCCTGAGCCCGAGTCCCTGGCACCGCGGACGACATGGGTTCAGCTGCCCTCCGACTCCGACCCGGTCGTCGGGGCCGACGGAGTGCGCCGAGAGGCGCACGAGCTCGGCGATGTCACCGCGAACGGCAGCCTGCACTGGGCACCCCTCGGGCATCCCGGGCATCAGGCTCGCCTCTCGGTGATCGCCGACTGGGTGGCCGTCCACCCGACCGCGGCCTTCGTCGTCGACGTCAGCGTCGAGATCACGATGCTCGCCCGCCTGATGGGCGTGCCGACGATCGTCTTCGCTCAACCGGGCGAGCGCACCGACGCCCCGCACCGGCTCGGATACGACCTCGCCGACCTCATCCTGACGCCGTGGCCGCAGGGAACGATCGAGGCGACGGCGCTCGTCGGCCGCGAGCGCGTGCGAGCGGTCGGCGGCGTGTCTCGCTATGACGGCCGAGCCCGCGTCGACACCGGCGATGAGCACCCCCGTCGCGTGCTGTTCCTCGGCCGCGCTCTCGACCGTGACGGGCTCTCCGAGACCGTCGAGCTGCTCAGAGCGGACGGGTGGGACGTCGAGAGCGCCGGCGCGAACGACGACGATCGGGTCGACGACGTCTGGCCCCTGCTGTGCCGTGCCACGGTCGTGGTGAGCGCGGCGGGTCAGAACAGCATCGCCGACCTCGCCGCCGCCGATGCCCGCGCCGTCGTGATCGCCCAGGAGAGGCCCTTCGGCGAGCAGGAGGACATGGCCCGCGTGCTCGCCGCACAGGGCTTCGCCCAGAGTCTTCCGGTCGATGCGGAGCCCTCCCAGGTCGTGGACGGCATCCGCCGAGCGGCCGAGACCGCTCCCCGCTGGCACGCGTGGCAGGTGCACGGGGCTGCGGCCCGCGCCGCGAGCGCGATCGAGGAGGTGGCGCGATGAGCGTCCGCGTCGCCGTCATCACGCCGGCTTCGATCAACCGTCTCGACCATCTGCAGCGTCAGCGGCGGTTCCTCGACGAGGTGAGCACACCCGGCGTCGAGATCATCCGCATCGAGGCGTGGCTCGATGCGGATGCGCCGCCGTCACCGCCCGCAGCCCGGTTCGTGCATGTGCCGCCGGGCGACCACGGCATGCGCGTCGGCGCGGCGCGGAACGCGGCGGCCGCGCTCGCGCTCGCTCAGGACGTCGACCTGCTGGTGTTCCTCGATGTCGACTGCCTGCCGGGACCGGGACTCGTCGAGCGATATATCGGTGCCGCGCGAACGCACCCGCAGGACCTCCTCTGCGGCCCGGTGACCTATCTCCACAGTGTGCAGCGCCCGTCGACACCGCACGATCTCGGCATCCTGACCCGTCCGCACCCCGCTCGCCCGCTGCCCGCGGGCGACGCCGTCGTCGCGGCGACCGATGACGAGTTCGACCTGTTCTGGTCGCTCTCGTTCGCGGTGACCCCCGAGACCTGGACGCGTCTCGGCGGATTCGACGAGGTGTACGAGGGCTACGGCGCCGAAGACACCGACCTGGGTCGACGCGCACGGGCGCGTGGCATCGGTCTGCGCTGGGTCGGCGGCGCGCATGCCTACCACCAGTGGCATCCGGCCGGCTCTCCGCCCTGGCGCCACCTCGACGACATCCTGCGCAACGGCGCTCTGTTCGCCGAGCGATGGGGCGAGTGGCCGATGCGCGGCTGGATAGACAGCTTCATCGAGGGCGGTGCCGTGGAACCTCACGGCGACGGCTTCCGCCGCGTCGATCGCGCGAGCGCATCCCGTCGCTGAACCGCTCGACGGGAGGTTCGGATGCCGGGGAATCCGCACTACGCTCGGCAGCATGACGGCGTCTTCCCCCGATGAGCACCCGCTGCTTCGCGCGCACCGCACCCTGCGTCCGGGATTCGGCACCGAAGCGGCGGTCTACGGAACGATCCTCGTGAGCGGACTGATCGCCGTCTCGTCCGCACACGGAGAGACGTCTGCCGCGGTGCTCCTGTCGGTCGGAGTGACCGTCATCGTCTTCTGGGCGGCGCATGTCTACGCGGGTGCCGTCGCCCGGCTCGGCCGAGACGATCCCGAGCAGATGGGCGTGCGCACGGCCATCGGCCGCTCGGTGCGCCATTCACTCGGGATGCTGAGCTCGGCCGGGATCCCCGCACTCATCCTCGTCGCCGGCACGACGCGGGTCATTCCCGACGATGCCGCGAACGACGTCGCCCTGTGGTCGGGAACCGTCATCCTGGCCTTCCTCGGCTACGTGGCCTTCCTCCGTCGGGGCAGCTCCATCCCCGTCCGCATCCTCGGGGCGCTGAGCACAGCGCTGTTCGGGGTGGCCTTCGTCGTGCTGAAGGCGTTCGTGCACTGACGTCCGGTCAGGCCGGCAGGATCACTCTGATCTGCGCGGCGACCTCGTCGACGATCTGCTCGACCGAGTGAGCGATGTTGATCGTGGCGGACATGGTCAGGAACATGACGGCCGAGACGATGCGGGCGAGCGCCGCGGCCTCATCGGCCGAGACCCGCGTATCACGGGCGATGACGTCGGCGACCAGCTGCTCGGTCTGCCCGGTGAGGGCGAGCGCCTCACCGTGATGCGGTTCTTCGGGGTCGCCGAACACGATCTCACGCAGGTAGGTGCGGCCGTTGTCGATCTGGGTGCGGTTGCATTCGATGACCGGCCGGATCACCGCCAGCACACCCTCGAGAACACCGTCCGCGTCGGCGGCGGCGGCGCGTCCGCGCTCGAGCGCCTCGGCGTACATCGAGTTCTGCACGAGCAGCAGCAGCTCGCCCTTGGTCTTGGCGTAGAGGAAGAGCGTTCCCGTCCCGATGTCGGCGCGATCGGCGATCTCCTGCGTCGTGACGTCGTCCACCCCTCGTTCGGCGAAGAGCTCGCCGGCAGCGGTCGTGATGCGCTCGAGCTTGTCGAGCTTGTTGCGCTCACGTCGACCGAGAGGGCGGGAGTCGACAGTCATGGCGTCCTTCGGAATAAATAATGATCACGCTCAGTTCTGATCATAGTCACCAGGGCGTGGGCTCGGTTCGCCCATTCTCCCACGAGCGCCTCATCGATCCACGGTGAAGCCGTGACGGCATCCGTTCGATCCCTCCCACAGAAAGCCCACCCTCATGCCTTCTCTCTCTGGAGCAGTAGTCCTCGTCACCGGCGCGAACGGAGGGATCGGCACTCACTTCGTCCGCGAAGCCCTCGCGCGCGGCGCCTCGAAGGTCTACGCCTCCGCACGCACGCCCCGCGAGTGGGACGACGAGCACATCGTGCCGCTCGCCCTTGACGTCACCGATCCGGCATCGATCGCCGCAGCCGTCGCGGCCGCACCCGACGTCACGGTGCTCATCAACAACGCCGGCGCTTCGCCCTCGAGCCCCGGCATCCTCTCGCACAGCGACGAGGAGATCCGCGCGAACGTCGAGACCAACTTCCTCGGCCCGCTGTTCCTCGCTCGCGCCTTCGCGCCGATCCTCTCGGCCCAGCCGCAGTCGGCGCTCATCGACATCCACTCGGCCTTGAGCTGGTACGCCGTCGCCGGCATCTACAGCGCGACCAAGGCGGCGCTGTGGTCGGCGACGAACTCGCTGCGCCTCGAGCTCGCCCCGGCCGGGGTGCACGTCGTCGGGGTGCACGTCGGATACGTCGACACGGCCATGGCGGCGAACGTCACCGACCCGAAGCTCGACCCGGCCGTGCTCGTGACCAAGGTGCTGGATGCCACGGAGGCGGGCGAGTACGAGGTGCTCGCCGACGACACCTCGGTGCAGGTCAGGGCCGCCCTGAGCGCCCCGCTCGAGGCGCTCTACCCGCAGCTGGCGCGCGCCTCGGAGCAGTAGTCCACACGGCGAAGGCCCCGGGAGCGATCGGATCGCTCCCGGGGCCTTCGTGCGTCCGGATGCTCTGCAGCGATCAGGACTCAGGCTCCTCTGATCACGACCTTGCCGCGGATTCCGCCCCGGGTCAGCGACGCGATGCCGTCGGCGGCCTCCTCGAACGGGAGCACGCGACCGACGATCGGGCGGATGGCTCCCGCGTCGACGAGTTCTGCGATCTGGCGCAGCTGTTCGCCGCTCGCCCGCATGAAGAGGAACGTGTAGGCGACGCCCAGGCGCTTCGCCTGGGCCCGGACCTTGCGGCTGAGCACGGCCATGGCCAGTCGGAGCAGTGGATTGAGGCCGGCTGCGCGGGCGAACTCGGGTGTGGGCGGACCCGAGATCCCGACCGCCCTGCCTCCCGGCCGCAGGATGCGCAGCGACTTCTCGAGGTTCTCGCCGCCGAGGCTGTCGAGCACGACGTCGTATCCACTGAGGACCTCCTCGAAGTCCTCAGACCGGTAGTCGACGACATGGTCGGCGCCGAGCATCCTCACGAAGTCGGCGTTCGCGCCGCTCGCGGTTGTCGCCACCTCCGCGCCCAGGTGCTTCGCGAGCTGGATCGCGATCGATCCGACGCCACCGGCTCCCGCATGGATCAGCACCTTGTCGCCCCGCCGCACCTCGCCGATCTCGACCAGGGCCTGCCAGGCCGTCAGCGCGACGAGCGGCAGCGACCCCGCCTCGTCCATCGTGATCGACGCGGGCTTCAGCGCCACGTCGCTCTCGTCGACCGCGATCCGCTCGGCGAAGGTCCCGATGCGACGATCGCGCGGACGCGCGTAGACCTCGTCGCCGATCGCGAAACGGCTCACGCCGGCGCCGACGCGGATGACCGTGCTCGCGACGTCATGCCCGAGGACGATCGGCAGACGGTACGGCAGGATCGCTCTGAACTCGCCGGCGCGGATCTTCTCATCCAGCTGGTTGACACCCGCCGCCTGCACGCGGACGAGCACGTCGCGCTCGCCCACGGAGGGCTCGGGCACGTCGGCCGCGTGCACGGCGGTGTCGTACTTCGAGAGGACGAAAGCTCTCATGGGTGATCTCCGGAATCCGTCGCAGAATAACGACTGAACTCTATTATGAGCGCACTCAGTTTTCTTGTCAACCGCGGCGAAATGTTCTCAGTCGAGTCGAGAGGACAGCTCCTCGATGATCTGCGCGACCTCGCGTCGCGCATCCGCCAACCGTTCGATCTCCGCGTCGAGGCCGGCGAGCGCGGTGTCGGACGATCCGTGACGGCGTGCGATCTGCAGGTTCGCCCGGATGTTCAGCGACGCCCCCGACAATCCGGCGCCCAGGGCCTCTGCGGCGACGGCGAGATCAACAGCGATGTGAGGGTTGCCCGCCTCGACGAGCACCCGCACGTCGCGCAGCATCCGCACGCCGATGCCACCGACCTGGGCCGCGGACTCGGCCGCCTCGACGGCCGCCTCGCGGACGCGCTCGTCGCGGGACGGGTCGTCGCTGGGCAGTGCGAGGGCAGCTCCGAAGCGTGCCGAGACGACGCCGTCCGCCTCGACCGCCCGCAGCGCCTCGACGCGTCGCCCGGTGAGCGGATCGAGGCGCTCCGATGCTCGAGGGTCGTCATCGGAGTACCCGCCCACCATGCTCATCAGCGAGGCGGCGATCGCGAGCATCACTCCCGACGCGGCGCCTCCCCCGGGAGAACCGGTCGGACGACTCAGCGCGTCGAACCAGTCGTCCATCGGGGTGGATGCGGGGATGTCGGCGGAGTCCTCCATGACCGTCACCCTACGAGCTACGACCAGAGCAGCGGGAGCAGCGACACCACGAGACCCACGAACCCGACGCCGGCGAACACGATCCCGAGGGTGAGGACGACGCGGCGTGCGTGCGGGGGCTCCCCCACCCGTGCGTGGGAGGGGTTGTTCGCGCTGACCACTCCGTCGGCCCAGCCGGCCTCCGCCGTCGCCGATTCCTGCCGGCTCAGCGGTCGCTCGTGGAAATCTCCGCCGGCGAACCAGCGGGCGAGCAACGCCCCGTCGCGCTCGATGACGGCGATCTCTGCGGGCAGCCACGGCCCCTCGATCGTCCGGATGAGGACGCCGATCAGCAGCATCGGCAGACCGAGCCCGAGACCGACCCACGACAGCACCTCGCCGACGAGCGCGAGGGTGTCGAGCATCTGCATGATCTCATCGTAGAGAGTTCGGTTAACCCTCGTCGGCCTCTGACGCAAGGCCCTCGGCACACTCGCTTCGATCGCATAGCGTCGGCCACACGAGAGGGAGGAGCGCACAATGAGCACGAACATCGAGATCGACGGCCGGAATTTCGTGCTGCGTGACGATCGCCCTCTGAGGCAGGTGATGGACGAGATCGAGGCCGCCGCATCCGCAGCGCCGACCTTCATCACCCTGTCGGGCGACGACCGCAGCATCAGCGTGCTCATCCGCCCCACGACGCGCGTGGTGATCTCGGTCGAGAAGGCGGCGCACGTCGATACGACCGGACGCATCGAGCCGGACCACGCCTCCTGGGACCTCCCGTTCGAAGACTGGGAGATGTGACGTGCAGGAGCTGTGGCTCGTCAGGCACGGAGAGAGTGTCGGCAACGTCGCCGCGACAGCCGCGGAGACCGCCCGCACCGAGGTGATCGACCTCGCGACCCGAGACGCCGATGTGCCGTTGTCGACCACCGGCGCCGAGCAGGCGCGAGCGCTGGCGGCCGCGTTGCACGGCGGCCCTGTCACGCCCCAGGTCGCCTGGTTGTCGCCGTACGTGCGGGCCCAGCAGACGTTCGCGCTCAGCATGGAGGGCGTGGAGGGCGTCGCCGGCGTCGAGCGGGTACTCACCGACGAACGGCTGCGCGACAGAGAGCTCGGCATCCTCGATCTGCTGACCCGGTGGGGCGTCGCCGCCCGGCATCCCGAAGAGGCCGACCGTCGGGCGCGACTGGGCAAGTACTACCACCGGCCGCCCGGAGGAGAGTCCTGGGCCGATGTGTCCCTGCGCCTGCGGTCGTTCCTGCGAGACGCACTGGCCGACGACGCCCGCGTCGGCCTCGTCGTCGCGCATGACGCGGTCGTGATGCTGCTGGTCGCACTGCTGACCGGGATGGACGAGACGCGCCTCATGCAGTTCGCCTCGACGAACCCGGTGCTCAACGCCTCGGTGACGCGGCTGCGCCTGGACGGCCGGCAGTGGCAGCTCGAGGACTTCTCCGACGTGCGCCACCTCGCACAGCTGGGCGCCGACATCACCGCGCACCCGGGAAGCCCCGATGTCGGCCCGGGATGAGCCGACGCGGGTGACGCCGCAGCTGTTGCAGGAGTGGGGTCTGCCCGACCCCGGCGACTCGAAGAAGTCCCGCGGCACGGCGATGATCATCGGCGGCTCGTCTCTCTCGGCCGGCGCGGTCGTGCTGGGCGGCGAGGCCATGCTGCGCGTCGGAGCAGGCAAGGTCGCGGTCACGACCGACGCCTCGGTCGCGGATGTCGTGCGGATCGCCTTCCCCGAGGCCGGGGTCCACGAATCGCCCGGTCCGGGCGAACCGATGACCGACGACCTGCGCAACGCCTGCGAAGGAGCGGATGCGGTGCTGGTCGGGCCCGGGCTGGACGACCCCGAGGATGCCCTCGGGTGGCTGCGGCGGCTGGCGGGCCACGACATCTCCTGCCTCGTGGTCGACGCCTTCGCCGTCGGTGCACTGCGCGACGTGCCGCGCTCGGATCTTCCGGCGTCCCTGATCGTCAACGCCAACCTCGACGAGGCCGAGCTCCTGCTGGGCCGCCCCGTCGACGACCTCTTCTCGGAGCTGCCGGGACTCGCTCAGGAGCTCGACGCCGTGATCCACTGCTACTCCGCCGTGGTCTCACCCTCGGGCGCCGCATGGCGACTCGACGACGGCGGCCCCGGCCTCGGCACGGCCGGATCGGGCGACGTCGTCGCGGGCGCCATCACCGGCTTCGCCGCCCGAGGACTCGCCCCGGAACGCGCCGCCGTCTGGGGAGCATGGGCGCACGCCCGCGCAGGAGACCGGCTCGCCGAGCGCAGGGGTCTCGGCTACCTCGCCCGCGAGCTGGTGCGCGAACTCCCCGCCGCCGTGCTCGACGTCGACGGGGCTCGAGGCGACGTCGACTGAGCCTCAGGTCACGCGTCCGTCGCCCGGTCGCGAGACCCGGAGCCAGCGGTAGCCGTATGCCGGCACCTCCAGTTCGACCTCGCCGTCCGGCCCCAGCGCGATCTGGGCGGGATCGAGCAGATCGACGAGCCTCGTGCCCTCAGGCTCGTCCTCCACCCGGAACGACGTGGTGACCGGCACCTCGGCGAAGTTGTGGAGGGCGATCATCCTGCCCACGTCCGCGGCGAGCGAGTGCGCGAGAAGCGAGGCGGCCGGCTGGTCGATGATCTCGAGCGTTCCCCAGCCGAGTTCCGGCGAGATCCGATACGCCGAGGTGAGCGCCCGAACGAAATACAGCATCGACTCGCGGTCACCCAGCTGCGCGGCGACGTTCACGTGCTCCGGCGCGTACCCGTCGGACGGTGGCCGAGCGACGAGCCGGCTGGGCGCGGCATCCGAGAATCCCCCGTTCTTGTCGACCGACCACTGCATCGGCGTCCGCACCGCTTCGCGGCCGGGGATCTCGATGTTCTCGCCCATGCCGATCTCCTCGCCGTAGAACAGCACCGGGGTGCCGGGCAGGGTGAAGAGCAGGCTGTAGGCCATGCGGATGCGACGGGGGTCGCCCTCGAGCATCGGAGGAAGGCGGCGGGTGATGCCCCGCCCGAACACGCGCTGGCGCTCATCGGGAGCGAAGGCGTCGAACACCTCCTGGCGCTCGCTGTCGCTGAGCTTGTCGAGGGTCAGCTCGTCGTGGTTGCGCAGGAAGTTCGCCCACTGCCCCTCGGATCCGAGCACGGGTCGAGCCCGCAGCGCCTCGATCAGCGGAGCAGGGTCCTTGCGGGCGAACGACAAGTACAGCGACTGCATCCCGACGAAGTCGAACTGCATGGTGAGCTCGTCCTCATCATCACCGCCGAAGTACTGCACCTGCTGGTCGTAGGGCAGGTTGACCTCGCCGAGCAGGATCGCCTCGCTCGACCGGCGCTGCAGGAAGCGGCGGATGTCGCGCAGCAGATCGTGGGGCTCGGGGATGCCGGAGCCCTCGGGGATCTCGAGCAGGAAGGGCACCGCATCGACGCGGAAGCCGGAGATGCCCAGCTGCAACCAGAAGCCGATGACCTTCGCGATCTCGTCACGCACCCGGGGGTTGGCGATGTTCAGGTCGGGCTGGTGCTCGTAGAAGCTGTGCTGGTACCACTGCCCCGACTTCTCGTCCTTGCCCCAGATGCCGTTCGCCTGCCCGGGGAAGACGGCGTTCTTCTGTCCCTTCGGAGGTGCGTCGTCACGCCACACGTAGTAGTCGCGATACGGCGAATCCACACTCCGTTTCGCGGCGAGGAACCACGGATGCTTGTCGGAGGTGTGGTTGATGACCAGGTCGACGATCACTCGCATCCCGCGGTCCCGTGCAGTGCGGATGACCTCGACGAAGTCGCCGTGGGTGCCGAGTCGCGAGTCGATCCCGTAGAAGTCGCTGACGTCGTAGCCGTCGTCGCGGTCGGGCGTCGGATAGAACGGCATCAGCCACAGGCAGGTGACGCCGAGCTGCGAGAGGTAGTCGATGCGCTGGGAAAGGCCCTGCAGATCGCCGACGCCGTCGCCGTTCGAGTCGAGGAACGTCTCGACGTCGAGGCAGTAGATGACTGCGGTCTTCCACCAGAGGTCGCTCGTGTCGGTGATCTTCACAGTCGCTCCTTCAAGGCGGGGATGAGCTCGGATGCTGCGGCGTCGAGGTATCGGGACTGCTCGGAGCCGACGTGATGCAGGTAGACGCGGTCGAACCCGATCTGAACCAGATCCGCGACGCGGTCGGCCAGTGCGGTCGCGTCGTGGTCGATGAGGACGGCCTTGCGGAGCCCCTCCTCATCGATCCCGACCAGCGCCGCCTCGAAGTCCTCCGGCTGCTCGAGATCCCAGGTGACCGGAGGCGCGAGCAGACCGTTCCGCCACTGCTCGCGCGCGATCCCGAACGCCGCGTCGTCGCTCTCGGCCAGGCTGAGATGCACCTGCAGGATGCAGGGACCCGTGCCTCCTGCACCCCGGTAGGCATCGACGACGCGCTGCAGTGCGGCCGGTTCCTGCGCAACCGTCGCGAGGCCCTGCGCCCACGAGGCCGCCCACTCCGCCGTCTCGGCGCTCACAGCGGTCGCGAACAGCGGCGGCGGTTCAGCCGGTCGGCTCCAGACCCGCGCGCGATGCACGCGCACCAGACCGTCGTGGTCCACCTCCTCTCCCCCGATCAGCCGGCGGATCACATCGACGCTCTCGCGCAGTCGGTCGTTGCGGATGCTCTTGTCGGGCCATCCGTCGCCCGTCACGTGCTCGTTGACCGCTTCGCCGCTGCCCATCGCCGCCCAGAAGCGGCCGGGGAACATCTCCTCCAGCGTCGCGAACGCCTGCGCGATCATCACCGGGTGATACCGCTGACCCGGAGCATTGACCATGCCGATCGAGAAGCGGGTGCGGGCGAGTGCGGCGGCGATCCAGCTCAGGGCGAAACCCGACTCGCCCTGAGTCGTGGTCCACGGTGCGAGGTGGTCGGAGCACATCGCCCCGTCGAACCCTGCGCGCTCCGCCTCGACCACGGCCTCGAGCAGGGCGCTCGGGGGGATCTGCTCGTGCGATGCATGAAAACCGATGAACACCATGCGCCGAGTCTGGCAACGAACAGCGCGCGGCGGCAGTGGTGGACACTCCGGAAGGAGTCTGGCAAGATGCGACGCCCGGACCGGCCCGCGGTGTCAGCTGCCCGGGCTCACGATCCCGAGTTCGTAGGCCAGGATCACCGCTTGGACGCGACTGGGCAGATCGAGCTTCACCAGGATGCGTCCGAAATGCGCCTTGACCGTCGACTCGCTCAGATGCAGCGTCTGCGCGATCTCGCTGTTGGTGAGGCCGCGCGCGACCTGCAGGAAGACGTCACGTTCCCGCTCGGTCAGCGCCGAGAGCGCGCCCTCCCGGGCCCCGGTGTCCGGCGGCGCGAGGTGCGGCAGGGCGACCTCGATGAGCTTCGCGGTGATGCGGGGTGCGACCACCGCATCCCCGGTGGCGACCGTGCGGATCGCGGCGACGAGCTCGGCCGGTCTCGTGTTCTTGAGCAGGAACCCGGCGGCCCCGGCCTGCAGGGCTCCGAAGGCGAACTCGTCGAGATCGTACGTGGTCAGCACCAGCACCCTGGTCCGCGGCAGACGCGCGGCCAGGTCCTGCGTGGCCCGGATTCCGTCGATCCCCGGCATCCGCACATCCATCAGGATGACGTCGGGGGTCAGCGCGATCGCGGCCTCGACGGCGGAGGCGCCGTCGGCCGCTTCGCCGACCACGTGCACGTCGTCCTCCGCCTCGAGCACGAGACGGAGGCCGTAGCGGACGAGCTCCTGGTCGTCGGCGATCAGCACGCGGATCCGATCGGTGGGTGCGTCCGGGGTCATCCCGCTGCCTCCGTCTGAAGTCGCACGAACACGCGCCAGCCGCCGCCCGGTAGGGGCCCCGCCTCGACGTGTCCGTCATAGAACGCGGCGCGCTCGCGGATGCCGACCAGACCGCGGCCCGGATCGGCGATCGGCACCACCGGCGCTGATCGATCCTCCACGAGGATCGACAGCCCCTCGTCGGCGACGCTGATCCTCACCAGCACGTCCCGCACCTCGCGCGCGTGCCGGAGGACGTTGGTCAGCGCCTCCTGCACGACGCGGTACACCGTGAGCCCGACCATGGCATCGGGGTCGATGGCACCGACCTGCTCGAACCTGACCGGCAGTCCTGCGCTGCGCGATTCGGCGACGAGGGCGGGGATGCGCTCCATGCTGGCCTGCACCCGCTGGCGGTCGACGGCGTCGGTCTCACCGCGGACGGAGGTGAGCAGGCGACGCATCTCGACGAGGGTGCGGCGCCCGGTCTCGGCGACACGTCCGATCGCACGACGCGATTCCTCGGGGCGCGATTCCGCGGATGCCTGCGCACCGTCGGCGACGGCGATCATCACGGCGAGGCTGTGGGCGATCACGTCATGCATCTCCCGCGAGATCCTCTCGCGCTCGAGGACGGCGGCGATGTTCGCCTCCTGGTCCCGCTCTCGGCGCATCTGCTCCGCGCGCTCCGCGAGTGCCTGCAGCTCGCGACGCCGATGGCCGACATCGAGTCCGACGAGGGTGGCGATCAGTGCGACGGCGATCACGACCGCGCTGATCCCGAGCCAGTCCAGTGGCCAGGCGTCCACGTCGACCCGCGGCGCCAGCCCGAGCAGGGGCGGACCGACGCGCACCCGGATCGCGAGCACCAGTGCAGCGATCGTCCCGGTCGCCGCCGCGGCGGCGAACGCCAGCCACGCCCGCTGCGGGCGGGCGACGACGCCGCTGCGGTACAGCGCGCCGACGACCAGCACCGCTTCGGCACCGGAGCCGCCGGCGAACGACAGGGGCAGGAGCACGAGCACGACGATGAAGGCCGCCAGCGGATGCCGTCGCGACACGAGAACCGCTGCGACGCCGGCGACGAGGAGCGCCACCAGCGCCCACGCCGGAGTCGTCAGCGAGGACTCGACAGACAGATAGCCGAGCACCAGCGACACGGCCGCGTAGACCCCGAGCATCGCGAGGTCTGATCTCCGCCCACTCATACGTCTCTCGTGCGCAGAGCGAGCGCGCCCGCGGCGAGCGCGACCGCTGCCCAGATCGAGGCGATGAGCCAGCCAGCGCCGACGCTGATGTGTCCGGCCCACAGGTCGAGGAACGGTCCGCCCTCCGCACCGACACGGCTCATCGCGTCGCCCGCGTTGCCCAGCTGTCCGATCCGCAGGATGCGGGAGATCAGGCCGTAGGGAAGCAGCGACGTGAGCACGGGAAGCAGCAGAGTGGCGAGGAAGACGATGATCGCGCCTGCGGTCGTCGACCGCACCAGTACCCCGATTCCCACACCGAACAGAGCGCAGAGTCCGAGGTACGCGGCCGAGCTGAGCAGGGCGAGCACGACTCCCGGCGCGGCGAGCGGTGCCGCGAGGCCGAACTGCGCGTAGATCGGTGTGGTGAGCGCCCACGCGCTGAACACCGTGATCAGGGCGACAGCCGTGACAGCGGTGGATGCGACGAGCGCTTTCGCGCGCAGTATCCGCAGCCGGTCGGGCACGGCGACGAAGGTGGGCTGAATGGAGCCCGATGCGTATTCGGCCCCGATCAGCATGACTCCGAGGATACCGGCGATGATCTGCCCCAGAACGACGGTCGGCACGGTGACGTCGGCCGTGGTGCGTTCGATCGACGGCACCGACGGCGCCCCCGACGATTCCAGCGTCACGCCGAGGAAGAGGCTGCCGCCGATGCCGATCAGGAAGATTCCGATCAGGGCGAGCGCGGCGGAGGGAAGACTGAACAGCTTGATCCACTCCGAGCGCAGCACGTGTCGGAACGCGGGGCGGCGAGTGCGGGCATCCGCTCGTCGGGGACTCGTCGTGATGGTCATCGTCGTGCTCCTTCTTCGGCGTGCCGCGCACCCGCGCGGTATTCGGTGTCGGTCGCGGTGAGGGCGAGGTAGGCGTCCTCGAGCGACCCCTCGATGGTGGCGATCTCATGCAGCACGATCCCCGCGTCGGCTGCCCTGCGAGCGATGTCCTCCGCGGCGAGGTTCTCGATCTCGAGCGCGCCGTCGACCTGCGACGCGACCGTCGCCTCCGGCCCCGTCAGGAGGGCCGCCAGTCGGTCCGCCTCCCGCGTCCGGACGCGCACCACAGAGCGCGTCGCACCGGCGACCACCTCGTGCAGAGGTCCGTCGGCGAGGATCGATCCTCGCCCGATCACGAGCAGATGGTCTGCCGTCTGGGTCATCTCGCTCATCAGATGCGACGACAGCAGCACCGTCTTCCCCTCCCCCGCCAGCTGCCGCAGCAGAGCCCTGATCCACAGGATGCCGTCGGGGTCGAGACCGTTCACCGGCTCGTCGAGGATGATCGTCTGCGGATCCCCCAGCAGGGCGGCGGCGATGCCCAGCCGCTGGTTCATGCCGAGCGAGAATCCCCCGACTCGCCTGTCGGCCACGGCATCCAGACCCGCGATCCCGATCACCTCCCGCACTCGGGCCGCACCGATCGCGTGCGTGGCGGCGATTGCGAGCAGATGCTTGTAGGCGGTGCGGCGTCTGTGGGCCGACCGGGCGTCGAGCAGGACGCCCACCTCGCGCAGCGGCGCGGGCAGATCGGCATAGGGGCGACCGTTCACCTCCGCCGTGCCGGCCGTCGGCCTGTCCAGACCCACGATCATTCGCATGGTCGTGGACTTGCCGGCCCCGTTCGGCCCCAGGAATCCGGTGACCGTACCCGGTTCGACCGTGAAGTCGACTCCGTTCACCGCCACCCGCTCGCCATAGTGCTTGGTCAGAGACTGAACTCGGATCATGTCGCGCCTTTCGTCATCTTCGACGCTACGAACGGCTGCGCACGGGCACATCGGGCTGCGGTCCTGAACAGGGCGAGCGGCCAGTACCTGGGTCTACAGAGAGATGCCACCGGTGATCCCGCCCGAATCGGCCTCACCCGCTTCGGATGAGCCCATCGCACATTCTCTGGCCGACCGGTGCGCGCACTGCGATACTGAGCGCAGAATCTCGATGACCGTCGTCTCACGTGCCGGTTCCACCCGAGATGAGGAGCGAGATGGCGAAGACCCGTTCGTCCGACGCACCGGGAGCACCTGCAGCACCGCACCCGGTCGCACCTGATTTCGTCCTGCGGCGCAGCCGAGGAAGGGATGCCCGGATCCGCGCCCCCAGATCGGGCCAGGGGCCGTGGATCACACCGACGGATCGCGCCGATCCGATCGGGCTGCTGGAGGGCCAGGCGGCCTCACGGGTCGAAGAGCTCGTGCCTGTGCGGCACTCGCGGATGGCGGCTTCTCCGTTCGCCTTCTTCCGCGGCAGCGCGCTGCTCATGGCCGCGGATCTCTCGACGACACCTCACAGCGGTGTGATCGCACAGATCTGCGGTGACGCGCACCTGTCGAACTTCGGGCTGTTCGGCACGCCGGAGCGCCAGCTCATCTTCGACATGAACGATTTCGACGAGACGCTGCCCGGGCCGTTCGAGTGGGACATCAAGCGACTGGCGACGAGCTTCGCCGTGGCCGGACGCCAACGGCGCTTCACCGCCGCGCAGATCCACGACTGCGTCGAAGCCGCGGTGCGCGGATATCGGATCGCCATGAGCCGCGCTGCCGACGCGTCGGTCCTCGACGCCTGGTACGACCGATTCGACGCGGACCGCGCGCAGCGGCGCATCCGTTCCGCGAGGCGGAAGGGGCGGTCCGACGACGAGACGGTCGATCGGCTCGACGCCGCACTCGCCAGAGCGCGGAAGCGCGATCACGCGAAGTCGTTCTCGAAGCTCGTGGACCGCGAGGACGGCCAGCTGCGGATCCGAGGGAATCCGCCCCTGATCGTGCCCGTGGACGAGCTCGCCGCAGGCTACGACGGATTCGACGACGTGAGCGCGATGCGGGAGCTGCTCGAGGAGTACCGACGGACTCTGCCGGGCGGCCGCCATCCTCTCTCCGAGTACCGCTACCGGCATATGGCGCGCAAGGTGGTCGGGGTGGGCAGCGTGGGCACCCGCGCGTGGGTGATTCTCCTCAGCGGACGCGACGACGACGATCCGCTGCTCCTGCAGGCGAAAGAGGCGCAGCCGTCGGTGCTGGAGCAGTTCCTCGGTCCCAGCGAATTCGATCACGCCGGCGAACGAGTCGTTCGCGGGCAGCGACTGATGCAGGCGGCCTCGGACATCTTCCTCGGATGGCAGCGCGTCACCAGCCTCGACGGCGTCACCAGGGACTTCTACATCCGCCAGCTCCAGGATTGGAAGGGCGGGATCGATCCCGAGGCGATGACTCCCGGAGGCGCCGCGCTCTATGCACGGGTCTGCGGTGAGACCCTCGCCCGGGCCCACGCCCGCAGTGGCGACCGCCTCGAGATCGCCGGATATCTCGGGCGCGGCCGAGGATTCGAGAACGCCATCATCGCGTTCGCCGACACCTACGCCGACCAGAACGAACGGGACTTCGCCTCGTTCCGCGCCGCGTTGGATTCCGGGCGACTCGCCGCCGCCGATCTCGAACGACCCGCGCCATGAGCACTCCGCTTCAGACGAGGCGCCCGGTCGCCGCGCATGCCGCGGGACGCAGAGCCCTGCGCGGCAGGCACGGTGTCCCCGGCTACGTGGCCGCCCTCGTGCTGCTGACCCTCTCCTACTGGCTCTGCGCCGTCCAGCGCACCACGAACCCGAGTCCGTCCGCCTTCCTGCTCATCCTCGCCACGGTCGCCGTCGTCTTCCACATCACCGCCGTGCGAGCCGTCATCCAGCACGTCGCGTGGATCGTGCTGGCCACCGCCGGCGTCGCGACGATCGTCGCCACGCTCGTCGGGGCGGAAGGGCGGATCCTGGACGTCATGTTCTCGGCCGCATCCATCGCCGCTCTTCTGGTCGCTCCGGCCGCGATCGTGGCTCACCAGGCGCGGCGGCGTGGATTCAATCTCGAAGCACTGATGGCGACGATCACCGCCTACCTCCTCGTCGGCATGCTGTTCACCTTCGTCTTCAACCTCGTGTCGCTCGTGTCGAGCGCTCCGATGTTCGGCGACGGGAGCGAGGACTCGCTGTCGAATCAGCTCTTCTTCTCCTTCACGACGCTGACGACGACGGGATACGGCAACCTCGCACCGGTGACATCGGGCAGCCAGGCGGTCGCCGTCGCCGAGGCGATCACGGGCCAGCTGTTCCTCATCACCGCGGTCGCGCGCATCATGCGCGGCAGCAGTCTTCGACCGGCCACCCGGCCCGACTCTCGCCAGGAGGCGTCATGACGAGGTGGAACGTCGTCATCGTGCTCGGCAGCGCGCAGTTCGTGATGGTGCTCGACGGCACCGTCATGAACGTGTCGATCTCGACGGTCGTGGACGACCTCGACACCACCGTGGCCGCGATGCAGGGTGCGATCACGTTCTACACGCTGACGATGGCGGCCTTCATGCTGCTCGGAGCGAAGCTCGGCGATGTGTGGGGTCGGCGGCGAGCCTTCGTGATCGGATCCTGCGTGTACGCGGTCGGCTCGCTGGTCACGGCGGTGAGCCCGAACGTGCAGACCCTGTTCCTCGGCTGGTCGGTCATCGAGGGGCTCGGCGCCGTGCTGGTGATACCCGCCATCGCCGCGCTCGTCGCCGACAACTACCAGGGACGCGAACGCGTCACCGCGTTCGCCGTCATCGGCGCGGTCTCCGGGGCCGCCGTGGCCGCCGGTCCGCTCATCGGAGGCTTCGTCACGACGTACTTCGACTGGCGCTACGTGTTCGCTGCAGAGGTGGTGATCATGATCGGGGTGGTGCTGTGCGCCCGGATCATCACCGACGCCACCGAGCGGGTCCGCATCCGCATCGACCTCCTGAGCGTCGCGCTGTCGTCAGCGGGCCTCGTCGCCGTCGTCTTCGGGATGCTGCAGAGCAAGGTGTGGGGATGGATCGTGCCCCTGCGCATCCCCGTCATCGGGGGCGTGCCGGTCGCGCCGCTCGGCATCTCGCTCGCGGCGTGGCTCATCGTCGTCGGCGTGCTGCTCGTCGCGCTGTTCATCGCCAGGCAGCGGATGCTCGTGCGCGTCGGGCGTCAGCCCCTCGTCACCGTCGAGATGTTCCGGATCAGCTCTCTTCGCAGCGGTCTCTCGGTGCTCGGCGCGCAGTACGCCGTGACGGCGGGACTCTTCTTCATGGTGCCGGTGTACCTGCAGATGACACTCGGGCTGGATGCCCTTCAGACCGGTATCAGGATCTTCCCGCTCTCGGTGGCCCTGGTGCTGTTCTCCATCGTCGGCACCGTCCTCACCAAGCGGATGTCCCCTCGCACCATCGTGCGGATCGGTCAGCTCCTTCTGGTCTTCAGCGCGCTGGTGCTGCTCGGATCGGCGACGAGCGACCTGCGCAGCGGCCTCTTCGCCGTCGGCATGTTCCTCTCGGGTGCGGCTCTCGGGCTGCTCGCCTCGCAGCTGGGCAACGTCAACATGTCGAGCGTGAGCGCGAAGGAGACGAGCGAGGTGGGCGGTCTGCAGGGGGTCTTCCAGAATCTGGGATCATCGCTCGGCACCGCACTCATCGGGTCGATCCTGATCGGGGCCCTGTCGACCTCGTTCGCCTCCGGAGTCGCCGCGAGCGACCTCTCCGCGACGACCCGCGCCTCGGTGGCCGCGTCGACCGAGCACGGCGTCACGATCGTCGCCGCGTCGGCCGTTCCCGCGATCGCCGAGGAGGCGGGGCTCAGCGCCGACGACGCAGAAGCACTGGCCGAGATCTACCGCGAATCGCAGCTCTCCTCGCTGCGTGTCGCGTTCTTCGGACTCATCCTCATCAGCCTCTTGGCGCTGTTCTTCTCGCGCGGCATCCCTCAGGAGATCGAGGTCCGTCGACGACGCGAAGACAGGGTCGTCGACGGATGAGCGGGTCTGATCATTCCGCGGCGAGCGCCGCCCGCCGGATCAGGCGGTGTCCGCGTGCGGCAGTGCCAGCTCCACGAGGCTCACGACGAACTTCCCCGGCTCCTCGAGCATGCAGAGGTGGGCGGAGTTCTCGAACCAGACGACGTGCGTCGACGGAGTGGACACGCGGTCGACCCACCGTTCGACGGGTGGCGTGGGCGTCGTCCAGTCATGGCGTCCGAAGAACTGGAGCATCGGCACGTCGAACGCGGTCCTGTCGCTCGCGTCGAACGACAGCAGAGCGGGCAGCACCTGCGGCATGGTCACCTGCTGCCCGACGCTGATGAGTTCCACCTCGTCCTCCGTGTAGTACGGCGAGAGTGCTGCGGAGTCCGTGAAGTACACGGACTCCGACCGATAGGCAGACAGCCCGCCGTAGTGCTGCGCCCACCTCCTGCATGTCACGATGCGCTCCAGCGTGAGCGGCTGCGCTCCGGGGTACTCGCCGAGCGACTCGAGTTCGGCGACGGCGTCGTCGTTCTGATCGGCGATCGCACTGCGCATCGCGAACGCGAAGCTCTCGGCCTCGTTCTCGGGGCCGGAGATCACCTGCCCGACCCCGATGTAGGCCCAGAGCAGATCGGGTCGCCGCTCAGCCACCGTGATGCCGATGATCGTCCCCCAGCTATGGCCTAGGACCCCCACCCTGCGCACGCCCAGTTCGCGCTGGAGCCACGTGATCAGCTCCTCGAGATCGTCGACATGTCGATGACCCCCTGAGCCTGCGTGGATCAGGCCAGCGTAGGAAGGTCCCGAAGAGACCGACAGGACGATCTCACCCTGCCGGGGTGACACCGGGTGGTGGCGCGGCGAGCGTGCTCATCCGCCTCAGATGACGGCTAGCGCGACCGGGCTTCGCTCTCGACGGGCTGCCGACTGGCCGACTCACGCACTCGGAACCACAGCGTCAGCTCCATGATCGCGCGACCGATCATGTCGTGATCGCCCATGCGGAGATCGTCGAACGAGTCGCGATATCCCGAGGCCGTTCCAGGCTCGGGAGCGACGAGGGACTGATATCCCATCGTCCAGTCCCGGAAGCGCCGTTCGTGCAGCGGCTCTTCGATCAGCACGCGGACATCCGTGTGGCGCGGGTCGCGGCCGATCCTCTCCATCAACGCCTCGACGTCAGCCCTGGGCCCTTCGAGGATCTGCACGAACTCTCCGCCGCGGTAGAGCAGCATGCCGGTGATGTCGCGGTCGCTGTTGCGGGCGCGACTCACCGCCAGCAGTTCACCGAGCTCGTGTTCGCCGAACGGCTGCGTGGCGCTGCTGCAGTAGACGAGCGAGACGAGCGGATTCTGTTCAGTCATTCCGCACCCCGTCCCCGCCGTGGTGAGCCGACCGATGCGCGCCGACCTCGACGGTGGCCGTCACCGCCGCCATTGCTCGATGGTGGTCCGCGAAGTCGCCGATGGAGCGCGAGGCCGCATCGAATGCGCGCCAGACGCCGTCGGACAGACGGTCGACGTAGCCGAGGAAGGAGCCGTCCTGGCTGCCCACGTAGAAGCCGTCTGCCACGCTCGCCCAGAGCGGGCGAACAGGCGTCGGCGATTGATCACCCATGCCCTCAGCGTACCTTCGAGATTCCGGGTGGGCTCCGGATGACGACGTCTCAGTCGTGTCCAGGGGCTGACAGAATGCGTGACGACCACTAGCTTCAGACCATGGCTGACGTCGAGAAGCTCAGGTCCATCGCTCGCGATGCGTACACCTTCGGGTACGCGATGATCGAGAACTATCGCACCCTCCACGAGCAGGCGGTGGATGCTTCAGATCCCCGTTACACCGGAGGTTTCGGACTGTTTCGTCACTACTCCGAACCGTTCACCCCCGACAACACCGACATCGTCACCCCCAACAACGACACCCCGTACTCCTGGGGCTGGTTCGACCTGCGCGCCGAGCCGGTGGTCGTCACGGTGCCAGCCATCGATCGCTTCTACATCCTTCCGTTCCACGACCTCTACACCGTGTATGCCGGGTACGTGAGCGCGGCCACCACCGGGACCGCCCCGGGAAAGTATCTGCTCGCGGGGCCGTCGTGGAGCGGGGAGACACCTGCGGGTATCGATGGCGTGATCACGGCCTCGACGGACTTCGTCGGGTGCCTCGGACGCACGTCCTTCACGGATGGCGACCTCCAGGAGCTGCGACGCATCCAGCAGTCCTACATCGTGACTCCGCTGCATGAGATCGACGGCTCGACACCTCAGTCCGTCGAGGCGGTCGACTGGCCCGCCTGGGACGAATCAGCGGCAACCGACATCCGCTTCTTCGACATCCTGGACTTTCTCCTTCGCTTCGCCCCCGTGCTCGAAGAGGATCGGGAGGTGCGTGAGCGGATGAAGTCCCTGGGGCTGGACGGCACGGGAAGGTTCCGCACCGCCGACCTCGGCGACAGCGATCGGGCAGCCCTGCTTCAGGGGTTGCACGACGGCGTCGACCACCTCGAGCAGGTCGCATCGAGCACGGCGAGTTCCACCGGACTGTTCGGCACTCGTGAGGAGATGTCCGGCGCATACGACCACCGGAACGTCGGCGCGAAGAAAGGTCTCTACGGACTCCCCCCGGCGATCGCATGGTACGGCGGCTGGCTCGTCGACGCCGAGGGCCAGCGCATCTCAGGACGCACCGAGTACACGATCACATTCACCGCCGAACAGCTGCCCCGGGCACGCTTCTTCTGGTCGGCGACGCTCTACACCCTGCCCGAGCGACTCCTCAGCGCCAACGAGATCGACCGCTACTCCATCGGCGACCGGACGGAGGGGATCCGATACGGAGACGACGGATCGCTCACACTGTACGTCCAGAACCGGCGCCCGGAATCCGACGAGGAAGCCGCGAACTGGCTGCCGGCTCCGGAAGGGGCATTCACTGTCATCATTCGCGCGTATGGAGGAGACACTGCCATCGCCGAAGGGACCTATCAGCTGCCACCGATCGCGCCGAAGCGGTGACCGACACCCTCGGCCTCACCTGACACCGGGGACGATCCGAACAGACGCGACTAGCGGGCGCCGGATCATCCTCCAGGCGGATGCCGATACCTCGCTTGCACGATGCCGCAGCGCGGCGATCCAGCGAGGCTGGAGACATGAACGCACGAATCGCACTGGCCGCATCTGCTCTGCTCCTCGCGGGGGCGCTCACTCTCTCCGGATGCGCCGCGTACGACAGCATCGTCCACAAGCAGGCCACGTCGACCTTCGACGACGTCGCAGCGTTCGACGACGGCGCAGAGGTCGACGTGGACTGGCTGCCTGCGGACGGCACCGCGATCACCGTGCGGACATCGACGATCGAGGATGCCCCGGATGCCGTCATCCTGCTCACCAGCGAATCCGCGCTCGGCGAGGACTGCGTCGAGGTGGAGCGGCAGTCGGCCCCCGCCTGGGTGCTCGACGACGCCCCGGACCCGTACACGGCGAAGACGGTCTTCGCCTGCGGCGACTGGAGCGTGGTGCAGAGCGCTGACGGCTGGTTCGGCTGGACGCCGAATTCAGAACAGGAGCGGAGCGCCGCAGCCGCGGAGTAACGATCGGAACGCGCGGTCCGGCTCTGGCAGGATCAAGGACATGATCACGGTTCACCTGCGCTACGAGATCGACCCCGACAAGCTCGACGACTTCACCGAGTACGGCCGGGCGTGGATCCGTCTGGTGGCGAAGCACGGCGGGACCCACCACGGCTACTTCATGCCGAGCGAAGGCGACAGCGATGAGGCGTTCGCGCTGTTCACGTTCCCCTCGTTGGCCGAGTACGAGGTCTACCGCACGGCATCGAAGACCGATCCCGAGTGCATCGAGGCCTTCGAGTTCGCGCGCAGGACCCAGTGCATCCGCCGCTACGAGCGCCGCTTCCTCAGCCCCGTCTTCTCGGCCGACGCCGACTGAGGAGGATGCTCCCGCCCGGTGCGTCAAGGGGGTTCGACGGTGCCGCTCTCCGTCCTAGCGTCTGCGCATGGCTATCGAACTGAATCACCCCGCCCTCGAACACGCCCGCTCGCTGGTCCGCGACGGCAAGGTCGTCCGCGACGAGCGCGACGACTGGTCGGAGGCCGCGCCCAGCGCTGACGACGAGAACCGTTTCATCGAGCAGCACGGATGGACCGAGTTCTCCCACTGGCACCTGGGCATCGACAAGAGCGAGAACCCCGAGACGAAGAAGGCGTACTCCTTCCCCTTCGGGGATCTCCGCTCGGTACGCCGCTCGGGAGTCATCTCCGGTGAGAGCCGTGCCGGGCAGTACGACCACACCGAGATCCGCGACGAGCTGCGCAAACTCCTCGAGCTGATCGCCGACCGCGACTAGCTCGGACTCCGGATACCTCAGTCCGAAGGCGACCGTTTGCCGGGATGTTCGGCCCCGCCCGTGACCACGGGCCGCGACATCATGATCTCGATCCGTCCGTCGGGGAGCGTCTCGCTCGCCCCATCTGGCGTGAATCCCAGGCGCGTGTACGCCGCGATCCCCCGGGGGTTGCTCTCCATCACACCGAGATGGATCGTGTCCGCTCCGCGGGAGGAGACATGGTCCACGCAGGCGACCATCAGCGCGTCGACGGCTCCCTGACCCCGGTGATCCGGTGCGACCCAGACACCGTTGACCACCCAGCGGCCACTCATGTCGTAGACGCCGCCGATGCCGACGTCCTCGCCATCGAGGCTCGCGATGAATGCTCCAGGATGAGTCGAACGGCTCCGCCAGACGTCGTCGCCGAACGCGGACTCCCGCCGCAGCGTCGACCCGAACATCTCCGGGGACTCTGCGAGCGCGGCCAGCCGAAGGTCTCGGTAGCGTTCCCACGTCGCAGACGGCGCCGGAGTGATCGTCACATGCATGCCAGAAGCCTGCCAGAGCGCGGGACGCGACGTCAGATCCGGTCGCTGACTACGGCCCCCGCGTCGTCGCTGAGCGCGTTCCGCTTGTCGCGTCGGCTCTCCCGAATGACGCTGATGACGCTGATCGCCAGCAGGATCAGAAGCAGGCTCTCCACGTACCCGAGCGCTCCGGTCCCCGAGTCGTCCGCAGGCGAATGCTGCACGGGGACCGATGCGGACGGAAGCCCGACGTCGGACCCGACGTAGAGGACCCAGTCGGTGAGAGCGTGAATGAGCATGGCGACCCAGATGCGTCCGGTGACGCGACGGATCCAGTAGTAGGTGGCGCCGGCTGACATCAGGGCGATCACATTGAAGGCGATGATGAAGAGCGGCAGACCGCTGAACAGGTAACCCGGAATATGGGCGAGCGCGAACACGAAGCACGTGAGGAGGAACACGGCGAACTCGCCGAAGCGCGCGCGGACCGCTGTGAGCAAGACGCCCCGGATCACCAGCTCCTCACCGAAGCCGACCATCAGCGTTCCCAGCGCCACGACGGCCAGGAAGCCGAGCGAGCGCCCAGACCAGGGCACGTCGAACAACTCGACCACCGGCACGGCGAACGCGAGCACGGGAATCGAGATCAGCCACCACCGGCGAGGGGTGAGGGTCGGGGTCGGTCGCTCCCTCCACACCTCGGCACCCCAGCCTGCCCACCGCAAGAACAGCAGAACGCCGCCGATGCCCACAGCGAGGGGGATGAAGTGACCGAGGGAGAAGTCCGCCAACGAGCCGTCGTCGCCGACCAGCCCGCTGAGGAGGTTGCCGAGCCCCCATGCGCAGAGAACGTAGAAGACCACGACCCCGAGTGCGAGCCAGATGCTGCGGGGACCTCCGATTGCGGTCTTCATCCTGAGGCTCCCCTGATCCGGCGGGCGGCGCCCCGTCGACGCCGCATGAGAGCGAGCTTCCGGTCTCCTTGGCAATCCTAGGGTTGCGGACCCTCCGCTCGTCGTTCGCCGACTGACGCAGAGACGTCGCTCACCCCTTCGGAGCGAACGAGCCCAGAGCCGACCGATACTGCGCGCTGTCGCTGCGCACCTCATCGGTGACCAACAGCGCGTGCGGGCCGATCTGTCGCACGTGCAACTCGCGGCACGGGATGGTCACGACCTTCAGCAGGCCGCGACGCCAGGCATCCGCGAGCGCCTCGACGTCTCGATGCTCGGGACTCTCGGCGAGCGTCGTCGGTCGTGTCTCGACGTGAGAATCGAAGCCGCGCCGCTCCCAGTCCCGATATGCCTCATCGTCGAAGACATCGCCGCCGAAGTCGTCTCGCCATGCTGGCCCGACGAGCTCGCGCAGAAGGCGCTCCCGCTCCGTCGAGCTCAGGTCTGAGCTGAACACCGCATCGAGCAGACCTCGGTCGGGTTCGACGGCGGCGTGCGCGAGCACGTCCTCCCAGATCCGCGACCAGGCTGCCGACCAGCGGTCGCGGGTGACGGCATCCACCGGGTTCGCCGCAGCCGCGGGCATCTCGATCAGCCTCGGCGGCAGCGTCTCGCCGACGGGACGCAGATCGTGCGCCTCTCGAATCCAGAGCAACTCGAGCAGGAGCTGTGGCCTGTCCTCCACGGTGATGGACATGTCGTGCGGCCAGGGGTTGCCCGGCATCGGAGTCGTCGATCGCATCCCGTCAGTCCATCGGATCGCCGTTCGGCTTTCAACCGGTTGCTGTCCCCCGAACGGCGGATACCGGAGGATGCCGGCATACGAGAGGATGGCCTTTTCTGCGGAATGCGAGCGACGGGTGGACGCGATGAGGGGCTCTCGATGACGGCACCCGGGCAGCCGGTGGATGGGCTGTCCGATTTCGCGGAGCTCATGGCGCATGAGCAGGAGTTCAGCGGTGATCGGGTCGACCCCGCGGTGCACAGAAGACGCCGGCGACGAGGACTCATCATCACCGCCGTCTGCGTGGTCCTGTTGCTGGCCGTGACCGGAGGGTACGTCGGGTGGGCGCTCACGGCTCCGGTGGATCCGCCGGCCGTGACCGCACGCGCACCGCAGGTCCCGGTCGGCGACGCGGCTGCCGTCGCCACGCATACGGCTGCGGCATCGGCGATCAGCGTGTCCGGCGCCGACGCGTACCTGGGCGAGGGGGCGAGCGGCACCTGGTCGGCGACGGGGACGGGCGAGCCGCTCCCGATCGCGAGCATCACCAAGCTCATCACCGCCCTCGTCATCCTCGACGCGTCACCGCTCGCCTCCGCAGACGACCCCGGACCGACCATCACGTTCGGCAAGGCCGATCACGACCTCTACGACCAGTACTACGTGCAGGGCGCGACCATCGCTCCGATGCCCACCGGCACCTCGATGTCGTTGCATGATGCCCTGGCCGTCATGCTCATCCCCTCCGCGAGCAACTACGCCGACGCGCTGTCCTCCCGGATCTTCGGGTCGCAGAGCGCTTTCCTCAGTGCGACGCGCGCCTGGCTCGCATCCCACGGCCTCACCGGAACGACGGTCACCGAGCCCACTGGCATCAGTCCGCGCAACACGAGCACGCCCGCCGATCTGCTGGCCATCGCGAAGCTCGCCGCCGCGCATCCGGCGATCGCTCGGATCGTCGCGACCCCCTCGGTCTCGATCCCCGGCGCCGGTCAGCTGATCAACACGAACGCCCTCCTCGGCACCGCCGGGATCACGGGACTGAAGACCGGCAACCTCGGCGAGGGCACGCACAGCCTGCTGTACACGGCGACGCTCGACGTGGGCGCGCCCGATCCGCTCGCGATCACCGGCGTCGTCCTCGGCGGATCATCGCGCGAGTCGGTGAATGCCACCGTGATCGCCGAGCTCGAGAGCATCCGCTCCGGCTTCCATGAGGTGCCCGTCGCGAGCGAGGGCCAGGAGATCGGAACGATCTCGACACCCTGGGGGTCCACCGCCACCCTGGTCATCGGCGAGGACGCATCGATCTTCACCTGGTCGGACACGCCGATCGAGCTGACGATGGACATCGACACCCCTCCCACCTACCGCGACGGCACGGCCGTGGGGACCGTCACCTGGACCGCCGGACCGAACACCGTCACTGCCCCGGTGACCATCTCGGGGACCATCGATCCTCCCACCGAGTGGTGGCGCCTCACCCACCCGTCCGAGCTCGGCTCCGCGACGGATGCCGAGGGCTGAGGCCGCTCGACCGCGCATCGGAACGCTGCGTGCCGACCTTCGGACGAAAGTCGAAAGATCGAGCGATCGGCCTCCGCCTGCGTTCTCCGGCTATACGATCTGCATCGAGGCGCCAGGCCCGATGTGCTCTGCGGAAGGACAGCCGGATATGTCAGCGGACCCGATGACCCCTCGACCTGAGGCACCGAGATCCGCCGCCGTCTCCGCCTGGGCGCCGCTGGCCATCCCGGCATTCCGGGTGCTGTGGTTCGCGCAGCTGGGCAGCAACATCGGCACCTGGATGCAGACCGTCGGCGCACAGTGGTACCTCGTCGACGCCGCGGCCAGCGCGACCATCATCGCCCTCGTGCAGACGGCGAGTCTGGCCCCGGCCGTGCTGTTCTCCCTCCCCGCGGGGGTGCTCGCCGACTCCCTCGACCGCCGCAGACTGCTGATCTGGGGGTCGGTGGCGAGCGCCGTGATCGCCGCGGCGCTGACCGTCATCGCCGCCCTGAACGAGCTCACTCCGTGGACGATCCTCGGCTTCACGTTCCTACTCGGGATCACCTCCACGCTGACGTCCCCGGCCTGGCAGGCGATCCAACCGGAACTCGTGCCCCGCCCGCTCATCGGCGCGTCCTCCGCGCTCGGCGGCGTCACGGTGAACGGTGCCCGCGCCGTCGGCCCCGCGCTCGCTGGCGTGCTGCTGTCGCTGTTCGGCGCGCCCGTCGTCTTCGGCATCAACGCGCTCAGCTTCATCGGAGCAGTCGTCGCCCTTCTGTGGTGGCGACGGCCGCAGCAGAGCGGACTCGACGACAGGGAACCGTTCACGGCCGCGCTGCGCGCAGGAGTCCGGTACGTCTCATCCGCCCACCTCGTGCGCCGCATCCTTCTGAGGTCCGCGCTCTTCGCCCTGCCCGCCAGCGCACTGTGGGCGCTGCTTCCCGTGACCGCCAAACGGCTCGACCTCACAGCGAGCGGATACGGCTTCCTGCTCGGAGCGCTCGGCGCCGGGGCCGTGCTCGGCATCTTCGTTCTGCCCGTCGCCCGCAAGAGGTTCTCGGACAACGCGGTGATCGCGGTGAGCGCTGTGCTGTTCGCAGCCGGCACGCTGGCCGCGGCATGGCTGCCGTTCGTCCCCATGCTGCTGCTGCTCGTTCTCGCCGGGGTCGCCTGGATCGGCACGCTCACCGTGCTGAACGCCGCACTGCAATTGACCCTCCCGCAGTGGGTGCGATCGCGAGGAGCATCGATCTACATCCTCGTCTTCATGGGAACGATGGCCGTCGGTTCGTTCGGCTGGGGTGCCCTGGCCGGAGCAGTCGGCACGGCGACGTCGCTGGCCGTGGCCGCGGCGCTGCTCGTCGTCATCGCAGCCAGTGTGATGTGGCTGCCGCTTCTGCCGGGCACGAGCACCGTCGACCGGACCGTCTCGATGTCGTGGCCCACCCCGACCCTCGTCCTCGACCCCCAGCCGACCGACGGCCCCGTTCTCGTGCAGATCACCTACACCGTGCGACCCGACAGCATCGACGCGTTCCGAGAATCCATGCGACTGGTGGAGAGTTCGCGGCGGCGAACCGGCGGGTACCGATGGACGCTCCTCCGCAGCGGCGAAGAGCAGGACCTGCTGCTCGAGTCCTTCATGGTCCCGTCCTGGGGCGAGTACCGACGGCAGCAGACCCAGAGACTGACCGGTCGCGACCGTGAGATCCAGGCGACCGCGCGGGCGCACACCGAAGGCGAGCCCAGAGAGGTGCACTACTTTCCCGAGCCCACGCCGCCCCGCAGGAGACCTGGACCTCAGCGCTGAACGGCCTCAGGGGGACAGAAGAAGGCATCCGCCTTCGGATGCCGAGGCATCTGGGAATCCCGTGAGAATCGACGGGCTGGTCACGACCGCGCCGATAGCGTCGAAGCATGGATATCGACACCAGACGACCCCAGGTTCGCCGTGCACGCATCCTCTCGCCCCTGTTCGGGATGGCGGTCGCCGCTGCGCTGCTGGCCGGATGCGCAGCCCCCGCGTCCCCGACCCCGACGGTCACGCAGACGGTGACGGCATCCGCTGATCCTGCGCCGAGTCCGTCGCCCAGCGCATCCTCCACGCCGACCGCGGGCGTCAGCCCATCGGGCATCGGAGACGTGGAACTCGGCGCGCCCTACGACGAAGCCGTGGCGGCGGCGGGTGCCGCTCCGGTTGACGCCTGCCCGTGGCTCGCGTCCACGGAGGCCGACGGATACATGCTCACCGTTCAGCGCCCCGAGGTCTCGGAGCAAGACCCCGCGGTGGTCGACCTCGTGCAGGTGTCCGCCTCACCCGTCGACCTCGAAGGCAAGCCGGCCGTCGGCCCGCTGACCGCTGAGGGGATCGGTCTCGGTTCCCGGCTCGACCAGGCGCTGGCCGTCTACCCCGACGCGGTCGAAGTCGAGAGCGTCGGCGATCGCCGCTATCTCGCGATCGAGTCGGAAGCCGGCACCGGTTCGGTCTTCCTGACCTATACCGCCGGAACCGACATCATCTGGGGAGTGACGGCGACGACCCTCGACGAGCCGCCGTACGAATCCTGCGCCTGAGCGCGGGCGCGCGCGGGAGCATCGGGAGTCGAGCGTCAGGCGAAGGGTGAGTCGGTCTCGTCTCGAACTCGCTCACGCTCCGGTGCGAGAGTAGCGACTGACCCAGAGGCCGGGAATCGGCTCGGCATCCGACTGGTGCACGAAGCCGAGGGACTCGTACAGCGCTCGAGCTGGCGCATTGTCGCGCCCGGTCGCGACGACCGTCTGGGGCGCGAGCGACATGACCTGCCCCACCAACGCGGCGCCCAGGCCTTTCCGGTGATGGGTGGGGTCGATCATGAGACGGTCGAGGTCGACGACGTCATTCTCGATCACGTATCCCACCGCGCCGGCGATCTGGTGATTCTCGTCGACGCAGACCAGCCACTCCAAGCCAGCCGAAAGCAGGTCGGACGCCGTCTCATGGAGCGGCGGAATGCGGTCGTCACCGATCAGCCGAGCCTCGACAGCGTACGCCTCGTGCTGAAGCTCAAGGAGGCGCGGCGCGTGTCTGCGCACTTCATCTGCGGTCAATCTTCGCGTCTGCACAGTCCGCTGCTCCTTCACCCGATCGAGCCGGTAGACCCGGCCTTGGCCTTTGTGTCGCCACAGAGACCACATCAGTTTGGCGCGACGACGGAGAGTCGGGGGCCGGCCCCAGCTTTTCTTCGATCATGCGCCGCCTCTCGATCCGTGGCGCTGTCCGACGGTGCGATCTGGGTGCGGCGACAGCTCAGCGATCCGCTGGCTTCGTCGATACACGGCATCACCGCTGTGACCTCCCGGGCCTCTCGTCGCGGAGGACGGATGCGGGACGCCTCGCGCGAGGGAGGAACGCTGATGCGAGGCGCCCCGAGTGACGCCGATGCCCGCCGGAGTCACTCCGGCCAGATGATCGCCCCCGGCGCCATCCGGCAGATTCAGGATCCCCGCTCGAATCCATTCCCACAAGACTCAACTAGACATCGAGTGACGAGGTACTCCGCGTTGCCGCGCATCGCGGGCTTGTACCGCTCAAGGTCATCGACAGGCACCATGATCGACCCACCAGACCAGGCGCGTCTCGCACGTCTCCAGGAGATCCGACAGGGCATGGAGGAGCTTCGGATCGAGGCTCTCGCCGAACGTCGAGGTAGAACCTTCACGACCGAAGGGACGCTCGAGGTCATCCGGCGAGATGATCTCGCCGCAGATAGCTCTTCGCGCCAGACGCGGGTTGAGTCACCCCCTACCAACACCTAGTTTCATAAGTGTTGGTATCATGGTGTGATGCCCACGTCTTCGCCCAGCACCCGCATCCCCATCGATGCCATCTCGAGCGAGACCCTGGACTGGAAGCCGCGGGCACCGGAGATGTTCTCGCGGGCCGAGGTTGTGCGTCAGACCGGGCCGTATGAGGCGACGGTCACAGCACCGATCGCCGAGTGGAGCCCGCAGGTTCCCAGCGAAGACGCCGCTGATGTCGAAGACGCCACGCGCCAGCTGGTCGCGTTCGACGAGCATGCGCGGCGCACGTTGGGCACCGACAATCCGGCCCTGGGCCCGATGACCGCGATCCTGCTGCGCACAGAGTCCGCGTCCAGCTCACAGATCGAGCAGCTGACGACGTCGGCGAAGCAGCTCGCTCTCGCCGAGATCGATGAAGGCGACCAGGCCAACGCGCTCACCGTCATCGGGAACGTCCGCGCCATGGAAGCAGCCCTCGCGCTCTCGGACGAGATCTCCGAGGATTCCATCCTGCAGATGCACCACGCTCTGCTGCGCCACCAATCAGGCCTCGAGCAGGAAGCCGGTGTCTACCGCCAAGAACAGGTCTGGATCGGCCCCGGCAACGCCGGCCCCCGCCAGGCGGAGTTCATAGCTCCCCACCACGACCGGATTCCCGGTGCGATCGGTGACCTGGTCAGATACGTGCAGCGCCAGGACATCTCCGTGCTTGTTCAGGTCGCTGTCGCGCACGCCCAGTTCGAGACCATCCACCCGTTCGTCGACGGCAACGGCCGCACCGGCCGCGCGCTCGCGCAGTCGATCCTGCGCAACAAGGGTCTCGTCAACTCCACCGCCGTACCGATCTCTGCAGGACTGCTCGTGAACACCGGGCGCTACTTCCAGGCGCTGACCGCTTTCCGAGCCGGCGACGCTGCCCCGATCATCCGCGCGTTCGCCATGGCGAGTCGCATCGCCGCGTCCACGGGGACGCAGCTGGTCGACGATCTCGTCGCGCAGCTGGACGAGTCCCGCGCTCTACTCCAGGGCGTCCGCTCCGACGCTGCGGTCTGGAAGGTCCTTCCCGCGCTCGTGGGCCAGCCGGCTGTGAACACGAAGTACCTCATGAGCGCGCTCGGACTCGGCGAGATGGCGGCGCTGCGCGCGCTGGACACCCTCACCGATCGCGGGGTGCTCACCGAAACCACCGACCAAGGACGCAACCGGGTCTGGCAGCACCGCGGGATCTTCGACGTCCTCGACGGATACGCCGAGCAGATCCGCCGGATGACCGCTCGAGGCTAGCCGCGCGCCAGCGCGGGGTCATAAGCCCCGGCGGGTCGGCACTGCTTATGACCCCCGATCCGACTTCCGCGGAATCTCGCGGATTTCGTGCGCTCTCGTGCGCTCGATTGCTGGGGCACTTCGACGGAGACCGCCAGCAATCGAGCGCATCCGAGCGACCCGATTCGCCCGATACCACACGCAGAGACCTCAGAAACCTCACTTTTCGGATAACTTGTTGATCCGCGTGATGCCGGGGGCTTCTCGTCTTCAACCCCACAAACCTCAGTTGGCGAGCATCGCGTGGTCACGAGTTCGAAAGCCAGGTTCTCCAGGCCGTGTCCGGGGCGACGTGCGCCGCAACGTCATCAAGCTTCCCCGCGAGCTTCTCCCACCGGGGCTGTGCGCCGAAGTACTCGTGCAATCCGGTGATGAAGGTCTGTGCACGGTCTAGCTGGTCGTGCTGCAGGTACCAGCCGAACACACCCTCGAAGTCGTTGAGCTTCTTGGCGGATAGATAGTCGACGGCGTCGGCCGTCGTCGTGAGCTCGTTCATCCTGCTGGCCAACGCGTCGAGACCGCGAACTGCCACCGCCGAGAGATCGTCCGGGTCGGATGTGTGCGTGACGATGATCGCCTCATCGAGATTCCGATCGACGTGATTGGGGCGGAGAGTGATGTTGCGTCGCACCGTGCGTCCAAGGAGCTGGTCGAGCACCGGCACGCTGATGATGCCGTTGAGGTACACGAACCCCTTCATGTAATCGAACTTCGCCCGCTGAACCTCGATCCTCTGGGGTGTCTCTCCGACGGTGCGCTCAAACCTCGGGCCGGTGCCCTCAAAACCGCGTTCCCTGAGGTACGGCCGCACCGTGACGCGTTCGAGGTCCTTGACGGTCTGCGAGAGCTTCATGCTCATCAACCATACGCAAGTGCATAGGAGCGCTCCGCCCCGCCGCAACGCAGACGGGTCAGGTTGACCGTCAGACGCACCACCGTACCCACGGACACCCATCACTGGGCCCTCGGTCGCGCGCACCAACCTCAGAAACCTCACTATGCGGAGTCCTCGTCGATCCGCGAGGAACGATCCCGACAGAGGATTCAGTCACCATGTGCCGACACTAACGCGCGATGGGCCCGATCGCGGCGATACAGCACCACACTGCTCGTTCACCGGCGAGGAACTATCGGGCCGCATCAGAGTGATCACTCAGGTTCGGCATCAAGTCCGCGTGTTGCGCTGGAACCCCGCGCCAGCACATCTCAGCGCCACGTGGACTGAGGTCATTGCTCCACAGGGATGGCGCACTGCACCGTCTGGATTCGCCACGTACATCATCGCACTGCTCGAGGACTAGTCGATCGTCTCCACTGTGGGTGTCGCCGAGATCGTGTTCGTCACCGGACAGTGCGAGGTCGCGCATGCTCGCCACCCCCAGGCCTCGCCAGCTGCGATCGACGCGACAACTCCTCGCTTTGAGAGCTGACTATTCGCACCGCGAGATCCGGATCAGGACGAGCGCCCATCTCGAAGGGCCTCCGATACCGACGGACATCTGCAGGCACCCATCCGGCTATCTGACGGCTGCCCTCATCTCGCCGCCCCGCATGAGCTGCGCACGGTTAACCCTGGTCCCATCATGAGGTGCCGCGGCGCCGAACGTTCCGCGTCGTCTTCGGCGATCCGATCCATCAGCGTCCGCAGCGCCTGCTGACCAAGGTCCCGCCCCGGTGCGGTTACTGCGGTGAGCGGCACCAAGGCCAACGCGGCGCTGTCGTCGTCGTAGGCGATCACCGCAAGGTTCTCGGGAACGCGGATGCCGAGGTCCATCGCCATCTCGACCAGGCGGGCTGCGTGTACGTCGGTGTGCACCAGCGCCGCGCGGGTGCCCGTCGACACGCACCTGTCGAGCAGGTCGGTCAGCGCATCGTCAAGATCGTCCTCGTCATCTTTCGGCAACGACACCTGGGGCGCCGGTTCCAGACCGAGATCGGCCACGGCGCTGGCGTAGCCTTCGCGGACTAGCGGCGCCGTGGGTGTGCGTTCGAACAGCGCGAGAGCCACTCGCGCGTGGCCGAGAGCCGCGAGATGCTCGACCGCGAGAACTGCTCCGCCCGCATGGTCAGTGCGCGCGCTGTCGAATGCTGCGAGACCTGTCGACCGAAGTCGCCGCTCGAGGAAGACCACCGGCACAGGGATCGTGCCCACCCACTCGAGGAGCTCCGCCTCCGTGCGGCCGCGCAGGGTCGGTGCGAGGATGATCCCATCCACGCCGATGTCGACGAGCCGTTCGACCTGACGGCGCTCGAGATCGGGCCGATACTGCGATGTCGCGAGGATCAGCCGTACGCGCAACGCGTGCGACGCGGCGTCCATCCCTTTCACGATGACCGGGAAATGCCCGACAGAACTCGGCACCACCACCCCGATGTCGGTCCGAGCGGACTGCGGCGTGGGCGCGGCAGACACTCCAATTGCACCACCGTGCACCCGAGCAAGCAGACCTGACTTCTCGAGCTCGAGAATGTCGCGGCGAATCGTCACCTGGGCGACGCCGAGCTCGTCAGCCACCTGCGCGGCGCTCACGCTCCCGTGTAACTCGAGCTGCCGGAGCAGGTGCTCGTGCCGCGCTCTCGGTAACAGGCTCTGTGCAGTCATCTCCGCGCCTTCGCGTCGAATCGTCCACCCGATCCCTGTCGTCGGGTGATCGAAATTGTCCGAAATGTCTCGTAAGTACAGGAGCGTAGTGCACGATCAGGGGGTGACGGTGATGCGCGACGACTCCAGCCCGCAGTTCGATGGGACCCGCCACTCCTGGCAGAAACTGGCCGATTCTCTGCTCGCTGCGACCTCGAAGTATGCCTCGCCGACCGGTTCACTCATCCGCATTCCCGGGCCCTCCAGCGCATCCGGGCCGTGGAGCGATGGGATGGAAGGATTCGCGCGCACATTCCTGCTCGCCGCCTTCCGCGTCCGCGGCTCCGCCGGAGACGACCCGCACCGTCTCCTCGACCAATTCCGCGCTGGGCTGCTCGCGGGAGTCGACCCGTCGGGCGCGGAACGCTGGCCGACGATCTCGCAGCGTCGACAGGCCGTCGTCGAAGCGGCATCCATCGCCATCGCGCTCTCCGAGACCCGCCCCTGGCTGTGGGACACCCTCGCCGACCGTGAGCGCCAGCAGGTCGTCGACTGGCTTGCGGGGATCGTGGGAACCACGGGCTATACGAACAACTGGATCTGGTTCCAGAACGTCATCGAGGCCTTCCTCGCCCAGGTCGGCGGTCCGTGGAATCAGGACGACCTCGACCGCAACACCGAGATCGCAGAGAGCCTTTACATCGACGACGGCTGGTACTCCGATGGGGCAGGGCCCACCGGAGTCAGGCAGAGCTTCGACTACTACGCCGGCTGGGCCTGGCATGTCTACCCACTGCTGGAGTCGCGCATCCGGGGCGAAGCCCTCGCGTCGGTGCACCGTGACCGTCTCGCCGCCTTCATCGACCAGGCGAAGGATCTCGTCGGATCGAAGGGAGCGCCGCTGCTGCAGGGCAGGTCGCTGACTTACCGATTCGGGATGCTCGCCCCGTTCTGGGCTGCATCCATCGCCGGTGTCTCTCCGCTGGCACCGGGCGCGACTCGGGTTCTGGGCGCCGATGTCGTCGCACATTTTGTCGAGGCGGGTGCAATCGACGAGCGGGGCCTGCTCCCCGTCGGATGGCATCGCGAGTTCCGCCCACTCCGCCAGCTCTACACGAGCGGATCGTCGACCTACTGGGCGAGCAAGGGGTTCCTCGGTCTGCTGCTTCCGCGGGACCATGAGGAGTGGACGACCAGCCCGCAGATACCTGAGCGAGAAGCTGTGACCACGCGCGCCCTCGCCGCACCGGGATGGCTCGTCGTGAGCACTCCGGACGACGGCATCGTGCGGGTTCTGAACCACGGTTCCGACGGCTTCCGAGGCCCCGCCGGTGGCGTCCGCACCGACAACCCGTTCTACCAGCGCGCGTCGTATTCGAACGTCACGTCACCCGAGCTCTCGCCGTCCGCCATCGCCGCACCGCTGGACTCTCACGTCGCCCTGCTCGATTCGGCTGATAGGCCGTCTCACCGCGACGCCATCGAACGCGTGCATCTGACCGACACGGTGGCCGTCTCACGGTCGCGCGTGCACTGGCTCGACACGGAGGAGGCGGATGCCGCCGCCTGGGCGACGCTGCGCCGCGGACCTGTCGTCCACACGGCATCGGTCGTGCGCGGCATCCATGAACTGAGGCTGGCCTGGTGGACGCAGCCCGAGAACGATCCGCGGCCGGTCGCGGCCGCGGACGGAGACTCCGCATGGCCGGAGGACCGCGGCCCCTGGCGCTTCCGGATCGGCGGCTGGGCTCTGCCGGTCGACGATGACTCCCCAACGAGTCCAGGGAGAACCTCCGTCTCGCGTGGCGACGGACTCACGACAGCCGTGATCCCGATCCACCGACTCGATAGCGGCGGCATCGCCGTTCGTCGCGGCTCCAATCCCTTCACAACCCACTCGGCGACGCCCTGGGTCGAGCAGTCGGCCGATTCTGCGCGAGGAGAGTTCGTCGCGGCGCTCGTGGTGCTGAGCGGCTGCTCGCAGGATGGCGCTGCAGTCGACGGCCGCTCGGTGCTCGCCGGAATCGACGTCGACGATCATGCCCTGCACATCCGCTGGGCGGACGGGGCCCTCGATGTCGTTCCGACCCAGGGTGAGGTGCACTCGTGAGTGCTCCCCGCACGACATTCGCTCTCGACGGCGCCGAACTGGTGTCTGAGCTCTTCGATGCCCCCAGCCTCGACCGTCTCCGCGAGATCGTGCGGCTCGACGAGCACATCGTCTCGCGGGCCGATCCACGTGCACTTACCGACGCGAGGGATACCGAGATCCTGATCACCGGCTGGGGCGCGCCAGCGCTCGATGCCGGGATGCTCAACGCCCTGCCTCGCCTGCGCGCCGTGTTCCATGCGGCGGGTTCCGTGAAACGTGTCGTATCGCCCGAGCTGTGGAAACGCGGGATCCGCGTGTCCAGCAGCGCCGATGCGAACGCGGTACCGGTGGCCGAGTACACGCTCGCGATGATCCTCCTCAGCGCGAAGCGTGCGCTCGATTCGGCGGTCGCCTATCGCCGCACGCAGGACATGTCGCTCGCGCGCCCCCATGGCGACGCCGGTGCATTCGGGATCACCGTGGGCATCGTCGGCGCGTCACGCATCGGACGCCGCGTGCTCGACCTCCTGCGCCCGTTCGACATCACCACGGTGCTCTACGACCCCTCGCTGACGGCAACCGATGCTGTTGCCCTGAGTACGGCATTGGTGTCGCTCCCCGATCTGCTGCGGGTCAGCGACATCGTCAGCCTCCATGCCCCCTCGCTGCCTGCGACCTACCGGATGCTGGGCGCAGCGGAGCTCGCGACCATGCGCGACGGCGCGACGCTGATCAACACCGCACGGGGGTCGCTCGTCGACACCGACGCGCTGGTCGCCGAACTCACGACCGCCAGGCTTCGGGCCGTGCTCGACGTCACCGACCCAGAGCCGTTGCCCGCTGGACACCCGCTCTTCTCCGCTCCCGGCGTCACGCTGACGCCGCACATCGCCGGATCGCTCGGCAACGAGCTGCGACGCATGGGGAGCCAGACCGTCGACGAGATCGAGCGATTCGTGACCACGGGCGAACTCGCGTTCGAAGTGCGACACCGCGACCTCGCAACCATCGCCTGACTCGGCAGCGACGCCGGGCCACCTCTGCGCCGGGCCCTTGACGGCGCAAGGCACCCTGCTCGATCATGCGAGCTGTGCACCGAGACAGGTGAAGGCGGCGGTGCGAGTGATTCGCACCGCCGCCTTCAGCAGCGTGTCGTGGTCGCGGCTCAGCCGAGCGCTTCTGCCTCCGACCACCACTGATCGACGAACTGATCGACCGTGATCGTGCCGTACATGAGATCCTCGTTCAAGCTCACCCACGTCGCCTCGAGTGTCGCGAACGACGCTGGCAGAACGGGGGTGCTCACGGTCTCGTACTCCTCGAGCGACCCGCGGTACGCGAGGGACTTCGCCTCGAGAGAATCCTCAGGGAAGTCGAGCACCTCGAGCTGGCCCGAGTCGGCGGGGATGCCCCGTGAGGTTCCGAAGACCTTCGCCACCTCAGGGTCGGTCGCGAGGAAGTCGAGCAGCAGCGCCGTCTCCTCCGGGTGCTCGGTGTTCGCGGCGCCGGCAAGGTGAAGCACGGTGTAGAACACAGCTTTGTCGCCGTCTTCGCCGGTGGGCACGGGAAGGGTTTCGAGACCCTCGACATCGGTGTAGCGGGCGAAGAAGCTGTCCCACGTCAGCGTGCTGGCGGCCTCACCGATGGCGAACCCGTCAGCGGGTGAGATCTCCGTCGCGCGCGACGGCGGAAAGAATGCGGCCGATTCACGCAAGGGCGTCGTCGCGTCGAGGAACTCCTTGACGTCGCCCTTCGTGAACGCGAACGATCCGTCCTCGTTGAATGGCTCCTCTCCCTGCTGCAGCAGCCACTGGATGAAGAACCACATCGTCAGGCCCTGATCGAACCCGCCGAACACCGACTTGCCCTCAGCCGTGGTGACGCCCGACGCGGTGACCTCGGCGATCCAGTCGTTCAGGTCGTCCCAGGTGTAATCAGGGTCCAGTGGCTCGACGCCGGACTCGGCCACGACCGCGGGGTTGATGAACAGGCCGAGCGTCCCGGTTCCCACCGGGACGCCGTACTGGGTGCCGTCGACCGTGGCGGCGTCGATGACGACGTCTTCCATGCCCGACACATCGATCTGCTCGCCGACGTAAGGCGAAAGGTCCAGCAGCGCTCCGTTGAGTCCGTACTCGACGAGGTTGGCCTGGTCGAACTGCATCACGTCAGGCAGGTCGCGCGCTGCGGCCTGGGTCGAGCGCGAGTCCCAATAGGACGAGAAGTCGCCGAAGGTCGATTTCACGGTGATGTCGGGGTACTCGGCCTCGAAGAGGTCAAGCGCCTCCTCGTACATCGCGGCGCGGGAGTCATTGCCCCACCAGGCGATCTCGAGGGTGACCGGTCCAGATCCGGCCTGGTCTCCGGAGCCGGAGCCGGAGCAACCGGCGAGTGTTCCGGCGGCCAACGCGCCGGCGGCGACGATGCCCAGAAGGCGTGCGGTGTGCGTCATTGCAGTGATCCTCCATGTCTCGTGCCGCGGACTCGGGGTTGCCCGCAACCCTCACGGTGTGTGCACCCTCGGAGGCGACTTCGCCTCGCCGAATGTCTCAGCGACGTGCGCCACTGTACGAGCGCGTCGCGCTCGGTTCGGACAAATGGACAAAACCGATCACTCTTCGTCGAGGCCACGAGCGACAGCCATGATCCATCCGGAATCATATGTGGTCTCCGACGAGGGCCAGGCACTGGATCGCCGCCAGCCCATACTGCGCGCTGGCATTGGTGCTGAACGGCGCCTCGTCGATGGGGTTGAGTACGGCGGGCCCGTCGATGTGCGTCGAGCCGAACACGAGACTCTCCGGATAGCCCGCGTGACCCGTGCGAAACTCCTTCCAGGCACGCTTGGCCAGTGCGACATCGTCGAGTTGGTAGGCGGCGTATGCCGTGGCTCGCGAGTATGCCTGACGCAGGTTCTGCCCGCCCCACGCCGTCCCAGTGATCTCGATCTGCTCAGCAGAGGTCCCGTTGTACAAGCGGCAGTAGTTCACCCACTGCTCGGTGACCTGCGGATCGTCGATCAGCACGATGAGCTCCGTCATCAACTCGATCAGGCCGAACACCGAATCGAGCGAACCGACCTCCACCGTCGAGGCGGTCTCCTCCGCATACTTCCCATCGGCCAGGTTGTATCGAAGTGTCCCGCCCTGCGCCCAGCCATTGGGCATCGCCGCGATGGTCTTCGCCCCATTGATGAGTTTCGTCTGGGCGATGGGGTCGCCGTTGCGCTCCCACTCGGCGAGCCAGGCGAGGGCGAGCGCACCCCAGTCAGTGGTGTTCGAGACACCGAGGGCGTTCTCCTGGGGAGTGTACGCATCGGTGCGAATCTTCCGCCCGGGGTCGAGCTCCATGAAAGTTTTGTCCGCGTCGACGAGGTCGTGCATGAGGTCGCCGACCCGCTCGTCCGCGGTGAGGAAGTAGTAGAAACGTCGATAGCCGGCGTTGCTGATGCGCTGCTGCTTCGCACTGTCGCCCCAATGCATGATGCCGTGCCTGGTGCCGAGGTCGCGGTACTTGCCGAGGTGGTAGACGTCGACCTCGCCGGTGTGACGGGTCATCGCCTCGGCAAACCGGAATCCCGCCGCATCTCCCGTCCGCAGGTAGTGGTACCAGAGCCACAGGTCAGTACTGAGTTCGGAATTGTCCCACGCATACCCGCCGATGTCGTACCGCCACACGTGGCGGTCTCGGTCGAAATCGTGCATGACATCGCCGTAGTCCCAGAAGCCATACCAGGACCGCTGATCGACCTGTTGGACGTAGTGGGCGTGCATGAACGCCAGCTTGTCCTCGACGGCGATCTTCGCGAGGTTTGATCGGTCGACGGGTGCCCAGGAGCCGAAGACTCCGGCGGAGTGGTTGTGCTCCGGACTGCTAACGAGGAGGGGCGGGAGAGCATTCGCATCGGCGAGGTCGCTGAAGTCCTGAGCCGAGGGTGTGGCACCGAGTGCCCAGAAGCTCAGCTCGGTCGTGCGCGCGGTCCCGTAAGGAGATCCGAACCCGGGCTCGTAGTCCTCGTAGGTGATCTCGAGGGCGTCGAGCTGCTTCGGATACGTGTCCTGCCCCATGCCGTCGTGATAGAACCGCAAGTCCATGGCGCCTGCCTTCGGCGACCACATCCAGATGGTCGCGGTCGCCTTCTCGGTCGCCGCCCCGCTGATCTCGAGCTCAGTCGGATGCAGCTGCCAGAAGTTGCGCATCCCGAAGGCGAGTCCACCGCCCGGGCTTCCCACGTACGCCAGGCCGCGGGCGCGCTTGCCGCCGTCGACGCGGATCCAGGAGTGACCTGACGATGTCCGTTTGCGGATCTCGAATCCGTGCGCCGTGAGCTGGCTGAGGCTGTAGTCACCCCAGGCGGGGATCCATTGCAGTCGGGAGGTGACGCGCTGGTCCCAGGTCACGGGGTCGGGGGTGGCGACACCCGCGATCTGCGCCTCGCGGGCCGCCGCACCGGGATCGCGCCGGAGACCCGTGATGCCACGGACCGCTTCACCGAGAACGCCCGCACCGTCTCCGGCGAAGCGAATGTGGCGGTCGTGGAGCTGGGCGGTCAGAGGCACGGAGAAGCGGAGCCCCATCCCGTTGATGAAGTCAGTCTTCTCATCGCCGTCGAAGACGAAGCTGTGCACCACACGCACGCCGTCGGAGCCTGCGTAGAGGTAGAAGCGCACGTCGAAGGGCAGCCAGCTCCGCTTCCCCTTCTTGTGTGTGCCTTTCACCCGGACGACGGCACGCACCGGACCCCGCTGCTCGACCGTCACCTCGGACACCTTGCTGGTGAACTGTTCGTTCACGACCTTCTCGGCACCGTCTGTGTCGGGGACGTCCTGCCGCGAGACGACGAGACGGCCCGCTTCGGCGATCACCGCGTCCCCCCGCCGGATCCACGACACGAGACTCTCGCCATGCTTCGGAAACTCCACCGTGATGATGCCCGTGCTGACCTGCACTCTCCCGGGATTCTCATCCACCGTAATCGCCGACGACGGCGCAGCGGGCGTGCCGGTCTGCAGCGAGTACACGGCCGAACGCGCAGGCGCGGCGCTGATGGCATGGGCGGTCCATTTGACCGACCCGTCGGGCCACCACCCGGTCGGCCAGCTCTGCACCGGCACGGACTCTCCGGATTCCGCGACGAGGGCGAAGGCCTGGTCAGGGCTGAGCGCACCCCTCGGCCAGGGAACGCCCCACGTTACCCCCGCAGTCAGCTGCTTGGGCACAGTGTTCTCGAGCCACCGCAGACCGACGGGCCCGTGTCCGGTGAGCGGCTGAGGGGTCGTCTGGCCGAATGTTCCGCGCAGGGCCGCCTCCGACGCTGCGGCCGGAGAACTCCAGTCGAGTGCGGCGGCGAGACCGGCGGCGACGGACGTCTGAAGCAGCGCGCGACGGCTGATGTCCATAACAGTGACTCCTCATCGAATCCTCGGAGCTCGTCGTGGCCCCGACGGCCTGAATGTAGAACCACGGCCGTCGCGGTTCCGGAGATCGGACAAAAGCGGTCAGCCTTCGGAGAGCTTTTGCATGCCCGGACACCCCCGGGGTAGCCTCGCGTCACGAGATCTGGAGGAGCAACACCGCGATGAACGCTTCCCCGCCCGGCCCTTCGCGGGTCCTGGTGCTCGCTCTCGCCGGGCAGTCCAACGCCGAGGGTCGAGGGCTCCCGATCAGCTCTGACCTCGATCCCGAGGATTCGTCGATCTTGATGTGGGAGTGGTCGTCGAGCGCCCTCACCACGGCGACCGTCCCGCTGTCGAGCAGAGGACGACAGGTCGGACTCAGCATCGGCACGGTGGTAGCCCGCGAAGCTCGCATCGACGACTCGTCACGCCCCGTGGTCATCGTGAACGGTGCGGTCGGAGGCTCTCCCCTCGCCGGCGTCAACGACCGGGGGTCGTGGAGATGGGGACACCCTGGCCCGGGGCCTGCTCTGGCTGACGGCTTCATCGAGGCCGTGGAGGAGACGCTCGAAACGGTCGCCACCACGTGGCCGGGTGCCGCCATCGATCTGAGGATCCTGTGGCACCAGGGCGAGTCCGATTCCGACGGCGACGCGTACATCATTGAGTTCGACCGACTGATCGACGCAGTCAGATCGAGGCTCGGAGACGTCCCGGTGGTCCTCGGCGGGATGGTGCCCGAGCATGTCGCGTCCACGCCGGAGCTGTGGGCGATCCGAGATGTTCACCTCGACACTCCCCGACGGGTGCACCGCGCCGTCTACGTCGACGGAGTGACCGGTGGCGGGTGTTCTGCGGGGCCCGATGATGTCTTGCACTACTCGCGCGACGGTGCCGAGCAGCTCGGTCGCGCCATGCACAGGGCGTCCGAGGATCTGGGCGTCGCACACGGCACCGCGCCCGTCGGCTGACGTCCGGCAGATCGGTTTTGTCCGGTTCTCGCTGCGGCCCTCCGACCTGACCACAATCGTGTTCGCACCCAGCGTCGGGTGCGAACCGAATCCGAAAGGACGATGACGTCATGAAGGAACGAACACTCCCCCGGGCGGCAGCTGCGCTTCTGTCTGCGGCTCTTCTCGCCACCGCCATCGCTGTACCCACTGCCGCGTCGGCCTCCCCTCAGGGGAACCACCACGGCGGCCCGCGCATCCACCCCGGGCTGCCCTCCGCCTGCACCGGCACCGACCCCGTCGTCTGCACGTTCAGCGACCTCGCCCCCGGTGATTACGACGTCAGCGTGCTGCTCGGCACGGACGCCGCCGACTCGAACACCGAAGGCTTCGCGGAGAGTCGCAGGCTCATGCTCGCTGCCGTGCCCGTCGCACAGGGCGACCGCGAGCGGCGCTCATTCACCGTCAACGTGCGCGACCCGGAAGGCCAGCAGAACCAGCCGGTCGGCACCGGCACCCCCGGGCTGACACTCACCTTCTCCGGCGACGCGCCCGCCCTCGCTGGCATCGGCATCACCCCCGCGAGCCCACGCACGAAGCAGCTCTTCCTCGTCGGCGATTCGACGGTGACCGACCAGGAGGTCGAGCCGTACGCGGGATGGGGACAGCGGCTTCCCTCCCACCTAGATTTGGGTGTCAGCGTCGTGAACCACTCGGGCTCAGGTGAGAGCACCGTTTCGACGCTCTCGAAACCCGAGCTCTTCGACGCCCTCGAGCCGCAGATCGGCCAAGGAGACGTCGTCCTCATCCAGCTCGCCCACAACGACAAGACGACGACCGCCGAGCAGTACCGCGCGAACCTTTCCGAGATGGTTCAGCGCATCCGCGCTCGCGGCGGCACTGCCGTGCTCGTCACGCCCCTCGTGCGGCTGCGCTTCACCGACGGCGCGATCAACCGGGTCGGACTGATCGTCACGGATCAGGCCGACCTCCCCGCAGAGATGCGCGCCGTCGCGACGTCACTTCAGGTGCCCCTCATCGATCTCACCGAGCGCAGCCGAGTACTGGTGGAATCGCTCGGCCCCGTGGAGTCGGAGCCCATCTATCTCGTTCGGGTCAACGGAGACAGGACTCACACGTCCGATTACGGCGCCAGCGTGTACGCGGACATCGTCGCGGAGGAGCTGCAGAACTTGCACCTTCTACCCGCCTCACGCTGGCGATGACGTCGCCTCTCCAGAGTGTGCAGTCGGCAGGGCTTCGTCCTCGCGCGGGTCCGCACCGCAGCGAGGAGGGGTCACAGCATGTGGTGGACGTACCTGACCAAACAGTTTCACTCGAACTTCACCTCACCGCCAAGAGTGGAATACCGAGCTCGTTCACCTTCACCGGCGCGCCTGTTTCCAGCGAGCGGTTCCCGGCGATGCCGACGGCGATGGAGCGGATACCGTCGGTCCAGTCCGCCGCGCGTGCAAGCGGATCATGACCCGGGGCGCCGAACACCTCTGACAGCAGTAGTTCATCCCCGCCGCCGTGGCCCCCGTCACCGCTCTCAATCGGGATCTCGTACGCTTCTTCCCAGTGTCTCTGCACCACCAAAGCGCGCCGGCTGAGCCCGCTGCGGCCGCGTAGCCCGATCCCGGAACACCTCGCCCCGCCCACACGCCTACTGATCACGCGTGGGCGGGGCGCGCGTGCCCCTCAGGGCCGTTTACGCCGGTCGGGCTCTACGGGTGCGCGTCGTGTCCCCGGTTGAAGTCGTGGTGGGGCGGCTCGTGCATCGCGTACCACTGCCGTGCACGCCGGCGGGTGGTTTCGGACAGCACCGAGTGGTCCACGGGTGTGGCGCCGATGTCGCGGACGGCCTGGGCAAGGTAGTCGCGAACGAGCCAGACGTCGGAGCCGTCGGCGTGGACGGCGACCGACAACGCCAGGCGGACGCGCTCCGGGGAGAGGCCGCGGTCGCGGGCGATATTAGCCAGAGCGAGCGTGGAGGCCTGCAGGTCGGCATGGACCTCCTGGGATGCGGTCCTGCGCTGCTGGGTGGTGAGCGTCAACAATTCCTCCTGAAAGGGGATGAGGGCGGGCCGGTGGAGAGGAACCTCCGCGGGCCCGCCCGTGTTGTTGGGGGTTAGTTGTCGACGGGCGCGCCGAACGCGGTGCCGTCGAACTTCTCGGTGTTCAGCCACATGTACTTGTAGGAGCGGCGGCTGAACTTCCACACCCCATCGATGCGGACGAACGAGTCGAAGTACATCGCGAGGTTGTCGTAGTAGGTCTCCCCCGGCCCCTGGGCGACCTCACGGACGGGCCAGCGGGCTTCGGCGGTGTCGCCGTCAATGGTGATGACCCCGGTCGGGACGAGCTGGGTGAAGAAGATCCGCTCGTCGCGCAGGTGGTGCAGGGTCTCGGCGATCGCGCCGATGCCGTCGGAGCGGTGGTTGAACGGTGCGCCGATCTCCCACACCCCGTCCTCGGCCCACAGGGTTCGAAAGGTGTCGTGGTCGGCGCGGATGCACGCGTCGACGAACGTCTCCACCAGGGTGCGGATGGAGTTCTCGTCGACCAGGCGCTGCAGGTCGTTCTCGGTGTAGCTCATGGGGGTGCTTATTTCTGTTCTTCGGCGCGCGTGATCGCGCGCCCTTGCGGTGATGATTGGTCAGGGGATCAGGCGAGCTGGGCGAGGTCGTCGTCGGTGAGGTGGATGTCGGCGGCTGCCATGTTCTCCTCGAGGTGGGCGATCGACCCGGTGCCGGGGATGGCGAGGGTGACCGGGGATGTCGCCAGCAGCCAGGCGAGCGCGATCTGCGGGATGGTCGCTTCGTGGCGCTGCGCGACCTGTGTGATGAGCTCGCCGCCCAGGTCGGTCATGCCGCCGCCGAGCGGGAAGTACGGCACGAACGCGATCCCGGCGGCCTCGCAGGCGTGCAGGAGGTCGAGGTCGTCGCGCTGGGCGGCGTGGAAGTGGTTCTGCACCGCGGCCACCGTGGCGATGGCCTGCGCTTCGGCGAGGTGGACGGGGGTGATGTTGCTGAGCCCGAGGTGGCGGATCAGGCCCTCCTGGCGCATCGCCTCCAGCGCCTCGAACCGCGCCGCGACCGACTCCTCGCCGTCCGGGCCCATGCCGCCGCCGACGCGCAGGTACACCAGGTCCAGTGCGTCCAGGCCGAGACCGGAGAGGTTGTCCTCCACCATCGCCCGCAGCGCCTGCGGATCCTTCGTCATCCGCACCCCGCCGCCAGGGACCACTTCGGGGCCGACCTTGGTCGCGATCATGAGTCCGTCTAGGTACGGGTGCAGCGCCTCACGGATCAGGTCGTTGGCGCGCACGGAACTGTCCTGGCTGGCGTAGAACGCGGCGGTGTCGATGTGGTTGACACCAAGCTCGACGGCCCGGCGCAGCACGGCGATACCGGCTTCCGGTTCCCGGGCGGGTCCGGTGAACCCGTTGGCAGCTAGCCGCATCGCGCCGAACCCGATGCGACCGACGGGCAGGTCGCCGCCGAGGCGGAAGGTGTTCTTGGCGTTGGTGGGTGTCATCAGCGGTGTGCTCCTTGTCAGTCGGTGAGGACGGCGTCGCGGCCGGTCCAGGCGGGGTCGTGCGCGGCGAGGTGGAGGAAGTGGGCGACGTCAGCGCGGCTGATGGTCGGGTTGCCGCGCATCGGGAGCCGGTCCCCGACTGCGTAGCCGTCCTGCGCGGGGCCGTGCGTGAGGGCAGTGGGGTACGCGATCGTCAGATCTAAACCTGCACCGCGCAGGGTCTTCTCGGAGGCGGCCTTGTCGACGTAGATGGCGCGCAGGAACGTCCGGTAGAACAGCTTCTGCAGGCCGCTGGCCGAGGCGAACGTGGCGCCCACGCCGAAGGATGACAGCCACACCAGCCGCCGCACCCCCGTCTTGCCCATGGCCGCAACGACGGCGGACGCTGCGTGGGTGAACAGCTCCTCGGAGCGGAACGACGTGGCGCGGCCCAGCGCCGAGACCACGGCGTCCTGCCCGTCCATCGCCCGCGTGACGTCGTCCGTGGAGGTGGCGTCGCCCTGTACCACGGTGACGCGGTTGGCGAGCCCGTCCAGCGCGTCGGGCCGGCGGACGAGAACCGTGACCTCGTCGCCGTGCTCGAGTGCCCGCTCGAGCACGTGCTGTCCTGTGGGGCCTGTGGCCCCGAGTACGAGGAGCTTCACTGAGCAGCCCTCCCAATCCCAAATCGCTAACCGGACAGTCGTCCGCTTAAAGAAGCGTAACGGACGACTGTCCGTTTATCAAGTGGGAAGCAGCGGCACGTGCAGCCTCCGGGGCTCAGCTCACCGCGTCGCCGTCGGCGCTGATGGCGTTCACGACGAGGTCGAGGAGCCGCTGAGCGCGCACCGCCCCCGCCACGCCGGGGCCGATCTGCCAGAGCCCGGCAATGAGGCTCAGGAGGTCCTCCACGGTGACATCCGCGCGAACGTCGCCTGCGGCCCGGCCCGCGGCCAGGAGACCCTCGATCGCCTGCACGATCCGGATGTAGCCAGGCCGCGCGGCCTTCGTCTCGCGCACGATGGGCTCGTTCATCGCCGCCCCAAGACCGGCTTTGGTCTGAGCGAAGCGCGCCAGGTGCGACATCCACTCCCGCAGCGCCCGCAGCGGCGGAATCGTTTCGCGAAGCTCGTCGGCGCGCGCGACGAGGTCGTCGACTTCGCGGTCGTAGACGGCCCAGACCAGCGCCTCCCGGTCAGGGAAGTGACGGTAGAGCGTGCCCTGACCGACGCCTGCACGCTTGCCGACGGCGCTCAGAGACGCACCGCCGTCGCGGGAGAAGACCTCGACGGCGGCCTCGATGATCCGCTCGCGGTTGCGCTTGGCATCAGCCCGCTGCGCCGTCTCGGCTTCCCGCATCATCCTGCTTCCTTGCGCACGTCGGTCCGGACAAGTGTCCGTTTTCATGGTACTCGGGCGCAGCGCCCGGCAGCGACGGACGTGCCACGGCGGGCGAGACGGACACCGGTGGGCCGGTGCTCGCTACTGTGTCCGCCCGCCGGCGGAGGCGAGCGCTCAGGGCGGCGGGCGTCGCCCGGGGTCGTTGACGCGGCCGGCGCGGAGCCGCGTTGGGATCTGCTGCCGCAAGGTGCTGGCGGGCGTGCTCGGCGAAGGCACGGCCGGGTGCAGTGCCACCCCTACTCGCGTGATATCGACCCAATGAGGGACGACCCGGTGCAGCGTTTCATGACGGCGGAGGCTGTCGCGGACTCCCTTGAGACAGCCAGAACACAGGCCGAACAGGCGGCGCGGAACTGACGGTTAATCTGAGCCCCGCTCAGCCCTCCACCCGCGCGACCGACCACGGCGTGAAGAAGTAAGCGGTGCCCGCGTCCACATCGGACGCGAGCACCGCTGCATTAGGTCGTCGAAAAATGCACCAAAAATGCACCACGCCCGACCCCGGATACGGAAAAACCCCCGATTTCTCGGGGGTTTCCATGGCGGTGACGGTGGGATTTGATCCCATATCACTACCCAGAAAAGGTGCCGACCGTGATGAGGTTCACCGGAATCCTGGCCGTGTTGGTCACATCTGTTCACAGCTCGAAGCGCGTGGGCACACGCAATCCGTTACCGCTGCGTTACTGCTGGAACACCGATCGCCGTCACTCGCAAGGCCTCGGGGCAGTGCGCCGGGCTGGCCTACGTCGAACACTCCATTCTCGGCGCCGACTCACGGCGCGACGATGCGTCATATCCAGCGCCCTTGCCGCCGCGTACGCCAGACTCTGAAGAGGGGGATGCCGGCGCCGGCATCGGAACGGGGGATCGATGCCAACCACGGCCGACGGTGCAGGTGCTCCGGATGCGTTCTCATACTCGCAGGAGCGGTCAGAGAATCGTTGGCGCCTTCGACAGTATCTGGTGAACCACAACGAAATCCTTGCCTCTGCGCTTCCGATGGTCCCCGAGGATGTCATCGCAACTTGGCCGACAACCGTCCCCCTCACTGTTCAGCACGACGGCACTCCCGGCTTACGCCGCCCGCAGTACGGGGCCGTCCACTCACTACTCGGCTACTGGACCACTGACCCACGATTGCCAGCGACGGTCGTCATGCCGACCGGCACAGGCAAGACGGACACCATGGTGGCGACACTCGTCGCTCAGAGGATTCCGCGGCTCCTGGTTCTAGTTCCGTCGGATGCGTTGCGCGACCAGCTCGCCGTGAAGTTCGAAGTTCTCGGCGTTCTGCCGGGACTGGGTTTCGTTGACGACGCTGTGGCGCGGCCCGTCGTGGGCAGACTCTTCGGCCGCCTCGAAAGCAGCGAGGATGCACACGAATTGGCCACCGCATGCAATGTGGTCGTCGCGACGCCCAACGCACTCAACAACACCTCACCGGAAGCTCGGACCGCCTTCCTCTCAGAGTTCTCACACCTGTTCATTGATGAAGCTCATCACGTAGCCGCGCCCACATGGCAACGAATCCGAGACGAGTTCAGCCCGCGGCCGGTCGTCCAGTTCACCGCCACGCCTCACCGCCAGGACGGACAACACCTTGGGGGCTCCCTCGTTTACGTATTTCCTCTCCGCGAGGCCCAGAGGGAGGGATACTTTTCGACGATCAGGTACAAGTCGGTGCTCAGTCTGCTGAACCCCGACCTTGAGATCGCCAAGACGGCTATCTCGTTTTTGAGAAGTGACATCCAGAACAACTTCGACCACATTCTCATGGCTCGAACACGTAGCGTCAGCCGCGCAGAGGAGGTGCTTGCGCTATATCAGGACTTAGCGCCCGACCTGCAGCCGGTCCTAATCCATAGCGCAATCCCGAAGAAGACACAGTCGGCCCTGCTGGCCGCAGTCAAGTCTCGAGGTTCCCGAATACTTGTCTGCGTCGACATGTTCGGCGAGGGATTCGATCTTCCGCAGTTGAAGATCGCGGCGCTCCACGATCCTCATCGAAGTCTAGGAATAACGCTCCAGTTCGTGGGGCGCTTCGCACGAGGCGGGGTGAGTGGACTCGGCACGGCAAGTGTTGTCGCTGCGCGGAGCGAAGTACGTCACGACGAAGCTCTGCGGCGCTTGTACGCAGAGGACGCCGATTGGAATCAGATCATCGAGGACCTGAGCGCCGACGCTGTGGACGAGCAGCAGGCGATCGACGAGTTTACAAAGGCCTTCAATACGCTGCCGGACGAGATCTCGATTCATTCCCTGAACCCCGCGCTGAGCACGGTCGTGTACCGTCCGGCGAACGTTGCTTGGCATCCTGACCGGATCGTCGACGCCATCGGTCGGACCAATCTCGTCACCTACCCGGTGCCGGTGAATACTCGCGACGGCGTTGCTTGGTTCGTCACGCGAAGCTCAACCGCACCAAGGTGGGGAGACGTCAGCGAAGGAGATGCGATCAGCTATGACCTGTACGTCATCTATTGGGATGCGGCGCGGGGGTTGCTCTACATAAACAGTTCGAACAACGACTCGGTACACGAAGAGCTCGCCGACGCCGTTATGGGCGAAGAAAACATGAAGCCGGTGCGCGGGGAGGCGATCTACCGGGTGTTTGACGGGGTCCAGCGGTTGACTCCCAACAACGTTGGTCTCCTAGACGCTCGCAACCGCAACAGGAGGTACACCAGCTACAACGGAACCGATGTAACCGATGCGCTTCCGGTTTCGCAGACACAAACGAAGACCCAAACGCACATCGCCGGGACAGGGTTTCTCAACGGTGCTCGGTACTCGATCGCAGGGTCCTTGAAAGGTCGAATCTGGAGTCACCGCACCGCCGACGGCCTCAAGCCTTGGATCGACTGGTGCGATGTCGTCGGGCCGAAGGTTGCTGACGCCTCCATCAGCGTCGACGACATCATGGCTGGCTTCATCCGGCCCGTCGACATCGACGCGTGGCCTGGCTTGCGGGCGCTTGGAGTCGAGATCACCGCGGAACTGGCTCAACTCCTTATTGATGCAGAGTTCGTGGCGAACGGGAAGTCTGCGCCATTTCACGACATCGAGCTGCGTGTGGCCGATCAGCCCACCACCTCGGTCCTCCCGATCGAGGTGATCTCGCCCGATTGGACGGTGGCCTACCAGCTCGTGCTCGAGAAGTCCGGACTTGCTATCAAACCCACCTCGACCACGGATGCCGTCATGGTCAAGCGCACGCGATCCGAGACTTCGCTGTCGCAGCTGCTGACACGATACGGCGTGCGAGTTCTCCTCGAGGCCGATTCCATCGTCGAGCCACCTGGAATACTCCTCCGCCCCAATCGAGAGCTCGAGCCGTTCGACCCGGACAGGTTGCAAGCGATCGCATGGGAGGACGTGAATATTCGTAGTGAGTCGTGGGGCCTTGCTCGCGACCCGCACACTGTGCAGGGGTTCATGATCGCACGCGTGCTGCGAGAAGAGTGGGACATCGTGATCGATGACGATGGTAGCGGGGAGGTCGCAGACATCGTTTGCCTTCGGGTTATCGACGGCGCACTGCTCATTCGATTGATCCACTGCAAGTACTCGCATGGAGATCAACCAGGATCTCGTCTAGCGGATCTGTACGAAGTTGCCGGTCAGGCCCAGCGGTCTGCAGCATGGAGGCGTAACACGGACTCGATGTTCACGAGACTGATTCGCCGCGAACGAACTCGGGCGAAAAAGGATCGAACCGGTTTTGTACGAGGCAACATCGAGCAGTTGCACACGATGTTTGAGCAGTCACCGAATCTAGCCCCGCGTATGCAGATCACGATCGCTCAGCCTGGTCTAAGCGCTGCATTGGTCTCCGCTGGGCAACTCGAGCTTCTTGCGAGCGTCGACACCTATTTGTCAGACACCGCTTTGTCACAGATCGAGGTGATCTGCAGTGTCTAGCCTTGAGCGAGCAACGAAGTTTCCTACTCTCTGCACCGCGCATCGTTCCCTGGCGCGTCTTCTTATCGAAGATGAGTGATAGTTCACGCTGAGGCGAACGCGACCGGATCGTCATCGAAGAGATACACGTGCAGCTAACGGCGATCGATCCGACCAGACCGACTAGACGGCTGACCGACGCACCTCAGCAGGTTCGCCGATCTCGACGTATACGCTGTCCGCGGTCGCTCTAACTCCTGATGACGTAATCTTCTTCCGCGTGCTGCCGGAGGCTACGAGCAGGCTGCTCACAAACGACGTCGCAGCCGAGTCGATGATGCGCGCGGTGCAGAAGCGGTCTTGCACTAGGTTCACCCTTAGCTGGAGCTTGGGGTACGAGACCACACCAAGCTCTTCACCCGAATCGGGGTCCTCCACGACCACCTCTCGGAACAGCACTGCAACATCGCCGATCTCGACACCCGACTCCCTACCCACGTTCAAAGCGACTTCGTAATCGCTGATGACCGTGGCTACCTTCGCAACAACGACAACATTATCTTCAGCCATGTGAATCCTCCTCAGGCACTTCAAGCAAGTTGGATGGCGCGACGGACTTGCGGGAGATCTGCAGATGCTTGATTTCGGTGCCTGTCGGAACTGAGTTGTCAACCATTGCCCGTTGCTCGAGTTGCTCCCAGTAAGCGGGCACTGATCTACGCACACACAACAGCACTACGCGATTCTCCTCGGCAACAGTCCTGATCACTTCGACAACCCCACGGACCTCCGCCGTAGCCGCGGCAACAATCGAGTATCGAGCGCCAATCCTCGGTTCCGGCGTGCCCGTAGTCGCCAAAAAGCTGACGCCGCGCTCGGTCGTCACAACCTGAGTCAAGACCGGAATCGGCGAGATTATCCCGAGCGTCGCCCCCAAAGCTTCGTCAATGCCAGCTTCGTAGCCTAAGCCCCACACTCGTTCGGCAACGGAGTCAAGTCTCGCGGCCTGTGACCGAGCGTCGTCCAAGTCGCCTTGCAGTCTCCCGACTTTTTGAAGCAACTTGTCATAATTTCGAATCTTTGGAACGACTTTGATGAACCAAGGGACGATAGTCCAGAAGACTGCGCCTAGCGCGCAGAGCGCAACTATCAGCCAGAATACGATTTCCAGTTCGAGAGCCGCCGCGCCAAAGTACAGCCCAGCCACCGCAGCTGCCGATGCGAAGAGAATCCAGAACTTCTTGAGCGTGGACACGTGCCTCAGATCCTCGGCCAGTCGGTCGCCATTGAAACGGCTCTCTGCCGGCGGCGCGTTTGGTCTGGAGAGCCCGCCAACTCACTGCTTTCCTCCCGGGCACTCTTAAGGGCGTCCAAAATAAGAAGCTGCCGACACGATCCGCACTCGCCGGAGCGGCCTGCAGAGGAGGGCGCGTGCTTGACGACACCGTGCACGACGGCCCTCGTCGCGTGCAAGCCGGCCCCAACGAGGTCGCAGCGTCCTTCGCTCGAATGCTCGCTCATCGGCGGAATAGCCGTGGCCGCTGCCGTCTGAAGGATTACAGACAGACTCATGGGTTCTGAGGCGGTGGTCGTCCACTGGCGCACCGTTGTTCCAGGCCGCAGGCGATCCGTCCCGTGAAGAACGGCCTTCCGATGGGAACTCGCGGCGACGGGACTCATGACTAGAGAGTAGCCGACGTGAAATCACGACTCTGGCCCCGGTTTCTACGCCTGCGCGACAGCCCGGCATCGACAGCGCCGCCCATGATTCAAGTCAGAGCACCTATACGCGCCACGTTCAGCGCTACGGCGACATCATCGAGGTCGTCGTCGAAGAGGTCAGCGTATGTGTCGAGAGTCATCGCGGCGCTCGCGTGCCCGAGCATCCGCTGGACGGCCTTGACGTTTGCGCCGGCGCTGATCGCGAGCGAAGCGGCAGTGTGTCGAAGATCGTGTGGCGTCACACGCGGCATGACCGCACGAATCCCCTCGCCCCGCGCCCTGGAATCAGCAGCGTCAGCCGCGTCCTTGAGTCGGGCGCGCTTGCATGCGCCTGCGAACCACCCGGACTCCGAGTTGCCCGGCCGAAGGTAGCCCCCGCTCGCCGCCGGAAAGATCAGCTCGTCCGGACGCTTGTGCGTGATCGCTCGAGCCATCGCCGCGTCCAGGAAGGCTGGATAGACAACGGTACGACGTTCGTGCGTCTTCGGCGTCCCGACGATCACATGTCCGTTCACGATCACGGCGTTCGACGAGATGTTCAGCCGGCGTCGCGCCACATCGACATCTGCGACCGTGAGTCCCGTCGCTTCACCCCAACGAAGCCCTGTATAGGCGAGGAAGCGAACGACGTCGGGATAGAGCGACGCCGTTGCGAGCCGTTCGACCTGCTGATGCGTGAGGTATGCCCTCTTCTTCCGGACCTTGCGCGGGGTCTTCACCTCCCGCGCAGGATTTGACTGAAGCCGACGGTCACGAACCGCCCCATCAAGGATCGATGCGAGGACCCCATGGCAGCGTTTGACAGTCGTCGCTGAACGGTCGACGCTCAACTCTGCGATCCAAGCAGAGACCTCCGTGTGCCGGATGGCGCCAACACGGCGTCCGCCCCACGCAGGCTCGACGTGCACGCGCCATGCGCTCTCGTCACTGTGGAAAGTGGACGGCTTCACCGCGACGGCATGCGCGGTCAGCCAGGCAGCACCGAGTTCACCGACCGTGACTCGAGACTCCCCCGGGGCGATATACGCGCCTTGCAGCTTTGCGGACTCCACCGAGGTGATGTACGCCTCAGCGTCCCGCTTACGCGTGAATCCGCCTTTGCGAGCGGTCTTTCCGTCTGGTTTGCGATACCGCGCCTCCCAGCGTTTGCCGTTCTTTGTGTCGTACGAGTATGCGCTGCCCATCAGGCGGCTTCCTCCGATGTACTTGCATACTCCTGTGCGAGCAACCATTCGTCGACAGCCTCGGGACGGTAGCGGGGACTGCGGCCAATTCGGATGAACTTCGGCCCGCGGCCGGTGATGCGCCATTCGCTCAGACTGCGCTCGGTTGTCCCGAGACGGGCGGCGAGCGTTTCTGGCGTGATCAACGAGTCCAGCAGGCTCGTGCTCACAGGGGTGGTAAAAGACATGGATCTCCCTTAGAAGTCGAACTTCCAAGAGGACCTTGTAGCCGAACCCGTTAGCGGTTGCTTGGCGTATCCACCGGTCGGACCCGCGTTGGCCCTGCCCTTTTACTCTCATTCAGGCTTGCTCACGACTGTACACAGCACCGCGGACACTTCGACGCGCACGACGATGCCAACCGTCGATGTGTTGCCACTCGCGTTCGCCCCTCCGCTAGCGGCAAGCGGTGTGTACCTGGTGCGTACCTGCGGAATCAGGGCTTCCAGTTACACCACCAGTTACATCAAGATCGGCGTCTTTCTGCACCTCAAAGCTTCTCTTCCCCGGTGTGTACCTGGTGTAACTGGTCTAACTAGAAAAGGAGAAAGACATTGTCGTTGTCCACATCTCTATCTCGTCTGAGCCAGTAGGCCTCCTATATAGAGGTTTGCGTTCGAGGGCAGGTACACCAGGTACATTCGTGAAAATCGCAGATCAGATGCAAATAGCGCAGAAGCTGCGTCACCTTCTCTCGACGGCCCGAAAACCTCCCGCGAACTGGGATTTCTGCCCCTCGACCATGTACCTGGCGTTGCAGGAACAGGTGCAGGTACACGCGCCACTAGCGGTCAACCCGTCCGCCGAGGACCCGCACATGGACTCCCGAGATCCTTGCAAAGTGACCTGACACTGAAACCTGCAGCGATCGGCACAGAAGTCACACCGGGCCACTCCCCGCAGCGAGATGACGCTGGACGCAGCTTGCGGAACTTCTGTCTGCGCGTCCTTCGACAAGTCAGAAGAGGAGCGTGTGGAGAGATCTCCAGCGTCAGCGTCAGCGGGACGAGCGAAGCGACAGCCAAGCGCCCCGGGAGGTGTCGGCTGCGCCGACCACCGGTCAAGTTTCTGCCGAGCGAAGCGAAGTGCGAAACGCAGCCCGGTGCCACCTCCCCTTATGCTCTTCTCCTCTTTTGGCCCCGAGGCCGAGCTTCAGCGAGGAATCGGAGTCAAATTTGCTGCGTGATCGGGGTAAAGAGAATGACTCAAACTCATTGTTGGCAGGTTGACTCAGGAGGAACGACGGAGGCAGCCTGTCAACAGGGTCATCCTCTGTCCCCGGAAAGTCGGGGCTTGCTTGTTAACACGGTTTAGAACCAAGTGGCACCGTGTTAACAAGCTCAAGCGAAGCGACGCCAGGGGAGCGTAGCGAGCCTGACTCAACCCCGACGCGGCCGCCCGGAGGCGGGTGCCTTAGCCACTCGCGCAGCGCAGGCTGCAGCTTGCTGCGGCCTCTCTGCTGACGGCTGTCACACCATCGATGGGGGCGTATCGGTCGGACTCTTGACTGAATCCGGCGCGGCAGCGTCGGGAACTGATGGTCACTTCCCGCCCACTAGACGCCCCCTTGTGACCGTCTAGTGACCAATCCGAGTCCACCGCGCGACCGTCGGGAGTGCAGTCGAGGCTCCGTTTGAGGACACTTGACCCCGAGACGCAAGGGTGGCCACGCAGTGACCATCTGCGGGCCTCCCCCTGGTCGCCAGGTGGCCTCCCGCTGGTCACCTGCACCGAACCATGTCTCGTGACCCCATCGAGCGCCCCTCCGTGGGCGCGAAGTGACCGCCGCGAGTCCACGTCGAGGCCACCACGAGGCCAGGAGCGGTCCCCACTGCCGGCGGCCACTCAGGCGTGCGACGAGCGCCGGACACCGGCGAAAGAAGAACCCCCGCTACCGGAGGGCAACGGGCGGTTAGTAGAAGTGTGAGGTGAGTGAAGCTCAGTCCTGAGCGGGCGCCGTGAGGAGGTAGTCCTCGAGCGCGCGGGTGAACTGGTCCTGCTGCTCGACGGGTGTGCGCTGCGCGGCGAAGGAGAGTCCGACTCGACCGTCGCTGGAGACGTAGGCGCTGCCGGTGGCCATCAGCCGCTCGGCGCCATCCGCGCTCGGCAGGATGACGATCGACACCTGCTCGGAGGTCAAGAACTCCGAGCAGTCCCAGACGTCGGCGTCACACCACCCCTTGGCAGTGTTGTCGCGAGGATCCTCGACGACGAGGCCTTGGGTTTGGAAGTAATTCACGAGCTGCAGCGCCGGAGGGAACTCGGACGGCACGGGCTCGACCGTGGTGTCCGAGGGCGAAGGCGTGACTTCGCGTACGGTGCTCGCCGAGGCCGAGGGCGAGGAATCAGCCGCCGAGTCAGCGTCGGGTGCGGAGCAGCCGGCGACGGCGACCGCGAGAATGAGAGCGCCCGATGCGGCGAGAAGACGAGTGCGAAGCATCCTCTCTGTATAGCGGTTCGCCGGGGAGAAAATGAATCGGTCAGCGGGGCTTCGCGGACGCGACGCCTGAAAGCCTTTCCATCCCGGGAACCCTTTCCTTCCCGGGAACCCTTTCCTTCCCGAAAGCCTTTCCTTCCCGAAAGCCTTTCCTTCCCGAAAGCCTTTCCTTCCCGAAAGCCTTTCCTTCCCGAAAGCCTTTCCTTCCCGAAAGCCTTTCCTTCCCGAAAGCCTTTCCTTCCCGAAAGCCTTTCCTTCCCGAAAGCCTTTCCTTCCCGAAAGTCTTTCCTTCCCGAAAGCCTCTCGGGGAAGCAAAGGCGTCCGCTCGCCTCTTCGGCGAACGATCGCAGTCAATAGCTCGTCTGTGTCGCGGTGTCGCACAAAAGGCTCGTTATGAGGCGCTTCCGCCGACTTGCCGTAGTGAAAGTGCGCGGCGTCCAGAACGCGCATGCAAAGAGATCACCCGTGATCCCGCTTCCCTCGCAGCGGTGTCTGGAGCGAGAATAGAGCGGTGCCTCCACTGACCCCTGATGAAGTCAAACGAGCGCTTGCTCTGATCGAAAAGGGCGCGCAGCTCGGAGGGAATTATCCCGAACCGAGCGCGATGGAACTCGCCCGACGCGTGTTGACCGGCGAGCTTAGCCCTGAGGACGCGCGAGTGGAGATGAACGAAGCACTCCAGGAGATCGTCAAGCACGAGATAGACGAATCGAGCTAGCCGATGGATTAGCCGCCAGGCCATGGAAGCCGCTCACATCGTTGCTGAGATCGACGCCGCACGTCTGGCCGCGGCGGCAGAGATGAGGCAACCGCCGAGGAGGAGACCGCACGCCACCGCGCCGCATATGAGGCGACACGCGCCCCGTTACGGGATCGCTAGACCATCCCGTATCTCGTCTACCGGCGGTAGATGGAGATTCCGAGGCAGTCGGATCTTCACGCGCTCACTCCGAGCTCAACGCGCAGCGCCAGGACGGCCCATGAAGCCCCGGGGATCATCTGCTCCTCGCGGGTTTCTTCTCTGTCTCGGGGCGTGTACCGCCGATTCGGTACGCGGAGACCAACCTCTTGAGGCCACAAGAACCCCTGTTCAGCGATACTAACGATTTGCTCGCCGGGGGTGTGCAGCGCCGCCGTGTAACCACTTCTGTACCAGCGCCACTGTGGCCGATCTGAGCGCTGACCTGCGAAAAATGCGCTATGCACCGTATGTACCGCAGTTTCGGCGGAACTATATGCGTACGTGTGCGCATGCGCGCATGTGTGGACTTTCTCGGATCTCGCGGTACATCGGTCACATACCTTCCTCCCTTCCTCTCAAATCCTTGAAAGATCAGGCCGAAACACGCCTCCTGCGTGTACCGCCGATGGATTCTCGCCTTCAATCGCCGGTACATATTTCTCCCACGCTCGAACTCGTATTTACCCTTTGAACAGGTGATTATCCGTAGGTGGCGTGTACCGCCGATGGATTTTCAACGACGGTACATCGCCCAGAATGTGTTCGGAGAAACAGAACGAGTACAGCCGCAAAGGGAAGGACTTTCACTCTTCCTACTGAGCAACTGCAACTCCCGCACCGCCGAGCCCAATGACCCACGCCGCCGGAGCCGGTCGCATGAACGGCTCATCCGTCGACCCCACCATATGGGTGTAACTAGGGTGGCTTATAGGGTAGCACGGCGGTAAACTGGCGATATGGAAACCCTGACCCCGACGACAGCACACGGCCGCACCATGCGTATGGACATCCACGACATCGTGCGCGAGCTCAACGCAGCCCTCGGCCCGACGCTTGTGGCAAGCCTCGCTGGATCCAAGGACCGCAAGCTCCCGATCCGCTGGGCAAGGGCCGACGGCCCCCAGCCGCGCTCGGACGCCTCGAACCGCCTGACGTTCGCTCACCGTCAGTGGACTCTCCTGTCTGCATCAGACGGCGATCACGTTGCCCGGCAGTGGTTCATCGGCGGGAACCCGCACCTGCGCGAGGACACCCCGATCACGGCGATCCGCGAGGGCCGTCATGGTGAGGTCGCCGACGCCGTCGAGTCATTCATCGCCGGGACCGCTGACGCGTGACGTGTGCGCGCCGCGTAGCCTCGTGTCGACGTAGTGGTTTTCTAGTGGCACGATCGTATCTTTCTCAGTGTCGCCGGAGTAGAGTGTGACTACGAGTCACGGAGGAGGAGGTCGGATGATGAGCGGCAAGACGATCGCAACGGCCACGAAGCACGGCGCCCACAAGAGAGTGATCAAGCTCGACGTTCGCGAGGTCACCCGTCGCTTGAACGCAGCGCTCGGCGGCACGCTGGTGTCGACCCTCGCCGGATCCAAGGACACGAAGGCCTCCTACAAGTGGGCGAAGGAGACCGGTCCCCAGCCCGGAGCTGAGGTCGTCAAGCGCCTCATGTTCGCGTATGAGCAGTGGCAGAAGGTCGCCGAGGCTGAGGGCGAGCATGTCGCTCGCGTCTGGTTCATCGGCGCGAACCCCTGGCTTGAGTACGACACCCCGATCATGGCGATCCGCGAGGACCGCCTGAGGGACGTGGGGAACGCAGCCCAGGCCCTGATCGATGACAGCTTCAGTGGCTGAGCCGGGCACTCGGCGCATCTGCCAGGACACCGGACTCGCACTCGTTGCGGGTCCGGTGTCCTCGTTCCGTATCGCCCGTGAGTCGTACGGTGCCCTGGCCCCGAAGCCGCGCGAATCGACCGACGACCCGGGCAGCTGGAGCCGCTACGACACCATCGGACGGACCATCTACAGCAGCGCCGACCGCGTCACCGCGTTCATGGAGCTGCTGGCGACCTATCGCACCGACATCAACGCCGAACGCCGCGCGCTGCAGCCGGCCGCAGATGCGATGGGGAAGAGCCTCGACGACTACTGGAACGAGATCGTCACCGAGTGGGACGAGTCTGATCACATGAAGGCCTCATGGCTCCCCCGCGCCTTCCGCGACGGACGTGCGCTGTACACGATCGAGTATCCGGATGGCTGGTGGATCGACGCCTCGGCAACAGAGACCATCGCCGCCATCCATGACCTCGTCACCGGTCCCTGGCCCACGAAGGACGGCGACTCGGACAAGCCGCTCACCCTCGCCGACCTCACTGGCGATGACCGCGTGCTCACCACGGCGATCGCCGCCGCGATTCGAGAGCACGTCCAGCTCGACGATGGCACGCTGCCGCTCGGTATCCAGTTCCTCTCCAAGCACGGCCGCCCGGCCGACGGTTCTGGTCTGTGCTGGGCGTACTGGATGCGTCAGGTCGACAGCGGACTGGACGAGCCGGCGAAGGTGATCCGCACCGAGCCGATCCTCGAGGACGACGCGGCTTTCGGGGCCGCTCAGGTGCTCTGCAAGATCAAATCGCGGTGATGGTGATGGAACTCGAGGTCACCGTCACCCCGCGAGAGACCCACGTGTGGGCGCCGCGGCCCCAAGCGGCTCAAGAGCTGCGCCGGGAACTCACCGAGGCCGGCTACCTCGTCCGCGACGCTGACCCGTGGGGTCTGGACACCGCAGGTCTCATCCCTGACGGCGAGCACCTAGAGTTCGACCCCGCGCGCATCTTCGACGTCGGCATCGGCGCTGACGCGAACGCGACCCTGCATGCGCTGGTCGACTCCGGGCACACGCTGATATGGCATCGCTGGCAGACGCGGCTCTCTCGGAAGGTCTGGGGCGTCCCGGTGGCGATCCCCCGCCGAGGCCGACCGCGCGCCGGCGGCACCGAGACCGCGACGCACTTCGGCACCACGGTGCGCAGCACCCGCGGCCTCGGTCTGCGCATCTCCCGCGATGTCTATGCGACGATCAACAAGCGCTCGTCGTCACCTCGCTGGCACCGCGACGACAACCCGGAACTCTGGGACGCCCTCGACAGCGTCTACGAAGACGCCGAGCACCGCATCCTCACTGACGAGTGGTGCGAGGAGCACCGAGAGCGCGCCCTTCAGAACTTCGACCTGAACATGGCCCACTTCGCATCCCTCGACCGCGACGAGTTCGAGCGAGCTCTGCGATCGGCCGTCGCCAGCCAGCGCGGCATGGTCGAGGTGAAGGACTTGACGAACTGGGACGGCGTCGCCGGGCTCTACGTGATGGTGCTCGACGAGTACGCACAGGTCTATGTCGGTGCAACGAACGGCTGGACCGGCATCGCCAAGCGCGTCCGTCAGCACTGGACCACCCAGAAGCAGTTCGATCGCCTCATCTTCGGCGACGTCGACAAGTCGATCATCTCGATCGACAGCTACCGCGCGCTCGACACCACCCGCATCTTCGCCCTCAAAACCGAGAGCTCGTTCGCTGACGAGAACGATCTGCTCGAGCAGTTCCCCGCGAAGTTCACGCTGAACAGGCTCCGAGGCGGCAACGACGCCGTCCGCCTTGCGGGCTTCCTCGGAGTCGGTGCCGTCATGCGATCTCGGGAGTTCGCGACGGATGCCCCCTCGACGACAGAGCTGGATCCCGCGTGACGGTCGCGGTTGATGCTCTGCCTGACGACGCCGTCGCCCTGTACAGCGAGACTCTCGCCGGCGTCGCCGAGGCTCTGCCGTCGCTCGAATTGGCTGAGCAGCGCCTTGCCCCCATCGCCGGCGAAGTGTGGACGGGTACGCTGACCCTCCACGGCACGGCCGCCGCCGGAATCACCGATCGCTCGTCGCGCCGCGTCTCCGACCGCACAAGAGCGCGGGTGTTCCTCCGAGACGGATTCCTCTGCACCTACTGCGGCGGCCGGACGATCCCCCGCTGCGTCCTCGTCGCGATCAGCGACGTCTTCCCCGAAGCGCTCCCCTACTACGCCCACTACCGCCGAGGAACTGTGCACCCGGCATACTGGGCCCTCGCCCCCGAAGCCGACCACAAGCTCGCCCACGCCAGCGGCGGCTCAAGCGACGTCGACAACCTCACCACCCTGCACGCGATGTGCAACACCCGGAAATCCAGCCTCGCTGCAGAGTCACTCCCCCAGGTGCAGCTCGTCCCGCCGGCCACCGAGACCTCTTGGGACGGGCTCCTCTCGCGATACGCCGACCTCGTCATCGCGGGCAACCACCGCGGTCGCCGTCACTCAGCCTCCGGCTACCACCTCCAGTGGCTGCAGCGCTTCGACCGCCAGGCGGACGCCGCGAGAGTGCTTGAAGCACCGATCTCGCGCTGACGCCCTCGCGATGATCAGGCGAGCAGCGCCGCCACCTCGTGGAATGCCTCGCGTCGCCGCGCCACGCGGGCTGCCCGCTCCTCGAGATCGCGCACGAACAACGCCTGCGGCGACGGATGGAACGTGCGCACGACCGTGAGCCCACGATCCCGCTCGACAGTCGGGGCGATGCGCAAGAGTCGCCGCCAGGCGTGGTCTGCGTCACCGCCCTGAAGCAGGACGATCTTCACCTTCGGCGCGAGCTCCAGCAGATGCAGGATCGTCTCGACTCCGGCATCCAGCTCTGACGCCTTCGGAGCGCGGTTGATGTACCAGGGGTAGGCGTTCCACGGGAGCAACTCGAAGGGCGAGACCCCGGCCTCCTCGAGCAAGACCGCCTGCAGCTCGGCGCTGCCGTCGTTGTTCTCGACGCAGATGAACCCACTGCCGACCTCGTCCTGCGTCGCCGGGCCTGGGTCGCGCAGGATGCTCAGCACCCGGGACTCGACTCCGCCATGGAGGGGAGCGACGTACGGCGCCCAGCCTCGACCCACCTCGCGTAGTTCGTCGACGTACTCGTTCACAGGCGCGACGTGAGCCGCGTAGCGATCAGCCCACTGCTGCTCACGGAACGCCTCGATGGCCATCTGCTTCGGCATGGCTTGACGGTAGCAGTGCGCTGCTTACCGGGCGGAGTCAGCGTCAATCGCGACGCCAGCTCGCTCACGCCAGAGCTGCAGGTGATGCTCGATGGTTGCATGATCTCCCCGAAGCGCGGCTTCGCCGACGGGTGCGAAAAGAGCCAGCACCTCCGATTCGTCGAGAGTGCTGAGCCAGCCCGCGAAGGCGGTTCGCTTGTCATCGCCGTAGGATTCGGCGAGCATTTCGAGGAGATCGCGTCTAACGCCTTCACCAGCCATACGTCGGGTGAGGCGCGTGTGGGCTACGTCCCGGCTGGCGGCGTTCCACGCGTCGGAGAACGACGCGTACCCGCGTGAAAGGTCGAGGTTCGGCGGGATCTTCGGCAGGTCTGTGCTTCCTCTCACCAGGATTGGAACGGCCTGCTCTCGGACCCATTCTTCCAACTGACCCACCTCGTGCATGAGGGTGTACACCGTACCGGTGTGAGGTCTCCGGACAACCACCTCCGGCCAGATGGAGACGCCCATCTTCGTACCTCGAGGAACGGAAGCAAGAACGCTGCCAACCTCAGCGACCTGTTGCTCGCCGGCGCGCAAGGCCATGTGTGAGCCATCCTCGAGGTCGACCCGACCGACTCGGGTCAGCGTGACGCTCGGCTCTCGGTGCTTCGCGAAGTTTGTGTGCTCTGCGAGACGTCTCAGGGGGTGCATGTCCACGTCTCGGCGGTGAAAAGGCTGGAGCCGGTGAAGGCGTTCGTACAGCTCGCTCCCGCGGACGAAGACGCCTAACGGTCTGCGTCGCTTATCGGAGGCCCAGGCATCGAACTCTTCCGCTGAGAGCTTCGCCGGTACCTCGATCAGGGCAGCCTCTTTGCGATCCAGATCGCGCCCCAGTTGCGACTCGACCTCCGCGAACAGGCAGTGTTCCATGAGGTTGCGGGTCTGATTGAGAGCGTCCGCGAACAGCCGGGGCACTGCTTGCGGCAGCGGTGCGATCGAAGCGAGCACGACCTCCTCGGTGGTCGGCGTCAGCCTCTGAGCCAGTTTGAGGGGGTCGGCAGCCAAGTATGGATGCAGGATCTGCCCGAGCCGCAGAATCTGCGCATCTATGTGCGCAGCGGTGTACAGCGCATGCTCTTGATGCTCCGGCAGCCAGCTGTCACTCATTCGCGTCAACCGGTCGCGGGCCACCTGAGTGCTGAGCCTGTCCCATGTCGTGAGCCTAATCGCGGCGTCAGGACCTCTGATCCTCTTTGCAGACGCTCGCACCCCCGCGATCCCGCTCGAGCACTGCTCAGACGCCAGATACCTACTCAGCCCCATCTCACTTCAACGTCTGGCCCATTGGCCACGATAAGACCAGTTATCCCGACTGTCCGGCAACGCGCAGCGCCGCGACTCGTCGCTGATCCGAAACGTGTGGTCGCCGGCATCGATCCACGCTTCACACTCCGGAGTCGTATCGCCTTCGCCCGAAACAAGGGAGAGAAGTAGCGAGCGTTGACGGCCACCCCCACTGCATCGGGGGCGGCCGTTAACGTCGGCGTGCGTTTCCGTCAGCTCCTGCGCAGACGTCCCCATACGAGCAGTGCTCCTCCGAGGGCAAGGATGATCACCCCTACGAACATCCACGGCCCGACAGCCCCTCCTGTGCTTGCCAAGTCTTCTCCGCCGTTCCCAGCCCCGGATCCATCAGCGCCTCCCCCGCCGCTCGAGGGGTCGCCGGTGCCAGGATTCTCAGCCCCAGGCTCCTCACCCGGATCCGGGTCCACTGCCTGGACGACGGTGACCACATCGTCCACCCGAAGTTCGCCGGCGCCCTCACCTCCGAGGTAGAACCCCAGCTGCGTCACAGCAGTCGGATCGAAGGCGGCGTCCGGCGCCCATGCCGGAGGTGCGAAGTCGGAGAAGGGGATCTCCACGCGCTGCCATCCGTCGCCCTCGATGGGCGCGAGCGTCTCCCAGTAAGAGCCCTGCGCGACGAACTGCACGGTCACGGCGTCACCGGGAGTGCCCTGCACCCAGAACTCGAGGCCGGCATACCCCCACCAGTCCTGAGGCTCCGCGAACGTTCGCACGACGCCCGCATAGCCGGGGCCACCGAGGTCATAGGCGGCGAGCATCGCCTGGGAACCCGTCTCGGGGTTCGGCGCGAGGGCGGGAGCGATCGCGCCGCCGCCGGTGTTACGCACATAAGTCGCGGCGAGAGCCGCATCATCGGCGTAGGACTCGAAGTCCTCCACGACCAGCACATCGCTCGGCAGAGACTTCATCATGAAGTCGGCGGGTCCCGCAGACGATGCGGTGGTTCCGATGCCGTTGACGGCCGTCACCGACCACCAGTACCGCTCCCCCGGCTCCAGTTCGACATCCGGTTTCACCGTCGTCGCTTGGATACCCTCGGTGACGACCAGGGGGCTCGCGAGATCGGCCGACTTCGCGAGGGTGAAGCGGTAGTAGGCTGCGCCCGCTGCCGCCTCCCACTCGAACGTGGGGGTGGCCGTCACATCAATGCTGCCCGCGGCGGGGGCGATCAATCCGAATGCAGCAGGCGGACCGCTCGGCGCATCGACCGCCGACCAGATCGTGGCGCGCGAGATGCTCGCGTCACCCGCCAGGCTGACTCGCAGGTAGGGGCCGACGAGGTCACTTGCCGTCAGCACTCCATCGCTCGCCTGCGTCGACGCCGTCGTCCAGCTCACGGCATCCGCACTCGACTCCACGACGACCGACCCAGAGATGATGAAACTCGCGGCAGTCAGGCGATCCTGCTTCCAGGTGATGGTCGCGACGTCGCCGGTCGCGACGACGCTGGTGCCGTCCGCACGGGGAACGATGCTCACGTTCTCGTGCGCCTCCGTGAGGAACCAGGACTCCAGCGGATCGACGAGCACTCGCGTGTCGGCCTCTGTCGCCACCGGCTCCGACACCGTGGCGTCCACGCCGGATGCATCCACGGCGACGACGCGGTAGATCGCGCCGGCTGGCGACACGAAGTCCGTTGCCGACTCGGCATCCGCACCCAGTACGGAGGTGTCGACCTGCGCCCACGCGACTCCGTCGGTGGATCGCTCCAGACGGTAGGCCGAGGCGCCACCCGCACCGCGCCACGACACCGTGTTGATTCCGTCGACTCGGTCGATCGCGATGATGAGGGGAGAACCGATGGCGGGTTGCGCGGATGAGCCACCGACGGCGGCCGCGTATGCCGAAATCGCCGACACGCGACCCCGCTCTGCGTCGGTTACTCCCGGCGCGTGAATGGTGAATCCGTCGTCGTGGGGCACGAGGCCGCCCCGGTCATTATTGCCGAACAGCGACCAGAACAGCATGCCCGTCACGTTCGGATCCTCGACCAACGGCTCGAGCAGCTCGGTGCTGGCAGCGGTCGAGGCATACTCCCCGCCGACGTATACCTTCCCAGCGGCCGCCACAGCAGCGGCATCCGCAGACACGCGCGAGGCCGTCGGCGGGTAGTAGTGCACATCGACGATGTCGAGCCCAGGGGCGGCGAGTGTGTCCGGATCGATGTCGAACCGACGGCCGGCGGCGACGAGCTGCTGCGGGGCGCGCTCCTTGATGAAGGCAACCTGCTGGTCGATCCAAGGCGCCGTCATCCCCTCCAACTCGTTTCCGAGTTCCCACGCCATGATGGTCGGATCGTTCACATACCGGATGCCGGTGAGCGCATTGGTGCGCTGGAGAATGGTGTCGACGTAGTCCTGATAGGCGCCGATCGCTCGATCGTCGGTGTAGAAGTCGGCTGATGCCAGCCCGAAGGGTGCCGTGAAGTCACGGTGTCCTCCGTGGTAGTACTCCCACTCGTCGGTGAGCGGCAAAATCAAGCGGATGCCGAGCGTGCCGGCGTACGCGATCGCGAAGTCGATCGTCGCGAATGCCTCCTCGTTGATCTCCCCGATGGTCGGCATGATCGCCAGCGGGCTCGCGCCGTCCTGGCCGGTCGAGGTCATCATGTGCGTGCGGACGACCGTCGACCCCATCCGTGCGGCGGCATCGAGAGTGTCGGCGATACGGAACGCGGTCGGGTAGTCCACACCGCCCACGTTCTCGTCCAGCCCCAGCCAGTAGATGTTCGGCCCACTGAAGCGGAATGTGTCACCATCGAGCACGAGCCGACTGCCGTCGCGCTGCACGAAGGTGCTGTTGAGCGAGGTCCAGTCTTCAGGCGCTGCCGAGGCCGGGGCGGCAGCCGCCGGCAGCAGCGCTGCGGCCACCGTGACGGCGAGAATACCCGCCGAGAGTCGGCGGCCACCGGTGCTTCGGGGGCGGGGGGTGCGTCGGTTCATCGAGCCAGGCTCCTTCGTCTGGGGTCGTGCAGAGGTTCGGGAATGGTGCTGCCGAGCGCATCCGCCCGGTGGATCAGTGCGGCGGCGCCGAGTATCGGGCCGGCTCCGTCGAGTGCCGAGCCGGTGACGATCACGTCGGCGGCGTAGTCGAAGACGATCGCGTCCTGCACCGCGCGACGGACGAGCTCGAGGTAATCGGTGCTGACCGCGGTAAATCCCCCGCCGACGGCGACAATCTCGAGGTCGAGCAGCGTCGCCGCACTGGCGATCGCCTGGCCGACGGCCGTCGCTGAGCGGATGATCGCGGCGCGCGCGACCGGTTCTCCGCGGGCTGCGTCTGCGGCCAGTTCCTCCCCCGTGCCGCCGAACCACCCGTTCGCCTGCGCCCAGGCAACGCTGCGGGGGCCGGACGCGATCCGTTCGAGCGTGACGTCGTCGGCGGAGTCCGACTCGGTACGCGTGGCGATCTGCACCTGTCCGATATGCCCTGCGTTGCCGCTGCGCCCGGAGATGAGCCGATCGTGGAGGATGATTCCGCCGCCGATTCCGGTGGAGACGATCATCGCCATCGAGTGCGCTGCGCCACGGGTGGCCCCCAGCCAGTGCTCGGCGAGGGCGATGCAGGTGCCGTCCAGACGCATGACGACGGGCAGACCGGGGACCAGCCGATCCAAGTGAGCTGCGAAGTCGAAACCGTGCAGCTCCGGTAGGTTCTTCGGACTCACCGTCCCGCGGCCCAGGTCGACGGGGCCGGCCGACCCGACCCCGACTCCGATCAGTGCTGCCGTCTCCGGCATTCGCTCGATCGATGCGCGCACGGCGCGGTCGATCGACTCTTCGAGCTCGCGCCGGCCAGCTCCCGACCCCGTCGGTTCGCGGTGGAGACTGCCAGGCAGGATCGCGCCCTCCGAGTCGACGAGCGCCGCCTCGACTTTGGTGCCCCCGAGGTCGATCGCCAGCGCGATCGACCTCGGGGAATCTGAGACGATGCTCATCGCGCCCAGTCTGCGACCAACTGGTTCGCCGTGCGCAGCACGCGGGTCGACACCAGAGCGGCGGGATCAAGCGTCGCGCTGGTGCGCACCTGGAACGTGACAGTCTCGCCAGGCAGCATCGTCACGAGCTGGTCGTCGACAACGGCTGCAGGGTCGACCTTGTCGACGAGCAGAGCCAGATCTCGTAGGAACACCTCGGCCGTGACAGTGACCGTGTACCCGTCTTCGCAGGGCTGTGCATCGGTGGTGAACGCCGGCGCCGGAAGGCTGGAGTCACGCGCTTCCGCGTAGTACCAGAACCCCCGCTCGGTGCCGACCGTGGCCACGATCACCTCATCCTCGCGGGACGACACGGTCGCCACCCCCGGAGGGATGTCGACGGTGACGGAGGAACGACGATCGAGGTCGAGCGGGATCGTCGCCGATGCCAGCTCCGTCCCGTCGAACCGCAGTCGCCGGACGATCAGATCCTCCGTCAGGGCGTCGGGGCTGTCGTTGAGCACCGCCACAACGAGTCCTTCGCCACGCGGCTGCACGGTGACCAGGCGATCCGCATAGACGTGTCGAAGCGCGTACAGCAGGGGCTTCGCGTGCTCATCCCCGTCGACAGCCGCCCACGATGTCACCGGCCAGCAGTCGTTGAGCTGCCAGACGACGGATCCCATGCACCGCGGGCTCAGCGAGCGGAAGTGCTCGATGGCGACGGTCACGGCGTTGGCCTGATTGAGCGACATGGCCCAGTGCCAGTCTTCGGTGTCATCCGGAAGCGGCAGGTGCGCGACGAGCCCATCGGTGAGCTTGTCATTGCCATCTGTCGCCTTCTGGTGATGGATCATCCCCGGCGATTCGGGCGTCAAAGGCGAGTCTGAGATCGCCCGTTCGATTGTCGACCAGGTGGCAGGGCCCTGCCATCCGAACTCGGCGACGAATCGGGGCGAGACGTCACGATAGGCGGGATAGCCGACGCGGTTCCACAGCTCCCACAGGTGCACCGAGCCGTGATCAGGATCGTTTGCGGGAATCTCCGGCGTTCCCGACCACGGGCTACCCGCGGTGTAGTTCCCGGCCGGGTCGAGTTCGGCGACGAGACGAGGCAGGAGGTCGAGGTAGTACCCCATTCCCCATGTGCGGCCCTGCACGCGCTTCTCCCAGCCCCACTCCTCGAAGCCCCAGATGTTCTCGTTGTTGCCGTTCCACAGCACCATGCTCGGATGCGGCATGATCCGGGTGATGTTGTCGCGGGCCTCGGCCTCGACCTCACTCCACATCGGCTCCTCTTCGGCATACGCTGCACAGGCGAAGAGGAAGTCCTGCCAGACCATGATGCCGCGCTCATCGCACAGCTCGTAGAAGTCATCCGACTCGTAGTAGCCGCCGCCCCAGATCCGGAGCAGATTCATGTTGGCGAACTCCGCCTGGTCGAGGCGGCGCGACAGACGAGCACGATCGACTCGGGTCACGAAGGCGTCGTCGGGAATCCAGTTCGCCCCTCGCACCCACACGGCCTCACCGTTTACGACGAAGCGGAAGGACGTGCCTTCGACGTCCGGTTCCAACTCGACCTCGACGGTGCGGAACCCGATGCGACGCGTCCAGTCCGCGATGTGTTCGCCGCCCTGCTCGAGCATCACAGCGAGGTCGTAAAGGGGTTGCTCACCGAAACCACGCGGCCACCAGAGCTCAGCGTCGGGGACAGCGAGGTCCACGACGGCGATGGTCTCGTCGGCACTGAGTTCGACGCGGCCGGTCACCCCGGCGACCACGGCAGCCAGGGTCACGTCGGCATCGCTTGCGCGCTCCACCTCGACGTGCACCGCCACGCGACGGTCGTCACCGTCCACCGTGACGACCGGACGCACGGACGCGAGTCGTGCACCCGACCATGCGTGCAGGCTGACCGGCTTCCAGAGCCCTGCCGATGCGGCGTCGAGACCCCAGTCCCACCCGAAGTTGCAGGCGGCCTTGCGGATGGCATTGAAGGGGTGGAAGTAGGTATGCGGCCGATACCCGATCTCGAGGCTCGCACGATCGGCGGCTGCGACGGGCGAGCCGAAGTGCACGACGAGCTCATTCTCTCCCTCCCGCAGGAGCGCATCGACATCGAGGCGGTAGGTGCGGTGCTGGTTGCGCGTCTCAGCCACGACGCTGCCGTTCAGTGAGATGGTCGCGACGGTGTCGAGTCCTTCGAAGACGAGGTCGTGGCGATCGTGCCCGTCAGGCGTCCAATCGAACGCGGTGCGATACTCCCAGTCAGTGGAGCCGATCCAGGTCACCAGGTGCTCGTTGCGGTCGAGGAAAGGATCCGGGATCAGCCCGGCGTCGAGAAGATCTGTGTGGACCAGGCCCGGGACGGTCGCCGGGACGCTCAGACCAGAGAAGGACGCAGGAACCGCACCTCCCGTGGCGCGCAGACTCCATCCCTCATGCAGCGCACGGCTGGTCGATGGACGGGCGGTGGTGATGTCGGTGATGCTCACTTGGTTGCTCCAGATGTCAGGCCGTTGTAGATGTATCGCTGCAGGAAGAGGAAGGCGACGAGCGTCGGAATGATGACGAGCACGGTGCCGGCCGCGATGATCTGCCACTGCGCTCCGAACGGACCCATGAAACGGAACAGCGACGTGGAGATCACCCCCAGATCCTGCGAGGGCATATAGAGGAAGGGAATGTAGAACTCGTTGTAGATGGCGATGCCCTTGATGATCACCACGGTGGCGACGGCGGGCTTCAACAACGGGAGGATGATGCGCCAGTACACCGTGAAGCGGTTCGCGCCATCGAGCATCGCCGCCTCATCTAGCGAGATCGGGATCGACTGCATGAACTGCAGGAAGATGTAGATCGCGACGATGTCGGTGCCCATGAACAGCAGGATCGCCGCGCCGCGTGTGTTGAAGAGATCGAGCGCGGAGACGACCTGGAAAGTGGCCACCTGCGTCGTCACGGACGGCACGAGGGTCGCGAGCAGGAACAGCGCCATCACGAGCTTGCGACCCCGGAAGCGAAAGCGGTCCAGGGCGTAGGCCGCCATCGTGCCGATCAGAATCGTACCCGTCACTGAGACCAGCAGGATGATCGCGGTGTTCAGGAATCCGGTGACCATACCGCCCTGGTCGAAGGCGACGACGAAGTTGTCGAGGTTGAACCAGTTCGACGGCGGGGTCAGTGGTCCGGTCGTTCGCTGTTCCCGGTCGGTCTTGAAGGCGAGCATGAAGATGGTCGCCAGCGGCACGAGGGCGAAGAGACTCGCGATGATGAGCGATGCGTACTTCAGGGTCGTCGCCGTCAGCGCTGCGGCTCCGCGTCGGTGGGTGCTCGCGCGTCGGCGCGCTCGAGATTCGCGCGAGGACGAGGGCTCGGGCGGCGCACCCTGCGTGCGGACTGCGGTCACGGTCATGACTCGCCTCCCTTCTCATCGGGGAAGACCCGGCGTTGGACGAACGTGATGACAAGGACGATCACCAGGAGCACGACCGCCATCGCCGACGCGAGGCCCACCTTCGAGAATTTGAATGCCGTGTTCACCGTCTGGATCACGAAGGTCTCAGACCCGTTCGCACCGCCGGTCATGATGTACGGCATCTCGAACGCCGACAGCGCGCCGGCGATCGCGAGGATGAAGGACAGCCCGAGGATGCGACGGATGCTGGGGAGGATGATGAAGCGGAACTTGTGCCACGAGTTCGCCCCGTCGATGTCGGCGGCTTCGTACTGTTCTGCCGGCACGGACTGGATCGCACCGAGGAAGAGTACGAAGTTGAGCCCCATGTAGCGCCAGACCGACGTGGCCGCGAGGGAAGCGTTGACGAACGAGGGGTCTCCTAGCCACTGAGGCGGGTCTTGGATTCCGACGGCTACGAGAAGAGCGTCGAGGGTGCCGCCGGGGCGGAGGAAGTAGAGGAACACCAGCCCGATCGCGACCCCGTTGATCAGATAGGGGAAGAAGATGACGCCCTTGAAGAAGTTTTTGAAGCGTGTGCGGAAGCTCAGGAGAGTGGCGAGGTAGAGCGCGAGCACGAGTTGGGCGGCGGCGCCGACCAGGTAATAGAGGCTGACGAAGAACACCTGGAAGATCTCGGGCTTCGTGAAGATCTGCACGAAGTTGTCGATCCCGACGAAGTCCTTCTGCGGCTCTAGGCCATCCCACGACGTGAGGCTGTACCAGAGCATGTTCGCCACCGGCACGTAGGTGAGCACGACCAGAAAGGCGAGTGGCACCACCAGAAAGAGCCATGGCGTGAACCCTGCGCTCTGTCTCCCCGATCGAAGGGGTCGTTGTTCGCGGCCCCTGCGAGGTCGGGTCGTCACCAGCGCCCTCGTGGCGGGCGACGTTCCCTGTCCGATTGCCATTGTGTCTGCTCTCTTCAGTGAGGATGGTCGTCCGGCTCCGGGGGAAATCGGAGCCGGACGACCTGTGAGGATTACTCGGCGACGGCAGCCCGCGCCGCGGCCCAGCGCTCGTTAAGATCAGCGAATGCGCTCTCCTTGTCTCCGTCCGCGGCTCCGCGCGCGACATCGATGAGCTTCTGCCGGTAGGTGTTGCCGAAGAGGTCGATCTCGGCCTCGTTGGCGATGTCGTTGATCACGGCCTCCTTGCCGACGGGATCGGGCGCGAGCTCCAGGTAGGTGACTCCAAGGTCGGCGAAGTCCGCGAGAGTGTCCGGCGCGGGATCGCTGATGACCGGACTGATCGCTCCCTGACTTGCGGCGAATCCGGACTCGTTCGTGAACCAGTCGATCCACGCTTTGGCCGTCGCCTTGTTGTCCGAGTGCTTGCTGATCGCCAGGAACTTGTCGGACGCGGTCACCGAGGTGAAGCCGTCATCGGTCTTCCAGGGCATCGGCCAGAAGCCGATGACATCTCGCGACTCGCCTGCTTTCTCGGCAGCATCCTGCATCTGCGACACCGCCCAGGAGCCGAGGACCATTGAGCTGATCTCGCCGGATGCGAGGAGGTTCTTCGACTCCTCCCAGTTGGTGGTCGTCGGGTCGGGTTCGCTGAGCCCTGCTGCCACAGTGTCGAAGAGCAGCCCGTCGATGTTGTACTGGTCATTGCCTTCCGACCATGGGTCGTCCGTCTCGATCATTTCGGAGCGGACCTCGGGCCCCTGGGTCGCGCCCAGGTTGCCTTCCAGAGTCGCGAGCGGCCAGCCGTCCTTGTAGTTCGTGTAGTACGGGATCGATCCCGTCGCCTTGATCTTCTCGAGGGCGTCGAGGTATTCCTCTTCGGTCGCCGGCGGCTCGGTGATGCCCGCCTCCGTCCAGACATCCCGGTTGAACACGTACCCCATCGCCGAACCGAACGTGGACACGCCGTACACCGTGCCATCGAACGATGCCTCATTCGCGAAGCGGTAGGTCTCGGACTGCTCCTCGACCGTGCCCAGCGGCTCGAAGAAGTTCGCGTACTGGTCTTTGGTCACGTTCGAGCTCGGGATCAGAAGCACGTCGCCGTAGTCCTGCGAGTTGAGGCGGATCTTCGTGTCACCCTCATAGTCGGTGAGCGCTTCGAACTTCACCGTCGTACCCGGATACTCCTCCTCGAATGTCTCCGCGTACTCCTTGAAGGTGGTGTCGACGAGGTCGGTGCGGTTGGTCAGGACCGTGATCTCGCCCGACGGCTCACCGTCGTCGTTGCTCGCTCCGCCCGAGCATCCAGCGAGGACGATCGCGCCGACCGCCGTCATCGCGGCGAGACCGAGGATCGGTTTCCGGTTCATGAGAACTCCTTCGTTCGCGGACGAAGGGCCGGGTTGCCTCGTCGCTCGGCATCCAGCATCGCTGGCGGAGACATCAGAGTCAAGACTTAAGATTATTAATTTATGTAACGGATTGGTGTCGGCGGAGTGGGCCCCAATCGGTCACTCGACCGGGGCGGGTCCCGATGTCGCGCGCTCGATGAACACAGCGTGGGGAGCTTCGCGAGTCTGCGCCGGCCGGCCGGCGAGCAGTTCCAGCAGCTCCTCCCCGGCGATCTCGCCGATGCGCTGCACATCGTGGCTCAGGGCGGAGAGGGGTGGCTCCGAGAGCTGACATTGCGCCGAGTCATCCCATGCCACGACGGAGATGTCCTCGGGTATGCGAAGCCCGGCCTGCTGAGCTGCGTCGAGTCCGCCCAGAGCCATGAGGTCGCTGTCGAAGATCACGGCGGTGGGCCGACGCTCGCTCGCCAACAGGATGTTCATGGCCTCGAAACCAGAGGTTCGCGAGTAGTCGCCGGTGAGGCTGACGGCGTCGAGGTCGAGCGCATCCACGAGAGCCGCGAAAGCCTCGACGCGGGATTCGGTATGCGTCAGTTCAATGGGGCCGGTGACATGTGCAAGGTGACGATGCCCACTCGCGACGAGGCGGTCGACGGCCTCGCGCATCGTGAGCGCATCGTTCGTCCACACGGCCGGGAGAGCCTTGGCCGAGGCAGGTGCCCCGATCACGATCGCGGGAATGCTGCTGCGCTCAGCGAAAGACACGCGTTCGTCATGGTCGACGACGTCGACCAGGATGAACGCGCTGACGACATGCTCTCGCTGCCATCGCTCCAGCTGCAGTATCTCCTCCTCGCGTGTGGCGAGCACGCGCAGCAGCACTGAGAGACCTGCGGGCCGGACCACACGATCGATTCCGGCGATCAGCTCGTGATAGAACGGCTCGGCGCCGTAGATCTCGGAGGCGCGGAACAGTGTGAGGCCGATAGGCCGCACCTGCGCGATAGTCTGTTCGAAATCGGGACCCATCGGGTGGGCGACCTTTCGTGATCGGATCGTCGTGTGCGCCCCTCACAGTACGCGCTCGATGATCAGGAGACACAGATGGCCCGGCGCGAGTCGATACAGTCCGGCCCCGGCAGCCAGGCGCTCATCGTCGACCTGATCAGATCAGCAGGGCCTATCAGCAGAACCGAACTGACTCAGGCGACCGGGCTCACGCAACCGTCCGTATCGAACATCGTGCGCCGCCTCATCGAGGCCGGTCTGGTCAGAGAGTCGGGGCGCGCGGCGTCGCAGGGCGGCAAGCCACGCACTCTGCTCGAGATCAACGCGAGCGCCAAGTACGGGATCGGGATCCAACTCGGCTTCGAATCGATCACCCTTGTCGCCACCGATGTACGTGGCGGAGTGGTGGGACGTCAGCTCGTCAATGGAGCCGGATCAGCACCGCCCGACGAGGTCACCGCCAGGATCGCCGCGCTCTATCGCGATTTCGTAGACGCAGTCGACCTTCTCCCCGCCTCGATCGCTGGTGTCGCCGTCGTCGCACCCGGCCCTATCGCGCAGGTTGGCGGAGTGCTCCTCGGACCGCCGACGCTCTCGCGATGGGACGAGTTCCCGCTCAAGCAAGCGCTCCAGTCAGCCATCGACGCCCCCGTCATAGTCGACAACGACGCTGCCGCCGCCGCGGTCGGAGAGTTCTGGAGTCGACAGGTGTCGCGGACGGAGTCGTTCGCCTGCATCTACATGGGCACGGGAATCGGCGCAGGCATGGTGCTCGACAGCGCCCTCTACCGCGGCTCCAGCTCGAACGCCGGCGAGCTGGGCCACATAAGCATCGATGCCGATGGAGTCCCGTGCCACTGCGGCAACCGCGGATGCCTCGAGCGCTACGCCGCGCCGGAGGCCGTCATGCTGGCCGCGCACGAAGTGCGCGGAGCTCTCAGCGATCTCCGCCTCGGATTCGACCCGGAGACGCTCAGCAGGGACTTCGATCAACTCGCCCGCGCGGCGATAAGCGGACACGCCACGGCCCTCGGCCTGTTGCAGCGATCCGCAGATCACATCGCCTCCGCAACGGTGACCCTGTCCAACCTTCTCGATCTCGACCGCCTCGTGCTTGCCGGGCCGGGGATGGCGGTGGCGGGCTCCCTCTACACACGGACGATCCGCTCACGACTCGAGCAGAGCTTCTTCGCGCGACGTGCTCATCCGATCCTGGTGGAGCTGTCGGCGAATCCTCGAGACACAGCGGCGATCGGCGCGGCCTCGCTTGTACTGCAGGGCACAATCGCCCCCGGACACGGACCTTCACTCGGCTGATGCGGGGCTGTAATGTGACCGCCGCCAGGGAACTCTGGCGACGTAGCTCACCATCTCTGCTGGTGGCTTAGCTCACCAGTCATGGACGGTGCCGTCAGCCAAACGGTTGAACGGCAAGTAGGCGCGCTGGTACGGATACCTGCCTGCCTCGTCAAGATCGAGGTCGACTCCAAGACCGGCCTGATCACCGGGATGGAGCATGCCATCGCTCCAACGGAACGACTGCTGAAAGACGGAGTCAGTGCGTGCGCCGTGTTTCATGTACTCCTGGATACCGAAGTTGTGGACGGAAAGGCCGAGATGCATCGCCGCGGCCATGCCGACCGGGGAGATATCGGTAGGCCCGTGCATGCCCGATTTGATCTGGTACATCGCCGCGTAGTCGAGCACTTTTCTCAGGTGAGTGATTCCACCCGTGTGCGTTACTGCGCTGCGCACATAGTCGATCAGTTGCTCGCGGATGATCTGCTGATAGTCCCAGACCGTGTTGAAGATCTCACCGATAGCGAGCGGCGTGGTGGTGTGCTGGCGGACGAGTCGCAGGGCCTCCGTGTTCTCCGCGGGGGTGCAGTCTTCGAGCCAGAACAGGTCGAAGGGCTCGAGACTCTTGCCCAGGGATGCCGCCTGAATGGGCGTCAAACGATGATGACCGTCGTGCAGCAATGGCAGCTCTGCACCGAATTCGTTCCGCACCGCCTCGAAGACGGTCGGCACGTGCCTGAGGTAGGAGCGCGTATCCCAATCCTCTTCGTTGGGCATCGCACCTCGCTGGGCGGGCTCATGGTCATATCGGATGCCGCTGTTGGCCTCGAAGGTCGCGTTGGAGGCGATGCCGTAAATTGACTTCAGGCCAGGAACTCCGGTCTGCACGCGGATCGCGCGGTAGCCCTGTTCTTGATGATCGCGGATCGAATCGAACAATTCCTCCACGGTCTTGCCCGAGGCGTGGCCGTATGCGAGCAGACCGGTGCGAGACGCTCCTCCCAGGAGTTGATAGAGCGGCATACCCGCAGCTTTGGCTTTGATGTCCCACAGCGCCACGTCGACCGCCGCTATCGCCGCCATGGTGACAGGTCCACGACGCCAGTAGGCCGAGCGGTAGAGGAACTGCCAAGTGTCCTCGATGCTGGACGCATCCCGTCCGATGAGCAGCGGGACTACGTGTTCGGAGAGATACGCCACGACTGCCAGTTCGCGACCGTTCAACGTAGCGTCGCCGAGACCACTCAAGCCGTCGTCCGTGGTGAGTTTGAGCGTGACGAAATTGCGATCAGGACTGGTGACGATCACCTCGGCACGGTCGATCTTCACCGGGTCACCCCCCGGGATTCGCTGGAGGATCCCCGTTCGCCATTCGATCCGATCTCCTCTGGGGTCACCGCGAGTATCTCGACGCCGAACGGGGGAAGGCTGAGGTGGGTCGTTGCCGCACCATTGTCGATGCGTGACAGCCGGGCATTCGTCACTGGCGTGAAAGTCACCGGCTGCTCACTCTGACTGATGAACCACACGAACCGTCGCCCATCCCGGTGTTCCATCACTCCAGTCATCACGCGCGGATCGTCGACTCGAATGCCCGGCGCTGCTTTCGCCTCGAGAGCGAGGGCCTGATAGAGCAGCCAGGTCGGCTCCGGATTGACGCGCGGGACCGCGGACGCGAAATACTCGAGCGGGTAGGTCGAGAGGATCATGCTCCCAGAACCAATCCGGCGCCTCAGGAGCGCAGGCTGGCCGTAACCGTCGACGGCGATCACCTCAGCTTCCGTCGCGTCGACCGGGAGATGCGAGCGCCCCTCGACGGTCCCTCCCACCGCGAAAGTCAGACGCTCCCCGGCCTTGATCCTGCCGAAATCGGATCGGAATTCGAGCGTCACGGTGTCGGTCAGAACAGGTTCGATCAACCCGTACTTCAGACTTTTACGGACCCCGAAGAGTTCGTCGAGCTTGGGCCACCATGATCCCCGCTGGTTTGCGTGCACTCCGTTGAAGTACGACGCATACACGACCGCACCGGCCTCCGCGCGTCGAACGAGATCGGTCCATGTCGGAGCCAGGAGCGCCTTCGTGGACGGCACGATGATCAGGTCCAGGTTGTCCGGCAGCCCATCACGTTCGCGAATGACTCCAATGGGAAGGTCGGCTTCTCTTGCCGCGACATACGACTGACGTGCGACTTGGAAGACTGTGGGGCCGTCCTCTCGCGCCGTGAATGCGTAGGGCGACTCAAGGAAAGAGGACACAAGCAATCCCACCCTCGTGTCCGGCCGCTCGAGTCCGCCGAAATCGAGCTCGGCGAGGCGCGATGCGAACTCCTTCACTTCGAGGAGTTGCGCCTTGGGCTCGCCCTCGGAGGTAACGAGGCCGAAGTGCATCTCGAAAGGGTGGTGGGAGTACGGCTCTCGGTCGGCGAAAGCGTCGTAGTCCACGTTGTTCCAGGGGATCCATGCGGTGGCGCCCGCGAGCAAGGTGTGATGCAGCACCTGACGGTAGTAGTGCGCCGCGTTGGCGTCGTCGACGTAGTCGGACGTCACACCGAACTCCTCCATGACTACGGGCTTGTCGCCGATGTCGAGGAGCTCGCAGATGAACGCAGCCCCCAGATGCTGTCTGACAAGGTCGTCCTCCATGCGGTAGACATGTGGACCGAAGAAGTCGATGAGAGGTTCGAGTTCCCGCACCCTGAACCCGTTGTCGTTGCCGGTGATCTCAACGCCCCACGCGCCTTCGCCGATGGACACCGCCTGCTTCCCGCCTCCCGCGCGCACCGCGTCGATGAGGATCTGTGCCCAGGCGGTGACGGCCTCAGCATCAATCGTGTCGATTCCGCGCGACCGCCAGTCGGCGTAGATCGGCACCTCGTTCGTGAGAAGCCAGCCGTCGATGGCAGCGTTGTCGGCGAACCGGGATACGACTTCGCGGATGTACCACGCCTGGCGCCCCACGAACCAGACATCCGTGAAGATGTCGCGGCCGTTGCGCCATGCCGGATCCCAGTTCTGCGCCGACATGTGGCCGACGATGAACGTCGGGATCGTCCACATCCCCGCATCGATGTGTCGCTGAAGGAAGTCGGCAAAGTGCCCGAGCATCTCCTCGGAGAGCTGGTCAGGCTGCGGATGGAAGTCGGGCCAGTACAGGAAGCTGCGCGTGTGAGTGATTCCATGTGCCCGCAGCTGCTCGAGCTCTTCCGCGACGACATCTCCGTCATAGTCCCGCCACATCAGGGGCCCGCCAGTCCGCGACCAGTAGTTCACACCAATCAGGGCATCCACGCCATCCGGGGTGGGGAGCTTTGCCGCATTACGTCTCATGGATCATCCTTGTCGTTCATCAGCCGAGGCACGCGTCTGGGGCTCGGTAGGCGTGTTTTGCAAAGGGATCGCGTCAGTTCTCGTGCGCGTCCTGCCAGGTTCGCGGGTCCAGCTCCACTGCTTCGATCTCGCCCCACAGGCCGTCGTCGATGTGCATAGCGGCCAGGTCGAGTGTTCGCGCGTAGTCATCGACGCGTTCCATCCCGACGACGGTCCCGGTGATCCGCGGATCACGCAGCGACCACTGCAGCGCTGCGGCGGCGATTGGCACGCCGGCCTCCGCACAGATATGGCCGATCTCGTCGATAGACCGGAGCATTGCGAGGGGAGCCTCTCCGTAGGCGTAGCGCGTGGACTGCCGCGGCCAGCGGGTCAGAACTCCGCCGCCATAGGGGGCCGCGTTCAGAACGCCGAGCCCCGCATCCGCGGCCACTGTCAAGAGCGCATCCGCCGAGCGGTCGACGAGGGTGAACCGATTGTGAGTGATGACTGCTTGGAAGTGACCGGTGTCGATGAACTGGCGAAGCAGAGTGGCGGGGCCGCCGGAGATGCCGAGCCCGCCAATGAGACCTTCCTGCTGCGCCGCGACGAGCGCGGCGACAGGGCCGTCATCATCCATGGCGAGTTCCCACGTCGTGTTCTCGGGGTCATGCAAATAGACCATAGGTAGACGGTCGACGCCGAGCCGCTCCATACTCTCCTCAAGAGACCGGCGCATCTGCCGGGCGGAGAAATCATCGGTGCCGGGAGCGCGATCTGCCTTCGTTTGTACGAGTAGCCGGTCAGCGGCCCCTTCGACCTGATTGAGGGCCCACGATACGCGGCGCTCGCTCGCGCCGAATCCGTAGTTGTTCGCGGTGTCGATCACCGTCACGAGGCCGTCCTTGGTCATCGCTTGAACGAGGGCCGCAGTCTCTTCAGGGTCGGAGCCCGAGCCGTCGTCGCGACGACGCCAACCAGCAGCACCCGCGATGATCGGGCTGACGGTAAGACCGGTATCTCCAAGAAGCCGCTCTCCGCCGAGGTGGGGAGTTGGAACATCCAACTTCGTCATCCTTTCAAACCTCCACTGATGAGATCGAGTTTCCAGAACCGCTGCAGGAAGAGCATCAACGCGACGAGCGGGATGAGCGACACGAAGGCGCCCACGATCGCAGTTGTGTAGAGCAGTTCCTTACCGTCTCCTGTGCTGAGCAGCGTGAAGAGTCCCAGCGTGAGCGGGTAGAGGCGTTCGTTCGACAGCATGAGATACGGCAGGAGGAAGTTGTTCCATGTGCCGATGAAATGCAACAGGAAGACTGTGACCAGCCCGGGAACCATGATGGGCAGTGCGATCCGCCCGAAGATGGAGTACTCTGTCGCTCCGTCGATACGTGCGGCTTCCAACAGGTCGGATGAGACCGACGAGTTCGCGTACACGCGACAAAGGAAGATGCTGAACGGGCTGATCACCATCGGGAGCAGGACTGCCCAGTACGTGTTCGTAAGACCAAGACCTGCCATAACGAAGTACTGCGGGATCGCCAGCGCGATTCCCGGAATGAGGACGCCGCCAAGCAGGATCCGGAACATGGTGTCACGGCCGGGGAACTCGAACTTCGCCAGCGCGTATCCCGCTAGGGCAGAAACCAGAACGCAGAGCACTGAGCCACCGAGCGAGTAGATCAGCGTGTTACCTATCCATGACAGGAATACGCCGTTCTGCATGGTGAAGAGCTTCTCTAGATTGCTGAAGAAGCCGGTGCCCGGGGCAAGGGTGAACGTGGAGAACAGTTCCTGGGGGGACTTAGTAGACGCCATCACTACCCACACCAGGGGTGCGAGACAGTAGAGGGAGCCGATAACAAGGATGACTGTCGGGAGGATCCCAGGTCTACGGGATCGACGCACGTCCGTTCTGCTGTTCGTCGATGGCTGAAGTGCTTCCGGTCGGTCGAGGGTCGTGGTCATGATTCAGTGCTCTTTTCCCTCGTCGCTCGTAGGAGGATCGCGGAGGCCGCCAACGTAAAGACCGCAATCACGACTGCCGTCGCCGCTGCGCCATTGATGTTGTCGTTCGTAAAAGCGTCGGTGTTGACCTTCATCAACGGGAAGAACGTGGAACTGATGGTGTCAGTGAGCGGCCGCAATGCTGTTGGCTCGGCGTAGGCCTGCAGAGTGCCGATCAGCGCGAACAACGCTGTCAGCACAAGCGAGGGAGCGATCAGTGGAATCTTGATACGCACCGCGATATCAAGTTCGGAGCAACCGTCGATCCGCGCGGCCTCATACACTTCGGCGGGTACGGCCCGGAGTGCCGTGAACATGATGACCATATTGAATCCGAGCGAGCCCCAGATGCTGATGTTCGCAAGAGCACCGATGACTGAACCAGAAGCGAGCGGATCGAGAGCCGGAAGTCCCACCCCAGTCAAGACGGCGTTGAGGGGACTCGTCGAGGGCAGGTACAGGAACCCCCACATCATGGCGGCGATAACCCCCGGCACGGCATACGGAAGCAATATGCTGGTGCGCCAGATTCGCGCACCGCGGACCGCGGGCAAGTCGAGCAACAGCGCGAACGTCAGCGCGACTGCAAGGGTGACCGGGATGACGATCACCGCGTACACGCCGAGACGCCCGATGCTGGCGACGAACTCCGGATCCGTGAGTGACGAGACGTAGTTCTCGAGTCCAACGAATGTCTGCTCTCGAGCGCCATACCCGCCCGAGCCGGCGGGCACACGCTGCCCGAAGAGACTCAGGACGATTGCGTAGCCAATGGGCGCGACGAGGAACAAAACGAACAGAACAATCGCTGGCAGCAGGAAGACGTACGGCGCAAGCGGCGTTCGCCGGCGGTGCCGCGGATACTCCGCAGCAGTCTTCGGGGGTTTTGTGGGGAGCGGGATAGTAGTCATTCGACGTCGAAGCCCGACTTCTTGAGATCGTCACGGACAACCGACTGAACCTTGGTCAGCGCTGCAGCGAACGGAGTGTCCGACTCCAGGGCCTTCCCGATCTGGTCTGAGTACGCGCTGAACGCGACAGTGGTGTTCGGCCCCCACGTCACGTCCGTGGTGTTGTCGGCAACGGCGAGCAGAACATCATGGAAGTCGTCCTGGCCATACGTCGCCTTGTCCGCAGGCTGCGGCACGCCCGCATACACCTCGAGTCCTTCCAGAGAAGCGGGGAAGTTCCCGCCCTGCTCGATCATCACGCCCTGGCCGTCTGCGGTGGATCCGAGCCATGTGAGGAACTCCGCGGCCTGCGCTGGGTGCTTGGAGGTCGTCGTCACGAGAGTCGAAGAGCCACCCTGGAAACCGACGCCGGGATCATCGTCGCTCCACTGAGGAAGGGGAGCGATGCGCCATTTCCCGATTGTGTCCGGAGCGCCGGTCTTGATCGACGATCCGGTTGCACCCCAGGATCCGATGACCTGCGTGAGTATCTTGCCGTTGTTGAGCTGAGAGTTGAACTCGGGTGTGCCGCTTGCGCCCGCCGAGACCGCACCGTCGTCGACCAGCGACTGCCAGTACTCAGCAACGGAAGTGGGCCCATCAGAGTCGATTCCCACCGACCATGCTCCGTCGTCGAGTGACCACCAGTCGCCGCCTGCTTGGGCCGACAGACCAGCGAGCCAACCGGCGTCGTTCGTGGGGAAATTCGCGAGCACGCTGTCAGGCGCGGCCGCCTTTGCCTGGCGCGCCGTCTCAGCAAACTCGTCCCAATCAGCCGGAACCGAGAGGCCGTACTGCTCAAAGAGGTCTGCGCGATACATGAGAAGCATTGGTGCCTGATCGAGAGGAACCCCGTATACGCCGCCATCGCCCAGTTCGACAAGGTTCCATACCGCGGGGTTATACGAGTCCTCGAGTCCGTCGGTGTAGTCACTGATGTCGGCAGCGACGCCGCTGGAAATATAGGACGGCAACCACTGGTATTCGGCGAGGGCCATGTCGGGACCCTCGCCTGCACGGACAGCCGCGTTGAGCTTCGTGAACTGGTCAGTGCCTCCCCCGACGTTAGTCACCTTTACCTGGATATCAGGATGATCTGCGTTCCACTCGTCGGCGATGCCCGGCGCACCCGCCCACCACGTCCACCACGTGAGCGTGACAGGTCCCTCCCCCTTCGATTCCTCGTCCTCACTGGCCGCCGAGCATCCCCCGAGCATCAGTGCGCCCACGGCGACCGCCGCGGTCATCGACATTGTCCTTCGCATGGCTTACCTCCTTGTAGTCCGTGAATGACTCAGAACGCTACATTATGTTCACACTTAGGACAAATGCCTGCAAGCGTTTCAGTCTTGGTTCTCCGTCAGCCACGCGAGGCTCCGTCTCAGAATCTCGCTCCGCACGGGCGAGTCGAATGATGTCTCGTCGTGCCCCAGCGCGTCGTATACGACCCGGGTCGCCCCATATTCATGGGCCCACAAGAGAGGGTGCATCTCACCGGCGTGCTCGTGAAAAGCCAGCGCCTGCACGTTCGGGCTCACTCGCAGGCTGGTGTATCGCTCGTCCCAGACCGTAAAGTCCTGCAACCCTCGCGTAATCGGGTGGTCTGATGGTGGGACTTCGACGAAAGCTTCGCCGATCTCGGGATGCATCGACGTTCCGGCGACCCATCTCCCGCCGACAACTTCCTCCCATTCGGGCATATGAGGGAACGAGGTAGCGGAGACGTGGTGCGACCACACTGGGCGTCCCGACCGGACGTAGTCCACGAACCCGGCTCGAGCTGCTCCGAACGTTGAGGACTCAAGCCCGTGCCGCGTGGGGTTGCCGACGTCGAAGACGAGCAGATCCACATCGTCGAGTCGGCTCAGCTCCGACTCAACGTCGCCACTGATTCGGACGCGGGCACCACTCTGCTCCGCAATCTTCGCGATCCGAGAAGATGTTGCCGCGAAGTCGTGCCATGGATCGGAGTATCGACCTTCACCCCGAAGTACCAGTACTGTCTTCATGCGCGCTCCAGCCTGTTGTCTATTTGTGCAAGACTAGAACTTATCAGCCACTCCGCTGCATCGATGAGAGGAACGAGATGAGGGCCTCATCAACCTCCGGCAACACTCTGGAGGACACTCGTCGGCGAAACGTGTCAGCAGTGCTCACTTTGGTGCATTCCGTCGGCCCCGTGTCGCGAGCAGAGATCGCCCGGGACACAGGACTGTCACGGTCGTCCGTCGCAACAGTCATCGCCGACCTTGAGATCGCTGGAATCGTGAGGCAAGACGCTGCGCTTCCTCCCGGACGCGCAGGACGCCCCTCCCCCGTGATCGCCCCGACTGATCAGTTCCTCACCGTGACAATCAACCCGGATGTGGATGGTGTGCGCGTTGCGCTGTGTGGACTGGGTGGGCGCATCGTGGCCCAGACCTTCAGACCGAGTAATCGTGTACTGACCCCATCTGAGGCAACGGAGTCTGTCGCCGCAGCTATCGCTGATCTCCACGCGGAAGTCCCCGCCTCCCGCCTTATCGCACTCTGCGCCGCGATCCCCGGCCGCGTAGACAGGTCCGGCGTCGAGATCGTCAATGCTCCTCACCTGCGATGGCGCAATGTTCCGTTCGCGGGGATGTTGCGCGACGCTACGGGCCTACCGTCCCAGCTCGTATTCGATGCCGTTGCGGGGCTGGCTGCGGAACAGCACTGGGGCGCTGCTCGGGACACCGACGATGCGGTGTATCTGTACGGCGGCCCGGGTGGCATCGGCGCTGCGGCACTCGTCGACGGGCGCATCCTCCAAGGTGCGAACGGCGGCGTGGCGCGTCTTGGACACCTCCTAGTGGCACCTGACGGTCCTGTGTGCAGCTGCGGCAACGTCGGCTGCCTGACGACCGTGGTCTCGTCTCACATCCTCGCCTCGGCGATTGGTGCCCCCTCCGTCGCTCCGGACCAACTGCATCGAGCTCTCTTAAAGCACCCCAGTGCGCACAGGAGTGCGGTGCTTGAACGGCAGCTCGACTACGTCTCCACAGCTCTCCGTTCTATTGCGAACATCTACGATCCCGACATCGTGATCATGGGCGGGCTATTCGGGTTGCTGATGGAGTTCGCGGGAGAGTCACTTCTCCAACGTTTGTCAGACAGCACTGCCTCGGTCTTGCGAGCGCCAGCGCGACTTCTCGCTCCGGCGCTCGGCGAAAATCAGCTCCTCATCGGTGCCAGCGACACTGCTTTTGGTCCGTTACTCAACGATCCGATAGGCGTATCTGCCGTCGACGTCCTCGCATGATGGACTCTGCTCGGGTGACTCGCCGTCGCGAGCACCGCCAATGAACGAGCGTCGTCGCGGATCGGACGATGGCGTGAGCCGACGGCGCATTGCGTATGTCGTCGCCCTCGGGTTGCTCCAGACCCTGAGCACCTTCACTATCGACATCTATCTCCCCGCGTTCCCTCAGATTGCCGGTGCTTTCGGCGTCTCCGAGTCGTCGATTCAGTTCACCTTCACCGGAGCGATGATTGGGATGGTAGCGGGGCAGTTCTTCGCCGGACCATGGAGCGATGCTGTGGGTCGTCGGCAGCCGATGCTCATCGCCACTGTCGCTCATGTCGGCGCATCGCTCGCATGTGCCCTCGCCCCATCCGTGGAAATGCTTGTGGTCGCCCGGGTAGTTCAGGGCGCCGCGTCGGCCGCGACAGGCGTCGTCGCGCTCGCAATCGTGCGAGATCTGTACTCCGGCCTCGCCATGATGCGGATGCTGGCATCGATGTCTTTGATCTCCGGCATGGCGATTGCCGTCGGCCCACTCTTCGGGTCTCTTCTGCTGGAGGTGATGGACTGGCGAGGCGTTTTCGCGTCTCTAGCTGGATACGGGTTGGTGATCGGCCTCCTGGTACTGCTCCTGATCGGTGAGACGTTGCCAGCTGAGCGTCGTCACGGAGGCGGGCTCAGGGCGCGGATATCCGCGATGGGACGCGTCGCATCAGACCGACCATTCGTCGGCCTCGTTCTCGTCACCTCACTCGCTTGGGCCGGCATGTATGGGTACCTTGCCGCATCGTCTTTCCTGTTCCAGCGCGTCTACGGTCTGTCCGAGCTGCAGTACGGGCTGGTCTTCGCTTCCCACGCCTTGATGATGCTGCTCGGCACGCAGCTGAGCGTCCGGATCGCCCATCGCATCGAGCCACGTCACATTGTCATGCTGTCGACCGCCGGGCTGGGCCTGTCTGCACTCGGCTTGCTCATCGTCGGGCTTGCGCCTGTAGGTTCGCTCATCAGTGTGATGGTGTTCCTCTGGGCCTTCACGTTCTTCCTGGGCATCAACACCCCGTGCATCCAGACTCTTGCGCTTGCGCGCCATGGCGGCGATGCCGGCACGGCAGCGAGTCTCCTCAACTCCACTCGCCAAGGTTTCGGCGCTGTCGCAACTCCGATAGCGGGGCTTATCGGGGTGACGAGCGCGGCACCGATTGCGGTGGTCATGGTCGTAGGTCAGATCGCCGCCATCGTCATCCTGTGGGTGGTCGTCCGACCCGGCCGCCTCGACCCAATCGACTGACACGAAAAAGACCGCCCCGACAGTAGGACTGGTCGGGGCGGTGCGTCGTCCGGAACTCAGCCCTTGATAGCGCCCGTGAGCATGCCCTTGGTGAAGTGACGTTGGATGAACGGGTAGACGATGAGGATCGGCAAGGTGGCAAGCACGACCACCGCCATCTGAACGGACTGGGACGGCGGGGTGGGCACGTCGGATCCGATGATGTCGGTGAGGACTGACCCTTGGATCACGTACTGGTTGAGGACGACCTGCACCGGCCAGAGGGTCGAATCATTGATGTACAGAAGTGCGTTGAAGTAGCTGTTCCAATAACCCACTGCGTAGAACAGGCCGACGACGGCGAGCACCGGTGCCGAGAGCGGGAGGATGATCTTCCACAGAATCCTGAAGTCACTCGCCCCGTCAATTCTCGCCGACTCGAGGAGGCTTGCCGGGATGCTCATGAAGAAGTTGCGCACGACGACCATGTTGAAAGCCGAGATCAGGCCCGGAAGTATCAGCGACCACAGGGTGTTGAGAAGCCCGAGGTTCTTCATGAGCAAGTAGTTGGGGATGATGCCGGCACCGAAGAACATCGTAAAAACAACGATGAGGAGGATCGCCCGGGTACCAGGAACCTGCCTGGTCCGGCTGAGCCCGTAGGCCATCGTGACTGTGAAGGCGAGGGACAGGGCTGTTCCGACAATCGTGACGAAGGCGGAGATCAGCAGCGACCTAGTCACGATATCTCCGGAGAGGATCGCTTGATAGGCATCCAAAGAGAACGAGGTCGGGAGGAATCCGCTCGTCTGCGCATCCTTCGAGGCGAAGCTCATCGAGATGATGTAGACGAAGGGGTACAGCATCACCAGAACGATGAAACCGATGATGATCGCTTTCGCCGCCTGGACGGACGCCGATGGGCGCCCCATCCAGGCGGGGCGGTCGCTTGGCACATGGCGGCGCCTGCGCGTGGGGGGAGTGCGGTCAGTGTTTCGCTGTCCGGCAGGCTCCGGCATTCTCTCCGTTTTTGGTGCTGCTGTCGTCGTCACAGTACGCCGTCCGTTCCCATTTTCTTCGCCAGTCGGTTCGCGCCCAGAACCAGCAGTGTGCCGATGATTCCCTTGATCAGTCCGGCGGCCGCGGAAATGCCCCAGTCTCCGCCGACTACGCCCCGGAAGTACACAAACGTGTCGATGACCTGTGCCGCATCCGCGCCGACAATCGGTTGCTGGAGGAGGAGCTGCTCGAATCCCACCGTGAGTACGTTGCCGACGGTCAGGACGAGGAGCAGGGAGATCACCGGCACCAGCCCAGGCAAGGTCACATGCCACATCTGCCGCCATGGTTTGGCACCGTCGACAGCAGCTGCTTCGTATAGTTCTTGCGGTATCGCGGCGATGGCGGCGAAGAAGATAATCGTTCCCCAACCAATGTCTTTCCAAATGACCTGTGACGTGACGAGCAGTTTGAACGTGTCCGGGTTGGACATGATGTTGACGCCGTCGACCCCAATCGACTCGAACAGGGCGGCCACTGGCCCCGCACCGCCGAGGATCTGCTGCCAGATCGAGATGACGATCACCCAGGAGATGAAGTGCGGGAGATAGACAATGGACTGCACGACCCGTTTGATCCGGTTCGATAACAGGCTGTTGAGGAGGAGTGCCAGCAGAATCGGGGCAGGGAACGAGAAGACGATCTGCAACAGTGCGATGGTTATGGTGTTCGCGACCGCGCGACCCACCTCAGGGTCGCTGAAGATACGGATGAAGTTGTCGAACCCAACCCATGGTGACCCTTCGATACCCAAGAACGGCGAGAAGGCCTGGAACGCGACGACGTTGCCGAAGATCGGCACGTAGGCGAACAAGACGAAGAAGAGCAGACCCGGAAGGACGAGGGCGTACATGCGCCACTCCCGACGCATCCTCGTCAGCAGCGGCGTCCTATGCCGTCGGACGGCAGCTTCCTTGCGGTGGTCCTGCGCCTCAGTACGAGCGACCGGCTTTTGGGTTAGGTCAGTATGTGCCTCTGTCATGAGGTTATTTCCGCTCATCGAGTAGCTTGCGATAGTCGGACCTGATTTGGTCACCACCGGCCCGCTTCCAGTCGGCACGCCAGTCCTTGATGGCGGACACGGAGAGCTTCCCGGAGACGATCTTGTTGCGATAGTCATCGTTGATCTGGGTGAGCTGCGCGCCGCGACTGGTCTGAGTGGTCGAGGTCAACCCGACGACGGGACTGTCGACGGCAGCGTTTGTGAGGTACTCCATCTGCGCAACCAGCTCCTCGGCACGGCCAGCATTCTCGTTGTTGAGCATGATGTACGGCGGCGCCGTGACTCCAAGCCACTTCAGACCTTGAAGGTTCGCAAGTGCCGTGGCGTCGCCGGTCGAGACGACCTGCTTGTCGGGGCCGAAGGTGTAGTTGTATCCCTCAAGACCGGAACCGCCGATGAAGAGGTTCTCCTCGGTTCCAAAGGGTGCCGCCCACCAATTGAGGTAGCGAAGCAGCTCGGCGAGGCGCTTGGGGTCCTTCGCTGCCGACGCAGAGATACCGTTGAATCCTCCATACCCTGGCCCAGCTTGAACCACGATGTCGCCGCCTTTGTGCCCGGGCGGCATCAGGTACCCGACTCGGGCGCCGGGCGTGCCCTGCTCCACCTGGAGCATTCCTTGCGAGGACAGCCATGCGGGATCATCGAGCTCGAACGCAATCGACCCCTCGAGCCACAACTGCTTCTCCTTGCTGCGCTGCGAGTCGGACCCTAGAGCAATCGCATCCGGGTGGAACACCTTCCTCTTCCAGAGGTCAGCAAGGTACTCCATCGTCGCTTCAAACTCGTCGGTCTCGATGGTGTTGACAAGCTTGTTGCTCTTCGTGAGTGTCCAGTCGGCGCCCGCCCCGAACATCCATCGTGCGAGCAACTGGATCTGACCAGTGCCGAGTCCGCCGACCGCCCAGACGCGTCGTCCGGCGTGCTCGCCGAGCTGAGCGATCTCCGCGAGAACATCGGCGAACGCGGCGGCGTCCTTGGGCTGCCCTGTGGCGCCAACCGCATCCATGAGATCCGTGCGTATGACAGGACACGCCGTTACTCGAGGGCTCGTGCGCGGCACACCCATGATGCGGTTGCCTTTCGCGGAGTTCCTCCACGCGTGTGTGTCGAGATTGGCGAGGTTCGGGTATTTGAGAACTGCATCTCCGCCGAGCACGTCAGATAGGTCAGCGAACGCACCCGCCTGCAGCGCCTGCTGAACTGCCGGCACTTCGTCGCGCAGGTACATGATGTCGGGAAGCACGCCTCCCGCGAGGGTCGTCGCGACCTTCGCGTCGTAGTTGTCGCCTGACGCGTAGCTGGGCTTGAAGTCCGCGTTGATTCTCTTGTTGAGCTCTCGCCAGAACGGGTTCGAGCTGAGCGGCGCCGGTGGTGAGAAGTACAGCATCTGGAAAGTCTTGAGCTCACCGCCGCGTCCGGGCGCCGACGCGACACTAGCCCAGTAGCTGGCAGGGTAGGTCGTATAAACGGGCTGGACGCCGGGGACCTTGCTGACGATTGCCGTCGCGTCTGCAGCTCGCTGCGCGCGGAAAGCGGGGAGCGTCAACTCTGCTCTTGTCGCTTGGGCGGTGGTGCCCCCGCCTCCCGGGGCACAGGCCGCGAGCGCGAAGGCGGCGATTCCACCAAGCCCGACACCCAGTGCCGTTCGCCGGGTCACTTGGATGTCGCGAAAAGGGTTTGGGGTAGACATTCAGCTTCTCCTCTGAAGGTGATGCGGGGTTCTTTGTCAGGGCGGACGTGTGCGTTGGGGTGTCGGTCTCAGATCATCCCGGCCGTCGAGCGAGCTACCTCGAGCAGTCGTCGGCGTTCAGCGAACGGATCATGGACGATCTTGGTGGTCTCGTCGAAGACGATGGTGGCGCGCTGCGACTCGTAGACCGGCCACTCCGGATCGTCTACCTCCTGGATCCGACCAGTCGCCGCGAAGGCAGCCCAGGACGCACTCATGGTCGCGCTCAGAGCCATAGGCGGTGCTTCTCCGAGCTCCTCTCGCGCAGCATCGCTGTCGTCGAGGTGCCGGAATACGAAGGGGAGTTCAAGCGAGTGGCCTGCTCGACGTGCCCAACCCGCGGTGTCGGGCCGTTGCCAGGCAAAAAGATAGCCATAGGTGGTCCCGCTGGCATTGCGTCGAGCATCTAGCAACCGGCTCGCCGGCTTGCGATAGAGGCGGTCTGCGACGTACGACTCCAACGCGTCGACCGCGGTTGCGGTCACGCCGTCATCTCGAGCACATGCCTCGATGTACTCCGCCGCTGTGACGGTGTGGCCGTCCGCTACCAGTTCGCTCTGGAGCGCAGAGATGGCGTCGCTCTCACCCGTGCGGAGCAGGTCGATATACCCTGACGCCTCGTTTCGGTTCGTTCCGATGATTGCGTCGATATGTGCGCCCGCGCCAGCTGCAATTGCGTGGAGGGGGATGTCGTGGACGAATCGGTGATCAAGCACCGGACGGAAAGGGATGCCCGGTCCACGCCGGGTGGCCTTCCAGCGGTCGACGACACGCTCCTGCGCCGCGATGAGTTCCGCCGCTGAGCTGCCGAGTAACAGTTCGGGCGCCGCGTGCGGCCCCGCGAGTTCCTCGAGGAGCTCGTTGGTTACCTCGGCAGCCTCATCGAGAGTATGTACGCGTTCTGCGGTCGCGCTCTCGACGATCACTCTTTGGAACGGCGCGCTGTCGGCGCTCTCCGCCAAGAGGGTGGCAACCGCAACCCCGCCTGCTGATTGACCCATCAGCGTGATGCGCGACGGATCCCCGCCGAAAGCTGCAATCTCGTCACGAACCCACTCAACTCCTGAGAGCGTGTCCCGAAGCGCTACGTTTCCTGCATCGCCGTAGTCGGCGCCGAAGAAGTGGTCGAGCCGAAGATACCCGAGCGCCCCGAGCCGATAACTGATGGCAACAACAATGAGCCCATGCGCCGCGGCGAGCCGCGCCCCGTCACAGAGAGGATGCGCATTGGAACCGTAGAGATGTGCGCCGCCGTGCACCCACACCAGCACCGGACGAGGCGAGGACGAAGGTGCCGCCGGAGTCCAGACGTTGGCGGTGAGACAGTCTCGCTCGCTCATGGACAAGCCCGCGGCACGTCCCGGATCCTGCCAGGCAATCGGTCCCTGTCCGCTGTCGCGAACCCCGGCCCATTCGTTCGGCCGCACGGCTGGTTGGTATCGCTCGTCCACACGGGCGAACGGGATCCCCAGCGAGGCGACGGCGTCGCCATCGGGCGTACTGACCAATCGACCACGCACGCGGCCTGCGGTGGTAGCGAACTCGAGCACCTGTCTCCCATCGTCGTTGATGACCTCGATCATGCTCCGGTCCGCAAAAGTTGTCAAGCAACTTTTTACAATTACTGGATCGCGTCCCGTTTGTTTCATTGATTCTGCGGGCTGCGGCTGCGCATTTGCGCGCTGTTCCGAAGAAACTTGTCTGTCTTCTTTGCCCATCGTGCCTCTGGCCAAAGTTGTCTGATATGTTTTCGGGATGCAGCGCATGGCAACCGGCGACTCCCGTGTTGAAGAGATCGCAGACGACCTTCAACAGCGACTTGCCGACGAGTTCGACTTTGGCGCGAAACTTCCGAGCGAGTCTGAACTCGCTGATCGGTACGACATCAGCCGCGCAACGGTTCGCGAGGTACTTAAGGTGTTGAGCGGACGCGGTCTCATCGAGTTGGGTCGCGGCCGTCGAGGCACCGTCACACGCCCGACCGGTGCAGTCTTGGGGATTCAACTGGGAGCTCTGGTTCGTCGAGACCCTCAACGCCTCATTGAGCTCGCGCAAGTCCGAGACTTCCTCGACGAGTTCGTCGCTCAACGTGCAGCCGAGCAATCCTCCCCTTCTTCCGCCCATGCGGTCGAGTCTGCACGGGTTGCCCTCGACCGGATGCGCGATGCCGAGTCGGGAGATGAGCTGGGTGTGGCCAATGGTCAGTTTCACGCGGCCCTCGTGGATGCGGCCGGCAGCGAGGTGCTGTCTTTCATACTGGAGGGAATCGAGAGCGCGTTGGTATCGACACAACGCTCCGCCTACGGCGGCAAGCTAGTTCGGAACGAGACGACCGATGATTCGTTGGCCGTGCACGAGCATCTTTTCGCCGCAATCGTGGAGCGGAACGTCGATGCTGCGCGCGGCGCCGCGAAGGAGCATGCCCGGCTCGCACGAGCAGGCCTGCGCTATCGCGTCGCCGCGCTTCTTGGCATCCGATAGGTCGCCGCCTACGGGAGCACCACCTCACCCTGATTCAGCACCCTCGAATGGAAGTACGTGTTCTGAATCTCAGTGTTGGTGTTGTTGCCGCGGAGTTGCTCGGACCAGATCATGAAGTATGACCATCGCGTCTGAGACTGCAAGAAGGCGGCGTTCGGGACTTTGCCCATCTCGGCGATGGCAATCGGCTTCGTCCCCGCAATGGTCTGCAACTGCTGATAGTCAGCCGCACTCGGGTAATCCTTGTACCAAGCATCGATGGACACGACGTCGACGTAAGAGTTGCCGGGGTAGTAGTTCGACCACCCTCCCGCAGGGTTGTCCTGGATGTTCCACACCCAGATCAGGTTGTCGAGGCCCTGTGAATCGAAATAGTCGCGCATCTGCTGGAAGATCTTCGCTCCGCCGTTCGCCCCGGGTCGCCCACCCCACCAGTTCCAGGTCTCGTTCATCTCATGGAAGGGCCGGAACAGCACCGGCACGCCCGCATCCTTGAGCTGTCGAAGATAGGGCACGACCTCCGCCATACGCTGCCGCCAAGTGTTGTTCAGCGCGGTGCCACCTGTGACGATCTGCGTGAACTGCGTGTTCGAGATCTGCGTCTTCACACCGCCTTCGAACTCACAGGTCGACGGGCCGGTCGGAGAGCAGGCGTGCCAGGTGAGCGTGACGAGCGAGCCATTCGCCCACTCTGTCTTCGCCTGATCTATCACCCTCTGCCGATTAGCCGCATCCTGTGCCCGGAACATCAGGTCACCTCCCCACAGGCCGGGGTACTGGCCAGTGATGTCCTTGACCTGTTGCGTGTACTGGCCCGGCAAATTCGCCGGCTCTTTGTTGTGCTGGCCGGACACGATGTTCCCGCCCGCGATGTTCCGCAGGTACTGGAGCACCGTGGCCTTCGTCTTTGGGGTGAACGCCTCTGCGGGAGCGGGTTGCGCTGCTGCGGAACCGAGCAGTCCGACGAGGACTGCGGCGCCCACTACCCACCGGGCCCGAGCTTTGATCCGTGAATACATCTCGATCTCCTTCCGACACTTCGTCGTCGAAGCGTCTTCAGGATCCAGGCTGGTCATCCCGACGTAGCGAGTCAAGGGTTAATTCAATAATTTATGTAAGTGTCGAAATGCTGGCTCGATCCTGGCCCCAGCTCTCCGACGCGACAGTCGTTGACCCGTTACCTACAACCCGCGCCCCATGCCACCAGCGAACTCGCCCGCGACCTCGGCGCTCGGATACCCGTCGGAGCCGATGAGGAGGTAGCCAGTGCGCGTGCCGCGACTGGGAGACGACGAACCCTGGGCCGCTGCCTGGCCGATCGTCGGCGTTCGAGCTTGCGAGCACAGGGGGCAGAGGGACTGGAAGCGTTCTGCTTCGGTTACTGCGCCGTTACCGCAACCGCCACTCCAGACATGACGAAGGCCCCGCATCCCAGTGTTTCCAGGGGATTCGGGGCCTTCGTGGTGGCGGTGACGGTGGGATTTGAACCCACGGTAGGGGGTTACCCTACACAACTTTTCGAGAGTTGCACCTTCGGCCGCTCGGACACGTCACCGCGGACTAGCTTACGACAACCCGGGCCACGGCGCGAATCGAGTGGGTCGGACGAGTTCTCGACGGGGCCCTTTTCTCCGGCGGTGCCCCCGTCGGCTGTCGCGCCCGCTGGTTAGGATGGCCTAAGGCATCCGTCACGGATGAGCCGCGGAGTCGAGGCACGGAGGGGACGCAATGGGCTTCATCACATCGGAGGCGCTGGCAGAGACCGGCTACGTCGTGCTCGATGACCACGATCAGGCGTCCGATCCCGCGGAGTGGCTCGATCTCGAGTACATCGGCTGGCGCTCGTCGGGCGTCACCCGCTTCGCCCCGCTCGCCAGCCACGCCGGCGCGATCGAATGCAACGGCTTCTGGAACCAGACCCCTCCCCGCACCGACAAGGACGGCGTGTGGGTCGAGTCGCAGGTCGCGATCGCCCCGACCCTGCAGCGACGCGCCCTCGAGCCGGGCGCCGGAGTCGGCCGCTGCCGCGTCATCGAACTGCAGCCCAACGACTACGCGGATGCCGTCTACAACCTGCACCAGGACGACAACAACCGCCTCAACGAAGACGGCACCGGCTGGGTCGTGCGCGGCTACTACAACCTGTCCGATGACACGGATTCGCTGCTGCTCCTGCGCTCCGACCGCTGCGACCCGGCGACCGAGATCCGCCTGCCGTTGCGCGAGGGATCCCGCATCATCGTCGACACCCAGCGCTTCTGGCACGCGGTCTGGCACCGCGGCACGACCCCGCGGTACGCCCTCATCACCTCGTGGACGTCGGGTCCCGAGCTCGACGCCTACATCGAGGCGAACCACGGCGACCCGCACCCGGCGACCGTCGACCTCGACCCGCAGCTCGTCGACGACGCACAGGTCGAACTCCACCGTCGCATCGAAGAGCGCCGCCGCGTCTTCGAGGCGCAGGGCATCGTGATGGAACCGCGCGCCGACCTCAGCGTCTGACCTCCGCGCTTCCTCGGTCGGGCATGATGACGAAGCCCCGCCCCGATAGGTCCGGCATCTGAACTCGGCCGGGCTGGCGTCCGTCTGCAGGACCGATGCACGTATGCAGGACCAGAACGCGGTTCTGAACCGACATCGGTGCTTCCGTCCTGCACACGGTCGCCGACACGACACCGGGCGGGCCTGTCATTCCCGAACCTCGGCACGACGTCGGGCTCCACCCCCGACACACCGAACGGACGAACGGATGCCAGGGCACGCCGCCCTAGACGTCCGACACTGTGCCCGGGGGTAGCGGCGAGAAGTCGCCCCAGGACCCGACAGCCGCCGGACTACTCCGCGACCGTGCGTCCGTCTTCCAACCGCACGACCCGGTCGACGGTGCCCGCGGGCGGGGCGACGTGCGAGATCAGCAGCACCGACTGCTCCCCCGCCGCGTGCAGCAGGTCGCGCAGCAGCGCATCAGATGCATCGGGGTCGACACCCGCGGTCGGCTCGTCGAGCACCAGCACCGGGAAGCCCCTGAGCAGCGCGCGAGCCAGAGCGATCCGCTGCGCCTGCCCGCCGGACACGAGTCCGCCGCGGTCGCCGACCCGCGCATCCAGTCCGCCCCGCTCGCGCACCCAGGCGCCGAGGCCGACGCGGTCGAGCACCGCGAGCAGCTCATCGTCGGTCGCGGAGTCTCGGGCGAACAGCAGGTTCTGGCGGATGTCTTCGTCGAACAGCTGTGGACTCTGCTCACACAGCCCGATCGTGCGTCGCAGAGCGGGACCGGAGAGTGCCGCCGCATTCATGCCTCCGACGGAATACTCCCCCTCGATCCGCAGGAATCCCACGAGCGCGGCAGCGAGCGAGCTCTTGCCCGCCCCGCTCGGACCGGCCACCAGCACACGCTCTCCCGGACGCAGGTCCAGGTCGACTCCTCGGAGCGCCGACGTCCCCCCGGGCCACCACGCGCGCACATCACGGAGTCGCAGCGCGGGAACTCCGACGATCGTCACATCCTCGCCGTCGTCCGACCTCAGCTCGGCGGGCATCTCCGCCGGCAGCACGTCGACGATGCGCTCGGCGCTCGAACGCACGCTGCGCCAGGATGCCGCGGCGATCGGCACGGCGCCGAAGACCTCGAACACGACCATGGGAACGAGCACGGCCACGGCGAGCCAGGGTCCGTCGATCGCCCCGGTCGTCAGCCCGGGAGCCGCGACAGCCAGCGCCCAGACCGACGCCGCGCCCGCGACCGCCGACACGACGCCGGCTGCGATCGCCTGCGCCAGGGATGCCGTGCTCACGGCGCGGCGCAGCTCGGCATCCGCCTGCCGCACCCGCTCGCGGGCCTGCGGCTCGGCTCCATAGGCGAGCAGCACATCGAGCGTGCCGAAGTAGTCGGTCAGCGCGGCGGCGAGGTCGCCGCGACGGCGGGAGACGGCGGCCTCTGCCCGAGAGCCGAACACCCACCCCAGTCCGATCGCCGCAGCGGCCGCTACCACGAGGCATGCGGCGAGAGTGAGTGCGGCCGGCAGCGACACGAACGCCAGGAATCCGACGGCGCCGAGGGCGACGAGCCCCGAGACTGCGAGCGGCTGCACGACCCGCAGCGGCAGGTTCTGCAGGTTCTCGACATCGTCGACGAGGGCCGAGAGCACGCGACCGTGGTCGGTTCGTCCGAGTCCGGCAGGCGACAGCGGAGTGAGGCGCCGCACCATGTCGGCGCGTGTCGAGGCGAGCTGACGCAGCGCCGCATCGTGGCCGCTCAGCCGTTCCAGATACCGGGTCACCGCACGAGACACCGCGAAGAACCTCACCCCGACCACCGCGATCGACAGCGGCACGAGAGAGTCGACGATCGATGCGCTGACGATCAGCCAGCCGCTCACCGCGAGCAGGCTCACCGCGGCGCCCGCCGACAGGAAACCCCAGATCGCGCCGGGGAGGAAGCGGCGCATCGGCGGCTGCGCGAGTCGGAGGACGTCGCGGATCCGGGCGGAGTCGCTGATGCTCATGCGTGCACCCCCAGCTCGACGACGCGATCGGCGATGGCCCTGGCCGAGCGGCGGTGCGAGACGAGGAGGACCGTGGCTCCGGCATCCGCGCGGTCGCGCAGCGACGACCAGAGCCGTGCTTCGGTGTCGGGGTCGAGGGCGCTCGACGGCTCGTCGAGAGCGAGCACGGCGTCCGGGTCGGCGGCGTGCCGATACAGCGCCCGTGCGACGGCGACGCGCTGCGCCTGGCCGCCCGACAGACCGCTCCCCTGCACGCCGAGCTCGAGCGCCGGATCGAGGTCGGTCGCGCACGCGTCGTCGAGGGCGCGGCGGATGCCGTCGTCGTCGGGCTCGTCGTCACCGAGCGCGACGTTCGCGGCGATCGTGCCGCGGCTCAGCTGGGGGCGCTGTCCGCTCCACGCCAGCCACTCCGACGGCGCGCGACCTCGCACATCGACTCCGGCGACCGCAGCCGAGCCTTCGAACTCGACGGCACCGCGCAGAGCCGCGAGCAGACTCGACTTGCCTGCGCCGCTCGGCCCCTCGATCAGCGTGATGGTTCCCGGCTCGGCTGTGAACGAGACCGGCGGCAGATCGCGCACGCGCAGGTCGGTGACGACCAGGTCTCGCGCGTTCGTGCTCCACGACTCCGGAGATCCATCCGGAGAACCGGCCGGATCGGCAGGATCCGGCCCGACCGTCGCCCGATCTCCGGAGTCGTGGAGCGAGTCCGCCCGAGCCCCGGCCGCATCGAGCACCTCGAACACATCCTCGGTCGCCGCGACCCCCTCGGACGCGGCGTGGAACTGCACGCCCACCTGGCGGATCGGCAGGAACGTCTCGGGCGCGAGCAGCAGCACGAACAGCCCGACCTCGAGCGACAGGTCACCCGACAGCAGCCGGAAGCCCACCGCCACGGCGATCAGCGCCACCGCGAGCGAGGCCAGCAGCTCCATCGCGAAGCCCGACAGGAACGAGAACCGCAGCACCTTCATGGTCTCGCGACGGTACTCGTCGGCCGTGTGCTCGATCTGTGCGGCGGCCCGGCGCTCGCGCCCGAACAGACGCAGCGTCGAGAGCCCCTGCACGGTGTCGGCGAACCGTGCCGCTAGTCGCTGCAGCGTCTGCCACTGCGTGCGCTGCACCGTGCGGGTCGCGATGCCGATGAGGATCAGGAACAACGGGATCAGCGGCAGCGTGATGAGCGCCGTCAGTCCACTCGGCCAGTCCTGCCACCACATGATCGCGAGAAGCACCGGCGTCGCGATGACGGTGAGCACGAGCTGCGGGATGTAGCGGGCGAAGTACGCGTCGAGCGCCTCCAGCCCGTGCCCTGCGGTGACGGCGAGGCCAGCCTGATTGCGCTGCGCGAGCCATCCGGGTCCGAGGCGGCCGACGGCGGCGATCAGAGCGGCACGCAGCTGCATGCCCGTCTTCGCCGCGGCGCGGGTCCCGGCGGCATCCGAGGCCGCGATCAGCACGCCCCGCAGGGCCGCGAGTCCGAGCAGCCAGAGCAGGGATGCCGTGACATCGCGCCCGGCGAGCGCGCCGGTGACGGCATCCGTCAGCATCCACGCGAACGCGATGGTCACCGCGGTCTGCACGACCCCGATCGCGCCGGAGAGCAGCAGGAATCCACGGGCGGCGCTCGCATACCGCAGCAGCCGGATGTCGACCGGCTTCACCGCGCCACCCGCTCAGCCGTGGTCAGACAGGTCACTCCGGTCGCAGTTCGTGCCGCTCCCCGATCAGAGAGGCGGCGCGAACTGCGACCGGAGCAGAAGTCGTGTCTCACGCGTGCGCCGGAGCCCCCTCGATCGAGCTGCGGGTGACGCGCTTGCGGAAGATCCAATACGTCCAGGTCTGGTACGCGAGCACCAGCGGCAGGGCGATCAGGGCGGTCCAGCTCATGATCGTCAGCGTATACGGCGTGCTCGAGGCGTTCTCGATCGTGAGGCTGAAGGCCGGGTCGATCGTCGACGGCATCACGAAGGGGAACAGCGCCGCGAACAGCATCACGACAGCGGATGCCACGGTGACGGCGCCCGCCGTGAATGCCCGACCGTCACGTCCGCGCATCGAGAAGAGCACCGACGCGATCAAAGCGAGCGCGGCGACGAGACCGCATCCGATGACCATCAGCATGAGCGGAGACTCGCGATCCCAGGCGATGCCGATCGTCCAGAGCACGGTGCCCGCGGCGGCGAGCACCGTCGGCCCGGCGGCGAGCTTGACCAGACGACGAGCGTCCGCGTGCACCTGGCCGTCGGTCTTGAGCGACACGAACAGCACTCCGTGCAGGAAGAACAGCAGCAGCGTCGTGATGCCGACGAGCAGCGAATACGGGTTCAGCAGTGCGAAGAACCCGCCCACATAGATGTGGTTCTCGTCGATCGCCACGCCCTGCACGATGTTGCCGAACGCGACACCCCACAGCAGCGCGGGCACGGCGGAGCCGATCACGATCATCCGGTCGAAGCCGCGCTTCCACTGCGCGCCCTCACGCTGGTGCCGGTACTCGAACGACACCCCGCGCAGGATCAGCGCGAGCAGGATCAGCAGCAGCGGCAGGTAGAACCCGCTGAACAGCGTCGCGTACCACTCGGGGAACGACGCGAACAGGCAGGCGCCGGCGACGATCACCCAGGTCTCGTTGAGATCCCAGATGGGGCCGATCGTGTTGATGACCTGGCGACGCGAGACGTCGTTCTTGCCGAGGAACGGCAGCGACATGCCCACGCCGAAGTCGAACCCGTCGAGCACGAAGTAGCCGACGAAGAGGAAGGCGACGATCCAGAACCACATGTATTCCATGACTGATCCCTTTCTCAGTACACGACGGACGGCAGCTGGGCCGTCTCCTCGTGGGGCTGCTCTTCGGTGTCCGGACCCTTCTGGGCCGCACGGATGATGAGGCGGATCTCGACCACGGCGAGCGCGGCGTAGATCGCGGTGAAGGCGATCAGCGAGATCAGCACCTCGACGCCGCTGACACCCGGCGAGACGCCGTCCTGCGTGGTCATGAGTCCGAAGACGATCCAGGGCTGCCTGCCCATCTCGGTGAAGACCCAGCCCATGATGTTGGCGACGAGCGCCAGCGGGAACGACCAGATCGCGAGCTTCCACATCCACGGCGCCGGCGGGTTCTTTGCGCCCTTGCGGGTGACCCAGAGGCCGACCACGGCGACGAGGGCGGCGGCCATGCCGAGGCCGATCATCCAGCGGAACGCCCAGTACGTGACCCAGAGGATCGGGGCGAACTCGGTGAGTCCGGTGTCGGCGAAGGTGGTGGCGTACTCGGCGTTGAGGTCGTTGATGCCGTGCACGCACGCGTCGAACGTGTGGGTCGACAGCAGCGACAGCAGGTACGGCACGCGGATCGAGAACAGCTCGGAGCTGCCGTCGGGGGTGCCCAGCGTGAAGAGGCTGAAGGAGGCATCCGGGCCGCACACCGTGTTGAAGGTCGCTTCGGCGGCTGCCATCTTCATCGGCTGAGCGGCATACATCGCGAGGCCCAGCTGATCACCCGTGAGCACGACCCCGGCGGTCGAGAAGATCATCGCCCACAGGCCGAACTTCAGCGAGATGCGCATGGTGTCGAAGTGCTGTCCGCGTGCCAGGTGCCAGGCCGAGACCGAGATCACGACGCCGGCGGCGAACATCAGCGCGCCGAAGATGGTGTGCGGGAAGGCGGCGAGCGCGACCGGGTTGGTCAGCAGAGCCCAGAAGTCGGTGAGCTCGGCGCGGTTGGTCTCGGGGTTGAAGACGTACCCGACCGGGTTCTGCATGAAGGCGTTCGCGGCGATGATGAAGTAGGCCGACAGGATGCTGCCGATCGAGACGCACCAGATCGTGGCGAGGTGCAGCTTCTGCGGCAGCTTGTCCCATCCGAAGATCCAGAGGCCGATGAACGTGGCCTCGAAGAAGAAGGCGAGCAGCCCCTCGAACGCGAGCGGAGCACCGAAGACGTCGCCGACGAAGCGCGAGTAGTCAGACCAGTTCATGCCGAACTGGAACTCCTGAACGATGCCCGTCACGACGCCCATGGCGAAGTTGATGAGGAAGATCTTGCCGAAGAACCGGGTGAGGTGCAGGTACTGCACCTTGCCAGTGCGCACCCACGCGGTCTGGAAGATCGCGGCGACGAGCGCCATGCCGATCGTCAGCGGCACGAACAGGTAGTGATAGACGGTCGTGAGACCGAACTGCCATCGAGACAGGACCAGCGGGTCCAACCATTCCATGAGCCACTCCTTCTTCCGTGCCCTGGGTGCCACGCTAACGACGGGCCTGCCGCCCCCGATGGGCCGCCGACCGTGAATAAGGCAGATGCGCGCCTAGGCGGCGGACATCTCCGTCAGACGCAGCTGCACGGTGCAGTCCGCCGGCAGGGCGGAGGTGCGAACGGCCTCGGCGGCGAGCGGCCCACCGGCTTCGGTGAGCACCCCCTGCATGAGGCCGAGGTGCACGGAGCACAGCATCGGACGGTCTTCGGCGCGACCCGCGGCATGCGGGCATGGGCTGAGATCGACGGTGAGCTGCTCGTCATCGACGACGGGCTCGAAGCCGCTCTCCTCCAAGTGTTCGATCAGGGCGTCAAGCTGGTAGGTCGCATCGCGACCGAGAGAGGATGCCGACGCAGGCAGGACCCGACGCAGCAGATCGCCGCGGACGGCGGCCGCCTTCGCCTTGTCGCGGGCGATGGGACTCGAGGCATCCGCCGCACCGGTCACTGCGCTGTACAGCGTGCGCGGACGACCGCGAGTGGTGCGGCGCTCACTGGCCTGGATGACGTAGCCGCCTTCGATGAGGCGCTGCAGGTGCTCGCGAACCGTGTTGGGATGCAGGCCGGTGGCCTCGCACAGCTCGCCGATCGTCCGCTCCCCGCGGGTCCGCACGGGTCCGCCGTCGTGCTCGGCGTCGCCATCGATGCGGGGGCCGCCTTCGAAGAGCGCGTGCAGGATCTGCACTCGCGAGAAGGTCGAGATCGGCCCGCAGACGGGCCCGCCGTTGGCCATGGATCCAGTATCCCGCGGGGGCTCGGCGCCATGGGGTGGTTCGGCCGTGAATAATGCCCCAGGCGATAGGGATGTCTGATCTCGGCGATAGCCTGGCTGCATGGCCACCCGAAAACCCGCTCCTCCTGCGTACGTCTGCACCGAATGCGGGTGGACGACCGCCAAGTGGGTGGGTCGCTGCGCCGAGTGCCAGCAGTGGGGAACGGTGCAGGAGCAGGGCACCCAGACGGGCATCCTGAGCCGGATCACGCCGCTCGCGCCGACCGCGGCGAAGGCCGCGCGACCCATCACGCAGATCACCACCGAAGACGCCCCACGTCGCACGAGCGGGGTCGGCGAGTTCGACCGCGTGCTCGGCGGGGGCATCGTCCCCGGCGCGGCGATCCTGCTCAGCGGAGAACCCGGTGTGGGCAAGTCGACGCTGCTGCTCGAGGTCGCCGCTCAAGCCGCCCGCTCCGGCCGTCGGGTGCTCTATGCGAGCGCCGAGGAGTCTCCGGCGCAGGTGCGCCTGCGCGCCGAGCGCACAGGCGCGCTGCACGACGAGCTCTACCTGGCGAGCGAGACGGACCTCGCGACGATCCTCGGCCACATCGACGAGGTCGCCCCGCAGCTCGTGATCGTCGACTCGGTGCAGACCGTGTCGTCGTCGCTCATCGACGGCGCGGCCGGTCAGCCGAGCCAGGTCCGAGAAGTGGCGGCCACGCTGATCCGCGTCGCGAAGGACCGCGGGCTGCCCGTCATCCTCGTCGGGCACGTGACGAAAGACGGCACCGTCGCCGGGCCGCGCGTGCTCGAGCATCTCGTCGACGTCGTCTGCCACTTCGAGGGCGACCGTCAGACATCGCTGCGTTTCATCCGCGCGCTGAAGAACCGCTTCGGTCCGACCGACGAGGTCGGCTGCTTCGAGATGACGGGTGCGGGCATCTCCGAGGTGCCCGACCCGTCCGGTCTCTTCCTCTCGCAGGGTGCCACCGAGCCGGGAACCTGCGTCGCGATCTCGCTCGAGGGCCGCAGGGCGCTGCCGGTCGAGGTGCAGGCGCTGACGATCACCACCACCGCTCCGAATCCCCGTCGAGTGGTACACGGACTCGACTCGTCGCGTGTGGCGATGGTGCTCGCGATCCTCGAACGCCGCGCCGGGATCAAGACGAGCAACCTCGACGTCTACGTCTCGACCGTCGGCGGGGTGCGTTTCACCGAGCCTGCGGCCGACCTCGCGATCGCGATCGCCGTGGCGGGGTCGATCCAGCAGATCTCGGTGCCTCGCACGGTCGCCGCCGTCGGAGAACTCAGCCTCGCCGGCGAGATCCGCCCCGTCACCCAGTCGGCGCAGCGTCGGTCCGAGGCGTCGCGGCTCGGCTACGACCAGGTGGTCGACGACCGCTCGAAGACGCTGCGTGCGGCGCTCAACGACGTGCGTGCGCGGAACACGAGCAGGCGCAGCGAAGCCGACATCCCGCCGTTCTGAGCCCGCGGCGATGAGCGCCTGTCCCGCGCTCAGCCGGGTCGAACACCGTCAGCGGGGCCACATCCGCACCGCACCGTCAAGCGGGGCCACTTCCGCACCGCAACGCCATGCGGGGCCACTTCCGCACCGCACCGTCAAGCGGGGCCACTTCCGCACCGCACCGTCAAGCGGGGCCACTTCCGCACCCCAAACGGGCGATCGGCATGCGAAAGTGACCCCGCAGAGATCATCCGATGCGAAACTGACCCCGCACAGATCATCCAGGGCGAAAGTCACCCCGCACAGATCAGCCGATGCGAAGATGACCCGGCACGGGCCGTGGGTCCTGCGCCGGTCGCCTGGGCGAGCGAGCTCGCACCGCTACTCAGGCGTCGAGGGCCTTGAGCAGTTCCTCGGGAGAGGCCTGCATCGGGTGCGGTCCCGCGATGTCGAGGAATACCGTGGTGATCGGGTGCGCGCCGAGGAACTTCCGCAGCCACTCCGCACTGTAGATGCCGACACCCGGCGGGAGGTTGGCCGGCTTGTTCTTGGCATCGCTGAACAGCAGCAGTGCCAGATCGCCCGAGTTGGGGTCGCGATAGGTCCAGACCTCGCCGCTGTCGAGAGGATTGTCGCGGGCGCCGGGCTTCACGAGCGGCACGACCGTGGTGCCGTGGCGCAGTGCGAGAGCGACCGCGGCGATGTCCTGCTTCTCCAACGCCTGGGCGAGGGCATCCGACCGGAAATCCTCAGGTGCGGGCTTGCTCTTCGCGGATTTCGACTTCTTCGCTGCCATGCATCCAGCATATTCAGCGGATGCCGCAGCGCGGTCCGAAACCGAGCCGGGAGAAGAAAGGGGCCCTCTCGAGTCATCCATTGGGGACTGGGGTACTCGAGAGGGCCCACGGACCCTCGGGCGGCATGTCGAAGCGCTGGGGACGCTGTGCTCGACGCCACTGGGGATGGCATGCGCCGCAAGTCTGCGAGGGTCACTCCAATGGTATCCCAAAGAAACAGCAGTGTCACCCGAAACTGAGTGCAGGACTGTATTCAAGACCTTTGGCTAGTTTTTGCCTCAATACAGGAGGATCTGTTTCGTCGTCGTGCCCTTGAAGCCGCCGATCTCGACAGCGACGTGATACGACGCTCCGCCGCCGGGAGCTCGCGGCCGATTCTCGTCCGCACAGGTCTCGACGCTCGACCGCGTGCGGTCCCAGGTGACCGGCACCTTGCTCGTCACGGTCGCGCCGGCGGTGAGCGTGGCGACCATGCTGCTCGGGTTCTCCTGGCAGTCGGTCGACGTCCACCAGACATCGGTGCCGCTCGACACCGTCATCCGCTGAGTCGTTGACCCCACGTCGATCGCGCAGTCGGTCGACCCGCGGTTCGTCAGCGAGATCGACAGCTGCGGCAGCACGCCGGGATCGTACGAATCGGCATCTGTCACGGCCGCCACCTCGACGTCCTTGGCCTCGCACGCGACGATCCCGGGTGTCTCATCGGCCGACGGCTCAGGAGACGGCGACTCGGCTGCGGGCGATTCTGAGGTCGTGGCATCCGGCGACGGGGATCCCGAGGCCGAGGCGCTCGGCGAGGGCGTCGCCTCGGCGGCGCTGGCCCACGGGCGTGCCAGGAGCAGCCACACCGCGGCACCGATGACGGCGACGAGCAGGATCGCCGCGACGAGGGTCACCAATCGGCGGCGACGATAGACGGCGGCGGAGTGGCGAGGCATTGATTCAGGTTAGTTGAGGCTCTTCAGCATCCTGGTGTTGCCGAGCGTGTTCGGCTTGACATGCGCGAGATCGAGGAACTCCTCGACACCCGCGTCGCCGCTGCGCAGCAGCTGAGAGTAGACGTCGGGGTCGACGACCTGTTCGCCGATGATCGAGTATCCGCGGCGGCCGAAGAAGTCGACCTCGAAGGTCAGGCAGAACAGTCGGCTGAGCCCGAGCTCGCGAGCCTGCTCTTCGAGCGCGCCGACGATCGCGCCGCCGACGCCGTGGTGCAGCCAGTCCCCGCGGACCATGAGGGTGCGCACCTCGCCGAGGTCCTCCCAGAAGACGTGCAGCGCACCGCATCCGATCAGCTCGCCGTCGGCTTCGGCCACGACGAACTCCTGCACGGCGCCGTAGAGCACAGCGAGATCCTTGCCGAGCAGGATGCGCTGCTCGACCATCGGCTGCAGGAGGTTCCGGATGCCGACGATGTCGGCGCTGCGCGCAGGCCGGACGATGTACTCGCTCACACCGTCAAGCCTAGAACCCGTCACCTCCCCAGACCCTGAGCGAGCCCGGAATGCCGGAGTGCTGGAGTCCCCCGGACACGCAGAAGGGGCGGATGCCGCAGCATCCGCCCCTTCTGTGATCAGGTCACTCCCCGCTGGCGACCGCCAGGTCGGGGGTGCCGGAGATCGCTCCACCGGTGTTGACGCCTACCGCGACCTTCTCGCCGCGGGGACCGTGCTCGAAGAGGAACTCGCCGTCCTTCGCGTCGACCTTCACGTGGTCGCCGGGGTTCAGCTCGCCGTGCAGGATCTTCTCCGACAGACGGTCCTCGACCTCGTGCTGCATCGCGCGACGCAGCGGACGGGCACCGAGCGCCGGGTCGAACCCGATCTCGATGAGACGCTCCTTGGCGGCCTGCGAGAGCTCGATCGTCATGTCGCGGTCGAGCAGACGCTCGCCGAGGCGCTTCGTGAACAGATCGACGATCTGCACCAGCTCTTCCTTCGACAGCTGCGGGAACACGATGATGTCGTCGACACGGTTGAGGAACTCGGGCTTGAAGTTGCGCTTGAGCTCTTCGTTGACCTTGCCCTTCATCCGCTCGTAGTTCGTCGAGTTGACGCCCTCGATCTGGAATCCGACCGGACCACCGGCGATGTCACGCGCACCGAGGTTGGTGGTCATGATGATGACGGTGTTCTTGAAGTCGATCACGCGGCCCTGACCATCGGTCAGGCGACCCTCTTCGAGGATCTGCAGCAGCGAGTTGAAGATGTCCGGGTGGGCCTTCTCGATCTCGTCGAACAGCACCACGCTGAACGGCTTGCGGCGCACCTTCTCGGTGAGCTGGCCGCCCTCTTCGAATCCGACGAATCCGGGAGGGGCACCGAACAGACGCGAGACGGTGTGCTTCTCACCGAACTCGCTCATGTCGAGCGAGATGAGAGCCGCTTCGTCGTCGAACAGGAACTCGGCGAGCGCCTTGGCGAGCTCGGTCTTTCCGACACCCGTGGGGCCGGCGAAGATGAACGAGCCTGAGGGACGCTTCGGGTCCTTGAGGCCGGCGCGCTGACGGCGGATCGTCTTGGAGAGCGCCGCGATGGCCTCTTCCTGACCGATGACACGCTGGTGCAGCGCCTTCTCCATGAAGACGAGTCGCGAGGACTCCTCTTCCGTCAGCTTGAAGACCGGGATGCCGGTGGCCTGTGCGAGCACCTCGGCGATCAGACCCTCGTCGACGACCGCAGCGGTCGCGACGTCACCCGAACGCCACTGCTTCTCGAGGCGCAGGCGCTCGGCGAGGAGGCTCTTCTCCTCGTCGCGCAGCGATGCGGCCTTCTCGAAGTCCTGGTCCTCGGATGCGACTTCCTTCTGCTCGCGGACCTTGGCGATCTTCTCGTCGAATTCGCGCAGCTCGGGTGGGCTCGACAGGATGCTGAGGCGCAGGCGTGCGCCGGCCTCGTCGATCAGGTCGATGGCCTTGTCGGGCAGGAAGCGGTCCGACACGTAGCGGTCGGCGAGGTTCGATGCCGCGACGATCGCGCCGTCGGTGATCTGCACCTTGTGGTGCGCCTCGTACCGGTCGCGCAGCCCCTTGAGGATGTTGATCGTGTGAGGGAGGCTCGGCTCGTTCACCTGGATCGACTGGAAGCGGCGCTCGAGAGCGGCATCCTTCTCGAAGTGCTTGCGGTACTCGTCGAGGGTGGTGGCGCCGATGGTCTGGAGCTCGCCACGAGCGAGGAGCGGCTTGAGGATGCTGGCCGCGTCGATCGCGCCCTCGGCGGCACCCGCACCCACGAGGGTGTGGATCTCGTCGATGAAGACGATGATGTCGCCGCGCGTGCGGATCTCCTTGGTGACCTTCTTGAGACGCTCTTCGAAGTCACCGCGGTAGCGGGAACCGGCGATGAGCGAGCCGAGGTCGAGCGAGTAGAGCTGCTTGTCCTTCAGCGTCTCGGGCACATCGCCCTTGACGATCGCCTGAGCGAGGCCCTCGACGACGGCGGTCTTGCCGACGCCGGGCTCGCCGATCAGGACGGGGTTGTTCTTGGAGCGGCGAGACAGGATCTGCATGACCCGCTCGATCTCCTTCTCGCGCCCGATGACCGGGTCGAGCTTGTTGTCGCGAGCGGCCTGCGTGAGGTTGCGGCCGAACTGGTCGAGCACCTGCGAGCCGCCCTGGGCGCTCGGGGTGTCGTTCGACTGCGCGCCGACGGCTGCCGGCTCGCGTCCGGGGGCACCCGAGAGCAGCTGGATGACCTGCTGGCGGACCTTGTTCAGGTCGGCGCCGAGCTTGACGAGGACCTGGGCTGCGACACCCTCGCCCTCGCGGATGAGGCCGAGCAGGATGTGCTCGGTTCCGATGTAGTTGTGACCGAGCTGCAGGGCCTCGCGGAGGCTGAGCTCGAGCACCTTCTTGGCGCGCGGCGTGAACGGGATGTGACCGGTGGGCTGCTGCTGGCCCTGACCGATGATGTCCTGCACCTGCTCGCGGACGGCGTCAAGGGAGATGCCGAGGCTTTCGAGCGCCTTGGCTGCGACACCCTCACCCTCGTGGATGAGGCCGAGCAGGATGTGCTCAGTGCCGATGTAGTTGTGGTTGAGCATCTTCGCCTCTTCTTGGGCGAGGACGACCACTCGACGGGCTCGGTCCGTGAATCTCTCGAACATGCTGTGACTCCTTATTCGCACGTGTTGTTCGACACTGGCGAAGACGCGTGAAGCGCTTGTACATCGAGAGTAACCACCGTGCGCAGGCAGTATGCCCGTGTTCGCCGTCGGCATAGTGCCGTGACCGCCAGTGACGCGTCTCCTGGACCACCGGGGTTGACGGACTTATCGACAGTCGTTATGTTAACGATTATCGGTAATAACGACTCTCGATAAGGAGTGGACGATGACCTCGACGAAGGACCGCACGATCTCTCGCGGCGATTCCGGAGCCCTGATCGGCTTCTGCATCGCAGGAGCACTGATCGCCGCCTACATCACGGTGTTCTCGATCATCCGCATCATCGAACTGGCTCGCGGGGTCGACGTGCCCGTGCTGGTCGAGTTCGTCGGCTCGACGGCGCCTGTCGAGCTGCCCCTCAGCACCGGCGACTCCATCACGGTCGGTCTCGACAGTGCGATCATCACCGCCCCGCAGCTTCCGGCGATCGCCGCCGTGCCCGGCATCATCGGGCAGGTCGCGCAGATCCTCACGATCGTCCTCGTCATCGGATGCCTGATCCTGCTGGCGCGGAGCGTGCTGACCGGTCGCGTCTTCAGCCGCCGCAACACCGCTCTCGTCGCGACCGCCGGGATCGCCGGCCTGGTCGGGTTCGCCACCGTGCGCTTCTTCGACAACATGCTGGCCAACGCGACGGTGGCCAGGATCACCGACAACGGAGTGGACAACGCCGTGATCAGCGTCGAGCCGTTCACGTTCGTCCTCGGGGCGTTCGTCATCGCCCTCATCAGCACGGTCTTCGTGATCGGCGACCGGCTGCAGCGCGACACGGACGGGCTCGTCTGATGATGAGCACAACCACCGCGACACGTTCGCAGACCGCGGATGCGATCACCGTGATCCTCTTCGGCGCAGCCGCTCTGGTCGTGACCGCGATCAGCACCGTCCTCCGCGTGCTTGGAACCTTCCGAGATCAAGGTATCGCGTGGTCCATTCCGATCGACGAGCAGCCGATCGACGCGACCGTCGGCTCAGGATCCGCGTCGGTCGAGGGGATCGCTCGGGAGGCGATGGTGTTCGCCACCGGGGTGGACGCCGCTTCGACCGCAGCGATCATCGGCTCTCTCGTCCTCTGGGCGCTCGCCCCGCTGATCGTCATCGTCGGCGTGATGCTCGTCGCCTGGAACTTCCTCCGCGGACGCTTCTTCGTGCGGAGCAACGCACGGGCCTTCGACGCGATCGGCTGGACCCTCGTGCTCGCTCCGATGTTCATCGTGCTGCTCGAGAAACTGGGGCTGAACGGGGTGTCCGCCGCGGTGGGCATCGGCTCAGGCGAGCCGGTGCATCCGATCGAGTTCTGGTCCATCGTCCCGATCTTCGCGACCGGCGTCGCGGTGGGCCTCATCGCAGCAGCGTTCCGTCAGGGCATCCGCCTGCAGCGCACGAACGCGGCCCTCGAGGATGAGAATCGGGGCCTCGTATGAGCCCGGCGGAGAACGACGACGAGCTCACCGGCATCCACTGCCGGCTCGACGAGCTGCTCGCCGAGCGAGGGATGACGCTGACCGAGCTGAGCGCACGCGTCGGGGTGAGCATCGTCAACCTGTCGGTGCTCAAGAACGACCGCGCGCGGGCGATCCGGTACTCGACTCTGCGCGCGATCTGCGACGCGCTCGACTGCGAGGTCGGCGACCTGCTGGTGCTCGCGTAGGGGGACCGCGATGCGCGGCTCCGGTTCCGATGACCGCCCTCGGGTGACGGCCGCGGGACAGCATCACGGACGGCATGCTCAGCGCAACCCCTTCTATGAATCTCCTGTGGGTCGATAGCGTTGACGGCATGAAGCTCAACGACCGGAACCTGCGCACACCCTCCCGCATCCTCATGGCTCTGCCCATCGCCGCACTCGCCTTCTCGCTGGCCGCCTGCGGAGGAACGTCCCGCCCCGCGGTCGACGACGTCGCCGACGGCATCCAGAAGGTCTACGAAGAGCAGGGACTCGGTGATGTCGTGACGGACGACGTCGCGACCTGCTTCGCCGACGCCCTCGTCGACTCCGACCTGAGCAACGAGACCCTCACCTACATCGCCAACGGCGAGGACAAGCAGTCCAGCGAAGAGGACAAGGCACTCACCACGCAGATCCTCACCGACAACCTGGAGAAGTGCGCGGGCTGACCCCCGGGCCGACCACGAAGGATGACGGATGCTGCGGCATCCGTCATCCTTCGTCATCTCCGCCTCCGGTCGCGGGCGCGGCTCCTAGCGTGGACGGATAGCGCGCACACGGCGCGCACCGATTCTGGAGTCCCCGATCCAATGAGCACCACCGTCCGCGCCACGAAGGCGCCAGACACCCGCGGTCCCGTCCGGAAGCTGCTGACGTCGTTCGGCTTCCAGATCCTCGCCGCACTCGTCCTCGGCATCGCCGCCGGCCTGATCGCCCGTCAGCTCGGAGCGACCGGCGACGAGCCGAACGGCCTCTCGGCCACCCTCGACACGATCGGCAGCTCGTACGTCACGCTGCTGCGCACGGCCGTCGTGCCGCTGATCTTCACCGCGATCGTGGCGAGCATCTCGAACCTGCGGCGCGTGCAGAACGCCGCACGCCTGGCCGGTCAGACGCTGCTGTGGTTCGCGATCACCGCGTTCATCGCCGTGAGCATCGGCATCGTGCTCGGACTCGTGATCCAGCCCGGGTCGCGCGCCGGCGACGACCTCGCCCCGAGCGCCCCCTACACCGTGGGCACCTGGTGGAACTTCCTGCTCGGTCTGATCCCGCAGAACTTCCTCGGCCTCAGCGTCAGCACCAACCCCGGCGCGACCGAGGGCACGTTCTCCTCGAGCGTCAACTTCAACATCCTGCAGGTCATCGTGATCGCGGTCGCCGTCGGCATCGCGGCGCTCAAGGCCGGCAAGAAGGCCGAGCCCTTCCTCGCGTTCACGGAGTCGCTGCTCAAGGTCATCCAGCGCGTGCTGTGGTGGATCATCCGCATCGCCCCCATCGGCACCTTCGGCCTGATCGGCGCCGCGGTCGTCGAGTACGGCTGGGAGAAGCTCGCCTCGCTCGGCTGGTTCGCGATCGCCGTGTACATCGGTCTCGCTCTGGTTCTCTTCGTCGTCTACCCGGTGCTCGTGAAGACCAACGGCCTGTCGATCAGGCAGTACTTCTCGGGCGTCTGGCCCGCCGTGCAGCTGGCGTTCGTCAGCCGCTCGTCGATCGGCACCCTGCCCCTCACCGAGCGCGTGACCGAGCGCAACCTCGGCGTTCCCCGCTCGTACGCCTCCTTCGCCGTGCCGTTCGGCGCGACCACCAAGATGGACGGCTGCGCCGCCATCTATCCGGCCATCGCCGCGATCTTCGTCGCGCAGTTCTTCGGCATCGAACTCACCCTCGTGCAGTACCTGCTGATCGTGCTCGTCTCGGTCGTCGGCTCGGCGGCCACCGCGGGCACCACGGGAGCGACCGTGATGCTCACCCTGACGCTGTCGACGCTCGGCCTGCCGCTCGAGGGCGTCGGCCTGCTGCTCGCGATCGACCCGATCCTCGACATGGGCCGCACCGCGGTCAACGTCGCGGGCCAGGCGCTCGTGCCCACCATCGTCGCCAAGCGCGAGGGGATCCTCGACGAGGAGCTCTACAACGCGCCCCGCGAGGGCCTGCCGTTCGCCGACGACTCGGCCGACGACGACGCACCCGAGGCAGATGCCGCAGCATCCGAGACCGAGCCGGCCAGCACCCGCTGACCTCTCTGGGTCACCGCCCGAGCGCCTCGTCCCTTCCGGGGCGGGGCGCTCGTTCGTCTCCCGCTATGCGCGACCCTGCTGGCGGGTGGCACCGCGGGTGTCGAGCGCGAGCTCCTCGGCATCCATCGCCGTCATCAGCTCGCGCATGAGCTCTTCATCGAGGTTGCCCGCGTCCCTCTCCGCGAGCAGGATGTCGCGGCGCACCTGCAGCCATCCCCGACTCAGGGCAGCCAGGTCATCGAAGGACGGGCGAGCTGCGGCATCCTCGACCTGCTGCGCGTCGTCGGTGTCCTTCTCGACGCGGGTCATGCGCTTCGTGAACGCATCGAACACTCCCAGGTCGACCTCGCCGTACTTGGCCTCCCACTCGACGCGCTTCTCGGCCAGGAACGCCTTGCCGGCCTCTCGGCTCTTCTCCCGCACCGCGGCGAGCGCACGCTGATCGTCGTCGTGATCGACGTCTCCCTCGATGCCGAGGCGGCGGATCAGCATCGGCAGCGTGAGCCCCTGCAGCAGCAGCGTGCCCACGGTCACCACGAACGCCACCACGACGATCGCGTGCGAGGCCTCTTCGTCGAGCGTCGCGAGATCGGCGGCCGCGAGAGCGATCGCGAGCGTCACGACGCCGCGCATACCGGCCCATGAGATCACCGCGCTGTCCTTCCAGGTCAGCTGCAGCCCGGCCATCTGGTCGCGCACGATGTGCGTGCGCAGCTCGTCGGCCGTGAACTGCCCCCACCGCCGGGACTTCTCGTGACGTTTCTCGAACTCCCCGTTCTCGACGCCGCGATCCCAGCGCTGAAGGCGCTTGCGGTCCTGGAAGTTCGCCCACGCGCTCGTCGGATAGATGTACAGCGGACGCACCACGAGCACGACCAGCAGCACGATGCCCGACAGCACGAGGATCTGCTCGACGGACTCGCTGCCGAGGTCGCGGAGCACCCGGGGGAACTGCAGACCGATGTATGCGAACACGAAGCTCTCGAGCAGCAGATCGGCCGACAGCCAGAGCGGCTTCTCCTGCTGGCGGGTCGTGTAATCGGTGCGGGGCGAGTTGTATCCGACGTACAGGCCCATCGCGACGACCGCGAGCACTCCGGAACCCAGCAGGTGCTCGGCGATCGCATAGGCGCCGAACGGTGCGAGCAGGCCGAAGGTCCCGATCACGACCGCATCGTTGATCCTCATGCGGAGCTGATGCAGCAGGATGCCGAAGACGAGTCCGATCGCGACACCCACGGCGACGGCCAGCAGGAACTGCCCCACGCCGCCCCACACCGAGACGGTCGCGCCCGCGAGGATCGCCGCGAACACGCGGTACAGCGTCAACGAGGTCGCATCGTTGATCAGACTCTCGCCCGAGAGCACCGTCATGATGCGGCGCGGCAGACCGAGCTTGCGGCCGATCGCGGCGGCCGACACCGCATCCGGCGGCGCCACGATCGCGCCGAGCAGCAGGGCGCCCGGCAGGGTCAGCGACGGCATGATCCACCAGGCCACGAACCCCACCGCGAGCGCCGTGAGCAGCACGAGCCAGATGCCGAGCCGGCGGATCTGCGGGAGGCTGCGCTTGAAGCCGACGAACGAGACGTCCAGGGCCGCCGAGTAGAGCAGCGGCGGCAGCACGAGGTTCAGCAGCAGATGGCCGTCGATCTCGACATCCGGCACGAAGGGCAGGAAGGATGCCGCGAGCGCCACGACAGTGACGAGGAGCGGCGCCGGCCAGCCGCGCCATCGGGCGATCGCGGCCACCACGACAGCACCGACGAGCACGTAGAAGATCTCGGCATCCATGCCCCTAAAGTACTGCCCTCCCGCGTCGGTCGCGGGGCGCAGCCGCGTCGGTCACGGGGCGCAGCGGGCCGCGGATCAGGGGCGATCGTCGGCGAGCTCGTCGCGGAGGCCGGCGTTCTCGTCCTCCAGATCGAGCACGCGACGGATGCCGACGATGTTGATGCCCTCGACGCGCAGCCCGGTCACCCGGCGGATACGCTCGAGGTCGTCATCGCTGTAGCGGCGCGTGCCGCCCTCGCTGCGCGCGGGCGTGACCAGCCCCTTCGCCTCGAAGAGGCGGAGGCTGGCCTCGGGGACCCCGCTGAGCTGCGCGGCGACGGCGATGCCGTAGACCGGCATGCTCGGATCACGATCACCCATGGGCACCTCCTTCTCGACGCACTTGCATTCTATCTCGCGTTGTTCTATAAAAAATCTATAGCAACGGTTGCAGATAATCTGCACCGGAGAACGCCCGCTCGGGCCACACGAAAGGAGACACTCATGGCCATGTCCTTCGATCCGTTCAGTCAGCTCGACCGCTTCGCTGCGAGCGTGCTGGACTCCGTCCGCGCACCGCGTCTCATGCCGGTGGACCTCTACCGCGACGGCGACAGGTACATCCTGCACGCCGACCTCCCCGGCATCGATCCGGGCTCGATCGACGTCGACCTCGACGGCGGACAGCTCACGATCCGCGCGCAGCGCACGGCCGACGGTCGCGAAGGCGTCCGCTGGCTCGCACGCGAACGCGGCGCGGGCTCGTTCCTCCGCCAGTTCTCGCTCGGCGACGGCGTCGACCTCGACGCGATCAGCGCCTCGTACGAGAGCGGCGTGCTCTCGGTGATCATCCCGGTCAGCGAGCGCGCGAAGCCCCGCAAGATCGAGGTCGAGTCGAGCGACAACCGACAGTCGATCACCGCCTGACCCTTCGGTGGGCCGGGGCGCACACCCCGGCCCACCCCGCTCTCCCTTCGGAATGGACGATCCCATGCGCCCCTCTTCTGCTCTCGACCGGTTCCTCCGCGGCATGGAGTACCCGGCGACACGAGACGACCTGCTCCGCGAAGCAGCCCGCGACGGCCTCGGCCCCGATGACCGAACGGCCCTCGCCCAGCTTCCCGAGCAGAGCTTCAGCGCCGCCTGGCACATCCGCTATCACCTCACGCGACGCGCGCTCACCGAGGAGTTCACGCCCTCGGCATCCGCAGGTCTCGTCGCTGTCTGAGACGCACCGGCGACGATGGGGCGGACGGGAATGCCCCGCCCGCCCCCGCCGTTGCATTCGGGGATGACTTCCACCGCGCTCTCCGTCCTCGACCTCGTCCCGGTTCGCACCGGCCAGACCAGTGCCGAGGCGATCTCCTCCTCCCTCGATCTCGCCGCGACCGCCGACCGGCTCGGCTACCGCCGCTACTGGTTCGCCGAGCACCACAACATGCCGGCCGTGGCATCCACCACTCCCCCGGTGCTGATCGCCGCCGCCGCGATGCGCACGACGCAGATCCGTCTCGGATCCGGCGGAGTGATGCTCCCCAACCATGCACCGCTCATCGTCGCCGAGCAGTTCGCCGCCCTCGAGGCCATCGCGCCCGGACGCATCGACCTCGGCCTCGGCCGCGCGCCCGGCAGCGACCCCGTCATCACCCAGCTGCTGCGTGGATCGGGCACGACCAGCGATGTCGAGCAGTTCCCGCGCAACGTGCAGGACATCGCCGCACTCATCTCGGGCGAGGGCGCCACCGTGCGCTTCACCTCGGGTGGCGAGTACACGGTGCACGCGACCCCGGCCGCCACCGGAAGCCCCGAGGTGTGGCTGCTCGGATCGAGCGACTACTCTGCGCAGCTCGCGGCATCCCACGGCCTGCCCTACGTCTTCGCCAACCACTTCTCGGGACATGGCCTCGAGCGCGCACTCGACCTCTACCGCACCGGCTACCAGCCGAGCGAAGAGCACCCCGAGCCGCGGACGTTCCTCACGGTCAACGTCGTCGCCGCGCCGACACAGGAAGAGGCCGAGGCGCGCGCCCTTCCGCAGCTGCGCATGATGTCGCGCCTGCGCCTCAACAAGCCGCTCATCGCACTCGAGACCGTCGAAGAGGCCCTCGCCGCAGAATCGGATGCCGCGACCGACCAGGTCGTCGAAGCCGCCCGCTCGCGCTGGTTCGTCGGCACCGGCGAGTCGGTCGCCGCCGAGGTGCGCGCGTTCGCCGAGAAGTACGGCGTCGACGAGGTCATGCTGTCGCCCGTCGCCGGTGCATACGAGTCCGAGCCTCGTGACGCCGCCGCCGGCCGCGCCCAGACGCTCGAGCTCATCGCCGCCGCCCTGTAGGCGCCGCGGGCACCGCGCTGTAGGCGCCGGGCTGTAGGCGAAGGGGGCGCCGCGTGCCGTCGCGCGCTCGTCGCCGGGCGCTGGTCGCCGCGCTGGTCACCACTCGCTGGTCGCCGCGCGCGCTCGCGCACGCGAGCGGGGCCACTTCCGCATCCCGCCGCCAGGCGGGGCCACTTGTGCATCCGAAACGCCGGTTTCAGATGCAGAAGTGGCCCCGCTCGCGGCACCCGATGCAGAACTGGCCCCGCTCGCGGCACCGGATGCGGAACTGCCCCGCTCGCGGCACCGGATGCAGAAGTGGCCCCGCACCACGCCGGAGGAACGCGGCGCTCAATCTGTCCACAGGCGCGACTTGTCCACATCTCTCGGGATCTCGCGGTCATCAGGCCAGGAAGACACATCCGACCAGCGAGCCTGATGGGATGCGCCATCGGATACTCCTGCCCGACGAACTCGGGCGCCATTTCTCCGTGCGGCAGGCCGCGGCCGCAGGTGTCGGTCGGGGTCGCGTGTCCGCGCGCGATCTCGACCGGCCCTTCCGCGGGGTGCGTTCGGTCACGGCCGCGGACACACCACTCGATCGCGTCGTCGCCCTCGCGCCCCTCCTGCACCGTGGTCAGCTCATCGGCGGGGAGACGGCGATGCGGGTGTGGGGGTATCCGCATCCCGGCATCTGGAACGTCGAGGCACCGATCCTCGTGGTCGTGACGACGGGTTCGGCGCGCGTCCGCCGCCGCGGCGTCACCGGCCGGCGCCTGGCAGAGGGACGGGCCCATCCCTGGCGAATCGGTGGAATTCCGGTCGTCGATCCGGCCGCGGCTCTATTCATGTGCGCCGCGACGCTGACCGACGACCAGGTGGTCAGCGCCCTCGACGCAGTGCTGAGCACGGCCGACAACTATCCCGGGCTGCGTCAGGGGCGCCCTCCCCTGACAGAGACCGACATCGAACAGCGCCTGCAGGCCTGGGCCGCTTCCCCGGCTCTCGACGAGTCCGTGACGCGCTGTCCCGTGCGCGCGAAGGAGTGGAATCGCCCAAGGAGACCGAGACGCGGTTGCTCATCGTCGCGGGAGGTCTTCCTGAACCCGTCGTGCAGTACGAGATCCACGAGAACGGGCTCCTCATCGCGCGGAGCGACATGGCCTATCCCGACCTCAGGATCTCGATCGAGTACGAGGGCGACGGCCACCGCACGAGTCGCGATCAGTGGCGCCGCGACATCCAGCGGCAGCGAGATCTCGAGGACCTCGGCTGGATCGTCATCCGCGTGGCTCAGCTCGACCTGGACGACGGGCGACCGCTGATGGACCGCATCCGTCGCGCGATGGCATCCCGTCGCTGACGCTCGCACATCTCTGCGTCCCGCCCCGCCCCTCCCACGCCCGCAGGCGGGGCCATTTCCGCATCCGGCGTCCAGGCGGGGCCAGTTCCGCATCCGGATCATCCGTTTGCGATGCACAACTGGCCCGCATCGCCGGCGCCATGTGGCGAAAGCCGCCAAGACTCCGCGTCAGGGGCTGGTATTCCGGTGCGCCGGGGCGTAGGGTCACCCGCAACGGAAGGGGTTCGATGATGAGCACTACCAAGACCCTGGCCCTCTGGGTGGCGTACGGCACGAACGGCGTCGTCGGCAGCATCCGACATGACGACGAGGGATACACCGTCGTCATGGCCGGATCCGATGCGGCGACAGGCACGTACCCGACCTTGGAATCGGCGAAGGGCGCGTTGCATTCGCACATGCTGCCGGGCAGCGGTTGGCCGATGTTCCGCGAGCACTGACTTTCGAACGGGGAAACAAGGGGCAGAGGGGCGGCGCGGTCGCGGGGCATCCCCGCGACCGTCGTACGCTGACTGCATGCGAATCACCACTCCCCTCGCTCCTCCGGCATGCTGACGGTCGAGGAACAGCGGGCGAAGGTGATCGCCGCCACCCGACCGCTGGATGCCGAATCGGTGCCGCTCGCACGGGCGGCGGGCCGCGTCCTCGCCACGACCGTGCACGCTCGGGTCGATGTGCCGGTGTTCGACAACTCGGCGATGGACGGATACGCGGTCCTGTTCACCGACGTCGAGTCGGCCACGGCCGAGCACCCCGTCGAGCTCGCGGTGATCGCCGACCTCCCGGCGGGGTCGGCCGACGAACCCGAGCTGCGTGAGGGACGAGCCGCACGCATCATGACCGGCGCGCCTGTGCCGCACACGGCGACCGTCGTCGTGCCCTTCGAGCACACCCGCGACGGCCTGCAGGCGTGGGATGCGCCTGCGATCGTGGTCACTGCGCCGACTCGCGCGGGTGCCAACATCCGCCGCCGCGGCGAGGAGCTGCGCGCCGGAGCCGTCGTCGCGACAGCGGGCACCACCCTCGGCCCGCTCCAGCTCACGGCCATCGCGGCCACCGGCATCGACACTGTGCCGGTGCATCGTCGTCCTCGCGTCGCGGTCATCTCGACCGGCAGCGAGCTCGCCGACCCCGGCGCCGACCTCGCCCGCGGGCAGATCCCCGAGTCGAACTCGGTGCTGCTCGCTGCGCTGTGCGCGGAGACGGGCGCTGACGTCGTCTCGGTCGACACGGTGACAGACGAGGATGCCGCCTTCACCGCACTCCTCGATCGCGCGCTCGTCGATGCGCGCGTCGATGTCGTGGTCACGTCCGGCGGAGTCAGCGCCGGAGCCCACGAGGTCGTGAAGAACGTGCTGCGCGATCGCATCGAGTTCGTGGCGGTCGCCATGCAGCCGGGCAGGCCTCAGGCCTTCGGGCGCCTTGGCGACGCGCTGGTGTTCGGGCTGCCCGGCAATCCGGCGAGCGTCGCCGCGTCGTTCGAGGCCTTCGTGCGGCCGGCGCTGCTCGCTCTCCAGGGTCGCGCAGCACTGCAGCGCCCGATGCTCCGCCTCGCCAGCAGCGCAGCGTGGCGCAGCCCGGTGGGACGACAGCAGTACGTGCCCGTCGCCCTCGACCGCTCCGACCCGGCCGCCTGGTCGGTGCGCCCGGCGGCCGCCGACGGGTCGTCGGGCGCGCATCTGGCGGCAGGACTCGCCAGGGCGGATGCCTATGCCGTCGTGCCCGCCGACATATCGGCCGTCGCGGCAGGCGACCTGGTCGACGTGATGCTGCTCTCGTGACCGGGACGCGCACGACCGAGACACCGGACGCCGCGACACCGGCGTCCGGGCCGACTGCCGCGATCATCCTCGCCGGCGGGCGGGCCTCACGACTCGACGGGACTGCCAAGCCGCTGCTCGAGGTCGGCGGCCGTACACTGCTCGACCGCGCCATCGCCGCCGTCGACGGCTGCGACCCCATCGTGGTCGTTGGTCCGCCGGCGCCGACCCGTGTTCGCGTCGTATGGACCCGGGAGACCCCGGAGTTCGGCGGACCGGTCGCCGGCATCGCCGCCGGCCTCGCTCTCGTCGACACCGCCGACGTCCTGGTGCTGGCGGCCGACCTGCCGAACGCCGAAGGCGCCGTGGCGCTGCTGCGCCGGCATCCGCCCCTCTCCGCCGACGCCGACGGCAAAATCGGCAAGGCCGACGCCGACAGCACGAATGGCGCGCACGGCATCGACGGCGTCTGCCTGATCGACGCGTCGGGACGGATGCAGTGGCTCGTCGGCCGCTACCGCACCGATGCCCTGCGATCCGCCGCCGCGGCTCTCCCCGACGGCGGCCGCGACGCGTCGTTGCGATCGCTGCTGGCGCGCCTGCGCATCAGCGCGATTCCGGCGGGAGACCTGGCAACGGATGTCGACACGTGGGACGATCTCGAACGGGCCCGCGCCGCGGCACCGATGCCCCCGCGCGACGGAGCACCAGACGAGGAGACGACATGACCGACAAGCCGCAACACCTTCCGGTCGAAGCCCTGGACGACTGGACCACGGCGGTCTGCAGCGCGCTCGGGATCGATCGCGAGTCCGTCGATGTCGCCCTGCTCCTGGATCTCGCCCGGGATGTCGCGCACGGCGTCGCGCGCCCGGCCGCACCGCTCAGCGCCTACCTCGCCGGCCTCGCCGCAGGTCGCGCGGGCGGCAGTCGTGAGGACACCGCTGCGGCGGTCGCCACCATCACCGAGCTGGCCGGGGAATGGCGCGCCGACGACCGGGATTCCTGAAGTTCTCTCATCGCCCACCTCGCCGATGTGATCGAGAAGTAATCGTCCGGTAATCGCACTCGTGCGGCCCTGCAACATCCGCCGCCTACGTTCAGAGCATTCACCTCTCGAACGCAGGAGCCGCGATGTCCCAGATCACCGGAAGAAGCAGCGTCGACACCCCCGCCGTGACCCTCACACGCCGCCCCGGCCGGTGGATCGACGGCTGGAACCCCGAGGATTCGGCCTTCTGGGCCACCGAGGGCAAGGCGATCGCCCGCCGCAACCTCGGCTGGTCGATCTTCGCCGAGTTCCTCGGTTTCATCATCTGGCAGCTCTGGAGCATCGTCGTCGTGCTGCTCCCCGCCGCCGGGTTCACTCTGAGCACCACCGAGTCGTTCTGGCTGATCTCGCTGCCGAGCCTCGTCGGCGCGACGCTGCGGTTCCCGTACACGTTCCTCGTCGCCCGCTTCGGCGGACGCAACTGGACCATCGTCTCGGCGCTGCTGCTGCTGATCCCCGCCGTCCTGCTCGGCATCGTCGTGCAGGATCCCGAGACCCCGTTCGGCGTGCTGCTCGCCGTCGCGGCTCTCGCCGGTTTCGGCGGCGGCAACTTCGCCAGCTCCATGGCGAACATCACCTACTTCTTCCCGCAGAAGGAGAAGGGCTGGGCGCTCGGGCTCAACGCCGCCGGCGGCAACCTCGGCACCTCGGTCGCCCAGCTCGCGGTGCCGATCGTCGTGTCGATCACCGCCGCGTCGACCTTCAGCCTGTCGTTCGCCGGCTGGATGTGGGTGCCGCTGATCCTCGTGGCCGTGTGGGGAGCATGGCGCCATATGGACAACCTGTCGTCCGCCAAGGCGGACTTCGCCGGGGCCGCCGCCGCACTGCGCGAACCGCACCTGTGGGTGCTGTCGCTGCTGTACATCGGCACGTTCGGATCGTTCATCGGCTTCTCGAGCGTCTTCCCGAAGCTCATCGCCGACACCTTCCCCGAGTTCTCGACGTTCCAGATCGGCAGCGCCTCGCTGTCGCTGGCCTTCCTCGGGGCCCTCGTCGGCTCGCTCGCCCGCCCCTATGGAGGAAAGCTCGCCGACCGCTTCGGCGGAGCACGGATGACGATCGCCGCGTTCTCGCTCATGATCGTCGGCGCCCTGTCGCTTCTCGTCACTCTCGAGGCGAACAGCTTCGCGCTCTTCCTCGGATGCTTCCTGCTGCTGTTCGTCGCGGCCGGCGTCGGCAACGGCGCGACCTACCGGATGATTCCCAACGTCTTCGCCGCACGCGGTGCCGCGACCGCGGGCGACGCGCTCGCTGTCAGCACCCAGCGCAAGGGCGCGGCCGCCCTGGGGCTGATCTCGGCCATCGGCGCCTACGGCGGATTCGTGATCCCGCAGGTTCTCGCGGCGGCGAAGAGCGGCACAGGTTCGTACGCTCCGGCATTCGGCGGATTCGTCGCCGCCTACATCGTGCTGCTCCTCATCACGGTCTTCGTCTATCTGATGCCTCGGCCCTCGCTCGCCGGACACCGGATCTGACCATGACCGAGCGCATCGTCGTGATCGGCGCGGGGCCTGTCGGCATCCGCTTCGCCGAAGAGCTCCTGCCGCTCGTGGCAGGGGGTCGGGCGACGGTCACCGTGCTGGGCGCCGAGACGGCGGATCCGTACAACCGGGTGCTGCTCGCGGAATACGCCGTGGGCGAGGCCTCGTTCGACGAGCTCACTCTCGCCACTGCCGCGAGCCTCTCCGGTGTGGATCTGCGGCTGGGGGCGCGAGCGGTGCGGATCGATCGGGATGCGCGGGTCGTCGAGCTGGTCGACGGATCGACCGTCGGGTACGACCGCCTGGTGCTCGCGACCGGCGCGCGATCGATCGTCCCGTCGCTCGAAGGCCTCGAGACGCTCGGTCCGGACACCACCGGCCTCGACAGCAGTCTGACCACAGGGGTCTGCGTGCTCCGCGATCTGTCGGATGCCCAGCAGGTGCGCGCCGTGGTCGCACGCGGCGGCCGGGTCGTGGTGCTCGGAGCCGGCGTGCTGGGGATCGAGCTCGCCATGCTGCTCGCGGACGCCGGCGCCGTGCTCTCCGTGGCCCACTTCGGTCCGATGCCGATGCCCCGCCAGCTCGACCGGGGGTCGGCGAGCATCCTCTCGACCGCTCTCGCCTCGGCCGGCGTCACGCTGGTGCCGCACACCCGAGCCGAGGGAGTGATCGGGGTCGAGGGCGACGACGGCATCCGCCGGTTCCGTGCACTCGCGAGCTCCGACGGCAAGCGCATCGAGGGCGATCTGCTCGTGCTGTCGTGCGGCGTCAAGGCGCGCACCGAGCTCGCCGAGGCCGCGGGACTCCGCGTCGGCAACGGCGTGCTCGTCGACGGCGCACTGCGTTCGTGGTCGGATCCGCGCATCCATGCGATCGGGGACTGCGCCCACATCGCCGACCCCGCCGAGTTCCTGCACGACCGCCAGGTGCCGGGCGGACCGCACGGCCTCGTCGGCCCCGGCTGGCGTCAGGCGAGCTGGCTCGCCGCGGCCATCGCCGCCGAGCTCGACAGTGCCGACGACCACCCGGGCGAGTTCGCCGACGAGCACCCCGGCGTCGTCGTGCTCAAGGGCGAGCTGGTCGACATCGCATCCGCGGGCGACGTCTCGGCCGACCCCTTCGCCCCTGTCCCGGCCGGTGAGGATGCCCCCGGCATCGCCGTCTGGGCCGACCCCGAGCACGGCACCTACGTGAAGATGGCGACGCGCGACGGCATCCTCACCGGATTCGTGGCGGTCGGGATGCCGCGGGCCGCGGCCGAACTGAGCGTGCTGTACCTGCGCGGCGGCGAGCTGCCCGCCGACCGCTCGCTGCTGCTGCGTCTCGATGATCCTGACGCTGATGCGATCGCACCGGCCGGTCGTGACGCGACCCTCTGCATCTGCAACGCCGTCACCGTCGGCCAGATCGAGGACGCGATCGACGACGGCTGCTCGTCGGTGGCTGCGGTCGGCGAGTGCACCCGCGCCGGCACCGGATGCGGAGGATGCCGCGCCCGCATCACCGAGATGCTGCACGCCCACGCGGGGGCCGTCGCATGACCGACACCCACTGCCCCTACTGCGCGCTGCAGTGCGCGATGACGCTGACCCCGACCGTGGGCGCACCGCTGCCGGTCGCCGTCGCCGGACGCGACTTCCCGACGAACCGCGGCGGGCTGTGCAAGAAGGGGTGGACCTCGGCCGAGCTGCTCGCCGACGCAGGTCGCCTCACCACTCCCCTGGTGCGCGGGACCGACGGCGAACTGCACCCGGCGGACTGGGACGTGACTCTCGATCTGATCGCCGCGCGGCTGCGTCTGATCGCCGAGGAGGACGGCCCCGATGCGGTCGGCGTCTTCGGCGGCGGCGGGCTCACGAACGAGAAGGCGTACCAGCTGGGCAAGTTCGCCCGCATCGCACTACGCACGTCGCGCATCGACTACAACGGCCGCTTCTGCATGTCATCCGCTGCGGCCGCCGCCAACCGCTCCTTCGGAATCGACCGCGGCCTGCCGTTCCCGCTGACCGACCTCGACACCGCCGAGACGGTGCTGCTGCTGGGATCGAACGTCGGCGACACCATGCCGCCGTTCGTCTCGCATCTGCAGGGTGCCAGGGCCCGCGGCGGTCTCATCGTCGTCGATCCTCGCCGCAGCTCGACGGCACGACTGAGCGCCGACGGCGCCGGCATCCACGTGCAGCCGGTGCCCGGCACCGATCTCGCGCTGCTGCTCGCAGTGATCCATGTCGTGATCGCCGAGGAGCTCTACGACGACGGCTATGTGCGCCAGCGCACATCGGGCTTCGACGCCCTCCGCCAGTCGGTGTCGGCGTGGTGGCCCGAGCGTGCCGAGACCGTCACCGGGGTGGCGGCGCGCAGCATCCGCGATCTGGCACGCAGACTGGCGGACTCCGACTCGACCTACATCCTCACCGGCCGCGGCGTCGAGCAGCATGTCGACGGCACCGACACCGCGACGGCCGCCATCAACCTCGCACTGCTCCTGGGTCTTCCGGGGACACCGGGGTGCGGCTACGGCACGCTGACCGGGCAGGGCAACGGCCAGGGCGGACGCGAGCACGGACAGAAAGCCGACCAGCTTCCGGGGTACCAGTCGATCAGCGACCCGGCCGCCCGCGCCTCGGTCGCGGCCGTGTGGGGCGTCGACCCCGACGACCTTCCCGGGCCCGGCATCCCCGCGGTCGAGCTGCTGCAGAGCGCCGGACTCCCGCGCGGCGTGCGAGCGCTGCTCGTGCACGGCTCGAACGTGTTCGTGTCGGCGCCGAACGTCTCGACCGTGCGCGAGGCCCTGAGCCGGCTCGATCTGCTCGTCGTCTCGGACTTCTTCCTCTCGGAGACCGCGAAGGCCGCCGACATCGTGCTCCCCGTGCTGCAGTGGGCCGAGGAGGAGGGCACGATGACCAACCTCGAGGGCCGCGTGCTGCGTCGCCGCCGAGCGGTCGACGCCCCCGCCGGCGCCCGCAGCGAGCTGTGGATCATGGCCGAGCTCGCCCGTCGCCTCGACGCCCCCGGCACCTGGAGCCTCGTGCCGTCGGAGGTGTTCGGCGAGCTGGCCCGCGCCTCCGCCGGCGGCCGCGCCGACTACTCCGGCCTCAGCCACGAACTGCTCGACCTCGGCATCGAGGCGCACTGGCCCTTCCCGATCGGGAGCCTCGGCACCCCTCGACTGTTCGCCGACCGCTTCGCGCACGCCGACGGGCGCGCGAAGCTCGTCGCCGTGCGGGCTCGGGAGCATCCGACGGCGAGCGCCGACCGGCTCACCCTGATCACCGGGCGCCTGCTCGAGCAGTACCAGAGCGGAGCGCAGACCCGCCGCATCCCCGAGCTCACCGAGAAGCGGCCCGATCTCGTCGCGCAGCTGCACCCTGCGACCGCGCGTCGTCATGGGATCGGCGAGGGCGACGGCATCCGTCTCTCGAACTCCCGCGGCACCCTGCGGGCGCGGGCCGAGCTGACGAACGACATCAGGCCCGACACGGTGTTCCTGCCGTTCCACTATGCGGATGCCGAGAGCGCCAATCTGCTCACCGACGACCGGGTCGATCCGCACTCGGCGATGCCCGAGTTCAAACGGGCTCTGGTCGAGCTCCGAGCCGTCTGATCGTGGAGGCGGCGCTCAGTCGTCCGGCTCGCCGCTGAGGATGCCGCGCAGCCAGTCGCGCGCCTCGACGAAGATGTCGTCGGAGTAGCGCTCGGGATACTGCACGATCTGCCGGTCGGCTCGCGGATACGAACCGAGGAACACCACGCGCGGGCTGAAACGGCGGATGCCGAGCAGGGCGTCGGCCATGCGCTCGTGCTCGATGTGGCCGTCGGCGTCGATCACGAACCGGTAGCGGCCGAGCTCGTCGCCGATCGGACGCGACTGGATCAGCGAGAGGTTGATGCCGCGGGTCGAGAACTGCTCGAGCATCTCGAGGAGGGATCCGGGGTGATCGTTCGGCAGCTCGACGATCAGCGAGGTCTTGTCGGCCCCGGTCGGTGCCGGCGCCGTGGTCGTGCGGGTCACGAGCACGAAGCGGGTGACGGCCTGAGCGTTGTCGCCGATGTCCTCGGCCAGCACGTCGACGTCGAGGTGCTTCACGACGCCCGGGGCGGCGATGGCCGCCTGGGCCGGAAGACCGCCGTCGAGCATGCCGATCGCCGAAGCGACGTTGCTCGCCGCGGGCACATGCGAGTGCCGGGGCAGGTGCTCCCCGAGCCAGCCGTGGCACTGAGCGTACGCGACAGGGTGCGCGGCGATCACGCTGATGTCTGCCAGGGTCGTGCCCCGAGGCGCCACGAGCACGAAGTTCACCGGCACGAGGTACTCGCCGATGATCCGGAGGCCCGGCAGAGTGGCCAGCGCATCCTGCGTGGTCGAGACGCCGCCCTCGATCGAGTTCTCGATCGCGATCATCGCGGCGTCGCTGCGCCCCTCGAGCACATCCGCGAGGGCTTCTCCGACGTTGTGCACGGCACGCCAGTCCTGACCCCGTGCTTCAGCGACCTGTTCGAGCGCCGCTTCGGTGAATGTTCCGGCGGGGCCGAGATAGCTGTAGGTGCGGCGTTCAGTCACGCGTTTCACCTTAGGGCACCGGCACACGCCCAGAAGATGCGCGGATGCCGAGATGGGGGCAGACTGTCTGCATGACGAGCCGCGCCGGCCTCCCTGCCGAGGAATCTGATCTGATCGATGTCGACGAGCTGATCGCCGCTTACTACGACCGCGTTCCCGACCCCGGGGTCGCCGCCGAGAGGGTCGCGTTCGGCACCAGCGGTCACCGCGGGTCGTCGCTGACCAAGAGCTTCAACGAGAACCACATCCTGGCGACCACCCAGGCGATCGTCGACTACCGCGCGAGCCAGGGGATCACCGGTCCCCTGTTCCTCGGCCGCGACACCCACGCGCTCTCGCTGCCCGCCGAGCGCAGCGCCATCGAGGTGCTCGTGGCCAACGGCGTCGACGTCCGCGTCGACTCGCGCGACGCCTGGGTGCCGACGCCCGCGCTCAGCCACGCGATCCTCACCTTCAACCGCGACCTCGCACCGGATGCCACCGGCCGCGCCGACGGCATCGTCGTCACCCCGTCGCACAACCCGCCCCGCGACGGCGGCTTCAAGTACAACCCGCCGCACGGCGGACCGGCCGACACCGACGCGACCGGCTGGATCGCCGACCGCGCCAACGAGCTGATCAACCGCGGTCTCGTCGACGTCAAGCGCGAGCGGTTCGCCGACATCGACTGGGACGCGCTTCCGGGGTACGACTTCCGTGACGCCTACGTGCGCGACCTGGCAACGATCATCGACATCGACGCCATCCGCACCGCCGGAGTGCGCATCGGCGCCGATCCGCTCGGTGGCGCATCCGTCGAGTACTGGGCGCTCATCAAGGAGGTCTACGACCTCGACCTGACCGTCGTGAACCCCGAGGTCGACCCGACCTGGCGCTTCATGACGCTCGACTGGGACGAGAAGATCCGCATGGATCCGTCCTCCCCGTCGGCCATGGCCTCGCTCGTCGCCAAGAAGGGCGACTACGACGTGCTGACCGGCAATGACGCGGATGCCGACCGCCACGGCATCGTCACCCCCGACGCCGGGCTCATGAACCCGAACCACTACCTCGCGGTCGCGATCGACTACCTGTTCTCGCACCGCTCCGAGTGGCCGCGCGACGCCGCGATCGGCAAGACCCTCGTGTCGTCGATGATCATCGACCGGGTCGCCGAATCGCTCGGACGCCGCCTCCTCGAGGTGCCGGTGGGCTTCAAGTGGTTCGTGCCCGGTCTGCTCGACGGCTCGGTCGCGTTCGGCGGCGAGGAGTCGGCCGGAGCATCGTTCCTCCGCAAGGACGGCACCGTCTGGTCGACCGACAAGGACGGCATCCTGCTGTGCCTGCTCGCGGCCGAGATCATCGCGGTCACCGGCAAGACGCCGTCGGAGCGGTATGCCGAGCTGGAGCAGGCCTTCGGCTCGTCGGCCTACCAGCGCGTCGACGCCCCGGCGACGCCCGCGCAGAAGGCGACGCTGGGCAAGCTCGCTCCGGATGCCGTCTCGGCGACGACCCTCGCGGGTGAGGAGATCACCGCCAAGCTGTCGCACGCCCCCGGCAACGGTGCGGCGATCGGCGGCCTCAAGGTGCAGACCGAGCACGCCTGGTTCGCCGCCCGCCCCTCGGGCACGGAAGACGTCTACAAGCTGTACGCCGAGAGCCTGCGCGGCCCGGAGCACCTCGCCGAGGTGCAGGCCGAGGCGCGAGCCGTGGTGTCCGCCGCCCTCGGGGGCTGATCCCCGCGTCCTTCGGGCTGTTCTTCTGCCCCCGCACGTCGCCCGTGTGGGGGCAGAAGTGCATCCGGGACCGGAACTCTTTCGTGGCGGAACGCCCCCGTGGCGGAACGCCCCCCGGGGCGCAACGCCCCCGGGGCGGAACGACCCCGGGGCGGATCCGGGGGCGGACTGCCCCACGGCATCCCCTCCTTGTGCGTGCGGGGTCAATTACGCACCCGAAACGGCCATCCCCGGTGCGAAAGTGACCGCGCCTGGCATCCGCGATGCGAAACTGACCCTGACTGGCGGGCGGAGATGCCCTCGCGTCCCTATCTCGCCGCCCCTGCGTGTGCGGGGTCAATTGCGCACCCGAAACGGCCATCCCCGGTGCGAAAGTGGCCCCGGCTGGCGGACGGAGATGCCTTCCGGCCCTCGTGCTCGCCCCCCTGCGTGTGCGGGGTCAATTACGCACCCGAAACGGCCGATCCCGATGCGAAAGTGGCCCCGACTGGCGAGCCGGCTGCGAAAGTGGTCCCGACGGGCTGGCGGGCGGATGCTGCGGGGGGCGGGGGCAACCCGGGCGGAAGAATGCGGACGAATGCGGACGGATGCTGCGCAACAGCGAACCCCACCGTGGGCCGACGCGCGCCGAGGCGATGCGTCAGACCGAGCGGGCGAGCAGGGCTCCGGCCTCGCGCAACCAGCGGGCGGGGTCGGCGAGCGCGGCATCCGAGGATCCGGCGATCTCGGTGAGCGACGCGGATGCCGTGAACAGCGCGGTGTCGGAGTCGGCCGTGATGCGTCCGGCGGCGAGCAGGGCGGTCGCACCGGTCGTCGACGCGAGGCCGGCGATGAACGAGGGCACCTTGCCGTCTCCGGACTGACCGTCGTACGACCCCTCGCCTGTGATGACATGGTCGGCGTCGGCGATCGCGTCGGCGAGGCCGATCAGGTCCGCCACCTCGGCAGCGCCCGGGGCGAGCGTCGCACCCCAGGCGACCAGCGCACCGCCCGTGCCACCGGCGGCTCCGGTGCCCGGAAGTGCGGAGTCGAGGCCGAGCAGTTCGGCGAGGCCCGCTAGTCCGGCATCCACCTCGGCGAGCTCCGGGCCGACGAGACCCTTCTGCGGTCCGAACACGGCTGCGGCGCCCCGCGGGCCGACGAGGGGATTCGTGACGTCGGTGAGCACGCGCACCCGCGGCGCCGTGCGCAGACCGCTCAGGTCGACGGAGGCGATGTCGGCGAGACCGCGGGCTCCTCGCGCGACCGGCTCACCGGCGGCATCGAGGAATCGCGCACCGAGGGCGGTCAGCATCCCGGTGCCGCCGTCGGTCGACGCGCTCGACCCGATGCCGACGACCAGTCGCGTGACGCCGTGGTCGAGGGCTGCGGCGATCGCCTGACCGAATCCGGTGGTGTCGGCATCCCACGGACGCAGTTCGTCGAGCAGTTCGATGCCCGAGGTCGACGCGAGGTCGACGACGGCGGTCCCCCCGGGAGAATCCCCCGAGACGGGAAGCAGCAGCCAGCTCGTCTCCAGCGGCAGCCCCGCGGGTCCGTCGACGACGACCGGCATGCGTCGCGCTCCCGGCACGGCCGCCTCGAACGCGGCGACGGTGCCCTCGCCGCCGTCAGCCATGGGGCGGTGCACGAACGTCGCGGTCGGCTCGACCGATGACCAGCCTTCGGCGAGGGATGCCGCCGCATCCGCCGCGGTGATCGTGCCCTTGAAGCTGTCCGGCGCCAGCACCACACGGGTCATCGGGTGAGTCCGGGGGTGCTCGCCCGCACGATGACCTCGAGCGGAAGCGGAGCCTGCTGCCAGTCGGCGTCGACCGTCGCACGGAAGGCCTGATATCCGACCTCGCTGAGCGGCACGCGCACGGTGGTGAGCGCCGGGGTGACATCGCTGCTCGAGGGCACGTCATCGAAGCCGCAGACCGCGATGTCGGCGCCGACCTCACGACCGGCCTCGCGGATCGCCGCCATCGCTCCGATCGCGACCACGTCGCTCATGCCGAACACGAGCGTTCCGGGTTCGACGCCGTCGGCGAGGGCCGCCGTCATCGCCTGCGCACCCGATTCGCGGCGGAAGTCGCCGCGGATCACCTGCTCGATGGCCCCGCCGTCGGTCTCGAAGCCGGCGCGGAATCCGGCGAGACGCTCGTCCGACGTCAGCACTCCCTCGGCCGCGCCGATCGCGATGGCGGAGCGGTATCCGAGAGACGCCATGCGGCGACCGAGCGCTTCGGCGCCGGCGCGGTTGTCGATCTCGACGTGGCGGTTGTCTGCGCTGCCGGCGCCGAACGTGACCACGCGTCCACCGAAGCGGGCGTACTCCGCGAGCTCGCGTGAGGTGTCGGAGTCCGTCGGCTCGTTCGTGCGCGATGCGGCGAGGATCAGGCCCTGGGGTCGCTGCCCACGGAGGGCCCGCACGATGCGCGCCTCGCGTGCCGGATCTCGCTCGGTGATCGCGATCGTCACGACAAGGCCCTGTTCGTCGGCTCCGCGAGCGACACCGGCCGCGATGAGTCCGAAGTAGGGGTCGGCGATGTCGGCGACCAGCAGTGCGATGACGGGCGAGCTTCCTCGGGCGGTCGCCTGCGCCGATGCGTTAGCCGTGTAGCCCAGTTCGGCGGCCGCCTGCTCGACGCGCTCACGGAAGGACTCGGCCACCTTGCGCTCGGATCCGTTGAGAACACGGGATGCCGTGGCGAGCGAGACCCCGGCCTCACGGGCGACGTCGTGCAGGGTCGGGGCCGCGCCCCGCGAATGCCGCGGCTGACGCACGCGGGAAGGGCTTTCCTGCTGACTCATGCCCTGAGCATACTGCGCGGTGAGGGCGATGCCGGGGAGGGTCCGGCGACCGGGCTGCGGGGGCGCATGGCTCAGAGGGAGAGGTAGGCGCGCAGCGTCGCCGCCTCGCCACGCAGCAGCGTCGGATCATCGCCGGGTACGAACTCGAGCAGCGCATCGCGGGGCGGAGTCGTCGCGGACAGCGCCTCCGCGAAGAAGCGGGTCCACAGGGCATCCCTCGCCCGCAGCGGAAGCCTCTCGTGATCCGGCCACCACGAGAACACGTGCGCGGCGCTGACCCGGTCGGCGATCGCGCGGTACTCGTCGAGCACCGCATCGACCGTGGCGCCGACCGTCGGCTGCCAGTACGAGCGGAGCGTCGGCCGAGCCACCTCATCGAGCACCCGCAGCGTCGTCGGGGCGGTGTCGGCGAGCGTCCCGGAGTGGAACTCGAGCGCGAGCGAGATTCCCCGGGCGGCGGCCTCATCGACAGCATCCTGCAGTCGGGCGATCGTCGACGCCCAGTCCTGCGGCGACGCCTCGTCGGACCCGATCGGCCCTGCCCAGACGCGCGCGCGATCGACACCGAGCGCCTCGGCGGTGTCGAGCACGGGGGTGATCGGCTCGTCGGCACCGGCACGGAAGTACGAGCCGTAGGAGCACGCGACGAGCCCGGCATCCGTCGTGAGCGTCGCGACCCTTGCGGCCTGCTCGACGTCGCCGGGCAGCACGTGCGAATCGGCTCCCCACTCGATGACCTCGAGTCGGGCGTCGGCGGCGAGGTCGACCACCTGTTCGGCGCTCAGCGACCGGAAGGTCACCGAGCAGAGTCCTGGGCGGATCTTCGTCATGACGTCATCCTCTCAATCGTTCGGCGGGGTGTCTCGGGGCTTGCGCCGTGCGCGACCGCCGCGTACAGGTGGGCGGTTCCCGGGTGGGGATCCGGTCTTCGGCGGCGTTCTGTCCGGTCCGGTCCGGTCCGGTCCGGTCCGGTCCGGTCCGGTCCGGTCCGACGAGAAAACCGCCGCACCCCGTCCCGTCTGCAGGACCCAGGCACGGATGCAGGACAGAAACGGTGCCACGGCCCTGCATCCGTGCTCGGGTCCTGCAGGTGCTCCGGCGAACGGTCCGGTGCCGGCGGACGTTCCCGTCCGGTCTTGTCCGGTCCGGTCTTTTCCGGTCCGGTCTTTTCCGGTCCGGTCCCGTCGGACGAGAAGACCGCCGCACCCCGTCCCGTCTGCAGGACCCAGGCACGGATGCAGGACGGAAACGGTGTCATGGCCCTGCATCCGTGCTCGAGTCCTGCACGTGCTCCCGGCGAACGGTCCGGTCTTTTCCGGTCCGGTCCCGTCGGACGAGAAGACCGCCGCACCCCCTCCCATCTGCAGGACGCGGGCACGGATGCAGGACAGAAACGGTGTCATGGCCCTGCATCCGTGCTCGGGTCCTGCAGACGGTGGAAGCGTGGCCCACTCGCGGACGTTCGCGGCCGGTGCCCGACCGAAACCCGACCCCGACCGGATCCCGGTGGCCGTCAGCGCAGATGCGGCGAGATCGCGGTGCCGAAGGTCTCGGCCGTACGACGGACGACGTGCTCGGGAGCGTCCGCCCAGATGTCGGCGTTGAAGATCTCGACCTCGATGTCACGGTCGTATCCGGTGTCGATCACGGCCCGCGTGAGCGAGCCGAAGTCGATCACGCCGTCACCCGTGTAATGCCGCGACAGCAGCACATCGGCGGCGAGCGGGGTCTTCCAGTCGCACACCTGGTACGTCGCGATGCGCCCTTCGCGGCCGGCGCGCGTGATCTGCTCGAGCACCTGCGGATCCCACCAGATGTGGAACGTGTCCACCGCCGCGCCCACGACGTCGGCATCGAAATCGGCCGCGATGTCGAGTGCCTGCCCGAGCGTCGAGACGACCGCGCGGTCGGAGGCGTACATCGGATGCAGGGGCTCGATCGCGAGCGTCACGCCCGCCGCCTTCGCGTCGGACGCGAGCACGCCGATCGCATCGCGCACACGCTCGCGTGCGCCGATCAGATCGCGCGATCCCACCGGGATGCCGCCGGCCACGAGCACGAGAACGGCCGTCGATCCGTCGGCGCCCGCGGCGGCGAGGGTCGCGGTCTCCTCGATCGCTCGGCGGTTGTCGTCGAGCGCAGCGATGCGATCCGGCCCCTCCGGAAGGGTGAAGAAACCACCGCGGCAGTGGGTCGTGAAGCGCAGCCCCGAATCGGCGAGCATCTGCGCGGCGACGTCGAGCCCGACCTCGTTCACGGGCTCGCGCCACAGGCCGATCGCCTGGATGCCGGCATCCGCCGTCACCCGCAGCGCCGTCGCGAGGTCTGCGTGCTTGATCGTGGCCTGGTTGATCGACAGGCGCGGGTCGACGGTCACAGGTCCACTCCGTTCAGGCGCAGCATCCCGTGCCAGCGCTCGCGTGCGAGTTCGGGATTCTCGAGGGCGAGCGACGCGTTCGCCAGCTCGACGATGCGGCTGAGGTGCGGAAGGCTGCGCGCCGAGTGCAGTCCGCCGACCATCTGGAAGGCGGGCTGGTGCCCGTTGAGCCAGGCGAGGAAGGCGACACCGGTCTTGTAATAGAAGGTCGGCGCGGCGAACACCTGGCGGCTGAGCTCTTCGGTCGGGCCGAGGATCTCGAGGTAGAGCTCGGGGTCCCCGGCATCGAGCGCCTGGATCGCCGCGGAGGCGACCGGGGTGATGGCCGCGAACGCGCCGAGCAGCGCGTCGGAGTGCCCGTCACCCTGCCCCACGGTGTCTCCGCCGATGAGGCCGACGTAGTTGAAGTCGTCGCCGGTGAACATGCGCACACCCTGCGGCAGTCGCTCGCGCACCGAGATCTCCGACTCGGCGTTCAGGAGGCTCATCTTCACGCCGGCGACCTTTTCGGGGTTCTCGGCGATCACGTCGAGCAGCACAGCGGATGCCGTCTGCCAGTCGTCCGCTCCGAAGTACCCGGCGAGCTCGGGGTCGAAAGCCGTGCCGAGCCAGTGCAGCACGACCGGGACGGTGGCCGCCGAGAGCACCTCGCGATAGACGCGACGGTAGTCGTCGGCGTTCTCAGCGACACGGGCGAGGTGGCGAGAGGCCATGAGCACCGGGCCCGCCCCCTGCTCCTCGGTGAAGTGCAGCTGCTCCTTGTAGGCGTCGATCACCTGGTCGAGCGAGATGTGCGACTCGGCGACGTGATCGGTGTTGACGCCGACCACGACCGAGCCGCCCTCCTCGCGGGCGACCTCGGCGCTGCGCGTGATGAGCTCGCGCGTCGCCGCGGCATCCAGCCCCATGTTCCGCTGAGCGGTGTCCATGGCGTCGGCGACGCCCAGACCCCACGAGTACACGTTGCGGCGGAACGCCAGAGTCGAGTCCCAGTCGATGTCGGCGGGCTGCCCCGGGGTGTTGTCGGCGTACACCTTCGGCACGACATGGGCTGCGGCGTACGCGACGCGGCTCTGCAGCGGAGAGGCCGGACGCGTGTACCCGCCGCCCTCGCGCAGTTCGGCATCCGTCACCGCGCCCGCGGCGTCGAGAAGTCGGAGAGAGGTCATGCTCAACCCAGCGTCAGCGGGGTGAGTGCGACCTTGCGGCCTTCGGCGCTGGAGGTCAGCCCCGCCTCGGCGAACTGCACGCCGCGGGCGCCCGAGAGCAGGTCGAAGGGGTACTTCGTGCCCTCGACGAACGAGACCAGGTATTCCTCCCACTGCTGACGGAAGCCGTTGAGGAAGACATCGTTGGTCGGGACGTTCTGCCAGTCGGCGTCGTAGTCGTGGCTGTCTTCGAGGTCGGGGTTCCAGACCGGCTTCGGAGTCGCGTTGCGGGGCTGGATCTTCGCGCCGAAGAGTCCGACGACCGCGGATCCGTGGGTGCCGTCGACCTGGAACTCGACGAGCTCGTCGCGGTTGACGCGCACCGTCCAGCTGGAGTTGATCTCGGCGACGATGCCGCCCTCGATCTCGAAGATGCCGTACGCGGCGTCCTCGGCGGTGGCGGTGTAGTGCTCGCCGTTCTCGTCCCAGCGGTCGGCGATGTGCACGGCGGCCTGCGCGTAGACGCTCTTGACCTCGCCGAACAGGTTCTCGAGCACGTAGTTCCAGTGCGGGAACATGTCGACGATGATGCCGCCGCCGTCTTCGGTGCGGTAGTTCCAGCTGGGGCGCTGCGCGGGCTGCCAGTCGCCCTCGAAGACCCAGTAGCCGAACTCGCCGCGCACCGAGAGGATGCGGCCGAAGAAACCGGAGTCGATGAGGCGCTTGAGCTTCTGCAGACCCGGCAGGTAGAGCTTGTCGTGTACGACGCCGGTCTTGACGCCGGCCTCGTCCGCGAGACGCGCGAGCTCGAGGGCCTCGTCGAGCGACTCGGCGGTCGGCTTCTCGGTGTAGATCGCCTTGCCGGCCGCGATCGCCTTGCGAAGGGCCGAGGCGCGGGCCTTGGTCACGAGGAAATCGGCGTAGATCTCCCACTTCGGGTCCGCGAGCGCTGCGTCGAGGTCGGTCGTGTAGTCGTCGATGCCGTGCTTCGCGGCGAGCTCGGCGAGCTTGGCCTCGTTGCGGCCGACAAGCAGCGGCTTGACCGTGATGCGGGATCCGTCGGGCAGCTCGATGCCGCCCTGGTCGCGGATCGCGAGGATCGACCGCACGAGGTGCTGCCGGTAGCCCATGCGCCCGGAGACGCCGTTCATGATGATCCCGATCTCGCGGGGTGTCGCCTGTGACATTGCTGGTCCGTTCTGTGGGAAGCCGGTGCGCCGGTCGCCCGTTGTGGGTAAGCGCTTTCCGTCAGCATGCCATGACTCCGTCGGGCGCGCAAGCGGCGAGTGGAAACCGCTATCCGGGTTCGCGGGGCGGTGGCGTGGCCGCCCCTGCCGCGTGCGTGGTCACAAACGCATCCGAAAGGCGCGATTCACGTGCGTTTCTGGCCACGCACCGCCAGGGGGCGGGGTGCGGGGGCGGGCGGGGTGCGGGGGGCGGCGCGGCTCAGCGCGTGCTGGAGCGTTCGACCAGAAGCGTCGGCACGACGACAGCGGATGCCGCACCGTCCGCGGCACCCTCGATGTCGGCGACGAGCAGGTCGACGGCGCGGCGTGCCAGGGCGGCGAAGTCCTGACGGATCGTCGTCAGCGGCGGGCGGTAGTTGGCGGCATCCGGCACGTCGTCGAAGCCGATGACGCTGACGTCCTCGGGAACCCGCCGCCCCGATTCGGCGAGCGCACGGAGGAGCCCGAGCGCCATCTGGTCGTTGGCGCAGAACACGGCGGATGCTGCTCGCAGCGCCTCGCCCGCGGCGAACCCTGCCTCGGCGGTCCAGTCGCCGCGGACGACCTCGGTCGCCTCGACCCCGGCCTCCGCGAGCGCCTTCCGCCATCCGCGCTCGCGCTCGGCGGCCGCGAACGAGTCGGCAGGCCCGGCGAGGTGGTGCACCGTCTCGTGTCCGAGGCCCAGCAGGTGAGCGGTCGCCGCAGCGGCGCCTCCGACATGGTCGCTGTGCACGACCGCGAGATCCGCAGACCCCGGGGCGTCGACGACCACGAGGCGCAGTCCCGGCGGCCGATCGGCTGCGGGTACCAGCGCCGACGCCTCGTTCAGCACGATCGCGCCGTCGACCTCCTGCTCGGCCAGGCGCTCGAAGGCGTCGGCCACGCTGTCGCCCGCGGTGACGAGGGTGAGGGCGTAGCCGCGTTCAGCCGCGGCCTCGGCGGTGGCCTGCAGCATCCGCGAGTTGCCGACCGTCGCGAGAGTGGTGACGACGAGTCCGATGGTCTGCGAGCGTCCGGTGCGCAGAGCGCGCGCTGCGCGGTGGGGGCGGTAGCCGAGCTCGGCCATCGCGGCTTCGACGCGCCGGCGGGTCGCGGGGTCGACGCGAGGGCTGTCGTTGACGACGCGCGACACGGTCTGACCCGAGACGCCGGCACGGGAGGCGACCATCGCCATCGAGACACGACCGGACGGGGCCTGGCGACGGCGCGGGCGCGCGGCGCCGCGACGCAGATCATCGTCGCGCAGCAGCTCGTCGTCCACGGGCACCCTCTCTACGCGCTCACAACTCCGGAATGTTGACGTTACCACGGCGCTGTGCGTACCATGTTTACGTGAACACGCCCGAATCTCCCGAGTTGCGAACCGAGACCCTCTCCGCCGGCATCGTCAAGCGCGCGACGACGCTCGCCGACGGCCGCGAACTGATCTACTTCGATGATCCCGACACGACGCTCGGGGCCGACCGCGCCGTCGACAGCCGCACGCTCGACGCCCGCGGCGAGACCGCCACGATGCGCCTCGATGTGCTGACCGGCGACTGGATCACGGTCGCCGCCAACCGGCAGAACCGCGTGATGATGCCGAGCGCCGACGCCGATCCGCTCGCTCCGCAGTCGCCGACCAACCCCTCGGAGGTGCCGTCGCTCTACGACGTCGCCGTGTTCGAGAACCGCTCGCCCGCCTTCGGCCCCGCCCTCGCCGAGGCGACCGGCACCGCTCCTGAGGCGAGCAACCCTCCCCGCGGGCTCGACGATCTCGCCGCCCTCGGACTCGGCCGCACCCGCACCTCGGTCGGACGCTGCGAGGTCGTGTGCTTCAGCCCCGAGCACACCGGCTCGTTCGGCACCCAGTCGGTGACGCGCGCCCGCACGGTGATCGAGGCCTGGGCCGACCGCACCGCCGCCCTGTCGAAGCTGCCGGGCATTCAGCAGATCTTCCCGTTCGAGAACCGCGGCGAGGCCATCGGCGTCACGCTCCCCCACCCCCACGGCCAGATCTACGCCTACCCCTACGTGACGCCGCGCACCACGCGCCTGCTCGACTCGATCGACCGCACCGCGCCCGACCTGTTCCAGCACATCCTCGAGTCCGAGCAGGCATCCGAGAGGGTCGTCTTCCGCGGGGAGCACTGGACGGCATTCGTGCCCTTCGCCGCCCGCTGGCCGCTGGAGGTGCACCTCATGCCGCACCGCCACGTTCCGGACTTCGCCGAGACGACGGATGCCGAACGCGACGAGCTCGCGCCCCTCTACCTGCGACTGCTCCGCGGTGTCGACGCGCTCTACGACACCCCGACGCCCTACATCGCCGCCTGGCACCAGGCCCCGGTGAACGTCGGCCGAGACAGCGTGCGCCTGCACCTGCAGCTGACCAGCCCCCGCCGGGCGGCCGACAAGCTCAAGTTCCTCGCGGGATCCGAGGCCGCGATGTGGGCCTGGGCCGCCGAGGTCACCCCCGAGCAGGGTGCGGCCCGCATCCGCGAGGCCATCGCGAAGGCCGACGCCGCACACACCGCATCCGCAGACCAGAACGCAGACGAGGCATCCGCATGACCACCACCCAGGACGCCGCGCGCGCACTCTTCACCGACCTCACCGGTCGCACCCCCGAAGGCGTCTGGTCGGCGCCGGGGCGCGTGAACCTGATCGGCGAGCACACCGACTACAACGACGGATTCGTGCTGCCCTTCGCCATCCCGCATCGCACGGTCGCCGCCGTGGGAATCCGCGACGACCGCCGCATCCGCGTCGCCTCGACCTTCGCCGACGAGCCGGTCGAGGTCTCCCTCGACGACCTCGACGAGCTGTTCCCGACCCCGACCGGCACCGCGCCGCGGGTGCCCGAGTGGGCCGCCTACCCCCTCGGTGTCGCCTGGGCGCTGCGCCAGGCCGACGGTGTCGCTCCGTCCGCGGCCACCGGTTCAGGGCTCGACATCGCCATCGCGTCCGACGTGCCCGTGGGCGCGGGGCTCTCGTCGTCGGCGGCGATCGAGGGTGCCACGGCATCCGCGCTCAACGACCTCTGGGCCGCCGGGCTCGACCGCGTCGCCCTCGCCCGCGTCGGTCGGAAGGCCGAGAACGAGGCGGTCGGCGCCCCGACCGGCATCATGGACCAGATGGCGTCGATGCTCGGCGAGCCGGATGCCGCGATCTTCCTCGACTGCCGCTCGCTCGATGCGAACCTCGTGCAGGTCGGCATCGCCGAGGCCGGCCTCGCGATCCTCGTGATGGACACCCGGGTCAAGCACGCGCACTCCACGGGCGGATACGGCGAGCGCCGTGCGGCCTGCGAGCGCGGTGCCGCGATCATGGGCGTGCCGAGCCTGCGCGACATCTCGGTCGACGACCTGCCCCGCGCCGAGGAGCTCATGGACGACGTGACGTTCCGCCGCGTGCGGCACGTGGTCACCGAGAACCAGCGCGTGCTCGACACCGTCGTGGTGCTGCGCGAAGACGGTGCCCGTGCGATCGGCGACCTGCTCGTGGCCTCGCACGCCTCGATGCGCGACGACTTCGAGATCTCGGTCCCCGAGCTCGACACGGCGGTCGAGATGGCCCTCGCGGCCGGCGCACTCGGTGCTCGCATGACCGGTGGAGGCTTCGGCGGTGCGGCGATCGCGCTGATCGAGCAGGACTCGGTGCAGCAGGTGACGGATGCCGTGTCGGCGGCGTTCGCCGCATCCGGTTTCACCTCCCCCGTGATCTTCACCGTCACGCCGTCGGCCGGGGCGCATCGCGACGCGTGACCGCTGCCCGCTCGACCACGTCGTGAACTCGCGGCTTCAGAGTCCGCCGATCGCGACCTGAGATACTGAACACTTCCCCACCCTGAGGAGCACAATGTCCTGGATCGTGACCGGCGGCGCCGGCTACATCGGCTCGCACGTCGTTCGCGCACTGGCGGATGCCGGGCTCACGCCCGTCGTCCTCGACGACCTCTCGAGCGGCGTCGCATCGTTCGTGCCCGAAGGCGTGGCTTTCGTGCAGGGCAGCATCCTCGACCGTGAACTGGTCGAGAAGGCGCTGCGCGATCACGACGCCGAGGGTGTCATCCACGTCGCCGGATACAAGTACGCCGGCGTCTCGGTGCAGCGTCCGCTGCACACCTACGCGCAGAACGTCGAGGGCACTCGGGTGATCCTCGAGGCGATGGATGCCGCGGGCGTCACCAACATCGTGTTCTCGTCGTCGGCGGCCGTGTTCGGCACTCCCGATGTGGCGCTCGTCGTCGAGGAGACCGCCAAGAAGCCGGCGAGCCCCTACGGCGAGTCCAAGCTCATCGGCGAGTGGCTGCTCCGTGACCAGGCGATCGCGACCGCCGACTCCGACAAGCCGCTGCGTCACACCTCGCTGCGCTACTTCAACGTGGTCGGCTCGGCCGACCCGTCGGTCTATGACGTGAGCCCGCACAACCTCTTCCCGATCGTGTTCGAGAAGCTCATCGCCGGCGAGACCCCCCGCATCAACGGCGACGACTACGACACCGAGGACGGCACCAACGTGCGCGACTACGTGCACGTCGGCGACATCGCCGCCGCCCACGTCGCGGCAGCGAAGCGTCTCGCCGGTGGCGAGCCGATCGAGGCCGCGTACAACCTCGGCTCGGGCGACGGCCTCAGCGTGAAGCAGATCATGGACGCGGTCGCGCGCGTCACGGGCATCGACTTCACCCCTGAGATCGGCCCTCGGCGTCCGGGAGACCCCGACCGCATCGTCGCGACCGGCGAGCTCGCCGCGCGTGACCTCGACTGGAAGATGCGATACACGGTCGACGAGATGGTGCGCACGGGCTGGGAGGCCCGTCAGGCCGCGTCCTGACGTCGGTCAGAGATCGCGCGTGCGGATCGGGTAGAGCCAGAAGCACAGCCACGCGAGGGCGGCGAAGACGAGCGGGACCACCGCGACCATGACGCGGATCCCGCCGTCGACGGCCTCCGGCTGCGCTTCGCCGAGCGAGGCGTCGAAGCCGGATGCCGTGAGCACCACCGCCGCCACGACGGCCTGCAGCACGACCGAGCCGCGCACGACGAAGCCGTTCACCCCGAAGTACGCGCCCTCGCGTCGATGACCGGTGCGCGTGGCGTCCTCGTCGATGATCTGAGCGAGCACGACCTCGAGCAGCTGCAGCAGACCGCCGACGCCGACGCCCACCGCGACGCCGATGAGCGCTGCGGCGAGCACGGTCGACGGCAGCAGGTAGCCGAGCACGGAGATCCCGAACACGGCGACGCTCCACAGCAGCGCTGCGCGGGGTGAGGTGCGGCGCACGATCGCGCTCCACAGCACGATCGACGGGATGGCTGTGACGAAGATCGCCCCCAGCAGCAGACTCGCCTCCCCCTCGGCGGCGCCCAGCGAGTAGCGCACGTAGAACGGCAGCGCCGCGAGGATGACGGCGATCGAGGTCTGGATGAACAGCGAGCCGAGCACGTAGGGCACGAACGCCCGGTTCGCGAACGTGTACTTCAGCTGGTCACCCCAGCGCATCGCCTCGGATGCGGCCTCGGGCACTCGACGCTCGATCATGCCACCGAAGAACGACCACACGAGCAGCGCGAGGCAGACGGCCGAGAGCACGAGGGCCATTCCCGGCCAGCCGATCGAGTCGTACAGCGCAGGGGCACCCGCGGTGCCGAGCACCATGCCGAGGATCGCGAAGATCTGACGGGGCACGTTGCCACGCGCTCGCTCGTCGGTCGTGCGGAAGATCTCGGGGAACAGCGCCGAGATGTTCAGCACGACCACCACGAACGCGACGTCGTACACCGCCACCACGATCAGGAACCAGACGATCAGCCCGGCGGTCGGCAGCTCCGGCGGCATCCACACCAGCGCGAAGGCGACCACGAGCGGCACGATGCCGAGACCGATCCACGGGATGCGGCGGCCCCACGGCGTGCGGATGCGGTCGGACAGCGCCCCGACGACCGGGTTGAGCACCGCGTTCAGCACGCCGTGCGCGATCATCGCCGCGGCCACCCATGCTGGCGCGACACCGAGGTGGGTGACGTAGAAGTAGACGACGAAAGCCGAGAACGTCTGCGCCATGAGCTGGGTCGGGAACCCCGATGCTCCGAACGCGATGGCCTGAGCCCTCGTGGGGGCGGCGTCGAGTCGTCGGTCGCGCAGCCGCGTCGTCAACGACGTCATGCGCGTCGGCTCCGCTGCAGATCGCGCAGATCGCGCCATCCGAGCCGCACCAGTCCCTCGTCGGCGAACACCTGCAGCACCTCGGGGTCGGAGAGCAGGCGAAGCTCGTGCCCGCGTTTGGCCGCACCGAAGTCGACGGCCGCGCGCAGCTCGTCGTCGTCGACCATCGGATGCAGGTAGATCTCGGTCACTCCGGCCGGAACCGCGCGCAGCAGCGCGATGAACCCGTCGCGCACCTGTTCGTACGACTCGTCCGGCGCCTCTTCGAACGGGTGGCTCCACAGCCGATCGATGATCTCGACGCCGAGCGCGTCGGCGGCGGCCGAGGCCTCGGCGAGCTTCGCCTGCAGGGCGGCGTCGTCGCCGGTCCCGTCCATGCTGCGCGGCAGCCGGAACGGCAGGCCGTTGCGGGCGGCGAGCTCGAACACCGGGCCGAGGAAGTCCCGCCCGGTCAGCAGACCGTAGACAGACCCCATGTGGTTGTCGAGATGCGTCACGTCGACCCCGGCGTCCAGCGCCGTCTGCAGCTGCGCGGCGATCTCGGCGGTGACGTCGTCGACCGACGCGAGCTCTTCGATCGCGAGGACGCCGGCGGGAAAGTACCCCGCGTCGTCGACGAGGGTGGTGTCGGTGCCGGTGAGGGGCCGCCAGCGGTAGTCGGTCCACTCGCTCGTGAGCACGAGGTGCACGCCGACGTCGAGGTCGGCGCGCGAGGCCGCGAAAGCGAGCGCCTCGGGTGCCCACGCGCACGGCACCATGAGCGTCGTCGAGTCGATGTGCCCCGCATCGAGCAGCTGCATGATCGCGGTGTTGGCCGCGTGGCACATGCCGAAGTCGTCGGCGTTGATGATCACGCCCCTGGCTCCCGGCGCGAGGCCGAGGTGATCCGCGAGGTCCGAGGTCATCGCCGACTCCTGTCCGATGCGGGAAGCAACCGCGAGAAGACGGTCGCGCGAAGAGCGGATGCCGCCTCACCGACTGCGCCGACCAGCGGCGCCTCCGGGCCGAACGACGAGACGAGGAGGGTGAGCGGGAGCTGCGGGGCGAGCTCTTCGGCGAAGGCGACCGCCGCTCGGGCCAGCGCCGGGTGCGCGGCAGTGCCGCTGAGGAGGAACGCCTCGGGATCGAGCACGAGCGCGATGCTGCCCGCGATCAGGGTGAGCCTGCGTCCCATCTCGGCGGCCATGGCGAGTGCGGCCGGATCGCCGGCGGAGGCGGCGTCGAGATGCTGGTCGATCGTCTCGTCCGGGTCACGCCCGTTCGCCAGTGCGAGGTCGCGCACGACGGCGTCACCGAGCACGGGAGCGCCGATCGGCAGCGGACTCTGCGGCAGATACATGACCTCGCCGGCCACGCCCGAGAAGCCCCGGTGCAGGGAGCCGTCGATCACGATGCCGGCGCCGAGTCCGTCGTCGAGGAGCAGCAGCGCGAAGCTGCTGAGCGCCGCGCCGGCGCCCTCGGAGAGCTCGGCGAGCGCCGCGAGATTGACGTCGTTCTCCACCCGCACCGGGCAGCCGAGGCGCGTCGACAGGGCGTTCTTGAACGCGCCGCCGTCGGGGCCCTGATCGTCGCGGATGACTCCGTCGGCGGTGACGATGCCCGGGATGCCGACGACCGCGAGCAGCAGCGGACCGGCCACGGCCCTCTGACAGGCGTCGATGAGCCCGGCGATGTGCTGCACGCGGTCCCCGCGCACGGGGAAGGCGGCGTGGCTCTCGGCCCGCACGGCTCCGGTCGGGTCGACCAGCGCGACGTGGGCGGCGTGGGCGTCGACGTGCACCGCGGCAGCGAGTCCGAGATGTGGATGCAGCGAGACGCGCCCTGCTGCCGGTCCCCGCGTGTCACGGTCGACGCCCGCAGCGGCGACCGCCGACGATGATTCGAGCATCCGCAGCACCTGCGTCACCGCAGTGCGGGAGAGACCGGTCTCGGCGACCAGTTCGGCGCGGGTGAGCGGGCCTCGGCGCGCGAGCGTCTCGAGGATCGCGCGGCCGTTGAGTGTTCGGAGCAGGGTCTGGGGCCCCGCAAGTGGTCGTGCCAAGTTGATCCCCCCGGATTCGACGTCCGCCCCAGCTTGACACATCGCGTCATACGTGTCGAGAGATCCGGACCCTGATCCGCGTCATGATCCACGGCCGTGCGCGTCTTGCTTCAGGGAGCCACCGCGGCCCCGTACGACCACAGGGAGGAGGCATCCGATGCGACCGACCATCCCGCACCGGCTCGACCGACGTCCGTCGTCGCGCATCGACACTCCGACCCCGGCCGTGTACCCCTATGAGGTGACGGCCCTGCTGGAGCGCGGGTGGTGGGTGCTGCACGTCGCCGACCTCGACGTGCGCGGCGTCGCCGCGACGCTCGCCGAGGTCAGATCGGCCGCAGAGCTGCTGCTCGCGCGAGCTCTCGATGCCCCCGTCGGCAGTGTGCCGATGACGATCTCGGTGGTGCGGTTCACGCGAGGGTCGCTCATCCGCTCGCGCTGGTAGCCCGAGACCCGCCGTCAGTCCAGCGCGGACATCACGTGCTTGATGCGCGTGTAGTCGTCGAAGCCGTACTGCGAGAGGTCTTTGCCGTAGCCCGAGTGCTTGAAACCGCCGTGAGGCATGTCGGAGACGAACGGGATGTGGGTGTTGATCCACACGCAGCCGAAGTCGAGGTCGCGCGAGAAGCGCATCGCGCGGGCATGATCGGCGGTCCACACCGACGATGCGAGGGCGTAGGGCACGTCGTTCGCCATCTCGAGCGCCTGCTCCTCGGTCTCGAACGACTGCACGGTCAGCACCGGGCCGAAGATCTCGCCCTGCACGGCCTCGTCGTCCTGATGCAGACCCGACACGATGGTCGCCTCGAAGAAGTAGCCCTTCTCACCCTGACGCGCACCGCCGGTCTCGATCGTGGCGTGTGCAGGCAGGCGGTCGACGAAGCCCTGCACCTGAGCGAGCTGGGCAGCGCTGCTGAGGGGACCGTAGAGCACGCCCTCCTCGTGCGGGGCGCCCGTGCGGGCATCCGTCTTCGCCTTCTCGACGAGCGCGGCGACGAACTCGTCGTGCACAGACGAGTGCACGAGCACGCGGGTGGCCGCGGTGCAGTCCTGTCCGGCGTTGAAGAACGCGCCGGTGACGATGCCGGATGCCGCCTTGTCGAGGTTCGCATCGGGGAAGACGATCGCGGGCGCCTTGCCGCCGAGCTCGAGGTGCACCCGTTTGACGTCGTTCGCCGCCGATCGTGCGACGGCCATCCCGGCGCGCACGGATCCGGTGATGGCGACCATCTGCGGCGTCGGATGCTCGACCAGCGCCACGCCGGTGTCGCGGTCGCCGAGCACGACGTTGAGCGTGCCGGCGGGCGTGTGCAGCGCGACGATCTCGGCGAGCAGCAGGGTGGTCAGGGGCGTCGACTCGGCGGGCTTCAGCACGACCGTGTTGCCTGCGGCGAGCGCCGGGGCGATCTTCCACACGGCCATGTTCAGCGGATAGTTCCAGGGGGTGACCTGTCCGATCACGCCGATCGGCTCGCGGCGCACGAACGAGGTGTGGCCGGCGAGGTACTCCCCCGCCGCGCGTCCTTCGAGACTGCGGGCGGCTCCGGCGAAGAAGCGCAGCTGGTCGATCGACTGCAGGATCTCGTCGGTTACGAGGCTGGCACGCGGCTTGCCGGTGTCCTTCGACTCGAGGTCGGCGAACTCCTCGGCGCGGGTCTGCATCTCATCGGCGATGCGGAACAGCGCGAGCTGGCGATCGGCGGGAGTGGTGTCGCGCCAGATCGGGAACGCGGCGGATGCGGCGGCGTAAGCGGCGTCCACGTCGGAGGCGTCCGAGACCGGCAGCTCGCCGTAGGCCTCCTCGGTCACCGGGTCGATCAGCGGCATCCGCTTCTGTCCGCTCACGGGAACGTACTGCCCGCCGATGAAGTTCTGTAGGAGTTCTGTGGCCATGCTCGCCATGCTAGCGATCGGATCACGAATACAGAAGAGTGAAGTGATCTTAACGATGGAATCAGTTGCCAGGGAGCGCCGATCCTGTCAATATCGACACATGAGCACCACGCCGAAGCAGCCCGTGTTGGACGACATCTCGAAGCGGATCGTTGAGCTGCTGCAGGAGGACGGTCGACGGCCCTATGCCGAGATCGGCCGAGAGGTGGGGCTCAGCGAGGCGGCGGCGCGTCAGCGCGTGCAGCGGATGACCGAGGCGGGCATCATCCAGATCGTCGCCGTGACCGACCCGATGCAGCTCGGCTTCAATCGCATGTCGATGATCGGCATCCGCGTCACGGGCGACCCCCGACTGATCGCCGAGGAGCTGACGAAGATCACCGAGCTCGCGTACGTCGTCGTCACGCTCGGCACGTTCGACATCCTCGTCGAGGCGGTGTGCGAGAGCGACAGCCACCTGCTCGATCTGATCGCGACCCGCATCCGCACGATCCCCGGCATCACGCACACCGAGAGCCTGCTCTACGCAGGGCTCTACAAAGACCTCTACAACTGGGGCACGCGCTGAGGCGCGGGTCCGGAACCAGGAGAACACCATGGGAACCACGGTCTTCGAACGTCGCCGCCCCGCGGATGCCGTGATCGATGCCTCGCTGCGCGACACCGCGTTCAGCGTGTTCTGGCTCGATGACGTCGAGCGTGTCTCGCACCCCGCACTCACCGGCAGCATCACCGCCGACCTCGCCATCGTCGGCGGGGGCTATGCCGGCCTGTGGACCGCCGTGCGTGCGAAGGAGCGCGATCCTCAGCGCAAGGTCGTGCTGCTCGAGGCGTCGCGCATCGCGTGGGCGGCGTCGGGCCGCAACGGAGGGTTCTGCGAGGCGAGCCTCACGCACGGGCACGAGAACGGCCTCACGCGCTGGCCCGACGAGATCGACCGCCTGGAAGAGCTGGGGATCGAGAACCTCGACGGCATCGAAGAGACCGTGAAGCGGTACGGCATGGATGTCGACTTCGAGCGCACCGGCCAGCTGGCCGTCGCCGTCGAGCCGCACCAGGTCGAGTGGCTGCGCGAGGAGGAGGGATTCCTCGACCGCGAGGCCGTGCAGGCCGAGGTGCATTCCGACACGTTCCTCGCCGGCGCCTGGGAGCGCGATGCCTGTGCGCTCGTGCACCCCGCCAAGCTCGGTCTCGAGCTGGCGCGCGTCGCGGTCGAACTCGGGGTCGAGATCTACGAGCAGTCGCTCGTGCGCGAGGTCATCGGCGACGGATCGAGCGCGATCACGCTCGTCACACGTGACGGCGGGCAGGTGCGAGCGGATGCCGTGGCTCTCGCCACGAACGTCTTCCCCTCGCTGCTCAAGCGCAACCGCCTGATGACGGTTCCCGTCTACGACTACGTGCTCATGACCGAGCCGCTGACCGACGAGCAGCTGGCGTCGATCGGGTGGTCGAACCGCCAGGGCCTGGCCGACAGCGCCAACCAGTTCCACTACTACCGCCTCACCGCCGACAATCGCATCCTGTTCGGCGGATACGACGCGGTCTACCATTTCGGCGGCAAGGTGCGACCCGAGTACGAGGATCGCGCCGAGAGCCACCGCAAGCTCGCCTCGCACTTCTTCACGACGTTCCCCCAGCTCGAGGGGCTGCGCTTCACGCACCGGTGGGCGGGGGCGATCGACTCGTCGAGTCGCTTCTGCGCGTTCTTCGGCACCGCCCGCAAGGGACGCGTGGCCTACGCGACCGGGTTCACCGGGCTCGGCGTCGGCGCCGCGCGCTTCGCCGCCGACGTCATGCTCGACAAGCTGTCGGGCGAGCCGACCGAGCGCACCGAGCTCGCGATGGTGCGCGAGAAGCCGATCCCGTTCCCGCCCGAGCCCGTCGCCTCGATCGGCGTCAACCTCGTGCGAGCCGCGATGAACCGGGCCGATCACAACGAGGGCAAGCGCAACCTGTTCCTCAAGACGCTGGATGCCGTCGGCATGGGCTTCGACTCGTGAGCGAGCTCGCGCCGGGCGAGCTCGCGCCGGGAACCGGAGTGGATGCCGCGGCGCTGCCGCTGATGCACGAACCGCTGCCTGCGGTGGACGTGCTCATCGGTCGCCCGACGACGGCTGTGCAGGCGTTGGGGACTCTGGGCGAGGTCGAGATCGGCATCTGGGAGATGACGCCCGGCACGGCATCGGACACCGAGGTCGACGAGGTGTTCGTCGTGCTGACCGGTCAGGCGCGGATCGAGTTCGTCGACCCCCCGCTGCCCGCCGTCGAGGTCGGCCCCGGGTCGGTCGTGCGCCTCGCCGCGGGGCAGCGCACCGCGTGGACGGTCACCGAGACGCTGCGCAAGATCTATATCGCCTGACGTGCGGCATCGACGGCGACCGCCTGGATGCTGCGCATGAGTGTGTGCCATCCGTCGGCGAGCTCGTTCCGATCACCAATTCCTCGGTGGATGTTCGGCGCGGCCGTCGATAGTGTCATGGGCAAAGCACAAGGGGGGTCAACGTGTCTCAGACCGCGAGGCGGGAGGCGCCGACGACAGAGTCCGCAGTGCCGGGCATGGAGATCATCGCTCGCGTTCGGCGCCTGGTCGTGGTCGCCCTGGTCGCCGCTCTGGGCTACTCGACGTTCATGACGAGCGGCAAGGGATACTGCCCAGGAGGCGTCGCAGCGGACGGCGGTTTCATCGATGCGGCCGGCAACGCGACCGAGACCGCGCCGACGTGCGTGTATCTCGCTCTGCAGCCCAGCCCGTTGATCCTCTTCGCATTCGCCGCGATCGCATTGGCGGCGATCACCGCGGTGCTGCGCCGCGCGCAAGACATCCCCTCAGCAATCCGATACCTCGATCGGGCCGCTGCTGCCGTTGCGATCCTCGCCGTCGTCTCGGTCGCGATCAGCCAGATCTGGTTCGCGATGATCCCGATCACCGAGTGGGACGGAACAGGGACGTTCTTCTACCCTTTCCCCTTCGGATCCGTAGAACTCACGACCGAACCGATGTCCTCTGGTCAGGCAATGCTCGTCGAGCTGGCGACGGAGCATGCTCAGAACGCTCACCTATGATCTCTGCATGCGTCGACCTTGGCTGTTCAGTGGTTCTCTGGTGGCGGCCCTGTTGGCGATGACCGGCTGCGGCCTCATGCCGCCGGCGAGCGGTCCCGATCGCTCCGAAACCGTGCCTGTGCCGGGTGGCACGTGCGAGATCGAATGGTGGCTCAGCCCCGCGGTCGACGATCCGCCCGCCGAGGCCAGCAGCATCGCTGCCAAAGCTCTCGATGATGCGACGGTCAGCGAGTCTCAGTGGTCGGAGTGGTATTCGCTCCTCGACGATGATCCTGACCTCGACTCCGTTCCCGAGATCAGGCTCCGAGGGTCCGCCTACTTGGAATCCGTGCGGGAGGACGTGCGGGCCGCTCTGGAAGAAGCGGGCTACCCCGATATCGAGCGAGTCATCGAGGTGTATTCGCACCTGTCCTGCTCGTGATGCGTTCGTGAAAGAGAGCGGCGATGAGTGAGCGCACCCTCACGGCATCCCGGCGCCCGCGGATGCTGCAGATTGCGGCGACAGTGGCAGTGGCCGCAGCGACGATCGCGGTGATCGGCGTGGCCGTGGTCGATTCCGCATCCGGTGGCGATGCTCAGCTGCTGCTCGGCACCTTGCCGTCACGACACATCATCGGAGCATCCACGATCCTCGCGTTCATCGCGATCAGCTACATGCTCTGCACCGTCTCGGCGCCTTCCGGCTGGCTCGGACTGATCGTGATCGGGCGACTGCTGTCGATCGGCGGAACCGTGGTGGCAGTGTTCTGGGGGTTTCTGACCATGCCGTGGCTCGTCACCCCCTTACTGGTCGACGGGTGCGAATCGGGATACGCCGTCGAAGAGAGGTCTTTCCTCTTCCTCTCATCGATAGACGTGCTCGAGCAGGATGGGCTGATCGCCACCCCAGTCCTGCACACGAGCGCGGACGACGGCCATCAGCCGTTCGCCGCCGGAGACTACGGCACGCGGGTCGCCGACGGGCAGATCGCCGGATGGTTCGCCCTCGAGCCCGGATCGGCCGCGAGGCTGACCAGGTTCGAGCTACCGCTGCTGCAGTCGCCGAACTGCCTGTAGCTGTCGCTGCCGACGCCCGTGACTGCGCTCGCGCCCGCCACGTGCCACTATGGGGCCGTGCGGATCGTCGGCAGTGCCTCCCTGACCATCGCCGCGACGCTCATCGGACTTTTCGGGGCTCTCATGCTCGGCTTAGCCGGCCTCAGCCTGGCGGGCCCCGGCCTCAGCTGGGGAGGCCCCGGCGTCACGGTCATCGAGTACGCCGATTCGGACGATACCGAGCGGGCGATCGGTATCGGGATGGGCATCATCGCGCTTGTGGTCTGGCTCGTGCTGCTGCTGTCGGCCGTGCTGGTGGGGCTAGACGGCGTGCATCCGAAGCGCGAGCGACGTGCCACGGTATGGAGCATCGTGGGGCTCAGCACGGTCCTCGTGATGGCAGCGCTGATCGCCGTGCCGGCTACGCCGCCTCCGCTGTACCACTAACCCGCTCGACGCCCCTGAAGCCTGCCGACAGCGAACACCGCGGCGCCGATGAGGGCGATACCCAGCGCGGTCACCATCACCGCGGCGTCATTCGGCAGCATGGCGCACCCCACGGACGTGTCCTCATAGGGACAGCTTCTCCACGGCTGGAAGAAGAACAGTACTGCTGTCGCGGCACCCGACAGGGCCACTGAAGCGCCGATGAAGGCCATCGATCTCGATGCGCGTTGAGTCACGGACCTGCTCGCCGCCGACCATGAGGAGACCCGATGACCTCGCACGATGAACTCCCCCGACCCGACCTCGAGTTCGCCTTCGACGTCACCGTCGACCTCGGCCCGCTCGAAGATCACCACGCCACCAGCGTCGGCCATCGCCGTGTCGTGCCGATCCTCGGCGGGCGCATCACGGGCGCCGTCGAGGCCGAGATCCTGGCCGGCGGAGCGGACTGGCAGATCGTGCGACCCGACGGTACGATCGAGATCGACGGCCGCTACTCGGCACGGACCGACGGAGGCGACCTGCTGCTGCTGCACGCGAAGGGACTGCGCACAGGCACTCCCGACGTGCTCGAGCAGCTGCGACGCGGTGAGGACGTCGACCCGGGCGCGTACTACTTCCGCACGACCGTGCAGATCGAGACGGCCGCGCCGGCACTCGCCCACCTGCAGCGAACCCTGTTCCTCTCGGCCGCTCGGAGGCAGGCGGATGCCGTGCGCTACCGCGCCTACCGGGTGAGCTGAGCCCCGCGGCCGGGCACGCCCGGCTCGGGCCCGTCGAGGCGTGTCAGACCAGCGCACGCACCGACGCGTACGCATCGGCGACGTCGCGGGTGGGCAGGTCGTACACCCGCACGATCCCGGCATCCCCCTGGTGCTCCGGCCAGCCGGGATCACCCGTGGTGAGGAACGCGACGGCGGCACCGTGCAGCTCGTCGGCGAGTTCCTGCGGCGGATTCGGTCCGGCGAGCGCCTCCATCGAGGGGCCGTCGAGGCAGTCGAAGAAGAACGGCACATCGAGGCAGTGCTCCGCGAAGCCGAAATGCCCCGACGGCCACGAGAACCGGTAGAGCCAGGTGGGCGCGTCGCCCCGGGCGGCTGCGATGCGGGGAACTCCGCTGCGGAACATCCGATCGGTGAGGACGCGACCGGCGAGGCGGGCCTTGCCGAGACGTGCGACGTCGGCGTTCGCGGCGAGATAGTCCGCGCGGATCGTCTTGCGCAGGCCCAGCCGGGTCAAGAGGACGCCCTGCGGCACCCAGCGCAGCGCCCTCGCGGCGCTGCCCGTGAACGCCATGGTGAACTCGTCGTCGGCTGCGCCGATCACGAGCGGCTTGTCGGCACCGACGCCGGCACGCAGAGAGTCAGGGGTCGGACGTACGAGAAGGTCGCCGTCGATCGCGGGACCGAGCGGAAGCCCCTCATCGATCATGCTGGTCATCGACGACGGACCGAGCTGGGTGGCCTTCTTCTGCAGCGCGAGCAGACGCTCTTCCGCGACCGATGAGAATCCGGCCACGGTGGGGTCGACGCTCGCCGCCGCAGCGAGCGCCCGCCCGAATGCCTCGGCTCGCGGTGCCGCGACATCGCCGAGCGCTCCCGAGATCGCATAGACGCCGTGGAACAGGTGCTGCGCCTTCTCCATGCCGAGCAGAGTCAGCACTGCGCCGCCGCCCGCGGACTGCCCGGCGATCGTCACCCGCTCGGGGTCTCCGCCGAATGCGGCGATGTTCTGTTGCACCCATTCGAGAGCGAGCAGCCAGTCGCGCACGCCACGGTTCGACGGGGCGTCCTCGATCCAGCCGAATCCGTCGAAGCCGAGCCGATACGAGATCGACACGGTGACGACGCCGTCGCGGTTGAAGTTCCGGCCGTCGTACCAGGGGCTCGCCGGAGAGCCCGCGAAGTATCCGCCGCCGTGGATCCACACCAGCACGGGAAGACCCGCCGCCGTGGGATCGGGCGTGAAGACATTGACGTTCAGAGTCGAGTCGCCCTCGACACTCGGCTCGGGGATCAGTGTCACCCCGGGATCGCCGCGCTGGGCGGTCGCAGCGAACTCGAGGGCGTCGAACACGCCGTCCCAGGGCACCTTCGGCACCGGCGCCTGGAACCGCAGGTCACCGACCGGCGCCTCCGCGAACGGGATGCCGAGGAAGGCCGCCGACCGCGGTGCGCCCCTGCCTCCGGTGGTCGGGCGCCAGCGCCCGCGAACCCGCCCCGCGGCGGTCTGCACCTCGACGTACTCGGTCATGACTCTCACACTCTCACGCCGAGACTCTCTCCCGCCGAACGGCAGCCCGGGATGTGTCCCGTCGGTCGATCCTCGTCCCGCATGTTCCCGCCACGGACCGCGCCCGTCGCCTAGTGTCGACGTCATGGTCTACCCCCGCGCCTACTTCTCCGCGATCACGAACGAGGCCGAGTTTCTCGCCGACTACGAGCCCTCGCTCGCACGATGGGCAGACGAGGACGGATCGACCCTGCTGATGCGAGCCCTCCGCAACGCCGATCCCGCCAGCCGGGTCGCGATCGCCACGCGACTGCTCGACGACGGCGCTGATGCCGCCGCAGCGACCGAGAGCCACGTGAACGCTCTGCACGTGTTGCTGAGCGCGACAGCACACGATTTCACCGCCGAAGCGCCTCTGCTCGCCCGCCTGATCGATGAAGGTGCGGATATCAATGCCGACAGCGGCAGTCGGTGGGGCACGCCGCTGCAGACGCTCAGTCGCACGCTCAAGTTCTCCGACGAGACTCTCGCTCCGTTCTACGACGTCCTGTTCGCCCGCCCCGGTCTCGATGTGACCACCCCGAGCAGCGTGGGACGCAGCGTCACCGAGAGCGCACAAGCCGCCATCAGACGCCGCGCCGACCTGCTCGCGCGTTGCCACGCGCACACGAGAACCCATGCACCACGCTGACGCCTGTTGCGGCAGGCGAGCATCCTTGCTGAGAGTGCTCCGCGTGCGGGGCTACTCCCCGACGCGGGTCACCACGGCATCGGGCATCCGCTCGGTCATGACGCGCACGGCCTCGGGGTTGTCGTCGACGAGCACCGCGTCGCGCCCGAGAGCCGAGGCGACGGCCCCGGCGGTGCCGCTGCCGGCGAAGAGGTCGAGCACACGGTCGCCCGGACGGCTGGACGCCCGCACGATGCGCCGCAGGATGCCCTCGGGTTTCTGCGTCGGATATCCGGTCTTCTCGCGGCCGGTCGTCGGCACGATCGTGTGCCACCACACGTCGGTGGGCAGCTTGCCTCGGGCGGCCTTCTCTGCCGTGACGAGGCCGGGAGCCATGTACGGCTCGCGATCGATGTCGTCGGAGTTGAACACGTACTCGCGGGGGTTCTTCACGTAGACGAGGATCGTGTCGTGCTTGGTGGGCCAGCGACGGCGGGACTTCGCACCGTAGTCATAGGCCCAGATGAGCTCGTTCAGGAAGCAGTCGCGGCCGAAGACCGCATCGAGCATCACCTTCGCGTAGTGCGCCTCGCGGTAGTCGAGGTGCAGATAGAGGGTGCCGTCGTCGGCCAGCAGTCGCCACGCCTCCTCGAGTCGCGGCATCAGGAAGGCGCCGTAGTCGTCGAAGCGGTCGTCGTAGGTGCGGAGCATCCCGCGCACCCGCTCATAGGCGTGGCCGTGGAAACCGTGCCGCACCTCGGCCGGCGGCGCCGCCGGTTCAGAACTCAGCACGATCGGCGTGACCGCCGCATCCGACCCGCGGGATTCCGGGAGTCCGACTCCGGGAGCACCCGGTTCTTGCTGAGTCGTGAACGTGCGACGGGCGGTGACCACCTGTCGCTCCTGCGTCCGGCCCGTGTTGAACGGCGGGTCGAGGTAGACGAGCGTGAACGACGCCGACGGCAGGGTCGCCGCGACGGCGAGGTTGTCGCCCTGGATGATCGAGACGTCACCGCGGACGACAGGAGCGGGATCCACCGCCCCGGGATCAGGCGCGGGGTCGGTCACGGAACCCGGTGCAGCCACGTGTCGGTGGCGAACTTCGACTCCACCAGAGCCTCGGCATCCGCGTACTCGTCGGCGCTGATCGTGCCGTCCTCCGCCGAGGTGAGCGAGCGGAAGGTGTCCTTGAAGCGCTCGATGATCTCGGCCCGCGCGAGGCCGGTCTGGCTGCGCAGCGGATCCACCCGCTTCGCGGCCGACGTCGTCCCCTTGTCGCTGAGCTTTTCGCGGCCGATGCGCAGCACCTCGGTCATGGTCTGGCCGTCGATGTCGTACGACAGGGTCGCGTGGTGCAGCACTCCCCCGTTGGCGAGGCGCTTCTGCGCGGCTCCGCCGATCTTGCCCGACGAGCTGGCGATGTCGTTGAGGGGCTGATAGATCGCGTCGATGCCGAGCGAGCGCAGGGCCTGCAGCACCCAGTCGTCGAGGAACGCATAGGAGTCGGCGAAGGTCATGCCCTGCACGAGGGATGCCGGCACGTAGAGCGAATAGGTGATGATCTGCCCTGCGGCCATGAGCATCGCGCCACCGCCGGAGATGCGGCGCACGACGTCGAAGCCGTGGCGGGCAGCACCTTCGGGGTCGACCTCGTTGCGGTACGACTGGAATGAGCCGATGACGACGGCCGACTGGTCCCACTCCCAGATGCGCAGCGTCGGACGACGGCGCCCCTCACCGACCCGAGAGGTGAGCACCTCATCGAGCGCGAGGTTCATGCGCGGCGAGACCGCCTTCTCGTGCACGATCTCCCAGTCGAAGTCGTTCCATCCCGGTGCCGTGACGAGTGCTCGACGCACGGCCGTGCCGACCGCTTCGGGCGTGAAGCCCAGCAGCTGCGCGCCCTCGGGGAGCGCACCGCGCACCGCGGCGGCGATGGCCGTGGCGTCCGTCTCGACGGGCAGCCCGGTGACCGCCCGGTCGATGTCGTCGAGCGCCGTGTCGGGTTCGAGGAAGAAGTCGCCGGCGAGCCGGAAACGGGCGATCCTGCCGTCTTCGACCTCGAGGTCGACGACGACGAGCTTTCCTCCTGGAACCTTGTATTCACCGTGCACGGTTACAGCTTAAGGCGGGGCCGTCAGGACGGCGCGGTACGCCGCGGATTCAGCGCCCGTGCACCACCGCGCGCTCTCCGGCGCGGATCGGCGCCGAGAAGCGGTTGCCCGGCGGCGGCTGAGGACACACGTACTGGTCCGAGAAGGCGCACGGCGGCAGGTAGGCGCGGTTGAAGTCGATGACCACCGAGCCGTCTGATGCCGGTTCCTCGACCGGCAGGAAGCGGAACCGATAGGTCTCGGTGCCGTTGGTCCCGTCGGCGAAGACGGCGCTCAGGCCGCCCTGCGGCGCACGCGTCGCGGCCAGCGCCACCGCGACACCGTCGAGCGTGAACCGCAGCCGTCCGGCGAGGTCGGTGTCGTGCGAGCGCCCGTCGATCGAGGTCACGGTGATCGTCTCGCCCGGCGTGGGCTCGAACACCGCCGGGATCCGCCATCCCTCCCGAGGCGGATACGCGTCGATCGCGCTGAACCGCTCGCGCTCGGGGCGTCGGGGGTTGAACACCCGCAGCGCGACCTCGCCGCGCCGGTCGAACACACGCAGCTCGCGGCGTCCGAGCCGCAGCGTCTCACGGCCCCTCAGCGTGACGACCGACCCGGCCGTGCCGAGATCGCTGCCGCGGATCCCTCCGTCTCCCGTGAGCGCCCAGAGACCCGGGACTCCCTCCACGGCGGCGGGTTCGGTGATGAGCCAGTTCGTCGACTCGAGCGCGGCCGGGCCGTACTCCGCGCCGGCATAGCGCTCTCGCGCGTCGTGCCATGCACGCCACTCGTCTTCGAATCCCACCCCGCACCTCCCTCTCGCCGCGAATCTATGCGGAGGAGAGGCCGAGGTGCCGGGATGACGTCACGCGGATTCACCCGCTGTAACGTCCGTTCACGGGGCGTAACACGCCGACGCGCGAGCCGCCCGGATGATGGCGGGGCTCGCCCGGATCGAGGCGACGGTCAGCGAGCGGGAATGCGGGTGTCGAGCCACGACAGGATGTCTGCGCGCACCTCGTCCTGCTGCAGCTCGTTGAAGATCTCGTGACGAGCGTCGGGATACACCAGCGTCGTGATGTCGGTGAGTCCCGATCGGGTGCGGTACTCGTCGGCGAGCTTGTGCACGCTGCGCGGACCGCCGACCGGATCGTCGCGACCGACGAGCAGCAACAGCGGGATGTCGCGGCCGAGGTCCTTGCGCGGACGGCCGTAGAGCTTGGCCGCCTCGACGGGGCCGAACAGCTTCAGCAGCGGCTGGTTCGTGGTGAGCGGATCCTCGTCGAACGCCGTCCACACCGCCGGATCGCGGCTCAGCCACTCGAGGCCCGTGGCGTCGTCGGCGGCCCAGCGTGCGTTGAGCGGTGCAGCGTTGAGCGATCCGGGCGTACGCAGAGCCGAGCCCGAGAGGATCACCGCATCCCATGCCTCGGGGTGGTCGTTCACGAGCATCTGCGCGAGGAACGATCCCCACGAGTGCCCCAGCAGCACGAGGGGCAGGTCGGGGTGCTCGTCCTTGATGATGCCGGTGAGCTGCCAGATCGCCGCCTCCGCCGCACGCAGACCGCCCTTGCCGAGTCGACCGAGCTTCTCGGGTCCGCCGTGCTGACGGATGCCGGTGCGCCCGTGCCCCCGATGATCGTCGGCGTAGACGATGAATCCGGCCTCCGTGAGCGCGGCGATCAGCGCGCCGTACCGACCGGCGTGCTCGCCCACCCCGTGCAGCAGCTGCACGACTCCCCGCGCATCACCGACCGCCGGGTGCACGTCGTAGACGATGGCGATGCCGTCGGCATCCGTGAATTCGCGCGTATCGGTCACGCCCCCACCCTACTGAGAGTGCGCGACATGCGTCAGGCCGACCGCGTCGGACGCGTCAGCTCGACAGCGCGGCGATGACGCCCTGGGCGATCTCGAGGTCGGTGACCTCGTATCCTCCGACGCCGTCGGCGGCGGAGCCCATGCGCACGCCGCCGTCTTCTCTCACCGTGCGCTTCGCGGAGAAGTGCAGGGCGTCGACACCGGCGGCGGCGAGGGCGGCGGCGCTGGCGGCATCCACTCCGCTGCCCGCCATGATCTCGATCTCGCCGGCGGCCTCGGCGACGAGCGCCCGGAGCGTGTCGATGCCGTCGATCGCGACCGAGGCGCCGCCCGAGGTCAGCACGCGGCGCAGGCCCAGCGAGCGAGCGGCGACGAGCGTGGCGACGGGGTCGGGGGTCACGTCGATCGCGCGATGCAGGGTGACGGATGCCGCCCCGGCGGCGTCGCGCAGACGCCGCATGGCGGGGATGTCGAGCAGCCCCTCGTCGTCGAGGGCGCCGATCACGACACCGTCGGCTCCCGCCTCGATCGCACGTCGTACATCGTTCTCGGCGATCGCGATCTCGTCGGCGGAGTAGCGGAAGCCGCCCGCGCGAGGCCGGACGAGCACGTGCACCTCGACGCCGACGGAATGCGCGGCGTCGATCGACAGGTCGAGGGTCGCCGGCGACGGAGTGAGACCGCCGAGCGCGAGGGCCTGGGCCAGCTCGACGCGCGCGGCGCCGACGGCTCCGGCGATGCGCACTCCGGCGGGATCCTGGACGGCGATTTCGATCGCGGGGGTTCGGGTCACCCGTCCATTGTGACCCGTGCGGCGGGTGCGTCCTGCCACCGACTTCCGATCCGGGCGTAAATTACTTAGACTGTCTAAGTAATGTCTGCGCCTGATGATTCCCTCCACCTCACCGCGACAGACCTGCGCATGGCGACGTTCCGGCTCGCACGGCGCCTGCGATGCGCTCGCGCCGTCGACGCGATGAGCGACGCGCAGCTCGCGGTGCTCGCGACGCTGCGCATGCACGGTCGCCGCACCATCAGCGCCCTGGCCGAGCGCGAGCGGGTCACCGCGCCGTCGATGACGAACATGATCAACGGGCTCGAAGAGCAGGGATTCGTGCTCCGCACTCCGGATGCCGAAGATCGCCGCCGCGTGCAGGTCGACATCACCGAGGCAGGCACCGAGATCGTGGAGCAGACCATCCGACGAAGAGACGAGCTGCTCGCCGAGATGCTCGGCGAACTGGACTTCACGGAGGACGAACTGGCGACGCTGCGCGCAGCGAGCGCCCTGATGCGAAAGGTGGTCGACCGATGAGCGCGATGTTCCGTTCCTTCTCGAACATCAACTACCGCATCTGGTTCGCCGGTGCCCTCGTCTCGAACATCGGCGGGTGGATGCAGGCGACCGCCCAGGACTGGGTCGTGCTCACCGAGCTCACCGACAACGACGCCGCGGCCATGGGCGTCACGATGGCGCTGCAGTTCGGTCCGCCGCTCGTGCTCGTGAGCCTCACCGGATGGGTCGCCGATCGCTTCGAGCGCCGCCGCATCCTGCTCGCCACCCAGAGCGCGCTGCTGATGCTCGCGATCGCCGTCGGCGTGCTGCTGCTCAACGGGGTGATGACGCTGCCGATGATGTTCTGCTTCGCTGCGGCGTTCGGTGTCGTCAACGCCTTCGACGCCCCCGCGCGGCAGGCGTTCGTCTCCGACATGGTCTCCGCCGGCGACACGTCCAACGCGGTCGCCCTCAACTCGGCATCCTTCAACCTGGCCCGCATGATCGGCCCGGCCGTCGGCGGCCTGCTGATCGTCGCGATCGGCTCGGGCTGGGTGTTCATCGCGAACGCCGTGACGTTCCTGGCGATGCTCGTCGCGCTGCTGATGCTGCGCACCGGCCAGCTCGCACCGCGCCTGAAGAACCGCCGCCCCGGCGGACTCGCCGAGGGCTTCCGCTATGTGTGGGGGCGCAGCGACCTGCGCGTCGTGTTCGTGACGGTGTTCCTGATCGGCGCCTTCGGCATGAACTTCCCCATCTTCGCCTCGACCATGGCGATCGAGTTCGGGGCGGGCGCCGACGGGTACGGAGTGCTGAGCTCGGTGCTCGCGATCGGCTCGCTCGCCGGTGCGCTCCTGGCTGCCCGGCGTGACCGAGCCAGGGTGCGTGTCGTGATCTTGGCTGCCGGGGGATTCGGCGTCGCGGCGTTCGTCTCCGCATCCATGCCCACGTATCTGACGTACGCGATCACGCTGACGTTCACCGGGTTCATGATCGTGACGCTGCTGACGACCGCCAACGGCTACGTGCAGATGACCACCGCGCCTGCCCTGCGCGGCCGTGTGCTCGCGCTGTACATGGCCGTGATCATGGGCTCGACGCCGGTCGGCGCCCCGATCGCCGGGTGGGTGGCCGACACCTTCGGGCCGCGCACGGCGATCATGCTCGGCGGCACCGCCGGTTTCGTCGCGTGCGCGATCGGCGCGATCTGGGTCTTCACCTCCGGACGATTGCACCGCTCCGAGGGCAGCCGATTCCTCATGACGCTCGACGAGACGCGACCGCTGAACATCGTCGACGAGGCCGAGATCCTCGAGAAGAAGGCCGAACCGGTCGAGTTCAGCGACGAGGCAGCCGTCACCACGCCGATCCGCACCTCGAAGAAGGACTGACCGCGTTCTGACCGGGCATCGCGGGCGGAACGCGTGAGACCGGTTTGTCAATGCCCTCCACGCGCAGGCGGGGTGGACGTACCGTCACGTCATGGACCAGAACACAGGACGCACCCCGCACCCCGAGCAGCCCGCAGAAGGCTCCCCCGACGTGATCCCCGAGCACAACACCGCTCCTGACGGCCAGTCGACGGCGGACGCCGGGCGTCAGCCCGACGAGCTCGACGGAAACGCCCAGGGCTCCAATCAGGGCGGCGCGATCCAGGGAGACAGCTCGCACGGCGACTCGCCGCGCGGTGCCATCCAGGGCGACGCCGACGACGAGAACGCGCAGGGCGCTGCCCAGGGCGGCGCCATCCAGGGCGACAGCTCGCACGGCGAATCACCCCGCGGCGCCATCCAGGGCGACGCCAGCCCCGACCGCGACGCGGCCATCGGCGGCGACGAGAACACCGAAGACCAGCTGACGGCCGACAATGAGGTCGAGCAGGACACCCTGCGCACGCTGGACCCGAACGACACCCCGGCCTGAGCGCGCGGGAACGACGAAGGGGGCGGATGCCGCAGCATCCGCCCCCTTCGTGCGCCGTCTGACAGGGCGTTCAGCGAATCGTCCCGGCCCGCACGAGCAACCGCCGCACGCCGATCACGCCTGACGCCACCGCCAGTTCGCCGACGAGGCGCGCGCCGAACGTCGCCGTCAGCACGCCAGGCACCAAGTGCTCGGGGGAGAACACCGGCAAGGCGACGAGGAACAGCACGACGCCGGCGACCGCAGCGGCAAGGAGGATGCGGCGTGCGCTCGCCCTCGTTCCCCGCTGGAGCGGCAGGACCAGATCGAGCGCGATGGCGGCGCAGACCATCGGCACCGCCGCGATCGGACCGATCGGCAGATTCACCCCCGCCCGAATGAGCCGAATTCACCCCTCGTTTTCACCCCTTACTCGGAACGGTGGGGCGTCATGGTGCACGGCACGAGTGACCAAACTGTTAGGGTTGCCTAACCAACATCGATCTGGTTGGTGTCGTTCCCCTCCCCGGTCCCGAAAGGTCATTCACCATGCCCTCCAGCCTCCGTCTTCGCGCCGTCACGGCCTTGGCCGCCTCAGGATGCGCACTGCTTCTGCTCGCCGGCTGCGCCCCTGAGCCGACCGCCGTCACCGATGCGGCGGGGGAATCCGCCGGCACCCACGACGTCGAGCATGCCCGCGGCACCACCGCGGTCCCCGACGAGCCGCAGCGCGTGGTGACCCTCGAACCGCTCGAGCTCGACACCGCCGTCGCGGTCGGCATCGAGCCGGTCGGCGCTGCGGTCGCGAGCAACGTCGCAGGAGCACCGGCATACCTCGGCGCCGACGACGTCGAGCCCGTGGGCACTGTTCCCGAACCCGACCTCGAGGCCATCGCCGCGCTCGAGCCCGATCTGATCCTCGGAACCGAGGCCCGGCACTCCGAGCTCTACGAGCAGCTCTCGGCGATCGCCCCGACCGTGTTCATCGAGACCCAGGCCGACCCGTGGCGAGACAACGCCATGCTCATCGGCGAAGCGCTGGGCCGCGAGGCCGAGGTCGCCGATCTGCTCTCGGCCGTCGACGACCGGTGCGAGTCGCTGGCCGGCGAGTATGCGATCGACGGCGAGAGCGTGCAGCTGATCCGCCCCCGCGACGAGACGACCCTGAGCCTCTACGGACCGGTGTCGTTCTCGGGCAGCCTCCTCGAGTGCGCCGGGTTCACGATCCCCGCGCAGGAGTGGGCCGATGGGCTGCAGGCAGACATCTCGCCCGAGAACATCGTCTCGGCGGCAGCGGACCACGTGTTCGTCACCGTGACCGACGTCGACGACGCCTCGGAGATCCCCGCCGCGATCACACAGAACGCCGCGGCCTTCCCCTCGGTCACCCCTGTCGACACGAGCTACTGGGTCTCAGGAGTCGGGCCGAAGGGCGCACAGGCCGTGCTCGATGACATCGAGGCGTACCTCGAAGAGAGCCGGTGACGACTCTCACCCCGGTCGAGACGTCGGGGGCTCCGCACGCGCGGATCCCCCGACGCGGCCGTCGTGCGGTCGTCGGTGCGATCGTCCTTCTTGCTGCGCTCGCGGCCGCCGTCGTCCTCTCCCTCGCGATCGGCGCGAATCCCCTCTCCCCCGAAGCGGTCTGGACGACCCTGCGGGGCGCGGGCACGACCGAGATGGATTACATCGTGCTCGAGTTGCGCATACCTCGCACCGTCACGGGGATCGTCGCCGGTGCGGCGCTGGGTGTGGCCGGCGCTCTCATCCAGGCCTTCACCCGTAATCCGCTCGCCGACCCGGGCATCCTCGGCGTGAACGCCGGCGCCGCGCTCGCGGTCGCCCTCGGCGTGAGCCTGCTCGGCCTGCGCGACGTCTCGCAGTTCGTCTGGTTCGCCTTCTTCGGCGCCCTCATCGTCACGGTGGCCGTCTACCTGATCGGCTCGGCGGGGCGCGGCTCCGCTGACCCGCTCCGCCTCACGCTCGCCGGGGTCGCACTCGGAGCCGTGCTCTCGGGCATCACGACGGGCATCTCCCTCAGCGATCCGGAAGCCTTCGACTCGATGCGCAGCTGGAACGCCGGAACGCTGCTCGGACGTGGTTTCGACGTCATCATTCCCGTCCTCCCGTTCGTCGCTGTCGGAGTCGCACTCGCAGTGCTGCTCGGTCCCGGCCTGAACGCCATCGGCCTCGGCGAAGACGTCGCTCGGGCACAGGGCGCGAATGTCGCAGGCATCCGCGTCGGGGTCATCATCGCCGTCACACTTCTCGCGGGCGCGGCGACCGCCCTCGCCGGCCCGATCTCGTTCATCGGGCTGATGGTGCCGCACGTGATCCGCTGGACGTTCGGCGTCGACCAGCGAGTGGTCCTGCCGCTCTCCGCCGTGCTGGCACCGGTGATCCTGCTTCTCGCCGACGTCCTCGGCCGGGTCATCATCGCCCCGGCGGAAGTGCCTGTCGGAATCGTCGCGGCATTCGTCGGAGCGCCGGTGCTGATCGCGCTGGCGCGACGACGCCAGGTGAGTGCCCTGTGAGCGCGTCGATCGCCTCGGCGCTCACGGACGCCTCCCGCTCCAGGATGATCCTGCACCTGGGGCCGCTGCGGATGCCGGTTCGCCGGCGCAGCATCCTCGTCGGCGTCGCTGCAGCGGCCACTCTGATCGTTCTGGGCATCCTGGCGCTGGGGCTGGGGAGCTATCCCCTCTCTCCCCAGGAGGTCGTGCAGACGCTGCTCGGCGGGGGCGACGCCCTGCACCGCACGGTCGTGATCGAGTGGCGCCTGCCACGCGCGATCGCGGCGATCACCGTCGGTGCGCTCCTCGGCATCGCCGGCGCGCTCTTCCAGACCGTCACGAGGAATCCGCTCGCGAGCCCCGACATCCTGGGCCTGTCCAACGGCGCGTTCACGGGCATGCTGATCGCGCTGGTGCTGGTCTCGGGGAGCTGGCCCGTGCTCACCGCCGGGTCTCTCATCGGCGGGTTCGCGACAGCCGTGGTGATCTGGCTGTTGTCGGCACGAGGCGGTGTGCACGGCTTCCGCCTCATCGTCGTGGGCATCGGAGTCTCGGCGATCCTCGCCTCTCTCAACACCTGGCTGCTCCTGCAGATCGAGCTCGAGACCGCGATGTTCGCGTCTGCCTGGGGCACTGGATCACTGAACGGCGTCACCGCAGGCCCGCTCGCGGGCGCGCTCCTGTGCGCCCTGCCGTTCGCCGTCGCAGCGCTTCTCCTGGTGCCGCGACTGCGCCAGCTCGAGCTGGGCGACGACACGGCCGCAGCCACAGGGGCCCGACCGGGGCGGATCCGGGTCGTGGCGCTGCTCATCGGCGTCGCACTCGTCGCCGCCGCGACGACCGTCGCCGGCCCCGTGGCGTTCGTCGCGCTCGCTGCACCGCAGATCGCGCGCCTTGTGGCCCGCACCCCGCACCTCTCGCTGATGCTGTCGGCGCTGTTCGGAGGAGTCCTCCTGCTCGGTGCCGACCTCATCGCTCAGCACATGCTGCCCACTGCTCTGCCTGTCGGCGTCGTGACCGTGTCGGTCGGCGGCGCCTACCTCGTCCTGATGATCATCCTGGAGATCCGCCGCCGTGCTTGAGAACTCGACCTCGCCCGACCCCAGCGCCGCCTCGCGCCTCAGAGCCGAGAGCATCACGCTCACATACGACCGCACCGAGATCGTCCGCGAACTCTCCGTGGCTGTGCCCGCAGGAGGCTTCACGGTGATCATCGGACCGAACGCGTGCGGCAAGTCCACGCTGCTGCGCGGGCTGTCACGCCTGCTGCCTCCCTCGAGCGGGCGCGTCGTGCTCGACGGCCGGTCGATCAGCGAGTACCCGGCGAAGGAGGTGGCCCGCCGGCTGGGGCTGCTTCCTCAGAGTGCGACAGCGCCGGACGGCATCACCGTGGCCGACCTGGTCGCCCGCGGGCGCTACCCGCACCAGAGTCTGATGCGCCAATGGTCGGATGCCGATGAGAGTGCTGTACGGCACGCTCTCGACGCGACAGGAACAGCAGATCTCGCGTCACGCCCCGTCGATGCTCTCTCCGGTGGGCAGCGCCAGCGCGTCTGGGTGGCGATGGTGCTCGCGCAGGAGACGGATCTGCTGCTGCTCGACGAGCCGACCACTTTCCTCGACGTGGCCCACCAGGTGGATCTCATGGAGCTGCTCGCGCATCTCAATACGCAGGGACGCACACTCGTCGCCGTTCTGCACGACCTCAATCACGCCGCACGCTACGCGAGCCACATCATCGCGATGCGCGAGGGCCGCATCGTCGCCCAAGGCCCACCCCGCGAGGTCATCACGAGCGAACGAGTGCAGCAGGTGTTCGGCCTGGCGAACGTCGTGATCGATGACCCCGTCACCGGAGGACCGCTGGTGGTGCCGCTGCGCGGCTCGGCTCCTGCGGGAGTGCGGTCGTGACTGCCGAGCGCCCATGGGCCTACAGCGCTTTCCCGGTGGAGGTTCGCGCACGCGTGATGCTCAGCCCGCATTTCGTCAGGCTGACCCTGGGCGGTGAGAGTCTGCGGAACTTCGCCGACTGGGGCATGGATCAGCGCATCAAGGTCGTCCTGCCGCTGGCCGACGGGGGCATCGCCGACTTCGGACTGCTCGACGAGCCGACACCGCATCCCTCCGACTGGTACACACGGTGGCGCGCCCTCCCTGAAGACGAACGCAACGTGCTGCGCACCTACACCCCCGCCGCGATCAGAGCCGAGGACCGCGAGATCGACATCGACTTCTTCCTCCACGAGCCCGCCGGGCCCGCCTCTGCATGGGCGGCCGCGGCGTCCCCGGGCGACCGGCTCGTCGTCAACGGTCCCGACGCGCGAATGGGGTGGACCGGGTACGGACTGCACTGGCAGCCCGGCGATGCGGGGCGGTTCTTGATCATCGCCGACGAGACGGCATTCCCGGCTGTGCGCGGCATCCTCCACTCCCTCGGGCCGGACGCGCGCGCCGAGGTCATCCTCGAATGCGGTCACCCCGCCGATGATCTCATCTCGCCGGCTGCCCCCGACACCGCGCGCGTGCATCGCGTGCTGCGCGACGCCCCGGATTCGACGGCGATCGAACGGGCGGTGCACGCCTGGGGCGCCACCCACGGTGCGTCGGCCCGCGAGGACACCGCCTTCTACGCATGGATCGCGGGTGAGTCCGGCATGACCACCGGTATTCGCCGGTATCTGACCTCCGGCCTCGGCATTCCGAAGGAACGGGTCTCCTTCCTCGGCTACTGGCGTCGAGGTGGGCCACTCGTCGGGTGATCCGCGGAGCGGAGCACGACGAAGGGGGCGGATGCCGCAGCATCCGCCCCCTTCGTGTCGTTCAGCAGGTGACTCAGAAGTCCCAGTCGTCGTCTTCCGTCGCCTCGGCCTTGCCGATGACGTACGACGATCCCGATCCCGAGAAGAAGTCGTGGTTCTCGTCGGCGTTCGGCGAGAGAGCCGACAGGATCGCCGGGTTCACGTTCGTGACGGTCGAGGGGAACATCGCTTCGTAGCCGAGGTTCATCAGCGCCTTGTTGGCGTTGTAGTGCAGGAACTTCTTGACGTCCTCGGTCAGGCCGACGCCGTCGTAGAGGTCCTGCGTGTACTGCACCTCGTTGTCGTAGAGCTCGAACAGCAGGTTGAAGGTGTAGTCCTTCAGCTCCTGGCGGCGCTCCTCGGTCTCCTTCTCGAGACCCTTCTGGAACTTGTAGCCGATGTAGTACCCGTGCACGGCCTCGTCACGGATGATGAGGCGGATCAGGTCGGCCGTGTTCGTGAGCTTCGCCTTCGACGACCAGTAGATCGGCAGGTAGAAGCCCGAGTAGAACAGGAACGACTCGAGCAGCGTCGAGGCGACCTTGCGCTTGAGCGGGTCGTCGCCCTGGTAGTAGTCCATGATGATCTGAGCCTTCTTCTGAAGGTTCGGGTTCTCGGTGGACCAGCGGAACGCCTCATCGATCTCCTTCGTCGACGCGAGCGTCGAGAAGATCGAGGAGTAGCTCTTCGCATGCACCGACTCCATGAACGCGATGTTCGTGTACACGGCCTCTTCGTGAGGCGTGATCGCGTCGGGGATCAGCGAGACGGCGCCGACGGTGCCCTGGATCGTGTCGAGCAGCGTCAGACCGGTGAACACGCGCATGGTGAGCAGCTGCTCATCGGGCGTGAGCGTGTTCCACGACTGGACGTCGTTCGACAGCGGCACCTTCTCAGGCAGCCAGAAGTTGTTCACCAGGCGGTTCCAGACCTCGAGGTCCTTGTCGTCCTGGATGCGGTTCCAGTTGATCGCCTGAACCTCATTGACAAGCTGAAGTTTCTGCCCTGTCATTCGTCTTTCCTCATTTCGTCCTGTGCATTCTGACGGTCATCGACGCAGCATGCGCACGTGTCCTTGAACACGCCTTTGTTTGAGTGATACCTGGTGTGCGCGCTTCGCCTGCTGGATGGCATCGGCTTGCCTGCGCGGGTCATCGACATCTTGAGTCGAGTCTCGACGCTCGCGGATTTTCCGAAGTTGGGATTCAACTCGCCTTTCCGCATCTCGGAGAGCCTCGCTTTTGCCTGCTCGGACATCCGATGTCCGAACTTCGGATGCTCGGGTCCGAACTTCGCGAAGTTCGGATTCCTCTCCCCAGCGTTCATGCCTTTGCGCTGAGCGGACCAACTGGCTCGCTGCTCCTCGGAACGTCGAGTCCCCCAGCTCGGATGATCCGGACCGGAGCCTATATCCGGTCGTTTCCTTCCTCGCGATCGCTGACCCGCGGCTTCACGCTGTGCCTCTGTCCAGACGTGCCCTTGAGGTCCCAGGCCGCCGTCAGAAAGGTTCAGTAGCCGATGGCCCTCTGCTCGCAGCTTCGCAATCCAGCTCTGCTCGGCGAGACCCAAAGCCTCAAGTTGGCTGCCCATCACTATCTCAACGGGTTCGAAATACACCTCTTCTTGCTCTGAATCGCGCGCACGGATCCAGTCGGAAAAAGGTGTTCTCTTCCCCGCCCGCGCAGATTTCAGGTGCTGCCTGCTGCGAACTCCCACGGACTTCGTTGTCATGCCGACATACCGATACTCGGGCGAATCGTAGCGGCGGACCGCGTAAACGAGACCGATGATCGGCCATCCGCCTACGCGATCCCTCAATTCCAGCATGATCATCTCTCGCCGATTACAGCATGCAGCTGACGCATTCCGCCATGTCGGTGCCCTCGAGCGCCATCTGACGCAGACGGATGTAGTAGATCGTCTTGATGCCCTTGCGCCATGCGTAGATCTGAGCCTTGTTGATGTCACGCGTCGTGGCGGTGTCCTTGAAGAACAGCGTCAGCGACAGGCCCTGGTCGACGTGTTGGGTGGCGGCGGCGTAGGTGTCGATGACCTTCTCGTAGCCGATCTCGTACGCGTCCTGGTAGTACTCCAGGTTGTCGTTCGTCATGAACGGCGCCGGGTAGTAGACGCGGCCGAGCTTGCCTTCCTTGCGGATCTCGATCTTCGACGCGATCGGGTGGATCGACGACGTCGAGTTGTTGATGTACGAGATCGAGCCGGTCGGGGGCACCGCCTGCAGGTTCTGGTTGTAGATGCCGTGCTCCTGGATCGACGCCTTCAGCGCCACCCAGTCCTCCTGCGTCGGGATGTGCTTGCCCGCGAAGAGCTCCTTGACCTTCTCGGTCTCGGGAACCCAGGCGCGCTCGATGTACTTGTCGAAGAACTCCCCCGACGCGTAGGTCGAGTCCTCGAAGCCGTCGAAGGCCTGCTTGCGCTCGATCGCGATGTTGTTCGAGGCGCGCAGCGCGTGGAACAGCACCGTGTAGAAGTAGATGTTCGTGAAGTCGATGCCCTCTTCGGAGCCGTAGTGCACGTGCTCGCGGGCGAGGTAGCCGTGCAGGTTCATCTGGCCGAGGCCGATCGCGTGCGAACGGTCGTTGCCGTCCTCGATCGAGCGGACCGAGCGGATGTGGCTCTGGTCGCTCACCGCGCTCAGCGCACGGATCGCGGTCTCGACCGTCTGGCCCAGGTCATCGGCATCCATCGACAGCGCGATGTTCATCGAGCCGAGGTTGCAGGAGATGTCCTTGCCGATCTGGTCGTACGACAGGTCGTCGTTGTACGTGGTCGGCGTGTTCACCTGCAGGATCTCGCTGCAGAGGTTGGACATGTTGATGCGGCCCTTGATCGGGTTGGCCTTGTTCACCGTGTCCTCGAACATGATGTACGGGTAGCCCGACTCGAACTGGATCTCGGCGATCGTCTGGAAGAACTCGCGCGCGTTGATCTTCGTCTTCTTGATGCGCGGGTCGTCGACCATCTCGCGGTACTTCTCGGTGACCGAGATGTCGCCGAAGGGGACGCCGTAGACCTTCTCGACGTCGTACGGCGAGAAGAGGTACATGTCCTCGCCGTTCTTCGCCAGCTCGAACGTGATGTCGGGCACGACGACGCCGAGCGACAGCGTCTTGATGCGGATCTTCTCGTCGGCGTTCTCACGCTTGGTGTCGAGGAAGCGCATGATGTCGGGGTGGTGTGCGTTGAGGTACACCGCGCCGGCACCCTGACGCGCACCGAGCTGGTTGGCGTAGCTGAAGCTGTCTTCGAGGAGCTTCATCACGGGGATGATGCCCGAGGACTGGTTCTCGATCTGCTTGATCGGCGCACCGGCCTCACGGATGTTCGAGAGCAGCAGCGCCACTCCGCCGCCGCGCTTGGAGAGCTGGAGGGCGGAGTTGATGCCGCGGGCGATCGACTCCATGTTGTCCTCGATGCGCAGCAGGAAGCAGCTGACGAGCTCGCCGCGCTGGGCCTTGCCCGAGTTGAGGAAGGTCGGGGTCGCGGGCTGGAAGCGGCCGGAGATGATCTCCTCGACCAGTGCGACGGCGAGCTGCTCGTCGCCGCCGGCGAGGCCGAGGGCCGTCATCACGACGCGGTCCTCGAAGCGCTCGAGGTAGCGCTTGCCATCGAACGTCTTGAGCGTGTAGCTCGTGTAGTACTTGAAGGCGCCGAGGAACGTCTCGAAGCGGAACTTCTTGCCGTAGGCGAGGTCATTGAGCTTCTGGATGAACTCGAGCGAGTACTGCTCGATCACGGCCGGCTCGTAGTACTCCTTCTCGACGAGGTAGTCGAGGCGCTCCTTGAGCGAGTGGAAGAACACCGTGTTCTGGTTGACGTGCTGCAGGAAGTACTCGCGCGCCGCCCGCTTGTCGGCGTCGAACTGGATCTTGCCGTTCGCGTCGTACAGGTTCAGCATCGCGTTGAGGGCGTGATAGTCCAGGCCCTCGTAGGTCGGGTTCATCTTGAACGCCACCGTATCCGTCACTGAGTCGGCTCCTGCCTGCTCGTCAACTGCGGTACCCACCGTCGCTCCAATCCGTCGCTCACGCGATCTACATCGTCTTGTGTGCCGAAGATCTCGAGCCGATACAAGTGAGGCACGTTGCACTTGCGGCTGATGATGTCACCGGCGAGACAGAACGAGTCGCCGAAGTTGGTGTTGCCCGCCGAGATGACTCCGCGGATGTGACGCCGGTTGCGCTCGTCGTTGAGGAACCGGATGACCTGCTTGGGCACCGCGCCTCGTTCGACGCCGCGCCCCTCACCCCCGCCATAGGTGGGGGTGACCAGCACGAAGGGCTCGTCGACGACGAGTTCTTCCTGCTGTCGGAGAAGGGGAATGCGTCGGGCCGGGAGCCCGAGCTTCTCGACGAAGCGCGCGGTGTTACCCGAGGCGCTCGAGAAGTAGACCAGGAGCGGCGCGGCGGTCGCGACGGCGCTCATGGCGGATCACGCCAGACGCGAGGCGAGCTCGTCGATCTTGTCGGGGCGGAAGCCCGACCAGTGACCCTCGTCGGTGACGACGACGGGTGCCTGCATGTAGCCGAGCGCCTTGACCTGCTCGAGCGCCGTGGCGTCCTCCGACAGGTCGAGGATCTCGTACTCGATGCCCTTGGCGTCGAGCGCGCGGTAGGTGGCGTTGCACTGAACGCAGGACGGCTTCGTGTAGACCGTGATCGACATCTTTTCGCTTCCCCTCACATCTCTGGCCTGCATCTGAATCAGGCTGTTTTCCGGTAGACCCTCACCGGGATCTCAATACTACATATAGGTACGGACATTCAGGGTGACCACTAGGGGTAGTAGTTACATACGTGTAGTTTTCCACCGCTCTCCACTGTTACAACACAGGTTCTCCACCGTTTCTTCCACAGGCACAGCCCCCTTGACAGTGCCTCCGAACCGCGAGAAATCGCGGCTGGGAACGACCTGTGAGAGATCCATCCACAGGGGGGACGATACGGCCGACCTCGGACATCGGATTTTCTGTGGAAACTCGGTTTGGGCGTGTCGCGGCGTGTCGCGGAGGAGCCGCTTGGACCCGCGTCCGCGCCTCCCGGTAGCGTTGACCCGTGGCGGGATATCGGGACCTTCTTCGCACGCCCGGAGTGGCGCGCATGATCGCTGCACAGCTGACCGCTCGCTTCCCCAACGGGATGACCTCGCTCGCGATCCTGCTGCACGTCGAGCAGCAGACCGGGTCGTACGGCTCGGCTGGCCTCGTGCTCGCCGCGACGAGCGTCGGGCAGGCCGTCGCCGGCCCGATCACGAGTCGGTGGATGGGCGCCTGGGGCATGCGCCGCGTGCTCACCCTGACGCTCAGCGTCTGCGTCGTCGCCGTGCTGGGGCTCGCGCTCCTCCCCCTCAGCATCCCCGGCTACATGGTCCTGGGCATGATCGCCGGCCTCTCGACCCCGCCGGTGCAGGCCGCCGTGCGCACCATCTATCCGAAGCTCGTGAACTCGAAGCAGCTCACTCCGCTGTTCTCCCTCGATGCCTCGCTGCAGGAGATCATCTGGGTCATCGCGCCCGTCGTGATCACCCTCGTCTCGACCCAGGTCGGCACCGCCGAGGGTCTCCTGCTCGTCGCCGTCGTGCTGGTGGGCGGCGGGGCGTGGTTCATCCTCTCGCCCGAGGTCGGTCGCGTGCGCATCCCCCGCAGCCGCAACGCCCTCGGCAAGGTCGTCCTCAAGCCGCCCGTGCTGCTCGCCACCGTCATCGGGTTCCTCCTCATCGGCGCCTGCTCCGCCGTCGAGGTCGGCGTCGTCGCCACGTTCGAGCACGGCAGCCTCGCCGCCGGCCTCGTGCTCGCCGTCTTCTCGGTCGGCAGCCTCGCCGGCGGACTCGCGTTCGGACACATCCCCATCGGCCCCTGGGCGATGGCCCGCCGTCTCGCGATCGTCACCGTCGGCCTGGCGCTCACCATGTTCTCCCTCAACGTGTTCTGGCTCGGCGGCACGCTGGTCCTCGCCGGCATCGGCATCGCGCCGGCCCTCGCCGTGCTGTTCGCCATCACGACTGCGAGCGTGAAGTTCAGCGAGACCGCCGAGGCGTTCGGCTGGGCGGGCACGGGACAGCTCATCGGTGCCGCGGCGGGCTCGGCGGTCGCCGGCTTCCTGGTCGACGCGACGGACCCGCGCGGCGCCTACCTCGCCGCGACACTGTTCGCCGCAGCCGGCCTCGTCGTCTCGATCGTCTTCGTCCGCTCCTTCCCCGACCTGCGCCATCGCGACGCGAGTCCCCACCCCGACACCGAACCTCTGGCGGTCACCCCTTCATGAGCTCTGCCCCCTCCCCCGCATCCGCCGCCCCCGAGGTGGTCTGCATCGGCGAGTCTATGGGACTCGTCACCGCTCTCGGAGCCCCGCTCGCCGAGACCGAGACGGCTGCGCTCGGTCTGGCGGGAGCCGAGGGAAACGTCGCGGTCGGGCTCGTGTCGGCAGGGCACCGCGCCGCGTGGGCCTCACGCCTCGGTGACGACCCGATCGGCGTGCGCATCTCGACCGAGCTCGAGCGGCGCGGCGTCGACCTCTGGGTGACGACGGATGCGGATGCTCCCACCGGCGTCATGTTCAAGGACCCCGGCGTGGAGTCGTCGTCGGTCTACTACTACCGGCGCGGTTCGGCCGCCTCGCTGATGGCACCGGGGTTCCTCGACGCCGCCCAGCTCGCCGGCGTCCGCATCGTGCACACCACGGGCATCACCCCGGCGCTCTCGCCGTCCTGCCGCGCGATGGTCGATCAGCTGTTCGTCGACGCTCGCGCCGCCGGCGCCCTCGTGTCCTTCGACGTCAACGATCGCCGCGCACTGTGGACGATGCAGGATGCCGCCGACACCCTCGCCCGCCTCGCGGACGCCGCCGACATCGCCTTCGTCGGACGCGACGAGGCCGAGCGCATCTGGGGCACCGCGACCGCCGCCGCGATCCGCACCCGTCTGCCTCACTGCGGGCTGCTCATCGTCAAGGACGGCGACGTCGGGGCGACCGCGTTCCTCGGCGACGACGAGCCGGTGTTCGTGCCCGCTCCCCGTGTCGAGGTCGTCGAGCCGGTCGGCGCCGGAGACGCGTTCGCGGCCGGGTTCCTCGCCGCGACCCTCGACGGCGCAGATCTGTCGGCACGGCTGTCCGCGGGCCACACCGCAGCGGCCCGCGTGCTGACGACGCACGGCGACCTGCCGCCCCTCGACTGAGCTCCGCAGGCCTCACCGCCGCGAGCCGGTCGTAGGCTTGCTGCATGCCCGCACCGCTCACGCTGCCCCGCATCTCCTGGGGCGACCCGGCATCCGATCGTCGCGTTCTCCTCGTGCACGGGCTCGGCTCGTCCGCGGCTCTCATGTGGCGCGTCGGCACCGACCTCGCCGACGCCGGATGGCATGCGACCGCCGTCGATCTGCGTGGCCACGGCGACGCCCCGCGCGCCCTCGACTACTCGGTCGCCGCCTACGCGGCAGACCTCGCCACGACGACGCCCGACGGAGGGGGACCCTGGGATGCCGTCGTCGGCCACTCGCTCGGCGGGGCCTCCAGCACGGCGGCGGCGGCATCCGCTCCCGAGTGGACGCGCCGACTCGTGCTGCTCGATCCGGCGCTCCTCGTCGGCGGCCGGGATGCCGCGATCGTCCGCAGGAGCCAGGAGCGCGCCTTCGCCGACAACAGGGTGGAGCTGGTGCGGCAGGAGCATCCGCACTGGCACCCGCAGGACTGGGAGCTGAAGGTCGACGCGGTGCACCGCGCGAGCGCCTGGGCGGTCGAGCAGACGAGTGCGCAGAACACTCCGTGGGACGTCACTGCGGATGCCGCCCGGCTGACCGTTCCCACCCATGTGATCGCCTCGGATCCCGCGGTCTACAGCATCTTCACCGGCGAGGTCGCGGCCGGCGTCCTCGCCTCCAACCCCCTCGTCACGATGTCGGTCGTCGAGGGCGCCGGGCACTCGCTGCACCGCGACAAGCCCGAAGAGACCGTCCGACAGCTGAGAGAGGCACTCGCGTGAGCACCTTCGATCCGACCGCCTACCTTCCCGACGACCTTCTCGAGCGCATCCGCGAGCGGGCCCCGATCCACGACCGCGAGAACACGTTCCCCGAGCAGGACCTCGATGAGCTCCGCGATGCGGGATATCTGTCGATCCTCGTGCCCGCCGAACGCGGGGGCGCGGGGCTCGGCCTCGCCGAGGCGGCGATCCTGCAGCAGCGTCTCGCGACCGCCGCTCCCGCCACGGCGCTCGCGATCAACATGCACCTGGTGTGGACCGGCGTCGCGAAGGTCTTCTCCGACCGCGGCGTGCCGGGTCTCGAGTTCGTGCAGGACGGCGCGGTCGCGGGCGAGGTCTTCGCCTTCGGAATCAGCGAGGGCGGCAACGACCTGGTGCTGTTCGGGAGCGACACCGAGGCCGCGCCCACCGCCGACGGAGGCTACGCGTTCACCGGCACCAAAATCTTCACCTCGCTCGCGCCCGTATGGACGAGGCTCGGGCTGCACGGCCTCGACACGACGAGCGCCGACGCTCCGAAGCTGGTCTTCGCCTTCGTCGACCGCACCGACGCGGTCGTCACGGGCGACGACTGGGACACCCTCGGCATGCGGGGCACCCAGAGCCGCACGACGCGTCTCGACGGAGCCGTGGCGGATGCCGCGCACGTGGTGCGTCGCATCGATCCGGGCCCGAACCCCGACCCCATCGTCTTCGGGATCTTCTCCGTCTTCGAGATCCTGCTCGCCTCCGTCTACACGGGCATCGCACGTCGTGCCCTTGACCTGGCGGTGCTCACCGCGCAGATGCGCCGTTCGAAGAAGACGGGTGCGACGTACAGCCAGGATCCCGACATCCGCTGGCGCATCGCCGATATGGGCCTCGCGTACGACGCGCTCCCGCCGCAGATCGCGGTGCTCGCCCGCGATGTCGATGAGAGGGTCGACAACGGCGCTCGGTGGTTCACGCTGCTGTCGGGCGTCAAGCACCGGGCGATCACGATGTCGAAGCACGTCGTCGATCAGGCGATGCTCGTCGCCGGCGGCGGCTCGTACTTCTCGTCGAACGAGCTGTCGCGTCTCTACCGGGACGTCCTCGCGGGCGCATTCCATCCCTCCGATCCCGAATCGGCGCATTCCACTGCGGCGAGCGCCTGGCTCGGACCCCTCGAGGCATAAGCGCGATATTCTGCGGTTTCACCCCTGAGGCTCTGCCGATTCTGCGGAATCAGTTGAAGACCGGCCGCTGCGGTGCGAGGATCGCATCATGGCGTCCTCGAAGAAGCACCCCCCACTGGACGATGTCGCGAAGACGATCATCGAACTGCTGCAGGAAGACGGGCGACGCTCGTACTCCGACATCGGGCGAGAGGTGGGACTGAGCGAAGCCGCCGTCCGCCAGCGCGTGCAGCGGCTCACCGAGTCCGGCGTGATGCAGATCGTCGCAGTGACCGATCCGATGCAGCTCGGCTTCCCCCGGCAGGCCATGATCGGCGTCCGCGTCTCGGGCGACACGAGGGTCGTGGCCGAGGCCATCGCCGAGATCGCCGCCATCGACTACGTCGTCATCACCGTGGGCTCGTTCGACATCCTCGCCGAGGTCGTCTGCGAGGACGACGAGGACCTCCTCGCCCTCATCAACGATCACATCCGCCCGATCGACGGGGTCCTGTCGACCGAGACCTTCATCTACGCCAAGCTGCAGAAGCAGCTCTACAACTGGGGGACCAGATGAGCACGCAACGCCCGACACCGTCCGAGGCCGAACTCCAGACCATGGCCAAGGACCACCTGTGGATGCACTTCACACGGCAGTCCACGATGGAGAAGAGCGGCGTCCCGATCATCGTCAAGGGCGACGGTCACCGCATCTGGGACTCGAAGGGCAAGGAGTACTTCGACGGCCTCGCCGGACTCTTCGTCGTCAACGCCGGCCACGGCCGCCGTCGGCTCGCCGAGGCCGCGGCGAAGCAGGCTTCCGAGCTGTCGTTCTTCCCGCTGTGGTCGTATGCGCACCCGGCGGCCATCGAGCTCGCCGACCGACTCGCGGCCGAGGCGCCCGGCGACCTGAACCGGGTGTTCTTCTCGACGGGCGGCGGCGAGGCGGTCGAGACCGCGTTCAAGCTCGCGAAGCACTACTGGAAGCTGATGGGCAAGCCCACCAAGCACAAGGTCATCTCGCGATCGGTCGCCTATCACGGCACCCCTCAGGGCGCACTGGCCATCACCGGCATCCCGGCGATGAAGTCCATGTTCGAGCCCGTCACCCCGGGTGGGTTCCGCGTGCCGAACACCAACTTCTACCGCGCGGCCGAGATGGGCGGCCCGAGCGACGACCTCGAGGCCTTCGGTCGCTGGGCCGCCGACCGCATCGAGGAGATGATCCTGTTCGAGGGCGCCGACACGGTCGCCGCGGTGTTCCTCGAGCCGGTGCAGAACTCGGGCGGATGCTTCCCGCCCCCTCCCGGATACTTCGCCAGGGTGCGCGAGATCTGCGACCGCCACGACGTGCTGCTCGTGTCGGACGAGGTCATCTGCGCGTTCGGTCGCCTGGGCCACACCTTCGCGTGCACGGGCCTCGGCTACGTGCCCGACATGATCACGTGTGCCAAGGGCATGACGAGCGGCTACTCGCCCATCGGCGCGACCGTCATCAGCGACCGGATCTACGAGCCGTTCTCGAAGGGCGACGTGTCGTTCCCGCACGGCTACACGTTCGGCGGGCATCCGGTCTCGGCGGCCGTGGCCCTCGAGAACCTCGCGATCTTCGACGAGGAGGGGCTCAACGAGCACGTGCGCGAGAACTCGCCCCTGTTCCGCGCCGAGCTCGAGAAGCTCCTCGACATCCCGATCGTGGGCGATGTGCGCGGAGACGGCTACTTCTTCGGCATCGAGCTCGTGAAGGACAAGGCGACGCGGGAGACCTTCGACGACGACGAGTCCGAGCGGCTGCTGCGCGGCTTCCTCTCCCCCGCCCTGTTCGAGGCCGGGCTCTACTGCCGTGCCGACGACCGCGGCGATCCCGTGATCCAGCTCGCACCGCCGCTCACGGTGGGCCCCGCGGAGTTCCGTCAGATCGAGCAGATCCTGCGGAGCGTGCTCACCGACGCCCAGTCGGTGCTCTGACTCAGTCGGTCACCGCGGTGCGCCGCCTCGCGAGGAGCGCGAGGTGGAGCGCCGCGATCGTCTCGCCGTCGTCGAGGTCGGCACCGAGCAGATCGCCGATCAGCGTGAGGCGCTGATAGAACACCGACCGCGACAGGTGACTCGCGGCCGCCGCCGCGGAGCGGTTGCCCGGGTGTGCGACGAGAGCCGCGAGCACCGCGAGCAGGTCGCCGCGACGCTCGCGGTCGTGACGGATCAGCGGCGCCAGCATCCGCTCGCTGTGCTCGTGCAGTCGGTGATCGTCGCGCAGCGTGGCGACGAGCCTCTCGAGCGGGCGATCGTCGACCCGCCGCACTCTGGCCCCCGCCTCGGCGCGGTCGCTGTCGGCGAGGTCGCGCGCGGCGCGCAGCGAGCCGAGCAGTCCGACGACGTCATCGGCGACCGGGCCGACGAACACCGCGCGGTCGGGACCGGCGATGCGCAGCACGACCTCGTCGGACAGCACTGCGGATGCCGGAAGCGAGAGCAGGGCGACGTCATCGCCCTCGACCCTGGCCGCCATGACGGCGAACCCCGCCTGCCGTGCGCGATACGCGAGCTCGCTGATCGACGCCGACCCTCGGGCGACGATCCCGTGGCACTGCCGGTCGGCGAGGGCGAAACCGCCGGCACGCAGCCGCGCGTCGATGTCGTCGGCCTTCGCGAAGCGCGCCCCCAGCAGATCATCGATCACCGTGCGCTGCGCGAGCAGCGACCATTCGGTGTCGCCGCCGTCGGCGATGCAGCCGAACGCGAGGGCCGTCGCCCCCTGTTCGAGCACCGTGACCCGCCCGGCGGGGTGAGCCGGTCCCGGCTGGGCGAGCAGCGTGCCCCAGCGCACTCCCCGCGCCTGCACCGGCACCCGCTCGGCGTCGCCACGCGAGCTCAGGACGTCGGCGATCGGAGAGTCGAGCCCCTCGGCCGCGATCACCTCACCCGCGAGGTTCTCCAGGATCACCGGTGCGCGCAGCGCCCGCGCGGTCTCGGACACCACGACATCGGCCGGCGCGCCCTGCAGGCTCAGCGCGGTGAAGAGCTCGTGCAGGTGCTGACGCTCGTGCAGCGCGTGCGTCTGCGCGGCGATGAGGGCATGATGCACCGCCTCGGTCACCGCGACGAACTTGACCTCTCGGGTCAACGCGATGAGCGCCAGTCCGACCGTCGCGCACAGGTCGACCAGCGGCTGGGGCACCGCCTCACGGGCTGTGCCGAGCTCGAACACGATGCCGGCGATGCCCGCGCGGTGCAGGCTGGTCGCGAAGTCCCGCAGCTGCTTGACGTCGCTCGGCCACCCGGCTCCCGTGGTCAGCAGCAACTCGCCGCCGTCGAGAAGCCGCGCGACGTCCGGGCTGTCGGAGACATGCACCCACCGCACGGCGACATCGAGAGCGGCGCCCCCCACGAGCACCGACGGGCCGCCCTGCTGCACGGCGGGCTCGGAGAGCACGTCGGATACGCTGAGAAACGTGCTGCCATCCGGACGTTCTGTCCGACCCAGCTCGATGTCACTACGTTCTGACACCTGTTCGCCCTCTCGTGCTCTGTGATCATGGGAGAGAACCCAGCGTATCGCTGCTCGGTCAGAGTGTTCGATACGGATCACGCAGCACGAAGGAGCCCCGTGGACATCGTCCGTCACCTCATCAATGGAGCAGAGACCGCCGACGCGGCGCGCACGGGACAGGTCTTCGACCCGGCCACCGGTCAGGTGTCGAAGCAGGTCGCCTTCGCGTCGACCGCCGAGGTCGACCAGGCCATCGCCGCCGCGGCATCCGCTCTGCCCGCCTGGCGCGAGACGAGCCTCATCAAGCGCGCCGACGTCTTCTTCCGCCTGCGTCAGCTGCTCAAGGAGCGCACACCCGAGCTCGCGGCGATCGTCACCTCGGAGCACGGCAAGGTGCTCTCGGACGCCGCCGGCGAGGTCTCGCGCGGCATCGAGAACGTCGAGTTCGCCGCCGGCCTCGTGCACCTGCTCAAGGGAGAGCGCAGCGAGCAGGTCTCGCGCGGCGTCGACGTGCACTCGGTCAAGCAGCCCGTCGGGGTCGTCGCGGCGATCACGCCGTTCAACTTCCCCGTCATGGTGCCGCTGTGGATGGTCGCCTCGGCGATCGCCTGCGGCAACACGGTCGTGCTCAAGCCGAGCGAGAAGGACCCGTCGGCGGCCATCTGGATCGCGAAGCTCTTCCAGGAGGCAGGACTGCCCGACGGCGTGCTCAATGTCGTGAACGGCGACAAGGAGGCCGTCGACGCGCTGCTCGAGTCGCCGCGGGTGAACGCGATCAGCTTCGTCGGATCAACCCCGATCGCCCGCTCCATCTACCAGCGGGCGGCGAACGCGGGCAAGCGCGTGCAGGCTCTGGGCGGCGCGAAGAACCACATGGTCGTGATGCCGGATGCCGACATCGACGCCGCGGCCGACGCGGCGGTCTCGGCCGCATACGGCTCGGCCGGCGAGCGCTGCATGGCCGTCTCGGTGCTGGTCGCGGTGGGAGACATCGCCGACGATCTGGTCGCAGCGATCGCCTCACGCATCGACGGACTCACGATCGGCGCGGGCACGGACGCCGCGAGCGAGATGGGCCCGCTCATCACCCGCGAGCACCGCGACCGCGTCGCGTCGTACGTGACCGGCGCCACCGCGGAGGGTGCGACCGTCGTGGTCGACGGCACGACGAAGGAGTTCGACTCCGACGGCTTCTTCATCGGGGTCAGCCTCATCGATCGGGTCGCTCCCGGCATGAACGTGTACGACGACGAGATCTTCGGCCCGGTGCTCTCGGTCGTGCGCGTCGAGACCTATGCCGAGGCCGTCGAGCTCGTCAACGCGAACGCGTACGGCAACGGCACCGCGATCTTCACCCGCGACGGCGGCACCGCCCGTCAGTACGAGTTCGACATCGAGGTCGGCATGGTCGGCGTCAACGTGCCGATCCCCGTGCCGATCGGCGCCTACTCGTTCGGCGGCTGGAAGGACTCGCTCTTCGGCGACTCGCACATCTACGGACCCGAGTCGGTGCACTTCTACACTCGGTCGAAGGTGGTCACGACGAGCTGGCCCGACCACACGCCCTCGCAGATCGACCTGGGCTTCCCGAGCAACCACTGAGCCCCCGAGCAGACACTGAGAACCGAGACACGAGACATGACGAACTTCATCGATCGCCACGGCGCATCGCATCCGCTCCCCGCCCCCGAGGCCGAGGCGCAGGTGCGGGCGGACGACCGCGGCCACGTCTTCCACTCCTGGAGCGCCCAGGGACTCATCGATCCGCTGCCCGTCGCCGCGGGTGAGGGCTCGACGTTCTGGGACTACGCCGGCAACGCCTACCTCGACTTCTCGAGCCAGCTGGTGAACCTCAACCTGGGGCACCAGCATCCCGACCTCGTGGCCGCGATCCAGCAGCAGGCGGGTCGCCTCTCGACCATCCAGCCGGCGATGGCCAACGACGTGCGGGGCGAGCTCGCCCGACTCATCGTCGAGGTCGCGCCCGAGGGCTTCGAGAAGGTCTTCTTCACCAACGGCGGCGCCGAGGCCAACGAGTACGCCGTGCGCATGGCGCGCCAGTCGACGGGCCGCCACAAGGTGCTGTCGATGTACCGCAGCTATCACGGGTCGACCTCGACGGCGATCGCGCTGACGGGTGATCCTCGCCGGTGGGCGAACGGCACACCGGATTCCGGAGCCGTGCGCTTCTTCGGGCCCTACCTCTACCGCTCGCCGTTCCACGCCGAGACGCCGGAGCAGGAGTCCGAGCGCGCCCTCGCCCACCTCGAGCAGACCATCCAGCTCGAAGGACCCTCGACGATCGCGGCGATCATCATCGAGACCGTCGTCGGCACGAACGGCGTGCTCGTGCCGCCGCCCGGCTACCTGCAGGGCGTGCGCGAGCTGTGCGACCGCTACGGCATCGTCTACATCGCGGACGAGGTCATGGTCGGCTTCGGCCGCCTCGGCGAGTGGTTCGGCATCGACGCGTACGACGGGCGTCCCGACCTGATCACCTTCGCGAAAGGCGTGAACTCCGGCTACGTGCCGCTCGGCGGCGTCGTCATCTCCGAGCGCATCGCGAAGGCCTTCGACACCACGCCGTTCGCCGGAGGGCTCACGTACTCCGGGCATCCGCTCGCGTGCGCCGCGGGCGTCGCGACCTTCGAGGTGTTCCGCCGCGACGGCATCCTCGAGCGGGTGCGCGACCTCGGCGAGCGCATCGTCGAGCCGACCCTGCGCGGCTGGGTCGACACCCACCCGAGCGTCGGAGAGGTGCGCGGCCGCGGGCTCTTCTGGGCCGTCGAGCTGGTGCGCGACAAGGAGACGCGTGAGCCGCTCGTGCCGTTCAACGCGAGCGGAGCGGATGCCGCGCCCGTCGCCGCCTTCGCCGCCGCCGCCAAGAAGGCGGGTGTCTGGCCGTTCACGCACTTCAACCGCATGCACGTGGCACCGCCGCTCGTGATCGGCGAGGACGATCTCGTGCGCGGTCTGGCCGTGCTCGACGAGGCTCTCGCCGTCGCCGACGAGGCAGCCACGAGCTGACAGTGCCGTGAGGCGCAGCCGCTGCTGCGCGGGTTCAGATCAGGAATCCGCGCAGCAGCGCTTCGGAACCGGCGAGGTGATCGCGCATCGCCGCCTCCGCGACGTCGGGCCGCCCGGCGAGGATCGCCGTCACGATCTGCTCATGCTGCTCACCCGAGTGCTGGATGTTGCGCGGCATCAGCGGGAACGTGTCGAGCCACGCATTGACGTCGGCCCGGTTCTCGGCGACCAGCGCGACGAGCGAGGGGATGCCGGCCGCCTCCGCGATCGCGAGGTGCAGCAGCGTGTCGAGACGCCGATACTCCTCGGGCCCGGCGGGCAGTGCGGCCTCATGTCGCGCCCACAGGTCGGCGCGGGTCGCGGCATCCAGCGCCCGGCTCGCCGCAGCCCGCACCGCTCCCGTCTCGAGCACCCGCCGCAGCCCCAGCACATCGTCGATCTCGTCCGCCGTGACCTCCCCGGCATCCGAGGGCTGGGGCAGCGGATCGGCGATGAACGTGCCGCCGTACCGCCCCCGCTTGGGCACCAGGTATCCGGTGTCGGCGAGTTCGCGGATCGCCTCGCGCACGGTGTCGCGACTGACGCCGAACGAGGCGGCGAGCTCTCGTTCCGGCGGCAGCGACTCCCCCGGGGCCACGACGCCGAGGCGGATGGTCTGCACGAGGCGAGCCACCGCATCCTCGAGGGCGTTGCCTCGGCGAAGCGGCCGGTAGACCGCCCGGCGCACCTCGACGAGATCGCCGTCGGAAGGGTGCTCGCTCATGCTTTCACCTTGTCACAGTGACATGGTCCCGCTTCACAGCGGGGTGACGTAGGCGTTCGTGATGCCGCCGTCGACCACGAAGGCGCTGGCGGTGATGAACGATGAGTCGTCCGAGGCGAGGAAGGCCACAGCGGCGGCCAGCTCGGACGGCTCGGCGAAGCGCCCCATCGGCACGTGCACGAGTCGTCGCTGCGCGCGCTCGGGATCCTTGGCGAACAGCTCCTGCAGCAGCGGCGTGTTCACCGGCCCGGGGCACAGCGCGTTCACCCGCACGCCCTGTCGCGCGAACTGCACGCCGAGCTCGCGCGACATCGCCAGCACGCCGCCCTTCGACGCGGTGTAGCTGATCTGCGAGGTCGCCGACCCCAGCAGGGCGACGAACGACGCGGTGTTGATGATCGATCCGCGACCCGCCGGCACCATGTGGCGCAGTGCCGCGCGGCTGCACAGGTACACGCTCTTCAGGTTCACGTCCTGCACGCGATCCCAGGCCGGCAGCTCGGTCGTCTCGATCGAGTCGTCGTCGGCGGGCGAGATGCCGGCGTTGTTGAAGGCGATGTCGATACGGCCGAACTCCGCGGCGACGCCGTCGAAGAGCGTGTTCACCATGGTCTCGTCGGCCACGTCGACGGGACGGAACGCACCGCCCACCTCGGCCGCCGCCTTCTCGCCCGTGGCGGGGTCGACGTCGGCGATGACGACGAACGCGCCTTCGGCCGCGAAGCGCTGAGCGGTGGCGAAGCCGATCCCGCTCGCCCCTCCGGTGATGATCGCGACGCGGTCCTTGAGGCGCTGGGTCAGATCGATGGTCATGTGTGCTCTCCGTTGCAGGTGGGGATGGTCGGGCCGGGTGTCGCTGGTCAGGATTCGTCTGTCGCGAAGAAGACGTTCTTGGTCTCGGTGAAGTGCTCGGCGGCGTCGGGACCGAGCTCGCGCCCGAGTCCGGATGCCTTCATGCCGCCGAACGGCGTCGCGTAGCGCACCGACGAGTGCGAGTTCACCGAGAGCACGCCGCTCTGCACGCCGCGCGAGACGCGCACGGCCCGACCGAGGCTCTCGGTCCAGATCGACCCGGCGAGACCGTAGGCGGTGTCGTTCGCCAGGCGGATCGCATCGGCCTCGTCCTCAAACGGCATCACCGCGACGACCGGGCCGAACACCTCCTGCTGGGCGATCCGGTCGGACGGGTCGGCGAGCACCACGGCGGGCGCGAACCAGAATCCGTCGCCGCTCGGAGCGCTGCCGCGGAACGCGATGTTCGCGTCGTCGAGGAACCCCGACACGGTGTCGCGATGCGCGGCAGAGATGAGCGGCCCCATGTCGGTGTCGGCACTCGACGGGTCGCCCACACGCCACGCCCTGACCGCGGGTTCGAGCATCTCGAGGAACCGGTCGTACACCGATCGCTGCACGAGCAGCCGGCTGCGGGCGCAGCAGTCCTGGCCCGCGTTGTCGAACACCGAGCCGGGCACCGCGGCGACGGCCTTCTCGAGGTCGGCGTCGGCGAAGACGATGTTGGCGCTCTTGCCGCCGAGCTCGAGCGTCACGGGCTTGAGCGCGCGAGCGCATCCGGCGGCGACCTCGATGCCGACCTCGGTCGACCCGGTGAACACGACCTTGCGGACGTCGGGGTGCTCGACGAGACGCTGCCCCACCACGGATCCCGACCCGGTGACCACCTCGAACAGCCCTTCGGGAAGGCCCGCCTCGAGGGCGAGCTCGCCGAGTCGGATGGCTGTCAACGGCGTGAGTTCGGCGGGCTTCAGGACGACGGCGTTGCCTGCGGCGAGCGCCGGCGCGAACGCCCACGCCGCGATCGTCATCGGGAAGTTCCACGGCACGATGACTCCGACCACGCCGTAGGGGTCGTGGAAGGTGACGTCGAGTCCGCCGGCCACCGGGATCTGCCGACCCGACAGTCGCTCGGGATCGGCCGAGTAGTAGTTGAGCACCTGCGCGACGTGTCCGGCCTCCCAGCGGGCCGAGCCGATCGGATGCCCGGAGTTCCGCACCTCGAGCTGTGCGAGCTCCTCCGTGGCGGCCTCGACCGCACGAGCGAAGGACCGCAGCGCGTCAGCCCGCGCGACCGGGGCGAGAGCCGCCCACCGTCGCTGCGCTGCGACCGCGCGGGCGATCGCGGCATCCGTCTCTCCGATGTCAGCGCGCGCGATCTCGCGGATCGCGGCACCGGTCGACGGGTTGATGACTGTGAACGCGCTCATCGGGCGTCCTCCTTCCGCCCTGCGGCGAACGCACGGGCCTGTGAGACGAGATCGGTGAAGAGCCGCCGATCCTCGGCGTTCTCCTCGGGGTGCCATTGGACGCCGACGATGTGGCCGGCTGACGTGTCGACGAAGGCCTGCACGAGGCCGTCGTCCGAATGCGCGGCGGCGACGAGCCCCTCGCCGAGACGGTCGACCCCCTGGTGGTGGTAGCTGTGCACCCGCATCTCGGTCTCGCCGATGATGTCGGCGAGAGGGGTGTCGGTCGACACCGCGACGTCGTTCTCGGCGAAGACACCGCCGCCGATGCGGTACTTCTCGGTGCCGAGCGACTCGGGCAGGTGCTGCTGCAGGGTTCCGCCGCGGGCGACGTTGACGAGCTGCAGACCGCGGCAGATGGCGAGCACCGGGATGCCACGACGCTCGGCCGCCTGGAAGAGCGCGAGCTCCCACGCGTCGCGGTCGACCCTCGCGGGGTCGGTGAGCGGATGCCGGTCCTCGCCGTAGAGCTCGGGGGCGACGTCCGCGCCACCCGAGAGCACGAGTCCGTCCATCCCTGAGATCGCCGCGTCCGCGGCATCCGGATCCTGGGGCGGGAGAAGAAGGGCGATGCCGCCGGAGGAGGTCACGCTTGTGAGGTACTGCTCCGGCAGGAACGCGGCCCTGACATCCCACACCCCCTGCTGCGCGCGCTCGAGATAGGTCGTGACGCCGATCAGCGGCGCGGTGTCAGAGGCGCTCGAAGCCACGGATGCGCTCCCAGTCGGTGACGGCCGCGTCGTAGGCTTCCACCTCGATGCGGGCCTGGTTCAGATAGTGCTCGACCACGTCGTCGCCGAACGCCGCCCGCGCGATGGTCGATTCGCTGAACAGCTTCGCCGCCTCGCGCAGGGTGGTCGGCAGGTGGTCGACCGCATCCTCGTAGGCGTTGCCGGTGAAGCGCTCGGGCAGCGGCAGTTCGTTCTCGATGCCGTGCAGACCGCCCGCGATGATCGCCGAGATCGCGAGGTACGGGTTCACATCTCCGCCGGGCACCCGGTTCTCGACCCGCAGCCCCGATCCATGGCCGACTACCCGCAGAGCGCAGGTGCGGTTGTCGATGCCCCATGCCACACCGGTCGGCGCGAAGCTGCCCTTCGCGAAACGCTTATACGAGTTGATGTTGGGCGCGAGCAGCAGGGTGAATTCGCGCAGAGTGGCGAGGATGCCGGCGATCCAGTGCTCCATGACGGGACTGAAGCCGTGCTCTCCGTCGCCCGCCATGACCGGGGCACCCGACTCGTCGCGGAGCGACAGGTGGATGTGACAGCTGTTGCCCTCCCGCTCGTTGAACTTGGCCATGAACGTGAGCGCCTTGCCGTGCTGCTCGGCGATCTCCTTCGCGCCGTTCTTGTAGATCGCGTGCTGGTCGGCGGTCTCCCGCACCTCCGCATACCGGAACGCGATCTCCTGCTGACCGAAGTTGCACTCGCCCTTCACGCCCTCGCAGTACAGGCCCGCGCCGTCCATGCTGTTGCGGATGTCACGCAGCAGCGGCTCCATGCGGGTCGAGGCGAGCAGGTTGTAGTCGACGTTGTAGTCGGTCGCGGGTGTCAGCCCGTCGTACTTGCGCGCCCAGGCGTCGCGGTAGGTGTTGTCGAAGACGATGAACTCGAGCTCGGTGCCCGAGTACGCGGTCCAGCCCCGCTCGGCGAGGCGGTCGCGCTGGCGATCGAGGATCGCCCGGGGCGAGGGCCCGACGGGTTCGCCGTTCTGCCACACGAGATCGGACATGACCAGCGCGGTGCCCTCGAGCCACGGGATGTTGCGCAGGGTCTCGACGTCGGGCTTCAGCACCATGTCTCCGTAGCCGCGGTCCCACCCCGACATCGCATAGCCGTCGACGGTGTTCATGTCGACGTCGACCGACAGCAGGTAGTCGCAGGCCTCGGCCCCGTGAGCCAGGATGTCCTCCTGGAACAGCCGCGCCGACACGCGTTTGCCGACCAGTCGCCCCTGCGCATCCGCGAAGGCCACGATCACCGTGTCGATCTCACCGGCGGCGATGCCGGCATCCAGCTGTTCGATGCTCAGGTTGCCCGACATCTGACGCTCCGTTCTCGTGCGGTGAAGCGATCGGCCGACCGGCTTCGCCCTCAGAGTAGATCAACTCGTCGTCTAAAGGTAGACGAAACCACCATTGACTGTCACAATCATCCGCAAGGTGCACCCGGCGCCTGCACGCATGCGAACGGAGAGCGGATGTCCCAGCAGAGCAATGAATCCCGCAAGGTCGCCGGAGCGACCTATACACGTGCCGGGAGTGACTACTTCGAGAAACGGACGCTGAAGAGGTCCGCCGGCGTCTGGGGCCTGTGGGGTCTGGCGGTCGCCGCGGTGATCTCGGGCGACTTCTCCGGCTGGAACTTCGGCATCGACTTCGCGGGTTTCGGCGGGATGCTCATCGCGTTCGCCATCCTCGTGGCGATGTACTACGGCATGATCTTCGCGATCGGCGAGATGGCGGCCGCGATGCCGCATACCGGCGGCGCGTACTCCTTCGCCCGCTCGGCGATGGGTCCGTGGGGCGGTCTCGTCACCGGAGCCGCCGAGACCATCGAGTACGTCGCGACCACGGCGGTGATCGTCTACTTCTCGGCGTCGTATGCCAACGGCATCACGAGCGAGCTGCTCGGCCTCGAACTGCCGGGCTGGGTCTGGTATCTCATCCTCTACGTCGTCTTCATCGCCCTGAACTCCGCGGGCGCCGCCATCTCGTTCCGCTTCGCGATCGTCGTCTCCGTGATCTCCATCGGCATCATCCTGGTGTTCTCCGCCATGGCGATCTTCTCCGGCGCGTTCTCGTGGGATGCCCTGTGGGACATCGTCCCCGACGAGGGCCAGACCGCGTTCCTTCCGCACGGCGTCCTGCCGATCCTGTTCGCGCTGCCGTTCGCGATGTGGTTCTTCCTCGGCATCGAGGAGCTCCCGCTCGCGGCCGAGGAGTCGCACAACCCGACCCGCGACATCCCGAAGGCAGGATTCTGGGCCCGCGGCACCCTGATCGTCACCGGACTCCTGGTGCTGTTCCTGAACACCGGCGTGATCGGCGCCGAGGCCACCGGCACCGCCGGTGAGCCGCTGCTCGACGGCTTCCGCGCGATCGTCGGCGACCAGCTCGCCGCCGTGCTCGCGCTGTTCGCCCTCATCGGCCTGCTCGCGTCGCTGCAGGGAATCATGTTCGCCTACGGACGCAACATGTACTCACTGTCCCGCGCCGGCTACTACCCCCGCTTCCTCTCGCTCACCGGAAAGCGGCAGACCCCGTGGGTCGCGCTCACTGTCGGCGCGGCGGTCGGCTTCGTCGCGCTGATCGTGCTCGACGTGCTCACGGCCGTCGACTCGGAGGGTGCCGGAACGGTCGCCGGCGCGATCGTGCTGAACATCGCCGTCTGGGGAGCCGTCGTCGCCTATGGGCTGCAGCTCGTGTCGTTCATCATCCTGCGCAAGAAGTTCCCCAACGTCGACCGTCCGTACGTCAGCCCGTGGGGCATCCCCGGCGCGGTGATCGCCCTGGTGATCGCGGCACTGATCTTCGTGGGCTTCCTGCTCAACCCGACGTTCGGCCCGGCGATCATCGCGATCGCGATCGTCTACGCGATCATCCTGCTCGGATTCGGCTTGTTCTTCCGACACCGCCTCGTGCTCTCGCCCGAAGAGGAGTACGCGCTGTCAGGCGGTTCGCACGGCGACCCGCAGGCCGAGGGCTACGACGCCATGGAGGGCGAGGTGTTCGGCGGCGGACGCTGACCGGGGCGGAGGAGCGCGGCGCTACTTGCGGTCGAAGTCGAACGCCTTGAGCAGCTCGTCGACGGCCTTGTCGCGCTCCTCCCCGCCCTCGTCGAACATGTGGGTCACGTGCGTGCGCAGATGGTTCTCGAGCAGCAGGCGGTTGAGGGACTCGAGCGAACGCTGGATCGCGCGGGACTGCGTGATGATGTCCATGCAGTACTCCTCGCTCTCGATCATCCGCGCGACTCCGCGCATCTGACCCTCGAGGATGCTGGTGCGGTGCAGCGCACGCTTCTTGATGTCTTCGATCACGATTCGAGGGTACTCGGATCCTGCCTCGGTCAGCCCGAGAACGGGTTGAGGACAGCGAGTCCCGGGATGTCGAAGTCTCTCTCGTTGCGGGTGACCAGCGTCAGTCCGTGGTGCAGCGCGGTGGCCGCGATGAGCGAGTCGCCGAGCGGACGCCGGTTCGGCACTTGGATGGCTGCGGTGATCTGAGCGATCGCCTGCGTCACCTCGAGAGCGGGGTGCACCAGTCCGCTTCTGACCGAATCCAGCCACCGTTCCAGAGACGCGGCGGCGACGGCATCCCGTCTCCGCGCCAGGAGGACGCCGCGCTCGAGTTCGAGCCCGGTGATCACGCTGATGTGAATGGACTCCCGAGCCGTCGCGCCGAACCACCGCGCCACGCCGAGGTCGGGCCTGGGCCGACGGATCTCCGAGATCACCTTCGTGTCGACCAGGAACGGTGTCACAGGTCGATCTCTCGTCCGAAGTCACGCGATCTGTCGGCGGCGATCTCGTCCATGATCTGACCGAAGACGTCATCGGGATCCGCCCCCTCAGGGAGGGGCCGGACGACGTCCAGGAAGGATCGCGTGTCCTCCGTCAGAGCGGCGGGCCGGAGGCGTTCGTACTCTCCGATGCTCAGCAGTACGTAGGCGGGCTCGCCACGTCTCGTGATCATCACGGGCTGCCCGTCGGCGACGCGCTGAGCGCGCGCGACGGACTGGTTGAACTCTCGAGCGGTCATGGTGAACACGATGGACCCCCTTTCGGACTGTAGTGAGAGTACTACACAGCGTGGACTCGGTGAAGGGCGAACGGACCGGACGCTGCAAGCCGACCTCAGCGAGGACTCCCCGTGAAAGGATGACGTCATGCCGCGAACCCCGATGGCGCTCCTGTCGCCCGCAGACCAGGTACGACTTCGCGCTCTTCGCCGCATGAAGGCGGTGGCTCTCGGCGCCCTGATCTTCATGGCCGTCGTGTTCGTGATCGCGTTCGCCTTCCAGGAGCGACAGCCGTGGTTGGCCTACGTCCGCGCCGCCGCCGAGGGCGGCATGGTGGGTGCTCTCGCCGACTGGTTCGCCGTGACCGCGCTCTTCCGTCGGCCGCTGGGGCTGCCCATTCCGCACACCGCGATCATCCCGAACCGCAAAGACGAGATCGGCCGCACGCTGGGCGAGTTCGTCGAGACGAACTTCCTCGAGGCGAGCGTCGTGCGCACCAAGCTCGCGAGCACGGCGATCGCGAAGCGCGCCGGTGAATGGCTGCGTGAGCCTGCCCACGCCGAACGCGTGGCGGCCGAGGGGGCGACGATCGCGACCGCCGTCCTGAACGCTCTCAGCGACGACGACGTGCGCGACCTCATCACCGACCTCGCCCGCGAGCACCTCGTCTCTCCCGAGTGGGGACCGCCCGCCGGCGCCTGGCTCGAGAAGATCGTCGAGGCCGATGCGCACCACGGGGCGGTCGACCTCGCCGCCGACAGCATCGGCCGCTGGCTGGATGCGAACGCCGAGTCGTTCTCGGGACTCATCTCGCGCAGGCTCCCCGGGTGGGTCCCGAAGCTCGCCCACCGATTCGTCGACGACACCGCCTACAACGAGGCGGTCAAGTTCGTCCGCGCCGTGCAGGCCGACCCGAAGCATCCGGCACGCATCGCCGTCGACGGCTATCTCGCCCGCCTCGCCGACAGCCTGCAGAACGACCCCGCGACGAGGGCCAAGCTCGAGAACGCCAAGGCATCGCTGTTCGACAGCCCCCGCGTGGGCGCCCTCGCCGCCGAGGCCTGGGACACGGCGAAGAACGGACTGCTCACCGCCCTCGCCGACCCCGAGAGCGGTCTGCGTGTGCGGGCAGCACAGGCTCTGCAGGAGATCGGCGACAGGCTCACGACGGATGCCGCGCTGCAGCACCGCGTCGACACGTGGGTGTCGGATGCCGCGGTGTTCCTCGTCGACCGCTACCGCCACGACATCGCGTCGATCATCACCGACACCGTCGAGCGCTGGGACCCGGTCGAGACGACCGAGAAGATCGAGCTCATGGTCGGCCGCGACCTGCAGTACATCCGTCTGAACGGCACGTTCGTCGGCGCGCTCGCGGGCCTGGCGATCTTCACGATCGCGCACCTGCTGATCCCCGGGGTCTGAGCACTGAGCAGGGTTGACGGCATCGCACCCTCCGGGTGAGGGCCTGTGGAGGGGCGGCCGCGCCACTGCTAGCGTGCACCTCACTCGCGCAGGTCGCACGGGAACCCCTCTGGCATGCCGGCATCCCTCGAAGGAGGAGTCATGGACTCGCTGCTCTCCGCGAACCTGGTCTGGTCGGTGCTCGCGATCGCGGCGTTCTGCATCAACGTGCTCGCACTGATCTACATCCCGCGCGATCGCAAGCCCACCGCGGCGATGGCCTGGCTGCTGCTCGTGTTCCTGCTTCCTTTCATCGGCATCGCGCTCTACCTGCTGATCGGAGACTTCCGGCTGCCGAAGAAGCGCCGTGACGAGCAGCAGCGCATCACGGCGATGATCGCCGAGCGCGCCCTCGACCTTCCGGATGCCGAGGCTCCGCGGTGGCTGCAGCGTGTCGCGCAGCAGAATCACGCCCTCACCGGCCTGCCGATGGTCGGTGGCTCGTCGGCGCAGCTGATCGACGACTACCAGGCATCGATCGACGCGATGGCCGCAGCCATCGACTCCGCCGAGCGATACGTGCACGTGGAGTTCTACATCGCGGCGCGCGACGAGACGACCCGGGGCTTCTTCGACGCGATGGAGAGGGCCGTCGCCCGCGGGGTGACGGTGCGCCTGCTGGCCGACTACATCGCCTCGCGCAAGATCCCGAAGTCGGAGGAGACCTTCGCGGAGCTCGACAGGGTCGGCGTGACGTGGGCATGGATGCTGCCGGTTCGCCCGCTCAAGGGCGAGTACCAGCGCCCCGATCTGCGCAACCACCGCAAACTCGTCGTCGTCGACGGCCACGTCGGTTTCGTCGGCTCGCAGAATCTCATCTCCCGCGACTACAACTCGGAGAAGAACATCAGACGCGGCCTCATGTGGCAGGAGCTGGTGTCCCGCGTCGACGGACCGGTCGTCGCCCAGGTCGATGCGGTGTTCCTGTCGGACTGGCTCATCGAGACCGGCGAGGACCTGTCCGCGGTCGAACGCGTACCGGCCACCGCCGTTCCCGCACCTCCACCCGCCGATCTGCACTGCCAGATGGTGCCGAGCGGGCCGGCATACGGCACCGAGAACAACCTGCGGATGTTCCTCTCGCTCATCCACGGCGCGACCGAGAAGGTCATCCTGACGAGCCCGTACTTCGTGCCCGACGAGGCGATGATCTATGCCATCACCACGGCATGCCAGCGCGGACTCGACGTGCAGCTGTTCGTATCGGAGCTCGGCGACCAGGCGATGGTCTATCACGCACAGCGGTCGTACTACGAGACGCTGCTGCGAGCCGGAGTGCGCATCTTCCTCTACCCCGCGCCGTACATCCTGCACGCCAAGCACTTCTCGATCGACGACGACATCGCCGTGATCGGCTCGAGCAACATGGACATCCGCTCCTTCAGCCTCAACTCCGAGATGTCGCTGCTGGTGCGGGGCGGGTCCTTCGTCGCGCAGATGCGCCAGGTCGAGCAGAAGTACCGCGCCGCCGGGCGGGAGCTGACACTCGACGAATGGCTGCGCGAGCCTGCGAAGTCGACCTTCCTCGACGGCCTGTTCCGGCTGACATCGGCGCTGAACTGAGTGGCGCTCTCCCGACGCCGTGTCAGCGGGACGCGAGCGCCGCGAGCATCTCGAGCACGCACAGCGCGGCGAGCCTCACCGTGCGCAGGTCGTCGGTGTCAGCGGTCGCATCGACCTCGGCGATGTCGGCGCTGACCACACGCGGGTCGCCGACGATCGCGCGCACGAGGTGGCGCAGCTCCCACGCGGCGAAGCCGCCGGGAACGGATGCCGGGCAGCCCGGCGCCGCGGAACGGTCGGCCGCGTCGACGTCGACGTCGAGGTGGATGCGGGCGGCGGCACCCGCTCCGGCGATGCGCGTCGCCTCCGCGACGACGTCCTCGATGCCCCGGCGGCGAACCTCGTCGAGGGTGATCACGCGGATTCCCCACCCGGCAGCACGCGCCGCGTAGGCGGCGGAGTTCGCGAAGTCCGCGATGCCGATCTGGACGATCCTCGTCGGGTCGATCCTCTCGCCGTCGGGCGCGTCTTCGATCAGCCGACGGACGGGCGATCCGTTCGAGATGCCGTCACGCAGATCGAAGTGCGCGTCGATGGTGATGAGTCCGGTGGCCCCGGCACCGCGCGCGACCGGATAGGTCAGGGCGTTGTCGCCCCCGAGTGCGATGACGAGACGGGTGGCGTCAGCGAGCTCGCGCACGCGCCGGACGGTGGTCGCGATGCCGTCCTCGCCGTCCGGCTCGTCGACGTCCCCGGCATCGAGCACGCGGAGTGCCGCCCCGAGATCGACCACGGGCGGCCCCATGAGCGTCGCGCTGTACCGGGTGAGCGCCTCGCGGATCGCGGCGGGCGTCGCGTGTGCTCCGGTCGGTGACAGCGAGGTGCGCCAGGTCGGCACGCCGAGCAGCACGGCATCCGCGTCATCCCCTGTCTCGAACCCGGGCCAGGAGCCCGCGCGCGGCCAGAGCTCATCGTGCGACAGTGCCATGATTCGTCCCCTCTGCCGTTCCGGATGCTGCGAAGACCCCGACGCCGTCCTTCCACACCCGCTCGACGAGCGGGACTCCGGGTCGGTAGGCGAGATGGATGCGGGTCGGCGCCGACAGCAGCACGAGGTCCGCCCGCGCGCCCGGCGTGATCACGCCGACATCGTCGCGGCGCAGCGCCAGAGCGCCCCCGGCGGTCGCCGCCCACACCGCCTCGGCGGGGGTCAGGCCCATGTCGCGCACCGCGAGCGCGATGCAGAACGGCATCGACGACGTGAAGCTCGATCCCGGATTGGTGTCGCAGGCGATCGCCACGGTCACGCCCGCGTCGATGAGTCGTCGCGCGTCGGGATACGGCTGGCGCGTCGAGAACTCCACCCCGGGGAGCAGCGTGAGCACCGTGTCGGATGCTGCCAGCGCCTCGATGTCGGAGTCGGTCAGGTAGGTGCCGTGGTCGACGGATGCCGCGCCGAGGTCGACGGCGAGGCGTACTCCCTCACCCGGGCCGAGCTGACTCGCGTGCACTCGGGGAACGAGCCCCTGTGCGATGCCCGCCTCGAGCACCCTTCGCGACTGCTCGACCGAGAACGCACCCGTCTCACAGAACACGTCGATCCACTTCGCATGCGGAGCGCACGCGTCGAGCATCGGCCCTGTCACCAGGTCGACGTACTCGTCCGCGCGGTCGGCGTACTCCACCGGCACCACGTGCGCTCCGAGGAAGGTGACCTCGGGCGTGACTTCCGCCGCGAGGCGCACCAGGCGCTCCTCGTCTCGCACGCTCAGGCCATAGCCGCTCTTGATCTCGACCGTCGTGGTGCCCTGGGCGAGCATCTCGTCGACGAATCCCCGCAGACGCGCGCGCAGCTCGTCGTCGCTCGCCGCTCGTGTCGCGACCACGGTCGAGCGGATGCCGCCGGCGGCGTATCGCTGCCCCGCCATCCGGGCCTCGAACTCCGCGGCGCGGTCGCCTCCGAAGACCAGGTGGCTGTGGCTGTCGACGAAACCGGGGATGACGGCGCGACCCGCCGCGTCGAGGACGACGTCGGCCTCCGGCGCATCCGCGGCGGATCCGACCCATGCGATCCGCTCGCCGTCGATGAGCACGGCCGCGTCGACGAGCGTGCCGAAGCGGTCGCCTGCGGGCGAGGCGACGTTGGTCGTCAGCTCGGCGATGTTCGTGATCAGCGAGGCGCTCACAGCATCGGCACCTTGAGTCCGCGTTCACGGGCGATGTCCCGAGCGTGCTCGTATCCGGCGTCGACATGGCGCATGACACCCGTGCCCGGATCGTTGGTGAGCACGCGTTCGAGCTTCTCGGCGGCGAGCGCCGATCCGTCGGCGACGGTCACCTGCCCTGCATGGATCGAGCGCCCGATGCCGACTCCGCCGCCATGGTGCAGCGACACCCACGATGCACCGGATGCCGTGTTGAGCAGCGCGTTCAGCAGGGGCCAGTCGGCGATCGCATCCGAGCCGTCCTTCATGGCCTCCGTCTCACGATACGGCGACGCCACGGAGCCGGAGTCGAGGTGGTCGCGGCCGATCACGATCGGCGCGGCCAGCTCCCCCGAGGCCACCATCTCGTTGAACTTGAGGCCGGCGAGGTGGCGCTCCTTGTATCCGAGCCAGCAGATGCGCGCGGGCAGGCCCTCGAAGTGCACCTTCTCGCCGGCCTTCTCGAGCCAGCGGTGGAGAGCCTTGTCTTCGGGGAACAGCTCGGCGATCGCACGGTCGGTCTTGTAGATGTCCTCGGGGTCGCCCGAGAGCGCCGCCCAGCGGAAGGGTCCGCGACCCTCTTCGAACTGCGGTCGGATGTACGCCGGCACGAAGCCCGGGAACTCGAAGGCGCGATCGAATCCGCCGAGCTGCGCCTCGGCCCGGATCGAGTTGCCGTAGTCGAAGACCGCGGCCCCGGCATCCTGGAACGCGACCATGGCCGCGACATGCTGAGCCATCGACTCGCGCGAGCGGCGGGTGAACTCCTCCGCATCCCGCTCGGCCTCAGACTTCCAGTCGGCGACGGCCATGCCGACCGGCAGGTAGGCGAGCGGGTCGTGCGCGCTGGTCTGATCGGTGACGATGTCGATCGGCACCCCGCGACGCAGCAGCTCGGGGAAGACCTCGGCCGCGTTGCCGACCACGCCCACCGAGAGCGCTTCGCCCGCATCCTTCGCCGCCACGACCCGCGCGATCGCCGCATCGAGATCGGTGGTGTACTCGTCGAGGTAGCCGTGCTGCACACGACGGGCGAGACGCGATTCGTCGACGTCGACGATCAGCACGGCGCCGTCGTTGAGCGTCACCGCGAGCGGCTGAGCGCCGCCCATGCCGCCCGCACCGCCGGTCAGCGTCAGCGTTCCCTTGAGCGAGTCCTTGCCCAGCGAGCGGGCGACCGCGGAGAACGTCTCGTACGTGCCCTGCAGAATGCCCTGGGTGCCGATGTAGATCCACGACCCCGCGGTCATCTGGCCGTACATGATCAGACCGAGCTCTTCGAGCTTGCGGAACTCGGGCCAGTTGGCCCAGTCGCCCACGAGGTTCGAGTTGGCGATCAGCACGCGCGGCGCCCACTCGTGCGTGCGGAAGACGCCGACCGGCTTGCCCGACTGCACGAGCAGCGTCTCGTCCGGCTCGAGCTCATCGAGCGTGCGGACGATCGCGTCGTACGCCTCCCAGCTGCGCGCCGCCTTGCCCGTGCCCCCGTAGACGACGAGGTCTTCGGGGTGCTCGGCGACCTCGGCGTCGAGGTTGTTCATCAGCATCCGCTTCGCCGCCTCCGCACCCCAGCTCTTGGCGGTGCGCTGGTTGCCACGGGCGGCGCGAACCGTGCGCGGCCCGGTGGTCGGAGTCGTATCCGTCGTGATGTCAGTCATTCGCGTGCTCCTTTGCGATGCGGGCGATGGCGCCGGACTGCACGAGTGCGGTCACGGCCTCCATGTCGGGTGAGAGGAATCGGTCGGGCCCGGGGCCCGCGGCGACCGTGCGCACCAGGTCGCGCACCGCTCCGGTCGCGGGGCCGGCCTGCAGCGGAGCGCGCAGATCCAGCGCACGGGCACCGGTGAGCACCTCGATCGCGATGACACGGCCGAGGCCGTCGATCGCACGGCGCAGCTTGCGAGCAGCAGCCCACCCCATCGAGACGTGGTCCTCCTGCATCGCCGAGGACGGGATGGAATCGACGGATGCCGGAACGGCGAGCCGCTTGAGCTCCGAGACGATTCCAGCCGCCGCGTACTGCGCGATCATCAGCCCCGAGTCGACACCGACCTCGTCGGCGAGGAAGGGCGGCAGCCCGTGGTTGCGTGCCGGATCGAGCGCGCGGTCGGTGCGGCGCTCGGAGATGGAGGCCACGTCGGCGACCGAGATGGCCAGGAAGTCCAGCACCGCTGCGACCGGTGCACCGTGGAAGTTGCCGTTCGACTCGATGCGCCCATCGACCGTGATCACCGGGTTGTCGATGACGCTGGCGAGCTCGCGCTCGGCGATGGTCGATGCGTAGCCCATCGTGTCGCGCGCGGTGCCGTGGACCTGCGGCGAACAACGCAGTGAGTACGCGTCCTGCACCCGGCCGTCTTCGGGGCCCTTGTGGCTGTGCACGATCGGCGAATCGTGCAGGAAAGCCCGCAGGTTCGCCGCCGACTCGGCCTGGCCGGACTGCGGTCGCAGCGCCATGAGGTCGGCCGCGAAGACGGCATCCGTGCCGAGCTGCGACTCGACCGACATCGCCGCCGCCATGTCGGCCGTCACGAGCAGCGTCTCGAGGTCGTGCAGCGCCAGCACGAGCATGCCGAGCATGCCGTCGGTGCCGTTGATGAGCGCGAGGCCCTCCTTCTCGACGAGAGTGAGGGGATGGATGCCGGCTGCGGCCAGCGCGTCGGATGCCGGGATGAGCGTGCCCTCGGCGTCACGCACATCGCCCTCTCCCATCGCCGCGAGTGCGATGTGCGCGAGTGGGGCGAGGTCGCCGGAACACCCCAGCGATCCGTATTCGCGCACGATCGGGGTGATGCCCGCGTTCAGCAGAGCAGCGTAGGTCTCGACCACGACGGGGCGAACACCCGTCCGGCCGGAGGAGAGCGTCTGAAGGCGCAGCAGCTGCAGGCCGCGGACGACCTCGCGTTCGACCTCGGCGCCGGTGCCAGCCGCGTGCGAGCGGATGAGACTCGCCTGCAGCTGAAGGCGGCGGTCGGGGGCGATGAACGTCGTCGCGAGCGCGCCGAAACCCGTCGAGACGCCGTAGTGCGGGTGCGGATCCGCCGCGAGTCCGTCGATCACGCGCCGCGTCTCCGCGACCCGGTCGAGAGCGGCGGAGCTGATCGTGACGCTCGCGCCATGGCGCGCCACCGCGACGACGTCGGCGGGGCTCAGGGGTGCATCGCCGATGAGGACGGCGGGAAGATCGGTCATGTCTCGATTCCACACCCGACGGATCGCGCGTGGCAGGCGATCGTGACATCCTGTGTCTGTGATCCCAGACAACATGGAGGCCGCCGCCCAGGTGCCCGCCGCCCACAACACGCTGCGGATCCTGAGCTATCTGGCCGGGCGCCCCGCGCCCGTCGCCGCCTCGGCGATCGCCCGCGAACTCGAGCTGCCCCGCTCGACCGTCTATCACCTGCTCACGACCCTCGCTGCGCACGGGTTCGTGCTGCATATGAAGGAAGACCGGCGCTGGGGCCTCGGCACCTCGGCATTCGAACTCGCCGGCGGATACGCGCGGCAGCAGCCGCTCGCACGGATCGGGCGGCCTCTTGTGGCCGCCCTCTCAGATCGTCTCGGGGAGAGCACGCACCTGGCGGTGATGAGCGGCGGCGACGTGCTCTATATCGTCGAGGAGCGCGCTCCCCGACGGCAGGCTCTCGTGACGGATGTCGGCGTCCGCTTGCCTGCGCACCTCACCGCCTCGGGGCGGGCCATGCTGGCTGCGCTCCCCCGCGAGCAGGTGCGTGCGCTGTATCCGAGCGCGTCTGCGTTCCCCGACCGTACGGGACGCGGCCCCAGGAAGCCGGGCGAACTGCGCGAGCTGCTGCGCACCGTTCGTGAACGCGGCTATGCGACCGAGGACAGCGAGGTGGCAGACGGACTGCGCAGCGTCGGCGCCGTCGTCCGCGATCATGCGGGCTGGCCTGTGGCCGCGGTCGCTGTGACCTGGGCCGGCGGCGAGCTCGATGAGCGTATCCTCGCGGACGCCGTGATCGAGACGGCGTCCGTACTCGAGTCACGGCTCAAGCGCTGACGCGACGCATCCGCTGCCGCGCCCGGTCAGTCGACGCCTGCGCTTGCGCTTGCGCTTGCGCTCGCGCACACGTTAACGCAGAAAAGCCACCCAACATTGGGTGGCTTTTCTGTGTAAAAGAAGTCCGGCGGTGTCCTACTCTCCCACAGGGTCCCCCCTGCAGTACCATCGGCGCTGTGAGGCTTAGCTTCCGGGTTCGGAATGTAAACCGGGCGTTTCCCTCACGCTATGGCCGCCGAAACACTATTGATGTTTCAATCAAACCTATAGACAAATCATTGTTGTCTCTAGGGTTCTCGACCGTACATCGAGAACCACTCAGTGGACGCGTAGCACCAACAAACGGTGTGTTATCAAGTCATCGGCTTATTAGTACCAGTCAGCTGCATGCATTACTGCACTTCCACATCTGGCCTATCAACCCAGTAGTCTGGCTGGGAGCCTCTCACCCGAAGGTATGGAAATCTCATCTTGAGGCCGGCTTCCCGCTTAGATGCTTTCAGCGGTTATCCATCCCGAACGTAGCTAATCAGCGGTGCTCCTGGCGGAACAACTGACACACCAGAGGTTCGTCCAACCCGGTCCTCTCGTACTAGGGTCAGATCCTCTCAAATTTCCTACGCGCGCAGCGGATAGGGACCGAACTGTCTCACGACGTTCTAAACCCAGCTCGCGTACCGCTTTAATGGGCGAACAGCCCAACCCTTGGGACCTACTCCAGCCCCAGGATGCGACGAGCCGACATCGAGGTGCCAAACCATGCCGTCGATATGGACTCTTGGGCAAGATCAGCCTGTTATCCCCGAGGTACCTTTTATCCGTTGAGCGACAGCGCTTCCACAAGCCACTGCCGGATCACTAGTCCCGACTTTCGTCCCTGCTCGACCTGTCAGTCTCACAGTCAAGCTCCCTTGTGCACTTACACTCGACACCTGATTGCCAACCAGGTTGAGGGAACCTTTGGGCGCCTCCGTTACTTTTTGGGAGGCAACCGCCCCAGTTAAACTACCCACCAGGCACTGTCCCTGAACCGGATTACGGTTCGAAGTTAGATATCCAGAGTGACCAGAGTGGTATTTCAACAATGACTCCACATGAACTGGCGTCCATGCTTCACAGTCTCCCACCTATCCTACACAAGCCACACCGAACACCAATACCAAGCTGTAGTAAAGGTCACGGGGTCTTTCCGTCCTGCTGCGCGTAACGAGCATCTTTACTCGTAATGCAATTTCGCCGAGTTCGCGGTTGAGACAGTTGGGAAGTCGTTACGCCATTCGTGCAGGTCGGAACTTACCCGACAAGGAATTTCGCTACCTTAGGATGGTTATAGTTACCACCGCCGTTTACTGGGGCTTAAATTCTCAGCTTCGCCTTGCGGCTAACCGGTCCTCTTAACCTTCCAGCACCGGGCAGGCGTCAGTCCGTATACATCGTCTTGCGACTTGGCACGGACCTGTGTTTTTAGTAAACAGTCGCTACCCACTAGTCTCTGCGGCCTCCAAACGCTTTCGGAGCAAGTCCTAATACGTCGAAGGCCCCCCTTCTCCCGAAGTTACGGGGGCATTTTGCCGAGTTCCTTAACCACGATTCTCTCGATCTCCTTGGTATTCTCTACCTGACCACCTGAGTCGGTTTGGGGTACGGGCGGCTAGAACCTCGCGTCGATGCTTTTCTTGGCAGCATAGGATCATCCACTTTTTATCCGCATCGTGTCTCAGCCTATGTGAGAGACGGATTTGCCTATCTCTCGGCCTACGCACTTGCACCAGGACAACCATCGCCTGGCTTGGACTACCTTCCTGCGTCACACCTGTTAATACGCTAACCGCACCAGAATGGGGTCGTGCGCTAGGCCCAACGCGTCACCCCGAAGGGATCAGTCACTGGGATTCAGACACTTAGCACTACTGGATTAGCTTGGGCGGTTCTTCGCCGGTACGGGAATATCAACCCGTTGTCCATCGACTACGCCTGTCGGCCTCGCCTTAGGTCCCGACTTACCCAGGGAAGATTAGCTTGACCCTGGAACCCTTGGTCTTTCGGAGGACGTGTTTCTCACACGTCTTTCGCTACTCATGCCTGCATTCTCACTCGTGTAGCCTCCACGGCTGGTTTACACCGCCGCTTCGCTGGCCACACGACGCTCTCCTACCCATCAACACGGCTGGACCACGAAGGCCTACCAATAATGTCAATGCCACAACTTCGGTGGCGTGCTTGAGCCCCGTTACATTGTCGGCGCGGAATCACTTGACCAGTGAGCTATTACGCACTCTTTCAAGGGTGGCTGCTTCTAAGCCAACCTCCTGGTTGTCAAGGCAACTCCACATCCTTTCCCACTTAGCACGCGCTTTGGGACCTTAGTTGGTGGTCTGGGTTGTTTCCCTCTCGACTATGAAGCTTATCCCCCACAGTCTCACTGCTGCGCTCTCACTTACCGGCATTCGGAGTTTGGCTGACGTCAGTAACCTTGTAGGGCCCATCGGCCATCCAGTAGCTCTACCTCCGGCAAGAAACACGCAACGCTGCACCTAAATGCATTTCGGAGAGAACCAGCTATCACGAAGTTTGATTGGCCTTTCACCCCTATCCACAGCTCATCCCCTCAGTTTTCAACCTAAGTGGGTTCGGTCCTCCACGACGTCTTACCGTCGCTTCAACCTGGCCATGGATAGATCACTTCGCTTCGGGTCTAGGACATGCGACTGAATCGCCCTATTCAGACTCGCTTTCGCTACGGCTACCCCTCAACGGGTTAACCTCGCCACATATCGCTAACTCGCAGGCTCATTCTTCAAAAGGCACGCTGTCACAGCTACTAAGGCTGCTCCAACGGTTTGTAAGCAAACGGTTTCAGGTACTATTTCACTCCCCTCCCGGGGTACTTTTCACCTTTCCCTCACGGTACTTGTCCGCTATCGGTCATCTGGGAGTATTTAGGCTTATCAGGTGGTCCTGACAGATTCACACGGGATTTCACGGGCCCCGTGCTACTTGGGATACTCTTCGCGCCACGGTTGGCATTTCGACTACGGGGTTGGCACCCTCTATGACCGGCCTTTCAAGACCGTTCGTCTATACCATCGTGTAACGCCGCCATCTCGGCAGAGATGACTGAAAAGTCCCACAACCCCCAACGTGCAACGCCTGCCGGCTATCACACACGCTAGGTTTAGCCTGTTCCGGTTTCGCTCGCCACTACTAACGGAATCGCGGTTGCTTTCTCTTCCTGTGGGTACTGAGATGTTTCACTTCCCCACGTTCCCTCTACCCGCCCTATATATTCAGGCGGGAGTCACTAGGTCGGCACGCCGCCCAGCGGGGTTTCCCCATTCGGACACCCTCGGATCAAAACTTGCTTATCAGTTCCCCGAGGCTTATCGCAGATTGCTACGTCCTTCTTCGGCTCCAGATGCCAAGGCATCCACCGTTTGCTCTTAAAGACTTGAAATCACATGAGTTTGAATCAGAATCGACACCAGACCCGAAGGCCTGGCATGAAATTGACTAATGATCTTTAAGATCATCTTGTGCAACCGACCGAAGCCGGCTGCAAGATGCTCGCGTCCACTGTGTAGTTCTCAAAGTACGGGCGGTACCCCTTCTCGCCACCCCCACAGGGGAAACAACAAGAGGCCCAGAGGTACAGAAACGATCCGAAGATCGCATCCGGTCCCTCAGGACCCAACAGCGTGCAGACACCCCGCTCACGAAGCCCCACTTTCCAACCAACCCGAAGGTCAGCGTACTCACGAGACTCAGCTGCGCTGATGTCATGTCAAATGTTCCACCCATGAGCTCCCAGCGAAGAACGAACGTCTTCGATCTGGGTTCTGGACTCCGAAGAGTCAGATGCTCCTTAGAAAGGAGGTGATCCAGCCGCACCTTCCGGTACGGCTACCTTGTTACGACTTAGTCCTAATTACCGATCCCACCTTCGACGGCTCCCTCCACAAGGGTTAGGCCACCGGCTTCAGGTGTTACCGACTTTCATGACTTGACGGGCGGTGTGTACAAGACCCGGGAACGTATTCACCGCAGCGTTGCTGATCTGCGATTACTAGCGACTCCGACTTCATGAGGTCGAGTTGCAGACCTCAATCCGAACTGGGACCGGCTTTTTGGGATTCGCTCCACCTCGCGGTATTGCAGCCCTTTGTACCGGCCATTGTAGCATGCGTGAAGCCCAAGACATAAGGGGCATGATGATTTGACGTCATCCCCACCTTCCTCCGAGTTGACCCCGGCAGTATCCCATGAGTTCCCACCATTACGTGCTGGCAACATAGAACGAGGGTTGCGCTCGTTGCGGGACTTAACCCAACATCTCACGACACGAGCTGACGACAACCATGCACCACCTGTTTACGAGTGTCCAAAGAGTTGACCATTTCTGGCCCGTTCTCGTATATGTCAAGCCTTGGTAAGGTTCTTCGCGTTGCATCGAATTAATCCGCATGCTCCGCCGCTTGTGCGGGTCCCCGTCAATTCCTTTGAGTTTTAGCCTTGCGGCCGTACTCCCCAGGCGGGGAACTTAATGCGTTAGCTGCGTCACGGAATCCGTGGAATGGACCCCACAACTAGTTCCCAACGTTTACGGGGTGGACTACCAGGGTATCTAAGCCTGTTTGCTCCCCACCCTTTCGCTCCTCAGCGTCAGTTACGGCCCAGAGATCTGCCTTCGCCATCGGTGTTCCTCCTGATATCTGCGCATTCCACCGCTACACCAGGAATTCCAATCTCCCCTACCGCACTCTAGTCTGCCCGTACCCACTGCAGGCCGGAGGTTGAGCCTCCGGATTTCACAGCAGACGCGACAAACCGCCTACGAGCTCTTTACGCCCAATAATTCCGGATAACGCTTGCGCCCTACGTATTACCGCGGCTGCTGGCACGTAGTTAGCCGGCGCTTTTTCTGCAGGTACCGTCACTTTCGCTTCTTCCCTGCTAAAAGAGGTTTACAACCCGAAGGCCGTCATCCCTCACGCGGCGTTGCTGCATCAGGCTTGCGCCCATTGTGCAATATTCCCCACTGCTGCCTCCCGTAGGAGTCTGGGCCGTGTCTCAGTCCCAGTGTGGCCGGTCACCCTCTCAGGCCGGCTACCCGTCGACGCCTTGGTGAGCCATTACCTCACCAACAAGCTGATAGGCCGCGAGCCCATCCCCAACCAATAAATCTTTCCAGTAACTGACCATGCGGTCGCTACTCGTATCCAGTATTAGACGCCGTTTCCAGCGCTTATCCCAGAGTCAGGGGCAGGTTGCTCACGTGTTACTCACCCGTTCGCCACTGATCCCACAGAGCAAGCTCCGTGTTCACCGTTCGACTTGCATGTGTTAAGCACGCCGCCAGCGTTCATCCTGAGCCAGGATCAAACTCTCCGTAAAAAAGAAATGCATACGACACCGGGAAAACGGTGACGCAGCGAGTTTGATGCTGACCAAAGAGACAAATCATTGCTGACTTTATCCGTTGCCAACCCCACAAGGAGGTTGGTCTTTGATCCAAAGGAATCTCATCCAGCCGAAGCTGAATCGAGGTTATTTGGCATTTGACAAGTGCACGCTGTTGAGTTCTCAAGGATCGGATGCTCCCACGACCCAGTCATCACAACCAGGCCCGAAGGGCAACTTCTCTATCTTATCTGTGCCATTCGGCCTGTCAAATCGACACGCCGTGAGGCTCAGAACCAGATCTGCAGCTCGGGGCTCAAGGCCGCCGAGGCAACTTCACTAGCTTATCCGTTCCGGAGTCGCTGTCAAATCGACCATTTCTCCGAAGTGGAAGCTCCAGGTCAGACAGAAGTGTGTCTGCGATCTGCTCCGAGGAGCTGATCGAGTGGAGGTGGTCCTCCGCTTGAGGGGGGTAAGGCTCTCGGCCTCTCCGCTTCCCTGTGGGGCGAACAAGTAATAAGTTACGTGGGTTCCGGGGTTCCGGCAAATCCGGGCTGTCCGCCGGGCGTGTCGCCCGGCGGACAGGGCGTCACGCCCCGAGAACCAGCTTCAGCTGCTCGACCGCCCAGTCGAGTTCGGTCGCGCGGATCACCAGCGGAGGGGCGATGCGGATCGTCTGACCGTGGGTGTCCTTGACGAGCACACCCCGGTCGAGGAGCTTCTCCGCGATCTCGCGGCCGGTCCCCTTGGCGGGGTCGATGTCGACGCCGGCCCACAGCCCGGCGATGCGCACCTCGGTCACCCCGTGCCCGATCAGCGGCTCGAGGCCGGCGGCGAGGTGGGCGCCGAGTGCGCGAGCGCGCTCCTGGAACTCCCCGGACTCGAGCATCTCGACGACCCGCAGGCCGACGGCCGCGGCGAGCGGGTTGCCCCCGAACGTCGAACCGTGTTCACCCGGGCGGATGACTCCGAGCACATCCGCGTCGCCGACGACCGCCGACACCGGAAGGATCCCGCCGCCCAGCGCCTTGCCCAGGAGATACAGGTCGGGCACGACGCCCTCCCGATCGCAGGCGAAGGTCTCGCCGACCCGGCCGAGACCCGACTGGATCTCATCGGCGATGAACAGCACGTTCTTCTCGTCGCAGATCTCGCGGATGCGGCGCAGGTATCCCTCCGGGGGGATCACCACTCCGCCCTCGCCCTGGATCGGCTCGATCAGCACGGCGGCGGTGTTCTCGGTGATGGCCGCTGCGACGGCATCCGCGTCCCCATAGGGAACCACGTCGAATCCCGGCGTGTACGGGCCGAAGTCCGTCCGCGCCTCGGGGTCGTCGCTGAAGCTGACGATGGTCGTGGTGCGGCCGTGGAAGTTGCCGGCCGCGACGATGATGCGCGCCTGGTCGTCCGCGATGCCCTTGACGCGATACCCCCATGCGCGAGCGACCTTGATGCCGGTCTCGACCGCTTCGGCGCCGGTGTTCATCGGCAGCACCATGTCTTTGCCGGCGAGAGTCGACAGCGCGGCGGCGAACGGCTCGAGCCGATCGCTCATGAAGGCGCGGCTCGTGAGGGTGACGCGACCGAGCTGCTCGGTCAGGGCCGCCACGAGAGCCGGATGCCGGTGCCCGAAGTTCACCGCCGAATAGGCGGCGAGCAGATCGAGGTACCGCTTGCCCTCGACATCCGTCACCCACGCACCCTCACCCCGGGCGATGTTGACCGGCAGCGGGTGGTAGTTGTGGGCGACGTGCGGCTCCGCCGTCACCTCGGCGCTCACGCCCGAGTCGACGGCGGTCACACCGCACCGCGCAGTTCGAGGGTGCAGCACTTGATGCCGCCGCCGCCGAGCAGCAGCTCGGACAGGTCGATCATGATCGGGTTGTAGCCGCGCTCGCGCAGCTGCTTCTCGAAGCCCTTCGCGCGCGGCGAGATGATCACGTTGTAGCCGTCGCTCGCGGAGTTGAGACCGAAGACGGATCCGTCCTCGTCGGACACGAGGATCGCCTCGGGGAAGCGCTCCTCGAGGATCGCCCGGCTCTCGTCATCGAACGCGCCGGGCAGATACGCGATGTTCGCGCGCTCGGGGCCGCCGTTCTCGACACCCTGAACGGGATCGAGCACCGCGATCGCGGTGTCCAGGTGGTAGAAGCGCGGGTCGACCAGGTTGAGCGACACGACCTCACGGCCGAAGACGTCGCCGACCTCGCGGTGGCTGTCGCCGGTCGAGCGGAACCCGGTGCCGGCGAGGATCACGTCGCCGACGAGCAGGAAGTCGCCCTCGCCCTCGTTGACCTCTTCGGGGATCACGGTGTCGTAGCCCGCGGCGCGGAACCAGTCGGCGAACGCGGGCGCCTCGCCCTGACGCTCGACGAAGCGGAACTTCGGCACGTAGGCGCGGCCGTCGATCAGGAACCCGCCGTTCGCCGTGTAGACCATGTCGGGGAACCCGGCGAGAGGCTCGATCAGCTCGACCTCATGGCCGAGCTCGAGGTACAGGTCGTGCAGCTTCTGCCACTGCTCGACCGCCCTGGCCGTGTCGGTCGGCTTCGAGGGCTCCATCCACGGGTTGATCGAGTAGTTCACCGTGAAGTGCGACGGCGTGCACATCAGGTAGTGACGGTGGTGTGCGGTGCGGACCGGGGCTGCGGTCTCGGATGCCGGCGCAGTGGTTTCGACAGACATGGGGCTCCTCGAACGGATGCGGCGGACGCTGTCCAGGGGCCCGGCGGTCCTTCGACCCGCGCCGCTCGATGAGAGCCGGCGCCCGGGGAAGATGCGACTCGGGCACGCCAGCATCCATTCTGTCACCCGCCCCCTGGACGCCGCCAGAGCGCAGGCGCTTCTCGCTCAGGCTCCGCGGACGACGACCTTGCCGACCGTATGACCGGCCTCGAGGTGCGCGAGGGCCGCGCGGGCCTCGTCGAATCCGAATTCGCGCTCGATCACGGGTGTGATCCGCCCCTCGGCGGTGAGCTCGAGCAGCTTCGCGAGGATCTCCGGACGAGGGCTCGCCGCAAGCGGGCGGATGCGGCGGCTCGAACCGATCGACAGGAACGCCGCCTTCACCATCCGCGGGATCGGGCCCAGCACGGGGCCGCCGTCACCCGTCACGAGCACCACCCGTCCGCCGGAGATCACGAGGCGCTGCAGGTCGCGCAGCGGCATCCCTCCGGCGATGTCGATCACCGCGTCGAAGTGCGCTGCGGGCAGCTCCGTCAGCGGCGAGCGACGATGGTCGAGGGTGCGCACGGCGCCGAGGTGCTCGACGAGGCGCGCGTTGCGTTCGCCGCACGTCGCCCAGACCTCGGCACCGCGCAGCGCCGCGAGCTGCACCACGAAGGTGCCCACTCCCCCGGAGGCGCCGAGCACCAGGACTCGAGGGACATGGCCCGCCGCAGTGTGCTTGACGGAGCGGAAGCCGATGCCCGCGTGGTCGAGTGCCTGCCATGCGGTGCCTGCGGCGATCGGCAGGCAGGCCGCAGTCTCGGAGGTCACATCCGGCGGGATCGGGACGAGGCGCGTCGCGGGCACAGCGACATGCGATGCGAGTCCCCCGCCTCCGACGAGCTCGCCCACCACTCGCTCGCCGACCTCGGCGCCGATCTCCTGGGATCCGACGGCGACGACGGTGCCGGCCACCTCCATTCCCCGCACCGGATGCTTCGGGCGCGTCAGGCCGAAGACCGGACGCACGAGCAGGGGGTCTCCGAGCATGAGGCGGATATCACCGGCGTTGAGGGCGGTCGCCTCGACGCGCAGCACCACCTCGCCCGGACGCGGGATCGGAACGGGGATCTGCTCGAGGTGCACTCCGTCGGACGGGCCGTACGTCTCACGCACCCAGGCAGGCATCGTCTCGGTCATCTCACACCTCCGTGGTCGTGGGCTCGGGGTACTGGAACAGGTCGTCGATGCCGACGCCGAATGCCCGGGCGATCTGAAAGGCCAGTTCGAGGGTCGGCGAGTACTTCTCCTGCTCGATCGCGATCAGCGTCTGGCGAGTCACGCCGACGCGGCGGGCGAGCTCGGCCTGGGTCAGACCGGCGGCCTCCCGATGCGCACGGATGCGGTTGGAGACGAGCGTCGGCTTGACCATCAGACGAGACCCCTTCGATAGGCCACGACCCGCGCGATCCCGCCCACGATCGTCGCGATCGCGAAGCCCGCGAACATGGCGTGGGCGATCCAGAAGACGTCCGCGTTCATCGCGCAGAGCAGGATCACGCCGGTGCCCGCGATGGCCACGAACGCCTGCTCGACACGACTCCCCATGCGACCGATGTCCCGATCGCGGATGTCGGACTTGCCCACGCCGTCGGGGTCGCGTGCGCCGGCGATCATGCCCCAGATGATGCTGATCGCGATGGTCACGACGATTCCGCCGCCGATCATCCACAGCATCAGCGGCGGCCAGTCGACCTCGGTCACGGGACCGCCGGCCGCCTGCTGCAGCACCGCGACGACGTACGCCGTGATGGCGATCAGGCTGACGACGAGACCGACCCAGACGTTGCGCTCCTCGTAGACCATGACATCCTCCCGTGTAAAAGATTCTTGACACGAGGTTACGTCTGCGGCATCCGCTGTGTCAAGAATTCTTTACACAGCGCTCGCGCGGCGTCAGATGACGGAAGCACTCCAGGCGTCGGGGTTGCCGTAGCGGTGCGCGGTGATCGCGATGGCCTGCTCGTGCACGAAGGGCAGCAGCTCGATGCGCCCGGCGGAGGTGACCTCGCCGTCGTACACCGCGAGGTCGGGATCGCCGCCGACGGCTGTCGCCAGTGCGCGGTGCAGCGCTGCCACGGAGTCCCGGGGCCCGACCAGTCGCACCCGGCTCGGTCGCAATTCGTCGTCGAGGGATTCGAGCGTCGCGGACGGCTGCTCGCCGCGCCGCCGCATCCGCTCGATCCACTCGTCGTCGCTCTCCATGTGGACGACGGCGCCGAGCTCGCCGAGAGCGCGGCGAACCGGCGCCGGAAGACCGACGGGCGTCGACAGCACGAACCGGGCGCCGGCGCGCACCGCGGCGACGACGACGCGCAGCAGCTCCTGCCAGCCGGCATCCGCGGTGGCTCTGATCGCGACCGGAACCGGGCGGTAGCGGAACAGGTTGCGCTCGATCCCGAGGTGCGACACGTCGCGCACCTGCCCGAACTCGCGGTCCCAGGCGAGCGCATCCGAGAGCGCAGAACGACGCAGCCACTCGAAGGCCTCGAAGTCGAGCGACGGCTGCGCCGACTCGATGAGGTCGGTGATGCGCGAGTCCAGCCCGCGCAGATGGAGAGTGCTCGAGACGGTGCCGGACCCGCTCGACCGCCAGGATCCGAGTCCGATGAGGTAGTTCGGGCCGCCGGCCTTGGCGCCGGGGCCCACCGAGGAGCGCTTCCACCCGCCGAACGGCTGGCGCTGCACGATCGCACCGGTGATGCCCCGGTTCACGTAGAGGTTGCCGGCCTGCACGCGGTCGAGCCAGAGCGCGAGCTCAGCCGGGTCCTGCGTGTGCAGTCCGGCGGTCAGACCGTACTCGACCGCATTCTGCAGATCGATCGCCCGCTCCAGCGTCGGCGCGTGCATGACGCCGAGCACCGGGCCGAAGAACTCCTCGGTGTGGAACCGCGAACCCGGCTGCACTCCCACACGGATGCCGGGTCGCCAGAGGCGCCCCGTGGGGTCGTCGGTCGAGACGGCGGGCTCGATGAGCCACTGCTCGTCGCCTTCGAGCTCGGTGAGCGCCCACGCGAGCTTGCCCTCGGGTCGCTCGATCACGGGTCCGACCTCGGCGAGCGGATCGGTGGGCCAGCCGACATGCAGCGACCGAGTGGCATCGGCCAATTGACGGGCGAAGCGCTGGGAGCGTCCGACGGGTCCGACGAGGATCGCGAGGGAGGCCGCCGAGCACTTCTGCCCCGCGTGCCCGAAGGCGCTGCGCACCAGATCGGCGACCGCGAGATCGAGATCAGCCGAGGGGGTGATGATCATCGCGTTCTTGCCGCTGGTCTCGGCGAGCAGCGGCAGTTCGGGGCGCCACGAGCGGAACAGCGCCGCCGTCTCCCACGAACCGGTGAGGATGACCCGATCGACGGACTCGTGCGAGATCAGCTCGCGGCCGAGATCGCCCTCTTCGATGTCGACGAGGGCGAGCACGTCGCGGGGAACGCCGACCTCCCAGAGCGTCTCGGCGATGACCGCCGCGCAGCGGCGAGCCTGCGGAGCCGGCTTGAAGACGACTCCGGAGCCCGCGGCGAGCGCGGCGAGCACGCCTCCCGCGGGGATCGCGAGAGGGAAGTTCCACGGTGGGGTGACGACCGTCACGCGCGCCGGGTCGAACGTGGCGCCGGCGACGGCATCCAACTCCCGCGCCTTGGCGGCGTAGTAGCGCGCGAAGTCCACGGCCTCGCTGACCTCGACGTCGGCCTCGGCGAAGACCTTGCCGGTCTCGGAGGCGGCGACCTCGATCAGGTCTCCGCGGCGGCCTTCCAGAGCGGCGGCCGCGCGCAGCAGCACTTCGGCCCGCTCGGCGGCGGGGCGAGCACCCCAGAGCGCCGCGGCGTCGTGCACGCCCGCGATCGTGGCCTCGAGCGTGTCCGCATCGTCGATCCGGGCGGCCTCGATCGTCGAGACGCCGAGGGTGGAGTCGTCGATCCGGGCGGTGATCTCGCGGGCCCAGTCCCGGTTGGCCGGAAGCGACGGGTCGCTGTCGGGCGTGTTCGCGAAGCCCGGCGCGCCGCCGGTCGCCTCATCGATCTCGCGTGGGGCGTAGACCGCGGTCTCCAGGAACGGCCCGGTCGGGTCATCCGATCCGCGCGAGATTCCGAGCACCGCCTGGGTCAGCCCCTCCTCGGGCGCAGGCGCCACGGGCACGGGCCGCATGGACTCGTGCACGGGTGCGAGTCGGTCCTGGCTGCGCAGCGCCCCCACCTGCAGCGTCGGGGACGCCGAGCGGTCGACCGCATCGAGGAACCTGTCGCGCTCACGCACGAACAGCGCCTCATCGTCACCGAGGCGGAATGCTGCGGACAGGAAGTTGTCGCTCGACGCGTTCTCTTCGAGCCTCCGCACCAGGTAGCTGATGGCGACGTCGAACTCGCTCGGCTTCACGACCGGGACATAGAGAAGCACCTCGCCGACCTCGCGGGAGACGGCCTGCACCTGCCCCTGCGCCATGCCGAGGAGCATCTCGAATTCGATCGGCGGCTGCGAGTTCGCGGCGGTCGCCGATCCCGGATCGAGAGCGCGGACACCCCGCTCCCCCGCGAGCAGCCACGCATAGGCGATGCCGAACAGGTTGTGACCCGCGATCCCCAGACGCACGGCGGCGACGTTCTCGGGGCGCAGCGCCCAGTCGAGGCAGCGCAGATAGTTGGCGTCGGTGTCGAGCTTCGTGTCGTACGTCGCCTGCGTCCATCCGTGCATCCGCGCCTCGACCCGCTCCATCGCGAGGTTGGCTCCCTTGACGAGCCGCACCTTGATGGGGGCGCCGCCGTGGTCGACGCGCTCGCGAGCCCAGGCGGTGAGCTGCTGCAGCGCCGGCAGGGCGTCGGGCAGATAGGCCTGCAGCACGATGCCGGCCTCGAGACCTTCGAGCCGCGGATCCTCGAGGATGCGTGTGAACACCGCGATCGTCAGATCGAGGTCGCGATACTCCTCCATGTCGAGGTTGATGAAGGTGCGATCCGACGCGGCGGTCAGATACAGCGGAAGGAGTCGCTCGACGACCGACTCCACGACCTCGTCGAACGCCCACATCGAGATGTGGCTGACGATCGCCGACACCTTCACCGAGACGTAGTCGACATCGGGACGACGGATCAGCTCATGGATGCCGTCGAGCCGCCGCTGCGCCTCGGCCTCGCCGAGCACGGCCTCTCCCAGCAGATTGAGGTTGAGTCGTGCGCCCGATTCGCGGATCTTCGCGATCGCAGGACCGAGCTTCGCCGGTCGGGCGTCGACGACCAGGTGACCGACCATCTCGCGCAGCACCCGGCGGGCGATGGGCACCACGGGGCTCGGCAGCATCTGCGCGACTCCGCCGCCGATGCGCACGGCCGACCGCAGATACCACGGCAGGAAGTCGGGCACGATCGGGGCGATGCGGTGCAGCTGGGATGCCGCGGCGCTGAGGCTCTCGGGGCGCATGACCCCGTCGACGAATCCGAGCGTGAAAGGGAGGCCATTGGCATCCTGCAGCACACCGGCCAGGCGCTCGGCCGCCGGGTCGACATCGGCGGCCGCGGCCTCGATCACCCAGCGGCGGGCGAGCTCGACCGCACGGTCCGCGAGCGAGACGGATTCGGGATCCGTGGAGGGCATCGGGTCGGCCATGAGCTCAGCCTAGGACCGCGGTGAGCGCCTGGCCCTGAGCGACGATCGCGTCGTGCGGTTCCGGTCGCAGTTCGTGCCGTCGAACGCGCGGGCGGGCGGCACGAACTGCGACCGGAAGAGGTGAAACCGCTCAGAGCGCGGCGATCATCTCGTCGTATCCCTCGCGGAACGTCGGGTAGTCGAGATCGCCGAGGAACTCCTGCAGCAGATGCCCGTCGAGCACCGTCCCGCCGCCGACCTCGGGGTCGAGGTGCGGCGGCGGCTCGACGCCGAGCCGGGTGGCGATATGCGCGACCACGTCCCCGAGCAGCACCGGCTCCCGATCGACGGCGTGGATCAGCGGTGGCGCGGAGTCGGCGCGCAGCATCGCCTCGAGCAGCCGCACGAGGTCCGTCTCGTGGATCCGGTTCGTGCGACGCGTGTGGTCGACCGGTGCCGCCTCTCGCACCCGTCGGATGAGGAAGTCGCGTCCCGGGCCGTAGATGCCGGCGGGCCGCACGATGCGGGCACCGAACAGCTCCATGGCCAGTTGCTCGCCCTCGACCAGATCGCCGCCTCGCTCGCTCGAGACCCGCGTCGCGTCGCGCTCGGTCAGCGGTGTCTCGCCAGGACGCCCCTCGAACACGCGCGTCGATGACACGAACACGACCCGCTCCGGCATCGACGGCAGGGCCTTCGCGAGCCCGCGCAGCGCCGGTGGATAGATCGAGTCGCCCTCGGTGCTGGGCGGCAGCGTGATCACGACCGAGTCGAAGGCCGGAAGGTCACGGTCGAGCGGATGCCGCAGGTCCGCCTCGATCGTCGGGAAGGGCAGCTCCCCTGCACTCCGGCGCATGGCCGTGACCTGTGCGCCCTGCTCGACGAGCCGCTCGCCGAGTCGCACGCCGAGCTTGCCGCATCCCACCAGGAGCACCGAGCCCGGTGCGCGCGTCTCGAGACCCCACGGATCGGTCACGGGGTCAGTTCCACACGCTCGGCGCGGAGGTGCGCACGGGAGGCAGAGCGGATGCCGCGGCCCAGTCGTGCACCCACGGATCGATCTCGGGCACGCCCTCGGGCTTGCCCACTGCGGCGAACAGCTCTTCGTTGCTGACCGTGCCTCCGGTGCGGCGCAGCATCCGCGAGCGCACGATCACCCGTGCGTAGATCTCGCCGTCGACGACGGCTCGGTGCTCGAGGAACACGGCCTTGTCGTCGTGTCCGATGAACCGGGACTGCACCTCGAACCGCTGCCAGAGCTGCAGGGACTTGCGGAAGGTGACGGTCTCGCTCGACACGACGGCGTACCAGCCGCGCTCGTTCATCGCGTCGAACAGCCCCGTGCGGATCAGCAGGTCCCAGCGACCGAGGTCGAACAGCGACAGGTAACGACCGTTGTTCATGTGGCGCAGGATGTCGATGTCGGTGGGGAGCGTCGTCAGTGTGATGCTGCTGACGGAGCCCGCGTCGAGGGTCTTGCCTCGCCGCACGCGGCGACGGGCGGAGAGGATCACGAGGAGAGTACGCCAGATCACGTTCACGAGCACTGATCGTAGCCAGCGACGAACGATTCGCGAACATCGTTGTGCGATGTCTCCAGCGGCATATCGGTGCTGCGGGAACCCTTCCGTTCGATTTCCTCTTCGCGGACCCCGCGCGTAGAGTCGCGATATGAGCGCCGAAGCCCAGCCTGAAGTCATCGTCCGTCCGGTCCGTGATGTGGATGCGGAAGCCCTGGGGCGCGTGCACGCGCAGTGCTGGCACGAGACCTACGACCACCTGATCAGCAAGGCAGCCCTCGAGAAGGTGTCGCCCCGCCGCATGGCCGAGCTGTGGACGCACTGGGCCTCGCAAGGCCCCGAGTTCACCATGCGCGCCGCGCTCGTCGACGGAGAGATCGTCGGGTTCGTCGGCTCCGGCCCCGCCCGCGACAAGGACGCCCCGGCGTTCCGCGAGCTGTACTTCATCTACCTGCTCGACGCGTACCACTCCACGGGCATCGGCCAGAAGCTGTTCGACGCCGCCGTCGAGAAGGACGAACCTCTCTACCTGTGGGTCGCGGAGGACAACCCCCGCGCCCACCGCTTCTACACGCGCAACGGATTCACGCTCGACGGCGCGAGCCACACCGAGCCGTTCCTCGGCGAGACGCTGACCGAGGTGCGCTTCGTGCGCTGAGCCCGCGCCTCGTGGCCCTCGCGCTCACGTTTTCGCATGAACGGCCCCCTGCCTCAGGCAGGGGGCCGTTTCGCTGCGTCGGAAGCGGTCTGGGCTGAATCGTGGACGGGTCAACGTCCGGAGACGGTGCCGAACAGCTTCGCGATCGGGGCGATGACGAGCGGCCGTGCGGCGACCCAGCCGAGGGCGATCACCACGAGGGATGCCACGAAGACCCAGAACCCGGTCCAGCCGACGGCGTCCGAGGAGGCGTACATGTGGTTGAGGTTGCGCAGGAACCCGGTGAGGAACACCAGCGCGACGTGTCCGATGATGAACACCACGAAGTAGATCATGATCGGGAAGTGCAGCGCGCGGGCCCACTCGATCGGGTAGGCCTTCGAGAGACGCTCGGCCTTCTTCGGCCACATCCCCGACATGCGGAACCCGGTCGCCGCCGCCAAGGGAGCCGCGATGAACACCGTGACGAAGTAGGCCAGCTGCTGCAGGCTGTTGTAGTTCACCCAGCCGTGTTCAGTCGGCCAGTCGAACGACACGTACTGCAGCGCGGCCGACAGCGCGTTGGGGATGACCTCCCAGCTCGTCGGCACGATGCGCGCCCAGTGTCCGGTGACGAACAGCAGCACCACGAAGATCACGCCGTTCACGAGCCAGAGGATGTCGAGCGCCTGGTGGAACCAGATCGTCAGGCTGACCTTGCCCTTGGGATCGTTGCGCGGGGTCCAGAACGCGGTCGGGCGCTTCTCGTTGCGGATGCGGAGGCCCGACCGGATGATGAGCACCATCAGGAACACGTTGAAGAAGTGCGCCCAGTTGGTCCACGGGGCGAACCCCGGTTCGACGGCGACGGCCGGCTCGTACTCGCCGGGGAACGCGGCGAGGAAGTCCTGCATGAACGGGAAGCTCAGCAGCGCCCGCACGAACGCCACGGCAGCGGCCGCCAGGATGCCGAGCGCCGCGGCGCCCAGAAGGACGGCGATCGCCTGGGTCCAGGTCGGCCGAGGTCGGTCGGATGCCGGAGCGGTCGCCGCGACGTGCCGAGGCGCACTGCCGTTCCAGACGGTGCGGGGAGCGGGCAGCGGGATCGAAGGATCCCCGAGCGCGAACGCGGCGGCGGTGGCGACGGCCGTGGTGGGTGCGGATGCCGGAGCGGCGGCCGGTGCGGATGCCGGTGCAGATGCCGCGACCTCGGGGGCTGCATCCGCGGAGGCCGGGGCATCCGCGGCAGCCGGGGCATCGACGGCGATGGAGGAGGCCGCGTCCGAGGCGACTGCGATCAGCGGAACGGTATCCGCCGGGGGCCACGGATCTCCGCCGGCGACTCGCGGCAGACCGCGACGCACGGATCCCGTCTGCGCGACGACCGGGGCCGACTCAGGCGTCGGCTCGTCGAGCGTGGACGGCGAGGCGGACCGGGTCGGCACGTCTGCCGCGGCGTCGGTGGCGGCATCCGCCGGTTCCGGTGTCGAAGACGATGCCCGCGCCGTGGCAGCGCCTGCGCCTGCGCCTGCGACAGCCGCCACGCTCGCGGGAGGCCACGGTTCGCCACCCGGCGTGCGCGGAAGGCCTCGGCGAAGGGACGCGCCACTCGCCGCAGACGGCACCGCGTGCTCGACGGCCGAGAACTCGGGCTCCGGCACGGCAGCCGCCGAGGCGGCAGCCTCCGGAGCGGCCTCCTCCGACTCATCGAGCGAGGTCGACGGCGCCGAGAGCGGCGATGCGTACTCGGCATCCGCAGGCGCCTCAACGGCGATGTCGCCGGGAGGCCACGGCTCGCCGCCGGGAACGCGCGGGAGCCCGCGCCTGAGCATCCGCGTCGCCATGGCTACTTCTTCCGCGCCTCGAGGGCCGCGATCACCTGCGGGACGATCGTGAACAGATCGCCGACGATGCCGAAGTCGGCGACGTCGAAGATCGGCGCCTCGCCGTCCTTGTTGATCGCGACGATGTTCTTCGCCGTCTGCATGCCCGCGCGATGCTGGATCGCACCCGAGATGCCGAGGGCGACATACAGCTGCGGCGAGACCGAGACGCCCGTCTGACCGACCTGATGCGACTGGGGGATGTAGCCGGCGTCGACCGCCGCGCGCGAGGCGCCGACCGCTGCGCCGAGAGCGTCGGCGAGCTCTTCGACGAGCACGAACTTCTCCTTCGAGGCGAGGCCGCGACCACCCGAGACGACCCGCGTGGCGCCGCGCAGCTCAGGCCGCGTCGACGTGGACTCGACGGCCTCGACCGCGCCGACGGTCGCCCCGACGGTGCCGGATGCCGACACGGAGAGCGCGTCGATCGTCGGCGACTCCACCGCCTCGGCTCGCGCGTCGACCGCGCCCTGACGCACCGTGATGACCGGTGCGCCGAACGTGGGAGCCGAGTCGGTGAGGTACGCGCCTCCGTAGACGGAGTGGTGGGCGACGATGCCCTCGTCATCCCTCGAGACGCCGACGGCGTCGACCGACAGCGCCAGCTTCGCGCGCACGGCGAACCTCCCGGCGACATCGCGTCCGCTGATCGAGTTCGAGATCAGCACGGCATCCGGCCGCACCTGCTCGAAGGCCGCGTGCAGTGCATCGACGATCGGCACGGTGAGCACCGTCGGGTCGCCGTCGGCCGTGAGCACGACCGACGCTCCGGCCGCGGCCACCTGAGCCGCCGCGTCTGCGGACCCTCCGACGACGAGCGCGACCGGAGCGCCGACGGTCGAGGCCGCGCCGATCAGTGCCGCCGTGCTGCTGGCGGGGTTGCCCGCGGGGTCGAGGTCGACGAGGACGAGGATGGGGTTCTCGGGGTAGGTCATGTCACACCAGCCTGTTCTGCACGAGGTACTCGACCAGCTTCTCGGCGGCATCGCCCTCATCGACGATCTTCACGCCGGCCGCACGCGGCGGCTTCTCGGCGACCGACGTCATGATGGTGCGGGGTGCGGCCGCCGGGTCCGCGGAGACACCGAGGTCGTCGAGGGTGAGCACCTCGAGCGGCTTCTTCTTCGCCGCCATGATGCCCTTGAAGTTGGGGAAGCGCGCGTCGGGCAGCGCCTCGGTGATCGAGATCACCGCCGGGAGGGATGCCGAGATCGGCTGCGCTCCGGCATCCGCCCCTCGGGTTCCGGTGATGCCGTCCGAGGAGATCTCGACCGAGGTCAGCGCCGTCGCCTGCGCCCACCCCAGGTGCTCGGCGAGCATCGCCGCCATGACGCCGCCCGAGCCGTCCGTCGACAGGTTGCCGGTGATCACCAGGTCGGGCTCGCCGCGACGGATCGCCGCGGCCAGCGTCTCGGCAGTGAGGCCGAGGTCGGCCCCCGCGAGCTGCTCGTCGGCGATGTGCACTGCGGAGCCTGCGCCGATCGCGAGCGCTCGGCGCACCGATGCCGTCGAGCCGCCAGGAGCCATCGCGACCGCGACCACCTCGGTGCCCTCGTTCTTGTCGGCATGGCTCAGCGCGACCTCGAGCGCGCGCTCGGTGATCTCATCGAGCACCACGTCGCCGGCGCCTCTGTCGGCGAGGCCGGTCTCGAGGTTCAGCTTGCGGTCGCCATAGGTGTCCGGCACCTCTTTGACCAGGACGAAGATCTTCATCGATTGCTCCTCACGACTGCGTCGATTCTAGTCCCTTGATACTGAGTTCCACCCGACGAGCGACTGAGGACCACCAGTCGGCTCCCGGGTGCCGGGTCCCGGCTGCGGCGACGCGATGGCCTACCGTAGAACCGTGAACCGACCGCGTCCGCTGCCCGTCGATCCGCTCGCCGAGGCGAAGCGGCAGTGGCTCGCGCACGGATGGACCGATGCCGCCGACGGCATGACCGTCGTCACCTCCGTCATGCGCGCGCAGCAGCTGCTGCTCGCGCGGGTCGACGCGACGCTCAAGCCCTTCGCGCTCAGCTTCGCCCGATACGAGATGCTGCGTCTTCTGGCGTTCAGCCGGTCGGGCCGACTGCCGCTGTCGAGCGTCGTCGCCCGACTGCAGGTGCACGCGACGACCGTCACGAGCACCGCGGAGCGCCTCGTGCGCGACGGACTCATCGTGCGCGAACCGCACCCGCACGACGGCCGTGCGGCACTGCTCGCCCTGACCGAGTCGGGCCGAGAACTGGTCGCTCGCGCCACGGACGCCCTGAACGCCGATGTCTTCGCCGACCCGGGGATGAGCCGCGAGGATGCCGCCGAGCTCGTCGCGATCGTCGCCCGCATGCGCAAGGCCGCCGGCGACTTCACCGACCCCAGGCCGCAGCCCGAGCCGCTCTGACATGGCCGCGTTCGTGCTCGAGACGGTCATCGCCGCACCGCGTGAGACGGTGTTCGCAGTCGCCCTCGACCCCGGGATGCACCTGCGGTCGATGGCGCGATACCGGGAGACCATGATCGAGGCTCCCGCCGGCGGCGTGTTCACGGAGGGGTCGACCGTCACGTGGCGAGCACGGCACTTCGGCATCCCGTTCCGGCTGCGGACGATCGTGTACGACGTCGACCCGCCGCGTGGGTTCCGCGATCGGCAACTCTCCGGGCCGTTCGGAGCGTTCGAGCACGAGCACGTGTTCGAGGAGCATCCGCAGGGAACCCTGGCCCGCGACACGATCGTCTTCCACTCGCCGTTCGGTCCGATCGGACGCCTCGTCGACCGTCTGATCCTTCGCGAGTACATGCGACGCCTGATCGAGGAGCGCAACGCCCACCTGGCATCCGAGGCCGAGGGACGCGGGCGTACACTGCCCGCATGAGCGAACTGCGCCTGCACACGATCCTCGAAGGCCGTGGCCCCGCCGCCGCGATCATCCTCACCGACGAGCAGGTCGCCTCGTTCGGAGCGGGGAAGGCGTTCCCCGTCGCGGTCACGATCGGAGGACGCACCGCCCGTCTGCGCCTGGCCCGGATGGGAGGTGCGAACATGATCGGCTTCAGCAAGGCTGTGCGCACCGACCTCGGCGTCGAGATCGACGAGGAGGTCGATGCGGTGATCCGGCTGGATGCGGCCGAGCGCACTGTCGAGGTGCCCGCCGCCCTCGCGGAGGCGCTCGACGCCGACACCGCGCTGCGCGCCGCCTTCGACGCGCTCCCCTATTCCGTGCGCAAGGAGCACGCCCGCTCGGTGGCGGAGGCCAAGCAGGATGCGACCCGCGAGCGGCGCGTCGCGAAGATCGTCGACGCGCTGCGCGGCTGAGGTCTCCCGCCGCCTGCGTGCAGGCTCTGCTCCATGACTCCGGAGATCCGAGGGGGCTCGGGCTTGCCGGCGGGTGCTCGGCACGGAACGGGCGCAGTCCTCCGGAGTTGTGGAGCGGCGCTCAGCGGTTCTGGAAGTCGGGCGCACGCTTCTCCCGGAAGGCGGACATGCCTTCCTTCTGGTCTGCGGTGTCGAACAGCTCGGCGAACGCCCGCTTCTCGTGGGCGAGGCCATCGGCGAGCGTCGTCTCCATCGCCGCGTCGAGCGCGGCCTTCGCGGCGAACACCGACGGCAGCGATTTCGACGCGATGGTCTCGGCGAGCCTCGTAGCCTCGGCGAGGAGGTCGGATGCCGGCACGACGCGCGACACGAGGCCGGAGCGCTCCGCCTCCTCGGCGCCCATGAACCGACCGGACAGCACGAGTTCGGCCGCCTTGTAGTAGCCCACGGCGCGGATGAGCCGCTGCGTGCCGCCCATGCCGGGAATGACGCCGAGGTTGATCTCGGGCTGCCCGAACTTCGCGGTGTCGGCGGCGAGGATGATGTCGCACATCATCGCGAGCTCGCATCCTCCCCCGAGTGCGAACCCCGAGACGGCGGCGATCACGGGCGTGCGCACCGCGGCGAACTCATGCCAGACGCCGAAATGATCGGTCTCGAGCATCTCGGAGGCCGACATGCCCTCCATCTCCTTGATGTCCGCGCCGGCGGCGAACGCCTTCTCAGACCCGGTCACGACGATGGCGCCGACCCCGTCGTCGAGGTCGAAGGCCACAGCGGCCGCGGTGACCTCGTCGGCGAGGCGACTGTTCAACGCGTTGAGCGCCTCGGGGCGGTTCAGGGTGATCCACCCCACACGTCCGCGCTGCTCGACCAGGATCGTCTCGTATTCCGTCATCGTGAAGGCCTCTCCGTCGTGGTCATCTCAGTATCTCGCGCGGCTCACACGCTGCCGTCGCGGATGTCGGTGATGATGCCGGAGAAGTCGCGGGTCGCGCCGTCGCCCGCAGCGAAGGCGGCGTAGAGCTGCTGGGCGAGCCGCCCCATCCGCGCGTCGGTCGACGTCTGCTCGATCGCCTGCAGCGCGAGCCCGAGATCCTTCGCCATCAGAGCACCGGCGAAGCCCGGCTGGTAGTCGCGGTTCGCCGGGCTCGTCGGCACCGGGCCCGGCACGGGGCAGTTGGTCGTGATGGACCAGCACTGACCGGACGCCTGCGACACCACGTCGAACAGCGCCTGGTGCTCGAGCCCGAGCCGCTCGCCGAGCACGAATGCCTCGGCCACCGCGATCTGCGAGACGGCGAGCACCATGTTGTTGCACACCTTCGCGGCCTGGCCGAGCCCCGATCCCCCGCAGTGCACGATGCGCGTGCCCATGATCTCGAGCACCGGCAGTGCGGCGGCGAAGTCCTCGTCCGAGCCGCCCACCATGAACGCGAGCGTGCCGTTCTCGGCACCGACGACGCCGCCGGACACCGGGGCGTCGACATTGCGATGCCCCGCGGCGAGCGCGAGCGCGTGGGCGGCACGGGCCTCGTCGACCGCGATCGTCGACGACTCGATGAACAGGGTGCCGGGGCGGGCTGCGGCGAGCAGCTCGGTGCGGTACGCGTCGATCACGTGCCTTCCCGCCGGGAACATCGTGATGACGACGTCGGCGTCGGCGACGGCGTCCGCTCCGCTGGCCGCGACGGGGATGCCGGCGGCCTGCGCCGCCTCGATCGCCGCGGGCACCAGGTCGAACCCGTGCACCTCGTGCCCTGCGGCGACGAGGTTCTTCGCCATCGGCAGCCCCATGTGGCCGAGTCCGAGGAAGGCGATCCGGACGCTCGACGACTCGCTCATGATGCGCTCCGCATCGAGGCGGATCCCGCCGGTCGCAGCATCTCGCGCCCGACGATCAGGCGCATGATCTCGTTCGTGCCCTCGAGGATCTGGTGCACCCGCAGGTCGCGCACGACCTTCTCGATGCCGTAGTCCTGCAGGTAGCCGTAGCCGCCGTGCAGCTGCAGCGCTCGGTTGGCGACGTCGAATCCGGCATCCGTCGCGAAGCGCTTGGCCATCGCGCATCGCATCGTGGCATCCGGGGCGTGCTCGTCGACCGCCAGCGCGCCGTCGGTCACCATGAGGCGAGCGGCCTGCAGGTCGGTGCGCATGTCGGCGATCGCGAACAGGATCGACTGCTTCTCGGCCAGCGGCTCGCCGAACGCCACGCGCTCGTGCACGTACTGCACCGCCCGATCCAGGGCCCACTGGGCACCTCCGATGGAGCAGGCCGCGATGTTGAGGCGACCGCCGTTGAGCGCCGACATCGCGATCGCGAAGCCACGGTCCTCGTCGCCGAGCATTCCGGATGCGGGGATGCGCACGCCGTCGAGGATCACCTGACGGGTGGGCTGGGCGTGCCAGCCCATCTTCTTCTCGGGCGCCCCGAAGCTGAGTCCCTCGGCATCGCCGGGAACGAGGAAGGCGCTGATGCCCCGGGCTCCCGGCTCGCCGGTACGGGCCATCACCACGTAGACGGCGGCCTCGCCGGCACCCGAGATGAACTGCTTCACGCCGGTGAGGAGGTAGTCGTCCCCGTCGCGCACCGCGCTCGTGGCGACGTTCGCGGCATCGGATCCGACGCCCGGCTCGGTCAGGCAGTAGCCGCCGAACTCCTGCATGGCGGTGAGGTCGGGCAGCCAGCGGCCGCGCTGTGCATCGTCGCCGTAGGTGTCGATCATCCACACCACCATGTTGTGGATCGAGATGTAGGCGGCGACGGCGGGGTCGCCCTTCGCGAGCTCTTCGAAGATCGCCACGGTGTCGGAGCGGCTGAGGCCCGTGCCGCCGAACTCCTCGCTCACGTAGATGCCGCCGAGGCCCAGTTCTCCGGCCTTGCCGAGCGACTCGCGGGGGAAGATGTGCTTCTCGTCGCGCTCGGCGGAGAAGGGTGCGAGCTCGGTCTCGGCGAACTCGCGGACGGCGTCGAGAATGGCCTCGCGCTCTTCGGCGGTGGTGGTGACGGTGGTCATTGTCATGTCGATTCCTTGTGGGCGTCGTGAGGTCAGTGCATGGTGGGGATCACGAAGCTGGCGCCGTCGCGGATGCCGGCCGACGGCCAGCGGCTCGTGACCGTCTTGGTCTTCGTGTAGAAGCGGAAGGCATCGGCGCCGTGCTGGTTGAGGTCGCCGAACCCGCTGCGCTTCCAGCCACCGAACGTGTAATACGCGATCGGCACCGGGATCGGCACGTTGACGCCGACCATCCCGACCTCGACCCGTGCGGCGAAGTCGCGTGCCGCGTCTCCGTCGCGCGTGAAGATCGCGACGCCGTTGCCGTATTCGTGCTCGGATGCCATGCGCAGCGCCTCCTCGTAATCGGCGGCGCGGGCGATCACGAGCACCGGTCCGAAGATCTCCTCGCGGTAGATCGCCATGTCGGTGGTCACGTCGTCGAACAGCGTCGGTCCGAGGTAGAAGCCCTGCTCATGACCGGGCACCGTGAAGCCGCGACCGTCGGCCAGGAGGGTCGCGCCCTCGTCGACCCCCTGCTGGATGTACCCCTCGACCCGCTCGACGGCAGCCCGGGTGACGAGTGGCCCGTAGTCGACGTCGGAGGCGAGGGACGGGCCGATCCGCAGCTGCGCCACGCGCTGGGTGAGCTTGGCGGCGAGAGCATCCGCCGTCTCCTGGCCGACCGGCACCGCGACCGAGATCGCCATGCAACGCTCGCCCGCCGATCCGTATCCCGAGCCGATCAGCGCGTCGACGGCCTGGTCGAGGTCGGCGTCGGGCATGACGATCATGTGGTTCTTGGCGCCGCCGAAGCACTGCGCGCGCTTGCCGTGCGCGGCCGCCGTCGAATAGATGTACTCGGCGATCGGCGTCGAGCCCACGAAGCCGACGGCGCGGATGCGGTCGTCGGTGAGCAGCGCGTCGACGGCCTCTTTGTCACCGTGCACGACGTTGAGGACCCCGGCGGGCAGCCCCGCCTCGAGGAACAGCTCGGCGATGCGCACCGGCACCGAGGGGTCGCGCTCGCTGGGCTTGAGCACCACGGCGTTGCCGGCGGCGAGGGCGGGGCCCGCCTTCCACAGGGGGATCATCGCCGGGAAGTTGAACGGGGTGATCGCCGCCACCACTCCGAGCGGCTGCCGCATCGAGTAGACGTCGATGCCGGCGCCGGCACCCGTCGAGTACTCGCCTTTGAGCAGGTGCGGCGCGCCCGCGGAGAACTCGATGACCTCGAGACCCCGCTGGATGTCGCCCTTCGCATCGTCGACCGTCTTGCCGTGCTCGCTCGCAAGCAGCTCGGCGAGCTCGGTCATCTCGCGCTGCACGAGATCGAGGAAGCGCAGCAGCACACGTGCGCGCTTCTGGGGGTTGGTCGCCGCCCACTCGACCTGCGCGGCCTCGGCGTTCGCGATCACATCGGCGACCTCCTCCGCGGAGGCCAGCGGCACGCGCGCCTGAACGGATCCCGTGCTCGGATCGAACACGTCGGCGAAGCGCCCTCCCTCGGGGGTGAGGTGCTTTCCGCCTACGAAGTGGGGAATGATACGAGTCATTGTGCGATGTCCCTTCGCGCCGTCGTTGGCACTATGACGATGGTACTTCGGCATCCGCATATTTACTAGGGTGTCCTTGCAGTTTCGGAAGCACGCCGGACGACTGTGCTGGAAAGCGCTTCCCCACTAGGGTCGAGAGAGCAGGCCGAACACCCGACCCAGGAGACTCATGCACTACGGCGCCGACTACAACCCCGAGCAGTGGCCGCGAGAGGTGTGGCCGGACGACGTCCGGCTGATGCGCGAGGCCGGCGTGACGCTCGTGAGCCTGGGGATCTTCTCGTGGTCGCGCATCCAGCCGGCCGAGGGCGAGTTCGACTGGGAGTGGCTCGACGAGATCATCGGGCTGCTGCACGAGGGCGGCATCCAGGTCGACCTCGCCACCGCCACCGCATCCCCGCCGCCGTGGGCCTCGACCGCCTACCCCGAGATGCTGCCGCAGGATGCCGACGGCTCGACGTTCTGGCCCGGCAGCCGCCAGGCGTTCGCGCCCTCCTCTCCCGTCTACCGTCGCCTCGCGGCCGAACTCGTCACCGCTCTCGCGGAGCGCTACGCGCAGCATCCTGCCGTCGTGCTGTGGCACGTCAACAACGAGTACGGATGCCATCTGCACTACGACTACTCCGACGCCGCGCGCGACGCGTTCCGCGCGTGGTTGCAGCGCAGGTACGCGACGATCGACGCCCTCAACCACGCCTGGGGCACGGACTTCTGGTCGCAGCGCTACACCGACTTCGATCAGATCGTGCCGCCGCGCAAGGCGCCGTACAGCATCAACCCGACCAGCGTTCTGGACTTCAAACGGTTCACCTCCGACACCCTGCTCGAGCTGTACGTGATGGAGCGCGACATCATCCGCGCCGCGGGAGCGACCCAGCCGATCACGACCAACTTCATGGGCGCGTTCCCGCCGGCCGACTACTGGAAGTGGGCGGCCGAGGTCGACGTGATCAGCGACGACAACTACCCCGATCCCAACGACCCCGAGTCGTTCCGCGGGGCCGCGTTCGCACGCGAGCTGATGCGCGGTCTCAAGCCCGGGGTGCCCTGGATCCTCACGGAGCAGTCCACCAATGCCCTGAACTGGCGTCCCACCAACGCCCCGAAAGCACCCGGTCAGATGGCGGCGATCAGCGCGCAGGCGGTGGGCCGAGGCGCCGACGGGATCATGTTCTTCCAGTGGCGGCAGTCGCGCCGCGGCAGCGAGAAGTTCCACTCGGCGATGGTGCCGCAGGCCGGGCTCGACACCCGCACCTGGCGGGAGGTCGTCGAGCTGGGCGGACAGCTCGCGCAGCTCCCCGAGATGCCGGACGTCTCGTCGGGGGCGAAGATCGCTCTCGTCTTCGACTGGGAGAACTGGTGGGCGATCGACGGGCGCGACCACCCGATCGTGCTCGACTACCTGACGCTCTCGCACCGCTGGCATGAGGCGCTGCATCGGCAGAACCTCGCGGTCGACATCGTGAACACGACGAGCGATCTCCGCGGCTATTCACTCGTGGTCGCGCCTCAGCAGTATCTGCTGAGCGATGAGGGCGCCGCGAATCTCACGGCGTATGTCGCGCAGGGCGGCAACCTGTTCGTCTCGGCGTTCAGCGATGTCGTCGACCAGGACGACGCGTTCCGCGAGGGCGGCTTCATCGTCTCGCTGCGGGACGCGCTCGGCGTCGCGCTCGAGGACTTCGGGGCGCTGGTGCCGCCCGAGTCGGTGCGATCGGCCGACTCGGCCGGAGAGGTCGCGAGCCACGCCGTGCCCGACGGGCCGGGCCAGTCGGAGGCGCCAGTGGACGGCCCCGCGGGGACGATCGTCGGCCAGTACTTCGCGGAAGAGCTCCTCGTGCAGGATGCCGAGGTGCTGGGTCGCTTCACCGAGGGTCGCACCGCCGGGCGAGCGGCGTTCACCCGCAAGGCCTTCGGGGACGGCAACGGCTACTACCTCGCGACGATCCCGGACGACGCCGGCATGGCAGCCGTGCTGCGCTGGCTCGCCGTCGAGGCGGGAGTGACCGCCGAGATCGAGGGCCTTCCCGAGCACGTCGAGATCGCACGCCGAGGCGGCATCCTCACCGCCATCAACCACAGTGCGGAGCCGTTGGCGGTCGATGTGCCCGGCCGCGATGTGCTCACGGGGTCGACCGCGGCGCGCCGCGAGCTCGGTGCATACGGCTGGGCGTTCATCGACACGAGCGGGGTCGACGCGCGGGACTGATCACGCGAGGACGGCCGCGGTCGCGCGGGTCGAGGGGTGCGGCGCGCGGCCGCACCCCTCGCCTCGACCTCAGTAGACGATCACCGGGAGGCTGCGCGTGCTGCGGGAGTCCTGCCACGGCTCCGTGCCGTCGAAGCGGACCGTGAGCAGGTGCACCCCACGGCTCGGCTTCGGCACCGAGACGGTGACCCTGCCCTTGTCGGAGGGAGCCAGCTCGACCGTGGCGATGACCTTGCCGCGTTCGTGCACCGTCACCGTGCCCACCGGCGCGCTGCCGTCATCGGCCGCCACGGTGACCTTCACGGTGGCGCTCTTGCCCGACTTCACCAGCAGGTCGGAGGAGGCGCGCACCCGCGTATCGATCGGCTGCACCTGGTCGTCGACCAGCACGGCGACCGACCGGGCGGGGATCGTCACGGTTCCGGTCGCGGCGTCCCAGGTCGTGGTCTTGACCACGGCATCCGCTCCGTTCGCCTGAGCCGGGGTCAGCGCGAACGAACGCCCGGCCAGGCCCGCGACGGTCTGCGTGACCGGCGCAGGAGAGGAGTTGAACGCGACGAGCGCCCCGTCGAGATCGGCGTCGGCGTCGGGACCCGTCAGGTCGTCGATCTGCATCAGGATCACGCCCGGAGCCGCCCCCGCCCCGCCGTTCGGGAACGTGACCTTCTGCTGGATCAGCTCGGCCGAGCCGAGCCGCAGCAGATCGACCTCGTCGCGGATGCGCAGCAGATCGAGAGCGGATGCCTCTGCGGCCGCCATGTCGGCCGCGGCCGGCTTGAGCGCAGGATCGGCGAGCAGCGGCGCCATGATCGGCCACTTCTCCTCGTTGTCCGCCGCGGTCGGCAGCCCCGAGCCGAACGTCGACTCCTGACCGGTCCAGTCGATGCGGTTGAACCAGTCACCGGAGTTGTAGCTGTTGCGATCGAGGGACTTCGGCCGCAACAGCTCGGTGCCTGCATGCCAGAACGACGGCGACTGCGAGAGCGTCACAGTCGCGAGCTCCAGCGTGTTCATCCGCACGCGGTCGGCCATCGTCGTGTCGACCGGGAGCTTGAGCACCGAGAGGTCGTAGAGCGTCTCGTTGTCGTGCGCATCGACGTAGTTGATCGTCTCGTCCGGCTGATCGGCATAGCCCGCCGCGGAGCCGCGATAGTCGATCGCCTCTCCCGCCGTCACCGAGCCGTCGCTCGTCGTGAACTCGAAGTCGCGCAGATTGCCCGCCAGCCCGAGCTTGACGAGATCGGTCTCGTGGCCGAGGTCGGCGAGCGCCTGCTCGACCGTGCCGTTGATCGGATCGCCGTTCGGGTCGGTGCCGAGACCGGTGCCGAAGCCCTGACGGAACGTCGACGACGAGTCGACCGGGCTGCCGCCGTGCACGGCGTCGCGCAGGCGGTCGTTGAACGTGCCGATGCCGGTGCCTCCCAGCTGCCCCTGGGTGGCCTGCTCGAACAGCGCATCGTCCGCCACCTCGCCGAAGTTCCAGCCCTCGCCGTACAGATGGATCGCCGAACCGTCGACGCCGTCCTTCGCGAGGGTCAGGGCGTCGAGCGCGTCGCGGATCGCCTGCATGTTCGTCGTCGAGTGGTGGCCCATGAGGTCGAAGCGGAAGCCGTCGACCTTGTAGTCGCGCGCCCAGGTCACGATCGAGTCGACCATGAGCTTCTGCGCGGCGAGGTGCTCGGTCGCGACGTTCTGGCAGCACGTCGAGGTCTCGACGCCGCCGGCCGCGTTCAGCCGGTGGTAGTAGCCGGGCACGACCTGGTCGAGCACCGACTTCTCGGCCTGACCGGATGCCGCCGTGTGGTTGAACACCTCATCGAGCACGACCTGCAGGTCCATGTCATGGAGAGCGCCGACCATCGACCGGAACTCGCTGACCCTGGCGCCGCCGTCGGCGTCGACCGCGTACGAGCCCTCGGGCGTCGAGTAGTGGTACGGATCGTAGCCCCAGTTGAAGCCGTCGGCATCCGCGACCGCCTGGATGCACGCCTGCTGTGCCGCGTCGGCCGGGCCGAACGAGGCGAGGTCGCAGTCGGGCACCGCCTGCGCTGCGCGGTCCTCCTCGATCGAGGCGATGTCGAAGGAGGGCAGCAGGTGCACGGTGTTGATTCCGGCATCCGCGAGCTGCTTCAGCTGATCGGTGCCCGCGCTGTCGCGGGTGAACGCCAGGTACGTGCCGCGCTCGTCGGCCGGAACCGTCTCGTCGCTGATCGAGAAGTCGCGGATGTGCAGCTCGTAGATCGCCCGGTCGACCGCGCGCTCGACGACCGGCGCTTCGGCCTTCTGCCACTGCTTCGGCTGCCAGGCCTTGTCGTCGAGGTCGATGGCGACCGAACGCCGAGAGTTCAGGGTGAGCGCCGTCGAGTAGGGATCGGTGACCCGGTTCGTCTCGATCGCGCCGGTCGTCGGCGCATAGACCGCGACCTCCCACTGGAACTCGTCGCCCTTGAGATCCTTGGCGCCCGCGACCGACCAGACGCCGGACGCCGCATCCCACGCGGCCTCGTGCCGAGCGGGGTCGCCCTCGGCGCCCTCGTCCCAGGTGAGAAGGGTCGCGCTCTGCGCCGTCGGCGCCCACAGCCGGAACGTCGGCTTCTTGCCCGAGAACGTCACGCCCAGGTCGACGTCGTCGAGGGCTGCGGCATAGAGATCGTCGAGAACCCCGGCGATCTGCACGCCGGTGAATGCGGAGGGCGCACCCGTCTCGTCACGTTGGACGACCGCGAGCTGCGCTCGCAGCAGTGCCGCCGCATCGGCATCCGTCACCCGCAGGGCGAGGTATCCGTCGAGCGCGGGGAACCGGGCGAGCTGCTCGTCCGTCAGGCCGCCCTCGATCACCTCGAGCGCGATCGACTCGCCACCCGCGATGTCGCCGTCTGCCACCGCGAGCGAGGCGTCCGCCGAGGAGTACAGCTGATAGGCGGCCTTGTCGACAGACCCGAGAGTCGCCGGCCAGGCGATCGTCTCGGCGTCGACCCACTGTGCGCGCTGCTCTCCGGCGCCGGGGAGCTGCGGGTCCGCGCTCACGACCTCGAGGACGTGCGTCGCCAGCGTGTAGCGGAACGACGTCACGCTGCCCTCGGCCGCGCTGAACGAGATGTTCGCGCCGCCCGGCACTCCGTCGGCGCCGTAGTTCTCAGCCCAACTCAGGCCGTGCGCCACCTTGAGCTCGTAGGCTCCGGTGGGGAGGTCGGCGGTCGAGAACTCGTAGACGCCGTCGCGGTCACCGTCGGCCATGAGGGTGCCGAGGCAGTCGGGAGACCAGTCCGCCGCGCAGCCGAGCTCGTCCTGCAGAGAGCCCGGCAGCGTCACGATGGGTCCGTCGGCCGAGGACTGCACGATGTTCGTGCGCGGGTCGAAGTAGAAGGTGATCGGCCCGCCCGCGTGGGTGAGCGCGACGTTCGAGCCGTCCGGCACACCGTTCGCACCGTAGTTGACGGCCCAGCTGCCATTGATCGCGGCCTTGTACTCGTAGTCGCCGGCCGGCAGATCAAAAGCCCCCTCCCATACGCCGTCGGCGCGCAGGGTCAGCCTCGCCTTCTCGCAGGCAGGGTCCCAGTCGCCCGCACAGCCCATCTCGGAGTTGAGACTGCCGGGCACGGTCACCATGTCGATCGGAGACTCGGGCTCCTCGCCGGCCGCCAGCGTCACGGCGTTGCCGACCGACGCGTACGTCGAGGCTGCGGCGTGGTTGCCCGCGGCATCCGTCGTCACGGCCCGGTATTCGACGAGCGTGCCGTTCGCGAGATCGCGGATGTCGTGGAAGACGCGAGGGTCGGTGTCCTCCGCGGTGCCGAGCGCCTGCCACTCCTCGGAGCCGACGACGCGCCAGGCGAAGCTCGTCTGCGCCCACTGATCGGCGATGTCGGCCTGCACGGCGGACTGTCCGGTGACACCGGCTCCGGCGGCGGGCACGACGACCTCGACGGATGCCGCCTCGGACGGCGCCGTGACGGTCGAGTCGGCCTTCCAGACCACCGCCGACAGAGCCGGCACCGTGATCGAGGCGGCCGCACCGGCATCCGTGGCGAGGGACGCGGCGTCACCGTAGAGCACCTCGTACGAGGCGTCGGCGGTCAGCGTGGTGAGGTCGACCGTCTGCGCGGTGGCGGCGTTGTTCACGGCCACCAGGTATTCGACCTTGTCGTCGGGATCCACGCGGGAGAACGCGTACACACCAGCACCGGACGCCGCGTACCGCTCGATCTGCGCGCCCTCGCTGAGCGCCGGGTTCGACTCCCGGAGCTCTGACAGCGCGGCGATGTGCTCGTAGAGCGCGGCATCCGTCGCATAGCGGTCGACCGAGCCGGACGGCTCGCCGGTGATGAGGTTCTGATTCGCGTAGTCGGCGACCTGGGTGGCGAAGAGCGACTGCCGGGCGTCCTTGTCGCCGCCGGGGCCGGCGAAGCCCTGCTCGTCGCCGTAGTAGACGACCGGCTGACCCCGGGTGAGGAACATGAGCTCGTGCGCCAGCTCGTCGCGCTCGAGCGGAGCATCCGTCGTCTGGAGGAAGGATCCGACCCTGCCCATGTCGTGGTTGCCGAGGAACGTGGGCAGTGCCGTCGCCGACGAGTCGGGTGTCGTGTAGCGATCGTCGCCCGCGAACAGGGACTGCAGGCCCTTGGCCGAATTGCCCGACGCGTATCTGACGGCGGAGGACTGGAACGTGAAGTCGAGGATCGAGTTCATGTCGGTGTCTCGCACGTACGGTGCGAGCTTCACGGGGTCGGCGTCGTAGACCTCGCCGAACATGAAGAAGTCGTCGTTGCCCTTCTCGTGCGCGTAGTCGAGGACGTCGGCCGTCCATTTCTCCCAGAACTCGAAGTTCACATGCTTGACGGTGTCGATGCGGAAGCCGTCGATGCCGAGGTCGATCCACTTGTCGTAGACCTCGACGAAGCCGTTGACCACCGTCGGGTGCTCGGTCATCAGGTCGTCGAGTCCGCTGAAGTCGCCGTATGTGACCGACTCCCCCGACCAGGTCGAGTCTCCGCGGTTGTGATAGAGCGACGGGTCGTTCAGCCAGGCCGGCACCTTCACGTCGGCCTCGCTGTCGTCGATCACCGGCGTGTAGGGGAAGCTCGTCGCCGGGTCGAGTTCGGGGAACCCGTCGGTGCCCGCGTGGTCGGCCGGGTCGAACGCCGTGCCCGCGGCATCCGTGTAGGGACTCGTCGCCTGGTCGATGTAGGAGTACTGCCCCTCGGCGTAGTCGATGACGTCGGCGGTGTGGTTGGTGATGATGTCGAAGTACACCTTGATGTCGCGGGCGTGCGCGTCGGCGATCAGGGCCTGCAGCTCCTCATTGGTGCCGAGGTGCGGGTCGATGCGGGTGAAGTCGGTGATCCAGTAGCCGTGATAGCCGGCAGAGGCGTTGGCGCCCTCACCCTGCACCGGCTTGTTGGCGAAGCTCGGCGTCAGCCAGATCGCCGATGTGCCGAGCCCCTCGATGTAGTCGAGGTTCTCGCGGATTCCGGCGATGTCGCCGCCCTGATAGAAGCCCTTGTCCGTGGGGTCGAAACCGGTGGTGAGCCGGTCGCCCTCGAGACCGCCGGTGTCGTTGGCCGTGTCGCCGTTCGCGAAGCGGTCGGTCATCACGAAGTAGAACTGCTCGCCGGCACCCGCCTGTCGGGCCGGGCTCGCGATGAGCGCCTCGTCGTCGGAGGTGTAGCCGCCACGCAGGTCGGTGGACTCGAGCCCGACGCGCTTGAGCGTGTCGTCGAACGTGAAGCGGAGGGTCGTCGGGCCGGCCACCGTCAGAGGGATGTCGTCGGCCCCGCCGTCGAGCCCGTACGCCTCGTCCCAGCCGTCGTTCACCGCGACTTTGTACTGCCACGTGCCCGCAGGGACCTCGAACTCGGCGGAGTAGATGCCCTCGGCGCCCGTGGGCTCGAGCTCGGTCTCGGTGCAGTCGGGCGCCCAGTCCGCCGCGCAGCCGAGCTCGGACTGCAGCGAGCCCACGAGAGCCACGGTGCGATCGGCCGCCGCGGCGGATGAGCCGCCGAGCGTGCCGGCCGCGCCGAAGCCCGAGACGACGAGCGCGGTGGCGGCGAGTAGAGCGAGCGGACGTGAAGCGGTCGTCTTCGACCGAGCCGACTTGAACAAATGATGCTCCCTGATGGCGGCGGACACGACGACGTGTCCGGAGGCTTGCGAGTGAAGCTAGCAGGGCGGGGTCTATGACTGCAAGCGCTTGCAGTAGTGTTCTGGCGAAAAGTCAGGGGTGTGAATGTTGCTGATGGCCGTAAGTCGCAAACGCTTCCAGGATCGCGAATCCCGGGTGAGGAGGATTTCTCGCCGCGTTCACCGCCCGGACACCTTCGCCGACTACAACTGCAGATGCGCGGACACAGACTCAGACCGGATCGGGTAGTCACGTCATCCGCGCATACGGTGAGCGTCTGCTCCCGAAGAGACCCCCGCCGAATCGGGTCGGCGGGGGTCTTCTCTGTCCTGTCCGGCGAACATCGACCCGGCAGGGGCACAGCGGGTGCCGGGTGCCGGCCTACAGCCGCTCGATGATCGTGGCGTTCGCCATGCCACCGCCCTCGCACATGGTCTGCAGTCCGAAGCGGCCGCCGACCGCGTCGAGGTGGTCGATCAGGGTGCCGAGCAGGCGGGTGCCCGACGAGCCCAGTGCGTGCCCGAGGGCGATCGCACCTCCGCGCGGGTTGAGCTTGGCGGCATCCGCCCCGAGTTCCGCGGCCCAGGCCAGTGGCACCGACGCGAAGGCCTCATTGACCTCGTAGGCGTCGAGGTCATCGATCGTCAGTCCGGTGCGTTCGAGAATGCGCCGCGTCGCGGGGATCGGGCCGGTCAGCATCATGAGCGGATCGTCGCCGACCACCGTGAACGCGTGGAACCTCGCCCGCGGCGTGAGTCCCAGCTGTTCGGCACGCTCGGCGCTCGTCACGAGCGCAGCGGATGCTCCGTCGGTCAGCGGCGAGGAGTTGCCGGGAGTGATCCGCCAGTCGACGTCCGGGAATCGGGCGGCAAGAGCGTCGGTGCGGAACGCGGGGCTGAGTCCCCCGAGGCCCTCGGCCGTCGTGCCGGCGCGCACGGTCTCGTCACCCACGGCATCCGGAGCCTCGGCGACCGGGATGACGGTGCGGTCGAAGAATCCCTCGTGCCACGCGGCGGCCGCGCGGCGGTGCGACTCGGCGGCGTACTCATCCAGCGCTGCGCGATCGATGCCCCAGCGCTGGGCGATCAGCTCGGCCGAGACGCCCTGGTTCACGAGTCCCTCGGGGTAGCGTTCACGCAGGCGAGGCGACATCGGCGACCCGCCGGCCGCAGACGATCCGAGCGGCACCCGACTCATCGACTCGACGCCGCCGACGATGACCGCGTCATACGCGCCGGCCATGATCCCCTGGGCGGCGAAATGCACGGCCTGCTGGCTGGACCCGCACTGGCGGTCGATCGTCGTCGCGGGGATCGACTCGTCGAAACCCGCGGCGAGCACAGCCTGCCGCGCGATGTTCGACGACTGGTCCCCCACCTGACTCACGCAACCGAGCAGCACGTCGTCGATCTGCCTCGACTCGAGCCCGCTGCGCTCGAGTATCGCGGCGAGAGCACCCGCCGCGAGGTCGACAGGATGCACACCCGAGAGCGCGCCGCCCGGCTTGCCGCGTCCGACGGGAGTGCGGACGACATCGATCAGGACGGCTTCGCTGCGCGTGCTCATGCCTCCTATTCTCGCCCTGTCGCGGAGTGCGGGGACGGATGCCGCGTCGCTGCCCTGCACCAGCCTCGGCCATGCGCGCCCGCGACGGCCGGATTCCCGGCATCCGGCCGTCCCAGGCGCATTCGGCCTTCTGAAGCACCCGGCACCCGGCATCGGTACTCGGCATCCGACATCCGGCACCCGGCACCCGGAGATGCCGTCTTCGCGCGCGGCGAAAAACGACCGGCGACACCCGGCATCCGAAATACAATCGAACACGCGCCCGCACCCCGGCGCATCCCCCACCGTCGAGGCGCCCGTGACCCGGGCGATCCGCTCTCTCCGAGGACCCCACCATGTCCAGCGAACCCATCACCGTCTCCATCCGCCGCGAGGTCGACCCCGAGCATGTCGCCGCCGCCACCGCTTGGGTGCAGACCGGCGTGAATCTGGCGCACCGATACCCGGGGTTCCTCGGATCCGGCTGGGTGCGCGACGGCGAGGACTCGCATGTCTGGCACATGTTGTACCGCTTCTCCGACGAGAAGTCGCTTGTGGCGTGGGAGCAGTCGGGCGAGCGCGAGTGGTGGAAGTCGACCGGCGAGCAGTTCGTGCGCAGCGAGCGCGTGCGCCGCCGCACGGGCATCGAGGGCTGGTTCGACGAGCCGACCACCGACACCATCACCCTCCCCCGCGCTGACGGCTCGACGACCACCGTCGCGATGGTCAGCACTCCGCCGCGGTGGAAGCAGGCCGTGTCGATCTGGCTCGGGTTCTTCCCGCTGAACCTCGCCTTCACCTATGCGCTGAGCCCCGTGCCCGGCTGGAACGAGCTGCCGATCTGGCTGCGCGTGCTCGCCACGACCGTCGTGCTCACGCCGATCATGACCTACTGGGTGCTGCCCTGGGTCACGCGCACGCTGCGCCACTGGCTCAACCGCTGAGGCTCGGTCGCCACTGCCGCATCGGGTCTGCCACACCTGCCGTGTGCGATCCGTCCGTGAGGTGCGTGCATGAGGTGCGTGCGTCCGTGAGGTGCGGCATCCGTCCGTCGTGTGCGTTCGGCGCGCGAGCGGCCGCACATCTGTGAGGCCGGGCAGTGCATCTGTGCGGGGCCACTACCGCATCCGAATCGGGCGTTTCCGATGCGAAACTGACCCTGCACCGGATGTCCGATGCGAAACTGACCTTGCACCGGACTCCAGATGCGCACCTGACCCCGCACCGCCGCCGCGACGAGCGTCAGAGGTCGGCGACGGCGGCGCGCAGCGCCTTCTCCACGGCCGCGACCCCGTCGGACAACGGACCCGGTCGCCGCACGAGATACAGCGTGTTGATCGGCGGGTCCTGGGTGGGTCGCAGGTCGACGAGTCTGCCATCGGCGAGTTCGTCGGCGATCAGATAGGTCGGCAGGGCGGTGACGCCCGCCCCCGCAACCGCAGCGGCGGCGAGCGCGCGCAGGTCGGGGAAGACGAGAGCCGGTTCCCGGTCGAGACGGATGCCGAACACGTGGCGCCAGTACCGTCGGACGATCGGGACGTCTCGGTCGTATGCCAGCAGAGGCACGTGCGCGAGCGCGTCCGGCGAGAGGGCAGGAGACGGGTCGATGCTCAGCGACGGCGAGGCCACGAGCACGAATTCCTCGTCGAACAGCGGCATGCTCGGCAGCGCCCGTCCGCGAGGACGCACGGCGGAGATCACCAGGTCGAGGCTGCCGACCCTCAGCTGATCGAGCAGATCGTCGGCCAGGCCCGTGGTCACCGCAAGCCGCAGTCCGCCGGCGACAGCACTCGCGAGAGCCGGGGCTGCGACGGTGGCCAGGAACTCCCCCGCCCCGCCGAGGCGGATGACCGGCGGTTCGAGGGCCGGGTGGGTGCCGAGAGCATCCGCCAACGCGTCGAGCGGGCCCGAGAGCCGCGCGGCGAGCTCGTCGGCTCGGGGCGTCGGACGGATGCCGCGGGCATGACGGACGAACAGCGGCTCGCCGACGCTCGCCTCCAGCGCCTGCAACTGCGTCGTGACCGACGACTGCGCGAGTCCGAGCCTGCGCGCCGCCGCCGACACCGACCCGGATCGGTGCGCGATGAGGAAGGTGCGCCACAGCCCCAGGTCGGGCAATCCATCGGAATTCCGATTGCTCATATCGGCAATCTATCGGAATCGTTCGTCGCGGCGGGGCGTTGTCCTGGATATCGAATCCGCACGGCATCCGTCGTCCGAACCTTGGGAGCATCCATGTCATCCGTCCTCTTCGTCGTCTCCGGCGCCCGCACCTGGACCCTGTCCGACGGCACCGAGCACCCCACCGGCTACTGGGCCGAAGAGCTGCTCGCCCCCTATCGCCTGCTCACCGCCGCGGGGCACGACGTGGTGTTCGCGACACCCGGCGGTGTCGAGCCGGTCGCCGATGCGTCGAGCCTCGGCGACGGGGATGCCGCGGCGCTCGCGGAGATCCCGGGGCTCAGCACTCCCCTGGTGCTCGCCGATGTCGACGGCGCCGACTACGCAGCCGTCTACTACCCCGGCGGGCACGGACCGATGCAGGACCTCGCTGTGGATGCCGATTCGGCGGCGCTCATCTCGGCGACCGTCGCGGCGGGACGTCCGCTGGCCGCGGTGTGCCACGGGCTCGCGGCTCTGATGCCCGCACGCGATGCTGCGGGCGAGCCGCTCGTCGCCGGACGGCGCATCACCGGATTCTCCGACGAGGAGGAGCGCCTCGGAGGGCTCGCGGACCGCGCGCCGTTCCTGCTCGAGACCTCTCTGCGCGAGCTCGGCGCCGACATCGACGTGACCGACCCGTGGAGCGATCACACGATCGTCGACGGACTGCTCATCACCGGCCAGAACCCGCAGTCGTCGGCATCCGCAGCCCGGGCGCTGGTCGCGGCACTCGCCTGATCGGAGAGGCGCGGTGCGCAGCCGCGACATCCGTCACCCGCACCCGCACCCGCACCCGCACCCGCACCCGCACCCGCACCGGCACCATGCGTGCGGGGCCAGTTGCGCACCGGAAACGCCCCATTCGGATGCCGAACTGGCCCCGCACCGGGTCCCGGGTGCCGAACTGGCCCCGCATACGATCCCTGGTGCCGAACTGGCCCCGCACCCGGCAGCATCGCCCGCTCTCGCACGGCATCACGCGTGCGGGGCCAGTTGCGCACCGGAAACGCCCCATTCGGATGCCGAACTGGCCCCGCACCGAGTCCCGGATGCCGAACTGGCCCCGCATCGGCGCCACGACCGTGCCGCGAGCGACTCGGGCCGGCCGCCACGCGTCAGACGGCGGCGATCCGCCAGGATGCTGCGTGCGTCGCGCCGGGTTCGAGCACGACCAGGTCGGTCCCCGAGTTGAACGCGTCCGGCGGACAGGTCATCGGCTCGACCGCGAGGCCGATGCGATGGATCGCGTCGATGCCGGGGTTGTCGGCCGTGTGCACCTGCACCCACGGGCAGCGCTCATCGAAGGTCATGACGACGCCGCTTCCGGCATCCGTCACCACCCGCACCTCGGCGACTCCGCCCTCGCGGGCGAGGCCGGCGAAAGCGTGGTCGATGAAGACGTCGGCGATCGGGCGCGCAACGCGGAAGTCCCACTGCGGATGCGAGGACACTCCCTCGAGCGCCACCGGGCTCAGCCGGTCGTCGGTGACGGTCAGCACCTCGGATGCCGGCAGGGTCAGCGTCCAGTCATCGACCCGACCATCGGGTCCGGCGACGAGATACGGGTGCGGCCCTGTGCCCCAGGGCGCGGCATCCGTCCCGAGGTTGCGCGCGGTGACGGTCTGCTGAAGGCCGTCGCCGTCGATGCGGTACTCGGTCTCCACCTCGACGCGGAACGGATAGCCGGTCTGCGGCTCGATCACGGCCGCGAGCACGACGCGGTCGTCGAGCACGAGTCGGTCTTCGAACTCGGCCCAGGCGAGCAGCCCATGCAGCGCCTGTCCGCGGGCGGGCTCGGTAAGGGCCAGCTGATGCTCGGCGCCGCTGAACGTGTAGCGACCGTCGACGATGCGATTGGGCCACGGTGCGAGGGTGGTGCCGCGGTATCCGGGCCGCACCTCGTCGGCGTCGAAGGGCACGACCAGGTCGCGTCCTTCGAATGCGAGCAGGCGCAGCGAGGCGCCGACGCTCGCGATCACGGCGTCGTATCCGTGCCCGGTGATGCGCAGCTGACGCCCCGAGCGCGGCCGGCCGGCTCCCGTCATCACAGCCCCTGCGCGAGTCGGTAGTAGGCCTGGTTCCAGCGGACCTGCTTCTGGAACTCGGGCAGGGTGGTCGCATCGTCGATCACGAGCAGCTCGACCTCGGCCATCTCGGCGAAGTCGCGGAAGGCCTCGAGCCCGACGGCGGTCGACATCACCGTGTGGTGCGCAGCACCCGCGGTCAGCCAGGCGGCGGCCGAGGTGTTGAAGTCGGGCTGCGGCTTCCACACGGCGCGGCCGACCGGCAGCTTCGGCAGCGACTGGCGCGGGGGCACGTTCTCGACGACGTTCGCGGTGAGGCGGAAGCGGTCGCGCATGTCGCTGAGGGCGACGACGATCGCGGGGCCGGGGTCGGCGGTGAAGACCAGGCGCACCGGGTCTTCCTTGCCGCCGATGCCGAGCGGGTGGATCTCGAGGGTCGGCTTCGCCGTCGTGAGCGAGGGCGAGACCTCGAGCATGTGCGCCCCGAGGATCAGCTCGTCGCCGGGCGTCATGTCGTAGGTGTAGTCCTCCATGAGACTCGCCCCACCGGGCAGGCCCGCGCCCATGACGTTGGCGACGCGCACGAGGATCGCGGTCTTCCAGTCGCCCTCGGCGCCGAAGCCGTAGCCCTCGGCCATCAGCCGCTGCACCGCGAGGCCCGGCAGCTGCTTCAGGGCGCCGAGGTCTTCGAACGAGGTCGTGAAGGCGCCGAAGCCGCCCTCTTCGAGGAACGTCCGCAGACCGATCTCGATCGCGGCACCGTCGCGCAGCGACTGGTGGCGGTCGCCACCGCGACGAAGCTCCGGCACGACCTCGTACAGCTCTTCGTACTCGGCCACGAGGGCGTCGATCTCGGAGTCGGATGCCGCGGCGACGGCATCCGCCAGGTCGTTCACGCCCCACGTGTTGACCTGCACGCCGAAGCGCAGCTCGGCCTCGGTCTTGTCGCCCTCGGTGACCGCGACGAAGCGCATGTTGTCGCCGAAGCGGGCGAGCTTGAGCGAACGGGATGCCGCGAGGCCGGCGGCCGCACGCTGCCACGTCGCGATCTCCTGGCGCACCCGCGGGTCGCTCGCATGACCGACGACGGTCTTGCGCGGCACGCCGAGGCGCGTCTGGATGTAGCCGAACTCGCGGTCGCCGTGCGCCGCCTGGTTCAGGTTCATGAAGTCGAAGTCGATGTCGGCCCACGGCAGCTCGACGTTCGCCTGCGTGTGCAGGTGCGCGAGCGGCTTCTGCAGTGCGTCGAGACCGGCGATCCACATCTTCGCGGGGCTGAAGGTGTGCATCCACGCGATCAGGCCGATGACCCGGTCGTCGGCGTTCGCCTCGAGGGCCGTGCGCTTGATGGCTGCGGCATCCGTCAGCACCGGCTTCCAGACGATGGTCACGGGCACCTCGCCGGCCTCGTCGAGGATGCGGGCGATCTCCTGCGACTGCTCGGCGACCTGCGCGAGCGTCTCGGGGCCGTAGAGGTGCTGACTGCCGGTGAGGAACCAGACCTCGTAGCCGTCGAGCGAAGTGGTGAGCGGGGTGCGGGGCATGAGAGTCCTTGGGGGTTCCGGTGTCGGCGTGAAGAGTGCGCGTGGGGGTCAGAGAGCGGTGGTCGCGGCGGCTTCGATCGCGAGGCCCGCGCGGTAGCGGTCGAGGTAGGCGGTGAAGCCGGCGACGTCGGCAGGGTCGGGGTCGGCGACCGCGAGGGATGCGGAGGCGAAGACGTCGCGCTCGAGGTACTCCCCCAGCGACGCCGTCTCGGAGTGCGCGAGATACGACGCGAGCACCGCGATGCCCCACGCGCCGCCCTCGGAGGCGAGCTCGCCCACCGCGACGGGAGCGCCGAGCGCTCCGGCGAGGAAACGCTGCGCGACCCCCGCGGTGCGGAACATGCCACCGTGCGCGAACATGCGGTCGAGTTCGACTCCTTCGGCGGCGAGCACCTGCATCCCCAGCGCGAGCGTGCCGAACACGCCGTACAGCTGCGAGCGCATGAAGTTCGCCAGCGTGAAGGCACTGTCGGGGGTGCGCACGAACAGCGGGCGCCCCTCGGTGAGGCCGGCGATCGGCTCGCCCGCGAGGTGGTTGTACGCCAGCAGGCCGCCGGCATCCGCCTCTCCGTCGAGAGCCTCGCGGAAGAGTGCGTCGAAGACGGCGTCATCACTCAGCGGCTGCCCCGCGGCGGCGGCGAAACGGGTGAAGAGCCCTGCCCAGGCGGCCAGTTCGCTCGCGCCGTTGTTGCAGTGCACCATCGCGACGGCGTCGCCCGCGGGTGTCGTCACGAGGTCGAGCTCGTGGTGCACTTCGGAGAGCGGGCGCTCGAGCACGACCATCGCGAAGATGCTGGTTCCGGCCGAGACGTTGCCGGTGCGCGGCGACACCGAGTTCGTCGCGACCATGCCGGTGCCCGCGTCGCCCTCGGGCGGGCAGAGCGGGATGCCGGGGGGCAGCGCGCCCGACGGATCGAGCAGGGCCGCGCCCTCGGCGGTGAGCGTCCCGGCGGCGGCGCCGGCGGGAAGGACGGTCGGGAGCAGGTCCTTGGCTGCGGCGGGAAGACGGTCGGCGGCGAGGGCGTCGTAGGCCTGTAGCATCCGCTCGTCGTAGTCTCCGGTGGCCGAGTCGATCGGGAACATGCCGGAGGCGTCGCCGACGCCGAGAACGCGCTCGCCCGTCAGCCTCGTGTGCACATAGCCCGCGAGGGTGGTGACGAAGTCGAGCTGCGGCACGTGCGCCTCGCCGTCGAGCACTGCCTGGTGCAGGTGCGCGATCGACCAGCGCAGGGGGATGTTCACGCCGAGCAGGTCGGTCAGCTCGGCCGCCGCGGCGCCCGTGTTGGTGTTGCGCCAGGTGCGGAACGGCGTGAGCAGCTCGCCCCGCGCATCGAACGCGAGGTATCCGTGCATCATGGCCGAGATCCCGATCGCGCCGAACGTCTCGGGGCGCACGCCGTGGCGCTCGTCCGCGTCGGCGACGAGACCGGCGTATGCCGCCTGCAGGCCTGTCCACACCTCGTCGATCGCGTAGGTCCAGAGGCCGTCCTGGAGGCGGTTCTCCCACGAGAACGACCCGGTCGCGAGCACCTCGGTGGCGTCGGATCCGATCAGACAGGCCTTGATGCGCGTGGAGCCGAGCTCGATGCCGAGGCTCGTGCGGCCGGCGAGGATGTCGTCGCGGGCGGTCGTGCGGGTCGTGTCGCTCATCGTCGGGCGTCCGAGTTCTGTCCGTAGACGTTCTGGTAGCGGGTGAAGAGGCTGTCGATGGCCTCCTGCGGAATCGGGATCAGCGGGCCGGCCTCACGGGCGTAGTGCACGGTGCGGGCCACGTCTTCGACCATGACGGCGGCCTTCACGGCATCCTTCGCGTCGACTCCGATGGTGAAGGGACCGTGGTTCTGCATGAGCACCGCGCGGCTGCGGTGACCCGAGAGCGTCTGCACGATGCCGCGGCCGATCGAGTCGTCGCCGATGATCGCGAAGGGACCGACCGGGATAGGACCGCCGAACTCATCGGCCATGGCCGTGATGACGCAGGGGATCTCTTCGCCACGGGCTGCCCACGCGACGGCGAACGTCGAGTGCGTGTGCACGACTCCGCCGACGTCGGGCATGTGACGGTAGACGTACGCGTGCGCCGCGGTGTCGCTCGAGGGCGAGCGGTCGCTTCCCGGAGTGCCGGGGATCACGGCGCCGTCGAGGTCGCACAGGATCATGTTCTCGGGCGTGAGGTCGTCGTAGCTGACGCCCGACGGCTTGATCACGAACAGGTCGGCTCCGGGCACGCGGCTCGAGACGTTGCCGCCGGTCCAGACGATGAGGTCGTAACGGACCAGTTCGCCGTGCAGACGGGCGACATCCTCGCGGACGGCCTGGATGGAGGCGTCGATCTCAGGGGAGAAGACGGGGGCTTCGTTGCTCACGGATACCTCAGGGTCGGCGGTGGTCACTGTGACCGGTCACAGCAGTGTGTCACGGAGGTCGGCGGACCGTCAAGACACCGGCGACCGCTCGGCGCCGCCGTGTGCGGGGTCACTTTCGCATCTCCCGTCTCGTGCGGGGCCACTTTTGCATCGGATACGGCGTGTTCACGTGCAGAACTGGCCCGCATCGCGCCGCACATGCAGAACTGACCCCGCACCGCGCCGGCACACACCCTGGCGCCGTTCAGCGCGGCGGCGCCACCGAATCGCGGGTCACGAGCACGGGTGCCACCGGCGCGAGGTCGGATGCCGCGGCTCCGGCACTGCCCGCCAGCACCGCCGCCACCGCACGACGCGCCAATTCCGAGAAGTCCTGCCGCACGGTCGTGAGCTTCGGCCAGTAGTACGCGGCGTCCGGAGTGTCGTCGAAACCGACCACGCTGATGTCCCCCGGCACCGAGAGCCCGACTTCCTGCAGACCGCCGAGCAGACCGAGGGCCATCTGGTCGTTCGCTGCGAATACCGCTGTCACACCCGAGTCGCGCACGGCACGAGCCGCTGCGTAGCCCGAGCCGGCGGTCCAGTCGCCCTCGATGACCGGTCCGGCGGCGAGTCCTCGTGCGGCGAGCTCGACCTGGAACCCCTCAGCGCGGGACTCGGCCTCGAGCCAGTCGGCGGGGCCGGCGAGGTGCGCGATGCGTGTGTGCCCGGCGTCGGCGAGTGCCGCGACGGCGAGTCGAGCCCCGGCCTCCTGATCGACCGAGAGGCCGCGTGCGCCGCGATCGGCTGCGTGCAGGGTGACGACGGGCACGCCGATGCGCACCGAGTCGAGCGCGTCGAGGGTGTGGGCGTGAGGCGCGACGACGACGATGCCCTCGACTCCCTGCATGACGAGGTGGTCGACCGCGGCGACCACGGCATCCGTGTCCCCCGCATCTGCGAAGGCCGCACTCAGCCAGTAGCCGACCTCGCGGGCCGACGCCTCGAGCGCTGCGATGCTGCGCGACGGGCCATAGTGCAGTGCGTCGGTGGCGAGCACCCCGAGGGTGCGGGAGCGGCGGGTGCCCAGCGCTCTGGCCGCGTTGTTCATGCGGTAGCCGAGCTCGGTCATCGCGGCAAGCACCCGTTCGCGAGTCTCGGCGGCGACCTCGGGGTGGTCGTTGAGCACGCGCGACACCGTCTGCCGAGACACCCCTGCGCGCACGGCGACGTCACGCACGCCGACGGTGCGGCGGGGCTCGCTGCTCGTGTCACTCACGCCGACGAGTGTATGCCGAGCGGCCCCGGCGCCTCGTCTTCGTGCCACTCTGGTGACATGCGCATCGCACTCACCGGATCATCGGGCAAGCTCGGCAGCGTCGTCGCGCGGGAGCTCCGCGTTCACGGACACGAGGTCATCGGCATGGACGTCTCGGGCACCCGCGGCCCTGACTTCGTGCAGGTCGACCTCACGGACTACGGCCAGGTCGTGGATGCTTTCACGGCCGTCGGCGACCGGCACGACGGCATCGACGCCGTGGTGCATCTCGGCGCGATCCCGGCGCCCGGCATCCGCAGCGACGTCGCCACCTTCCACAACAACATGCCCGCCACGTTCAACGTCTTCTGGGCGGCGGTGCGCCTCGGCATCCGCCGTGTCGTCTACGCCTCGAGTGAGACCGTGCTGGGCCTGCCATTCGACGTGCCGCCGCCCTACGTGCCGGTCGACGAGGACTACCCCGCCCGCCCCGAGTCGGTTTACTCGCTCGTGAAGACCCTCGAGGAGCAGCTCGCGAGGGAGCTCGTGCGCTGGCATCCCGACCTGTCGATCACCGCACTGCGGTTCTCGAACGTGATGAACCCCGAGGACTACGCCGAGTTCCCCGATTTCGACGCCGATGCGCTGCGCCGTAAGTGGAACCTCTGGGGATACATCGACGCCCGCGACGGTGCGCAGGCGGTGGAGCGTGCGCTCGAGGTGGCGGCACCCGGGTTCGACAACTTCATCATCGCGGCGGCCGATACGGTGATGACGCGTCCGAACGCCGAGCTGCTCGCCGAGGTCTTCCCCGATGTGCCGGTCGCCCGCGAGTTCGGCCCGAACGAGACGCTGCTGTCGATCGACAAGGCCCGCCGCGTGCTCGGGTTCGATCCGCAGCACTCCTGGCGCGACGACGCCTGAACTAACTCCGGCACGCGCGAGCGCCCCTCAGCGCCGGGCGATGGTCGATCCGCGGATCACGAGCCGCACCGGCAGGTGGTGCGCGCCTTCGCCGATGTCGATGCCGTCGATCGCATCAAACACCCGCAGCGCCGCCTGACGACCGAGCTGCTGCAGGTTCGCGTCGATGCTGGTGAGCTCGGGCCGGGCGTTGGTCGCGAGCACTTCCCAGTTGTCGTAGCCGATCACCGCGAGGTCGTCCGGCACGGTGCGGCCGAGATCGCGGGCCGAGTCGAGCACACCGCGAGCGATCTGGTCGGATCCGCAGAACACGGCGTCGATGTCCGGATGCCGCTGCAGCAGCATCGCCGCGGCATCCCGACCCCAGTGCTCGGTCCACTCCGAGAACATGGGCTCGCCCACGAGTTCGAGACCCGCCTCGCCAAGTGCCGCTCTGGCGCCGGCGAGGCGGTCTTGGGCTGCGGCATAGGTCGGGTCGCCCGAGATGTGCGCGATGCGCCGACGTCCGCAGGCCAACAGGTGCTCGATCGCGAGACGCCCGCCCGCGTAGTTGTCGGGGGTCAATGAGAGGTCGCGCGGGTCATCCGAGGGGGCGTACGCGTAGACCACGGGCACGGGGATCTCCTGCCCGAGCGAGGGGCGCGGATCCGTCTGACGGCCGACGACGATGATGCCGTCGACCCTGCGGCTCAGCAGCTCCTTCAGGTGGTGCTGCTCACGGATCGCGTCACCTCGCGCATCGCACAGGAAGACGTTGATGCGACCTGCGCCGAACGCATCCTCCGCGCCCATGAGGATCGGCAGCATGAAGCGGCCCTCGAGGTCGCTGGTGAGAAGGCCGACCGTGCCGGTGCGCCCGGCGAGGAGTCCTCGCGCCATGGCATTGGGGGTGAAGGACAGCTCCTCGGCGATCGCGCGCACCTTGGCGCGGGTGGCGACCGATACGTCGCCCCGATCGTTCAGCGCCTTGGATGCGGTCGAGATCGAGACTCCGGCGCGCGCGGCGACGTCACTGAGGGTCGCAGCTCGTGCTCCAGTCGTATCCGTCATCCCACTCCTTCGTGCTGAAAGGTTATCGGAACGAGGGTTGACGCGCCCTCCGAAACCACGCTATACCTTTTCGAAAGGGTTTTCGTAACTTTCGAAGAACCTGATCTTCACCCTCATCTCCACTCCCGGCGCTGCACTGCCGAAGCGCCACACCGCACCCGCTCGAGGACGAGCCCAGAGGAGCCCCCGCCCATGAACACCATTCGCACCCACGCCGCACGTCGGGCAGCAGCCGCCGTCATCGCGGCCGGCCTGCTCGTCGGCGGACTCGCCGCCTGCGCACCCGCCGGCGATGACGCCGCCTCCGACGAGCCCATCCCCGCCGAAGGCACCGACGACGGCACGACCCTGACACTGTGGACCCGCGCGCCGATCGAGCGCCAGGCCAAGCTGCTCGTCGACGCCTACAACGACAGCCACGAGAACCAGGTCGAGCTGACAGTCGTGCCCAACGACGACTACGTCGCGAAAGTCGGCGCCGCCGCAGGGTCGAGCGGCCTGCCCGACCTCTTCGCCGCCGACATCGTCTACGTACCGAACTGGGCGCAGCAGGGCCTGTTCCAGGACATGTCCGAGCAGATCGACGCCCTCGACTTCAAGGACGAGATCAACCCCGGGCACCTGTCGGCCGGCACCGTCGACGGCGCCGAGTACGTGCTGCCGTTCGCCCTCGACCTCTCGATGCTCTTCTGGAACAAGGAGCTCTTCGCCGAGGCCGGCCTCGACCCCGAGAAGGCGCCTGCCACGCTCGACGAGTTCGCCGAAGCGGCCATGGCCGTGCAGGCGCTGAACAAGCCGGACACCTACGGCACCGCGACCGGCCTCAACTGCGGTGGATGCCTGGTCTTCACCTGGTTCCCCTCCATCTGGGCATCGGGCGACGAGGTCATGAGCGACGACGGCACCGAGTCCCTGCTCGACGGCGACTCGGCTCAGGCCGTCTACGACACGTGGGCAGGCCTCGAAGAGGCGGGTGCGGTTCTCCCGAGCTCGACCGATGAGGCCGGCCCCACCTGGACCGCCGCGTTCAGCGAGGGCAAGGTCGGCGTGATGCCGTTCCCCGCGACGCTGCTCCCCTCGCTCGAGTTCGACGCGGGAGTCGCCGGCATCCCCGGTGTCGACGGCGGCGCCTCGACGTTCGTCGGCGGCGACGGCATCGGCATCTCGAAGGACTCGAAGAAGGCCGCGCAGGCCTGGAACTTCCTCAACTGGATGATGTCCGAGGACGCCCAGGTCGAGGTGCTCGCGAAAGACGGCAACGCCGTCTCCCGCGGAGACCTGGCCGACAACGAGTATGCGGCCGCCGATCCCCGACTGGTGACGATCAACGAGGTCGCAGCCCAGGGCGACACCCCGGTGGCCCTGAACTTCCAGCAGGCGTTCAACGCCCCGGGCAGCCCGTGGCTCACCCTGGTGCGCAACGCCGTGCTCAACGGCGACGACTCGGTGCCCGCCGACAACGAGGAGATCACGGCGATCCTGTCGCAGTGATCATGCGGGGGCGGCGCGCCGCGTCGCCCCCGCATCCCCCCTCGTCAGTCCCCCATCGAAAGAGAACGTGATGACCCAGGCCACACTCCCGCTGCATCGCCGCAGACGGCGCACCGCCTTCGGCGGCCCGGTGCAGGGCTGGCTGTACGCGGCCCCCACGGCGATCTTCGTCGCCCTGCTGTTCATCGTGCCGCTGGTGCTGGTGCTGCAGATGTCGGCCTCGGACTGGCCCCTGCTGAGCGGCAACCAGGGAATCAACTTCCCGGAGAACTATGCGGATGCCGTCACGCACCGCCTCTTCTGGGATTCGATCCGCTTCACCCTGCTCTACACCGTCATCACGACCGTGATCCTGATCGGACTCGGGCTCGGCCTGGCCCTGCTCGTGCAGGAGTCCACCCGCTGGAAGGGGTTCCTGCGCACGGCCTTCCTGATCCCCAGCGCGCTCGGCCTGGCATCCGCGTCACTGCTCTTCTACGTGCTGTACTCCCCCATCGCCGGCCCGTTCGCGAACCTCATGAAGTCGTGGGGCATCACGTTCCTCGGCACGCCGGAGGGCGCACTGTGGTCGACCATCTTCCTGATCGTCTGGCGATACGCGGGCTTCTACATGCTGCTGATGCTGGTGGGCCTGCAGGGAATCCCGGATGACGTCTACGAAGCCGCCCGCATCGACGGTGCGAACCGCTGGCAGACCTTCCGCGACATCACCGTGCCGCTGCTCAAGCCGACCTTCGCGCTCACGACAGTGATGTGCGTGACCGGGTCGCTGCTCGCGTTCGAGCAGTTCTACATCCTCACCAAGGGCGGCCCCGACAACAGCACCATGACCGTCGTGCAGCTCATCTACAACGTCGCATTCCAGGGGCAGAACAGCCTCGGCATCGCCGGCGCCCTCTCGGTGATCGTGCTGCTCGCACTCATCGTCATCAACGTCTTCCAACTGCGCGCGTTCCGCCGCACGGATGAGAGCTGAGAATCATGTCCCAGACGCTGACGCGCACGATCGTCGCTCCGAACCATCAGCCGACCCCGCCGCGCTATCGCTCGAAGGCCGCTCGCGTCGTCCTCGGCATCCCGTACTGGGTGTTCACGACCGCGCTGGCCGTGATCTTCCTCTATCCGCTCATCTGGACCGGCGTCTCGTCGGTCAGCCCGATGGCCGGCACCAGCCAGACCGACGGCTGGGGCTTCGGCAACTACGCGGCCCTCGGCGAATACCAGGCCGGCATCTGGGTGTATCTGGGCAACTCGCTCTTCGTCTCGGTGCTCACCGTCGCGCTCACCCTGTTCATCTCGCTGCTGGGCGGATACGCGTTCGCGCGCTTCTCGTTCCCCGGCAAGAACGCACTGTTCCTCCTCACCCTCGCCATCCTGATGGTGCCGTATGCGACCCTGCTCATTCCGCTCTACGTGATCCTCAATGCGGTCGGCCTGCAGAACTCGCTGGTCGGCGTCGCGCTGGTGATCACGATGTTCCAGCTGCCGTTCTCGATGTTCATGATGCGCATCTCGTTCGAGTCGATCCCGCGGGAGATGGACGAGGCGGCGATGGTCGACGGATGCTCGAGCTGGGGCGCCCTGTGGCGGGTGCTGCTCCCCGCCGTCAAGCCCGGGCTCGTGACCGTCGGGCTGTTCGCGTTCCTCACCGCCTGGAACGACTTCATGGCACCGCTGATCCTCATCAACGACACCAACCGTATGACGCTGCCGCTCGCGGTGGCGAACCTCCGCGGACAGGTGCAGGGCGTCGTCGACTACGGCGCCACCGAGGCGGGAGTCGTCGTGCTGGCGCTCCCCTGCATCCTGCTCTTCCTGATCCTGCAACGACACTACGTGCGCGGCTTCATGTCCGGCGCCTTCAAGGGATGACCATGTTCGACACCACTGCACCGGCCGCCCCGGTGGTTCCCACGCACGGGCGTCTGCGCCCGCTCGGCCTCGACGAGGTGCGCATCACCGGAGGGTTCTGGGCCGACCGCCAGGCCGTCAACGGCACTGCCACTCTCAGCCACATCGAGTCGCGACTCGAGTCCGAGGGATGGCTGCCCAACTTCGACCTCGCCGCCGCCGGCACGCTGCCGGACGGGCGTCGGGGACGCGAGTTCGCCGACTCCGAGATCTACAAGTACCTCGAGGCGCTGGCGTGGGAGATCGGGCGGACGGATGCCGCAGCCGACAGCGACCTCGAGCAGCGATTCCGCCGGGTCGTCGACCGGGTCGCCGCCGCGCAGGAGCCCGACGGGTACCTCAACACGATGTTCGGCCGCGAGGGCCAGGACGAACGCTGGTCTGCGCTGCAGTGGGGGCACGAGCTGTACTGCCTCGGACACCTGTTCCAGGCGGCCGTCGCCCGGGTGCGCACGAGACCGGATGCCGACGACGGTCTGATCGACATCGCCCGCCGCGCCGCCGACCTCATCTGCCGCGAGTTCGGCGTCGACGGCCGGGACGCGATCTGCGGGCATGCCGAGGTCGAGGCGGGGCTTGCCGAGCTCGGCCGAGCGCTCGGCGAGCAGCGTTACATCGATCAGGCCGCGCTGTTCGTCGAGCGGCACGGTCGCGGGTCGCTCGGCGAGATCGAGTGGGGGCGCAGCTACTTCCAGGACGACGTGTCGGTGCGCGACGCCGAGGCTCTTCGCGGGCACTCCGTGCGGGCGAACTACCTGTCCTCCGCCGCGGCCGACGTCGCCGCCGAGCTCTCCGACGACTCGCTGCTCGACGCCCTGCGGTCGCAGTGGGATCGCACGGTCGAACGCCGCACCTATGTGACGGGGGGCCAGGGGTCGCACCATCAGGACGAGGCCTTCGGCGACGACTGGGAGCTGCCGCCGGATCGCGCCTACTCCGAGACCTGCGCCGGCATCGGGTCGATCATGTTCTCGTGGCGGCTGCTGCTCGCGACCGGTGAGGCGCAGTACGCCGACCTGATCGAGCGGACCCTGTTCAACGTCGTCGCGACCTCGCCCGGTGACGACGGGCGCTCGTTCTTCTACGCCAACACCCTGCATCAGCGCACGCCGGGGATCCCGGCGGATCCGGATGCCACGTCGCCGCGCGCCTCGTCATCGCTGCGCGCGCCGTGGTTCGAGGTGTCGTGCTGCCCGCCGAATGTGGCGCGCACGTTCGCGAGCCTCTCCGCGTATGTCGCGACGGCCGATGATGACGGCGTGCAGCTGCATCAGTACGCACCGTCGACCGTGCGCACGACACTGCCGGACGGCCGGATCGTCGCGTTCGATGTCTCGACGGGCTACCCGGCGAAGGGCGATGTTCGCGTCACGATCACCGAGGACGCGAAGTTCGCGCTGACGCTTCGCGTGCCGTCGTGGGCGTCGCGAGCAACGGCGCGTGTGCACAGCGGGAATGAGGTCACGGAGCTGCCTGCACCTCCGGGTGCGGTCGAAGTCGCTCGTGCGTTCCGCGTCGGCGACATCGTCGAACTGAACCTGCCGATCGTGGCGAGGACCACATCACCGCATCCGATGGTGGATGCCGTGCGCGGCAGCGTCGCGATCGAACGCGGCCCCGAGGTGCTGGCACTCGAGTCGATCGACCTCGGCGGCGACATCGGCGACGCGGTCGCGGCCGGGGAGCCCGTCGAGCGCGACGGTCACGTGGTGCTGCCGGTGCGCCACCGCTCGACCGGCGAGACGGTCGACGCCCCCTTGATCGCTTATCACGACTGGGCGCGGCGCGGTCCGTCGACCATGCGGGTCTGGATTCCGACGGTGTGATTCAGCTCCAGAGGTCGGCGACGTGAGCCTCGGCCTCGCGAGTGCGTGCTTGCGCGCGGGCGGCCGCGGTGGCGGCGCTGGTGAGAGCGGTCTGCATGTCGCCGGCACACTCGTTCCATTCGCGGTGAGCGCGGGAGTAGGCATCTTGGGCGGCCCCGGTCCACAGGTGCCTCAGCCCGGTTGCTTCGGCGTCCAGGTCGTCGAGGAGCGCTCGGATATGCTGCGCGGTGTCGGCCAGCGTCGCGATCGACTGGGGGAGCGGTTCGTGCTCGACACGGATGCGCATCAGTCGTCGCCCTCTTCGGCGCCGGGTTTCGGCCAGCTCAGGTGCAGATCGCGGAGCTCGTAGGGCTGAGACACGTCGTCGGTGAGGAAATACGTGTAGAAGACGACCGCCGCCTCGTCGGCGGTGAAGACCTCGTGCGGGTAGACCGTGGTGCTGTGGCGACCGTCGTCGTAGTGGATCACCTCGGTGGGCTCGCCTGTGCGGTCGCCGCCGGGCTTGCCGATCGCGTACTGGTGGGGAGTGCCGTCGGCCTCGATACGGCGCACCTCCAGCGCCAGTGCGTCAGCGGTTCCCGCGCACTGCATGTACTCCTCACTGAACGGCAGATCTCGGAGAAGGTCGGCTCCTTCCGGCGCCCGCCACAGGCCCCACGCCCAGAACGATGACCCATTCATCCGGCTCAACGAGAATCGGATCTGATCCGGATACGGGCGGACACTATCGATCAACGCCATGCGACTGTAGCCGTTTCGCTGTGTGACGTGTGTGCGTGTGATGGCCATACGGTGACTCTCTTCTCGGCGTTGGCGGCCGGCAGGTTCACGGAACATGTTTGAGGATCACATCCACGATCCGGATGGGCTGGCCGTTCAGCGTCGCGATCGCGGGCCGCTCGCGACTGACCATTGCGTCGAATTCCTCCTGCGCCGCATCACGGGACCCGGTACCGCCCTTCACTTCGATCGCTGTCCAAGTCCCGTCGCCGTTACTGTAAAGGCCATCAAAGTATCGGTGTTGATCCGAAGCCATTCCAGGCCGGTGATGGTACCCCTCGATCGTCGCACGCACCTTGTCGCGGATGACATCCGTTCCGACATCATCCGCGACTCGTCGAGCCCGATCTTCTCGGTGTCGACCCAGGGTCTTTGCCCGTCTCCGTTCCAATGGCCCTTGATGTCCCGACCCCCATACTCGGGATGCGGCGGCGGTCGTCGGGCGACGGAGGCCGCGTCGTCACCGGCCGCCTCGTTCATCCAGCGAATGCCGGCGTGCCCGGCAGCCGCGACCCCGGCCCCGACGACCCCCGCGCCGGCCCACGCCAGGCCGCCACCCGGGGCTGCGCCGACCCCGGTGATCGCGAGCGCACCTCCGCCGCCGATCATCGTGCCGCCACCGACCACGAGCGCGACTCCGCCGAGGAGTTCGAGGAGGATGTCGGGGTGGTTGATGAGCGCGTTGCCCATCGAGGCGATGAAGTTCAGTTGCTCGATCGCCGGGTCGAGTACAGCGGTCTCGAACATGATCGAGCCGATCGCCCCGACGACTGCCCAGTTCGTCGCGCCTTCGGCCTGCTTCGGCGTCTGCAGGGGCGCGGCATCCGCCGCTGCGTGGATGGCGTTGGCAGCGTCGACGGCGTAGCGATCCAGCACACCCCGTGCGTTCGTCAAGACGTCGACCGCCTGCGGGCGCAGGTCCGCGCCGCCGTCGACGAACGGGACGTCGAGTTCGACGTGTCGCAGGTGAAGGTCGCGTTCCAGCTCACGCACCTTCACCTGGTGCTCCTGGCGTGAAGCGATCGTCGCTGCTTCCGCCTGCTCCCACAGGTCGATGGCGCGTGCGGCTTCGTCCTGCGCCCATCGCAGAGCATCGCCATAGGCCGACAGAGCGGCGGCGCCACTCATCAAGTACTCGCCGCACCTCTGCCATGACGACCGCACGTATTCCGCCCGCTCGAGGTACTTCTCATACGGGTACCCCGTCCACGCGGAATCGACCTCGAGGCCCCGCAACCCGTCCCGAAGGGCAGTGGCGGCCTCGGACCGAGACCGCCACGCGGACGCGACCGTATGCGCTGCGGCATACGAGCCCGGTATCAGCGCGACCGGGTCGTTCGTCGTCCCCAGCTCGGACATCAGTAGTCGCTCTCGGCCCAGATCATCTGGTCGAGTTCGCTGCTCGACGCCTCATCGCCCCGGTCGAACACCTCGGCGGTCTGCCGCAGGTTCTCCGCCACCATGTCGACGTCCGCGAGACGGCGCCCCAGTGCCGTCGTCCATGCGTCGCCGAATCGCGCCACCGCCGCGGTGATCGAGCGTGCGCCCAGCCCGGACGACTGCGCGACCACCGCCGAGCCGAAGTCGCCCCGCAGACTGGCGGCCTTCGTCGCGAAGGCGCGCAGCTCGTCGGTCTCCACATCCGTCATCGCACGCCATCGGTCACGAACGACAACGTTACGTCTTCATATGAGGACGTAATCAACATCCGCAGCTCGAATACCGGTGTTCCGAGATGGGACCTTCAGGGTGCTCAGACATGCGAATGGCCCCACCTCGGTGCGAGATGGGGCCATTCAGGCGACGGAGCGGAAGCTACTCCCGTTTGCGTGTCACCGCCCGCTGCAGCAGCACGAACACGAGCAGGATGCCGCCCGTGATGATCGTCGTCATCTCGGGCGGGATGCCTCCGTCACGCGTGATGAGCACGTTCATCAGACCGAGCACCAGCGCACCGACGACCGAGCCGAGCACGTATCCGTAAGCCCCTGTCAATACGGTGCCGCCGATCACTGCCGCGGCGATCGCGTCGAGCTCCCACCCGATGCCGGTGATGTTCTGAGCGGTGCCGAGTCGTGCGGTGTAGAGCACCGCCGCGAGACCGGCGAGACCGCCGCTGATCACGTAGACGAGCACCTTGGTGCGCTGCACGGGCAGACCCATGAGCAGCGCCGAGCTCTCCGATCCTCCGATCGCGTACACGGTGCGGCCGGTGCGCGTGCGGTGCAGAACGAAGAACGCGGCGGCCACGACGATCACCGCGATGAGCACTGCGGGGGTGATCACGAGGTCGTTGACCTTCGGGCCGTCGATGATCTTCAGCTGGGTGCCGATCCAGCGGATCGGCGACTCCTCACCCAGCCGCTCGGGCTTGGTGCTGAGCAGCGAGGCGAGGCCCCGACCGAGGAACATCATCGCCAGTGTCGCGATGAAGGGCTGCACGTCGAAGTACCGGATCAGCACTCCCGAGACGATGCCGAAGAGCACTCCGATGCCGATCATCGCGACGATCACGGCGAAGGCGTTCCAGCCGGCGTTCGAGAGCATCACACCGGCGACCGACGAGACCGCGATGATCGATCCCACCGAGAGGTCGATGCCGCCCGTGAGGATCACGAAGGTCAGCGCGACCGCGAGCACGATGAGGTGCGCATTGTTGATGAGCAGGTTCGACAGCGTGTTGAACTGCAGGATGCGGCCGTAGGCCACCTCGCCGAAGATCACCATGCCGACGAAGATGACCACCGAGGCGATCGTCGGCAGCACCGAGGGGTTCGCCGTGATCATGCGTCGCAGACGGTCGGCGACGCTCTCCGTCGCCCGAGGGGCCGGAGGGGCGGTCATGACGCTCATGCGGACACCTCTTCTTTCGCGATGATCTGTTCGACCGGGCGGGCTCTGCGTCGCGTCCGGAACCAGCTTCGCACGCGCTGCGACTGCAGCAGACACAGCACGACGATCACGATGGCCTTGAACGCCGGGGTCGCCGACGACGAGACGCCGAGATACAGCACGGTCTTGTCGAGGGTCGCGATGAGCAACGCGCCGACGAAGGCGCCGCTGAGTGAGAACTTGCCACCCGCCAGCGATGCGCCGCCGATGACGACCGCGAGGATCGCGTCGAGCTCGAGCTGGTAGCCGGTGCGGGAGATGTCGACGGTCATGACGCTGCCGACCGACATGATGCCCGCGATCCCGGCGAGGATGCCGCTCATGATGTAGGCCGTGAGCAGCAGTCCCTTCGGCTTGATACCCGCCATGCGGCTGGCCCGGGGGTTGATGCCGATCGCCTCGATCATGAGGCCCAGCGCGCTGCGCCTGACGACCCAGCCGACGGCGATAACGATCAGCACCGCGAGGATGAACACCACGGGGATGCCGATCACGAAGCCGTTCGCGATCCACCGGAACGCATCGTTGGATGCCGTCGTGTTCTGCCCGCCGGTGATCACCTTGGCGATGCCTCGGCCGGCGAGCATGAGCACGAGCGTGGCGATGAAGGGCTGCAGGCCGACATAGGCGACGAGGACGCCGTTGACCGCCCCCAGGATGCCGGTGATGACCAGCGCGAGTCCTACCGCGGCGAGCGCTGCGCCGAAGGAGTCGCCTGCGGCGCTGAGGAACTCCATCGAGACGGCTCCGGCGACGGCCATCAGAGATCCGACCGAGAGGTCGATGCCACCGGTGGCGATCACGAGCGACATCCCGATCGCGATCATCATGATCGGCGCCGCCTGGCGCAGGATGTCGATGAGGTTGCCGACGAGGTTGCCGTTGTTGGGGTTGATCGAGAGCGCGAGGTACGTCGGGTCCTTGATCACGTTCAGGGCGAGCAGCGCGAAGATCGCGACGATGCCCCAGAAGAACGGCTTGTGGATCAGGTCCCGCCAGATGGTGGTGCCGGCTGACGCGGTCATCGCGCTGCCTCCTTGTCGGTCGTGGGGGCGATGCTATCGGGCACGGCGCCGTCGGTGTCGTCGAGCGTCTCGGCAGCGGCCTCGACTCCGTGAGCGGCGATCACATCGACGATCACCTGCGCGGTGACGTCCGGTCCGTTCTGGATCTCGCCGATCTTCCGGTGGTCCTTCAGCACGACGATCCGCTCGGAGAGGCGTACGACCTCTTCGAGCTCGGAAGAGATGAACACCACGGCGACGCCGTCTTCGGCGAGCTCGGCCACCGCCTCCTGGATCTCGGCCTTCGCACCCACGTCGATGCCGCGGGTCGGCTCATCGAGGATCAGCAGCTCGGGCTGCGTGGCGAGCCAGCGGCCGAGCAGCACCTTCTGCTGGTTGCCGCCGGAGAGGTTCTTGATCATCCGGTCGGGGTCGGCCGGACGGACGTTGAACTGCGCGATGTAGCGGTCGACGATCGCATCCTGTTCCTTGCGGCTCATGGGACGCGCCCATCCGCGCTCCGCCTGCACGGCGAGGATGATGTTCTCGCGCACGGTCAGGTCTCCGATGATCCCCTCGTCGCGGCGGTTCTCGGTCGAGAAGGCGATCCGACGAGGCAGCGCATCGGCGGGCGACTTGAGGTCGACCCGGCGTCCATGCAGCTCGATCGTGCCTTCGTCGGTGCGGTCGGCGCCGTAGAGCAGTCGGGCGAGCTCGGTGCGCCCGGAGCCGAGCAGCCCGGCGAACCCGATGACCTCGCCGGGGCGGATGTCGAGGTCGGTCGCCTCGACCGCTCCGCGGCGTGCGATTCCGGATGCCGCGAGCAGCGGCTTCTCATCGGCCTCGCGCGGCGCGCGGCGGCGATTGCCTCCGAGCGACTTGAGCGCATCGAGGTCCTTGCCGATCATCTTCGAGATGAGAGCGTGGCGGTCGAGGTCCCGGGTGAGGTACTCACCCTCGTACAGTCCGTTGCGCAGCACCGTCAGGCGGTCGCTGATCGCGTAGACCTGATCGAGGAAGTGCGAGACGAAGAGGATCGCGACCCCCTGGTCTCGCAGCGCCCGGATCACGGTGAAGAGGCCCTCGACCTCGGCGGCGTCGAGGCTGGAGGTCGGCTCGTCGAGGATGAGCACCTTGGCCTTGATCGCCATCGCGCGGCTAATGGCGACGAGCTGCTGCAGCGCGATCGAGAGGGTCGAGAGCGGCCGGCGGGTGTCGAGGTGCCCCAGGCCGAGTCGGGAGAGGGCGTCGGTCGCAGCACGGTGGGTGGCCGTCCAGTTGATGCCGAACACACCTCGCGTCTCATGACCGAGCATCACGTTCTCGCCGATCGAGAGGTTGGGGGCGAGGTTGACCTCCTGGTACACCGTCGAGATCCCGGCATCCTGCGCGTCGCCGGCGCCGCCGAAGCTGCGCTCCTGCCCGGCGACGACGATCGACCCGGAGTCGATCCGGTAGACGCCGGTCAGGGCTTTGATCAGGGTCGACTTGCCCGCGCCGTTCTCGCCCATGAGCGCGTGGACCTCGCCCTGGAACAGCCGGAAATCGACCTTGTCGAGGGCTTTCACGCCAGGGAACTCGATCGAGATCCCACGCATCTCGACGATGGGCAGTGCTTCGTTCATCGGTGTCTCCTCCTCCGGAAGAGCCCGAGCGGTGCGGCTGTGGCGGCACCGCCCGGGCTCACTGGCTGATCGCTCCGGCGGCGGGGTCAGTACTTGCGGTCGGCGAGCACGGCCTGTGCCGCCTCTGCGGAATCGAACGCTTCGCTGGGGACGACGATGTACGAGTCGACGTCTTCACCCGCGAGAGCCTTCTCGACGACCTCGAGGGCCGTCTCGCCGAACAGCGGGTTGTACTCGTGCACGTAGCTGAGCTGGCCGTCGGCGAGCGCCTGCATGGCGTTCTTCGTGCCGTCGATCGTGGCGATCTTGACGTCTTCGCCCACCACCAGGCCGGCTTCCTCAGCGGCCTGCGCAGCGCCGAGACCCATCTCGTCGTTCTGTGCGAACACGAGCTGGATGTCGTTGTTCGAGGACTTGAGCATCGTCTCGAAGACGCTCTTGCCCTCTTCCGCCGACCAGTTCGCCGTCTGCGCGTCGAGCTTGGTGAGCGACGAGTCGCCGAGGCCCTCGTCGAAGCCGGTGTTGCGCTCGTTCACGACGCCGACGCCGGCCGGGCCCTCGAGCACGACGTAGTTGCCTCCGTCGGGGAACGTCGCCGCAGCCCAGGTGCCGACCTCCTTCGCGACCTCGACGTTGTCGGGAGCGATGCGGGTGACGTACAGGCTGTCGTCGTCGGGCTCGATGCCGCGGTCGAGCAGGATGACGGGGATCTCCGCCTCCTGTGCGCGCTTGAGCGAGTCCTCCCAGCCCGAGGCCTCGGTGGCCGAGAGCAGGATCACATCGACGCCCTCGTCGACGAACGACGTGAACGCGTCGATCTGCGACTTCTGGTCGAGGTTGGTGGCGGGTGCGTACTTGAGGTCGTATCCGGCTTCCTCCGTGAAGGTGTCCTGGATGTTCTGCTCGTTGGCCTCGCGCCATGCACCCTCGGGACCGACGGCCACGAAGCCGACCGTGGTGACGTCGTCGCCGTCGCCACCCCCGTCGCCCGAGTCGCCGGTCGAGCAGGCCGCAAGGCCGATGGTGAGTGCGCCGACTGCTGCCAGGCCGAACGCGATGCGAATGCGCTTCTTCGCGGACATTTCTTCTCCTCGTTGAGATGCCGGTGGTCACTCCGGCGGTGGTGGACCAGTCATGGTCCGATCGTGATTGCAGGACACCTGCATCGCATGTCCTGCGGTGATGTTACCGGGAACAATTTCTGGAACACAAGAGGTCGAACGAAAATCACCGATGTAGGAAGCGAAAGATCTTGTTACCGATCACAGCTCGACGCTGTGACTGAGCTCAGCGGCGATCATCTCGACCACGGTGTCGACTGTCACACCGGGACCGTTGCTGAGCTCGCCGATCTTCTCGCGGTCCTTCAGCACGATGATGCGATCGCTCAGCCGCACCACCTCTTCGAGTTCGGACGAGATGAAGACCACGGCCACTCCGTCACCGGCGAGCTGGCTGATGCGTCTCTGGACATCGATCTTCGCCGCGATGTCGATCCCCCGAGTGGGCTCGTCGAGGATCAGCACGTGCGGACGCACCGCCAGCGCACGGGCCAGCAGCACCTTCTGCTGGGTTCCGCCCGAGAGCAGGCCGACCGGGCGGTCGAGGTCGGCGGGATCCAGATGCAGGGCCTCGACGTACGTCTCGACGAGTCCCCGCGACTCCGCGTGCGAGAGCGGACGAGTCCACCCGCGCAGCGCCTGCAGCGACAGGATGATGTTCTCGCGCGCCGTGAGCTCGCCGATGATGCCCTGCGTCCCCCGGTTCTCGGCCGACAGCGCGATCCGGTGTCGCAGCGCCGCCGACGGGCTCCGCAGCTGCACCCGTTCGCCGTCGACCCAGAGCTCGCCGCTGTCGGCCCGCGCCGAACCGCTGAGCAGCGACGCGAGCTCGGTGCGCCCGGAACCCCGCAGCCCCGCGAGGCCCACGATCTCTCCGCGTTGGATCTCGACATCCATCTGCTCGAGCTCACCGCGTCGCCCCACACCGGACGCCTGCATCGCGGGCTCTCCGTCGTACGCGTAGTGGTGGGCCTTGCGCTCAGAGCCGAGCGCTCGGAGGCTGTCGATGTCCTTGCCGAGCATCTTCGAGATCAGGTCGGCCCGGTCGAGGTCTCGCGTCGCATACTCCCCCACGCGCCGCCCGTTGCGCAGCACGGTCATGCGGTCGCTGATCGCGAACGCCTGCTCGAGGAAGTGCGAGATGAACAGGATCGCGACCCCCCGCTGCCGCAGACCGCGGATGACGCGCATCAGGGTCGCGACCTCGGCGACGTCGAGGCTGGAGGTGGGCTCATCGAGGACGAGCACCCTCGGCTCGTCGACGACCGCGCGCGCGAGTGCGACGAGCTGCTTCTGCGCAGGCGTGAGCAGAGAGAGCGGCGTCTTCGGATCGAGGCCGTCGAGCCCGAGTCTGGCCAGCGCCTCCGCGGCATCCGCTCTCGTCCTCCGCCAGTCGATGCCGAACCGTCCTCGGCGCTCCCGCCCGAGCATCACGTTCTCCGCGACACTGAGATTCGGGCTCAGCTGGGTCTCCTGGAACACCGTCGCGATCCCCGCCGCTCGACTGTCGGCGACCCCCGAGAACCGACGGGCCTCGCCGTCGACGAGGACCGTGCCCTCCTCCGGCGCGAGGGTGCCGGTGATCACCGCGACCAGGGTGGACTTGCCGGCGGCGTTCTCGCCCATGACGGCATGCACCTCGCCGGGGAACAGCCGGAAGTCGACGTCGTCGAGCGCGCGCACGCCGGGGAACTCGACCGTGATGCCCGCAAGCCGCACGACCGGCGCGGGACCACGGTCGGAGGTCATCGCACCTCCCGAGGTGCGGCCGATGAGCCGCGGGCGACGAGCTCGGTCGGGATCCGGGTGAGCGTGGGGATGTCCCGCCCTTCGATCGCCGCGCGCAGCATCTCGACCACCGCGACGCCCAGCGCCCCGAAGTCCTGGCGCACCGTCGTGAGCGGCGGGATGAAGTGCCGCGCCAGCGGGATGTCGTCGAAGCCGACCACGCTGAGATCCCGCGGCACCTCGAAGCCCCGGTCGTGCAGACCGTGGATCAGCCCCATCGCCATATCGTCGTTCGCGGCGAAGATCGCCGTGTAGTCGGGCAGCCGCGTGAGCCCCTTCGCGAAGTCGTAGGCGAAGTCGGCCGACCAGTCGCCGACGACGATGGGCCGTTCGCGGATGCCCCACGACTTGGCCCGCGAATGGAAGGCCCGCTCCCGCGCCCTCGCGTCGAGCCAGTCGAGCGGACCCGAGAGGTGCAGGATATCGCGGTGGCCGAGCGCGACGAGGTGGTCGACCACGGATGTCGTGCCCGCATGCTGGTCGATCGACACGGTGAGAAACGTCGGGTCGGCGTCTGCCTTGACGACCAGCATCGGCACGGTGATGGCGATGCGGCGCAGCGCCGCCACGGACGACGAGCGGGGCGCGATGACGCAGAGCGCATCGACTCCCTGGGTCACGAGATTGTCGACCGCCTCCTGCGGAGACAGCGGGTCGCCCTCGTGCAGAGCGATCGGCGTGACGGAGTATCCGGTGGCACGTGCGGAGAGCTCGACGGCTCGCAGGATGCTGGTCGGACCGTGCGCCACCGCGCTCTCGACGATCACGCCGATCCGGCGGGTGCGCTGCGTGGCGAGAGCCCGCGCGACGAGGTTCGGGCGGTAGTCGAGCTCCTCGATCGCCTCGAGCACGCGGCGTTTCGTGTCGGGCTTGATGTTCGGGTGATCGTTGAGAACACGCGAGACCGTCATGTGCGAGACGCCCGCGATGGTCGCCACCTGACGGATGTTGGGCTTGTCTGAACCGACGTTCGCCATGCACACCTCCGTCGGCCGAGCCTCGGAGAATGTTACCGAGAACAACCCCGGTGGTGCAATGGATCCCGCGGCAGCGGCAGGCGCTAGAGGCCCAGGCGCTAGAGGCCCAGGCGCTCCAGGTACGGGTTCACCAGTCGGCGCTCGGGGTCGAACCGCGCCGCGAGCGCGGCGAAGTCATCCCAGCGCGAGTAGCGAGAGCGCACCTCGGCGGCATCGAGCGTGAACACCTTTCCCCAGTGCGGGCGGGCGGTCTCGGGCAGTGCCGCCTCGAGCGTGGGCAGGAACTCGCGAACGGCCGCCTCGTCGGGCTTCCAGGTGAAGTGGATGCCCACGGCATCCGTGCCCTGCGATGAGCTCAGCCAGAGGTAGTCGGGGGCGACCGTGCGGATCTCGTTCACGAGCAGCAGCGGCGCGATCTGGCCGGCGAGCGTGCGGACCGCCTGGATCGCCGCGACCGCATCGGCGCGGGGCACCAGGTACTCGCTCTGGATCTCGGCGCCCGCCGACGGCGTGAACTCGAGCTTGAAGTGCGCGAGACGCTCGAACCACGGCCCCGGCACTCCGAGCTGCTCGGTGCAGGCCACCGGGTCGACGCCGATGATCGGATGCCGCTTCGCTGTCGCAGGCTCCGCTCCGAGTCGGTCGAAGAGATCGGCGCGGGTGTTCTCGCGCGCCTCGGGCTGTCGCTGCTTGACCCAGATCTGGTCGGCGACGTCGGTGTGCTCCCACCGCGAGAAGATGCTGACGCTCGTTCCGATGCTCGTCACCTCGTCGAAGTCGGCGAGGATCGCATCCCACGACGGATGCTCGAACACGTGCTGGGCGACCTCGTAGGCGGGCTCGACATCGAGCGTCACGTCGACGACCGCTCCGAGGGCTCCGAGGCTGACGACCGCGCCGTCGAAGTCGTCGTCTCCGCGAGCGAGCGAGCGGATCTCCCCTGCCGGCGTGATGATCGTCAGCGCGCGCACGGCGGAGGCCAGCGATCCCGTCGCGTCGCCCGAGCCGTGCGTTCCGGTCGCGACGGCTCCCGCGATCGAGATGTGCGGCAGCGAGGCGAGGTTCGCGAGCGCGAGCCCCTCGGCATCGAGCAGCGGGGCGAGGTCCCCGTAGCGCAGCCCGCCCGACACGCGCACGGCGTCACGGGCGTCGGCGACCTCGAACACGACGGGCAGCCGGTCGAGCGCGATGAGCACCCCGTCGGTGTCGGCGATGTCGTTGAAGCAGTGCCGCGACCCGAGGAAGCGCACGGCCCCGCCCCGGGCGAGCAATCCCTGCAGCTCATCGATCGAGCTCGGGTGCTCGATCGCGGATGCGCGATAGGTGAGGTTGCCGGCCCAGTTGCGTTCGATGGTCATCGGGCCATAGTAGCCACGGCAGCCTCGCCCGCCATCGGAGAGGCACCGCGCTCGGCATGCGCATGGATAGGCTGACCGGATGACTGCGATGCCGCCGCCGCGCGCGACGATGAAGGACGTCGCCGCACTTGCCGGCGTCTCACCCAAGACGGTCTCGAACGTCGTCACCGGCACGGTCGCCGTTCGCGAGGAGACGAGGCTCAGGGTCGAGTCGGCGATGGTGGAGCTCGACTTCGTGCCCAACCTCAACGCCCGCGGGCTCCGCAAGGGCCGCTCGGGCATCATCGCCGTGGCCCTGCCCGACCTCGCCACCGCGTTCTCGGCCGAGCTGATGCATCGCATCGTCGACGCTGCGCACGATCGGGGCCTGGCGGTGCAGATCGAGGAGACCGCGACCGATCCCGAACGCGAGCGGGAGCTCGTCTCGCGCGCTCGCGCGCACCTGGTCGACGGGCTGATCCTGAACCCCATCCGCCTCGAGGACAGCGTGCTGAAGTACGCCGACCGGCTGCCCCCGCTCGTCGTGCTCGGGGAGGTCGAGCAGAACAGGGCGGACCACGTGCGGATCGACAGTCGCCGCGCCGCCGCTGACGTGACCCGGCATGTGCTGTCTCGCGGGGCGACCCGCATCGCGGTGATCGGCGCCGATGACGACGCGGCGGTCGCGACCGCCACAGGTCGCCTGCGACTCGAGGGCGTGCACGACGCGCTGCGAGAGGTCGGCATCCCGCGCGACATCGCTCTCGAGATCAACCCGATGCCGTGGTCGATGACGGGTGGGGCGGATGGCGTCGCCACGCTGTTCCGGCGGGGTGTGGCATTCGACGCGATCATCGCCTTCACCGACTCGCTCGCGCTCGGAGCGCTGCACGCGCTGCACGATCACGGCGTGAGCGTGCCGGACGATGTGATCGTGACGGGCTTCGACGATGTCGAGTTCTCGCGGTACACGTCGCCCTCGCTCACGACGATCGCCTTCGATCGTCGCGCGTTCGCCGACGCGGCCCTCACGCTGCTCGAGTCGCGCATGGACGACCGCTCCGCTCCCCCGCGCGCGCTCACCCTCTCGCATCATCTGCTCGAGCGCGACAGCACGCGGGGCACCCCGCGCGGCTACCGCCCCTGACGCGGCCCGGAAGCATCGGCTCACTCTTGCGCCGCTGATTACATCGATGTAATGATGTACCCCGACCCCGCCCGCTGTCACGAAGGAGTGACGATGACGCCCCCGCTCGATATGTCCAGACGGCAGTTCCTGACTGCCGCCTCCGTCACGGCCGCCGCGGCGCTGCTCGCCGGCTGCGCCCCCGGAACAGTCCCGGGCTCGAACACCACAACCCTCCAGTTCTGGCATCTGCTCTCGGGTGGCGACGGCGTCACCATGTCGCAACTGCTCGACACCGCGAACGCGGCGCAGAACGCGTACCGCATCCGCCCCACGGTGCTCGCCTGGGGCACCCCGTACTACACGAAGCTCGCGATGGCGGGCGCCGGTGGCCGCGCCCCCGACGTCGCGATCATGCACGCCACCCGAACGGTCGGCTGGGCCCCCGGCGGTCTGCTCGACCCGTGGGATCTCGACCGACTGGCAGACCTCGGCGTCGACGCATCGACGTTCCCGAAGCCCATCTGGGAGAAGGGCTTCGTCGGCGAGAACATGTACAGCGTCGCGCTCGACGCGCATCCGTTCGTCGCGATGTTCAACACCGACATCTGCGATGCCGCCGGAGTGCTCGACAGCGACGGTCGCCTCGCAGAGACGTCGTCTCCCGAGGAGTTCGTCGAGCAGCTGCGCACGATCGGCGGCAAAGCCGACGGCCACGCGCTGTCGTACGGATATCTCGGCGACGGCGCGCAGATGTGGCGCCTCTTCTACACCTTCTACTCGCAGCACGGCGGTGCGATGGAGCTGCCCGCCGGCGGCAAGGCCGTGATCGACAAGGATGCCGCGGTCGAGTCCCTCTCGCTCATGCGCACTCTGCTCGACGGCGAGATCGCCCTCGCCCAGGCCGACTACGGCAGCGCCGTCGCCGAGTTCGCGACCGGCAAGAGCGGCATGCTGTTCACCGGCGTCTGGGAGCTCCGCACCATGCAGAACGCGGAGATCCCGTTCGACGCGACCATGATCCCCACGCTCTACGGCACCCCGGCGGTCTACGCCGACTCGCACTCGTTCGTGCTGCCGCATCAGACCAACGCCGACGAGAAGAAGCGCGACCTGACGTACCAGTTCGTCGCCGACATGCTCAAGGGCTCGTTCGGCTGGGCCGAGGCCGGGCACATCCCCGCCTTCCTGCCGGTCACCGAGTCCCCCGAGTACGCCGATCTCGTCCCCCAGGCCCACTACGCCGAGGCCGCGCAGCACGTCGTGTACGACCCCACCGCGTGGTTCACCGGATCGGGCTCCAACTTCCAGGGCGAGTTCGGCGCCGCGGTGCAGGGCGTCCTGCTGTCGGGCGATGACCCCGCGGCGGCGATCGACCGGTTCGAGGCACGGGTGAACACCCTGCTCCGTCAGCCCAACCCGGCAGACCCCGAGGGGACGTTCGCATCATGACCACGGCAACCGACTCCACGCGCACCATCGTCACCGGCTCCAAGGCCGCCATCCCGATCCGTCGCGCCGGCTCCCGCAACCGCGAGCAGCTCATCAGCTGGGCGTTCCTCGCTCCGTTCCTGCTCGCGTTCGTGCTGTTCCTCGCCTGGCCGATCGTGCACGGCATCATCCTCAGCTTCACCGACCAATCGCTCACGGGCGCCGGCGGCTCCTTCATCGGCTTCGCGAACTACGCCGAGGCGCTGACGGATCCGAAGATGTGGCAGTCGATGGGCAATACGGTGTGGTTCACCCTGCTGTCCACTGTGCCGCTCGTCGTGATCGCTCTGCTGATGGCGGCGCTCGTCGACCGCGGCATCCCGGGTCAGTGGCTGTGGCGACTGTCGTTCTTCATGCCGTACCTGCTCGCCTCGACCGTGATCTCGCAGATCTGGGTGTGGATCTTCAACCCGCAGATCGGTGCCGCGAACAACATCCTCGAGTTCTTCGGTCTCGAGCCGCTCGCCTGGCTCCAGAATCCCGACACCAACATGCTGTCGATCGTGATCGCGACCGTCTGGTGGACGGTCGGATTCAACTTCCTGCTGTACCTCGCGGCGATGCAGAACATCCCGCCGCAGCAGTACGAGGCCGCATCGCTCGATGGCGCGGGGCCGTGGCGCCAGTTCTGGTCGATCACTCTTCCGCAGCTGGGACCGGCGACCGTGCTGATCCTGATCCTGCAGATCCTGGCGTCGCTCAAGCTCTTCGATCAGGCGTACCAGATGCTCGGCGGTGTCGCGAGTGACACGACCCGCTCGATCGTCCAGTACATCTACGAAGCCGGCTTCGTCAGTTACCGATTCGGCTACTCGGCCGCGATCTCCTATGTGTTCTTCGCCCTCATCGTCATCATCGGCGTCGCGCAGGCTCTGATCACGCGCCGCCGGAAGGAGTCGCAGCTGTGATGTCCACCGCCACTCTCACCGAGACCATCACCACGACCAAGCCCGCGCGGGCCCGTCGCCCACACCTGCCGGGCGAGAAGCCGTTCGGCGTGCTGCGCATCAGCGCACTCGTCGTCCTCATCGTCCTGGCAGTCGGCTGGCTGCTGCCCTTCCTCTGGGCGATCGCGACGGCGTTCAAGACCGAGACGGATGCCGCCAGCGGCGACCCGTCCTGGATCGGCGCCTCGGGCCCGACGATCGAGGCGTTCACCGCGATCCTGTCGCAGGGCAACGTCTACACCTGGGCGTTCAACAGCCTGTGGACGTCGATCGCAGTGACCCTGATCACGCTCACGATCTCGGCATTGGCCGCCTACGCCTTCTCCCGGCTCGACTTCACCGGTCGCAAGTGGCTGTTCGTCGCCATCATCGCCTCGATCGTCGTGCCGCCGCAGGTGCTCATCATCCCGCTGTTCTACGAGATGCTCGCGTTCAACATGATCGACACCTACTGGGGTCTGATCCTGCCGCAGGTCGTGGCGCCTGCCATGGTGTTCATCCTGAAGCGCTTCTTCGACGCGATCCCGATCGAGCTCGAAGACGCCGCCCGGGTCGACGGCGCCAGCCGACTGCGTATCTTCTGGTCGATCGTGCTGCCGCTGTCGCGCCCGATCCTGGCATCCGTCGCGATCTTCGTGTTCATCGGCGCCTGGAACAACTTCCTCTGGCCGTTCCTCGTCATCAACGACACCACGCTGATGACGCTGCCGGTCGGCCTCCAGACGGTGATCAGTGCCTACGGCGTGCAGTACGCCCAGGTGATGGCTCAGGCCGTGCTGGCGGCGCTGCCGCTGATCATCGTGTTCATCATCTTCCAGAAGCAGATCGTCAAGGGCGTCGCGACCAGCGGCTTCGGCGGTCAGTAGTCCCCCACCCGGCTCGAGAGCCAGAAACAAGGAGAGCAATGTCTCAGGCCCGCATCACCATCGATCGCGACTTCACCATCGCCGACGTCCCCCGGAGGCTCTTCGGGTCGTTCGTCGAGCACATGGGGCGCTGCGTGTACACCGGCATCTACGAACCGGGGCACCCGCAGGCAGACGAGCGCGGCTTCCGTCAGGACGTCCTCGCCCTGGTGAAGGAGATGGGTCCGACCGTGGTCCGATACCCGGGAGGCAACTTCGTCTCGGGCTACCGTTGGGAAGACGGGGTGGGCCCGGTCGAAGACCGCCCGGTGCGCATCGACGGCGCCTGGCACACGATCGAGACCAACGCCTTCGGCCTGCACGAGTTCATGGACTGGGCGAAGGATGCCGATGTCGAGGTCATGGAGGCCATCAACCTCGGAACCCGGGGTGTCGAGGAGGCCAGGTCGCTCGTCGAGTACGCCAACCACCCGGGCGGCACGTACTGGTCGGACCTTCGCCGCAAGAACGGCGCCGAGCAGCCCTTCGACATCAAGCTGTGGTGCCTGGGCAACGAGCTCGACGGCCCCTGGCAGATCGGCGGCAAGACCGCGACGGAGTACGGGCGGCTGGCGCAGGAGTCGGCCAAGGCCATGAAGCTCGTCGACCCGACGATCGAGCTCGTCGCCGTCGGCTCGTCCGGCCGGTCGATGCCGACGTTCGGCACCTGGGAGCACACGGTGCTCACTCACGCGTACGACGAGGTCGACTTCATCTCGATGCACGCGTATTACCAGGAGCATGACGGCGACGCCGAGTCGTTCCTCGCGGAGTCGGTCGACATGGATGCGTTCATCGACGGCGTCATCGCGACGATCGATGCGGTGAAGGCGGCGGGCAAGCACACGAAGCAGGTCGACATCTCGTTCGACGAGTGGAACGTGTGGGACCAGGTGAAGTTCAACGACGTCGAGTCGGTCGAGATCGCGAAGGCCGGGTGGAAGAAGCACCCGCGTCTGATCGAGGACACCTACAACGTGACGGATGCCGTCGTCGTGGGCACGCTGCTCAACAGCCTGCTGCGTCACGGCGATCGCGTGAAGATCGCGAACCAGGCGCAGCTCGTGAACGTGATCGCGCCGATCCGCTCGGAGGAGAACGGTCCGGCCTGGCGTCAGACGAGCTTCTGGCCCTTCGAGCGCATGGCCCGTCTCGCCAAGGGCCGCATCCTGCGCCTCGCGGTGTCGGCTCCGCAGATCGAGACGAAGCGCTACGGCGGAGTCGACTCGGTTGATGCCGCGGCCACGTGGGACGAGGAGACCGGACGAGTCGTGGTCTTCGTCGCGAACCGCTCGCTGACCGAAGAGAGCGACCTGACCGTCGAGCTGCGCGGCCTGACCGGCCTCCGCGTCGTGAACGCCGAGACGCTGACGATCCCCGAGGGCGGCGACCGTCGCACCGCGAACCTCGAGGCCACGCAGGATGCCGTGCACATGGTGCCGCTCAGCGCCGCCGAGGTCGTCGACGGGTCGGTGCGTGCGACGCTGCCGCCGCTGTCATGGTCGGTGATCGAACTCGCCTGAGGTTCGGCTCGACAGGAGAGGGCCCGGCATCGGATTCCGATGTCGGGCCTTCTGCGTGTCCGGCATCCCGCGCGCCTGCACCACGAAGCACCCCGCAGACGCGAAGAAGCCCGGTATCGATCGATACCGGGCTTCTCAGCGATGGGGTTCACGGCCGAGGCCGGTCACTCCGTCAGATCGTGATCAGGCGATCAGCTCTGGATCTGCTGGCGACGACGCACGACCAGCAGCAGTCCGCCCGAGAGCAGGGCGAGCGCGATGGCTCCGGCCGTCAGCGGGACGAGCATGTCGGAACCGGTCGCGGCGAGACCGCCGTCACCCGGGGCGGCTGCGCCACCCTCACCGGGAGCGGGAGCGGCTCCGCCACCGCCGGCGACCGGTGCGGCGAGAACAGCGAACGCCAGGTCGGTCGGAGCCGACGAGACGCCGTCGATGGCCTGCGTGGCCGAGACCGTGTAGGTGCCCGACTCGAGAGCCGCACCGAAGTCGACGCTCCAGGCACCGTCCTCGACAGTGGCCGTGAACGTGCCGCTCGCCGCGGCGAAGGCGCCCGCGAGGGCCGCCGTGTTCGCCGTGGTCGGCTCGGCGCCGGTGAGCTTCACCGTCACGGTCGCTCCGTCGATGCCCGAGCCGGCGAGTCCGGAAGGACCGTCGTTGTGGGCGAACTCCGCGCCGTTCGCGACCGAGGTCACGGCCGGCGAGACGGGGATGACCGAGAACGACGAGGTGGCCTCAGGCGAGACCTCGTCTTCGCCGTCGATCGTGCGGGTCTGCGTCACGACGACGCTGTGCGAGCCGTACTCGAGGGTGAGTCCGTCGACGGTCCAGGAACCGTCTGCGGCGACCTCGGTCGTGCCGAGCACGTCATCGGTCTGGGCGTCGGTCACCGTGATGGCGGTGGTCGGCAGGCCGGTGCCGCTGATCGCGGTGACCGTCTCGTTGACGGTCGATCCGTCGGCGGGCGAGGTGATGACCGGCGCGACGAGCGGAGCCGGCACGACGGTCACGTTCAGCGTGGTGGTCGGCGAGGTGCTGAGGCCGTTCACGCCGGTGATGGTGAGCTCAGCGGCACCGAGTCCGACGGGGCCGACGAACGAGAACTTTCCGTCTACGACGTCGACGTTCTGCTCTGCGCCGAGTCCGGTGACGGTCACGGTGTCGGATCCGGGAGCAGTTCCCTCGATGGTGGCCCCGGGGTTGACCTCAGCGCCGGAAGTCGGGCTGGTGACGATCGGGGCGTCGAGGTCGAGTGCGACCTCGTAGCCGCCGGTCTTGGGGAGAGCCGCGGTGAGCGATGCAGACCAGGTCCACTGCTCGACGCCAGGTTCAGCCTCGATACCGCCGGAGATCAGTCCGATGGCGGTGCTGCCCTGGATGACAGCTCCGCCCGAGTCGCCGGGGCCAGCCTCGGTGTTGCTCGAAAAGCCCTGCACCCAGCGGCCCTCGATCTGCGCCCAGCCGTCGACGATGTGGTTTCCGTTGATCGCACCCTCCGTGTAGCCGGTCGTGCGACCGCTCTTCGCGACGGGGCCAGGAACGGCCGCGCCGACAGCCTTGACCGCGTAGCCGCTTTCTGCGAGCGAGTCGTAAGCGTCGGTGGCCGTGGTCCAGTCGGTGACGAACGGCAGCGGGTTGGTGCCCGGAGCGACATCGATCACCGAGATGTCGGTCGCGTTCGTGTCGCCGTTGGAACCCGGAGTGTTGTTCGTGCTGCCGAACTGAGCGAAGCTGAAGGTGCCGAGAACCCTGGGCGTCGCGGGCAGCTCGTCGTCGCCGCCGGCTGCGGGCTGCTCGCTCGGAACGCTCCAGAAGGTTCCGACCATCGTGTTGTTGTCGTCGTCGAGCGCGCAGTGTCCTGCACTCAGCAGCGCCGGGTCACCCTGCGGGCTCCAGGCGGCAAAGCCGACGGAGCAGTTGTAAAGCAAGTCGTCCTGATCCAGGCTCAGGTAGCCCTGTCCACCGACGATATCGCCGTCGGCAAATGCCTTAGGCGTTCCATCGACCGTCACGACAGTTCCTGTCGGGAGGTCAGCCTCAGACGCGAAGGCGTCGACAGCGGCGTCATCGGTCGCGCCATCCTCGGAGATGACGGTGATCTCTCCACCGTCCGCGCCTGTACCGCTGGCCACGAACTCGACGCCATGGTCGGCTGCGGCCTCCGCAATCTTCACGACGTCGGCCGGAGGAGCATCCTGAGTCTCGACGGCGGGAGCCTCGGTCTCGACCGGCGCATTCGTCTCCGACGTCGCGGTCGGGGAGGGAGTCGGGCTCGGCTCTGCGCCATCCTCGGCGTAGGCCGGTCCCGCCACGAGCAGGCCCGAGAGGGCGATCGTGGCGGCGGCGGTCAACGCCAGCGGGCGTCGACCTGTCACTCTGTGCTTCATGTGATGTATGTCCTTGCTGGTCACGGATCGTCAGTCAGTTTCATAGTCGGCAGTGCTCGTCGAGCACGGAACCGCCGCTTCCCGGGTAGGGCGTGAAATGAGACGCTGGCCCCCCGATCAGCACGATCCAGTCCGTCAGGACGAACAGGGATCTCATGCAGAGTACCCAGTAAATCCACAGAATGGGGAAATTGTTTACCAGAATTTCGCCTCTTGACCTGGCCCTCTCGTTTGCGATACGGCAGGACGACCGCCCGCCGCACAACGGATTGCGTTCGCAGACGACACGGTTACCATGGCCACCATGAGCACCCACCGCAGAGCACGCACCCTCGTCGGCCTCGCGATCCTGGGAGCCTTCGCCGTGATGGGCGCAGCCTGCGCGACCGGCGGCCCCAGCAGTGCGCCGACGTCGAGCGCCGACCCGAACGGCGAAGACAGCGCCGTCGTCGAGAAGCTCGTCGGACTGTGGGGAGAGGATGCCTCCGGTCAGCCGCACCTCGAGTTCACCGCCGACGGCGAGGTGCACGGCAGTGACGGCTGCAACGGCATCACGACGACCTACTCGGTGAACGGCGACCGTGTCGATCTCGCCCGATTCGCCTCGACGCTGAAGGCGTGCCCCGGAGTGGACGGCTGGATGCGGGGCGTGCGTGCAGTCGAGATCGACGGCGACGTCCTCGTGATCAAGGACGCGTCCGGCACGGAGCTGGGCACCCTCCCGCGCGCGAGCTGACGTCGCGCCGCGGAATGCGGCACCTGATCCGGCGACCGACCCGGGTTCGTCGACCCGGGCCGGTGCGCCGATCAGTTCTCGATGTGGCGTTCGTCGACGCCGTCGTAGAACGACAGCGGGCGGATCAGAGCGTTCGCACCGGCCTGTTCGATGATGTGCGCCGTCCACCCTGTGACCCGCGCCGCGACGAACAGCGGCGTGAAGGTGAGGGTGTCGAAGCCGATGAGGTTGTAGGCAGGACCCGACGGGTAGTCGAGGTTCGGGTAGATGCCCTTGCGCGCCACGAACTCCGACTCGAGAGCGTCGTACAGCTCTGCCACCTCGGCCTTGTCGTAGTGCTCGACCAGGGTGTCGAGCGCCGCCTTCATCGTCGGCACCCGCGAGTCGCCGCTCTTGTAGACGCGGTGCCCGAAGCCCATGATCTTGCGCTTCTCGGCCAGCGCCTTGTCGAGCCACGGCACGACGTTCGAGGCCTCGCCGATCTCGTCGAAGATGTGCAGCACAGCCTCATTGGCGCCGCCGTGCAGCGGCCCCTTGAGCGCGCCGATCGCCCCGACCACCGCCGAGTAGAGGTCGCTGAGGGTGGAGGTGATCACGCGGGCCGTGAACGTCGAGGCGTTGAACGAGTGCTCGGCATACAGGATCATCGAGCGGTTGAACGCGTCGACGACCACCGGATCGGGCTCCTCGCCGAACGTCATCCAGAGGAAGTTCGCCGAGTAGTCGAGGTCGTCGCGCGGTGCGATCGTCTCCTGCCCCCGGCGGCGGCGCTGACCGTACGCGACGATCGCGGGGAGAGCGGCGAACAGACGGATGCTGCGCTCGAGGTTCTCCTCCGGGCTGCCGCCGGCATCGAGCACCGATCCGCCCGCGTTCGTGTCGGAGGCACCGATCAGGCTGACCGCCGTGCGCACCTCGTCCATCGGATGCGCGTCGAGCGGAACCAGGTCGATCGCCGTCTTCACGCTGTCGGTCAGAGCGCGATGGAGGCGCTCCTCCGCGCGGAAAGCGGCCAGCTCGTCGGCCGTCGGCAGCTCGCCGTGCCACAGCAGGTAGGCCACCGCCTCGAAAGGCTGGGTCGCCGCCAGCTCCTGCACGGGATATCCGCGGTAGAGCAGGCTGTTCGTCTCGGGGTTGACCTTCGAGATCGCGGTCGTGTCGACGACGACCCCGGCGAGGCCCTTCTTGATGTCCGGCTCGGTCATGCTCACTCCTTCGTGACGGTGAAGCCTGCGACGCCGGAGTCGAACTGCTTGTAGGACTCGTAGTCGATCAGGTCGTAGAGATCGGCACGGTGCTGCATCTCACCGAGCTTCGAGGTGAGGTGCCCCTCCTCGTTCAGCGTATCGAGCGCACCGCCCGCCGCGCCCATCGCGATGCGCAGCAGCGACACCGGCCAGATGACCATGTTCACACCGGCATCCCGCAACTGGTCGACCGAGAACAGATCGCTCTTGCCGAATTCGGTCATGTTGGCGAGGATCGGCACGTCGAGCGCATTCGCCATCGCCTCGAACTCGCCGAGGGTGCGCATCGCCTCGGGGAAGACGGCATCCGCCCCGGCATCCACCAGCGCCTTCGCACGATCGATCGCGGACTCGAGTCCCTCGACCGCGCGGATGTCGGTGCGCGCCATGATGAGGAAGTTCGGGTCGCGTCGAGCGTCGGCGGCGGCGCGGATGCGACGGATCGCCGTGCTCTCGTCGACGACGCTCTTGCCGTCGAGGTGGCCGCAACGCTTCGGGTTGATCTGGTCTTCGATGTGCGTGCCGGCGAGGCCGGCATCCTCGAGCTCCTGGATCGTGCGGGCGACGTTCATCGGCTCGCCGAAACCGGTGTCGGCGTCGACGATCGCGGGGATGTCGGTCATCCGCGCGATCTGCTTGGCCCGACCGGCGACCTCGGTCAGCGTGGTGAGGCCGATGTCGGGCACCCCGAGGTCGGCAGAGAGCACCGCACCCGAGATGTAGACCCCGTCGAAGCCCTTCTGCTCGATCAGTCGGGCGCTCAGCGGATTGAACGCGCCGGGGAAGCGCAGCAGCTCGCCACTCGCGAGCCGTTCGCGGAACAGACGGCGCTTCTCGGCCGGGGTGACGTGCGAATACAGCATCAGAACAGGCCCTTCGGGGCATCGGCGCCCTCGAGCAGGCCGGGCTTCGCGATGATCGACAGCTCGCCGACCTCCGCGGCCGTGAGCTCGGGCAGACGCTGCACGAGCTCGAGGAACCGCTCGATCTCCGCGGGCTCGAGCACGGGCTCGGCCAGCAGGCGGAACTTCGCGATGTAGTTCTCACGGGCGAACGGACGAGCACCCAGCGGGTGCGCGTCCGCGACGGCGATCTCATCGACCACGGTCGTGCCGTCGGTGAGGCGGAACTCGACGCGCCCGCCGAACGCCTTCACGTCGGGGTCTTCGGAGTGGTAGCGGCGGGTCCACTCGGCATCCTCGGCCGTGGTGATCTTGTGCCACAGGGCGACCGTGTCTGCGCGACCGGCCCGCTCGGGGGTGTACGAATCGACGTGGTGCCAGCCGCCGTCCTGCAGCGCGACCGCGAAGATGTACGGGATCGAGTGGTCGAGCGTCTCACGGGATGCAGTGGGGTCGTACTTCTGCGGGTCGTTCGCACCCGAGCCGATCACATAGTGCGTGTGGTGGCTGGTGTGCAGCACGATGGCCTCGATGTTGGCGGGGTCGCGCAGCGCCGGATTCTCGGTGCCGAGCTTGCGGGCGAGGTCGATCCACGCCTGCGCCTGGTACTCGGCCGAGTGCTCCTTCGTGTACGAGTCGAGGATCGCGCGCTTCGCCTCGCCCGCGGCAGGAAGCGGCACCTCGTAGGCGGCGTCCTTGCCGTCGAGCATCCAGGCGATCACGCCGTCTTCGCCCTCGTAGATCGGCGCGGGACTCGTCTGACCGCGCATCGCCCGGTCGACCGCCTCGACGGCGAGCTTGCCGGCGAAGGCCGGGGCGTGCGCCTTCCAGGTCGAGATCTCGCCCTTGCGGCTCTGACGCGTGGCGGTGGTGGTGTGCAGGCCCTGACCGACGGCCTGGTAGATCGTCTCGACGTCGAGCCCGAGCAGCGTGCCGATGCCTGCGGCGGCCGACGGGCCGAGGTGCGCGACGTGGTCGATCTTGTGCTTGTGCAGGCAGATCGCGCGCACGAGGTCCATCTGGACCTCGTAGCCGGTGGCGATGCCGCGCAGCAGCGCGCGGCCGTCGGCCTGCACGTGCTGGGCGACGGCGAGGATCGGCGGGATGTTGTCGCCCGGGTGCGAGTACTCGGCCGCGAGGAACGTGTCGTGATAGTCGAGCTCGCGCACGGCCACGCCGTTGGCCCACGCCGCCCACTCGGGGCTGGTGCGGTGGTCGAGCGCCGCGCCGAAGACCGTGGCGCCGATGCCGCCGGTCGAGACGGGGTGGCTGAACGCCTGGGTGCGAGCCGCGTTGATGGGCCCGCGGGTGAGGGATGCCGCGGCCACCGACGCGTTGTCGATGATGCGGTTGATGATCATGTCGGTGACGTCCTGGTCGACCTCGACCGGGTCGGCGGCGACCTCGGCGATCTTCCAGGCGAGTTGGTCTTCGCGGGCGAGGTTCTCATCGCTGCGGTGGACGCGGACGTGGTGGGTGACGGTCATTTCACACCTTCTGGGTTGGCGGTCAGGGAGTCGAGGATGCCGGTCAGCGCATTGTGCAGATGCACGTGCGTGGCGTGGGCGGCGAGGTCGCCGTCTCGGGCGGCGAGGGCCTGCGCGATCGTTCGGTGCTCGGCGGCTGAGGCTGCGAGGCGGGCCGGCTTGTCGCGGGCCATGCGGCGGACTCGCACGAGGTGGGTGCGCACGGTGCGCAGGGCCGAGGCGATGTAGTCGTTGTCGACCGCACCGTCGAGAGCGGCATCGAAGCGGGCGATCAGGGCGTAGTACGCGTCGCGGCCCTCGACGGCGGTGAGGTCGACGTTCGCGAACTCGTCGGCGAGGGCGGCGAAGAGGGCGGCGTCACCCCGCTGGGCCGCGAGTCGGGCGGAGGTCTCTTCGAGCGCGCGGCGGATCTCGAACAGCGCGCGGATGTCGTCGGCATCCAGGGCGGCGACCACCGTCACGCGCGGCGACTGCTGCACGACGAGGCCGTCGGCGGCGAGGCGGCGCAGCGCTTCGCGCATCGGGGTGCGGCTGATGCCGAGGCGGGCGGCCTGCTCGACCTCGCCGAGCACGAACCCCGCGGGGAGGGCGCCGGACTGGATCTCGTCGAGCAGTGCGGCGTGGGCTCGATCGCCGGCGGTGATGCGATCGGCGACAGAGCTCATGCTCTCAGTGTATACACAAATACGTTTCGATGATCAGAAGCGCGGTCAGCGGGTGCTTCGCGTATACATTGCGCTACCGCTGCGGCCGCTCCACGGCATCCGGCACCGGCTCGACGAACTCGGCGGGACGCGGCTCGCCGAGCTTCACCACGACGACGCCGACCAGCACCAGCGCCCCGCCGAGGGCCTGCAGCAGATCGGGCAGCTGTCCGAGCAGCAGCCAGCCGAAGAGCAGCGCGGCGACCACCTCGGAGAGCGCGACGAAGGATGCGAGGCGGGAGCCGAGCATCCGCGTCGACGCGATGCCGAGCACATAGGCGAGTGCCGTCGCGATCAGGCCGATCGCGAGCACCGGCACGAACCACGGCACGGTGCCGAAGCGATAGGTGATGTCGTCGGTCGTCCACGCGATGGGCAGGATGCCGGCGAATCCGGCGACCGTCAGCGCGATCGCGCCGAGCAGCAGCCCACCCCCGGCGAGCGCGATCGGAGGCAGTCCGGTGTCGGCCTTGGCCGAGAGCAGGAAGTACGTCGCCGCACCCACCATCGCGGCGAGTGCCCAGAGGATGCCGGCGACATCGACCTCGGCGCCGGTGATGATGTCGAGCATCAGCACGAGTCCGACGAAGGCGATGGCCGCGCCGATCACGCTGCGCCGACTCGGCCGCTCGCCCCGGCGGAGCCACAGCCAGAGGATGACGGCGATCGGCGCGGTGTATTCGATGAGCAGTGCGAGACCGACGTCCATCACGGCGACGGCCTGGAAGTAGCAGAGCTGCGTGGCGGTGACGGCGAGCAGTCCGTAGGCGGCGACCATCCCGGCGTTCTTGCGGAGCACTGCCCACCGCCCGCGCAGCGACAGGACCGTCGGCACGAGCAGCACGAGTGCGGCGACCCAGACACGCGCGGTCACGGCAGCACCGGGCGTCCACCCCGCATCGATGAGCCCGCGAGCCCAGGCGCCGGACATCCCGAACGCGAAGGCCGCGCCGATCGCCAGAGGCAGACCGAGACGCACGCCGCGCATCGAGATGTCATTCGCAACTTTGCTCATGACAGGTGACGCTACTCGTGCACGTTGTAAGGTGTCAACATGAACTTCACCGATGACACGGAAGAGGCGCTCCGCGCAGCCATCCGGCTCGTGAACTCGGCGGAAGAGCCCGAGACCCTCGAGACGCTCGCCGACTACGACGCCTTTCTCGCGGACTTCCCCTACTCCGGCCGCCTCGACCGCGACGACGCCGAGCTCTCCTCGCTGCGTGCGATCCGCCCGCGCCTGCGCTCCATGCTCATCGCCCCACGAGACGAGATGGCCGAGCACGTCAACGCCGCGCTGGCCGAAGCGTCTCTCGCGCCGCGACTCGTGCGCCATGACGGCGTGGACTGGCACCTGCACGCCGTCGCCGACGAGCGCCCCCTCGCCGAGCGCGTGCTGATCGAGACCGCGATGGCGCTGATCGACGTCATCCGCACCGACGAGGGATCCCGCATCTCGATCTGCGCCGACGACACGTGCGAGGCGCTCGCTCTCGACCTGTCCCGCAACCGGTCGAAGCGCTACTGCTCGACGACCTGCACGAATCGCAACGCGGTGGCGGCGTATCGTGCGCGGCGCGCGAGCGCCTGAGCCGCGGCATCCGAAGGACGTTCGGTAGCGTCGTCTCGTCATGACCTTCCCCCCTCCCTACGACATCTGGTTCCCCGACGCCGAGTTCGACGCCGCTTACGGACACACGCTCGCCACGCTCCGCGAGATCGCACCGGTTCCAGCGCCGGACGGCTTCACCGCGCGTTGGCAGGCGTGGCGCGCACAGGCGAAGACGGTGGATGCCGCACCCGCCGTGCTGTCCACCGAGAGCATCCACGGCCGGCGGGTGTCGATCATCGAGCACGCCGGAGTCGACGGCATCCGACTGCGTGCCTGGCTCGTCGAGCCCGTCTCGCCGCCCGCGCGGGTGGGCGTCGTGCACAGCCACGGATACGGCGGGCGGGATGCGATCGACCTCGCTCGTATTCCCGAGGATGCGGCGGCGATCTTCCCCGTAGCCCGCGGGCTGCCCACGCTGAACACGGGCATCGGCGCCCCCGAGATCCAGGCCGAGCATGTGCTGGCCGGGATCGAGAACCCCGACGACTACGTGCTGGGACTCTGCGCCCGCGACCTCTGGCTCGCGGCGGATGCCCTGACCGCGCTCGTCGGACGCGTGCCGCTCTACTACGTCGGCGAGAGCTTCGGCGGCGGCATCGGAGCGCTCGCCCTGCCGTGGGACGACCGGTATACCGGGGCGCCCCTCATCGTCCCGAGCTTCGGGCAGCACGACGAGCGCCTCGCCGTTCACTGCCTCGGCAGCGGGGAGACCGTGCGCGATCACGTCGCCGCGCATCCCGACGCGCGCGAGGCGCTGCGCTGGTTCGACGCCTCGTCAGCCCTCGGCTTCGCCCGCGTTCCGGTGCGCGTGGAGGCGGCACTGTGGGACCCGTACGTGCCGCCGCCCGGACAGTTCGGCGTCGCGAACGCGGCGCGGATGCTCGAACTCGCCGTCCTCCCCGCCGGCCATGCCGACTATCCAGGGGCCGACGAGGTGACAGCCGAGTCCGTCAGAGGCGGCCGCGCCCACCTCGCGCGCGCACTGCGCGCCGCCTCCGCTCCATGACTCCGGAGAAACTCGCATGGCGAGCCCGACGGGTCCGGGCGAGCCAGGAGCAGGCGCACACCCGCGCTCCCCGGCCTGCGCATCCGAGCACTGGACGCCACTTGTCATCACAGGTACACTCAACTTGTCATTACAGGTTGCGCAGCGCCGCAGCATCCGCACGAGGAGCACCGATGCCCCAGTTCCACACTCCCCCGATCTCGCCGATGGCGATCGCCTTCGACGCCGAGAAGCTCACGCTCTCCCCGGAGGGACCCACTCTGACGCGGCGCATGTCCGACCTCGAGGGACTCTTCCTCGACGCCGACGCCTGGGCTGCCGCGGCCGCCGGCGACAACCCCGTCGTCTACACCGTGGTCAGCTCTCCCGTGCCGGAGGTCGACCGCGAGCTGCCGCAGTCGATCACCACGATCATGCCCGGCGACACCTCGGGAGAGCTCTGGATGACCAAGGGCCACCAGCATCCGAACCACCAGGGCGAGATCTACCTCGCGCTGAAGGGCCGCGGCGGGCTGCTCATGTTCGACGGCGAGCGCACCGAATGGCTCGACATGCTGCCCGGCACGATCGGCTACATCCCGCCGGGCTGGGCGCACCGCTCGGTCAACACGGGCGACGAGCCCTACTCGTTCCTCGCGGTGTACCCGGGCGGCGCCGGCCACGACTACGGCTGGGTCCTCGAGCACGGGATGGGCTCTCGGGCCTATCGCGCCACCGAGGGCGTGGACCTGCGCCCCTATTCCGCGTCCCCCTCCGCGGAATAGGCTCCGGCCATGCTGATCGCGCACGATCTGGGGACCACCGGCGACAAGGCCTCCCTGCACCATGACGACGGACGCCTCGTCACCTCGGTCACGGTGCCGTACCCCGCGCACTTCGCCGCGGGCGGCATCGCCGAGCAGGATCCGGCGGACTGGTGGGATGCCGTCGTCTCGGCGACCCGACAGCTGATCGACCGTGCGGGCGTCGACCCGTCGACCGTCGGCGGACTCGTCGTCAGCGGCCAGATGATGGGCACGGTGCTGCTCGACGCACACGGCGAGCCGGTGCGCCCCGCGATCATCTGGGCCGACACCCGCTCGGGCGCGCAGACCCGTGAGCTCGAAGAGCGTCTCGGCGCACAGGACGCCTACCGCGTGCTCGGCCATCGACTGAACCCCACCTACTCGGTCGAGAAGATCATGTGGGTGCGCGACAACGAGCCGGATGTCTGGGCGCGGGTGCGGCACTTCTGCGTCGCGAAGGACTACATCGTCTACCGTCTCACCGGACGCCTCGCCACCGAGCGCTCCGACGCCTCGGGCACCAACGCCTACGACCAGGTGCGCGGCGAGTGGTCGGCCGATGTGCTCGCCGCCGCGGGACTCGACCCCGCTCTCTTCCCCGAGATCCTCGAATCGACGACGATCGCCGGGTCCCTCACCGCCGATTCGGCCACCGACCTCGGGCTTCCGGCATCCGTCCGCGTCGTCATGGGCGGCGGAGACGGCCCCTTGGCCGCCGTCGGTTCGGGCATCGTCGCGCCCGAAGACGGCGCGTACGTGTGCCTGGGCACCTCGTCGTGGATCTCGTTCGCGAGCCTCACACCGCTGCACGACCCGCAGATGCGCACCATGACGTTCGACAACGTCGTGCCAGGATCCTTCGTGCCGACCGCGACCATGCAGGCCGGCGGCGCCTCGGTGCAGTGGATCGCCGAAGCCCTCTCCCCCGACCCCGCGCGCCCCGACACCGCCCGGCTCACCGCGGAGGCCGGGGGCGACCTCGACACCGAGGACCTCTACTTCCTCCCCTATCTGCTCGGCGAACGATCCCCGCTGTGGGACCCGCACGCCCGCGGAGCCTTCGTCGGCCTCGCCCGTCACCACACCCGCGCGCACCTCACCCGAGCCGTGCTCGAGGGTGTCGCGTACAACCTGCTCACCTGCATCCAGGCGTTCCGCGAATCCGGTGCGTCGATCGACCGCATCGACGCGGTGGGCGGCGGAGCACAGAGCGACGCCTGGCTCGGCATCCTCGCCGACGTCTGGGGTGTGCCGATCCGACGGCGCACGATCGTCGAAGAGGCCAACAGCCTCGGCGCCGCTGTCACCGGTGCCGTCGGCCTCGGCCTCGCCGACTTCTCGGCGGCGCGGGCGCTCAGCGAGGTCACGGCGGAGTTCACTCCGGATGCCGGCCGGCACGCCGTGCACGCGCAGCGGCACTCGCGCTTCGTCGGCGCCTACGCCGCGCTCGAGCCGTGGTTCGCCCAGGCCCCCGCCACTCGAGGCGCCTGATGGGAGTCATCCTCGCGACCAGCCGGTCGTTCTCGGACGGAGACCTCGACCTCGTCGGGCGAGCCAGGGCCGCCGGCCACGAGATCGTCCGGGGCCCCGCCCACCACGGGCTCACCGAGCTCGCACCCCTGCTCGCTGCCGCCGAGGGGTGGATCGCGGGCACGGGTCCGGTGACCGACGACCACCTGGCCGCCGCGCCGAACCTCAGGGTCGTGGCCCGCTACGGCGTCGGCACCGAGGCAGTCGATCTCGACGCGGCGCTGCGGCGCGGCATCCCGGTGACGAACACCCCGGGGGCGAACGCCGATGCCGTCGCCGACCACGCCGTCGGCCTCATGCTTGCGGCGCTCCGGTTCATCCCCGACGGCGATCGCCGCGTGCGGGCCGGCGACTGGGCCGTGCGGCGCGGTCGCGAGCTCGGAGCCGCCACGGTCGGCATCGTCGGGTTCGGTCGCATAGGCCAGGGCGTCGCGCGACGTCTGAGCGGTTTCGGCGCACGCGTGCTCGCGGCAGATCCGTTCCTGCCGGCCGACGTGATCGCCGAGCGCGGCGCCGAACCGGTCGACCTCGACGAGCTGTTCCGCACCGCCGACGTCATCACCCTGCACGCCCCGGGCGGGCAGACGCTCGTCGATGCGGCGCGACTCGACCGCATCCGCCCCGGCACGATCCTGGTGAACACCGCCCGCCCCGACCTCGTCGACGAGGCGGCACTCGCCGCCGCCCTGCGTGACGGACGCCTCGGCGGATACGCCGCCGACACCCTGACCGGCGACACCGCGGCGAGCGCGAGTCCGCTGCTCGCCGACGACCTCGCCGACCGTGTCACCGTGACCCCGCATCTCGGCGCGCAGACGACCCAGGCCGTCGACAACATGGGCTCGATGTCCCTCGACGATGTGCTCGCGGTTCTCGCGGGCACCGCGCCCGCCCACCCCGTCTCTTCCCGACCCTGAAGGACCCAGCGATGACCATCACCGAGAACACCGCGACCCCCGCGACCACGACCGGCGGCTACATGGGCTTCGTCGGCGTGAGCACCGGCTCGTCGTCGATCATGAAGGTGTTCCCGAAGTGGGCCGAGGTGCTGGGCCTCCCCACCGAGAACCTCATCGGACACGACCTTCCGATGGATGCGACGCCCGAGCAGTACGTCGCCATGGTCGAGCAGATCCGCGACGACCCGCAGCACCGGGGCGCACTGGTCACGACCCACAAGATGAACGTGTTCGCCGCGGCATCCGACCTGTTCGACGAGCTCGACCCGTTCGCCATCTCGTGCTCCGAGATCTCGAGCATCTCGAAGCGGGGCGACCGCCTGATCGGCCGCGCCAAAGACCCCCTCACCGTCGATCTCGCACTCGACGACTTCCTGCCGACCGACCACTTCGCCCGTACCGGGGCGGAGGTCGTGATCCTCGGCGCCGGCGGCTCGGGCACCGCGCTCAGCTGGGCGCTGGCGGAGAGGGCGGATGCTCCGGCGAAGATCACCGTGACCGCTCGCGACGACGACAAGCTCGACCACCTGCGCGAGGTGCACCGCCAGCACGGCACCCCCGACGGGCTGATCACGTACGTGCGCACCGACACGGTGCAGGATGCCGCGGCCATCGTCGCAGGCGCTCCCGCGGGCTCGCTGATCGTGAACGCCACCGGCCTCGGCAAGGACCGCCCGGGCTCGCCGCTGCCCGACGACGTCGCGTTCCCCGAGGACGCGTGGGTGTGGGAGTTCAACTACCGCGGCTCGCTCGAGTTCCTGCATCAGGCGCGTGCGCAGGAGGGCGCGCGCGGTCTGCACGTGGTCGACGGCTGGCGCTACTTCATCCACGGGTGGTCGCAGGTCGTCGCCGACGTGTTCGAGATCGACCTCACGCCCGAGATCGTCGAGCGGCTCGCCCAGGCCGCCGAATCGGTGCGCTGATGCCCGTCGTGCGGACGGTGCTCGGCGACATCGACCCGACGCGTCTCGGGGCGACGGACTATCACGAGCACCTGTTCCAGATCTCGCCGCTGCTGGTCGGCGATGAGCTCGACGATGAGGAGCTCTCCGGCCAGGAGGCCGCCCTGCTGCGGGCCAGCGGCTTCGCGGCGATGGTCGATGCGACGCCGTTCGGGCTCGGGCGCGATCCCGAGGGGGTCGCACGCATCAGCGCCGGCACCGGACTGCACATCGTCGCCACGACGGGGCGCCACCGCGAGGCGCACTACGGCGAGGACCATCCGATGCAGGTGTGGGATGTCGAGCGCCTGGCCGAGCTGTTCATCGCCGAGGTGATGCGCGGGATGCTCGTCGACGATGCGCTGGTGTTCGAGACCCCCGACGTGCCCCGGGCGGCTGCGCCCGAGGGATCACCGGTACGCGCCGGGATGCTGAAAGCCGGCGTCGGCTACTGGAGCATCACCGCCTTCGAGCACACGACCCTGCTCGCGGTCGCAGCGGCGCACCGAGCGACCGGCGCGCCGGTCATGGTGCACCTGGAGTTCTGCACCGCCGCGCACGAGGTCCTCGATCTGCTCGAGGGCGAAGGCGTGGCATCCGATCGCGTCGTGCTCGCGCATGCCGACCGCGATCCGGATGCCGGGCTGCACGCGTCGCTCGCCGAGCGCGGTGCCTACCTGGGCTACGACGGATTCGCGCGTCCGCGCACGAGGTCGGATGCCGAGCTGCTCGCCCTGACCGAGAAGGCCGTCGCCCTCGGATGCGGAGACCGCATCCTGCTCGGCGGCGATGTCGCCCGCCGCACCCGCTACCTCGCGTACGGCGGCATGCCGGGTCTCGCCTATCTCGGCGAGCGCTACCTGCCGCGGCTGCGCTCCGCGGTGGGCGACGACGTGGTCGAGCGGATGCTGGTCGCCAACCCCGCGCGCCTGCTCACCCTGTCGACCTGACCCTGTCAGCCTGACCACACCGCTGCCTGACCGCACCGTCCCGCCCCGCCAGCCCACACCCGAGGAGTCCGCATGACCGAGCCGACCATCCTGCATGCCGTGTTCACCGCACGCCCCGAGAAGGGCGACGAGGTCGCGGCGCTGCTGCGCGACTTCGCCGCGGTGGTGCGCGCCGAAGAGGGCAACGTCGTGTTCGATGCGACGCGGCTCGTCGACGACCCCGACCGCTTCTTCGTCTACGAGGTCTACCGCGACGAGGCGGCCTTCCAGGCGCACATCTCGGCCCCGGCCGGCGTCCCGTTCAATGAGGCGCTGCAGCAGCTGATCGTCGAGCCGGCATCCGTGCTGACCTTCCTCCGACGCATCTGACGCACCCCGCAACGCGCCCCCCGCACCCCCGGCACGCAAGAAGCCCCCCACCCGAAGGTGAGGGGCTTCTTTCTCAGCGGGTCACTCATAGAGGACCGCTGCGATGTCCTCGTCCTCGAGGTTCGTGCTGTCGTACCAGTACGAACCCGTGTCGTAGAACTCCTCGACGTCCTCGCCGTTGGCCGCGTCGTACGCCGCCTGGACGACCTGCGCGCCGATGCCGATCGGGTCCTGCGTGATGGCGCCGGCCATCGTGCCGTCCTTGATCGCGTTGATCTGGGCAGCTCCCGAGTCGAAGCCGACGATCGTGATCTTGCCCTTCTCGAGGCCGAGCTCGTTCACGGCGTTCACGACGCCGATGGCCGAGCCCTCGTTGGTGCCGTAGATGCCCTTGAGGTCGGGGTGAGCGGCGATCAGCGTCTTCGCGATGTCAGCGGACTTCAGGTGGTCGCCGTCACCGTACTGGATGTCGACGATCTTGATGTCGGGGAAGTCCGCCTCGATCTTCTCGACGAATCCGTCACGACGCTCGACACCGGTCGAGTTGATGTTCGAGTGGCCGACGATGGCGACTTCGCCCTCGCCGCCGATCAGCTCGGCCATGTGCTCTGCGGCGAGCGCACCGGCGACCTTGCTGTCGGTCGCCGACAAGCTGAGTCCGACGTCGCCCGGTCGCACGGAGCGTCGAAGTACACGACGGGGATGTCCTTGGCCTTCGCCTGCTCGAGCGGGGCGACGCACGCCTCGGGGTCGAGGGCGGCGTAGGCGATGGCATCCGGGTTCTTGTCGATCGCGGTGGTGAGCATCTCGAGCTGCTGGGCGATCTCGGTCTCGGCGGCCGGGCCCTCGAACGTGATCTTCACGCCGAGCTCGTCCGCCTTCTCCTGAGCACCGGTCTTGACGGCCTGCCAGAACTGGTGCTGGAAGCCCTTCGAGACGAGCGCGATGTACATCTCGCCGTCGCCGCTGCCTCCGTCGCCGCTGCCTTCTTCGATGACGTCACCGCCGCCTGCGCAACCCGCGAAGACGAGGGCGGATGCGGCCACGAGTGCCGCGAATGCGGTCTTCTTGCCGAATTTCATGGAAACTCCATTGTTCTCTGTGTGGTGGTGGGGGGTGTAGATCTGTGGGTCAGGTGCGCTGGCGGTTGCGCAGCGAGTCGAGGAAGACGGCCAGCAGCACGACGATGCCGACGACGATGTTCTGCCACTCCGACTGGATCGACATGATGCGCAGGCCGTTGACGAGCACGCTCATGATGAGCGCACCGATCACGGTGCCGAGGATCGAGCCTCGTCCGCCGAGCAGCGACGTTCCGCCGATGATGACGGCGGCGATCGCCTGCAGCTCGTAGCCGGTGCCGATCTGCGGCTGCGCCGAGTCGAGACGGGCCGCGATCACGATGCCCGCGATGCCGGTGAAGGCGCCCGCGAACATGTAGATGAGGATCGTCCAGCGGCGGGTGTTCACACCCGACAGCCGGGTGGCCTCCTCGTTCGAGCCGATCGCGAACGTGTAGCGGCCGAGGAGCGTCTTCGACAGCACGAGCCACGCGATGATCGCGGCCACGGCGGTGATCAGCACGGCGTTCGGGATGCCGGGGATGATCACGCCGAGCGCGATCTTCTTGAAGTCGGGGGCCGAGGTCGAGAAGTAGATCGGCGAGACGTTCGAGATGACGAGGGCGAGTCCGCCGGCGATCATCATCATCGCGAGGGTCGCGATGAACGGCGGCAGCCGGAGGAAGGTGATGTTGATGCCGTTCACGAGTCCCATGAGGACACCTGTGAGCACACCGCCGATCACGCCGACCCAGACGGGGAGCCCCATGTTGGTCACGAAGACACCCGTCATCACGGCGCACAGCGCCATACCGGTGCCGATCGATAGATCGATGCCGCCGGTGATGATGACGAAGGTCGTGCCGAGGGCGAGGATGCCGATGACGGCCGTCGACAGCAGCACCGTGGCGATGTTGCTGAAGGTGAAGAAGTTCGGGCTGGCGATCGAGAAGAAGATCACCAGGACGATCAGCGTGCCGAAGGCGAGCGACTGCTGCAGCTGGCGACGGAGGAACCCGCCGAAGTCGCGCTTGTCGGTGTTCTCATCGACCGCCGTCTGGATGATCGTCGTCGTCGACGATCCGGACTGCTGTGGGGTGCTCATCAGTCTTCCTCCCCGTGGGCTGCGAGTTGCATGATCTTCTCCTGGCTGGCTTCCTCGTTGCGGAGCGTCCCGGTGATCCGACCGTTCGCGAAGACCGCGATGCGGTTCGCGACGCGGAGGATCTCGGGGAGCTCCGATGAGATGACGATGATGGATTTGCCCTGGTCAGCGAGCTGCTGCATGAGGCGGTAGATCTCCTCCTTCGCGCCGACGTCGATCCCTCGGGTCGGCTCGTCGAAGATGAGGATGTCGCAGTCGCGCATCAGCCACCGGGCGATGACGACCTTCTGCTGGTTCCCTCCCGAGAGCAGCTTCACGACCTGGTTCACCGAGGGCGTCTTGACCCGCAGCTGCTGCACGTACTCCTTGGTGCGGTTCTTCGCCTTCGCGTCGCCCATCCAGCCGATGCCGTTGGCGTACGACCCGAGCGAGGCGAGCACGGTGTTGAAGGTCACGTCCTGCTCGAGCATCAGGCCCAGCAGCTTGCGGTCCTCCGAGAGGTAGCCGAGGCCGTGCTTGACCGCATCCGCCGGCTGTCCGATTCGCACCGGGTCGCCGCCGATCGCGATCGTGCCGCCGTCGCGGTGGTCGGCACCGATGATGGCCCGCGCGGTCTCGGTGCGCCCGGCGCCCATGAGCCCGGCGAAGCCGAGGATCTCACCCTTGTGCAACTGGAACGAGACGTCCTTGAGGAGGTTCTTGGTCGAGAGTCCCTGCACGTCGAGCACGATCGGGTCGTTGATGTGATCGCGGGCCTGCGGACGGGTTCCCTCGTCGATCACGCGGCCGACCATCATCTCGATGATCTTCGGGACGCTCACCTCCGACTTCTCCAGTGATCCGATGTATGTGCCGTCACGGAGCACCGTGACCCGGTCGGCGAGACGCCGCAGCTCGTCCATGCGGTGCGAGATGTAGACGATGCCGGTCCCCGAGGCGCGCAGCTGCTCGATCAGCAGGAACAGGGTCTCGGTCTCGGAGTCGGTGAGCGCCGAGGTGGGCTCGTCCATGATGAGCACCTTGGCGTTGAACGAGAGCGCCTTGGCGATCTCGACCATCTGCTGCTCGGCCACGGTCAGCTCACCGACGAGCTGTCGGGGGTTGACCCTGATGCCGAGGCGCTGCAGCAGTTCGGCCGTCTGCGCGTTGAGCTTGCGCTCCGACAGGAAGGGGCCGGTGGTGGGCTCGCGACCCACGAAGATGTTCTGCGCCACGGTGAGATCGGGCATCAGGTTGAGTTCCTGGTGGATGATCGTGATGCCGAGCTGCTGCGCCTGCAGCGGGCTGGTGAGTTCGACCTCCCGGCCCTCGAACGTGATGGTGCCCTCGTCCTTGGTGTAGATCCCCGAGAGGATCTTCATCAGGGTCGACTTGCCGGCGCCGTTCTCGCCCACGAGCACCAGCACCTCGCCGGCTCGCACCTCGAGGTGCACATCCTTGAGAGCCTGCACACCGGGGAATCCCTTGCTGATCCCGTCGACTCTGAGAATGGGGTCACTCATGTGCTCACCTGCTTCCTTGAAGGTCGTGATGCGATATTCCGGTCGGGTCCGGAAACATCGGATCAATTCTGCGTCTTACGCCCCACCCTGCGCAAGTTGTATCTAAATGTAACTAAGACTGCTTCGGATGGGAAGACCTGTAATAACAAGTTGGCAACAGGTCGGCGGATCGAGGCGACGGCCCGGCTCAGTGCAGCCGGATCGAGTCGACCGCGACGAGCTTGTCGCGGATGTACGCGTTGGCGTGCGCTCCGAGCTCGACGTTGTCGGTCCACAGGTTGCGCCAGATGCCGAGCATGCGGCTGAGATCGGGGGCGACGACGGCTGACGAGAACGACTCGAACACGATCGGACCGTCGTAGCCGATGCGGCCCAGCGCCTTGAAGAAGGTGTCGAAGTCGACGGTGCCGGTGCCGAGATAGCCGCGGTGGCTCTCGCCGATGTGCACGTAGCGCAGTGCCGGAGCCGCGTCGAGGACCGGCGCGAACATATCCGACTCCTCGATGTTCATGTGGTACGTGTCGAGGTGGATGCCGAGGTTCGGCCGATCGACCTCGGCGAGGTAGGCGAGCGCCTGCCGTGCGGTGTTCAGCACGTTCGTCTCGTAGCGGTTCACGACCTCGAGCGAGACCGAGATGCCGCGCTCTGCGGCATGGTCGGCGACGCGGGCGATCGTGCGCCGGCTGCTCTCCAGCCCCTCGGCCGTCACCGGGTCCATGTACTTCTGCATCGCACTGTAGATCACGCCGCAGAAGTGCTGGCCGCCGAGGTCGGCGAGCACGTCGACCGCCCTGAGCAGCAGCGCCTCCCCCGCGGCCACGACAGCCGGGTCGGAGCTCGTCACGTCGGTCGCGCCCGAGAGTCCGAGCGAGGCGCTGACGGCGAGATCGTGCTCTTCGAGCGCGTCCTTCGCCGCGGCGACGTCGAACGAGAACGGGTCCATCAGCGGGAACTCGATCAGGTCGAATCCGGCCGCCTTCGTCTTCTCGACGGAGAGACGGATGCCGTCGGCATCGAAGTCTCCGGTCCAGACGAGCCCGTGGCATCCGATGTTCATGAGACCTCTCGGAGACGGGTGTACGGCACCTTCGCCTCGGCAGGATTGGCACGTTGCAACTCTGCGTTCAGGTCACCGTACGCGGGTCGGGGATGCGGTGTCAAGAACTTTCTTGGCACGTTGCAATCGCTGGGCTACTCTGGACTCGCCGCCGACCGTCCTGCGTCGTCGCGCAGTCGACAGGAGCTCCATGCCCGCCAGCGTCAAAGACGTCGCCGCTCTCGCCGGGGTGTCCTCCTCGACCGTCTCGAACTACCTCAACCACCCGCATGTGCTCGGCGAATCGAGCGCGGCGAAGGTGAGGGAGGCGATCGCCCAGCTCGGCTACGTGCCCAACGAATCCGCCCGTCAACTGCGAGCCGGCTCCAGCAAGGCGCTGGCGCTGATTCTTCTCGACGCCTGGCTGCCGTACTTCCACGAGCTCTCGCGCGGGGTCGAAGACGTGGCCCGCGAGGGCGGCTGGTCGCTGTTCTTCAGCAACAGCAACCGCGACGCCGACACCGAACGCGGCAACATCGACATGTTCGAGGCGCACCGCGTGCAGGGCATCGTCATCTACCCGCTCGAAGACGTGGTGCCCCGGCTCGAACAGCTAGCGGAGCGCGGCATCCGCTCGGTCGTCGTCGGCCCCATCCCCGATTCGCCGACCGTCGGTTCGGTGCTGTTCGACGACCGCGGCGGCGGACGGCTGGCGGGCGAGCACCTGCTGTCGCTCGGCCGCCGCCGCATCCTCTTCCTGGGCGCGCCGAGCGTCAGCCAGTCGAACGACCGCCTCCTCGGGCTGCGCGATGCCGTCACCGCGGCCGGGGCGACGGCCGATGTGATCGACGTGCCGCACCTGACGACCGAGGACGGCCTCGAGGTCGGCGCACGGATCGCCGAGATGCCTGCCATCGAACGCCCCGACGCGATCTTCGCCGCCAACGACATGGTGGCGATCGGCGTGCTCACCCAGCTGCTGCGCCGGGGCATCCGCGTGCCCGAGGAGATCGCACTGGTCGGCTTCGACGACGTCGCGCAGGCCCACCAGAGCGTCGTGCCGCTGACGAGCGTGCGGCAGCCCGGGTACGAGATCGGCCGGGCGGCGGGCGCGGCACTCATCCGTCAGCTCACAGACCCCACGGCCGACCTCCCCGCGCCGACGCCCTTCGCTGCCGAGCTCGTGGTGCGCGAGTCGACCGTCGGCCGCTGAGCCTCGTCTCCGCCGTCGCGTCGCCGGCGCAGGCTCGGTTCACAATTCAGCACGAACCCGCACTGATGCCGCCGCCGAAGCCCCAGACCGCCCACCAGCGCAGACCTGTGCTGAATTGTGAACGCGCGCCGTCCGGCTCAGCCTGGTATCAGCCCCTCTGCAGCGAGCTCATTCCACAGCGCGCCAGGAATCTCGAGCGCCGCATACTCGGCATTCTGCGTCAGCTGCCCTGGCCGGCTTCCTCCGACCACCACCGAGCGCACCACGTCTGACTGCAGCGGGAACTGGATCGCGGCGGCGGGCAGCGGCACGTCGTGCTCGGCGCACACCCGTGCGATGCGCAGCAGCCGTTCCCACAGCTCGTCGGGAAGCTGCCCGTACTCGTATCGCCCGTCGCGGCGAGGTTCGTTCGATGCCAGCAGCCCGGAGTTGAAGACGGATGCCGCGACGATGCCTGTCCCGGTCTCTCGGCACGCCGGCAGCACCTCGGCCGCCGCCGGCTGTTCGAGCAGCGTGTATCTGCCCGCGACCATGACCAGGTCGAGGTCGGCCGACCACACGGAGGCGGCGAGCGCATCCGACACCATCGAGCCGATGCCGACGGCAGTCACCTCGCCGTCGCGACGCAGCTGCTCGAGCGCCGGCAGCGCCTCGGCGAGCGCGAGATCCAGGTCATGCCGCTCGGGGTCGTGCAGGTAGACAAGGTCGATGCGCTCGATCCCGAGACGTTCGCGGGACTCATCGAGACTGGTGCGTATCCCCTCAGCCGAGAAGTCCCACACGCGCTGCAGATCGTCGGGAACATGGAAGTCGTTCGCTGTGTCGAGGCCGCCGTCGTGGTCGGGGTTCGGTCGCAGCAGGCGCCCGACCTTGGTCGACAGCACGTACTCGTCGCGCGGTTTGGTCTGCAGGAACGCCCCGAGACGACGCTCCGAGAGCCCGAGCCCGTAATGCGGAGCGGTGTCGAAGTAGCGGATGCCGCTGTCCCACGCCGCATCGAGCACCGCCCACGCCTCGTCGTCGCTCAGCGCGCGGAAGAGGTTGCCGACGTTCGCGGCCCCGTATCCGAGGGGCGGAACCGCCAGAGCATCAGACTCCGACATGCTGCCCCGTCCACGTGTACGCGGCGATGCTCTCGGCCTTCATCTCCATGCCGGATCCGGGCACCGTGGGTGCCATGTACGACCCGCCCTGGATGTCGGTGGGGATCACGAAGTGCTCGTGCAGGTGGTCGACGAACTCGATCATCCGCCCTTCGCGGGTGCCGGTGACGGCGACGAAGTCGAACATCGAGAGGTGCTGCACGGCCTCGCACAGCCCGACGCCACCGGCATGTGGGCAGACCGGCACACCGAACTTCGCGGCCAGCAGCAGGTTGGCGATGTTCTCGTTGACGCCCGCGACGCGCACGGCGTCGATCTGCATGACCGAGATCGCCTGGGCCTGCAGCAGCTGCTTGAAGATGACGCGGTTCTGGGCGTGCTCGCCGGTGGCGACGCGGATGGGTGCCACCCCCCTGGCGATCTCGGCGTGACCGAGCACGTCGTCGGGGCTCGTGGGCTCTTCGATCCAGGCGGGGTGGAACTCGGCGAGCGCGTTGACCCATTCGATCGCCTCCGACACCTCCCACCGCTGGTTGGCGTCGATCGCGATGGGGAAGTCCGGTCCGCACACCTCGCGGGCCTTGCGGAAACGGCGGATGTCGTCGTCGAGGTCGGCGCCGACCTTCAGCTTGATCTGGGTGAAGCCGTCGGCCATCGCCTCGCGGGCGAGCCGCTCGAGCTTCTCGTCGGAGTATCCGAGCCATCCGGGGCTGGTCGTGTAGCCGGGGTATCCGGTGGCGAGCAGTTCTCGTTCGCGCTCGAGGCGTCCCGGTTCGGCGGCGCGCAGGATCTCGAGGGCGTCCTCGGGCGTCAGCGCATTTGTGAGGTAGCGGAAGTCGACGAGGCCCACGAGCTCCTCGGGCGTCATCCGCGCGAGCAGCTGCCACAGCGGCAGCCCGGCCCGCTTGGCCTTGATGTCCCACAGCGCGTTGATGACCGCGCCGATGGCCATGTGCATGACGCCCTTCTCGGGGCCGAGCCAGCGCAGCTGCGAGTCGCCGATGATGTCGCGGAACGTCGTGCCCATGTCGTCGAGCAGCGGCTCGATCTCGCGACCGACGAGGTGCCCGGCGAGCGCGTCGATCGCGGCGACCTGCACATCGTTGCCGCGCCCGATCGTGAAGACGAACGCGTGGCCGTCGATGCCGTCCTCGGCATCCGTGCGCACGATCACGTATGCCGCCGAGTAGTCGGGGTCGGGATTCATGGCATCCGATCCGTCCAGACTCAGCGATGTCGGGAAGCGGATGTCGGTCGTGTCGAGGGCGACGATGCGGCTCACGGGTTCCTCTCGTGCACGGGACGGATATCCGTGCAGATCTCTTGGAGTGTAAACATCGGATGTCTATACTGTCAACGAGACGGGCCGCACTGACGCGCCTCGTCACCCACGGACACCTCACTGAGCAGGAGAGACATGAAGTTCGCACGGCTAGGCACCCCCGGCGCCGAGATCCCCGTCCTCGTCGAAGGTGACCGCTACCTCGATCTGCGCTCTGTGACATCCGATGTGAACGGTGATTTCCTCGCCGGTAATTTCCGGGCTCGCGTCGCCGCGGCCCGCGCCGCCGACGAACTGCCGGTTCTCGGGGATGCCGCGGCGATGCGCATCGGCGCGCCGATCGCCCGCCCCAGCGCCGTCATCTGCATCGGCCAGAACTACGCGGCGCACGCCCGCGAGTCCGGCTCCGAGCCGCCGACCGTCCCGATCATGTTCCTGAAGACGCCGAACACGGTGGTCGGCCCGAACGATGCGGTCACGATCCCCCGCGGCAGCGAGAAGACCGACTGGGAGGTCGAGCTCGGCATCGTGATCGGCGCCCGCGCCGCCTACCTCGATTCGCCCGACGACGCCGACGCCCACATCGCCGGCTACGTGGTGGCGAACGACGTCTCGGAGCGCGCCTTCCAGATGGAGGTCTCGGGCGGGCAGTGGTCGAAGGGCAAGATCGCCCCCGGTTTCAACCCGACCGGCCCCTGGCTGGTGACACCCGACGAGGTCGACGTCGACGACCTGCGGCTGCGCAGCTGGGTGAACGGCGAAGCGCGTCAGGATTCGAACACCGACGACATGATCTTCGACGTGCGCGTGATCGTGCACCACCTGTCGCAGTACGTCACGCTCGAGCCGGGCGATCTGATCCTCACGGGCACTCCCCAGGGCGTGGCCTTCGGGGGCAAGTTCCCGTATCTGACGGCGGGCGACGTGGTCGAGATCGAGATCGAAGGACTCGGGCATCAGCGCCAGGAGTTCGTGGCATGGGAGGCACAGAAGTGAGCAGCGCACTCGACGGACTCGTCGCGATCGTGACCGGCGGAGCATCCGGGATCGGAGCGGCCATCGCCGCCCGCCTGCACGCCGACGGCGCGCAGATCGCCGTGCTCGACCGCGACACCTCAGGAGCGGATGCCGCCTTCGCCGCTTTTACGGCCGACGTGTCGGACCGTGCATCGGTGGATGCCGCCGTGGCCGCCGTCGCCGAGAGGTTCGGGCGCATCGACATCGTCGTGAACAACGCCGGGGTCGGCGCCCAGGGAGACATCAGCGCCAACGACGACGACGAGTGGGCGCGTGTGCTCTCGATCAACGTCACGGGCATCGCCCGCGTCACGTCGGCGGCGTTGCCGTGGCTCAAGAAGTCGCCGAGCGCGGCGGTCTGCAACACGGCATCCATCGCCTCGACCACCGGCCTTCCCCAGCGCGCGCTCTACAGCGCGTCGAAGGGCGCCGTCTCGGCTCTGACCCGTGCCATGGCCGCCGATCACCTGCGCGAGGGCATCCGCGTCAACGCCGTCAACCCCGGCACCGCCGACACCCCGTGGGTCGGCCGGCTGCTCGACTCGGCCGACGACCCGGCCGCCGAGCGCGCCGCCCTCGAGGCCCGCCAGCCGCATGGCCGCCTGGTCTCACCCGACGAGGTCGCCGCGGCGGTCGCCTACCTGGTGAGCCCCGCCGCGGGCTCGACCACGGGCACGTTCATCGAGGTCGACGGCGGCATGGCTCAGCTGCGGCTCCGTCCCGTCGGGGGCTGACCGCCGCGTCGCCCGCTGTCCTGGTCCCGGCCCCGGACAGCGGGCGCTATGAGCGACCGCCGCGCAGCCAACCCAGGATGCCGCGGCGCGGCCGCTCCTCCCGAGCGTCCTCGTGCGTCGGCCGCTCGCCGATCCGGTAGAACTCCTCGGCGTTCGTCCACATGATCGCGTCGACGTCGTGCCCGCGGCGCTCGGCCCAGGCGATCACCGCATCCGCCCATCTGATCCGAGCCGTCGGCTGATACATGGGCGATCCGTCGACGTTCGCGTACGGGTCGCCCTCCTCCGGGGGTCCGATGACCGAGACCGGCCAGTCACTGCCCCACATCAGCCGATCGACGCCGAACGCGTCGGCCGCGGCGTCGAGGAACGGATGCAGCTGCTCGGCCGACCAGTCGCCTCCGGCCTCTCCCGGCAGCCCCGAGAGCTTGCACCACACATTCGGATGCCGTGCCAGGTCGTCGAGATCGCGCACCCATTCCATGGTCGGCGCCACCGGGGCCTTCGCCGTGCCGACCTCGGGCTTGCCGAGGTGATCGAGCACCATCCGCAGCTCGGGCACCGCCCCCGCGAGTCGGGCCACCTCGGGCAGCTGCGCGGCGCGCACGCAGGCGTCGAAGGCCCAGCCGCGCGCCGCGACCTCGCGCGCCCCGGTGACGAAGTCTGCCGAGACCGCCAGTCCGTCGGGTTCGCCCTGCAGGTTGTGCCGCACGCCGACCACGAGCGGCTCGGCGGCGAGTCCTTCGAGGTGCGCGGTGGTGTCGGTGCCGCGATCCAGACGCGCCCCCGCGACGATGCCGACCACCCCGACGCGGGGCGCGAGCCCGGCCACCCACCGCACTTCTTCGAGGAAGTCGTCTTCGACGGTCTCGGCCTGCACGAACACCGCGCGCTCGGTCGTCGCGCGGGCGATGCGGGCGTGCTCGATCTCGGTCGCACCGAACAGCCAGGCGAGCGGACCCTCGAGCCAGGTGTAGTGCAGAAGCTCGGGGTCCCAGAGGTGCAGGTGCGAATCGAGTACGCGCATGCCCCCATCCTGCCGCAGACATCCGATGAATGGCTAGGATGACGCCATGGCAGTGACTGACGACGCGATCGAGAAGATCAAGGCGATGATCGTGTCGGGCGAACTCGCACCCGGCGATCGCCTCCCTCCCGAGAAGGAGCTGTCCGAGCGGCTCGGCCTGTCACGCAACTCGATGCGCGAGGCCGTGAAGGCGCTCGAGGTGATCCGGGTGCTCGACGTGCGCCGCGGTGACGGCACCTATGTCACCAGCCTGGAGCCCCACCTGCTGCTCGAGGCGATCTCGTTCGTGGTCGACATGCACGACGACGACTCGATGCTCGAGATCTTCGCAGTGCGGCGGATGCTGGAGTCGCAGGCGACCGGCCTCGCGGCCACCCTCGGGAGCGACGACGCGATCGCCGGCCTCGAGAGCGAGGTCGCCTCCATCGACCCGACGGTCAGCATCGAAGAGCTCGTCGAGCACGACATCCGCTTCCACCGTGAGATCGTCGGCATGGCCGGCAACGCCTATCTCGCCAGCCTCATCGAGCACCTGAGCAGTCAGACCGTGCGCGCCCGCGTGTGGCGTGGTCTCACCGAGGGCGGAGCGGTCGAGCGCACCCTCTCGGAGCACCGGGCGATCGCCGACGCCATCGCCCGGCGCGATTCGGGTCTCGCCACCTCGCTGGCCACGGCGCACATCGCCGGCGTCGAGCGGTGGCTGCGCCAGGCGGCATCCGCCTGACGCAGCGACGCCTCTCTCGGCCACGCGTCCCTCGGGCCTTCCCTGCACGCTTTCGTCGTCCGGGCCCAGACCGGCACGTTCGGCCAGATGCGCTTCGCTCGGCCGTATCCGTGACGTCGGGCCGAATCTGGTGCGTCTGGCCGACGCTGGCCCACCCGCCGGAGTGCGACTCAGGCCCCGAGCCGCCCCATTGCCGCGTCGAACTCGGCGGCGGAGCTGTCGCTGACCTCGTGGAACAGCACCTGCTCGATCACGTCGGGTGCCGCCGTGAAGTACGGCACCCCCGCGAGACGCAGACCGGTGATGTCGTCAGGTGATCGCAGGCTGGCCGCGAGCACGTTCGAGTCGCTGCCCGCGCACACCTCCTGCATGCGGGCGATCACCGCATCCCCGTCGATGCCGGCATCCCGCATCCGTCCGAGGTAGGGGGCGATGTACTGCGCCCCGATCGAGGCGCATGCCAGCGCCTGTGCGACCGAGTAGACGGCGGTGACGAGCACGGTCGCGCCGTCGCGCACCAGAGCGGATGCCGCGGCGAAGCCGTCGCGGGTCGCCGGCACCTTCACGGCCACGCGATCGCCCAGCGCACGGATGCCCTCGGCGTTGCGGAGGAAGGATGCGGTGTCGCCGCCCCACGTCTGGAAGAAGATCTCGCGGGCGCCCTCGTCCGACCAGCGGGCGTAGAGGTCGGGGATCTCCGCGGCGGTGCGGCCGCCGCGCTCGAGGATCGTGGGGTTGGTCGTCACGCCGTGCACGACGCCCGCGGTGAGGAGCGAGGCGACGCGGTCGACGTCCGCGCTGTCGACATAGAGACGGGGGGCCAGCGCGGTCATCGGGTCTCCTTGTGCACAACCTGTCGTTACAGGTTCGGATTCGGCTAATGTAATGACAGCCGCGGAGGATGTCAAAGCACCCCGCATCGACGACGATCAGGAGTGCCATGACAGCCGCCACCTCGCCCGATCGCACCGGCGTCGTCATCGTCGGCAGCGTGACCGCAGACGTGACGACCTTCTCGACCAGGCTCCCCGCCCGCGGAGAGACCATCCTCGGCGACGAGTTCACCCTGATGCTCGGCGGCAAGGGCGCGAATCAGGCGGTCGCCGCCGGACGATCGGGGGCCCGCACGAGCTTCGTCGGATGCGTGGGAGACGACCTCTTCCACGACCTCGTCGTCGACGGGCTGAGCGAGGCCGGGGTCGACCTCACGCACCTGCGCACGGTGCCGGGGCCGACGGGCATCGCGCACATCCGCGTCGACGCCTCGGCGCAGAACGACATCGTCATGGTGCCTCTGGCCAACGCCGCGCTCAGCACCGAGCAGATCGACGCGGCGCTCGAAGCCCTCGCGCCGACCACGTCGGTGCTGCTCACACAGCTCGAGACGCCCTCGGCGCTCACCGCGCACATCACGTCACGAGGACGCGAGCACGGCATGACCGTCATCCTCGACCCCGCCCCCGCCGCTCCGCTGGATGACGCCGTGTGGGCGAGCATCGACATCGTCACCCCGAACGAGACCGAGGCCTCGGTGCTCAGCGGCGTCGAGGTGACGGATGCCGCGTCGGCGGAGATCGCCGGACGCTGGTTCCTCGACCGGGGCGTCGGCGCCGCCGTGATCACGCTCGCGGGTCAGGGCTCGTGCGTCGTGACCGCAGCGGGAGCATCCGTCATCCCGCCGTTCCCTGTCGAGGCCGTCGACACCACCGCGGCCGGCGACGCCTACGCCGGGTATCTCGGCGCCGCCCTCGCCAACGGCTGGGAGCTGACGGATGCCGTACGCCTGGCGACCGCCGCCGGAGCCCTCGCCGTCACGAAGCAGGGCGCCTCGCCCAGCCTGCCGCTGCGGGCCGAGGTCGACGCCTTCCTGGCCGCCCGAGAAGCCCACTGACACCCCCGAGGAGACATCATGCGCAAGACAGCGACGACCATCAACCCCGCACTCTCGCGCGTGATCAGCGAGACCGGCCACACCGATCTGCTGGTGGTCACCGACGCCGGCCTGCCCATCCCGCCCGGATCCGAGCGCATCGACCTCGCCTATCGTCCCGGCGCTCCGGCCTTCTTCGACGTGCTCGACACCGTGCTGGCCGAGCTCGTCGTGGAGGGAGCGACGGTGTCGGCCGAGGTCGCCGAGAAGAGCCCCGAGGTGCTGGCCGCGCTGCGCGAGCGCTTCGCCGACCAGGACTTCGAGATCGAGCTCATCCCGCACGTCGACTTCAAGAAGCTGACCCACTCGGCGCGCGCGTTCGTGCGCTCGGGAGAGTTCACCCCCTACGCGAACGTGATCCTGCACGCGGGAGTGGCGTACTGATATGAATGACACGATCGACCGCCACTCCGCCGCGCCCATGTACGACCAGCTGCGTCAGCTGATCGTCGACGGCATCTCGCGAGACGGCCTGCAGCCCGGCGACCCGCTGCCCGGCGAGCACCGCCTCTGTGAGCGTTACGGCATCTCGCGCACCGTGGTGCGCCAGGCGTTGGCCCAGCTCGAGCACGAGGGGCTCGTCGAACGCGTCAAGGGCAAGGGCACGTTCGTGTCGCGCCCCCGCACGAGCGAGAGCCTGGTGCACACGCTGATCGGCCTCTACGACGACGTCGAGCGCCGCGGCGGGCACGTGCACAGCGACGTCCTGCGCCACGAGCAGACTCTCGCCGACGACGAGATCGCGGCGGCACTCGAGGTCGACCCTGGCGCACCGGTCGTGGTGCTCGACCGTCTGCGTCACGTCGACGGCGAACCCTGGTCGCTCTCGACCACCTGGATGCCGGATGCCGTCGGCGGAGTCACGCTCGGCGTCGACCTCTCGGAGCGGTCCCTGTACCGCCTGCTCGCCGATCACGACATCGTGGCGACCAGCGGCGTCCGCTCGGCCGAGGCCACCGTCGCGACCCACGAGCAGGCGCAGCATCTGGGGGTGAGCGCCGGCTCCGCCCTGCTGCGACTGCGCAGCGTGAGCCGTTCCTCCGACGGCACGCCGATCGAGTACTTCGTGGCGCACCACCGCGGCGACCGCTCGCGCTTCGAGTTCCAGCTGCAGCAGGAGCAGTCGCAGGCGTCGCTGCTGCACGTCGACGGCGACGGCAGCACCTCGCGCGCCGGCACCGTCCGCTAGCCGCATCCGCACGCGGCATCCACTCACAGGTGGGTCGGCCGAGCACGGGTCGCGGACTAGCCTGGAACGAGAGCACGCATCGCACGGGGCGATGCGATCGGGGGGAAGACACGATGGTCGACGACGCGCATCCACCGGCATCCGACTCCGACCCGGTCATCCCTCCGCCGCCTGCCGCGGCGCCGGCACAGCTCGGATCCTCCGTCCCGCTGGCCCCGCCGCTGGGCGGGATCCCCGGGCCGCCCGCGCCGCTGCCGCCGTACGCCTCTGCCTCCCAGCCGGGGCTGCATCCGCAGATGGCCGCGTACCCGCCGCCGCACCCCGGGCAGCCGTCGCCTCCCTACGGCGCCGCATATGCTTCCCCGTCCGCGCCTCCTCCTCCGCGTTCAGGACGGACCGTCGGCATCGTCATCGCAGCGGTCGCGGCGTTCGTGCTGATCGTCGTCGTGGGCATCGCGGTGGCCGTGAGCCTGCTGCTGAGCTCGCGCACCGAACCGGCGACCGCGCCTCCGGCCACGAGCGTCACGGAAGAGCCCGCAGCGCCTTCCGAGGCACCGCAGGGCGACCCGGACTCCGACGGCTCGGGCGACGCCGACGCCGACGCCTCCGCCATCGCCGACGCGCTCCAGGCGAAGATCGACGAGTACAAGCGCCTGCGCGACAGCGGCGCGCTCTGGCAGAGCATCCCCGACACCGAGTTCAACCGCACGGCCGTCTCCGCCTTCCTCTACTTCCTCACCGACATGAAGGTCGCCACCATCTGGGGTGTCGACGATGCGCAGGCGCAGGAGTACGAGGAGCGCATGACGATGCTCGAGGAGCGTCTGCTCGCCGAGCAGCCCCTCGGCGACGACATCCAGATCACCCTCGAGGACGAGGTCTTCACGTACGACGGCGAGACGGGCGAGGGCGGCTACACGCCCCGCTAGAGGAGCGTTACGCTCGAAGCATGAGCGACTGGACCAGCACCGCGATCGCCCTGCTGGAAGCCGACGCCAACCGCAGCGCCGACACCCATCTGCACCTCTTCCCGCTGCCACCCGAGTGGGGCATCGACCTGTACCTGAAAGACGAGTCGGTGCATCCGACCGGGTCGCTCAAGCACCGTCTCGCGCGCTCGCTGATCCTGTACGGACTCGTCAACGGACGCATCACCGAGGACTCCACTCTCGTCGAGTCGTCCAGCGGATCGACGGCCGTCTCCGAGGCGTACTTCGCGCGGATGCTGGGGCTGCCCTTCGTCACCGTCGTACCGCGCTCGACCAGCCAGGAGAAGATCGACCTCATCGAGTTCTACGGCGGACGCTGTCACTTCGTCGACCGCGCCGAGGACATGTCTCCTGAGGCTCAGCGCCTGGCCTCCGAATGCCATGGCCACTACCTCGACCAGTTCACGTTCGCCGAGCGGGCGACCGACTGGCGCGGCAACAACAACATCGCCGAGAGCGTGTTCAGCCAGCTGTCGCAGGAACGCCACCCGATCCCCCGCTGGATCGTCGTGGGCGCAGGCACCGGCGGCACGAGCGCCACCTTCGGCCGGTACGTGAAGTACCGCCGCCACGAGACGCAGATCGCGGTCGTCGACCCCGAGGGTTCGGCGTTCTACGACGGATGGGCGGGCACCGTCGACGCGCCGGCCGGACGCCCCAGTCGCATCGAGGGCATCGGCCGCCCGCGCGTCGAGGCCTCGTTCGTGCCCAGTGTGATCGACGAGATGATCCGCGTTCCCGACGCGGGGTCGATCGCCGCGATCCGGATGCTGCGCGAGCGCACCCTGCACTGGGCCGGAGGTTCGACCGGCACCAACCTGTACGGCGTATTCCAGCTGATCGCGCGCATGCGCGCGGCGGGCGAGACCGGCAGCATCGTCACGCTCATCTGCGACAGCGGCATCCGCTACGCCGGCACGTACTTCAACGATGAGTGGGTCGCCGAGCAGGGCTGGGACCTCGACCCGCATCGCACCCGCCTCGATCACTTCCTCGAGACCGGGGTCTGGGTCGACTGACCCTCGTTCCGCTTCCATGACTCCGGAGATCCGGGCAGGTCACCCGGGAGAACACGCTTCCTCGGGTTCGAGCCGCCACATTCTCCGGAGTCATGGCCGTCGCGGGCCGAGGCGCTCCGGCTACGCTGGCCGCATGACTACTCTCATCCTCACTGTCGCGGGTGCCGATCGCCCCGGACTCGTCGCAGCCGTCGCCGATGTCGTCGATGCCCACGGCGGAAACTGGGAGAACAGCTCGCTGGCCGAGCTCGCGGGCACCTTCGCCGGAGTGATCGAGGTCTCGGTCGCCGCCGACCGTTCCGACGAGCTGCAGACGGCGCTCCGCGGACTTCAGGGACAGGGGCTCCTGACGCTCGCCGTCCTCACCGGAACGCCTGATGACGACGCGGAGGACGAGCAGCGACTCGAGATCCGGGTGCTGGGCAACGACCGATCCGGCATCGTCCGCGAGGTCTCGAACGTGCTGAACGCGCACGAACTCAGCATCGAGGAGCTCGCGACCGAGACCCGGGATGCCGCGATGGCCGGCGGCCGTCTGTTCGAGGCATCCGTGATCGCGCGGGTTCCGTCGTCGGTCGACATCGATGCCCTGCGTCGCGACCTCGAGCGCATCGCCACGGAGATCCAGGTCGACATCACCCTCGCCTGACCGCGGCGTCCCCTCCGCCCGATACGCACACAGCACCCAGCGCCCCGCGCGGCCCCCGAGGCGACCGCACGCCTGTGCAGACCGAGGCGAACTGTGCAGACCGGTCGAGACGAGAGGGCGATCGTCGTCACTCAGGGCGACTCGACGGACGACCCTTCGGCGCGCAGATCCGTATCGGTGTACCGGCGCACCCAGTACTCGGTCTGAGCCACGTGGGCGGATGCCGCAGCCGACGCCGCGACCGGGTCCGCCGCCGCGAGTCCGCGGAGGATCGCCCGGTGCCCGGCATCCGAGTGGAGCTTGAGTTCGGCGGCATCGCCGGCATCCGGGATCCGATAGGCCCGCGAGCGTGAGCGCAGCACGTCGATCAGGCTCGTGAGCGCGTCGTTGCCGGCGACCTCCGAGATCGTCATGTGGAAGGCGTGGTCGAGGCGGGAGTGGTCCTCGAAGTCGTCGCTCGCCTCGATCTCATCGAGCACGCCGCTGAGCGTCTCGATCGTGGCGGCGTCGATGCGGGCCGCGGCGAGCGCAGCTGCGTGGGGCTCGAGCACCCGGCGAAGCTCCGTCAGTTCGAGCACCCCGGCCATGGGCAGGAGTCCGACCGTGAGAGAGAGGCTGCCGATCAGGTCGGCGGCGCGCAGCTCGCTGACGTAGCTGCCCGAGCCGTGCCGGGTCTCGAGCACACCGAGGGCGGCCAGCATGCGGATGGCTTCGCGCAGCGATCCGCGTGAGACGCCGAGCGTCTCGCACAGCTCCCCCTCGCTCGGCAGACGGTCGCCGGGACGCAGCTCGCCGTCCGCGATCAGCGCACGCAGCCCGTGCAGCGCTGTGTCCAGTGCGCTCATCGTCATCCTCCTGACACCGCCCGATCCCCTTGCTGAGTCTGTCGGACGCAGACCCTTCGTCAAATTCGTATGACAACTATGTTTCATCCTCGCCTTTTCGTAGCCATTTCGAAAGCCGTGTGGCAAAGTTGTGCAACAACTCCCCCACTGCACCGACGAGGACCGATGCCCGCACCACTCTTCCCCGCACCGCTCACGCTGAACTCCGGCATCCGAGCCCGTGATGCGTGGCCGCTCGATCCCGACGTGATCCACCTGAACCACGGCTCGTTCGGCGCGGTTCCCACGGCCGTCGTCGAGCAGCAGGATGCCCTGCGACGTCGTGCCGACCTCAGCCCGGTCGAGTGGTTCCCCCGCATCGCCGAACGGGTGCGCGACGCTCGCGAGCGCACGGCTCCGTTCCTCGGCGCCCATGCCGAAGACAGCGTCTTCGTCCCAAACGCCTCCGCCGCCGCGACCGTCGTCTACAACGCCCTGCACCTCGAGCGCGGCGACGAGATCCTCGTCACCGACCAGGGCTACGGAGCGATCACCATGGGCGCGCAGCGCCTGGCCCGCCGCTTCGGAGCATCCGTCCGCGCCGTCGAGCTGCCGCTGCTCGCCTCCGACGACGAGGTCGTGCAGCGCTTCGCCGACGCACTCACTCCGGCCACCCGCCTGATCGTGGTCGACCAGATCACCTCGCCGACCGCGCGGATGCTGCCGACCCGGCGCATCGCCGAGCTCGCGGCGGAACGGGGCATCCGCACCCTCGTCGACGGCGCTCATGCTCCCGGTCTCGTCGCCGATGCCGCCGCGGTCGCCGGCGGCGACTGGTGGTTCGGCAACCTGCACAAGTGGCCCTGCGCCCCGCGCGGTTCCGCCCTGCTCGTCACCAACGCCCCCGACCGCGACGACCTGTGGCCGCTCATCGACTCGTGGGCGGCGAACGAGCCCTACCCCGAGCGCTTCGACACCCAGGGCACGATCGACGCGACGACCTACCTCGCCACCCCGGCATCGATCGAGTTCATCGAGTCCGAGTTCGGGTGGCACAACGCCCGTCAGGCGATGGCGCAGATGGCGGATGCCGGGGCCGAGATCATCGCCGAGGGCCTGCGCCCCTACGGCGACGAAGACCCCCTCACTCCGTTGCCCTCGCCCGTGCCGTCGATGCGACTCGTACGACTGCCGCTCGGACTCGGCTCGACCCGCGAAGAAGCCGATGCCCTGCGCATGGACCTGCTCGACGAGACCGGCGTCGAGACCGCGTTCACCAGCTTCCGCGGCGTCGGCTACTTCCGCCTGTCGGCGCACCTCTACACAGAGGCGTCCGACTTCGAGGCCTTCGTCGAGCGCTGCATCCCGCAGATCCTCCGCCGCGCCGGCATCCGCACCGCCGACTCCATCATCGTCTCCTGACCCGACCCACCCCTCCACCCACCACCCGACCCACCACCATCACCAACTGAGAGGCACCTCGTGAAGAAGAACAGAATCTTGACGACCGCCGCGGGAATCGGCACCGTCGCCGCACTCGCGCTCACCGGCTGTTCCGCAGGCGGCGGCGAGTCCGCCGACGGCACCGTCACCCTGCAGATGGTCGAGAGCCTGACCAATCCTGCCCGCACCGACCTGCTGCGCGGACTCCTCGACGACTTCGAGAAGGAGAACCCCGACATCAAGGTCAAGCTCGTCTCGCCGCCCACCGAGCAGGCCGACGCGAAGATCCAGCAGATGCTGCAGTCGGGCAAGGGCGTCGACGTCCTCGAGGTCCGCGACATCACCGTCGGACCGTTCGCGAACAACGGCTGGCTGCACGACATCTCGGCCGACCTCGAGAAGTGGGACGGCTGGGATGCCCTCACCGACAACGCGCAGTCGGCGTCCGTGGCCGCAGACGGCAAGAGCTACTTCGTGCCGTACGGCTTCTACGGCCTGTCGCTCTTCTATCGCACGGACCTCGTCGAGGAGGCGGGCTTCGACGGCCCGCCGCACAGCTGGAAGGATCTGCTCGAGCAGGCCAGCGCCATCCAGGACCCCGCGAACAACATCTACGGCTACGCGTTCCGCGGTGGCCAGAACGCGAACAGCAATGTGGTCGCGGCTATCGAGGCCTACACGATCGACGGCCTCGACGTCGATGACGCCTTCCTGATGGAGGACGGGTCGACGATCTTCGCCGCTCCCGAGGCGCAGGAAGCCGTCGACGACTACTTCGACCTCTTCAAGGAGGCGTCGCCGCCGTCCGCCGTGTCGTGGGGCTACCCCGAGATGGTCGCCGGTTTCACCAACGGCACCACGGCGTTCCTGCTGCAGGACCCCGAGGTCATCGCGACCGTGCAGGACTCCTCTCTGACCGAGGATCAGTGGGACACCGCCCCGCTGCTCGTCGGCCCGTCGGGCAAGGCCGCGCAACCGCTGGCCGTCGCCGGCTGGGGCGTCGCGGAGAACAGCGAGCACCAGGATGCTGCGGTCAAGCTCGTCGAGTTCCTCTCGTCGGCCGAGCCGGCCACCGAGTTCGCGCAGGCCAACAGCCTCGTGCCGATCATCTCCGAGGCAGCCGATGACGAGTTCTACTCCTCGGGCCCGTGGACGAGCTATGTCACGATGACCGAGGACCCCGAGACCTACGTCAACGTCAAGCAGCCTCGCGGCGTCAGCTGGTGGACCGAGTGGATCCAGAAGTCCGACCAGGACGTGCAGAACGTGCTGCTCGGCAACATGTCGACCACCGAGCTGCTCGAGTCGTGGGACACCTTCTGGACCGAGAAGTACGCTGCGGAAAAGGGCTGATCCGTGACCCGGACCACTCTCGAAGGGGGCTCCGTCGGCACCGCCGGCGGGGCCTCCCCGGCATCCCGCCGGCGCCGCCCCTTCCGTGGCCGCCACGCGCTGACGCTGCTGGCCTTCATGGCCCCGGCGATCGTGTTCGTGTGCTGGTTCACCTACTGGCCGATGCTGCAGGGCGCACGCATGGCCTTCCACGACTGGAACCTGTGGGATCTCACCTCCACCCCGTGGGTGGGTTTCGACAACTTCGTCACCGTCTTCCAGGACCCTGCCTTCCCGATCGTCGCCTGGAACTCCGTCCTGTGGGTCGTCGGCTCGCTCGTGCCTCAGCTCGTGATCGGCTTCCTGATCGCGCTCGCCCTGCGCAAGCGCTTCCGCTTCCGCGGGCTCTACCAGGCGCTCGTGTTCTTCCCGTGGGCCGTCTCGGGCTTCCTGATCGGGATGCTGTTCCGCTGGATGTTCAACGCCGAGTTCGGCGTCGTGAACGACCTGCTCATGAAGGCCGGCCTGATCGACGCCCCGCTGCCCTGGCTGGCGGATCCGAAGCTCGCGATGTTCGCGGTCATCGTCGCCAACATCTGGTACGGCGTGACCTTCTTCGCGATCATGATCCTCGCGGCTCTGCAGTCCGTGCCCGATGAGATGCTCGAGGCCGCGAGCCTCGACGGCGCAGGCAAGGTGCGTCAGCTGTTCTCGATCATCATCCCGTACATCTCGATGACGCTGCTGCTGACGATCCTGCTGCGCATCATCTGGATCTTCAACTTCCCCGACATCATCTACGCGATGACCAACGGCGGGCCGGCGAACCAGACCCACATCATCACGACGTGGATGATCAACTACACGCAGCAGGGCAACTACGGCATCGCGAGCGCCATCGGACTCATCGTCGTCGCGTTCCTGTTCGTGTTCTGCGCGTTCTACCTCATGGCGATGCGGAGGGTCCAGCGATGACCATCACCGGAACCACGGTCACCGAGACCCGGCGTCTCACCGTCCCCGACATCGCGAAGGCACCGCGTCCGAAGCGCAAGGTCTCGGTCGGCGGCGTCGTGCGCGTCGTCGGTCTCGCCCTCTGGCTCGTCATCACGCTCTTCCCGCTGTACTGGATCGCGCTGACGTCGTTCAAGTCGCCGGGAACGATCAACTCCTTCCCGATCGAGTATTGGCCCAGCGAGCCGTCGCTCGACAACTACGTGAGCCTGTTCGAGCAGAGCTCGTTCGGGGTCTTCCTCGGCAACTCGGCTCTGGTGGCGACGATCGCGGGTGCGGTCGCGACGCTCATCGCTCTGCTCAGCGCCTATGTGATCGCGCGCTTCGAGTTCCGCGGCAAGGGGACGGTGCTGGTGGCGTTCCTGCTCACGCAGATGATCCCCGCGTTCATCGCGCTGGGCCCGCTGTACTCGATGATGACCGACCTGGGCCTCGTCGACACCAAGCCCGGCCTGATCCTCGTGTACATCGCGGTCTGCATCCCGTTCTCCACGGTCATGCTGCGCGGTTTCTTCGAGAACGTGCCGGACGCGCTCGAAGAGGCGGCGATGATCGACGGATGCTCGCGCTTCGGCGCGCTGTTCCGGGTGCTCGTGCCGGTGATGACCCCGGGCATCATCGCGGCCTTCATCTTCAACTTCGTCAACTGCTGGAACGAGCTGTTCCTGTCGGTCGTGCTGATGAACACCGACGAGAACCGCACCGTGCCGTCGGCGCTGAACGGGTTCATCTCGACCTTCAACATCGACTGGGGCTCGATGAGCGCCGCAGCCGTGCTGACGATCCTGCCGACCATGGTGATGTTCGCACTCGCGAGCCGCTGGATCGTGCAGGGCCTGACCGCCGGCGCCGTCAAGGAGTAGGCGCATCCGGATATGACGAAGGCCGCCGCCCCTCAGGGACGGCGGCCTTCGTCATGCATCCGTCAGACCAGGCGGGCCTTCGGCGACACCGAGTAGGTGGCCTCTGCATCGCGGTTGACCGTGTCGCCCAGTGCGGTGTCGATCGCCGCGAGCGTGTCGGCGTCGAGCGTCACGCCCGAGGCCTTGACCGTCTCGGCGAGCTGCTCGGGGCGCGAGGCTCCGACGAGAGCTGCGGCGACGTTCGGGTTCTGCAGCACCCAGGCGATCGCGAGCTGCGGCATCGACAGGCCGGCCTGCTCGGCGATCGGCTTGAGCTTCTGCACGGCGGTGAGGATGTCGTCCTGCAGGAACCCCTTGATGAAGTCGGAGCCGCTGTGCGGATCCGTCGCGCGGGAGCCCTCGGGAACCGGCTGACCCGGCAGGTACTTGCCCGACAGCACGCCCTGCGCCATCGGCGACCAGACGATCTGCGAGATGCCGAGCTCCTCCGATGCGGGCACGACCTTGCCCTCGATCACACGGTGCAGCATCGAGTACTGCGGCTGGTTCGAGATCAGCTGCACGCCGAGCTGCTTCGCGAGGGCGTGCCCCTCGCGCAGCTGCTCGGCCGTCCACTCCGAGACGCCGATGTAGAGGGCCTTGCCCTGGCGGACGACGTCGGCGAACGCCTGGAACGTCTCCTCCAGCGGGGTCTCGTAGTCGAAGCGGTGCGCCTGGTAGAGGTCGACGTAGTCGGTGCCGAGGCGCGTCAGCGAGCCGTTGATCGATTCGAGGATGTGCTTGCGGCTCAGCCCGGTGTCGTTCGGACCCTTGGGGCCGGTCGGGAAGTAGACCTTCGTGAAGATCTCGAGACCCTCGCGGCGCTGACCCTCGAGCGCCTTGCCGAGCACGACCTCTGCCGCGGTGTTCGCGTAGGTGTCTGCGGTGTCGAATGTGGTGATGCCGGCGTCGAGCGCCGCGTGCACCGTCTTGACGGCGGCGTCGTCGCCGACCTGCGAAGCGTGCGTGACCCAGTTGCCGTAGGTGATCTCAGAGACCTTGAGACCGCTGTTGCCGAGATAGCGATAGTTGACCATGCCATAACGCTACCGGCCGTGGCAGACGCCGGGCCCGGATCTCCGTGACCGGTCTCAGACCGACGGACGTGAGGCCGGCTCCGGACGCGCACGCCCTCTCGCGAGTGTCGCCGCCAGGATCACCCCCACCGTCAGGGCTACCCCCGCGATCACGCTGACGACGAAGAACGGCATCACCCCCGGGAGGAAGATCCCGCCCGCCACCATGAAGGTGTCCGCCATCCCCATGCCGGGTCCGAAGGACGCGACGAAGAGCCCTGGCCCGCCCAACATCAGAACGCTGAGAAGCGTGATGGCCGGAATCGCGGGGTGTGCGCGAGCTCTCACCGCGATCGCGGCGACGACCACGGCGATCAGCGGGCCGATCGCGAGGATGGAGATCGTACTGGCCTCGTTCAGCGACTCTCCTGCACTGTGCATCTCGGCCTTGACCTCTGCGAGAGAGAGTCCTGGCACCGCGGCAAGCGGTGTGAACACGAGGATCTGCAGTGCGGCCAGGCCGGCGTAGATGACCACGACGGCCACTCCGACCGTGGACACGATGATCGTCTGACGCCGTCTTCTCATGCCGTCACGCTAAAGGCGCTCGCTGAGAGCAGCCCGATACTCCCGCCACGCGACACCGGTGCCACCCAGCGGGCATCCACCCGGCATGACCAGACGGCACCGACTGCAATCGGAACCAACGCTGCAGGCGGTCAGATGCGCGGTTCGACCAGCTGCTCCTGCTCGGCGAGGGTCTGCGCCTGGGCGCGCTTCTCGGCGAGCTCGCGCTCCTGCGCCGCGTCACGCTCTTCGGCGGCCTGCGCGGCCTCCTTGCGCTCGGCGCGGGTCTGCGGTTCGCCTGATCCGGCATCCGCCTGGATCCCCTGCGACTGCACTGTGACGATCGCCGCGCGATCGCGGAACCCCTCGGCGGTCACCTTGTCGAGCGCGACCTGCTTGCGGATCGCCACGGCCTTCTCGTAGAGCGACGGGTCGCCGTAGGAGGTGAGCACCTTCACGAGCACGGGCAGCAGCTCGATCATGAAGAACAGTGCGGCGATGAGGATGTGCGCCCACAGGATCGTCGGCTCCTTCTCGCTGAGCCTGTTCAGACCGCTGATCTGGCTGAGCAGACCGATCGCGCCCGCGTTGCCGGACGCCACCGATTCGGCGCGCGCGTTGTACGCGGCGAGCGCGGTGTCATAGCTGTCGCGCGCGGCGGGCAGCTGAGACTGCGCCTCTTCACGGTTCTGCGACTCCGACGTGCTGGTGTTCTCCTTCGCGGCGGTGCCCGCGGCTGCCAGCTCTTCGTTGGCGGTGCGCAGCTGCGCGGCGAGCGCGTCGTAGGTCTGCTGCGCCTCGGCGAGCTGGGCCTGGGCGGCATCCGAGCTCGCGCCCTCGCCGTTCACGCCGGTGCAGCCGGGAACCGTGCCTGCACCTTCGCCGGTGAGCTCGCACTGGTAGAGGACGCGGGCCTGGTCGATCACGGCCTGCTGCTCGGTCATCTTGGCCGTCAGGTCGTCGACCGTGGCCTGCGCGGCCGATTCGGTCGCCGACGACGAGTCGGTGCCGGCGACGATTCCGGTCGCCGCCTGGTTCTCGAGCTCGGCGACGCGGTCGGATGCGGCGTCGAGCGCCTTCTTCTCGGGGCCGGTCTCGAGTGCATCCTGGTCGGCCTGCGCCTGGGTGATGTTCGTCGAGGCGACCTCGCGCGCGATGTCGTTGTGGAAGATCTGCAGCACGAGCGGCTCGGCGACGACGAAGCCGATGATCGCGGCCATGATCACACGTGGGATCGCGAGGCCGATGAGCTTCCAGACGTTGCGGGTCGACGTCATGGTCGAGGTGAGGAAGCGATCGAGGTTGAAGATGATGAGCGCCCAGACGACCGCCAGCGGCACGGCCAGCCAGATCGCGGCCTGCACGCCCGTGGTCAGTGCGAACAGCATGGAGATCGCCGAGACCAGTGCGGTTCCGGCCAGCACGAAGAACATCTGCACGAAGCGCGGGGTCTCGCCGGGGACGCGGTCGAGGATCTCGCCCTCGGCTCCGCCGAGGATGGCGAGCTTGCGCAGACGCGAACCCGGCACGCGCGGTGCGCGCTCGCGCGGCTGACGCCGGGGCTTGGGCTCACGCACGGGACGGGCGGATGCCGCGGCATCCTGCTCCTGCTCCGGCGCATCGGGCACCTCGGGTGCCTGCTGCGGTTCCGGCAGATCGGCGCCCGTGGGCTCGTACGCGCGCAGGAAGTCGAGGTCGTCCGTGTCAGCGTTCGGGTCGCTGTCGAGGATGATCCGACCCTGCGAATCGAACCGTCCTGGGCGGTGAGCGGAATAGGGCATTCCGACAATCTACGAAATGTCGCCTGTGGAAAACGTGCACGAACCCTGTGTTTCCGCCTCCGCGGGCCTCGTCAGGGTCAGCGCGGCAGCATGCGGACGAGCGCATCGGCGCTCGCGGCGAGCGCGTCCTTGAGCGAGAAATGTCCGGCGGCGCACAGCGTTCCGAGTCCGTGCACGAGGCCCCACACTCCGGTGACGCTCTGCGCGTCGAGGCCCGCCGCCACGGACGCCTCCGACAGCAGCTGCTCGAGTTCATCGATCAGGGGGGCCATGGTCTCGCTCGGCTCACCGGGGATGCACACCGTCGGGTCGTAGATCACGTCGAAGCCGTGCGGATGCTCGACCGCGTAGCGGATGTACGCGGCACCGCCTTCGATCACGGCGGATGCGGAGTCCGGCGCCTCCTCGATCCCGCCGCGCACCGCGTCCACCAGGTCGGCCATGCTGCGCTCGGCGAGGACCTTGAGCAGACCGCGCCGGTCGGAGAAGTGGTGATACGGGGCGTTATGGCTCACGTCGGCGGCGCGGGCGACCTCGCGCAGGCTGATCTCCCCCGCGGGCTTCTCGGCGAGCAGCTGCATCGCCGCCGCCTCGAGGGCGTGGGCGAGGTCACCGTGGTGATAGCCGGATCGGGAACTTGACACAAGCAACATTGTTGCTTATCTTGACACTGTCCACCACTGCTTGACACTGTCAACATAGGAGCGCACATGCCATCCGCACTGATCATCGACGGCCACCCCGATGCCGGATCCCTCACCGCAGAACTGGCCCGACGCTATGCCGCAGCGCACGGCGACGCCCGTGTCCTCGCTCTGCGCGATCTCGACTTCGATCCGTCGCTGCGCTTCGGCTACCGCCGGCGCATGCAGCTCGAGCCCGACCTGATCGACGCGAAGCGCGCACTGGCCGAAGCGCGGACGGTCGTGGTGTTCACGCCGCTCTGGTGGGGGTCGGTGCCGGCGCTGCTGAAGGGGTTCTTCGATCGGGCCCTGCTGCCGCAGCAGGAGTACCGGTACTCGAAGCTCGGGATGCCCGAAGGCCTGTTGACGGCTGCGAACGGACGCCTGTTCCTGCTGGCGGACACCCCGTGGTTCCTCACGCCCTTCACCGGGCTCCCCGCACAGACGCACGTCGCCCGCGGGACGATGAGGTTCTGCGGCATCCGCTCGGTGCGCACCACGCGGATGCTGGGCGTCAAGGACGCGAGCCCCGCGCGCATCGAGTCGTGGCTGTCGCGCGCCCAGACTCTCGGTCGCCGCGACGGCCTTCGCGATCGCGGCACCGGCCCTCAGGCCATGGCGGCGGAGGCAGCCTCGTCTTCGGTCGTCGCGACGAGCTGACCGCACGCACCGTCGATCTCCTTGCCGCGAGTGTCGCGGAGGGTCGTCGGGATGCCTGCGTCGTTGAGGCGGCGCACGAACTCGTTCTGCACCGAGGGCTCGGACGACGTCCAGATCGAGCCGGGCGTCGGGTTCAGCGGGATCGGGTTGACGTGCACCCAGCCGCGGCCGCGCTCGTTGAGCTTGTCGGCGAGCAGGTCGGCGCGCCAGGCGTGGTCGTTCATGTCCTTGATCAGCGCGTACTCGATCGAGACACGGCGGCCGGTCTTGGCGTAGTAGTCGTAGGCGGCGTCGAGCGCCTCGTCGACCTTCCAGCGGGAGTTCACCGGGATGAGCTCGTCACGCAGGTGGTCATCCGGTGCGTGCAGCGACAGCGCGAAGGTGACGGGGATGCCCTCGTCGGCGAGCTTCTTGATGGCCGGCACGAGTCCGACCGTCGACACCGTGATGCCGCGCGCGCTCATGCCCAGGCCGTCGGGCTGGGGCGCGACCATCGAGCGCACCGCGTCCATCACGCGCTTGTAGTTGGCGAGCGGCTCACCCATGCCCATGAAGACGATGTTCGACACGCGCTCCATCGAGTGGTCGTCGGCCTTCTTGCCGCCGAGACCGCCTTCGGCGATCAGGCGGTTGGCGCGGACGATCTGCTCGATGATCTCGGCGGTCGACATGTTGCGGGTGAGACCCGCCTGGCCGGTGGCGCAGAACGGGCAGTTCATGCCGCACCCGGCCTGCGACGAGACGCACAGGGTGATGCGGCCCGGGTAGCGCATGAGCACCGACTCGACCAGCGCGCCGTCGTGCAGACGCCAGAGGAACTTGATCGTGTCGCCGCGGTCGGTCTCCAGGCGGCGCACCTCGGTGAGCAGCGGCGGCAGCATGCCGGCGACGAGCTGCTCCCGGGTGTCGGCCGGAAGATCCGTCATCTCCGCAGCATCCGACGTGTAGTGCCGGAAGTAGTGGGTCGAGAGCTGCTTCGCGCGGAAGCCGGGCAGGCCGAGCTCCTTGACCTTCTCGACGCGCTCGGCGGGCGTGAGGTCGGCGAGATGCACCGGCGGCTTGCCGCGCTTCGGGCTCGCGAACTGCAGCAGCGGCCGCCCCTCGGCATCCTTCTGCTGCGTCCATCCCTCGGTCGCAGGACGCACCTGCGGGGTGCCGGTCGAGCGGACTGCCCCCGAACGGGACGACGCGGGTGCCGTGGCGGGGCGCGTCTCGCGCGTGCGGGGAGTCTCGGTCATACCTCCAGGGTACGCGGTGCCGGGTGGGAAGCGCCTGGGGCGCCGGCCCCGGCGTCCCTAGACTGACCCCATGGACATCATCATCGCTGTCGGCGCGGTCATCGCAGCTGTCGTCGTGGGCGTGGTGATCATCGGCGCCGCACTGCGATCGATGCGCCCGAAGGCACCGGAGCCGCACGTGTTCACCCCGTCGCCGACGATGGCCCGATCCGTGGCATCCGCTTCGACCTCGACCGCCTCGGCATCGCAGCTGACACCTGCGGCGATCGCCGAGATCGATCGTCTCGTCGCCGCCGGGCAGAAGATCCATGCGATCAAGCTCTACCGGCAGCACACGGGCGTGCGCCTGCAGGAGGCCAAGGACCGGATCGACCACTGGTCCGTCAGCACCACGGCACCGCACCTCGCGGCCGTCTCGAACGCCTCGGCCGCCCACTCGTCGATCACGGCGACGCCGTCGTCGGTGCGGGGCGCGCTGCCGGCATCCGTCGCCTCCGAGGTCGACCGGCTCATCGCCGCCGAGCAGAAGATCCAGGCGATCAAGCTGGTCAGGGAGCACACCGGGCTCGGCCTCAAACAGGCGAAGGACGTCGTCGAGGCCTGGCCACACCCGCGCCACTTGTAGTTACAGGCTGCGGTCGGGGAGAATGGAGCCGATCCCCCATCGAAGGAGTCTTCGCCATGCCCGACCGCCTCTCCCGCGCCCGTTCCACCGGCGTCCTCGCCGTCTTGCGCGCACCCTCGCCCGAGCTCGCACTCGAGGCGTCCGAGGCGATCATCCGCGGTGGCGTGACCGGCATCGAGGTCACTTTCTCGACCCCCGATGCCCCCGCGGTGATCCGCGAACTCATCGCGCGCCACGGCGACGCGGCCTACATCGGCGCGGGCACAGTGACGACTGCCGAGCAGGCCGCCCTCGCCGCCGATGCCGGTGCGGAGTTCCTCGTCAGCCCCGGAACCCTGCCCGCTCTGACCCGAGCGATGCTCGAGACCGGCCGCGTCGTCATGACAGGTGCCATGACCCCGACCGAGGTCATGGGCGCGCTCGAGCTCGGCGTCGACGTGGTCAAGATCTTCCCCGCGTCCCTCGGCGGGCCCTCGTACCTCGGCGCGCTGCGCGGACCGTTCCCGGATGCTCCGCTGATGCCGACCGGAGGCGTCAGCCCCGACAACCTCGCCGACTGGTTCCGCGCCGGAGCCGTGGCGGTCGGAGCGGGCGGCGACCTCGCGAACGGCGCCTCGCTCGCTGCATCCGACTGGGCCGACATCGAACAGCGCTCGGCCCGCTTCGCCGCGGCGCTCGCTGCGACCCGCAGCTGAGTCGGCCGATGACCCGGTGATCGAACTCGCACCCCTCGCCTGGGCGGCGCTCGGCCTCGCCGCCGTCACGATCGGCATCTCGAAGACCGCGCTCCCCGGCGGCAGTATCCTGGCCATCGCACTGTTCGCGACCGTGCTCCCCGCGCGCACGTCGACCGCCGCGATGCTCCTGCTGCTCATCGTCGGCGACGTGTTCGCGTTGATCACCTATCGCCGCCACGCGCACTGGCCGACGCTGCTGCGCCTCGCGCCCGCCGTACTCGCAGGGCTGCTGGCCGGCTTCGCGTTCCTCGCGCTCGCGGGCGACGGCATCGTGCGTCGGGCGATCGGCGTGATCCTGCTGGCGATGATCGCAGTCACCCTGTGGCGGCGATGGCGGCAGGACCGGGCGGATGCCGCGTCGCCCGCACCGGGAGGCATCGTGCTCTCGGGCGTCTACGGCACTCTCGGTGGCTTCACGACCATGGTCGCCAATGCGGGCGGACCCGTGATGTCGATGTACTTCCTCGCCACCCGCACGCCCGTGCAGGTGTTCCTCGGCACCTCGGCCTGGTTCTTCGCGATCATCAACCTCGTGAAGATCCCGTTCCTCGCGGGCCTCGGCCTCTTCGAGGGCCACGTGCTGCTCATGGATGCCGTGCTCGCGCCGCTCGTGGTGCTCGGCGCTCTGGGCGGCATCCGCCTCGCGAAGCGCATGAACCAGGTGCTGTTCGACCGCATCGTGATCGTGCTGACGATCGCCGGCGCCGTCTACCTGCTGTTCTGACCGTCTGCTCCCCGCGGCAAGACCACCTCAGTCGAGGAAGATGTCGGGGAACAGCCGGTCGTCGGGAGTGCCGGGGACGGCGGCGTAATGCGAGAAGTCGGTCACGCCGTCGGCCTCGAGCACGTCCTCGACGATCAGGGTCTGACCCGTGTACTCGGCCGCGGGCTTGAGCAGCACCGCGTAGGCGGCGTCGGCGTAGATGTCGGGCGTGCGGCTCGCCGCCATGACCTTGTCGCCGCCGAGCAGGTTCTGCACCGCGGCGGTGGCGATGGTGGTGCGCGGCCACAGGGTGTTGGCGGCGATGCCGTCGCGGGCGAACTCCGCGGCAAGGCCGAGCGTGACCATCGTCATGCCGAACTTCGCGAGCGTGTATCCGGTGTGCGCACCGAGCCACTTCGGCGTCGGGTTCAGGGGCGGCGACAGCGACAGGATGTGGGGGTTCTCGGCGTCCTTCAGGATCGGCACCGCCGCGCGCGAGAGCATGAACGTGCCGCGGACGTTCACGTCCTGCATCAGGTCATACTTCTTCGCGCCGAGGTCGAGCGAACGCGAGAGGTCGATGACGCTGGCGTTGTTGATGACGATGTCGATGCCGCCGAACTCGCCCTGCGTCTTGAGCACGGCCTCGGTGATGTCGTCGTCGTCGCGCACGTCCCCGACGATCGGCAGCGCCTGACCGCCCGCCGCCCTGATCTGGTCGGCGGCCGTGTGCACCGTTCCCTCGAGCTTCGGATGCGGGGTGTCGGTCTTCGCCAGCATCGCGATGTTCGCGCCGTCAGCCGCGGCACGCAGTGCGATCGCGAGTCCGATGCCGCGGCTGCCGCCGGACATCAGGATGGTCTTGCCTGCCAGTGACATGGATTCTCCTTGGAGCGTCGGGGCTTCGGGACTTCGGGGTTCGGGCTTACTTCGGTGCCATGCGGATCGCGCCGTCGAGGCGGATCGTCTCGCCGTTGAGGTAGCCGTTCTCGACGATCTGCTGCACGAGAGAGGCGTACTCGTCGGGGCGTCCGAGACGCGAGGGGAACGGCACCTGCTGGCCCAGCGAATCCTGCGCCGCCTGCGGCAGGCCCATCAGCATCGGGGTCTCCATGATGCCGGGAGCGATCGTGCAGACGCGGATGCCGTAACGAGCGAGCTCGCGAGCGACGGGAAGCGTCATGGCGTGCACGCCGCCCTTCGAGGCCGAGTATGCCGGCTGGCCGATCTGCCCGTCGAAAGCGGCCACGCTCGCGGTGTTCACGATGACACCACGGTCGCCGGTGTCGGTCGCGTCGTTCTTCGCGATCACGGCGGAGGCCTGCGACAGGACATTGAAGGTGCCGACGAGGTTGATGCGGACGATGCGCTCGAAGTCGGCGAGCACGGCCGGGTTGCCCTCGCGGTCGAGCACCTTCGCCGGCGGGGCGATGCCCGCGCAGTTGACGACGATCCGCAGCGGAGCGGCGGCCTGCGCTGCGGCCACTGCGGCAGCGGCATCCTCAGCGCTCGTGACGTCTCCGCCCGAGAACACCCCGCCGAGGTCTGCGGCGATCTCGGCCCCGGCCGACGAGGGCAGGTCGAGGATGGTGACGACGGCGCCGGCGGCGGCGAGCGTCCGCGCGGTGGCGAGGCCCAGACCGGACGCACCGCCGGTGATGAGAGCACTCGAGCCCTGGATCTGCATGCGGTTCTCCTTCGAAACGTGTGCGACTCAGTGTCAGTTTAGCTGATTCCGAGTTTCAGGTGACACATCGCGAAAGCCCCGCGACGGTGTCGACCCCGAGCCTACGCCGCGCACGTCGAAGGGGCGGGGCCATGACGGCCCCGCCCCTTCGGAGTGACTCACGAGATCAGACCTGGATCTGCGCGGCGATGCCCTTCAGCTTGTGGCGTGCGAGCGCGAGGTTCGCCGACGCACTGTTGAGCACGAGGTAGATGAAGAGCCCGCTCGCACCGGTCGTGTTGAGCACGTTGATCAGGTGATACTGCGAGCTCAGGGTGATGAGGATGTCGTCGATCTCATCCGTGATGCCGAGGTCGCGCATCGTCGCCAGCTTGGCGCGCACGACGTTCGAGTTGCCCGCGGCGGCGATCCCCAGGTCGAATGAGGGGTTGCCGCCCTGGGCGAGTGCCATTCCGCTGCCGTAGTCGACGATCGCGGCGCCGGTGGCGCCCTCGATGGCCAGCAGCTGCTGCAGGGCGTCGTCAAGTGAACTCATGTTGTACTGCTCCTCTATGGTGATGCGTGTGCGCTCGACGCCGGCGTCAGGTGCCTGTGCGGATGCCGGGGCGTCGCCGCGCCAGATCCACTCGACGAACTGGTCGAGATCCCGTTCGCCGGATTCCTGCGACGAGATCGCCGGAGCCTTCGGCAGCCCGACCGCGGTAGCGTGAGCGGCATCGGAATCGGCACCGGGTGCGACCTCGGGAGCCGCGGATGCGGACGAGGAGGCATCGGCATCGCTGCCCTGCCGCCGCCACCACTGTGACCGGGACGAAACGCGCACGAAGACCTCTGATGTGTCGAGTGGGATGGATGATGCGGCCGCCGACGGCGACCGGGACTGAGACTAACCGCGTCCCGCCGCCCGGAGCCGGAAAAATACACGCATACCGATATACGTTCGAACATGAGATGAGCGCCCCATGAGCATCCCCTCCACGACGACGGAGATCCCGCCGATCGTGCGGTCACTGGCCGCGGGCGCCACGCTCACGCCGGTATGGCTGAACGGCATCGGCGGGCTCACCTTTCGCACCGACGACGGGCGCTACATCAACTGGGGCCCGCATGACGCCGAGGCGAACATGCGGGACGAAGCGGAGCGGATGCGGTGGGCACGGCGTTGGATCGCGGTTCCCGAGGTGATCGATCAGGGTGAGGACGCCACGCACGAGTGGCTCGTCACGGCTGCGCTCCCGGGCCGCAGCGCTGTGGACCCCCGATGGATCGACGACCCCGAGACCGCCGTACGCGCGGTCGGAACCGCGCTGCGCGCGATGCACGACTCGCTGCCCGTCGAGCAGTGCCCCTGGACCTGGAGCTCCGCATGGAGGATCGCGAACGCGGTCGAGCGCGGCGTCAGGGTGCCGGCCGACCTGCACGAGCCGCCTCGGCTCGAGTACTACCGCCGACTCTGGAACGAGACCTGAGACTCGACTCAGTCGGTCGGCGAGGCGTCCTCGTGCACGGCCACTCGGATCTCCGAGATCCGGCGACGATCGACGGCCGTCACGCGGATCGTCGCACCGGGCACCTCGACCGAATCACCGACCACCGCGAGGCGGCCGAGCATCTCGGTGACGAAGCCCGCGACCGTGTCCGATGCGCCACGGGGCAGCGCGATCCCGGTGATCTCGGCGAAGTCCTGCAGATTGAGGCGGCCGTCGAGTGCGCCGCCGGCGTCCGGCATCCGGTCCTCCGTGTCGTACTCGTCGAAGATCTCGCCCACGACCTCTTCGACGAGGTCCTCGAGCGTCACGATGCCGTCGGTGCCGCCGTACTCGTCGACCACGACGGCGATCTGGTGACCGGCCGCCCGCATGCGGGTCAGGGTGGGTAGCACGCCCGCAGTCGAGGGCACGTACTCGACGGGACGCATGAGTCCGAGCACCGCGCGCGTCGGGTCGTCGGCGGCGGCCTCGAAGAGGTCGCGCACATGCACGAACCCCACGATGTCGTCGAGCGAGGCGTCGATCACCGGGTACCGCGAGAACGGCAGCTCGCGCACTTCCGCGATGGCCTCGGCGAGCGTCGCGGCGCCGTCGAGCGCGACGACCTCGGGACGGGGCCGCATGACCTCGCTCACCTGACGTCCGCGCAGCGACAGCACGTCGTCGAGGATGCGTCGCTCGTCGTCGGGGAGGCTCTGATGCGTCGCGACGATGTCGCGCAGCTCCTCCTCGCTGAGCTCGTCCGCCGCCTTGTGCGGGTCGCCGCCCAGCAGACGCACGACCGCATTCGTCGACACCGACAGCAGCCAGATGACCGGCCCCATGACCACGGCGAAGCCGTCGAGCACCGGCGCGACGGCATACGCGAACTGGGCGTTGCGCTGGATGGCGAGCCGCTTGGGCACGAGCTCGCCGAGCACGAGCGACAGGTAGGCGATCACGAGCGTCAGCAGCACGGTCGAGAGGGTGAGAGCCAGCGGAGCGGCGACCCCGAGGTTCTCGAGCAGAGGCGCGACCGACGGGGCGATCGAGGTCGCACCGTAAGCGGCCGAGGCGAAGCCGGCGACCGTCACGCCGATCTGCACCGCCGAGAGGAAGGTGTTCGGGTTGCGAGCGAGGCTCGCGACCTTCTCGCCTCGTCTGCCACGAGCAGCGATCGCATTGATCTGACTCTCACGCAACGTGACGAGGGCCATCTCCGTCGCGGCGAACACGCCGCCGACGAGGACGAACACGAACACCAGAGCGATGTTCACCGCGAGGTCGCCCATCAGCGGGTCACCTCACGAGGTGCGGGGGTGCCCGAGGTCATTCGGGCGCCGGGTCTGTCGGGGTCTGCGGACGCGTCGGAGCGGCGCGACTGGTTCACGAGTGTTCCTTCTGGGTGTCGGTGGTGAGCGGTGCAGAGCTGGACGGATCAGGAGTGTCGAGCGCGTCGCGCTTGTCGTCGCGTCGCGTCTTCATGAGGCTCGCGACGGTGGCGACGGCGATCGTCGCGCCGATGAAGACGAGCGAGAACCAGATCGGGATCTCAGGCGCCCACAGCATCGGCTCTCCGCCGTTGATGAACGGGAGCTCGTTGACGTGCATCGCGTGCAGCACGAGCTTGACGCCGATGAACGCGAGGATGACCGCGAGGCCCTGCGCGAGGTACACGAGGCGCTGCAGCAGGCCGCCGATGAGGAAGTACAGCTGGCGCAGGCCCATGAGGGCGAAGGCGTTGGCCGTGAAGACGATGTAGGCCTCTTCGGTCAGACCGTAGATGGCGGGGATCGAGTCGACCGCGAAGATCAGGTCGACGAAGCCGATCGCGATGATCACGAGGAACATCGGCGTGAAGAATCGCTTGCCGTCGCGCTGCACGGTCAGGCGGTCGCCGTTGTACTCGTCGCTCACCGGCAGGATACGGCGCACGAAGCGCATGAATCGGCCGTTGGCCGGGTTGTGGTCGCCCTGTGCGAACGCCTGGCGGTAGGCCAGGAACAGCAGCAGCGCACCGAAGAGGTAGAAGATCCAGGAGAAGTTCTCGATCAGCGTGGCGCCGAGCGCGATGAATCCACCGCGCATGATGAGCGCGATGACGATGCCGATCATCAGCACCTTCTGCTGATAGATGCGCGGCACGGCGAAGCCGGTCATCACGATGAGGAACACGAAGAGGTTGTCGATCGACAGCGCCTTCTCGGTCAGGTACCCGGCGAAGTACTCACCGCCGTACGTCCAGCCCGACACGGTGCCGATGCCGACGCCGAACAGCAGGGCCAGACCGATGTAGAACGCCGACCAGCGGGCGGACTCGCCGATGGTGGGCTCATGGGGCTTTCGCACGTGCGCGAAGAACTCGTACACGAAGAAGGCGATCGTGACGGCGATCGTGATGATCCACACGAGGGGGGTGATGTTCAAGGAGGTCTCCAGAAGACGAGGCGTGACGAGGTCGACGCCAAGGTCTTCTCCATCCTCGAGAACGAGGACCGGGGACCCGGGATGCAGGGACATCCGTAATGACGAGCCGCCCGTGGTGGAGTACTCCCCTTGGGTTCACTCGATGCTAGCGAATACATCGGCATTCCAGCTATGAGAACGCTGAGTGGATGCTGCCAGGTCCGGTGGTTCGGGCGGCGATGTCAGGTCCTGGGCTCGTCAGGCGGTCGGGCCGAGGATGAAGTTCCACGCACCCGTGAGCACCGCCGCCGCGATCGCCACCACCGGGATCACCGCCGCGACGATGACCAGCGCCGTGTCGCGTCGGTCCCACCTCGACTCCCGCGCCCACGAACGCGGTGCCGCACCGCCGAAGCCGCGAGCCTCCATGGCCGTCGCCAGCGACGATCCACGACGGATCGCCAGCACGAACAGCGCGAACGCCATGCCGAGCGCACGACGGACCCGCCCCTCGTCGGCCACCCCGCGCGCACGCCGCGCGAGAGACAGCGCCCGCCAGTCGTCGACGAGCAGGCCCAGCATCCGCATCCCCGCGAGCGCGCCGACGACGAATCGCGCCGGAAGCCTCACCCGCTGCGCGAGGTCGTCGGCGAGGTCGGTGGGGTCGACCGTGATGAAGAGCACCACCGCGGGGAGTCCGATCGCGAGCACGCGCACGGCGGTCGCCGCAGCGAGCGCGAGCGACCCGTCGCTGATGCGCATGACGAGCCACTCGACATGCACGGTGCCGCTGGTCGCGCCGTAGAGAGCGATCGTGACCGCACTGAGCGGCGCCGCGATCCACAGCACCGCGGTGCGGGTCCAGAACTCCTTCGCGCGCAGGCCAGCGAGCACGAGCAGAGGGATCTCGAGCAGCAGGGCGACGGATGCCGACACCACGTCGATCGTCAGCACGAGGGGCAGGGCGATGAGGAGCGCCGCGATGAGTTTCGCGAGGGCCGAGCGCGGGGCGATCGGACCGGACCGTTCGACGCGGGCGGTCAGCGGATCGATCATCGTCCCACCTCGATGCGCCGAGCGTGCAGAGCCTCGAGCACGGCCTCGTCATGACTGATCGCCACGATCGCCGTGCCCTCGTCGCGCAGACGTGCGATCAGGCCGACGAGTTCGGCCCAGGTCGTCGCATCCTGCCCGAAGGTGGGCTCGTCGAGCACCAGCATCCGGGGCCGCGTGGCGAGGGCGGCGGCGACCGTGAGCCGCCGCTTCTCTCCGCCCGACAGGGTGTAGGGATTGGCTGCGGCGAGCGAGGTGAGCCGCAGTCTTTCGAGCAGGTCGTCGACTCGGGAGGCGATCTCGGCGTCCGGCAGCTTCAGCGCCCGCGGCCCGACCGACAGCTCGTCGCGCACGGTCTTGGCGAGCAGCTGGTGCTCGGGCGTCTGCATGACCGACGCGATGCGCGTGAGCAGCGCGCGCGACGACCAGTGGATGGGATCCGGCTTCTCTCCGGCGGCGAGGGGCGGCAGAGCGGCGACCCGACCCTCTTCGACCGGGATCAATCCCGCGAGCGTGAGCCCGAGCGTCGATTTGCCTGCGCCGTTCGCACCGGTGACCCCGAGCACCTCTCCGGCACGCACATCGACGTCGAACGGACCGGCGACGGCGAGCCCGCGCCTGCGAGACACAGTGAGACCACGGGCCTCCAGCAGCGTCGCTCCCGGCCGCTGCGCCGGTGCGGGCGGGACGGCGGGCGGGTGCCCGGGAACCCAGACACCGGATGCCGCGAGCTCCGCGCCCCGAGCGCCGAGGACCGCGTCCGGGCTGCCGTCGGCGAGCACGACCGTTCCATCCGGCTCGGCGCCGAGCACGATCACCCGGGTCACGAGCGGCAGCCAGATGTCGATGCGATGCTCGATGACCACGAGGGTCGCACTCGTTGCATCGAGGGCGGCGGCCACGGCATCCCGTACGTCCCGCACCCCCTCGGGGTCGAGGTTCGCCGTCGGTTCGTCGAGCAGGATGGCACCCGGTCGCATCGCGAGCACGCCGGCGAGGGCGAGACGCTGCTTCTGACCGCCCGACAGCGCGGCCGTGGATCGATCGAGGTCGACGTCGAGCTCTACGGCGTCCAGCGCCGCGCGCACCCGCTGCCAGATCTCGTCTCGGGGTACGCCGAGGTTCTCGCAGCCGAAGGCGACGTCGTCGCCGACCCTCGCGAGGATCGTCTGCGTATCGGGATCCTGCAGGACCATCCCGACCCGACCCCGGGCGTCGGTGGGCGGCACGCCGTCGACGAGCAGCGCACCGTGCGTCTCGCCCTCATCCGCACCGCCGAGCACCCCACCGAACCCCTGGAGCAGCGTCGACTTGCCCGAGCCGGAGGCGCCGAGCAGCAGCACCCGCTCCCCCGGCTCGATGCGCAGGTCGACGTCGCGCACCGCCCAGCGCCGTCGCGTCGCGTACCGCCACCCCCAGCCACGGGCTTCGAGGGTGGCGGGCGTCGTGAGCGAGCTCACACCCGTGCGGTGACCTCGCGGCCGGCGGCGAACCGGCTGAGGGCGCCCGTGGCGGCGAGGCCTCGGGCGATCAACCATGCCCCGAGTCCGGCGATGACCGCGCCCGAGATGGTCGTCGAGACGATGTAGACGCTCGTGAAGAGCGTGTCGGCGCCGGCGTACCAGAGGATGCGGTCGTTGATGCCGCAGGCGAGACCCGCACCGGCACCAGCCAGCATCGCGACAGGCAGCCGCCAGACGCCGTACAGGAAGATCAGGAACACCAGCTCTGCGCCGAGACCCTGTACGAGGCCCGAGACGATCGTGAGCGGGCCCCACGCGTTGCCGACGAGTGCTGAGATGATCGCGGCGACCAGCTCGGTGTACAGAGCGGCACCGGGCTTGCGGATGATCAGGCCGCCGAGCACTCCGGCGATCAGCCAGGGGCCGGCGAGCAGGCCCTGCACACCGGGGAGCAGCGGCGTCAGGATGCTGCTCGGCACCTCGTAGCCGACGTTCCAGAGCAGGAAGATCATCGCGCATGCGACGGCGATGACACTCGCCACGACGATGTCGACGACCCGCCAGCGCCAGAGCTGCGGGCGACCGAGGCCCGTCGACGACTGCGTGGCCGATGCCGATCCCGTGGTGGATCCGGACGTGGATGTACTCATCTGTGACTCCTCCCTGCGCTGGCATGACCCAGATCAGGTTCGACGGTCGAAGCGCGATTCGCTCCCTCTCAGCCCGGCTCGCCGGACTCCCGTGGTTGTACCCACGATCTTACCCAGAGGCGACACCCCGCGTCCTCTCCCGCTGCAGCGACACGGATCCCCGCACGAGTTCGGTACCGTGAGGAGGTGACCGCTCCCGATTCCGCCGAGGCCACCGCCTCCGCCGTTCCTGCGGATGACGACGTCTCTGCGATCTTCACTCCTGAGGCGACTCCCCCCGCGCAGTGGGCGGAGGAAGACAGCGGCGGCACTCCCCTGACGTGGGTCGACCCGGTCGACGTGGCCCAGCACCCGGCGACCGACGCGCTCGATGACGCGCCGGCCGTGGAGAGCGGCGGTGCACTGCTGACCGGAGCGCACCTGCGCCCGGCGATCGCCCGGCCCGGCGTGCTGGTGCCGCTCGGCGTCCTCGTCGGCTTGCTCGGCACCTACGCCGGATCGGCCATGCTGTGGCCGTTGCACGAGGTCGCGCCGACGGTTCAGGCCGTCGAACTCGCCCCCGTCGCGGCGCCCGCCGCCGCGATCACCTTCCCTGCCAAGGGAAGCGCTGCCGTGGGGATCGGCGGCATCGGCACGACGTCGTCGTCGCTCGACGCTGCGGCGATCGCAAGCGTCACCAAGGTCGTCTCGAGCTTGATGGTGCTCGAGCGGATGCCCCTCGCCGTGGGCGAGCAGGGCCCCGAGTTCTCGTTCACGCGGGCCGACAACCTGGCCTACTGGGACTACCGCCGCTCCGACCAGTCCGCGCTCGACGTGCCCGTGGGGGGAACTCTCACCGAGTTCCAGCTCCTCCAGGGAACGCTGCTCGGATCGGCCAACAACTACATCGACCGGCTCTCCGCGGAGATCTGGGATTCCCCGTCGTCGTTCACCGCCGCAGCAGCTGTGTGGCTGCGCGACCGTGGTCTCGACGACATCACGATCATCACTCCGTCGGGCTTCGACGACCGCAACCGGGCCACACCCGAGTCGCTCGTCGCGTTGGCCGAGATCGCGATGCAGAACCCCGTCTTCGCCGGCATCGTCGGAACTCCGTCGGTCGATCTTCCGGGTGCGGGCACGGTGGTGAACACGAACGGGATGCTGGCGGACCCCGGCGTCATCGGCGTCAAGACCGGCACGCTCGGCGACAGCTGGAACCTGTTGACCGCGAAGGTCGTCACCGTCGACGACACGACTGTGCATCTGTACGCGTCGGTTCTCGGTCAGGCCGACGACGCGCAGCGCCTCACGGAGACCCGTTCGCTGTTCACGCAGGTCGAGACGGCGCTGGAGCAGCAGACTCCCGCCGTCGCCGAGGGCACGGTCGTCGGCACCGTCACCACGGCGTGGGGCGCGAGCACCGATGTCGTCACGGATGCGGATGCCGATGTGGTCCTGTGGAACGGCGCCGTCGCCGAGGCCTCGACGGACTTCTCACTCGGCGACAACCGCGAAGCGGGCGACGAGGTCGGCACGATGACGAGCGTCGGGCCGTTGAACACGGTGACGACGTCGCTGTCGCTCGCCGACGATGTCGATGCCCCGAGCCCGTGGTGGCGGCTGACCCACCCCCTCGAACTCCTCGGCATCACGGCCGACCAGCGCTGACGCGTCGTCCCTCCAGCGAAAGCCCGACGGACGCAGAACGCCTCGCCTCCCGGGATTCGGGAGGCGAGGCGTTCTGTCACTTCAGGGGCTCTGTCGCTTCAGGCGCTCTGGCGCTTCAGGCGCCCTGGCGCTTCTGGCGCTTCAGGCGCTCTGGCGCTTCAGGAGCGTGAGGCGCCTCCGGCATCCGGCCGTTCGACGACTGCCTGCGCGGCCGCTACCTCGGCGGCGGGAGTCTGCGCCCCCACCGAGACGCCGACCTGTGCCGACGCAGCCGCGTCTTCGGCGTCGCCGCTCATGACGACCGGAGTCGACCCGGTGAGCGCGTCCTCTGCGTCGATGTCGGTCGCCGCCTGTTCGAACTGCGACTGGTAGAGGCGCCAGTAGGCGCCCTGCGCGGCGATGAGCTCGTCGTGCGTGCCCTTCTCGACGATGTCTCCGTGCTCCATCACGAGGATGAGGTCGGCATCGCGGATGGTCGACAGGCGGTGCGCGATCACGAACGACGTGCGTCCCTGTCGAAGCGCCGCCATCGCGTGCTGCAGCAGCAGCTCGGTGCGGGTGTCGACCGCCGACGTGGCCTCATCGAGGATCAGGATCGACGGCTGGGCCACGAACGCTCGCGCGATCGTGATCAGCTGACGCTCGCCCGCCGAGACGTTCGACGCGTCTTCGTCGAGCACGGTGTCGTAGCCCTCGGGGAGGGCATGCACGAAGCGATCCACATAGGTCGCCTTCGCCGCTTCGAGAACCTCGTCGTCGGTCGCGGTCGAGCGTCCGTACCGGATGTTCTCGCGGATGCTCCCCGCGAACAGCCACGGGTCCTGCAGGACCATGCCGGTGCGAGAGCGCAGCTGGTCACGCGTGACCTCGGAGATGTCCTGACCGTCGAGCAGGATGCGCCCGCCGTTCAGTTCGTAGAACCGCATGATGAGGTTGACGAGAGTGGTCTTGCCCGCTCCCGTCGGGCCGACGATCGCGACCGTCTGACCGGGCTCGACCCGGAACGAGAGGTCGGTGATCAGCGGACGGTCGGGAGTGTACGAGAACGCGACGTTCTCGAACTCCACGACGCCCTTGCCGTCGGCGAGCTTCGGAGCATCCGCGTCGTCCGCTTCCTGCTCTTCGGTGTCGAGGAGCTCGAACACCCGCTCGGCCGATGCCGTACCGGACTGCACGACGGCCGCCATTCCACCGAGCTCGGACAGCGGCTGCGTGAACTGCTGCGAGTACTGGATGAAGGCCTGCACGTCTCCGAGACGCAACTGCCCGTTGGCGACCATGAGACCGCCGAGCACCGCGATGCCCACGTAGGTGAGGCTGCCGACGAAGGTCATCGCCGGCATGATGATGCCGGAGAGGAACTGCGCCTTGAAGCTGGCCTGGAACAGCTCCTCGTTCTCGCCCTGGAATTTCTCCAGCGCGTCCTGCTCGCGACCGAAGACCTTGACCAGCGCGTGACCGGAGAAGGCCTCTTCGACGCGAGCGTTCAGACGCCCGACCTTGCGCCACTGGGTGCCGAACGCCTTCTGCGAGCGAGGACCGATGACGCCGAAGATCACACCCATGAGCGGGAGCGCCACGAGCGCGACGAGAGCGAGCTGCCAGGAGATCGAGAACATCAGGACCAGCACGCCCACGACCGTGAGTACGGCCGTGATCGCGCCGGACAGCGACTGCTGCATGGTCTGGGTGATGTTGTCGATGTCGTTGGTCACGCGCGAGATCAGATCACCGCGCTGCACCTTGTCGAAGTACGACAGCGGCAGACGGTTGATCTTCGCCTCGACCTGCTCGCGCAGACGCCACATGGTGCGGACCATGATGACGTTGATGACGTAACCCTGGATCCAGCTGAGGAAGGCGGCGGTGACATAGATCGCCAGCACGGCGATGATGATCCACCGCAGCGCGTCGAAGTCGACACCGTCACCGACACGGAAGGCGCCGAGGGCCTCGACCTGGTTGGCGAAGTCGTCCTGTCCTCCCTGGCGGAGTGCCGCGACGACATCGTCCTGCGGAGTGCCGGCGGGGAACCCGGGGAAGTCCCCGTTCGCCTGCGCGAGCTGCACGGAGATGAAGCCCTTGTAGATGAGGTTCGTGGCCTCACCCAGGACCTTCGGCGCCGCGACCGTGAGCACGACGCCGACGGCGCCGGCGATCGACACCAGGATGAACCAGACGGCCGACGGCTTGAGCAGCCCGATCATCCGGCTGAAGCTCTTGCCGAAGTTGTCGGCCTTTCCGGGAGCGACGCTGTCCCAGCCGCCGCCGTCCTGGCGCGCCTTCTCGGCGAGCTCGGCCTCGTACTTCTCTTCGTCTGTCAGCTCCGGCTCGACCGCAGTGGTCGTGTCCGCCGCCTTGGCCGCGCGACCGCGGCGGGTCCGGGGAGCGTCCTGCTCGCTCATGCGTCCACCCCCAGCTGCGATTCGACGATCTCTCGGTAGGTCGTGCTGGTCTCGAGAAGCTCCTCGTGCGTGCCGACGCCGACCATGGTGCCCCCTTCGAGGACGACGATGCGGTCCGCATCGGTGATGGATGAGACGCGCTGCGCGACCACGATCTTGGTCACGTGCGGCAGTTCACGCCACAGCGCCTGCCTCAGTCGGGCGTCGGTGGTGAGGTCGAGCGCGGAGAACGAGTCGTCGAAGACCAGGATCTGCGGTTGACGGACGATCGCGCGGGCGATCGCCAGGCGCTGACGCTGACCGCCCGAGACGTTGGTGCCGCCCTGAGTGATCCTCGAGTCGAGCCCCTGGGGCATCTCCTCGACGAAGTCGCGTCCCTGAGCGATCTCCAGCGCATGCCAGAGCTCTTCATCGGTCGCGTCCTCGCGGCCGTACCGGAGGTTCGAGGCCACCGTTCCGGTGAAGAGGAACGGACGCTGCGGAACGAGGCCGATGGTCGCCCACAGCGACTCGACGTCGGCATCGCGCACATCGGCGCCGCCGACGAAGACGGCTCCGCCGGAGACGTCGAAGAGTCGTGGGATCAACGACACGAGGGTCGTCTTGCCGGCACCGGTCGATCCGACGATCGCCACCGTCTCGCCGGGCTCGGCCGCGAAGCTGATGCCCTTGAGAACGGGAGAGTCGGCGCCCGGGTAGGTGAACTCGACGCCGTCGAAGGCGACCGAACCGGGTGTCGGGAAGTCGGTCACGCCGTCGGCCGGCCGCACCATGCTCGACTGCGTCTCGAGGACCTCGCCGATGCGCTCGGCCGACACTGCCGCGCGCGGGATCATGATCGCCATGAAGCTGGCCATGATGACGCCGCCCATGATCTGGCCGATGTACTGCATGAAGGCGAAGATCGTGCCGACCTGCACCGTGCCGCTGTTGACCTCGATGCCGCCGAACCACACGACCGCCACGATCGTGACGTTGAGGATGAGCATGAACAGCGGGAACAGCAGGACGAACAGCGAGCCGACCTTGCGGCCGACGACCATGATGTCGGTGTTGGCACCGCGGAAGCGCTCTTCTTCGATGCCCTCTCGGACGAAGGCACGGACCACGCGCACGCCGGTGAGCTGCTCGCGCAGCACGCGGTTCACGGTGTCGAGCTTTCCCTGATAGCTGCGGAACAGCGGAACCATGCGGCTGACGACGAGACCGGCGACGATCAGCAGCAGCGGGACGGACACGGCGATGAGCCAGCTCAGGCCGATGTTCGTCTGCACGGCGAAGATGATGCCGCCGATCGCGAGCAGCGGCGCGGTGACGAGCATCGTCGCGCCCATCATCGCGAGCATCTGCACCTGCTGCACGTCGTTCGTGTTGCGCGTGATGAGCGAGCCGGCGCCGAACTCCGACACCTCTCGCTCGGAGAATCCGCTGACCTTGGCGAAGACGTCGGCACGGATGTCGCGCCCCGCACCCATCGACGCGCGAGCCGCGAAGTAGGTCGCGATGACCGACGCGATGATCTGGCCGAGCGAGACGGCGAGCATGAAGAGCCCGGTGCGCCAGATGTAGGCGGTGTCGGACTGGGCCACGCCCTTGTTGATGATGTCTTCGTTCAGGCGCGGGAGGTAGAGGGTGGCCAGAGCGCTGGCGAATTGGAACACCAGCACGGCGACGAGCAGCCACTTATAGCGGGCGAGATAACGGAGGAGGATTTTTCCCAGCACAGGCGGACTTTCTAGGAAGGATGAATCGGCGGATCTCCCGACGGGCGGACGCAGGCCGACGATCGCGCACATGCAAGGGTGGCACGAACTCCGGACATTCGTATCCCCCTGTGGGCGGACCTTCGCTCACAGCGAACCATTTCGGGCGCGGCCAGCGGTTTATGCACCGCGGCGAACAACCGCGGATATATCGAATTGCTCTAGAAGAGGGGGTCTTCGGGCGTGAAGTGTCGAGCGTCGGCGCCGGGGTCTGCAGGCAGTTCGGAGATCGTCGCCGGGTTCCACTTCGGATTGCGGTCCTTGTCGATCAGCTGCGCCCGGATCCCCTCCACGAGGTCGGGATGCCGCAGGACGAACCACATGACGCGGCGGTACTCACCCTCCAGGGCGGCACGCAGGTTCGGCAGCGCACGTGCTTCCCGCACGGCGTCGAGCGTGACGGCCAGCCCGGTGGGCGCCAGGCTCTCGAGCAGATCCGCGGTCGCCGCGGCATCCGGGGCCTCGTCCGCGCGCAGCCGCGACACGATCTCCGCGACCGTGCCGGCGGAGAACGCGTGGTCGATCCATCCCCGAGAGGCCGGAAGCGTCGACGGATCGGGAGTCTCGTCGAACAGCAGCACGATCTCGGCCGGTCCTGTCGGATCGGCACGATACGCGAGCGCCTCGCGCAGCGCGTCGAGGCGATCGGAGGGCACGAAATGGTCGGCGAAGCCGAGCAGTACGGCGTCCGCTCCGTTCATCGACGCCCCCGTGAGCCCGAAGTATTCGCCGAACCGCCCAGGAGCGCGTGACAGCAGCCACGTGCCGCCCACGTCGGGCGTGAAGCCGATCCGCGTCTCCGGCATCGCGAGCTTCGATCGCTCGGTCACGATACGGATGGCCGCGTGGCCCGACAGTCCGACGCCTCCGCCCATCGTGATGCCGTCGGCGACGGTGACCACGGGCTTCGAGTACTCGGCGATCATCGCGTTCAGCGCGTACTCCGCGCGGAAGAACTCCGCCGTCTCATCGGATCGGCCCTCCACGATCTGCGCGTGCAGTCCCCGCACATCGCCGCCGGCGCACATGCCTCGGTCGCCTTCGCCGTCGATCAGCACGATCTGCACATCGGTGTCGTACCGCCACCGCTCCAGCGTGCGCGTGATCTCCTGCACCATGCCGAAGTCGAGCGCGTTGATCGCTTCCGGTCGGTTCAGGGTCAGCCTGCCGAGGGCTCCCTCGGTACGGACGAGGACCCGGGAAGCGGCGCTGGATTCGGTCACGATTGCCAGGCTACCCGGTGGATTGAGCCTTGCATCCGGCCGTGTCTGTACGGTAAATGCACGATCCGGCGGCTTTTCCGGCAGGATAGACAGAACTGCCCACTGCAACGAGAGGTCGCAGATGCCCGACGGACAGGTGCTCGAGTTCACGCACGTCACGAAGCGGTTCAACGACGTGACGGCGGTGTCCGACTTCTCCGCGCGGGTCGAGCCCGGCGTCGTGACCGCTTTCCTCGGCCCGAACGGTGCCGGAAAGACCACCACGCTGCGCATCCTCCTCGGTCAGGTGCGCGCCACGAGCGGCACCGCCACGATCGGCGGAGTCGCACATCCTGAACTGCGTCACCCGCTGCGCACCATCGGCTCTGTCCTCGAGGAGACCGCCTACCGCCCGCGGCGTTCGGCGGCCCGCCAGCTGACCATCGCGGCCAAGGCCAACGGCATCCCGCTCTCGCGTGTCGACGAGGTCCTCTCTCTGGTCGGGCTCGAGCACGAAGCGGAAGGACGCATCGGCAGCTTCTCGCTCGGGATGCGGCAGCGGCTGAGCGTCGCGCACGCGCTGCTGGGCGACCCTGGCGCGCTCGTCTTCGACGAGCCGGCGAACGGGCTCGACCCCGAGGGCATCCGGTGGATTCGCCTCCTCCTGCGCCGCCTCGCCGATGAGGGCCGCACGGTTCTCGTCTCCTCACACGTGCTGAGCGAGATCGAGCAGGTCGCAGACCACGTGCTCGTGCTCTCGAAGGGCCAGCTGGTCCTCTCGAGCGGCATCGAGAAGCTGGCCGACCCGTCCGCCGGATCCGTGGTCGTCGACGCCGAAGATCGCGCGGCCTTGAAGGCGGCGCTCTCGGCCGCCGGCCTCGAGGTCGAGGTGCTCCGCTCGGGTCTCACGGTCCGCGGCAGCAATGCCGGCGCCGTCGGCGCCATCGCCGCATCGGCCGGCATCGCTCTGGCGACCCTGGTGCAGCGCGGCCCGACGCTCGAAGACGTCTTCATCGAGCTCGTGCGCGGCGGGAGACTCGCCCCGCAGGCCATCACGGCTGCACCGGTCATCGAGTCGGAGACGCCGGTCGCGGATGCGACAGCGCCGCTCGCGGCGGTCCCTGCGACGCCCGACGCTCAGGACGTGTCCGGTCCGAGTGCCCCCGATTCTGCTGCGTCCGACGCCGACGCGTCCGAAGCCGACTCGTCCGAAGCCGACTCGTCCGATTCCGACTCGTCCGATTCCGACGCCGAACGCGCGGAGGCCGATGCGGCCGACGTCGAGGCTGACGCCGCCGCGGATGCAGCGGATGCGGCTCGCGACATCGAGTACGCCGCGGCGGAGCTCGGCTACGCAGCGGACGCCTCGGATGCGAACGACGCCGAGGATGCGGCTGATGTCGCCTCCGATGCCGCGCATGCGGGTGGTGACGAGGTCTCCGGCGACGACGACTCGACGGGGGAATCGACCAAGCACGAGACCCCGGCCGAGGATCACCCTCAGCCCTCCTTCGACGACATCCTCTTCGGCACGACCCCTGTCGATGCTCCCACCGATCCCGATGTCCCCTCGGCGGCCGAGAGCGGCGCGGAGGAGCACTCCGGCGTCGAGTTCTTCGGCGAGGCGCACGACTCCGAAGACGCGTCGGAGTCGTCTGATGACGTCGCCGCACCGTCTGACGATGACCCCCGATCCGCGGCCGTCACCTCGATGCTCGCTGCAGCAGCGCGCGCGTACTACGAGGACGAGCCGAAGGACTATCCGCTCGGAGACGCCGACGCATCAGCCGACGCGCAGGCAGCGTCGGATGCCGAAGGTGAGCACCACGAAGGTGAGCACCACGACGGCGATCACCACGAGCACCACGAAGGTGAGCACCACGAAGGTGAGCACCACGAGGGCGAGCACCACGAGCACCACGAAGGTGAGCACCACGAAGGTGAGCACCACGAAGGTGAGCACGACCGCTCCTGAGGTCGCTCCCCCATTGCGAACGCCCTCCGCGCCATAAGGCTGCGGAGGGCGTTTCCCGTTCCGTGACGGTCAGGCGGGACGCGGGCGGATCACTGGGCGGCGGCTGCCCTTCGAGACCGGCGTGGGCGAGGTCGCCACGATCTCCTCGACGTCGGCCGGCTCATCCGACACATCGAGTCGGAGCGCTTGGGTCAGGGCGAGGCCGTGCCTCGTCGTGAGGATCAGACGCCGGTACTGCGCATCCCCGGAGAGATCGATGACCACGCTGGGACGACGTTTGCGGATGAGGACGAAGTCGACGCTGCCTGCGGCCTTCCACGTGCCTGCGGCGAGCACTCCGGGGATGTGCGTCCCCGGGTTCGGCACGCCACGCAACCAGGTCCACGCATCATCGATGAGCTGGACCTTGGTGATGGTGTCGCGCACGAGCCGCACGTTGTCCCGGTGGAAGCTCGCCGCACGCTCGATCGGCGAGAGCACGATCTCGAGTTGCGTCTGGTCCAGCAGCAACGTCACCATGCGTCCAGTCTGCCAGCGGCACCCTTCCAGATGTCTGTGTCTTGTTCACAGGAAGGCAACGATCCGTTGTCGGTTCCCACGATTCCACCCCTTTTCCATTCCGGTGTTCCGCTCGACTTTCGAACAAATCTACTAGATTCGGAACATGAGATTCGCCACCGACCCCGGCCTCGAGCAGCGTGCAGAGCTTCTCGACTCCTGGGTCGAGAAGCGACGGCAGTCCGGCTGGAGGACGAACAGCCGGTCGCATCGCTCAGGGCAGCATCGAGTATGCCTTCACGGATGCGGCATTCCTCGAGCGAGGCCACCCGCGCGTCCAAGAGGCCTTCCGCGAGGGAGCCGTCACGGCGGCTGGGGGTCAGCTCCGCTCAGGCAGTCGCAGCGGCATCAGCTGCGGCGCGCGCAGCCACGGGCAGAGCTGCCTCGATGCGCTGCAGCTCTTCCTCACCGTGAGCGGCGGTGAGGAACCACGCCTCGAACACGCTCGGAGGGAGCGCCACGCCCTGCTCGCGCATCGCATGGAAGAACGGGGCGTACCGGAACGACTCCTGCGCCTGAGCCTCGGTGTAGTCGCGAGGTGCAGATCCGCGGAAGGAGGCGCTGAAGAGGTTGCCGGCATGGGCGACGGCGTGGGTCGCACCGGCCTCCGTGAGCGCCTCATCCAGGGCGCGGGAGACTCGCGCTGCGGCCGCGTCGACGGTCGCGTACATCTCCGGCGTGGCGAGGCGCAGCGTCGCGAGACCCGCGGCGACAGACAGCGGGTTACCCGACAGCGTGCCCGCCTGGTAGACGGGTCCCAGAGGAGCGAGAAGGTCCATGATCTCCGCACGGCCTCCGAGCGCAGCCAGCGGCATCCCTCCGCCGACGACCTTGCCGAAGGTGATGATGTCGGGCAGATAGTCCTCACCGGCGGCCGCCTGGAGCCCCCAGAAGCCCGCCGGGTGCACGCGGAAGCCCGTCAGCACCTCGTCGAGGATCAGCAGGGCGCCATGGGCGTGAGCGGTCTCGGCGAGCAGGCGGTTGAACCCCGGCAGCGGCGGAACGACGCCCATGTTCGCCGCTGCGGCCTCGACGATCACCGCTGCGATGCGCGGGCCGTGCTCGGCGAACACAGCTGCGAGAGCGTCGGGATCGTTGTAGTCGATCACCAGCGTCTGAGCCGCGATGGGCGCAGGCACACCCGCGGAACCCGGAAGCGCGAGCGTCGCGACACCGGAGCCCGCCGCGGCGAGCAGACCGTCGGAGTGCCCGTGATAGTGCCCGGCGAACTTCACCAGCAGGTCGCGTCCGGTGGCGCCGCGGGCGAGGCGGATCGCCGTCATGGTCGCTTCGGTTCCGGTCGACACGAGCCGCACCCGCTCCACCGGCCGAACCTCCCCGAACCGCACGCGGTCGGCGATCAGCTGAGCGAGCTCGACTTCGCCCTCCGTGGGAGCGCCGAACGAGAGGCCTCGGGTGGCCGCTTCCTGCACGGCGGCGACCACATCCGGCTGCGCGTGGCCGAGCAGCGCCGGCCCCCAGGATGCCACGAGGTCGACGTAGCGGTTGCCTGCGGCATCCGTCACCGTCGCGCCGCTCGCCGAGGCGAGGAAGCGCGGCGTGCCGCCGACCGAGCCGTACGCGCGCACCGGCGAGTTCACCCCTCCGGGGATCACCGTGCGGGCAGCGGAGAACAGGTCGTCATTGCGGTCGGTCACAGCACACTCCTCAACGATGCGCGGACCTCTCCCGGCATCCCATCCAGGCTAATACGCCGACCTGAGGGCGGGCCTCAGATCGACGGGGCTCTCAGCGAAGGTGTGCGCGACTCAGCCGCGCAGCCAGCGGGCGGCCTCGGTCGCCCAGTAGGTCAGGACGACGTCAGCACCCGCACGGCGGATCGAGAGCAGCGACTCGAGGACCGATGCACGACGATCGATCCAGCCGTTCGCAGCGGCCGCCTCGATCATCGCGTACTCACCGGAGACCTGATATGCCCACACAGGAATGTGGACGGTGTCGCGCACCTCCCGCAGCACATCGAGGAACGCCATCGCCGGCTTCACCATGACGATGTCGGCGCCTTCCTCCTCGTCGACGACGGCCTCTCGCACACCCTCGCGACGATTGCCCGGGTCGAGCTGATAGGTACGACGGTCGCCCGTGAGCTGCGAATCGACGGCTTCACGGAACGGGCCGTAGAACGCGCTCGCGTACTTGGCGGCATACGCGAGCAGCAGCACGTCGGTGTAGCCGTCCGAGTCGAGCGCCTCGCGGATGACCGCGACCTGGCCGTCCATCATCCCCGACAGACCGAGCAGCTGCGAGCCGGCGCGGGCCTGCGAGAGCGCCATGGAGGCGTACCGCTCGAGGGTCGCATCGTTGTCGACCGACCCGTCAGCTGCGAGAACGCCGCAGTGACCGTGATCGGTGAACTCGTCGAGGCAGAGATCCGTCTGCACCACGAGTGCATCGCCCACCTCGGCGGCCAGCGCCTCGGTCGCGACGTTGAGGATGCCCTGGGGGTCGTCGGCACCCGAGCCCTGAGCGTCGCGCACGGCGGGCACGCCGAACAGCATCACACCGCCCACACCCGCCTCGGCCGCCTCGGTCGCGGCGGCTCGCAGAGAGTCGAGCGAATGCTGCGCGACTCCCGGCATCGATCCGATGGGCGCGGCCTCGGTGAGTCCCTCGCGGACGAACAGTGGAAGCACCAGCTGACGAGGCTCGATCGAGGTCTCGCGCACCAGTCCACGTACTGCAGCAGACTGGCGGAGGCGGCGCAGTCGTACGTCGGGGAAGCTCACGGTGCCAACTCGTCCGCCGCGTGCGGGAGGGTGTAGCTCGACACCGCGTCGATCAGCGCGTCCACAGTCTGACGGTCGGCGACGACGGTGATCGGCAGACCTGCCCGATCGGCATCCTTCGCGGTGCGCGGACCGATGGCCGCCAGCAGCGTGTCGTCCGGGATCAGCGGGAACTGCTCGCGCACCTGTTCGGCGACCGAACCGCTCGTGATCAGGATCGCGTTGATCCGTCCGTTCTCGACATCACGCTTGATGCGCTCCGTGACCGGGACGCCGACCGTGCGATACGCCACAACGCTGTCGACATCGTGACCGGCCTCCTGCAGGAGGACGCTGAGCACGGGCTTCGCGATCTCGCTGCGCAGCGCCAGGATGCGACGAGGCTCGGTCTCGAGGGCGATGAGCTGCTCGGCCATGCCCGCTGCCGAATTGTCTTCGTCCGGCACCATCGCGACTTCGTAGCCGACCGCCTGCAGGGCGGCGGCGGTCGTCTCGCCGACGGCCGCGATCTTCGTGCGGCGCGGGACGATCGCGCGGTGCGCGAACATCACGTCGACGGTCGTCGCACTCGTCACCGTCAGCCAGTCGTACTCTCCATCCGCGAGCCGGGTGAGAGCGACGTCCAGGGCTGCCTGGTCGGTGGTGGCGGCGAAATTGATCAGCGGTGCCACGACGGGCACCGCGCCACGGGAGCGCAGGCTGGCGGCGACACCATCGCCCCACGGCCCTCCGCGGGGTACGAGGATGCGCCAGCCGTCCAGCGGTCGGTCCTGCTTCGAATTGGTCATGATGAGGAATGCTCTCGGGAGACGAGGTCGGCCGCCCCTTGCTCGAGCAGCCGATGGGCGACAGACAACCCGATCTCGCGTGCTGCGTGCATCGGGTCTGCACCACCGGCAGCATCCGCTCCATTGCCGCTGCCGTTCCGACGAATATACTCCCCGTTCACGGCTTCGGTGACGTCGAGGCCGATACGGCGCCCACCGTCGGTGGCGTAGACGACTGTCCTGATGCGGATCTCGTCGCCCTCGACGACCGCATGTGCGGCCATCGGCGCCTGGCATCCGGCATCCAGCCCCTCGAGAACGGCACGCTCTACGGTCACCGCCAGACGCGTGTCGAAGTCGTCGAGCTCGGCGAGCGCGGCGAGCAGCTCTGCGGGGGCATCCGTGCGCGTCTCCACGGCGAGCGATCCCTGCCCCGGCGCTGTCGGCCATTCGGAGAGGCCCAGCTCTTCGCGGCGCAGCGGGGAGTCCGTGCCGAGGCGCGACAGACCGGCCGCAGCCAGGATCACCGCATCCAACTCGCCGGAGGCGACCCGCTGCAGACGAGAATCGACGTTGCCCCGGATGTCCACGACCTCCGCGTGCGGAGCCCTCCGGTGCACCTGCGCGATGCGCCGGGGGGATCCCGTGCCGACCTTGCTGCCGGAACGGAGCTGGTGCAGCGGTGTGCCGCCGCGAGTGATCGCGACGTCGCGCGCGTCCTCACGCACCGGGGTCGCTGCGATGACGAGACCGTCGGGGATCGCGGTGGGAAGGTCCTTGAGCGAATGCACGAGGAAGTCGCACTCGCCGGCGAGCAGTGCCTCTCGCAGACGCGTGGCAAAGATGCCCTGACCGCCGATCTCCGACAGCGACGCACGATTCGTGTCGCCCTCGCTGGTGATCGGTACGAGCTCGACGGGGCGCCCCGAGATCTTCTCGAGCGCGGCGGCGACGTGCCCCGACTGCGCCTGGGCGAGCGCGCTGCGGCGGGTGCCCAATCGGATCGGGGAGGGGGTCTGACTCTGAGTGTTCATCGTCGACCTACTGCAGCACGTCCGCGATCTCGTCGAACCGGAGGCGTCGACCCGTGTAGAACGGGACCTCCTCCTTCACGTACAGGCGCGCGTCGGTGTAGCGCAGGTCGCGCATGAGATCGACCAGCTCGGTGACCTCGTCGGCTTCGAGCGGCAGGATCCACTCGTAGTCGCCCAGGGCGAATGCGGCGACCGTGTTCGCGATGACCCCGGTGAACGCCGCTCCCTTGCGTCCGTGATCGGCGAGCATCTTCCGGCGCTCCTCTTCGGGCGCAAGATACCACTCCGGCGTGCGGACGAACGGGTACAGGCACAGCCAGTCCTTCGGCTCCACGCCGCGAAGGAATCCCGGGACGTGAGCCCGGTTGAACTCGGCATCGCGGTGCACGCCCATGACGTTCCAGACCGGCAGCAGGGTGCGCAGCAACTCGGTGCGGCGGAGGCGGCGAAGAGCCTTCTGCAGGTCCTCGGCAGTGTCGCCGTGCAGCCACACGAGCAGATCGGCGTCCGCCTTCAGGCCCGAGACGTCGTAGAAGCCGCGGACCGTGACGCCGGAGTCCTCGATGTACGAGACGATCGTCTCGAGCTCCGTGGAGTCGGACTCGGTGACAGCCACATCGGGGTTTCGTCGCCAGACTGCCCAGAGGGTGAAGCCGGACGGGTTCTCTTCGCGCGCATCGGACATGGATCCAGTCTGCCCCCTTTGTGAAGCACTCGCGAACGCGAGTCAGGATGCGAGGATTTCGGCCTGCGGTCAGCGTGAGAGCGCGCGCGCGATCGCCCAGACGGCACCGCCGACGATCACCGCGACGCCCACGGCTCCCACGATCGCGGCAGCGGGGTTGCGGTCGGCGAAGACCCGCGCCTTCGCCGCGGCGCGCTTGGAGGCCGTGTCGATGCGCCGGGGGAAGTTGCCCTTGACCTCGATCGCCGCGAGAGCGGCCTTCAGCTCCGCCCGAGCCGACTGGACCGGGTCGACGATGCCCGCCGGAACTGCCGTCTTGGGCAGAGGCCTCGTGATCTCAGAGTTCGTCATTGCCGGCTTCCTTCACGAGTCGGATGTCTTCGCCCACCGCTTGCGCGGGGTTCTTACGAGCGAGCACCTTGCGGAACTTCAGGATGCCGAGCAGCGCGAACAGCAGCACGGCGAGGATCAGGATGCCGAGCACCGCCAGGGCGGACAGCCAGACCGGCCACCACGACGACAGCCCGGCGATCGCGAACACCAGGATCACCGGCACGGCCCAGAACAGGAAGAAAAGAGCGACGAGGAACCAGACGGAGCCGATCCCCGCGTCCTTCGCCGTCTTCGAGATCCAGGTCTTGGCCGCGTTGATCTCGGCTTTGACGAGGCTGCTGATGAGTTCGGGAAGATCGCCGATCAGGGACAGCAGGCTGTCCTCGGCGCGATCGCGGTATCCGCGGGGCATGTCAGCTGCCAGACTTCGCGGCGGTGGAGCCGGGCGTTGCCGGCTTCTTGGCCGCGGGCTTCTTCGGGTCGTCCTTCTTCGCGGCGTCCTTGACCTCTTCGACGGCGTCCTCGGTGGCGTCGACGATGTCGTCAGCGGCCTTGCGCCCCGCAGCCACGGCGGAGTCGAGTCGCTGCCCAGCGGTCTTGTCGCCACCGCCGGCCGACTTGACGACCTTCTGCACGCCGGTCCAGATCGCACCGGGCACTGCCGCCGCCTTGTCGCCGACGTAGCCCTTGACCTTGTCGACCTGCTCCTGCACCGGGTCGAGGTTCCAGACCTTCAGCCACTGCGTCTTGATCTGCTCATACCTCTCGCGGCCCGCGCGGGTTCCGAGCACGTATCCCACGCCGATTCCTACGACGAGTCCGATCTTCCCCTTCATGGGGTCTCCTCACGTTGTTCCGGTGTGAACGCCTGGGGCGAACCGACGACTCGGAGCCGCCTGCAGGTGTCCAGCGTAGCCCCGTATGCCGATTTCGGCATCTGTCACGCAGAGGGTTGACAGCGGAGCGACTTTCGGGTTCGTGCGACGGCGTCAGTCCCAGAGCAGCGCCCGACGAAGCCGGTCCGCCTCTTCGCGCGCGTCGGGGATCACCTGGGCGAGACCCGTGCCGGCCAGCCACGCGCCGACGGCGGCGAGCCCGTGCACGCCCTGCACAGCCGACCTCGCGGCCTCTCGGCGCGCACCGGAGCCGATGATCGATGCAGGCTGCGACTGCACGTACCTCGCGCGGTGAGACGCCACGAGGTCGCCCGCCGCGAGCGGCACGCCGAGGAGAGCCGATGCTTCGCTCAGCGCCAGTCGAGCCGCGGCGTCGTCGTCGAGCGCGGTGGTGGCGGCGGGTTCGCCCTGGGCTCCGAACGAGACCCGCACGACGTGCCGGGGGCCGGCCGCGGCGCGCACCCAGTCCCACTTCGCACTGGAGTGGGTGAGCGCCTTCGCTGTGTGACTGCCGGGGACGGTCAGCACGCCGGTGCCCCGTGGAGCACCCGCCAGTGCCGACGGCTCCAGCAGCAGTGTGACGATCTCGATCTCCGGAGCATCCGCCGGCGCGGTCTCCGCCAGTGCGGGCACGCTCTTCTCGAGAAGTCGCCTCGCGGCGGCCTCGGAGGTCGCGACCACCACGCCATCTGCGGCGAACTCGATCTCCTCCGTGTGAGCGTCGCCGAGAACGGCGTCTGCCACGGGAGCGACGTCGGCGTGAGCCTTCACCATCCACGCCTCGGCGGTGCGCGTCAGCTGCGTCACCCGCGCGCCGGTGTGCACGACGCCACCGAGCTTCTCGATATCCACGACCAGCGCCTCGATCAGCACCGTCATACCGCCGTCGAGCCCTTCCACGGCCGCGCCGGGCGCGAGCGCGGCACCCTCGTGACTCGCGGCTCCGCGCGCCTTCGCAGCTCTGTCCGCGCTCTCCTGCCGCATCGTCTGCACCGCCCCCGAGAGCGATCCGACGCGAGTGAGGGCTGCGTTGAGTCCGGGGGCCGCGATGTCGACGTCGACGTCGTCAGGCGAGGCTGAGTACACACCGGTCGTGACCGGGGCGACGAGACGATCGCGCACCCTGGCCCCCATGCGCGACGACACCAGTCTGCCGAGGCTCTGACTGTGGCCGATCGTCAGCGGCGGGCGAACGCGATCCAGGTACGCACGCCATGCGCCCGACCACCCGATGATGCGGCGGACGTCCTCCTGGAACGGATTGCCGGGGATTCCGAGGATCCCACCGACGGGCAGCGGTGCCGCGCCGATGCCGGGGATGCCAGCGAGCCAGGCGCTTCCTGCCGCGGGCGCGACGATGCGGTCGGCGAGGCCGAGCTCCTCGATCAGAGCGCGCACACGGCCGCCCCTCGTCGCGTAGCTCTCCGCGCCGGCATCCACCACCACTCCGTCGAGCTCAGCGCGACGGATGGCGCCGCCGACGGCATCCGTCGCCTCGAGCAGGGTGACGCGCATGCCGACCTTGACGCACTCCCGGGCAGCGATCAGGCCGCCGATGCCCCCGCCAATGACGACGATGTGCCTCTCCGCCGCCCTCGCGGCGAGGTCGGCCGGTTCGGCGCGGGGCGTCTCACTGTTCGCTGGCTTCGACGTCATGCGTCAATCCTTCCATCCGCCGGGGAAACGGCGTCCAGCATTCGGCCGGACAAACCCGTCACGCCTCGGTCTGCACCGCGGATTCCCGCCCGGTGCCGCGCTTGCGCACCTCACGGAGCACGATCTGCTCGGGGCACACGGTCGACAGGAAGTCACCAACGGAGAGTGCCAGCCGCTCGCCGACGAGGGAGTACAGGATGCGGTTGGCATCACGACGCTCGCTCACGAGACCGGCCTGACGGAGAACGCCGAGGTGCCGCGAGATCGTCGGCCCGCTCGACGAGAACCGCGAGGCTATCTCACCCGCTGCGAGCTCGCCCTCTTTCAGATCCTGCAGGATCTGGCGCCTCGTCGGGTGCGCCAGAGCCGCGAAGACGTCCGACGCGCTATCTGTCATGTGTGCAATCTAGCACTGACGCTATATTGCATCCTCGTGAAGCTCGGCCGCGAAGCGCTCTGAGACTCAGATCGAATGGACCAGCTCGACGATACGGGTGAGCTGATCGGGGTCCGCCTCGGGCGGCACGCCGTGCCCGAGGTTGACGATGTGTCCCCTGGCGGCACGCCCGCGCTCGACGACGTCGCGCACATGCGCCTCGAGCACCGGCCACGGAGCCGACAGCAGTGCCGGATCGATGTTGCCCTGCACCGAGACGTCGGGGCCGAGGATCGCGGCGGCCTCGTCGAGCGGCATCCGCCAGTCGACACCGACGCCGTCGGCGATGCCGTCCAGGCGCATGTCGGCGAGGAAGGGCCCGGTGCCCACGCCGAAGTGGATGCTCGGCACGCCGATGGCATCGAGGGCGACACGCGAATGCGGTGCCACGTACGCGCGATAGTCGGCGGTGCTCAGCGAGCCGGCCCAGGAGTCGAACAACTGCACGACGGATGCTCCGGCATCCCGCTGGATCTCGAGGAACCGGCGTGAGACCTGCGCGAGCCAGCCCGCGAGGCGGTTCCACGACTCCGGATCGGCGTGCATCATGGCCCGAGCCCGCAGGTGCTCCTTCGACGGGCCGCCTTCGACGAGGTACGCGGCGAGGGTGAAGGGAGCACCCGCGAATCCGATCAGGGGGGTGTCGCCGAGCTCAGCGGTGACGATGCCGACGGCCTCGGCGATCGCGGTGCCGTCGAGCGACAGCGGGTCGATCGCTGTGATGCGATCGACATCGGCGGCAGACCGCACGGGGTCGGCGAACACGGGGCCGCGTCCGGGCTCGATCTCGACGTCCACCCCCGCGAGACGCAGCGGGATGACGATGTCACTGAAGAACACGGCGGCGTCCACGCCGTGACGACGCACGGGCTGCAGCGTGATCTCGGCCGCGAGATCGGGAGTCAGGCAGGCGTCCAGCATGCGCGTGCCGACGCGCAGCTCGCGGTACTCGGGCAGCGACCTGCCGGCCTGGCGCATGAACCACACGGGAGCATGTTCGGGGCGGGGGCCGGTGAGGGCGCGCAGCAGCGGAGCGTCGGAGAGGACCATGCGACCATCCTCCCATCCGCCGCCGGGCCGACCTGCATGAAGCCTCAGGTAGAATCGTCATGTGCTGCTGGTTGTCACGGCGAGTCACAAGACCGCCTCCTTCGAATTGCTCGAACGCCTGAGCCGCACCCCCGATGACGTCGCCTCCACTGTCGTGGACATGGCGTCCTGCGTGCAGGGTGCGGTCGTTCTTGCTACCTGCAACCGCTTCGAGGCCTACGTCGAGATGGACGAGCCCGTCACGGCAGCGGGCGCGATCGGTGTCGAGGCGGTGCTCGAGGCTGTCGAAGCATCGACCGGCATCCGCGCGTCCGAACTCGACGGCGCCTACGAGGTGCACTCCGGTCGTCGCGTGGCGGAGCACCTCTTCTCCGTCGCATCGGGACTCGAATCCGTCGTCTCCGGCGAAGGCGAGATCGCCGGTCAGGTGCGTCGCGCCCTCAAGTCCGCGCGCAAGGAGGGCACCACCTCGCCCGAGCTCGAGCGGCTTTTCCAGCGCGCGAGCCAGGCGCAGCGCAAGGTCAAGAACGTCACAGCCCTCGGCCGGGCCGGCCGCTCGCTCGTGCGCCTCGCCCTCGAACTCGCTGACAGCCGCATCGCCGACTGGTCGACGGAGCGCGTGCTGCTCGTCGGCACCGGTGCCTACGCAGCCGTCACCCTCGCGACACTGCGCGAACGGGGAGCCGTCAACATCTCGGTGTACTCACCCTCGGGCCGCGCCGAGAAGTTCGCCGCGAAGCACGGCATCCGTCCGGTCGCCGCAGAGGACTACGCGCGCGTCGCCTCGCGATCGAGCCTGCTGATCACCTGCACGACGGCGACCGCTCCTGTGCTGACACCTGAGCACCTGCAGGCGCCGACCGGCATCGCACCCGAGGGGTGCCCCGTCGCGTCGCACAGCCAGATGGTCGTCGACCTGGGCATGCCGCGCAACGTCGACCCCGCCGTCGCAGCACTCGAAGGCGTCGCGCTGCTCGACCTCGAGACCATCAGCCTGCACGCACCGCTCGAAGAGCTGCAGGCGACGGATGCCGCACGCACCGTGGTGCGCGAAGCAGCTGACACGTTCCACGTCGTCGGCAGCAGACAGAGCGTCACGCCGTCGGTCGTCGCCCTGCGGTCGCATATGTTCGCGCTGCTCGAGGCCGAGATCGGCCGCGCTCGCGCACGCGGCGATGAGGACGGCAGGGTCGAGCAGGCGCTTCGCCACCTGACCGGCGTGCTGCTGCACGTGCCGACCACCCGCGCCCACGAACTGGCCGCTGCCGGCCGCGCGGACGATTTCGCGACTGCACTCTCGACGCTGTACGGCATCGAGCCGGTCGAGTCCGCGCTGTCGTCCGATACCGACGGCGCCGCGACCGCCTGAGCAGCGCTCCTTCTGCACGGGAGCCCTCTGCGGTGGTCTTTCCACAGCGCTCGGGAGAAGCACGGCGGTCGCCCCGGCGGCCACTTCGATGCTTCATATCGTCGAACCCACGACAGCGTCGATCACGCGGCGCAGACTGGGGGAATGCTCGTGGATCCGAACCTGATCGGCATCATCGTCGCCCTCTTCGGCGTCACCGCCACCGTGCTCGGCGGCGTCTCTCGGATGCTTGCAAAGCAGGCCAAAGGGCTCGAAGTCCGGTTCGACAGGATCGACGAGCGATTCGACAGGGTCGATGAACGGTTCGCGAGGGTCGAAGGCGACATCGCGGAGCTCCGCACCGAGCTCAAGGGCGACATCGCCGAACTCCGCACCGAACTCAAGGGCGACATCGCCGAACTCCGCAACGAGCTCAAAGGCGACATCGCCGAGCTCCGCACCGAGCTCAAAGGCGACATCGCCGAGCTCCGGTCGGAACTCAAGCAGGACATCTACGACGTCAAGACAGAGCTCAAGGCCGATATCGCGGATGTCCGAATCTCGGTCGCGCGTCTCGAGGGCCCCCTTCCCAAGCTCCAGCGCATCTGACTCCGGCATCGGAGCGCGTCGGTGCCAGACTGGATGCATGGCCCTTCACATCACCGGAGACACCGCCGCAGACGCGCTGCTCACCGACAATCCGCTGGCCCTGCTGGTCGGGATGCTGCTCGATCAGCAGGTTCCGATGGAGACGGCCTTCGCCGGTCCCCTGAAGATCGAGCAGCGCACAGGCGCGTCCGACGCCACCACGATCGCGGCCATGGACCCGGACGAGTTCCTCGAGGCGTTCAAGACGACGCCCGCCGTGCACCGGTTCCCGGGTTCGATGGCGGCACGCGTGCAGACCCTGTGCCAGGAGATCGTCGATCAGTGGGACGGAGACGCCTCGGCGATCTGGACCGACGGTGATCCGTCGGGCGCCGAAGTCCTGAAGCGACTCAAGGCCCTTCCCGGCTTCGGCGAACAGAAGGCGAAGATCTTCCTTGCTCTGCTCGGCAAGCAGTACGGCTTCACCGGCGCGGGATGGCGGGAGGCCGCCGGCGACTACGGCACCGAGGGTTCGTACCGCAGCGTCGCCGACATCGTCTCGCCCGAATCGCTTACCAGAGTACGAGAGCACAAGAAGGCCATGAAAGCTGCGGCGAAGGCGAACGCATGAAACCCACGGGCGATGACGTCGCAGGTCTCATCGCCCGCTCCACTCCTGCGGTCCGCCGCCGGGATGCCGAGACGCTGACCGCGATCATGCAGGAGATCACGGGCCGCGACCCTCAGACCTGGGGCACGATCATCGGATTCGGAAGCTGCCACTACCGGTACCCGACCGGCACCGAGGGCGACAGCGGCCTGCTCGGCTTCGCCCCGCGCAAAGCGGCGACCACCATCTATCTGTTCGACGGCGTCGATGCTCACTCGGGCGCGCTCGAGAACCTCGGCCCGCACAGCACCGGCGTCGGATGCCTCTACATCAAGGACCTGGAACAGATCGACCTCGACGTGCTCCGCGGCATCCTCGAGCGCTCGCTCGCCTGGGTAGAGGCGGGCGGCACCGATCAGGTGCAGCTGACCGTCACCGGCTGACGCGAGAGGCCCGCCGTCCTCTCGGACAGCGGGCCTCTCGTTCCGGTGGTCCGCGCGTCAGGCGCCCTTGAGACGCTCGGCCAGGTACTCGTGCAGATCGTCGATCGAGACGCGCTCCTGCGCCATCGTGTCGCGGTCGCGCACGGTGACCGCACGGTCGTCGAGCGAGTCGAAGTCGATCGTGACGCAGAACGGTGTGCCGATCTCGTCCTGACGGCGGTAGCGACGGCCGATCGCGCCCGCGTCGTCGAAGTCGACGGCCCACGAGCTGCGCAGCGTGTCAGCGACCTCGCGCGCCAGCGGCGACAGGCGCTCGTTGCGGCTCAGCGGCAACACGGCGGCTTTGACAGGGGCGAGACGCGGGTCGAGCTTGAGCACGGTGCGCACATCGGTGCCGCCCTTGGCGTTCGGCACCTCTTCTTCGCGATACGCGTCCACGAGGAACGCCATCATGGCGCGAGTGAGGCCGAACGAGGGCTCGATCACGTAGGGCGTGTAACGGTCGCCGGTGGCCTGGTCGAAGTAGGTCAGGCTCTGGCCCGAGGCTTCGCTGTGGCTCGACAGGTCGTAATCGGTGCGGTTCGCGACGCCCATGAGCTCGCCCCACTCCTTGCCCGTGAAACCGAAGCGGTACTCGACGTCGATGGTGCCGGCCGAATAGTGCGCGCGGTCATCTTCGGGAACGTCGAACTGGCGCATGTTCTCGGGGTCGATGCCGAGATCGATGAACCAGTTCCAGCACGCCTCGACCCAGTGGTCGAACCACTCCTGAGCTTCTGCGGGCGGCGTGAAGAACTCGATCTCCATCTGCTCGAACTCACGGGTGCGGAAGATGAAGTTTCCGGGCGTGATCTCGTTGCGGAACGCCTTGCCGACCTGGCCGATGCCGAACGGCGGCTTCTTGCGGCTGGCGGTGAGCACGTTCGAGAAGTTCACGAAGATGCCCTGAGCCGTCTCGGGGCGCAGGAAGTGCAGCCCGGACTCGTCGTCGACGACTCCCAGGTAGGTCTTGACGAGACCCGAGAACGACTTGGGCTCGGTGTACTGTCCCTTCGTGCCGCAGTTCGGGCACGGCACATCGGCGAGGCCGTTCTCCGCCTTGCGGCCCTTGCGCGCCTCGAAGTCCTCGATCAGGTTGTCGGCACGGAAGCGCTTGTGGCAGCTGAGGCACTCGACCAGCGGATCGGTGAAGGTCGCGACGTGACCGGACGCCTCCCACACGCGCTTGGGCAGGATGATGCTCGAGTCGAGGCCGACCATATCGCCGCGGCCGCGCACGAACGTCTGCCACCACTGGCGGCGGATGTTCTCCTTGAGCTCGGTGCCGAGGGGCCCGTAATCCCACGCGGACCGCGAACCGCCGTAGATCTCACCCGCCTGGAAGACGAACCCGCGGTGGCGGGCAAGGGCGATGACCTTGTCTAGACGGGACTGTTCGGCCACGGTGGCTCCAATGGTCGGCGGTGGGAAAGCCCGTGATCACGGGCACCTCAATCTTATCCGCGACCGCTTCGCGTCAGGACCCCGGCGAGGCCAGGTGTGCGGCGCTCAGGCCGTGAAGAGGTAGCCCTTCTCGACATCGAACCCCGAGAGAGCGAGGCCGCTGCCCAGCAGCCCCTCCATCTGCGCGCGCAGCCGCGTACGCCACTCGTGCGCCGCCTCCGGATCCTCGATGCGCATGGTCTCGATGTCCGAGGGGATCTCGAGCGTCTCGACGATCGCGTCGGATGCCGGTGGCTTCGCGATGTCGGCGAGAGCCCACTCGACGTCGAGCCGGTCACTCTCGTCCCCGGCATCCCCGCCGCCGAAGATGCCGTAGCGGTTGACCGAGTATCCGGTGACACGTGCGCCGAGAACGGTGAGGAAGAAGTGCGCGTTGCGGGCGACGAGCGGATCGAACGTCCAGGTGATGCGGCCGACATCGCGCGAGAACGCCCACTGGCGCTGGTGCTCCTTGAGCTCGCGCCCCCACCCGCGTCCGCGGTAGTCAGGCAGCAGTGCCGTGATGTGCGAGTGCATCGCCCGGCGTCCGGGTGCGCCGAAGAACGCGATCGACGCGCCCACCATCCGCTCTTCGCCGCTCTCGGCGTCGAAGAGGCCGACGACGTAGTTGCCGGACTGCTGCAGGGCGCGCAGCGTGCCGGCGTCGATCACGCGCTCGGGGCCCCGGATGGAGTCGAGCAGGCCCTGCGCGTCGATGATGAGTTCAACGGTGTCCAGATCACGGATGGTTCGCACGCCCCCAGTCTGCCCCTCCGGTCGCCGTTTTCGGAATCGAGCGACGCGAACGGTCTGGGAACCATGCCGCGAGCGGGCGTACCGTGGAGGGATGTCAACCAGCGATACGACCGCCGAGAAGTCCGACACCAGGTTCTTCGGGCAGCCCTGGGCGCTCGTCCACATCTTCGGAGTCGAGATGTGGGAGCGCTTCAGCTTCTACGGCATGCAGGGAATCCTGCTGATCTACCTGTACTTCTCGGTCACCGAGGGCGGCCTCGGACTCTCGCAGGCCGTCGCGGGCGGCATCGTCGGCGCCTATGGAGGGTCGGTCTACCTCTCGACCATCCTCGGCGCGTGGATCGCCGACCGGATGCTGGGGTCGGAGCGAGTGCTGTTCATCAGTGCGATCGTGATCGTCGGCGGGCACGTCGCCCTGGCCCTGCTTCCCGGGTTCATCGGAGTCGGCGTCGGGCTCGTGCTCGTCGCCCTCGGATCCGGTGGCCTCAAGGCGAACGCCACGTCGGTCGTCGGAACCCTCTACAGCGCCGACGACACCCGCCGGGATGCCGGATTCTCGCTGTTCTACCTCGGCATCAACCTCGGGGCCTTCCTGGGGCCGATCATCACCGGCATCCTGCAGTCGTCGCTCGGATTCCACTATGGCTTCGGCCTCGCCGCGATCGGGATGACGCTGGGGCTGGTGCAGTACTCCTTCGGCCGCAAGGCGCTGCCGGACGAGGCGCGCCGCGTGCCGAACCCGCTCCCCCGGTCGCGCTATCCGCTGGTCGCGATCGTCGCGGTCGCAGCCGTCGCGCTCATCGCGGTGCTGGTGCTCATCGGCGTGATCCAGGCCGACAACCTGGCGGACATCGTCATCATCGGAACCATCATCGCGACGGTCGCGTACTTCGCCGTCATCCTCAGCAGTCGGCGGATCGACGGCACCGAGCGCTCCCGCGTGTGGGGATTCCTGCCGCTCTTCATCACGAGCGTCGCGTTCTGGTCGCTGTACCAGCAGCAGTTCACCGTGCTCACGGTCTATTCCGATGAGCGCCTCGACCGCAACATCTTCGGATTCGAGATGCCCGTCTCGTGGGTCCAGTCGATCAACCCCGTGTTCATCATCATCCTCTCCGGCGTCTTCGCGGCGATCTGGACGCGCCTCGGCCCGCGCCAGCCCTCCACCCCGGTGAAGTTCGCACTGGGAGCGATCATCATGGGTGCGGCGTTCCTGCTGTTCCTGCCGTTCGCAGGCGGCGGCGCCAACTCCACGCCCCTGCTCGCGATCGTCGGCATCCTCTTCGTGTTCACCGTGGCCGAGCTGCTCATCTCTCCCGTCGGCCTGTCGGTCACGACGAAGCTCGCGCCGAAGGTGTTCCACACCCAGATGGTGGCGCTGTTCTTCCTGTCGATCGCACTCGGCACCGCGATCTCGGGCTGGCTCGTGCAGTTCTACGACCCGAAGAACGAGGTGCCGTACTTCTCGATCCTCGGCGCGATAGCGATCGTGGTCGGCCTCGGTCTGCTGTTCGCCGTCAAGCCGGTGCTGCGACTGATGAAGGGCGTGAGCTGACGATCGCATCGTCCTCGCGCCTCCGGTGTCGCAGACGCCGATAGCCTGAAGCGATGGGAGAGAACGAAGATCGCGCGCGCAGAAGACTCTCCCGAACACCACCCAAGTGGGCCATCGTCGCCGTCCTGGCCTTCGCGGGCCTCTGCTCGTCGTTCATGTTCACGCTCGTCGTGCCCCTGCAGGCCGAGCTGCCGCGCCTGCTGAACGCGTCTCGCGAGGACACCACCTGGGTCGTCACGATCACGCTGCTCGTCGCCGCCGTCGCCACTCCGATCTCGGGCCGGCTCGGCGACATGTACGGCAAGCGCCGAGTGGTGATCGTGCTGCTCGGGCTGCTCATTCTCGGCTCCCTGATCGCCGCACTGTCGGGCTCGATCATCGGAGTCATCATCGGTCGAGCGCTCCAAGGCGCGGTGACGGGTGTGGTGCCGCTCGGCATCGCGATCATGCGCGACGTGCTGCCTCCCGAACGCCTGGGCACGGCCGTCGCCCTGATGAGCGCGACCATGGGCGTCGGAGGCGCGATCGGGATGCCGGTCGCCGCGCTGCTGGCCGTGAACGCGGACTGGCACTGGCTGTTCTGGCTCGCCGCGGCTCTCGGCGTCGTGGGTCTCGCACTGGTGCTGCTCGTGATCCCCGAGGATGTGCTGCGGTTCCCCGGACGCCTCGATGTGCTCGGCGCCATCGGACTCGCGATCGGACTCACCGGCATCCTGCTGTTCGTGTCCCGCGGTGCCGAGTGGGGCTGGACGGCACCGCTGACCCTCACCTGCATCATCGGCGGCGTGGGCGTACTGCTCGTCTGGGGCTGGTACCAGCTGCGGGCGAACGATCCGCTCCTCGACCTGCGGGTCGCCGCGCGCCCCGCCGTGCTCTTCACCAACATCGCCGCGATCGGGATGGGCTTCGCGCTGTTCGCCTCCAACGTGACGTTCCCGCAGCTGCTCGAGGGCCCCGCGGCCTCGGGCGCGGGCTTCGGGCTCGACATGGTCTCGGCGTCGCTGATCATCATGCCCGCCGGCCTCGTGATGATGGTGATCTCACCCTTGTCGGGATGGCTCGAGCGCACCGTCGGACCTCGTCCGCTGTTCACCGTCGGCGCGGGAGCCATCGTGCTCGCCTACGTCTTCGTGCTCCTGTGGTCGAGCGAGGTGTGGCACATCCTGGTGGGCAACCTGCTGATCGGCGTCGGCATCGGCTTCACGTTCGCCGCCATGCCGATGATCATCATGCGGTCGGTGCCCGCGAACGAGACCGGCGCCTCGAACGGACTCAACGCCCTCTTCCGCTCGGTCGGCACGTCGAGCGCGTCTGCCGTGATGGGCGGCGTGCTGGCCGCGATGAGCATCGACGTCGGCGGGGTATCCGTGCCGACGAGGGCGGCGTTCGACGTGTGCTTCTGGCTCGCGATCGCCGCCGGAATCGTCGCTCTCGTCCTGTCGCTGTTCATCCCCCGCCAGCGCTCGTCCGAGCAGCACCCCTCGCTGCCGGGCTGACCGCGCACGCACACCGCGCACGCCGGCGCCCGCAGTCCACGAACGGTCGGGTCAGAACGCCCGCGGATCGGGATCCGTCGGCGATGGCGTCCGCAGCCGATCAGGGGCGGGCCAGGAGAGCACGTACTGCTGCGTGGCGGGACGAGTGATGTCGCCGAAGTCGTCGACCTTCACCACGATGCGCCCCGATCTCCCCTTGCCATCGGGCGTGACCTCGACGATGCGCACGCGCAGGGGGCGCTCGGCCTCGCCCTCGAGCATCCACGGGTCGGCGAGCCACGCGATCCCGTGGTCCTGCAGGGCCGCCTCGGCGTCGAGCCACTCCGTCGGCCCGGACACCGCGCGCCCGAGCACATCGATCGCGACCCAGGCCTCGCCTTCCGGATGGATCCAACCGAGCAGTTCTCCGTCATCACGACGATGCGGGGTCCAGTCTGTACGGGGCATTGCTCGATGCTAACCGCGGCCGACGTCGCGTCGGGCGTGGAATGCGATCAGTGGGTGTACTCCATGAGCTCGACCCCGAGGACGCGGAAGGCGTCGTGCGCGCGGAGTCGGTGCGTGATCGACAGATCGTCGAAGCAGACGATCAGGGAGTAGGCCACACCCGCGCGCGGCCCGGCGAGCACTCCCGCTTCGGCACGCACGCCGCGGTCGCGGCCGGTCTTGTTGATGAACAGCAGGCCGTGCGCGTCGTGGTCGTGTGCGAACGGGTCGAGGCCGGTCGCGGATGCCACCAGGCTCAGATCCTGATTGAGGCTCAGCCACTCGGACACCTGAGCGCTCACCGACGCCCCCACCGCCTGGGAATTCACGAGTGCCGAGAAGAGACCCGCGAACTCGCGTGCAGAGCCCACGGCGACGTGCGGAGCATCATCGGGGCCGCGCTCGTCACGGAATCGGTCGAGAACCGCGGTGCGGCGCAGTCCGAGAGTCTCGATGCGCTCGCGCACCCGGTCGTGACCGACCCGCTGCAGCAGAGCGTTGACCGCGATGGGGTCGCCGGCCGTGGCCGCGAGCACGGCGAGGTCTTCGAGCGGCAGGGCGGGCGCGTGCAGGTGGCGCCAGAGCCCCGACGTCGACACCGGATCGACGGCGGTGCGCTCGACGATCTCGAGCGGATCGAGTGTGCCCGCCTCGAACGCGGCCGCCACCTCGATCAGCAGGGGCACGACACCGAGTCCGGCGACCGGCATGGTCACATGGTCGTCGCCCGCGAGGACGTGCGTGTGGTTGTCGAGATCGACGACATGCACCGATACCTGGGCCCCGGCATCCGCCAGCTGTTCGAGCGCCCGCAAGGTCGAGGTGAACGACCTGCGCCCTGCGGCAGCACGGCGCGGCAAGCGTCGGCTGGTCCGCTGAGAGCGGCGCAGCGAGGCCAGTGGCGGGCCGTCGGCAGGCTCGGAAGCACCCACGCGTGATCCTTAACAGGGGGGTTGGATTGGCGGGATGCTGCGGTGTCCATCCGCCGCAGCACGGATATCGTAACCCCGCCAGGTGAGGATGCCCTACATACTCCGGTATACGGTCATCAGAACGTCATCCGGCAGACAGCAGGGCACCCCGACCCGGCGCGATCGCCGAGGCCGGAGCGCTCACCAGATGGTCACGCGCGAGTCCTGCGGCAGCCACAGCGCGTCGGTCTCGGTCACGTCGAACGCCTCGTAGAACGCATCGATGTTGCGGACGATCTGGTTGCACCGGAACTCGTTCGGAGAGTGCGGATCGATCGTGAGCAGGCGCAGCGTCTCGGCGTCGCGGCTCTTCTGCTGCCAGACCTGCGCCCACGACAGCAGGAGGCGCTGCACGCCGGTGTAGCCGTCGATGACCGGCGCCTCGGCGCCGTCGAGTGCGATCTCGTACGCCTTGAGCGCGATGCCGAGACCGCCCAGGTCGCCGATGTTCTCACCGATCGTCAGCGCTCCGTTGACGTGGTGCTCGGCGGCGAGTCCCTCAGGCACGAGTTCGTCGTACTGCGCGATGAGGGCCTTGGTGCGCTGCTCGAACGCGGAGCGATCGGCATCCGTCCACCAGTCCTCGAGCTTGCCGTCACCGTCGTAGCGGCTGCCCTGGTCGTCGAATCCGTGACCGATCTCGTGACCGATGACCGCGCCGATGCCGCCGTAGTTGGCGGCCGCGTCGCGCGACGCGTCGAAGAACGGGTACTGCAGGATCGCCGCCGGGAACACGATCTCGTTCATCGAGGGGTTGTAGTAGGCGTTGACCATCTGCGGCGGCATGTGCCATTCGTCACGGTCGATCGGCTTGCCGACCTTCGCGACGTTGCGGTCGTGCTCGAAGATCGCCGCACGGCGCACGTTGCCGAACAGGTCGGCGCGGTCGATCTCGAGGCTCGAGTAGTCGCGCCACACGGCAGGGTGCCCGATCTTCGGCGTGAAGGAGTCGAGCTTGGCGAGTGCGCGTTCGCGGGTCTCGGCCGTCATCCATTCGAGGTCGGTGATGCTCTGCCGGTAGGCCTCGATGAGGTTGCCGACGAGCTCATCCATCGCGGCCTTCGCCGTCGGCGGGTAGTGCCGCTCGACGTAGACCTTGCCGATCGCCTCGCTCAGTGCGCTCTCGGTCACCGAGACACCGCGCTTCCAGCGCTCGCGGATCGAGGGGACGCCGGTGAGCTCGGTGCCGTAGAACGAGAAGTTCTCCTGCACGAAGTCGTCGGTCAGATACGGAGCCCCGGCATGCACGACCTGGGCGCGCAGCCAGGCCTTCCACTCGTCGAGACGCTCGGCGGTCAGCAGCGACCCGAGGCCTTCGAGGAAGCTCGGCTGCGAGACCACGACCTCGGCGAACGCCTCGGGGTGGCCGGGAGCGACGGCATCGCGCCACGGCTCGAGGTCGACACCGGCGAGCTCCTGGATCTCGGCCCAGGTCTTCAGGTTGTACGTGGCGACGGCATCGCGGCTGCGCACGTTGTCCCAGTGGTGCCCGGCGAGCTCGGTCTCGAGGGCGATCGAGCGGTCGGCGGTGCCCGCGGCATCCGCGACTCCGGCGAGCGCGAGCAGTCGCTCGAGGTGCGCGCGGTACGCCGCTCGGGTCTCGGCGAAGGTGTCGAGCCGGAAGTAGCTCTCGTCCGGCAGCGACAGGCCCGACTGCACGACCACCGGGAGGTAGCGCTCCGGGTTGCCCGGGTCGCCGTCGACGTAGAACCCGATCAGGTGGGCCCGGCCGTCGCGATCGTAGGCGCCGACCGTGCGCAGGAACGCGGGGATGCCGTCGATCGCGTCGATCTCGGCGAGCGTCTCGGCGAGGGGCGTCACCCCGGCGGCGGCGATCCGCTCGGTGTCCATGAAGCTGGCGAACAGGTCGCCGATCTTGCGGGCGAGAGTGCCGGGCTCGGCATCCTGCGACTCCTCGATGATCGCCCTGACGTCCTTCTCCGCCCGCTCGGCCAGCAGATGGAAGGACCCCCACCGCGCCTTGTCGCCGGGGATCTCGGTGCGGGAGAGCCAGGCGCCGTTGACATGGCGGTAGAGGTCGTCCTGCGGGCGGATGTCGGAGCTGAACTCGGAGGTCTCAAGGCCAGAGGGGAGCACGTCGGTCATGCCGACCAGCCTATGCGTCGCTCCGACATTCGGGGGGACGGGTCACGCCCTGCGCCGGAGGCCGAACCGTCGTCGCCGGGGCTGCTCCGGCGTCTCCGCAGCACGCGCCGCGAAGCGCGCCGAACGTCGCTCGGCCCACGCCGCCACCTCGGCGTCGATGTCGCGTGGACTCGTCACGACAGGCGGACCGCCCTGCAGCTGGCGTCGGGCCTCGAGCACCCGACCGTTGAAGTCCTCGAGCACCGACCGGACGTCGGCCTCGCGACCGAGCAGGTCGAGCTGGTCGTCGAGCTCGCGATCCTCGGTGCGCAACAGGATCGCCGGCGGACCGAGACCCGTCAGGTTCTCCTGCTCGATCTTGCGGCGGATCCACCAGTCGGGGTCGTGGTGCGTTCCGAGTCCCTCGAGGGGTTTGCCCGCACCGGGGAGATCGTCGAAATCGCCCCGGCGGATCGCGACCTGGATCGCCGTCTCGATGAAGGCGGCTCGATCCGTCGCTGCGGCGATGCCCGGTTCTGCACCGGACTCGCTGTCGTCCTCGTCGTCCCCCCGGCTTCGCTGCCGCGCACGGTACCGCGCCGCGGCCTCCCGTGGATCCGTCATGATGCACCTCCGTCGCATCCTGGTCCTTCCAGGGTACGACCGCACCGGATCCGGAGGGCGGAGCGGGCGTGCTGCACCGCCTGCTGTCCGCGCCAGCCCATAGGCTCGGAGGATGACCGAGCGCACTCTCAACCGCGAGATCCTGCGCCTCGCCGTCCCCGCGCTCGGCGCCCTGATCGCAGAACCGGCGTTCCTCATCGTCGACGCGGCGCTGGTCGGACATCTCGGCACGACGCCGCTCGCGGGCCTGGGCATCGCGGGTGCGGTGCTGCAGACGATCGTCGGACTCATGGTCTTCCTCGCCTACTCGACGACCCCGGCGGTGGCCCGACTGTTCGGCGCCGGCAGACCGGGCGAGGCCGTCTCGGTCGGGATCAACGGCATGTGGCTCGCCCTCGCGATCGGGGCCGTGCTCGCCGCCGCAGGCGCGGCATCCTCCCCCTGGCTGGTCTCGCTGTTCGGCGCGAGCGACGCCGTGGCCGCCGATGCCAACGCCTATCTCGTCGTCTCGATGTGGGGGCTCCCGGCCATGCTCATCGTGTTCGCCGCGACCGGGCTGCTGCGCGGGATGCAGGACACCATGACTCCCCTGTGGATCGCCGGCCTCGGGTTCGGGGCCAACGCGCTGCTCAACGTGGTGTTCATCTACGGGCTGGGCTGGGGCATCGCCGGCTCGGCGGCCGGCACGGTCGTCGCCCAGTGGGGCATGGTCGGCGCATACGTCCTCGTGATCCGGCGGCTCGCGGCGAGGCACGACGCATCGTTGAAAGCCCGACGGGACGGCATGGGCAGCACAGCGCGCTCGGGCGGCTGGCTGTTCCTGCGCACCGTGAGCCTGCGCGTCGCTCTGCTCGCGACGGTCGCCGTCGCCACCGGCATCGGCACCGAGGAGCTCGCCGGATGGCAGATCGTCTTCACGATCTTCTCGGCGGCGGCATTCGCGCTCGACGCGCTGGCGATCGCCGCACAGGCGCTGATCGGCAAAGAGCTCGGTGCCGGCGACGAGCGACAGGTGCATCGGGTGCTGAAACGCACCGTGGCCTGGGGCGCGTGGTTCGGCGTCGTGGTCGGGGCTGTCATCGCTGCACTCTCCGGAGTCCTCGGGATCGTGTTCACCGGCGACGCCGAGATCGCGGCGCTCGTGCAGCCGGCGCTGCTGATCCTCGCGCTCGCGCAGCCGATCGCCGGGGTGGTGTTCGTGCTCGACGGAGTGTTGATGGGGGCGAACGACGCGCGCTACCTCGCGATCGCCGGCGGGATCAATCTCGTGCCGTTCCTGCCGGCACTCTGGATCATCGCCGCGAGCGGAGTCGATGCGTCAGCGGGCCTCATCTGGCTCGCCATCGCCTTCTTCGGCATCTACTTGCTCGCTCGGCTGGGCACTCTCGGCTGGCGCGTGCGCTCGGGTCGCTGGGTCACCGCCGGCGTCTAGCACTGCACGATCGCTGCGACTCCGGACGTCTACACGTATCCCGGAATCTCGGGAACTGAGGACGCCGCGAGGGATCAGGCGTTCTCGAGCTCGGCGATCACGATCTTCTTCATGTGCATGAGCGCCTGAATCTGCTCTGGCCTCTGCTGGAGCAGATCCAGACCGGCCGGCACGACCTGCCAGCTCACTCCGAACCTGTCCTTGCACCAGCCGCAGGCCTCCGAGTCCGGCACGGCCGAGAGGGCTTGCCAGTAGTGGTCGATCTCGGCCTGATCCTCGCACCCGATCACGAAGGAGATCGACTCGTTGAACGCGAACTCGGGGCCTCCGTCGAGGCAGCCGAACGGCGAGCCGTTCAGGGTGAAGTCGCCGTTGAGGACCTTGCCGCTCATGCCCTCGAAATGTCGATCGAGCGATTCGTCGGGGTACAGGACCACCTGGTCGATCGACGAGTTCGGGAACACCGAGACGTAGTACTCCATCGCCTCCTGCGCCCGCCCGTCGAACCAGAGAAACGGGCGGATGGAACTGATCGCTGCCATGTCGACCTCCTCAGATCGGCACTCACGCTACGCCCGAGCAGGCATCGTGTCGAGAGGGTCCGACGCCGCCGTCAGCCCGCATGCCTCCGGCACCACTCGTACATGATCACCGCGGCGGCCGCGCTCGCGTTGATCGACCGGGTCGAGCCGTACTGCGTGATCTCGATGTGGGCGGATGCCGCGGCGAGCGCGGCATCCGAGAGACCCGGTCCCTCCTGACCGAACAGCAGCACGCAGCTCTGCGGCAGATCCGCGCGGTCGACGGGCACTGCGCCCTCGACGTTGTCGACGGCGACGATCGGCAGGCCTTCGGCGGTCGCCCAGGCGGTGAAGGCCTCGACGTCCTCATGGTGCACGACGTGCTGATAGCGGTCGGTGACCATGGCGCCCCGCTTGTTCCACCGGCGCCGGCCGATGATGTGCACGGTGTCGGCGAGGAACGCGTTGGCGCTGCGCACGATCGAGCCGATGTTCATGTCGTGCTGCCAGTTCTCGATGGCCACGTGGAACGGATGCCGCTTGGTGTCGAGGTCGGCGACGATCGCGTCCATCCGCCAGTAGCGGTAGCGATCGATCACGTTGCGCGTGTCTCCGACGGCCAGCAGCTCGGGGTCGTACTGCTCCCCCGCAGGCCACTCGACCTCGCCGCCGGGCCAGGGTCCGACCCCGTATCCGGGCTGGGCCGACGATCCGCCTGTCTCCGCTGCATCCGCGGGCGCCTGCTCATCCATCCAGCCAGGCTATCCGGCGCATCCGCAACAGAGATTTAGGTACGCCGAAATATCCGCTACGATTTCGGCATGCCGAAAAATGCTGTCGTCGAGAAGGGGCCGACGCCCACCCGCGCCACCGCGCCCCGCAGCCTCTGGCTCCTCGGACCCGCGCTGGTCGCCGGTGTCGCGTATCTCGATCCGGGCAACGTCGCGAGCAACATGACCGCCGGCGCGCAGTATGGGTACCTGCTGGTCTGGGTCGTGGTGGCGGGCAACGTGATGGCCTGGCTGATCCAGTACCTGTCGGCGAAGCTCGGCGTCGTCACGGGGCAGAGTCTCCCCGAGGTGCTGGGTGCGCGCCTCACGAGGCCGTGGGCCCGTCGGGCCTACTGGCTGCAGGCCGAGCTCGTCGCGATGGCGACAGATCTGGCCGAGGTCATCGGCGGCGCGGTCGCCCTCTACCTTCTGTTCGACATCCCGCTGCTGCTCGGAGGGATCATCACCGGCGCCGTGTCGATGGTCCTGCTGACGGTGCAGAGCCGCCGCGGCGCTCGGCCCTTCGAGTTCGTGATCATCGGGCTCATGGTGATCATCGCGGTCGGCTTCGTCGCCGGGCTCTTCATCGCACCGCCGGATGCCGCGAGCATCGTCGGTGGCCTGGTGCCCCGTTTCGAGGGCACCGGATCGGTGCTCCTCGCCGCCTCCATCCTCGGCGCGACGATCATGCCGCACGCGATCTACGCGCACTCCTCGCTCACTCGCGATCGGTTCGGTGCCGCCGCGGCGCACGGGCCGACGGAGACTGCGCGAACCGAGACCTCGCGCATCCGTCGCCTGCTCACGGGGACCCGCTGGGACGTCTCGATCGCGATGGTGATCGCGGGCACCGTCAACCTCGGCATCCTGCTACTCGCGGCCGCCAACCTGGCAGGTGTCGAGGGGACGGATTCGCTCGAAGGCGCCCATGCCGCGCTCGCCGCGGGACTCGGGCCTGTCGTCGCGACCTTCTTCGCGGTCGGGCTGCTGGCCTCCGGTCTCGCCTCGACATCCGTCGGTGCCTACGCGGGAGCGGAGATCATGCACGGCCTGTTGCACGTGCGCATCCCGCTTCTCGCGCGTCGACTCGTGACCCTGATCCCCGCGCTGGTGATCCTCGGCATCGGCTTCGATCCCACGCTGGCGCTGGTGCTCAGCCAGGTCGTCCTCTCATTCGGCATCCCGTTCGCGCTGATCCCCCTCGTCGCGCTCACCGCGCAGCGTCGCACGCTCGGCGTCTGGGCGAATCGCACCTGGACGACGGCGGCGGGCATCGTGGCATCCGTTCTGCTCATCGCGCTCAATGGCGCCCTGCTCTGGTTGGTGCTGACGGGCGCCTGAGCGACCGGCCTCGCGCGCGCAGCACGACCCTTGCGCGCAGAACCGCCCCGAGCCGGCACGGGAAGAGTCGACTCGGGGCGGCGTCCTGTCACCGCGCCGTCAGCGAGAGCGGAGAGTCTCGGTCCACTGCGAGGTCGCGCCGTCGGCGATGCGCCATCCGGGCTCGGGGACGGCGACGACGGTCACCTCTCCCGTCACCTTCACCTTGCCGCCCCGCGCCTCGACCTTCTCGCCGTTGACGTAGTAGCTGATGCCTGTCACGTTCTTCGGCACCTTCACCTCGTCGCGGGAGGTGCCCGGCTTGTCGGTGAAGGTCGGAGCCTTCGGAGTCGTCGGCGCTGTCACCACCGGCACCTGCGACCAGTCGATGTCGCTCGCCAGGTAGTACGAGGTGTACGCGGGCTGGTTGTAGGTGGTCTGCTGACGCGCGGTCTCGGCCCGGTACTGCACGTCGTGCATCAGGGTCGTGAGCTTGTGCGCCGTCGACTCGGTCGTCGTGAAGAACCGCAGCGCGCTCGAGTCCGCGGTGCGCACGAGCAGCTCCTCACGCCAGTCCCCCAGCACATCGGCGACGAGCGACGGGTTGCCTTTCGTGCCGTTGTTCGTGAGCGTTCCGGTCGCGGTGACGAGCGTCCCGCGGGTCCAGTCGTCGATGGTCGGCGTCTGGGCGCCGCTGCCGTTCACGAGCTGCGTCGTCAGGTCGCCCGCCCAGCGGATCGACATGTTGGTGCCTGGCGTCTCCGGCTGCAGCACCTCGCCGGTCGCGCTCAGGAGTCCGCTGCCCTCGGTGCCGCCTGGCATGCTCGACCACACCTCGATACCCGGCACGTCGGGACGCACGTCGCCGATCATGGCGCGACCGGTGTCGCGACCCGAGTACGCCCCGAACAGGGACTCTCCCGCCGCGGCATCACGCATCACCGACCCGTACGGTGCGCTCGTCGCACCCTCGTGGGCCGTCCAGATCTCGAGGCCGGGGCGGCTGGGGTCGATATCGGTCACGTGCATGGCGTCGCCATGGCCCAGGCGCACGGTCGCCCCGGGGTCGGCGCTTCCCTCGGGGAGCACGTCGAACGAGCTGTACAGCAGGCTGCCGTCGTCGTCGATCGTCGCCGATCCGTAGACAAGCTCCTGCTTACCGTCAGCATCCACGTCGGCGAAGCTCAGCGAGTGATCGCCCTGCGTCGTGATCGTGCCGAACTCGGGGTCGGTGCCGTCCCGGCCGTGCGGGGAGTCGTTGAACGGGTTCGTCATCGGCACGTGGCCGCTGTCGACGCCCCACCGCTCCGTGAGGCGCTTGCCGTCCCAGTCGAAGGCCGTGACGGTCGTGCGCGTGTAGTACCCGCGAGCGAAGACGGCCGACGGATGCTGCCCGTCGAGGTATCCGACGCCGGCGAGGAAGCGGTCGACGCGGTTCGCCGGCTCGATGCGCGACATCGCGTAGTCACCCCACAGCAGTCCGTCGTCTCCTCGCTCGGTCGGATACGGGATGGTCTGCAGCTCCTTGCCGGTCGCGCTGTCGAAGACCGTGAGGTACTCGGGTCCGTCGACGATGAAGCCCTCGAACTCCCGCAGCAGGTTGCGCGCGCTGCGGCTCGGCGCGTACACGTCGATGAAGGTGGTCGCCAGTTCCTGCGCGGCCTCCGGCGAGAGCGGGTAGTCGTGCGTCACGGGCATGCCCCACGCCTCTTCGAGAGTGGCCGGCCACTGGCCCGACACGACCTCCTCGCGGTCACTCCACCCGAGGAACATCTCGACCAGACGCTGCTCGTAGTCCGCGGCGCTCAGGCGATAGTCGTCGTCGTTCGAGTACCCGGCCTTGCGGTCGTCCTTGGGGAGAGTGATGTACGACTCGCTCGCGACCGAGCCGTCGTCGGCATACTGCACCGACTTCGTGCCGGGCGCCGTCTTCAGCATGGTCTCGGACCGGCCGTCGCCGTCGAAGTCGTAGACGAGGAACTGCGTGTAGTGCGCTCCGGCGCGGATGTTCACGCCGAGGTCCAGGCGATTCAGCAGCGTTCCGTCGAGCTCGTAGGTGTCGAGATAGACCGGCCCGGTGTAGCCGCGCTGCGAGACGTCCTTCGAGTTCGAGGGGTCCCACTTCACGACGTACTCGTACTGCCCGTCGCCGTCGACGTCGCCGACCGAGACATCGTTCGCCGAGTAGGTGTAGGCCTCGCCCTTCGGCGTCACCCCGTCGGCCGGCTTCTGCAGGGGCAGGTCGTGGTGACCGTCGGCCCAGGCGGTGACGGATGCCGACGCGGATGCCGTCAGCTCGATGCCGCTCACGATCGGGACGACGGAGTACTCCGAGGTGGCGGAGCCGCCGGCATCCGCGTAGTTCGTGCTGTCGGTGACCGTGGCGACCTTCGCCCCGTCGCGATAGACGGCGAAGTCGGGGCCGGCGAGGCCGGTCTCGGTCGCGCCCGTCGTCTCGGTCGCAAGGAGTCGCCAACTGAGGAAGACGCCCTCGGCGGTCGAGACGGCGACGAGTCCGCGGTCGAGCGACTCGAGTTGCGGTGCCGGGGTGCCGTGATCGTGGCGACCCGCGGCCGGGGCTGCGGGTGACGCCGCTGCCGCGCTCTGCGCACCACCCGCGACGAGGCAGCCGGCGGCGGCCAGCGCCACGACGGCGCGGAATGATCGGTGTCGGATGTTCATCATCGAAATCCATCTCTGGGCCTGCAGCCCGCTCGGATAGCGTTTTCCCGTGCCCGGTCGAAGCTACCCGCCGCGCTCCTCTCGCGTCAAGGAATCGGGCCCGATTGACACGATTCACAGCGTCCACGGCGCCCTCGCCAGGCGATTAGGCTCGAAGGATGTCTGCCGAACCCGCGCGCCGCACCGTCCGCATCCTCACGTGGACCGGCATCGCGACCGGCGTGATCGGAGGCCTCCTCGTCGCCTTCCCGACCGTGCTTCCGTTCGGCGGCCCGTGGGTGCAGCTGGCGCTGGGCATCGCGACGCTGGTGCTGGCCTTCCGCGCCCGCAAGATCGGCATCGCCGAGATCGAAGGGTTCGACGGACGCCTCTCGCTCTTCGCCGCTCTGCTGGGCTTCCTCATCGTGTTCTTCGCCGGCCAGGTCGCCTTCGGCATCCTCGTCGACGTCGCGAACCCCTGATCTAGGCTGGACGAGTGGCATCCCCCGCAGCAGACGACTACCTGAAGACCGTCTACGCGCACACCGAGTGGCAGGACGCGCCGATCACCCCGTCGGTGCTCGCGGCGAAGCTCGGCATCGCTCCGTCTTCGGTGACCGAGATGGTCAAGAAGCTCGCCGCCGCGGGCCTCGTCTCGCACGTGCCCTACGGCGCCGTTCGGCTGACCGATGCCGGCACGCAGCGCGCCCTGGCCATGGTGCGACGCCACCGCCTGATCGAGACCTGGCTGGTGCAGGAGTTCGACTACGGCTGGGACGAGGTGCACGACGAGGCCGAAGTGCTCGAGCACACGATCAGCGACCGCCTTCTCGAGGGCATCGACGCACGCCTCGGCCGGCCACGATTCGACCCGCACGGCGACGCGATCCCGGATGCCGCGGGCGTCGTCGAACGCGAGCCCTTCATCCTTCTCGCCGACGCGCCGGTGGGTCACGTCGGCCGCGTGCTGCGCGTCGACGACCGCGACCCCGAGCTGCTGCGCGCCCTCGAGGCGGCTGGCGTCGCCGTCGCGGCGAGCATCACGACCACGGACCGGGGCATCGAGCTCGACGGCGTCGAGACGACGCTTCCTGACGGCGCCGCAGAGGTGGTCTGGCTCAGCGCCTGACAGCCTCGCCACAACCTGACACCTGCCCGTAATCGCCGCCCCATAAGCTGTGCTCATGGCACACCGCGACAACATCGAATGCTGGCTGACCGACATGGACGGCGTGCTCGTGCATGAGAACGACGCCATTCCCGGCGCGTCCGAGCTGCTCGCCGGGTGGGAGCAGAACGACATCCCGTACCTCGTGCTGACGAACAACTCGATCTTCACGGCACGAGACCTGTCGGCCCGCCTCCGCGCCAGCGGACTCGTCGTGCCCGAGGAGCGGATCTGGACCTCGGCGCTGGCCACCGCGGACTTCCTCGCGCAGCAGCTGCCGGGCGGTTCAGCCTTCGTGATCGGCGAGGCGGGCATCCTCACGGCCCTGCACGAGGCCGGGTTCATCATGACCGAGACGAATCCCGACTTCGTGGTCGTCGGCGAGACTCGCAACTACTCGTTCGAGGCGATCACCAAGGCGATCCGACTCATCATCAAGGGCGCGCGCTTCATCGTGACGAACCCCGATGCGACGGGCCCCTCGGCCGACGGAGTCATGCCGGCGACCGGCGCGATCGCGGCGCTCATCACCAAGGCGACGGGCAAGGAGCCGTATGTCGTCGGCAAGCCGAATCCGATGATGTTCCGCTCGGCGCTCAACAAGATCGGCGCGCACTCGAAGAAGACCGGCATGATCGGCGACCGGATGGACACCGACATCATCGCCGGCATCGAGGCGGGGCTGCACACCGTGCTCGTGATGACCGGCATCAGCGACGAGGCCGAGGTCGAGAAGTATCCGTTCCGGCCCGACGAGATCGTCGACTCGGTCGCCGACCTGCTGCCCACCGTCACCGAGTCGATTCCGACGCTCGACGAGGACTGACGTGGGCGCGCTCGACGAAGGAGAGCGGGTCGTCGCAGCGGATGCGTCCGCGTGGCGCGCCTGGCTCGAGGAGCATCATGAGCGCATCGCGGGAGTCTGGCTGCTGAGCGTTCGCGGCAACCGGGCCGGAGGTGTCGGATACGACGATGCCGTGCGTCAGGCTCTGTGCTTCGGATGGATCGACGGTCCGGTGCGCACCTTCGACGACCAGACGGTGGGCCAGTGGTTCTCACCCCGACGACGCGGCAGCGGATGGGCAGCGACGAACAAGGCGAGACTGATCGACCTCGAGGCCGCCGGACAGCTCGCACCGGCCGGCATCCGCGTACTCGAGTCCGCGAAGGCGGACGGGTCGTGGACCTTGCTCGACGGCCCGGAAGCCGGGATCGAGCCGCCCGAACTGACGGAGGCGCTGGATGCCCTGCCCGCCGCGCGGGCCCATTGGGACGCCTTTCCGAAGTCGGTCAAGAAGTTCGGCCTGACGCACATCGCGATGGCGAAGCGTGCCGAGACGCGGTCCGCTCGGATCGCCAAGATCGTGGCGGATGCCGCGGAGGGGAAACGCCCATGAACCAGTCCGACCTGCTGTTCCTGGTGATCTTCCTGATCCTCCTCAGCACGCTGACCGTGTGGGTGGTGCAGTTCTTCCGCTCCCGACGCCGCGGAGGCGGCGGGGGCGATGGGCGCGCCGGCTGGTGGGAAGGCCCCTGGGACGACGACGACCGCAAGCGCTGAGCGCCCCGATCCCTCGATCAGCGCAGCGTCAGGCTGCGCACTCTATCCACGGGCTCCGGCATCCGCAGCGGACCCGCACCGGGTGTGATGGTGCCGAGGATTCGGGCTTCCCGCGCTCCGGTGCCGCCGGGCGTCACGGCCGCGACGCCATGCAACGTGCACCATCCGATCAGCGCGAACAGGATCGCCTCCTTGCTGTCGACCGGGGCGCCGAGCTCGTCGGCGAGCACCACCTCGATGTCGGGGAGCGCCTCACGCAGCCCCTGCATGATGAGCGGGTTGTGGCACCCGCCACCCGAGACAGCCAGGAAGCGGATGCCGGCGGTGCGGATGTCGTGTGCGACGGTGCGGACCGTGAGCTCGGTGAGCGTGCGGATCAGGTCGGCCGGCGCGATGCCGGGTCGCATGCGGTCGACGTGCGCACGCACATAGTCGAGGTGAAAATGCTCCTTGCCCGTGCTCTTGGGCGCGGGCAGGGCGTAGTACGGGTCGGCGAGCAGCTCGGCGAGCAGCACGTCGTCGACGGTGCCGGTGCGAGCGATCGCGGCATCCGCGTCGTAGCCTCGGTCGTTCAGCCCCTCGGCGACGACCACCGCGTCGACCAGTGCATTCGCCGGGCCGATGTCGTAGGCCGACAGACCGTCGGGACCGACCACGGTCACGTTCGCGATGCCGCCGAGGTTCACCGCCGCCGAGACTCCCGCCCGACCGCGCAGCAGCAGCTCATCGAGGAACGACACGAGCGGTGCACCGTGGCCGCCCGCAGTGATGTCACGGATGCGCACGTCCGACACCACGGGTGCGCCGACCCGCTCGGCGATCCACGCCGGCTGCCCGATCTGCAGGGTGCCGAGCGCGTGGCCGTCGGCGACCCAGTGGAAGACGGTCTGGCCGTGCGTGCACACGGCATCCACTCCCCCGACGACGTCGGATGCCGTGGCGGCGACCTCGGCGAAGGCCTGGCCGATCAGGGTGTCGAGCTCGCAGACCTCGGCGAACGTCGTGGGCGCCGGAGGCAGCGCCGCGACGAGTCGGGCCCGCAGGTCGGGGACGTACGGCACGCTGTCTTCGTGCAGCACCGTGCCGCGCAGCGCTCCGTCGCTCTCTGCGAAGTCCACGACCGTGACGTCGATGCCGTCGTGTGAGGTGCCCGAGAGCAGTCCGAGTACGCGCATGCGTGTTCCTTCCGTCGCCTGCTACGAGCGTAGGCCGGTTTTGTTAGGGGGGCGAACGGAAAGCATCGATCTTTTCTGCACGATCATCTTCTGGACCGCGTTCTCCCCTGTGCCCGAAGGATGACCCGCACCGCCGACGGCCCCGGTCGTCGCCCGCGTAGCATTCTGCGAGACCCCACCCGCCACCCCCAGAATGGGAGCATGTTCGTGTCCGCCGAGATCATCACGATCGTCATCAGCGCCGTCGGCCTCCTGCTGGCTCTGGGCGGCACCATGTTCGCGGGCTTCGCCTGGTGCATCCGCCGATCCGACTCCCTCCGCACCGATCTCGTCGGCGTCGAGACGTCGCTCGGTGCGCGTATCGACGGAGTGGAACAGAGGCTCACGGCACGCATCGACGGCGTCGAAGAGAAACTCACCGCACGCATCGACGGCGTCGAACAGAAACTCACCGCACGCATCGACGGAGTCGAACAGAAACTCACCGCACGCATCGACGGAGTCGAAGAGAAACTCACCGCACGCATCGACGGAGTCGCCGCCGACGTCACCGAACTCAAGGTCGCGGTGGCCCGACTCGAAGGGCCGCAGCGTCACCTGATCGTCGCGGGGCGCTGATTCCCCGGTGACCGACAGGTCCGCGTAGGACGAGCGCCGCGGCGCCGATGAGCGGCCCCTCGTCGCCGAGTCCCGAGCGCACGACCCGGGTACGCCGCGAGTACTCGTGCGCGGCACTGGCCGTGAGCGCCTGCTGCACGAGGTCGATGTAGTCGGCGGACACGCGAGAGAACCCGCCGCCGATCGCGACCATGTCGAGGTCGACGAGGGTCGCGGCATCCGCGAGCGCTTCTCCGACCGCCTTCGCCGACCGCTCGATGGCCGCGCGGGCGACGGCGTCGCCCGCGGCGGCATCCCGAGCCAGGTCCTCGCCGGTGGCTCCGGTCCAGCCCTGTTGCTGAGCCCAGGCGGCGCTCGCGGGCCCCGAGGCGATCTCCTCGAGGGTGAGCCCGCCTTCGCGACGCACCTGTCCGAGATGCCCGGCATTGCCGGTGGCTCCGGGAATGTACGCGCCGTTGACGACGAACCCTCCGCCGACGCCGGTCGAGACGACGATCGACAGCGAGGCGCCGGCATCCTGCGTGGCGCCGAGCCAGGATTCCGCCAGGGCGAGCGCGCCACCGTCATGGCCGAGGACGGTCGGAACCTCGCGGCCGAGCGCAGCGGATGCCGCCGAGCGCACCGACTCCGCAAGACCGAAGCCCCGCGCGAGCGGCATGTTCACCGGCATGATCGCTCCGGCGGCACGGTCGATGGGTCCGGCGCTTCCGGCACCGGCGCCCACGAGGTCGGCATCCGCCGGCACAGCGGCCAGAGCGTGGGTCACGATCGAGATCACCGCGTCGTTCAGCGACTCGAGCGTCGCCTGGCGCCCGGTCGCCTGTCGCGAGCGGCTGCCGCCGACGAGCACACCGTGCTCGTCCACGAGCGCGGCCTCCATCTTCGTGCCGCCGACGTCGACGGCCAGCGCGTAGCGGGTCACTGGGGGTCGAGTCCGAGGTCGTCGAGGTCGAAGGCGGCACGCCATTCGAGGCCCTCGGCTTCGATCGCGGCCTGGGCGCCCGTCTTGCGGTCGACGATCACGGCGACGGCGACGATCTCGGCCCCTTCCTTGCGCAGCGCCTCGACGGCCTTGAGCGCGGACTGCCCGGTGGTCGAGGTGTCTTCGAGCACGACGACGCGCTTGCCGGCGACGTCTGCACCCTCGATCTGGCGACCGCGGCCGTGGTCCTTCGGCTCCTTGCGCACGACGAACGCGTCGAGCGGCTTGTCGGCGGCGACCGAGGCGTGCAGCACCGAGTTCGCGATGGGGTCGGCGCCGAGGGTCAGGCCGCCGACTGCCACGACGTCGAGGTCGCCGATGAGGTCGAGCATGATGCGACCGATCGCCGGTGCCGCGCGGTGGTCGAGCGTGAGCTTGCGCATGTCGACGTAGTACGTCGCCTTCTTGCCGCTCGAGAGCGTGAAGTCTCCGTGGAACACCGCCTCGTCCTTGATCAGGTCGAGAAGGGTCTGGCGGTCTGCGTCGAGTGCGGTCACGGCATCCAGTGTAGGAGGCAAGGCCTAGGCTTGACGCATGCGCTTGGCTACCTGGAACGTCAACTCCATCCGCACCCGTGTCACCCGCACCGTCGAGTTCGCCGTCCGAGAGGACATCGACGTGCTGGCGATGCAGGAGATCAAGTGCAAACCCGAGCAGTTCCCCTACGGGCCGTTCGAAGAGGCCGGCTACCACGTCGAGGTCCACGGCCTGAATCAATGGAACGGCGTCGCGATCGCCAGCCGCCTGCCGACCACCGACGTCCGCACGTCTTTCGACGGCATGCCGGGCTTCGCCAAGGGACACGAGGGACCGGATGCACCGCTCGAAGCACGTGCGCTCGGCGTGCTCGTCGACGGTGTGCGCGTGTGGAGCCTGTACGTGCCGAACGGCCGCTCGCTCGACGACCCGCACTACGCCTACAAGCTGCACTGGCTCGAGGAGTTGAAGAAGTCCACGGCGGCAGAGCTCTCGGCGAACCCCGAACTGCCGCTCGCTCTGGTGGGCGACTTCAACATCATCCCGTTCGACGCCGACAACGGCGACCCCGACATCGTCGAGGGCGTCTCGACGCACGTCTCGCCGCAGGAGCGTCAGGCCTTCTTCGCTCTCGCCGACGCGGGTCTGACCGACGTCGTCCGCCCACTGCTTCCCGAGGGCTACACCTACTGGGACTACCAGCGTCTGAAGTTCCCTCGCAACGAGGGCATCCGCATCGACTTCATCCTCGGCTCGAGGACACTCGCCGAGGCGGTCACCGGGGCGTCGATCCACCGCGAAGAGCGCAAGGGCGAGCAGCCCAGTGACCACGTCCCCGTGGTCGTCGAGTTCGACCTCGGCGGGGCCGAGGAAGACGACGACCTGCCGATGATCTTCTCCTGAGACTGTGACCGTCCGCCTGATCGCGACCGATCTCGACGGGACACTGCTCGACTCCTCGTCATCGGTCACGCGGCGCACCCGCGCGGCCCTCGACGCGGCGCGCGCCCGTGGCATCCACGTCGTCCCGGTGACCGCTCGTCAGCCGATAGGTCTACGCGCGCTCGCGGACGGCGCGGGCTTCGACGGCTGGGCGCTGTGCAGCAACGGCGCCTACGCGACACATCTCGTCGACGGACGGATGCTGTTCGCGGAAGAGCTTCCGGCAGAGACGATCCGCACCCTGGCCGAGGCGCTGCGCGCCAGCATCCCCGGACTGCTGTTCGCGAGCGTGCGTGAGGGCGGCGAGACGTTCGTCGCGCAGCACGGCTATGCCGAGATCGCCGATCTCGCCGACCACAAACGCGATCCACGCACGATGGGCGGCGTCGAACCCGATCATGTGCTGGCCGCACCCAGCCTCAAGCTCGTGATCCGGCACCCAGAACTCGCCCCGACGGCGTTGTTCGACGCGCTGCGCGACCTCGGGCTGACCGGTTTCGAGGCGACGCTCTCAGGCGCCCCGTTCGTCGAGGTCATGGCCGAGGGCGTGACCAAAGCCACCGGGCTCGCGCGCCTCTGCGAGCACCTCGAGATCGACCGCCGCGATGTGATCGCTTTCGGCGACGCCCTCAACGATGTCGAGATGCTGCGCTGGGCCGGCCACGGCGTCGCGATGGCCGACGCGACGGACGTCGTGCAGGACGCCGCGGATGAGACGGCCACCTCGAACGACGACGACGGGGTGGCGAGGGTGATCGAGCGGGTGCTCGGCGCCCGCTGAGCAGGACAGTGAGAACCCGGCCCCTTCCGCAGAAGTCACCGGGTCCTCGTCGCCAACGCCGTCAGCTGCGCACGCGCCGACGACGCACGAGTGGCCGCGTTGAGTTGAAGCTATCGGATCGCCACGCAGGAGGGAAGAAGCGGGCGATATACCGTTTCAGTCCTCGAAGGTGCCGACCTCGGGCACCCGATCCGTCCGTCCGTAGCGCAGCAGCATCACTCCGCTGTCGTCGGCGACCGGCGGCTCGAGCAGTCGCAGCACCGCCGGCTCGGCGCCGTCGTCGAAGACCTTCTTGCCCGTGCCCAGAAGGATCGGGTAGACCCACAGGTTGAGCTCGTCGAACAGACCCTCGGCCAGCAGCGAGTGCGCGAGGTCCATGCTGCCGATCACGTGCACCTCGTCGTGTCGCTCGCGCATCGCGGCGATCTCCGCGGCGAGATCGTCACCGACGCGCTCGCTGCCCTTCCATGACAGATCGAGGTCGGCATCCCGTGTCGCCACATACTTCGGGACCCGATCGAAGAGCCTGCCGATCTCCCCCGACGGACCGTCGGTGTGATGCGGCCAGTACGCGGCGAAGATGTCGTACGTGCGGCGCCCGAGCAGCAGCGCATCGAGTCCCTGCATCCCCCGCTGCACCTGGGGCCCCATCCCCGACGACGGATACCCTGCCTGCCAACCGCTGAACTCGAAGCCTCCGGACGGATCCTCGTCGATGCCGCCCGGCCCTTGCGCGACGCCGTCGAGGGTCATGAAGAGGTCGATCAGAATGCGTCCGGTCATCAGAGTGCTCCTTCGCACGAGAGGGCGGCGATGTTCACAGTATGCGCTCGTTCTGCTCGGCGGGTGCCGGCACCTCCGCGCCCCAGCGGCCGAGAGCCTCGATCGCCTCCCGCAATGCGACGCCTCGCTCGGTGAGGGCATAGGCGCGCGTGTTGTGCCGCAGGGGCAGTCGCCGCAGCACTCCGGCCGCTTCGAGCTCGCGCAGACGTGTCGCGAGGATGTTCGTCGGAGCTCCGAGCTCACGCTGCAGATCGCCGTATCTCTGCGGCCCGTCGAGCAGCTTCTCGATGATGAGCAGGGCCCAGCGGGCACCGACGACGTCGAGGGCTGCGGCGAGGTCGCTCACGCGCCCGGATCGGCGTCCGGCTTCATCCAGAACGGCGAGTAGTGATAGCCGTCCGGATCGTCGAACTGGCGCTGATACATGAAGGGGTAGTCGTCGGTGTCGCCGATCCGACCGCCGGCGGCAGCCGCGCGGTCGACGAGCTCGTCGACCGCCTCACGACTGTCGAGGTCGAACGAGACAGTGACCTTCGAGGGGGTGTCAGGGCCGCCGATCACGTCTTCCGTGCCGCCGACGCTCGCATACATCTCGCGGCTGCCGAGCATCACGTACTGCTCGGGCGCGATCATGAAGCACGACACATTGTGATCGGACATCTCGGCGTTGAGGGTCCAGCCGAGAGCGGTGTAGAACGCGGTGGCCCGGTCGACGCTCTCGACGGGGCAGGTGATGAAGAGGCTCATGCGCCAACACTTGCAAAATACAAGTGACGCGTCAAGAGCTTCTGCGGTCCCGCCGCAATCCCACCAGCGCGAGCACTCCGGCTCCGGCCGTGAGCGCGGCCACCGCCGCGAGACCGACGCCGGGGACGGATGCCGTCGCCACGGCGCCCGCCACGAGAGGACCACCCGCATCTCCCAGCTCGCGTCCGAGTTCGGCGCTGCCCATCGTGCGGCCCATCCGCTCCGGCGGGGTCGATGCGGCCAGGTGCGAGAACGCGATCGGCGTCGCGACCCCGACGCCGATGCCGACCAGCAGCGCGGTGACGACGAGCGCGGCCGGAGTCTGTGTGACCGCGGCGAGCGCGATGCCGGCCGCGATCAGCGCCAGGCCACCGACGGCGCCTGTGCGCACCGAGATGCGGCCGCGGTCATGCGCGGCGCCCACGAACGGCTGAGCCACGCTCGACGCGATCGCGAGCACGGTCACGATGGCCATGCTCCAGACGATGTCGAGCCCGGCCTGCCGCCCGAGCAGCGGGAGGAATCCGACGGCGACCGCCAGGGCGCCGGTCGTCGCCGCCAGCACCAGGGTCGGGACGAGGAATCCGGGCGCGATCAGCTCTCGACCGAGATCGACGAGCGTGACTCGCTTGCGGGGCAGCACGGCGACCCGTGGCACCGCTGCAGCGACCCACAGTGCAGCGCCGAGACCGAGCACGGCGAGCGCCCAGAACAGCGCGGGCAGGCCGCCCCAGACCACGAGCACGGCGCCGATCAGCGGACCGAGCGCGTAGCCAAGACTCTTCCACGAGCCGTAGCGACCGAAGTACTTCCCGCGGGTGGCATCGTCGGTGAGCCGGGCGACGGCAGCCGACGACGACGGCGAGAAGGCTGATGCCGCCGCACCCTGCCCGAATCGACCGATGACGAGTCCGAGCATGCCGGGAACCACGGCGCCGACGACCGAGAACGCCGAGAACGCGAGGAGGCCGCCGATGATGACAGGGCGCACGCCCACCCGGTCGCTCAGCGCGCCGAACAGCGGCTTGAGCAGCACCTCGGCGAGGTCGTAGAGCGCGAGGGTGAGCCCGAACGCGAGCAGCGTCCACCCGATGTCCTCGGTCTCCGCGCCCAGCGCCGCCGCGATGCCGTGGGCCCCGAAAGCGGTGGTGAATCCGGCGAGGTAGAGCGGGGCGAGGCGGGGCTTCGCGGTGTGCGGAGTCGAGGTCACGCTCGATTCTCGCAGGATCGCGTGTCTGCACGTCACCACGGCCCCGCCACGATCCCCCGTGCGGGGGATGCCGCCGCATCCGCCCCGGCTCTACGGTAAGAGGATGTCTGCAGCGCCGTTCACCCGCATCCCCAGCGTCCGCGAGCAGCGCAGCGACCTCGTGCTCGCGGCGGTCATGTTCGTGGGCGCCGTCCTCAGCGCCGCTCTCTCGACCGTGGCCGACATCTACGGCGACACCCGGGCAGAACCGTGGACGGCTCTCGTCTACGCGGTCGCGGTCACCGCACCGCTGGCGGTGCGTCGGCGCTGGCCGGCCCCGGTCGCGATCGCCGTGTCGCTGGCATACTTCCTCGCCATCTCGTTCCAGGTGCCCGAGATCTATGTCGGCAACATCGCCATGTTCGTGTCGCTGTATACGGTCGGCGCCTGGATGAACAACCGCCGGGCCGCGATGATCGTGCGCATCGGCATTATCCTGGGTATGTTCGTCTGGCTGATCATCACGATGTACCGCGAAGCCATCGAAGAGGCGGCGAAGGCCGAGGTCGCGGCGGGACTCCTGTCTCCGTACCTCGCGTTCATGCTCATCCAGCTGCTGCTGAACGTGCTGTACTTCGGCGGCGCCTACTACTTCGGCGAGCGCTCCTGGCACGCCGCACGCGAACGCGCGGTGCTCGAGCAGCGCACGGCCGAACTCGAGCAGGAGCGCGAGGTGACCGCGGCGCAGGCCGTCGCCCTCGACCGCGTGCGCATCGCCCGAGAGCTGCATGACGTGGTCGCCCATCACGTGTCGGTCATGGGCGTGCAGGCGGGCGCCGCTCGTCTCGTGATCGATCAGGACCCTGCGAAGACCACGAGCATCCTCAGCGGCATCGAGGACTCCGCGCGCGATGCGATCCACGAGCTGCGGCAGTTGCTCGAGACGCTTCGCACACCCGGCGGCGAGACGGCGGATGCCGCGTCGACCGTGACGCTCGACGACATCCGCTCGTTGGTCGACGCGTCGTCGGAGGCGGGACTGCCCACCGACTATGCGGTGATCGGCACCCCGAGGCCCGTGCCCTCGGTCGTGTCCGTGAACCTGTATCGCATCACCCAGGAGTCGCTCACGAATGCCCGGCGTCATGCCGGCGTCGGCGCGACCGCCGATGTGCGCGTGCGCTACGACGATGACGGGGTCGAGGTCGAGATCGTCAACACCGGTCGCGCCGTGGCCGTGCTTCGCCCCGGACTCGGTCAGCTGGGCATGCGCGAGCGCGCCGCGGCATCCGGTGGCACGCTCGACGTCGCTCCTCGCGCGGCGGGAGGTCTGCGGGTGCGGGCTCGAGTTCCGCTGACCGGCGCCGGCGGCGCGCAGGCCGCGTCGCCGATCGAGACGGGTGTCTCCTCATGAGCGGGTCCGACGCACCCATCCGCGTTCTGCTCGTCGACGATCACGCGATGCTGCGAGCCGGATTCCGGACGATCCTCGACACGCAACCCGACATCACGGTGGTCGGCGAGGCGGCGACCGGCGCCGACGCCGTGGCGCAGGCATCCGCTCTGCGCCCCGACGTCATCACGATGGACGTGCAGATGCCCGACATGGACGGCATCGAGGCCACTCGGCGGATCGTCGCCGACCCGGAGGTCGGCGCGGCCATCGCGATCGTCACGACGTTCGATCGCGACGACTACCTCTATCAGGCGCTGGACGCCGGTGCGAGTGGCTTCCTGCTCAAGAACGCCGGCGCCGAGGATCTCATCGCCGCGGTGCGGGCCCTCGCCGCGGGCGACGGGATGCTGGCACCCGAGGTCACACGACGCGTACTGGCTCGGTTCACGACGGCCCCCGGACCGGCATCCGCACCGGCATCCGCCTCCGTGCCGTCGCAGGTCGCAGCGACCGTGCTCGCCGACCCGCTCACCGACCGTGAGGCGGAGGTGCTCGTGCTGCTGGCCGATGCGCGCAGCAACGCCGAGATCGCGAGCGCCCTGTTCATCGGAGAGGCGACGGTGAAGACGCACGTGTCGCGCATCCTGCAGAAGCTCGGCGCGCGCGACCGCGTGCAGGCCGTCGTCCTCGCGCACCGGATGGGATTGGCGTGACCTCGACACGCGATAGCCTCTGACGCATGCCGACCGCCGCGCCCCTCTCCCGACCGATCCTGGCCGGGGTGGTCACCGCGCTGGTCGGGTTCACGAGCTCGTTCGCCGTGGTGCTCACGGGCCTCAGCGCCGTCGGAGCGACCCCCGAGCAGGCCGCCAGCGGGCTGCTCGCGGTCAGCCTCACGATGGGGCTCGCCTGCGTCGTCCTCGCCTGGCGATATCGGATGCCGATCACCGTCGCCTGGTCGACTCCCGGCGCCGCCCTCCTCGCCGCCACCGGAGCAGTCGACGGCGGATGGTCGGCAGCCGTCGGCGCGTTCCTCGTCACGGCCGCGCTCATCCTGCTCACGGCGCTGTGGCCCGCTCTCGGCACCCTGATCGCCCGCATCCCTCCGTCCATCGCGCAGGCCATGCTCGCCGGAGTGCTCCTGCCCCTCTGTCTCGCACCGATCACCGGACTCGTGGCGAATCCGTGGGGCGTGGTTCCCGTGGTGATCACGTGGTTGGTCTTCGCGCGTCTCGCGCCGCGGTGGGCCGTGCCGCTCGCCTTCGTCGCGGCAGCAGTCGTGGTGGCCGTCTCGTTGGTGCAGGAGAGCACGGCAGTGGATGCCGGACTCCTCGTCCCCCGGATCGAGCTGACCGCCCCCACATTCACGGTCGGCGCTCTGGTCGGGGTGGCGCTGCCGCTGTTCATCGTGACGATGGCCTCGCAGAACGTGCCGGGCATCGCCATCATGCGCAGCTTCGGCTACGAGGTCCCCTGGCGTCCGGCGATGCTCGTCACGGGTGTCGGCACCGCGATCGGCGCGACGGCAGGCGGCCATGCGATCAACCTCGCGGCGATCAGCGCGGCCCTCGCCGCTTCACCCGACGCCGATCCCGACCCACGGCGCCGGTGGGTCGCCGGTGTCTCGACCGGCGTCTCGTACCTCGTGCTCGGCGGCTTCTCGGCAGCGTTCGCCGCACTGGTGCTGCTCGCTCCCGACGCAGTCATCCCGGCTGTCGCGGGGCTCGCGCTGTTCGCCGCCTTCGGGTCGTCGGTGCAGCAGGCGATCGACGACCCCGGCGAGCGCATCCCCGCCGTGGTGACCTTCCTGGTGGCGGCATCCGGCATCGCGGTGCTGGGCGTCAGCGCCGCATTCTGGGCTCTCGTGGCCGGACTCCTCGTGCGCACCGCTCTGCACGCCGGCCGTCGCTGACGCTGCGGAGAAGGCGCTCGGCTACCGTGGACGCGTGACAGTTCCCACGCCTGCTCCTGTGCCGTCGGCCGGTGCTCCCGCCGGGTCCTTCGACGCCCGCGCCCTGCTCGATCCGGTGAATTCCGCCGAGGTCGACGCGTTCGCACGCGCCCAGCGCACCGCTCACCCCACGTCGGCCGCACGGATCATCGCCTGGGTCGGCGTCGGATTCGCGCTGCTCTGCGTCGTTCCCATCTTCGGGATCATGATCCTCGGCCTCGGCTATGCGGTCGGTCAGGAGGCGGGGGTCGCCGTCGCCGCGCTCATCGGGCTCATGCTTCTCGCCGGCATCGTCGTCGGCGTCGTGATGCTCGTGCGCCGCAGCATCCGCCTGCGCAACATCACTCGCTTCCGCTTCGCGCGATTCGCCCGGGCCAACGCCATGAGCTATCTCGACCGCATCGACGAGCCGCCCCTGCCCGGCATGATCTTCTCGTCGGGCTCGAGTCGGATGTCGACCGACGTGCTGCGCGGCGTGGAGCCGCGTTTCGTCGAGTTCGGCAACTACCAGTACACGACCAGCAACGGCAAGCAGTCGACGACGCATCGCTGGGGATACGTCGCGGTCAAACTCGACGTGCCCCTGCCGAACATCGTGCTCGACGCGCTCGGCAACAACACGCTCGGCAGCACGCTCGCTGGCGCCTTCAGAAGCGACCAGCGCCTCTCGCTCGAGGGCGACTTCGACCGCTACTTCTCGCTCTACTGCCCGACGGGCTATGAGGTCGATGCGCTGTACCTGTTCACCCCCGATGTGATGGCGCGCTTCATCGACCACGCCGCGCAGCTCGACGTCGAGATCGTCGACGACTGGCTGTTCCTCTATGCACGACGCGATGTCTCGACCCTCGACCCGGCCACCTGGGCGTGGCTGTTCGGAGCCGTCGGGGCGCTTCTCACGAAGCTCGACCAGTGGGCGCGCTGGCGCGATGACCGGCTGCGGCTCACGCAGCATCCGGGATCCCCGGCAGCACTGCAGGGTCCAGGGCAGATTCCAGGGCAGCATCCTGGCCCTTATCCGGGAGCTCCCGCCCTGCCGTTCGCTGCGCCCGCAGGGCTGCTCACTCCCCGCCGCCGGGCGTCGCCCTGCCCGGCCAGCGCCTCCGGCGACGCAGCCCCTGGCTGATCGTCGGGATCATCGTCGGCGTCATGTTCGTCGTGACCATGGCCCCGTTCGCGCTCGGGATCCTCTCGGTGCTCTTCCTGCGTTGACGCGGGCTCTCCCCCGCACGGCGGACCACCGTCGCCTCCCGCGCTGCGCAACTCCACCCGCAGATCCGCCACGTGGGGGATGCCGCGGTCCCGCACCGCGCCATAGCGTGAAGGCATGACCACAGGAAAGCTCGTACTCACCGGCATCACCAAGAGCTACGGCTCTCGGCGCGTGCTCGACGACGTCTCATTCGAGGTGGCGCCGGGGCGCCTCACCGGGTTCGTCGGCGGCAACGGCGCCGGCAAGACCACGACCATGCGCATCGTCCTCGGGCTGCTCGGCTCCGACGGGGGCACCGTCGCACTCGACGGTCGGCCGCTGTCGAGCACCGACCGGCGCCACTTCGGCTACATGCCCGAAGAGCGCGGCCTCTACCCGAAGATGAAGGTGCTCGAGCAGATCGTCTACCTCGCCCGTCTGCACGGCTTCAGCAAGGCGGATGCCGAGTCGCGCGCGACCGCGCTGCTCACCGAGCTGGGACTCGGCGAGCGCCTGGGAGACACGATCGAGTCGCTGTCGCTCGGCAACCAGCAGCGCGCGCAGATCGCCGCCGCCCTCGTGCACGACCCCGAGGTGCTCATCCTCGACGAGCCGTTCTCAGGCCTCGACCCGCTCGCGGTCGACGTCGTCGCATCGGTGCTCCAGGCGAGCGCCGCCAAGGGCGCGTCGATCCTGTTCTCCTCGCACCAGCTCGATGTGGTCGAGCGGCTCTGCGACGACCTGGTGATCCTCGCCGGCGGCACGATCCGCGCGGCCGGCTCGCGCGACGGGCTGCGCGCTCAGCACGCCGGCGACCGCTACGAGCTGGTCTCCGCCGGGGATGCCGGCTGGCTGCGCGCCGAGCCCGGCGTGACCGTGATCGATTTCGAGGGCGGCTACGCCCTGTTCGACGCCGAAGACGCCGACACCGCGCAGCGCGTGCTGCGCACCGCCGTCGAACGCGGAGACGTCGCGAGCTTCGCCCCCAAGCATCCGTCCCTCGCCCAGATCTTCAAGGAGGTCATCCAGTGAGCACCTCGAACACCACCGGGTCTGCAGGCTCGCCCTCGCAGGCATCGATGATCTGGCTCGTCGCCGAGCGGGAGATCGGGTCGAAGCTGCGCAGCAAGGCGTTCCTGATCTCCACCGGAATCCTGCTGCTGCTCGCCCTCGCCGGCATCGTGATCGGGGGGTTCGCGAGCAAGAACACCGATGCGATGCCCGTCGCAGTGACCTCCGAGACGGCATCCGAGGTGTCGGCTCTCCCCTCAGTCGAGATCACCGAGGTCGCCGACCAGGCCGCGGCCGAAGAGCTCGTGCGATCGGAGAAGGTCGACGCCGCGGTGCTCCCCGGCGACGGACCGACCGGGGTGACGATCATCGCTCTCAAGGACGCCCCGACCAGCCTCGTGTCGGCGCTGTCGCAGGCACCCGACATCGAGATCCTCGAACCGGCCACGACGAACCCGCTGCTGCGGTACTTCATCGCGATCGCGTTCGGAGTCGTCTTCATGGGTGCGGCGGCGACCTTCGGCGGCACCATCGCGCAGAGCGTCGTGGAGGAGAAGCAGACCCGCGTGGTCGAGATCCTGCTGTCGACCATCTCGGCCCGCACGCTGCTGGCGGGCAAGGTGATCGGCAACACGATCCTCGCGATGGGTCAGATCCTCGCCCTCGCCGCGGTCGCCACCATCGGTCTCATAGCGACGGGTCAACGCGAGGTGCTGTCGACCCTCGGCGCCCCGATCATCTGGTTCGCCGTGTTCTTCCTCTTCGGCTTCATCCTGCTGGCGGCCCTGTTCGCCGCTGCCGCATCGATGGTCTCGCGTCAGGAGGACATCGGCTCGACCACCACCCCGATCACGATGCTGATCATGGCGCCGTACATCCTGGTCATCTTCTTCAACGACAACCCGCTGGTGCTGACGATCATGTCGTACGTGCCGTTCTCGGCTCCGGTCGGCATGCCGATGCGGCTGTTCGTCGGCGAGGCGCAGTGGTGGGAGCCGCTGCTCAGCCTCGTGATCCTGCTCGCCAGCTGCGTCGCGGCGATCATGATCGGCGCGAAGATCTACGAGAACTCGCTGCTGCGCATGGGGTCGCGGGTCAAGCTCGGCGAGGCGCTGCGCGGCTGAGGTCGCTCGGACACCCCTCCATCGACGAGGCCCCACCCCGCAGACGTCTGCAGGGTGGGGCCTCGTCGTTCAGACGGTCACAGTCCGGGATCAGATCAGGCCCTCCGACAGGGTCGTGGGGTTGCCGAACCGGTGGTTCGTGATCGAGACGGCCTGCTCGTGCAGGAACGGCAGCATCTCGACGCGACCCGCACCCGTCACGGCGTGCGACCAGACGGCGACATCAGGCGTGCCGCCGAGGGCCTCGAACAGGGCCGACGCATCGCCGCCGACCAGGCGCACGCGCTGCCAGGTGTGCTCGGCCTTCGCCGCGGCCTTCGCGTAGCGCTTGACCCAGGCGGCGTCGTTCTCGATCTTCGGAGTCACGCCCTGCGCGCGCAGCGCCTTCTCGACGCGAGACGGCAGAGCGGATGCCGACACCGTGAACGGGCTGCCGCTGCGCAGCGCAGAGGCGATCACGCGGATGCCGTCGGCGAGCGACGCCGCCTCGGCGATGCGCACGTCGACGGCGACCGGGCGGTACCGGAACACGTTGCGCTCGACACCGAGACCGGACTTGTCGCTCACGGCGCCGAACTCGTCGACCCAGGCACGCTCGTCGGACGCGGCGGCGCGATGCAGCCACTCGATCTCGACGGCGCCGAGGTCTGCACCCGCAGCGGCGAGCACGGCCTCGACGGCCGAGTTCACGGCGGCGCCGGGCGCTGCGGCGGGAAGTTCGGCCGGGGCCCACTCTCCGAGGCCGAACAGGTAGTTCGGGCCACCGGCCTTCGCGCCGGCACCGACCGCGGAGCGCTTCCAGCCGCCGAACGGCTGACGCTGCACGATCGCGCCGGTGATGCCGCGGTTGACGTAGAGGTTGCCGGCCTCGACCTGGTCGAGCCAGGTGGCGACCTCATCGGAGTCGAGCGAGTGGATGCCGGCGGTGAGGCCGTAGTCGACGGCATTCTGCAGGCGGATCGCCTCGTCGAGGTCCTTCGCGCGCATGACGCCGAGCACGGGTCCGAAGAACTCCGTCAGGTGCGTGGTCGAGCCCGGAGCGACGCCGATCTTCACGCCGGGAGTCCACTGACGCCCCTCGTCGTCGAGCTTCTTCGGCTCGACGAGCCAGCGCTCGCCCTTTTCGAGAGTCGTCAGCGCCGTGAGCAGCTTGCCGTTCGCCGGCTCGATGATCGGTCCCATCTGGGTCGCCGGGTCGTCGGGCAGGCCGACGCGCATCGAGGTGACGGCGTCGACCAGCTGACGCTCGAAGCGCTGCGAGTCGGCGACCGAGCCCACGAGGATCGCGAGCGATGCCGCCGAGCACTTCTGCCCCGCGTGGCCGAACGCGCTGCGGGCGACGTCGGCGGCCGCGAGGTCGAGGTCGGCCGACGGCGTCACGATGATCGCGTTCTTGCCGCTGGTCTCGGCGAGCAGCGGCAGGTCGGAGCGGAACGAGCGGAACAGCTGCGCCGTCTCGTAGGCACCGGTGAGGATGACCCGGTCGACCTCGGGGCTGGCGACGAGACGCGTGCCGAGATCGCGGTTCGCGAGATCGACGAGGGCGAGCAGGTCACGCGGCACACCGGCCGCCCACAGCGCCTCGACCATGACCGCGCCGCAGCGCTGCGTGAGCTTGGCGGGCTTGATGATCACACCGGAGCCCGAGGCGAGGCCGGCGAGCACTCCACCGGCGGGGATCGCGACCGGGAAGTTCCACGGCGGCGTCACGACGGTGACCTTCGACGGGACGAACTCCGCACCCGAGACGTTCTCGAGGTCGAGGGCACGCTCGGCGTAGTAGTGCGCGAAGTCGATCGCCTCCGAGACCTCCGGGTCGGCCTCGGCGATGGTCTTGCCCGCCTCGTGGGCCATGATCTCGATCAGCTGGCCGCGACGGGCGGCGAGCTCGTCGCCCGCGCGGTGCAGCACGGCCGCACGCTCGGCGGCCGGCAGGGCGGCCCACCGCACGGCGGCGGCGGATGCGGCGGCGAAGATGCCGTCGAGCTCGTCGGTCGTCTCGACCTTGGCGAGAGCGATCGAGTCGAGACCCAGTGTCGACTCCAGCGACCGCGCCAGGATCTCGCGACCCCAGGTGCGGTTCGCGGCGATCGCCGGGTCGCTGTCGGGCTGGTTCTCGAAACCGGTGGTCACCTCACCGCCGGCACCCGCGGCGGCCTCGGCCGCACGGTCCTGCACGCGGTTCGACGAGGGCACGGAGCGGTCGGCCTCGAGACCGGCCAGGGAGCGCTCGAAGCGCTCACGCTCGCGAGTGAGCAGTGCGGGGTCCGATGCGAGCTCGAACACGGCCGACATGAAGTTCTCCGGGCTCGCGTTCTCCTCGAGGCGGCGCACGAGGTACGCGATGGCCACGTCGAACTCGGCCGGGTTCACCACGGGCGTGTAGAGCAGCAGCTGACCGACGTCCTTGCGGACGGCCTCGGCCTGACCCGTCGCCATGCCGAGGAGCATCTCGTACTCGACGGCATCCGTCACCCCGCGGGCCTGCGCCAGCAGCCAGGTGTAGGCGATGTCGAAGAGGTTGTGTCCCGCGACACCGATGCGCACGGCATCCAGTCGATCGGGCGTCATCGACCAGTCGAGCACCCGCTTGTAGTTCGTGTCGGAATCCTGCTTGGTGCCGTAGGTGGCGAGCGGCCAGCCGTGCACCGCCGAGTCGACGTGCTCCATGGCGAGGTTCGCGCCCTTGACGACGCGCACCTTGATCGGCGCACCGCCCTTCGCGCGGCGAGCCGAGGCCCACTCCTGGAGATGCTGCATCGCGCCGAGCGCATCGGGCAGGTAGGCCTGCAGCACGATCCCGGCCTCGAGGTTCTCGAGCCCGGGCTGGTCGAGGATGCTGGTGAACGCCGCGATCGTCAGGTCGAGGTCGCGGAACTCCTCCATGTCGAGGTTGATGAACTTGGTCTTGCCGGCGGCCTCCGAGGTCGCGGCGAGCTCGTACAGCGGGGTGAGCTTCTCGACGACGTCGGCCACGGCCTCGTCGAACGACCACATCGACAGCTGGCTGACGACGCTCGACACCTTGATCGACACGTAGTCCACGTCCTTGCGGGCGAGGAAGTCGTAGGTGCCCTGCAGGCGGCGGCCGGCCTCACGCTCGCCGAGCACCGCCTCGCCGAGGAGGTTGAGGTTCAGGCGGTTGCCGCTCTTGCGCAGCTTCGCGATCGCCGGGCCGAGCTTCGACGGCGTCGCGTCGAGCACGAGGTGCCCGACCATCGCGCGCAGCACGCGGCGCGAGATCGGCACGACGACGCCGGGCAGCTTCGGCGCCCAGAAGCCGCCGGTCTTGATCGCGGCGCGGAGGTAGCCGGGCAGCAGCGAGGGCGTGATGTCCGAGAGGTCGGCGAGAGCGCGGCCGGCGACACTGAGGTCTTCCGGGCGCATCACGCCGTCGACGAAGCCGACCGTGAAGGCGAGTCCGTTCGGGTCCTTGAGAACCTCGGAGAGACGCTGCGCTGCGGGCTCGACGGGGTGCGTCTCGCTCTCGGTGAGCCAACGCTGCACGAGGGCGGCGACCTCGTCGGTGCTCGGCGTGGTGTCGGGGGTGGTGGTGTCGGCGACGACAGTCATCGGGATGAGCCTTCCAGGGGGATCGCACACCCGGGAACGTGTGCGGCTCGATCATTGTCAGCCTCGCCGGTAGGCTACGTCTATCAACCGATTCGGGACCATTCTGTTCAGCCGGAGTGAACGATGGGGACGACTCCGAAAGGCTCAGGATGCTCGACGTCAACCGACTGCGGATGCTGGTCGAACTGTCTCGTCGCGGCACGCTCTCGGCCGTCGCCGATGCGCTCTCGTACAGCAAGGCTTCGGTGTCGCAGCAGCTCAGCGCCCTCGAACGAGACGTCGGCGTCCCGCTGCTCCGCCGGGTGGGGCGCGGCGTGCAGTTCACCCCGCAGGGCACCGTGCTCGTGGCCGAGGCGATCGGCATCCTCGATCAGCTCGAACACGCCGAGGTGGCGGTCGCCGAGTCGCTCACCGAGGTGACCGGCACCGTGCACATCGCGGTCTTCCAATCGACGGCGCACTCCCTGCTCCCCGGGGCGCTCAACGCGCTGCGCGAGCAGCATCCGGCCCTGCGCGTGGAGGTCACCGAGAGCGATCCCGAGACCGGGCTCGTCGGCGTCTCGAGCCGCGACTTCGACCTGATCCTCGCCGAGCAGTACCCCGGTCGCACCCGCCCGATCCACGCCGATCTCGATCGGGTGGTGCTCGTGCACGACTCCATCACGCTGGCCAGGAAGCCGGGGACCCGGGATGCCGAGGACGCCGTCGCCGCGCTCTGGTCGACCAGGGATGCGCCGTGGGTGCTCGAACCCGCAGGCACGGCGTCGCGAGCCTGGGCCGAGCAGCTGTGCCGCACCGCCGGCTTCGAGCCCGACGTGCGCTTCGAGGTCGCCGATCTCACGGCGCACGTGCGTCTGATCCGCGCCGGTCTCGCCGTCGGACTCCTTCCCGAGCTCGTGTGGGCCGGCGAGGCACCGACCGTCGCGCTCACGCCGCTGCCCGATGAGCCACGTCGGGAGATCTTCTCCTCCGCTCGTCGGGTATCGGCCGCAGCGCCGTCGATCCGTGCGGTGCGGCGAGCTCTCGCCTCCGCCGCATCCCGCAACCTGCTGGACTGAGCGCGGATCGTCCCCCGACGTCATCTCGCGTCATCGGGAATATGCGTTCACATACATCTGTTGAGACCCTCGTACCCGGACGAAGGAGTCCGATCGACTCCTTTTCGAAAGGCACTTCCGTGAGCACTCCCGTGATCGACCGCACCGCCCCCACCGAGCACCCCGTCCTCGACGTCCTCGCCGGGCGCTGGAGCCCCCGCGCCTACGACGCCGAGACCACGATCGACGACGCCAAGCTGAACGCCGCCCTCGAGGCCGCACGCTGGTCGCCGTCGGCCTACAACCTGCAGCCGTGGCGGTTCATCGTCGCTCGCCGCGGCACCGCACTGTTCGACCAGGTCGTCGACTCGCTGGTCGAGTTCAACCAGCTCTGGGCCTCGAAGGCCTCGGCGCTCGTCGTCGCGATCGCCGAGACCGAGTCCGAAGAGGGCAAGGCGATCAGCCACGCGGTCTACGACCTCGGCCAGGCCGTCGCGCACTTCTCGGTGCAGGCCCACCACGAGGGTCTTCTCGTGCACCAGATGAGCGGCTTCGACCCCGAGGTCATCCGCGAGTTCGCCGACCTGTCGCCGCGATTCTCCGCCCTCACCGTCATCGCTGTCGGTGAGCTCGGTGACGCCGCCGGTCTTCCTGAAGGACTCCAGCAGGGCGAGGTCGCCCCGCGCGTGCGTCGCCCGATCGACGAGACCGTCATCCTCAGCGCCTGACGCATCGCCCACGGGCGACACACAAGAGGGGCGGATGCCATGGCATCCGCCCCTCTTGTCATGCCCGGGGGTGACCGAGGCACATGGCCGGGTCCTACTCGTCGAGCAGCTCGGCGTCGATCACATCGTCGTCGTCGGATCCGAGATCGGGCTCGGGCTCGGGTGACGTCGACGTGAGCATGAGCCCGCTGCCGTCGACCGCGACGTCGACCCTGACCAGGTCGCCGTCGTGCACGCCGCCCGAGAGCAACGCCGTGGCCAGCTTGTTCTGCACCTCGGTCTGGATGAGACGCCGCAGCGGCCGGGCGCCGAACATCGGGTCGTAGCCGCGCTCGGCGAGCCACGACCGCGCGTCGGGCGTGACCGCCAGAGTGAGTCGCCGATCGCGCAGGCGGTCGTGCAGCTGGTCGATCGACAGCTCGACGATCTGCGCCAGGTCGTCCTGACTGAGCGCGGAGAACATCACGATGTCGTCGAGACGGTTGAGGAACTCGGGCCGGAACGCCTGGTGCACGAGCGCCATCACCTGCTCGCGCTTCTCATCGGGCGACAGCGTCGGATCGATGAGGATCGGCGAACCGAGGTTCGAGGTGAGGATCAGGATGACGTTCGAGAAGTCGACCGTGCGGCCCTGTCCGTCGGTCAGTCGACCGTCGTCGAGAACCTGCAGCAGCACGTCGAAGACCTCGGGGTGCGCCTTCTCGACCTCGTCGAGCAGTACGACGCTGTAGGGACGCCGTCGCACCGCCTCGGTCAGCTGACCGCCCTGCTCATAGCCCACGTACCCGGGAGGGGCTCCGACGAGCCGGGAGACGGAGTGCTTCTCGCCGTACTCCGACATGTCGATGCGCACCATGGCGCGCTCGTCGTCGAACAGGAAGTCGGCCAGGGCCTTCGCCAGCTCGGTCTTTCCGACACCGGTCGGGCCGAGGAACAGGAACGATCCGGTCGGGCGACCGGGGTCGCTGATGCCCGCACGCGAGCGCCGCACGGCATCGGAGACGGCCTTCACGGCATCCTTCTGTCCGATCAGGCGCTTGCCGAGCTCGGATTCGAGGTGTAGCAGTCGCTCGCTCTCACCCTGCAGCAGTCGCCCGACGGGGATGCCGGTCCATGCGGCGATCACGGCGGCGATGTCCTCGTCGGTGACCTGCTCGTTGACCATGCGACCCTCGGTCGACACCGTCGCCTCGGCCTGCTCGGCCTCGGCGATGTCGCGTTCGAGGTGCTTGATCGTCTCGTACTCGAGCTTCGAGGCGCGCGTGTAGTCGGCCTCCCGCATCGCGAGGTCGCGCTGGGTGATCGCATCGTCGAGCTGCTTCTTCAGGTCGCCGACACGGTTGAGGCCCTGGCGCTCGCGCGCCCAGCGGGCTTCGAGCTCGGCGAGCTGCGCCTCCATGCCCACGAGCTGCTCGCGGAGGGCCGCGAGCCGCTCTTTCGACGCGGCGTCCTTCTCGCGCTTGAGCGCCAGCTCTTCGAGCTTCATGCGGTCGACCTGACGCTTCAGCTGGTCGATCTCGACCGGAGACGAATCGATCTCCATCTTGAGCCGCGACATCGACTCGTCGATCAGGTCGATCGCCTTGTCGGGAAGCTGCCTGGCCGGCAGGTACCGGTTCGACAGTGCCGCGGCGGCGACCAGCGCGCTGTCGGCGATCGTCACCCCGTGATGCGCTTCGTAGCGGCCCTTGAGCCCCCGGAGGATCGCGATGGTGTCCTCGACCGTGGGCTCACCGACGTAGACCTGCTGGAAGCGACGCTCGAGAGCGGCGTCCTTCTCGATGAACTCCCGATACTCGTTGAGAGTCGTCGCGCCGATCAGCCGCAGCTCGCCCCTGGCCAGCATCGGCTTGAGCATGTTCGACGCCGCGACCGAGCCTTCGCCGCCGCCCGCGCCCATGAGCACGTGCAGCTCGTCGATGAAGGTGATGATCTGCCCGTCGGATTCGGTGATCTCCTTGAGGACGCTCTTCAGCCGCTCCTCGAACTGGCCGCGGTACATCGCCCCGGCGACGAGGGCCGAAATGTCGAGCGACACGAGCTCCTTGTCCTTGAGCGACTCGGCGACGTCACCCGCCACGATGCGCTGGGCGAGCCCCTCGACGACGGCCGTCTTGCCGACGCCGGGCTCGCCGATCAGCACGGGGTTGTTCTTCGTGCGACGGGTGAGCACCTGGCTGACTCGACGGATCTCGCTGTCTCGCCCGATCACGGGGTCGAGCTTGCCCTGTCGGGCACGGTCGGTCAGATTGATACCGAACTGCTGGAGGGCGGACTGCTGGTCATCGTTCTGGGGACTGCTCTGCGGGCTTGGCATGTGTTCCTCCTGGGGGGACTCCTTCGGGTCGGCATCCACAAAGTTGAGTGGATGTGACTCAAGTTTAGCGCATTCTGCGCGCGGTATCCAGGATCACGCGGGCTACCTCGCGCTTCGACCCCGCGGCGGATGCCACGACCTCACCTCCCGCCCCGACGATCTCGAGCGCGTTGTCGCGCTTCTCGAAGCCGTGATCGGCGTTCGCGAGGTTCACCGCGAGCAGGTCGACGCCCTTGCGCTCACGCTTGCGGCGAGCGCGCTCGCGACGTTCGTCCGCGTCCTCCGAGGTCTCGGCCGCGAAGGCGACGATGGTCTGCCCCTGCGGCGCACGGCCGTCGGCGCGGGATGCCGCGAGCGCGGCGACCACGTCCTCGTTCTCGACCAGGTCGAGGTGCGTGAGCACGCCCTGCTCCTTCGTGAGCTTGTGCTCCGACACCGTCGCTGGGCGGTAGTCGGCGACGGCGGCGGCCATGATGACGATGTCGGCAGCCCCGGCGGCATCCTTCATCGCGTCGGCGAGCTCGGCCGCGGTCCCGACCGGGACGACCCTGACGGACGGATGCCGGGCATCGGCCAGCACATCCGCTGAGATGTTGGCGGCGACCAGCGTGACGTTCGCGCCGCGGGCTGCGGCGTCCACCGCGAGCGCGATGCCCTGTCGGCCGCTCGACCGGTTGCCGAGGAAGCGCACGGGATCGATCGGCTCCCTGGTGCCGCCCGCGGACACGACCACACCCAGCCCGTCGAGGTCACGCGGCGCGAGGAGCGCGAGGGCCGCCTCGAAGATCTGCTCCGGCTCCGACATGCGGCCGGGCCCGCTGTCGCCCCCGGCGAGCTCGCCGTCGGACGGGCCGACCAGATGCACTCCGCGCGACCTCAGGGTCGCGATGTTCGCCTGCGTGGCGGCGTTGCGCCACATCTCGGCGTGCATGGCCGGCGCGATGAGCACCGGAGCCTCGGTCGCGAGCAGCGTGGTGCCGAGCAGATCGTCCGCGATGCCCGCGGTGATCTTCGCGATCGAGTTCGCGGTCGCGGGGGCGACGATCACCAGGTCGGCGTTCTGGCCCAGTGCGACATGACGCACCCGCGCGACGTCGTCATGCACGCTCGTCGTGACCGGATGCCGGCTCAGAGCCTCCCACGTCGGGGTGCCGACGAATCGCAGGGCGTCCTCGGTCGGAACGACGGTCACCTCGTGTCCGGCCTTCGTCAGCAGACGCACCAGGTGCACTGTCTTGTATGCGGCGATGCCACCCGTAACCCCGACGACGATGTTCACGGTTCGATTCTGCCCCAGCATCCGACGTCGCGGGCCCGGGACTGCGACGCGCTTCTAGACTGGATCCCGTGTGCACCGTGGTGATCGATGTGGCCGGATCCGAGACCGCGCGACTGCTCGCGGTGCGCGATGAAGACCCGCAACGGGAGTGGGATGCCCTCGGCGAATGGTGGCCGGACGCCTACCCCGGGGTCTCGGGCATCCGCGACCGGCGTGCCGGTGGCGCGTGGCTCGCGGTGAATGCGGCGGACAGACGACTCGCGGTGCTGCTGAACCGCGCCGACGTCGTGGATCTCGCGGCAGACATCGCCGTCTCTCGCGGTTCGCTCGCCCTCGAATCGGTCATGGGGCTGTCCCCCGTGGCTCCGCTTCCCATGCACGGCTACAACCTGCTCGAGGTTCGGCCGGAGGGAGCGCGCGTGCTGAGCTGGGACGGCGTGGAGCTGCGCGAGACACCGCTCGGCGACGGCATCCACATGATCGCGCACGACGACCTCGACGACCTCGGCACTCCCCGGATCGCGGCGTGGCTGCCTGAGTTCCGGGCGCTCGGGCCCGCGGCCGACAGCGGCGACTGGACCGGCGAGTGGACGACCCTGCTCGCCTCGTCGGCACGGTTGGACCCGGAGGACGATCGGGCGATCATCCGCGACAACCGTCCGCACGGCTACCCGACCCAGTCGCTGCTGTACTGCACCGCCGCGGTCACCCCCGACGGGGTCGACGTCGACTATCGCGCACTTCCCAGCCCCGGCCACTGGGACCACTGAGCAGCGTGCTCCGCTGAGCGCCGCGTGCGTCGCGCCGTGCAGCGTGCGTCGCTGAGCGCAGCGTGCGTCGCGCAGTGCCGCGCTCAGGCCGCAGACGACTCGCCGTCGTCGGCGCACGAGAAGCGCGCACGGTAGGCCGTCGGGGTGGTGCCGAGCACCCGCGAGAAGTTCTGCCGCAGCACGGCCGCCGACCCGAAGCCGCACTCGTCGGCGATCTGCTCGAGCGACAGATCGCTGCGCTCGAGCATCCGCTGGGCGTGCAGCACACGCTGCCGCGCCAGCCAGGCCGCCGGAGTCGCGCCGTACTCCGCCTTGAACCGTCGGGCGAACGTGCGGGGAGACATGAGCGCGCGGGCCGCGAGCTGGTCGACGCCGAGATCGTCGCGGAGGTGCGCGACGGCCCAGTCCGCGACGGCGGCGAGCGAATCGTTCTGGGCGACAGGGATCGGACGGTCGATGAACTGCGCCTGGCCTCCGTCGCGCTGCGGCGGCACGACCATGCGACGGGCGATGCGGTTGGTGAGTTCTGCCCCGAGCTCGATCCGCAGCAGGTGCAGGCAGGCGTCGATGCCCGCCGCCGTGCCTGCGCTCGTGATGATGCGGTCGTCCTGCACGAAGAGCACGTCGGGGTCGATGTCGATCTCGGGATACATCTCGGCCATCACGTCGGAGTACATCCAGTGCGTGGTCGCCCGACGCCCGTCGAGCACTCCGGCGGCGCCGAGGATGAAGGATCCGCTGCAGATCGTCAGCACCCAAGCGCCGCGCGCGACCGCGTCGCGGGCGACCTCGAGGAGCAGCGGGTCGATCTGCGTCCAGTACTCCCGGGGAACCGGACACAGGATGACGAGGTCCGCTTCGTAGGCGAACGACAGGTCATGCTCGACGTTGATCGAGAAGCCGAGCTTCGACTGCACGACACCGGGGTGCGGAGCGACGACCCGGAAGTCGAAGTTCGGGACCCCGTCGTTCGACCGGTCCAGTCCGAACGCCTCGCAGGCGAGGCCGAACTCGAACGGCGCGAATCCGTCTTGGACGACGCAGGCGACGGTCTTCATCATGGCGCTCTCCCGGTTTGGCAGTTTTCCTACGTGCAGAGTCTATTCTGCCACTCGTGGCAGATCAACAGTGATCGTAGCGTTTCTGCCATGTTCCTCATCATCGCACTCATAGCCCTCGCCGTGTGGGCTCTCGTGTCCACGGTCATCGAACTCCGCCGCGACGGATACCGACGCGTTCCCACTGACTGGTCCCGCGTCGCCGATCGAGACGCGCTCGACCGAGCGGAGACCGGGCGCGTCTATCGCTGAACCGGAGCGGAATCTCCCTGCGCGCCGGCATGCGCGGCTACGCTCGTGTGCATGAGCGAGCCCCAGCAGCCTCCCGCGCAGCCACACGGAACTCCCCCGGACTACGCGGGCTCGCACTATCCGGCGCAGCCGGTACCGCAGCCGGCACCGCAGCCGACGCAACCGCAGCACGCGCCGCACGACGGCCAGCCGCACGCCGGACAGCCCTACCCCGGACAGCAGCATGCCGGACAGCCCTATGCCGGACAAACATATGCCGGACAGCCGTACCCGGGCGAGCAGCGTCCGGCCCAGCCCGGAGCCGGCCTCGGGCGCACCGCCTTCCTCCTCGCTCTGGTCTCGCTCGCGATCGGGCTTGTCGTCACGCTGTCGTACCCTCTGATGTTCCGGATGACGGGCGACCCCTTCGCGATCGGCGCGTTCTCGGCGATCGGCAACGGACTCGTGCTGGTCGTCGCCGTCGTCGGACTCATCCTCGGCCTGATGTCGGTGCGACGACCGGGGCCGAAGATCCTCGCCGGCATCGCGATCGGCGTCACCGCATCGCAGCTCGTCGGAATCGTCATCTCGTGGGTGTCGAATCTCTTCTACGCGCTTCCCTTCTGACCGTCCGGAGATTCGATGAGCGACCAGCAGCAGAACCCAGACGCCCCCCAGGATTCGGGCAGGCCATATACGCAGCCGGGCCAGCCGTACGCGCAACCCGGCCAGCCCTATGCGCAACCCGGCCAGCCGTACGCGCAACCCGGCCAGCCCTCCGGACAGCCCGCCCAGCCCTACGGAGTCCCGACGCCGCCGTACGCATCAGGGCAGACAGCACCGCGGCCCGGGAGCCTCGGTCGCACCGCGTTGATCGTGGCGGTGAGTGCCGCGGCCGTGGGGCTCTTCTTCCAGATCGTCACCCCGTTCATGTACATGAGCGTCGGCTACCAGTTCGTCGATCTGCTGTCGAACCTCGTGAATCTCATCGTGCTGGCCGGCGCGGGTGCCGGTCTGGTGCTGGGACTCATCGCGCTTCGGCGCCCGGCACCTCACCTGCTCGCGGCGATCGCGATCGGCGTGGGCGGCAGCGCCGTCGTCGGCACCCTCGTCTCGTGGGTGTCGAACCTGTTCTACTACTTCGGGTTCTGAGTGCGAGAGTCGGCCGCGAGCACGCGGTCATAGACCTCGATCATCGCGGCGGTGCGCGACGACTGACGGAACGACTCCGAGACTTCGCGCATGGGCAGAGGTGCGGTGCCGGCAGCGATGTCGGATGCCGCGCGGCGCAGCGTCTCGACGAGACCCGCCCGTCGCTGGTCCTCGGTGCCTGACGCACCCGGGACAGCCCAGAGACCGCCACCCAGCTCTGCGGCGATGTCGGGGTCGCTGATCACAGACGGCGTGCCGAGCGTCGCCGCCTCGAACGGCGTCATCCCCTGCGTCTCGAAGCCGATCGAGGTCTGCACGAGCGCGTCAGCGGCGGCGATTCGCGCCAGCGTGTCGGGATAGCTGAGCTTGCCGGCGAATCGGACCGTCGGCAGGTCCTCGACGATCTTCTCGGCCGCGGCTCGCTGGGCGCCTCCGCCGATGATCTCGAGATCGGCATCGACTCCCGATTCGACGAAGGCCTCGAGGAAGGGGAGCAGTCGCTTCTCGGGGCTCATGCGCCCGAGCCAGACGAAACGGGGGCGCCCCGGTTCACGCTCGCCGGGGGCGGCGGCGAGGGTCGCGTCGCGGATGTCGTCGTCGATGCCGTTCCACACCACATCGACCGGACTGAATACCCCATGCTCTTCGAGGCGTCGGGCGAAGTGGGTCGACGGCGCTGTCACCGCTGACGCGCCGCCTGCGATTCCACGCAGGAACGCCCAGCCGTCACTGCCGCCGATCGTCGGCACCACCCCCGCGAGCGCCCGGCGCCGCCAGATGTTCAACGCAGAGAGCACCGGCCTATGCAGCGGGGTGACCGCGGCGATCCCCACGTCCACGCGGTTGTGCATGGTGTGCACGACGGGAATGCCGTGTCGAGCCGCATATCGGTGCCCGATGAACGCACCCCAGAAGTCCGCCTGGACATGCACGAGATCCACGGGCGGTCGATGCGTCAGCGCCCGATCGAGGAAGCGATCCGTGCGGCGTCCGGGCCAGCTCATCGAATACTCGCGGTCGACGGTGATCGGCACCGACGGCAGGTCGAGGTTCGAGGGATCGGTGCCGCGTGCAGCCCGCGATCCGTGCATCTTCGGTGCCACGACGGTCACGGTGTGGCCTGCGCGCTCGAGGAACTCGCGCTGCAGCCGCATCGACACCTGCGCCCCGCCGAGCGAGTCGAGGTGCTGATCGCCGAAGAAGACGATGTGCATGGCGGGTGCCGTCACTCGGGCAGGGGCTCGTCGCGGTACAGCGCCTCGAAGGTGTCGAGCGTGCGGTTGATGTCGTGGATCGCGACGCCGTCGAGGGATGCCTGCTGCATGCGGGCGTACTCCCCGGGTGACGCGGTCAGCACATCGGTGAGCCGCGCCGCCAGGGCATCGGCATTGCCCGGTTCGAACAGGTAGCCGTTCTCGCCGTCGTGCACGAGGTGCGGCAGTGCGACAGCATCCGCCGCGACGATCGGGAGCGCTGAGGCCATGGCTTCCATCGTCGCGATCGACTGCAGCTCGGCGATCGAGGCGATCGTGAAGACGGAGGCACGCGAGAGCAGCGCCCGCAGTTCCTCATCGCTGGTGCGTCCGTGGAACGTCACGCGGTCGGCGAGGCCGAGTTGGTGCGAGAGATTCTCGAGCTGCTTGCGCTGGTCCCCGCCGCCGACGATGTCGAACGTGGCGTGCAGTGCGGGGTCGAGCTTCGTCATCGCCTGCAGGATGACCTCGACCTGCTTCTCGGCGGTCAGTCGGCCGACGAAGATGATGCGATTCGCGTCACGGGGTGCGACGACCGGCGTGTACTGGGTGCGGTCGATGCCGCAGCTGACGGGAATGACGTTCTCGACGGCGACGGTGCGCTCGAGGAAGTCGGCTGCTCGACGCGTCGGCGTCGTGATCGCGCGGGTCAGTGCGAAGGTGCGCTTCGCGTCTCCCCACGCCCACCGCAGCACAAGATCGTCGATGAACTTCGGCATCGTGGTGTGGTCGAGGATGTTCTCGGCCATCACATGGTTCGTCGCGATCACCGGGATGCCCCGCTCGTGGGCGATGCGCGAGAGGCCGCGACCGATCACGATGTGCGACTGGATGTGCACGACGTCGGGCTGCACGTCGTCGATGATCTTGCGGGCGTAGTGCTTCACGCGCCACGGCCAGACGAAGCGCAGCCAGTCGTGCGGAGCCCAGCGCACCGAGGGCAGTCGGTGAAGAGTCATCGGCTCGCCCTCGATGACCTCCGTCCGCGCGGGCGTGCGGCGGTAGACCAGGTTCGGGGCGACGACATGCACGTCGTGGCCGCGCTGCACGAGACCGGCGGCGAGGCGCTCGGCGAAGCGCGCGGCACCGTTGATGTCGGGCGCGAAGGTGTCGCATCCGATCAGGATGCGCAGTGGACGGGGTCCCGTGTGGGGAGCGACGTCGGAAGCACTCGTCGGATCGGAGGTAGAGGAGGACATTCTGCCTTACGGTACGGCGGCCAGGGGAGCCCGATCGGGCGCTCGCCACTCTACCCGAGGGGCTTGTTCGAGCTGCTGAGGCATACCGGCATCCCTCAGCCTCACCCCCTACCGTGGAGGCATGCGACTGACTGCCGACGCCGACCCGCAACTGTGGATCCCCGTGACGGATTCGCTCGGATGGAGGGGTCGCCGGCACCGCAAGGCGGCGATCCGGATGCTGTTGGGGCAGGTGAACTCGGCGATCGGCGCCACGCAGCGTCCGGGCTCGCGGCTCGGCGCCTGGGCGATGAGCCAGGCGGCGCCGATGCTGATGCGCCGGGCGGACGGGCGCGTGCTCGTCTGGACCTGGAAGGCGGACCCTGAGCTGGTCGTGGCGATGGCGACCGCGCAGGCGCTGACTCCCGAAGTCCGGATCGCCCGCGCCTCGATGCCGATGGACTACGACGACACCCAGTCCTTCTCGAGCCGCTGGCTGGGCACGGGAGAGAAGCTCGTCGTGGCGATGCCGCCGTCCCCTGCATCTCCGCCGTTCGTCACCTACACCTGGGACACCGGCACGCACCTGGTGACGTTGACCGCGATGTGCAGCGACCGCGAACGCTTCGGCACGCTCGACGGTGCGCTCGATGACCTCGCGCGCAGCATCCGGGTCGCCGATGAGGTCACGGGCGGCGAATCTCCCGAGGTGCTCCGCCTCGGACCCGCCTGAGCTCGATTCTCCCGCCCGAGCGGCGGTTGCCAGAGTTCGATCGCGGGACCTTCCCGGGTCGTGGATGCGGGCGAAGGTCCCATATTCGGCTGTTCTTCTCCGGTCAACGCCGTCAGGTCAGACCCGCATAGGGGCAGCTCGAACGTGCACGTTCCGCAGGACGCTGAGCCTCGGTGTGCGCCATCGTTCGTCGGGATCCCACCATCTCGGTCCTCGTACCTGCGGGACCCCGTCGTCCATGCGGATCTCCCACCCCGAGGTCCCGAGGGATCGGTGGTGCCACCAGCACAACGGCACCCCGTTGTCGGTATGAGTCGGACCACCCCTGGCATGCTCGACGACATGGTGGATCTCGCACCACGATGCCGGAACGTGGCACCCGGGGATGAGGCATTCTTTGTCGCGGGCGATGATCGCCCGGCGTTGGTGCACCGTGAACACCCGGTCGGTGGTCGTGATCCCGATGATCCTGCCCGCATCGACCAGCACCCGTTGAATCGTCCCCGCGCAGGCGACCTGGGCGGCGACGGAGACCGGGACGTGGGCACCGGATCCGGGGATCGTCGCCCACCCACCGTTTCCGCCCGCTCCGCCCATTCCGCCCTTTCCGCCCATTCCGCCCATTCCGCCCACGAGATCCTTCGCGTCGACGTTCACGACCAGGACCGGCGCGGAACCGCCGAGGGTGGGCATGTCGTTGTGTCGCGCGGCGATGGCGAACACCATCGCGAGGGCGTCGTGACGCTTCTGCGACGCGGAGCGGTCATCGAGCACACACCGCGGATCCGAGTTGAACGGGTCACCGTCCTCTACGTCCGGGCCGGCGTCAGTATCCGCACCAGCATCCGCATCCGCATCCGCATCGGCGCCCTCGCTCGGGGCGAAGTGCACTCCGGGCATGGGCGGGCCGTCGCTTTTGGGGTTGAGGATCGCGTCCAGGATCAGCTGCAACTGCGCCGCGACCTCTGGGGTCAGATACCCGCGGATCGCGTGCACGCCGTGCGTGAGACGACCGATCGTGATGCCCCGCCGGCGCCGGGAGTCCTCATCCTTGGGTTCTTCCCCATCGGGGTCGAACATCGACGCGAGATCCTCGGCAAGAGCTTTCAAGTCCTGCGGGGTCGGCGCCGGACCCGGCTCATCAGCCTCCAGGCCCTCATCAACAGCGTCGACCACGACGCCGTGGCCGCGAGCACACCCCGCCAACGCGACATCCGCCGCCAACCGCTGATCGACCGTCAGCCGATCCCACACCTTCTCGATCGGCCCCGTCGCCGCAAGAAACCCGGCCACCCCGACCACCCCATCCAGCAACGCGAGACGCATCTCCGACCACCGCGCCGGCATCCTCTCCCCCGCCAGACTCACCGGTCGCCGCACCAGATCAACGACCCTGTCGACCCGGGACGCGCCCCGCACATCCACCGACACCGTCCGCTGCAACAGCTCATTCAGGCCCCGGCACCCCGCCGAATGCGGAAAGTCGGCCGCGTCGCCCGTCGCGATCGTCTCGACAATCACGGCCTCCGCGCGGCGGAAGACAGCACCCGCACCCTGCAGAACAGTCACCCGATCCGCATCCGACAACCCCGCCAGCGCGTCATCGGACAGCACCGTGTCGAGGTCGGCGATGACCCGATCCAGAAGCTCCGCAGTGCTGTTCATACCCCCTAGTCAACCCCGGGCCACCGACATTCGAGACCCGAAACCACCTCGAATTACCCCAGATCAGATCCGTATTCTGATCTCCCAGAATGGCACAGCGCAGGGTGCACGCCATCAGGCGACGCCTATTGTGAACAGAGGTAACAATGTAATAGGGTAACCACATGGAACCCCTCTTCGTCGACCGCCTCCTTCAGATCGCCGACCTGTTCCAGAAGGACATGGCCCGCGCGTTCGCCGGCACGGATCTCACACCGACCCGTGTGCACCTCCTGTGGGTCCTGCAGCACACCGGTCCGTCGACGCAGCAGACCCTTGCCACCCTCTGCGGGGTGACACCTCGCAACATCACCGCTCTCGTGGACGCACTTGAGGGCTCAGGTCACGTCCGTCGCACCCCCCATCCCTCCGACCGCCGCGCCGTGCTGGTCGAGCTCACCTCGACCGCCCTCGAGACCATGTCGCAGATGCAGGAGGAGCACGCGCAGCTCAATGAGACGCTGCTGAACGCGATCGCCCCCGACGACCGCGCCGCGGTCGAGCGTGGCCTGACAGCCGTCGCCGCGCATCTCGAGAACCTCGTCACCTCCGCGGCGAGCGCGCACGCCCCCGCACCCGCACCCGCACCGGTGCCGACACCGACCCCGGCACCGGCCCCCGCACCCACACCGGAGGGCACGCCATGACCGAGCATCTGCAGACGACCGCTCCGAGCCCGACCCCGATCGCGCGCATCCTCACCTTCCTCCATCGCGCATGGGTCGCCGAGCTTCGCGTCTACTCGAGCATCGCGCGTGCGATCGCCCGTCGTCCCGCAGTCCCGAAGGGCGGCACGGGGATCGGCTATCACCGTCCCGTGCTCACCGTGCTGATCATCTTCATCGGCCTCTCCGCTGTCGAGATCCCGATCCTCGACCTGATCGTGCATCAGTGGCCCGTCGTGCGGATCACTCTGCTGGTGCTCGGGATCTGGGGCGTCACCTGGATGGTCGGTCTGCTGTGCGCGATGCTCATGCGCCCGCACGCCGTGGGGCCCGACGGCGTCCGGGTGCGCAGCGGACTCGAGCTGGACGTGCCGATCGGCTGGGCCGACATCGCGTCGATCGCGATCAGTCGTCGCGTCGATGAGCCCAAGCAGCCGCGGGTCATCGGTTCGGAGTACGCCGAGCGGATGCAGGACGAGACCAACATCGAGATCGAACTCGAACGCCCCGTCGCGATCCGGCTCCCGGGCCTCGCGCCGAAGGGCGGGACTCATCAGGTCGACCGCATCCGCCTGTGGGCCGACGACCCGCGCGCGTTCCTCGACGCCGCCCGCCCGTTCCTCGTCGCGGCCTGAACGAGGCCTGATCGCGGCGTGGTCAGTCCAACCCGCGGTCCGCGAGCCACTGCTTCGCGACGAGCACCGGAGCCCGCACCAGCCAGGCGTCCGCGATGATCTCCGCCAGCCGGTCGCGCTCGACCGCATCGAGCTGCACCAGCACACCGGGGTACCCGTCGAAGTGCGGAATGGAGAACAGCCCTTCGGGCTCTGCGGCGAGCAATGCCGCCTTCTCATCGAGGCTGCCGACTCGCACGCCCAGCACGGGCCCCTACGGCCATTCGAGCCCGAGGTCGGCGAGCTGCCGCAGATCGACCTTGCTCGGCCCACGCACCCAGGCGATCTGACCGCTCGCCAGGCGCCAGGAGGGCTCGCCGGTGTGTCCGCCCACACGCTCGGTCACACCGGGGAGCGCGAGAGCGATCTCACGGACATCATCGACGGTCGCCATCCGCCCATCGTCCTCCCGTGAGGCGGCCGCCACAATGGCCGCATCCGCTCGCCGCCCCTCGGGTGGCGTTCAGCGCGAGTCGCGCTTCGCCTGTCGACGCGCACCCTGGGCGCGACTCGAGGCGTCTCGTTTCACACCACCGGTGGTCTGCTCGGGGATCCCCGCCCGCCATGGGTTCTTCCGCGGAGGACGCCGGTCGAAGGACATCCTCCCGACTGCCTCAGCGCGCGATGCGCAGCGTCCGCACCTCGAACGGCCGCAGGCGCAGCTCTCCGCCGACGCGCGGGTCGTCGATCGCATCCTCGATCAGCGAGACCTCACGGATCTCCCTGTGCTCGAAGTCGGCGACCAGCGAACCGACGGCGCGGCGACCGAGCGCCTCATAGAGACGGACGATGACGTCGCCGGAGCCGTCATCCGCGAGCTTCACGCCCGACACCACGATGCCGTCGCCGTCGACGGACACGAGAGGCGCGACTTCGCGCTCGCCGTGCACGACCGTCGGCGCGGTGTTGAGTCGGATGCCCTCGGTCGTCGCGATCGCCGCATCCGCTCCGATCACGAAGCCGATCGTGATCTCGTGGTGCCCGTGATCGGTGTCGGGATCGGGGAACCGCGGTGCGCGCAGCAGCGAGAGCCGCACGGTGGTCGCGACCGCGTCGTCCGAGACCTCACGCGAGGTGTCGTACCCGTAGATCGAGTCATTGACGAGCGCCACACCGAAGTCCTGCTCGCGCACCAGCACGAAACGGTGCATCGAGGTCTCGAACTTCGCAGCCTCCCAGCTGGTGTTCGTGTGCGTCACCCGCGACTGGTAGCCGAACTGCGTCTCGGCCTCGGTGTGCGTGGCCTGGATGTCGAGAGGGAAGGCGAGCTTGAGCAGCTTCTCGGTCTCGTGCCAGTCCACGTCGTTGCGCAACAGCACGGTGCGCTCGCCCGGGGCGAGCGTGATGGTCTGCTCGATCGTCGACTCCGAGAACGCCCGGGTCACGATGACGGTCGCGACCCCGTCGACGACGGATGCCGAGATCGATGCGACCGCGGTGAGGTCGTCGACGCTGTTGCGGTAGTAGCGATCGATGTCCCAGGCGTCCCACATGTTCGGGAAGTCCTGGTGCAGCTGGAACAGGTTCGCCGCCCGCCCCTCGGCCACCGCCTCTCGGCCCGACGCCTTGTCCACCGCCGAGACGATGAGTCCCTCGGCGGAGATCAGCACGGAGACCAGCTCGTTCTCGAGCCGCCAGCCGCCGTCTTCTCCTGCGAGCAGGACGGATGCCGGGGCCGGCGCCTCGACGAAGCCGGCGCCGAGGGCACGACCGCCGCCGACCGAGGTCGGCACGAACCGCAGCTCGCGCTCGCCTTCTCCGGCGAGGGAGCGGCGCGCGGCGTCGGCGAGCGCCTGCGCATCGGCGAGCACGCGCGAGAGGACCTCGACGGCCTCACGATGCACCCAGGCGATCGAGGTGCCGGGCAGGATGTCGTGGAACTCGTGCAGCAGCACCGTCTCCCACAGGCGGTCGAATTCGGCCTGGGGATATGCGGCGCCGGTGCGCACGGCATCCGTCGCCGCCCACAGCTCCGCCTCCACGAGTGCGTGCTCGCACCACCGGTGCAGCGCCTTGGTGGCGTGCTGGCTGGTGAGCGTTCCGCGGTGGAGTTCGAGATAGAGCTCGCCGACCCACACGGCCGGGTTCGGCAGCTCGGCCCTGGCCGCCTCGAAGAAGGTGTCCGGGTGCTCCCAGACGACCCGCGCGCTGCCTTCGAGGTTCTCGAGGCGCTTCGCCTTGCCGGTCATCTCGCGCGTGGTGCCACCGCCCCCGTCGCCCCAGCCCACCGGTGCGATCGACCGCGACGTCACGCGGTTCTCCTTGAACTGACGAGATGCCTTGGCGACTTCCATGCCGCTCAGCTGCGAGTTGTACGTGTCCATCGACGGGAAGTGCGTGAACACCTGCGAGCCGTCGATGCCCTCCCAGAGGAAGCTGTGGTGCGGGAACACGTTCTGCTGATTCCACGAGATCTTCTGCGTGAAGAACCACTCGAACCCGGCCCGGCGCATGAGCTGCGGCAGCGCGGGCGAGTATCCGAAGCTGTCCGGCAGCCAGACGCCCTTCGAGCGGATGCCGAACTCGCGTTCGAAGAACCGCTGACCGAACGAGAACTGGCGCACGAGCGACTCGCCGGACGGCATCACGGTGTCGGATTCGACCCACATGCCGCCGAGCGGCAGGAATCGCCCGTCCGCGACCGCGGCCTTGACCCGGGAGTAGACCTCGGGCCGGTGCTCCTTGAGCCATGCGTACTGCTGCGCGCTCGACATCCCGTAGAGGAAGTCGGGCTGCTCGTCGATCAACGTCGCCATCGACGACGTGGTGCGGGCGACCTTGCGGATCGTCTCGCGCACCGGCCACAGCCAGGCCGAGTCGATGTGCGCATGTCCGATCGCCGAGATGCGGTGGGCGCTGGCCTCGGCGGGCGCCGCGAGCGCGGGCGCCAGTCGAGCTCGGGCATCGGCAGCGGTCTCGACGATGTGCTGCAGGTCGAGCACGTCGAGGGCATCGTCCATCGCCTGCAGGATCTGCATCCGTCGCGGCGAGGTCGCCGGCAGCTCGGCCTGGAGCTCGAACAGGACCTCGAGGTCGAGGGACAGCTCGAACACCTCCTGCTCGAAGACGGCGAGGTCGATGCGGCGGGTGCGATAGAGCGGTTCGCGGGAGGACGTGCGGATGTCGCCCTCCTGCGTCGGCAGGAAGGGGTGGTAGTCGAGCAGAACCGGGTTGGCGGCCGCCTCGAGGTAGAGCTCGACCGGCTCGTCGCCCTGCGCGGTCTCGGTGATCGGCAGCCACTGATTGCGTGGGTTGATGCTCTTCACCGGTGTTCCGTCCGGCCGGTAGACGAGCGCCTCGCACTGGAAGCCGGGCATGTTGATGTCGAACCCGAGGTCGATGACGGCCTCGACCCGACGGCCCGCCCAGTCGGCGGGCACTGCGCCGGTGATCTTGAACCAGGTCGTCGACCAGGCAGGGCCCCACATGCTCGGCACGGATGCCGGGGCGAAGTCCAGTGCGAGCCCGTCGGCGGGACTGATCGGCTCGCCGGGGATCTGGTTGACCTCGACGGTGAGGGGGACGGCGGCCGAGTGGACGGCCGGGCGGATGCGCTCGTCGAGCACCCTCTTGACGCGGCCGACGGTGAGGGAGGTGTCGTCATGCATGTATCTGGTTCTCCGGGCTCGACGGTGAGTGGTGCATAGGCGTTGTGCGCGACTGGAGCCCGATTCTCGGGCAGGTGCCGACAATGCTATCGGATTTACTAAAGCGATCTAGTGAATCTCGCACCGAGCGTGTCAGACCCCTGTCGTGCGGCTACCGAGCGGCTAAACCGATCAAGTAGTGTGAGGCCCATGACCTCGGCCAAACGCGTCACCATCGCGGACATCGCGCGCATGGCCGGAGTCTCGCCCGGAGCAGTCTCGTTCGCGCTCAACGGACGCCCGGGGGTGAGCGACGAGACGCGCCAGCGGATCCTCGCGATCGTCGAGGAGAACCACTGGCAGCCGAGCTCGGCGGCACGCGCCCTCGTGGGAGCCCGCGCCAACACGGTCGGCTTCGCGCTCGCACGCCCCGCCCGTTCGCTGGGCTCCGAGGCTTTCTTCACCGACCTCATCGCGGGCATCGAATCCCGACTGTCGGAGAGCAAGGTCAGCCTGCAGCTGCGGCTGGTCACCGACATCGCCGAGGAGATGGAGGTGCATCGGCAGTGGCGCTCGTCGAACCAGGTCGACGGCATCATCCTCATCGACCCCCGCGACGACGACCCGCGCAGCGACCGGATCGCAGCCCTCGACGCCCGCGCCGTGTTGATCGGCTCCAAGCCCTCACCCGACGGAGCGGTGCCGAGCGTCTGGATCGCCGACGACGAGGTGGCCGAGACCCTCTTCTCGTACCTCGCCGCGCTCGGACACACCCGCATCGCCTACGTCGCGGGTCCCGCCGAGCTCGAGCACACCCGGCTGCGTGCCGAGGTGCTCGATCGCATGGCTGCGGACGGCGTCTCGAGCGAAGTGATCACGACGGACTTCTCCCCCGCACGCGCATCCGCGGTCACGCGATCGCTGCTCTCCGCGAGGCCCCGCCCGACGGCGATCGTGTACGACAACGACGTGATGGCCGTCGCCGGCCTCCGCGTCGCTCAGGAGATGGGCCGTGCGGTGCCCCGCGACGTGTCGATCGCCTCCTTCGACGACTCCGTCATCGCCGGCCTGATCAATCCGTCGATCACCGCGATGACCCGCGACACGTTCGAGCTCGGCGAGCAGGCCGCGACACTGCTGCTGCAGCAGATCGTCGCCGGAACCAACCTCCCGAGCGCGCAGGGTCCGACGCCGACGCTCACCGCCCGCGAGAGCACCGCCCCGCCGACGGCCGCGTCCTGACGGAGGCCCTTCGGCCGCTACGCCGTCGCGCTCAGCCGCTGACGACGGTGTTGACGGAGCCGTAGGGGTCGACACCGCTCGTCGACAGATCAGGACGGATGAGGTGACGGATGCCGCGCGCGGCGAGCGCCGCGTCGTCGCGCACGGTCTGAGACGTCACGAAGGCGGGGTCGAGCCCGCGCTCGCAGGCATCCACCCACGCCTGGAACACAGCACCGCCGGGGCTCAGCGCCGCCCGGCTCACCGGCACCTCGCGCTCGTCGACGTCGACGACGATGGCCGTCTCCCGCTCCGGCGTGGCCGCCCGTTCGCGCAGTTCGGGGATCAGCTCGGCGAACCGGCGGCCGATCGGCTTGGCCGCACCGCTCTGATCGACCAGGCCCAGCGAGTACTCCAGTTCGGGGAAGTCGCCGAGCTCCCGGCTCACATCGTGCGAGCACCACCAGGTCACGCCCCAGAGGTTCTCGGTGCGCACCGCGGATCGCAGGGTCGCCTCGAGGAATCCGGGCATCTCGCGCTCGTCGAGGCAGTTCGACGGAGCGCCGACCTCCTGCAGCCAGACCGGTCGATCCCGATCCGTCGCGAAGGCGCGCGAGAGCTCGATGAGGTACTCGGCGTGGCGGTCGGAGGCGACCGAACGGCCGCCGTAGCGCTGAGCCGTGCCGTTGAAGATCCAGGAGTGGATGGTGGTCATCTCGCCCAGCCGAGACGCGTGCGCGGGCGTGAAGCCGTGCCCGTCCATGTACCAGACCGCGTCGTACTCGCTGTGCACGTGCGAGAGGCCGGGGGCCGCGCCCTCGGCCGCGGAGAGCAGCGACTCGATCCAGTGCCCTGCCTCGTCGATCGTCACGGGCCACGGGGACGGGTGCGTGTGCGCCGAGAACTGGTTCGTCTCGTTGCCCAGCGTCAGGCCGAGGAAGTTCGGCGCATCGCGCAGCGCACCGGCCAGCGTCTGAACGAGGTCGACCTGCCCGCTGAGCGCCTTCGGATCGGTGAACATGTTGCGGTCGTGCCAGGTGTACAACCATGACGGGACGAAGTCGAAGCTCGACAGGTGCCCCTGGATCACGTCGACGCTGACGTCGAGCCCGAACTCGGCGCCGATGTCGACCATCGAGCGGACGTCGTCGATCGCCTTCGGGCGGATCAGAGTACGGTTCGGCTGCAGCACCGTCCACAACGGGAAGACCCGGACGTGATCGAGACCGAGCTCGGCGAGCGCCGCGAAGTCCCTGCGCACATCGTCGGGGGTGAAGTCGAGCCAGGAGTGCATCCAGTCCTTCGACGGCGTGTAGTTCGCCCCGAATCTCAGGCGAGCATCGAGAGCGCGGCGCTGCGTCATGTGTTCGGACCTTTCCGACAGAGCCCTCCGACGAGGACGTGGTCGCACCACTATAACGCTTGAGCAATGGACCGCTACCCGGAATACCGCGGCCCGCCGATGCACGCAGTCCCGAGACCTTGACAGCGACGGGATCGGATGGTTTCATCTGCTAAAGCGTTGTAGTCCGCTCGACGGACACCGCCAATCGCCCGCCTCGAGGAAGAAGCACGATGAAAGTTCCCGCACGCATTGTCGCTCTGGCAACATTCACGATCGGCGCCATGGCGCTCGCCGGCTGCACCGGAGGCGGTGCCACATCCGGTGCCGACGGACCGATCGACACCTCCGGCGAGCTGAGCGGGACGATCCAGTTCCAGACCTGGTCGCTGAAGAACGAGAAGTTCACGCCCTACTTCGAAGACCTGATCGACGCGTTCGAGAAGGAGCACCCGGAGGTCACGGTCGAGTGGCTCGACCAGCCGGGCGACGGCTACCAGGAGAAGATCCTGAGCCAGGCGAACGCCGACACGCTGCCCGACGTGCTGAACCTGCCGCCGGACATCGCCTACCCGCTCGTCGCCGCCGGCAAGCTCGTCGACCTCGAGACGGCCGACCCCGACCTGAAGTCGGCATACAACACCGGCGCATGGGACGCCTACAGCCAGTACCCGGGTGTCGACGGCACGTACGGTCTGCCCTGGTACCTGTCCAGCGACGCATCATGGTGGAACCTCGCTCAGCTCGCCCCCTACGGCGTCACCGAGGAGAACCTCCCGACGACGGTCGACGAGCTGCTCACCCTCGCGAAGGACGTCGCGACCGAGTCCGGCGGCAAGGTCCAGCTGCTGTCATCGATCCCGGCACTCGACACGTTCACGTCGGCCGGCATGGAGGTCATCAACGACGACGGCGAGTTCGACTTCAACACCGACGAGGCCGCGGCCATCATCGAGAAGTACGCCGACGCGTACGCGGCCGGAGCCATGCCGGCCGAGGCGCTGACCGGCGACTACGGCGGAAACGCCGAGGCGTACATCCAGGAGAAGGTGGCCTTCACGACCGGTGGCACTGGTTTCACGACCGACCTCGCGAAGGACGCGCCCGCGCTGCTCGAGAACACGGTCGCCACGCAGCGACTGGGCATCCCGCCGCTCTACGTGCAGGGACTGAACGTCTCGGCCGACTCCGACAACAAGGAGGCCGCCCTCGCGTTCGCCGAGTTCGCGACGAACGAGGAGAACCAGGTCGCGTTCTCATCGCTCGCGGTCGGCACCGCTCCCGGCACCTCCGCGGGCGGCGACGCCGTCGTCGAGAACATCTCCTCGTCGATCACCGACGAGAAGCAGCTCTCCGCGATCGACACCGTGTTCACAGCCATGGAAGACGCCAAGGCGATCCCGTTCCAGTGGACCTCCGACATGGCGACGTACATGACCCAGCAGATCGCGCTCGCCGTCAACGGCGAGGCCGACGCGCAGGAGCAGCTCGACAAGATCGTCGAGTACGCCAACGCGAACCGCGTGGACCAGTAAGCCATGAGCGCGCACACCAGCATCCGGAGCCGGAGGACGACCATGCGATCGCACCGGTGGTTCACACCCTGGCTGCTCCTCGGCCCCGCCGTCGTCTGGGTGCTGGTGTTCGCGCTCTGGCCGTTCCTCAACACCGTCTTCCTGAGCTTCACGAACGCACGTCCTCTGCGGACTCCCGAGTTCGTCGGCGCCGCGAACTACGAGCGGATGTTCGGCGACGAGATGTTCTGGAACGCCCTCACCACGTGCATCATCTACGTGGTCGTCTGCGTGCCGTTGCTCACGATCCTTCCCCTGCTGCTCGCCCTGCTCGTGCAGAAGAAGCTGCCTGGCATCGCGTTCTTCCGCACCACCTTCTACTTCCCCGTCATCGCATCGGTCGTCGTCGTCGCCCTGATCTGGACCTGGCTGTTCGACAGCCGCGGCATCATCAACCAGACGCTCGAGTTCCTCGGCCTCGTCGACAAGCCCATGGCGTTCCTCGTCGACCGGTGGCTGCTGCTCGGCTGCGCGATCCTGCTCACGGTGTGGAAGGGTCTCGGCTACTACATGGTCGTGTACCTCGCCGCGCTCGGCAATGTCGGCAAGGAGCTGCACGAGGCGGCCATGCTCGACGGCGCCGGCTCGTTCCGTCGCTTCCTGTCGGTGACGATCCCGTCGGTGCGCGGAGCGATGCTCCTCATCGCGGTGCTCATCGCCGTCTCGGCGATGAGAGTGTTCGCCGAGCTCGACGTGCTCTCCAAGAGCACGGGAGGTCCCGGCGGATACGACATGTCGCTGGTCATGCTGATCCGCCAGGTCGGCTCCGGCCTGAACGGCAACATCGGCTACGCCTCGGCGATCAGCGTCGCACTGTTCCTCCTCACCCTCATCCCGCTGGCCGCGATCGCCTTCATGAATCGCGAGAAGAAGGCGAAGGTCTCCGCATGAGCACCCTCACTCCGCCCCGCATCGACGACGACCGTCGCCCTGACGATCAGCCGGCTGCGACCACGCGCGAACCCATCTTCCGCCGCCGCGGTTCCGGCGACTTCAGCAAGCCGACGCTCGGCGGGCTCATCGGCCGCTATGCGTTGCTGCTGCTCGTGCTGGTGCTCGTCATAGGCCCGTTCCTCTGGCAGCTCTCGACGTCGTTCAAGGGTCCGCAGGAGAACATCTACTCGTTCCCGCCCAACCTGATCCCCCGCGAGCCGACGCTGCAGAACTACGCCACGGTCGCCGAGATCGTGCCGGTGTACCTCTACGCCTGGCACTCGCTGCTCGTCTCGGTGGGCACCGTCGTCAGCAACGTGGTGCTCGCGACCTTCGCCGGCTACGCCCTCGGATGCATGCGGTTCCGCGGCAAGTGGATCGTCATGGCCATCCTGCTCTCGACCCTGCTCTTCCCCGGCGAGGTCACGGTGACGAGCAACTTCCTCACCATCCGCTCGCTCGGCCTCGCCGACACCCTGTGGGGCGTGTTCCTACCCGGCGCCATCAGCGCGATGAACGTGCTGCTCGTCGCCACCGCCTGCCGCATGATCCCGAAGGACGTGCTGGACGCCGCGACGGTCGACGGAGCGACGACCTGGCAGCGCATCCGTCACATCGTGTGGCCCAACATCCGCGGCATGGTCTCGGTGGTCGCGGTCTTCGCCTTCATCGGCGCCTGGGACGACTACCTCTGGCCCCTCATCGTGCTCTCCGATCCGTCGAAGTACACGCTCACCGTCGGCATGGCCTACCTCAACAGCAGCTTCTCGGTCGACCCGCGCCTGATCGCGGCGGGCACCATGATCGCCCTCGTGCCGATCGTCATCATGTTCTCGTTCACGCAGCGGTTCTTCTTCAAGGGCGTGCAGGAGGGCGCGGTCAAGGGGTGAGCGACGCCCAGCTCACGCCCGCCGACGGACCCGCCGATCCTCCGTCGTCCCGGCCTCACTCCGGCGTGTTCCGCGGTGACGTGTTCGCCTACTCGTTCGATCCGTCAGCGGGCGAACAGCGGATCGATGTTCCCGGACTCGCGGACGTCGCGATCAGCCCCGACACTCTGCTGCACTGGGCGTTCTACGCAGACGGCGATGCGGCGACCCTGGCTCCGCATGCCGCCCTCGCGGTGACCGTCGATGTCCGCGGGGACGGCGGCGCGCGGCTCGGCGAGACAGCCGCCGTGCGTGACCGGTACGACTTCGCCATGACCGCCGATGCCCAGTTCGCGGCGCGCTGGAGCATGCCCGAGCAGTGGAACGCCGACACCGTGTCGCTGGCGCCGATGCTCCCCGGCTCGGCCCCGGACACCTCCGTCACCGTCGAGCTGGTGCTCGGCAGCGGATCCCTGGCGGGGATGAGCGGACTGCCCCCGCTCGTCACGGGATTCGTGCAGGTCATGGTCGAGGAGCAGGTCGAGCAGCAGGATGCCGTCGCCGACCCGCCACCGGTCGAGCGAGTGGACACTCGTCGCGGCAGCCACTCGGGCCCGCGCTTCTCGCGTGGCAACACCATCCCCGCCGTCGCCGTGCCGCACGGCTTCACCTTCGTCACCGCGGCGACCGATGCCTCGGACACGCGCTGGCCGTATCGGCCGAGCATCCACGACGATCCACCCGGGCGACGCCTCGAGGCCCTGCAGTTCTCGCACCAGCCGAGTCCGTGGATCGGCGACCGCTCGGTGCTCCAGCTCATGCCGTTCGACGGGCATCCGGCCTCCGAGCGCGCCGCGCGCCGCCGGTGGATCGCCCCGGGCACCGAGCGAGCACGCCCCCACGAGTACGCCGCCGATCTCGGTGATGGTCTGCGCGTGGAGATGACCGCGACGTCGCACACCGCCGCCTTCCGCGTGCATGGCGCAGACACTGACGCCGTCGTCGGCTTCGTGATCGATCAGCCCACCGATGACGGCGAACTGCACTGGACCGACGGCGGTGGCTTCGAGGGGTGGACGCCCGAGGGATCCGAGGACTGGGGCAACTCCCCCCGCTGCTACTTCGCGGGCGCCGTGCTGCATGGCGAGGGCGACCCTGCGACGAGTCTGCACGGCGCCCTCGACGACGACGGACGGGCGCGGGTCGCGGGCTACGTCGCCGGCGACGGGTCGCTCGAGGTGCGCGTGGCCGTGTCGTTCCTGTCGGTGGAGCAGGCCAGGCGCAGTCTCGAGATCGAGTGTCCTCTGGGCATCGCATATGACGAGTTGCGAGCGGAAGCCGCAGCCTCCTGGAACCGGGTGCTGGGCCGCGTGACGATCCCGCCGCTCGACGCATCCGAGACCCCGTATCGCCGATTGGCCGACGAGGAGAATCGAAACCGGATAGCCGCCGCATTGCATCGGATGCATCTGTATCCGAACTCCGCCGCCGAGAATGCCGGCACTGCAGAGGCGCCGCGGCATCGCTTCGCCGACGTGTTCGCCCCACGCGCGCCGTTCGGGGAGAGTGAGACGAGCGCGCCGATCGTCGACGGCGAGCTCATCGTGAACAACGGCTATTGGGACACCTATCGCACCGAGTGGCCGGCGCTCGCGCTGCTCGATCCCTCGCTGACCGGCAGACTGCTCGACGGCCAGCTCGAGCAGTACCGTCGCGGAGGGTGGATGGCGCGGTGGAGCGCGCCCGGATATGTCGACAGCATGGTCGGCACCTCCAGCGACCAGATCTTCGCCGATGCCGCCCGGTGGGGCGTGGCGTTCGACCGGGCGGAGGCGTTCGAGAGCGGATGGCGCAACGCCTGCGAACCCGGGCCCGATGCGCGGCGCGGCCGCAAGGGCATCGCACGCGGACGCTTCACCGGCTACATCTCGTCCGAGGTGCCGGAGGGCATGAGCTGGACCGTCGAGAACGCGGTGAGCGACGCGGCGCTGGGCCGGTTCGCCGAGCAGCTGGCCCTCGAAGCCGAACGCGCAGCCGCTCCCGGCTCCGACCGCGATGCCGCTCGCTACCGTTCGTTCGCCCGCTATTTCGCCAACCGAGCACGGTCGTATCGCACACTCTTCGACTCGGAATCCGGGTTCCTCCGCGGCAGGGATGCCGACGGCGACCACGCCCCCGAGTTCGACCCGCGCACCTGGGGAGGCGACAACGTCGAGACGAACGCCTGGGGCATGTCGGTGGGCGCCGTGCACGACGGCGCCGGCCTCGCCGCGCTGCACGGCGGACGTGGGGCCTTCGGACAGCACCTCGACGCGCTCTTCGCCGAGCCGGAGACCGCCGACGAGCGGTTCGGCGGGGCGTACGGCACCGTCATCCACGAGCAACGCGAGGCGCGGGCCCTGCGCTCGGGCATGTGCGCGATCTCGAATCAGCCCGCCCATCACATCCCCTTCATGTACGCGTTCAGCGACCGGCCGTGGCGAGCCGGCGCGATCGTGCACGAGCTGGCCGGGCGTCTCTTCGCAGGCGCCCACATCGGACAGGGCTTCCCCGGCGACGAGGACAACGGCGAGATGAGCGCCTGGTGGCTGTGGGCCGCGCTCGGTCTCTACCCGCTCGAGCTCGCGTCCGGCGTGCTGCGGATCGGCTCGCCCCTCTTCGACGACATCCGCGTCGATCGCGCGGACGGCCGCTCGCTGCGCATCCGCTCTCATCGCCGCGAGCCGGGAGCGCACGTGCTGCAGCGTGCCCGGCTCGACGGGGTCGACCTGCCCAGGGCCGAACTTCCCGTCGACGCCCTCGCCGGGGATGCGCTCGCCGGGGACGCCCTCGTCGGGGACGTCGAGCTCGAACTGGTCTTCGGAACCGAGCCCGCGGATGCTCTCGAGACGGGTGAGCGGATGACGGATGAGATCGCGCCCTGGTGCCGCGATCTCACGGCAGACACAGGAGGCGTCATCGCGTCCGCATCCGTCATCGATGCGGACCGCCTGTTCGACGACGGCGACCCGAGCGACCGGAGCGACCCGAGCGGTTCGAGCGGCGTCGTCCTGGCGGCCGGCGAATGGGCAGGATGGCGTTTCGCCGAGCCGCGCGCGGTCTCCGATCTCACAGTGACGATGGCCACCGGCGCCCCGTCGTCTCGGCTGCGATGGGAGATCCTCGACGCGGACGGATGCTGGGCGGCGGCTCCGACCACCTACGACGCGGAACTCCCGGCCGATCGCACGACCCCGTTCGAGCTGGTGTCGCGCGTCGTGACCCCGGCGATCCGCCTGCGAGCGGATGCCGAGGTCACGATCCGTCAGATCGAGGTCTTCGACCTCGGGTGATGGCCTCGAGCGCGCGTCGTCACTTCGACAGGACGAACGAGAGCTCGGTGACGTTGCCGGCGACGTCGACCACCTGCAGAGTGTTCTCCCCCACGACCGCACCGAAGACACCGGGCTTCACGAAGTTCAGGTCGCTCCACGCGTTGTCCGCGAGGTCCTTGACGACCCCGTTCACGGAGAGCCGGTCGATCTTGCCTTCGTCGAAGAGCTTGTAGCTCACGCGCTGGTAGCTGCCGTCGGTCTCGAACTTGGTGAATCGCGCGCCGTCCTTGATCGTGACGGTCGGCGAGGTGGTGTCGCGAGGCGCCGCCCGGTACTCCGTCGCCTCGCCCTTCAGCGCCTCGGTGATGCCCGAGAGATAGGCCGACTGATCGGTCGCGGTGAGGTTGTAGGCGACATAGACGCCGTAGCCGTCGGCGACCGTGCGGGTCGCGAAGTCCTCCGCCGTCGCGGCGCTCGTGTTCGAGAGGTCGATCGCCGCTGCCCCGAGTCGGGTGCGGTCCTCCAGCCCCGGAACGGTGGGCGCGTCATAGGTCGGGTAGTACGGGTTCCAGGCGTAGTCGAGCACGCCGGCCGCGTCGAACAGCGTGAAGTCGGTCGTCGTGTAGCTCGGACCGATTGCATACAGACTGATGATCTTGTCGGGTCCGAGACGGTCGCGCAGCGCCGTGGCCAGCCATCCGAACGACTGCGGGTTGGGCTGCGGGGTGCCGTTCGCCCCGTATTCGGTCCACTCGTCGTCGAAGTCGATGCCGTCGAGACCATAGGTCGTCACGGCGTCGGCGAGCTGCGCGGCGAACGCATCCGCCTGCGCATAGGAGGTGAAGTTCGCGAATCCCGCACCCTGATGGTTGCCGAGCACCGAGAGCAGCACCTTGGTGCCGTTCTCCTGCACCGGACGGATCTGCGTCTCGGCGTCGTCGAGCGTCTCGGTGACCCGCTCGTTGAAGTGCAGGTACGCCTTCTCGCCGTCGTAGTTGATGTTGGCGGCGAAGATCATGGCCATGTCGATGGCGGCGTCTCCGGACTCGGCAAGGGTGTAGTCGGCGACGTTGGCTAAATCGTTCGAGTTCACCTCGACGTACACGGCGAGCTGCGGGTCGACCGGCTCGGTCGTGTCGGCGGCGGCACCCGTGGTTCCGGCGAGCATGCCGGCAGCAGCGGTGGCGAGCACTCCGAGACCGGCGATGCCCTTTCGGAACCGGTGATTCCTGACGTTCTGGCTCATGACTGATCGTCTCCTTCGGCGTCGTTGTCGAATCCGGTCGCGCCGTCGCGACCTGTCGCCGACTATAGCGCTTAAGTGATGTGACGGGAAGGCAGAGAAGAAGGGGCGGATGCCGCAGCATCCGCCCCTTCTCGACCGCCTGGACCCCTCGCTCAGATGGTCACATCTCCGACGAGATTGACCTGGATGCCCATGCCCGCGAACATCGCGGCCTTCGCGATCAGCGCCTTGTCGGCCGTCTCGGCGTCGGGCGCGTAGACGAGCTGCGCGTGGTTGGCCTTGTGGCGGGCCATGAACTGGTCGCGCGAGATGCCGTGCAGCACGACGTGCGCGATCGGCCACTCCGGGTTCGTGGCATCCTTGCGTCGCTGCGTCTCCTCCGCAGGCAGCTCCACCACGGAGGCGCGGAAGATGTCGGCCTGCAGGATGCCGTCGGCGATGAACACGCGCGACAGCACGATCTCGCCCGGCTTCGAGACGCCGTTGATCGTGGCGCCGCCCGCAGGGAAGAAGACGTGACCCTGTCGCCAGCCCTCGGCGTTCTGCCATCCGCCGAGATGCGAGGCGGGCACCGAGCCCGAGATCTCGTAGACCCAGACGAACTCTCCGTCGAAGTCCTCGCCCCAGCGCACGTCGTGCAGGGTGTTGTCGGGCACCAGACCCATGGCGCGCCAGACGCGGTCGGTGACGAGGGCGTCGACCGCGACCCCTTCGTCAGCCTCGTTGAAGTGCGGGAAGGCCCGGCCGTCGTGCAGCACGCGCGAACCGTCGCGAGAGGTGACGGGAGGGCGCTCGGTCGAATTCAGGATGCCCTCGGCGAGGTCCGATGCAGGGACGAGGTCCTTCAGGCCCTGCTGGTACTGGATGCCGACAGCGTCGAGCCCGAAATCGTCGGCGATGCGGAGTGCGGCGATATACATCTTCAGCTGCCACTGCACCTGCTCACGGGTCAGCTCGGTGGCGGCATCCTCGCCGTAGCGGAAGGTCATGCCGGCGTCGATCAGCCAGTCGTAGGCGGCATCCGCCTCATCCTCGCCGACCTCGAGCATCTCGGCGTACAGCGCGGACTGCGAGAGGCGCTCCTTGTAGATGCCCGTCTGGTTGAGCAGCTCGTCGTCGAAGATCGCGTTGTACATGCCCATGCAGCCCTCGTCGAAGACGCCGATGATGGCCTTCTCGGCGCGCAGCTCGGCGGCGAGCGCCTCACCCAGCTGCTTCTCGGGGCTGTCCGGCAGCTCGGGCAGAGGACGCACATGCGAGGCGTCATGGGTGATCGACCCGGTCTCCGTCCACTCCCTGATGCCGCTCGTGAACCAGTCGTCGGTGAAGTCGACCGACCAGATCGTGGAATAGGGCTTGCCCATCTTGGTGAGGCCGGCGTTGAGGCCGAGGAGTCCGACCAGGCCGGGCCAGTCCCCGGCGAAGTTCGCGACCGTGAGGATCGGCCCCTCGTGGGTGCGCAGTCCTGCGAGCACGTGGTGCGAGTACTGCCACACGGCCTCGGCGACGATCAGCGGAGCATCCGTCGGGATGTTCTTGAAGACCTCGAGGCCCATGCGCTGGCTCGAGATGAAGCCGTGGCCGGTCTCGGGATCGACGTCGTTGGCTCGGACGACGCTCCAGCCGAGCTGTTCGAAGACGCCGGTGACGCCCGCTTCGAGTTCGACCTGCACGGGCCAGCCGCCCGTGTTCGCGGCTTCGCGCAGGTCGCCGGAGGCGATCAGGTACGCGGTCTTCGGCGCGGACACCGGTCGGGATGCCGTCGTCGGCAGGGTATAGGTCATGACTCGCGTCCTCCTTGATCGCACGTGTCCTGCAACTGTACGTGAAATCGGTTTCAGCACGCAAGCAGTAGGACAGAGCGTCGTCTGCGTCAGCGCGTGGCGGTCGCGCCCGCGCGGGCGGGCTGGACCTCGGCCGGCAGCACCACGGTGCGCGACGGACCACCGGCCCCACCGATGCGCTCGAGCAGCATCCGCGCCGCCCGGACTCCCATCTCGCGTGCCGGGAGGCGCACGACGGTCACCGCTGTGGGCGAGAGGGTGGTGAACGGCAGCGAGCCGATCACCGCCACGCCGACCCGCGGCGGGGTCAGGCCGTGCTCCGTCAGCACCTGGATCGCACCGACGCCGATCAGGTTGTTGCCCGCCACCACCGCGTCCGGCGGCTCCGGGAGCGCGAGCAGCTCTTCCATGGCGCCCCTGCCTCCGTCGACGCGGAAGGTCGCGAAGCGCAGCAGCTCATCGGCATCGACCTCGGGGGCGCGCGCCGCGAGCGCAGACCGCCAGCCGGCAGCGCGCTCTGCGGCCGTGTCGATCCCCTCCGGACCGCCGATGTACGCGACCCTCCGGAATCCGGCGGCGAGCAGCGCTTCGGTGGCCGATGCCCCGGCCTCGCGATTGGCCATGACCACACCGTCGACGTCGTAGACCGTATGCCGATCGACGGCGACGACGGGGCGCCCCGTGTCGAGGATGCCGTCGAGCCTCGTGCGTTCGGACGCGGGGGCGATGATCACGCCCGACATGTGCTCGGAGACCGCGATCTGGAGGTAGGTCGTCTCCTTCTCGGGCTGCGAGTCGGAGTTGCAGAGCACGACCGAGTATCCGGCCTCGGACGCGACGTCCTCGACGCCTCTGGCCATCTCGGTGAAGTAGGGGTTCTCGATGTCGGGGATCACCAGCCCGATGACCTCGGACCTCTGCCGCCGCAGATTGCGAGCCGTGCGGTTGGGCGTGAAACGCAGCTGCTCGGCGGCCCGGCGCACCGCCTCGACCTTCGCGGCGGAGACGCTGGTGCCGTTGAACACCCGCGAGACGGTGGCGGGCGAGACCTGCGCGAGTCGAGCGACATCGTAGATCGTGGCCATCGGCACACTGTAACCGGTTTCAGGTCGCCACGGAGAGTTCGTCTGCGCCGGCGCGTCAGTCGGCCAGCATCCGATCCCGCACCTGCCTGCGCAGGACCTTTCCGATGAGCGAGCGGGGCAGCTCGTCCACGACCGTGATGCGCTTGGGCACCTTGTAGGGCGTCAGCCGCGTGCGGCAGAAGTCGCGCAGCGCACCGGTGTCGAGCACAGCTCCCTCGCGGAGCACGACCGCAGCGGCGATCTCCTCTCCCCCGCTCGACCGCGGAAGGCCGACGACCGCGGCCGCGACCACGTCCGGGTGCGCTTCGAGCGCGTCCTCGACCTCGCTGGGCGACACGTTGAAGCCGCCCGTGATGATGAGCTCCTTGAGGCGGTCGACGATCGTGACGAAGCCGTCGACCGAGACCTCGGCGATGTCGCCTGTGCGCAGCCATCCGTCAGCCAGCAGGACATCGGCGGTGTCGCCGGGACGGCGCCAGTACCCCTGGAAGACCTGCGGGCCGCGGATGAGCAGCTCGCCTCGTTCGCCGACGGGCAGGTCGACGTCGGTGTCGGCGGGGTCGACGACGCGGATCTCGGTGCTCGGGAAGGGCACTCCGACCGTGCCAGGGCGCCTGCTCCTGCCCATCGGGTTGCCGAGCGCGACGGGCGAGCTCTCGGTCATGCCATAGCCCTCGACGAGCAGACCGCCGGTGGCCTCCTCCCACCGCTGCACTGTCGCGACGGGAAGGCTCATCGCCCCGGAGATGGCGAATCGGACGGTCGAGAGGTCGATGGTCCCCCGCGATGCGGCTCGGGCGAGCTGGTCATAGATCGGCGGGACCGCGGGCAGGAACGTGGGCGGACTGGTGCGGGCCGCCTTCGTGACCAGGCCGAGGTCGAACGTCGGGAAGAGCACCAGCTTCGCGCCGATGCTCATCGCGAAGGTCAGGCACAGCGTCATGCCGTAGGCGTGGAACAGCGGCAGCACGCCGTAGAACGTCTCCTCGCCGTCGACCAGACCGGGCACCCATGCCTGGCCCTGCATCGCGTTGGCGCGCAGGTTCGCGTGAGTGAGGATCGCGCCTTTGGGCGTGCCCGTGGTTCCGCTCGTGTACTGCAGCAGGGCGGTGTCGTCGAGCGTCGGGCCGGCGACCTTGCGCGAGAGCGGCCGATGGTCGACCAGCTTCCTCCAGGCCACTGCTCGCCGTGTCCGCGGGGTGGCCGTCAGCTTCGCGCGCGCCGCGCGCGCCTTCGGGATGGGCAGGCGCAGCAGCATCCGCTGAGCGGCGGGCATCGCCTCGGTGAGGTCGACGCTCACGATGTGCTCGACTCGCAGATCGGAGGGGAACTCGGCGATCGTGTCGACCGTCTTGTCCCAGACGATCGCGACCTTCGCTCCGTGATCCTCGAACTGGTGCCGCAGCTCCCTCGCCGTGTAGAGCGGGTTGTGCTCGACGACGATCGCTCCCAGGCGCAGCGCCGCGTAGAACGCCACGACGTGCTGCGGGCAGTTCGGCAGCACGAGGGCGACCCGGTCACCCTTGTGCACGCCCAGGCGCCTCAGCCCCTCGGCAGCGCGCGCGATCCGGTCGCCGAGCTCGCGGTAGGTCGTGACCGCACCGAAGAACTCGAGCGCCGGTCGACGAGCGAAAGCGGCGATGCTCGCCGACATCATCTCCGGCAGCGTCTGCGTCGGAGCGTCGATCTCGGCGGGCACACCGTCCGCGTAGGAGTCGAGCCATGGCCGGGATTCATACGGGGAGTCGGACATGGGTCCATCCTGCCCCGACCGGCTGTGAGCCGGCCCGCCCCACGCGGCGCGAGATGCGAGCGGCTAGCTGTGCGCCGCCACCACCTGCGCGACGGCGCGACGCTCGTCGTCCGTCGGTTCGGCGATCGCCATGCGGCAGTGGGTGTCGACCACATCGAGCACGCGGTAGGCCTCTTTCATCCGCGCCATGTCGCCGCCGATGAGCGACACGACATCGTCGACCGCGGCCTGAGCGACCGCGATGGCGTCGGCATCGCCGGAACGGCCGGCGTCGGCCAGGGCACGGAAGGGCTTCGGGGTGACCGAGGAGACGCCCGAGACGACACCCTGGGCACCCACCTGCACGGCCGCGATCAGGTCGCGGTCGGCGCCGGTGTAGAGGTCGAAGTCGGCGGGCACCGCGGCCCTGTAGGCGGCGATGTCGTCGAGCGACAGCTCGCTGATCTTCGCGCCCACGATGTTCGGCAGCGCGGCAAGCCGCGTCAGCAGCTCGACCGACACCGGATTCCCGCTGCGCGCGGGATAGATGTAGACGTAGAGACGACCGTCGCCGATCGCGCTCGACAGCGCCTCGTAGTACTCGAAGATCGACTCGTCCGTGGCCTTGAGGTAGTAAGGGGTGAGGGCGGCGAATTCGGTCGCACCCAGTCCCTTCGCGATCTCTACGAGACGCAGCGCCTCGAAGGTGCTCGGCTGGCCGACGTGCACGACGACGCGCATGCGGTCCTTCAGCTCGGCCAGCGCGGCCTCGACGATCGCCGCGAACTCGGTCGCGTCGACGGCAGGGAACTCGCCCGTGGTGCCGAGGACGAAGGCGCCCTCGTTGCCCGATTCGGCGACGAAGCGGAAGATCGCTCGCGATCCCTCGAGGTCGAGTGCGCCGTCGCTGTGGAAGGCTGTGGGCACGGCGGTGAGGATGTCGTAGCGGGTCACTTCTCGTTCTCCTTGGAGTTCTTGCGGGTCTTGCGCGGGCGCCTCGTGGCGGCCGGGACGCTGCGGACGGTCGATGTGAGCAGGTCGGGGTCGGCGGCGAGCTCGCCGTGCGCCTTCTCGATCTGCTCCCGGCTCTCGGCATCGAGGATCGAGTCCTCGAGTGAGCCGCGCTCGGCACGGGGTGTGCGGGCCGCGCGGATCGCCGGCATGACGATCGAGAGCACGGCGAGCGCGAGCAGCACGATCGCGATGGGACTGACGACCTCGAAGAACGGCCGCGTGGGCAGGATCGCCAGCGTGCGAGCCAGGTTCTCCTCGGCCAGGGGGCCGAGCAGCAGGCCGAGCACGATCGGCCCGGCCGGCACCTGCATCCGCTTGAGCAGCACTCCGATGACACCGAACACGAGCATCGTGACGACGGTCGACAGACTGTTCGAGGTGGCGTACGTGCCGATGATGCAGAAGATCAGGATGCCGCTCCACAGGTAGGGCTGCGGCACGTCGAGCAGCTTCACCATGCCCTTCATGCGCACGAGGCTCAGCCCGAGGGAGAGCAGGGTCGCGACGAGCATGATGCCCACGATCGAGACGACGAGGTCGGGGCGGTTGGTGAACAGCGTGGGTCCGGGGGTGATGCCCCAGATGATCATCGACCCGATCATCACCGCCATCACCGAGTCGCCGGGGATGCCGAGGGCCATCGTGGTCGTGAGGGAGCCGCCGAGCGTGGCGCTGGACGCGGTGTCGGACGCCGCGACGCCCTCGATCGAGCCCTTGCCGAACATCTCGGGGTGCTTCGATGCCTTGCGGGCTCGTTCCCATCCGATCAGACCGGCGATGTCGCCACCGGCTGCCGGGATGAGCCCGACCCCGAGACCGACGGCGCCGCCGACCGCGGTGGCTCGACCGCTCTGCTTCAGCTCGGCGCGATTCGGCCACCAGCGGCCGAGGCTCGAGATCGGTCGCACGTGCGACTTGCGATACGTGAGCAGCTGGTCGAAGAGCTCGGCGATGCCGAAGAGTCCGATGATCACGGCGATGAAGTTGACGCCCTCGACCAGCTCGAGCACTCCGAAGGTGAATCGCTGGTCCGCCGTGGCGGCATACGTTCCGACGGTGCCGAGCATCAGGCCGAAGAGACCGGCGAGGATGCCCTTGAGCATCGACTTCGACGAGATCCCGATCATGATCGCGATGCCGAACACGACGAGCGCGAACAGCTCGGGCGACTTGAAGTAGTCGCGGGCGAAGCTGGCGATCGGCACGGCGGCGACTGCGAAGAGCACGAGGGAGGCGAGGATGCCGACGGCCGAGACGATCGCCGAGATCGTCAGCGCGAGACCGGCTCGCCCCTGCTTCGCCATCGGATAGCCGTCGAGAGTCGTCGCGATCGACGCGGGAGTGCCGGGGGTGTTGATGAGGATCGACGGCACGCGGTCGCCGAAGTTCGCGGCGACGTAGATCGTCAGCAGCACCGCGAGGCCCTGCACGGGCTCCAGCGTGAGCGTGAATCCTGCGGCGAGAGCGACCGCCATGGTCGCGGTGATGCCGGGGAAGGCGCCGACCATGAAGCCGAGCAGCAGCCCGACGAGCATGTACAGCAGGATCGAGATGTCGAGGAGCGAGTTCAGCCCCTCCATGAGCGCGTTCACAGCGGGATCCTCAGGAGCATGCCGAACACCACGTAGACGAACGCGGTGACGGAGACGGAGTAGATGATCAGGCTCAGCCACCGGCGGTGCCCGTAGAGGAGCATGAGAGCGGCCATCAGCACGGCGGCGGCGATCGGGAAGACCTCGATGCGGTAGCCGAAGAGGATGACGGATCCGAGCGACCACACCGCGATGAAGGCCCCGGCGATCAGCAGGGTGGCGATGACGCGGACCACGCCGCCCGGCTGGATGCGGTCGAGGTCTTCGCGGCCGGGAGCGGGGCGGGTGATCGCCAGAGCCAGGATCACGAGCGAGACGACGACCGCCGCGACCGCGAGGACCATGGGCCAGAAGCGCGCGTCGATCTGTCCGGGCAGTGCCTCTCGGCGCAGCGGGATCTGCGTGGCCAGGAAGAGATAGCCGGCGCTGAACGCCAGGGCGACGGCGCCGAAGACGATCTCGAGCGGTCGCGAGGGCGGTGCTCCCTGGTGCGCGTCCTGCTCGATCGCAGGAGTGACATCGGCGTGGGACATGGTGCTCCTTCCCTGGTCTGACGTGCGGCGACGGACCGCGGGGCCGGCGTGCGGCCGACCCCGCAGTCGGAGCCGGTCAGCCCAGGAGGTCCTTGAACAGGTCGAACTGCTCGTTCACGAACGTCGTCCACTCGGCCGAGTCGCGGTAGACCACGAGGTTGCCGGCATCCTTCTGGAACTGCTGGTAGGTGTCGGACTCGACGGCCTCCTTGACGGCGGCCTCGAGCTCGCTCTTCACGTCATCCGGCAGACCCTTGGGGGCGTAGATGCCGCCCCAGCCGCCGAAGACCACGTCTTCGCCGATCGCCTCGTCGGCTGTCGGCACGTCCTCGGCGTCGGGGTGACGCTCGTCGTTGAGGACCGCGAGGATGCGCACGGCCTCGCCCTGCGCGAGAGCCTCGCCCAGGCCGGACACGGCGGCGACGGTCTCACCGGATGCGGCGGCGGCGACCGCCGTCGCTCCACCGTCGTAGGGAACCGGCGTGAACGCGGCGCCGGTCGCGTCGCCGAGGCCGATCGTCGCGGCCTCCCAGATGGAACCCGCGCCGGAGTTGGCGACGGTCACGGCGCCGGCCTCGGCCTGGGCGACCAGGTCTTCCAGAGTCTCGATGCCGCTGTTCGCGCCGACCGTGACGACACCGGGGGCGAGCATGATCTGGCCCAGCAGGTCGAAGTCCTCGGGCAGCACGTTCGCGCTCTGCGTGGTGTTGAGCATCGCGATCTCGACCGGGGCGAACCCGATGACGTAGCCGTCCGGATCCTGCGATCCGACGTACTCCATCGCGAGAGCACCTGCCGCACCCGGCATGTTCTCGGGGATCACGCTGACGCCGAGGATGCCCTCGAGCTCGGTCGCGAGGGCACGCGACGACAGGTCGGATCCACCGCCCGGGTTCGCCTGGATGATCAGACGGATGTCATTCTCGGGAAAGGCGGATTCCGCGTCTTCACCCTCTTCGACCTTCGTGCAGGCCGACAGGACGAGAGCGGTGGCGGCGACGGCCGCGAGAGCGGCGGCGGCCCGGGTGATGCGCTTGCGGGGCATCTTTGCTCCTCTACGTGGGTCGACCTTGTTGTCGACCCCCTGACCGTATCAGTGTTGACTGTTAACAGTCAACACTGATACCGGTATACAACTCTCCGCCACCGCCTGTCATCCGCGCCCCGGCAGGTGCGAGTATGAGAGCAGCTACGAGGGGAGCGGAGCAATGTTCGATGAACGCAGACGCCAGCAGGCACTGGAGGAACTCGGGATCCTGGACACACCACGGGATGAACGAGTGGATCGGGTCGCCAGGCTGGCTCAGCAGATGTTCGGTATGCCGATGGTGAGCGTCTCGCTCCTGGACGGCGACCGCCAGTGGCGCAAGTCGGAGATCGGACTCGGCGGGCGAGAGGCGCCCCGACAGGATTCGTTCTGCGACTACACGGTCGGCCAGGACCGCACGGTGGTGATCGAGGATGCCAGCGCGACCGAGAACTTCGCGGCGAATCCGTTCGTGGTCGGTGATCCGCACCTCCGGTTCTACGCCGGGCACCCGCTGCACGCACCCGGCGGCGAACCGGTGGGAACGCTGTGCGTCCTCGACACCGAGCCGCACACCTTCTCGGAGGCGCAGCGCGACCTGCTGCGCGACCTCGCCTTCTGGGTGCAGACCGAGCTCGCGGCCGACGCCGAGCTCGATCAGGCCACTCTGATCCAGAGCGCGCTGCGACCGCACTCGCTCCCCACCATCGCCGGCTACACGATCGCGGGCGGGGGCGCCTCGAGGGGCCGCCTGGCGGGTGACTTCTACGACCTCCGCCTCCACGGCGGCGCGCTGCGCATCACCCTCGCCGACGCGATGGGCAAGGGCACGGGTCCCGCCATCGTCGCCGCGGGGGTGCGCGCCTCACTGCGCACCGCTCCCGAGCGCAGCATCGCCGAGGCCGTCGCCGACGCCGACCGGCTGCTCGAGGAGGACCTCTCCGAGACGACGATGTTCGTGACGGCGGTCCACGCCGAGCTGCAGCCCGAGACCGGCGATCTCGAGGTGATCGACGCCGGGCACAGCCTCGCGTTCATCCTCCGAGCCGACGGCTCGTGGGAGCACCTTCGCTCGACCGGCCTCCCCCTGGGGATGGGCGCCGCCCTTCCGGACCAGGATGCTCGGGAGTCCCGGAGCACGCGCCTCGAACCCGGAGACGCCTTCGTGTGCTGCAGCGACGGCCTGCTCGACGTGCTCGACGCCGATGACCCGTTCGCCCACGTGGCCCGCGTGCTCGACGCGCTCGGTCCCGATGGGGCGATCAACGAGGCGCTGCAGCTCATCTCGGACGATCGAGCGACCGACGACATCACCGTGGTCGTGGTGCGGCGCGACGCATGACCGCCCGCTTCGCCGCGATCCGCATCATCGCGGTGCTGTCGGTGCTGCTCGGTGTGAACTACGTCGCGTGGCGCTGGCTCGAATCGGTGAACTGGTCGGCGTGGTGGATCGCCGTGCCCCTGGTGATCGCAGAGACCTACAGCCTGATCGACACCTTCCTCTTCTGTCTCACGATGTGGCGGGCCAAAGAGCGGCCGGCTCCCGTGTCGCCGCCTCAGGGCACGGTCGACGTGTTCATCGCGACGTACAACGAGCCGATCGAGCTCGTGATGACGACCGCGCGAGCCGCGCGCGGGATCGCCTATCCGCACACCACCTGGATCCTCGACGACGGTGCCCGACCCGAGCTCGAGCGGGCCGCCCGCGACGCCGACATCGGCTACCTCACCCGCTCCGACGACTGGATGGGCAAGCCCCGTCACGCGAAGGCGGGCAACCTCAACAGCGCGCTCTTCGAGACCGACGGGGAGTTCCTCCTCATCCTCGACGCGGATCAGATCCCCGATCCGCTGATCCTGCACCGCACGCTCGGGTACTTCGCCGACGACCCGGAGGTCGCCGTGGTGCAGACCCCGCAGTGGTTCGTCAACGTCGACGAGGCCGATCCGCTCGGCAGCCAGGCGCCGCTGTTCTATGGCCCGATCCAGCAGGGCAAGGACGGCTGGAACGCGGCGTTCTTCTGCGGATCGAACGCCGTGCTCCGTCGCGACGCCCTGATGCAGCTCGGCATCATCGGCTACGTGCGCGAGGTGACGGACACCGCGGCTCGCGCGCTGCGCACCTCCGAGACCCTGGTCGAGAAGGAGATGCGCTCGGCATCCGATCCCGAACTCCGTCGCGAGCTTTTCGCACTGCACGTGACGATCGGCCAGAGCCGTCGTGATCTCGCCGGCGGGGCGCCCGTGCGCGAGGTCGCCGACGCGGTGCTGGCTGCGGTGCACAACGCCTCGGTGATCCTGGTCGCCAAGGATCTCGCCGGCATCAGATCCGACCTCGCGGAGCTGGGCTCCCTGCCGATCGCCCACGATGCGCAGCTCGACGCGATCGTCGTCGACGAGGCGGGTCTGACGGCGCTCGCCCAGTCGGATCTGTCGCCGATCACTGCTCTCGACGCCGTACGAGCGCTGCTCGACGCTCTCCGCCTCGACCGCGGCGATGAGGCGCAGCCGATCCTTCCGCTCGCCACGATCTCGGTCACGGAGGACATGGCCACCGCGATGCAGCTGCACTCGCTCGGCTGGCGCAGCGTCTACCACCACGAGATCCTGGCGAAGGGCCTCGCGCCCGAGGATCTGCGGACCATGCTGACGCAGCGCCTGCGCTGGGCACAGGGCACGCTGCAGGTGATGCTGCGCGACAACCCGCTCGCGAAGCGCGGACTGTCGATCGGGCAGCGGCTGATGTACTTCGCCACGATGTGGAGCTATCTCTCGGGGTTCGCCGCCGTGATCTATCTCACGGCGCCGGTCGTCTACCTGGTGTTCGGCGTGCTTCCCGTGACCGCCTGGTCGGTCGACTTCTTCGTGCGGTTCCTGCCCTACTTCCTCGTCAACCAGCTGCTGTTCCTCGTGGTCGCCAAGGGGCTGAGAACCTGGCGCGGGCAGCAGTATTCGCTCGCGCTGTTCCCGGTCTGGATCCGCGCATGCTGGACGGCGTTCGCGAACGTGGTCTTCGGCCGCCCCCTGTCGTTCGCCGTGACGCGCAAGGACGGACGGGATCCGCGAGGAGTGCCGTGGCGCGAGATCTGGCCGCAGCTGACCGCGATGGTCGTGCTCAGCGTGGCGCTCGTGATCGGCATCACCCGCGTCGTCATCGGAACGGGCGACGGCACCGGCACCCTGGTCAACACGGTGTGGGTGCTGTACGACCTCGTCGTGCTCAGCGTCATCATCCAAGCCGCCCGCTACCGCGGACCGGCCCGAACCCTCGAGGAGGAGAACCATGGATCTCAGCACTGACATCAGGGACGGCTTCGCCGTGATCTCCCTGTCCGGACGCCTCACGGCGACGGGAGCACCGCTGCTCCGCAAGGCGGTGAACGACCTCGTGGCCGGAGGCGAGTCGAGAATCGTGATCGACATGGCCGACCTGCAGTTCGTCGATTCGTCGGGGCTGGGAGCCCTCGTCGGCGGTCTGAAGAGCGCCAGGGTCGCCGGCGGCGATCTGCGCATCGCAGCAGTGCCCGAGGCGGTGCGGACGGTGCTGCACCTGACGAATCTCGACCGCGTGCTGCTCGACCACCCGACACCCGAGACGGCGTTCGATGGGCGTTGAGGAGCGCCGGGCGCACGTCGCGGGCCTCGCCGGCCCCGCCTTCGTCGAGCACGTCCTCGACGCCCTGGACGCCCTCTGGGAGTCCGCCCCGCATGTGGCGCCCGAGGACCGCACGCTGTTCGCACTGGCGGTCAGCGAGGTGTCGACGAACATCGCCACGCACGCTGACGCGCAGGGCGAGCCGGATGTCGGCATCACCGTCGAGGTCGACATCGAGGTCGGCGCCGACGACCTCGTCGCGACCTTCGTCGACACGGCCGATCCGGCCAGGATCGACTGGGATGCGGTCACGATGCCCGGCGTCGACAGCGAGAGCGGACGCGGCCTCGCCCTGTCGAGCGCTGTGCTCGACGATTTCGAGCACAGCGGCGATGCGACCGGCAACACCTGGGTGCTGCGTCGTCGCCTGACGCCTCCCGCCTGATCCGGACGGAGATCTGTCGGAGACCGTCAGAGATCCGACGCGCAGGCGCCGTCAGGCGGGACGGTCGGCGAGCTCGCTGAGCATCCGGTCGCGTGCGCCGTCGAGGTGGGCCGTGAGCACCGCCGCAGCCTCGTCGGGGCTGCCGGAGCGCATCACCTCCATGAGCTTCATGTGGTCATCGGACGACTCGTGGAGGTCGTCGTCGTGATTGATGGTCACCTCGAGGAGCGACGCGAAGGTCGGCAGGTACTGACTCCACGCGCCCTGCAGACGCGGATGGTCGGCGAGGACGTAGATCTCGGAGTGGAACTCGAGGTCGGCGGCGACGAAGGCGGCGTGATCGCCCCTGTCTGCGGCCTGACTCATGCGATCGACCGCAGCCGCCATCGATGCCCAGCGCTCGTCGTCTTCCACTCTCATGGCGCGCGACAATGCGAGCTGCTCGAGGGCGCCGCGCAGACTGTAGAGCTGATCCACGTCGTCCTGCGAGAGCCCGGTGATGTACACGCCTCGAGGGCGCTGCACTTCGACGAGCTTCTCGAAGCTGAGCTGGGTGAGGGCGTCGCGGATCGGCCCCCTGCTCACCGAGAACTCCTCGGCGAGGGCCTCCTCGGTGATGCGCGCGCCGGGCGAGAGCTCGCCGCGCACGATGCGCTGACGCAGGACCTGCGCCACCTGCGCGCCGAGGGACTCTCCGCGCTTGACGGTCTGTGTCACGGTGACCTCCTGTTAACTGTTGACAGGATACACACCGACGGAGGAACGCCCCGTGGGGCGCTCCCCCGCACGCTCAGCTGAGCCAGGCGGGAACACGACCGCGCAGGAAGGCGCCGTCGAGCGAGAAGCGGCCCGCGCCGGTGAACGCGAGCGCGAGGGCCGCGACGCCGAGAACGGCGACGAACTCGTAGCCGCCCTCGCCGACCCAGAGGCCAGCCGGAAGGTGCACCGCGAACAGGGCCGCGATCATGTCGATCGCGAGCAGGATGCCGACGGGGCGCGTGAAGAGTCCCAGCGCCAGCAGGATGCCGCCGATCAGCTCGATGAAGGCGACGACCGGACCCGCGATCTCGGGCAGAGGGATGCCCATGCCTGCGAAGCTGCCGATGGTTCCAGGGAGGGTGTACTCGAAGATCTTCTGCGCTCCGTGAGCGGCGAAGACGGCGCCGACCACGACGCGGAGGACGAGCAGTCCCAGCGAGGCGGCGGCAGAGGGGCGGGTGGTGTTCGTCATGAGGAGGTGTTCCTTCGCGGCAGGACACCGCGCGCCAGGCGCGGAGCAGGGGCGATCCCTGCATCCACGCTATGAAGACGACTTTTCCGTCTCCTGTACGAGTCGCGGGGCAGACGCCCGCCCCGTTCTCTTCCGTAGACTCGCCGGATGGCATGATGCGCGATATACGGGAACATCGGGCACAGCCGGAAAGGGGCAGAGGCGAAGGTGAGGGCACGATCGGTGTTCGGCGTGCTGCGCCTGACGACAGCAGCCGTCTGCACCGTCGCCCTCGTGCACCGCCTCTTCTGGGGTCTGAGCTCGCGGACGATCGCCGGCGAGAACTTCTTCGCCTATCTCACCGTGCAGTCCAACTGCGCCCTCGTGGTCGTGCTGCTGATCGGCACGGTGCTCGCCTTCATCCGGGCGACGGACCCCCGCTGGTTCACCGTGGCTCTGGCCCTCGTGCTCACCTGGACCATCACGGCAGGGCTCGCCTTCGCGCTCATCGTCTGGCAGGCGGGTCTGCGCGGCATCCGCGTCGACGTGCCCTGGTCGGACCAGGTGCTGCACTTCTACCTGCCGGCCTGCACCGCCCTCGCCTGGGTGCTCACCCCCGGGCACCGCGGGGTGCCGTGGTGGGTGGTGCCGACGGCGCTCACCTTCCCGCTCGCCTGGGGCGGCGTCACCATGTGGCGCGGACCGTCGGTGGGCTGGTACCCGTATTACTTCCTCGACCCGCGGCAGGTGTCCGGCCCGCCCGAGTTCCTGATCACCAGCGCAGTGGCCCTGGCGATCTTCGCTCTCGTCGCGACGGTGATCGTGCTCGTCAGCAGGATGCGACGGCGCGGCCACGAGCGGCCGGAGGTCTGAGCACGCTCGAGCCGGCAGGATCAGGCTCGCGTGATCAGGCAGGGGGCGAGCAGGCTCGTGCGATCAGGCAGGGGCACTGAGGAAGGGCGCGAGCGAGGCGATCGCGGCCTCGACCGCCTTCTGGTCGTTCAGCTCGGCGAATGTGCCCGCCGCTTCTCCGCCGACGATGCCCACCACGACGTTCTCGCCGGTGGCCGGTGCGAGGTTGATCCACGTGCGGATCAGCGCATCGCCGCCGACCACATGCCAGAGCGTGGCGGCGGAGGCATCCGCTGCATCGGCGCCTTCCTCGGGCTCGGGCTCGGGCTCCGCCACGATCAACGGATCATCGAAGCGCAGCCACACCGTCTCGATGCGCCCCATGCCGAGTTCGGCGATCGCTCCGCGCTGACCGAAGGGCAGCGCGGGAGAGAACTGCAGACCCTCGCTCTTCAGCACACCGAGCGGCACCGTGATCAGCACGCGGTCGAACGACAGCGATTCGCCCGAGGCGATGCCGAGGCTGACTCCCGCTTCGTCGTAGGCGACGCGACTGACCGGCGACGAGAGGCTCAGCTTCGCACCCTCGAGCAGCCCCTCGATCGCCGGGGTGAGGTCGCCGAGTGGCGCCAGCATCTCGTCGACCGGCAGTCGCGGGGGGAACCACGTCGAGACATCGGACGCATCGGCGCCGGCACTGGCGGCCACCGAGGCGAGCAGTGCTGCCAGCCCCGGCTCCTCGAGGTCGGCACCCGCCGCCGCGAGCGCGTCGTCGAGAGACGCGTCGGTCAGGCCCTGCTGGGCAGTCGCTATGGCGGCCTGCACCGGCTCGATCGGCACCGGCTCGACGTCGCCGTCGGTCGACCGCCACAGCGAGCCGGTGACCGGAACCGTGCGGATGTCGAGGGCGTTGAGAGCGTCGAGCAGGACGTCGTCGGAGGACCCGAGCAGCCAGCCGCCCAGCTGAGCGGGGAACGGCCAGGCCTTGTCGTCGACCACGGACTGGACGCGTCCGCCGACGCGGTCGCGGGCCTCGAACACCGTGACCTGCAGCCCCTCGGCGACGAGGCGAGCTGCGGCGGCCGAACCCGCGAGTCCTGCACCGACGATCGCCACACGCTCACCGCTGTCGGCCGCGCGGAGGAGCTGATCGGCGGCCCGGTCTCCAGATCGGAGCGCAGCCGCGATCGTGCCCGGCGCGTCGACATCCGTCGCCTCGCCGGAGATGAACAGGCGGTCGTCGATCGGCTCGGCCAGCGCCTCGCGGGCACTCGCCTGCGTGCCGACGGGAGTGAAGCTCGCGGCGCCCAGCGCGAACGGGTCGGTCGTCCAGGAGCTGCGGGCGAACGCCGCGGGCGTGATCGACCCGGCGGTCGGCTTCGGAGTCGGCGAGCGATCGGGCGTGGGAGACGGCGCCGGCTCGGGCGTGCAGGAGGCCAGCAGGACTCCCAGGACACCGGCTCCGGCGCCGATCAGCAGTGTGCGACGCGTCATCCTCATCGTGTCGCAACGATACCGCGCGCGGGTGGACGACGCGTGCCGGCTGCACCCTGCGAGCCGCGAGCTGTCAGCCCCGGCCGCTGCCCGGATGCCAGAGCACGACCTCGGCCGATCGACGCATGCGGCGACCACTGGGCATCGGGATGACACCGGCGGATCCTGCTGCGAAGACGCGCATGCCCGGGCGGTTCTCACGCTCGGCGCGCAGAGCGGCGTCGAGTTCGGCGACGCGGCGGCGCAGCATCCGGTTCTCGTCTTCGAGGTCGAGAAGGCGTGCGATCGCAGGAAGGCTGACGCCTTCCGACGACAGCTGAGCGACTTCGCGGAGCTGCTCGATGTTGCGGGTCGAATATCGGCGTGAGCCGCCGGACGTCCGGCCGGGCACGACGAGCCCGATGCGGTCGTACTGGCGCAGGGTCTGCGGGTGCAGCCCCGAGAGCTGGGCGGCGACGGCGATCGCGAACACCGGGGTGTCGGCATCCATGTGCTGGTCAGCCATGTTCCCTCACCTCTTCCTCGGTGTTCGCGTTCGTCATCATCAGGTGCTGCGGTTCTCTAGCGGCGGGCCTTGGCCATCAGGTCGGCCCGCGGATTCTCCGAGGGCTCGAGCGCCTGGAACTTCTCCAGCGCCTCCCGAGCGGCTTCGTCGAGGTGCGACGGCACCGCGATCTGCAGCTCGGCGAGCAGGTCGCCGGTGCCCTTCGAGGTGGTGACCCCGCGCCCCTTGACGCGCAGAACGCGTCCGGACGGTGTACCGGGCGCGACACGGAGCTTGACCGTATCGCCGCTCAGAGTGGGAACCTCGATGGTCGCGCCGAGGGCGGCCTCCGTGAAGGTCACCGGCACGATGACGCGCAGGTTCAGCCCCTCACGGGTGAAGACGGGATGCGGTCGCACAGCGATCTGGACCACCACGTCGCCGCTCTCGCCGCCGTCGGGCGAGGGACGCCCGCGGCCGCGCAGCCGGATCTTCTGACCGTCGGCGACGCCCGCGGGGATCTTGACCTTGAACGGCTTGCCGTCTTCGCCCTGCAGGGTGATCGTCTCGCCCTGCACGGCCGTCACGAAGTCGAGCGTGGTGCGCGCCGTGACGTCGGCCCCCTTCTGGGGTCCGCCGAAACCGCGGTATCCGCCGGAGGTCTGCCCGAACCGACCGGAGCCGAACGAGCCGCCCTGACCCTGGTTGAACATCGCGAAGATGTCCTCGAAGTCGGCGGACTGCTGCTGCCCGCGCCCCTGCTGCCCGAACCGGCTGAAGACGTCTTCGAAGCCGCCCGCGCCCGCGCCGCTCGCCGTGAAGCGTGCGCCCGAGCCCATCGCGCGGATCTCGTCGTACTCCTTGCGCTGTTCGGCGTCAGAGAGCACGGAGTACGCCTCGCTGACCTCTTTGAACTTCGCCTCCGCCTTCTCATCACCCTGATTGGAATCGGGGTGATACTTGCGAGCGAGCTTGCGGTACGTCTTCTTGAGATCAGCGTCGCTGACGTCCTTCGTGACCCCGAGGGTCTTGTAGAAGTCCTTGTCGAACCAGTCCTGGCTAGCCATCGATCACCTACTCTGCGGGTACGGCGACGACGACCTTCGCGGGACGCAGCTCGACGTCACCGAGGCGGTAACCCACCTCGACGACCTCGAGCACCGTGGTCTTGTCGGCGCCCGGGGTGGGCTGCTGGAAGATCGCCTCGTGACGCTGCGGGTCGAATTCCTCGCCCTTCTCGCCGTACGAGACGACACCGAGACGCTCGACGACCGCGCGCACCTTGCCGGCGATGACGGCGAAGGGAGTCCCCTCGACCAGGTCACCGTGCTGCGCGGCGCGGTCGAGATCGTCGAGCACGGGGATGAGGCCCTTGGCGGCCTCGCCCTTCGCGCGCTCGATCTCGACCTGGCGCTGCTCTTCGGTGCGGCGGCGGTAGTTGGCGTATTCGGCCTGGAGGCGCTTGAGGTCGTTCAGCAGCGTCGACTCCAGGTCGGCGAGCACAGCGTCCTCTGCTGCGGCCTCGCCGGTCTGGGTGGCGCCGAGGATGTCATCGACCGTCAGATCGTCGGGGGCGCCGTCGACCGGCGTCTCGTCGGATCCTTCTGCGGCCGCGGCCTCGCGCGAGTCGGGATTCTGCGGCGCGGGGCCGGATGCCTGAGCATCCGACCCCTCGCTGCGAACCTCGTCGTCACCTTCGAAGTTCTTGTCCGTCATGATTACTTCTTCTCGTCCTCGTCGTCGACGACCTCGGCGTCGATGACGTCCTCGTCGGAGGAGGTGTCATCGGCCGGAGCCTCGCCCGCGGCGTCGGCGCTCGGAGCGCCCTCTGCCTGGGACTGTGCGTAGATGGCCTCGCCGATCTTGCCCTGCGACTGGTTCAGCTTGTCGAACGCGGTCTTCACGGCCTCGTCGTCGTCGCCGGCCAGAGCCGTCTTCAGAGCGTCGACGTCGGCCTTGACCTCGGTCTTGACGTCTTCGGGCAGCTTCTCGTCGTTCTCGGTGATCAGCTTGTCGATCGAGTACGCGAGCGTCTCGGCCTGGTTGCGGACCTCGGCGGCCTCGCGGCGCGCCTTGTCCTCAGCCGCGTGCTCCTCGGCCTCGCGCACCATGCGCTCGATGTCCTCCTTCGACAGCGACGAGCCGCCGGAGATGACGATCGACTTCTCCGTGCCCGTGCCCTTGTCCTTGGCGGACACGTGCACGATGCCGTTGGCGTCGATGTCGAACGTGACCTCGATCTGCGGGATGCCGCGGGGAGCCGGGGCGATTCCGGTGAGCTCGAACGTTCCCAGCGGCTTGTTGTCGCGGGTGAAGTCGCGCTCGCCCTGGAAGACCTGGATCGCGACGGACGGCTGGTTGTCGTCTGCCGTGGTGAAGGTCTCGCTGCGCTTGGTCGGGATGGCCGTGTTGCGCTCGATGAGCTTGGTCATCATGCCGCCCTTGGTCTCGATTCCGAGGCTGAGGGGCGTGACGTCGATGAGCAGCACGTCCTTGCGCTCACCCTTGAGGACACCGGCCTGGAGGGCTGCGCCCACGGCGACGACCTCATCGGGGTTGACGCCCTTGTTGGCCTCCTTGCCGGTCTCGCGCTTGACGAGCTCGGCGACGGCGGGCATACGGGTCGATCCACCCACGAGCACGATGTGATCGATGTCGGCGACCTTGATGCCGGCTTCGCGGATGACATCCTCGAAGGGCTTCTTGGTGCGGTCGAGGAGGTCCTTGGTGAGGTCCTCGAACTTCGCGCGGGTGATGGTCTCGGAGAGCGAGACGGGGCCCGACTCGGTCAACGACAGGTAGGGCAGGTTGATGCTGGTGCTGGTCGAGGAGGAGAGCTCCTTCTTGGCCTGCTCAGCCGCCTCCTTGAGACGCTGCAGAGCGATCTTGTCGCCCGAGACGTCGACGCCCGTGGTCTCCTTGAACTGCTTGATCAGGTGGTCGACGAGACGCTGGTCCCAGTCGTCACCGCCGAGGCGGTTGTCACCCGCGGTGGAGCGCACCTGGATCGTCGAGAAGTCGTCGTCCTTGCCCACCTCGAGGAGCGAGACGTCGAAGGTTCCGCCACCCAGGTCGAAGACCAGGATGAGCTCGTCTTCCTTGCCCTTGTCGAGGCCGTAGGCGAGGGCTGCGGCGGTCGGCTCGTTGATGATGCGCAGGACGTTGAGGCCCGCGATCTCACCGGCCTCCTTGGTGGCCTGACGCTCGGCGTCGTTGAAGTACGCGGGGACGGTGATGACGGCATCCGTCACCGTGTCGCCCAGGTAGGACTCGGCGTCGCGCTTGAGCTTCTGGAGGATGCGCGCGGAGATCTCCTGCGGCGTCCACTTCTTGCCGTCGACGTCGAACGTCCAGTCGGTGCCGACGTGACGCTTGACGGATGCGATGGTGCGGTCGACGTTCGTGACGGCCTGGCGCTTCGCGGTCTCGCCGACGAGCACCTCGCCGTCCTTCGTGAATGCGACGACCGAGGGGGTGGTGCGGAAGCCCTCGGCGTTGGCGATGACCTTGGGCTCGCCACCTTCGAGGACACTGACGACGGAGTTCGTCGTACCGAGGTCGATTCCAACAGCACGTGCCATGTGATTCTCCTTTGTTGCTGAGGTTGATGTGGGTCTGGAGATCCGGGGCGATCAGGGAAACCTGAGTCGCGATGACTCAACTGTACTCCGACCTCCCGAGGCTGTCAAATGAAGTTGATATGACCCGGCTCAACTTTGCGACCAGGCGCGCACATTCGCGCCCGAGGCGCCGCGAGATCCTCGAAACACCGTCGTCACACGGCTCGCCTACAGTCGCACCATGAGCCGCCCCATCCTGCTCGCCGTCTCGCACGGCACCTCGGATGCCGAGGGTGCCCGGGCGATCGCCGACCTGGTCGATGCGGTCGCCGCCGCGCTTCCCGACGTCGAGGTGCGCAGCGCCTTCGTCGACGTGCAGCAGCCCGATGCCGCCGACCTCCTTCCGACGATCGAGGGGCCGGTCGTGATCGTGCCGCTGCTGCTGTCGCGCGGCTTCCACGTGCACCACGACCTGCACGGGATGGCGGCGAAGAAGCCGGACGCCGTCGTCAGCGACGCGATGGGACCCGACCCCCGGCTCGCCGAGGTGCTCGCGGATCGACTCGCGGCAGCAGGTGCGGCCTCCGCCACGTCCGCCGACGCGGCACGGCTCGAGCCGGTGATCCTCGCGGTGGCGGGCTCTCGCGACCCCGCGTCGGTGACGGATGCCGAGGCCATGGCCTCCCTGCTCTCGCTGCGACTCGGCGCGAAGGTCGAGCTCGCCTATCTCGCGGCCCGGCAGCCCGACCTGCCCTCATCGATCGCCGCGCACCCCGACGCGGTCGTCTCGACCTATCTGCTCGCGCAGGGCTTCTTCTTCGACCTCACGATCAGGCAGACCGCAGGACGCTCGGTCACCGCGCCCCTGCTCGACGGCGTGACGGTGCCGCAGCCGCTGATCGACCTCGTCATCGCCCGATACGACGAGGCGGCGGCTCGACTGCCCGCCACTGCCGCACGGTCATGACCCCGGACACGCCCTCCCGGGTCGGCACGGTCACGCTGGTCGGTGCCGGACCCGGCGACGCGGGCCTGCTGACTCTGCGCGGTCTGCGTGCGCTGCAGCAGGCCGATGTGATCGTGGCCGACCGTCTCGGAGCCCGGGTCGTGCTCGCGCAGCTCGCCGAGGACGGCGTCCTGCTGGATGCCGAGGTGGTCGACGTCGGCAAGCTCCCCGGTCACCACCCGGTGCCGCAGGACGGCATCAACGCACTGCTCGTCTCGCTGGCCAGGGACGGGCGCCGCGTGGTGCGGCTCAAGGGCGGCGATCCGTTCGTCTTCGGCCGCGGTCGCGAGGAGCAGCTGTTCTGCGAGGCGGCCGGCATTCCCGTCGAGGTGGTCGCCGGCGTGACGAGCGCGGTCGCGGTGCCCGGCCTCGCCGGCATCCCGCTGACGCAGCGCGGAACCGCCGAGACGTTCACCGTCGCCAGCGCACATGATCAGATCGTCGCGCTCGGTGGCGGACGCGACCACACCGTCGTGCTGCTCATGGGCGTGAACACGCTCGGCCATTCGGCGCACGTCCTCGCGGCCGGCGAGCGCGGCGGGGACTGCCCCGTGGCGATCATCGAGGACGGGTTCGGCGCACGGCAGCGCGTCACCGTCGGCACGCTCGCGACGATCGCGCATCTCGCCGCCGAGCGGCAGGTGCGCTCCCCCGCGGTCGTGGTCGTCGGCGACGTCGTCATGCTCAGCCCGCACGCCGAGGCCCCCGCGAGTTAGGCGACCCTCAGCTCCGAGATGGCAGACTGAGGACGTGCGAATTGCTGAGGCGGACACCTACGACGTGCTCGTGATCGGCGGCGGCCCCGCCGGCCTCTCCGCCGCCCTGAATCTCGGCCGTTCGCTCATGCGGGTGCTCGTGGTCGACGCCGATCGCCCGCGCAACGCCGCCACGCTGAACTCCCACGGCTTCCTCACCCGTGACGGAGTCGCCCCTCACGAGCTGCGTCGCATGGCCCGCGAAGAGCTCGCCGCCTACCCGAACATCGAGGTGCGCACACGCGTCAGGGTGCTCGAACTCCGCAGGACGGATGCAGGTGCGGATGCCGATCCGGCCGCGGATGCGGCCGGCGGGTTCACGGCATCCGTGGGGCGCAAGGATCCCACCGACGTGGTGGCCGCCCGGACCGTGCTGCTCGCGACGGGCCTGCGCGAGACCCTCCCCGACGTCCCCAACCTCCGCGGCTTCTACGGCATCAGCCTGTTCAGCTGCGCCGCCTGCGACGCGTGGGAGCTGCGCGGCCGACGACTCGCGCTCATCGGCGAGACCCCCGACATCGCCGAGCGAGCCCGCCTCATCGCGCGCTGGACCGAGGATCTCACGATCTTCACCCTCGGAGCCGACACCGTCAGCCCCGCCGAAGAGGCCGAGCTCGCCGCCTCCGGAGTGGCCGTGCAGCGGCATCCCATCGCCGAGCTCGTCGGCGACCGCGGCCGCATCGAGGCGATCAGACTGACCGACGGCACCGTCGTCGCCGTCGAGGGCGGCTTCGTGCGCCCCGAATGGGAGACCGATCTGTCGTTCCTCCGCGGCTTCGCGCCTGCCATCGACCACGACGGGCACCTCGTCACCGACCGCTCGGGGCGCACCGACGTCCCAGGACTCTACGCCGCCGGCGATGCGGCGATCCCCGGCCCTCAGCAGCTGATCGTCGCCGCGGGGGCCGGCGCGAGGGTCGCGTCCGTGATCGTGCACGACGCGGTCGGGATCGCGACAGCGCACTGACTCGGTGCCCGCACCGAGGGCTAGGCTGACCGGCATGACGCGCATCTCGCAGGTCTCGCCGCTCGTCCGCCTCGCCGCCGCCTCGGTGGTCGCGCTGGCCGTGCTGCCGCTCAGCGGATGCCTGTATGCGCAGATCCCGGTGAATGTCCCCGACGGCGACGGACCCGATCCCTCCCCGACCGCGGTCCCGTCCGAGCAGCCCTCCGACGAGCCCTCCGGCGATCTGCCGTCGTCGATGACCTTCGCAGACGGCGCAGACATCCCGGCGAGCGCCTACATCCAGTGGGGAGACGGCTTCGTCGTCGACGACGGCTGGAAGATCGTCAAGCCGGACGACGGCAACGGAGGCTGGACCTACGGCACGGTCGACGACACGTGCACCGCGCAGTTCTGGCAGGGGCTCATCCCCGACGTGCCGACCGTGGCTGGCGATGACAGCGTGAGCTCCGATGCGATGCTCGCCGTCATCCTGGGCGAGGCGGATGCCGCCGCGATCACCCCGCTGTCGACCACCGGAGGCTTCAGCTACCAGGTCGGCGGCAATGCCGAGGTCGAGAACCGGCAGGTCCTCGGGCAGGAGGCCGACCGCCAGTGGGCGATGGCGGCGCGCGCCTTCACCGCGACCGGGGTCGGACTCTACGTCATCGTCGACTGCACCGGCGGCGACATCGACGCGACGATGGCCGAGGTGATCGACAAGAACGCCGTCGTCATCTCGTGAGCCGGGCCTCGGCTCACTTGCCGCCGGGCGGGCCGACCAGCAGCAGGATCACGTACAGCGCGACGATGCCGACGGCGAGCAGGATCGCGAGCACCCACGGGCGACGCAGGAACCAGCGCATGAGGCGGTCGTACCAGCGCGCGTCGCGCGGGTCGTCGGTCTGCTCCAGGCGCCAGTCACCGGCCAGCCGCCCGGTGCGGTGCAGCCAGATCTCCATCGGGATGGTCGCGTAGGGCACGATCGCACTCGCCACGGCGAGGATCGCGACGCCGAGGTGCCAGCGCTGGTTGAGCGCGACGAGCACGGCCGTCGCCGCATAGGCGAGGAACACGAACCCGTGGATGCCACCGCCCACCGTCACGACGATGCCCGGCGCACCGGCGGCACGGGCGATGATCGCCGAGATCAGAAGGGTCCAGGTGATCGCCTCCGCGATCGCGAGAACTCGGAACAGGCGGTCGGGTGTGCGGAACACGGGACTCCTCGGGTGGGGGTCCTTCAGCGTATCCGGAATAGCTATGAGAGCCCGGGCGTTGCCGAAGGCATGGTGACCGTCGACTCCGCAGCCCTCGGGCAGGTGCTCGACGCCGTCGACCTCCGCGTCGGTGTCGCCCGTCGCGTCGCACTCGCCACCGGCGGCATCCTGCCGATCGCCTCGGGTGCCGCCACCCTCGTGTACATCGCATCGGGTTCGGTGCACGGGCACCCCCCGCTGACCACCGGATGCCGCCTCGACGTCGACGACGCGGCCCAGCTCGTCGCGGTGGACGATCGCCCGCTGAGCGCGAACCTGGTCGCCGGAGACGCGTTCCTGACGCTCGGCCGCGCCGCGATCGCCCTCGAAGCCGACGGGACGGCCGACCTGGTGGTCGTCGACCTGGAGTTCTCGGACAGCGCCTCGATGATCGCCGCGCTTCTTCCCGATCCGATCACCGTCATGTCGTTCGCCGCTCTCGAGCCGGCGGCGGCCGCGCTCGCCGGCAGCATGGGCCCCTCCGACCCCGCCACCTGCCCCTCGCGTCAGGGCGATCCCGTGATCTGCCGGATGATGGCGCAGACCGTTCTGCTCTCGGTCATCCGTGCCTGGGCGGCGAACGGCTGCGCACCGGCCGGCTGGCCCTCGGTGTCGAACGATCCGTTCCTCGACCGGGTGGTCGAGGCGATCCACGAGCAGCCCGGGCGCGACTGGACGGTCGAGCGCCTCGCGAACGTCGGCGCGATGTCTCGGTCGGTGTTCGCCGAGCGGTTCCGCAGCGCGATCGGACGCTCACCCGCCGACTACGTCACCGAGGTGCGCGTCGACGCGGCGAAGCGGATGCTGAGCGAGGGCCGGTCGATCAGCGAGATCTCTCGCGAGTTGGGCTACGCCTCGGATGAGGGTTTCAGCCGTGCGTTCCGCCGCCGCACCGGGATGCCCCCCTCCGCCTGGCGGGCATCGCAGCTCACCGCCGTTCCGGCCTAAGCCCGGCGACCGCCCTGCCGGGCACGGCGAGACGGCTCAGAGCCGCGCCGCCGCGGTGCTCATCCGGTTCGATGCACCGAACAGCACGGCACCGAGCAGCAGAGCCGCCGCGCCCACGACGTAGACGACCTCGACGCTCAGCGTGTCGACGAGCAGGCCGCCGACACCGGCGGCGATCGTGATGGCCCCCTGGAACCCGACGACCACGAGGCTGCCCCCGGCCTCGAGGCGATCGGGGGTGCGGTGGCCGACCCAGGTGTTGATCACGAGCAGCCAGGACGAGAAGAAGAACCCCCAGACGAGCACGACGATCGCGATGCCGAGGACCGATCCCGACAGGAAGATCATCGACAGCACCGAGGCCGCGATCACGAGCGGCGCGAAGACGGCGAAGAAGGCGAACGTGCGGTCGATGAAGAACCCGAGACCGAGGTTGCCGGCGAGACCGCCGACGCCGAAGAGCGCGAGCAGCAGGATGATCGTCGAGCCGTCGACCTCGGGGATGCGCTCGAGAGCCAGTCGCACGTACGTGTAGGCGAGGAAGTGCCCGAGCACCACGAGCACGTGTCCGACCATGCCGAGTGCGATGCCGGGGCGGCGAACCGTGTCGACCAGGAGTCGGATGCTGGACGCCTGCTCCGCCGGCACCGAGGGCAGCACGATTCTCAGCGCGACGGCCAGCAGCACCATGAGCACACCGGCGATCGCGAACACCGTCTGCCAGTCGACGATCTCGCTGAGCATCACGCCCAGCGGCACTCCGGCGACGGTGGCGAGCGAGACGCCCGCGGACGTGAACATGACCCCTCTGCCGAGATGCTCGGGTCCGGCGAGGCGCACGGCGACCGTGATCGACATCGCCCAGAACGCGCTGATCGCGGCCCCGAGCAGGAATCGGGCGAGGAGGACGATGATCAGGTTGGGCGCGACGGCGACGATGAGGTTCGACACCGCTGCGGCGAGCGCCATCCAGACGAGCAGCGATCGACGGTCGAGGCGGGGGAAGATGAGTCCCACCGTCGGTGCGACGATCAGGCCGACGAGAGCGGTGACCGTGACGGTCTGTCCCGCCTGACCGGGGGTCACGCCGAGCGCATCGGCCATCTCGGTGAGCACGCCGTTCGGCAGGAACTCCGCCGTGACGAGCAGGAAGCCCATCAGCATGAGCACGATGAGCCCGCCGTAACGGATGCTCTCGGTGCGGGCGGTCGTCACGGGCACGGGCGCGGTCGTCGTCATGGCTCCACACTCGCAGCGCTGCGGCCCCTCCGCCCGACGCGGCGTCCACGGCATCCGACCATTCGTCCGGATCGGGTCTGGACACCGGTCGGCTCCGCACCCTAGGCTCGACGACGCACCGGGGTTCTCCCGGAAGGCCAGAGCGAGAGGAGTGGATGACATGACCGCCGTCTCTGTCGTGCCCTTCGCCGACATCCTTCCTCTCGAGGCCTCCCGCTCCTGATCCGCGCGTGGCCTCCCTCTTCAGGAGCCACACCGTGTCTGATCTGTTCGCTTCTTCCGAAGCATCCTCTTCCCGTCTCTCCGGTGCGTCGACCTTCGACGCCTCCCCCTTCGAATCGGTCCCGACGTTCGCCGATGTCGAGCCCGGCGACGGCCAGCGCTGGACCACCTGGCCGGCGATCACCCCCTCTGAACGTGGGCCGCTGCCCTGGCCGGCCTGGGTGGTGACGAGCGCCGGCGCGCTCGACACCGAACTCGGCATCCTGAAGACCGGCAAGGAGGCCGACGTGTTCCTGCTCGAACGGGCGATGCCGGATGACCCCGCCCAGCGCACATTGCTCGCCGCCAAGCGCTACCGCGACACCGATCACAGCAGCTTCCACCGCTCGGGCGTCTACACCGAGGGCCGCAGCACCAGGAACACCCGCGACACCAGGGCGCTCGCGAAGAAGAGCGATCACGGCCGGGCGGTCGCCGCCCTGCAGTGGTCGTTCGCGGAGTTCGATGCGCTGTGCCGCATGTGGGAGCTCGGCGCGCCGGTCCCCTACCCCGTGCAGGTCAACGGCACCGAGCTGCTGATGGAGTTCATCGGCGACGCGAGCGGGGGTCGCGGCACCCCGCCTGGCGGCGGTGCGCAGCGACCGGGGCGAGCTGGCCGGTCTGTACGACCAGATCGTCGACCTGATGCGGATCTTCGCTGCGGCGGGCTTCGCCCACGGCGACCTCTCGGCGTACAACCTGCTCGTGCACGACGGCCGGGTGCGGGTGATCGACCTGCCGCAGATCGTGGACATCATCGCGAACCCGCGAGGCCTGGATCTCCTGCACCGCGACTGCGTCAACATCTGCGACTGGTTCACCCGCCGCCGTGTCGAACGCGACCCCGAAGAGCTGTTCGCCGAGCTGCTCGCCGCGTCGTACGCGTGAAGGCGGCGCGCCTCGCACCGGCACCCGGCGCGCCGTCACCGTCCGTTCACCCCGCGCCGCCAGACTTCGAGCATGAGCGATTCCCCGCAGAGCGGCGCGGTGCCCGAGCCCGCTGCGACGGCCAACAGCGGCGCGGTCGGCGTGATCGGCCTCGACCTGCGCGGCGAGACACCGGCCCCGAAGAAGCAGGTCTACTCGTGGGCGCTGTGGGATTGGGCGACGCAGCCTTTCAACACCGTCATCCTGACCTTCATCTTCACGGCCCTGTACCTCACGACCGAGGCTTTCCTGCCGGCGTCGATCGCGGGCCTCGACGCCAAGGATCCGATCCGCGAAGCCGCTGAGGCCGATCTCGCCTCGGGGCTCGGCCTCGGGTCGACGATCGCCGGCATCGCGATCCTCCTGATCGCACCGGTGCTCGGGCAGCGAGCGGATGCCGCGGGGCGCCAGAAGCTCTGGCTCGGGATCGGCACCGGCGCGCTCGTCGCCTGCATGTTCGGCCTCTGGTTCGTCGAGCCGACGCCCGCGCTGTTCTGGCTGGGCGTCGCACTGATCTCGGCCGGCTCTGTGTTCGGCGAGATCGCTGCCGTGAACTCGAACGCGATGCTCGTCGGCATCGCGAACCCCAAGACCGTGGGCCGCATCTCGGGGCTCGGATGGGGGTTCGGCTACATCGGCGGGATCATCGCTCTCGTCCTGGTCGTCATCTTCTACATGCTCGACTGGTTCGGCCTGCCGGAGGACGGCGGGCTGCCCTTCCGCATCATCGCCGTCGGCTGCGCGATCTGGGCGATCGTCTTCTCGATCCCGATCTTCCTCAACGTGCCGGAGCCGTCGCTCGGGCGCCCCGAGCGCAAGGTCGGCTTCTTCGCCTCCTACGGACTTCTCGTGAAGGACGTCGTCGGCCTCTACCGCAACCCCGAGACCCGTCAGACGTTCTGGTTCCTGCTGTCGAGCGCGGTGTTCCGCGACGGACTCGGCGGCGTCTTCGCCTTCGGGGCCGTCATCGCCAGCCAGGTGTTCGACTTCGCCTTCCTCGATCTCGTGATCTTCGGCATCGCCGCGAACCTCATCGCGGGTGTCTCGACGATCATCGCCGGACGCTACGACGACCGCTTCGGGCCGAAGCGCATCATCCTCATCTCGCTCGCCTCGATGGTGATCGCGGGGCTCGCCGTCTTCTTCCTCGTGGATGCGGGCACGGTCGTGTTCTGGATCGGCGGCCTGTTGCTCTGCGCATTCGTCGGTCCCGCGCAGGCGGCATCCCGGTCGTTCCTCGCCCGCATCACCCCGGCCGGGCGCGAGGGCGAGATCTTCGGCCTCTACGCCACGACCGGGCGGGCGGCGAGCTGGATGGCATCCGGTGCGTGGACGCTGCTGATCGTGCTCTCGGGGTCGACGTCGTACGGCATCCTGGGCATCGTGCTGGTGCTGATCGCCGGGTTCCTCCTGCTGCTGCCGGTGAAGGCGACACAGCGGGCCTGATCCGATGGCCCGCGGACGTCGCAGCCCCGGGAGTAGCCTGACCGCGTGACGGTCATCATCGCTTTCCTCGCCAACATCCTCGTCGCGATCGCCAAGACGGTCGCGGCCGTGATCACCTCTTCCGCGTCGATGGTCGCCGAAGCCGCGCACTCGTGGGCGGATGCCGGCAACGAGGTCTTCCTCCTGATCGCCGACCGCCGTGGTGCGCGGGCGAAGGATGCCCGGCATCCGCTGGGCTACGGGCGCGCGGCGTTCGTCTGGTCGTTGATCGCGGCGTTCGGCATCTTCACCGCCGGCTCGATCGTGTCGATCATGCATGGTGTCCAAGAGCTGTCCGAGACCGGCCCGGTCGAGAGCCCGACCGTCGCGTACACCGTGCTCGGCATCGCATTCGTGCTCGAGGGCGCGTCGTTCACGCAGGCGATGGTGAAGTCTCGACGGTTGGCACGCGAGCGCGGATCGTCGACGTGGGACTACGTGCTCGACACCAGCGACACGACGCTGCGGGCGGTGTTCTTCGAGGACCTGGCGGCTCTGATCGGCCTCGTGATCGCGGCCGGCGCGATCGCGATGCACCAGGTCACCGGCGTCGCCGCATGGGATGCGATCGGGTCGATCCTCGTCGGCATCCTGCTGGGTGTCGTGGCGGTCATCCTCATCGGACGCAACATCGCGTTTCTGGTGGGCTCCAACGCGTCGCCCGCGCTGCGTGATCGAGTCGGGCGGGCGCTGCTCTCGTCTCCGCAGATCCAGCGGCTCACGTATCTGCACATCGAGTACGTGGGCCCGAACCGCCTGTTCATCGTCGCCGAGGTCGACCTGACCGGTGACGCGCGCGAGCACGATGTGGCTCGAAGCCTGCGCGCGATCGAGCAGCAGATCGAGGCGCACGACGTCGTCGAGACGGTGGTGCTGTCGCTGTCGGTCGATGACGAGGAGTCCCTCGAGTTCGGGGCAGCTGTCTGAGTTCATCCGGCACGCGCGAAGAGTTCATCCGGCACGCGCGAAGACGGGCGGCCGCCGCGTTCTGCCCTGCGCCGAGGCGCTGAGTCTTGGGGTGCGCCATTGCTGTGCGGGGTCCCACCACCTCGGCCCTCGCACCTGCGGAATGCCGTCATTCATCCGGATCTCCCACCCGGACGTTCCCAGACTCCGGTGGTGCCACCAGCACAACGGCACCCCGTTGTCGGTGTGCGTCGGCCCGCCCCTGGCGTGTTCGGTGACGTGATGGATCTCGCACCAGGATGCCGGGACATGGCACCCGGGGATGAGGCATTCTCTGTCGCGGGCGATGATCGCGCGACGTTGATGCACGGTGAACACCCGATCGGTCGTCGTGATCCCGATGATCCGACCCTCGTCGAGGAGAACTCGCTGGATGGTGCCGGAGCATCCGACGTGGGAGGCGACACTCAGAGGCAGTTGGCCCCACGCACCGCTGACGCTCGCACGCCCGGTGCCGTTCACGAGGTCGTTCGCATCCACCGTCACGACCAGCACCGGTGCGGCGCCTCCGAGTGCGGGCATATCTCGATGACAGGCGGCGATCGCCAATGCCGCGGCGAGAGCATCATGACGCTTCTGCGCCGGCGTGCGGTCATCGATGACGGCACGCGGATCGGAGTTGTACGGATCCTCGTCGCCGTCTGCCGCATCGCCGTCTTCCGCGTCACCGCGATCGGCCGCGGGCGTGAACGCGACGCCGGGCATCGGCGGCCCGTCCCCCTTGGGGTTGTTCAGCGCATCGAGGATCAGCTCCAACTGCGCGGCGACCTCGGGCGTCAGGTATCCCTTGATCGACCGCAGCCCGTCTCGCACCCGCCCGAGGGTTATCCCCCGACGCCGGGCAGGCTCATCACCCGGCCCGTCTCCATCAGGGTCGAGCAGCGCGACCAGCGTCTCAGCAAGCAGCTTCAGCTCATCGAGTGTGGGCGCCGGGCCACGGACCTCCCCGTCGGGGCCCGCCTCGGCGTCAGGTCTGATGCCGCGAGCCGCGCGAGCGAGACACGTGTCGGCGTCGAGCCGATCAGCGGCACCGATGCGATGCGACACCTTCTCGATCGGCTCTGTCGCGGCGAGCATCCCCGCGACTCCGATCACCCCATCGAGCAGCGCCTCCCGCAGCGCCGGCCAGCGAGCAGGCAGCCGATCGCCGGACACCAGATTCACGTCCCGGCGGACCAGAGCGACCACTTTGCCGACGCGCGTCGCCTCTCGCACGTCTGTCAGCAGGGTGCGCTGCAGCAGTTCGTTCTGAGTGCGGCGCCCCGTGGCATGCGGGAAGTCCACCGCATCCCCTGCGGCGATCGTCTCGACCACCACGGCTTCGACCCGCCGGAACGCCGCGCTCGCAGCCTGCAGCACCTCGACCCGTTCTGCATCCGTAAGCCCCGCGAGCGCGTCGTCGGACAGCACCTGATCGAGGTCGGAGACGACCTGATCGAGAAGGGCACGAGTGCGGGATGACATGACTCCATCACACACGGGGCCACCGACATTCGAGCCCTGAAGTCAGCCTCTTTTCAGCCAGGTCAGAAGCATATTCCGGAACACTGGACATGCATTCCGGAACACCGGCGAGCGCCTACCCACACCGACCGCCAGTACCGCCACGCGCCAGTCAGCTCTCCCAGTTGTCGGCGAGCTTGTTCAGCAGCGTCGCGAGCTGATCGCGCTCCTCATCCGTGAATGCGGCGAGCGCCTTGCCGAGCGCCTCCCGCCGCTCGCCGCGCATGCCCCGAGCGACCTTGCGCCCTTCGTCCGTCAACGCGATGCGCGTGCGCCGCGCGTCGTCGGGGTCGGCCTCGCGGCGCACGAAACCGTGAGCGACCCCCTGTTGCACGAGCCGCGAGGCCCGGGGCTGATCGACTCCGATCGCCGCGCCGAGATCACTGACGCTGAGAGGAGCGGATGCCGCGGCGAGCGCCTCGAGCATCCGCATCCGCGCCGGGCCGCCGAAGCGTCCGGACGGGTCGATCGCCCACGGCGGCATGCCGGGGTGCACAGGGTGCCCACGTCCGTGACTCCCCTGCTCGAAGTGGTCAGGGTGGGGTCCGCCGTGCCAGCCGTGCGGCCCGCCCATCCCTCGCGATCCGCGACCACGGTCGCCGGGGCGCCTTCCGCGAAGGCGCGACAGGGCGCGGGCGATGGCCTCGGCGGGGTCGTTCTCTGCGGCGCTCACAGATCGATTTTACATGCGACTTGACATGGATCTGCACTACATGTCACACTACATATACATGCATAGTGACAAGAACATGCTCCATGACATCTAAGGACTCCACCCATGAACACCTCTGACACTCAGAACACAGACAGCACCTCCCGCCCCTTCGGCTATTGGCTGAAGGCCGTCGACCGCCTGATGGCGGCCGAGTTCGACTCCGCTTTCGACGGCGAGCATGCAAGCCGCCGCGACTGGCGGATGCTGAACATCATCGACGGCACCGCGCCGGCCCGCCGCCCCCTCAACGCACACAAGCTGCACAGCCTGGTCGAGCGCGGCTGGGTCGTCGCCGACACCGACAGCGACCGCGGCTGGACGCTCACCGACGACGGCCGCGCGGCGAAAGACCGCCTCAGTGCCGTCGTCGACGGCATCCGCGCCAAGGTCACCGACGCGGTCGGACCCGAAGACCTCGAGACCACACTGGCCACGCTCGAGCAGATCGCTCGCGCGTTCGGCTGGGACGAGCAGACGCCGCTTCCTCGTGGACGCGGCCGTCGCCGCGGCTTCGGCCGCCACGGTTTCGGACCCGGATTCGCCCCGGGGCGCGGTTTCGGCCGCCACCACCGACACCCGTTCGGACGCGATCACGGTGTCGCACCCGACTTCGCGTCCGAGCACGAGCACGACCACGAATCGGATGCCGAGTTCCGCCGCCGCGAGTGCGGTCACCGCGGACACCCGGGCCACGACCGCTTCGCGGACGCACGCCGCTCACACCACGGCCACCACGGCCACCCGCATGACATCGCGGAAGACCGTGACCACCGCCATGGTGGTCACGGTCACGGTGGCTTCGGAGACGTACGCCACGGCGAGCACCGCGTCGCCCGCGCGGCGCAGCACGCCTACGAGCGCGGCTTCGACGCCGGCTTCTCCCGCGGCCGCGACGCCTGAGGCGTCACACCCGCATCCGCTGCACCCAGAACGCCCCGTTCGCTTCGGCGCACGGGGCGTTCCCGCCCGTCGGAACCCCACCCCGAGGCAGCTCACGCCAGGAGAACAGCGCCGACCCCGTCGCGAGCCGCGGAGAGGCGCCTAGCGTAGAGCGGGCAGAACGACCTCGTCGACGAGCTGCACCACCGCATCCGATTCGAGTGCGCGCCGCCGCAGGCTGACGCTGCCGAACGCCGCGGTCGGCACGAGGCCGGCGATGAGCGCGACCGGAGCGTCCGCACGCACCTCGCCCCGCTCGATCCATCGCTCGATCACTGCCGTGAGCGCCGCGACGGGCGGTCCGCCGACCACTCGATAGGCGATGTCGCGCAGCTCGTCGTCGCGTCCGATCTCGCTCAGGATGCTGGCGAGCACGCCGGCCGTGCGGTCATCCGCCCTCGCGAAGTGCATCGCCGCAGCGAGGAGATCCTCGCGGAGGGTGCCCGTGTCCGGCACCTCGGCAGCGACCTGCAGCGCACCGACCGCTGCCACGACGAGCTCGGCCTTCGTCTCCCATCGGCGGTAGATCGCGGAACGCCCGCAGCGGGCGCGCTCTGCCACGGCGCCGATCGTCGTGCCGGCGTAGCCGCTCTCGATCAGCAGATCCTGCACCGCCTCGAGAATCGACGCCTCCACGCCGGGGTCACGAGGACGCCCCGCCGGTCTGGTCGTCGCATCTGCGCTCATCGGACCCATTGTACATTCCGGTATCGAGCAGTACCGTTTATATCCGGTACTACTCGGTACCGGATATCCGAACCACACTCCAAGGAGCCGTCATGGTCACCACCGCCGTCCGCGCAGACCGGCGCACCACCGGATCCCGGTTGCGCACCGCACTCATCCTCACCGCCGCCATCGCCGCGGCCATCGCGACGAACTCCGTCGTGGCCCTCCTCGCAGTGGCTGCCGGCGCTCCGGCGACATACGGGCCGCTGACACTGCCCGCCTATGCTCTGTTCACGACTCTGGGCATCGTCGTCGGCTGGATCGGCTGGTCGCTCGTGCGCCGCCGCGCCCGCAACCACCGCCGCACGCTCTCGATCCTCGTGCCGATCGTGACCGTGGCGTCGTTCATCCCCGACGTCCTGCTGCTCGTTCTCCGCTTCATCCCGGGAACGACGGTGAGCGCCGTCATCGGGCTCATGGTCATGCATGTCGTCGTCGTCGGAGTCGCAGTGCCCGCATACATCTGGGCCTCGAGGAGACGCTGAGGGAAGCACTGGCGCCACTCTCGGCCGACGCGTCGCACGGCGCGAAGGTCAGGCGCCCGGTTCTTCCGGGTGGAGCAACCGGGAGGCACCGAGAATCTCGATGCCGAGCAGGTGGCCGTCGCGATCGAAGTCGAGAAACAGCTCACCGGAGATGTCGTCGGGCAGGTTCACCGCGACGGTTCTCGCGACCTCGCCATCCGCGATGGCTGCGCCCACCGTCACGTACGCGGCGTCGACCTCAGGGTCGCGTCGCAGCTCACCCACGCCACAGAGTCGCGGCGGCGGCGACGACATCCGGGGCACCCGCCGACTGCGCGAACGACACCGTCGTGCCGAGGTAGACCGCACCGGCGATCGCCGCCGCGAGCAGCACGATGAGGAATCCGAAGATCACCGCCGACAGCGCGCGGTATCCCCCGGATGTCGGCACCTCAGGTGCCACCGACGGCTGCGCCCAGTCGTCGGCCACCGGCGCCGGCTGATCGCCCGTGAGGATCGCCGGCTTGGGCCGCGACCGGCGAGTGCTGGGAAGCATCGCCTCGGGCGGAGGCGGCAGAATGACGGCATCCGGAATCTCGGACTCCGCGGGAGGCGGCGGGATCACCGCATCCGGAACCTCGGACTCGGGCGGAGGCGGCGGAATGACAGCATCCTCCGGTCGGATGTACGGATCTCTGCTGTCACTGCTCATCTCAGCCCCCTACGGCTCCGACGTCGGTCGTGCCGACGTCCGTCTTGTGGAAGTTCTGGAACGAGCGGGATGCGGTCGGCCCGCGCTGCCCCTGGTAGCGGTTGCCGTACGGGCCCGAACCGTACGGGTTCTCGGCCGGCGACGTCAGCCGGAAGAAGCACAGCTGACCGATCTTCATTCCGGGCCACAGCTTGATGGGCAGCGTCGCGACATTCGCGAGCTCGAGCGTCACGTGCCCCGTGAACCCGGGGTCGATGAAGCCGGCGGTCGAGTGCGTGATCAGCCCCAGGCGACCGAGCGACGACTTGCCCTCGAGGCGGGCTGCGATGTCGTCGGCCAGCGAGACCTGCTCGAACGTCGCACCGAGCGCGAACTCGCCCGGGTGCAGGATGAACGGCTCGTCGGGGTCGACCTCGATCAGCCGAGTCAGCTCCGGCTGATCGACCGACGGGTCGATGAACGGGTACTTGTGATTGTCGAAAAGACGGAAGTACCGGTCCAGCCGCACGTCGATGCTCGACGGCTGGATCATCTCCGGCTCGTGCGGATCCAGACCGATGTGGCCGGAGGCGAGTTCTGCTCTGATGTCGCGGTCGCTGAGAAGCACGGCCCCAGCCTAGTTGGCACACGCCGCCGACACTTTGGCCATGACGGATCAGGCGGGTAGGCTTGCGTTCACCTGCTCCTCGGATGCAGGTGCGGGGCTGTAGTTCAATGGCAGAACTTCTGCTTCCCAAGCAGATAGCGCGGGTTCGATTCCCGTCAGCCCCTCCACAGGACCCCCGGCTCGCCCGGGGGTTTTCTCTTGCCATCCGTTTCCTCCTCCGCTCCGAACAGGAGCAGATGGGCCCGTTCTCGTGCGCCCGAGAGGAGTTCCGATGCTCGAATCGTCGACCCCGCCGCTCGCCGACCTCGACGGGTACCGCAACGTCACCGACCTGCTCGTCGCGCGAGTCACCGCAGCTCCCGACCACGTCGCCTTCGAGGTCAAGGGAGCGAATGTCGGTGACGCGTGGCGCCCGATCACGACCCGCGAGTTCCTCGGCCAGGTGCGCGCTCTGGCCAAGGGCTTCATCGCCCAGGGCGTGCGGGCCGGTGATGCCATCGCGATCATGGCTCCGACTCGTTACGAGTGGGCCGTCGCCGACCTCGCCGCCTGGTACGCCGGCGCTGTCGTCGTGCCGATCTACGAGACGTCCTCCCCCACGCAGGTGAACGCGATCATCGCGGACGCGGATGTGCGTCTGGCCATCGGCGGCACCTCGATGCACGCGGTGCTGCTGCAGTCCGCACTCACCCACACGGAGCGGATCACGCTCGGCGCCTGGACGATGGATGCCGCAGTGTCCGGCACGCTCTCCGATCTGGTGGCGCGGGGCGCCGCCGTCACCGACGAGGAGCTCGAGGCACGCAGGGCGTCCGCCACGCAGGACGACCCCGCCACCATCGTCTACACCTCGGGCACCACGGGCGAGCCGAAGGGGGTCGTGCTCACGCACCGGAACTTCCTCGGGCAGGTGCTCAACATCGCCGCCGCCTACCGCGAGATCGTGAACGAGCAGGGCAACACCGTCATCTTCCTGCCTCTGGCCCACGTGCTCGCGCGCGGCCTGCAGCTGATCTGCCTCGCCAGCGGGATGCGCATCGCGCACCTGTCCGACCCGTCGACCGTCGTCGCGACCCTTGACACACTGCGCCCGACGTTCCTCGTCGTCGTGCCGCGCGTGCTGCAGAAGATCGAGGCGGCAGCCGCCGCCAAGGCGTCCGACAAGGGTCTCACCGCCGTGTGGGAGAAGGCTCGGGCGACGGCGATCGCGTGGGGCCGGCGTGCCGAGCGGGTCGACGCGGGCCTCACCCCCGGAACGAGCCTCGGGCTGCGCCTGCGTCACCGCCTCTACGACGCCGTCTTCTACCGCCGCCTCCGCGCTGTGATGGGCGGGCGGGTCGACTACATCCTCTCCGGCGGAGCAGCGCTCGACTCGGAGCTGTCGCTCTTCTTCCGCGGCATCGGCGTCCCTGTCATCGAGGGCTACGGCCTGACCGAGACGACCGCGCCCCTCACCGGCAACCTGCCCGGTCGCATCGCGTCGGGCAGCGTCGGCTCGCCGCTTCCGGGACTCACGGTGCGCATCAGCGACGAAGGAGAGGTGCTGGCCCGCGGGCTCGGCGTCTTCAGCGGCTACCGCAACCCCGCGCACGACGACGGCGCCTTCATCGACGGATTCTTCCGGACGGGCGACCTCGGGCGCCTCGACGACCAGGGCAGGTTGATCCTCGACGGCCGCCTCAAGGACGTGATCGTGACGTCGAACGGCAAGACGATCGTGCCGACCCGCTGGGAGAGCGTCGTCGAGGCGGATCCGCTGGTCTCGCACGCGGTGATGGTCGGCGAGGGGAAGCCGTATCTCTCGGCGCTCCTCGTGCTCGACCCCGAGCAGACCCGGGCATGGGCGGATGCCGAAGGGCTCAGCATCCCTCTCCTCGCCGAGACCGACATCCGCGCCGTGACCGAGCCGACGCTGCGCGCCCGCCTGCAGCGCACCGTCGACGCCGCCAACGCGCTCGTCGCTCGCAGCGAGCAGGTGCGCCGTTTCAGCGTCGTGTTCGCCGACCTCGACGACCGCGGACTCGTCACCCCGACCATGAAGCTCAAGCGGAGCGTCGTGCTGCATCGCGCAGCCCTCACCGTCGAAGACCTCTACCTCTGACAACCGGAAAGAACACCATGTCCTCCCCCACTTCCTCCGCACCGAAGTCATCCCGGTCCTCGCTGATCGCGATCATCGTCGCCCTCGTCATCGGCGCCCTCGTCGCACTCGCCGGCAGCCAGGGCGGCGCGACCGTCGGCGGCACCCCGCTGTTCGCCATCGCCGTCGCCGCGGCCTTCGCGATCCAGATCCTCGCCTTCATCCCCGCGATGCTTCTGCGCACCGAGCGGTTCTTCGACCTCACCGGCAGCCTCACCTTCCTCGCCATCTCCGTGGCCCTCGTGCTGATGACGCCCCTGCCCGATGCCCGCAGCTGGATTCTCGCGGCGATGGTGATCCTGTGGGCGGCACGCCTCGGATCGTTCCTCGCGATGCGCGTGCACAAGGCCGGATCCGACGGCCGCTTCGACGAGATCAAGGGATCGCCGGTGCGCTTCCTGCAGGTGTGGGTGATCCAGGGCGCGTGGGTGTCGATCACGGCGGCAGCGGCGTGGATCGCGATCAGCACGGATGCCGCCTCGCGAGCGCCCGTCGGATGGCTGACCGTCGTGGGCATCATCGTGTGGGTGGCCGGGATGACCGTCGAGATCGTCGCCGACGCGCAGAAGTCCGCTTTCCGCGCCGACCCGCGTCACAAGGACGAATTCATCCGCACCGGACTGTGGTCGCGTTCGCGCCACCCCAACTACTTCGGTGAGATCGTGATCTGGGTCGGCGTCTTCCTCACCGCCGCGCCCGTGCTCGCCGGATGGCAGTGGGTCGCGATCCTCTCGCCGCTCTTCGTCATCCTGCTGCTCACGCGCGTGAGCGGCATCCCGCTGCTCGAGGCTCGCGCCGAGGAGAAGTGGGGCGACCGCGCCGACTACGTCGAGTACCGCGAGAGCACGCCCTCGCTGATCCCGCGGCTCACGCGGCCCGTGGTCCGCGAGCACGCGGCGTAAGATCGCCGTCGCGCGAGGGGCGCTCGCGAGCGCCTCTCACGCGAAGTCGAGCTCGCCGCGCACGATCGAGTCGCCCGAGTGCGCAGGATCGCCGTCGACCGGCTCGAAGGAGATGTCGACCAGGCGGTACTCGTCGAGGTCCACACTGTCGGGGACGCGGAACGTGCCCGACGACTCGTCGAGCACCCCGAGGCTGATCAGCGCCTGTCCGTCCTCGCGGATCAGCCACACCTCGCGGTAATCGCCAGCCACGAGCTCGTCGCCGTCGAGGGTCACCGTCAACGTGCGCCGGCCGTCGCCGTCGTCGTCGATCCGGGCCTGTCCCTCCGCATCGGGATGGTCGGGGAACGCGGCGAGCTCGGCAGAGGCGATCACGGCAGAGGAGGGCGTGAGGGTGCGGGCGATCCAGACTCCGGCGCCGATCGCGACGACGAGCGCCATCGACGCGGCGAGGATCCACATGGTGGCCGACGAGCGGCGGCGTGGACGGACACGAGCCCGGTGTCGCGGCGCAGCCGCTTCCGCAGCATCCGCCTCAGTCGCTGTCGCCGGACCGGCCGCCGAGACCGGTGCCGATGCAGCCGGTGCCGATGCGGACTCCGATTCCGGCGGGTGGACGTCGGATGCCGGGTCGGCAGCGACCGCCGAGGTCAGCCCGAGTTCGCCGTGGATCCTCGACCAGACGTCGGCGGGCGGGGATTCCAGATCGCCCTCGACGACGCTGGAGCGCGCCACGAGCGCCACCCGCGACATCGCAGCGACCTCGGCGGCACAGTTCTCGCACTCGACGAGGTGTTCCATGTCGGCGTCGGATCCGGCCGGTTCGCCCATCGCGATCAGGGCGATCTTCTCGTCATCGAGATGTGACACGGTTCACCTCCAATCGGTCGCGCATGCGGGCAAGGCTTCGGCGGATATGGCTCTTCACGGTGCCGAGCGGCATCCCCATTCTGCGTGAGATCTCTTCGTGGGTCAGGTCATCGTAGAAGGCCAGTCGCATGACGGCCTGTGCATCCGGCGCGAGCTGCTGGAGCTCGCTCGAGAGCAGCAGCGTCTCGGACAGATCGATCGATTCGGAGACGAGGGCGTCGGGCGGAGTGAGTCGTTCCATCTCGGCCTGCAGCTGCTGCACCTTGGCGCGCGCCTCGAACGTGTCGGCGATCCGGCGCCGCGCGATCGTGATCAGCCAGGTCGACAGTCGCGCCTTCGACGAGTCGTATCCGGCACGCGAGTTCCACGCCGACACGAAGGTGCGCTGGGTGACATCCTCGGCATCCCCCCGATCGCCGAGCGAGCGCAGCGCCAGGGTGAAGACGACCGGCGACCACCGCCGGTAGAGCTCCGCGAGCGCCTGCTCGTCGCCCGCGACGAAGCGCCGGTCGAGCGCCGCTTCGGCTTCGGTGGTCTCATCCACCCGGAGTCTCCTCTCCATGGTGATCACCCCGCCTCATCGCGGGACCGCCACCGCGACCACGTTATCGCGGTAGTGCCCGGTCTGGCTGTCGAAAGGTCCGCCGCACGTGACCAGCACAAGGGCCGAGGGGCCACCACGCTGGAAGAGCTCGTCGGTCGGCAGTGCGGCCTTCTCGTAGTAGGTCAGCGACTGCACCACGAACTCGCGGCTGGTGCCGTCGGCCGCCGTGATGAGGATGGTCTCGCCGGCGGGCACGTCCCGCAGGCGAGCGAGCGGTCCGATCGGATAATCGATCGCGTCGACGTGCGCTGCGATCAGAATCCGGCCGCTCGTGCTCGTGGCATCCGCTCCGTATCGATACCAGCCGGCGATGGCCGGGTCTACGGGCAGCTCCATCTGTCCGGTGTCGGCCACCCCGACGTCCGTCACCGGCATGTCGATGGCGAGCGACGGGATGGCCAGACCCACGGGAGCGACGGATGCGGTCGGGGTGGGGAGAGCACCCGGCCGCACGGCGACGTCTCTCGCGGGAGTGGGAGGGACGGGCGATGGAGTCGTGGGGGGCGACTCCGTGGAAGGAGGGAGATCCGCGCCCGCCCCTCCCGGTGTGCATGCCACGAGGCACGCCGCGGTGACCAGGGCGCCGAACGTCATGATGACGCGGCGCAGACGGGCCGTCCGCAGCGTGCCTCGGAGCATCAGCGCACCGTCTGGCGGCGACGGACGATCAGGCCCGCACCCACGGCGGTCGCGATCGCGAGGGCGACGAGACCCGCCGAGAGGAGGGCGTTCGCCGAGGCATCCTGCTCAGCGAGGTAGCCCGCGGTGCCGGAGGGCACTCCGTCGGGGTTCGAGTGGAGTCCCGAGATCGTCTGAGCGGCGATCGCGAGGTTGCCGTCTTCGGCGCTGCCCCACGCGTAGACGATCGTGTTGACGCCCTCTTCGATCGCGACGTCTGCCGGACCGATGACCGGGTCGGTCGTGCCGGTCAGAGCGACGGCGGCCGACACGGTGCCCGCGGGGAGGTCGAGCTTGGCCTCGTTCGGGTTCGTGAGGTTCTCGATCACGGGCGATCCGCCCGCGAGGATGTCGACCGCGGGCGCCGCGGCGGTGTGACGCACGGTGAGTCGCCCCTGGCCGGGAGCCGTCTGCGAGATGTCGTTGGTGAAGAGGTTGAGGCCGGGTTCGCCCGCTTCGGTCAGGTGGGCCACGGCGGTGTAGTTCCCGCCCGCTTCGAGAGCGAGGGTCGCCGGGCCGAGGATGGGCGCGCTGGCGTCGGCGGCATCGGGAGCGGTGAGCGCCACCTCGTACGAACCGGCGGGCAGCTCGAGCGGTCCGGCGAGGTCTCCGGGCGCGAAGTCGTCGAGGGTGAGCTCGCCGTTCACGTACACGTCGACGGGGGTGTCGGGGATCGCGTGCAGCACCGAGAGCTGTGCGGCCTGGGTGGTGGCGGCGCCGGCCGGCATGGCCAGACCGAGAGCGGTGATCATTCCGACGGCGAGGCCGGCGGCGACTGTCTTGCGCATCTGTTCCTCCTGTACCCGGACCGCCCTGTGCGGCCCTTCATAGGAGTTGTTCTCCGGGAGCGCCGGGTTTGGATGCACCTGGATGAAGATTTCTTAGATCGCCGTGTCGATGTCCGTTCCGTCTATCCGAGCAGCCACTGCTGCAGGGGGTACACGAAGTAGAGCAACGAGAAGGCCTCGTAGAGCGCCCCGATGATGAGCAGCGCGAGCGCGGGCAGGCTCAGCCAGCCGATGTGCTGGAGTCCGCGCAGGTAGGCCGCGCGTCGATTCCGCGCACCGATCGCCTGTGGGCGAACCCAGTACCGGCCCAGCAGGAACGCGCCCAGCAGCAGAAGGATGTAGGCCTGCAGCTCGATCACGAGAGTCAGCGAATGCGGGATCAGCGCGACCCACCCCTCCGGCGTCGTCGGCACGAGGGTCACTCCGGTCGTCACCGACCAGACCGCGAACGTCGCGAGTCCGAGGAACGGCACGACGAGCGAGGGCAGCAGGATCGTGAGGGCGCCGAGCCGCAGGGTGTTGACCGCCAGGATCGTCAGCGCGAAGAGCCAGGGACTGCTGAGCAGAGAGGTGACGAGGCTCGCTGTGCCGTCGTCCTCCAGCGCCTGGGCGCGGCCGGCGACCAGGTCGGGGAAGCGCAGCCCGAGGATGAAGCCGATCGCGAAGGTGCCGTAGGCGAGCGCATTGAGAAGCGCGTAGACGCGGAGGTTCGAGCGGATGATCTGGAAAGGCCTGCGGATGAGTGTCATGGGTGCTCCCGTCGATGGACTAACACGGTGTGTTAGTGAGGGACGCACGCCACGCTAACACACTGTGTCACCGGGGGTCGTGGAGAATGGGATGATGACCGCCGACCCGAGCATGCTGCCGACGAAGGACCGCATCCTGCACGCGGCACTCACGATGTTCGGCGAATCACGCGGCGCGAAGCTCAGCGTCCGCGCGGTCGCAGCGCGGGCCGGTGTGAGCACCGGGTCGTTGCGGTTCCATTTCCCGACGCAGCGGGCGCTGCTCGACGAGGTCCTCCGCGTGGTCTACGAGGTGATCGCACCGGACGACCCGATCCATGACGAGTCGCTGACGGCGAAGGGGCGGCTCCTCGCATGTCTGAGGCAGGTGCTCGCTCCGTCAGGCGTCGGGGCGCAGGCACGCGAGGCAGCCACGATCCTGCACCGGACCTTCATCGAACCCGAGCTCACGGACGAACTCCGTGATGCCTACCTGGCCATCGAGCGCGAAGGGCAGCGGAGGGTCGAGCACTGGCTGTCCGTCCTCGAAGACGAAGGCTCACTCCCGGCCGGAGACAACGCCACGCGCGCGCGTTTCCTCAACTCCGTCCTCGCCGGCCTGGCCCTCGAACGGGCGCTCCCCTCGGACGAGTCGATCCTCGAATCCGAGACGAACACGCTCACGATGGCGGTCGATGCCGTGTTCCGCGACGACTAGCGAGGGCTCAGTCCGCCGCCGCCTTCGCCGCGCGCTTGGCCTCTTGGAAGACCCGGATCGCCTCGTACCGCTCGGCTGAGCGAGCCTGTCGCTTCTCGCGCTGCTCGTCGCGGTCCTTCGGGGGTGCGGTCGTGACGAGGTCATCGAGCAGATGTCGCACCGACTTCTCGATCTCAGCGACAGCACGGTCGAACACCTCCCTGTTGGCGCGGGAGGGGGCGTTCGCACCCGAGATCTTGCGCACGAACTGCACTGCGGCCTCATGACATTCGTCATCGGTGGCCGGTGGGGCGAGGTTGTTCAGAGGAACGATGTTGCGGCACATGCCTGCCAGGGTAGAGCGCTGAGCGCCGGAGTCAAGAGGCATGCGGCGCCGGTCGGATTCATCCCTGGCACCGGCCCCCTGCCGCTTGTTAGGGTCGAACGGATGGCTTCCGAGAGCAGACGGCGACGCGCGGCGAGACGCGCGAAGCCCGGCGACGGCCACTCTCTGCAGCGCTATCGCTGGTGGCAGCCGTTCTCGCGCTCTCTTCTGCACCTGCGACTGGCCGGGCCTGAGGGCCGTGTCGAGACCTGGTCGGTGGATCTGCGCCTCGGCGGAGACGAGAACGGGGTCGTACGCGCGAAGCTCTACCGCGACGGCGTGAATCAGGCGACATCGAAGTTGCCCGCCGCCTTCGCCGTGCCGGGTGGGATGATCGAGGTCGCCACCAGCGGATACGGATTGAAGCGAGCCCACTTCGTCGGCGACGACGGCACGGAGAGACAGCTGTCTCCCGACCCCGCCTCCGCCGAGGGTCGACGCGCCCGACTGCATCGCAGGGCGCCCGGGCTCAGTCGCGCGATCGGCGGGGTGTCGATCGTCGTGCTCGTCGTGGCGCTCGTGCTCGGGGTTCCGCAGCTCGTCGAGCAGATCACGCAGATCCCGCCGATCGCGGAAGCCATCGGAACCTTCGAGAGCCCGATCCACCTGCCCCCGTGGGCGAACATCTCGCTCGTCGTCGGTGCGCTCGCCGCGAGCACCGAGCGTGCGCTCCGACTCCGCTACAACTGGCTGCTCGACGGCGGTCTCTTCGACGGCGAGGACTGATCACGCCCCTCCGCGGCGTGCTTGTCGCGACTTCCCCACCTATCCTTCCGAGCAGGCACAGCCCCACCCGAAGGGGTGGTCAGCCGCGCACGATGGCCGCGAGCTCGGCGCGTGACGCCGCCCCGGATTTGCGCAGCAGGTTCGACACGTGGAACTTCACCGTGTTCTCGCTCACGTTCAGCGTCTCGGCTATCTCGCGGTTGCGGCGCCCCGCCGACACCAGTCGCAGCACATCGCGCTCTCGCGGGCTGGCGTCGATCGCATCCGGCAGATCGCCCGGCTCGGCCGGTGGATCGAGAGGAAGGCGGATGCCGACTTCCGACCCCCATCCGGGTGTCGAGGCCACCGACAGGTCGCCTGACAGCGCAGAGACCTGCTCGGCGATCGGGCGAAGTGCGTCGTCGTGCGTCGTCAGGTCTCCTCGGCCGTCGTCGCGGATCGCGATCAGCAGGTTCAATCCGTCGCAGTCCCATTGGATGCGCACGCGTCGCGTCTCTCCGCGGTCGACGATCGCCAGCACGGTGCTTCTCACGATCGAGCGCGCAGAGTGGGCGATCACCCCGGGGAGCGCGCGACCGTTGGCCGGGGGCTCGACGAACTGCACGTCGAGTTCGCTGTATCGCACGAGCGGGCGCAGATCGCCGCGCAGACGCTCGAAGGCGCCCGTCACCGGCTCGAGTCCTGCTCCCTGCTCATCGTTGTGCGTCCGCAGTCCGACCAGTGCACCGGCCGCGACATCGACCGCGATCGTGCGTGCCGCCCGGTCGTCGAGCCGCTGCGAGCGCAGCGTCGCGAGCAGGGATTCGAGGGTGAGGGCGTAGCGGTCCCGCTGCTCGGCGAGGGCGAGCGCGTGGTCTGCGGCCAGTCGGCGTGATCCCGCCGGCCCAGCATGCTCTTCGATGCTCATGATCACCTACTCTATTCGTCCCTCTCCCTTCGGGTAGGTGGAACGGTCCCGAGGCGGGAGCGCCCGAAGGTCGCGCGATCGCAAGAGTGGAGACATGCCTCTCACCGCCACGATGTCGCCCGGCGCCGCCATCTCCCTCATCGCCAACGAGCTGCTCCGCGTCGCGGAGCGCACGAGCGTCGCGAACGCGCATCAGCTCATCGATCTGGCAGACCTCGTCGTCGATGCCCGGCGCGTCTTCGTGCTCGGAGCCGGCCGCTCAGGGCTCGCCCTGCGAATGACCGCGATGCGCCTCATGCACCTGGGACTCGACGTGCATGTGGTGGGCGACACCACCACTCCGGCAATCGAGGCCGACGACCTGCTGCTGACGGCGAGCGGGTCGGGAACGACGGAATCGATCGTGCGAGCCGCGCAGCGCGCCTCGTCGGTCGGGGCGCGCATCGGCGCGCTCACGACCGCAGCGACGTCGCCCCTGTCAGAGCTCGCCGACGTCGTCGTGCGGGTGCCTGCCGCCCAGAAGCTGGACCGCACGGCCGACGCCTCGCACCAGTACGCGGCGAGCCTGTTCGAGCAGGCGGTCGTCGTCATCGGCGACGGGCTCTTCCACGCCCTCTGGCAGCGCCAGGGCACCAGCGCCGACGACCTCTGGCCGCGCCACGCGAACCTCGAATGAGCGGCTGCCGCCCCACCATCCACCCCGCAGAACGAACGGAACACCCATGAAACTGCAGTTCGCCATCGACACGCTCAGCACCGAGAAGGCCCTCGAGCTCGCCGCCGCCGCGGCCGCGCACGTCGACATCCTCGAGCTCGGCACCCCGCTGATCAAGAGCGAAGGCCTCTCGGCGATCACCGCCCTGAAGAGCGCCCACCCCGACAAGGTGATCTTCGCCGACCTCAAGACCATGGATGCGGGTGAACTCGAGGCCGACATCGCCTTCGGCGCGGGTGCGGATCTCGTGACGGTGCTCGGCGTGGCCGACGACAGCACGATCACCGGCGCGGTGAAGGCCGCGAAGAAGCACGGCAAGGGCATCGTCGTGGATCTGATCGGCGTCGCCGACAAGCCCGCCCGCGCGCAGCAGGTCATCGGCCTCGGTGCCGAGTTCGTCGAGATGCACGCGGGTCTCGACGAGCAGGCGCAGGACGGCTACTCGCTCGACAGCCTGCTCACCGACGGCACCGCATCCGGCGTCGCCTTCTCCGTCGCGGGCGGCGTCAACGCCTCGAGCATCGCCGCCGTCCAGGCATCCGGGGCGCAGGTCGCCGTCGCGGGCAGCGCGATCTACAGCGCCGAGAACGTCGGAGACGCCGCCGCCGAGCTGCGCGCCGCGATCAGCTGACGACCGCACAGAGAGGGGCCGACCGGCGATGCCCGGTCGGCCCCTTCGTGCGTCGAACGCCCCGACGGCGCCGCTCTAGACGACGCGGGCCGTCACGAGCAGGTACTCCCAGTCCATTCGACCGTCTTCGAGGTGGCGGTCGCCGAGTGCGGCCAGGGCATCGTCCAGCTCTGCTCGCCGCTGTACGTCGTCGCCGATGCCTCGGTACGCCGCCGCGGTCGGGCCGTAGAAGTCCCGGAAGAAGTCTCGGAACTCCGCACCCGACGCGAACCTGTCGACCGACAGCTGCCGACGCTCCGTCGACAGCTCGGCCACGCGGTCTCCGAGGAGGGCGCGCACGTGCTCCTCGTCACCCCAGAGCGGCGGCGGCTGCACACCGGCAGGCGGCGCGGGGACGAACTGCTTGAGCGTGGCGAACAACTGTCCGACGAACCCCTCGGGCGTCCAGTTGATCAACGCCAGCCGTCCATCGGCGCGCACCACCCGCGTCAGCTCGCCGGCCGCGACCTCGTGATGCGGCGCGAACATGACGCCGACGCACGAGAGCACGGCATCGAAAGAGTCGTCCGCATAGGGCAGCGCCTCGGCATCCGCCTCCTCGAAGGCGAGCTCGACGCCTTGCCGTGCAGCATCCTGCCTGCCGATCTCGAGCAGCTCGGGCGTGAGGTCGCTCGCGACCACGGATGCACCGGTGCGTGCAGCTTCGATCGACGCGTTGCCGGTGCCGGCGGCGACGTCGAGCACGCGATCGCCCGGCCCGATGCGGCTCTCGGCGACGAGCACCCGACCGAGTTCGGGGATCACTTCGCGCGCGACGGCCGAATAGTCGCCGAGCGCCCAGACGACTCTGTGCTTCGCCTTCAGCGCGCGGTCGGCGTCGGCCTGGAGGTCGGTGGTGGTGTTCATGGTGGGCTCCTCTGCCTTGTGATCCTCACGCTACGAACCCCGCGCAGACCGCTCTAGTATCCGATCTGTACCGGGTCTATCGTGAGGTCCGTGGGCGCCCCCTACTATCAGTTCTGCCCCGTCGCCAAGGCGATGGAGCTGCTGGACGAGCGGTGGACGATGCTCCTGCTGCGTGAGCTTCTGCTCGGCACCGAGCACTTCAACGAGCTGCGCCGCGGCCTCCCCCGCATGTCGCCGACGCTGCTGTCCCATCGACTCGACCAGCTGCAGCGTGCCGGCCTCATCGAGCGGATCACCCAGGGTGCTGACGTCCGCTACGTGCTCACCGTCGCGGGTGCCGAATTGCGTCCGGTCGTCGAACAGCTCTCGGCGTGGGGGGTGCGCTGGATCGGCGAGCTCGGAGACGCCGACCTCGACCCCAAGCTGCTGCTGTGGGATATGCACCGCAACGTCGATCACGGCACCGTCCCCGATGCGCGCACGGTGATCGCACTGCATTTCACGGACGCGAGTCCGGCGCAGCGCCGGTGGTGGCTGGTGATCCACGACGGCGAGGCCGACGTGTGCGACGCCGACCCCGGGTACGACGTGTCGGTCGAGGTGCGCTGCACGCTCCGAGCGCTGACCCGGTTCTGGCGCGGGGACATCGAATGGACGACGCTGCTGCTCGCCGAAGACGCCACCGCGACCGGCCCGAGCGACCTGCGGCGAGCGCTGCCGTCGTGGTTCATCCGCCCGGGATATGCCGCGGTGCCGCGGGTGGGTGCGCCGGTGGGTGCGCCGGAGGGTGCGGGCGCGAGCGCCTAAGGGCGTTAGTCTCGCCGTGTCAGTAGAGCGTGCCGTTCTCGTCGAGCACCGAACCGCCGTGGGCCTGGATCAGCGCACCCGTCGTGTCGAGCCAGACCTCACCGGGACGGATGCTGTCATTCACGGCCATGGAGAGAAGCCTTCGGTGGCGACGGTCCACGTCGGTGGGAACCCGTGCGTGGCGAGCATCGAGACGGCGGCGAGAAGCGAGCCGTTGCCTGGCAGGTAGATCGGGAGGATCGAACCCATCTGACTGTTGTGCCCGACCGCGGTGAATCGGTTCTTCACCTCGTCGCGCATCAGCGCATCGATGGCGACGTCGGCCGATCCCAGCCGGGAGGCGGTCATGGCGAGTACCGGGAAGTCCCACCCCCACGCCGACGGCCACTCCCATGTGCGCAGGACGTCGTCGAGCGTCGCGCGCATGATGCTCGGGTCGATCACAGGCGTCGATGGCAGCACTCCGAACGCGGCCAGCAACGACGGATGATCGTCGCGACGAAGGTACGGCGCGGTGGCGATGGCCGTGTAGCGCCCGTTCTCGACATGAGGCGAGGTCAGTCCGTTCTGCACGGCGGACCAGTCCTCTCGTCGAGGTTCACCCGCACGCTCGCGCCACCGCTGGGCAATCTCCAGCCCCCACCACCAGTATGCGAGCTCGTACGTGGGATCCTCGGTGGTGGTCACGTCATAGAACTCCTGCGCCGGCATGAGCGGCCCGAGCAGGTGGAAACGGCCGCCACGCTCTTCTGCGAAAGCGGCCATGAACTCCGCAGTGCCCACGACGAGATCGCCGAACTCGTCGATCAGCGCGGCGCGCTTCACCGCGTCCGACGCTCTCCACACGAGCTCCAGCAGGTAGAGCACGTGCGGCTGCTGCCAGACGAGGAAAGAGCCGATCGGGTCGGGGCTCTCCCTCCCCTCCGGGCCGACCTGCTTGGGCCAACGGATCCCCGGATAGCCCTGCCCGTCGGCAGTCGCCCGCGCCCGGTCGGCGATAGCGCGATACCACCCGAGGCTGCGTTCGAGCAGCTCGGGGCGACCCCAGGTCGCGAAGTGCGCGGCGTGCCAGAAGTGCATCTCCAGATGTGACTTGCCCGACCAGGAGTTGGTGATGAGTCCGGTCTCCGACGGCGGCATCACTCCAGCGGAGTTCACGGCTGTGAGGTACTGCGAGAGCACGATCCGGCGTTCGAGTTCTGCAGCGCGAGCATCGTCCGTTCCGGCGAAGTCGACCGCGGCGCCCGAGTTCCAGAAGCGCTCCCACGAGAGCGCCGAGGCCGAGGCCACCTCGTCGAAGGTGGGCAGTTCTCGGGCGCTCTCCTCGGTGAAGCGGACGATGAGGTCGAGATCGTCGCCGTCGGATCGCAGCTCGAACGCATGAGCTGCGATCCGACTGATGCTGCCACCGGTGAAACCGAGTTCGACCCCATAGGCCGTGTCATCGAGGGTGCGGATGATCCGAGCACCGAGATCAGTCGACTCGAGGGCGGACTCGTGGCGCTCCGGCGAGGACCAGTCGGAGGTCTGGAAGAACCCCGGATGTGCGTAGGGGAAACGCAGCGCGACCCTCAGCCGTCCGTCGCCCATCAGCGGAGAGTGGATGCGGAAGGCCACGAGCGACTCGTCGGGGGCCGACACCGTCTGAACGGATACGGGTTGCCCGTCGAAGACGAATGCCGAGCGGATGACCCCCGACCACAGGTCGAGCGTCTGCCGCGTGTCCCGCAGCGCCTCAGGGCCCGTTGCCGGGTCGTCGAACGCGAAGCCGATGCGACCGAGATCCAGCCGCTGCGGGTTCGCGTTCAACCAAGCGCCGGCCCGGTTCTCGTCAGCGACCTGGCCGCGCATCGCACCTTCCATGTCGTGGCGGTCGGGGTAACGCACAGCTCCTCGGCGGGTGAGGTGCTCGGACATCGCGTCGTCGAGGACGAAACCCTCGGGGTTGGGCATCTCGTGCCATCCCCAGGAGCTCATCGTCGCCGTGTTGACCGCGACTCGGCCCTCCCTGACCGCCAGGGACTGATCGTGGAACGCCGTGAACGTCTGCATGCCCGTGATGTCGGCGGTGTAGGCGAAGTCGCCGTTGCCGACCGTGAGAACGTGCTCGGGGTCGGGCGTGCTGACGGTGACGTCGTGACGGCTCACGACCTCGCGCCGGTTGATCGCGACGCCCATCAGCGCGCTCCCTCCGCCAGGCGCGCCCGAGGGAAACCGATGCCGATCGCGCCCCCATCGCTCGCGGCGACTTCGCCCAACCACGCCAGACTCGGTTTCGGTGTGCGCGTGAAAGTCTCTCGATCGACGGAGATGAGACCGAACGTCGGCTCCCAGTGGCCCCATTCGAAGTTGTCGAGCAGAGACCAGTGCAGATAACCGCGCACATCGATACCGTCATCGATCGCGGTGGCCAGTCCGCGGAGCGCCCCTGTCGTGTATGCGATTCGACGATCGTCGTCGGCCGTAGCCAGCCCGTTCTCGGTCACGAGAATCGGCACGCCGCCGGTCACTTCCCAGGCGTGCCGCACGGCCGATTCGAGAGCATCCGGACGGTAGTAGGTTCCGACCAGCGTGTTCTCCGGTCCCGGCTCCGCCGCCACGAATCCCTGCGCATCGATCTCCTGCGTCGAGTAGGCCTGCACACCGATGAAGTCATCGTCGCGCGCCGCTCGGAGATAGAGATCCTCCCGTGCGTGACGCTCGGCCTCGAGGTACACCTCGTTCTCGGGCTTCGCCCACAGATTGAGATTCGCCAGCGTCCATCCGACCCGGGCGCTGGTGCGCTCCTTCAGCACGGCGCGCGCAGCGAGGTGAGCCTCGACGAGCCGTTCACCGACGTGGAGAGACGGACGGGGAAGCACGAACCCTTCGCCCGGCTGCACCGTGGGGGTGATGAACGACGGTACGGCGTCCGGGTTGATCGATCGCGACATCAGCACCATCAGGGCGAGCATGTTGGGCTCGTTGATCGTGCACACCCAGTCGACGCCGTCGAGGATCTCCACGACCCGGGTCACATAGGCCGCGAACCGGTCGATGGCGGTGTCCCCCAGCCACCCGCCCTCTTCGACGAACCAGCGCGGACTCGTGAAGTGGTGAAGGGTGACGACGGGCGTGAGACCGAGCCCTTGTGCGGTGTCGATCATGCGGCGGTAATGTGCCAGCGCCGCTCGTGAGTACTCTCCCGCGATCGGTTCGACCCTCGACCATTCGATGCCGAAGCGGTAGGCGGTGAGACCGGCATCCGCCAACAGCCGCATGTCTTCTTCATACCGGTGATAGCTGTCGACCGCGTCGCCGCTCAGGCCGAAGTGCGGCATCAGCTGCTCATAGAGCCACCAGTCGCTGTTGACGTTGTTGCCCTCGACCTGGTGCGGCGCAGTCGCCGCACCCCAGAGGAACGCGAAGGAGGTGTCGGTCATCTCGGAGATCCTTCGTGCGTATAGCGATTCAGCGGACGGACTTGACGCGGAGGATGACGAATCCACCGATCACGACGAGCACGGCTGCAGCCACATAGAGCACCGAATAGTTCGGTCCTCCCTCCGTGGCGATCAGCGTCAGGACACCGGACGCGACGAGTGGCGCCAGCGCCTGGGGGATGGTGGTGGCGAACTGCGTGATGTTGACGAAGCGACCCGCTTCGGTGTCCCTTTCGGGAAGCACGTCGAGGAACAGCGCCTGATCCACCGCCGAGAAGACCCCGATGCTCAGGTTCGTCAGCAGCGAGCCGATGATGAGCAGCGTGAAGTCGGGCGCGAGGACCATGACAATGGCTCCGATCCCGAACAGGATCGCGGAGCCCAGGACGAACGGCTTACGACGACGAAGCCTGTCAGACAGGAACCCACCGGCGAAGACTCCCACGATGGTGCCCAGGATGCCGATCAGGCCGACGGTCGCGACGGTGTCGCCGATCTCGATGACGGGAATGTCCAGGCGCTGTGCGAAGAAGTAAGCCGTGTAGGTCGTGTTGAGCGTGAGCCCGAAGAAGAACAGGAAGCGGCCCAACCAGTTCCAGGCGAAGTCGGGGTAGCGCTTCGGGTTGAAGACGTACCCCGAGAGCACGCCCTTCACCGAGAGGGGTCCGTCGAAGGTCAGCGAACGACTGTCGGCGTCCTTATAGAACAGCACGAAGACGAAGACGAAGAGGAGCGCGACGGCACCGGGGACGAGGAAGAGGAGGAACGGCTGAGTGGCGAATCGACCGCCGACCACCGCACCGACCACAGGCGCGACCATCGTCACGAACCCGGTGATCGCGGCGACGCGTCCTCGCTGCGACTCGGGCAGCTTGTCGGCTTGAATCGTCGTGAAGAGGTTGGCGGCCTGGCTCAGACCGATCTGGGCGATGATCCACCCGAGACCCAGCACGAGGACGTTCGGGCCGAGAGCCATAACGGTGAGACCGACGAGTCCGAGCAGTACACCGCCGATGAGCCAGGGACGGCGGCGCCCGAAGCGTGATCTTGTGCGGTCGCTCAGCTGCCCACCCAGCGGCCCGACCAGCAGCGCGGCGAGCGAGCCGATGCCGAGCAGCAGACCGAGGTACTCCGGGTTTTCGGGCGCGAGGACGTTGACCCGCAGAGCGAGCGAGATGGCGATCGGGGTGACGAATGCGAGGTAGGTGCCGAACAGGCCGAGTGCGAGGAGGGCGATGAAGGCTCTGCTCACCCTCTCGCGCACGATGAGGGTGCCTGTCTCGGTGAAGACCGGCTCCTCGGGGACGGTCGCTGCGTTCAGCAGCGGGTCGCTGACTCCTGCGGTCACAGGGGTGGTCCCCGGTGCGGTGTGGTCGTCGGTGCTCATGGTGACTCCTTTGTCTGGCGTGCGTGGCGTGTGTGCGGGTGTCTGGTGAAGGTGCGGGGTCGGTCAGGATGCCGTCAGGGCGACGCTCACTGGATTCGCGAACTCGGACGAGACAGTGACTGTGATGTCTCCGGTGCCGATCGGACGGATGATGGCGAGTGCGCGCCCGTCGAAGGTGTCATGCGTGTCGGCCGAGAAGGTCTCCCGGGTTGCCGGTGCGCCGCTGCCGAGAGCCTGCAGCACGGCCGCGCCCTCGACGGTGACTGTCACGGCCTGATCGCGGGCGGCGTGCACCGCTCCGGTCGCATCCGTGAGTGCCACCTCGATGAAGCCGAGATCGGTGCCGTCGTGGCGGAGCACAGCACGCTCGACATCGACCGAGAGCCGCAGATCGCTCGACGCGCTGCGAAGCATGCTTCTTCCCGTCTCGACTCCGTCGGTATACGCGACCGCTTCGAGCGTTCCCGGGTTGTACGTCGTCGTGAAGGCGGCACGAAACGGCGCGGGGTCTCCCACCCGACTGCGGCCGATCACGGCCCCGTCGAGCAGGAGCTCGATCTCGTCTGCGTCGCTGTACACCTCGACCTCCACCGGGCGCCCCTCGAATCCGGCCCAGGACCAGCTGTTCAGCGAATCGGTCCACGACCAGGGCGTTGCCACCGCGACCGGGACACCGTGGACGGCGGGTCGTTCGACGGCGATATACGGTTCAGACCGCAGGCCGAAGACCGTCTCGCGGAAGTAGGAAACCGGACGCCGCGTGCCGATGATGTCGATGTCGCCACACCAGGCCGTGAGTTCGGGGAATCCCCCCGAGAAGCCCGATGTCGGGGCGGTGTCGCCCGCCTCGGCGGAAGGCAGGTACCGGACGGTGCCGAGACCCGTCTCGCCCAGGTAGTCCCAGCCGGTCCAGGTGAAGTCCCCGATGACTCGCGGGTCGGCCTGTACGAGCTCCCAATTGCCGGCGATCGAACTGGGCCACGTCTCGGTGCCCACGATGATCCGGTCAGGGAAGCGCTCGCGGTCTTGGACGTATCTGGCGTCGGAGTAGTTCATGCCCGCAGCGTCGAGCACCGCGAACGACTCCTCCGTGCGCTCGGTCGCCGCATCGGAAGACTGGATATGACCCATCATCTGGCCGAACCCCGCCATCATCGTGTTGACCCCGCCCGCCGTCTCAGGCGCACTCGCCTCGCGACGCGCCTTCATCTGCGGCACGATCGTGTCGAGCATCGCCACGAACGGATTGATGCCGTTGGTCACGAATCTCGTCGAGTCCAGCGACCGCACCTTCTCCGCGAGTCGGCGACCCCAGGTCGAGCCGATCGGCGTTCCGGTCTCGGGGATCTCGTTGCCGATCGAATAGAAGATCACGCTCGGGTGGTTGAAGTCCTTCGCGACCAACGCCTCGATGTCGCGCTCCCACCACTCGGGGAAGTCGAACGAGTAGTCGTAGTCGCTCTTGGCCGATGTCCAGACGTCGAACGTCTCATCCATCACCAGCATCCCGAGTCGGTCGCAGGCTTCGAGCAGCGCGGTGCTCATCGGGCAGTGCGAGCTGCGGATCGCGTTGAACCCCGCCTCTTTCAGGCGGGCGATCTTCCGTTCCTCCGCGGCGCGCATCGACACCGCGCCGAGCGGGCCGTTGTCGAGATGGATGCAGGCGCCGCGCAGCTTCACGACCTCGCCGTTGATGCGGAGGCCATGGCGGGGATCCAGCTGCAGTGATCGGATGCCGACGACCGCGTTCTCCTCGTCGACCACGCGCTCGTCCACGGGGTCGCGCAACGTGATCAGCACGTCGTGGAGGTTCGGCGCGTCGACGCTCCACAGCGCCGGATCCTCGAGGAACAGCCGCCGCCGAACGGTCGCGCGGCTGCCGGGCAGCAGAGTCACGGGAGAGCTTCCCGCTGCGGCGATCTCGCCCGATGTCCCGACGACGTCGACCTCGAGGCGGTACGTCCGCGTCAACGCACCGCTGTTCTCCACGACGGCGGCGATCTCGACCACAGCGCTGTCGGTGTCGACACTCGGCGTGCTCACTCTCAACTCGTCACGCACGATGTGCACCGCGTCCTTCACGACGAGATGCACATCACGGTAGATGCCCGCTCCTGCATACCAGCGACTGTCGAGGTGGGTACGACACTCCACTCGGATCTCGTTCTCGGCCCCGAAGACCAGGAACGGGTCGATCCGCACCGAGAAACGGGAGTAGCCGAACGCCCGCTGTCCGGCGAGGTGACCGTTTACGTAGACGGCTGCATCGCGGTACACGCCGTCGAACTCGAGCCGCATCAGACGGCCAGCGAGCTCGGCAGCAACCTCGAGCGTCCTCCGATACTCGAACGCTCCACCGGGAAAGTACCCGCTGGTCTCTCCTCGCGGCGCGTCAGCGCGGCGCTCCTGCGCGATGAGCGCGTCATGCGGGAGGTGCACCGAAGTCCATTCGGATGCCGAGCTGCCGCCGAGCTCCTGGAAGGCGGTCACTTTGCTGCGATATGCCCAGCCGTCGGTGAAGAGGAAGCGACCCGTCGACGCTCGCCGGTCCTCACGACTCTCGACATCGTCTCTTGCGATCGACTCTGACAGCACAGCATCCTCCTTGACGTCCGCCAAAATACCCAGGTATGGCGGTTTTCATGAAGATAGCACGAAATACGCCACAGATGGGTAATTTCATTCGAAGTACTCTCGAAGGTGCCCGGGACGTCGTCGAGAGGACCGGAGCGGTCAGGAGAAGACATGACGAACGACGCCACACACGGGGGCCGCGGTCCCTACGCGAAGAGCGCAGCCGTGCGTCAGCGGATCCTCGAGGCGGGGATGCAGGGCTTCGCACAGGTCGGCTACTTCGCCACCTCTCTCAATGACATCGCGGACCGTGCCGGCATCAGCCGCCGCGGTCTCGGACACCACTTCCGAAGCAAGGAGGAGCTGCTCACCGAAGTGCTGGACCAGCGCCAGGACGAGGACGCCGAGCGCATCCGCGACACCCGAGGGATCGACTCACTGGCCGCCGTGCTCGAAGTCTCGACCCAGAACGCCGACCGCCCAGGCCTCATCCAGCTGTACAGCCTGCTGCGCGCGGATGCCACGGCGACCGAGCATCCGGCGCACGAGCATCATCGCCTGCAGTACGACCGCCTCCGGCAGTATCTCGCCCGCGCGTTCGACGAGGTGCGCGGCGACGGGGAACTCAGGTCGGACGAGGACTCCGACACCCTTGCGTCGACCTATCTCGCACTGATGGACGGACTGCAGATCCAATGGCTCTATAACCGCGACAACACGGACATCGACCGGGTGCTGCGGGCGTATCTCCGGAGCGTGATCCCCGCTTTCCCGACCGCCCCGGATGCCCGTCGAGAGGCTGACACCGCCGCACACTGACGGTGCGTCGGGATCTACTCCTCGCCGCTGTCGAGGAAGACTCCGACATGGTCGCCGTCGAGCACGAACTGCAGCGCCACGCCTGACGGGAAGCGCTCGGCGAGCTCGTCGGGGGTCTCGGAGTCGAACGGCACCGCGACGGTCGGCGGGAATGCACCCACGCCGCACGCCGCGTACCGTTGGCCCTCGAAACTCCAGGACGTCTCGGTGAAGTCACGCACATCGGGCAGCTGGTCGTTCCTGACGACATTGAGACAGACGTTCTCCGACGAACGCTCTCCCGAGTCGGCGTACCACCCGGGCGTCAGGAAGACCGTCAGGCCGGAGAACTCGGCCGATGCCGCATCCTTCTCCGCGCCGAACCACCCGGGCGCGATCACGCCGGATCTCGTGAGCTCGAGCGTCTCGATCTGCGGCGCACCCGCAGAAGACGACACGGGCGGGACCACGGCGAAGGCGTAGGCGATCGATGCCGCGAGCGCGGCCGACGCCGCCACGGAGGCCACCCACAGCGGTGCTCGCCACCTCGCCAGGCGCCCCGGCCACCCGGTCACCCCGTGCGGGGCCGCGGGTGCGACCGATTCGTCCCACGTGGACTCGTCGTCCAGTCGGTCGAGCAGGTCACCGCTCTCGCGCGATGCATCGGCCGAGGGATGCACGACCCGCAGCTCGGCGCGCTCCGAGTCGGCGGCGGATGCCGCAACGGATGCGGCGCCAGCGGCCTGGGATCCCGCCGCGCCCCCGGTCGACGCCGCGCTGCGCGAGGATTCGAGCTCCTCGAGTCGGCGGACCGCGGACGGGTCGCTCGCGATGTCAGCACGCGGACCGTAGGCACGAGCCCGTAGCTCGCGAAGCTCGTCATCAGCGGCAGCATCCATCCCCGGCATCGTCTCACGGCATCCTCGCCGCGCACAGCAACGGACGGATGGAGCGTGACACCGCTCCATCCGCCCGCGCCGGGGGTCTTACTTCTTGAATGCGTCCTTAACGTTCTCGCCGGCCTTCTTCGCGTCGGCCTTGACCTGGTCGGCCTTGCCTTCGGCGGCGAGCTTGTCGTTGTCGGTCGCGTTGCCGATCGCTTCCTTCGCCTTGCCGGCGATGTCCTGAGCGGCGTTCTTGATCTTGTCATCGAGTCCCATGAGGAGCTCCTTTCGTGAGGGTGATCGTGACGGCGGGAGGATTCCCGTCGTCTTATCGCCGTTGCGTGTCGCGACCGACGATAAGTCTGTGGAGGGGTGTCAGCGGCGGACCTTGTCGAGTGCCTTCTCGGCCGCCTTCGCCGCCTTCTTGGCTGCCTTGGCGCGTTCCTTCTTCGCCTTCGGGTCGTTCCACATGCGCACCAGCTGGTGCCGCACGGACTCGCCCTTGTTCACCTGCACGGTCGCTGCCCGACTGCCCACGACGTAGGCGACGAAGGCGATGGCGCCGATGAGGAGGATCTTGTTTCGCATGGTGCTGTCCTGCTTCCTGGGGTGGTGGGGGCGAGGTCCGAGGTTCACGACAGACGTCGCTGGTCGTGCGCGAGCCGCGCCCGGAGGCCGGTGTGGATCGAGACGAAGGTCGCGCTCTCGCGGCCGGTCAGGGTGGCGAGGTTGGTGAGCAGCTTGTCGATGTGGTCGACCAGCTCACGCGGATCGGTGTTCTGCCGGGGCGTGACGGCCACATGCAGCACCGGCTCTCGACGGATGTCGTTCGCGGTGACCTGCGATGACAGGATCTCCGCGCTCCCCGCGAGGGAGTTCTTGACGGCATCCGACACGAACGACTCGGTGACCGTGACACGTCCGAGCGGGTTCTGTGCTCCGCTCGAGCGGAAGGCGGTCTTCGACCGGCGGCCCGAGATGCTGGTGAGGGCGACGATGAGCAGCACGATCACGATGACGATCGCGGCCACTGCGCCGATGCCGATCCACGAGAGGCTGCCGCCGGCGATGGCCGTGGCGGCGATCGCCTGGTCGAGCCATGAGCGGGCGTCCGTGCCGGCCGACGTCCAGATGTCGGTGGCGGTCGGCCAGCTCATGATGGCGATGCCGAGAGCGCCCAGTCCGAGGAAGAGCAGGCCGATGATGAGCAGCAGGGTGCGGTTCAGCGCACGGTTGGTGTTGTTCACAGCTCGTCTTCCTTCTCGTGGGGGCGCTCGATGCGCACGCGGGTGCGGACGCTGCGGGTCAGCCGGTAGGTCTGCAGCTCTGCCTCCGTGGCCGACTGCACGGCGCCCTTGTCGAGGGGGATGCCGGCGCCGGGGCGCACGGTGACGTCGACACTGCGGTGGCCGACTCCGACGGTGATGCTCTCGCGAGCCAGGCCCGTCTCCTCCGAGAGGTGCTGGGCGAGCGCGCTGGCGATCACGCCGTTGTCGACGACGACCGCCCTGTCGCCCGCCTCGAGGGTGTGCCGTGACAGGCGACCCGGAGTGACGGCCAGCACGACGAGCACGACGCCGATCAGGGCGAGCACGACGCTGCCCGCGATCACGAGTCCGGCCGGCTGTGCGGTGGGCAGGCCGACCAGCCATCCGCCCGCCGCGGCGGGACCCAGCAGGAGAGCGGGCTGCGCCGCGAGGCTCAGCACGATCTCGAGCCCGATGTAGGCGAGGGCGAGGATGAGGAGGATGACCGCGACGAACATCGCGACGGTGCGCGGCGAATGCGTCTCGCGTCGGACGACGCGACGAAGAACCGGGGTGCTCATCGCACTCGTCTCCTCTCTGGGATGGTGGCACCGGTGATGGTGAGGGTGATGCGGGTCACGTCACGTCCGAGAAGACCACTGAGACTCTCCTGCAGCTGCTCCTGCAGCTGACGAGCTCGGTCGAGGACGGGGACGCTCTGGGAGATCGCGACGGTGTCGTCGAGATCGGGGATGGGAAGCGGGGTCGCTATGCGCACGGCGATCCCGCCCGGGTGCTCGGCGACGTCGACCTTCACGTCACCGCGCGGCACACCGATCAGGGTTGCGGACGCCTTCTCGGTGACCGTGCGGTAGACGCGTTCCTTCACGTCGATGCGCCCAGGGACGGTGGCCTCTGCGGTGGCGGCCCGCGCGGGGCCGCCACCGGCGGCGAGGTGCTGGTCGACGCGCATCAGGAGGTGCGCCGCCCTGTGAAGGCGTCGGCGAGACCGCGGACGTCGAGCTTGCCGGAGGCGATCCGGCCGATGACTGCTCCGACGCCGGCGAACAGGGCCATGAGGAGGAATCCCCAGAACCCGAACAGCAGAGCGGCCAGGGCCAGGAGTGCGCCGATCAGGGCGCCTGTGGTGGTGGGGGTCATGAGACTCGCGACTCCTCGTTCTCCTGGTTGTCGTCACCGGGGACGTGCACGTCGTTGACCTCGACGTTGACCTCGACGACCTCGAGACCGACCAGGCGGCTGATCGCACCGGCGACGGCGGCGCGCACGTTGCTCGCGACCTCCTGGATCGGGGCGGGGTACTCGACGACGATGGTCAGGTCTGCGGCGGCCTGCGTCTCGCCGACCTCGACCTTGACGCCCTGCGTCAGGTCGGTGGCGTTGACCGCGTCGCGGATGGCGCCGAAGGCACGTGCTCCGCCACCGCCGAGCGCGTAGACACCGGCGACCTCACGGGCGGCGATGCCGGCGACCTTGGCGACGACGCCGTCGGCGATGACCGTCTTGCCCGCGGCATCCGAGTCGGCGGGGACGCGCGACGTCGAGAATGCCGACGTGCGGTCGACGCGCGAACCCGAGGCAGCCGGCTTCGGTGCGGTCGACGTCTGAGCGAGCTCCTTGTCGGCGGGGCTGGTGGGGGTGTTCTGATCCTGAGTTGCCATGACCATTCCTTCGTCTCACGATGTGCCGGCCGGGCCGTGGTGGCTTCGCCGGGAGCGTGTGTGGGTCGCTCACAGATAGGACGAGCGCCGAGCGGGATTCGTCACAGATTCGTCACAGATTCGTCGGGAGAATCTGCGAGACGGCGCCCGAGCGGCGATCGACGGCAGAGAACACGCGGTCGCTGGCCGTGCAGGCACTGGCCGTCGCGGGCCGGGACCGCGAGGATGATCGGATGAGCCACGACTCCCCCGCCACCGCCCTGCTCGTGATCGACGCGCAGGAATCCTTCCGCCAGCGACCCGACGAGTGGGCGGCCACCGCCAACCCGGGCGTCATCGACAACATCTCCCAGCTCGTCGCGTACGCGCGTCGGTCGGGAGACGCCGTCGTGTGGGTCACGCACTCCGAGCCGGGCAGCGGAGGAGTCTTCGATCCGGCCAACGGCTTCGTCCGGGTGGTCTCCGACCTCGACCCGCAGAGCGACGAGATCGCCGTGACGAAGACCACCGTCAACGCGTTCACATCGACCGATCTCGAAGATCAGCTCCGGCGCCGCGGTGTCGGCCGAGTGGTCGTCTGCGGCATCCGCACCGAGCAGTGCTGCGAGACGACGGCCCGGATGGCGGCCGACCTCGGCTTCACGGTGGAGTTCGTGACGGATGCGACGACGACCTCGGCGATCGAGGCGACGGACGGGCTCGCGGCCGTCTCGGGCGACGAGATCATGCAGCGGACCGAGAGCATCCTGGCGGCGCGCGGATTCGCGACGATCGTCCGCACGGCCGACCGGGTGGGTGTCTCCGCCTAGGTTGGAGGACATGCCCTCGCCGCTCGCGCTCCCCGACCTCACCGGCCGCACGATCCTCGTCACCGGGGCGAACGCGGGCATCGGATACTGGTGCGCGGAGATCCTGGCCACGCAGGGTGCCAGGGTGCTGCTCGGATGCCGGTCGGCAAAGCGCGCACAGGTGGCCGTGTCGTCGATCCGCGCGCAGGTTCCGGGTGCCGACCTCGACATCGTGCCGGTCGATCTCGGGTCGTTGGCGAGCGTCGCCTCGGCGACGGCATCGCTCGACGAGCGGCTCGATGCGGTGATCTGCAATGCCGGGGTCAAGGCGGCGGATCGCAGCGCCCGCACCGCGGACGGACTGGACCTCATGGTCGGCACCAACGCGATCGGACACTTCGCCCTGGTCGCCCAGCTCGACCGTCTGCTCGCCGACGACGCTCGGGTCGTGGCCGTCGGATCGCTGGCGCATCGCTTCGCCGAGATCGACCCCGGCACGCTCTCTCAGCCGTGGACGGGTGCGTCGCTGCGTCAGTACGGCCGCTCGAAGGCCGCCCTGATGGCCCTCGCCTTCGAGCTGAACCGCCGGTGGCGGGGCACGGCGCGGTCTGCGCTGTGTGCTCACCCCGGTTACGCCGTCGATCCGCTGACTGCGCACCGCGACGGACTCGCCGCGGTCTCACCTCTGACGCGCGCCCTCGCGTCGGTCAGCCGCCCGCTCGTGCAGGGCAAGGATGCCGGGGCCGCGCCGATCGTGCATGCTGCCGTCGCGGCCGATGCCACCGGCGGCGATTATTGGGGTCCGGGCGGGCTGCTCGAGTTCCGCGGGGCGCCGAAGCGGGTCGCCGCGAGCGCCCAGGTGCGGTCGGTCGACGTCGGCGCGGAACTGTGGTCGGTCGCCGAGCACCTCTCGGGCGTGCGCTTCACGATCTGACGATCTGACGGCGGATCAGGCGAGCTCCTGGAGTGTCGCGGTCATGTCGCCTCCGGCGTCCCCGGTGTTGACCGTTCCCTTCGGCTCGAACAGGATCGCGTGCACCTCGTCCGTCGCCTTCGGGCAGTGCTCGACCCCGCGCGGCACGACGAAGACGTCGTTCGGGTGCAGAATCACGTCACGGTCGCGGAGCTGGATGGTGAGCTGGCCGCTCACCACCATGAACAGCTCATCGGTGTCGGGGTGGGTGTGCCAGACGAATTCGCCCTGGAGCTTGACGACCTTGACGTCGTAGTCGTTGACGCTGGTGAGCCGGTGCGGCTGCCAGTGCTCGGTGATCGCCGAGAGGGCGTCGTGGACGTTGCGCACATCGTCTGTCATGCTCACGAGCCTAGCCACCGGCCGGCCACGGCCCCCTCCCGATGAGCAGCGCTCAGGCGGCTTCGGCATCCCTCGACGGGATCTCGTCGATCGATCGATACACGGGCAGCCCGCGCTCGAGCGCGATCTCGACGTCCTTGTCGGCGCCAGCGGAGTCTCCCGGCAGGCGCAGCACCGCGTCGCAGTGCTGCAGCAGTCGGTGGGCCGTCTCGTACATGACGTCGCCCTCGGCGGCATCCGTCTCGTCCATGCCTCGGAGGATCGGCAGGGCGACCCATTCGCCGATCATCGGCACGTGGCCGAGACGGTGGATGGGGGCCGCGACCTCTTCGAGGACCTCGAGGTTGCGGGCGATCAAGGCGGGGTCGCCGCCCGTGCCGGAGCGGTAGGGGCCGGCGATGAGAATCAGCAGTGGTGTGTTCATGGAGAAGACTGTAACGTTAACCGTGCAGGAACGTGCAACTTCGTGAATGAACGGGATGGAGCTTCGGATGCTGAGTGCGCAACGAAAGGATCATCTGCGCGAGATTCTGCGCAGAGACGGTCGCGTGGTGGCGAAGGACGTCGCCACCGATCTCGGCGTCTCCGAGGACTCGATCCGTCGCGATCTGCGCGAGCTCGCCGACACGGGCGAACTCGTCCGCGTCTATGGCGGCGCTCTGCCGGTTCCGCCGGCCGATCGGCCCGTCGACGAGCGCTCGTCGCTGGCCACCGAGAGCAAGGAGCGGGTCGCCCGCCGCGCCGTCGAGCTGATCCTGCCGGGCTCGACGATCGTGCTGGATGCCGGAACCACGACGCTCGCGATGGCCCGCATGCTGCCGTACGGCGCCGACCTGACCGTCATCACCCCCAGCCCGGCGATCGCCCTCGCCGTCGCCGAGCACTCCGACGCCCGCGTCGTGATCCTCGGCGGCGAACTCGCCCGCTTCTCGATGGTCGCGAGCGGCCCCCTCGCTATGGAGGCCGTGCAGCATCTCGCCGCAGACCTGTTCTTCCTGGGCGTGACGGGCGTCGATCCCGTCCACGGCCTGACCACCGGCAACCTCGACGACGCCGCCACCAAACGCGCGATCGCCGCACGCTGTGCACAGACCTACGTCCTGGGCAGCGAGGAGAAGATCGGCGCCATCTCGCGCTTCCCGGTTCTGAACGTCGACGCCATCACCGGTCTCGTGGTCGACCCTCAGGACGCGAACCCGGTCATCGGCGATCTCGCAGAGGGCATGCCGGTGCTGCGCTGACCGGTGTCAGGTGATGGTCGCCGCCACGATCGTCGGCGTCATTATCGCCACCATCGCGGCCGTGATCGCATCGTTGACCGCCTTGGCGACGGCATCCCCTGCCTGCGATCCTGCCGTGAGCTGCTCGATCCGCTTCTTGAGGTCGCGCGAGGACAGCCCGCCGGACTCCTCGCGCAGGATCGCGTGCGCCGCGTTGAGATTCTGCAGGATCGCAAGCAGCGCCAGGTCGGCCTGCGTCGGAGCCCCCGTTCCGGCGAGCACCGCGGCGAGCCGCGCCCTCAGCGCCTGCTCGGGCGTCGAATCGGATTCGGGAGTGCGTGCCGACCCCCAGCCGAAGAATCCGCGCTCCCCTCTGACGAGCACGCCCTGCACGATGAGCGACTCGACCACGATCTCGAGCGGATCGAGCTTGGGGCGCACCACGAGCGACTGCAGCCGCTTGCCGCGCAACGGCACGAGGCGCTGCAGTGTCGTATCGAGGATCGGGTTGCCCGTCGGGTCGGTCGACACGATGTCGACGACCGGGTTCTTCTCGTCCGACACCGCGATGCGTCCGTGCAGGGCGAGGTCGACGATCACGGCCGCGACCTCGCCGTACAGGCGGTTCACGCTCACCGCGCTCTCGACGCGGCCATCAGGCCGGAGAAGCAGCATGTGGAGTTCCTCGACGATCAGCATGCATCCACGCTATGACGGGCCACCTCACGACGGCATCCCCCGGACGGATGATTCCGGAACACCCCCACACGCACGAACGCCGCGCCCTCCGGAGAGGACGCGGCGTTCGATGAAGAGTGGTTACGCGCCGATCTTCTTGGCATCGTCCGCGTTGAGCACGCGGAAGAGCAGAGCCGCGATGACCGCGCCGACCACGGGGGCGACGATGTAGAGCCACAGCGAGGCCCAGTCGAAGTACCCGCCGACCGAGAGGCCGAGGGCCACCGCCGGGTTGAAGCCGCCGCCCGAGATCGAACCGACGGTCGCTGCGCCGACGAACACCGTCGCCCCGATCGCGAGGCCGTAGAACGAGTTGCCCTCGGTGTCCTTCGAGGTCGCGGTGTTGAGCACGACCCAGACGAGGATCAGCGTGAACAGCGCCTCGACGAAGAAGGCGGGTCCTACCTCGACGACCAGAGCCTCGCCACCGGCGGGCCACACGGCGAAGCTGACCAGCGCGGCGAGCGCGCCACCGACGAACTGCGCCACGAGGTAGGCGATGAAGTCGACGACGCTGAGGCCGCCACGGATGAAGACGCCGACGGAGACCGCCGGGTTGAGGTGAGCGCCCGAGATGTGGCCGGTCGAGAAGACGAGCACGGCGAGCGTGAAGCCGATCGCGAGCGGAGTCAGCGGGCTCTCGCTGTTGATCGCCGCGATGATCGTGAGGACGAAGAGGAACGTGGCGATCGCTTCGGCGAGCGCCTTTCGGGGAGTACCTGACATGAGAAGTGCTCTTTTCTGAGAGGTGAGGGAAGGCGACCCCCGTCCGCCTGCGCACTCCAGCCGACGCACCCTCCGATAACGCCCCCGAATCTAGCGACGGCAGTCGGAGTCCGGGCGTACGCCGCGCTGGCGCCTGTGAAATACCTGAATGCGATGCGACGGCATGTCAACCCCGTCGCCACATCGGCACGCTTGTCCGTACTGTTCCGGGATGACTTCCGACACCGCCACGACGCCGGAGGAGCCCACTCGCCTGCGTCGCGCCATCACCGGCCCCCTGCTGTTCGCCTTCATCCTGGGCGACGTGCTCGGCGCCGGCATCTACGCCCTGATGGGTGTGCTGTCCGAGAAGGTCGGCGGGATGCTGTGGGCACCGCTGCTTCTCGCTCTCCTGCTCGCGCTGCTGACCGCGGGGTCGTACGCCGAGCTGGTCACCAAGTATCCGCGCGCCGGCGGGGCATCCGTCTTCGCGGAGCGCGCCTTCCACAGCCCCGTCGTCTCGTTCCTGGTCGGGTTCAGCATGCTCGCGGCCGGCGTGACGAGCGCCGCGGGCCTGGCGATCGCGTTCGCCGGCGACTACCTCGGCACGTTCTTCGACCTGCCGACCATTCCCGTCGCGATCGTCTTCCTCGCGATCGTCGGAGCACTCAACGCCCGCGGCATCCGTGAGTCGCTCGGCGCGAATCTCGTGATGACGGCGATCGAGCTGAGCGGTCTCGTGATCGTGATCGTCGTGGTCGGGATGTTCGTGGTCGGCGGCGGCGGCGACGCCTCGCGGCTGACTCAGACGCCCGAGGGGACGCCCGTCGCCCTGGCGGTCCTGTCGGGAGCGGTGATCGCCTACTACTCCTTCGTCGGCTTCGAGACCTCGGCGAACATGATCGAAGAGGTCAAGAATCCGCGGCGCACCTATCCGCGAGCCCTCTTCGGCGCGCTCTTCACCGCCGGTGCGGTGTACGTGCTCGTGGGGGTCGCGAGTTCCATCGCACTGCCGGCGTCCGAGTTGCAGGAGTCGAGCGGACCGCTGCTGTCGGTCGTCGAGGCCGCGGGTGCCAGCATCCCCTCCTGGCTGTTCAGCCTGATCGCCCTGATCGCGGTGGCGAACGGTGCACTGCTCACGATGATCATGGTGAGCCGCCTGACCTACGGGATGGCCGAGCAGAACCTGCTGCCCGCCGTGCTCGGCCGCGTGCTGCCGAATCGAAAGACCCCGTGGGTGGCGATCCTCACCACGACCCTCGTCGCGATGGGACTCACGCTCGTCGGCGATCTGGCGACGCTCGCCGAGACCGTCGTGCTGCTGCTGCTCTTCGTCTTCCTCAGCGTCAACGTCTCGGTGCTGGTGCTGCGACGTGACCGCGTCGAGCACGATCACTTCCGCATCTGGACGGTCATCCCGGTGCTGGGCATCGCCTCGTGCATCCTGCTGCTCACCCAGCAGCGAGGGGTCGTCTGGCTGTTCGGCGCGATCCTGCTGGCGGTCGGCGCCGTGCTGTACCTGCTCGCCCGCTGGGGCCGCAACCGCTCCGACCGTCGCGACCACGACGGAGCCCCGTCATCCACCACCACGAAGGAGAACGATGAGCACGCCTGACCTCACCCCCGACGCCGATGACGCCATGACGAGCGAGGAGAAGCGCCACGACCAGCTGACCGCGGCCCCTGATGCCACCGAGGCCGATGCCGCCCCGCGCATCGAGGTCTCGGAGCACGACGGGAACACCCGCATCGACATCCTCCCCGATGCCGCCGTGCGGCCGGGACCCGGACCCGGGGTCGAGGTCGACGACGAGCCCGAGCAGTAGGCGGAGCGGCGGCGAGAACTCGCGCGGGATCGCCCCCGCGATACTTCAGCGTTCCGATATATCACAACTCGCCCCTCGAAAGCAAGCTCTGAGCGTATGCTGACTCCGAGACCGCCTCCGCGGTCTCGGAGTCGGTGACCCGGACCCCGTCACCACGATCGGGGGGACGCCATGAGCATCACCACAGATCCGAGCACCGACACGCGGTCGGATGCCGAGCTCGCCGACGCGACGCGCAGCGGAGACGCCCGAGCGTTCGCCGTGCTGTGGCAGCGCCATTCCGAGGCGGGGCTCCGCGCGGCCCGCGCCGTGACGCGTTCCATCGACCCTGACGACCTCGTCAGCGAGGCCTTCACGAAGACGTTCAGCGCGATGCAGAACGGCGGCGGACCGACCGATGGCTTCCGGGCGTATCTCTACGCCGCCATCCGCAACGCCGCCGCGACGTGGGGCGGCAAGCAGAAGGACATCCCGATCGAGTTCATCGAGGAGATCCCCGATGAGGCCCCCGACGCGATCGAGCAGCTGTCGGACAAGACGATGCTCGCGGCGGCGTTCAAGAATCTGCCCGAGAACCACCGCACCCTGCTCTGGTACCTCGAGGTCGAGGGCATGAAGCCGCGCGAGATCGCTCCGCTGATGGGACTGACTCCGAATGCCGTGTCTGCGCTGGCTCTCCGCGCTCGCGACGGATTCCGCCATGCTTGGCTGGATGCGCTCATCGCCGACCCTTCCCGTCCCGAGGAGTGTCGCTGGGCGTGCGGGCGGCTCGTGCGCCGCTCTCGACGCCCGGTGAGTCGGCACGAGCGCCCCCGCCTCGAGTCCCATCTCGAAAGGTGCGCCGGCTGCACGATCATCGCGCGAGACATCGACACGGCCTCGTCGAAGCTGCGGGCCGTGCTGCTGCCCCTCGCACTCGGCAGCGCCGGGGCAGCCGCCTACGCCGCTCTCGAGCCCGGCGCGGCAGCGAGCGCCTCCGTCATCGGACCGTCCGCCGCACTGCGGACCCGCCGCGTGCTCACCATCGGGATCGCCGCGGGAAGCGCGGTCGCCCTTGCGGCGACGGTCGCCGTGGCGATGGTCGGCCCCTGGTCGCAACCGGCGGCAGACGGCGACCGTGGTGAGGCGTCCGGGCCCGCCGCCCGACCCATCGCCCCGACTCCCGGTGCCACACCCGCGACGGACGACGACACGTCACCGACGCCCCCACCTGTCGCACCGCTCATTCCTGCTCCGGTGGAGCCGCCAGTGCAGCCGGTCGTCGAGACGACTCGGCAGGACACACCTGTGCGCGCCGTTCCGGAGCCGCCGAGCGCCCCGGTGGCCGCACCGCCGGCGGCGGGCCCTCCGGCGACCAGACCCCCCGTGGCGACCCCGCCGGTCGAGATCCCGCCGGTCGAGATCCCGCCCGTGTTCGCGATCGGTCCGGACGGGTGGGACACCAGCAGTCCCCTCGCGGCCTCGGTGAGCGGCACCGGCATCCCCGGCAGCATGGTCGCCGTCATCGACGAGCTCGGATCCGTCCTCGCCCAGGCGCCGGTCGACGGCGACGGTGAGTTCACGCTCTCCGTCGCGGGAGACGAGCTGAGGCAGGGCATGACGCTCACAGCCCAGCACACCTCACCCTCCGGCGACGTGGACCTCAGCGAGCCGGTCGGCCCCCTCGCATTCCCCGTGCCGGTCATCTCCGGTGATCAGCCCCGCCCCCACCTCGAGCGGGGGGATGCTGACGCCGACGGCGAGCAGGACGACGCGCTCATCACTCTCGAGGGCATCCCGGGCGGCTGGGTGCAGGTCGCCGTCGACGGCGTCGTGGTGCCCCACCTCATCGCCATCGACGAGGTGACCTCCGACGACTACATCCCCGACATCCATCTCGGATTCCACCTGCTCACCCTGCGATACGTCGATGCGGAGTCGGGCGTCACCGGTCCTGGAGCCGACTACGCGGTCGTCGTCACCCCGGGCGGCAAGTGACGTCCGGGCACGGATCCGACCGGAATATTGGTTGCGGCGTCAGGAACGGGCGTCGTCAGCGTCTCGATAGTGGGACGAGAAGCCGGCCCTGGGGACCTGAGTCGACTTCGTGTCCGAGAGCTCGCGTTCCCCTACGGACGCGGCACTCGCGGGTGGGGCTGCTCCCCAGTGCCACCCGCATTCCCTTTCGCAGCCGTGGGACCGAGAACGCGAGACCGGAACTAGTTGCGGGCCTGCGCGCCGCGACGCGGTCGCCGCGATAGATTCCCAGTGTGACCACCACGATCGATGACGGCTCGCCCGCACGTCGCAATGCGACGCCCGGGCCCGAACGCGGTGGCGGCCCGACTCTCGCCGAAGTGGCCCAGGCCGCGGGCGTCTCACGCGCGACCGCCTCGCGCGTGCTGGCCGGCCGCGCCGCAGGCAAGTCTGCGAGCCACGCCAGAGTGCTCGCTGCCGCAGAAGAGCTCGGCTATGTCGTGAACGGTCTCGCTCGCTCGATGATGGGCGTCGGGCGGCGCAGCATCGCGTTCGTGTCCAGCATCATGGTCGGGCCCACGTTCGCCTCCATGGCCGGCGGCGCCGAAGACGTCGCGACCGCCAACGGCCACCTCTTCACGATGTGCACGACCGGCGGGGACGTCGAGCGCGAAGCCGCCCTGATCGAGACCCTGAGCGAGCAGCGAGTGGCTGCCGTCCTGCTCGTGGGCTCCACCCCGGCCACCGAGGAGTTCGAGGCGCGGGCGCAACGATACTCGGCCACCCTCGCACGGGTCGGCGCGCAGCTGATCCTGTGCGGTCGAGCGGCTCTCCCCCACCACCCGCACATCGCCTCGATCGACTACGACCACCGCGGCGGAGTCCGCACAGGAGTCGAGCATCTGGTCACTCTCGGCCACCGACGCATCGCGTTCCTCGGCTCACTCGATGACATGACCACTCCGCATCAGCGCTTCCTCGGCTACCAGGACGGTCTCCACGACGCCGGCATCGCGTTCGACCCCGCGCTCGCGGTGCGAAGCAGCAACACCTCGGACGACGCCGCCGCGGCCACTCTCGACCTGCTCGGCCGCGACCCTGACGTCACCGCGATCGTGTGCCAGACCGACATCATGGCGGTGGGGGTGTGCCGGGCGCTACACGCAGAAGGCATCGCGATTCCCGAGCGGATCTCGGTCGTCGGCTTCGACGACATGCAGCTGGTCGCCGACCTGACGCCCTCGCTGACCACCGTGCGGGCGCCGTTCCACGATGTGGGAGAGCTGGCCGGACGCATCGCCGTCGGGGGAGCCTACGACGGCCCGGTCGTGCTGCCCGGTGAGCTGATCGTCCGCGGATCGACGGGACCCGTGCGCTCGGACTGAGCGCACCGCGGCCACATCCGCATCCGCTCTCGACTGTCGGTCCCGTCAGGAGAGGCGGCACGACCGGAGACCCCGGCCGCACCGCCCCGGAGAACGGATCAGAAGGCGCCGAGATCCTCCCATGGCCCGTTCGCATCGCCTGGCGCCTGGTCACGCGTCCACCACCGGGCCCGGAAGGCGTGCCCTTGGTGGGCGATCACCTCTCCGCCCACGTAGACGTACGACGACGTCCAGACCCGCACGCCGTCGCCGGCCGCCGGAACGAGCGCTCCCTGCTCCATCCACGAACCTGTCGCCGAGCTGCCGGGGGCGTCGCCCTTCGTCCACCACTGCGCCGTGTAGGTCGCGCCCTGGTGCGAGACCGCGTCGCCGGCGTCGTAGACGGCGACCGGATCCCACGCCTCGATCGCGGGCGCGGTCGTCACGACTCCGAACAGGATCAGCTCGGCGACGTTCAGAATCTGGCCGTTCACGAGACGCACGTACCGGAAGGCCGTGTCATCCGCCACGGACCACGTCTGCCAATCGAGGGTCTTCGCCGGCACTGACGGGGTGAGACGCGCCCACGTGGTCAGATCGTTCGACCCCTCCAGCCGCATGTCCGAGATGCGCGAGGTGCCGTAGCCGTCCTGCCGCACGAGCAGTTCGGCACCGGACAACGACACGGTCGCGTCGGGGCCGAAGTCCCACACGTTGCCGTAGAGACCGGAGTTGAGTCGGGTGTCGGAGTGCGTCGCGGGGTCGCCGTCGAGCATTCGCGCCGTGTACTGGGTCCACGCGGCGTCCGCCACCCCGTCGGGTCGCAGCACCGCGGCATCGCGGAATGCCGAGTCGATGCGTCCGCCGTCGCTCGACAGGTACAGCACCGAGCCGTCGGTCGTGGCGTGGATCGTGTCGGCGCGACGACCGTCGGCCGTGGTGAAGTCGACGGTGAATCCGACTCGGCCCGACTGCGCCTCGCCCGCGGCGATGGTCGCACTGGCGATCCAGGTCCCGGGCGACGGCGACGTCACCTCGGCCGGGGCTCCGAGCACGGTGACCGCGACGCCCGCGTTGTCGGCGGGTCCGGTCAGCGTCACATCGACGCTGTCGCCGGCGACCACTCGACCGGCGACCGCATCGGACGACGCGATCGAGACCGCATCCATCGACCCGACGGCTTCGCTCCTGGCGCCGTCGATGCGCAGCTCGGCGATGCTCCAGATTCCCGGATACGCGGGATCCGACGGCACACCGGGCTCATCGACCTGGAGCTTCACGAACCGGAATGTCGAATCGCGCACGTCGCTGCGCACATCGATCCACTCGATCGTGGCATCCGTGCCCACGTTCGGATGCGCGGTGAGCAGCGTCCAGATGGCGCCGTCGTTCGAACCGTAGACGTTCGTGCCCTCGGCGCGATTGGCGAAGGTGTCTCTGGCCTGCAGGCCGAAGCGCTCTGCGTCGAGACGGAAACCCGAACCGAAGTCGAACACGATGCTCTGAACCCGCTGGTCACCCCAGGTCGACTGGTTGTCGCCGTCGGCGAGCGCCGTCAACTGGGCAGCCGTGATAGGCGGGGCCGACACGAGCGAGCGGTAGTCGAGCGTGCCGTCCGGCAGCACCGGGGTGAGCGTCACGAGGTTCGACACGGCGTCGCCGAGCGCTTCGAGAAGGATGCCGAATGCGGCAGCATCCGCCGATGCGACTCCATCGTCCGCGGCGCTTCGCGCCTCGGTCATCCGCGCCCAGCTCGCCGAGGTGTACTCCGCGCTCTCACCGACGCGGGCGACGAGTTCGGCGATCGCCCCCGTGCGGTCATCGGCGATCGTGACGGTCACGGGCAGCGCGGTCACGGTGGTCCCGTCGGACGCCGCGAGGGTCATCGCGGCATCGCCTGCCTGGTCGGGCGACCAGCTGAGCTCGTCGCCCTGCAGCACCGCACCGGCGGGCGCGTCGTGCAGTGCGAGGGTGACGGTCTCGCCGTCGGCATCGGTCGTCCCGATTCCGCGAGTCCACGGCTCCCCCGCCACCAGCACGACGTCGAGTGCGGGCGCGTCCGTGAACCGCGGTGGCGTGAGCACGCCGTTCGCCTGAGCCAGGAGCCCCGCCACGTCGACCCGAGCATCCGAGCCGGTCGCGCGAAGGAAGACGATGTTCTCTCCCACCGCACCTGGGGCCGCCGCGAGCGCCAGGTCGAACCACACGTACCGCCAGTCGCCGCCGGTGTCCGGGATCACGACCTCGGTGAACGGGGCCTCGTCCGCCGTGCGGGAGGCCTGCAGCCGGGCGGTGCCGTCGCTGCGCACCTTCACCCCGACCAGGGACTGCGACGCACGGTCGCCCCATATCGCGCGCCGGATCGCGAGGTTCGCGTCATCCGCACCGGCATCGAGACGGATGAAGGAGGTGCCGTCGGCATCGGCCTCCCGCTCGGCGCCGTCGCCGAGCGGGGTGCCGAATGTCGTGACCGACAGCTCGGCGCTCGGAGCGAGTGGAGCGACCGGGTCGTCGACCTCGGCGAGTTCTTGCGGGAATGCGACCCAGTACTCGGCGCCAGTGTAGTCCGAGCCGCGATCGTTCCAGAAGTTCTGCACGCCACTGCCGTAGTAGTAGAGCGGGCCGTCCCTCTGCTCGTAGAGGTCGGCGACATGGGGCGCAGCGTCGGCCACATCGACGTCAGCGACGTAGCGGTACTGCAGGTACGCCTCGCTCAGCGGATCCTGCAGTCGGCCACGGTAGGCCTGCGAGATCGCGCCCCCCTCGTTCGCCGGAACGTACGGCACCTCCTCGCCCATCATGAAGGCATAGAACGTGTCGGCACCGTCGAGGATGCGATCATCGAGGAACCGGTAGGGCGAGACCGCATCCGACGCACTCGACACGGTGCCGGTGACCGGATCGAGTCTGGTCCCCTGCGCGTCGACGATGCGGGCGAGCGCCACGAAGATGTCGACGTCGCCCTGACCGTGCGCCTGATCGCGCAGCATCTCCATGTGCTGCACGAACGGCTCGCCCGTGGGGTTGCCGGGAGCGTCGGCCGGGATCTCGCGGAACAGCTGTGCGAGCGATCCGTTGACGTTGCCGCCGTACAGATCGTGCTCGCTCTCGTATTCCGAGTTGACCGTGAACCACTCCACGCGCTCGGCGTAGAGCTCGGCGTCATCGAGGAAGATCGCCGCGGAGACCATGCCGATCACGCCGTAGAGGTGCTGGTTCCACAGCCGGTTGTTCGAGAAGAGGAACGTGCCGAGCACCGGTCGGACCAGGTTGTCCTCGATGCGCTGCTCGTCAGCATCCGTCCACCGCAGGTCGTATCCGTCGAGGCTCTCGTTCGCGGGTTCCGTGCTGCGGATCACTTCGGCCGCGATCAGCATGTAGTACAGCGGTACGCCCGTGTGGATGTGCGCGTCACCGAAATATTGGTACTTCGCTGGGTCGAGGCTGCTCCAGGTGCGCAGCACGTGCAGAGCGTTCGCACGATACTGCTCGTCACCCGTCACCGCGTACTCGAGCGCCTGGGTCATCGCGCCGATGCTGTCCTTCAGCGCCATCGACCTCATGCCAGCGCTCGCGTAGGCGTCGTTCTTCGGGACGTCGGTGCCCGGCTGGGCGTTCTCGGCGCGGAAGTCGCGCGAGGCGTAGCGCGTCGCCACCATCGCGTCGTAGTAGCTCGCCCACGGATCGACCCCGGCCCGCACCTGGGTGCGCATGTTCTCGAGGTGGTCGGCCGAGAAGCCGATGCCGGGATGCGCGAACCCGGCATCGCTGACGGTCTGCTCGATCTCGGGCAGCGGCGCCTGCACGGCGGCTTCGAGAAGCGAGGATGCCGGTGCAGCGGATGCTGCGGCGGCGGGCGGTGCGACCAGAAGCGCGCCGCTGAGAGCGATCACGCCCGCTGTCAGAGCGCCGATCGTGCGTCGGATACTGCGGTGTTCGATCTTCATCGATCTCTCTTCCGTGACTGCGCCGTCGAGTGACGGCGGGAGGGCATGCAGGAGGGGAACGTCGCGGTGATCTGCAGGCTCGGGTGAGGGTCAGCCCTCCCCCGCCAGGTCGGCACCGCGAGCCGCATACCGCAGCGAGGCATCGGAGACGTCGGCCGACCAGCCGCGCCCGTCGAGATCGTCGGCACGGATGCCGAAGAACATCCCGGTGAACCGCAGGCGATCACCGTGATCGTCGGACAGCGTCCATGCGGGGTGCACGCCGGGCACATCTCTCCAGCGAGCGTCGTCGACCGAGGCGACCGCGAAGCGGAGGCCGGGGCCGTCGAGGGCCATCCGCATCCGCACCGGCCCGGGCGGCACGGCGATCGGCGCAGAGCGTGTGGTGCGCGACCCGTCGCGACTCACGACGCGCAGATGCCGCCCGTTCTCGGCATCCCAGGTGAGCTGCAGCCCGATCCAGCCGTTGCGGTCGTACCAGGCGATCAGGCCCGCGAGCTCACGCGTGCTCGTCGGCTCCGCATCGACGGTGGCCTCGAGGATCGCGTGATGCTCTTCGACCCGCGTGAGGATCATCGCCTGATCGAAGACGGATGCCGCCGAGTGACCACCGCGCAGACGCAGCCACCCCGGTCGGGCGGTCAGGTCGGCGGTGTCGCGGTCGAGTGCGGCACGGAGAGTCGACCAGCGGCGGCTGTCGAGGTGCGCCGCATCGAAGCGGTCGGTGAAGCCGCTCGCGACAGCGCGACCGACCTGCGCACCGGCGACCTCGACCTCGAGAGCGGCGTGATGGCCGCCCTGGGCGAGTCGCAGCCAGCCGTCGCCGTCGACGACCACGCGCTGCAGGCACGTCTCGCGCCCGAGAGTGCTGAACCGCTCACCGAGATGCAGCGTGGGCCGACTGGCCAGGTGCACCAGCATCCACTCGCCGTCCGGCGTCTGCACGAGCTCACCGTGCCCCGCCTTCTGCAGGGGGACACCGGGTGCGTCGCGGCTCGTCAGCACGAACGGCTGCCGGTCGCGCTCGTAGGGTCCGAAGCGGTCGCGGGACCGCGCGACCGTGATGGCATGGTTCCAGCCCGTGCCGCCGGCGGCGATCAGGAGGTGGTACCAGTCGCCGATCCGATAGAGGTTGGGACCCTCGACGAGCGTGGGCTCCTGATGGATCACGCGCGCCTCGCCGGAGGTGCGCTGCTCGTGGGGCAGATACTGCTCGAGAACGAGTCCCCCGAACGACGGATGCTCGGGCCGCTGATCCCACTGCACGCCCACGATCCAATGTGTTCCGTCGCTGTCGTGGAAGAACGAGAAGTCGAAGCCGCGTGAGCCCAGATGCACCGGCTCGCTCCACGGGCCGTCGATGCTCTCGGCAGTGACGAGGTAGTTGTCGATGTCCTTGTCGTCGCCGTCCATCGATCGCACGACCGAGTACGCGAGCCAGAACCGGCCGTCGGCGTAGGACAGGCTCGGCGCCCACACCCCGCCGGAGTCCGGGATGCCACGGAGGTCGAACCCCTCGTCGAGCGCATGGCCTCGGACCGTCCAGTCGACGAGATCCGTGGAATGGTGGATGCGCACCGCCGGGTGGAACTCGAACGTGCTCGTGGCGATGAAGTACTCGTCGCCGACTCTGAGGATCGACGGGTCGGGGTTGAATCCGCGCAGGATCGGATTGCGCACCACGCCCATCACACGACCCCCGGCACGCGCTCGAAGCCGACGAAGGCGTCACCCGCGATGTACCGCGCGACCTCGTCGACGACGTCACGCCCCAGACGGTGCAGCTCATTGCCGGTGGCACCGGCGATGTGCGGCGTGAGCGTCACGTTGGGCAGCGTCCACAGCTCGTCGTCCGCAGCGAGCGGCTCGGGTTCGGTGACATCGAGGATCGCGTCCAGCCTCCCCGTCCGGAGATGCCGACGCAGAGCGTCGTGGTCGATGAGCGAGCCACGCGCCGTGTTGATCAGCACAGCGCCGTCGCGCATCATCGCCAACTCGCGCGCCGCCAGCATGTGCTCGGTCTCGGGAGTCGCCGGGGCGTGCAGCGAGACGATGTCGGAGGTCGCGAGCAGGTCGTCGAGCTCGACCTTGAGTCCGCCCAGCGAGACGATCTCCTCCTCGGACGCGTAGGGGTCGTAGATCAGCACCCGCAGGTCGGTCGGCTGCAGCAGCTGTGCGACCCGGCGCCCGATCCGCGACGCCCCGACGAGTCCGACGGTTCGCCCGAAATTGCCGCTGTCGATCAGGTCGGCCTCGCGGTCGACGAAGGCGCGCCCCTCCCGATAGATCTGCTCGGCGTACTTCGCCCGCTTACCGGCGAGCAGGATCGTGGCCGCGGTGTACTCCGCGACCGCCTGGGCGTTGCCCTCACCGGCGTTCGTGAAGACGATGCCGCGGCGGGTCGCCTCCACCGTGTCGAGGATCGAGCTCGCGGTGCCGCCTGCGAACACGACGGCGCGCAGGCCCGGCATCCGATCGAGCAGATCGTGGTCGATGTGCGGGCATCCCCACCCGGCCAGCAGGATCTCGACGTCGGCCATCAGGTGCGACGCGAGGTCGCCGTCGAATTCGGTGATCACCTCGGCGCTGACGTCGACCAGATCGTTCAGCCGTGCCCGGTGCGGGCCGAACAGGTTCTCGGCCAGCGCCGGTGGATTCATCGCGACGATCGCGCGGGGTCGGGCGTTCACTTCTTCAGCTCCTCGATGCTCCAGTCGTCGCGCCAGATCAGTTCGGCGCGACCCTCCTCGACGTGCAGGGGCAGCCAGACGGGCTCAGAGGATGCGAGGTCGTCTCGATTCCAGCGGTCGCCGATGTACACATGCGCTCCCTCGACGGGCAGCACGACGCTCACCTGAGAATCGAAGGTGCGAGTCCCCGCCGGAGCGAAATCCTGCCACGGCGACCACGGACCCTCGAGCGACCGAGCGGTCGAGTACTTATTGTCGTTGAGGTCCCACCCGGTGAGGTCGGAGCCGAAGAGGTAGTAGGTGCCCTCATGGCGGATGAGCGTCGGCGACTCGTAGCCGATCTCCGGGCGATCCTGCTGGCGCAGCGTCGCGACGACGGACTCGACGCCGCAGTGGTCCGGCCGCAGGCGATAGATGCGCAGTCCGTGGTCGCGGTCCTCGGACAGGAGGTAGCCGATGCCGTCCTCCTGATACACCCCGATGTCCCGGCTGAGGTTGCCCAGAGGGCGCTCGCTCCCTCGGTAGTCGAACGGACCTTCAGGGGCGTCGCCGACGGCATAGCCGACCTTCGCATCGGAGTAGTCGGCGCTGTCGATGTGCATGATCAGCACCCAGCGTCCGTCGGGGCGCTGCAGCGCCTTCGGCCTCTCGACGATCCGATCGGGGGCGAGATCTCCCCCGCCCGCGGCGAGCGCATCGCCGACGTACTCCCAACTCGCGAGGTCGGTGGAGCGGTAGCAGGCCACGGCCGTGAAGCGGTCTCCCGCGGTCTTGTCCTCGCCCCAGGCGTACCAGTGACCGCCCACCCGCTGAACGCCGATGCCGTGCAGCTGCGCGATGCTCCCGCGATCATCGACGAGCACCTCGCCGGGCCGGATCCGGCCGGTCATGCGTGGCCCTCGCCGACGCGGAGAACGCGAGCGCCGATGCCGTCGCCCGTCTCGATCCGGATGCCGCCGTCGACATCCTCGAGGCGCCACGAGTCATCTGCCATGCCGACCGCCGGCAGACCCGCCGGAAAGATCGTCTCGGCCGTATGGACACCGGGGATGGTCACCGCTCGCGGTTCGTCGGAGCGGTCCCAGACGAAGAGCAGGGTGCGCCCCTCGGCGCGAAGACCCAGGCAGATGAGGTCGTCCTCCCACCCCGGCAGACCGAGCGGCCAGAACGGGTCGCTCATCGCAAGCTGCGTGCGGAGGGTCTTGTGCACCGCGACGGCCTCGGCCACGAGCGCGCGCTGCGATTCGCGCAGCTCGGCCAGGAAGCCCGACAGGTACAGCCGTCCGCTGAGCCCGGTGACGAGCGTGAACGCCGTCTCGGCATCCGACATCCCGACCGCGGGATAGGCCCAGTTGCCCGCCTGCTCGGGAAGGATCGACGCGGGGGCGGATGCGGCGATCGGCGGATACATCCGGAAGTCCTGCTGGTCGCTCGTGGACTGCATGTGCGTTCGCGCCAGCAGCGCATAGTCCGCCCTCATCGCACCGGACGAGCAGTTCTCGATCAGCAGTGCGGGATGCCGGCGCTGCACGTCGTCGAGCCAGTCCCCGAACGCGCGGATGTGCCCGAGCAGACCGTCGCCGGCGGCCGCCGCCTGCCAGTCGGTGCCGGCACCGGGGTTGATGTTGTAGTCGAGCTTCAGAAAGCTGACGCCGTAGTCGCGCACGATCCGGTCGACGGTCTCGTCGAGATGGGCGCGGGCCGTGGGGTGCCGGAAGTCGAGGTGATGGCGATCGTGTTCGGTGACCCGCACGCCGAAGCGTCGGAAGAAGGCGTCGTCCGGCAGCGCCTCGGCGACGGGGCTGTTGACACCCACGACCTCGGGTTCGAGCCACAGCCCCGAGCGCATCCCTGCGGCGTGGATCTCGCCGATGATGCCTCGCAGGCCCGACTCGTCGAACCGGTCGGCGGCCTCCTGCCATTCGCCCACCGTGTCCCACCAGTCGCCGATGGCGGGGTCGGCGAACCAGCCGGCATCGATGCAGAACACCTCGACGCCCGCGTCTGCGGCACCCCGGATCAGCGGGCGCAGCGCCTCGGACGACGGCTGGCCCATGAGTGTGTTCATGAAGTCGTTGTAGACGATCGGGAGATCGGGTCCGTCGACGCGTCTGATCGCACGGCGGTGAGAGGTGAGGCCGGCGATCGCCGCGTCGAGACCTCGTGGGGAGGCCGCGAGCACGACCGGGACACTGGTGAACTCGTCGCCCTCACCGAGCGTGTGGGCGAACTGATGCTCGAGATCCGTGGGGCCGAGCAGAGACAGCGTCAGACCGTCGAGGCCCTGGCTGAGGTCGACATGCCATCCGGCTCCGCTCTCGATCTGCCAGACGACGGCGGCGCCGTCGCGGCGCAGCAGCGCGCCGACAGGAAGATGCTCACCGGTCGACCATGCCCCATGGCTGGTCAGTGTGGCGTGACCGCGGCCGTCCTGCGCGTGGATCGGGAGGGAGAGCGGGGGCAGCTCGTCCGAAAGAGCACGACGGTACCAGCGGTTCTCCGCCAGCCACTCGCTGCGCGCGGTGAGGATGTCGTAGTCCTCGCCCGCGTTCGGCCCGGCGCCGAGCCCGACGCTCGCCGAGCTGACGGCCGTGACCGTGACCTGGCCCGGCGCCGTGGCGCGAAGAGTGTGCTGCACACGCAGAGCGGAACCCGACAGCGACAGCACGCTCGTGACCTCGAGCCCGGTGCGCGGATCCCGCTGCACGAGCGTGACGGCGTCGCTCGCCGTCTCCGTTCGCGTCGAACTCAGGCGGGCGCCCAGCGCCGAGCGCACGTACGCCTGACTGGTGCGCGCACGCTGTTCGGCCGCGGTGAAGATCTCGACGAGAGGCGCCGGATGCCCGTCGTCCACGGCCAGGGTCGCGGGCGCATCCGCACTCCACGCGATCGTGAAGCCGGCGATCCGGGCGATCATGCTCCCACCCGCTGACGCGAGCGGTCGAAGCCGAGTGCGCGATTGCAGATCGTCGCCGCGACGGCGGCGAGGGCCGGGGCGGAGAGCCAGCCGACCGCGCCGACCACGGGCAGAGTGGTCGCGAGCGCAGCCAAGGCGCCCACCAGCAGCCACACGAGGGCGAGGTGCGGGCGCTGCAGGACGATCCGCGCGGCGGCGATCGCGAAGCCGGCACCGCGCAGCGGCGAGTCCGTGAGGAACGCGGCCGCGACAACGACCATGGCGATGACGGCCGCGACGGCGACGGCACCGAGCAGCACGTTCGCATCCGCTCCGAGAAGCGCCACGTCGTATCCGAGCACCAGCACTGCGCCGCTCAGCACGAGCGCGGAACCCCAGCGGTGGCGCACGGCACCGGCGAAGGCGGCCCAGAAGATCCGGGCGACGTGCGGCTCGCCGTCGACCAGGCCGGCAGCAGCCTGCGTCAGACCGTGCAGAGCGGGTGCGACCGTCAGCACGGCCGCGGCGCCGAGCCAGAGCGCGGTATGGGTCGCCTGCCAGCCGACCAGCGCCTGGAACGCGAGCATCGGCACGAGGCAGCACACGAAGGAGAGCGACACGAGGAAGTATCGGAAGGCGCCCAGCAGCAGCGTCGCGATGATGCCGTCGTAGCCGAGCAGGCGTCCGAGTCGGGTGGTGGCGACGGCGCTCATCCCTTGACCGCCCCGACCGACATGCCCTTGATGAAGTACCGCTGGAAGGCCGCGAAGATCGCCACCGACGGGACGATCGCGAGGATCGCTCCGGTGTAGATCAGCTGCCACTGCGAGGTGAGGAGCCCCACCATGCGGTTGATCGCCACGTTGATGGTGCCCGCCGACGAGGAGTCGAGGAAGACCAGCGGGATGAAGAAGTCGTTCCAGAGACCGAGCGCCTGGATGATCACGAAGGCGGATGTCACCGGAAGGAGCATCGGGAAGACGATGAGCCAGAAGGTGCGCAGGCGGCCCGCGCCGTCGACGTGCGCCGCCTCCTCGACCTCGATCGGGATGCCCTTGATGAAGCTGCAGTAGAGCAGGATGCCGAAGCTCGCGGCTCCTCCCAGATGCACGAGGATCACCGAGAGCAGCGTGCTGTAGAGACCGACGTCGTCGAAGCCCTTCACCAGCGGGATCATGCGCACCTGGAACGGGATCATGAGCCCGGCGATGAACAGCACGTAGAGGAAGCGCGAGGTGCGTCCGCCGATCCGCTCGATGCCGTAGGCGGCCATCGGCACGATGATGATCAGCATCACGACGGTGCCCACCGTGATGATGAGTGTGTTCAGCACCGCCTCGAGGAAGTCGGTCTGCTGGAACAGGGCGACGTAGTTGTCGAAGGCGAACGAGGTCGGGAGCCCCATCGGATCCTTCGTGATCTCGGCGTATGAGCGGAACGAGTTCAGCAGGGCGTAGATCACCGGCGAGGCGACGATCAGCACCAGGACGCTGAGCACGACCATCACGATGATCTCCCCGAGCGACCACTTCTTCCTCTCCCGCCGCTGACGCGGTGGACGGGGGATGCGGGCCAGGCCCGACGGACGCTGCTCGGGCTCGATCTTCATGGTGACCTGGGTCATCGTCTCGGTCATGCCTGGATCTCCCTCTTGCGCATGTAGGCGTTCGCGGCGACGGTGCTCACGATCACCACGATGAAGAGCACGACGGCGGCCGCCGACCCGAAGCCGGCACGGTATTCGCCGAAGCCGACCTTGTAGATGAAGAACGCCATGGTCTCGCTCACGAACCCGGGCCCACCGGACGTGAGCACGAGCACCTGGTCGAAGATCACCCAACCGGCGATCATCGCGAGCGTCATGTTGACGGTCACCGCACCCGCGATCATCGGCCAGGTCACGTTCCAGAAGACCTTCGCTCCGCTGGCCCCGTCGATGCGGGCCGCCTCGATGAGCTCCTGCGGAACGGACTGCAGGTTGGCGAGATAGATGAGGGTGGTGTTGCCGCCCAGGGTGAAGCAGGTGATGAAGAGGATCACCCAGATCACGATGCTGCTGTCACCCAGCCAGTCGCGGGCCCACTCGGGAAGCCCCATGTCACGCAGCACCGTGTTGACGGAGCCGAAGTTGTAGTTGAGCAGGTACTTCCAGATCGTCGCCATGATGAAGGCGCTGACCAGGGCCGGCAGGTACACGGCCGTGCGGAAGAAGCCCTGTGCATGGTCGAGCTTGTCGAGCATCAGTGCGACGGCGAGCGAGATCACGTTGATGATCAGCGCCGAGCCGAGTCCCAGGATCAGGGTGTTGCGCACCGCGTTCCAGAAGCGAGTGCTCGCGACGATGTCCTCGTAGTTCTTGATGCCGACGTAGTCGTAGCCGTCGCTGATGCCGTCCCAGTCGGTCAGGCTCAGCTGCAGGGTCTGCAGTGACGGGACTATCACCATCAGGAGGTAGATCACCAGGGCCGGGACGACGAAGCCCAGCATGGCCAGACGCCCTCGTCCGAATCGGGGCCGCACGCGGACCGCGGTGTGTGCACTCATGTTCTCTCCTTGATCGATCGCCGTCTGCCGGGTGCCGAGGGCGCGGTCGGGCCCGCGCCCTCGGGGCCGGATCAACCGGCTGCGGCGACCTGCGCCTCGAGTTCGGCCTGGACCTTCGCGATCGTCTCGTCGATCGTGGTCTGGCCGTCCTGCATCTCGATGCGCGACTGCCGGAAGAACGTGTTGACCGAGCTGAAGGTGCTCAGCGTCGGCGCGTTCTCGTACCAGACGAGGTCCGGGTTCTCGAGGAGTGCGAAGAAGTCCTCCGCACCGGGGATCGTGTCGTTGCGCTCGACCTCGTCGGACTTCAGGATGTTCGGCGAGATCCAGCCGCTCGCCTCCATCAGGTTCGCCGCATCCACCGAGTAGAAGTAGGTGAGGAACTCGACCGCCGAGGCGTACTCGTCCTCGTTCTCCGCCGCCTGCGACGAGATCGCCAGTCCGCCGGCGGTGTCGCCGACGACGCTGTTCTTGAGCACGTTGATCTTGCCGTCCTCGTCGGGGATGATGAACAGCCCCGCATCGAACTCCGGGTCGACCTTGTTGATGTCCATGAGACGTCCGAGGCCGGCCGAGGACGTGGCCATGACGGCCTGCTCGTTGACAAGGAGGGTCGTGGTCTGGGCGTCGGCGGTGGACTGCCATCCCTCGAGCACGTAGTTGTCCATGATCATCTTCAGCTCCTCGAGCGGAGCCTTCAGGTCGGCCACCGAGGCGCCGCCCTCGGCGGCCACGTTCCAGAAGCCGCCGTCGTCGCTGAACTCTGCGAACGTCGGCGCGGCGAGGGGCTTCCAGAGCTGATCCGACGGCCACACCTCAGCGGCGGCCGTCGCCAGCGGGACGTCGCCGTTCGACTTGATCTCATCGAGCAGGTCGATGAAGTCGTCATAGGTCTCGGGGACCTCGAGGTCGTGCTCTTCGAAGTAGGCCTTGTTGTAGACGATGTTCATGCCGAGTTCGCCGTTGAGCGCGCTGTACGGCACGGTGTAGACCTCGCCGTCCGCTGCGGGAGCGTATGCATCGGGCTCGAGCAAGGCCGTGACCTCATCGGGGATGCCCGCGAGCTTGCCCGCATTGACATAGGTGAGCGTGTCGCGCATGTCGACTACGGCCGGCCAGTTGCCTGTCGCATCGACGGTCTTGAGCGCCGTGGCGTAGTCCGAGCCGGCGGGGAGCGGGTCGAGCTTGACCTCCGTCGTGTCGCTCTGCTCGTTGAAGGCCGTGACGACCTGGTCGACGACCGCGTTCCAGGTCTCGTCTCCCGTGGCGTAGAGGAATCGGATCGTGGTCTTGTCTGCAGATGCCGTCGAGTCGCCTGAGCCCCCGCCGCACCCGGTGAGCGCGAGAGCGGAGGCCGCGACACCGGCGGTCACCAGCAGGAGGCGGCTGCGTGCGGCGCGCGTCGTTGCGTTGTGCATGTGATCTCCCTTGATTCTGTGCCGGACTCTCGTCGGCCATCTCGACGCTAGCCGACCGGATAGCGGTTTCCAAGCACTTTTTGTAACTAGTTGCACTTCGGTGGCGAATGCGGAACAATCGACCACGTCGACGTTCGGCGCGCCCGCGGTCAGGGGCCTACAGCCAGCCCTTGCGCTTGAACGCCCAGTAGAGCCCGACGCCCATCGCCAGCATCAGAGCGACCGCCATGGGGTATCCGAGCGTCCAATGCAGCTCGGGCATGTGGTCGAAGTTCATGCCGTACACCGTGCCGACGAGCGTCGGGGCGAACAGGATCGCCGCCCAGCCCGAGATCTTCTTGACCTCGTCGTTCTGGCGGATGCTCAACTCGGTCATCCGCCGCATCTCCTCGTTCTGCCGCCGCGCCACGATCGTGGACTCGACGGTCAGCGCGTTGTCGAGCACCGTGCGGAAGGTGTTCGCGCGCTCCGACACGCGCAGGGTGTGGTCGAGCACGTCGCGCAGGTACCGCTGCAGCTCCTCGTCGACCTCGTACTTCGTCGAACCTCGCAGCAGCGAGTCCAGCATGCCCGCGAGAGGCTGCACCGCGCGCTGGAAGTCGATCACCTCACGACCGAGTTCGTAGATGCGCTGCGTCGCGTCGACCTCGTCCTCGAAGAGCTGGCTCTCGATCTCGTCGATGTCGTTCTCGAGTCCCGACAGCACGGGTGCGTACTCGTCGACGACCTCGTCGAGGATCGCATAGAGCACCGCCTCCGGACCGAGCTTCAGCAGACCGGGGTCGTCTTCGAGTCGGCGTCGCACCCGCCCCAGGTCGGGAGACTCCGCGTGGCGGATCGTCACCACGAAGTCGGGCCCCACGAGCACATGGATCTCGCCGAACTCGACCTCCTCCGCGGCATCCAGATACCGGGCGGATCGCAGCACCATGAACAGCACGTCTCCGTACCGCTCGAGCTTCGACCGCTGGTGACCCGAGAGCGCATCCTCGACGACGAGAGCGTGGATGCCGAACTCGTCGGCGACCTCGCGGATCTCGGCTTCGCTCGGCCGGTACAGACCTATCCAGCTCATGCCGCCGCGTTCGCGCAGCACCTCGAACGTCTCACTGAGGCTCCGCGGATTCTCGGTGCGGACACCGTCGACGTAGATCGCGTTGTCGATGATCGCCATCGGCGTTCCCTTCGTCGGTATGCCGCGGCGGTCGTGCGCCGGGCCCTAGGCGGCCGGCGGTGCGACGCAGGCGACCGCCGAGTCCGTGATGGCCTGGTGATACTGCTCGGCCGTGAACGGAAGCCCGAACTCGGGAGCGGTCTCACCCGCGGCCGCAGGCACCTTGGAGGCGATCGCCGCGAGCTCCCAGGCCAGGTACATCGCGGTCGTCGCGCCGGTCGTCGAGTTGTTGAGCGACACTGCGACCGTGAAGCCCGTCTCGGGGTCGGAGAACGCCGACGTCTGATACCCGGGAGTCCAGCCCGCCTGTCCGACCATCGAGCCGACGAGCAGAGCCCCGCCCGTGGCCTGGAGCCAGGAGGGAGCCTGGGGGCCCTGCGGCAGGGGAGCTCCGAAGCGGTTCGGCTCGTCCTTCGTGCGCAGCTTCTGCGCGGCTTCGGCCTGGGCGTACCGACCGAGATCCTCGATCGTCGACACGACGCCGGAGTCGGTGTAGCCGGTGCTCGACGAGAGCGTGGTGATGTCGACCGGGGCCGCACAGTCGTACCCGCCTTCGACGGGTGTCAGGTAGTGCCCGTTCATGACCGGTCCGTCAGAGGGCGGCGCCGGGGCCGGCGAAGGCAGCGACGTCGCCGAGAGACCGAGCGGCTGGGTCACGTACTCGGCGATCAGCTCGGACGCCGTGCGGCCGGACGCCCGCTCGAGTGCGAGTCCGAGCAGCAGGTAGCCGGCATCCGAGTTCGTGTAGGTCGTCTTCGGAGTGGTGCGCGGGGCGCCGAGGCCGTACGCCGCGAGCTCGAGGGGTGCCCACACGCGCTCGGGGGTGGTGAACCATGCGGCCTGCGCGGTCGCCTCGGACGAGCCGACGCCGCTCGTGCTGTTGCACAGGTCGAGCAGCGTGATGTCCTTCATGTCAGCGACGCCCGAGACGTGGTCGGGCACGGGGTCGTCGAGATCGACCACGCCGTCATCGGCCAGACCGTAGAGCACGTCGCACGTCATGAGACGGGTCATGTCCGCGATCCGGAAGGACATGTCGGTGCTGATCTCTTCGTCACCGCCGGGGGTCTGGGTGCCGAGGCCGGCGACCCAGCTGCCGCTCCACGGAGCCCACACGCCCACGACGGCGCCCGAGGCACCCGATGCGGCGAGCGCGTTGGTGATGGCCGCCTCCATGGCGGCGACCGTGTCGTCGGGCAGAGGGCCGTCGACCTGGGACGGAGGCTGGTAGCTGAACTCCGGTTCGGCCGTGCAGCCGGTGAGGAAGAGCCCGAGCGCGGCTGCGCCGGCCACTGCTGCGCGGAACGTGCGCGACGAGAGAAGCTGCATGAAAGGGGACCCCCGGAAGACGTGTCTCCCGAGTCTAGAACGCCCATCCTGAAAGAAAGGCATCACCGAACGCCGTTTAGGGTGATCACCATGCCCCACACGTTCGATGCCGACGTCGTCTCCGCGATCCTCCGCCACATGAACGGCGACCACACCGATGACAATCTGCTCATCACGCGCGCCTTCGCGCCGGCCGAAGGGTCTCAGTCGGACGAGATCACCGACGCCGTGATGACGGACCTCGACGGCGACGGCGGAGTCTGGAAGGTCACCCGCTCCGGCGAGGCCTCCGAGCTTCACATCCCCTGGCCCTCCGGTCCGATCACGGAGCGCCCCGCCGTGCGCCGCGAGGTCGTCGCGCTCTACGATCTCGCCTGCGAGAAGCTCGGGGTCGAGCCGCGTCCGCACGCATGACGCTCGGCTCACCGAGGGGTTTCCTTTCAGGTTAGGCGACCCTTACACTGGGCACATGTCCGAGATCCTCTCCTTCTCCGCAGCCCTCCGTGAGCGCTCCTCCGGTTCGCACTCGCGCAGCGAGGGTGCAGGCTTCATGTCCGACCTGCTCAAGGGCGAAGGATCGCGCGAGGACTACATCGCGCTCGTCGCGCAGCACTACTTCATCTACGAAGCCCTCGAGGGCGCGGGCGAGCGCATGCGCCAGGACCCCGTGGCATCCGTCTTCCTCAGCGACAAGCTGACCCGCCTGCCCGCGCTCGAGGCCGACCTCGAGTTCCTCCTCGGGGCGCACTGGCGCGATGTGATCGTCGCGCTGCCGACCACGCAGCGCTACGTCGAGCGCATCCGCCAGGTCGGGGCGACCTGGGCCGGTGGCTTCGTCGCGCATCACTACACGCGCTACCTCGGCGATCTGTCGGGCGGCATCTTCATCGGACGCGTCATGGCACGCCGCTTCGGCTTCGAGACCAACGGCATCGGCTTCTATCTGTTCGACGACATCGCCGACCCGTCGGCGTTCAAGGACGTCTACCGCGAGCAGCTCGACTCGGCCCCCTGGGACGACGCCGAGCGCGAGCGTGTGATCGACGAGGTCCTGCTCGCCTACCGGTTCAACACCGAGCTCTTCGAAGACCTCGACCGCGCACGCGTCGCCGCCTGACCACGAACGGGCTCAGCCCTTCCCGACCTCGGGAGTGGATGCCGCGAGCCACGCGTCGCGCATGAAGCGGCGCACATCCTCGTCGACGCGGATGTCGCTCGGGCGCAGCGCCCTCGACAGGTAGAGCCCGTCGAGCGACGTGAGCCGAGACAGCGCCACATAGGTCTGCCCTGGAGCGAAGGCGCCTGAGCCGAGGTCGATGATCGCGCGGTCGTAGGTCTTGCCCTGCGACTTGTGGATCGTGACGGCCCACGCGAGGCGCAGCGGGAACTGGGTGAACTCCGCCACGACGTCACGGCTCAGCTTCTTGGTGCTCGGCTCGTAGGAGTATCGGAACCGCTCCCAGACCGCGGGCTCGACGTCGACCTCTTCGCCGTCGATCTCGACGCGCACGGTCTCTCCGAGGATCCGCACGACCGTGCCGATCGTGCCGTTCACCCACCGCGGCGGCTCGCCCGACATCGAGGTGTCGTTGCGGAGGAACATCACCTGCGCGCCGATCTTGAGCTTGAGCTCCGACTCGGCCGGCAGCGACGCCTCGCCCTTCCCGAACTCGCCGCTGACCTCGGCACGCGCCGTCTGCTCCTTGCCGGGCAGCGCTGCGAGGTGGCGGCTGTTGATGGTGTTCACGATGTCGTTGCGGGTGGCGAGGGTGATCATCGGCACCTCTCCCGGCTCCGGGTCCGGTGGTGTGCGCGCGCCCTGCGTGTTCAGCACTCCCGCGATCTCCGCGGTGACCCGCCCGTACCGCACCGCGTTCAGCATCGCCTTGAAACCGTCATCCGACTGCCGGTGGATCTGCACGAGCTCGCGCACGTGCAGCTCGGCCCGGGTGTCGACGGCGAACAGTCCCCCGTCGTCATCGTCACCCTCACCGCCGGCCGGACCCGCCCAGACCTTGGCATCGAAGAACCAGAACGAGCGGTAGTGGTCCTTGACGTAGCGCAGCTCGTCGCCGCGCGGCGGCACGGGAGCCAGCTGATACGGATCGCCGAACATCACGATCTGCACTCCGCCGAACGGGATGCCCCGCTTGCCCCGCGCCTGACGGAGCGAACGGTCGATCGCATCCATCAGGTCGGCGTTGACCATCGAGATCTCGTCGATCACGAGCGTCTCGATCGCATTGAGGATCCGTCGCGTGTTGTCGTTCTGATCGATGTCCGAGTCGCCGATCAGTCCGATCGGCAGCCGGAACAGGGAGTGGATCGTCTGACCCTCGACGTTGAGCGCGGCGACGCCGGTCGGCGCGCAGATGGCGATCTGCTTCTTCGTGTTCCACGAGAAGTACTGCAGCAGCGTCGACTTGCCGGTGCCCGCTCGACCGGTGATGAAGACGTGCTCGCTGGTGTCCTCGATCAACCGGAACAGCTCTTGCTGCTCTTCGGACAGGGCGGGAAGCGACACGGTTCTCTCACACGGACGGAGGCGGGAATGCACGGCGAGACCGTGCCTCCCCATGCTACGTGGCGGCGCCGCCCGGCATCCGAGGAACACAGCGATCGCGGCCGACGCACACCGACTCACGCACGGCGTCGTCCCAGGCCACGCTTCTAGACTGACGCCATGCAGCAGGTCGAGACGAAGGCGCCCCGGCGCTCGCGCCTCGCTGCCGATCTCGCGCTCCTCGCGGTCATCGGCCTCGTGCTCGTCGCCGCTCTCGGTGCAGGTGGAGCCACCCTGTACCAGCAGTTCTACGGGCCATCGGCGTTCGTGGTGCGCTACCTCGACCTGCTCTCGGAAGGACGAGCGGCTGACGCTCTGCGCGTGCCCGGCGTCGCGATCGATCGGGAGACCCTCGAGATCGCCGGCATCGGAGCCACGGCGTCGGAGGCGCTGCTGCGTCACTCGGCACTCGCGCCGCTCACCGACGTCGAGGTGCAGTCGGAACAGGCCGACGAGTCCGGCAAGACCGAGGTGACCGTGTCGTACGAGGCGAGCGGGCACGCCGGCACCACCACCTTCACCGTCGAGCAGGACGGCTGGGCGGGGGTCACCCCCAACTGGCGCTTCACGACGAGCCCGCTGGCCGTGGTCGAGCTCACGGTGCGCGGTGCCGATCAGTTCGCCGTCAACGGCTTCGAGATGGATCGCCGCCAGGTCTCACCCGCCGGGGCGGAGGCCGCACCCCTCGATCCCCTTCCCCTGCTGGTCTTCACGCCGGGGCTGTACTCGGTCACCGTCGACACTGCGATCGCGGAGTCCGAGGGCATCGGCGTCCTCGCCGACACCCCGCTCGCCACCACGCCCGTCGACGTGCAGACCGAGCCCACCTCGGACTTCGTCGCGGTGGTGCAGCAGCGGGTCGAGGAGTTCCTCACCACCTGCACGACGCAGGAGGTGCTGCAGCCGACCGCCTGCCCATTCGGCCTCGAGGTCTCCAACCGCCTCGCCTCGCTGCCGAAGTGGTCGATCGCCGCACAACCGCAGGTGAGCGTCGTGCCCGACGGCGGACACTGGAAGATCCCCCCGACGGATGCCGTCGCGCACGTCGACGTCGAGATCCGCTCGCTTTTCGACGGCTCGGTTCAGGAGCGGTCGGAAGACGTCCCGTTCCAGGTGAACGGATCGATCACGATCCTCCCCGACGGCAAGGTGTCGATCCGGGTCGGATCCCCCGACGAGGAGTCCACGGGCTGACGCCCGCCGGGAGCACGGTCACCGTGCGTCGCGCTCCGCCTGACGCAGGTCGCGCTCGGCGAGCGCCGCGAGCTTCTGGTTGTACTCCTCGAGCTCGGCCTCGCCCGTGCGGTCTGCATGACGGTCACGGCGCTTCTGCAGCTTGGTGTCACTGCGGCTCCACTGGATCGCGACGGTGATCGCGAGGATCAGAGTCGGGATCTCTCCGATCGACCACGCTATGCCGCCGCCGATGTACTGATCCTCGATGGGCGTCGGGCCCCAGGTGCGCCCCATCGACCCGAACCAGTCGGCGACCATCAACCCCTCCTGCATCATGATCGCGACGCCGAAGAAGGCGTGCATGGCCATGATGGCGATCAGGGTGATGAGGCGCCCCGGGTAGGGCAGACGGTAGGGCACCGGGTCGGCGCCGACCAGGCTCAGCACGAACAGGTAGCCGGAGATGAGGAAGTGCGCGACCATCCACTCGTGGCCGAGGTGCTCGAACATCGACCAGCGCACCAGGTCGGTGAAGTAGAACGCCCACAGCGACAGGATGAAGATGCCCGCCGCCACGAACGGGTGGGTGACGACCTTCGAGAACGGCGAGTGCACGGCCCACATGATCCATTCGCGACCACCGCGGGTGCCGTCGTCGCGCTTGTGGATCGCTCGAAGGGCCAGCGTGACCGGCGCCCCCGAGACCAGCAGCAGCGGGATCGCCATCGACAGCATCATGTGTCCCAGCATGTGCACGCTGAAGAGATACTCCTGATACGCGTTGATCGGGCCGCCCGTGACCCAGAGCAGCATCAGCATTCCCAGCACCCAGAACACGGTGCGGTGGATCGGCCAGCGGTCGCCACGGAGCCGCAGTCGGCGCACGCCGGCGAGGTAGAGGAAGAGGCCGAACCCGGCGGCCACCAGCCAGAGCACGTCGATGTCCCACGCCGTGAACCAGCGGTCGATCGTGAACTCCGGCGGCAGCGGGGAGCGGGTGAGGTTCTCGGCGGGGGTCTGCACGAACGCCGCCTCCTCGCCGGTGGGCGGGGGCGTGCGCGCGAGCGCGGCGGCAGCTCCCGAGGCCAGACCCATCAGAGCGACCTCGCACAGCACCAGCATCCAGAACCAGCGCGCGGCTCCGTCGTCCTCGAGCCGAGGGATCAGGCGGGTGCGATACCAGGCGCCCAGCATTCCCATACCGACGAGGAGCACGACCTTCGCGAGCAGGATGGTGCCGTACGGCGTCCAGAGCTGCGAGATGTCGCCGAACGAGACGACGGAGCGGGCGAGACCCGAGATCGCGACGACGGCGAACGCGGCGATCGCGAGACTCGAATAGCGGCTCACCAGCTGCGCCGTGCCCACGCCCGAGCGGTCGCGCAGGATCACGACGAGCAGCAGGCCGCCGAGCCACACGGCCGCGCCGATCGTGTGCAGCAGGATCGAGTTCACCGCGATGTTGTGACCGGCGAGCTCCCCGGAGTGACCCTGCGTCGCCAGCGGAAGGAAGGATGCCGCGGCGAGGATCGCCGTGATGAGCGTCGGCGTCCACGTGCGCCACGCGAACGCGAGCACGGTGATCACCGAGCCCATGATCGTGGTGATCAGCCAGGACTGACCGAGCGGCAGCTGCAGCAGGAATCGTCCGAGCTGCTCACCGAACTCGCGCTCGGCGCTCAGCTGCGGGTTGAAGGCCGCCATGAAGGTGAAGAATCCGCTGATGCCGGCGGTGACCGTGAAGACGGCAGCGCCGGCCGAGGCCGTGTTGAGCGCCGTGTCGAACGACTTCTCCTCGCTGCGCAGGGCGAACAGCGCCAGCACGAGCGAACCCAGCATCGCCGCGGCCGCGATGTTCATCACGAGCTTGACGATGGGGGTGGCCCAGCGCACGAAGGGACCCGGATCCTGCAGCAGCAGCGGAGCCGCGCCTCCGCCGATCACGAGGGCGAAGATCACGCCGATCAGTCCGGTCGCGAGCAGGATGCCGATTCCGGCCGCGCGATACGCGGAGCGGGTCGGGGTCTGCACGGCGCGGGCACTCACCCCTCCAGCCTAAGCCGCGGATCCGGGGAGGACGCACGAAGGCCGCCCCCGATGGATCGGGAGCGGCCTTCGAAGAGGTGCGGTCTTACTTGACGGCAGCCTTGAGCTTGGAACCAGCGGTCACCTTGACGCGGTGGCCGGCCGGGATCTTGATCTCGGCGCCGGTCTGCGGGTTGCGGCCCGTGCGAGCTGCGGTCGCGACCTGCTCGAACGAGATCCAGCCCGGGATCGAGACCTTGCTGCCCTTGGCAACAGCGTCGGAGACCGAGGAGAACAGCGCGTCGAGGACACCCGAGACGGTGGCCTGGCTCTGGCCGGTGGCAGAAGCGATGCTCGCGACGAGCTCGGTCTTGGTGATGGACTTGTCAGCCATGTCATCCTCCAGCGACGAGGTTCCCGTCGCATCGTTGTGGTTCAGAGGGCTGCTGCCCTCCGTTGGTCGAGTGACCGCCTTGAATGTACCAACCACCACCCACATTTCCGCGTCATTTCGCGGGTTTTGGGCTTTTCGGCGGCGTGTCGTGGGGCAGAAGTGACGAATGTGACTCGTGGGCATCGATTTCAGCGCGCCTGTCGGCCTCATCGTGGGAAGGCGATCTCTTGCCACGAAGGGGCGGAATCACCGTTCGGACCCTTGCGTGAGAGAGATCTCCTTCGCTCGGCGCGCGCAGATCAGCCCGGGCGACGACGCGTCTCAGGTCGGTTCGGCCGTCGTCGTGGCGGTCGGGGATGCGTCGTCGGCCGCGGCGGAGGCCATCGCGGCGCGGCGCTTCGCACGACGGGTGCGTGTCTCCTTCGACAACGGATACCGGGCGTCCAGCCGGGGCTCGAGGACGATCCGACGCAGCGCAGTGAGGATCACATACCCGCCCACCCAGTAGGACAGGAACAGCACGAGTCCATACGAGAACGTGAAGCTCAGCAGCGTGCACACGATGCCGATGCCGACATAGAGCCAGGTCCAGGCGTGGGCGATGCGATCACGCGCGGCCTGCTGGTCATCCGTGCGCTGCTGCAGCGAATCGACCCGGCTGCTGAGTGCCTCATCGTCGATCGTGGCGAAGAGGTCCCGCACCGGCACCTGCAGCGCATCCGCGACCAGACACAGCGTCTCCAGGCTCGCATCCTGTCCGGCTTCCAGGCGCTGCACGGTTCTGAGTCCCACGCCGCTCTCGGTCGCCAGTCGTTCCTGAGTCCACCCCTGCGCCTGGCGCAGTTCTGTGATTCGTGTCGTGTTCATGTTCTCCATGCTCTCCAGCGGCCCCGATCCGCCGCCACGCCACCGAGCCGCCAGTCAGCCGCCAGCTGGCCGCCATCGACCCGCCGCCATCCGCCGCCCCGTCGCCGCCTCAGAGCGGGCGGTGGGCGGCGACCACCGAGCGCGCGGTGCGCTCGAACGCCGGCGTGACCCGCTCGTCTCCGTCGATGTACCCGCCGACGAGCGCGGCGTCGCGCAGCAGCACGAGGGACGCCGCGACATCGACGGGGCTCTCGAGGCCGGCCTGCTCGGCGACGGCCTGGAGCGTCGAGCGGAACCACTCCCGGTGCTCGTCGATCAGCAGACGGACGGCACCGTCGGCATCCGGATACTCCGCTGCCGCGTTGATGAACGGGCAGCCACGCGTGTGCCGGAGGCGGATGTCGGCGGCGATGCCGTCGATCACGGCGTCGACCAGCTGCGCAGGATCCGTCACCGCCTCGCCCGCGTCGGCGAACATCGCGCGGAGCATCTCGTCTTCGTTGCGCAGGTACGCGAGGACGAGGTTCTCCTTGCCGCCGAACTGGTTGTAGAGCGTCGCCCTGGTGACCGCGGCCTCATCGGTGATGCGGTCGACGCCGACCGCATGGATCCCCTCTTCGTAGAAGAGCCTGGTGGCCGTGTCGATCAGCCGGGCGCGGGCTGCGCTGGGCCGCTTAGGAGCCGTCGTCGGAGCGGAGCTGGAAGTCGTGGTCTTCATGATGATCCCTCTCATCGTGTCATCCGATTCGGGTTTTCGGGAATAGGTTGTGCTAGATAGAACGTTCGGTCTACTACCAGCGTAACGCACTCGCACCGGGCGGGGCAGACATAGGAGAAGAAACGATGAACAGCACCGACAAGACCCCGATCGTCCTGATCCACGGACTCTGGATGACGCCGAAGAGCTGGGACACGTGGGCCGAGCGGTTCCGCGCGCAGGGCCACGAGGTGATCATCCCGGGATGGCCCGGGATCGACGACCGCTCCGTCGAGGACATCCGCCGCGACCCGTCGGCCCTCAAGGGGATCGGTCTGAAGCAGATCGCCGACAACTACGAGCGCATCATCCGTGCGCTTCCGGTCAAGCCGATCATCATGGGCCACTCGTTCGGCGGCGTGCTCACCCAGATGCTCGCCGACCGCGGCCTCGGCGCCGTCTACGTGGGCGTGGCCCCGGGACAGACCGCCGGCGTCACCGCACTGCCCCTCTCGACCCTGTGGACCGGAACGCCGATCCTCTCCAACCCCTTCGGCATCAACGGAGCCAAGCCGCTGTCGAAGCGCCACTTCCACTTCACGTTCGGCAACGACCTCCCCCGCGCAGCATCCGACGCCCTCTGGGAGGAGTACGCCGTGAACTCCTACAACAAGGTCTTCTTCGAGGGCGTGACCTCGGTGCTCAACGAGAAGGGCGGAGTCACCCACGTCGACTACGCACGCGCCGACCGCGCCCCGCTGCTCGTCATCACCGGCGAGATCGACCACGTCGTGCCCCCGGCCATCGGACGCGCGATCGTGAAGAAGTACCACTCGTCCGGCAGCACCGCCATCGTCGAGTACAAGGAGTATGCGGGCCGCACCCACCGTCTCGTCAGCCAGAACGGCTGGGAGGAGATCGCCGACTACGCGCTCACCTGGGCGGTGGAGCACGCGACAGCATCCGTCGCCTGATGCGGGGCGCTGCGCCGCCTCGGAGGGCATCTGCGATACGGAGAGCGCCTCGGTGTGCGAAGGAGATCTCGCGCAGCGAAGGACTGGATGAGGCATTCGGTCCTTCGCTGGGTGAGATCTCCTTCTCTGCAAGCGAGGACATCAGCCGAGATGCCTGCCCTGAGCGACCGCATCCATGATGATCGCCTGCACTTCTGGCCAGCGAGCCATGATCTGCCCGTACCCGAACCGCAGCACGTGATAGCCACGGAGCATGAGCTGTGCGTCATGCTCGATGTCCGTCATCCGCCGTGCTCCGACGTGTGTCGCTCCGTCGATCTGAATCACCAGGCGCTCGCCGATCAGGAGGTCGACACGGTGTCCGTGCAGCCACGCCTGCTGCACCATCGCAAGACCCAACCACCGCAGCCTCGACACGAAGATCGTCTCGAGACCCGAGTCCGAGAACGGCCTGGCGGATTCGAGCAGCTCCCGGGCGGCGGGCGGCAGCTCGAATCGCGACAGCACACGCTCGTCGACGAGCCCCTTGTTCAGAGCCGACTCCCAGATCACCAGGGCGGTCTCTCTCGGCTGGCAGCGCGCCACCACGGCGAGGGTGTTGACGAGCCCGTCGACGGTGGAGTCGGGGTCGCGCTGAACCACCGGGCGCGACCAGTGGACGACGACCTGCGACGGCACCCGCACGCGGGCGGCATTCGGGCGGGCAGCCACGTGGACAGACGATGCGTTCGGCACCCACAACCCCATGCGCTCGGCTGCGGTGACGCAGGTGATGACGACCCCGCGAGTCGCGGCGCCCACGACGATCGGGTCGGCGTCGGGCAGCGCAATCCATCCTCGACGGATCGATCTCACCGCACCGAGCTCCTTCGCACGGCGCAGTGTGTGAGCGCTCACCCCGAGTGACCGAAGTCGCTCGACGCGCGCGACCCACCCTGACGTTCGAGCTCGGTGACCGCATCCATCAGGCGATACTCCCCCGTGGTCGGCTTCCGAGGAGGCCGCGCACCCGGCCCCTGTAGAGAACCGTGAACTCGGCCCCTCGGTGCAGAGCGACTGCTGCGAAGGAGATCTCATGCAACGAAGGAGCGAATGGCGCAGCATCCCCTTTTCAGCGAGAGATCCCCTTCGCAGCGAGCGCCACAGGCTCGGGGACAGCGAAAGGGGCGAGGATCCGAAGATCCTCGCCCCTTTCGGCTTGTCTGCTGAGACTTACCAGCTGGACTTGGTGACACCGGGCAGCTCGCCACGGTGTGCCATGTCACGGAAGCGGACGCGCGAGACGCCGAACTTCGTGAGGACACCGCGGGGGCGGCCGTCGATGACGTCGCGCGAACGCACGCGAGCCGGCGACGCGTTGCGCGGCAGCTTCTGCAGGCCGACGCGTGCGGCCTCGCGGGCCTCGTCGGTGGCGTTCGGGTCGACCAGGGTCTTCTTCAGCTCGGCGCGACGCTCTGCGTAACGCTCGACGATGACCTTGCGCTGCTCGTTGCGAGCGATCTTGCTCTTCTTAGCCATTGATCAACGCTCCTCTCGGAATTCGACGTGCTGACGGATGACCGGGTCGTACTTCTTGAGCACGAGGCGGTCGGGGGTGTTGCGGCGGTTCTTCTTGGTCACGTACGTGTAGCCCGTACCTGCCGTGGAGCGCAGCTTGATGATCGGACGTACGTCCTGAGCCTTCTTGGCCATTAGAGCTTCACACCCTTCGCCTGGAGGTCCTTGACCACGTTCTCGATGCCGCGGACGTCGATCACCTTGATGCCCTTGGCGGACACGTTGAGCGTGATCTTACGACCGAGCGAAGCGACGAAATAGGTCTTCTTCTGCACGTTCGGGTCGAAGCGACGCTTCGTCCGGCGGTGCGAGTGCGAGACGTTGTGACCGAAGCCGGGAACAGCTCCTGTCACCTGGCACACTGCTGCCATGATGTGACTCCTTCTATACCGTGAGACCGGACGGTCTCACCCAAGATCCCTTGTCTGCGCGCCACCCCGCATCGCCGATCTCTCGGCCAAAGAAGGGGAAGCACGCGAACTACGCACAGGAGTGTGCGCAGACAAAGAGTCAGTTTAGCACGACCCCGAGTCAGACCCGAACGACCTCGAGCAGCAGCGCCGCCCCCGGCGCGAGCAGGGGCAGGGGCACCCCGACCGTCTCGAAGAACGCGCCGGTCGCCTCGATCCCGGCATCCAGCCAGGCGGGGTCCGAGACCTGATGCCGCGTCGCGGTGCCCAGCTCGTCCCGCACCCGCAGCCGGTAGCGCCCGCCGGGCTGCAGTCCGGGGATGCGGGTGCGCGGCGTGAACGCGTCGACCGACGCACCCTGCCGCACCCACGCGAACACACCGCGGGAGCCGTCGACCGCGACGACGCCGTGCAGCAGCGTCTCGTCGTCGACCTCGTCGCTGCGCACGGTGACCCCGGAGTGCAGCAGCGGCCGCAGCTCGCGATAGAGCGCCGTCCAGCGGGTCAGCGCCTCCCGCTCGTCATCCGTGCACCGCGTGATGTCCCACTCGATGCCAGCGTGCCCGAACAGCGCGGTGGCCATGCGGAACGGCAAGGATGCCGCGCGATGCGTCGTCTCGGCGACCGGCGGACCGACGTGAGACCCCACGACCTCCGGGGGCACGAGAGCGCCTGTCCAGCGCTGGATCTGCTGCCGTTCGATCGGATCGTTCGAGTCCGAGCCCCAGACGCGCTGGGTGCGCTGGAGCACCCCGAGGTCGACGCGGGCTCCGCCGCTCGCGCACGACTCGATCTCGAGAGAGGGATGCCGCTCGCGCAGCGCGTCGAGCAGGGCGTAGAAGGCGGCCGTCTGAGCATGCACGGACGCGCGGCCGGTGTGCGGCGACACCGCGGCGTGCAGGTCGCGGTTGTGGTCCCACTTGATGAAGTCGATGCCGATCTCGGAGACCAGGGCGTCGATGCGCTCCAGCAGGTGGGCCGCAGCATCCGGGTTCGCCAGGTCGAGCACCTTCTGATGCCGCCAGGTGGGCGCGTCGGGCGCGGCCTGCAGCACCCAGTCCGGATGCTGCGCGGCGAGGTCGGAGACCGGGTTCACCATCTCAGGCTCGAACCAGAGACCGAACTGCATCCCGAGACCGTGCACCTGATCGGCGAGCGGCCGCAGCCCCTCCGGCCACTTGGCGTCGTCGATGAACCAGTCGCCAAGTCCTGATCGGTCGTCGGGCCGTCCGCGGAACCATCCGTCGTCGAGCACGAACCGCTCGACGCCGACGGATGCCGCAGCCTCGGCCAGCTCGATGATCTTCGCGGGGTCGTGGTCGAAGTACACGGCCTCCCAGGTGTTGAGCACGAGAGGGCGCGGCGTCGTGGGGTGTGCGGAGAACGCGCGGACGGTCTGATGCAGGCGGGCCGACACGGAGTCGAGCCCGCTCTCGCCGTAGGCGAGGAACACCCGAGGCGAGACGTACGTCTCCCCCGCGCCGAGCCGGATCTCGCCGGGCAGCAGCAGTTCTCCCCCGCCGAGCACCGCCCCGTGAACGCCGGCACCCTCGGGAAGACGCTCGACGCCGACTTCGAGGTCCCCGCTCCACGCGACGTGCGCGGTCCACAGTTCCCCTCGGCGGAAGCCGAACCCGTCGGTGCCGATCGCGGTCAGGTACGGGGCGTCGTGGCCACCGCGACCGCGGCGCACCTGACGCAGATGCGCTCCGTGGCGCAGGGCGCCTCGCTGTGGTCGCCGCTCGCCCGTCCAGCGTCCGGTGTGATCGAGCACCTCTGTCGCATGCGCGGGGATCGCCAGCAGGATGCGCGCGGCGAGCAGGTCGAGCGGCTCGGCAGCATCCGCCGTGCTCGTCACCGACACCTGGGCGGTGAGCACGCCGACGGCATCCAGCTCGAGATCGAGGACGACGGATGCGCCGGCCGCGGCATCCGCGAACTCCCCGCGCAGCGATGACTCCGTCGCCTTCCACCCGGTCGAGCGCAGCAGCGGAGCGCTGTGCAGCCCGCCGCGGTGCCACGCGAGCGCCGGGGCGCCGGACCATCCGTCGGCTTCGACGGCCAGCAGCGGGAAGGTGCGCGAGGCGTCGAACGAGCTGAACGTCACAGCCCCGGTCGACGACACCGCGAGTGCGTCGAGGTCGGCGGTGTCGAGCGCCGCGCCCCAGTGCAGCAGTCGCGCACTCGTCGTGTCGATGACGACGCTGACGCCGGCCGAGGTCAGGTGGACGAGTTCGCTCATTGCCGCTCCAGACGAAAAGGGGGAGGCCCGCCCGTGAGCATACGGGCGGGCCTCCGAGAGGTGTTACTCCGTGACGGGGATCGATGCGGCCTTGAGCGCGTCGATGGTCGCCGTCTGGCCCTTCTCGATCGCGTCGAGCAGAGTGCCGTTGCCCGAGACCGCGGCCTTGAAGCCGTCGGACACGTCCGAGTAGGTCTGGGTCATGGTCGGGCCCCACGCGAAGTCGGGGGAAACCTGGGTGGCGGCGTCGGCGAAGACGTCGTAGATCTTCTGTCCGCCGTAGAACTCGACGCCCTCGGCGTAGACCGGCAGCTCGAGACCGGCTGTCGTGGCCGGGTAGAGGTTGGCGGCCTCGGCGAGCGCGGTCAGCGCCTCATCCGACGTGTTGAGCCACAGCGCGAACTTCGTCGCCTCGTAGACGTGCTCGCTGCCCTTGAGGACAGCGGTCGACGACCCGCCCCAGTTGCCGGCCGCGGTGCCGCCGGCCTCCCACTGCGGCAGCGGTGCGACAGCCCAGGAGCCGGCGGTGTCGGGGGCTCCGCTGGAGATCGAGTTGGCGCCCCAGACGGCGGAGTTCCAGGTCCAGACCTGACCGGAGTTGTAGGCGTTGTTCCACTCGTCGGTCCAGGCGGGAACCGTGGCGACGAGGTCGTCGTCGAGCATGCTCTGCCAGAAGTCGGCGACCGTGGTGGTCGCGTCGTCGGCCAGCGACACCGTCCAGCCCTCGTCGTCGCTCGAGAACCACTGAGCGCCGTCCTGCCAGGCGAAGCCGGCGAACTGGTTGATGTCCGACTGCGAGAAGTTGGTGATGTATCCGCCGAGGTCACGGATCTTCACGGCCGCCTCGCGGTACTCGTCCCACGTGGTGGGGATCGCGATGCCGTTCTGCTCGAAGAGGTCGGCGCGGTAGAACAGCGCCATGGGGCCGGTGTCCTGCGGAACGCCGTAGACGCCCTCGGTGCCGAGGGTGACCTGTCCCCAGGCCCAGTCGACGAACTGGTCCTCCGCGGCGACGACGTCCTCACAGGCGCTGAGGTCTTCGAGGCCGTCCTGCACGAGGAAGTTCGGCAGCGCGTCGTACTCGATCTGACCGAGGTCGGGCGCATCGCCGGCCTTGATCTGGTTGAAGAAGTTCTGGTACGTGCCGCCGTTGCCGTTCGGGCCGGTCTGCACGTCGACCTGGATCTCGGGGTTGGCCTCGTTCCAGATCTCGACGACGTCTTCGATGCCGGGGATCCAGGAGGTGAACTCGAGCGTGACGTCGCCGTCCGCCGGGGTGCACGCGGCGGCTTCGCCGCCGGTGCCGGAGCTGTCTCCGCCGGACGCCGAGCAACCGGCGAGCGCGAGTGCCGAGATGGCGATGACAGCGGCTGCCTTCATCTTCGAATGCTGCATTTCGATCCTTTCGTGGATGCGATGGGGGTGGTGCGGTAGGGATGGTGCGGTGGTGCGGGCCGTCCGGTCGGTCCGGGCGGCCGCCTGCTCACTTCAGGGCGCCGGCGCCCAGTCCGTTGCGCCAGAAGCGCTGGAGCAGGAGGAAGGTGACGATCAGCGGGATGACCGACAGCAGAGCGCCGATCAGCACGAGACCACGGAGTTCCGGCAGCTGGTTCAGCTGGTTGTTCCAGTTGTAGAGACCGAAGACGACCGGGAAGAGGTCTTCGGATCGCAGCATGATCATCGGCAGGAAGAAGTTGTTCCAGATGGCGACGAACTGGAAGAGGAACATCGTCACCAGCGCGGGCGTCATCAGTCGGATGCTGACCGTGAAGAACGTGCGGATCTCCCCCGCGCCGTCGAGCCGACTCGCCTCGAGCAGTTCGTCGGGAACGGAGGAGGCCGCGAAGATCCGCGCCAGGTAGACGCCGAACGGACTCACGATCGACGGCAGGAACACCGACCAGAACGTGTTGGTCAGCTGCGCCTGGCTGAAGATGAGGAACAGCGGCAGCGCGAGGGCCGTGGCGGGAACCAGCACTCCGCCGAGCACGATGTCGAACATCAGGTCGCGGCCCGGGAACCGGTACTTCGCGAGGGCGTAGCCGGCCATGGCGGCGAGCAGGGTCGCGATGGCACCGCCGAGCGCGGCGTAGAGCACCGAGTTCAGCAGCCAGCGCAGGTAGACGCCGTCGCGGTAGGCGAACAGCTCGGCGATGTTGTCGAGCAGGTGGAAGTCGGCGAACCACAGCGGGGCGGTGGTCAGGATGTCGCCGGTCTCCTTGCTCGACGCGACGAGCAGCCACCACAGCGGCAGCAGGAAGTAGACCGTGAACACGGCCATGATCAGCATGGCGCCGGTACGGGAGATGCCCGATTCGCGAGCACCCTTTCCGCGCGGGGCCTGTGCGCGCGAGCCCCGACCGGGGGCGACGATCGTCATGGTGCTCATGCGTTCTGCTCCTTGCGCTGCATGTACTTCATGAATCCGAACGACAGCACGAACGTCGTCACGGCCAGCACGACCGAGAAGGCGGCCGCGAGGTTGGTGTTCGGGATGGATGCCGTGGCGTAGACGGTCATGTTCGGGGTGAACGTGCTCGTGACCGCCGAGCTGAACGAACGGAAGACCTGCGGTTCGGCGAGCAGCTGCAGCGTGCCGATGATCGAGAAGATCGCGGTCATCACGATCGCCGGGCGCACCAGCGGGATCTTGATCGACCAGGCGATGCGCCACTGTCCGGCGCCGTCGAGGATGGCCGCCTCGTAGAGCTCCTGCGGGATCGAGAGCAGCGCCGAGTAGATGATCAGCATGTTGTAGCCGACGTAGACCCACGTCACGACGTTCGCGATCGACCACAGCACGAGGTCTGCCCCGAGGAAGTCGATGTTCTTGGTGATCGCGGTGAACGGCGAGAGGTTCGGCGAGAACAGCGAGCCCCACATGATCGCGGCGATGACACCGGGCACCGCATACGGCACGAAGAACGCGAGGCGGAAGAAGCGCTTGCCGCGGACGAGCGGCGAGTCCAGCAGCAGCGCGAACAGCAGGGCCAGGCCGAGCATGACCGGCACCTGCACGACGCCGAAGGTCAGCATCCGCCCCATCGATGCCCAGAAGGCCTCGTTCTGGAAGACGAGCACGTACTGCGTGAAGCCGCCGAACACCTGCTCGGCCTTGCCGAAGGTGCCGTCGCGCTCGACCACGAGCAGGGACTGCCAGAACGCGTAGGCGATGGGGACGACGTAGAACAGCGCGAACAGCACGCCGAAGGGCACGATGAGGAACGCGATGGCGCCCTTGTGCGGGATCCGTCGGCGGCGGCCCGGCGCCTTCGGCGCTGAGGCGACCGCCGGAGCGGCGAGCGTGGTGGTCATACATCCTCCTTGATGATGCGGACCGCACCGGCCGGCACCAGGCCGGTGGCGCGGGCGTCGGTGACGAGGTCGTGACCTGCGGCCGCGACCTCGGCATCCGTGGATCCGTGGTTGATGACGAACAGGAACGAGCCGGCGTCGCCGGTGCGGCGCACGATCTCGACGTCGGGTCCGGCGCCGGGGACGGGCGCGGCACCCGCGGATGCGGCGAGCCGTGCGATCAGTGCGCGGTAGTCCTCGCGAGCGGGCTGGGTGCCGAGGAACCAGGCCTCGCCCGCTCCCGTCGCGCGCCGCGTGATCGCGGGGCGTCCGGCGGCGGGGCCGTCGACGAACGACGCGATGACCTCGGCATCCGTGGCCTTCAGGCGCTCGCTCCACACTGTCGCGGTCGTGCCGTCGGTCAGGGTGACGGTCTCGTCGGGACGCAGGGGCGTGAACTCCTCCGAGCGGATGCCGAGCAGGTCGCGGAACGCGCCGGGATAGCCGCCGGTGCGCACTCTGTCTTCTTCGTCGACGATGCCGCTGAAGAAGGTGATCAGTGCTGTCGCGCCGTTCTCGACCGCGCGGGCGATCGCCGCGGCATCCGCATCGCCGATGAGGTGCAGCGCGGGGACGATCAGCAGGCGGTGGCCGTCGAGGTCTGCGCCGGGGCGCACGACGTCTGTCGTGACGCCGGCATCCGCCAGCGCGGCATGCGCGGCATGCACCTGGCCGAGGTAGGTCAGCGCCTCGCTCGGACGGCCCTCGTTCTCGGCGGCCCACCAGCTCTCCCAGGAGAAGAACAGTGCGGCGTCGGCGACGACGCGCGTCCCGGCGACCTCGCCCAGGCGATCGAGGAGTCCGCCGAGCGCGACGACCTCGCGCCACTGGTCGGAGTCCTCGCCCGCGTGCGGCACGAGTGCCGTGTGGTACTTCTCGGCGCCCTGGGTCGACGCCCGCCACTGGAAGAAGCAGATGCCGTCGGCGCCGCGCGCGATGTGCGCGGCGATGTTGCGCTGCAGCTCACCGGGAGCCTTGGCGAGGTTGTAGGGCTGCCAGTTCACTGCGCCGGTCGAGGTCTCCATGAGCAGCCACGGCGCACCCTGGGCGAGGCCGCGGGTGAGGTCGGCGGCGAACGAGAGCTCGCCCCGCGCGTCGTCGAGGCGACGGTCGAGGTAGTGGTCGTTGGCGATCAGATCCATCTCGCCCGCCCACGACCAGTAGTCGAGGTTGCGGATGTGCGCGGTGACCATGAAGTTGGTCGTCACCGGCACGTCGCTCCGCTCGCGCAGGATCGCGGCTTCGGCGCGGTAGAGCGCGAGCTGCTCGTCGGAACTGAAGCGCTGGAAGTCGAGGATCTGCCCCGGGTTGCGCAGCGAGAGGGCCTGAGCGGGCACCCGCACGTCGTCGAAGTCGCTGTAGCGCTGGCTCCAGAATGTCGTGCCCCACGCGCGGTTCAGCGCGTCGATGTCGGCGTACCGCTCGCGCAGCCAGCCACGGAAGGCCTCGGCGCTCGTGTCGCAGTAGCAGAGCGCGTTGTGGCAGCCCAGCTCGTTCGACACGTGCCAGAGCGCGACGGCCGGGTGGTCGCCGTAGCGTTCGACGACACGGGTGACGACCTCGGCGGCGTACGCGCGGAAGAGGGGCGAGCTCGGGCAGTACCCCTGACGACCGCCCTGCTGGAAGACGGTCCCGTCTTCGCCGACCGGCAGGATCTCGGGATGCTGCGCGGTGAGCCACGGTGCGGGCGAGGCCGTGCCGGTGCCGAGGTTGATGCGGATGTCCGCGGCGTGCAGCAGCGCGATGATCTCGTCGAGCGCCGCGAAGTCCCACACTCCCCTGGCGGGGTTGATCGACGACCAGCCGAAGATGTTGATCGCCACGAGACCCACGCCGGCCTGCTGCATGAGCCGCACGTCGTCGGGCCAGACGCTGCGGTCCCACTGCTCCGGGTTGTAGTCGCATCCGAAGACGAGGCCGCGCCCTGCGGAGAGGGTGGCGATGCGGTCGGACACAGCGGCGGCCATCGGTGACGCTCCTTTGCGGATCATGTGTGCACGTGCACAGTCCGCTGCGTCGAAACAGCGATCGGGATTTCTGTGAACGTGCACACATCGTCGCATGTCGTGGCGAATCCCGTCAAGTCCGGGTCGATAGGCTGTCGATCATGAGCACTTCCGCCCGCCGTCGCAGCACCGTGCACGATGTCGCGCGCGTCGCCGGAGTCTCCAGGGGAACCGTCAGCCGCGTGATCAACGGCGGCTACGTGTCGGACGCCGCGCGCACCGCGATCGAAGAGGCGATCCGCGAGGTCGGCTACGTGCCGAACACCGCCGCCCAGAACCTCGTGCGACAGCGCACCCAGGCCATCGCGTTCATCGTGCACGAGCCGCACGCGCTGTTCCTCGAAGACCCCAACATCGGCGCGATCATGCTCGGCACGAACGAGACTCTCTCCGAGGCGGACTACCAGATGGTCTGCCTCGTGGTCGACTCGGTGCGCGACACCGAACGCGTCGCGCGCTACCTCAACGGCGGGTTCGTCGACGGCGCTGTGATCGTCTCGGCCCGAGCGCAGGATCCGATCACCAAGGCCGTGATGCGACTCGACCTGCCTGTCGCCTACGTCGGCCACCCACCCGACGTCGATGCCGCCTGGGTCGGCGTCGACAACCGCGGCGCCGCGCAGGCCGTCACCTCACGTCTGCTGGCGACCGGTCGCACGAGGGTCGGCATGATCGCCGCCGCCCTCGACCGCGACTCGGGCACCGATCGACTCGCCGGATTCACCGACGCTCTCGGCGACGACTTCGATCCGGACCTCGTCGAAGAGGTGCCGCTGTACTCCTACGCCGACGGAGCCGCCGCCATGAGGCGACTGCTCGACCGAGCACCCGACATCGACGGAGTCTTCGCCGCGTCCGACGCGGTGGCCGCCGGAGCGATGTGGGCGCTGCGCGAAGCGGGACGGCGTGTGCCGGATGACGTCGGCGTGGTCGGCTTCGACAACAGCACGTGGGCGACGCGCACCACCCCGCTGCTCTCGACCGTCGACCAGCCTGCCGAAGGTCTCGGGGCCGCGGCCGCGGCATCCGTCCTCGCGCAGCTGCGCGACGATCAGCGTCCGCGCGAGGGGATCATGCTGCCGACGCCCATGGTGTGGAGACACTCGGCCTGAGCGCCCCTCCCCCAGCGGAACGGCGAGACCGTCGGGTCGCCGGAGATCCAGAAGCGCCAGGGGAATGCCGCGGTCCCGGCGATGCCGGCCACACCGACCCTCGGCCCGGTCGCCACATCGGTCACCGGTTCGTCACGCAGCCACAGCTCGGCGCGGGCGCCCGCGAAGTCCGCTCCGGTGATCGCGTCGATGCCGTCGTGGATCGGATGCCGCAGGCCCGCCGACTGGCCGAATCGCCCGGGCCCGCGCGCGAGGTCGCGCCGCGCGGTCGCCGTCAGAGGGGGCGTCGCACGGCGGCGCACCGCGACGGCATCCGCCCCGTGCACCACCTCGCCCGCACGCAGCAGGATCCCGCCCGCCTGACCCTCGGGGCCCGAGACGACGTTCACGCACGAGTGGATGCCGTGACTCAGATAGACGTACAGGTGCCCCGGCTCGCCCCACATCGTCGCGTTGCGTGCGGTGCGCCCCATGCGCGCGTGCGACCCGGGGTCGGCCGCCGGTCCCGTGCCCTGCCCGTGATAGGCCTCGACCTCGGTGAGTCGGAGTCGCACCTCGGAGCCGGCCACGACGGTGCGCAGCTCGCCGCCGAGCAGCAGCGGAGCGACCTCGACCGGCAGCCCGCTCAGCTCGGCGCGGGTCGCTCGGTGCAGGGCATCCGTCGGCATGGGCTCAGAACTGGGGGGCCGTCTGGCACCACGAGGCGTCGAAGCCGGTGAGCGCCACGATCTCGTCACCCGTGCGCAGGTCGAGCAGGTGCGTCTCGAGGTTCTCGGGCAGCGGCAGCAGCATCTGGTCGTAGGGGTTGTCGGCGAGCTCCGGCGCTATGACGACCGCGGCGTACTGACCGCTGGGCGACGCGCAGGCCTGCAGGATCGAGTCGGTCGAATCGACCTCGACGAGCGGTGTCGCCGCGCCCTCGTCGTTGACCCGGATGACCGCCTGACCGACGGGCAGACCGTTCTCGTCGCGCGACACCACGTGGCGCAGCGTGCCGCCGGGGTACGGCGTGATCGTGATCGCGGTGCCGTAGTCGGGAGTCGATGCTTCGAGCGGCACCTCCGACCCGTCAGCGAGGTTCAGCTCGACCACCGTGCCGTCGAGTCGCTCGACGATCGCCGTGTACGTGCCCCGCGAGATGCCCTGGATGGTCGTCGCGAGTCCGAGGGACTGCACTCCCGCATCGGTCGAGCGGTCGACCAGCGAGAGCGCACCGTCGAAGTCGATGAAGAGCACGGCGGAGCTGTCCGGCACGAACTGCCAGACGAAGATGTTCGCCTCCTTGCCCCCGACCTCTGTCACCACCGGTTCGTCGTCGCCGCTCAGCGATTGGGTGACGAGCACGCTGGCGCGCCCCTCCGTATCGCTGAGCTCCTTGTCGGAGTAGCTGTAGCCGACCAGACCCCCGCGGTCGGAGACCTGGATCGCCCCGACGTATCCGACACCGGGCAGCTCGAGCTCGCGCTGATCCGTCCCGTCGCGGTCCATCACGAGCAGCTTCGAGCCCTCGTCCTCCTCGACCGAGACCACGAGCTGCGACGACGTCGCGCGGAAGTCGTTGATCTTGTCGGCCGCGAACACGGGCTGTGCCTTCTCACCCGACAGGTCGGTGCGGAAGATCTGGTCGTTTCCGTCGGGGTCTCGGCGCAGCAGGAAGATGTGGGATGCCGGAGTCGAGAAGCTCGTCGACAGCGTGGCGCTCGGGCCGCCTCCGGCGCCGACCGCATCGGCGACCTTCACCGTGTACTCGGTGTCATCGTCGAGCGGCACGGTGAAGCGGATGCCGATGCCGCGGCCCGCGGCGTCGAGGGTGAAGGGCACGGCGGGATCGACCGTCACCTGCGATTCGTCGATCGCGGCGAGGGACTGGTTCGCGGTGAGGATGACCCGGCTGCCGGAGGTCTCGATGGCCTCGGTCGGGTCGACCTGCACCTCGGTGATGCGGGGTCCCTGGGTGAGGCTGACGACGCCGAGTCCCGCCCCCACCAGCACGAGGATGCCGAGCACAGCGCCGAGCGCCAGCAGGAACCGGCGGTCGCTCGGGGTGTCGGACTTCTCGGGCTTCGCGGGCTTCTCCGGCTTGGCGGGCTTCTCCGGCCTGGCGGCCTTTGCGGGCTTGGCGGCCTTCGCCGGCTTGGGATTCTTCTCGGCCTTCGGCTTCTTCTCGGCCTTCGGCTGCACCGGCGCCGGGGGCGCGTAGTCGGTCGTGGAGTGAGCCGCGAACGACGTCGTGGACTCCGCATCAGGCGGGACGAAGGTCGAACGCGTCGGCCGTTCGCCGCCGGCCCCGCGAGCCCCGCGAGCCGCAGGTGAGACGACAGGCGTGTCGGTCGCAGGAGACGTTCCGGCTCGCTCTGCCCCGCCACCCTCGTCCGGCGATTCGGCGGTGGGTTCGGCTGCGCCGGCGTCGCTCACCGACGGCGACGGGGAATCCGCGGCAGCAGCGGCCGCTTCCACCTCGCGGGCGGCGCGCAGCTCGGCGCGCGTGCGCGGCACCGCCGGGAGGTCGGGGCGCTCGTCGTCAGTACTCATACGGGTCCTGAGGCTCGTCGATCGCGGTGACGGTGGTGGGCTCGACGTGCAGCGAGCCGTCGGCATCCGCCTTGACCGTGCCCTCGACCTCGACCCACTGGCCGGTGTCGAACTCTCCCGCATCGATCGTCACCGGTAGCGTCGCCGGCTGCGCGTCGATCACGCAGTGCGTGATGACGAGGCGCGTGAGGTTGACGCCGTCGGCATCCGTGGGGGTGACGAAGCCGGTCAGCGTGACCGTCTTGCCGTCGTAGGCGGCGGTGTTGGTCGCCGTCGCGAACACGCTCGCCCAGTCGCCCACCCCGAAGGTCGCGGTGTCGGCGACCCCGAGGGTCACATCGTCGGCCCCGGCGAACAGCGCGGTCTGCTCTCCGACCCGCGACATCGCCAGCTCGACCGACAGCGATGCGGGCGGCAGCACGAGCGCTGCGATGACGACACCCGAAGCGACGACACCTCCGGTGACCGTGCCCACGAGGGTGAGGCTGCGGCGAGGCGACGGCTCGGCATCCGCATCCGTGCCGTGTCCGTGATCGTGTCCGTGGTCGCCTTCTTCGCCGAGCGGCAGGGTGCACGACCAGATCGCTCCGGCAAGAGTCACGACGGCCGCGGCGCAGGCGAACCACACCGACTCGGGGCTGATGTAGAGATTCAGGCGACCGGTCAGGCCGAGTCCGAGCGTGACGACCGAGATCACCGTGGCGAGACCGATGCCGAGCCAGCGGGTGCCCAGGGCACGGGCGCGCGAGCGGGCCTGCGTGGGGTGCGCGTGATCAGACAAGGACGTTCACCCCGATCCCGATCGCGAAGGCGGCGAACAGCACCACGCCGACGATCCCGACGAGGGTGCGGGTGGTGAAGGTCGTGCGCATGAGAGCGAGCATCTTCACGTCGACGAGCGGGCCGACGAGCAGGAACGCCACGAGCGCGCCCGACGAGAAGGTGGAGGCGAACGACAGGGCGAAGAAGGCGTCGACGTTCGAGCAGATCGCGACGGTCATCGCGAGGGCCATCATCGCCAGGATGGACAGCACCGGGTTCGAGCCGATCGCCAGCAGCACCTCGCGCGGGATCAGCACCTGCACCGCTCCGGCGAGCGCCGATCCGATCACGAGCGCGGGCATCACGGCGCGCAGCTCGACGAGGAACTGCGTGAGGCTGCGGCGCACCGGTGTGCCGTGCTCGTGCGTGACGCGATCGCAGGTGTCGATGAACCGCTGGGTGAGCAGCGAGTCGGGCGAGGGGTGGCGGCTGTAGATCCAGCCGATGAGGTTGGCGATCAGGTATCCGCCGATGAGACGGGCCACCAGGATGCCGTCGTCGAAGCCGAATGCCGCGTGCGTGGTCAGGATCACGATCGGGTTCACGATCGGGGCGGCGATCAGGAACGTCAGCGCCTCGGCCGGTGCGAGCCCGCGCATCATGAGACCGCGGGCGAAGGGCACGTTGCCGCACTCGCACACCGGGATGAGCATGCCGAGCAGCGACAGCACCGCACGCCGGGCCCATGCGCGCTTCGGCAGCCAGCGGTGGATGACGTCGGCGGGCAGCCACACCTGGACGACGATCGACAGCAGCACGCCGAGGATCACGAACGGCAGCGCCTCGATGAGCACGCTCAGGGCGAGGGTCAGTCCGTCCTGAGCCCTGCTGGGCAGGCTCGCGGTGAAGAGCGACGGAAGGAACCGGTCGATCAGGAAGAGCGCGAGCACGATCGCGGCGCCGAGGCCGACCCCGATCCACGGCGAGCGCGGCGATCGGGAGGGCCGGTGCGAGTGCACCGTCCGTGGAGCGGCCTGGGTGGTCACGCGTTCGCTGCCTCTTCGGCGTCCCGCTTGTTGGTGCAGGAGGCGCACAGCCCGAAGATGTCGACCACGTGCGCGGCATCCGTGAAGCCGTGGAGGGCCGCGGTGCGGTGCGCCCACTGCTCGACGTCGGTCGCCTCGATCTCGACCGTGAGTCCGCAGTTGCGACAGATCAGGTGGTGGTGGTGGCCCTGCGTCGTGCAGGCGCGGTAGAGCGCCTCGCCTTCGGGGCTCTGCAGCGAGTCGGCGTCGCCGGCTGCGGCGAGTCCGGCCAGGGCTCGATAGACCGTGGCGAGGCCGATGCCGGTGTTGTCGTCGCGGAGCGAGGCATGCAGATTCTGCGCGCTGACGAATCCTCGCGCGTCGGCGAGGGCTTCGCGCACGCGATCGCGCTGCCAGGTGTTCCGCTGAGCCATACCCACGATTCTAGGCGCGCCGCCCTTGCCGGGCCCTGGGAACGTCAGGCCCGCACGCGGCGCACGCCGCCTCGGGCGCGCTGGATGATCCAGCACACGACGTAGATCGTGAACGACAGGGTCGTGATGTACGGACTCACCGGCAGCGTGCCCGCGAGGGCGAGCAGGATGCCGCCGACGGCCGACACGAACCCGAAGAGCGCCGCGAGCAGAGGCACCGCGACCGGCCCGGCCGAGACGCGCATGGCGGCCGCCGCGGGAGTCACGAGTAGCGCCATCACGAGCAGGGCGCCGATGATGTGCACGCTGACTGCGACGATCAGACCGAGCAGCACCATGAAGAGCAGGCTCACCGCGCGGGTCGGCACACCGCGGGCCGCGGCCGACTCGGGGTCGAGCGAGTCGAAGCGCAGCGGGTTCCACATGAGCAGCAGCCCGAGCAGCACGACGATGCTGATGCCGAGCAGCCAGCCGAGGTCGGGGCTCGAGACCGAGACGATCTGTCCGGTCAGCAGACTGAAGCGGTTGGCGCTGCGCCCGTCGTAGAGCGACAGGAAGAGGATGCCGAGGCCGAGGCCGAACGGCATGAGCACCCCGACGATCGAATTGCGATCTCGGGCCTTGGCCCCCAGGACGCCGATCAGGATCGCCGCCACGAGCGCACCGCCGAGGGATCCGACGACCACGCTGCCCCCGAAGAGCAGGGCTGCGGCGGCACCCGCGAACGAGAGCTCGCTGACGCCGTGCACCGCGAACGCGAGGTCGCGCTGCATCACGAAGACGCCGATCAGTCCGCCGACGATGCCGAGCACCGCACCCGCGATGATCGAGTTCGCGAGCAGGGCGACGAGCTCGCCGTAGTCCTGGAACGAGAACACGTCACTCCAGTCGACCGCAGGCACGATGCCGGTGATGACGTTCATGCGGCACCTCCGTGGTCGTGGTCGTGCAGGTGGTGGGGCTCGGCATCCGGCACCCCGACGACGACGAGTCGGTCGCCGGCGCGCAGCACGAACACCGGGGTGCCGTAGAGCTCGGTGAGCACGCGGGTCTGCAGCACCTCTTCGGGGGTGCCGAGCACGAAGCGACCGCCGGCGATGTAGAGGATGCGATCGACGCGGCCGAGGATCGGGTTGATGTCGTGGGTGACGAACAGCACAGCGGCGCGGCGATCGCGACGCTGGCGGTCGATGATGTCGGTGATCGCGACCTGGTTCGCGAGATCGAGGTTCGACAGCGGCTCGTCGCACAGCAGCAGGGCGGGTTCGTCGGCGAGCGCCTGACCGACGCGCAGTCGCTGCTGCTCACCGCCCGACAGGAGGCCGACCCGGCGGTCGGCGTAGTGCGCGGCTCCGACCGAGGCGAGCAGCTGATCGACCTTGGCCTTGTCGCCGCGGTGCGGGATCGGGAAGCCGAAGCGGCTGCCCTGCACACCGAGCGCCACGAGATCGCGGGCCCGCATGCTCGTGTCGGGAGCCAGCGAGCGCTGCTGCGGGATGTATCCGATGCGCGGGTTGCCCTTGCGCACCGGCCCGCCGGCGACCGAGATCTCGCCGGCCGACAGCGGCTGCAGGCCCAGGATGCTGCGCAGCAGCGTGGTCTTGCCCGAACCAGACGGTCCGAGCACGGCGATGAACTCCCCGAGCTCGACGGTCAGGTCGAGGCCCGACCACAGTTCCCGGTCACCGCGCTGGAGGGCGGCTCCCCGCACCTCGAGCACGGGGTTCGACTTCTCGGCTCCTGCCCGCGCGTCGGCGGCGGCGCTCACGACTGGAGCGCGTCGGCGAGGCTCTGGATCGCGTCACTCATCCACTCAGAGTACGACGATCCTTCGGGCAGCAGCTCCGTGAACGCGACGAGAGGGATGCCGGCGGCGGTCGCGGCATCCTCGACGCGCTGCGTCTCGGCCCCGCCGGTCTGCGCATTGGTGAGCACGGCTGCCACGTCGCCGCTGTCGACGACGTTCAGGGTCTCGAGCAGGGTCGCGGGGGCGACATCGCTGCCCTCCTCGACCGACTCCGCGAATCCCTCGGGGGTCACATCGGTGAGTCCGGCGGCGGTGGCGATGTAGCCGGGCAGCGGCTCGGTGATGATCACATCGGCGCCGGCGGCATCCGTCTTGAGGGTCTCGAGGTCGGCTTCGAACCCCTCGAGGTCGGCGACGATGTCCTCGGCGTTGGCGGTGAACTCCGCGTCGCCGTCGGGGTCGATCGCGGCAAGCTCATCGGCGATCGCCTCGACCACGTGGATCATCGTGTGCGGGTCGAACCAGACGTGCTCGTTGAAGCCTTCGATGTGATTGTGGCCCTCATGCCCCTCTTCACCCTCGGCGTGGTCGTGATCGTGCTCTTCCTCGGTCGCGCCCTCCTCATCGGAGTGACCCTCGTTGCCCGGGAAATCGTGCGAGAACTCGACGGCGGTGACGATGTGCGGGTCCTGGGCATCCTGCAGCAGGGTGTCGATGAAGCCGTCGTAGCCGCCGCCGTTCTCGATCACGAGGTCGGCCTTCTGCACCGTCAGGCGGTCACGGGCCGAGGCCTCGTACGAGTGCGGGTCCTGCGTGGCCGAGGTGATGATCGAGGTCACGTCGACGCGGTCACCGCCGATCTGCTCGGCGAGCGAACCGTAGACATTGGTGCTCGCGACGACCGTCACCGCTCCGCCGTCGCCGCCCTCTCCCGCAGCGGGGGTGGTCGAGCATCCGGCCAGCGAGAGTGCGGCGACGGATGCGAGGGCGAGGGCGACGAACGGCTTCTTCATGTCCCCCACTCTAAACGCTAATGAGAACCATTATCAAATCGGTGGGGTGCGGTGGCAGACTTCGCGATCGATTGCAGGGCCGACGCACGGATGCAGGACGAGAAACCGTGTTCTCGCCCTGCATCCGTGCTTTCGTCCTGCGATCGGATCCGGTCAGCCGAGGAGACCCGGCGCGATCCACACGGTCGAGTCCGCCGGGACCGCCGCGTCGACCACCGTGCCGAGGACGACATCGGCGGCATCCGCTCCGAGGTCGAACGGCTCGGTGCCGAAGTTCGTCACGATCTGCCAGCCGTTCGGGCGGGCAAAGCGCAGCACGTCGGGCCGGCCGGTCTCGATCCATTCCAGGCTCTCCTCGGTCTGCAGCTCGTGCCGCAGCCGCAGCGCCTCCCGGTAGAGCGAGAGCGTCGACGACGGATCGGCGGCCTCGACATCGACCGCGGACTCGGCGAACCACGCGGGCTGCGGCAGGTGCGCCTCGGCGGATCCGAAGCCGAACGACGGTCCGGATGCGGTCCAGGGCAGCGGCACGCGGCATCCGTCCCGTCCCAGTCCGTCGAAGACGGCACCACGGAAGAACGCCGGGTCCTGACGCTGCTCGGGCGCGACGTCGGCGACCTCGTGGAGGCCGAGCTCCTCGCCCTGATACAGGTAGGTGCTGCCGGGGAGCCCGAGCAGCAGCAGCGTCGCGGCGTGCGCTCGGCGAAGACCCGCCTCGCGATCGAGCTGATCCTCCGGCCCGCCGGCCGCGACCCACTCGACCCCTTGCTTCACTCCGGTGCGCCCCTCGAGCGGCGCGAGACCGTAGCGCGTCGCGTGGCGGGTGACGTCATGGTTCGACAGCACCCACGTCGTCGACGACCCGGTGGCCTCGGACTGCGCGAGGTTGTCGGTGATGATCGTGCGGAACTGCGTCGCGTCGAAGTCGGCGACCAGCAGGTCGAAGTTGAATGCCTGCCCGAGCCCCTCGGCCGAGGCATACCGTGCGCGGCGCTCGGGAGTGCTGACCCAGGCTTCGGCCACGGCGGTGCGGGGCGGGTCGTACTCGTTGAAGACCCGGCGCCACTCGGCGTAGATCTCGTGCACGTCGTCGCGGTCGTGCAGCGGATGGTTGCCGTCGTGCGGGAGCAGCTCGAGATCGGCGGTGCTGGGCAGCGGCTCGGTCAGATCCTTCGTCAGCATGTGGGCGACATCGATGCGGAAGCCGTCGACCCCGCGGTCCGACCAGAAGCGCAGCGTCGTCAGGAAGTCCTCGCGCACCTCCGGGTGGTCCCAGTTGAAGTCGGGCTGTTCGGGGGCGAAGCTGTGCAGGTACCACTGGCCGTCATCGACCCGCTCCCACGCCGATCCGCCGAACGCGGCGGTCCAGTCGGTCGGCGGCTCCGCGCCGTCGGGACCGGATCCCTCGCGGAAGATGTACCGCTCGCGGGCCGCCGAGCCGCGGCCTGCGGCGAGCGCCTCCTGGAACCACTCGTGCAGGTCGGACGAATGGTTCGGCACGATGTCGACCACGACGCGGATGCCGCGCTCGTGCAGCGCCGCGACCATGTCGTCGAAGTCGTCGAGCGTGCCCAGGCGCGGATCGACGTCGCGGTAGTCGGCCACGTCGTAGCCCCCGTCTGCCAGGGCCGACGGATAGAACGGGCTGAGCCACACGGCGTCGATGCCGAGGTCGCGCAGGTAGTCGGCCCGCGAGACGATGCCAGGGATGTCACCGAGGCCGTCGCCGTTCGCATCGGCGAAGCTGCGGGGGTAGATCTGGTAGACGGCGGCCTGGCGCCACCATGCGGCCGTCGTGTCGTCGCGGGTCTCGGTGAGAAGCGCATCGGTCATGAGGGGTGTTGCTCCTTCGTGTTGCGGTCTGGGGTGTGCGACGTGTCAGCCCTTGACGGCGCCCTGTGTGACGCCCTCCATGACGAAGCGCTGCGTGAACAGGTAGGCCAGGATCGCCGGGGCCATCGCCATGAGGTACGAGGCGAACGACACGTTGTAGTTGTTGCTGAACTGGGTCTGGAAGAGGTTCTGCCGCACCGGCAGCGTCTGCAGCGCGGGATCGGAGATGATCAGCGACGGCATCATGAAGTCGTTCCAGGCGTAGAGGAAGGCGAAGATGCCGACCGTCGCGCTCATCGGCGCCAGCAGCGGGAAGATCAGCTGCCAGAACGTCTGCCAGGTGGTGGCGCCGTCGATGCGGGCGCTCTCTTCGAGCTCGATCGGGATCGACCGCAGGAACGCGGTGAACAGCAGGACGCTGAAGCTCAGCTGGAACATCGTCGCGAGGATGATCACGCCGAACGGGTTGTCGAGTCCCACCCAGCCGGTCAGCTGGATCTGCGGCAGCGCCACCACGGGGAACGGGATGAACATCGCGGCGAGCAGATAGAAGAACGACCAGCGGAACAGGCGGTGGTCCCAGTTGCGGACGATCGCGTACGACGCGAAGGCCGCGAGCACGATCGTCGCGATCACGGTGCCGGCCGTGACCAGCAGCGAGATCCCCGCGCCGACCGGGAACTTCGTGAGATTCCAGGCCTCGACGAACCCGTCGATGCTGAAGGGCGCCGGCAGCGAGAACGCGTTGCCGTCGACCGCCTGACCCGTGGTCTTGAACGCCATCGAGATCGTGACGTACAGCGGCAGCAGCACGGTGACGGCACACAGGATCAGGATGATCGTGCCCGACCAGTTGACGCGCTCCATGCGGACGCGCGGCTTCTTGCCCGAGGTGGGGATGGTGGTGAGTGTCTGCGTCGACATCAGAGTGCGTTCCTTCCGCGGGTCAGCGAGAGCTGCAGCAGGGAGATGAGCACGGCGACGATGAAGAAGATCGTCGCGTTGGCCATCTGGTAGGCGTAGTCGCCGCCGTTGAAGCCCGCGATGATCGTCATCGCGACGCTGCGGGTGGCGGTGCCGGGACCGCCGTTGGTGAGGCCGACGATGATGTCGTAGGCGTTGAGGAAGCCCTTGAAGCCCAGGATGACGTTGATCACCACGTACCCCGCGACGAGCGGAAGCGTGATGCGGAAGAGCTGCTGCCTCTTGTTCGCTCCGTCGATGCTGGCTGCCTCGTAGACCTCGCCCGGCACCGAGAGCAGGCCGGCGATGTAGATGAGCAGTGTGCCCGGAACCGCCTGCCACGCGGTGACGATGACGATAGCCACCCACGCGAGATCGGGATTCGCGAGCAGACTGGTCGAGAGCCACGGGATGCCGGTGGCGGCGCCCGCAGCAGGGATCGAGTTCGAGAACAGGAAGTTGAAGACGTAGGCGATGATGATGCCCGAGATCACCATGGGGATCACGAAGATCGTGCGCAGCCCCGTCTTGAACCGGATGCGGGAGGTCAGCCCGACCGCCAGCAGGAACGCGATCACGTTGACGACGATCACCGTGGCGATCGAGAAACCGAATGTGAACAGGTAGCTCTGCAGGATGGCCGGGTCGCTGAACATCGCGATGTAGTTGGTCAGCCCGTTGAAGCTCCACTCGCCGATGCCGATCGAGTCGGTGAAGCTGAAGAAGATGCCCATGATGCCGGGCACGGTGATCGCGAGCGTGAAGATGACCAGCGTCGGCAGCAGGAACAGGTAGTAGATCGGCTCGACCTTGCGGGTGCGGCGACCGAGCTTGCGGGTGCCTCCCGTGATGATCGCCGTGGTGTCGGTCGTGGGGGTGTTGGGCTTCGTGATCGTGCCCGCCGTCGGCCTCGACGACGAGGGGTTGGGGGCTGCCGGGTTGGGCAGAGCGGTGTTCGTCATGGCGTGGACTCCTCTGTCTCGCCGGATGCTGAGTCCTCACCGGAGGCGTTGTCCTGGGTCGACGGGATGGGAGCGCGGAACGCGATCCTCGCCCAGTCGGCATCCATGGTGCGCAACGTGGAGGTCGGGGACGCGCCCAGCACCATCGCCTGCGCGTAGTTGAAGACCGGCAGGGTTCGGGGCACGAGCACCGAGGGTCCCTGATAGATCTGGCCGTTGTCGTAGTACTCGATCATTCCCTCGATCCGAGGGTCGTCCGGGGCCGGTGCGTCCTTCGTCGGGGTGAACCCGAGCTGCGACGCGTTGTAGGCCTCGATGTTCTCGGGCTGGAACAGGTACTCGAGGAAGTCACCTGCTGCCTCCTGGTGCTGCGACCCCTCGGGGATCATCGCGGCGAGGTCCATGTTGACGCGCACGCCGAGGTCGGCGGGATCGTCGGTCATCGGCAGTGGGAAGGTGCCGAGGTCGAGGTCGGGAGCCGTCTTCTCGATCTCGCTAAACGCCCACGGCCCCTGCAGGTACATCGCCGCCTCGCCCTTGCCGAATGCGAGATTGCCGTCGCCGTAGCCGCGGCTCGCGGCATCCGCGTTGGTGTACTCGGTCGCGAGGGTCATCATGCGGTCCATGGGCTCGGCGAAGTCCTTCTCGAACGACACCTCGGAGTCGGGACCGACCTCGGTGCCCTCCTCCGCGAGGGTGTCGAAGAAGTCGATCACGTCGACCGAGCCGCCGGCGGTGTAGTCGTACCAGCCCTGCGCGACGGTCCAGTCGTCCTTGAAAGTGGCGTAGAAGGGGTCGATCCCCGCCTGCTTCAGCTGATCGCACACGGCGAGCAGCTCGTCCCACGTCTGCGGGACCTCGAGGCCCTGCTCGTCGAAGATCTGCTTGTTGTAGATGACCGACGCGCCCATCACCGAGTACGGCAGCGCACTCGTGCGCCCCTCGCACGAGCCGTACTGCTCCATGAGCGGCTGCAGGTCGTCGCGGATGGTCGAGGCGGCCTCGGTGTCGGAGAGATCCGTAAGCGCGCAGCGCTGCACGAACCGGGCGATCTCGTAGTTGTAGTTGGCCAGCATGATGTCCGGCGGGTTGCCGCGCACGAAGCTCGCCGACACGACGTCGACACCCGAGGTATCGATCTCGACGCGCACCTTGTCCTGCGAGGAGTTGTACTCGGCGACGAGCTCTGTCATGAACTCGATCGCCTCGCGTTTGCTGAACGTGAAGCGGATGGTCTCGGTTCCGCCGGCCGTCGAGCAGCCGGTCAGAGCCGCTCCGACCAGGGCGAGCGCGGCCGCACCGGCCACCAGCCGCGCCGGGCGTGGGGGTTTCACAGACACCGTCGTCCTTTCGTCCTGTAGATCCGCAGACTAAATCTAGTGAGCGAATTTACTTCGATGAACGGTACTCTCTCATCTGGACGAGAGTGAGGTCAAGGCCCGTGACAGAAGTCTCCGCAGGTCTCGGCACCGGACGAGCCAGCGTCGGCGCCATCCTCGACTTCGCCTGGGCGGCCGGGGAGTTCACCGCGACCGAGGCGATGGCGAGCACCTCGCTGACCCGTTCGACAGCGATCGACGGGATCGACACCCTCGTCGATGCCGGGGTGCTGCGCGAGCTGCCCAACGCCCGCGCCGCCGGAAGCTACCGCGCAGGACGCCCGGCGCGACGTTTCGTGCTGGCATCCGACCTGGGCGTCGTCATCGGGGTGGATGCCGGAGACACCCACCTCGCGGTGACCGTCGCCGACCCCACCGACCACACTCTCGTGCACCACCGCACCGACCTCGACCCGACGCAGACCGCGGCGGCACGCCGCGCCACGATCCTCGACCAGATGCAGCACGCGCTCGCCGAGGCCGAGGTCTCGCGCGAGGCGGTGCTCGCGATCTGCGTCGGCGTCGCCGCGCCCGTCAACCGGGCGGGCATCTCTCCGCCGCATCCCGAGGGCTTCTGGGAGCGCACGAACCCCGGTCTCGCCGAGGCGCTCGCCGACTGGGCCCCCGTCGTGGAGATCAAGAACGACGCGCAGCTCGCCGCGATCGCCGAGGGCTCGGCCGGCGCAGCCATCGGATGCCGTGACTACGTCGCCCTGCTCGCGAGCGAACGCTTCGGCGGCGGCGTCGTGGTCGACGGCCACGTGCTGCACGGCGCTCACGGCGGAGTCGGCGAGGGTGTCGTGTTCGACCACATCATCGGCGTCGGCTCGGCCTTCGGTCTGCGCTACGCCCTGCAGGATCAGGTGCGGGCGGCGGTCGAGAGCGGCGAGATCTCCTTCGAATCCCCGATCGGGCGGCTCGCACGCGAGGACCGTATCGACCCCCGCGCCGTGCTGACGGCGGCGGCAGCTGGCGATGCCGATGCGCTCCTGGCCACCTCCCGCGTCGGCGCGACGCTCGCCCGTGTGGTCGGCGTGCTCGGCAGCATGTACGACCCCTCCCGCGTGATCGTGTGCGGGGCGGTGGCCGAGAGCATCGCCCCCGTTCTCACGGCTGCGCGCGAGGTGCTGCCGGCCCAGCTGCACCTGCCGGCACCCGAGATCCTCGCCTCGACGCTGGGCGCCGAGGTCGTCTCGATCGGCGCCGTCGCGACCGCGCGCAGAGCGGCGCGCGAGGTGGCCGTGCCGCTGCTCGCGGAGCGGCGGCTCAGCGCGGTGAGCTGACGTCGTGCGAGAACCAGAGCCGCAGCGCTCCCCGTCATCGATCGAACTTCTCCTCGACGCAGAGGCCGAGGCCGTGGTCCGGGCCGAATGGAATGCTCTCGCGGCGCGCGGCCTGTCGAGCCTCGCGGGGCACACGTCGGCGAGCAACCGCCCTCACATCACGCTGGTCGCACGCGTCGACCTGTCACCGCCCGGACCAGATGTCTTCGCCGGCATCCCGTCGTTCCCGATCACGCTGGGCGCTCCCCTGCTCTTCGGCTCCGGAGATCGCCGTGTGCTGGCGCGGAGCATCGTTCCCCGTGCGGAGTTGATCCACCTCCGCGAGACGATCCTCTCCGCCGTCGGGCCGGGTGACGATGCCCCGCATACCGCGCCGGGCGAGTGGATGCCGCACGTCGCCCTCGCCCGACGGTTGCGGGTCACCGATCTGGCGGACGCGCTGGATCTCATCGGCGGCGACATCCACGCTCACGCGCGCAGTGTGCGGCACTGGGACCCCGGCACCGCGCAGATCACTGCGCTCGCGGAGCTGCGTCAGGCGTAGTCGCTGTCGTCCACCGGGGAAGGCGCCGACCCCAGGCTCTCGATGGCGCCCCACAGCGCCTCCGGGACCTCCGCCTGCTCCAGCTCGTCGAGCTGCTCACGACGATGCGGTCTCGACACCCCGACGACTGTGGAGTCGACCAGCGGGGACCGCAGCGAGTAGTGCAGCGCTGCGGCAGCCATCGACGTTCCATGGTCGGCGCAGACGCGCTGCAGACGCTCGGTCCACCTCAGCAGCTCCTCGCCGGCCGGTCGATAGGCGTACTGCGCACCGGAATGCGGCCCCTTGACGAGCAGTCCCGAACCGAAGGGCGCAGCATTGAACACGGCCATGCCGCGTGCCTTGGCGTCGGCGAACACACTCTCAGCCGAGTGATCCACGAGCGTGAATCGGTTGTGGATCAGCACGGCGTCGAACACCCCCGTCTCGACGTACTTCGCCATCAGCGGGACCGGAGCCGCCGCCACACCGATCGCGTCCACCACGCCGGCGCTCCGCAGTTCGATGAGCCCCTGCACCGCGCCGCCGATCGAGATCGTGTCCTCGAACGACACCGAGTACGGGTCGTGCAGGTGCAACAGCGGAAGCCGGTCGACCCCGAGCCGCGCGGTCGTCTCCTCGAACGAGCGGAGGACGCGGTCTCGGTCGAACACGCCCGTCTCAGGGTCCTGATCCACCTTCGAGATGACTCGCGAACCGTCCATCCCCAGCTCGCGCAGCGCGATGCCGATGACGGCTTCGGATCGACCGGCCGAGTAGTTGTTCGACGTGTCCACGAACCCGTGCCTGCTCGTGAGCAGGTCGATGGCGACATCGACGGCCGCTCTCTCCTCGGCGGATCCCGGCTCCGAATGCCGGCCGAGGCCGGAGGTTCCGAGGGCGATGGCAGTCGGTTCGATCCTCATCCGCGGGGAGTCCGTTCTGTCGGGGCGGTCATCACGGTTCTCCGCCACTGTATCCCCGCTGTCCGCCTCACTCCACGAGCAGTGCGGGCTCCTCGAGCACGGATGCCACGTCGGCGATGAAGCGGCTCATACCGTCGCCGTCGATCACGCGGTGGTCGAACGAGCCTGCGACCGTGGTCACCCAGCGGGGGCGCACCTCGCCGTCGACGACCCACGGCTTCTGGCTGATCGTGCCCATGGCCACGATGCCCGCCTCGCCGGGGTTGATGATCGGGGTACCGGCATCCATCCCGAACACACCGATGTTCGTGATCGTGATCGTGCCGCCCTGCTGGTCGGCGGGGCTCGTCTTGCCCTCGCGAGCCGTGAGCGTCAGCCTGTTCAGAGCGCGGGCGAGGTCCTTCATGCTGAGGTCCTGCGCGTCCTTGATGTTCGGCACGAGCAGACCGCGAGGCGTCGCCGCGGCGATTCCGAGGTTCACGTAGTGACGCACCGCGATCTCCGCGCCGCCCTCGGTCTCGATCCACGCGGCGTTCACCATCGGGGTGCGACGGGCGGCCCAGATGACGGCGCGGGCCATGATCAGCAACGGCGAGACGCGGATGTCGGCATAGTCGGGCGATGCCTTGAGCCTCTTGACGAGCTCCATCGTGCGGCTCGCGTCGATCTCCTTCCACACGGTGACGTGCGGAGCGGAGTACGCGCTCTGCACCATCGCCGACGAGGTCGCCTTGCGCACGCCCTTCACGGGGATCGACTCGGTGCGGTCGTCGGACACCGGGGCGGATGCCGGCGCTGCCGACACTCCACGGGCGAGGCCCGCCGGCGTGCTCTGCGGTGCGGGCACGGTCTCTTCGCGCACGGCGCCCCACTCGGGCGTCTCGATGTTGCGGAAGACGCTGGCCTGCGAGGCGTGGGTCATCACGTCGTCGCGGGTCACCTCGCCGTCGGCTCCGGTGGGCGTGACCGTGGTGAGGTCGACGCCCAGATCGCGGGCGAGCTTGCGGATCGGCGGCTTCGCGATCACGCCGACCGACGAGCGCACCGGGCGCTCCGCCGGACGCTTGCGCCGCGACGTCGCACCGCCGCCCGTGCCGTAGCCGACGAGAACCGACCCGCCACCTTCTTCCGGCGCGGGGGCCTCGGCGGTGGCGATCTTGCCGGGTCCGGCGTCGTCGCGCGCATCGGTCACGAAGGTGATGATCGGCGAGCCGACCTCGACGGTCGCGCCCTCGGCGGCGAGCAGCTCGCCGACGACTCCGGCGTGCGGCGACGGCAGCTCGACGAGCGACTTGGCGGTCTCGATCTCGCAGATGACGTCGTTGATGGCGACGGAGTCACCCGGCGCGACCTTCCATGCCACGATCTCGGCCTCGGTCAGGCCCTCGCCCACATCGGGGAGGTTGAAGTTCTGCGTGCTCATGTGCGGTCCTTTCGGAACGGTGAGATCAGGGTGAGATCAGTAGGCGAGCGAACGGTCGACGGCCTCGAGGATGCGGTCGGCGTCAGGGAGGTAGGTTCCCTCGAGCTTCGCGGGCGGGAACGGAGTGTCGTATCCCGAGACGCGGAGCACGGGAGCTTCGAGCGCGTAGAAGGCGCGCTCCATGACGGTCGCGGCGATCTCGCTGCCGATGCTGACGAAGCCCTGGGCCTCCTGGGCGTAGACCATGCGTCCGGTCTTGCGCACCGAGCTCAGGATGGGCTCGTAGTCGACCGGAGACAGCGACCGCACGTCGACGACCTCGCAGCTGGTGCCCTCGGCCTCGGCGAGCGCGGCCGCCTGCAGCAGGGTCGTGACCATGGCTCCGTGTCCGACGAGCGTGACGTCGGATCCCGTGCGCACGACGCGAGACGAGTGCAGCGGGGCGGCGGACGCGTCGAGCTCGACCTCGCCCTTCTGCCAGTAGCGGCTCTTCGGCTCCATGAAGATCACCGGGTCGTTCGACGCGATGGCCTCCTGGATCATCCAGTACGCATCGTTCGGCGTCGACGGCGACACCACCCGCAGGCCGGGGGTGTGCGCGAAGTAGGCCTCAGGGCTCTCCTGGTGGTGCTCGACCGCTCCGATGTGCCCGCCGTAGGGAATGCGGATCACGATGGGCAGGCTGATCCTGCCCTCGTGGCGGTTCGTGAGCTTGGCGAGCTGGGTCGTGATCTGGTCGAACGCGGGGAACACGAAACCGTCGAACTGGATCTCGATCACCGGACGGAACCCGGCCATCGCGAGCCCGATCGCGGTGCCGACGATCCCCGACTCGGCGAGGGGGGTGTCGAGCACGCGGCGGTCGCCGAAGTCGCGCTGCAGGTGCTCGGTGACCCGGAAGACACCGCCGAGCTTGCCGATGTCCTCGCCCATGAGCAGGACCTTGGAGTCGTCTTCGAGCGCCCGGCGCAGGCCCGAGTTCAGCGCCTTGCTGAGGGGCATCGTCTCGAGGGTCATGCGTGCACCGTCCTCGACGTCGTGAACTTCTGCGGCCATACGCACGTTCGGCGGCCACTGCGCGCAGCGCGGGCCGCAAAAGTCGCTCCTGGCCGAGAATCCTGAAGGCAGTCCATCACTTGCCGTCTCCTTCGAACGATGCCTCGTAGCGCGTGTGCCAGGCCTTCTGCTCCGCCACGAGCGGATGCGGGTCGCTGTACACGTGATCGAAGATCTTGTCTGCGGTCGGCGATCCGAGCTCGACGCTGCGTGAACGCAGGTCCTCGGCGGCGTCGGCCGCCTCGGCATCCACGTCGGCGAAGAACTGCCCCGCCGCTCCCCTGTTCTCGAGGAAGGCGCGCATGCGGTCGATCGGGTCTCGCAGCGCCCACGACTGCTCTTCGTCGGAGCCGCGGTACTTCGTGGGGTCGTCGCTGGTGGTGTGCGCGCCGAGACGGTACGTGACCGCCTCGATCGCCCGGGGACCCTGGCCGCTGCGGGCTTCGTCGAGAGCGACGCGCGACACGGCGTAGCTGGCGAGGACGTCGTTGCCGTCGACGCGGACGCTGGGGATGCCGTAGCCGGCGCTGCGCTCGACCAGCGGCACCCGCGACTGCGTCGCGACCGGCACCGAGATCGCCCAGTGGTTGTTCTGCAGGAAGAAGACGGTGGGAGCCTGGTAGCTCGCGGCGAAGACCATCGCCTCGTGCACGTCGCCCTGGCTCGACGCCCCGTCGCCGTAGTAGACGATGACGGCTTCGTCCTTGTCGACGTCGCCGGTGCCGGATCGACCGTCGAAGTTCAACGCCATCGCGTAGCCGGCTGCATGCAGCACCTGCGAGCCGAGAACCAGGGTGTAGAGGCGGGTGTTGCCGTTCTTGGGGTCGGTCGGATCCCAGCCGCCGTGCGAGACACCGCGCATCAGCTTGATGATGTCGACGGGGTCGACGCCGCGGATGCGCGTCACGGCGTGCTCGCGGTACGACGGGAAGAGTGTGTCCTGGGCGCGGGCGGCGCGGGCCGACCCGACCTGGGCGGCCTCCTGCCCACGGCTCGGCGGCCACAGCGCCAGCTGTCCCTGTCGCTGCAGGTTGGTCGCCTGGGTGTCGATCGCGCGGATGACCACCATGTCCCGGTAGAACTGCTCGAGCTCGGCGTCGCTGATCGCCTCGATCAACGACAGATACTGCTCAGCAGCCGGACTCGGCGTGAAGCGGCCATCCTGATCCAGGACGCGGACGAGTTCAGTCTCTGACGAGGTCACGACCCCCACGCTACCCGCGCGCGCATGCCCGGTCACGCATACCTAGGACGTCCTCGCATCTGCCGGGAACCCGGAGAAACGGCGGAACGGCGCGGATCAGCGCAGTGACGATGCGACCTCGAGCACGCGCGCCACGGACGCCTCCTCGCCCACGGAGATGCGGATGCCGTCACCCGGGAACGGGCGCACGATGAGGTCGGCGGCGACGAATGCGGCGGCGACCTCGTCGGTGCGCTCGCCGGTGGGCAGCCAGATGAAGTTGGCCTGCGAGTCGGGCACGTCCCAGCCCTGCCGACGCAGCCCCTCGAGCAGGCGCGTGCGGCGCTCGACGATCACCGCGACGCGCTCGAGCAGCTCGGACTCGGCGTCGAGGCTCGCGATCGCGGCGTTCTCGGCTGCCGACGTGACAGAGAGCGGGATGCCGGTGGTGCGCGCGGCATCGAGGACCTTCTCGTTGCCGATCGCGTATCCGATGCGCAGGCCCGCGAGTCCGTAGGCCTTCGAGAAGGTGCGCAGCACGACGACGTTCGGATGCCGCTCGAACACCCGCTCGGCGAGACCGTCGACCGCCCCGGGCACCGTCACGAACTCGGCGTAGGCCTCGTCGAGGACGATCAGCACATCGGCGGGGACGCGCTCGACGAACGTCGCGAACTCGTCGCTCGTGATGATCGGACCGGTCGGGTTGTTCGGGGTGCAGAGGATGACGGCACGCGTGCGCTCGGTGACCGCCTCAGCCATCGCGTCGAGATCGTGACGGGAGTCGGGCGTCAGCGGCACCTGCACCCCGGTCGCGCCCGCGACGAGCGGCAGGCTCGGATAGGCCTCGAACGAGCGCCAGGCGTAGACGACCTCGTCACCCACGGAGGCGGTCGCGAGGATCAGCTGGTGGAGGATCGAGACGCTGCCCGCAGCCACGTGCACCTGGTCGGGCTCGACGGCGTACCGTGCACCGAGTCGTACGCGAAGGCGGCCGGCGGTGGCATCCGGGTATCGGTTGATGGGCGTCGTGTGCTGCAGCGCCGCGGCGACCGACGGAAGCGGCTCGAACGGGTTCTCGTTGCTCGAGAGCTTGAATGCGTCGGGGCCCGCCTGCTTGCCCTGTCGGTACGGCGCCAGGGCGGCGATGGCGGGACGGATGCGCGGAAGGATCGGGTCGGTCACAGTCATGAGTCTAGATTCCGCGGCGCTCCCGCGCCCCACATGGAAGACTGGACGGACTATGCGCTTCATCATCCGAGTCGTCGTCAACGCGTTCGCCCTCTGGGTCGTGACGCTGATCCCCGCCCTGCAGGTGCAGATCAGGGCGTTCGCGCCGGGCGAGACCCTGCAGCTCGTGCTGACCCTGCTCGCGGTGGCCGCGATCTTCGCGCTCGTGAACACCGTCATCGGCACGGTGGTGAAGATCGTCGCGTTCCCGCTGTACATCATCACCCTCGGACTGATCGGCTTCGTGATCAACGGCTTCCTGCTGTGGCTCACGGCGTGGATCACGAGCGGGTTCGGCTGGGGTCTCACGGTCGGCAGCTTCTGGTGGGGCGTGCTCGCCGCGCTCATCATCTCGCTGATCAACGGTGTCTTCGGCTTCATCCTGCGTCCGCAGAGCAAGAAGCAGCGTCGGGACTGACGCCTGCCTGCGCACCTCGCGCGGCCGTCATCCGACACGCTCGGCCTGATACTCGGTGCGCTCGACCACCTCGGCGGTGTCGAGCTCGCGCCAGAACTCGTGCATCGCATCGATTCGCAGGTCGCTGAGCTCATCGGCCATCTCCGCGGTGTCGATGTACGTGTCGAGGTGGTGCGCGTCGACCGTCAGGTCCCCGAGGGTGTCCTGCGGGGTTCCTTCAGTGAGCAGGGTGATGCTGTCATCCGACCCGGTCCCCTCGGGCGATCCTCCGCCGGCCAGCCCGGAGACCGCGTCGTCGGAATGACGCAGCTGGATGATGGTCTGGTCGTCATCCAGGGTCGGCTCGACCGGGCTTCCCGCCGTGATCTGCATCTGCACGTCGAACGGACTCTCCATCGCGAGGTGAGCGGCGACCATGGCCGATTGCGAATGGGCGACGACATCGACCTCATCGCCCGGCTGCGCCCCCCCCCTCGAGCGCCTCGATCGTCGCCTGATACGACGCGGATCTCTTCCCGGTGTAGAGCTCGGCGTTGGACTTGGAGTCCCACGGCTGCGCACCTCCCCACGCGACGCTCTGCGTTCCTTCCAGGTAGGCGACGAACTTCGTGGTGCCGTCGGCGAAGGAGTACTTCTCGACGGCGACCTGCGCTCCGACGGCGCCCGGCATGCGCCTCAAGGCTCCCGCCAGGCCCGAGGGCGCCCCCTGGGGCGAGGACGTCTTCACCGGCGAGACCGTGACGGGGTCGGCCGTGCCCTGCAGCCTCTCGCCGGGGAGCACCTTGCCGAACCCCGAGAACGCCCCGACGAGCGCGGCGGTCCCGAAGACGTGGTCGTACAGGGCGGGCGTCACGAGGTTGCCCGTGAGGCCTTCGAAGCGTCTGGCGCGCCACTCAGCGACGAGGTCGTCGGCCATCTTCGAGATGCGTTCGTCCGACGCAGCAAGACGATCGGCTCGTCGTGTCAGCCGCTGCGCCGTGCTCGGATCGGTCTGCGCGAGCATCTCGGCCTCCGCTCGCAGTTCGACGTATTCGTAGGCATCGGCCATGAGAAGGGTGGACTCGGCGGTCTCCTGGCACTCGGAGCGGAGTCGAGCTACGTGCTCGCCCGACGCCCACAGCCCCACCGTGTCGACGTGCTCGCTGAAGCCGGGAGTGTCGACGATGATCCGATGCGCTCGCATGATGGCCGAACGCGCATCGTCATAACGGGAGGCGACGGCATCGATGCGGTGAGCGACATCGCGCAGCACGTCGGGGTCGACGGCGATCGCTCCCCCGTGGTCGATCGTCAGCCCTGTCATGAGACGTCGATCCGTTCGGCCTCTGACTCACGGCTGCGCATCTCGGATGCCTCGACGCGTGTCCTCCGTCGGAGATCGTCGAGCGAGTGCTGCATCGCGCGCACCCCGTCGGAGTGCCAGTCGGTGTCGGCGGTGAGGACGGCGAGCGATGCGCGCACGTCGTCGAGCGCCTCGACGGCGCTGCGAAGCGCTACCACGGCGCGGGACTGGGCCCAGGCGGTGTCTGCGGCGCCGGTCTGTGCGAGTGCGAAGGAGTACATGCGCCCAGCATCCGCGATCCACTGCCGCTGCGATGTGCGGACGCCCCTCGGATCTCGGGCCTCGTGAGCAGTTGGCTCGGTCGCGGCACCGGTGCAGAACGGGTGCGCCCGCCCGGCCCGGGATCTCCGGCATCGCGCGATCGGGCTGCGACCGGCAGAATAGGACGGTGACATCCCCGGATCCCTTCCGCGTGATCTTCGTGTGCACGGGGAACATCTGCCGTTCTCCGATGGCGGAGGTGGTGTTCCGCGATCTCGCGGAACGTCAGGGTCTCGGCTCGCGGATCGTCTCCCGCAGCGCGGGAACAGGAGATTGGCACCTCGGCGAACGGGCCGACCACCGCACTCTCGATTCCCTCAGCCGCCGCGGCTACGACGGCTCACTCCACCGCGCGAAGCAGTTCACCTTCTCCTCCTTCTCGGAGAACGACCTCGTCGTCGCCCTCGACCGCACTCATGAGCGCATCCTGCGCGAGTGGGCCGCCAACGAGGACGAGGAGGGCAAGGTCACCCTGCTGCTCGCCTTCGACCCCGACGCGCACAGCCAGGATGTCCCCGACCCCTACTACGCCGGCGCCGAGATGTTCGATTCGGTGCTCGGTATGATTGAGACCGCGACTCGCGGGCTGTTCCGCCAGCTCGAGCCGGCTCTCCGCCAGCCCCGCACGCCCCGCACTCCCGGGGCCCGATCAGGAGGACTCCCCTGACTTTCCAGCCTTCGCTCCCGCCCCAGCCGCTGAGCCCCCTCGACGGTCGCTACCGCGGCGCCGTCACCGGCCTCGCCGACTTCCTCTCGGAGGCCGGCCTCAACCGCGCCCGTGTCGAGGTAGAGGTGGAGTGGCTGATCGCGCTCACCGACCGCTCGCTCTTCGAGACGAGCCCCCTGTCGGATGCCGACAAGGAGCGCCTGCGCGCCCTCTACCGCGACTTCGGCCAGGCCGAGATCGACTGGCTCGCCGAGAAGGAAGCCGTCACGCAGCACGACGTGAAGGCGATCGAGTACCTCGTGCGCGACCGCCTGTCGGCCCTCGGCCTCGACGCGATCGCCGAGCTCACCCACTTCGCCTGCACAAGCGAGGACATCAACTCCGCGTCCTACGCCCTGACCGTCAAGCGCGCGGTCGAGGAGGTCTGGCTGCCGGGTCTCGACGTCGTGATCGCGAAGCTCCGCGAGCTGGCCGCCGAGCACGCCGACGCCGCGATGCTCTCCCGCACCCACGGTCAGCCGGCCACTCCGTCGACCATGGGCAAGGAGCTCGCCGTCTTCGCGTGGCGTCTCGAGCGCGTGCGCGCGCAGATCGCAGCATCCGACTACCTCGCCAAGTTCTCGGGCGCGACCGGCACCTGGTCGGCGCACATCGCCGCCGACCCCGACGCCGACTGGCCCACCATCTCGCGCGAGTACATCGAGGGCCTGGGTCTGGGCTTCAACCTGCTGACCACGCAGATCGAGTCGCACGACTGGCAGGTCGAGCTCTACGATCGCGTGCGTCACGCCGGCGGGATCCTGCACAATCTCGCCACCGACATCTGGACGTACATCTCGCTCGGCTACTTCGCGCAGATCCCCGTCGCGGGCGCGACCGGATCGTCGACGATGCCGCACAAGATCAACCCGATCCGGTTCGAGAACGCCGAGGCCAACCTCGAGATCTCCGGCGCCCTGCTGGCATCCCTCGGACAGACCCTCGTCACCAGCCGACTGCAGCGCGACCTCACCGACTCGACGACGCAGCGCAACATCGGCGTCGCGTTCGGCCACTCGCTGCTCGCGATCGACAACCTGCGTCGCGGTCTGAACGCCATCTCGCTCTCGCGCGACGTGCTGCTCGCCGACCTCGACGTGAACTGGGAAGTCCTCGCCGAAGCAATCCAGACCGTCATCCGCGCGGAGGTCGTCGCCGCCCGCTCGTCGATCAGCGACCCCTACGCGCTGCTGAAGGAGCTCACCCGCGGTCACCGCGTGGGCGCCGCGGACCTGGCGGAGTTCGTCGAGGGACTCGAGATCGGGGATGCCGCGAAGCAGCGTCTGCTCGCCCTCACCCCCGCCTCGTACACCGGCATCGCCGAGCAGCTCGCGAAGTAGCGCGAACGAGCGGGTGCCGCTGAGGCATCCGCTCGTTCGGTGCGGGGCCAGAAACGCACCGCGCGCACGATGCGGGGCCAGAAACGCACCGCAATCGGCCGAATCGGATGCGAAAGTGACCCCGCAGCCAAGTGACCCCGCAGCCAAGCGACCCCGCAGCGAAGCGACCCCGCAGCGAAGCGACCCCGCACGAATCTGACCCGGCGCCGGGTCACCAACGCCGTGCGGGCTAGGGGCGGGGCTCTCCGGAGTGCGCGCCCGCCGGATCCCGCGGCATGAACGCCGCGGCGATCAGGGTGAGCACGGCCACGACGGCGGCAGCGATGAACACCCAGACGGATGCCGAGATGATGGTCGCCGGGTCCTCGGGCCCCGCGCCCTGCGCGATCACCGAGTTCGAGATCGCGCCGAACACGGCCACCCCGAGCGCGCTGCCCGCCGAGCGGGCGAAGGCGTTCATGCCGGTCACGGCACCCCGCTCGCCCCAGCCGACCGAGGCCTGAGCCGCGATCAGCGTCGGGGCGGCGCTCCAGCCGAGGCCGAAGCCCAGGACGAATGCCACGGCGGCGATCGAGAACGGATTGGGCCAGGGAGAGACCACCGCCAGAGCGATCGCCGCGACCGCGGTGATCGACATGCCGGTGAGCGCTGTGCGTCGGAAACCGATCCGCATGTACAGCCGGCCCGCGTTCGCTGCGGCGAGCGGCCAGCCGAGTGTGAGCGCCGCGACGGCCAACCCCGACAGCAGCGGTGCGATGCCGATGGACCCTTCCAGATATGCGGGTGCGAAGCTCGTCACGCCGGTCATCAGGGCGCCGATGCCCAGGGAGACGATCGTGGTCGTGAGGATCAGCGGCCGCGCCGCCAGGCGCAGGTCCACGATCGGCTCGGCTGCGCGACGCTCGACGAGGCCGAAGGCCACGAGCGCCGCGGCGCCGAGTCCGAAACAGACGGCACTGGGGATCGACAGCCACGCCCAGGCGTTGCCGCCCTCCAGCATCCCGAGGATCAGGCCCGTGAGTCCGACCGTGAGCAGCACGGCACCGGCGTAGTCGATGCGATGACGCTGCGTCTGCTTCTCTTCGTGATACCGCCGCAGCAGCATCCATCCCGCGATCAGACACAGCGGGATGTTGACCCAGAAGATCCACCGCCAGGCGTCGAGCTGGGCGAAGATGCCGCCGAGCGCCGGCCCGACGACAGAGGAGATCGCCCACACCGAGGCGATGTACCCCTGCACCTTGGCGCGCTCGGCGACCGTGTAGATGTCGCCGACGATCGTCATCGACATCGGCGCGACGGCACCGGCGCCGAGGCCCTGGATGATGCGGAACACGATCAGGGCGGTCATGCTCCAGGCGAAGCCGGAGAGGACCGACCCGAGCAGGAACAGCGCGATGCCGAGCAGGATGATCGGCTTGCGGCCGACGGTATCGGCGAAGCGCGAGTAGATCGGCACGCTGACCGCCTGTGCGAGCATATAGACCGAGAAGAGCCAGGGGAACTGCTGGTAGCTGCCCAGATCGCGCACGATGCTGGGCACCGCGGTCGCGAGGATCGTCGCGTCGATCGCGATCAGCCCCGTGGCGAGCATGAGGGCCCCGAGCACCGGGCCTCGTTCCGACCTGAGTCCGATGGAGGCGCGGTCGATCGAGGCAGTCACTACAGGGACAAGCCGTCGCAGCCCGGGACTATTCCGGTCGCGATGCAGAACCTCGCGATCCGGTCAGGAGGAGGAGGTGCGGCCCGGCTTGTCGGCGCCCGGCTCGTCGGGAGTCTCGGGGTCGAACAGCACGGGGCGGTCGACCTTCTTGGTGACCTCGGCCGGGTCGACCACGAGGATCAGCATCGCGAGGAACAGCAGCGTGACGATGAATGCGCCGCCGCCGACCACCAGGCCGAGCGCGATCGGCGTGAGGCCGTCGTAGGTGCCGTTCGCGATGGCGTTGTTCACCCGGGCGGTGAAGGCGCCGGTCGACACGAGCGTCACCACCGCGGCGAAGACACCGCAGCCGAGAGCGATGCCCAGCAGGTGCAGCGGGCGCAGAATGTCGCGTCGGGTGGGCTTCTCGTCGCTCATCGCTCTCCTCCGTGCCCGGCGGGGGCGGGGTCGTTCTCGATCGTTGTCCCGGCGGCGACAGCATCCGCTCGCTTCGGGGTCAGACCGGCGATGCCGAGGAAGACCGCGACGATGGCCGCGTATCCGCCGAACATCCCGACGCCGAGGATGATGCCGGTGAGCTCGAACGCACCGGCTCCCTCGATGGCGTACGGCTGCACGAAGCCCGCCGGGATCGCGATCAGGAGCACGGCCAGCAGCAGGCCGAAGGCGCCGAGGGTGATCGAGTCCCGTGCGGTCGCATCGCCGGCTTTGCGCGCACGGAGTCCGACGACGAGCTCGAGGATGCCGGTCGAGACCGCCCAGGCGATCACGACGACGAAGAAGAGGTCTTCGGTACGCCATGCGGGCACACCGGCGGTCATCCCGGCGACGAAGCTCAGCAGGGCGAACACGACGGACGGCCAGCGCTGACCGGCCGGGTAGACGAGCCACGCGGCGACGATCATCACGAGGCCGGTGGTGAGCACGAAGCCGCTGAAGACGGAGAGACCGACGGCCGCCGAGTGATCGGGCGAGAAGGTGATCATCACTGCAGCGGCGGCGGCGAAGAGCGCGCGCAGCAACTGGAGGTGACGCACGGTGAACGCGCGGGCGGTGGCAGACATGAAGATCGAGGGTCCTCCGGGGGTGTTCCCCCCAGTCTACGCGGGGGCGCTGAGTGGGCGCCGACACCGGAGAGGTGTTCGCGGGGCCCGATGGATCTCCCCAGATCGATCATCAGGCCCCGCGACAGAACGCAGCGACGGGGGCGACACTGCGTCAGGCCGAGTGGTCGCGAGGTCGGGCACCCTGCTCACGACTGCTCAGCCGATAGACCCCAGAAATAGCACCTCGTCCCCTACGCGATGCTGGTGTGGTCGTATGCTCACTCTAGGGCTCGATTCTTCACATACCGGAGGGGGTGCTGTGATGAGCATGGAAAGTGGTCTGCGCCGATATGCCGATGTATTCGCAGCGTCCTTCCGCGACGCGATCAATGCGCGTGGATTGACTCTGGCGCGGCTGCACGAGCAGCTGCGCGCCCGCGGCAACAGCGTGTCCATGGCGACGCTCAGCTACTGGCGGTCCGGAGCTCGGCGCCCCGAGGGTGCCCAGTCGATGGCCGCGCTCGGCGACATCGAGCAGCTGCTGCACCTCGAGCCCGGCTCTCTCACCGCCCTGCTCGGCACCACGAACCGCACCGGTCCGCTCGGACCCAACCTCTTCCCGCTCGACGAGCAGGAGCTCGAGGATGCCGTCAAAGAGGCGTTCGCCGCTCTCGGCGCGGAGTACCCCGACACGTCGCGCGAACTCACGACCCACTCGGTGACGGACGTGGATGCCGCGGGCAACGTCTCGTACTCGATCACGCGCAGCATCGTGCAGTCTACCGTCGGCACCGTCGCGTCGATCCCGTTCCTCGAGATGACACCGGGCATCAGCACTCCCGCCCCGTTCATCGAGGCGGTGGCGGGAGGACGCATCGCGGCCCGGTACTCGCATCCGAACGGCGAGGTGCACGGCGTCCTGTTCGAACTCGACGTTCCTCTGACTGCTCCGAGCACCGCGATGGTCGAGTGGTCGGTCGCCTACCCGCCGGACTATCCCCCGCAGCGCGAGACGGGCCACGCCGTCGCCCGGCAGACCAGGGAGCTGCTGGTGTGGACGCGATTCCACCCCGACGCGCTGCCCGACCGGATCGAAGAGCGCGTCGAGACGCCGGACGGCTCGAAGCTCACCGAGCTGTCGCTCGAGGGCCGCAATTCGGTGCACCAGGTGCGACGCGCATTCGGACCCGGACTGCTCGGCGTCGCCTGGAGCTACGCCGACGGGCGCTGACCGCGCCCGCCTGCGAGCTCGGAGCCGACCGACTCACCCGGGCTGATCGCCGACCGCGACCGGGCGTCCCGGAGTGTTCGACCACTGGCTCCACGAGCCGGGGAAGACCTTCGCCTCGATGCCGATCTCATCCAGCACCAGCGCGGTGTGCGCCGCCGTGATGCCCGAGCCGCAGTAGGCCGCGACGGGCGTCCCCTCGGTCACCCCGAGGGCGGCGAAGGTCGCCTGAAGGGTGTGCGTGTCGAGGATCCGGCCCTCGGCATCCAGATGGGCGGCCATCGGGACGTTGAGCGCGCCCGGAATGTGCCCGGGGATCGGATCGAAAGGCTCGTGCTCTCCCCGATAGCGATCCGGCGCGCGCGCGTCGAGCAGCACACCGGTGTCGACGAACGAGGCGGCCTCGTCGATCGAGATCGCATCGCCGCCGATCTCGTCGAGGACGACGTCGCCGGGCTCGGCCTGCACGTCATCGTCGGCGACCGGAAGGCCGGCGGCCGTCCACGCGCGGATGCCGCCGTCGAGGACGCGCACGTCGACACCGCCCTGACGCAGCAGCCACCATGCTCGTGACGCACTTACTCCCTTGGCGTCGTCATAGGCGACGACGACGTCACCCCGGTTCACACCCCACCGCCGGGCGGCATCCTGGAGCGTCGCCGTGGAGGGCAGGGGGTGCCGGCCGTCCGAGGGTTCGCCGTGGGTGGCGAGCTCGGTCGCGAGCGGCACGAAGACCGCCCCCGGGATGTGGCCCGCGAGGTAGTCCTCTCGGCCGTCGGGCCGGTCGAGTCGCCAGCGCACGTCGATCACACGCACGGGGGTCTCGGACGTCAGCAGATCGTGCAGTTCGGTGGCGCTCACGAAGTTGCTCATGATCCGAGGCTAGCGAGACGCCGTCCGAATCGCGCACCCGGCCGTATTCCGTCGACATATCGGGCCGATCGGCGATTCGAGACGGCGGTCGGCGCGGCGCTAGGCTCGTCCCGGCCGCGTCGAGAAAGGACAGCATGTCCACTCGATTCCGCTTCATGAGCCTGCGCCGACAGGAGGTCGCCCTCATCGCCGTGACGGCGGTCTGGGGCAGCACATTCCTCCTGGTTCACTGGGCGATGCAGCACTCGGGGCCGTGGTTCTTCGTCGGCATCCGGTTCCTGGTCGCCGGCGCGATCAGCATCGTCATCTTCCGACGGGCGCTGCGCGGCATCCGCTGGCGCGACATCGGCGCCGGGGTCGCGATCGGCGTGATGATCTATCTCGGATACGGATTGCAGACCGTCGGGCTGCAGACCATCGATTCGAGCACCTCGGCGTTCATCACCGCGATGTACATCCCTCTCGTGCCGCTCGCGCAGTGGGCCGTCTTCCGCAAGCGCCCACCGGCCATGGCGTTCGTGGGCGCCGCGCTCGCGTTCCTCGGACTGCTGCTCATCGCGGGACCCGATGCGTTCGCCCTGACCCTCGGGGCGGGCGAGATCCTGACGCTCATCAGCACCCTGCCCATCGCGGCCGAGATCATCCTGATCAGCGTGTTCGCCGGCCGGATCGACCTCGGCAGGATCACGATCATCCAGCTCCTCACCGCCGGAGTGCTCGGCATCCTCACCATGCCGATCGTCGGCGAGGGCCTGCCCGAGTTCTCGTGGATCTGGGTCGGCTGCGCAGTCGGACTCGGAGTGGCGAGCTGCGTCATCCAGCTCACGATGAACTGGGCCCAGAAGTCCGTGTCCCCGACCCGCGCGACGATCATCTATGCGGGCGAACCGGTCTGGGCGGCCGTGATCGGGCGCATCGCCGGTGAACGCCTGCCCGTCGCCGCGCTGATCGGCGGAGCGCTCGTGGTGCTCGGCATCCTCGCCAGCGAGCTCAAGCCCGTGCGTCGTCGTTCCGCGGAGTAGTGCGCCAGCGGGAATATCGCGGGCGTCGGCGCGTTGCACCCGACATGATTGAAACTTCAACCGTCGTTCCGGTCGCCACAGAGCGGACGCGGGTGCGCGTGCCGATGCGCTTCGCCGACGGGTTCTCGACCACGGCGGATGTCGTCACGTTCGACGGACTGATCGACGGCCGCGAGCACCTGCTGCTCGGGCTCGGCGACTGGCGGGCCGCCCTGGAGCGCGCGGCCGACGGCGGCGACGCACCCCTCGTGCGTCCGCACAGCGAATGCCTGACCGGTGACGTGTTCGGTTCTGAGCGCTGCGACTGCGGCCCGCAGCTGCGCGAAGCCGTCGAGCGCATCGCCGAAGACGGCGGGTTCCTGCTCTACCTGCGCCAGGAGGGTCGGGGCATCGGCCTCTACGCCAAGCTCGACGCGTACGCGCTGCAGGATGCCGGCCTCGACACGTACGAGGCGAACGTCGCACTCGGCCGCGGAGAAGACGAACGCGACTACACGATCGCCGCGCAGATGCTGCAGGCGGTGGGCGTCGACAGCATCCGTCTGCTGAGCAACAATCCCGACAAGGCGGCACAGCTCGACGCCCTCGGCATCCGCGTCACCGAGCAGGTGGCCACCGGCGTGCACCTGTCGGACGCGAACCACCGCTACCTCGAGGCCAAGCGCGACCACACCTCGCACACGCTCGACCTGTCAGCCGCCTGATGAACGCGCAGCTGGCGAGCGAGCGGAGGCTCGACGATGCGGAGATGCAGACGTGGCTGCCGACCATCCGGTTCGTGCAGCTGCTGCCGCAGGTGCTCGATCGCACGCTCAAGGCCGAGACCGGGCTCAAGCACTCGCACTACGCGATCCTGGTGACCCTCGCAGGTCAGGGTGATCGTGCGATCCCGATGACCGAGCTCGCGCAGATCGCCGGGCTCAGCCGCTCGCGACTCAGCCACGCGATCGACTCGCTCGAAGACCGCGGCTGGGTGACGCGCACCTCGTGCAGCAGCGACAAGCGCACGCTGACCGCTGCGCTGACGGATGCCGGTCGTGACCTGCTGCGGGCGGCGGCGCCCGTTCATGTGGCGCAGATCCGCGAACTGATCCTCGACCCTCTGACCGCAGAGGAGAGGGAGCAGCTCGGCACGATCTCGGCCAAGCTGCTCCCCGGCGTCGCCGCCGCTCTCTAGGTCACGCCTCGGGGATCTCGCGGCCGAAGGTCTCGAGCGTGACGTCCTCGGGCTCAGGGCCACGGCGCACACCGGTGTCGAGCGCATCGATCGCGTCGAGCTGGTCGGCGGTGAGCTCGAAGTCGAAGACGTCGAAGTTCTCGGCGATGCGGGCGGGACGCACCGACTTCGGCAGCGCGGAGCGACCCTGCTGCAGGTGCCAGCGCAGCATCACCTGTGCCGGCGACTTGCCGTGCTCTGCGGCGATGGCCGTGAGCGTCTCGTCGTCGAAGACGGATGCGCCGTTGGGGCGGTAGGCCGTGATGCCGCCGATGGGCGACCACGCCTGGGTGACGATGCCGGCCGCGGCATCCGCCTGCTGCACCTCGCGCTGCTGGAAGTAGGGGTGCACCTCGATCTGGTTGAGCGCGGGGACGATGCTCGTCTCCGCCGCCAGCTTGTCGAGGTGCTCCACCATGAAGTTGCTGACGCCGATGGCGCGCACCCGACCGTCGGCGAGCAGGGTCTCGAGCGCCTTATAGGCACCCAGGGTGAGGTCGAAGCGGGTCGGCAGGGCCTGGTGCAGGATCAGCAGGTCGAGCTGATCGACCCCGAGCTTGCCCGTCGACTTCTCGAACGCGTGCAGGGTCTCGTCGTAGCCGAAATCGCTGATCCAGACCTTGGTCTCGATGAAGACCTCGTCGCGCGCGATACCGGTGCGGCGGATCGCCTCGCCCACCTCGCGCTCGTTGCCGTACGCAGCGGCGGTGTCGATCAGGCGGTAGCCGGTCTCGAGAGCGGTGCTGACGGCATCGACCGTCTCGTCCGGAGCGGCCTGGAACACTCCGAAGCCGAGGGCGGGCATCTCGATGCCGGTGTTGAGCGTGATGTTCATCGTCATACCTCCAGTGTGCGCGTCCGCTCCCACGCGAGGGAGAGTCCACCAGTACCTCCCTCCCTCGCGACAGGGGGCGTACCGTCGCATACATGGACACCCGCAGCGAGGTGCGCGAATTCCTCTCGTCGAGGCGCGACCGCATCACCCCCGACCAGGCCGGCCTCCCCGCATTCGGCGGCAACCGGCGTGTGCCGGGGCTGCGCCGTGAAGAGGTGTCGCTGCTCGCCGGCGTCAGCGTCGACTATTACACCCGGCTCGAACGGGGCGATCTGTCCGGCGTCTCCGACAGCGTGCTCGATGCGCTCGCCCGTGCTCTTCAGCTCGACGAGGCCGAGACCGCGCATCTGTTCGATCTCGCCCGCACCGCGAACGCCTCACCCGTCGCCCGCAAGCCGCGCAAGAAGGTCGAGACGCTGCGCCCCAGCATCCTGCGCCTGCTCGACGCGATGACCGAGGCGCCGGCGATCGTGCGCAACAACTACTTCGACTACCTCGCGGCGAACGCGCTCGGCCGCGCGCTCTATGCGCCGCTGTTCACGACCCCGGTGCCCAACAGCGCCCGCTTCGCCTTCCTCGACCCGGCCGCACAGACGTTCTACCCCGAATGGGAACGCAACACCCAGGAGCTCGTGGCCGCGATGCGCGGCGAAGCCGGGCGCAATCCGTTCGACCGCAAGCTCACCGATCTCGTCGGCGAGCTGTCGACGCGCAGTGAGCGGTTCCGCACCCTGTGGGCGGCGCACAACGTGCGCTTCCACCGCAGCGGCGTCAAGAGGATCAACCACCCCGTCGTCGGCGAGATGGAACTCACCTACGAGGCGTTCGAGCTGCCTGCCGACCCGGGCCTGCAGATGTCGACGTACACGGCCGAGCCGGGAACGGCATCGGCCGACAAGTTGCGGATGCTGGCCAGCTGGGCGGCGACCGACGCTGCCGATGGGACCATCGATGCGCCTTCAGAGCGCACCGAGGCCTGATTTCTGCTGTGAGCAGAACCGCTCGAATCGTGCGCTGACGGCGGATTATCGTGAGGCATGGCCGACCTCGTCCCGTTCCCTCGCGCACCTCGCTCTGCCCGCCCTCGACCCAGTGAGCCCGAACCCCTCTGGCGCCAGATGGTCGGCGATCAGCTGCGCCGTCGACGACACGACCGGGACGAGACCCTGACCGAGACGGCAGGGAACGCCGGAGTCTCGCCGCAATACCTCTCCGAGGTCGAACGGGGACTCAAGGAGCCGTCGAGCGAGATGATCGCGGCGATCGCCGGGGCCCTCGACACCTCGCTGATCGAACTGACGAGCGCCGTGGCCGACGAGCTGCGCCAGGCGACGATGGCTCCGGCATCCGCTGCGGTGTCCGCCACCCGCGGGGCCTTCGCCCTCGCCGCCTGACGGCTCGTCTCGTCTGCCCGCCCGTCTGCAGGTCCGTCCGTCTGCAGGTCCGTCCGTCTGCAGGTCCGTCCGTCTGCAGGTCCGTCCGTCTGCAGGACTTCGGCACGGATGCAGGACCAGAACGGCAGAATCATCCTGCATCCGTGCCCCGATCCTGCAGACGAACGCCGTGGCCCCTCAGTCCGCCCGCTCCCCCAGCACGGTGTCGACCAGACCGTAGTCCCGGGCGGCGGATGCCGTGAAGACGCGATCCCGGTCGGTGTCGGCGCGCAGCTCGCTCAGCGAGCGTCCGCTGTGCCTGGCGAGGATCGACTCCATGTCGGAACGCACCCGCACGACCTCGTCCGCCGCGAGGATGAGGTCGGGGATCGCTCCCCGCGACTGGCCCGCCGGCTGATGCAGCACGATGCGGGCGTGCGCGAGAGCTGCCCGCTGCCCCGGAGCCCCTGCCGCGACCAGCAGCGCCGCCGGCCCGATCGCCTGACCCACACACGTCGTCGCGATCGCCGGACGCACGTGCTGCATGGTGTCGTAGATCGCGAGCGCCGCCCCCGGGTCGCCACCTTCGCTGTTGATGTAGAACTGGATGCCGGAATCCTGGCTGTCGGCATCGAGGTGCAGCAGCTGCGCGATCAACGCGTTGGCGACTCCGGCGTCGATGCCGGTGCCGAGATAGATGACCCGCTCGGCGAGCAGGTGCGAGTAGACGTCCATGACGCGTTCACCGCGCGGATGTTGCGCGATGACGTTGGGGATCGTGTAGCCACTCATGCGCCCGCCCCCAGTCCGACCCGGGCCCGACGACGCGGCATGAGATCCGCGAGCGAGGCGACGATCTCGTCGATGAAGCCATAGTCCTTCGCCTGCTCCGCCGTGTACCAGCGGTCGTGCAGCGAGTCCTCGAAGATGCGCTCCACGGGCTGTCCGGTGTCGGCCGCGATCAGCCCGAGCACGGTGTCGCGCATGTGCCTCAGGTCGTCGGCCTGCGTCTCGAGCTCGCCCGCCGAGCCGCCGATCCCGGCCGAGCCCTGATGCATGAGGATGCGCGCGTGCGGGAGCGCCCTGCGCTTGCCCCTCGCCCCGGCTGAGAGGAGGAACTGCCCGGCGCTGCACGCGAGCCCGAGTGCGAGGGTCGACACGTCGTTCGGCACGAGGGTCATGAGGTCGCGGATCGCGAGCATCGCCGGCACGGAACCACCGGGCGAATGGATCCACAGGGCGATGTCGGTCGTCGGATCCTCCGCCGAGAGGGTGAGCAGCTGCGTCATGAGCAGCGTGCCGTTGTCGTCGTCGAGGGCGCCGTCGAGCACGAGCACTCGTTCGTGGAACAGTGCCCGGCGGGCCTCGGGGCCGAACTGCGGGATGGGGTTGTCTTCGCTCATGGCCCCAGCATCCGCCGCCGTGTCGGAGTGCGGGCGAGTATCCGCTCGCGGCAGATCGGCCCAGAGCAGATAGGCCCAGAGGAGATCGGCCCCAGCAGATCCACCCGTGCAGATCGGTTCGGCATCCTCGCGTAACACCCCCGACTCACGCGACTCCTACCCTCGAAGCATGGCGAAGCAGAAGACACCCGAGTGGCAGTGGTCCGAAGACGGCATCAACTTCCGCACCCGCAAATGGGTGAAGCCGGAAGACCTCAACGCGAACGGATCGCTGTTCGGCGGCAGCCTGCTGAAGTGGATCGACGAAGAGGCCGCGATCTACGCGATCGTACAGCTGGGCAATTATCGGGCCGTGACGAAGCACATCTCCGAGATCAACTTCGAGGCCTCAGCCGTGCAGGGCGACCTGATCGAGATCGGCCTGCAGGCCACGCACTTCGGCACCACGTCTCTGACCATGCGCGCCGTCGCCCGCAACATGATCACGCGCAAGCGCATCCTCACGATCGAGAAGATCGTGTTCGTGAGCCTGGACGACGACGGGATGCCGACGCCGCACGGATACGACGAGATCACGTTCAACCGCGATCGGATGCCGACCGAGCGCATCGCCACGGGGACGATCCGCCTGCCCTAGCCGCGGCTCCCGTCCGCTCGTCCGCCCGTGTTCGGGCCTCCGTTCAGGAGGAGATCTCTCGCACCGAAGGACCAAGCAGTGGATTCGGTCCTTCTGAGCGAGGAATCTCCTTCCGCAGGTGCGGGGGTCAGAGGCCGGCGTCTGCGCTCGGTGCGAGGATGGAACACGTCTGCCGAGCAAAGGAGCCCAGAATGAGCCGCAGCGCCACCGCAGCCACGACCGCGATCAGAGAGATGCGCGACTTCCTGTTCGCGAACGCGACGGACTACGCCGCGGCACGCGAGGGGTTCGCCTGGCCTGCGCCCGCTGAGTTCAACTTCGCGCTCGAATGGTTCGACGTGATCGCCGGCGAGTCGCCCGACCGCCCGGCGGTGCAGATCGTGTCAGCCGACCTCAGCCTCGAGTCGTGGACCTACGGAGAGCTGTCGAACCGCTCCGACCAGGTCGCCGCCTGGCTCACAGGACTCGGCATCGGGCGCGGCGACCACGTCATCGTGATGCTCGGCAACACCATCGAACTCTGGGAGGTGATGCTCGCCATCACCAAGGTCGGCGCGGTGTCCATCCCCACCTCGACGCTGCTCTCGGCATCCGACCTGGCCTACCGCGTCGACCACGGACACGCCCGCGCCATCGTGACGCTCGGCGGCCTGGCCGAGCGCATCGCCGACATCGACGGCGACGTCCTGCGCATCGGGGTGGGCGAGGGCATTCCGGCCGGGTGGACGCGCTTCGACGATTCCGCCGACGCTCCGACGACGTTCGAGCCCGACGCCGCGACCCCCGCCGATGACACGGCTCTGCTCTACTTCACGAGCGGCACGACCAACCGTCCGAAGCTCGTGCAGCACACCCACGTGTCGTACCCGATCGGGCATCTGTCGACCATGTGGTGGCTCGGTGTGCGCCCCGACGACGTGCACCTGAACATCTCGTCGCCGGGTTGGGCGAAGCATGCGTGGTCGAGCTTCTACTCGCCCTTTCTCGCCGAGGCGACCGTGTTCGTCTACAACTACGACCGCTTCGACGCGAACACCCTCATGCAGGTCATGGACGCGCATCATGTCTCGACGTTCTGCGCGCCGCCCACCGTGTGGCGGATGCTGATCCAGGCCGACCTCGGGCGCTTGACCCACCCGCCGCGCGAGCTCGTCGGAGCCGGCGAACCGCTGAACCCCGAGGTCATCGACCGGGTGCAGGAGGCGTGGAGAGGCACGATCCGCGACGGCTTCGGCCAGACCGAGATGACGGCCTGCGTGGGCAACTCCCCCGGTCAGGTCGTCAAGATCGGATCGATGGGACGACCCCTGCCCGGATACCCCGTCGTGCTGCTCGACCCCGCGACCGGTGAGCTCGCCGAGCACGAGGGCGAGATCGCGCTCGACCTGGCGCATCCTCCGGTGGGGCTCATGGCCGGGTACTACGACGACCCCGAGAAGACGGCCGAGTCGCGCGTCGGCGGATACCACCACACGGGCGACATCGCCCAGCGGGATGCCGACGGCTATCTGACCTACATCGGCCGGGCGGACGACGTGTTCAAGGCGTCCGACTACAAGATCTCGCCGTTCGAGCTCGAGTCGGTGCTGCTGGAGCACGACCTCGTGATCGAGGCGGCGGTGATCCCGAGCCCCGATCCGACGCGGCTCGCAGTCCCGAAGGCTTACGTGTGCCTGCGCCCCGACGCGGCCGGATCCGACGCCGAGGCCGCGCGATCGATCTTCGCCTACGCCCACGACCGGCTGTCCTCGCACCTCTGGGTGCGGATCATCGAGTTCGTGCCCGAGCTGCCCAAGACGATCTCCGGCAAGATCCGCCGGGTCGAACTGCGCGCCCGAGAGGCCGAGCGCGTGGCCTCAGGAGACGAGGCCGCGCAGCACCGGGATCGCGACTACCGCTGAGTGCGGCTCAGCCTGCGAGCGCAGGCTGACTGCCGGTGCTCGGCGCTTTCGTGGAGCGCGCCGGGACCGTCGGCTCGGGCGCGTCGACGACAGCCTGGATCCGCGCGGCGCGGGCGACCTCACGGGCAGGCTCGCCCGCGTTGACGATCCCGCGTGCGACGGCTCCGATCACCAGCATCGCGACGAGCACGATGCCGGACACGAGCAGCGGCGTCCACTGATTCGCGAACGATGCCGTGGTGCTGAGCATCGCGCTCGGGATCCACAGTCCTACCGCTCCGCCGGCGAGACCCGCCGCTCCGCGCATGATCGCGACTCCCGCCACGATCGCGCACAGCGCCGCGAGCACGGCCCCCACCACTCCGATCGGCACCAGTATCGATGCCAGTTCGCTTGCCACCCTTGACGATGTCATCACGACCCCCCGGTCCGCGGAACCTCCGCATCACCAACATTACGAAGTGTCGGCATTCTGGGCATCCATCTGAAGGATGATGTTCCTCAACCGTGACGCGTTGTTCAGCGGCGCTTCAACCGTGCGAACCGTGTCCTCTTGACCACTCGCACCGGCTGGGTGACGACCGCGTCGACGACCATCGAGCCGTCGGTCGGGCCGATGATCGCCATCGCCGACGTCTCGGTGGACTCGATCGGGTCGACCGGCATGCGGGCGAGCGACCGGTGAGCGCGCACGTACGCGGGCACCAGCAGCACGATCGCGCCGAGCCAGGCGAGAGGGTTGCTGAGCGCGACGCCCTCGAATCCGATGAGCGCGCCGAGCACGACGGCCGCTCCCACGCGCATCACCAGCTCGATCACGCCCGTGACGGTGGGGATGAGGGTGTGGCCGAGGCCCTGCAGCGCCCCGCGGAGCACGAACAGCACACCGAGGGCCCAGTACCCGCATCCGTTGATGATCAGCATGAGGTGCGCGAGTCGCACGACCTCGTCGGACCCCTCACCGACGAACAGGCGCACCATCGGCGTGCCGAACGCGATGATGATGACGCCGAGTGCGATGCCGGCGGCGATCGCCATCCAGGTGCCCTCGACGACCCCTCGACGGATGCGGTCGGGGCGGCGCCCGCCCAGGTTCTGCGCCGTGTACATCGACGACGCGAGGCCCAGCGACGAGAGGAAGGCGACCGCGAGGCCGTCGACGCGGGATGCCGTCGTGTAGGCCGCGACGGCATCCGAGCCGAGCGTGTTGAGCGCCACCTGCACGGTGAGCGTGCCGATCGCGATGATCGATGCCTGGAATCCCATCGGCAGACCGAGGCGCAGGTGCTCCCTGAAGTCGTCGCGGGTGACTCGCCAGTCGGCGCGACGCAGGTGCAGCATCGGCAGGCGACGGCGCACGAACTCGAGGCACAGTGCGACGGAGACGGCCTGGGCCACGACGGTCGCGAGGGCTGCGCCGCCGACTCCCCACTCGAGCGGACCGACCATCAGGATTACGAGGCCGACGTTGAGCGCGCACGAGACGGTCAGGAAGATGAGCGGCGTGCGCGAGTCGCCGATCGCCCGGATGATCGCCGAGAGGTAGTTGAAGAACATCGTCGCGCTCGCGCCGATGAAGCTGATCTGGGTGAAGACCGTCGCCTCGGGCATGAGCTCGGCCGGCGTCTGCAGCAGCTCGAGCACGGGTCGGGCGATCAGGGGCGCGACGATCGTGAGCACCACGCTCGTGATTCCGGTCAGGATCACGCCGGTCGCGACCGAGCGGCGCACGGCGGCGCCGTCACCCGCTCCGAACGCCTGCGCGATGGGGATCGCGAAACCGCTCGTCAGACCCCAGGCGAAGCCGATGAGCAGGAACAGCAGGCTGCCGGTGGCACCGACGGCGGCGAGGGATTCGACGCCGAGGTGCCGGCCGACGACGACGGCGTCGGCGAACTGGTACATCTGCTGCACGACGTTTCCGAGCAGCAGGGGAATGGAGAACGACAGGATGACACGCCACGGACGGCCCGTGGTCAGAGAGGTGGCCATGAGAGAAGAGGCTCGCAGAACTGGGGGATGATCGGGGGTCGTACCAGGATATCGAATCGATTCGGTTGGATGCCATCCCCGATCGCCAAGTACGGTCGGAAGGATGCCGCAGCGGGACGCGGCACGGAACACCGGAGGTTCGAGCGATGACGACAGAGAAGACAGGCGGATCCGTCGGGGTGGACGGATCGGCCGACGGCGACGAGCAGCACCTGAAGCGGGCACTGAGCAACCGGCACATCCAGCTGCTCGCGATCGGCGGCGCGATCGGCACCGGCCTGTTCATGGGCAGCGGCAAGACCATCTCGGTCGCGGGCCCCTCGGTCATCTTCGTCTACATGATCATCGGCTTCATGCTGTTCTTCGTCATGCGGGCGATGGGCGAGCTGCTGCTCTCGAACCTCAAGTACAAGTCGTTCAGCGACTTCGCCAGCGACCTGCTCGGCCCGTGGGCGGGGTTCTTCACCGGATGGACGTACTGGTTCTGCTGGGTCGTCACCGGAGTCGCCGACGTGATCGCGATCGCCGGCTACACGGATGCGCTGTTCCCCGGCATCCCGTTGTGGATCCCCGGCGTGCTGGTGATCGTCATCCTGCTCGCGCTGAACCTGCCCACCGTCGCCGCCTTCGGCGAGATGGAGTTCTGGTTCGCTCTCATCAAGATCGTGGCGATCGTGGCGCTCATCATCACGGGTCTCGTGATGATCTTCACCGGCTTCCAGCACGATGCGGGCACGGCGAGCTTCGCGAATCTGTGGGATCACGGCGGCATGTTCCCGCACGGGTTCATGGGCTTCGTCGCCGGGTTCCAGATCGCTGTCTTCGCGTTCGTCGGCGTCGAGCTCGTCGGCACCGCCGCGGCCGAGACGAAGGACCCCGAGAAGAATCTGCCGAAGGCGATCAACGCGATCCCGATCCGCATCCTGCTCTTCTACGTCGGCGCCCTCGTCATCCTGATGGCCGTCACGCCCTGGACCGAGTACGTCGCGGGCGAGAGCCCCTTCATCGCGATGTTCGCTCTCGCGGGCCTCGGCATCGCCGCGACCGTCGTGAACCTCGTCGTGCTGACCTCGGCCATGTCGAGCGCCAACTCGGGCATCTACTCGACCTCGCGCATGGTGTTCGGGCTCGCACAGGACGGCGATGCGCCCCGGCTGTTCGGGCGCCTGTCGAAGCGCCGCGTGCCGCAGAACGCGCTGTTCCTGTCGTGCATCCTGCTGCTGTCGGGTGTCGTGCTGCTCTACGCCGGCAAGGACATCGGCACCGCGTTCGACATGGTCACCACGGTCTCGGCGGTGTGCTTCATGTTCGTCTGGACGATCTTCCTGTGCAGCTACCTCGTCTACCGGCGCCGGCGGCCCGAGAAGGTCGCCGCATCGAGGTTCCGGATGCCGGGCGGCATCTTCATGGTCTACGTCGTGCTCGCGTTCTTCGTGTTCATCCTGTGGGCGTTGACGACACAGCCCGACACGCTGACCGCGCTGCTCGTGACTCCGATCTGGTTCGTGCTGCTGCTCGTCGCGTGGCTGTTCGTGCGGAAGTCGCAGAACCACCTGACCCGGCACGCCGCGCACATCGCCTACCTGCGTGACGACTCGGCGGAGTAGTCGCGACGGCTCGGCGTTCACAATTCAGCATGAGCCGGCCGATTCCTGACGAAACGGCCGGTTCTGCGGTGTCCGTAACTGTTCGTGCTGAATCATGAACGGCGGCTGCCTGTGGGAGGTTCCGACAGGCCCTCCCTCAGCAGCGAGCGTGCGCGTAGCGTCGGGCCTGACGAAAGGACACGGCATGCACACTCGCACACTCGGACAGGGCCTCGAGGTCTCGGCAGTCGGACTCGGCTGCATGGGTATGTCGCAGAGCTACGGACCCAACCCCGGCAGCCGCGACGAGATGATCGGCGTGCTGCGGTCGGCTCTCGACCTCGGCGTCACGTTCTTCGACACCGCGGAGGTGTACGGGCCCTATGTCAACGAAGAGCTCGTCGGCGAGGCGCTCGAGTCGATCCGCGACCAGGTCGTGATCGCGACGAAGTTCGGGTGGCGCATCGAAGACGGCAAGAGCGTCGGGCTCGACAGCCGCCCCGAGCAGATCCGCCGCGTCGCGGAGGCATCGCTGCGGCGCCTGCGCACCGACGTGATCGACCTCTTCTACCAGCACCGCGTCGACCCGGACGTGCCGATCGAAGACGTCGCGGGCACGGTGTCGGAGCTGATCGCCGAAGGCAAGGTGCGCCATTTCGGGCTCTCCGAGGCCTCGGCATCCACCATCCGACGCGCGCATGCCGTGCAGCCGGTCACCGCGCTGCAGAGCGAGTACTCGCTGTGGACGCGCGATCCCGAGCGTGAGGTTCTGCCGACCCTCGGTGAGCTCGGCATCGGCTTCGTGCCCTTCAGCCCTCTGGGCAAGGGGTTCCTCACCGGCACCGTCGACCAGACCACCTCATTCGCAGACGGAGACATCCGCGGCACGATCCCCCGCTTCAGCGAGGAGAACCGGGCGGCGAACCAGGCCCTCGTGAGTCACGTCACGGCACTCGCCGAGGCGAAGGACGCATCGTCCGGCCAGATCGCGCTGGCCTGGCTGCTCGCCCGCGAGCCGTTCATCGTCCCCATCCCCGGCACACGGCGCACGTCGCGGATCGCCGAGAACGCGGGAGCGTCGGCCGTGGCGCTCTCGGCCGACGAAGTCGCCGATCTCGACCAGCTCGCCGAGCGGGTCGGGGTGCAGGGAGATCGGTACAACCCGCAGCAGATGTCGTTCGTCGACCGTTGAGCCGGCGCCGGCGCTGGGTAGTCTGAGGCGGATGACTCCGCCCCGCAGCTACCCGGCGACGATCGCCGCGCCTGTGGAGCATGAGCTCGTCATCAAGAAGTCGCGATTCATCGCGACCGTCGAGCCGGTCACCTCAGTCGACGAGGCGGATGCCGTGATCGCACGGCTGCGGAAGCGGTGGTGGGATGCCCGGCACAACTGCAGCGCGATGGTCACCGGACTCCTCGGAGACCAGGCACGTTCGTCGGACGACGGCGAGCCGTCGGGCACCGCGGGAGTGCCGATGCTCGAGGTGCTGCGCAGGCGAGAGCTGACCGACGTGGTGGCCGTGGTGACGCGGTACTTCGGCGGGGTCAAGCTCGGCGCCGGCGGCCTCGTGCGGGCATACTCCTCAGCGGTCTCGGAGGCCCTCGACCTCGCGTCGCCGGTGCACCGGCAGTCGCTCACGCAGGTGATGTTCGACGTCTCGCACGCGGATGCCGGGCGCTACGACAACCTCCTGCGCGACTGGGTGCTGCACCACGGAGCGACGCTCGGCGACGCCCGCTATGCAGCGCTGGCGACGTTCGAGGTGTGGGCGCCAGCGGACGAGGTCGACCGTCTCGTCGAGGACATCGCGGCGGCGTCCGCCGGTTCCGTCGTGCCGGTGACCGGCGTGGAGCGCATCGTCGACGTCCCCGGCTGATCCACAACAGCGCCCGGATATTCTGGATGACGCGATCTCGGAAGGAGAGCGATGTTCGACAGCCCGCTCTCGGCTTCCGCCTACGAGATCCTCGGGGTGGACCCCACCGTCGACGACGGCGAGCTGCGGCGCGCCTATCGTCTGCGACTGCGCCAGACCCACCCCGACACCGGAGGGGACGCGGCCGTGTTCATCCAGGTGCAGCGCGCGTGGGAACTCGTCGGCACGCCCGAGGGCCGCGCCGCCTATGACCGTCGCTCCGGCGCCCACCCCGGCATCCCCGCCGAACCGGAGTGGAACGGCTGGCGGCCGCAGTCGGCGACCCGCACCGACACGCGTCCCCGGGCGCGGTCGTACGGCCACCCCGGCGGATGGCGTCGAGAGCGCTACCTCTCACTCATCCGCGAGTGGGCCGGCCGTGGCGTCGAGGTTCCCGATCCCTATGACCCGGCGCTCGTGCGATCAGCGCCGCGAGACCTGCGACGGCTGCTCGCCGATGCGCTGGCAGAAGAGGCGACCGCCCGCACGGTGAGCGCCCTCGGAATGGGATTCACGGTCTGGCACGACGTCGCGACCGGCGCCGACCCCGACGACAAGCTCGACCACGTCGTGCTCAGTCCGTCGGGTCTCTACGGCGTGATGTCGGAGGACTTCGGCGGCGTCGTCGGATTCCGCCGCGGCGAGATCACCGGCCCGAGCCTCGGCACACGCGCGCCCGTCACCGCGGCGCTCGGCCGCATGCGCACCGTCGCGAAGGCCGCCAAGGTGAAGTTCGGCGGTCTGATCATGGTGCTCCCCGACGACGACCTGGCACAGGCCGTCACGCCTCTGGGCAGCAGTCGCGGGGTGCCCGTCGTGGTCGTGCGGCGCAGCGCCCTGGCGATGGTGCTGCGCCAGGGAGTGCCCGGCGCACGAGCGATCGGCGGCAACGAGCTGTTTGACGTCCGCACCCGACTGCAGCAGACCGTCACCTTCGTCTGACCCTGGTCGCGCCCTGTCGGCATCCGTCCGGCCCTCTTGACGGGCGTCGTCAAACCGGTTTACACTCGCTGCACCCGCACCTGTCAAACCGGTTAAACCGACGCCTGGCGAAGATGCGGACGATCAGCCCGATGTTCCACGAGGAGGTGGCATGAGCCGCACGACGATCGCCGACGTCGCCCGCGAGGCGGGAGTCACCAAGGCCACCGTCTCTCACGCGATGAGCGGCAAGCGCCCCATCTCCGACGACACCAGGGCGAAAGTGCTCGCCGCCGCGGAGAAGCTGAACTGGGTGCCGAGCCAGAGCGCCCGCGCGCTGGCCACCCAGAAGGCCAACGCCCTCGCCGTCGTGCTGGCCCGCGACCCCGAGGTCATCGCGAACGACTCGTTCTTCCCCGCGTTCATCGCCGGCGTCGAGTCCGTGCTGGCCGAGACCGAGACCGCCCTGATCCTGCAGGTGGTTCCCGATCGGGCGGCAGAGGAACGCGCCTATCGCTCGCTCAGCCACGGGCGGGCCGACGGCGCCCTGCTCCTCGATCTTAGGAACGACGACTGGCGCGTGCCGCTGCTCGAAGAACTCGGCCTGCCGGCCGTGCTGGTCGGCGCCTACGAGCAGCCGACCCGCTTCTCGTGCGTACGCACCGATGACGATGCCCCGGTGCGCGAGATCATCGCCCACCTGCGCGCCGAGGGGCATGAGCGCATCGCGCACGTGGCCGGCCCTCTCGACTACGTGCACTCGCGGGTGCGGGCGGATGCCTACATCGACGCCGTGGGCGGAGACGCACTGCTGCGCGAGGGCGACTTCACGGCATCCAGCGGTCGTGAGCGCACCACCGAGCTGCTCGCGCTTCCCGAGCGACCGACCGCGATCCTCTACTCCAACGACACGATGGCGATCGCCGGGTTGTCGTACGCCCGCTCGAGCGGACTCAGCATCCCCCGCGATCTCGCGATCGCCGGCTTCGATGACGACCACCTCTCGGCCCACCTCTCCCCTGCGCTCACGAGCGTCTCGTCGGGTCCTGCCGCACGTGGCCGCGCGGCAGCCCGCCTGCTGCAGGCCGACATCCTCGGCGCCGAACCGCGCACCGAGGTCGTCGACTGCAACGTCGTGCACTTCCGGGAGAGCACCACCCGCTAGACGATCACCCGAACCATCGCGTCAAGGAGGACAACATGAAGAAGAAGATCCGCGCAGCAGCGCTCTTGGGAGCCGTCGCACTGGTCGCCACCGGATGCTCGTCAGGAGGCGGGGGCGGCGACGCCTCGGCCGACGGCACCGGCTCCATCGACATCTGGCTGTCGAACAACGAGCAGGAGGTCGCCTGGGGCACCGCCGTCGTCGACGCCTGGAACGCCGAGCACCCCGACGAGAAGGTCAACGCCCAGGAGATCCCCGCGGGCTCGTCGTCGGAAGAGGCCATCACCGCCGCGATCACCGCCGGCACCGCACCCTGCCTCGTCTACAACGTGGCCCCGGCCGCCGTCTCGGGCTGGGTCAAGCAGGGCGGACTCGTCGACCTCAGCACCATGGAGGGCGGCAGCGACTACATCACCGAGCGCGGAGGAGAGGTCGACTCGTATTCGACCGACGGCAGCTTCTACCAGCTGCCCTGGAAGTCGAACCCCGTCATGGTCATGTACAACAAGGCGCTGTTCCAGGCCGCGGGCATCGATCCCGAGGACCCGCAGATGAACACGTACGACGCGTTCCTCGAGGGGTCCAAGGCGATCGTCGCCTCCGGTGTGCAGAGCGCCATCTGGCCGGCTCCGACGAGCGAGTTCTACCAGCCCTGGTTCGACTTCTACCCGCTCTACCTCGCCGAGACCGACGGCACCATGCTCGTCGAAGACGGCAAGGCGACGGTCGACTCGGATGCCGGCCGCGAGGTCGCCGAGTTCTGGAAGACGTTCTATGACGAGAAGCTCTCGCCGAACGAGGCGTCGACCGACGATGCGATGTCCGCCGGCACCACCGCCATGCAGCTCGCCGGTCCGTGGGCGATCCCCTCGTACGCCGAGACCGTCGACGTCGGGTTCATGCCGGTCCCGACCAGCGACGGCCGCGAGAACCCGACGACCTTCGCCGACTCGAAGAGCGTCTCCATGTTCACCGCGTGCGAGAACCAGGGTACCGCGTGGGAGTTCCTGAAGTTCTCGACGAGCGTCGACAGCGACGGACAGCTGCTCGAGGCCACCGGTCAGATGCCGATGCGCACCGAACTCACGGAGACCTACGCCGACTACTTCGATGCGAACCCGAACTACGTCGCGTTCGCCGAGCAGGCCGAGGCGACGGCCGATGTGCCCAGCATCCCGAACTCCGTGGAGGCCTGGCAGGCGTTCCGCGACGAGTACTCCGCCGCCGTGATCTTCGGCAAGGAGTCGATCGACGACTTCCTGAAGAACGCCACGACGAAGATCGACGACCTCGTCGCCGAGTGATGAGTCTGCGATGACGCTCCGAGACGACGCCGTCGCGGACGTGGCCGGGGGCACTGCAGCCCCGGCCCCGTCCGCGGGCCGGCCACCGAGGGCACGGTTGCGCACCCGACTGCTGGGTGCGCAGCCGATCGGCGGCCTGTTCGCGCTGCCGTATCTGGTCTTCGTGCTGGCGATCTTCGCGTTCCCGCTGGGATTCGCGGTCTACATCGCCTTCCACGACTACTTCTTCACCGCCCCCAACGTTGAGGTCGAGCGACCGTTCGTGGGCTTCGACAACTTCGTGACAGTGCTCACCGACCCGAGAGTGCTCGGTTCGTTCCGCAACACCCTGATCTTCCTCGTCATCAACGTGCCGCTCACCGCCGTGCTCTCGCTCGTGCTGGCCGCGGCGCTGAACACCGGCATCCGCTGGGTCGCCGCCTACCGCGTGGCGTTCTACGTGCCGTATCTGACGGCCAGTGTCTCGCTCGTCGGCGTGTGGATGCTGCTCTTCTCGGGAAACGGTCTGATCAACACGATCCTCGGCCCGCTCGCCCCCGATCCGTCGTGGCTCGTGAACAGCGGGCTGGCGATGCCGATGATCGCGCTCTACGTCACGTGGAAGCAGCTGGGCTTCTACATCCTGCTGTATCTCGCGGCGCTGCAGAACGTGCCGAAGGAGCTCTACGAATCGGCCGAGACCGACGGCGCGGGAGCATTCTCCCGATTCTGGAACGTCACGGTTCCCGGCGTCCGTAGCGCCACCACGCTCGTGCTGATCCTGTCGATCATCACCGGAGCCAACCTCTTCACCGAGCCCTACCTGTTGACCAACGGCGGTGGCCCCGACGGCGCCTCGTCGACCCCCGTGCTGCTGATCTACCAGCTGGGCATCCAGCAGCAGAACCCCGACACCGCGGCAGCGATCGGCATGATCCTCGTGATCCTGGTCGGGATGCTGTCACTCGCCGCCAACCGCGCGACCAGGGAGCGATGACCATGAGACGCACGCGTTCACTGCCCCGCATCCTGAGCCTCATCCTGCTCACGGTCGCGGCCATCGGCTTCGCCTTCCCGTTCTACTTCATGCTGGTCGGGGCCTTCCAGGAGAATCCGACGAACTCGCCCAGCGAGCTCTTCCCGACGAGCGGGTGGACGGTCGACAACTTCCTCGCGATCGACTCCCGCATCGATCTCGCGGGCTCCCTGCTCAACTCGCTGATCTTCACGGCGGGTGTGCTGCTGGGCACCGTGGTGTTCGGGCTGCTCGCCGGATATGCGATCGCGAGGCTCGACTTCCGCGGCCGTGGCGTCATCTGGGTGCTCATGCTGCTCGTGCAGATGGTGCCGTTCCAGCTGCTGATGATCCCGCTCTACGTGCAGATCACCCGCAACTACGGGCTCGGCGATTCATACATGGGCATGATCCTGCCGTTCCTCATCAACACGACCGCGGTGTTCATCTTCGTGCAGTTCTTCAAGGCGCTGCCCGTCGAGATCTTCGAGGCGGCGCGCATCGACGGAGCCGGCGAGATCCGGCTGCTGACGTCCGTCGCGATCCCGCTGATCAAGCCGGTACTCGTCACGGTGGTGCTCGTCACGTTCATCGGCCCCTGGAACGAGTTCCTCTGGCCGTTCCTCATCACGAAGGACGCGTCGCTGCAGCCGCTCGCCGTATCGCTCGCCAACTACATCTCCAACGTCGCGCAGTCGACGGCGAATCCCAACGGGGCCATCCTCGCCGGCGCCACGGCGCTGGCGTTCCCCGTCGTCATCCTGTTCATCGTCTTCCAGCGGTTCTTCCGAGCCACCGACCTCGGCGCCGCCGTCAAAGGCTAGCCAGAAAGGCACCCCATGTTCACCGGAGCAACCTTCCCCCTGGGCCCCTTCGTCCCCTACGAGGCCAATCCCATCCTTCGACCGAAAGGCGACAGCTGGGAGTCGGCCAATCTCTACAACCCGGCCGCGATCGTCGACGGCGACGAGGTCGTGCTGCTCTATCGGGCGCACGCCGACGACATCGTCTCGCACATCGGCATCGCGCGATCGAGCGACGGCGTGAACTTCACCCGCGAGGACGCGCCGATCCTCTCCCCCTCAGAGGACTACGAGCGCTTCGGATGCGAGGACCCGCGCATCGCGCTGATCGACGGCACCTACTATCTGACCTACACAGGATGGGACCGACGCAGCGCCCAGCTCTGCCTCGCCACCTCGACCGACCTGCGCACCTGGACCAAGCACGGCCCGCTGTTCGACGACTTCGACACGTTCAAGACCATGGATCCGCGTGGGTTCAACTGGTCGAAGGCCGGCGTGATCGTGCCGCAGAAGATGCACGGCAAATGGTGGATGTACTTCGGCGAGGGGGCGATCTACTGGGCGACCAGCGACGACCTCATCCACTGGACGCCGGGCACGGCCGACACCGATCCGATGTACTCGCCGACCCCGGGCACCTGGGACGAAGCGCTCGTCGAGATCGGCACCTCGCCCGTGCTCGCCGACAACGGACTGCTGGTGTTCCTCACGAACGGCGCGACGAGGGTCGTGCATGACGACGGATCGGTCGACGTCGACTACCGGTGCGGGCAGATCGCGATCGACCCCGACGAGCCGACGAAGGTGATCGCCCGCCTGCAGGAGCCATGGCTGAGGCCGCAGACATTCGAGGACATGAACGGCCTGGTGTCGAACGTCACGTTCGTCGAAGGACTCGTGAAGTTCCGAGGCAAGTGGTTCGCCTACTACGGGCAGTCCGACACGACGCTGGCCGTCGCCATCCACGATCCCGCGCAGCCGTGGGGCCGGGCACTGAGAGACACGAACGAGGAATGAGAGCATGTCCATCTCCCGACGCACGTTCCTGACCGCCGCAGCCGCGACCTCTGCACTCGCGCTGCTTCCGCTCGACCCTGCCGGAGCGCACGCCTCGGCGCCCGCCGCACCGCCGCTCGGATCTCGACCGATCGGCGCGGGTGGAGGCGCGCGGCTCACGAACCTCGCACACCTGCGCTTCCTGCTCGCCGAGGTTCCCGTGGTGGCGAGTACCACGCACACCACGTTCGGCATCGACGCCTCACCCCGCGTCCTCGCACCGTGGACCTATGCCGACACCGACGGTGCGGGCGGATTCCGTCCGGTGGGTGGCGGCACTCGCGACGCCGTGACCGGGTACTGGACGCAGGGCGCCTACAACGCGGATGACACCGCGCGAGCCGCGATCGTGTTCCTGCGCGCGTGGAAGGCGACCGGCGACGCGCGGGCCCGCGACGAGGCACGCGATGTGCTGAGGTCGCTGGCGTTCCTGCAGACGACGAGCGGGCCGAATGCCGGCCGGGTGGTGCTGTGGCAGCAGGAGGACGGCACCCTGAACCCCAGCGCGATCCCCGTCGAACTGCCCGACCCGTCGGACTCCGCCGAGTCCTACTGGCTCGCTCGTTCGGTCTGGGCATTCGGCGAGGGCTATGCGGCGTTCCGGCGGGAGGATTCCGAGTTCGCGGCATTCCTGCTCGCACGGCTGCATCTCGCTCTCGACGCGCTCGGTCGCGAGTCTCTGTCGCGTGCCGGTCACTGGGTGCGCAGCGACGGACGGGATCTGCCCGCCTGGCTGATCGCCGGCGGCGCGGATGCGACGGCCGAGGCCATGCTCGGGCTCGCTGCGGCGACCGAGGCCGGAGATGCGCGCAGCCGTCAGGCTCTGCAGACCTACGGAGAAGGGGTGGCCGCGATGGCCACCGACCCGGCGAAGGGATGGCCGTTCGGCGCCGTTCTGCCGTGGACCGGATCTCTCGGTTTCTGGCATGCCTGGGGCGCTGCCGCACCGGAGGCACTGGCTCGCGCGGGTGCGCTGCTGCGCCGCCGAGAGTGGACCGCCACGGCTGTGGCGGACGCGGGGACGTTCACCCCGCAGGTGCTCGCCTCGGGCGGACCGCACAACGCCTGGGCGCCACTGCCCGCGGAGGCGCAGATCGCGTACGGCGCACACGGCCGCGTCGCGGGCGCCGTGCAGGCGGCGTCCGTCGGCGGAGAAGGTCTGCGCGTGCTCGCCGGGCTGACTGCCAGCTGGTTCTTCGCGGCGAACACCGCAGGCGTCCCGGTGTACGACCCGGCCACCGGCGTGACGTTCGACGGCGTGGAGACCGACGGGCGCGTGAATCGCAACTCGGGGGCTGAGTCCACGATCCACGGGCTGCTCACGATGCTGCTGCTCGACGCGAACCGCGACATCGCACGCATCGCGACATCGATCACCGGCCTGTCCTCGTTCTCGGGACTTCGGGTGATCGATGCCGAGGGCGCTCGGCTCTCGGCGGGCTGCGAGGTCGTGCGGCCAGAGGGCGGCGCGTGGATCGGCGAGGGCAACCTCTCGGGAGCCGCGTATGTGCGGGTTCCCGCGGGCGAGTCGGTCGAGTTCGATGTGACGGAGGCCGGCGGCATCCTGCACGGTCTCGTCTGGAGACAGAAGGCGGATGCCGGAGAGGCGGTGTGGGAGGTGTTCCGCGGTGGCAGGCGGCTCTGGAGCACGCGAACCCCTGCCGGAGGAACGGGCGATCGCGGCCTCACGGAGGCCGACGGGATGCTCGTTCCCCAGCTGCTCGGTGGCGATCTTCCCGCCGATGCGGTGACCGCCCGGTGCACGAGCACCGGCGATCTGCGGCTCGACGCTCTCGTCATCCAGCCGGCGGTGTCCACGGCCGTGTATGCCATGGCATCCGGTTCCGCGGTGCTGTACGCGAACGGCGCTCGGCGCGATCAGCGGGTCTCGCCCCTCGCTGCGGGATCGGGCCGAGCCTACGAGGCCGACGGGTCGCAGCGTGGCCAGGCTGTGCAGGGCGGCAGGGTTCGCGTGCGCGGCGGAGGTTTCACCATCACGCGGTGAGGGTGCGGGGCTGTGCCGTCGGCACGCGTGCGGACTACGGTTGCGGTGTGCCTGCGCTTCCCGAGTACGACCCGCTGCCCGATCGCCCCGCCCCCGACAATCCCTCGGGAAAGCTCGTCCTCCTGCGCCACGGCGAGACTGAGTGGTCGAGGGCCGGCCGCCACACCGGCCTCACCGACATCCCGCTCACGGCGCGGGGTGAAGACCTCGCTCGCGCTGCCGGGAGGCTGGTCGCCGACTACGACTTCTCGCTCGTCCTGTCGTCACCCCTCGAGCGCTCTCGGCGCACGGCCGAGCTCGCGGGGCTTCACGCCGAGGTCGATCCGCTGCTCGTCGAGTGGGACTACGGCGGATACGAGGGTCGCACGACGAAGGACATCCGCGAGGAGCTCGGCTACGACTGGAGCGCCTTCACCCACGGTGTGATCCGGGGCGCGACGCCGGGCGAGACCGTGGAGGAGGTCGCCGCCCGCGCGTCCCGCGTGCTCACACGGGTGCTGCCGGCGCTGACCGAGGGCGATGTGGCACTCGTCGCGCACGGCCACTTCCTCCGCATCCTCACCGCCGTCTACCTGCGCCTCGCTCCGCGCTTCGGCGCGCAGATCACGCTGGATGCCGGATCGGTGTCGGTGCTGAGCTTCTATCGCGAGCAGCCGGCGATCCTGACGTGGAACTACGGCCTCGAGCTGCCCCTCGCGCCGTCGGAGTCCTGACCCCGGCAGCGGAACGAGAGCGCTGGAAACTCACGGCACGGTGACGAGCGAGATCGCATTGATCGTGGGAGCGCCGTCGAGAGCGAGCTCGAACCGCACCCCGGTCCGGGCATTCGTGACGTCGAACGCGATCGTCTCGTTCGTGCACGCGATCGGCTCCGACGGCGATCCCTCATCGAGTTCACTGACGGTGAGCACGATCGTCCCCTCGCCTCGGCATGCGAACTGCGCCTGATAGGTCCCCGGTTCGAGCGATGTGAAGCTGGTGACGTCGTTGGCCGAGCTGTTCTCGCTCATCCATCCGGAGAAGCCGAAGACGTATCCGGGCGAGTCCGACCCGGGTACCGCCGTCTGCGCCCACTCGGGGATCTCGTCCACGGGCAGCGGAAGCTGCGCCTCGTCGGAGTCGGCATCCGGAGTCGCGGTCGACGCGGAGCCGCTCGGAGATGGCGAGGGAGACGTCGATCCGGTCGCCGACCCCGACGGCTCTCCCGTGCATCCGGCGAGCGCGATGCCCGCCATCAGGACCAGTCCGATCGTCGCCGCTCGTTTCCTGAACATCCCTCCACGCTACGGATGAGCCAGGATGATGCAACCGCCGCGCCCGACACGCCATTCTTTTGAGTTACTCAAAATAAACGGTAGAGTCGGGGCCATGGAGACAGAACTCGACTCGGCACTTCGCGGTGCCGGGCTGCGTGCGACCGCGGGCCGCGTCGCCGTGCTCGAGGCACTGGAATCCATGGCCCACACGGATGCGGAGCGGATCTTCCGCACCGTGTCCGACGTGCTTCCGACGACGTCGATCCAGTCGGTGCACAACATCCTCGCGGACCTGACGACGGCGGGCCTCATCCGCCGGATCGAACCGGCAGGCTCCGCGGCGCTCTACGAGCGGCGCATCGACGACAACCATCACCACATCGTGTGCACCCAGTGCGGTGCGATCGGCGATGTGGACTGCGTCGTCGGCGAAGCGCCGTGCCTCACCCCGTCTTCGGCGGGGGGATTCACCGTCCAGACAGCCGAAGTGACCTTCTGGGGCCTGTGCCCCAGTTGCCAGAACGCCGCGCAGTAGCATCCGACGCCGACCCCGGGCACCCGGGATGATCGTCGTGTCTGCGTGCAGAAGGAGAAGAACATGACCGACCCATCGACCACCACCCAGACGGGCACACCCGTCGCGAGCGACGCACACTCGCTCACCGTCGGAGCTGACGGCCCCACCGTTCTGCACGATCGCTACCTCGTCGAGAAGCTCGCGTCGTTCAACCGCGAGCGCGTGCCGGAGCGCAACCCCCACGCCAAGGGCGGCGGAGCCTTCGGAACGTTCACCGTCACCGAGGACGTGTCGGCCTACACCCGTGCCGCGGCCTTCCAGCCGGGCGCTCAGAGCGAGACGCTGCTGCGTTTCTCGTCGGTCGCCGGCGAGCAGGGTTCGCCCGACACCTGGCGCGACGTGCGCGGTTTCGCGCTGCGTTTCTACACGCCCGAGGGCAACCTCGACATCGTCGGCAACAACACTCCGACCTTCTTCCTGCGCGACGCCATGAAGTTCCCCGACTTCATCCACTCGCAGAAGCGTCTCGGCGACTCGGGTCTGCGCGACGCCGACATGCAGTGGGACTTCTGGACCCTCTCCCCCGAGTCCGCCCACCAGGTCACCTACCTCATGGGCGACCGCGGCCTGCCGCGCAGCTGGCGCCACATGAACGGCTACGGATCGCACACCTACCAGTGGGTCAACGCCGCCGGCGAGCGCTTCTGGGTGCAGTACCACTTCCTGTCGAAGCAGGGCGTCGAGGCGATGAGCGCCGAAGAGGCCGAGAAGCTCGCCGGATCGGATGCCGACTACTACCGTCGCGACCTGTTCGACGCGATCGCTCGCGGCGACGCCCCCTCGTGGGACGTCTACGTGCAGGTCATGCCCTACGAAGAGGGCAAGACCTACCGCTTCAACCCGTTCGACCTGACGAAGACCTGGTCGAAGAAGGACTACCCGCGCATCAAGGTCGGCACGTTCACGCTCGACCGCAACCCGCAGAACTTCTTCGCCGAGATCGAGCAGGCCGCCTTCTCGCCCGGCAACCAGGTTCCCGGCACGGGCATCTCGCCCGACAAGATGCTCATGGCTCGCGTGTTCGCATACTCGGATGCTCAGCGCTACCGCATCGGTGCGAACTACAACCAGCTGCCGGTCAACCAGCCGCACGCGGCCGAGGTGCGCAACTACATGCACGAAGGCCAGATGCAGTACAAGTTCAACCCGGCCGAGCACCGCGTCTACACGCCGAACTCCTACGGCCCCGCCGGCGGACCCACGGCTGACCCCGCTGCCGGTGTCGAGGCGAGCTGGGAGTCGGACGGCGAGCTGATCCGCGCCGCCGCGACCCTGCACCTCGACGACGACGACTTCGGTCAGGCGGGCACGCTCTACCGCACGGTCTTCGACGACGAGCAGCGCGCGCGCTTCCTCGACACGCTGACCGGCCAGGGACAGGGCATCACGATCGACGCGATCCGCGAGCGGTTCTTCCAGTACTGGACGAACGTCGACGCCTCGCTGGGCGACGCTCTGCGCGCTCGCTTCTGAGCCGCCTCCGCTGAGGACCGAGACCCACCGTCCCTTCGGGCCGGTGGGTCTCGGCGTCTTCGGGCATCGCAGGGGGAGCACAATGGATGCCGTGGCTGTTCCTCTCTCCGACCTGACCCAGATGCCCGAACCCCAGCAGGTGCACGCCGCCGATGGCACTCGCCTCGCGACCTACACCTGGGGTGATGTGGATGCTCCCGTGGCGGTGATCGTGCACGGCTTCGCGTCGAGCGCCCGCGACACCTGGGTGCTCACGGGGTGGGTGCGCGAGCTCACGAAGGCGGGGTATCGGGTGCTCGCGCTCGATCAGCGGGGCCATGGGCTCAGCGAGAAGCCGCACCAGGCCGACGCCTACGGCATCCGCACTCTCGCGACCGACGTCGAGACGGTCATGGACATGTATCTCGTCGACGAGGCCGTCTACGCCGGATACTCGCTCGGGGCCCGGGTCGGCTGGGAGGTCGTGCGCGATCTGCCCCACCGGATCGGCCGCGCCGTGCTCGGAGGGGTGCCGGACGGCATCCCTCTCGCGCGGCTCGATCTCGACCAGGTGCGCGCGTATCTCGCCGACGGGACGCCCGTCGCGGATCCGACGACGCAGAACTACATCGCGCTGACCGAGCGCGTGCCCGGCAACGACCTCGGCGCACTCGTGGCGCTGGCCGAGGGGATGCGGTCGTCTCGGACGATCGATCCCGACCCGTCGAACGCGCCGGCGAGCCCGATCCTGTTCGCGACGGGGTCGAAGGATGCCATCATTGAGGGCTCTCGCGCCCTGGCGTCAGCTGCCCCGCAGGGACAGTTCTTCGAGATCCCCGATCGCAACCACTTCAACGCACCGGGATCGCGCGCCTTCAAGGAAGCCGCGCTCGCTTTCCTGTCGGAGATCTGACCGCGGGGCGCCACGCCTGCCCACTCGTAGCGGAGGACATCTCAGGCAACGAAGGATGCTTCTCAGCATCCGCTCCTTCGATCCGCGAGATCTCCTTCATTGCCGGAGCGGCAGCCGTCTGCCCGAGCACTGACCGCGGGCACGAGAAGAGCCCTCCGTCTCGGGGAGACGAAGGGCTCTCGGGGTGACGGTCAGACCGTCGCGTTCTCTTCGCGCTTCGGCAGCACCCATCCCGCACGCGGGAAGTGGCAGGTGTAGCCGTTGGGGTACTTGATCAGGTAGTCCTGGTGCTCCTCTTCGGCCTGCCAGAACGGGCCGACGGGCTCGATCGTGGTCACGGCCTTGCCCGGCCACAGACCCGAGGCGTCGACGTCGGCGATGGTGTCGCGCGCGACGGCCTCCTGCTCGGGGCTGAGCGGGAAGATCGCCGAGCGGTAGCTCGAGCCGATGTCGTTGCCCTGGCGATCCTTGGTCGACGGGTCGTGGATCTGGAAGAAGAAGGCGAGGATGTCGCGGTACGTCGTCTTCGTGGGATCGAAGACGATCTCCACAGCCTCGGCATGACCCGGGTGGTTGCGGTAGGTCGCGTGGTCGTTGCTGCCGCCGGTGTAGCCGACACGGGTGTCGAGCACGCCGGGCTGGCGGCGGATGAGGTCTTCCATGCCCCAGAAGCAGCCGCCGGCGAGCACAGCGGTCTCGGTCCCGGGGGTGCGGGTGATTGTTCCGGTGTCGGTCATGAGTTCTCCTCGGAGTTCGGGGTGGGGAAGAGGTGACGGTAGCGACCGTACCCCTCATCTTCCAGGCTGTCAGCCGGGATGAAGCGCAGGGCGGCGGAGTTCATGCAGTACCGGAGTCCTCCTGCGTCTCGGGGTCCATCGTCGAAGACGTGCCCGAGATGGCTGTCCGCGCCGCTGGAACGCGCCTCGGTGCGCTTCATCCACAGCGTGCGGTCGGTGCGCGTGGTCACGGCGTCGGCCTCGATGGGCTTGGTGAAGCTCGGCCATCCGGTGCCGCTGTCGAACTTGTCGGTCGACGCGAAGAGCGGCTGGCCCGAGACGACGTCGACGTAGATGCCGTCGTCGTGAGTGTTCCAGTACGCGTTGCGGAAGGGCGGCTCGGTCGCATCCTCCTGCGTGACCTCGTACTGCAGATGCGTGAGGTCGCTGACGGCCTCGGGGGTCTTGCTGTACTCGTTCGACATGGTCTGTCTCCTTGTCCGACGCGGCTGGCTGCAGCGTCATAGAAGAGAACCAGGAGGATGCCGGTTTTGGTCCCGCGGGACTGTGAGCGCGCTGTGAGTTTGTGCGCAGTCGATAGAGTTGCTCCGCTACATACACACCAGGGAGACACACATGTCGGTTGGACTGCTCGCCGTCGTCGATGACATTCTCAGCGCGGCGATGAAGGCTTCGGCCAAGGCCGCCGGCGTCGTGATCGATGACGCCGCCGTGACCCCGCAGTACGTGCAGGGCATCACGCCCGCGCGCGAGCTGCCGGTCGTGGCGAAGATCGCCCTCGGATCTCTCGCGAACAAGTTCGTCATCATCATCCCCATCGCGCTGCTGCTCACCGCCTTCGCGCCGTGGGTGCTGCCGTATCTGCTGATCCTCGGTGGCGCCTACCTCTGCTTCGAGGGGGCCGAGAAGGTGCTCGAATGGTTCGGCGTGCAGCACGGCCATGCCGATGAGAGCGCCCGCAACGAGAACAAGCTGGTGTGGGGCGCGGTGCGCACCGACCTGATCCTGTCGACGGAGATCATGCTGATCTCGCTCGCCAACCTCGAGGCCGGCCTCGACATCTGGACGACCCTCGCGATCCTCGCCGTGATTGCGCTGCTCATGACCGGCGTCGTCTACGGTGCAGTCGCCCTGCTCGTGAAGATCGACGACATCGGTCTGAAGATGGCGAAGAACCCGTCCCAGCGAGTTCGCCACACGGGCACGCGCATCGTGCGCTCGATGCCGGCGGTCTTCCGCTTCATCAGCATCCTCGGCACCGTCGCGATGCTGTGGGTCGGAGGGCACCTGCTGCTCGTGAACCTCGGCGAGGTCGGCGTGCACTTCGGCGCCGACATCCTGCACGGCATCGAGCACTTCCTCGAGCCGGCTGGCGGTGTCATCGTCTGGATCGGCGACACGCTGTTCTCGGCCATCGCGGGCCTGATCGCGGGTCTGATCATCGTGGGGATCATCCTCGGGATCGGTCGCCTGATCGGCAAGAAGCCGAGCTTCCACGAGGGTGAGGAATCGCCCGCCGACGTGCACGTCTGACACCGACGCCGCTGTTCGAATCTCGGTCGGTATGCCGACATGCGATCCGACTCACTCGCCGCGCACGTGATCCTCGGTGCGCAGCCATTCGTCGAACGTGATCGCTCCCTGCAGAGCATCGGCGTCGCCGCGCAGCGACCCCGATGCCAGCCCCTTCCCGTACGCGCCGGCGCCGACAATGTCGCGCGCTTCCTGCTCGGAATCGCAGCCAAGAACCCGCACTTCACCGTCGAGGAGAGGCAGTTCGGCGAGGGTCTCGGCCTGGTGTTCCGCGACGGAGGGAGGGTGCACTCGGTCATGAACCTGCACGTCGAAGACGGCGTGATCGATCAGCTGTGGATCGTCCTCAATCCCGCCAAGCTCACGCACTGGCGACTTCACACCTGAACCGACGCGGCGAGCCCTCCGAGACTCCGTGGACCCGGACCGTCTGCAGGGCCGCCGCATGGATGCAGGAGGATCTGAGGGATCTCGCCCTGCAGACGTGCCCCGGTCCTGCACGCGGCACAGGAGGGAAGCCGCGGCGAGCCCTCGGAGACCGACCCCACCCCGGCATCCTGCTACCGTCGTCCCGTGCGCACCCGAGCGCAGATGCAGGAGACCCGATGAGCGACCACCAGATCCGGGAGGCCGAGACCGCCGACGTCGAGGCGATCACCGCCATCTACAACGACGCGGTGCTGACCACGACCGCCATCTGGAACGAAGAGGCCGTCACGGTCGACGACCGCACCGCCTGGCTCGCCGAGCGCACCGAGCGCGGCTACCCCGTGCTCGTCGCCGTCGACGACACCGGCGTCCTCGGCTACGCGACATTCGGCGACTGGCGCCCGCACAGCGGCTACCGCCATACGGTCGAGCACTCCGTCTATGTGCGCGAGGGGCAGCGCGGGCGCGGCATCGGCAAGGCGCTCATGATCGAGCTCATCGACCGCGCGCGACGCCTCGGCAAGCACGTCATGGTCGCGGCGATCGAGAGCAGCAACACGGGGTCGATCATCATGCACAAGCGCCTCGACTTCATGCAGGTCGGACGGATGCCGCAGGTCGGCGCCAAGTTCGATCGCTGGCTCGATCTCACCTTCCTGCAGCTGGTGCTCGATGAGCGGCCGTTCCCGGACGAGCGCCCGTGAACCCGCTGCTCTGGCTCGCTGACGCCTTCAACTCGCAGTGGGTGCTCCCCGGCGGTCAGGTGCTGCTGATCCGCGAAGTGGTCGGCAACGGGTTCGGCCTGGCGAGCGCCCTCGGCGGCATGCAGCGCAAGATCTGGGCGTGGCCGGTCGGCATCGTCGGCAATCTGCTGCTGCTCACGGTCTTCCTCGGGTCGATCCTGAATCCCGACCACGAGCTGCCGCATCTGCTCGGCCAGGCCGGGCGTCAGATCATGTTCATCATCGTCGCGATCTACGGCTGGGTGCGCTGGCGCCAGGCCGCCTCGAACGGTGGGCGCGTGACCCCGCGATGGGCGCCCAACAGCGCCCGCATCGGCCTGGTGCTCGTGATGGTGATCGGCACGATCGCCCTCACTCCCCTGTTCCGCGCGCTCGGCTCGTGGGAGCCCGTGTGGGCGGATGCCTGGACCTTCGTCGGCTCGCTGCTCGCCACCTACGGCATGGCCAAGGGGTGGACCGAGTTCTGGCTCATCTGGATAGCCGTCGACATCGTGGGCGTGCCGCTGCTGTTCAGCTCCGGCTTCTACGCCACGGGCCTGATGTACGTGTTCTACGGCGTCTTCACCGCGGTCGGATTCGTCGTGTGGTGCCGCGCACAGGCGAATGCCAAACCGCAGGTCGACACGATCATGCCGGATCCCCGCCCCCTCACCTCCACCATGAAGACCGTCGACCGCGACCGCGACTGACCCGCCCCGACCACTCGGCGAATGTGTCGGCGCATGTCACCGGGGTGGCCGGGAGGTCGATCGACGGGTTTGCTGGTCCCCATGACCCGTCAGATCCGTTTCAACGCCTTCGACATGAACTGCGTCGCCCACCAGTCGTCCGGCCTGTGGCGGCATCCTGACGATCGATCGCGCCAGTACAACACCATCTCGTACTGGACCGACCTCGCGAAGCTGCTCGAGAGCGCGACCTTCGACGGCATCTTCATCGCCGACGTCCTCGGCACCTACGACGTCTACGGCGGGACGAACGAGGCGGCGATCCGCAACGGCGCCCAGGTTCCGGTCAACGATCCGATCCTGCTCGTCAGCGCGATGGCCGCCGTCACCGAGCACCTCGGATTCGGCATCACCGCCGGCACCGCCTTCGAGCACCCGTACCCGTTCGCGCGCCGTCTGAGCACCCTCGACCACCTGACCAACGGACGCGTCGGCTGGAACGTCGTCACCGGTTACCTGCCCAGCGCCGCGCGCAACATGGGCCAGGAGGACCAGCTCGCGCACGACGACCGCTACGACCATGCCGATGAATACGTCGAGGTGCTCTACAAGCTCTGGGAGGGGTCGTGGGAAGACGACGCGGTCGTCGAGGACCGTGAGCGCGGCATCTTCACCGACCCGTCGAAGGTGCACCCCATCGGCCACGAGGGCAAGCACTTCAGCGTTCCCGGCATCCACATCTCCGAGCCGTCACCGCAGCGCACGCCGGTCATCTACCAGGCCGGAGCGAGCCCCCGCGGCGTGCGCTTCGCGTCGGAGAACGCCGAGGCGATCTTCGTCGCCGCCCCGTCGAAGGAGGTGCTCGCCGGCACCGTGAAGCGCATCCGCGACGCACTCGAAGAGGCGGGCCGCGACCGCTACGACGCGAAGATCTACACGCTGCTCACGGTCATCACCGGGGCGACGAGCGAGGATGCCGCGGCGAAGCACGCCGAGTACCTCTCGTATGCGAGCCCCGAGGGCGCGCTGACGTTCATGTCGGGCTGGATGGGCGTCGACCTCTCGCAGTACGCCGAGGACGAGCCCGTCGGCAACGTCGAGTCGAACGCCATCCAGTCGGTGCTGCAGCACCTGAAGGAGGAGGCCGACCTCGGACGCGAGTGGACCGTCGGCGACTTCGGACGCCACAACGCGATCGGCGGCCTCGGCCCGACCATCGTCGGCTCGGGCGTCGAGATCGCCGACGAGCTGCAGTCGTGGGTGGAGGAGACCGACATCGATGGCTTCAACCTCGCCTACGCGGTCACTCCCGGCACCTGGCAAGACGTCATCGAGCACGTCATCCCGGTGCTGCGCGAACGCGGCGTCTACCCCGAGGAGTACACGCCGGGCACCCTCCGCAACAAGCTGCAGGGCAAGGGCGACCGCGTGCAGGACACGCACCGCGCCGCGAGGTATCGGATCGGGGCGAACGTCCCGGTCGCCTGACCCTCAGCGACCTTCGGTCGGGCGCGGTCAGTCGGCCTTCGAGGTGAAGAGCCCGCGCAGCACGAGGAACACCACGACCGCGACGACGAGCACGATCGCGAGCTTGGCGATGAACCACAGGATCGAGAACAGCGCGCTGACGATCCACCAGGCGATCACCACGGCGAGGACGACGCCGACGATGGTCCAGAGCGAGTTCTTGTTCATGGTTCCAGCCTAGGCGGCGCGGCGACGTCACAGATCCGGATGCTGCGGCATCCGCCCTTCCGCATCCGATGCGTCGCCGTCAATCCCCTTCCCGTGCGCTGATCACCGGGGTGAGACTGCAAGCATCCGACTCTTGGGAGCATCTCCATGTCTGCGCCAGCACTCACTTCGTCCGCCGTTCACGGCATCACCGCGAGAGGTCCCCTCAGCGACGCCGTCATCCGCCGACTGACCGGCGAAGACGCCGACGATCTCGGTGCCAGGGCCGAGGCTGCGCTCGCTTCGACCGATGACGTCGTGCGCGACGACGACATCCAGCTCGCGCTCTTCGTGCTCTACGCCTCGTCGTACGGGTCGCTTCCCGAGCTCGACCCCGCCCTCGAGTGGGATCCTGCGCTGATCGCGACACGGGGAATCCTCGAGCACGCGTTCGAGCGGGCACTGCGGGCGACTGTACCGATGCCCGAACTCCCCGAGCCGACCGTCGATGCCGTCGGGCGGGCCCTCTTCGCCCTCGCCGAGGCCGACACGGGTCCCAGCCTGTCGCGCTACGTCGCGAAGAAGGCGACGGAAGAGCAGATGCACGAGTTCTTCATGCAGCGCTCGATCTACACGCTGCGCGAGGCCGACCCGCACTCGTGGGCGATCCCGCGCCTGCACGGGCGTGCGAAGGCGGCGCTCGTCGAGATCCAGTCCGACGAGTACGGCGGCGGGCGGCCCGACCGCGTGCACGCGACGATCTTCGCTCGCGCGATGCGCGGCGCCGGACTCGACGACACCTACGGCGGATACGTCGACGACGTGCCGGCCATCACGCTCGCCTCGCTGAACTCGATGTCGATGTTCGGCGTCAACCGGCGCCTCCTCGGCGCCATCGTCGGACACCTCGCCGCGTTCGAGATGACCTCGTCGATCCCCAACCGCCTGTACGCCGACGGCCTGCGGCGACTCGGGTTCGGTGAGGACGTGACCGACTACTTCGATGAGCACGTCGAAGCGGATGCCGTGCATGAGCAGATCGCGGCGCGTGACCTCGCCGGCGGGTTGGCCGAGGATCACCCCAAGCTGCTGCCCGACATCATGTTCGGCGCGGCCGCCTGCCTGACCGTGGACGGCTGGGCAGCGGGTCACATGCTCGACTCGTGGACGCGTGGAGAATCCTCGCTGCGGCCGAGGGACGCACGATGAGCGCGCGCGAGGATGCCGTCACCATCACCGCCTACCCCGACGGACCGCTGCTCGTGCGGGGCGCGGCGGTGCTGGAGTCATCCGACGGCGAGCCGATCGAGGTCACGCGCCGCACGGTGGCGCTGTGCCGTTGCGGCCTCTCGACGATCAAGCCGTTCTGCGACGGCACCCATAAGGCCGCGGGGTTCCGCACCGACGCCTGATCTCGGCGAGCCGGTCAGTGCCCGACTGCCGGCAGGCATCCGCCGTCCATGATGACGCCGCCGATCTCGACCGTGAGCACGTCGGCCGAGACCTCGCCGAAGATGCATCCGCCTTCGGGAGCGGCTGCACCGAAGGCCACGGCCCGCTCGTCGCCCAGTGTCTGGACGTAGGCGATGCCGGCGTCGGCGAAGACCTCCTCCACAGCGGCGACCGACAGGCCGCCGGAAGTGCGGAGCGACTCGAGGCCGGCGCGGATGTCATTCGCCGGTTTCTCGGCGGCGGCTCGGCTCTCCTCCGAGAGGTCGACGCGATCGCGGTAGCGCTCGTTCTGCGCCATCGCGTCGTCGGGGTCGTAGGGCGCGCAGTCCGGAGGCAGATCGACGCCTTCGATCTGCGGGCACGCTGCCGTGGGAGTGGGACTCGGAGATGCAGACGGCGATGCGCCAGGCGGGCCGGCGGTGGCCGTCGCGCACCCTGCGAGCATCATGGTCGTCGCAACGACGAGAAGCAGCCGTGCACCTCTCGACCTGTCCCCCCGGAGTCCGGTCATTCCCTCATGCAACCACACGGGAGCTCAGTGGCCAATGGTCATTCCGTGTGCGCCTCCGCTCACGGCGACAACGCCCCGGGGTGCAGGCCGGATGCGGCGATGAGGCGCGACGACCGCGCTTCAGCCCGGATTCAGCGTGCGCCCGCCACACTGGAGGAATGCGGATCCTGGTGGTTGACGACGAGCTGCGGTTGGCCGACGCCGTACGCCGGGGACTCGAGGCCGAGGGCTTCGCGGTCGACGTGGCGAACAACGGCGTCGACGGGCTCTGGCGTGCGCGCGAGACCCGATACGACGCGATCGTGCTCGACCTCATGATGCCCGGCATGAGCGGCTGGAAGGTGTGCGAGGCCCTGCGCGCCGAGGAGAACTGGACGCCCGTGCTGATGCTCACCGCCAAGGACGGCGAGTGGGATCAGGTGGAGGCCCTCGAGACCGGCGCCGACGACTATGTGACGAAGCCGTTCTCCTTCGCGATCCTCGTCGCCCGCATCCGCGCCCTCGTGCGCCGGGGAGCCGTGGCCCGCCCGGCCGTCCTCGAAGCCGGAGACCTGAAGCTCGACCCCTCGTCGCACCATGTCTGGCGGGGCGAGACTCCGGTCACGCTGACCGCCCGCGAATTCGCCGTGCTCGAGCACCTGATGCGTCATCGAGGTCAGGTGCTCTCGAAGCGCGAGCTGATCGACGGTGTATGGGACGACGACTTCGACGGCGACCCCAACATCGTCGAGGTCTACGTCGGACACCTGCGCCGCAAGCTCGACAAGCCCTTCGGACGCGAGGCGATCGAGACGATCCGCGGTGCCGGCTACCGATTGGCGGCCGACGGTGGCTAGGCGCTCATTCCGATCGGTGCGCGCCCGGACGACCCTCGGCGCGACGCTCGTCGTGGCCGTCGCCCTGCTCATCGGGGCGTTCTCGTTCTACGGCATCCTGAGCTCCAGCATCCACGCGAGCGCGGAGCGTGCCGCCGAGCAGCGCCTCGACGAACTCGCCGATCGCTTCGACGGCCCCGGCGGCGGACCAGGCGGCGAACGCGGCATCGACACCCTCGACGACGAGATCGTGCAGATCATCGGCGGCGACGGATCGGTGCGCGCCGCCAGTGAGGATGCGCGCGACGAACTGGGGTCGACCGCTCTGCCCGTCTCCGACGGAGCGCAGACCCTGACGATCGGCGGCGAGCCCATGCTCGTGGTCTCCGACGGCATCGAGGACGACGACACCCTCGTGCTGGCGGTGTCGATCGAAGACGGGGTCGAGACGCTGTCGACGGTCGCGCTGCTGCTCGCGGTGGCCGTGCCGCTACTGCTGCTGCTCGTCGCCGTGACCACGTGGCTGGTCGTCGGGCGGGCCCTCCGACCGGTCACCCGCATCCGCGAAGAGGTCGACGGGATCACCGCCGAGCACCTGCATCGGCGCGTCGAGGTGCCGCCGTCATCGGACGAGATCGCGGCGCTCGCGACCACCATGAACCGGATGCTGGATCGCCTCGACGCCTCGGCGACGGCGCAGCGCCGTTTCGTCTCCGATGCGTCGCACGAGCTGCGCTCCCCGCTCGCGACGATCCGACAGCACGCCGAGCTCGCGCAGGCCCACCCGACCACCACGAGCATCGGCGAGCTCGCGGAGGTCGTGTCCGATGAAGGACTCCGGCTCCAGGGCATCGTCGAATCGCTGCTGCTGCTCGCCCGACTCGACGAAGGCGGCGGCACGCACGACGAGGCGATCGATCTCGACGACCTCGCGCTCGCTGAGGTGAGGCGGCTGAGGTCTCGGGGCGTCGAGGTCGACGGCTCCGGCATCCGTGCGGCCCGTGTCACCGGAGACCCCCGCCTGCTCGGTCAGCTGCTGCGCAACCTCGCCGACAACGCCGTCCGGCACAGTGCGGCTCGCGTGGCCATCAGCGTGATCCCGCAGGATTCGTGGGTGTTCGTGACCGTCGAGGACGACGGCTCCGGCGTGCCGCCCGACGAGCGCGAGCGCATCTTCGAACGGTTCGTGCGGCTCGACGAGGCGCGCAGCCGGGATGCCGGAGGCAGCGGTCTCGGCCTCGCGATCGTGCAGGGCATCGCCGTGGCCGGCGGCGGCACCGTCTCGGTCGACGCCTCCCGTTGGGGCGGCGCGCGCTTCGTCGTGGCCCTGCCCCTCTCGGACTGACACTCTCTCGGCGTCCGGGCCGTCCGCAGGACCTGACGCCTCAGCATCCGGGCCGTCCGCAGGACCTGGCACCTCGCCATCCGGGCCGTCTCCAGGACCCGGCACCTCGCCATCCGGGCCGTCCGCAGGACCCGGCACCTCGCCATCCGGGCCGTCTGCAGGACCTGGCACCTCAGTATCCGGGCCGTCTGCAGGACCCGAGCACGGATGCGGGAACAGGATCCATGTCTCATCCTGCATCCGTGCCCGGATCCTGCAGGCGGTACGTGTCACTGCGGCCGAGACGCCCCTGCTTCCTGAAGACGCCTTCAGGACGCTTCAGGGTGGCTTCAGCACTGCCGCGAGAGCATCGAGACATGAACGACAAGAACCCGACCCCCGACCAGACGCCCGAGAACCTCCCGACGAACGCGACTCCCCCGGCGCCGCCCGCACCCCCCGCGCCCACCGCGACGCCGTCCCACGATGGTGAGACCGTTCCCGTCGCGCCGCTCGCGGCTGAGAACGCCGCCCCGGCATCCGCGTCCGCAGCTCCCGCGAAGCGCGGTCGCAAGCGCGCTCTGCTGATCGGCGGCGGAGTCGCCGCTGCCCTGATCCTCGCCGGTGGAGGCGTGGCCGTCGGAGCAGCCATCGGAGACGACATCGGCGACGACGACGACCGCCCCTCGGTCTCGGACGGACCCCGCGACGACGACGGAGACCGCGGTGGACAGCCCGGCGATAACCGTGACGACAGCGACAGCGACGATCAGGGCGCACCGCAGGGCGGCGGCCCCGTGACCGGGATCGGCACGGACTCGGCCGACGAGCTCGTGGACATCGCGGATGCCGCCCGCGGAGCCGCCGAGGGCGACGTCACCTCGATCGACGCGAAGCGCGACGGCACCTGGGAGGTCCAGCTGACCGCCGCGAACGGCAGCGAGACCGAGGTGCGAGTGGATGCCGACCTCGCCGCCACCGTGATCTCGACCGAGCAGGAGGACGACGACACGGCTCCGACCCACACCCTCGACGAGGCCGCGATCCGTGCCCTCGTGGATGCCGCACTGGCCGAGGCCGACGGGATGATCACCGACCTCGACGCCGACAACGACGAGGTCAGCCCCTACGACGCGTCGGTGCTCACCAGCGACCGCCGCTCGATCGACATCGACTTCAGCGCCGACTACGCGGTCGTCGGCACCGACATCGACGACTGATCGCCCTCGTCGTTCTTCGAGCCGCCGGCCCTATGGGGTCGGCGGCTCGACGCGGTTTCAGCCAGACGTCCCGGCAGCGGAACCCGGTTCCCGCAGGCGATTCCCCCGCGTAGCGTCATGATCCGTCACTCGTCGGGTCTCTCTCAGTGAGTTCGGTCGCCATCGCGCGCCGACGATGCGGACACCGGGGGGATCCATGCCAGTCACAGCGCACACCTACTTCTACACACCCGCTCGAGCGGACTCCGTCGTGCAGGCACTGCAGCACCTCGTTACCGACCTGAAGCACGTCGAGCGGCGATACTTCGACAGCCGTTCGGTCGCGTTCAGCACCCGCGGGTCGCTGTTCGAGGCACCGGCCGACGTGACGATCGTGACGACTCCCCTGACGACCGGCGGATCGGATGTGAGGATCGCGCTGCAGACGACGACCCGGCGGACGGCGAGCCGCCGGTCGCTGACCACCAGGGCCGCCGACCGCCTCAGCGTGCGGATTCAGAAGGCGCTGGGCTGACCGCGAGCCAGACGTATCCGAAGGGTGGGATGCGAAGCCGCTCGTGACGCGTGCCGGTGAGCAGATCCGTGCCGCTCACCGACGGCAGATCGACCGTCGCGTCGCTGACGTTCACGACCGCCGTCACCTCATCCGGGGTGCCGGCCGCCCGACGGATCACGAGCACGCGGTCGTCGAGCGACTCGATGTGCTGCGACGCGAACGGAGAGAACGCGGCGATCTCGCGTCGCACCGCCAGCATCGCCCGCACGCCGTCGAGCATGCCCGCTCGACGGTCCGAGACCTGCAGCTCCTCGCGCAGACGGTCGGCGTCGAGCACCTCGCGGTTGATGCGACGCGCGATGTCGCTCTCCTGCACTCCCGCGTGGTCCTGCTCGGACCCGAAGAGCGAGTGATGGTAGATCGCGGGCACTCCGACCACCGACAGCAGGATCGCGTGCGCCGCGAGGCCGCGGGTGACAGCCGATGCGTCGGGGTCGGGGTCCTGCGGATCGACGAGTGCCTCGAGGTAGTTCGTGTTCAGCTCGTAGACCCCCTCGCTCCCGTCGGGGCGACGTGCCATCGAGACCCGGCCACCGCGGGCCAGGGTGCGCTCCACGAGCAGGGCGCGATCGTCGTCGGTCAGCAGTCCTTCTGTGGGGCGCAGTCCGATGCCGTCGTGACTGGCCAGGAAGTTGAACCAGGTCGCGGTGTCGCTCACCGGTCCCACCCTGCTCGCCCAGGCGGCGAGCGCCGTCGCCCGTCCGGTCACGAACGCGTGCAGCACCAGAGGCGGCAGAGCGAACTGGTAGACCATGTTCGCCTCGTCACCACCGTCGCCGAAGTAGGTGATGTTGTCGGCGTGGGGGACGTTGGTCTCGGTGAGCAGCATCGTGCCCGGTGCGAGCTCGTCGACCAGTGCGCGCCAGATGCGGATGATCGCGTGAGTCTGCGGCAGGTGGATGCAGGTGGTGCCCGACTCCTTCCAGAGGTAGCCGATCGCGTCGAGGCGCACGGTCGTCGCCCCATGAGCGAGGTAGCCGAGCAGGATGTCGGTGAGGTCGAGCAGCACCGCGGGCGTGCTCGGGTCGACGTCGATCTGGTCGTCCCCGAAGGTCGTCCAGGCACGGGCGGTCGAGCCGTCGGGCCGCGTGTACTCGTGGACGAGCGGGGTGGTGCGCGGACGCACGACGTGCGAGACGTCGAAGTCGGGAGAGGGATCGAGGAAGTACCCGGCGAACCGCTCGTTCCGCTCGAGCCAGCGGCGGAACCAGTGCGACGAGCTCGAGATGTGGTTGGCGACGAAGTCGAGGGCGAGGGCGTACTCCTCACGCAGGTCGGCGACGTCATCCCACGTGCCCAGCGCCGGGTTCACCTCACGGTGATCCAGCACGCCGAAGCCGTCGTCCGAGGTCCAGGGGTAGATGGGCAGCAGGTGGACATCGCTGATGACGTCGCCGATGTGCTCCCGCAGCACTCCCGCGAGGGTGTGCAGCGGCGCCTCACCGGCCCGCCGGAACGAGTCGCCGTAGGTGATCAGGTAGGCGGTGCTCTGATCCGGACGCGCCTTCGCGGCCGGCGACAGGCGGTCACGCCAGGTCTCAGCGAGCTCGAGCAGCGCCGCGAGCACCTCGGGCGCTGCATCCGGATAGAGCTGCGCGATCAGGGGGGCCAGGCGCTGCTCGAGCTGGATCTTGGTCTTCATGCCACCGACTCCTTCAGAAGCTCGCGGACGAGGTGCATGCCGCGTGCATCGAGACCGTCGATGCGATCGGAGAACCCTCGGATCCCGGGCGCCGCGAGAACCACCTCAGCCCACTCGTCTCGGAGGGCGAACTCCGGTCGCGCGACGAGGCAGTCGGGGTCGTTGACCCAGAACCGGCCGTGCTGCCACGACCTGGCCTCGAGCGACATCCGCCCGCGGAGTCCCTGCGAGCCGTCCTCGCCACCCTCGTGGAAGGTGTCTCCCGAGACCCGCATCGCGTCGACGAGTCCGACGCTCGGGAGGATCGGAGCACCGCACCCGAGCATGAAGGCGTCGTCGCCGAGCACCTCGCGGATGAGCTCGAGCCCTGAGCGGTAGGCCGAGATCGGCGTGGCGTCGGCATCCCACCGTGCCCCCGGGATCGCCCCGGAGTAGAGGAAGTCGAGCTTGACGTAGTCGATCCCGAGATCGCGGATGTCGCCGAACACGGTGGCCAGGTATTCGCGCACTCCCGGATGCGTCAGGTCGAGCCCACGGAGGTCGTCGCCCCAGTTGCGCCCCGCGTCGCCGACGAGCCACTCGGGGTGCTCCCGGGCGACGGTCGAGCCGGCGCCGACCGAGAAAGGCGCGGCCCAGATCCCCGCGCGGCGCCCGGTCTCGCGGATCGCATCGACCGCGGAGGCGAGTGACCCGAATCGGGGGTGCGGCGCGGTCCACTCGCCGGTGCCGAGGCTCCAGCCGTCATCGATCTGCACCACGTCGACGTCGAGCCCTCGATCGTCGATCGCCCGAAGGTTCTCGATCACGTCAGCAGCCCGCACGTCTTCGAAGTACTGGTACCAGGTGCACCACACGCGAGGTGACCGAGCGGCGGTCCGGGCACCGGCGGCTGCGCCGAAGCGGTCACCGAACGCGGCGAGCGCAGAGGGGCCCGTGTCGTCGCCACCGGCATCCGGAGTCCACGACGAGACGTCGGCGACATCGCCGATCGTGTCCACGATCACCCGGTCGCCGTGCCAGCGGGCGCGCAGTGTGGGCGCCTCGCGGCGGGCGTCGAGCGTGCCGAATACCCGAGCGGGAGCACCGTCGCCCGGATCGACGACGAGCAGCCCTTCGCCCTGAACCGCATCCGTCGCCACCTCGGTTCCCGGCCGGAAGCGCATGGCGTGCTGCCACGGCTCGGCCGGCCGGAGGATCGGGTCGCCCTGGCCGTGCCACGTGGTCGGGCTCCAGCTCTGCCAGCCCTCCGCGTACACCCGGGCGTCGGGCCCGACGGGGATCTCATCGAGGACGCTCACGCTTCTCCACTCCGCCCGGCGAGGGCTGTCGTCAGTTCGAGGTCGTGGGGGCGCACGGGTGCGCCGTCGAGTTCAGCGGATTCGACGGCGGCGAAGGTCGCGCGCACCGTGGCGAGGACGTGCTCGGCCGAGTTCTCGGGTTCGCGCTCCTCGTCGATCGCGCACTGCAGCTCGCCCATCGCGCCGGCGAATCCGTCGGTGAACCACTGGCCGTCGAGGTCGAACTCGGTGCTCTCCCCGTCGCGCTCGAGCACCAGCCGGTCGGAGCCGAGCAGGATGCTGCCGCGGAGGGTCCCTTCGGTCCCGTGGATCCAGAACGGGCACCCGCCGGCGTCTGTCCGCGCGTTGCCCACGATGCGGATCGATGCGCTCGCCCCCGTCGACGTCTGCATCCGCAGGTCTGCCCCCCACGGGTTCCGGGCGGCAGCGGGCTGGCCGGGAACGCGGTGGTCGCGGGCCGCGATCTCGACCACCCGGGATCCTTCGAGCCAGCAGCGGGTGATGTCGACCCAGTGCACGAGGTAGTCGTTCAGGAGCATGTGCGGCACGTCGTCGAACGGCGTGCCCACGAGTGGCGGCAGCGGCTTGTCGTGCAGATGCGTGACCCCCACCACTTCTCCGATCCGGCCGTCACGGATCAGCAGAGACGCGAGGCGCCAGGCCGGAGCCCACCGCGCATTCTGATTCACCGCCACGCGGATCCCCCGTTCACGCGCAACAGCGAGCACCTCGCGCAGACGCGGCAGATCAGCGGGGTCACTGATGAGCGGCTTCTGGGCGAGGACGTGCTTGCCCGCTGCCACTGCCGCGGCGATCAGCTCGACGCGACCGGTCGGCCCGGTCGCCAGATCGACGATGTCGACACGGGGGTCCGCGAGCAGCGCCTCGACGGAGTCGTGGACGGTCTCGATGCCGAAGTCCGCGGCGAGCGCTTCGGCGTCACCGCGAGTCCGCGACGTCACGGCCACGACCGGGAGGCCCCACGCGCCGTATGCCGGAAGGTGGGCGCTGCGGGCGATCGCCCCCGCGCCGACGATGCCGATCGCGCGACGCCGGTCCGGGACGAGCGGGCGATGGTCGGGGATGCCGCTCACCGGAGACGCTCGGGGGCGGCGTCGAAGCGGAGCAGGGCCTGCATGATGTCGGGGTCGCCTGCGTCGAGCCTGTCGAAGACCGCGGCGACATCGGCCGCCGGCACGATGTCGGACACGAGCACCCCGGCATCCACCGATCCGTCGAAGATGAGCGCCATGACGGTGCGCACCAGGCGAGCCTGGTCCCACCGGCCGCCGAGGGCGACAGGCACTCCAGAGATCTGGCTGGCGACGATCCGCACGCGGTTGTGGTGGAACTCCTCCCCCAGGCGCAGGTTGGCAGCTCCGCCCTGATAGAAGCCGGAAGCGGCGACGAGCCCCTCGGGCCTCACCGCTCGGATCGCCTCGTGCAGGGCGCGATCCGTGCCGGACAGCTCGATCGCGCTGTCGGCCCCGCCGCCCGTGATCTCGCGGATCGACTCTCCGGCGCCACCCCCCCGCAGCGCGTCGACCGTGTGCCGTGCGCCGAAGACCTCGGCCATCGCCAGCCGGGTCGCGAGGGTGTCGACAGCCGTGACCCGACCGCCGGCGAGAGTGGCGAGGCGAGTCGCGAGCAGGCCGATCACGCCCTGTCCGAACACCGCGACCTGCTCGCCGAGCCGCACGTCGGCGGCGAGCACGGCGTTCAGAGCGATCGCTCCCACCCGCGCGAAAGTCCCCAGCAGGGGATCGGCGCCGTCGGGCACGAGCCGCCCCACGACCGCGGATGCCGGCACGACGGCGTCACTGCGGTGCCCCCAGATGCCGTGCACCACGTCTCCGACCCGCACTCCGCTCACGTCGTCCGCGACCTCGGTCACCTCGCCGACCTCGGAGTAGCCCCAGCCCGAGACCGGGTAGCCGAAGCTGGGCTCACCCGGCACGAAGAGCCGTCGGTCGGCGTCCCACGTGGAGGTGAGATACGGGTTGGTGCCGCGGTAGGCGGTGAGCTCGGTGCCGGCTGAGATGCCCGAGTACCAGGTGGAGATCCGCACGCTTCCGGATGTCAGCGGCTGCGGCGCGATCTCGACCAGCTCGACCTCTCGGACGGCGGAGAACTGCACGACGTGGGGCACGGGGGGCCTTCTTTCCGGCGGGGAGTCAGCCCTTCTCCGCACCGGCGGTGAGGCCTCCGACGAGGAGCCGCTCGGAGGCGAAGAAGAGGATGATGATGGGCAGGGTCAGGATCACGGAACCGGCCATGAGCACCGTGGTGGGAACCTCGATACTGCCGGAGAGCTGGGAGAGGCCCAGCGAGACGGTCCACGAATCGCGCTTCTCGACGAGGAACAGCAGAGCGAAGAGGAACTCGTTCCAGGCGATCATGAAGATGAACAGTCCGTTCGACACGATCGCGGGCATGGCGAGCGGGATGCTGACCCGGCGCATGATCTGGAACCGGGTGCACCCGTCGAGTGCCGCAGCCTCCTCGAGCGAGACCGGGATCGTGGCGAAGTAGTTGCGCAGCGTGTAGATCGACACCGCCGCGACCTGTGACACGTAGACGATGAGCAGTCCGACGAGCGAGCCGCGCAGCCCGATCTGCGTGAAGAACACGAACAGCGGCACCGCCAGCAGGATCGCCGGGAAGAAGTACACCGCGAGGAACAGGCCGGACACCTGACGGCGACCGAAGAAGGCCAGTCGGCTGACGGCATACGAACCGGGAATCGACACCAGGAGCGTGAGCACGACCGTCGCGAGAGCGACCAGCAGTGAGTTGCGCATGAAGACGATGAAGCCCTGCCCGCCGGCGTCCACGGGCGCCAGCACGTCGAGGTAGGTCGAGAAGTCGAGCTCCTCGATCGTGATCCACAGCGCGCCCGGGTTCTGCAGCAGCGAGTCGAGCGAACGGAAGCTGAGCAGCACCATGTAGTAGAACGGCACGACGGCGGCGAGCACCAGCAGCACGATGACGATCGGGCGGAGGATGCGGAAGAGGGCGTTCTCGAAGCCGTCGCGGTCGAATCCGCGTCTGGCGGGACGGGCCTCGGTGACGGCGTCGGTCGTCGCACTCATGCCTGCTCCTCCTGTCGGCCGAAGATCTTCAGATAGACGCCGACGAGCACGGCGAGAATGGCCGCGAGCACCAGGGCCTGAGCGGCGGCGGCGCCGATGTCACCGCGAGCGGTGAGCAGGTCGAACACCCGCACCGAGACGACCTCGGTGCCGGCTCCGCCACCCGTCAGCAGGTAGATGTCGTCGAAGTTGTTGAACGTCCAGATGAAGCGCAGCACGCAGAGCACCGCGATCGTCGGCAGCAGCTGCGGAAGAAGGATGTGCCGGAAGCGCTGCGTGGGGGTCGCGCCGTCGACCCTGGCCGCCTCGTCGAGCACGGCCGGGACCGCCTCGAGTCGGGCCGTGAGGAAGAGGAAGGCGAACGGGAAGGATCGCCAGGCTTCGAACAGGATGACGGTGATCAGCGCCATCGGCAGCTCGACCTCCCACCCGAAGATGCTCACGGGCAGGGCGCGGTCCGAGAGGAACGCGATCGGCTCCTCCCATCCGAGCACGGTGGTGCCGAACCAGTTCACGATGCCGAACTGCGGGTTGAGCATCGTCGACCACACGAACGTCGCGGCCACGACCGGGGCGACGTACGGCAGCAGCAGCGAGGCGCGCACGAGGCCACGCCCGCGGAACGGCTTGCGCAGGGCGAGGGCGGCGGCGAGGCCGATGCCGATCGCGAGCGCCGTGCCGCACACGGCGTAGACGATCGTGGTCCACAGCGCGCTGAAGAAGCCGGGCGACGTCAGCACGTCGATGAAGTTGTCGAGGGTGTAGTCGCCGATGATCCCGGTGCCGCGGATGTTGATCAGGCGGACGTCCTGGAACGCGAGGGAGATCGCCCAGATGATCGGCAGGACGACGGCGACCAGGATGATGATGAAGGTCGGCGAGATGAGCAGCAGCCCCGCCCGGTTCTCCTCCCGACTGTGCCTCGACCCGCGCCGCGGCTTCACCGCGCCGGTCGGTCTCGGCGGCGTGGTGCCGGGCTCGGGGCGCTGTGCCCCGAGCCCGGACCCCTCGACGACTCTGCTCACTTCAGCGACTCTGCGATCGAGCGCACGGTCTCGGCGGCGGTCGACGCGGCGTCAGCCGGGTCACCGCCCTGGGCGACATCGCTCACCGCCGTCGCGACCGGAAGCTCGCCCTGCAGCGCGCCGAGCAGCGAGCCCTGGCCCTGGGTGATGCCCCAGCGGGCGAGATCCTCCGGCCCTGCGGCCACAGCATCGAGGACCTCGGGTGCGTAGAAGTCTGACAGAGGAGCCTTGGTGTCGACTCCGGCGGGAAGCGTCGCCCACATGTCGGAGAACATCGTCGGATCCTCGGGGGTGCCGGTGCGGACGGGAACCTTGCCCTCGGGCGCGATCGCGATCCAGGGCTCGTAGCCATCGCTCATCATGTACTCGACGAACGACTGCGACGCGTCGGTGTTCGCTCCCTCGGTGATGGTCCACGAGGTGATCTCGCCGAACTGCGCCGCGGCATCGGAGTCGGGTCCGGCGATCGACGTGACCACGCCGGTGTTCGCCGCGAGGAAGGCCGGGTCGGCGAGGCACTCGGGGCACGAGGGCTTCGCATCCTCACGCAGGCCTGCCAGCTCGTCGAGCACGAAGCTCGACCAGATGAACATGGCCGCGTCGCCCGCGAAGTACGTGGCGCGGGTCGTGTCGACGTCCTGCGCACCCGGCACCGAGTAGTCGCCTGTCAGCTCGCCATAGAACTCGAACGCGCTGACACAGGCATCCGAGTCGAGCTCGACGTCACCGTCTTCGTTGACGAGCTCGCATCCGTTACCTAGCGCGATCTGCTCGAAGGTCTGCTCGGTGAAGGCGTCGCCCGGGGCGGTGGCGCCGACGAAACCGGCGACCTCGGGCGAGTCGAGGGCCTTCGCGGCCTCGAGGATCGATTCGTACGAGTCGGGGACGTCCAGGCCCGCGGCCTCGAAGAGGTCGGTGCGGTAGAAGAGCATCTGGGTCCACGACTCACTCGGGATCGCCAGGCTGGTGTCGCCGTCGGAGGTCAGGGCGAGCGCGTTCTCGGAGAACGTCGACGCGTCGAGCGCGTCGATCGTCGCCGCGACGGCATCCGTGTCGACGAACTCGTTGGCCGACAGCGTGCGCACCTGAGGCAGCGAGATCCCGCCGATCACGTCGGGCAGGTCGCCGGCCGCGGCAGACGAGGTGATGAGCTGGGCGAACTGGTCTTCCGCGACCGAGACGACCTCGACCTCGATGCCGGTCTCGTCGGTGAACGCGTCGACGATCTCCTGTGTGGCGGCCACCCGATCGGGAAGGTCCTCCTGCAGCCAGAAGGTGATGCCGGCATCGCCGCCGTCGTCGTCGCCGGAGCTCGTGCATCCGGTGAGGGCGAGCGCCGTCACGCACACCGCGGCCATTGCTGCTGCTGTCGCACGGGTATTCACTATGCGCCTCCTTGCGCTGGAAATGCAGGACTGAGCCGTCGGGTCGACTCCCATTAAGACTAAAAGCTAGACATAAGTCGCCTAGCTGTCAAGCATTAAGCTGATCTCGTCGTCAGGAGGTTCGATGTCCGGTCCCGGGGAAGTCCTCGATCTCATCAGAGAGCGCCGCGCCTTCACGCGCGGCGATGTGCTCGACGTCACCGGGATGTCGCGGATGACCGTCGCCACGCGCATCGACGCGCTTCTCGAGGCGGGACTCATCATCGAGTCGGGAACCGAGAAGGTCACCTCGGGTCGACCGTCACGGCGCCTCGAGTTCAACACCGCTCACGCGCACGTCATCGCCGCCAACGTCGACACCACGCACACCACCGTCGCCCTGACCGATCTCGCCGGACGCGTGACCGCCGAGGAGCGCATCGAGGTCGCCGTCGCCGACGGACCCGACGCGACCCTCAACGCGATCGCCGAGCACGCCGAGCGCCTGCTGTCGCAGGCCGGCATCCGCCGCGAGGATGTGGCTGCGATCGCGCTCAGCATCCCCGGTCCTGTCGACCCCGACACCGAGCGCCCCTCGCAGCCGCCGATCATGCCCGGCTGGGACGCCTACCCGATCCCCGATCACCTGCACGACGCCCTCGGCGTCCCCGTGCTGGTCTCGAACGACGCCGACGCCGCCGCACTGGGTGAGCAGCGCGCAGCGCATCCCGATTCACGCTCCCTGTGCTTCATCAAGGTCTCGTCGGGCATCGGCACCGGCATCGTGCTGGGTGGCCGGGCATACCGCGGCACCGACGGAGGGGCGGGTGACATCGGCCATGTGAAGATCGCCGGGCACGACGACCTGCTGTGCCAGTGCGGAGCGCACGGATGTCTGGCGGCCGCGGCATCAGGCCGAGCAGTGGCCAGGGCGCTCACCCAGCTCGGCAAGCCCGCCTCGTCAGCTTCGGATGTCGGCACCTACCTCGCCGACGGCGACCCCGATGCCGCGCGACTCACTCAAGAGGCGGGTCGGGTGATCGGCGAGGTCGTCGCGACGGTCGTCTCGCTCCTCAACCCCTCGGAGGTGGTGCTCGGCGGGATGCTGGCATCGCCGCCGCTGCTGGCCGGAGTCCGCGAGACCCTCTATCCCCGATCCCTGCCCCGCGCGACCCGGCACCTGAGCATCAGCCAATCGACACTGGGCGAGAAGGCGACAGCCGTGGGGCTCGCGGCGATGGTTGTGGAGCGCGAGTACTCGGCATCCGCGGTGAACGCGGCGCTCGCTCGCAGCTGAGCACCGCCGGATACCATCGGAGTCATGACGAATTCCGGTCCGATCGACGATGTCTCCATCGGCGGCGAGATGATCCGCCTCGGCCAGTTCCTGAAGTACTCGGGACTGCTCGACTCGGGCGGTGACGCAAAGGAGGTCGTGATCGACGGATTCGTGAAGGTCAACGGCGAGGTCGATCGACGGCGCGGACGCCAGCTGCATGACGGCGATCTGGTCACCTTCGAGGGCCGTACCGTTCGCGTGCGCCCCTGATCACGCGGGCCGCTTCCGGTCACACCCGCGTCGTGTAGCGGAGGAACATCACGCCGCTGTCGAAGCGCCGATCCTCGGCGAGCTCCAGGTCGACGTGCACCCCGTCGGGGAAGAACGGCTTGCCACCACCGACGATCGCCGGTCCGATGAAGAGACCGAACTCGTCGACCAGTCCCGCGCGGATCGCCTCGGCGGCGAGAGTGGGGCCGTCGACGGAGAAGTCGCTGTCGGACTCAGCCTTCCACCGCGCGATCACCTCCGGATCGAACGTGCGCTCGAGCCGGGTGCGCTCGCTCGACACCTCGGCGAGGGTCTTCGAGAAGACGACCTTCTGCGCGGCCTGCCACACCCGCGCGTAGTCGATGCCGACCTGCGGCTGATCGGGTTCGAGATGAGCGGTCTCCCAATAAACCATGGTCTCGTACATGCGCCGCCCGTAGAGGTAGGTGCCGACGTCTGCGAACTGCTTGTTGATGAAGTCGTGCAGGTCGTCGTCGAGCGCCCAGTCGAACCCGCCGTCCGGCCCACTGACGTATCCGTCGAGCGACGTGATCATGGAGTAGATGAGTCGGGCCATGCGGCGAGGCTACCCCCGGCGTCCGCGCGGGTCGACCCCTTCTCGGCGTCCTCTCTAGCGACCCTCGGCGTGAGACGCAAGGTGCTGGCCGACATTCCGACGTCGGCGCACGCTGGAGCCATACCCCCAGACCAGCGACCGAGAGGAACCCCCATGTCTCGCGACCAGTACACCTTCACCAACCCGGCCGAGCTCTACTCCGACATCGAACCCGAGAAGCAGCACATGCCGGAGCCCGGCCTCGATGCCGACCTCGGTCCGAAGGCCGACCTCGGTGAGGAGAGCTACCGCGGCACCGGCCGACTGACCGGACGCAAGGCGCTCATCACCGGCGGCGACTCCGGCATCGGCGCGGCGACTGCGATCGCCTTCGCACGCGAGGGCGCGGACGTCGCGCTCTCGTACCTGCCCGAAGAGGAAGAGGATGCGGCGCGCATCGCCGGCATCCTCCGCGACGCCGGCGCGACCGTAGCGCAGATCCCCGGTGATCTCCGTGACCCCGAGTACTGCCGCACGCTCGTCTCGGAGGCGGTCGGTGCGCTCGGCGGCCTCGACATCCTCGTCAACAACGGCGGCAAGCAGATCTACAAGGAGTCGCTGACCGACATCACCGACGAACAGTTCGACGACACCTTCAAGACCAACGTCTACGCGATGTTCTGGATCACGAAGGCCGCGCTGCCGCACCTCCCGGCAGGCTCGACCATCATCAACACCACGTCGATCCAGGCCTACTCGCCGTCGGGGATCCTCGTCGACTATGCGTCGACCAAGGCCACGATCAACGCGTTCACGAAGGGCCTCGCCGAGCAGCTCGCACCGAAGGGCATCCGTGTGAACGCCGTGGCACCGGGACCGATCTGGACGCCGCTGCAGCCGAGCGACGGGCAGCCGCAGGAGAAGCTGCCGGAGTTCGGAGAGGACACCCCGCTCGGCCGCATGGGCCAGCCCGCAGAACTCGCCCCCGCCTACGTCTTCCTCGCCTCCGCGGAGTCGAGCTACGTCGCCGGCGAGACGCTCAACGTCAACGGCGGCATGCCCACGCCGTGAGTCGCTGACCGCGGACGCCCCCTCCCGAGCTCGCTTCGGAGGGGGCGTTCGCGTGTGCGGCGAGGCCGCGGCGATGTCGGTGGAACCAGGCAGTATGTCGGTATGGCAGACGGATACGACCTCGACTTCCTTCCGACGCGAGTGCCCCTGCCCGGGCCGGCCCGCGATGCGACGGAGCTGACCTACCCCCACTTCAGCGTGCTGCTCGACCGCGAGCGCCGCCTGGCCGCCGTGACGGGCGTGAACATCGACGGGGCGCTGCTGCGCGAGCTGCCCCGCACCGGGGACTGGCAGCTCGACCCCCGAGTCGATGCAGCACTGCAGACCGGACCCGAGGTGTATGCGCGCAACGACCTCGATCGCGGCCACCTCGTGCGCCGACGCGACCCCGGCTGGGGTGATGTCGACGACGCTCGGGCGGCGACCGAGGCGACGTTCTTCTATCCGAACGCCGCCCCGCAGGCCGCCGGTTTCAATCAGTCCGCAGAGCTCTGGCTCGGTCTGGAAGACCACGTGCTCGAGTATGCCGAGACGACGGATCAGCGGATCTCGGTGTTCACGGCCCCTGTGCTGGGAGACGACGATCCGCCGTACCGCGGCATCCGCATCCCTCTTCTGTTCTGGAAGATCGCGGCGTGGCAGGGCCCCGACGGTCTGTCAGCGGCCGGGTTCGTGCTCGATCAGTCAGAGCTCGTCGAGTCACCGGACGGTCTCTTCGCGGTTCCGCCGCTCGGCGCCTTCCGCACCTTCCAGGTTCCGATCACCGAGATCGTCCGGGTGACGGGGCTGGATGTCGGCCCGCTGCTCGATGCCGATGTGCTCGACCGGCGCAGCGCCCGATCGACCGAGTGGCGGGCGCTCGCCTCAGCATCCGACATCACGCTCTAGCCGTCGCGGCGTCGGTTCCAGTGGATGAGCTTGTCGGGGTTGCAGACGACCCAGATGCGCGAGAGCAGCCCTGATCTGCTCTCGACCGACACCGCCGCGACGACTGCGCCGTCTCGTTCCAGCACGAGTCCAGCGGAGCCGTTGATCGACGCGATCGAGACCGTGGGGCCGGTCGCCACCAGTGCCGCCAGCTCCGCGGATGCCGTGTGGGTCCCGTCGACGGCGGTCGACGACTGCGGCATGCGACCTCCGCTGTCGATGATCATCACCACGTCAGGGTGCAGCATCGAGCGGATGCCGGCGCGGTCGCCCGCGGCGAGCGCCAGCCGGAGTTCTTCCACAGCGATCGGTTCGGAGGCATCCCGAGGTCGCCGGCCCAGACGAGCCGGATGCCGCCCGCGAGTCATGTCGCGACCGCGGTGATGTGTCCGAGCTTCTGGGGACTCATCACCCAGAGCAGCTGCTCGATCCCTTCGTCGGACGCCGTGACGGTGACCATCGTGGTGACTTCACCGTTCTCGACGAGCGTCGCGGCGGGCTGACCGTTGACCTCCACCCACCCGATCGACTTGCCCGTCCAGAAGTGGTGTGCGAAGGCAGCCACGAACTGCGCCACGCGGCCACGACCGATCACCGGGATCCGCGCCGCCAGCTTCACCCCGTTGCCGTCGGTGTAGCTGACCACGTCGGCGGCGAAGAGCTTCTCGAGCTCCCGGGCATCGCCCTTCCGCGCGGCGGCGAGGAAGGCCTCGAGCAGGTGACGTTGATGCGAGGGCTCGACGGTGATCTGCTTCGCCGAGGCCAGGTGCGCGCGAGCCCTGCTCACCAGCTGTCGAGCGCTCACCGCACTCGACGAGATGATCTCGGCGATGCGGGGATACGGATAGTCGAACGCCTCGCGGAGGATGTACGCCGCACGCTCGGTCGGGGTGAGCTTCTCGAGCGTCAGCAGGATCGCGAACTGCAGCGCCTCGGCGCGCTCGGCGCCGAGCGAGGGATCGTCGTCGGTGTTGACCGGTTCAGGCAGCCACGGCCCGATGTAGGTCTCCCGCTTCACGCGAGCCGACTGGAGAACGTTGATCGACAGACGCGTCGTGATGGTCGTGAGGAAAGCGGCGGGTTCCTGCACCTGGGTCCGGTCGGTGTTCTGCCAGCGGATCCAGGTCTCCTGCACGATGTCCTCGGCGTCGGCCACGGTGCCCAGCATCCGGTAGGCGATGCCGAACAGTCGGCGACGCTGGGCGGCGAACACCGAGACCGCGGTGCCGAGGTCTCGGATCGACCCGCTGTGCTCGTCACGTGTCGCGGTCACGTCTTCACTCTGCACCAGAGGTCGCCGCATGCGCACTCCCCTTTCCGCGCCGTCGGCGCTCCCACTCACAGCTCTGACCGGAGGGCGACGCGATCTGTGACGAATCCTGGCGATTCCGTCACAGCCGGGTCCGCCGGCCGGTCAACCAGGTACATGCGGGCTCGTCCGCATCACTCGATCGGAGGAGCGGCATGAGGATCACAGTCATCGGCGGCACGGGGTTGATCGGCACCCGCGTCACGCGCATCCTGAAGGGCGCGGGACACGACGTCGTCGTCGCGGCCCGCGCCACGGGGGTGAACTCATTCACCGGCGAGGGGCTCGACGACGCTCTCGCCGGCGCATCCGCGGTGGTCGACGTGTCGAACTCGTCGTACACCGACGAGGCCGGTGCGCAGGAGTTCTTCTCCACCTCGACGATGAACCTGCTCGCCTACGGCGAAGCCGCGGGCGTCTCCCATCACGTCGCCCTGTCGGTCGTGGGCACCGACCGCCTCGCACGCGCGCAGGGCGGATACTTCATCGCCAAGCATCAGCAGGAACGCCTCATCGCGGCATCCGGTCGCCCGTACACCCTCGTGCATGCGACGCAGTTCTTCGAGTTCATCCGCAGCATCACCGACCACGCCCTGCGCGAGGGAGCCGCACACATCGCCGATGTGCTCGTGCAGCCGATGGCGGCCGACGACGTCGCGAACGCGGTCGCAACGGCAGCGCTCGGAGAACCCCGTGTCGGGATGATCGAGTTCGGCGGCCCCGAGGTGTTCAGCCTGACGGAAGTCGCGGCACTCGACCTGCGGGCGAGACAGGACGATCGGGAGGTCGTCCCGGATCCGCTCGGAACGTAGTTCGGCGCGCATCTCGCCGCCCGCGACCTGCTGCCGGAGATGACCGCGACGATCGCTCCGACGAGGTATCACGACTGGAGGGTGAAGACGCCCGCCAGCATCTGAGAACCCGAAGCGTCACATCTTCGGGCACTCAGCGGTCATACCTGGCAGACGCCACCCGGGCGTCGAAACCCGAAGAAAGGTTTGGACATGGCAGAGATCGTCGTCATCGGAGGCACCGGCCTCATCGGCTCGAAGGTCGTCGCGAAGCTGACGGAGCACGGCCACGACGCCGTCGCCGCATCGCCGAACACCGGCGTGAACTCGCTGACCGGCGAGGGCCTCGCGGAGGTTCTCGTCGGAGCCCACACCGTGGTCGACGTGTCGAACTCCCCCTCGTTCGCCCCCGACGATGTGCTGGAGTTCTTCACCACGTCGACTCGCAACCTGCTCGCCGCTGAGGCCGCGGCCGGTGTCACCCACCACGTCGCTCTCACGATCGTCGGCACGAACCGCCCGCAGAACATCCCCTACTTCGCGGCGAAGGTCGCGCAGGAGACGCTGATCCGTGACTCCGGGATCCGATACTCCCTCGTGCACGCCACGCAGTTCTTCGAGTTCGTGGGAAGCATCGCCGACATCTCGACCGACGGCGACACAGTGACGCTGCCCGGGGCGCTGATCCAGCCGATCGCCGCCGAGGATGTCGCCACGGCAGTGGCCCGTGCTGCGGCCGGTGAGCCGACCGGCGACATCGAGATCGCAGGCCCGGAGGCCTTCGGCATGGACGAGTTCGCGCGCCGCGCCCTGGCCTTCCGTGGCGATCCTCGCACGGTCGTGCGTGATGACGCTGCGCCGTACTACGGTGCGCAGATCGAGGAGCGCACCCTCATCCCGGTCGACGGGGCGCACATCTTCGAGACGACTCTCGAAGAGTGGCTGCCGCTGAACCCGCCTCGCGAGTAGCGGCGGCATACCGGTCGACAATAGGTCTTGCGCGGCGCGTCGGCCGGTGTCACGCTTGCGTCACAGCTCTGTCGCGCTGTAACGCGACAGCTGGGGTGCCGCTCATCGGCGGCATCGGATGGGGCGCCCTTTCTGCTACCTCCCCCGTGGTGGGGGCGTCCCGTCCTCCCCCGACCTGGCGAGCGAGCGCGACTCAGTTGAAGTCGCCGCCCGGTGCCATGTCGTGGAAGCGCGAGTAGTGGCCCTGGAAGGCCACGGTGATCGTCGCGGTCGGGCCGTTACGGTGCTTGGCGACGATCAGGTCGGCCTCGCCCGGACGCACGTCCTTGTCGTAGACCGAGTCGCGATGCAGCAGGATCACCATGTCGGCGTCCTGCTCGATCGAGCCGGACTCACGCAGGTCGCTGATCGCGGGCTTCTTGTCGGTGCGCTGCTCGGGACCACGGTTCAGTTGCGACAGAGCGATGACCGGAACCTGCAGCTCCTTGGCGATGAGCTTGAGGCTTCGCGAGAACTCCGAGACCTCCTGCTGACGCGACTCGACGCGCTTGCCTGACGTCATCAGCTGCAGGTAGTCGATGATGACCATCCGCAGACCCTCACGCTGCTTGAGTCGACGGCACTTCGCCCGGATCTCGACCAGCGTCATGTTCGGGCTGTCGTCGATGTAGAGCGGAGCGTCGTTGATGCGTCCGCGGGTCGCGGCGACCGTGGTCCAGTCCCGCGGGTCGAGGTTTCCCTTTCGCATGTTCTGCAGAGGGATCTGCCCCTCGGCACTGAGCAGACGCATGGCGATCTCGCTCTTGCCCATCTCGAGCGAGAAGAAGACCGAGGGGAGGTTGTGGCCGATGGAGGCAGCGCGGGCGAAGTCGAGCGCGAGCGTCGACTTACCCATGGCGGGACGAGCGGCGACGACGATCATCTGCCCGCCGTGCAGGCCGTTGGTGAGCTCGTCGAGCTCCTTGAAGCCGGTCGGGACACCCGTCATCGACCCGTCGCGACCGCTGGCGGCCTCGATCTCCTCGAGCGCGGCGTCGACCGCGATCTGCAGCGGCACGTAGTCCTCTGCGGTCTCGGAGCCGGTGATCGAGTAGATCTCGGCCTGGGCGTTGTTGACGAGGTCGGTCGCGTCGCCCTGTCCGTCGTAGCCGAGCTGCACGATACGCGTTCCCGCATCGACCAGACGACGCAGGATCGCCCGCTCCGACACGATGCCCGCGTAGTAGCCGGCGTTGGCGGCGGTGGGGACGATCGAGGTGAGCGTGTGCAGATAGTCGGCACCGCCGGCCCGGCTCAGCTCTCCCGTCTTGATGAGCTCGTCCGTGACGGCGACGACGTCGGTCGGCTCGCCGTGCGAGTAGAGCGACAGGATCGCCTCGAAGATCAGCTCGTGCTTGGGGATGTAGAAGTCGGCACCCTTGAGCGTCTCGATGACGTCGGCGACAGCATCCTTCGAGAGGAGCATTCCACCCAGGGCGCTCTGTTCGGCGAGAGTGTCGTGAGGAGGCGTTCGCTCCTGTGGACGCTTGCCTCCGAGGCGCTCCTCTGAGATGTCGGCGATCGACACGCTGCTCCCTTCGATGCGACGGTTCTTCCGGTGTGCTCGGTGCCGACTGCGTCGGTCACGCGATGCGAATCAGCTCGAGAAGGGCCGTTCGCACAGCAAACCAGGCACTTCCGACATCGGGTCGCTGGACCACGCTACGAGCGGGGGTTTTCGGTCGCAACACGGCCTGTGGATAACTATGTGGAAAGCGTGCGAACAAGTCCGGAGAGTCTGTGCAGAACGCATGTGGATAAGTCGGTGGAGTACCTCGAAACACAAGTTTCTTTTTGCCTCTGATCGGGTGTTTGTAGTTTCCCCACCCTGTGGATGAGATCGTGGTTCAACCGGGCATTGAAGGTTCATCGAATCCGGGATGGGATGTGTAGAACCTGGGGAAAGTCAAGCCGAGATTCCACCGGGCGCGTCACAGTGCGCAACCCTCCGAAATGTGCGCGATATGTCATCGTTTCCGAGCGGAACCCTCTAGACACGGCGATATACCGGGAGTATCGTCACCCGCTATCGACGTACTGTGCGTCGAGGACGAACGATCGCTCTCGGGGGAGGGAAGTCGACGTGAACGCTCAGGCAACCCGCCGCGGCCTACCTGCCGTCGCTCTCTGGGGTGGCGTGGGCGCGATCGCGTGGGCCACGATCACGATCCTCACGGGCGGTTCGTCCGCGAGCGCGGACGACGGATCGAACGACTCGCTGCTCGACGGCGTCTCCTCGATCGTGAGCGAGACCGTCTCATCGGTCGAAGACACCGTGACGTCGGTGACCTCCCCGATCGTCGCGCCGGTCGAGCCCGTCGTGACCGAGGTCGTCCAGCCTGTGGTCACCCAGGTCGTCGAGCCGGTCGTGACCGAGGTCGTCGAGCCCGTCGTCACTCACGTCGTCGAACCCGTGCAGCATGTGGCACCTCCGGTCGTCGAGCACGTCGCCGAGACGATCGCTCAGGTGCCCGTCGTCGGCCCTGCAGCGTCGCCGATCATCGACGCCGCCACCGACACCGCCGGGGCCGTCATCACTCCCGTGACCGATCTGTTGGACGGATCCCCGGTCGCCGAGATCGTGGCCCCGGTGCAGGATCTGATCACCGAGCTGCCGATCGTCGGAGAACTGGTCGACGATCTCGGAGTGCCGCCGGTGATCGACGATGTCGTCGGCGTCATCGACGCGACCACCCCGACTGTCGGCACGGTGGTCGAGAACACTCTCCCGCCGGTGCTCGAGGCCATCACCCCCGCACGCCCCGGATCCTCCGGATCGGACCCCGACCCCGGTCCGATCGGAACAGCGCCGCTCGGAACGGTTTCCCCCCTGGCCGATGAGCCGACACGCGGTCACTTCTCCACGTCCGCGGTGCGCCAGCCGGTGATTCCGTCGGCCGGGTCCGACCTCCCGCCTACGGTGTCCGTCGCGGCATCCGAGGTGAACGAGCCGGCAGCCGACCTCGAGGAGTCCCCCTCTGCACCGCCCGCCGGAGCCCCCTCCGCGCCTACTTCCTCCGCCGGTTCGAGCGGAGCATCCTCATTCACCCCCGCGCGCCTCAGCGATGCGGGAGTTTCTGCGTTCCGCACTGTGGAGCGCACTTGCGGTGCATCCGACGACGTCCTTCCGACGTCTCTGGTCGCCGACACCGACGTCTCTCCTGACTGACGGGTTGTCCGGTCGTTCCTCGTGAACGACAGATGCCGTGCTGCGCGCGCACATGCTCTTCGCGTGCACCCATCCAGACACACCCACTTCCAGTCAGGAGAAGGTCATCATGCGTACATACATCAAGCGGGCCCTGTGGGGCACGCTTCTCGCCGGCGGGATCACCCTGCTCGGCGCAACAGCCGCCAACGCGGCAGACACCTCAGGAGAAGACGGGCTGCTCTCGGGCACCCAAGCGGATGCGGCGATCTCGGTGCCCGTGACGGTCGTCGGCAACGCGGTCTCACTGCTCGGAGACACCTCCGCCCAGCAGACCTCGGCGCCCGCTTCGTCTCCGGCTCCCGCTCCCGCACCGGCCGCCACCACGAGTGGCGATTCCGGCACCGCATCGGGCACTCAGGCCGTCGTGGACGTCGTCGTGCCTGTCACGGTGACCGACAACGCGATCACCGTGCTCGGAGACTCGTCGAGCGACACGGCGGCCGCTCCGGCTGAGGCTCCCCAGGCCCCCGCTCCGGCTCCGGCTCCCGCTCCCGCGATCACGACGAACGGCGCCGACGGCGTCCTCTCGGGTACCCAGGCCCTGCTGGACGTCGACGTTCCGGTCACCGTCTCAGGCAACGCGATCACCGTGCTCGGCGACAGCGAGGCAACGGGCCAGAATGCTGCAGCACCGGCATCCTCGGACGGCGGCGGCGCGGGATCGACTGAGCCGACCACTTCGGGCGACGACGGGGTCGCAGGCGGCACCCAGGTCACCGCACCCGTCACCGCACCGATCGACATCACGGGCAACGCCATCTCCGTCCTCGGAGACAGCGAATCCACCGGCGGCACCAGCACCGGCACCCCGTCCGGAGGCAGCAGCACCAGAGCGGAGACGTCCGGAGACGACGGGGTCGCAAGCGGCACCCAGGTCACCGCACCCGTCACCGCACCGATCGACATCACGGGCAACGCCATCTCCGTCCTCGGAGACAGCGAATCCACCGGCGGCACCAGCACCAGCACCGGCACCGGCACCGCAGGAACCCCGACCACCGGCAGCACCACCACCGGAGACGACGGAATCCTCGGCGGCACCCAGGTCGTCGCACCCGTCACCGCACCGATCGACGCCACCGGCAACGCCATCTCCATCCTCGGAGACAGCGAATCAACCAGCGGCACCGGCACCATCGGCACCCCGTCCGGAGGCAGCAGCACCGGAGCGGAGACGTCCGGAGACGACGGAATCGCAAGCGGCACCCAGGTCATCGCACCCGTCACCGCACCGATCGACGTCACCGGCAACGCCATCTCCATCCTCGGAGACAGCGAATCCACCGGCGGCACCAGCACCGGCACCCCGTCCGGAGGCAGCAGCACTGGAGCGGAGACGTCCGGAGACGACGGAATCCTCGGCGGCACCCAGGTCACCGCACCCATCACCGCACCGATCACGATCGGCGGCAACGCCATCTCCGTGGTCGGCGAGAGCACGGTGACGCCGCCGACGACGGACCCGGGAACTGATCCCGGAACGGACCCGGGCACCGACCCCGGCACGGACCCGGGCACCGACCCCGGCACCGACCCGGGAACCGACCCCGGAACGAACCCCGGCACCGACCCCGGCACCGACCCCGGCACCACCCCCGGCACCGACCCCGGCACCACCCCCGGCACCGACCCGGGCACCGAACCCGGAACGAACCCCGGAGTCGACCCCGGAACCACCCCCGGAATCGGCATGAATCCCGGAACGGTGACAGCCGTCGGCACGGGCGCCACAGCAGCCGCTGCCGCGAGCGGCACAGCTGCGACGGCATCCGAGCCCATCGAGGGACTGGCCGCCACAGGTGGTTCGCCCTCGATCGCCTTCGTGTCGCTCGCCGCTCTCCTGCTCCTCCTCGGAGCGGGGATGCTGCGTCGCCGCCGTGTGACGGCGTAGCCGCAGACCCCGGCGGTGTCGACGTCCTCGGGGGAGGAGATGCGACACCGACGGTGTGCGGGTCCCGCGACGCCCCGCGCAGGTTCCCCAGACCTGCCCGCGTCGGCGATGCCGCACAGTTCACGGATGCCCCGCGTCCCCAGCGCGGGGCATCCGTCGTGCCCCGCCACTCCCCCGAGCGAGTGCGCTCCGACAGCCCCGCACACGCAGAACGCCCCCTGTCCCGAAGGACAGGGGGCGTTCGAGAGCGTCGCGCCTTACTTGGCGGCGACGACCTGCAGCGTGATGACTGCGGTCACGTCGTCGTGCAGACGAACCGTGGCCTCGTGCTCACCGGTCGTCTTGATCGCCGACGGGATGTGCACCTTGCGCTTGTCGATCGAGCCGAGACCCGCGGCTGCGACAGCATCCGCGATGTGATCGGTCTTGACCGAACCGAAGAGACGACCCTCGTTGCCGGCCTTGACGGCCAGACGCACCTTGGTGTTCTCGAGGGAGTTCTTCAGTGCCACGGCCTCGTCGCGGTCGTGGATCGCGCGAGCCTGACGAGCAGCCTGGATCGAAGCGACCTGCTTTTCGCCACCGCGGGTCCACGCCGTAGCGAAGCCCTGGGGGATGAGGTAGTTGCGGGCGAACCCGTTCTTGACCTCGACCACGTCACCGGCGCTACCAAGCCCGGCGACCTCGTTCGTGAGAATCAGCTTTGCCATCTCGTTACCCCTTACCGGCCGGCGCCAGCGTAGGGCAGGAGTGCCATTTCGCGCGCGTTCTTGATCGCGGTGGCGATCAGACGCTGCTCCTGCACCGAAACACCGGTGATACGACGGGCACGGATCTTGCCGCGCTCCGAGACGAACTTACGGAGGGTGGAGACATCCTTGTAATCGATGACTCCGACCCGGATCGACTTCGCGGGAGCGGTGGGCTTGCCACCCTTCCGCGGCTTGCGGCGGTCGCCGCTCGACTTTCCAGCCATTGTTTTTCCTTAATTATGAGTCGGATGCCGAAGCATCCGGAGATCCTGTTTCAGAAGGGGGTGTCGTCACCGAAGCTGCCCGGAGTGCTCCAGGCATCTGCGCTGGTCGACGAGCCGGGCGTAGACCACGGCTCTTCCGACACCTGCTGCTGCTGTGCGGGACGGGACTGTCCGCCACCGCCGCCGCCACCGGTCGACGCCGCACGGGTGACCTGCGCGGTCGCGTACCGAAGCGAGGGGCCGATCTCGTCGACCTCCAGCTCGATCGCGGTGCGCTGGTTGCCCTCGCGGTCCTGGTAGGAGCGCTGACGCAGACGGCCCTGCGCCATGACGCGCATGCCCTTGGTCAGCGAACCCGCCACGTGCTCGGCGAACTCGCGCCAGACCGACGCGCGGAGGAACAGCGCTTCGCCGTCCTTCCACTCGTTGGCGGCGCGGTCGAAGTTCCGAGGCGTCGAAGCGATGGTGAAGTTCGCCACCGGCAGTCCGTTCTGCGTGTAGCGCAGCTCGGGGTCGGCCGTGAGGTTGCCCACCACGGTGATGACTGTTTCGCCGGCCATCGGACTCAGGCCTTCGCAGCCTTGGCGGCCTTGCGGGCAGCCTTCTCTTCAGAGCGCTTGGCCTCCGAAGCGACCATCGCCTGAGCTTCCTCAGAGCGAAGGACCTTCGTGCGCATGATCTGCTCGTTCAGCTTCAGCTGACGGTCGAGCTCCTGCGTGGCCTCGCTGGTGGCGGTGAAGTTGACGACGGCGTAGATGCCCTCGTTCTTCTTCTGGATCTCGTAAGCCAGACGGCGCTTGCCCCAGATGTCGACCTTGTCAATCGAGCCACCATCGTTGGTGATGACCTTCAGGAACTTGTCGAGCGTAGGGGCGACCTGGCGCTCGTCGATCTCGGGGGTCAGAATGACCATGAGTTCGTACTGGTGCGTCACTTACCCACCTCCTTCGGACTAGAACGGCTTCCGGGACTTTCCCGGAAGCAGGAGGGTGTGTGCACGTCATCCGCCGAGCCACCCGAGTGGGTGCCTGATGGCAGACAACCTTGACAGTGTAGCGGAGAAACCTTCGGAGTGCCCCCACGCGCATCACCTCGCACTTGGCATGCTGGAATGCGTGCGCGCTGACTCTCGGTGCGCACACGACCGAAGGGGGAACGCCATGCGCGTCAACAAGTGGGGGGTCGGCATCGTCCTGGCCGCCACCGTACTGCTCACCGGGTGCACCGCGGGTGCCGAAGAGCCCGCCGATTCGGAGCCGACGTCGGCCGCCGAGGAGACGCCTGCGACCGACGGTGCCGCATCCGATTCCGACTGCCCCGAGCTCTCGGAGGGTGCGACGGTCGACGGCGCCGAGCTCGGCGCCTGCATCACCGAGGCGATGACCGACACCGCCGGCTATGCCGCCAAGACGTCGATCCTGGGCATGGACACCACCGCCCGGTTCAACCCCGAGACGGATGCCGTCGAGACGATCACGCCCATGGGCTCGCTCATCCTGATCGGCGACGACGCATGGGTGAAGACGCCGACGACCGAGTGGCAGGTCGCCGACCCGAACTCGAGCGACCCGATCGTCGCTGCTCTCAGCAGCGGCGCCGCCACGGCCGCGGGCACCGACCCGGCCACCGCCGCCGGCGCCCTCACCGGCGAGTTCACAGTCACCGGAACCGGCACGCGCCTGGGTCAGGACGTGTATCTCGTGAGCGGCACGTCCGAGGCGCAGGGCGTCGCCGTCGACGTCGTCTTCGAGGTCACCGAGGACTACGTCGTGCTGGCCACGAGCGGCAGCACCGAGGCCGCGGGCCAGATGATCGAGACCTCTCTCGAGGTCACCGAGTGGGACGTCGAGCAGGACATCGTCGCCCCGCTCTGAACCACGAGCGGATGCTGCGGGCCGGGGCTGACGCCTCGGCCCGCAGTGCGTTCCGGGTCGACTCCGGGCCGGCGATTCGGAGGAGACTCGGAGGAGATCTGCGATCGGGAGGAGCATCCGGCTCGGAGCATCCTCCCGCCGGCGGATCTCCTCCCGAACGACCGAGCCGACAGCGCGGCTCAGTCGAGGACGGGGGCGATCTCCGACCAGACGGTCCGCTCGTTCGTCGAGGGGGCGACCGGGATGCGGCCCGCACCGTCGGGCTCGGGGATCGCAGCGAGCAGGGCCTGCGTGTACGGATGCTGCGGTGCAGACCACACACGGTCGGTGGCCCCGGCTTCGAGCACCCGCCCGGCGAACATCACGAAGGTGCGGTCCGCGATGCGGCGGACCACGGCGAGGTCGTGCGAGATGAACAGCATCCCCGCGCCGGATTCCGCGACGAGGTCTCGCATGAGCCCCGCGACGCTGGTCTGGGTCGATGCGTCCAGGGCCGAGATCGGCTCGTCGGCGACGAGCAGCGACGGCCGCGCGGCGAGCGCTCGCGCGATCGCGAGTCGCTGCTTCTGCCCGCCCGAGAACTGGTGCGGGAATCGCGTCGCGACTTCGGTCGGCAGGCCGACGCGGTCGAGCCACTCGGCGACCGTCGACCCTTCGGCACCCCGAGCCCGAGCCGTGGCGATGCCGTCGGCGATCTGATCGCCCACGCGGCGACGGGGGTTCAGCGAGGTCGACGGATCCTGGAACACCATCTGGATGCCGGTGAGCGCGAGGTCGCGTCGACGGATGCCGAGCGGCTTCACAGGAGCGTCACGGAAGCGCACCTCTCCCCCGGCGAGCTTCTCGATGCCGACGACCGCGCGGGCGAGGCTCGACTTGCCGCTGCCGGATTCGCCCACGAGCGCGACGGTCTCTCCGGGGGCGACGGTCAACGAGACGCCGTCGACGGCGACCACCGGAGGACTCCCGGGGTAGCGCACGACGACGCCCTGCGCGTCGAGGACGGCGACTTCACTCATCTCGGGCCTCCTCTTCGGCATCCTGCACGGCCGACTCCGGCAGCACCGGATCGAGCAGCGCGGGATCCGCGTCGGCGGTCGCGATCTTCGACCCCGGCAGCGCCGCGAGCAGCGTGCGAGTGTATTCGTGCTGCGGGTCGCGGAACAGCGTCTCGCGGTCGGCCCGCTCGACGATCTGCCCGTTCTTCATCACGGCGACCTCGTCGGCGATCGCGCTCATGACGCCCAGGTCGTGGGTGACGAGCAGCACAGCGAGGTTGCGCTCGGTCGCGAGGTCGCGCAGCAGCCGCAGGATGCCGGCCTGCACCGTGACGTCGAGTGCGGTGGTCGGCTCATCGGCCAGCAGCACCTCGGGGTCGCACGCGAGGGCGCACGCGATCGCGATGCGCTGGCGCTGTCCGCCGGAGAACTGGTGCGGATAGCGCTTCAGCGCAGCATCCGGGTTCGGCACCTGCACGGTCTCGAGCAGTTCGATGGCCCGAGCCTTCGCCGCCTCGCCTCGCAGTCCGAGGTGCACGCGCATGTGATCCGTGAGCTGGCGGCCGATCGGCAGCTGCGGGTGCAGCGACGCCGAGGGGTCCTGGAAGATCATCGCGATGCGCCTGCCGCGGATGCGGTTGAGCGCCCGCCGGCGCATGCCCACCAGCTCCTCCCCCGCGAGCGTGATCGATCCGCCCGTGCGTGCCTGCCGGGGCAGGAGTCCGAGGACGGCCAACGAGGTGAGCGTCTTGCCGGATCCTGACTCGCCGGCGAGACCGTGGATGCGTCCGGCCTCGAGGTCGAGAGAGATGCCGTGCACGAGAGGACGACCGATGTCGATCGTCAGGTCGCGGATGCTCAGAGCACCCGTGGGGGCCGAAGCGCTCATGCTGCCGCTCCCTTCGCGGAGGCCACATGCTCGGCTTGCTTCTCGTGGGTGACCTCGGCCGTCGGGTCGAGGATGTCGCGCATCGCATCCCCCAGGAAGTTGAATGCCAGCACCACCGTGAGGATCGCGAGTCCCGGGAAGACTCCGAGCCACCACGCGTCGAAGTTCTGCATGGCCGCCGAGATCATGGAGCCCCATTCGGCGGTCGGCGGCTGCGCGCCGAGACCGAGGAACGAGAGTCCGGACAGCAGCAGGATCGCGGCGCCGATGTCGAGCGTCGCGAGCACCAGCACGGGGCCGGCGATGTTCGGGAGGATGTCGATGAACAGCGTCCGCAGCGGCGAGTGGCCGAGCAGGCGGCCTGCGATCACGTAGTTCTGGCCGCGGAGGCCCAGCACGATGCTGCGGGTGACTCGCGAGTACTGCGGCCACGAGACGACGATCGCCGCGATCACCGCGTTGAACAGCGACGGGCCGAGGGATGCCGCCACCACCATCGCGAGGATGACGGTCGGGAACGCCATGAACAGGTCGGTGATGCGCATCAGCGTCTCGTCGACCCAGCCGCCGAAGTACCCGGCGACGGCGCCGACCACGGTGCCGATGATCATCGCGGCGATCACGAGCATGAGCGCGAGCGGCAGGCTCACCGTCGCACCCGTCATCAGACGCGAGAAGATGTCGCGGCCGTTGCCGTCGGTGCCGAGCAGAGTGTCGATGCCCGGCGCCTGCAGTCGTGGCAGCACCTGAGCGTTGGGGCCGTACGGCACCCACCACTGCGCGGTGAAGGCGACGATGATCCAGGCGCCCGCGATCACGGTGCCGATCACGCCGAGGGGCGTGCGCCAGGCGCGCGGCCAGCGGAAGCGGAACCGCCAGGGGCCGGATGCCGAGTCGATGCGGCTCATGCGATCCTCACTCTCGGGTCGAGGACGCCGTAGAGCAGGTCGACGACGAAGTTGATGAGGAGGTAGATGAACCCGACGACCAGGCCGACGCCCATGATGCCGGGCAGGTCGAGGTTGGCTGCCGAGTTGTAGGCGTAGGTGCCCAGGCCGGGCCAGGCGAACACCGACTCGACGAGTACGGTGCCCGAGAGCAGGGATCCGAAGGCGACGCCGACGACCGTGAGGATCGGGAGGGATGCCCCGCGCAGGACGTAGTCGAGGATCACGCGCATCGCCGGAAGGCCCTTGGCCCGGGCAGCACGCACGTAGTCGCTGCCCAGCACCTCGAGCACGGAGGTGCGGATGAAGCGGGTGAGCAGGCCGATCGTCACGAGCGACAGCACCATCACCGGCAGCGCCAGGTGGGCGAGCGCGTCGGCGAATCCGACACCGTCTCCGTTGAGGAGGTAGTCGACCGTGTAGAGCCCGGTGATGCGGGGCGGCGGCGTGATCGACGGCGAGATACGACCCGAGCCGGGGGCGATGCGCAGCTCGAGGAAGAACACGTAGAAGCTGACCAGCGCGAGCCAGAACGTCGGCACGCTCAGACCGATCAGCGTCACGATGCGGATCACCTGATCGGTGACGAGTCCGCGCCGGTAGGCGGCGAGGGTGCCGAGCACGACGCTGACCGCGAGGCTGAGGATGATGGCACCGATCGCGATCTCGATCGTCGCCGGCACCGCGGTGGCCAGGTCGCTGGTGACCGGTCGCCCGGTCACCAGCGATGTGCCGAGGTCTCCGCGAAGGAGATTCCCCATGTAGATGAAGTACTGCACGAACAGCGGCTGATCGAGGCCCTGGGCCTTGATGAACGCCTCGCGTGTCTCGGGATTCTGCGATGCTCCCTCACCCAGTGCCGCCGACACGGGGTCGCCGGGCACGAGGTTCGTCAGTGCGAAGGTCACGATCGTGACCCCCACGAGAAGGAGCAGCGAAGTGCCGATCCGGCGAAGCAGGTATCCGACGAGCGGCGACCTGCGACGCTGTGCTTGCCGTCGCACGGCCACCGTCGTCATGAGTCAGCTCCGATCAGCCGGCAGGCGTGATCTCGGCGATGTCCATCTCCCACACCGAGTTGTACACGGCGCCGGTGACGGCATCCGCCGTGGCGATGTTGCGACCGGGGACGATCAGCGGAACGAAGGGACCCTCGGTCTGCATCGCCTCGGCGAACGAGGTGAAGGCCTCGCTGCGCTGGGCCTCATCGGTAGCGGCGGCAGCACCGGCTGCGATGCCTGCGATCTCGGGGTTCGCCTCAGCCGCCCAGCCGGCACGCAGGCCGACCTTCAGACCGGGAGCGAACGGAAGGAAGTTCGCCGAGTCGGCGTAGTCGGGGCCCCAGAACCACAGGCCGAAGCCCTCGGTGCCGTTGACGTACGCGTCGAGCTCGGTGGCGAACGGGGCAGGCGCGAGTTCGACGGCGATGCCGGCATCCTCGAGCTGAGCCTGGACGCGCTCGGCGAGCGGGGTGAACTCCACACCGCCGACCGGGTAGTCGTTCGGGAACTGCAGCTTCAGGGTCTGACCCGTGTAGCCGGCCTCGGCCAGAGCAGCCTTCGACTTGTCGAGGTCCTGCTCCACACCGCTGTCGAGGGCGCCCTCGAATCCGGGCGGGATCACTCCGGTCGCCTGCACGGCGCCGGCACCCGCGAGCTCGAGCAGCGCGTCGTAGTCGAGCGCGTAGCGGATCGCCTCGGCGATCTTGACGTTCGCGAGCTCGCCCGCGACGGCCTCGGACTGGTTGAGCAGCAGGAAGATCGTCTGGCCCGACGGCACCGACTCGACGTTCAGTCCGTCGCCGAGGCCCGAGACCTGGTCGCCGTTGAGGTCCATCGCGACCATCGAGTCGCCGCCCTTGAGGTTCGCGAGCTGCGTCGCACTCTCCGAGACGTTGCGCACCACGACACGGCCGTATTCGGACTCTTCGTCGCCGTTGTACTCGTCGCTCTTGGTCAGCACGACCTGCGACGAGAGGTCGAGGGTGTCGAGCACGAACGGTCCAGAGCCGGCGGAGGTTCCGTCGAGGAACTCCTGTGCGCTGTCGGTGCCGTCGGTGGTTCCGCCGTTCTCGATCACGACGTCGGAGTTGACGATGCCGAGCGCCGGGTTCGCGAGGATCGCGGGCAGCTGCAGCAGCGGCGTCTCGGAGGTGATCGAGATCGTCTTCTCGTCGACCTCGGTGATGGTCAGACCGCCCAGGAGGAAGTTCGGCTTGGCATCGGTCATGCCCTGGATGCGCTGCAGGGTGAAGACGACGTCCTTCGCCTCGATCGGCGAGCCGTCGGAGAAGACGCGGTCCCCCTCGAGCGTGAACGTGAACTCGGTCGCCTCGTCGTTCTGCTCCCACGATGCGAGGCCGGGGACGGGGGTCGAGACGTCGGAGCCCTCGAAGTCGACGAGCGTCTCGTAGAGCGCCTTGGCGATCATGTTGCCGGTCGGGTCGTAGGTGTGACCCGGGTCGGCGGTCTCGATCGAGAACGCGGTGTCGATGACGAGCGAGTCGGAACCGGAGGATTCTCCGCCGTTGTTCGCCGAGTTGCCACCGGAGCAACCAGCGAGGGCGAAGAGAGCGACGGCTCCGATCGCGATGACGGACGTGCTGCGACGTGACGACATATGGGCCTCCAGGGGCGAGGAGTTTCATCGGGTTCGGTCGACGCCGGGTGGACGACCGGTGATCAGATTCGCATTGTATGGGACTATGTGTCCAGCAAGAATGCAGACGTCATCACAGTCTGTCCAAGACCCCGCCCGTGAGGAGCATTGTGTCCACCAAGAGCGACGAAGCCACGAGGCAATCTGGACGAAGTGCCGCCCCACTGGACGACATCGGATACAGAATCCTCGAGACGCTGCGTGATAACGGTCGTATCTCGATCGCCGCACTGGCCGAGACCGTCGGGATCTCGCGGGCCAACGCCTACACCCGCGTCGAGACGCTCATGCAGGACGGAGTGATCACGGGATTCAGCGCCCGCGTCGACCAGTCGAAGGCCGGGCTGTCGATCGGTGCGCTGGTCTTCGTCACCGTGCACCCGCAGGCCTGGGCGTCGTTCCGCGAGAGCGTGCTCGAGATGCCCGATGTCGAGTGGTGCGCCATCACCACCGGCGAGCACGACGCCATGCTGCTGATCCGTGCGGTCGACGTGAGCGGCGTGCACGAGTTCACGACGGGTGTCATCGCGCAGCTGCCCGAGGTGCGCACGGTCGTCAGCGTGGTCGTGCTCGACGAGGTCATCCGCCGGTCGTTCCTGCTGCCGAGCGACCTGCCCGAGCGCGACCTGGCCACGCCGCTGGGCATGACGCGGTGGACGCCGGCGACGCCGGGCCGAGACATGCTCCCGCCACGCTGACCCGCGGCGGAACGAGCCGTCAGGCGGCTGCGGGCTCTTCGCAGACGCTGAGCTGCGGCAGTCCGTGCATCTCGTAGTGCTCGACGAGGCGGATGCGACCGTCATCCGTGAGCTCGAGCCGGCTCTCCCCGTCTCCGGTCACGACGGTGCCGTCGGAGACGAGCACGTGCACGAACGAGACCCAGATGGTGTCGCCGGTGCGGGTGCCGACGAAGCGCCCGAAGGTGACGGTGTCACCGGAGTAGTCGCCCCAGATCGCCCCGTCCTTCTCCCAGTACACGAACTCGCTGGGCGATTCGGGATCCACGGCCGAGGTGGTCGACGAGACCATCAGGAACCGGCGGCCGTCGAGGGAGGGGATGGTTGCAGTCGTGCTCACCCTCCGATTATGGAGGGGGTGGCGGCGACTCTCATCTCGCCTCGTGAACCGTCTGGGTCGGCCGCCGGACGGGCGCGCGGAGCGAGACGAATTCCGCAGAGAGGCTCCCCGGCGCGCCCTTTCGTCTGACCACACGATCGGGGTCGAGGTGCCGCATCGCCGTCGAGACCTCGGGAGTCGGGAAGGCCCCCGGGTACCGTGGGTCGCATGCACTGGATGCCTGACACCTCTGCCGGAGACTGGCTGCGCGAGCGTCTCGACGACCCCTGGAACTCGACGATGCACGCCGTGGTGCCGCACGGCTTCCCCGCGTATGCGCGCATCCTGCACCCTGCGATCGTGCGATCGCTCCCCGACCGACCGGTGCCGACCTACGACGACTACGACCGGATGCCGGAGGCCGAGCGACAGTCGCTCCTCGATCGGTTCATCGATGAACCGGCGACATGGGCGCAGACGGCCGCCGCCTTCGGCACGACGCTGCATCCTCTCGCTCAATGGCAGCGGATCGTGCGCACTCCGCCGGAGACCGACTGGAACGCGCGGATCTCCCCCGACGGGCGCGAGTTCACCGCGCCGATGGACGGCGTCGTCTCGCCTGAGGTGCTCGCGACCGTCGTGGGTCATCTCGTCGCGCATACCGCGACGCCGGATGTCGGATTCGCCGCGCTCTGGGAGGGCACGGGCGGGCTGCTGGGTCACCTCGGACACGGCCCCTCGCGCACCTTCCTCACGTTCGACGACGACCCGAACCACCGGGCGATGCTCGACCGCAGCATCCGCGATCCGCTCAACAACGCGTTCCGCAAGCCGACGTGGCAGGAGGGCATCCTGTCGCGCGAGGTCTCGGAGGGTCCGCGGCTGCAGCTGCGGGACCGCGATCACGTGCTGTTCCGCGGTGCGCCGCGCATGTTCGCGCGTCGGGACTGGGTGCTCGACGTGCCGTGGCGGGATCGCGAGTCCGAGGAGCACGGGTTCGCGCCGGCCGCGCAGAGCCCCAGCATCCTGTGGCCCGACGATCACGCCTGGGTGCTCGTCACCGAGGTCGACTACGACTCGACGATCATCGCGGGGTCCGCCGAGCTGATCGCCGAGCTCATCGCCGACGACCTCCTCGAGGTCTTCGCCATCCCCGAGAACGCCGAACTCACGTGGGACTCCGACGAGGTGAACCGATGACGGCACCGCAGCCGGCCGCATCGTTCGACGCCCGCCCGCTCACCGATCCCGTCGACGCCCGGGCCGTCAGCACCTTCAACGCCGAGCTGCGCTCGCGGGGCAAGATGGGCGGCTCGGCCACGACGATCGTGGCCTTCGTGATCTTCGGCATCGCGTTCCTCGCGGCCATGACGGTCGTCGGCGCGACGATGGTCTCGCTGCTCACCGACGCAGGGTCGTCGTCGTTCGCCGGCATCGGGATCCTCGTCGCCGCGGTCGTCGGGATCACGATCGCCTCCGTCGGCTGGCGCCGATCCCGCATCGCGCGGTACCGCCTCGACGCATTCGCCCGGGCGAACGGCATGACGTACGAGGCCAGGGTCGCCGATCCTGCCCTTCCGGGCATGCTGTTCGGCCTCGGACGCTCCCGAGAAGCCACCGATCTCGTGCGAGGCGCGAAGCCTCGCTTCGTCGAGTTCGGCAACTACCGATACACGACCGGGTCGGGGAAGAACTCGACCACCCACCGCTGGGGCTACGTCGCCGTCAAGCTCGATGTGCCCCTGCCGAACATCGTGCTCGACGCCAAGGGCAACAACGGCTTCGGGTCGAATCTGCCCGCGTCGTTCCAGCGCGAGCAGCGCCTCTCGCTGGAGGGCGACTTCGATCAGTACTTCACGCTGTACTGCCCCGAGGGGTACGAGCGTGACGCGCTGTATCTGTTCACGCCCGACATCATGGCCAGGTTCATCGACAATGCCGCCGAGCTCGATGTCGAGATCGTCGACGACTGGATGTTCCTCTATACACAGCGCAAGGCGTCGACCCTCGACCCTGCGACCTGGGCGTGGCTGTTCGGAGCCGTCGGCGCCTTGATGACGAAGCTCGATCAGTGGGAGCGCTGGCGCGATGAGCGTCTGCGGCTCGAGAGTGCGGCTCCGGCGTCTCCGTCGCCCGCCCTCGCACCGGTGGGCGCGTCCGCGAGTCTGCCCTTCGCTCCGCCGGCCGGTCTTCTCGCTCCCCCGCCAGGAGTCGCGCGTGAGGGACGCCGGCTGAAGCGCAGCTTCCAGTGGGTGCCGATCGTGTTCCTCGTCGGCTTCGCACTGATCTGGTTCTGGTTCAGGTCGTTCTGAGGGAACCCCCGAGGGTGGGTTGTGGGGGTGGGTGCTGACTGGGGATCAGCGCTCCCACCCCATCCCCCCTCGGGATCAGAAGAAGATCTGACTCTCCCTCCGCAGGACGGTCGAACCGTCCACGCGCGGGTCAGCTGGGGACTGACGACTCTGCGCGTATATGAGTAATGGTATACCGGTATACGTTGCATTCCATTGCGTCCGAGAGACTCGACCGAACACGTTGCATCCGGTCCAGAAACGTGCGAAATGAGGGTCTGGGGCGCCTTTCCGACACCGCATTCGTGCATACCCTCCTCGCACCGTGATCTCCGTTACCCAGAGTGACGCGTCCGGCCCCACCCCCGTCTGCATGCAAGAGAATGGAAGGTGATGTCTGAACTCGAAGATCACACCCAGTGGCAGGCCGATCGCCGCGCCTCCGTCACCTCTGCGACCGGCAACCTCGCGCTGATCGAGACCCGCTGGACGGGCGAGGCTCCCGATCTGGATGCCGAGCGGCAGGCCGCATCCGACACGGTGACCGTGACGCCGATCCAGCGCACGAACATCGAGACCGGGGAGGCCGAGCACGGGCTGCGCGTGTGGGATGCCGAGTCCCCCGCCATCCGCGCCTTCGACCGCATCGACACATACGAGTACGACCCGGCATGGGTTCTCGAGGGACACTTCACGCCGGTCTCCGGCGATCGTCGGGTGTCGTTCGAGCACATCCGCGACAACGGCGGCACGCGTGAGCTCGTCGTCCCCGGCGACATCCACTTCGTGCTCGACGGCCGCGCGTACGACCTTGCGGCCTTCGACGACGGCGGCACGCTGCTGCTCGTCTTCGGCGACGAGACGAACGGTTCCGAGACCTACGGATCCGGCCGCTTCCTCTTCGTAGAGCTCCGTGACGACGAGGGCACCGTGGTGCTCGACTTCAACCGCGCCTTCGTGCCGCCGTGCGGATTCAGCGCCCAGTACAACTGCCCGCTGCCGCCGGCATCCAACCGCTTCCCCCTGCCTATCCGAGCAGGCGAGAAGAACGTCGTCTTCCGCGACGGCTTCGACATCTACGCGGCGTGACGCCGCGCACCCTCACCCTGGAGCACTCATGAGAAGAACCCGCATCCTCGGCGCGCTCGGCGCCGTCGCCACGCTCGCCCTCGTGGCCGGCTGCGCGTCGGGCGCCACCGACGACGCCGCGAGCGAAGACGCCACCATCTTCATCGGGTCGCTGTACGAGCCCACCAACCTGAGCAACACGCAGGGCGGCGGCCAGGGTGTGACCGAGGCACTGACCGGCAACGTCTACGAGGGCCTCTATCGCCTGACCGACGACGGAGAGGTCGAGCCGCTTCTCGCCGAAGCCGCCCAGGTGTCGGATGACGGCCTGACCTACACGATCACTCTGCGCGACGATGTGACGTTCCACTCGGGTGACCCGCTCACGTCCGCCGATGTGAAGTCGAGCATCGAGGCCGTCATCGCCGAGGACTCCGTGTCGGCGCGCAAGTCGAGCTTCACGACCATCGCCGACATCGCGACGCCCGATGACCAGACCGTCGTCTTCACGCTGTCGCAGCGGTCGATCTCGTTCCTCTACAACCTCAGCTACGTCTGGATCGTCAACGACGAGGCCGGTGACATCACCGGCACGGAAGACGGCACCGGCCCCTACACGCTCGACGAGTGGAAGAAGGGCTCGACCCTGACCCTCGAGCGCTGGGACGACTACTGGGGCGAGCCCGCCAAGAACGGCGAGGTCGTCTACACGTACTTCACCGACGCGACCGCTGAGAACAACGCTCTGGCCACCGGCGAGATCGACGTGATCACCAGCGTGCAGAGCCCGGACTCGCTCGCGCAGTTCGACGGCGACGACTACGTCATCAGCGAGGGCACCTCGACGACCAAGGAGCTGCTCGCCTTCAACGACCGGGTCGCCCCGTTCGACAACGCCCTCGTGCGCAAGGCGATCTACTCGGCCATCGACACCCAGAAGCTGCTCGAGTCGATCTGGGGCGACTACGGCACGCTCATCGGATCGATGGTGCCGCCCACCGACCCCTGGTACGAAGACCTCACCCAGGTGAACCCTTACGACGTCGACCTCTCGAAGGATCTGCTCGCGCAGGCCGGCTACGCCGACGGCTTCACCTTCACGCTCGACACCCCGAGCTACGACCCGCACCCCGCCGTCGCGGAGTTCCTGCAGTCGCAGCTCGCCGAGGTCGGCATCACGGTCGAGATCAACACGATCAGCGCCGACGAGTGGTACACGAAGGTCTTCAAGGAGCAGGACTTCGAGGCCACCCTGCAGGAGCACGTGAACGACCGCGACGTGGTCTGGTACGGCAACCCCGACTTCTACTGGGGCTACGACGACGCCCAGGTGCAGCAGTGGGTCGCCGAGGCCGAACAGGCCGCCACGACCGACGAGCAGACAGCTCTGCTGAAGCAGGTCAACGAGAAGATCGCCGAGGATGCCGCGAGCGTATGGTTGTACCTGTACCCGCAGATCGTGGTCGCCTCGAGCGACCTCAGCGGTTACCCGGTCAACGGCCTGAACTCGCAGTTCTTCGCCTACGACATCGTCAAGTCCTGACGCGCGAGGGGGATGCCGCGTGTCGGCATCCCCCTCTTTCATCCTGAGAAGCCATGCTCGCCTACCTGCTGCGCCGCCTCGCGTTCCTCGTGGTCTCGCTCGTCGTCGCGATGATCGCGATCTTCGTGCTGCTGCGGCTGCTCCCCGGCGACCCGGCTAACGCCCTGCTCTCGGTGAATGCGACACCCGAGCAGATCGCCGCCGCCCGCGCACAGGTCGGCTCGGATCAGCCCCTCCTGCAGCAGTTCACGACCTGGGCCGGTCAGCTCCTGCGCTTCGACCTCGGTGAGTCGTTCCTGAGCTCGCGTCCGGTCGGCCCCGACATCGCCGATCGCCTCGCCGTGACCCTCCCACTCACACTCATCGCGTTCACCGCCGCCCTTCTCGTCTCCCTGGTGATCGGCATCACCGCCGCCGTGAAGTCCGACCGCTGGTACGGCATCGCGCTCTCGGGATTCGCGCAGCTGGGTGTTGCCGTGCCGGTGTTCTGGGTGGGCGTCGTGCTCGTCTGGATCTTCGCACTCGGCCTCGGCCTGCTGCCGTCCGGCGGATTCCCGCGCGACGGCTGGGAGGATCCGGCCGACGCGCTACGCTCTCTCGCGCTGCCGGTGACGACGATCGTGATCGTGATGAGTGCATCCCTCAGCCGTTACGTGCGCTCCGCCACCCTCGACGTGATCGGCAGCGATTACCTCCGCACCGCGCGCGCCGGCGGGTCGGGCATGTCCGAGGCGCTGCTGCGTCACGGAGTGCGCAACGGCTCGGTGCCGGTCGTCGCGGTCCTCGGCATCGAGCTGTCCACCACGCTGCTCGGCGCGGTCGTCGTCGAGAGCGTCTTCACTCTTCCCGGTCTCGGCAGTCTGCTGCTGTCGGCCATCGAACAGCATGATTTCCAGGTCATCCAGGGCGTCCTCGTCGTCAGCACCCTCTTCGTGCTGCTCGTCGGGTTCGCCGCCGACATCGTGCAGCGCCTGATCGATCCGCGACTGCGCACGAGCGTCTCGGGCAACCGATGAGCCGCGTCGCCGAGCAGCTGATCACCGGATCCGTCCCCGTGCGGAGGCGGCCGAAGGCGACCCTGCTGATCGGGCTCGTGCTCACCGGCATCATCGTGCTCATCGCGCTGGTGTCGCTGTTCTGGCTCCCCTATCCGCTCGCCGACACGAGTGGAAGTCGTCTCGAGGGGCCGAGCGCCATGCACCTGCTCGGCACCGATCGGCTCGGCCGCGACCTGCTCTCGCAGCTCATGTGGGGTGCGAGGATCGCCTTGATCGTGGGCGTCTGCTCGGTCGCGATCGCCGCCGTTCTCGGCGTGATCGTCGGACTGATCGCCGCCTTCTCACGGCCATGGGTCGACGACACGCTCTCCGCCGGACTGGACGTCGTGATCGCCTTCCCGGTGCTGCTGCTCGCGATGCTCGTCGTCGCGGTGCAGGGAGCGTCGCTGTGGTCGGCGGTGCTCGCGATCGGACTGGCGATGTCGGCGGTCGTCGCGCGTCTCACCCGCATCCTCTCGCGCCGCGTGCTGCAGGAGCAGTACATCACCGCCGCACGCACCAGCGGCACGGGTGTGCTCGGCATCGTGTTCCAGCACGTGCTGCCCAACATCGCACCGACCCTCGCGGTCAGCCTGGCGCTGCAGTTCGGTGCCGCGGTGCTCGCGGAGGCGAGCCTGTCGTACCTCGGGCTCGGTGCCCCGCCGCCCAACGCCTCATGGGGTCGGATGCTGCAGGAGGCGCAGGGCACCGTGCTCACCGCGCCCGTCGGCGCGATCGCCCCCGGCATCGCGATCATCGCCCTCGTGCTCGGGGTCAACTTCCTCGCCGACGGCCTGCGCGATCTCGCCGACCCGACCCGCAGGAGGAGCCGATGAGCATTCTCGAGGTCGCAGGGCTCACCGTCCGCTCCGGATCCGGGGCTCTCGTGCGCGATGTCTCGTTCTCGCTTCAGCCCGGCGAACGCCTGGGGCTGATCGGCGAGTCCGGGTCGGGCAAGTCGCTCACCTCGCTCGCGGTCACCGGCCTGCTGCCGGATTCTCTCGTCTCGTCCGGGTCGGTGCTGCTCGACGGGCACCAGGTCGTCGGTGCGCGGGATGCCGACCTGAGGCCGTTGCGCGGACCGGTCGCCCAGATCGTGTTCCAGGAGCCGCTCACGGCGCTCGACCCTCTGATGAGGGTCGGTCGCCAGATCGCCGAGCCGCTGCGTCGTCATCTCGGCCTGCGCGGCGCGGAACTGCGGTCGGCCGTCACGGCGGCGCTCGATGAGGTGTCGCTGTCGGACCCGCGATTCGCGCGCGCCTACCCGCACGAGCTGTCCGGCGGTCAGCGCCAGCGTGTGGCGATCGCCATCGCCTTGGCCGCCCGGCCACAGCTGCTCATCGCAGACGAACCCACCACCGCGCTCGACGTGACCGTGCAGGATGCCGTGCTCACGCTGCTCGAGCGACTCGTCGCCGAACGCGGCATGGCGTTGCTGTTCATCAGCCACGACCTCGCCGTCGTGTCGCGCATGGTCGACCGCATCGTCGTGCTGCGCGACGGTCTGGTGGTCGAGGAGGGGGCGGTCGCCGAGGTGCTGCGGCGCCCCGCGGAGCCGTACACGCGGATGCTGGTCGACAGCGCTCGCGCGCTCGATGCGTTCCTCGATGCGAAGGAGGCTGACGCATGAGCCTCCTCGAACTGCGCGGTGCCGGCTTCGCCTACGGATCGCGCCGGGTGCTCGACGACGTCTCGCTGAGCCTCGACGAGGGAGACTCGCTCGGCCTCGTGGGCGAGTCGGGTGCGGGCAAGTCGACGATCCTGCGGCTGATGCTCGGGCTCTCGGCACCACGCGATGGACAGGTGCTCTTCGACGGTGCTCCCCTGTCGCTGCGCGACCGTGCGCAGATGCGCCGCTTCCGCGCGAGCGTGCAGCCGGTGTTCCAGGATCCGTACTCGTCGCTCGACCCCCGTCAGCGCATCGACCGCATCATCGGCGAGCCCCTGCGTTCACTCGGCCTCGCCTCCGGCGACGACGCGCAGCGCCGCATCGCCGAGGCCCTCGAGTCGGTCGGGCTTCCCGCCGACACCGCCCGCCGATACCCGCACGAGTTCTCGGGCGGCCAGCGTCAGCGCATCGCGATCGCCCGAGCCGTGGTCTCGCGCCCGCGCGTGCTGCTCGCCGATGAGCCGGTGAGCGCCCTCGACGTGACGACGCGCGTGCAGGTGCTCGAGCTGCTCGACCGCCTGCGTCGAGAGAACGGCCTGTCGCTCGTGATGGTGTCGCACGATCTCACCGCGATCGCGTCAGCCTGCGACCGCACCGTGGTGCTGCAGAACGGCCGCGTCGTCGAACAGGGCGCCACCGCATCCGTGCTGCACGCACCGCAGGACCCGTACACCCGGGCGCTGGTCGACGCGGTTCCGCGACTCCCCCGCTGAGTCGCGGCAGTCGCTCGTCATGGATGGCTGGCCGTTTCACGGATGGCTGCCCGACCGTCGGGGTGTCTACAGCCAGCCGACATCGTCTAGCAGGGTGGCCGCAGACGACTCCGTGGTGTCAGGCTGACGCGTGCCAGGCCTCTCGTAGCGCGACCACAGAATGGGTCATGTCCGAGTCAGGGAGATGCACAGGGCCATCGGAGATGTCCACGTTCTGAAGCGGGTCATCCGCGAGATGCTGCGGGAACACATGGCAGTGGAGGTGCGGGGCCCGATGTCCCATCACCAGGTAGTTGATCTTCCGCGGGTCGAATGCCCTGTCGACGGCCCGGCCTGCGCGCTGCACATCGCGCCAGAACGCGCTGAGCTGGCCGGCATCCAGCTGACCGAGGTCAGTGAGATGCTCACGGAGGATCACGACGGTGTAGCCGGGATGCGCCTGGTTTCGTACCAATCGGACGTGAGTCATCTCGGTCGAGGCCACCAGGATGCTGTGCTCGTTCTCCGGCAGATGTGCGTCGGCACACATACCGCAGACCTCCGGGTCCACGAGTTCGGCCCACTCCTCATCCGTCCACCACATCGGCCCATGGTAACCAGGCGCGAGGGCGGCCACGGTAGAACTCACGGCATCCCGGCCATGCTTTGGCTGGTTGCTCCGGCAGCCTGTCGCGGTTTCGCCCGGATGGATCCGCGAAATCGACTCCACTCACCGGGGCTGAAATCCGTATCGCTTCATTGTCTCCTCAGTCGTGCGCAACTCACCGGCCGCTGACTGCCTTCGTGCGTCTTCAATATCCTGACCGATGCCTGGCTGCGACAACCAAAAGTCGACGAGAGGCGATACGCAGTCCTTCAACTCACTCCTGTATACGCGCTGCATCTCGCCTTTCTAGTCCGATGCGCTGCCAACAGAGGCATACTTCTGGCCACATTTCCCTCAGCTCCCCGAAGGCGCGAGGCCGAAGTACTGCAGCTCCGCGTCGTTCAGCATCCGCGAGCGGATCAGGAACCGCATTCCAGTGGGACCCTCGACCGAGAAGCCGGCACCGCGGCCCGGCACGACGTCGATCGTGAGGTGGGTGTACTTCCAGTACTCGAACTGCGATTCCGACATGAAGACCTCGACCGGGGAGTCGAGCCCCACACCGAGGGCGCCGAGCAGCACATCGCTCGGCCCGGTGATGAACATGCCGACCGGGTAGCACATGGGTGACGAGCCGTCGCAGCATCCGTCCGACTGATGGAACATCAGGGGTCCGTGCTGCACGGTGAGATCGCGGATGAGGGATGCCGCGGCATCCGTCACGTCGACCCGCTGATAGGTGCCGATGCTGACCATGGTCCGAGCCTTCCTGCAGGTGGTTCCGGGCGGGCGCTGCCGGTGCAGCGCCCGCCCGGAGGTCGAGCTCAGAAGAAGCCCATCGGGCCTTCTGCGTACGAGACCAGGAGGTTCTTGGTCTGCTGGTAGTGGTCGAGCATCATCTTGTGGTTCTCGCGACCGACGCCCGACTGCTTGTACCCGCCGAACGCCGCATGCGCCGGGTACTGGTGGTAGGTGTTCGTCCAGACACGACCAGCCTCGATCGCCCGTCCCGCGCGATAGGCCGTGTCGCCGCTGCGGCTCCACACTCCCGCACCCAGTCCGTAGAGGGTGTCGTTCGCGATCGAGATCGCATCGTCGAAGTCATCGAACGAGGTGACCGAGAGCACCGGGCCGAAGATCTCCTCCTGGAAGATGCGCATGTCGTTCGTGCCCTCGAACACGGTCGGCGCAACGTAGAAGCCTTCGCTGAGGTCGCCGCCGAGATCGACGCGGTCGCCACCCGTGAGCAGTCGCGCGCCTCCCTGCTTGCCGATGTCGATGTAGCTGAGGATCTTCTCCAGCTGATCGTTCGATGCCTGCGCTCCGATCATCGTGGCCGGATCCAGCGGGTTGCCCTGCACGACCCTGCCGACGCGTTCGAGGCCGTCAGCGAGGAAGCCGTCGTAGATCGAGCGCTGGATGAGCGCCCGCGACGGGCAGGTGCAGACCTCTCCCTGGTTGAGAGCGAACATCGTGAAGCCCTCGAGCGCCTTGTCGTAGAACGGGTCGGCGGTGTCGCGGGCGACGTCCTCGAAGAACACGTTCGGGCTCTTGCCTCCCAGCTCCAGGGTGACCGGAATGAGGTTCTGCGACGCGTACTGCATGATCAGACGCCCCGTCGTGGTCTCGCCCGTGAACGCGACCTTGCGGATGCGCTTGTGCTGCGCGAGCGGTGCACCCGCCTCGATGCCGAAGCCGTTCACGATGTTCACGACCCCCGCGGGCAGCAGATCGCCGATGATGTCGAAGAGGAACAGCAGGGATGCCGGCGTCTGCTCGGCCGGCTTGATGACGACGCAGTTGCCTGCGGCGAGCGCCGGCGCGAGCTTCCACACGGCCATGAGGATCGGGAAGTTCCACGGGATGATCTGTCCGACCACGCCGAGCGGCTCGTGGAAGTGATACGCGACGGTGTTCTCGTCGAGCTGGCTGATGCCGCCCTCCTGCGCCCGGAGCACTCCGGCGAAATAGCGGAAGTGATCGACGGCGAGTGGGATGTCGGCGGCGAGCGTCTCGCGCACGGGCTTCCCGTTCTCCCAGGTCTCGGCGACGGCGATCTCCTCGAGATGCTGTTCGATGCGGTCGGCGATCCTGTTGAGGATCACGGAGCGCTCCGCCGGGCTGGTCTTGCCCCAGCTGGCGAAGGCCTTCCAGGCGACGTCGACCGCGCGGTCGATGTCCTCGACGGTGCCGCGGCCCACCTCGGTGAAGGGCTTGCCGTTGACGGGGCTCACGTTGTCGAAGAACTGGCCCTTGACGGGATCCACGAACTCTCCGCCGATGTAATGGCCGTACCGCGGACGGTAGGTAGCGAGGGCGCCCGGCTGACCGGGAGCGGCGTAGGCGGTGGACACGTCTTCTTCGACGATGGTCATCGGGACTCCTTCGACGGGCCGCGGCGTCGGTGCTGCGGGCTGTGTCTCGAAGGTAGGTCGGCAGAGGTTGCGCCCCGATGCGCAACGTTGCGGATGGTTGCACGCCGTCGGCAGATGTCCGAGACAGACCGGACGGTTCAGCTCTCCTCTATCCGTTCGATGCGGGCGACGAGCCCGGCGCGCTTCGGCGAGCGCGCCGGAAGCATCTCCAGAGCGAGGCGCAGGGCCGCGGCATCGCCCTGTCCCTCCGGGATCTCGGCGTACTCCAGGAGGACGTCGAGGCTCGCCTCCGACAGCATCGTCTCGCGCAGCGCCGCTCTGACGGACTCGCGGAACTCCTCAACTCCCGGCGATGTGGATTCGGGGAGGACCGGACCTCGGTAGGCGGTGAGGGCGACCCGATGGGCACCTCGGTCGAGCAGCGAGAGGACGTCGTGCGCGTCCGTCTCGAGCACCACCGGCAGTCGATACGGCCGCGACTCGGGGACGAGGCTGGGGGCGTGCTTCTCGAGCACCTTGCGCAGACGCACCATCTCCGGCCGCAGCGTGTCGGCCGACGCGTCCGGTCCGTAGACGAGTTCGCTGAGTCTCTCGGCCGACAGCCCCTGGCGATGCACGGCGAGCATCAGGAGGATCGCGGCATGACGAGCGCTGAGCTCGATCACGGATTCCTCGAGTTCTGTCTCGGTCTCGAGGCGCGCGCGATCGCGCCCCAGGACGTGCAGCGTCGCCCGGGTCGTGGGCTTGGCTCGCGAGGAGATGGTGATCGGACGATGCGACTCGCTGCGGGCCCGCAGTCTCGAGACGAGCAACTCCGACTCGACCGCGCGCGCTGTCGCATCGACCAGCAGCCTGGCCTGCATCGAGACGACCTCGTCTCCTCCGGTGATGTCGATGACCCCGAGGACACGCCGCGTCTCGGGGTCTCGCACCGGAGCCGCCGTGCACGACCACGGATGCACCAGCCTGTTGTAGTGCTCAGCACCGCGTATCTGCACCGACTGTCCGAGCGCCAGCGCTGTGCCGGGAGCTGTCGTGCCGACGGCGTCCTCGGCCCAGTTCGCGCCGGCCACGAAGCCCATGCCCTCGGTGAGCGATTGCAGCTTGCGATCGCCTTCGATCCACAGCAGCCGTCCGGCCTGATCTCCGACGGCGACGACGACACCGGAGTCCCCCTCGGTTCCCGGCAGCAGCAGGGCTCGGATCATGTCCATCGCGGACGCGAGCGGATGCGCGAGTCGATAGGCCTCGAGCTCTTCGCTCACGAGTTCGATCTGCGGGGCCCCTTCGGGGCCGACGCGCCCTCGCCAGGATCGCACCCACGATTCGCGGACGAGAGGTCGCACCTCCTGCAGGCGCTTGTCATCGAGATTGCCGGCGATGAGCTCTTCGTGTGCACGCTCGATCAGAAGACGAGAGGCCTCAGGCGGCCCTTCACGTGACACCTGCCACGACGCGACCACGGGCGTCTCCGATCGTCGATGGTGGAGCGTTACCTCAGTGTAGGAGCCGGATGCCGTCGGCGGTACCCGCGATATTCCGGTCAGGCGTTCCGGGTGCAGGCTTTCGCACAGGCCGCCGAGGTCGACGAACCGGAAGAGTGACGAGTCGTCCTGGGGGATCCCCATGGGGATGCCCGCGCCCGACCGCCGCATCGCTGTCGATGCGGCTCGATCGGCTCAGACCCGGGCTGCCCACCATTCACGGAGCCGCTGCTCGGCGGCATCCGCTCCGATGACGCCTTCGTCGAGGCGCAGCTCGAGCAGGAACTTGTAGGCCTCGCCGACCTCACGACCGGGCGAGATGCCGAGGATCTTCTGGATCTGGTTGCCGTCGAGCTCGGGCCGGATGGAGTCGAGCTCCTCCTGCTCGCGCAACGCCGCGATGCGCGATTCGATGTCGTCATAGGCAGACGCCAGTCGTCCGGCCTTGCGCTTGTTGCGCGTCGTGACGTCGGCGCGGGTGAGGATGTGCAGCCGCTCGAGCAGGTCGCCGGCGTCGCGCACGTAGCGCCGCACCGCGGCATCCGTCCACGCGCCCTCGGCGTATCCGAAGAACCGCAGATGCAGCTCGATCAGCGTCGATACCGACTCGGTCGTGTCGGTGTCGAAGCGCAACGACTGCAGGCGCTTGCGTGCCATGCGCGCTCCGACGACGTCGTGATGGTGGAAGGTGACGACTCCGCCGTCCTCCAGCTTGCGGGTGCGGGGCTTGCCGATGTCGTGCAGCAGCGCCGCGATCCGCAGGGCGACATCGGGCTCGGCACCGGGGTGACGCGAGTGCTCGAGCGAGATCGCCTGGCGGAGGACCGTGAGGGAGTGCTCGTAGACGTCCTTGTGATGATGATGCTCGTCGACCTCGAGTCGCAGCGCACTCACCTCTGGCAGGAACTCCTCCATCAGACCGGTGTCGACCAGCACGCGGATGCCGCGCACCGGGTCATCCGTCTGCATCAGCCGCACGAGCTCCGACTGGATGCGCTCGGGACTCACGATCTCGAGGGTGGCGCGCAGCTGCGTGATCGCGTCGGCGGTGTCATCGTCGATCCGGAAGCCGAGCTGGGCGCTGAAGCGCGCGGCGCGGAGCATGCGCAGCGGGTCATCGCCGAACGAGACCTGAGGGTCGGCCGGGGTGCGCAGTACCCCGGCGATGAGGTCTTCGACTCCCCCGGTCGGGTCGACGAGCGTGATGGCCGGCACCAGCAGAGCCATGGCGTTGACGGTGAAGTCGCGTCGGTGCAGATCCGCGTCGATCGTGTCGCCGAACTCGACGGTGGGCTTGCGGGTCACACCGTCGTAGCTGTCTGCGCGATAGGTCGTGACCTCGACCTGCTCACCCTGCACACGCGCGCCGATCGTGCCGAACGCCCGTCCGATGTCCCACTGGGCCGTCGAGATCGGCTTGACGATGCGCAGGATGTCGTCCGGCATCGCATTCGTCGTGAAGTCGAGGTCGTGGGTCGGCCTGCCGAGCAGCGCATCGCGCACGGGCCCCCCGACGACAGCGAGGTCGAAGCCCGCCTTCTCGAAAGCCTCCGCGAGGGTGCGGACGACCGGATTCTCGGCGAGCGCGCCGAGACGGGCGAGGCCGTCAGCCATGTTGAGCATGGGTTCCAGCGTACCGGGGTACGGGTGTCACCCGCGGGCCGCAGTCCCCGTCGAGCGGACGTCAGAACAGCGGGTTCTCACCCTTGGCCTGCGCGACCGCGCGAACTCGCGCCTGCACGAGCCGCACGAGGAGCGTGCTCAACAGGAACCCGCCGACGACGGCGACAGCGACGATGAACCAGATCCCGATCTCGGGATCGATCAGCTCGAAGCCGTAGATCGCGACAACGAGCAGAAGCAGCACCGGCCCCTCGATCAGCGCGAATGTCACGAACAGCCGCGTCTGACGGCGGCCGAAATCGGCGTTCACGGCACGGACGCGCGCCTCGATCGACGACTCACCTGCGTAGCTCATGCCCCCACGCTACCGGCGTCGCATTTTGCCTCACAGTCCCCACTCTCGTGCTCGGCATCGCCCGAGTCCTAGGATCGGCACGTGGCCGCAGAAGCGAACGAGTCCCCCTCAGCGCCTGACACGTCCCGGCGCGGGTTCCTCAAGATGGGCGGCGCCGCACTGGCCGGCGTCGTGGTCGGCGGCGCGGCGGGCGCTGCGATCGGCGCGAACGTCGCGAACCAGCGCAAGGGTTTCGCCACTGAACCTGATCCGTTCGCCGCACTGACTCCGCGCAGCGAACCCGGATTCGACCATCTCGTCGTGGTGATGGGTGAGAACCGCTCGTTCGACAACCTGCTCGGGTACCTCTACTCGAAGGAGTCGCTTCCGACGGGCGAGAAGTTCGAGGGTCTCGCGTTCGGGACGCACAGCAACACGGCATCCGACGGCACGGTCGTCGAGGCGCACATCTACACCGGCGACACCGACCGGATCATGAGCCTGCCCGATCCCGATCCGGGCGAGGAATACCCCCACGTCAACACGCAGATCTTCGGCACCGTCGACCCGAAGGACAACGCCGACCTGTTCGTCGACCAGATGACGGCCCCCTTCAACGCACCCACCCACGGCGAGAAGGCGACGATGTCGGGGTTCCTCGAGGACTACATCATCAACTTCCGCCGTCTGCGCAAGGGCGTCGAGCCCACCCCCGACGAGGCCGCGCACATCATGGGGTCCTTCTCGCCCGAGATGCTCCCCGTGCTCTCGACCCTCGCATCGGAGTTCGCGGTGTTCGACCACTGGTACGCCGGGGTGCCGTCGCAGACGTTCTGCAACCGGTCGTTCTTCCACGCGTCGACGTCGCACGGCTTCGTCACGAACCAGGCCGGCGGCGGGTACCGCAAATGGCTCGATGCGCCCGCGGCCCCGACGGTGTTCAACCGTCTGGAAGACGAGAAGGTCAGCTGGAAGATCTACATCGACAAGCTCCAGCTGGTGTCGTTCACCGGGATGCTGCACGCTGCCGTGCTGGAGAAGTACTGGCGCACCGAGCACTTCGGCACGATGGAGGACTTCTACGCCGACGCGAAGAACGGCACCCTTCCGGCGTATGCGTTCATCGAGCCGCGCATGGTCTACGACCACAACGACTTCCACCCGCCGTTCGGGTCGCCCCGTGAGAGCGAGGTCGACGGCGAAGCGGTCTACGACAGCGCCATCTCCGACGTCCGGGCCGGCGATCGGCTGATCCACGACATCTACGAGGCGGTGCGCACGAGTGCGTCGCCGCAGGGGTCGAACGCCGTCAACACCCTGCTGCTCATCACGTTCGACGAGCACGGCGGATGCTACGACCACATGCCTCCGCCCGCGGCGACGAAGCCCACGAAAGACACCGCGGCGGGTGAGATGGGCTTCACGTTCGATCGACTCGGATGCCGAGTGCCCGCCATCGCCGTGTCGGCCTATACGAAGCGCGGCACGATCGTCCACGACGAGATGCACCACGGATCCGTCACGGCCACCCTCTCGCGGCTGCACGGATTGAAGCCGCTCAACGACCGCGACCAGTCGGCGAACACACTGTTCACCGCTGTGAACCTCGACGCACCCCGGCATCCGGCCGACTGGCCCGTGACCACGCCCGCCTACACGCCGCCGAATCCCGAGCAGCGCGAGCCGAAGCCCGGTGAGGCCGACCAGATGAAGCCGCTCACCCCACCCGCCCGCGGCCTGCTCGGGCTGCTCCTCGCCAAGTACGGCAAGCCGGGTGAGCCGGAGCCCGAGACGTTCGCCGACGCCTATCGCCTGCTGCACGAGCACGGCGACGAGCTGTTCGGGCCCGCGAAGGGCTCCTGACCCCCCGGGGCTGGATGCCAGCATCCAGCCCCGGTGTCTCAGTCGCGGTTCGAGCGGCGACGAGAGATCAGGAAGAGCACAACTCCGACCACGAGCACCGCGGCGCCTGCGGCGGCCCAGACGAAGGTCTCGGAGCCGAGCCCTGTCGCAGGCAGCTGGCCCGCCCCGGTGTCGGGCGGCGTCGTCGGCTGCGTCGGTGGCTGCGTGGGCGGGTCCGTGGGCGTGACGACCGCGGCGGAGACCGTGAAGGTCGGGCCGACGAGCGCCTCTCCCGCAGCCGTCACGACGAAGGTCGCCGTGGCCGGGCCGATGATCGTGCGTCCCTCCGGAGCGATGATCGTCAGGTCGTACGTGTCCGGCGGCAGGTCGACGATCTCGTAGGCGCCGTCGGCGTCGGTGGTCACCTCCTGCGAGATGTCATCCGATTCCACCGTGAGGACCACGCCGGCCAGAGGGTCGCCCTCGTCCGTGAGCACCGCGCCCGAGATCGATCCCGGGCGGGCGAGCTCGAAGTCGATGCCCGCGAGGTCGTCCGTGGTGAGTTCTTCGGTGCGAGTCGTCGGTCCGGTTGCGATGTACCCGTCGGGGGGCGTGATCGTGATCTCGTACTCTCCCGCCGGGCGGATGCAGTTCGCATCCGCCCCTTCATCCGCCGTTGCGGTCGATCGTCAGACCGGATCTCCCTGCACGGGACCCTCGGTGTTCGGCTTCCAGCCGAGCGCCGGGGCGACATGGGTCGCGAACGCCTCGAGCACGTGGAGGTTGTATGCCGGGCCCAGCTGGTTAGGGATCGTCAGCAACAGAGTGTCTGCCGACATGACGGCCTCGTCAGCCAAGAGCTGCTGGATCAGCACGTCGGGCTCGGCCGCATACGTCTTGCCGAACGTCGAGCGGAAGCCGTCGATGATGCCGATCTGGTCGGCGTTCTCCTCGCTGCGCAGACCGAAGTACGCCCTGTCCATGTCCGAGACGAGTGGGAACACGCTGCGGCTCACCGAGACGCGAGGTGCTCCGGTGTGTCCTGCCTCCTTGTAGGCGGAACGAAACAGGTCGATCTGCTCGCGCTGCAGCTGATGGAACGGCACACCGGTCGCCTCGGTGAGCAGGGTCGAACTCATCATGTTGAGACCCTTGCGGCCGGTCTCCTCCGCGGTGGCGCGGGAACCCGAGCCCCACCAGATGTGGTCGCGCAGGGTGGGCGACTGGGGCTCGATCGCGAGGTATCGGCCGGCTCCCACCATGCGGGGGTCGCCGGGGGCGAGACCCTCGCCGTCGATCGCACGGAGGAAGAGGTCGAACTTCTCGCGAGCGATGACACTGCCGCGCTCGGGGTCCTCCTCGTCGTGGAAGCCGAAGGTCTCGTATCCGCGCAGAGCCGTCTCGGGTGACCCGCGGCTCACGCCGAGCGCGATGCGACCGTCGGCGATCAGGTCGAGTGCCGCCGCCTCCTCAGCGAACTGGAACGGGTTCTCGTACCTCATGTCGATCACGCCGGTGCCGACCTCGATGCGCTTCGTACGCGCAGCCATGGCTGACAGCAGCGGCATGGGCGACGCCGCCTGGCGAGCCCAGTGGTGCACGCGCACAGAGGCGCCGTTCACGCCGATCTCGTCGGCACCCTCCGCGATCTCGATGGTCTGCTTCAGCATGTCCCCCGCGGTGCGGGTCGCCGAACCGGGCACGTCTGCATAGTGCCCGAAGGAGAGGAATCCGAAAGCCTTCATGGTGTATTCGAACGCATATATGCGAGCAGGTATTCCTGCATCACTCCCCCGGGATCAGCAGACCGTCGAGCACGAGCTGGCGGATGCGGGGCTCGAGGTCGGCCCACAGGTCGACGAGCGGCACCTCGAACAGGTCGGCCAGAGCTGCGACGATCTGCATCACCGTGAGCTCGCCGTCGCAGGCCCCGACGAGAGCGGCGAGCGCCGGGTCGACCGCGATGGTCCGTGCGAAGCCACCGCCCTGACGCAGTTCGATGATGCTCGGATCGTCGTTGCCCGGAAGCAGATGTCGTGCCTCGGTGACATCCGGAGCGACGATCAGCGTCGTAGGCAGTCCTTCTGCGAGCACGTCGTGCGCCGCGAGACCCGAACGCAGCGCCCCGCCCACGTTCGAGACGGGCTGTGCGACGCGCTCGAGACGACGCAGGGGCGCTCCGCCGCCTGCCGGCCGCCGCACCAGGATGTAGCCGAATCCGACGGCGGTGACGCCACGCGCGGCGAAGTCATCGAGCCATGCGGTGAGCAGCGGGGTGAACGCGGCATCGCGGGGCGTCGTGCCTCCGTCGCGGATCCACAGCTCTGCGTAGCCCAGCGGCGACAGCTCTTCGCGCTGGATGACCCACAGATCGAGGTCGCCAGGAACCCACGACGAGAGGCGATCGAGACCCGCGCGTCCACTCAGCGATGCCTGGCCACCGCGCGACTCCCAGTTGCCGAGCAGCTGCGCCACGCCTCCCGGGGTCAGGAAAGACGGAACCGCACGCAGGAACTGCTCGACGAGCGCGTCACCGACGAGTCCCCCGTCGCGATACTCGTACTCGGGGACCCCTTCCGCACGCGGGGTGATCACGAAAGGCGGGTTCGACACGATCAGGTCGAACACCTCTCCCCCGACGGGCTCGAACATGCTGCCCAATCGGAACTCGATGTTCGAGACGCCGTTCAGCTGGGCGTTCAACTCGGCATAGGCGAGCGCTCGCGCCGAGATGTCCGTGGCGACGACGGATCCTGCGTGACGAGCGACGAGCAGTGCCTGGATGCCGCATCCGGTGCCGAGATCGAGGGCACGGTCGACCTCGATCGGCATGATGACCTCGGCGAGCGTGCGGGAGGCGCCGCCGACTCCGAGCACGTGATCCGCGGGCAGCGCGCCGTCGAGCGCCACCTCATCGAGGTCGCTGGCGATCCACCATTCGCCGATCCCGTCGGCGTCGACGAACGACTGGGGACGCAGCAGCGCAGTGGGGATCACCTCGTCGCCCTCGATCCTCGCGAGGCCGAGGGCCACGAGGCCGTCCGCTCCGAGTCTCGGGAGAGCCGTCGTCACCGCGGCGATCGGCTGCGGCATCCCGAGCACCAACAGCCTGCCGAGAGTCGCGAGCACACCCTCGTCACCGGCGATCGCGCGCAGGATCGGCTCGCGCATGCCTCTGGCCAGCGCGTCGTCCTCCTCCTCGCCCCACAGGCGACGGAGCGGCTCCGAGCGGAGATCCGCGGCGTCGAGATCTGCGGCGAGCGCGGTGCTGCGGAGCGGATCGGGCGTGGGGGCGAGGGTGTCGGACACGGCCGTCACTCTACGCGTCTTCAGGGTTCTCATTCAGCCAGCGGCCTAGAATCACAAGGTCACCACTCACGAGCAGCCTGGGATCCCGGCGTTCGAGGAAGACCTTCATGACCGCGACCATCTTCGAGAACGGCCTCCGCACGCGCCTGCAGCGCCTGGCGCGCGGGTCCGTCATCTCGGCGATCGTACTCGGCCTGGTCAGCACGGGCGCAGGCAGCGCGGTCGCAGCCGCCGATGACGAGTCCGAGGCGTCCTCCGTCGAGCTCCTGTTGTCGGCGGGGGTGCGCGGAACGGTCGCCCCTGGCACCGCGACGACGGCCTCGATCACCGTGCAGAACGACGCGAAGTCCGAACTCTCCGCCGGACGAGTCACTCTGGAGATCAACCGCACTCCGCTCGCGGACGAAGCCTCGGTCACGACGTGGCTGAATGACTCCGACGCCACAGGGGGTTTCGACCAGCTCGGAACCGACACCGTCGCACCGGTCGACGCCGAGACCTCCGCGACCACGAGCCTCTTCCTGCCTCCCGAAGTTCTCGGTGACCTCGCACCGGGTGTGTACCCGCTGCGCGCGACGCTCAGCGGGGCGCAGAACGAGGGTCAGGATGCCGCGCGAACGGTAACGTCGACATCCGTGCTCGTGGTGACCGCTGCTGCGAATCCGCCCGTCGCCGTGATGGTGCCGATCACGGCGACGCCCTCCGACGGCGCCCTTCTCACCGCGGACGAGCTCAGCGCTCTCACCGCGCCCGACGGCGCACTCACCGCGACGATCGAGGGTGTCCGAGGGACGTCCGCGACCCTGGCGATCGACCCGGCGATCCCCGCCGCCATCCGCGTGCTCGGCTCTTCGGCGCCGCAGAGCGCGCGCGAGTGGCTGCGACTTCTCGACGCTCTGCCCAACGAGCGGTTCTCTCTGCAGTTCGGCGATGCCGACGCCACCACACAGGCGCAGGCGGGTCTTCCGGGACTGCTGCAGCCCACGACGCTCGCGCCGTTCCTCACCCTCAGCAGCTTCACCGAGCCTCCGGACGAGACCCCCACCGCGACTCCCGCGCCGACTCCCGCCTCGCTGCCGACGGATGGCAGCGCACCGACTCCCGTGCCGACACCGAGTGATGAGCCGAGCCCTCAGCCCACCGACGGTCCGGTGCTGCCCGACGACGCACAGCTCATGGCCGTCGAGGGGTCGACCCCCGGCATTCTGTGGCCCCGCAGCGATCTCTCCGCCGCCGATCTCGACACGTTCTCGACGTACCTGAGCGGCGGCGCGGTCACTGTCCTCTCCTCTGCAGCGGTCGGCGGTGCGGTCGGCGCGCACGCCGCGATCGATTCGCACAGCGTGCTGGTCGCCGTGGATGCCGCATCGGATGCTCTGTCGCAGGCGGCGAGCGAAGACGACGACGCCGCCCGTCAGCAGTCGCTGGCCGAGGCGAGCGCTTATCTCGCCCTGTCAGCTCAGGCGAGTCCGACGACGCCGCTTCTGATCGGACTCGACCGCGACGAGACCCGCACCGCTGATGCGCTCAGAGAGGCCGTCTCATCGGTCGACTCCCTCGGGTTCGGTCTCTCCGAGGTCCTCGCGATCCCGGCGACACCCTCGACCCTTTCGACCGAGCCCGACCCGGCACGAGCCACGGCCCTGCAGGGGATGCTCGACAGCGAGGTCGTGCTCGGCGAGTTCTCCACGATCCTCGACGACAGCCAGCTTCTGCTGAGCCCCAAGCGCATCCAGATCATGCGGGCGACCGCGGTCGGCCTGACGGACAAGGGCTTCTCAGAGGCCGTCGCCGACGTGAACGAGCAGACGACCGAGACGCTGAACGCGGTCGACATCCCTCCGGCGAGCACCATCCAGCTGCTCTCCGCCAACGCCGACCTCCCGTTCTCGGTGCGCAACGACCTGCCATGGCCGGTGAACATCGAGCTCACGGTGAAGCCGAGCGACCCGCGCCTCGAGGTGCAGTCCGTCACGCCGTGGACGATCCAGCCCGGCACGACGACGAGGGTGAAGGTCCCCGTGTCGGCCCGAGTGGGCAGTGGCGAGGTCACCCTGACGCTGTCGCTCTCGAGCCCCACCGGTGTGCCGATCAGCCAGCCCGAGCGCGTGCGCGTCTCGGTGCGGGCCGAATGGGAGACCATCGGGCTCGCCGCATTCGGCGGTCTGATCGTGCTGCTGCTCGGTCTCGGCATCATCCGCACCGTCCGGCGCCGGCGGCGTGAAGCCCTCGCCGGCGACGAAGAACAGGCGACCTCCTCACCGGATGCCGTCGAGGAGCTGAATGAGTAGTCTCGGCCGCGCCAGCGCACTGATCGGCGCCGGAACGCTCATCTCGCGCGTCACCGGGCTTCTGCGAACCATCGTCCTCGTCGGCGTGATCGGCTCGGTCGGTGCGGGCGCCGCAGACGCCTTCGCGATCGCGAATCAACTGCCGAACAACGTCTTCTCGCTCATCTCGGTGGGCGTGCTGACGGCCGTGATCATCCCGCAGATCGTCAAGGCGACAGCGGATGCCGACGGTGGCAACGCCTTCATCTCGAAGCTCTTCACGCTCGGCACCGTCGTGCTGGTCGTCATCACGGGTATCGCCACGATCGCCGCGCCCTGGCTCGTGTGGCTCTACGCCGGCAAGGAGGGTTCCGCGGAGTTCCTCGCGCTCGCGACGGCGTTCGCGTACTGGTGTATGCCGCAGATCCTCTTCTACGGGCTCTACGCGCTGCTGGGCGAGGCGCTCAACGCACGGCGGATCTTCGGGCCTTTCACCTGGGCGCCGGTCGTCAACAACATCGTGTCGATCGCAGGCTTCCTCGTCGTGGGCGCGCTGTTCGGCGGCCCGCTCACCCGCGTCTCCGACTGGACTCCCGAGATGATCGCCGCCCTCGGTGGAACGGCCACGCTCGGCATCGTGATCCAGGCCGCGATCCTGCTGATCTTCTGGCGCCGCACGGGTCTCGCGCTCCGCCCCGACTTCCGTTGGCGCGGCGTCGGACTCGGCAACGTCGGACGGCTCGCCGGATGGACGTTCCTCATGGCGCTGACGAGTCTCGGCGCCGGACTCGTGCAGACCCAGATCCTCACCGAAGCCTCCGGACGAGGCGCGTCCGTCGCCACCTTCCAGTACGCCTGGCTGATCTTCATGCTCCCGTACTCGATCATCGTGCTGTCGATCGGCACGCCCTATTTCACGCAGATCAGCGAGCACGCGGCGGCCGGCAGACATGCCGAGGTCCGCGCAGACATCGCCCAGAGCATCCGCACCCTGCTCTTCTTCATCGCCGTCGCCGTCGCCGCGGTCGCCGCGGCAGCGATTCCCGCCTCGCGAGTCTTCACCAATCAGGCGTCGCACGCCGAAGAAGCGGCGCTGGTGCTGCTCGCCTTCCTCGTGTGCCTGGTTCCGCTGACGATCCTCTTCATCGTGCAACGCACCTTCTACGCCTACGGCGACACCCGCACGCCCTTCTGGTTCACGCTGTTCCAGTGCGGTCTCGTGGTCGTCACCGCTCTGGTCGCGCAGTGGCTGCTCGCCGCCGAGATCATCGAGGTGACCATGCTGGCCGCAGCCATCGCGCTGGGCCAGTCGATCGCGAGCACCCTGCAGATGATCGTGGCCAGCTGGCTGCTGCACCGCAAGATCGGCGGACTCCAGATCCGCACCTGGATGACCGCTGTCGTCCGCTACGCCGTCGCTGCCGTTCCCGCCGGGTTCGCCGGGTGGGGCGTCTTCCTGCTGCTCGGCGGTCCGACCGGGTGGACCACGTCCGACAAGATCCAGGGAGCCATCGGCACCTGCATCATCGGCCTCGCCGTCGTGGTCGTCTACATCGGCATCCTGGCTGTCCTGCGCGCTCCGGAGCTCAAGGTCGCGAGCGGCATGCTGCGGCGTTTCCTGCCGGGCCGCTGAGCCCCCTCGCGCGGGAATGTCGCGCGGTTACCATTGGTTGAAGCAGTCGAACGTCTTTCGGCGTCTCAGCATCTACGACGGAGAGCACATGCGTCAGGTCATCATCATCGGTTCCGGTCCCGCCGGATTCACCGCCGCCATCTACGCGGCGCGCGCGAACCTCAAGCCGCTGCTCATCGCGAGCACGGTCGAGGTCGGCGGAGAGCTGATGAACACCACCGAGGTCGAGAACTACCCCGGCTTCCCCGAGGGCATCCAGGGCCCCGAGCTCATGGCGAAGTTCCAGGAGCAGGCTGAGAAGTTCGGCACCGAGGTCGTCTATGACGACGTCACCGAGCTCGACCTCGCCGGCCCCGTCAAGAAGGTCACCCTCGGCAGCGGAACGGTGCACGAGACCCAGTCGCTGATCTACGCGACCGGCTCCGCCTATCGCAAGCTCGGCATCGAGGGCGAAGAGCGCCTGTCGGGCTACGGCGTCTCGTGGTGCGCCACCTGCGACGGCTTCTTCTTCCGCGAGAAGACGATCGCCGTCGTCGGCGGCGGCGACTCGGCGATGGAAGAGGCCACGTTCCTCACCCGCTTCGCCGAGAAGGTCTACGTCATCCACCGCAAGGACACCCTGCGCGCCTCGAAGATCATGCAGGAGCGGGCCTTCGCGAACGAGAAGATCGAGTTCGTGTGGAACAGCGAGGTCGCCGAGATCCTCGGTGGCGACTCCGTCACGGGCGTGCAGCTGCGCAACACGGTCGACGGCACGCTGAGCGACCTCGCGCTCGACGGCCTGTTCATCGCGATCGGCAACGACCCGCGCACGCACCTCGTGCACGACAAGCTCGAGCTGACCGCCGAGGGCACCATCTGGGTCGACGGCCGTTCGTCCGTCACCTCGGTCCCCGGTGTGTTCGCCGCCGGCGACGTGATCGACCCCACCTACCGTCAGGCCATCACGGCCGCTGGCTCGGGCACGGTCGCCGCTCTCGACGCCGAGCACTTCCTGGCGGACCTCGAAGACGCATCGGTCGAGTTCCCGGCCGCCGAAGCCGCTGAAATCATCACCGCCTGAGCGGACGGGAACACTTTCACCTCGCCCGCTGTTGTAGCAGGCGAACCTCGAATCAAGGAGAACTCTGATGAGTGCAAAGGCTACGAGCCAGGCGACCTGGGAGCAGGACGTTCTGCAGGCCGAAGGTCCCGTCCTCGTGGACTTCTGGGCCGAGTGGTGCGGACCGTGTCGTATGGTCGCCCCCGTTCTGGACCAGATCCAGGCGGACAACCCCGACAAGATCACCATCCTCAAGCTGAACGTGGACGAGAACCCGCAGCTGGCGATGAAGTACCAGATCACCTCGATCCCCGCGATGAAGGTGTTCCAGGGCGGTGAGGTCAAGACGACCATCATCGGCGCCAAGCCGAAGCCGGCCCTCGAGCAGGACCTCGCGGCTTTCATCGGCTGATCCTGCAGTCTTCAGGGCCGTCACCCCTCCGGGTGGCGGCCCTTTCTCGTACCCAGCCGCTTCCGTCCCCATTCCTGAGACGAGAGCCGACTACTTGTCGGAGATCCGCACCGGAGGAAGTCCTCGAGACGCGCGAGCGCGGTCGACGAGCTCCTGGATGATGGGCGACTTCGCGGTGTTGTAGGCCGTCCTCCCCCTCGCCTGAGCGGCGACGGCGTCGCACTTCGCATGCGCGTAGCGATCGGCATCCTCCGGATGCTCCAGAAGCCAGTCCCGCAGGATGCGCTGGTGCACCGCATCCCACTCCTCCTCGACGAAGAAGTGCGCGATCGCGATCCGTACGCCGTCAGATTCGCGGATCATGACCGGGTGCGTGCGCACAGCGCTGCCCGGGCGCCATCCTGCGGCTTCCAGAGCGGGCCTGCGCGCGTCGAAGTCGCTGCGATCGACGATGCGGACGGCCAGGTCGATGATCGGCTTCGCGCGCATGCCGGGGATCGCCGTAGATCCGATGTGCTCGATCAGCCAATCCGCGTCCGCGACCGTCTGAATCTCAGCGGCGAACGCCTCGAACTGCTTCGGCCACTCCGGGTCGTAGGAGACGAGCATCCGCGGCACGGTGGGAGCCTAGGAGGCGTCGGCCACGGACGGGTCCCAGCGTCGGTGCCGCTGCTTCTCGTCGAGAAGGCCCCAGACCGCCGGCGTGAGCTCGGGGTACTCCAGCGCGATCTGGCGCAGCACCCGGTAGTGCCGAGCCGCGTTCGGTCGCACACCGTCGTTCGCGGTGATGTTGTCGGCTCGCAGCAGGTAGACGACGAGCTCATCGACGCTCGGCAGCTCCTCCATGAACTCCCATGGGTCTTCCCCGCCGAGGAGTCTCTCCTGGATCAGCACGGCGAGTTCGTCCGACGCTTCTGCTCTCAGCACTTCGAGGCTGGCGCGGCGCGGAACTGACTCGGTCATGCTTCCAGCCTACGTCGCCCTGCGGGTGCCCCGGCGCTCCACCTTCAGCTCGTCCGTCATCTCCTCGAGCTCGCGACCCTTGGTCTCGGGCACCTTGAAGTACACGAAGAAGAACGACAGCAGCGCGAAGAACGCGTAGAAGCCGTAGGCGAATGTGAGGCCGATCTCGGCGAACACAGGGAAGGTGGTCGAGATGAAGAAGTTCGCTGCCCACTGGGCTGCTGCCGCGACCGCGAGTGCGCCGGCGCGGATCGAGTTCGGGAAGATCTCTCCCAGAAGGACCCAGACGAGCGGACCCCAGGTGGCACCGAAGAAGACCACGAAGCCGTTCGCGCAGATGAGGGCGACGGTCGCCCACGGGTCAGGCAGGGTCGCTGTGCCCTCGGCGTTCAGCTCACCGAACGAGAAGGCGAGCGCCATGAGGCCCAGCGTCACCGTCATACCCACAGAGCCGACGAGAAGCATGATGCGTCGGCCGACCTTGTCGACCAGCAGGATCGCGATGATGGTGACCACGATGTTCGTCACCGACGTGATGACGGAGGTCAGCAGGGCGCTCGACTCATCGAAGCCGACGGACTGCCACAGTGTCGTCGAGTAGTAGAAGATGACGTTGATGCCGACGAACTGCTGGAACACGGAGAGCAGGATGCCGACCCACACGATCGGCTTGAGCCCCAGACGACTGCCCCGCAGGTCGCTCAGCGACTCCTTGCGCTCGGTGTCGATGGTGCTGGTGATCTCCTGGATCTTCGCGTCGACGTCAACGGCCCCCGTGACCGTCTCGAGCACCTGGGACGCGCCTTTCAGATCGCCCTTGCGCACGAGATATCGCGGCGATTCGGGCAGACGGAACGACATGATCCCGTAGACGAGTGCGGGCACCGCCTCGATGATGAACATCCATCTCCAGGCGGTGAGTCCCCACAGAGGCTGGTCTGCGGCACCCGCGAGGCCCGCCAGCCACGCGTCGGAGAGCAGAGCGGCGAAGATTCCGGTGACGATGGCGAGCTGCTGCAGAGAGCCCAGTCGACCTCGCACCCGGGCAGGCGAGACCTCGGCGATGTATGCGGGAGCGATGACGGATGCCGCACCGACACCGAGACCACCCACCACTCGCCAGATGATGAGGTCGACGACACTGAACGCGAGTCCCGAGCCGATGGCGGAGACGAAGAACATCGCCGCCGCGAAGACCATCACGGGGATTCGCCCGCGTTTGTTCGCAATCGGTCCTGCGAACCACGCACCGACGGCACACCCGATCAGGGCCGACGACACCGCGAAGCCCTTGAGCCCGACCCCGAGGTCGAAGCCCGAGACGTTCCCCGCGAGAGCATCGACGGCGCCGTTGATCACGGCGGTATCGAATCCGAAGAGGAACCCGCCGAGTGCTGCGGCGATACTCACCGCGATGACGCGGCGTTGGAACTTCACTGGACTCGCTGCTCCGGACATGACTCCCCCTCATCGACGAGATGTCGAGAGTCTACGACCGCTCAGGGGTCGAGCGGCGGAATCACGCCGGACCGTACCCCGATTCGCCCAGTTCACCGAGGATGCGGTTCAGATCTTGAATCGATGCGAAATCAATGATGACCTGGCCTTTTCGAGCGCCCAGCGACACCTTGACGCGCGTGTTGAGGCGATCCCCGAGGTTGCCGGCCACCTCGTCGAGGTACGCCCGTCGAGCGCCCGGAGTCGGCTTCGCCGTCCGGCCCGGTGCTGCGGGCTCCGTCTTCGCAGCGACCTCGGTCGCGCGCACCGACAGGTCCTCGTTCACGACCTTGTCGGCGAGACGCTGCATGGCCTCGGGTGACTCCAGGCTGAGGATCGCGCGAGCGTGTCCAGCCGTCAGCACCCCCGCCGCCACACGCTGCTGCACGGGAACGGGGAGCTTGAGCAGACGGATCGTATTGCTGATCTGAGGGCGCGACCGACCGATCCGCGTGGCGAGCTCTTCCTGGGTGATCCCGAAGTCCTCGAGCAGCTGCTGGTATGCCGAGGCCTCTTCGAGCGGATTCAGCTCGGAGCGGTGCAGGTTCTCGAGCAGAGCATCGCGCAGGAGATCTTCGTCGGCGGTCTCGCGGACGATCGCCGGGATCTTCTCGAGGCCCGCCTCCCGCGCGGCGCGGGTGCGCCGCTCCCCCATGATCAGCTCGTACTCGCCGTCGCTGTTCTTGCGAACGACCACCGGCTGCAGAACGCCGAACTCACGCACGCTGTGCACGAGCTCTGCGAGGTCCTCGGGATTGAAGTGCGTGCGCGGCTGACGCGGGTTCGGCACGATCTTCTGCGGATCGACCTCGACGAGGTGGATGCCGGGAACGACCTCGAGATCGCCTTCTGCTGCGGGCTGGTCACTGGTCTGCTCCGTCGCCGGACGCAGATTGGCTCCGGGGAAGAACACATCCACGGGACGCTCGGACTGATCAGCCGTCGGGATGAGGGCTCCGATGCCCCGACCCAGTCCAGTGCGCTTCGCCATCATTTCTCCTTGCTCTGCGTCGCCGTCCGCGACGCGATCTCGACAGCGGCCTCGCGATACGCGACGGCGCCGGCGGATTGCCCATCGTAGGCGATCACGGTCTGACCGAAACTCGGTGCCTCCGACACCCGCACGGAACGCGGGATGACGGTGTCGAGCACCTGTTCGGGGAAGTGCGTGCGGACCTCGTCCGCCACCTGCTGCGCGAGTCGCGTGCGTCCGTCGAACATCGTCAGCAGGATCGTGGAGAGGTGCAGTCCGGGATTCAGGTGCTTCTGGATCATCTGGATGCTGCCGAGCAGTTGACTAAGACCCTCGAGCGCGTAGTACTCGCACTGGATGGGGATGAAGACCTCGTTCGCCGCGGTGAAGGCGTTGATCGTGAGCAGCCCGAGCGACGGAGGGCAGTCGATGATGACGAAGTCCATACGGTTGTCGACGAGATACTCCTCGAGCGCACGTCGCAGTCGATGCTCCCGTGCGACCTGCGCGACGAGTTCGATCTCTGCGCCGGCGAGATGGATGGTGCTCGGTGCACAGAAGAGGTTCTCGTCCTCGGGACTCTGCTGCACGATGTCGGCGAGCGGGGTGTCTTCGATCAGGACGTCATAGACGCTCGGAGTCTCGGCGTTGTGCGGCACTCCGAGCGCGGTCGAGGCGTTGCCCTGAGGGTCCAGATCGATCACAAGGACCCGTGCGCCAAGACCCGCGAGTGCAGAGGCGACATTGACGGCGCTCGTGGTCTTACCTACGCCGCCCTTCTGGTTGGAGACCGTCAGGATGCGGGTGTCTCCGGCGAAGTCGATGGACACGGTCTCGAGTGCTCTGCGTCGTGCGGAGAGGTCGGCGAGTTCCCGCGCGAGGGGCGTATCCATCCCGAAAGAGTCCTTCGGTGATGCCTTTTCGGGCTGTTTCACGTGAAACATCCACTCCTTTCGGGGCCGTGTTCCACTCTAATCGCTGTGGCAGACGTTGCCTTCTCGAATCCTTCCTGAGTCGTGCAGGCCGGTGATACCTCGTCCGGACGTGCCGTTGCGGAGAGAGTGGCACTTTCGCCTTCTGGCCTGGGTGTTCATTGTGCCGTTGAACGTCCTGACGCACCGGAGATAGGGCTACACGCATGGAGTGACGACGTCCACGCACTGCACCATCTGTCGCGCCGGCGACCAGTTCGTGTCGGTGGTTGCACGGGCGTGAGGAGAGCAGGGTGTCTCTGTCCTCGGCCCACACGGATGTCGCGCCCTCTGTGAAAGAGGCTGCCCGCTAGCGGCTCACGGGACCTGACGAGTCTACGTCGCTGTCGCCGCTCGTTTCGGGGAGACCGACCGGTCACAAGGGACTCGTCAGCATCCTTCACACCACTATCGCGTGGAACCGGATCCTCCCCTGTGCGCCGAGGTCCGTGGTGACGGTCGACAGCCGCATAGTTTCACGTGAAACATCTGACGCGTATCGGCCTCGATCAAGATCGTAGGAGCTGCTCGATCCGGTCGACGACGGCGGTCAGCGGTTGAGTTGCGTCGATCTCGGACGTGCACGTCGCCCGCAGTAGCGGCTCCACGGTTTCGAGGTTCGTGCGAATCTCGTCTTGCTGCACCGTCGTCGAGCCGTAGGGATTCGAAGATCGCCGACGAACACGATCGAGCATCACCGAAACAGGCGCGGACAGGAGGACCACGTGGTCGAATCGGTCGTAGAAGGCACCCTGATTCGACACCGTGCCAGACACGATGACTTCGGTGCTCTCCCCGAGTAGCGCACCCATCAAGACCTCGTCCCACAGTCCCGACTCGGTTGTCCATGGTCCATAATCGGTGTCGACGACGGAGTATCCCCGCTCCCCCAGTACCTGCAGCGCGCTGGACTTGCCGACGCCAGACATCCCAGTGATGAGCATGCGCACCATGCATTCACCATATCGATGTTTCACGTGGAACATCGCCGACGTGAGCGACAGGAGCGTTCTACCCGGACCGCGTGCTGGCTGACGGGATTGCCTCCGCGTCTAGAGCTGCTCCGGCTAGCCGAGCGATAGAGGGCCCCCACTCTTGCTTCGGCTTATGCGCCGGCTCCAGCCGGCGCATAACTGTGAGCCGCGACGGGTTTCACTCCGCTGCCTGAACGCCTGCGCTCATTGCCTCAGGGTCGTCTCACCAGTAGACCTCACCCCCGAGGTCACCCACGCGCGAATCACCTAGTCGTCACAGACGCATCGCGCACGCCACGCACGGCTTCAGACAGCCCAGCCACGTCGAATGACGAAGGGTAGCGCCGTGGTCACGTGGGACCGACCTTTCGGGTGGAGCCCCACCCATCTCATCGCGAGTTCAGCGGTGTTTCACGTGAAACATCTGCTCAGACGGACCCGACAGAATTACGTCGTGCGCGTGCTGCACACGCGTCAAGGACTGGGACGACGCGCGTCGACGGCCCCGCTCTTCGCTGCAAGCATCGCTCTAGAGTCAGCTCGCCCACCTTGGGTCCGACGAGGATCTAGTGCGTGGCGTCGACCCACAAAGGAACCGCAGGCGCGAAACAATACTCACGGTGTTTCACGTGAAACGTTCGTCTACAGAGTCCCGTCTGCTCTTCCCTTGCGTCATACTGACGGCAACTCAGCACGAACCACGCGCACCGCCTGGCCACAGTTGCCGAGCTCGGGTGGTGCACGGATCCGCCCCTGAACTGGGATATATCCGAGAACCCCGCCCGCGACCGCCGCGACAGACCTCGGGGTGCACCTCGCTGGCACCGCAGCAGGAGCATCAGCAACGACCGCGTGCGTCCCATTGCGGGTAGCCCTCCAGAGCGCTGCTGCTCGGGCTCTCGGTGCGACACCGAGCCTCGCGCCAGCTCACGATTTCTATCGTTCAGACCGGGGACCGCCGCTTCTCGGGCCAGGAGTCCCCGCACCTTCGAGACGCTCGATGACTTGTCACGTCAATGAGCTAGCGACTGTCTCGCGAGCGGGGCGTCGCAAACTGCTCATTGGGATCGTGACGCGATCACTAGTCTTTGAGACCGTCCACCCGACGGTGTACGGGCACCCAGCAACGACGCGCCACTAGCGCGCCCTCAATCGCCCACGTCGCGGCTGGCCCCCGAGACCCTCACCCTGTTCCTGCTTTCGCGCGGTCGCGATCATCCGAAGTCATCACGACCCGCCGCTCGATGTTTCACGTGAAACACTTGTGCCTGCCGCATAGCGCGACGCGGTCAGTCCGAGGAGAACTGTCCATTCGTGCGGTCGAAGGGTGGTCGTTCACTCCCGCACGCCGCAAGAATCCCGGTGAGACTGAGCAGGGTGTTGCCAGGTCACCCTGTCGCCCGAATGTTGTCAGCGGCAGCGGGTCAGAACAGCCGCCTGACCGGTTCCGCCGCGATACCCGATTGAAAGTTCCAGTTATGTTCGGCCGCCCACCATGCCTAGAGCAGACGGTCCCGCTCCTCGGCGCCATGATCTGGTTGTCAGCTCACAACGCTCCCCCGGCGGATGGTGTACCGGGATGCCATCCGTAGCCACGCCAGGGAAACCGTGACCCGTTCCGTGGCAGCGACGAAACGACTGTTTCACGTGAAACATACGACTCCCGGGTGGACCGGCTCCCTGTCCACAAGCTCTGAGTGCCGCACGCGGGTTCCACCACGCGCGGACCCCACTCAGTAGTCAGAACGCCCAACAGACGGCACACGGCACACGGCACACGGCCGAGTAGCGCAGGTCAGATCACGAGAACGCAGATCAGAACAGGAGAAATCACTGCAGACCGCACGGTGTAGTGCGGTCTAGGGCAGTTCAGCGAGGTGAAGTCCGCTGCTGTGAAGTGACGTGGGTTGAAAAGCAGAGATCAGGACCACAGCGCTACGAAGAAGGGTGGCTCGCAGCACCGCTCACCAGCACGGCGACGAGCATCGCAGCGCGCACCATCCGTCCGCAGTGCCCCGAAGCAAGGCTGGGTGGCACACTTCAGCGCAACGTCCTCCAGGCCCGAATCACCGCAATTTGTCGACGGACCCCCGCCACCTCAACTCGGCGCACGTCGACTTATTGCACCTGCATGGCAAGTCGTCGACCATCCATGTTTCACGTGAAACATCGTCAGGACCCGCGGTCGTTCCCCGAGGGGCGAACACTCTCGCTTACGAGCACACGGGGACAGACCCATTCCGGATTCCGACACCGGACACGTCTGCTGTGAAGCCTGATCTGTCGTGCCACACGCCCACGTTCCGTTACCACCGACCGTGATCCCGGGACAGTCTTTGACGGCGAGGGCAGAGTGCCGGCGGCTATCCGGCACTGCTGACCGTATCCAGCAGCGCGTGAGTGCCTCGTCACGTCGCAACGGAGCTCCCACACAGGTGCACGACCAGGGTCGGAAGAAAACGCTTCTCATCAGCCATAAACTCGAATCGTGGCACGATCGTCGAGGGACTCTACCGGCCTCGCGCGGTGACCCGGTCTGCCTCAACCGGACGAGCCCCGACAATAGATCTCATATGCTGCAGAGGCAGATCACAACAGTGCCTGGCCCATGACCACCGTGCGTGGCCAAGTCACCCACCACCTGCGCTCTAGCGCGCGGGTACATCTCGAACGCGGAATGTAGGTCCATCCCCCGACGAGGCTCAGGTTCCTGAACCGCGGCATCGACCCGTCAGCGGACGACTGCCCTAACCACGCGCGTCGTCTCGGGCAGTACGTTCTCGCCGAGAGTCTCGACGCGGACGTCCGACAGGCGGAACTTCTTGATCTGCTTCTGCGCTGCTTCGATCTCGTTGGCGGCATTCATTCCCTTGAGAAGGGTGAGTTCGCCTCCATCGCGCACGAGCGGAGCGGTGAGCGGGATCAGCGTCTTCAGAGCACTCACCGCACGAGCTGTCACGACGTCGAAGCGCGCAGGAGTCACCTCCTCGGCACGCGCGCGCAGAACTTCGACATTCGTGAGCTTCAGCTCGGCTACCTGATCGTTCAGCCAGATCACCCGGCGCTCCATCGGCTCGACGAGCGTCCAGTGCACATCGGGTCGCGCGATCGCGAGGACGATACCGGGCAGCCCCGCACCCGAACCGATGTCCGCGACCGAACCGTGGAACAACGGGGCGGCGATGACACTGTTCAAGATGTGCCGAGACCACAAACGCGGGAGCTCGAGAGGACCGATGAGTCCTCGCTCCTCGCCATGCTGCGCGAGAGCCGCCGTGAACTGCCGGGCCAGCTCGATCCGATCGCCGAAAAGATCGACCGCCACCGACGGTTCGATCTCCAGGTCACTCACGACAGCATCCCGCTGGCCTGACGTCGCATGTGAAACGTCAACGACGACGCAGAACAGTGTGGCGGTCGGCACCCTCGCCGTAGGACTCGGACACGAGACCCTGATCAGCCGCGATGTCGTGCACCAGCTTGCGCTCATAGCTGGACATGGCGGGCAGCGACGCCTGGGTCGCTCCATCGTCGAGCTTGGCTGCGGCGGCGTTCACGAGCGTCTCGAGCTGACGGCGGCGCGCATCACGCGATCCGCCCACATCGAGGATCAATCGCGAGAACGAACCCGTCTTGCTCTGGACCGCAAGACGCGTGAGCTCCTGAAGCGCCTGCACCGTATCGGGTGCAGACAGGAGCGCCAGTCCGTCTCCCTCAGCCTCGACCGAGACATATGCGCGGCCCTGCCGCACGTCGAGGTTGAGGTCCCCATCGATGTCGGCGATGTCGAGCAGCTCTTCGAGGTAGTCAGCGGCGACGTCGCCCTCGTTCTCGAGCTCTACGACCGTGGGCTCCACGGTCTCGGTCACGTTGTCGGTCGTCACGAACCGCTCCCCTTCTTCTTCGAACGCTTCTTGCCCACCGGCTGCTGACGCTTGGGGGCCTGCGCCTTCGCGCGCTCCGCCTCTTCGAGCAGACGCTGCTGCTCTGCTTCGTATGCCGCCATCGGGACGACCTTGCCCGAGGAGTCGATCGCCTTACCCTTGCGAGCAAGACGCTCTTCACGAGCCTTCGCCGCTTCAGATCCGGGAGTCGGCATCTCACGGATGACGAGGAACTGCTGTCCCATGGTCCAGAGGTTCGAGATGAACCAGTAGACGACCACGCCGAGCGGGAAGAAGATGCCCGAGAAGATGAAGCCGAGAGGCAGCACGTAGAGCATGATCTTCTGCATCTGGTACGCCTGGCCGGTCTTGGCTTCGGGCGACAGGTTCTTCGAGATGATCTGCAGCTGCGTGAAGAACTGCGACGCGATCATGAGCACGACGAGCGTGACCAGGATGATGATCGCTGTGGTGTTCCCCGCGTCGACCGCGTTCCCCAGCGTCTCGTGCAGCGATGCGACACCGAAGAGCTCGGCGTTGTAGAACTGCTCGGTGAGCTCGGCGTTCAGCAGACCGACGCCGCCGACACCCAGGTTGTGGTGCTTCGAGACGTCGCTCAGAACGCTGAACAGCGAGAAGAAGATGGGCATCTGCACAAGAAGCGGAAGACAGCTCGACATCGGCGTCGTGCCGTGCTTCTTGTAGAGCGCCATGGTCTCGCGGCTCATGGCCTCGCGAGAGAGCTGATCCTTCTTACCCCGGTACTTCTCCTGAACTTTTCGCAGCTCAGGAGCAATTTCCATCATCTTTCGCTGGCTCTTGATCTGCTTCACGAAGAGCGGGATCAACGCAGCACGGACCACGATCACGAGACCGACGATCGACAGCACCCAGGTCAGACCGGATGCGGCAGGAAGACCGACGGCCGTGAACAGCCAGTGCCAGGCGACGAGCACGAGCTCGACGACCCACTTGAGGGGCCAGAGGATGGTTCCGATCAGATCGAAGCCGCCGGAGGCAGGCTCCGGCGAGGGTGTTGCGCTGGCGAGCAGAAGGTCAAGACCCACCGATCAATCCTTTCGGGCAGGGACGACGAAACCGTGAGCGGTCAGGTCATAACGGAAGTGTTCGTGCGGACGGACGTCATCGACGCCGCCGTGGCTCCAGGGATTGCAACGAACGATGCGCCACGCCGAGAGCGCCGCTCCCCGCACTGCGCCGTGCTGTTGCACCGCACCTACAGCGTAAGCGGAACAAGATGGGTAATAGGCGCAGACATCTCCATACATCGGGGAGATCACCTTGCGGTACCCGGCGAGGAACCCCAGGACGAGATTCCGGGGGATCAGCGGGATGCTGCGGATCGCGTCACCGGCATGAAGCTGAGCGGAGCCGATCGAGGATGCCGGAAGAGCGGTCATGGCCGCTGCCCGAGACGATCCAGACACCGGTTCACGTCCGCACTCAGTTCGGCGTAGGTCGCGGTCGCGGATGCAGGAAGGGCACGGATGACGACATCCGTGCCCTCGGGGACCCGCGTCAGCGCGTCCGCACACACGGCTTTGAGTCGCCGGCGCACGGTGTTGCGCACCACAGCGGTGCCCACCTGCTTGCTGATGATGAATCCGAACCTCGCGGCTCTGCTCTCGCCCGTCGTCAGCATCGAGGTGACGACCTTGGCTCCGCCACAACGGGATCCGCGTCGAACGACCAGTCGATAGTCGCTCCCGCGGGTCACACGATACGGGCGGGCGAGCACAGCGATCTACGCGGAGAGCTCGGTGCGGCCCTTCGCGCGACGAGCCGAAAGGATCGCGCGGCCGGCGCGGGTACGCATACGAAGACGGAAGCCGTGCTTCTTGGCGCGACGACGGTTGTTGGGCTGGAAGGTGCGCTTGCTCATGGAATCACTCCGGGAATGCTGCCACCGGGATCATTTTGACCGGAGACATAGGGATCTGCCGTTCAGGCATAAGTCAACCGATTAAGGGTACGTCTTGACGGCGCGCAGAGCAAATCTGCGCGCTTCGACCACCAGCTCAGGCACGATCCGCACAGCTATTATCCACAACCCTGCGGCGTGCACGTATGAGCAACACGCGCGCGGATTCCCGTAGGCAGGTTGCCGTTCCCAGCCGTGGTGACTACCGTGGCATCCGAAGTTATCCACAGGCGGGCCGCGTCATCCAGACGGCCCGTCGTCCCCTCAGCACGGAGCGTCATGTCATCACCTGCCCAGCCCGACGTTCCGATCTGGACCACGGTGCAGGAGCTCCTCGAGGCGGACGACCGAGTCACGCCTCAGCTCCAGGGATTCCTCAGCCTCGCGGTTCCGGCCGGCGTGATGGCGGCCACCCTCTATCTCGAGGTCCCGAACGATCTCACCGCGGCGCAGATCAACAAGAGGCTGCGGCTTCCGATCATGGAGGCCCTCTCCCACATCGGCGATGAGGTGACGTCGTACCGCGTGGTCGTGAATCATGAGCTCGCCGAGCAGCCGACGGCGCCCATCGCGGTCGCCGACTACGGCCGCCAGGAGCAGATCCGCGTCGAATCCCCGATGGAGCAGCCGACGCAGCTGCGGCACGAGTCCCGCCTGAACCCGAAGTACACCTTCGACAACTTCGTCATCGGGCAGTCCAACCGGTTCGCCCATGCCGCAGCCGTCGCCGTCGCCGAAGCGCCGGCCAAGGCGTACAACCCGCTCTTCATCTACGGCGACTCGGGACTCGGCAAGACGCACCTGCTGCACGCGATCGGCGACTACGCCCAATCCCTCTATGCAGGGGTCAAGGTCCGGTACGTCTCCAGCGAGGAGTTCACGAACGACTTCATCAACTCGATCGCGAACAACCGAGGTGCAGCCTTCCAGGCCCGCTACCGCGATGTGGACATCCTCCTGATCGACGACATCCAGTTCCTGCAGGGTCGCGCGGAGACCCAGGAGGCGTTCTTCCACACCTTCAACACGCTGCACGACCACAACAAGCAGGTCGTCATCACCAGCGACGTCGCGCCGAAGCATCTCACCGGCTTCGAGGATCGCATGCGCAGTCGGTTCGAGTGGGGCCTGATCACCGACGTGCAGGCGCCCGACCTCGAGACGCGCATCGCGATCCTCCGCAAGAAGGCGCAGAGCGAGGCGCTTCATATTCCCGACGAGGTACTCGAGTACATCGCCACCGTGGTGTCGTCGAACATCCGCGAACTCGAGGGTGCGCTGATCCGCGTCTCCGCATTCGCCAGCCTGAACCGTTCGGCCCTCGACATCTCCCTCGCCCAGACGGTGCTCCGCGACATCATCGACACGGCAGAGGACAACATCATCTCGCCGACCGACATCATCACTGCGACCGCGCAGTACTTCAAGCTGACGGTCGACGACCTGTACGGGTCCAGCAGGTCTCAGCAGATCGCCACATCGCGCCAGATCGCGATGTACCTGTGCCGCGAGCGGACGAGTCTGTCCCTGCCGAAGATCGGCCAGCTGTTCGGCAACCGCGATCACACCACCGTCATGTACGCCTACAAGAAGATCAGCGAGCTCATGAAGGAGCGCCGTTCGATCTACAACCAGGTGACCGAGATCACCACGCAGCTCGGTCGACGCTGAGTCCACGCCGCCTCAAAAAAGGGGGTCGTAGCTTCCGATAGGAGGCTCCGACCCCCTTTGCGTGCGTGTGAGCGGCATACGACGGAGCAGATCGATGCCAGTTTGCACATGTGGATAACTTGTGGATGACTCGCCTCCAGGTCGGGACGAATGTGTGTGAAACCGTCGAACCTGTGGATAACTGTGGGAGACCGTTCGACCCGACGGATGCCGTCCACCCGCGGATTCCTCAGGGATTCCACAACTGACAACCGTGTAGTTCCCTACTCGCGTCTGCTTTCCACCGAGTTATCCACAGTATCCACAGGTGTTAACACCGTTAAGGAGTTAATTCAATTCAGGGGCGATCCGATCACCAGAGGGTGGGGAAAGTCCGACAGGCCCGAGCTTTGATCCGGTCGTAGGGATACTCCCGAGTTGGGGGCTAGCATGGGAAGCCCTGCACTGGCAGGACCGATGACGACACGTCTCAGAACGACGACAAGGGAGCACCCGTGAGGTTTCAGGTCAACCGCGATGTCTTCAGCGAGGCCGTGTCGTTCGTGGTCAAACTGCTTCCGCAGCGCAACCCGCAGCCCATCCTCGCCGGAGTCCTGATCGAGGCAGACGGCTCCGGTCTCACGCTCTCGGCGTTCGACTACGAGGCATCCGCGCGCACGACAATCGAAGCCACCGTCGACACACCGGGCACGATCCTGGTGCACGGTCGACTGCTCTCCGACATCGCCAGCCGCCTTCCCAACGCGCCGATCGAGATCGCCGTCGAGGACGACGGCAGCATCACGGTCACCTGCGGCTCGGCGCGGTTCACCCTCGCAGCCATGCCGGTCGAGGAATATCCGTCGATCCCCGAGGTGTCCGGTTCCTCCGGCGTCGTGCCCGCCGACGATTTCGGCACCGCGATCAGCCAGGTGGGTTTCGCCGCCTCGCGCGACGATGTCACACCGGTTCTGACCGGAGTGCAGCTCGAGGTCTCCGGCCAGACGCTCAGCCTCGTGGCCACCGACCGCTACCGCGTCTCGCTCCGCGACGTGCCGTGGGACGGCGAAGCGGTCGAGGCCAGCGCACTGGTTCCCGCACGCACTCTTCTCGAGGTCGGAAAGACCTTCGGTCACGCCGGCACCATCCAGATCGCGTTCTCGGGAGCGGGCGACCGCGAGATCATCGCGTTCACGGCCGGCAACAAGACGGTCACCTCGCTGCTGATCAAGGGAAACTTCCCTCCGGTCCGCCGTCTCTTCCCGGAGCAGACCGAGCACTACGCGGTCGTGAACACCGCAGACCTCGTCGAGGCCGTGCGCCGTGTGTCCCTCGTGCTCGACCGAGCAGCTCCGCTGCGCTTCACGTTCACGTCCGACAGCGTGACGATGGATGCGTCGGGCAGTGAGCATGCGCGTGCATCCGAGTCCGTCGACGCGATCCTCTCGGGTGGCGACGACGTCACGCTCGGCCTCAACCCGCAGTACCTCATCGAGGCGCTCGGCGCGGTCAAGAGCGAGTTCGTCCGCGTCACCTTCACGTCCAGCGACAACGCGAACAAGCTCAGCCCCGTGCTGATCACGAGCCAGACCTCGGTCGACCAGGCCGGTCTGGATTCGTTCAAGTACCTGCTGCAGCCGAACCTGCTGCTTCGCTGATCCTGCGACGGGCGCGCTCCGCGCGGCGACGGCAGTGTCAGAGCCCGAAGGTAGGCTGACAGCGTGATTGTGGAACACCTGAGCCTGGTCGACTTCCGCAATTACGCGACCGCGGATCTCGCTCTGCACAAGGGTCCCAACGTCCTCGTCGGGCGCAACGGCCAGGGCAAGACCAACCTTGCCGAGGCTGTCGTCTTCCTCGCCACTCTCGGTTCCCACCGCGTCTCGTCGGATGCGCCGATGGTGCGCGAGGGTCAGGACTTCGCGATCATCCGCGCTCGCCTCTCCCACGGCGAACGCAAGGTGCTCATCGAGGTCCAGCTCAACAAGCAGGGTTCGAACAAGGCGCGGATCAACGGCTCCCCCTCGAAGACCAATGAGCTGCCTCGCTACGCCCATGTGGTGCTCTTCGCTCCCGAGGATCTGCAGATCGTCCGCGGCGACCCCTCGTCTCGGCGTCGTTTCGTCGACCAGCTGCTGATCCAGCGCACGCCCCGCATGTCTTCGGTCCTCGCCGACTACGACCGGGTGCTCAAGCAGCGCAATGCGCTTCTGAAGTCGGCCAGGGCGCGCGGCATCAAGGGCGAGGCCCTGAGCACCCTCGATGTGTGGGACGACAAGCTGGTCTCCCTCGGTGCCGAGATCATCACCGCGCGACAGCGTCTCGCCGCAGATCTCCAGCAGCCGGTGGCCGAGGCGTACGCGGCGATCGCGGGCGAGGATCATCGCCCGCAGCTCGAGTGGGCTCTGTCAGTGCGCGGAGCGGATCCCGAAGAGGGTGTCGACGCGCCGGCCGAGACCTCCGGAGACATCGCCGAGATGTTCCACGCCGCACTCCTCTCGAAACGGTCGAACGAGCTCGACCGCGGTCTCACTCTCACCGGCCCTCATCGCGACGACCTCGTGCTGCGCGTTCGTGGCCTTCCGGTGAAGGGGTATGCGTCCCACGGGGAATCCTGGTCGGTGGCCCTCGCGCTGCGCCTCGCTTCCGCAGAGCTGCTGCGCAGCGAGTCTCCTGCCGGCGATCCCGTCCTCATCCTCGACGATGTGTTCGCCGAACTCGACGCCGATCGCCGTCAGCGGCTGGCCGCTCTCACCGCGGGCTATGAGCAGGTGGTCGTGACGGCAGCCGTGGAGGAGGATATCCCCGAGGTGCTCCACGCCCATGTGGTGCGGATCTCGGCGGGAACGATCAGTGATGAGAGGGAGGTGGCAGATGAGTGAGATCGCACCCGATCCGGCATCCGAGACTCCCGAGACCGTCGCGACCTACCTGCGCCTGCGCGGACTCGCGCCGAGTTCGAAGACGTGGAAGCGCAAGCGACGCATCGTCACCGACGACGACAACGCGCCGTTCACGCCCGGCCGCGACCCCGGAGCGCTCGGAGCCGTGCTCGACAAGCTGACGCGGGACTCCGGCTGGCAGAAGACTCTCGCCCGTGAGGACCTGGTCAGGCAGTGGTCCGACCTCGCCGGCACGGACACCGCCAAGCACTCCGAACCCGTCTCCCTCGAGCGCGGTGTGCTCACGGTGAAGTGCGACTCGACCGCCTGGGCCAAGAATCTGCAGTACATGCGGGGAACGATCCTGACGGAGATCGGCCGACGGTATCCGGACGCCGGTGTCGAGAACCTCCGCTTCATCGGACCGGACGTACCCTCCTGGAAATGGGGTCCCAGAGTCGTTCCAGGACGGGGCCCGCGCGATACCTACGGGTAGGACACCACGGATGGGGTCTGAAACGCTCAGAGGGCCACACGCGGCCGCTGAGCCGCATCTCGCCACGAAAAGCCGCTAGACTGGGGATTCGTGATATCGATGTGGAGAATGCCCTCTGATGACGCCTGAATCCCCCGCTGACGAGACGGAATCGACCAACGGGGGAACCCCCGCGACCGAGGGCAAGATCTCACCCAAGGTGAAGCAGCCCGGTGAGTACGGTGCTGACTCGATCCAGATCCTCGAAGGTCTCGAAGCCGTCCGCAAGCGCCCCGGTATGTACATCGGTTCCACGGGGCCGCGTGGTCTGCACCACCTCGTCTATGAGATCGTCGACAACTCGGTCGATGAGGCCCTCGCCGGCTACGCCGACACCATCTTCGTGACGCTGCTCGAAGACGGCGGCGTCCGCGTGGTCGACAACGGCCGCGGCATCCCGGTCGATCCCCACTCCTCCGACCCGACGAAGTCCACGGTCGAGGTCGTTCTGACCATCCTGCACGCCGGCGGAAAGTTCGGCGGCGGCGCGTACGCCGTCTCCGGCGGTCTCCACGGCGTCGGCTCGTCGGTGGTCAACGCCCTGTCGACGCGGTTCGACGTCGAGGTCAAGCAGAAGGGCTTCGTCTGGCGGCACAGCTTCGCGAACGGCGGCGTCCCGCAGCAGCAGCTCGAGAAGGGCGAGGCGTCCGACGACACCGGAACCAGCATCACGTTCTGGCCGGACGCTGAGATCTTCACCGAGACCACGAACTTCGAGTACGACACCCTGCGCACGCGCTTCCAGCAGATGGCGTTCCTCAACAAGGGCCTCCGCATCGAGCTGTCCGACGAGCGTCCCGATTCCGCTTACCAGGTCGAGGTCGACGGGCAGCCGACCCTCACCCAGCCGAACGACGTCTTCTTCTACGAGCGCGGTCTCGTCGACTACGTCGAATACCTCAACAAGGTGCGTCACGCCGAGGTCGTCAACGACGAGATCATCGCGTTCGAGTCCGAGGACACCGAGCGCAAGATCTCTCTCGAGGTCGCGATGCAGTGGACCACCTCGTACACCGAGAACGTCTTCACCTACGCGAACACGATCAACACCCACGAGGGCGGCACGCACGAAGAGGGCTTCCGTGCAGCGCTCACCACGCTCGTCAACAAGTACGCCAGGGCGAACAACCTTCTCAAGGAGAAGGACGACAACCTGTCGGGCGACGACGTGCGTGAAGGTCTGACCGCGGTCATCTCGATCAAGCTCGGCGAGCCGCAGTTCGAAGGGCAGACCAAGACGAAGCTCGGCAACACCGAGGCCAAGGCGTTCGTGCAGAAGGTCGTCGGCGACCAGCTCGGCGATTGGTTCGACCGCAACCCGATCCAGGCGAAGAACGTCATCCGCAAGGCGATCGATGCGGCCACCGCTCGTCTCGCCGCGCGCAAGGCCCGCGAGACCGCTCGTCGAAAGAGCGTCTTCGAGTCCGCCGCGATGCCCGACAAGCTCAAGGACTGCACGAGCAAGGATCCCTCGATCAGCGAGATCTTCCTCGTCGAGGGTGACTCGGCAGGTGGCTCCGCTGTGCAGGGTCGCGATCCGCACACGCAGGCGATCCTCGCTCTGCGAGGCAAGATCCTCAACGTCGAGCGCGCGCGTCTCGACAAGGCCCTGGGCAACAAAGAGGTCCAGGCGATGATCCAGGCCTTCGGCACCGGAATCGGCGAAGAGTTCGACATCGAGAAGGCGCGCTATCACAAGATCGTGCTGATGGCGGATGCCGACGTCGACGGCCAGCACATCACGACGCTGCTGCTCACGCTGCTGTTCCGCTACATGCGCGGACTCATCGAGGCCGGGTTCGTGTACCTCGCGATGCCGCCGCTCTACCGTCTCAAGTGGACGAACCAGCCCCACGAGTACGTGTTCAGCGACGCCGAGCGCGACGCGCTGCTCAAGTTCGGACTCGACAACGGCAAGAGGATCCCGAAGGATGCCGGCATCCAGCGCTACAAGGGTCTCGGCGAGATGAACGCCAAGGAGCTGTGGGAGACCACGATGGACCACAGCACCCGGACGCTCCGCCAGGTGACCATCGAGGATGCCGCAGCGGCCGACGAGATCTTCAGCGTGCTGATGGGTGAGGACGTCGAATCGCGACGCAGTTTCATCCAGCGCAACGCCAAGGATGTCCGCTTCCTCGACATCTGACGCGTCCCGCGCCTGCATTCGTTCCCATAACGACCGGAATCGACAACACACATGACTGACGAAGTACGCCCCGAGCCGGCACACGACCACGGCAAGATCGACCAGGTCGACCTGCAGTCCGAGATGCAGCGCAGCTATCTCGACTACGCGATGGCCGTGATCGTCGGCCGTGCGCTGCCCGACGTGCGCGATGGACTCAAGCCCGTCCACCGACGCGTGATCTACGGCATGTACGACGGCGGATTCCGCCCCGACAAGTCCTTCTCGAAGTGCGCTCGCGTGGTCGGCGAGGTCATGGGTCAGTACCACCCGCACGGTGACTCGGCGATCTACGACGCCCTCGTGCGTCTCGTGCAGCCCTGGTCGCTGCGCTACCCGCTGGCCCTCGGCCAGGGCAACTTCGGGTCTCCCGGCAACATGGGTGCCGCGGCGCCCCGGTACACCGAGACCAAGATGGCCCCCCTCGCGCTCGAGATGGTGCGGGACATCGAAGAGGACACGGTCGACTTCACCGACAACTACGACGGCCAGACTCAGGAGCCGACGGTTCTTCCGGCCCGCTTCCCGAACCTCCTCGTCAACGGGTCGGTGGGTATCGCGGTCGGCATGGCCACCAACATCCCTCCGCACAACCTGCGCGAGGTGTCTTCTGCCGCCCTCTGGGCGCTCGACAACCCCGGCCTCCCCCGCGAAGAGCTGCTCGAGGGTCTCATCCAGCGGATCCCCGGCCCCGACTTCCCCACCGGCGCGCAGATCCTCGGCACCAAGGGCGTGCACGAGGCGTACCGCACGGGTCGCGGCTCGATCACCATGCGCGCGGTCGTCAACGTCGAGGAGATCCAGGGCCGCACGTGCCTCGTGATCACCGAGCTGCCGTACCAGGTGAACCCCGACAACGTCGCGGTGAAGATCGGCGACCTCGCCCGTGACGGCAAGATCACCGGCATCGCCGACATCCGCGACGAGTCGTCCGACCGCACGGGTCAGCGTCTCGTGGTCGTGCTCAAGCGCGATGCGGTCGCGAAGGTCGTGCTCAACAACCTGTACAAGCACACGCAGCTGCAGGAGAACTTCGGCGCGAACATGCTCGCGATCGTCGACGGCGTGCCGCGCACGCTCGCGATCGACGGGTTCGTGACCCACTGGATCACGCACCAGCTCGAAGTGATCGTCCGACGCACGCGCTTCCGTCTCGCCAAGGCAGAGGCTCGCATGCACATCCTGCGCGCCTACCTCAAGGCGCTCGACGCTCTCGACGAGGTCATCGCTCTCATCCGTCGATCGCAGACCACGCAGGATGCGAACGAGGGACTGCAGAAGCTCCTCGACATCGACGACATCCAGGCCCAGGCCATCCTCGACATGCAGCTGCGCCGACTGGCCGCCCTCGAGCGTCAGAAGATCCTCGACGAGGCCTCGGAGCTCGAGCGGCTGATCGGCGAGTACCAGGCGATCCTCGTCGACGAGTCGCTGCAGCGCGACATCATCCGCGAAGAGCTCACCGGCATCGTCGAGCGCTTCGGAGACGACCGTCGCACGCACATCCTGCACGGCTTCGACGGCGACGTCTCGATGGAAGACCTCATCGCCGAAGAGGAGATGGTCGTCACCATCACCCGCGCCGGCTACATCAAGCGCACGCGCAGCGACAACTACCGGTCGCAGCACCGCGGCGGCAAGGGCATCAAGGGCGCCCAGCTGCGGGCCGACGACATCGTCGAGCACTTCTTCGTGACGACGACGCACCACTGGCTGCTGTTCTTCACCGACAAGGGTCGCGTCTATCGTTCGAAGACCTACGAGGTTCCCGAGGCCGGCCGCGATGCGAAGGGAACGCACGTCGCGAACCTCCTCGCCCTGCAGCCCGACGAGAACATCGCGCAGGTGCTCGACATCCGCGACTACGGGGTCGCCGACTATCTCGTTCTCGCGACGCGCGACGGTCTGGTCAAGAAGACGCGTCTCGACGCGTATGACACCAACCGCCAGGGCGGCGTCATCGCGATCCGCCTGAACGACGAGGACGAGCTGGTCTCGGCTCTCATGGTGAACGCTGAGGATGACATCCTGCTCATCAGCCGCCGCGGCATGTCCGTCCGGTTCAGTGCGACCGATGATGCGCTGCGACCGATGGGACGCGCGACCGCCGGCGTGAAGGGCATGAAGTTCCGTGAGGGCGACAGCCTGCTGTCGGCATCCGTCGCCGCCCTCGGCCAGTTCGTGTTCGTGGTGACCGACGGCGGCTATGCGAAGCGCACCGCCATCGAGGAATACCGCGTCCAGGGACGCGGTGGATTCGGCATCAAGGTCGCCAAGCTCAACGACGATCGGGGCACTCTCGCGGGTGGTCTGATGGTCTCCTCCGACGATGAGGTCCTTGTGGTTCTGTCCAGCGGCAAGGTGGTACGCTCTGCCGTGGCCGAGGTGCCCGCGAAGGGCCGAGACACCATGGGAGTGGTGTTCGCACGGACGACGGAAGCCGACCGGATCCTCGCCATCGCCCGCAACGGTGAGCGGGGCCTCACCGAAGAAGACGAATCGGATGAGGCTGCGGTGGACTCCGAGTCCACGGCCCCCGAGACGAACGAGAACCCTGAGGAAGCAGACGCATGAGCACAGTAGCCGACAAGCTGGCGAAGAAGTCCACGCGCAAGACCGGTGGCAAGCAGGTGCGCCTGCGCCTCGTCTACGTGGATTTCTGGTCGGCCGTGAAGCTGTCGTTCCTGGGCGCTGTGGCGCTCGCGATCGTGACGATGGTGTCGTTCTTCCTGATCTTCCTCGTGCTGCAGGCGACCGGCATCCTCACGCAGGCGGATGAGTTCATCGGAACCATCACCGACAACTCCGTGCGGATCTCCGAGGTCGCCGGCCTGCCGCAGGTGATGGCATTCGCCGCGGTGGTCTCGATCCTCAACCTCATCGTGTTTACGGTGCTGGGTGCGGTCATCGCCGGGATCTACAACGTCGCCGTGAAGGTGACCGGCGGACTGCTGGTCGGGTTCATGTCGAACTGATCGTCAGGATTCGAGGAGGGGCGGATGCGAACAGCATCCGCCCCTCTTCTGTTCTCCGACGGAGTAGGGAAAACCCGAACCCGGGTCTCCGGTTGCCTCGGTGTCGGCCGGATCGGGGCCGCCGTACCTTTGAACCATGACGACACACACTGCCACGCCACCACCGGCGACGGCCACGAAGCCGCCGTTGCGCATCGTGCTCTCTATCCTGCATCTCGCGGGAATCGGAGTCATCGGCGGCTTCATCTTCGCGACTCTTTCCGGACTCCTCGGCACCGGCCTCGGCCTGCTCTTCGCGGCGGGCGTCGGCATCGTGCTGCTCGTCGGGCTCGTGTACGCCCTGTTCGGCGTCGGCTGGTTCGAGGTCGCGCGAGTCAGCGCTCTCTACAGGTCGCCCATCACGCCGCTCAGATGGCGCCCTCGGGATCGCCCCGGGTTCGCGGGCTGGCTCCGCTCGCTCGGCCGCCAGGCCATCGACGGCCGCATGTGGAGGGCCCTCGCGAACTTCGCGATCACCGCCGTTCTCGGCTGGATCGTGCTGCGGCTCGCCTTCGGCCTCGTCTGGTCGATCGCCATCTCGTTCGCTCCTCTCACGGGAACGGATGCCGTGATGGGTCCGTTCGGCGGGGGCGGCATCGACCCCGCGTGGGCACCGCTCATCGGGATCCTCGGAGTCGCCGCGTGCCTCGCCGGAATGATCGGACTGGCGCTCCTCAACCGCGTGCTCTCACTCGCCATCGTCGTTCGCAGCCGCGAGGCCGAGCTCACCGAGCGAGTGCGCACCAGCACTGCTCAGCGTGAGGGCGCTGTACGTGCCGCGGATGTCGAACGCACACGTATCGAGCGTGACCTGCACGACGGCGTCCAACCGCGACTCGTATCGGTCGGCATGACCCTGGGGCTCGCCCAGCAGAAGATCGACAACGACCCGGATGCCGCGAAGGAGCTGATCGCCGAGGCGCACACCTCGACCAAGGCCGCGATCACCGAGCTGCGTCAGCTGGCCCGTGGCATCCATGCATCGGTCCTCGACGACCGGGGCCTGGACGCGGCGCTGTCCGCCCTCGCCGGCCGCTCGCACATCCCCGTGCATCTCGATGTGCGCATGGACGGCCGCTGCAGCCGTGAGGCCGAAGCCGCTGTCTACTTCTCGATCGCCGAGTCGCTCACCAACGCCGCGAAGCATTCGCGGGCCAGCGAGGCGCGTGTCACTGTCCGCCTCCGCGACGGAGGGGTGCTCTGGGCCCGCGTCGAGGACAACGGCATGGGCGGCGCCCAGGTGCAGCCCGGCGGAGGCCTCGACGGCATCGCGAATCGCATCCTCGCAGCGGGCGGAACCTTCCGCCTCGAGAGCCCCGTCGGCGGACCGACCAGCCTGGAGGTGAACGTGCCATGCGCATCCTGATCTGCGAGGACTCCGTCCTGCTGCGCGAGGGACTCGTGCGACTGCTCGAGGACGCCGGACACAGTGTGGTCGCGGCTCTTCCCGACACCAGCGGTCTCAGCGAGGCCGTCATCGAGACGGATCCCGAGCTGTGCATCCTCGACGTACGGCTCCCCCCGACCTTCACCGACGAGGGCATCCGCGCGGCGCTCGGACTCCGGGACACCAATCCCGCGCTTCCGCTGCTCGTGCTCTCTCAGTACGTCGAGGAGCGGTATGCGTCGGACCTCATCGCCGCACAGGGAGGGCCCCTGGGATATCTGCTCAAGGACAGGGTCGCCGACGTCTCTGAGTTCCTCGCCTCCGTGCAGCGGATCTCCGAGGGTGCCACCGTGCTCGACCCCGAGGTGGTGGCTCAGCTGCTCACCCGCCGCAACCGCGACGACCGGATGCAGCGTCTCACCGAGCGTGAACGGACCGTGCTCGCACTGATCGCCGAGGGCAAGTCGAACCAGGCCATCGCCGGTCTGCTCTTCCTCTCGGAGGCGAGCGTCGAGAAGCACATCACCGCGATCTTCCAGAAGCTCGGCTTCGAACAGGGCGAGTCGGGCAACCGACGCGTGCTGGCGGCCCTGGCACACATCGAGAACACGGGCGGCACGACGCCGACCGGACAGACAGGACTGGGACGATGACCACGAACAACGACGACTACCAGGGCGGGCACACGCCCCTCACTCCCCCGCCGGCGTCCGCGCCGCAGGGACAGGAGCCCACACCGGCACCGGCGCCCGCGCAGGCGCAGGCGGCACCGGCCGATGCCGGCCGCTCTTCGGGGACGACGGCGATCATGATCGTCACGGCGATCGTCGGAGGCATCGCGCTTCTCGGAGCGGGCGGGTCGGCGGCTGTCGCCGCCACCGGCAGCATGATGGCCTCCACTCAGGGCAGCGACGCCGTGCTGACCGAGGATGCGTCCGGCATCGACACGCTCGACCTCGACGTGGATGCCGGCAACATGCGCATCGAGTTCGGTGACGTCGAGGAGGCCGAGCTGGCAGTGACGAACGCTCGCGGCCCTGCCTGGAGACTCGAACGCGAGGGCGACGAGCTGATCGTCCGCAGCCCGGAGTTCCGCTTCGGATGGTGGTTCGGCGAGTGGTTCGGCGACGACCAGTCGGCGGTGCTGACCCTGCCTGAAGAGCTGAGTGACGCGCAGCTCGATGCCGACCTCACTCTCGATGCGGGCAGTCTCGATGTGGTCGGAGACTTCGGTGCCCTCGACGTCACGGTCAACGCCGGTGCGCTCGATGTCGAAGGTGCGGCGAGCAGCCTCAGCATCGACATGAGCGCGGGTCGTGCCGATGCGATGCTCGACGGCGTCGACGCGGCCGATCTCAGTGTGTCGGCGGGCGACCTCGCCGTCGAGCTGACGGGCCGGGCACCGTCTGAGACGACGATCGACGTGAGCGCGGGCTCGGTCGATCTCACGGTTCCGGATGAGTCGTACTCGATCATCCAGGACGTCAGCGCCGGATCGCTCGACGCGAAGGTCGATCAGTCATCCGGCACCCGGAACACGATCGACGTCACACTTGCGGCAGGCAGTGTGACGATCCGTCCGGGCCGCTGATTCCGATCGAGGGCGAGGGCGCGCCGGTGCCCTCGCCCTCGATTGGGTATTTCGGGAAATCTCCGGTAAAGTTTCGGAGGTTGACGGGCCCATAGCTCAGGCGGTTAGAGCGCTTCACTGATAATGAAGAGGTCCCAGGTTCAAGTCCTGGTGGGCCCACTCCTCAACTAAATGAATACCCTCACGGGGCCTTAGCTCAGTTGGTAGAGCGCCTGCTTTGCAAGCAGGATGTCAGGAGTTCGAATCTCCTAGGCTCCACACTGTGTTGAGACAGTTCGAGAAGGCCCCGCCATGTGCGGGGCCTTCTCGTTTTCGCATGTCTCCACAGGTGTTAACAACCCTGTTAACAACTGCTCGCGCGGTGCCATCTGAGTGCACAGCTGTGGATGGACCTGTTAACAACGAGGGCGATGCGGCATCCGCCTCTCACTAGACCTCCTAGATATCAACCCCCCTCCGTATTCTCAGGTCGAGGGCGTAGCGTGCTGGAATGACCGACGGGGAGACGATGATCCAGACCGAGATCGTGTTCGATGGATCGAGCTACTTGCTCGCCCAGGATCAGAACATCGATGATCTGCGAGAACGTATCGAGTCAGCCACGAAGACCGCCGGCACCTTCGTCGACATGGTCGTCGTCGGCAACCGGGCAGTCAGCGTGCTCATCACCCCGACGACGCAAGTGACGATCAGTGTGGCGACTGTGGCATATGACCCCCGCGACACCGGTGACGTCGACTTCCCGTACACCGGTTTCTACGACGAGCTCTGACTCCACGCGTCTGAGCGGGTGATCAGAGGTTCGGCCCGCGGACCATGCGCACCGGGCCTCTGGCGTCGTCGATGGACACCTTCTCGCCCTTCTGCGTCACTACGATCTCATCGCGCTCGGCGAGTGCAGCCGCGATTCGGCGGACGTCCGACATGGTCGAGCGCCACGAGTCCCCGCCTACAGTCCGAGCGACGTCACTCGGACAGATCGAAGACTCGCCCCGCTTGCGGATGAGCGCGCGCATCGCGGCCGCGATCCTCTCGTCGAAGTCGTCGCCGGTGCGGTCCTCCCACCAGGGCGCCCCTCGTTCCCCGAGAGCGGTCTTCGCGTCCTGCACCCGACGTCGTGCGTCCGGCTCCTGCGCCTTCACCGCGCGCCGCGCAGCCATCAGCTCGTTGACCAGCTCCTGGCGGAACGTCTCGGGGATCGAGGGGTCGGTCGCGCGCCACCGCCGGCCATCGATGACGACGTGATGACCGTCGGGCGTGCGCTCCGGGCCGCTCGCACCGCCGCCGTTCGCGCTGTCGTCCGAGGTCATGCAGCCAGTCAATCCGACCATGATCAGGTCGACCAGGGGCTTGACCGGACCTGGTACCCCCGATCGAGAGGAGATCTGCGCTGCGGAGGACGAGTCGACGGACAAGCGCCCTCCCGTGTGCGGATCTCCTCCCGAAGATTCAGGCGCGCAGCGAGCTGTCGTGGGTCCGAGAGACGCGCGGCGCGCGATTCACGAAGATGCCCAGGAGGATCATGCCGACGCCGAGTCCGAGGTGCAGCCAGTTGTCGGCGTCATTCACCGGGATGAAGTTGAGCTGGTCATTGCCCACCGCGATGAGGCCGTACAGCCAGACCACGAGGTAGAGCGCGCCGCCGACGATGAGATAGAGGCGAGACGCCCGTGCCCGTGCCGCGAGGGCGATGCCGCCCAGTGCGAACGCGAGGTGCACGAAGTTGTGGAGCACCGATACCTGGAAGACACCCAGCAGGTGGGCTTCTGATCCGGCGCCCGCGCCGTGAAGGTGTTCGGCTGAGTGGGTGAGTCCGGGGATGAAGCCCGCGATCCCGACGAGGAGGAAGACGATGCCCACGATGAGGGCTGTCTTCTGGATCGGGGTTCCTGCATAGCGTTCCGTGCGTGCTGTGTCACTCATGGTGTCCTCCTGGTCGGTGCACTCTGCGGTATGGCAGAGACCGTATCCAGGCCCGCGAGCGACGAAAGAGACTCTTGACTCGTCCGTTCGTCTCGTCGTACTCTTCCGGCCAGCGGTCGGGGGTCAGACGGCGCGCAGGTCGTGCGGGGCGACGTTGAGACGCTCGCACCCGTCGGCGGTCACGACGACGATGTCCTCGATGCGTGCGCCCCATCGGCCGGCGAAGTAGATCCCGGGCTCGATGCTGAACGCCATGCCCTCACGCAGCACGAGATCGTTGCCGGGCGCGATGTAGGGCTCTTCGTGTACCGAGACGCCGATGCCGTGACCCGTGCGGTGCAGGAAGGCCTCGCCGAGCCCCGCCTCGGCGAGTACGGACCGCGCAGCGGCATCGACAGCCTCGGCCGTCGCGCCGGGGCGCACGGCGTCGACAGCGGCCTGCTGAGCGCGGACGAGCACGGCGATGCGATCGGCGGCTTCACTGTCGGGTGTGCCGACCACGTAGGTGCGGGTGCTGTCGGAGTTGTAGCCGCTCGGCACGGCGCCGCCGATGTCGACGACGACGACGTCTCCGTCCTCGATCACGCGGTCGGACACCTCGTGGTGGGGATCCGCGCCGTTGGGTCCCGAGCCGACGATGACGAACTCGACGGTGCGGTGGCCCTCGGCCACGATGGCCTCGGCGATGTCGGCCGCCACCTCGCGCTCGGTGCGCCCCGGCCGCAGCCACTCGGGCACTCGACGATGCACGGCGTCGATCGCGGAGCCGGCACGCCGGAGCTCGGCGACCTCTTCTGCATCCTTGATCATGCGGCCCTCACGCAGCACCGGGGTGGCGAGCTCGACGCGCACGTCGATCCGATCGGAGAGCGGGATCACGTGCAACGCCGGCAGAGCGTCTGAAACTCCCACTCGCGTGACTGCGCCCAGGGCGGCGGCCACGAGGTCGTAGGGATTCTGTCCGTCGACCCAGTCGGAGACGGCGAGGCCGAGCTCACCCACCGCCGTGGTCCTGACCTTCGCCAACTCCATGCGCGGCACGATGACGGTGGGAGCGATGCCGGGTCCGAGCACGAGTGCGGTGAGGCGCTCGATCGTGTCTCCCTCGACGCCGACCAGATACTCCAGATCAGGGCCAGGACCCACCACTATCCCGTCGAGACCGGCGTCAGCGGCAAGCGCTGCTGCGCGGTCGAGTCGAGCGGCGTACACGGAGGCGGGGAACGGCAGTGTGCTCACGGCATCCACGCTACTGCGCCGGCCGTTCCCCGGGAACGGCGACTCAGCTGACGGCGAGGCGGATGCGCTCGGTGAGAACCTTGCGGTTCGCGGCAGAGAGATCGAGCAGCGCGTATGCGGTCGGCCACATCGTGCCGTCGTCGAGGTTCGAGATCGGCTCGAAACCGAACGTGCCGTACCTGACCTTGAACTTGCTGGCCGGCTGGAAGAAGCAGAGCACCTTGCCGTCCTTGCCCCAAGCGGGCATGCCGTAATACGTCCGCGGCATGAGCTCGGGAGCGACCTCGGTCACGAGGTCGTGGAGCGCCTTCGACAGCTCTCGATCGTTGTCATCGGGAAGCTTTGCGATCGCCGCCTCGAGGTCTGCGACACCCTCGGCCCGCACCTCTTCCGGGGTCTTCTTGGCACGAGACCGAGACTTGCGCTTGTCGGCCGCGGCCTCCTTCATCGCCTCGCGCTCTTCGGCACTGAAGTTCTTCTCTTTGTCAGCCATGGCCGACTCCTTTCACTGTGTGATCTGCGATGAATCTCACACTACGGATGCGGCGCACTGCTGTGCTTCTTGATTCGTGATCGATGTCTCGGGGTCGAGCGTGACGAGCCGGACGCCTCTCAAGGTGAGGTTTCGTCCAGGATCGTCACGCGCGTACCCTGGCTGAACCCCGGCCACTATGGTGGACGCATGGATATGCGGGTCGCGGCATACGCGGTCGTCACCGATGACGACGGTCGCATACTTCTCGCGCGCTGGACCGAGGGTCGTCGAGTGGCATGGACGATGCCCGGCGGAGGGCTGGAACCGGGTGAGGCTCCCGAGGACGCCGTGCGGCGTGAGCTGCGCGAGGAGACCGGCTACACGGTCAAGGTCGGCGAGCTGCTGGGCATTCATTCGAGGGTGATCCCGGCGAGCCAGCGGGTGAACCAGTCGGATCAGCCTCTGCACACCCTGCGCATCGTCTACCGGGCGTCGGTGACGGGCGGCAAGCTGACATTCGAGGCCGATGGCTCGACCGACATGGCCGAGTGGTTCCCACTGAAAGCCGTGAAGGAACTGCAGAGGGTCAAGCTGGTCGACATCGCCCTGAGGATGGCCGGCATCCTCTGACTCAGTCGCGGGCCTCTTCGGGCACCGAGATGTCGGCGACTGTGGCACCGTACGCGGCGATGAGGTCATCGGCGTCGACGAAGAGGCTGTAGCCGTGAGCGCCGGCACCCATGGCGATCCGCTGCCCGACGATCGACTCGTCGGCGAAGACCGGCCAGTCCGTGGTGCTGCCGATGGGCACGATTGTTCCGCGCTCGTAGCCGGTCGCCGCGAGGGCGAGATCCGGCTCGGGCAGGCGGAGCTTGTTCACTCCGACGACCGCACGCAGCTTCGGCCACGAGATCGATCTGCCGCCGGGAACCAGCGCGAAGAGATACGTGTCATCCGAACGCTTGACGACGAGCGTCTTGACGATGCCGGAGGGAGGGATGCCGAGCAGCTCAGCCGCCTCGAAGAGACTGCGGGCGGCAGGACGCTCGCGGATCTCGATGTCGAGTCCGCGAGCCGCTGCGGCGTCCCTCACCCGGGCATGGAGATCCCCCGGCTCAGTGGCCGGGGGCTCCGATGTCGAGGTCACGCGTCAGGTGCGGAGAGCGGGTCGTCTGCGACCCAGAGCTCGTCGTCTGCGCGCAGTGCCTGCCACGCGGCGTAGAGAACGCCGGCCGCTGCGGCGACTCCGAGGATCAGGGCGATGACCGAACCGACGCTCGGGCCCTTCGGCTCGGGCTGAGTGGCCTTCCTGACCTTCTTCACGACGCCTTCGCGCTTGGCGTTCGCGACATCCCACGCGGTGAGCGCGGTGCCGACGACTCCGCCGACGATCGGGACGACCTTGTCGTCCACCACGTGGTGACCGAAGCGGACGCCGCGGTCGACGACCGGTGCGACGCGACGGTTGTAGGTGTCCTGGACGACAGGACCGACCTGCTCGCGACCGAAGTGGCCGAGCTGACGTCCGGCTTCACGCGCGACGTCGGCGGCGTGGCCGACGAGGACCTGCTGGTTCTCCCAGAGCTGGTTGGCGTCGTTCTGAAGACGACGCAGCTCCTTCTTCCGCTTGCGGCTGATGCTCACGATGCTCTCCTGTCGATTGGAGTACGGATTCCCCATCTTGCCACGCGACCGTGTATGGGGCGAGGGAATCGCCGAACCCTTGCGTCGGAGGCCGATGAGCGCTAGACGCGGGCCAACTCATGGGAAGCTCTGCGAGAATGGACCCATGGCTCACGCTTCTCATGTCGCAACCCTGCACACCAACCACGGTGACATCGTCATCAACCTCTTCGGCGACCACGCCCCGAAGACGGTCAAGAACTTCGTCGGCCTCGCCGACGGCACCCAGGAGTGGACGCACCCCGCCACCGGCAAGCCGGGCGAGGGTGCTCTCTACAAGGACGTCATCTTCCACCGCATCATCCCGAACTTCATGATCCAGGGCGGCGACCCGCTCGGACAGGGCGTCGGGGGCCCCGGATACAACTTCGACGACGAGATCAACATGGAGCTCAACTTCAACGAGCCCTACATCCTCGCCATGGCCAACGCCGGTCTGCGTCGCAACGCCATCACGGGCAAGGCCGAGGGCACCAACGGCTCGCAGTTCTTCATCACGACCGACCCCACCCCCTGGCTCCAGGGCAAGCACACGATCTTCGGCGAGGTCGCCGATGACGCCTCCAAGGCTGTCGTCGACGCGATCGCCGCTGTGCCGACGGCTGCGGGCGACCGTCCCATCGAGCCGGTCGTGCTGCAGTCGATCGACATCGTCGCGGCCTGACGCCGACGCTGGCCGATCCGGATGACGACGCCTGAGTTCGCGGACAACCGCGACAACTTCTGCTACCGGCATCCGGATCGGCAGAGCTTCGTGCTCTGTCAGCGGTGCCTGCGCACGATCTGCCCCGAATGCCAGACGCAGGCGGCTGTCGGGGTCATCTGCCCCGAGTGCATGGCCGCAGAGCGAAAGAACCGCAGTCCCGCCCAGAAGCGCGCCGAGCGTCGCTGGGGCGGGCGCGGCGCCGCACTCGCCTCGCGTGGCAGCGGCAAGCCCGTCGTCACGTACTCGCTGCTGGCGATCACGTCGTTCATCGGGCTCCTTCAGCTCATCCCGGGAGTGGGCCAGGCGATCACGGGCCAGCTGCTCTTCGCTGCGGGCTATCTGTATCCGGATCTGTCGCTCATGCCGTTCGAACCGTGGCGGCTTCTCACGGCCGTGTTCGTGCATGGCGGTTTCCTGCATCTCGCGCTCAACATGCTCGCGCTGTGGATGCTGGGTCAGAGTCTCGAACCGATGCTCGGCCGAATCCGCTTCCTGTCGCTGTACCTGATCAGCGGGCTCGGTGGTTCCGTCGCCGTCGCATTGCTCGCGCCCGGAACCGCGACGGTGGGCGCCTCCGGTGCGATCTTCGGCCTGATGGCCGCCCTGCTGATCATCGGACGGCACATCGGCGCGAACGTGACCGGCATCCTCGTGATCCTCGGCATCAACTTCGTCGTCGGCTTCGTGTTCTCTCAGAACATCGCCTGGCAGGCGCACCTCGGCGGGGCGATCGTCGGTGCGCTCGTGGCGTTCATCCTCACGAGGACCCGACGGCGTGAGCAGCGGACGCTACAGATCGTGCTGCTCGTTGCCGTCGTCGTCGCGCTCGTCCTGATCGTCGCCCTGTTGGTACCGTTCCTGATCACGACGGTTTACTCCTGATCAGAAGTTGTTAACAGGGTTGTTAACCGATGTGAATAACATCTGTGTAATTCTCCCCATGTTGGGGATAACCTGTGGATAACTAAGAAGAAGGCCCCTCTCGCCAGAGCGAGAGGGGCCTTCTTCGATATCGGTGGGGCCGGCGTCAGCGCCAGCGTGTGGTCATCAGGAAGCCGATCAGGGCGATGCCCAGGCCGATCGCAAGGTTCCAGTTGTCGAGCCCCGGGATCGGGAACTGCATGCCCGAGATGTAGAACACGAGGATCCACACGAGACCGAGGAGCATGAAGCCGACCATCACCGGCTTGAACCACACGGCGTTGGGTGCGGCTTCGCCTTCGCTGCGCGGAGCTTCGGGTTCTTCGGTCTTGCGGTCGCGTGCCATTCCCACAGTGTACCCAAGAGTGTCATATCGCGCGGAAAACCAGGGCCGCAGGGCGGGAGTACAGGTCTGGCGGATAGCATGTCGCCATGACTGCATCCGTCGTCTCGGGGGAGCGACGTGCACACCGCCGTCGCCCCCGGTCGCGCGCGACCTTCACCAGCGTCCTCGGCGAGCTGCTGCTCACGGGCGGAGTGATCGTGCTTCTCTTCGTCGCGTGGCAGATGTGGATCGGCGACATCATCATCGCGGCCCAGAAGAACGAAGAGGGTGCGGCGGTCTCGCAGGAATGGGCGAACGCACCCGCTCCCGAGCTCCCACCGGTCGTCGAGACCGACGACGGAGCGACAGTCTTCGAGTCCGTGATCCCCGCCGCTCCGGCCGACACAGAGCTCCTCGGCCAGATGCACGTGCCGCGCTTCGGTGCCGAGTACAACGTCGGCATCTACGGCGGTACGACCCGCGCGCGCACGCTCGACAAGCTCGGGATCGGCGTCTACACCGACTCGAAGATGCCCGGTGAGGTCGGCAACTTCGCGATGGCCGGCCACCGCACCACCTGGGGCAAGCCCTTCAACCAGCTCGACAAGCTCCAGGTCGGCGACGCGATCGTCGTCGAGACGCCTGACGGATGGTTCACGTACCGCTTCCGGACGCTGGAGTACGTCAAGCCCACGCAGACGGACGTGCTGCTCGATGTGCCGCAGATGCCCGGCGTCGCGACGGGGGAGAAGTACATCACGCTCACCGCCTGTTCGCCGCTGTACTCCCTCGCCGAGCGCATCGTCGCCTACGGCGTGTACGAGAGCTTCCAGCCCCGCGCCGAGGGTCCGCCCGCCGCGCTCACCGATCCACCGCCTCCGCCGGCCGCGCCGTCGATCTAGCCGAACGGAAAGAGACGACCCATGTACGCCGCACTCTGGCGCATCCTCCCCGGCCCGTGGTGGCTGAAGCTCTTCATCCTCCTCGTGCTCGTCGCAGCGGTGCTCTACGGGCTCTTCTGGTACGTCTTCCCCTGGGTGAGCCCGCTGATCACCCCGGGCGAGGTCGACCTCGAATGACCCGCGTGCTCGTCGTGGACAACCACGACAGCTTCGTGCACACGCTCGTGGGGTACCTGCGCGAGCTCGGTGCCGACGTCGCGCTGATCGAGGCGGATACCATCGATGCCGCTGAACTCGCGGTGATGCTGCCGGACTTCGACGCGCTGCTGCTCTCTCCCGGACCGGGCACCCCTGACGATGCCGGCGTCTCCGTCGACGCCGTGCGGCTCGCCGCGAGGATCCGGATGCCACTTCTCGGCGTCTGCCTGGGGCATCAGGTGATCGGCGCCGCGTTCGGCACCACCGTTTCAGAGGCGCCTGAGCTGATGCACGGCATGGTGTCGCCGGTCACGCACGACGGATCAGCGCTCTTCGCCGGCATCCCGTCGCCGTTCGACGCGGGCAGATATCACTCCCTCGCTCTCGCGGAGACCGACCTTCCGGGTGACGTGGCCGTCACAGCGCGCACCGCGAGCGGCACCGTCATGGCACTGGAGCACATCCGTCTGCCCATACTCGGGGTGCAGTTCCACCCCGAGAGCGTGCTGACCGAAGGCGGATACCGTCTGCTCGCCAACTGGCTCGAACTGTGCGGCGACGCACATGCCGTGGCACGCTCAGCGGCACTGCACCCGCTGTCGGGCCCCGACGCTCGTGTGGATCAGCCGGCGGCGACGCAGTAGCGCAGTTCGACCGTCGAGCCGATCGCCACGTCTCCCGGCGCGGCCGACATCGACGACACGGTGGGCGGTTCGGTCGGCGTGCAGTCGATCAGCTCGACCGGACTGGGCGTGAGGCCGATGCGTTCGAGCTCAGCCTGAGCCGCTTCCATCGTCCACCCGGTGACGTCGGTGAGGGTGACCCGGCCGCTCGCGACGACGAGATTCACGATGGTCTGCGGTGCGACCTCGGTGTCGGCCGCCTCGCTGGCCTCCATCACCGTCTCGGCCGCCAGCCCCTTGTCGTTGCGCTGGATGACCGTGCCCAGTTCGAGCCCTGCCGCCGCGAGTGCGTCCTTGGCGGCCGTCAGAGACAGGCCCTCGAGCATCGGGACGACGACCGTCTCCTTGCCGGAGGACACGTAGACCGTCACGGAATCGCCCTCGCTGACGGCGGTGCCGGACGCAGGGTCTGTGCGGGTCACGTTGCCCTCGACGATGTCGTTGCTGGACTCGAGCACCAGCTTCGAGGTGAGATCGAGCTTGCCGAGATCATCCTGGGCGCGCTCGGACGAGACATTGACGAGATCAGGCACCACGCGCGAGCTCGACGGCACGTCGTCCGGGCGCATGCTGAGCGTCCAGACCCAGAACAGCACCGAGGCGAGAAGCACGGCAAGCAGTGCCACACCCGCCCAGATCCACGCGACGGGCGGACCCGACTGCGTGCGAGCCATGGTGGTGTCGGTGCTCAGCTGGCGGAGCGACCGGGCGGTCTCCTGCGCGGCACGCGGATTCGGTCCGTACAGCTCGCTCGTGAGCGCGCCGAGCTCCTTGCGGCTCGGCGCGTGGCCGGAGACCGCCGAGTCGAGCGCAGCGCGGAAGTGCGCGGCATCCGGGTATCGCTGGTAGGGATCCTTGGCCAGCGCGCGCAGGACGATCGGGTCGAGCGCGCCGGGGGAGTCCTCGTTCACCTCGGTCGGAGGGACCGGAGTCTCGCTGACGTGCTGGTAGGCGACGGCCACAGGGGATTCGCCGCGGAACGGCTGACGGCCGGTGAGCAGTTCATAGAGCACGACGCCGGTCGAGTAGAGGTCGGCGCGTGCGTCGACCGGTTCGCCCTTGGCCTGCTCGGGTGAGAAGTATGCCGCGGTGCCGATGATCTGGGTGGTCTCGGCGACCGTCGATGATGAGTCGGACACGGCTCGGGCGATCCCGAAGTCCATGACCTTGACCTGGCCCTTGTCGGTCACCATCACGTTGCCCGGCTTGATGTCGCGGTGCACGACACCCGCACGATGCGAGTAGTCCAGCGCCTCGAGGATGCCGTCGACATAGCGCACGGCATCGTCGACGGGCACCGGGCCCTTGGCGATGATGTCCTTCAGCAGCGTGCCGCTGATCAGCTCCATGATGATGTACGGAGGCTCATCCGTGCTGCTGTCGGTCGTCGAGGGGTCGCCGGCGTCGTAGACGCGGACGATCGACGGGTGCGACATGCGAGAGGCGGACTGGGCCTCGAGACGGAATCGCGTGCGGAACGCGTTGTCGCGAGCCAGTTCAGGGTCGAGGATCTTGATCGCCACCGCACGACCGAGCGTCAGATCGTACCCGCGGTACACCTTCGCCATGCCGCCGTGCCCGATGAGCTCGTCGACGCGATAGCGACCCGCGAGAACGCGTGGCTCTGTCGACACGTAGTGACCCCCTGATACGACCTTGTGGATGCTCCAGCCTACGGCGGGAGCGGGTTATTCGCCTGAGTCTCCGCCGTCTGCGTCGCCTTCATCGGCGCCCGGCGCGGCGGGCAGGATGACGACGCCCGGCATGGCATCCGACTGCTCGGACGGCATGTCGCTGCCGCAGAAGACGCGGAACGTGGCGGTGATCGACTGTCCGGCCGTGCCGGGGACGATCTGCGTCGAGAGCACGCTGGGTCCGAAGCTGCGGATGGACTCGCCGGCGTTGCCGCCGGAGAACGTCGCGTTGGTGAGCGTCACCTCGAACGCCGATCGCGCCGGGGTGCCCGAGGGGCACTCGAAGCTCGGCCAGTTGAGGGTCACGGGCTCGCCCTCGGTGGCGGTGCCGGCGATGGTCGGGGTGCCCGAGGGCTTGCCCACCTTCACCTGCTCCTTGAAGGTCGTCAGCGTGATGGCCGTGCCCTCGGGAACGTTGCCGCCGGGCTGCACGGACTCGACCGTGCCGACCTGGTTCGCGTTGGGAGCGATGGTGTTGCCCACCACGCACTCGGCCTGGAGTCCGGCGTTGGCGGCAGCGGTCTGCGCGGCATCGCACTGCATCCCCACGAGACCGAGAGCATCGACGTCCACGAGCTCGGGCTCGGGCGTCTCGGTCTCGGTCGGTGTCGGCTTCGGGGTCTGCGACACGGTCTCCGACTGGGTCGGCTCGGGATCCGGGTCGCCCTGATTCATCAGGGCGAACACGGTTCCACCGAGCACGATCACGAGCAGTGCGATGAGAGCGATCAGCGGCCACGTCCAGGGGCTGCGCTTCTTCTTCTTCTCGGCTTCCTCCTCGGCCTGCTCGCCGGTGGGCAGCTGGGCCGTCGTGGGGAGGATGCGCGTCGTGCCGTCGTCGCCCGATGCGGTGAGCAGCCGGGTGGCGTCGTCGGAGGCGACACCACCGGTCGCGATGGCCGGCACCGCGATGGCAGCGGAGTTCAGGTCGCCTCGTCGCAGAGCCTGGGCGGCGCGTGCGACGGTCGCCGACGACGACGGGCGGTCGGCGGGCTTCTTGGCGATCATCGCCATGACGAGGTTCTGCACCGGGATCGGCACGGTCGGCGGCAGCGGCGGAGGCTGCTCGTTGATCTGCGCCATCGCGATCGCGACCTGCGACTCACCCGTGAAGGGCCGCTTGCCTGCGAGGCACTCGTAGGCGACGATGCCGAGCGAGTACGTGTCGGTCGCCGGTGACGCCGGGTGCCCCGACGCCTGCTCGGGCGAGAGGTACTGCACGGTGCCCATGACCTGGCCGGTGGCCGTCAGCGGCACCTGGTCGGCGATGCGGGCGATGCCGAAGTCCGTGATCTTGACGCGGCCGTCAGGCGTGATCAGCAGGTTTCCCGGCTTGATGTCACGGTGCACGAGACCTGCCGCATGCGCGGCCTGCAGAGCGGATGCCGTCTGCGCGACGATGTCGAGGGTCTTGTCGGCGCTCAGGGCGCCGTCGCGCTCGAGCACGGTCGAGAGGGCCTCGCCGGGAACGAGCTCCATGACGAGGTAGGCGCTGCCGTTCTCCTCGCCGTAGTCGAAGACGCTCGCGATGCCCTCGTGGTTGACGAGTGCGGCATGGCGCGCCTCAGCGCGGAACCGCTCGAGGAACCCGGGGTCCCCCATGTACTCGTCCTTGAGGATCTTGATGGCCACGGTGCGACCGATGACGTGATCCGTCGCCTCCCACACCTCGCCCATGCCGCCGATCGCAATACGCGACTGCAGCTCGTAGCGACCACCGAACGACACACCCTGCGTCGGTCTCATCTGCCCAGCACCGCCTCTATGACCTTCTTTGCAATCGGAGCGGCGATGGTGTCGCCGGATCCTGACTGCCCTTGTCCACCGCCGTCTTCGACGAGGACCGCTACTGCCACCTCGGGGTCGTCCGCCGGCGCGAAACCGGTGAACCACAACGTGTACGGCTTGTTATCGTTCTCGGTCGTGCCGGTCTTCCCCGCCACATCGACCCCGTCTATTCTTGCACCCTGCGCAGCGCCGTTTGAGACGCTCGCGACCATCGACGCCGTGATCTGATCGGCGATCGTCGCATCGGTCGTCTGACCGAACTGGGTGTCGTCGTACGAACGGATGACCGAGAGGTCGTTGCCGATCACCGTGTCGACCAGACGGGGGTTCATCACGACGCCGTCGTTCGCGATGCCGGCCGCCACCATCGCGATCTGCAGCGGCGTCGCGGTGACCTGTCCCTGGCCGAATCCGGTGAGGGCGGTCTGCGCGTCGTCGAGGGCACGCGGGTAGCTCGACGGAGTCGATTCGAGCGGCGTCGAGAAGCTCCGATTGAAGCCGAACTTCTCCGCCATCTCGCGGATCGCGTCATCGCCGAGCTCGACGGCGAGTTCGGCCATCGGGATGTTGCAGCTCAGGCGGATGGCTTCGGAGATCGTCACGGTGTCTCCGCTGCCGCACGTGCCGCCCCAGGCGTTCGCGACCGTGTTCGTCGAGCCGGGCAGCTGGTAGCGGGCCGGGTTCGGGAGCGTCGAGTCGGGCGTCCAGTTGCCCGACGCATAGGCCGCGGCCGCCACGACGAGCTTGAACGTCGAGCCGGGAGGGTTGAGGTCGCCGGCGATCGCCCGGTTCGAGAGGGGCTTCGTGGGGTCTTCGTCGAGCTGGTCGTAGGTCGCGTTCGCGGCATCCGCGTCGTGCGTCGCGAGCTGGTTGGTGTCGAACCCGGGGGTCGACACCAGTGCGAGGATGCGCCCGGTCTTCGGCTCGATAGCGACGACCGCGCCGTTGAGGCCCTGCAGAGCGTCGTATGCGGCGCGCTGCGCGGCTGTGTCCAGAGTCAGCTCGACGCTGAATCCGCTCTGGGGCTGACCCGAGAGGATCCGCTCGATCTCGGCGAAGAAGGCGCTCGATCCCGTTCCCGACAGGTCGGCGTTCATCGCCCGCTCGATGCCGGTCGCCGACTGCAGCGCCGGGTTGAAGTACCCGGTGACAGGGGCCCACATCGCGGCATCCGTGTAGACGCGCTGGAACTGGTAGCGGTCGTCCGAGGGGGTCGAGGAGGCGATCGCGACGTCGTCGACGATGATCGACCCGCGCTGGATCTCGTAGCTGTCGAGGAGCGTGCGCCTGTTGTTCGGGTTCTGCCCGAGGGCGTCGGCCTCGACGACCTGGATCCAGCTGGTCGCGGCGAACAGCGACAGGAACATGAACAGCATCACGATGCTGAGACGGCGGAGTTCTTTGGTCATGTCAGCCGATCACCGCCCGGGGTTGGCTGCGGACGCCGTCGGAGATGCGCAGCAGGATGGCCACGATCAGCCAGTTGGCGATGAGCGAGGATCCACCGGCGGCGAGGAACGGCGTGGTCAGACCGGTCAGCGGGATGACCCTCGTCACGCCGCCGACCATGATGAACACCTGCAGCGCGATGGTGAACGAGAGGCCGATGGCGAGCAGCTTGCCGAAGTCGTCCTGACCCGCCAGTCCGATGCGCACGCCACGGCTCACGAAGACCATGTAGAGGCAGAGGATCGCGAACAGCCCGATCAGGCCGATCTCCTCGCCGAGGCTCGTGATGATGTAGTCGCTGTGGGCGAGGGGCGTGACGTCGGGGCGTCCCTGACCCCAGCCCGTGCCGAGAAGGCCGCCGTGCGCCAGCCCGAACAGGCCCTGCATGGGCTGGAAGCCGGCGCCGTCGGGGTCGACCTTCTCGGGGTCGAAGAGGAACAGCCAGTTGACGAAGCGGCCCTGCACGTAGCTGAGGATCTGTGTCGCCACCGCGACACCCGCAGCCACGAGGGCGAGGCCGATGAGCACCCAGCTCGTCTTGCCGGTCGCGACGTAGAGCATTGCGACGAACATGCCGAAGATCAGGGTTCCGGTTCCGAGGTCGCGCTGGATGACGATGATGCCGAGCGAGATCGCCCACACCACCAGAACCGGTCCGAGCTCGCGCATGCGCGGCCACATGATGCCGAGGAACTTCGTGCCGACAGACGTCAGGCTCTCCCGCGTGCGCACGAGATAGCCCGCGAAGAAGATCGCGAGGCAGATCTTGGCGAGCTCGCCGGGCTGGAAGGCGAACATGCCGCCGAGCGACACCCAGACCTGGGCGTTCGCATCGGGGATGCGCAGGCCCGGGACGAAGGGGAGCAGCAGGAGCAGGATGCCGGAGAGGCCGAAGATGTAGGTGTAGCGGAACAGCACCCGGTAGTTGCGCAGCAGGATCACGCACGCGATCGCCCCGGCGAGGGAGATGCCCGTCCACGCGAGCTGCTTCGTCGAGTAGGCGTCCCACCCCGTGAGGGACTTCGCGATGTCGATGCGATAGATCATCGCGATGCCGAGGCCGGTCAGCAGCGTGGCGATCGGCAGCAGGAACGGGTCGGCGGCCGACGCGACGGCACGCAGCACGAAGTGCACGGCGAAGGCCAGAACGGCGAGGCCACCGCCGATCGCCAGGATCATGGGGTCGATCAGACCCAGAGCACCGAGCTGCACGAGCGTGAGAGCGCCGCCACTGAGAGCGACGGCGAAGAGCAGCAGCCAGAACTCGCGGTTGCGCTGCGTCTGCGGCATCCGCATTCTCTTGAGGGCCTTGATGACGCTGGTGTCGGCCGTGACGTCGGCGGTCATCCTGCGTCCTCCGTCGGCGTCGCGGTGGGCAGGGGAGTGGGCAGCGGGGTCTCGCCGATCACGCGGTCGGCGCCGGCCTGGAGTCGCGCGACGATGGCCTCGGCATCCGAGAACGACCGCGCCGTGATCGTGCGCTCCACGGAGTCACGCTGGTACGGCGGAAGGTTGGCGAGCAGGATGTCGGTGTCGCGGAGCGGCGTCGACAGGGTGATCGGGCCGATGTTCTGCTGCACGCCCTGGTAGATCACGACACTGTCGTCGTCGGCGCCGACGAAGTAGCGCGTCTGCGTCCAGCTGTAGGCGGCGAAGGCGGCGAACACGAGCATCGCGACGACCACCAGCATCCCGGCGATCCATCCGAGACGGCGGCGCTTGGCGCGTCGACGGTCCTCTTCGATCAGCTCTTCGAGGTATTCGGGGGCCGGCTCGAAGTGGCTGGGCTCGTTCGCGGCCTGGCGTACCGGGTGCAGCCAGTTGCCGCGGGGCGCGCGCACCGGAGGAACGGTCACGTTGGCGGGGTTCGATGCCGAGCCGACGATCGTCGCCGTGCCGGAGTGCATCGCGTGCTGACCGCCGACCTCGACGAGGACGATCGTCACGTTGTCGGGGGCTCCGCCGTCGAGCGCCTGCTTGAGCAGGTTGTCGGCCGTGCGGCCAGGCGCCATCCCCATGCGCATCGCCTTGAGGATGTGCGCCTCGTCGACGACGCCCGAGAGGCCGTCGGAGCACAGCAGCCAGCGGTCGCCCGGCTGGGTGTGCATCACGAACATGTCGAGCTCGGGATCGGCGTCCATGTCGCTCAGCACGCGCATGAGCACCGAGCGACGCGGGTGGTATCGCGCCTCTTCGGGGGTGATGCGGCCCGAGTCGACGAGTCGCTGCACGAAGGTGTGGTCGGCCGTGATCTGCGTCACCGCGTCGTCGCGGTAGAGGTAGATGCGCGAGTCGCCGATGTGGCCGATGACCGCGTAGTCGTCGACCATGATGACGGCGCTGAGCGTGGTGCCGAGGCCGGCGAGTTCGGGGCGGTCCTTGGCGGCGCGGATCAGATCGCCGGCCGCGGTGGTCGCGGCGGCCTGCAGTGAGGCCTGTGCGTCGTCGACAGACGAGTACGGCTGGTCGAGCGGCTCCATCCGGTGGATCGCGATGCTCGAGGCGACGTCACCGCCGGCGTGACCGCCCATGCCGTCGGCGACGACGAAGAGATTCGCCCCGGAGTACCCGGAATCCTGGTTGTTGGAGCGGACCTTCCCGGTGTGGGAGATCGCGGCGCTCGAGCCTTCGAAGACCATGCCGGGGTCAGGCTCGCAGCTCGAAGGTCGTGGCGCCCACCTTGATGGGGGTGCCGAGGGCGAGGGCGACGGGACCGCCGGTCACGCGCTGGCCGGCGACGAAGGTGCCGTTGGTCGAGTCGAGGTCCTGGATGGCCCAGCTGTCGCCGCGGAGCATCAGACGTGCGTGGTGACTGGACGTGTAGTCGTCGCGGATCACGAGGGCGGATTCGCTGGAGCGTCCGATCGTCAACGTCTCGTTGCCGAGGGGGAGCTCGAGCCCCGCCTTCGGACCGGAGGTGATGACGAGCCGCTTGGCCGTCGCGACCGTGGCGGGACCGGTGCTGGGCTTCGACGACGCGGGGCGGGAGGCCGGGGCGGATGCGGGCGACTGCGTCGGAGCAGGCGTCGCCGCGGCGACCTCGGCCGGGAGTTTGCGGACCTTCATGCCGAACAGATCGGCGCGCAGCGAGTAGACGACGCCGAACACGAAGAACCACAGCAGCAGCAGGAAGCCCACGCGCAGCAGCAGCAGGACGAGTTCACTGGGTGTGCTCACGAGATGGCCCCGAACGCGCGGGTCGCGTCGTCGTCGCGCGGCCGGGGCGGGCGCGACGGGGTGGCGACGGGAACGATGCGGAACACCAGGTCGGTGCGTCCGATGGTCAGGGTGGTGTCGGAGGGAAGGGCGGCTTCGCGCACCTTCTGGCCGTCGACCTTGGTGCCGTTCGTCGAGCCGAGATCGCGCATCATGGCGCGCTCTCCGTCCCAGAGGACCTCGACGTGCTTACGGCTGGATCCGGCGTCGGCGATCGTGATGTCGGCATCCGTTCCGCGGCCGATGACGGTGCGTGCGCGGGTGAGCGAGTGGCGACGGCCGTCGACGTCGATCACGGCCTGCCACTCGACGCGGCCCTCGACGGTTCCGGAGCTGACGTTGACCGTGCCGGTCGCGATCTTGTCGTCACCCTCGAGCGAGATCGAGAGCGGGCCGGAGAAGCTGTAACCCTGCGACTTCGCGTGCTTGGTGAGAAGCGCGTGCAGTTCGTCGGTGAGGGCTCCACCGAGCCCCTGCATGCGCTCGGCGTCGTCGGTGCTGAGGCGCACGACGAAGTTATTGGGCGCGATGATGCGGTCCCTGCTCACCACAGCCGCTTTGGTGTCCGCTTCGCGCCGAAGGGCGGAAGCGATCTCCACGGGCTGGATGCCGCTGCGGAAGGTCTTCGCGAAGGCGCTGTTCACAGCGCGCTCGAGACCCTTCTCAAAGCTGTCAAGTAGTCCCACTGGGCTCCTCTGGCATGCCGACCGGTAGGCACATCGTAGCGAGGTGTGCTGGGTGAACGCCCTCGCGAGGCGGGAAAACGCCGAGATTCCGGGGGAGTGGGGGAGTGGGATGCGCCGGATGCAGGAGCTCGGCACGTCTGCAGGACCGAAGAACATCCTCTCGTCCGGCATCCGTGCCCGACTCCTGCAGACCGCGGCGACGCCGGTTTCATCGATGGGCGAAACGCGTGATATCTTTGGGAAGTTGAGTTCTTCGGAGCCCGACATACTCGCGCGAGTGGCGGAATGGTAGACGCGCTGGCTTCAGGTGCCAGTGTCCTTATGGACGTGGGGGTTCAAGTCCCCCCTCGCGCACAGCGAGCAGTGAATGAGAGACAGGCCCGGTTCCTTTCGAGGAAGCCGGGTCTTTCTCATGCATCGGCAGAGGTGTCGGCGGGGCCTCAGCCTCGGATCGACCGCCGAGCGGCTTCGAAGCGCACCCAGTCGTGGTCGGATGCCGGCGTCAGCTCCCACTCCTCGACGGGGCCGCTCTCCCATGCCGTCGCTGCCACTGCACCACCGGCATCGGTGAGATCCGTCACTACGGCGGCATCGAGCCGGCCTCCGGCGAGCAGCTTGTCCTGCGACGCCTTCTTCACCCGACCCCACCACTCAGGCTCAGGTGTCGCGGTGAGCACCTCGCCCTTCTTCAGGACGGCGGCGACGGCGTCGGTGCCACTGTCGGCGGAGTCGTCGATGACGAGAACGGGCGGGCGCTTCACGCCCAACGCCGCCATCACGGCCTCGCCGAGGGAGTCGTAGGCGCCGGTGCTCGCACGCCGGCCGTCGAGGGTGTGCTCGATGTGGAAGCTCATGGATGAAGGCTACTCACGGTGTGCGGCCGACGCGCCGAAACTCCTCGCTTATTTTGAATGACTAAAAATAAGATACGGTGGGGAGACGACGTGGTGCCGGGGTTGCAGCCCCGGCACCACTGTCCGTGAGACACCACCATCCCTGACTGAGGAGGCTCGCATGAGTCACGAACACGCCCCAGAGTACCCACGCCAGACGCCCTCCATGGAGAAGTCCCTCGGACGGGAGGGGCGCGAGCGCATCATCCGCCAGGCGCTCGAGCGCATCGACGGGGCGCCCGCGCCGACGGTCGACATGATGCAGGCGGCGATGGGGACGGAGTCACAGATCCGCCTCGTGCACGACGTCATCCGCGCCTACCTCGACGAGCACCGGTTCACCGACACGAAGGACTGGGCTCAGAGCCTTCGCGAACGATCGTCGCGCAGCGATCAGAAGGCGGAGGCGGTCTGAGATGCGAATCGACTCGATCACGCCTCTCTCCCTGTCTGCTTTCGCACAGCACGAGGCCGTCCAGCGCATCACACCCGCTGACCTGCTCGCCACTCCTCCTCGACTGACCGACTCGGGTCGTTTCGTCGGGCGGGTGGACTCGGGTGGTCTCGGCAGCCCGCGCTACTTCGTCGGGGAGTACCGCGACGGGGCGATGCCGAGCGCGCTCGTCCTCGAGTACGGCGCCTCGTCCGCCGGCGACGGGCGAGCGACCCGGGTGTGGAGCCTGGCCGATCGGCGGGGCACCACGCCCGACTACCGCCTCATCCACGACGACTCCTCCCGGGGGTATGTCACGGTGTGAGCGACCGGGCTCACAGCACCCTCGCAGGACTCGCCGCCTCCACGTGTTGGCTCTCTGGCCCCACTCGTGATGGTGTGAGCAGGTGAGATCGCCAGCTTCCCCCCACAGCGACGACCAGAACGACGTCACGTCAGGCTCCGAACCCGCGTCTCGACCACGTCGTCGGCGCGGTCGAGTGATCGGCTGGATCAGCGTCGCCGTCGTGGCCGCCCTGGTCGCCGTGGGCGCCATCGCCTACGGGCAGCTGCAGGGCAACGTCACCACGGCGCCCATCCGCTCGGACGACGGTGAGAGCGAGCCCGAGCTCGCGACGGGCGATCTGAACATCCTGCTGCTCGGGTCCGATTCCCGGGCGCTCGAGTCCGAGGGCTTCGGCGAAGACGACGGCACCGAGCGCAGCGACGCGATGGTGGTCGCTCACATCTCGAGTGACAACACCCGCATCGACGCCGTGCAGCTTCCGCGCGACACCGTCGGCGACCTGCCGGCGTGCGACGACAACGGGCGCGGGTCGTACGGCGGCGGCTGGGGGATGCTGAACTCGGCACTGCAGTACGGCCCGGCCTGCTCCGTCGCGGCGGTCGAGCAGCTGACCGGTCTCGCGATAGACCACTTCGTGCAGATGGACTTCGAGGGGTTCATCGGCATGGTCGACGCGATGGGCGGCATCGACGTGTGCCTGCCGGAGCCGCTGCGGGACGGGCACGCACGCCTCGACCTGCCCGCCGGCCCCCAGTCGATCAACGGCGACCAGGCACTCGCACTCGCTCGCACGCGCCATGCGCTCGCCCAGGAGAGCGACATCGCCCGCCTCGGGCACCAGCAGATGGTGCTCTCGGCGATCGTGCAGAAGGCCACCAAGTCCGCCGTGCTCGTGCGCCCCGACCGGCTCTACGCGTTCCTCGATGCCGTGACGTCGTCGATGACCGTCGACCCCGGTCTCGGAGCCCTGACCGATCTCGCCGGCCTCGCCGCGCGGGTCGCGAATGTTCCGCTCAGCAGCGTCACATTCCTCACCATGCCGACGACCGAGGCCCCGGAGGACCCCAATCGCGTCGTGCCGACCGCGGACGCCGACGTCATCTTCCGGGCGCTGATCGACGACGTGCCGATCGTGCTCACCACCGACGAGGTGCAGCCCGAGGCGCCGGTGCGCACCGCGCCCGTGCAGATCCTCAACGGTGCCGGTGTCAGCGGTCTGGCGTCCCGCGTCTCCGATGACGCGACGGGCTACGGATACACCGTCGCTGGCATCGCCAATGCCGACCCGGTCGACCTCACGACCATCACGGCCGCAGACACCCCTGACGCCCAGCAGACGGCGCAGGCGCTCGCCGCAGAGCTCGGCATCCAGGTCGTCGTCCAGGTCGGAGACGTCGACGGCGTGCAGCTGCTGCTCGGCGCCGACTACGAAGCACTTACCTCGCAGCCCCGCGCCACCCCGGTGCCACCGCGGCCGGTGGATGCGGTGAACCGCAGCGCCGACACCGACCTCTGCGCCGCCTGAGGCGCACCCATCACGCCTCCGTGGCGTGCGCGGTGTACGACGACTTTCCATATTGGCAAGTGGGCCGGGTCACCGAACAGGACCGGCAGACTGGAGAGGACTTCCTTCCTCTTCGTCAGGAGACGCAATGCCGGAACAGCCTCGCCGAACCCCCAGCCAAGCCGTGCTCAGTGTGCAGCAGGTCGAGCAGGTCAGCCCCGACCTCGTGCGCATCACGGCCGGAGGCGACGGGTACGAGGCCTTCACCGACAACGTCTACACCGACAAGTACGTCAAGATCCTGTTCGCCGAGCCTCGCCACGGGCTCACCCCTCCCTACGATCTCGCTCAGCTGCGGGAGTACAGCCCCGAGAAGCTGCCCACTCCGCGCACATACACGGTGCGAGCAGCGGATGCCGAGCGCCAGCGTCTCGTCATCGACTTCGTCGTGCATGGCGATGAGGGTGTCGCCGGTCCGTGGGCTCGACGTGCACAGGTCGGGGACACGCTGGTCGTCAGCGGCGCGGGCGGCGGCTACCTGCCCGAGCCCGGAGCGCCGTGGCATCTGCTCATCGGCGATCACACCGCCCTCCCGGCGATCTCGTCAGCCGTCGAGGCGATGGACTCGGATGCCGTCGGGCACGTCATCCTCACCGTCGCCGACCCCGCCGATCGCATCCTTCCCGATGCTCCGTCGGGAGTGACAGTGCGATGGACTGAGTCCGATGACGAGCTGCTGGCCGTCCTCGCAGAGCTGGCCTGGTCGGACGGGCACCCCGGTGTGTTCGCGCACGGGGAGCGCGGAACGATCAAGGCCGTTCGGGCCCTGCTGAAGCAGCGCGAGGTGCCCAGAGAGTCGTTGTCGATCTCCGCCTACTGGGCGAGAGGCCGCGCGGAAGACCAGTTCCAGGCCGAGAAGCGGGAGCCCATCGGTCAGATCGAGTAGGCGCCGAAGCGCGGTCAGAAGCCCTCGGGATCCCGCGGCGTGTAGGCACCCTCCAGCTCGGCGAGCTCGGCGGCCTCGAGTCGGATGCTGACGGCTGCGACGGCATCGTCGATGTGAGCGGCTTTGGTCGCGCCGACGATCGGGGCGGTCACCGCCGACTGCTGCGCGACCCACGCGAGTGCGATCTGCGCCCGGGAGACGCCGCGTCCCTCGGCGACGCGAGCCACCGCATCCACGATCGCCCGATTCGACTCCTCTTCGCGGTGGTAGAGCGTCGCGCCGAAGGCATCGGTCGCCGTGCGCGTGGTCGTCTCATCCCAGTCCCGCGTCAGCTTGCCACGCGCCAGCGGAGACCAGGGCAGCACGCCGACGCCCGAGTCGAGGCAGAACGGATGCATCTCCCGCTCCTCCTCGCGCTGCAGCAGGTTGTACTGATCCTGCATCGAGACGAAGCGCGTCCAGCCGTTCTGCGCAGCGACACCCTGGGCCTTGGCGAACTGCCACGCCCACATCGATGATGCGCCGATGTAGCGAGCCTTGCCCGAGCGGACGACGTCGTGCAGCGCCTCCATGGTCTCTTCGATCGGCGTCTCGGGGTCCCACCGGTGGATCTGGTAAAGATCGACATACTCGGTGCCGAGGCGCGTCAAGCTCGCGTCGATGCCCGACAGGATGTGCCCGCGGCTGAGCCCGGCCTGATTCGCGCCCGGGCCCATGCGCCCGTGCACCTTCGTCGCGAGCACGATCTCGTCGCGGCGCGCGAAGTCCTTGAGTGCACGGCCGACGAATTCCTCGCTCGTGCCGTCGGAGTACACGTCGGCGGTGTCGAACGTCGTGATTCCTGCCTCGAGAGCCTGCGCGATCAGCGGGCGGCTCGCTTCCTCATCGAGCGACCATCCGTGTGCGCCGCGGTCCGGTGCGCCGAAGCTCATGCATCCGAGCGCCACCTTCGAGATCTTCACTCCGGAACGGCCGAGCCTGACGCTGTCTGCTGTGTCGAGCATCCGAGATCTCCCTCGAGTCGTGGTCTGCGATCGATGCTCTCACGGTCACGCGCGGTGCGGGGTCGTCGATCACAGGAAGACGCGGAGGTAGTCGCCGATCTTCTCGCCGCTGTCTTCGGGGACGACCTCGACGCTGAGTCGGGCGCGCACGCCGGCGGTCTCGACCTCGATCGGCATCGCCCCGCATCCCATGACCGGCCCGTTCTCGACGCCGTCGATCACCAGGCAGACCCTTCCGAGCCCGCTCTCGTCACTCGCCTCGACGGCGTAGAAGGTGTGCCCTTCGGAGTCCTCGCCGAGCAGGCGCGCCGTGTCGGGGACCACCGTCTCGAGCTGGTCGGACGTGACCGACTCAGGCAGGCGGGCGGATTCGCCGCTGGCGAGAAGGTCGACCGTCGGAGCGTTGACGCAGCCGGCCAGAAGCGCGACCGCCCCGAGCGCGAGAGCCGCGCTCACCAGTGGACGGAGGCGCGAGCGGTTCATGACCACACCATAGGGGCGACCGGGTGTCGACACAATCGAGCAGCCCGCCGAATCGGCTCGACCTGTGACGTCACCCGTCGGGATCGGGGCGGGAATGATCCTCGCCCTCCGCCGGGCTGTCAACCGCCCTGCGCTCGCCGCGGATCGGACGCATCATGAGAGCTCGGACACCAACCCTGGAGGGCATCATGTCGAACATCGACGCTTTCGCGAACAGCTTCCCGCCGGACATGCCCGGCATCCCCCGAGTCGACGACTTCTCGGACGGCACCTTCCCCACCGATACCGACCAGCCCGAGACCCAGGGCGACGACCCGGTCGACGCCGAGCTGGGCGACGACGGACAGGGTGACCTGGCTCCGGAGGACGAGGGTCTGCAGCACAGCGGCGACGCGCCGACCGACCTGCGGGACGGCACCGAGTGAGCGGCCGCGGCGAGGAGTCCGGTCAGGATCTCGGCGGTGCGGAACCCTCCGAGGAAGGGATCGCCGCGCTGATCGAAGACCGCAACGCGGACGACCCCGACCAGGTCGGAGAGACTCCCGCCGGAAACGCTGGCGCCGACTCGGGCGGTTCCGGTGCGGTGCGCGTCGACCCGTCGTCGGAGTCATCCGTGCAGGACGAGTCCATCCACAACGACGAACCGGGTATCGGAACGCGACGCTCGGGCGACTGACCGTCGCCATCTGTGCGACGACCGCAGTGAAGGAGATCTCTCTCGACGAAGGGTGAGCAGTCGGCATCCGTCCTTCGTACTGCGAGATCTCCTTCCCTGCGTGTGCGCGCAGTCATAGGATGCTGCGGGTGAGCGACGCACTGGATGACGGCCCCTTCTTCCACGGCACCAAGGCAGACCTGCGACCGGGCGACCTGCTGACCGCCGGATATCCGTCGAACTACCGGCCCGAGATCGTGATGAACCACATCTACTTCACCGCCGTGGCCGACGGTGCGGGACTCGCCGCCGAGCTCGCGCCGGGTGATCGCGAGCCGCGGGTCTACGAGGTCGAGCCGACCGGGGACTTCGAGAACGACCCGAATGTGACCGACAAGAAGTTCCCCGGCAATCCGACCCGTTCCTATCGCAGCGCGGAGCCGGTGAGGGTCGTCCGCGAGGTGCTCGACTGGACCCGCCTCTCGGCCGAGGCGCTCGCCGCATGGCGCGAACGGCTCGCGGCCCTGCACGCCGACGACCGCGCGGAGATCATCAACTGAGCGCCGGCGCGGGGCGTCTCAGTGTCGGACCAACCGCCGGGCGAGCGATCCGAGGATGCGGTCGATGATCACGAAGACGAAGCCGACCGCGACGAGAGCGACCGTGAGGGCGATGATCCACTGAGCGACGCCCGCGACCCCGAGCACGTCGACATCCATGAACGGGTAGGGATACGCCTGTCCTGGTGTGAACTCGCCGCCGAGCGCGCCGTAGACGAAAGCCCAGGTCAGATACACGTAGGGGAGCAGTGTCCACAGCAGAGGATCGATCCACCGGAACGATCCCTTCGGCACGAAGACCAGCCAGTCGACGATCACGAGCACGGGCGTGATGATGTGGATCAGGTTGTCGGTGAGTGAGAAGATCTCGGCGTCGCCGTCGGCGAACCTCGAGGGAACGAGCACGATCAGGTAGATCAGCATGGTCACGGTGATCGCGAACATCACCGCTCCACTGCCGCGTGCGCTGGGCGTCGATGTGCCGAACCGTCCGCGCTGACGCAGATCGCCGACCGTGCGGACGAGGAGGAGCACCACCCACGCGAGACACAGGAGGTTGCTGACCATCGTGTAGAACAGCAGGGTCGTCCACGCCGGCTGACCGGTCAGGATGTCGGAGTGCCGGATGACACCGGTGAGGATGACGGCGAGCGCCACGACCCGGTAGACGAGTGCGGCCGGTCGGAAGTTCACCGCGGCGCGGGAGAACAGCGGGGTGCGACGGGGCACGGACTCCGGGAGGGCGGAAGCCGTGGACGGGGAGGCGACGGCTTTGGACATCCTTCGAGGCTACGCGTCTTGAGGCGACGTCAACGCCGATTCAGCGGCGCACCGGGTCGGATCCGGCGTCGAGGAAGCGCTCGAGGTCGCGCAGAGTCGGTGCGGCCTCCCAGTCGCCGGGAACGAGGCAGGCCATGGCGCCGCAGGCATTCGCCCGGAGCAGGACCGCATCGACCACCTGGCCGTCGAGCAGAGCGCTCAGATACCCGGCCACGAACGCATCGCCCGCACCGACCGTGTCGACCGGCTCGATCGTGAACCCGGGCGAGTCGACCACCGATCCGGCGGTGAGGACCGAGGCGCCGTCAGGTCCCTGCTTGAGCACGGTCGTCGCGCATCCGGCCTCCCGCAGGCGTTCCGCGGCATCCGCTGCCGAGGTGCCGGGATACAGGATGGCGAACTCCTCGTCGCCGCCGAAGACGACGTCGGCACGTTCCGCGAGTTCGCGCAGCACGGACCCGGCGACATCGGGCGACGCCAGCGCCGACCGGTAGTTGATGTCGAAGCTCACGATCGTTTCGGCTGCCCGGGCACGATCGATGGCTGAGTGGACGGCCGCCCGGGCCGTCTCGGACAGCAGCGGAGTGATCCCGGTGATGTGCAGCAGCGACGCGTCCTCGACCCACCCGTCGGGCAGGTCCTCCGGTCGCAGCCGCGATCCGGCTGACGCCGCACGGTAGTAGTGCACCGCGGTGGATGCCGCAGACGGGCGCTCCTTCACCATGAGGCCGGTCGCGGCATCCGGGTCGACGATCGCGCGCACGTCGACGCCATCACCGCGGATCTCTCGGACGATGCGCTCGCCGAGCGAGTCGTCGCCGACGCGGCCCAGCCACGAGGTCGTGACTCCGAGTCGCGCGAGTCCGATCGCGACGTTGCTCTCAGCGCCGCCGATGCCGAACGCCAGCGAGTTCGCGTGACGCAGCGAGCCGATCTCGGTCGTGCGCACGAGCGCCATCGTCTCTCCGAGCGTGACGACGGACGGCGACGAGGTGGTCACTCGGCGCTCCGCGCGCAGACGTCGACGAATGACGCGGCGCGCTCCCGCAGTGCATGCAGGTCACCGCCGGCGAACGCGTCGCCGAGCAGCGGCCCGCCGACGCTCACCGCCACCGCACCGGCACGCAGCCATGCCTCGGCCCCGGCGAGGTCGACTCCCCCCGAGGGCACGGCGACGAGGTCGGGGAAGGGGCCGCGCAGATCCTTCAGGTACGCGGGTCCGACCTGCCCCGCGGGGAACACCTTCACCGCGGATGCTCCGGCAGACCACGAGGCGAACAGCTCGGTCGGCGTGAGTCCGCCCGGGACGATCGGCACACCGGCATCCGTCGCCTGCGTGACGAAGTCGCGCGAGGTGATCGGGGTCACGATGTAGGCCGCCCCCACCTCGATCGCCCGTGCCAGGTCCACGGCGTTCGTGACGGTGCCGATGCCGAGGTCGATCGTGTCGCCGAACCGCGCGAGCAGGTGCGGGAAGTGCTCGAACGTGCCCGGTGTGGTCAGCGTCAGCTCGACGCTGCGGATGCCGGCATCGACGAGCACGTCGAGCACGGCGTCGTAGTCCTCCGCCCGCTTCGCGCGGGCGACGACGATCAGGCGCGAGTCGACCGTGCGCGGGGGAAGGGCGACCCGTCGCACCTCACCAGTCATGGACGGTCCCGTCGAGCAGACGGTTCACCGGCAGGTACGCCTTGGTGTACTCGTGGCCCGCCGCGGCATCCTCGTCGAGGTCCACACCGAGACCGGGCTGGTCGCCGGGGTGCAGGAAGCCCTTGTCGAACGTGAACGAGGTCTGGAACACCTCGAGCGTCTGCTCGTTGTGCGGCATGTACTCCTGGATGCCGAAGTTGTGGATCGCCAGGTCGAGATGCAGTGCCGCGGCCATGCCGACCGGCGAGATGTCGGTCGGCCCGTGGATGCCGGACTTGATGCCGTAGATCGCGGCGAAGTCGAGCAGCTTCTTCATGGCCGTGATGCCACCGGTGTGGGTCACCGCCGAGCGCACGTAGTCGATCAGGCGCTCGGTGATGAGGGTCTGATAGTCGAAGACCGAGTTGAAGACCTCGCCGATCGCGAGCGGCGTGGTCGAGTGCTGACGCACGAGTCGCAGGGCGGTCTGATCTTCGCCGGGGGTGCAGTCCTCGAGCCAGAACAGGTCGTAGGGCTCGATGTCCTTCGCGAAGCGCGCGGCCTCGATCGGCGACATGCGGTGGTGTCCGTCGTGCAGGATGCGGAGGTCGGTGCCGAAGTCCTCCCGGATCTGCGAGAAGATCCCCGGCATGTGGTTGAGGTAGTTGCGGGTGTCCCAGGTCTCTTCGCTGGGGCGGTCGCCCGAGCGCTTGGCGGGCTCGTAGTCGTAGCGCACGCCGGGGCCTGCGGCAGAGACGCCGTAGATCTGCCCGAGGCCGGGAACACCGGTCTGCACGCGGACGGCGGTGAACCCGAGCTCCTCGTATCCGGTGATCGCGTTCTTCAGGGCGGCGTAGTCGGTGCCCGAGGCGTGCGCGTAGACGCGGACGCCCTCGCGGCTGGCGCCGCCGAGAAGCTGGTACAACGGCATCCCGGCCTTCTTCGCCTTGATGTCCCACAGCGCCATGTCGACCGCCGCGATGGCCGCCATTGTGACGGGTCCGCGACGCCAGTACGGGCCGCGGTAGAGGTACTGCCAGGTGTCTTCGATCCTGTCCTCATCGCGACCGATCAGCATCGAGGCGACGTGGTCGGACAGGTACGAGGCGACGGCGAGCTCGCGGCCGTTCAGAGTGGCGTCGCCCAGGCCGACGATGCCGTCGGAGGTCGTGATCTTGAGCGTGACGAAGTTGCGTCCGGGGCTGGTGATGTTGACGTCGACGATCTCGATGGTCATGTCGTTCTCTCCTGGAGGTGCGGAATGAGGTGTGGGGTGCGAGCGTTCGGGCGCCCGCACCCCTGGTCGTGAAGAGCGGTCCGATCAGATCGCGTCGCGCGGATCGGTGAGGTCGCGACCGGCGACCTCCGGCATCCAGATCGAGGCGATGAGCGCACACAGCGTGAAGATGAACAGCATGATGATGATCGGGATGAACGAGCCGGTGACGGCCGACACCCACGCGGCGGCGATGACGGGGCCCGCACCGGTCGCGACGATGGCGGCGATCTCGCGTGCCATGGCCGTGAACGTGTAGCGGTTGCGGGATCCGAAGAGCTCGGGGAGCGTGAGGTTCTCGAGCGACGCGAAACTCATCACCGCGAGGTTGTGCAGCACCACGTAGCCGACGAAGACCTGCACGGTGTCCTTGCTGCTGATCATGAGCATGGTCGGGACGATGATGATGAGCGCGATGATCGCCCACACCATGTACATGCGCTTGCGGCCGAAGCGATCGCCGAGCCAGCCCGACAGGGGCACCGTGATGAAGGCGACGAGCGACGAGACGATCACGGCGTTGACGCCGATCGAGCGGTCGAGCAGCAGCACGACGGTGATGTAGCTGATCAGGTAGGTCTGGATCATGCCCGAGTTGCCGGCCTGGCCGAAGCGCAGCAGGAGCGCGATCGAGAACGCCTTCCAGGGCTTGCGGTTCATCGCCTCGAGCGTGCGGATGTCGTTGGTCTCGGTGGCGAGCTTCACGACCTCTTCACGCGAGAGCGCCTTGCCGTCGACGACGTCGTCGCGCTCTTCGAAGACCGGGGTCTCCTTGAGGTTGAAGCGCACCCAGATCGCGAAGAGCATGATGACGGCGCTGGCGATGAACGGGATGCGCCACGCCCAGGCGATGACCTCGTCTTCGCTGTACGCGACGAGCAGGATCGCCCAGATGCCCGAGGCGAGCAGGGTTCCGCAGTTCGTGCCCAGTGCGACGAGCGAGGCGATGATGCCTCGGCGCTTGGCGGGGGCGTACTCGGCGAGCATGACGCCCGCACCCGAGATCTCGGCTCCGGCTCCGAAGCCCTGCGCGATGCGGAGCAGCACGAGGAGGATCGGGGCGAGGACGCCCACCTGCGAGTAGGTCGGAAGGAATCCGATGAGGGTGGTCGCGAGACCCATGAGGAGGATCGTGTAGAAGAGGACCTTCGTGCGACCGGTCTTGTCGCCGAGGCGGGCGAAGAAGAATGCGCCGACCGGGCGGGCGACGTAGCCGACGCCGTAGGTGGCCATCGCGGCGACCACGGCCACGGCGGGGTTCTCGGACGAGAAGAACAGGTCGGCGAAGACGAGGGCGGCTGCCAGCGAGTAGAGCTGGTAGTCCATGAACTCGAGGGCCGTGCCGAGCCATCCGGAGATGGCGGCGCGCACGAGGTCGCGCACCGACCTCTTCGCGGCAGGATCGGCGACCGTGGCGGTCGTCTGCGGTTCGGACATGGGAGGTACTCCTTCGGACCAGGATCGGGTGGGGTGCGCGGGGAGCGCGGAGGGTGTTGCTAGAGGGCCAGCAGGACCTTCGCCGAGGCGGACGAGTCGCGAGCGAGTTCGAAGGCCTGGACGGCGTCGGATGCCGGGAGGACGTGCGAGATGACGGAGTCGAGGGCATCGGACTCGGCCAGCAGCGCGACCGCGTCGTCGATCTCGGTCGAGAAGCGGAAGGCGCCGCGGATGGTGAGCTCCTTGGCGAGCATCGGCGCGAGGTTCACTCCGATGTCGGCGTTCGGCAGCATCCCGACCTGCACGATGGTGCCGACGCGGCGGGCCGCGCGCACCGCCTGGGTGAGGGCCACTCCGACGCCGGAGCATTCGAACACGATGTCGTAGGACTCGTTCTCGATGGTGTCGCGACCGACGAGCGAGACCTCGGTCGCGCCGAGGGACGTCGCCCGGTCGAGAGGCTCTTCACGCACGTCGCTCGCGCCGACCACCGCGGCGCCCGCGTGGAGTGCCGCAGCGACGACGAGGAGTCCGATGGGCCCCGCGCCGATCACGAGCACCCGCTTGCCGGTGATGTCTCCGGCGAGGCTCACGGCGTGGATCGCCACGGCCAGCGGCTCGGCGAGGGCTGCGCGCTCGAGCGGAAGGGATGCGGGGAGCACGCGCAGCATGTGGTCTTCGACGATCAGCAGCTCGGATGCCCCGCCCTGGCGGTGGGGGTTCGCGGCGGCGCTGCCGAAGTAGTCGCCGCCGGGACGCAGATGCGGGTGGCCTTCGAGCCCGGGGACCTCGGCACCGTAGCGCGCGGGGTGCACGGTGACGGGGGTGCCGGGTTCCAGGCGGCCGGACGGGTCGAGGTCGACGACACCCGACAGCTCATGGCCGGGGGTGAGCGGCTCGCGGATCGTGTACTCGCCGTTCGCTCCGTGGAAGTAGTAGTGCAGGTCGGAGCCGCAGATGCCGACGAAGTTCACGCGGAGGCGGACCTCGCCGTCGCCGGGGGTCGGGACCTCGCGGTCCTCCCAGCGGATGTCTTCCTTGCCGTGGATGGCGAGAGCCTTCATGGCTGGTACTCCTCTGCGCGGGTGAGTGATGGTGTGGTGGTCTGGGATGCCGAGACGGCATCGGCGATCGCGGCGTCGACGCCGCGTCGCTGGATCGTGTCGACGAGCTCGCCGACGCGCGCGATGAACGCATCCTGTGATCCGAGTCCATCACCGAACAGGTGAAGCTCGCCGATCACGCGCTGTGCCAGCTCACGACCCGTGCGGGCGCTCGCCGCATAGTCGGCGAGACGCTCTCGGGCGCCGTCGGTCATCGCGGCGGCGTGCAGGCCGGGGTCGAATCCGGGCAGCGGGGCGATGCACGACAGGTATCCGGCGACCGTGAGGGCGATCAGGTGGGGCATCTCGCCGAGCCGCAGCGCCCGCAGGGCGGGCTCCGGGATGCGCTGGCGCAGCTTCACGGAGCCGTCCGTACCGACCTGGCTGGTGCGGTGACCCAGGGCGCTGTTGGCCCAGCGCTCGAACAGCTCGCTCTCGTAGGCGCGAATGTCGACGCCGGACGGAACCTCGATCGAGGGCTCGTACTCGTCACGCAGCACGGCGCGCGCCGCGCTCTCGATGCCGTCGAGCCTGATGGCCTCGGGGATCGTCCCCACTCCGCTGAGCGCGCCGAGGTAGGCGATCAGCGAGTGCGTGCCGTTGAGCAGTCGCACCTTCATCTGCTCGTAGCGTCCGACCTCGTCGGTGAACACGGCACCGCCGGCCTCCCAGGCGGGGCGTCCGCCGGCGAAGCGGTCTTCGATCGCCCACATCGTGAACGGCTCGGCAGGCACCGGGATGTCGTCGCGGGCGCCGAGCAGGGTGTCGACGCGGGTGCGCAGCTCGGAGGTGGTCGCGGGCACGATGCGATCGACCATGCTCGAGGGGAACGACACGGCGCGGTCGAGGAAGGCGAGGGTGTCGGCGCCTTCGGATCCGGGCAGCTCGTGCAGGAACTCCCGGACGAGCTTCTCGGTGTGGGCGCCGTTGGCCGAGAGGTTGTCGCAGCTGAGGATCGAGATCGGCGCTCCACCGGCTGCGGCACGGGCCTGCAGGCCACGGGCGAGCTGGCCGATGGTCGAGCGGGCGGCACCGCCGCGGAGGTCGGACCGCACGGTGTCGTCGTCGAGGTCGAGATGCTGCGTGGCGGGGGAGTAGCTATAGCCGTTCTCGGTGACGGTGAGGGTCACGATGCGGATGCCGGGGTCGGCGATCTGTGCGACGACGCGCTCGGGCTGCTCGGCGCCGACGAAGGCGTCGGCGTGCACACCGGGGATGGTGAGTGACGTGGTGCCCGGGGCGATGGTCGCGACCGTGTAGAGCATGTCCTGAGCGTGCATCGCGTCGACGATGGTGCGCGAACGCGAGGCGACACCGACGATGCCCCAGTCGCCGCCCGCGGACTGCAGCGCGGCTGCCGTGTAGACGGCCTGGTGTGCCCGGTGGAAGCTGCCGAGGCCGAGGTGCAGGATGCCGGGCGTCGGAGCGACCAGCGGGGATGCGGTGGCAGAGGTCGTGCGGCGCAGGGCCGGTGCTGGGATGCTCACGCGGTGGCTCCTTCGCTCGGGGCCGCGCACCGCTGAGGGTGATCGGCGTTGATCGTCATGCAAATCAGTGTGCAGTGTTTGTACAAACTTGTCAAGCAGTTTTACATCGAGGTGGAGGATCGTAGGATTGCCTGCGAGGGCGGGAGAACGACATGGCAGCGACGCTGACGGATGTGGCACGACGCGCAGGCGTGTCCATCGCGACCGCATCGCGTGCTTTCGGGGAGCCCGATCGCCTCGCCCCGAACACCCTCGGCCGCGTGCTCGAAGCGGCGGGGGAGCTCGGTTACGCGGCGTCGCAGTCGGCCACCGCCACGCGCACCTTCGGGGTCGTCGTGCCCGACGTCGCGAACCCCGTCTACGCCACTCTGCTCAAGGCGATCCAGGGGCAGGCATGGCACGGACGCCATCGCATCGTGCTCTTCGACGCCGACGAGGACCTGCGCCGCGAACGCGAGCAGATCGAGCAGGCCCGAAAGCTCGACGGCATGCTGCTGTGCTCACCCCGTCTGCCCGACGCCGACGTGCTCGACCTCGTCGGAGACACCCCCTACGTCGTGGTCAACCGGCAGATCGACGGCGCACCGTGCGTGCTCATGGACACCGAGCACGGACCTGCGCAGGCGATCGAGCACCTCGCCGCCCTCGGGCACACGCACATCGCCTACGCCGCCGGTCCGCGCGGATCATGGGCCGATGTGCGCCGCGCCGACACCGTCGCGCGAGCGTGCGAGCGCCACGGCATCCGTCTCACCGGGCTCAGCCACCATGCCGCGTCCATTCAGGGCGGACGGGCCGCAGCCGCACCGGCGGCGGCGAGCGGCGCCACGGCCGTCATCGCCTACAACGACCTCGTCGCCCTGGGACTCGAGGCCGGATTGCTCGAGCTGGGCAAGCGGTGCCCCGCCGACATCAGCATCGTCGGCATCGATGACATCGACCTCGCGGGTGCGGTCACCCCGGCGCTCACGACGGTGCGGATGCCGATCGAACGCAGTGGCGCGCTCGCCGTCGACCTGCTTCTGCAGGCGATGAACGGCACCGCGATCGACGACGTCGTGACCCTCGGGTCGCAGCTGATCGTGCGCGCGTCGACCGCTCCGCCGCTTGACGACTCCCGCTGAGTCGCCCACCGTCGCACCGTGTCCGACAGGTGAGTACCGCGGAGTGCGGCCCGTGTCAGCGGAGAATGCCCTTTCGGCGGGCCGCCGAGACGGCCGCGGTGCGTGAGCTGACGTCGAGCTTCGAGAAGATGTGCGCGAGATGCGACTTCACGGTCGTCTCGCTGACGAAGAGCTGTTCTGCCACCTCGCTGTTCGAACGCCCTGCGGCGACGAGCTCGAGGACCTCGATCTCGCGGCTGCTGAGGCTGACGCGCGGCGCGCGCATCCGGTCGAGCAATCGCGAGGCGATCACGGGCGCGAGAGCACTCTCTCCGGCGGCCGCCGCGCGCACGGCGGCGGTCAGCTCATGGGGCGGGGCGTCCTTCAGCAGATATCCGCTCGCGCCGGCCTCGACGGCGCCGAGGATGTCGGCATCCGAGTCGTAGTTCGTGAGCACGAGCACGTAGGGCGGCGCTTCGAGCGCCCGGATGCGTCGCGTCGCATCCACACCCGTGGTCGCCGTCTGAGAGCCGAACTGGAGGTCCATCAACACCACGTCGGGGTTCTCGCGCTCCGCGCAGGCGACCGCTTCATCAGGCGTGGCCGCCTCCGCGACCACCTCGAGATCCGGTTCCAGGCTGAACAGGGCATGGAGACCGGCACGGACGATGGGGTGGTCGTCGGCGATCACGAGGCGGATCATACGAACTCCGTGAGGGGGAGGTCGACGGTGAGCGTCGTTCCCCGGCCGGATGCCGTGCCGATCACGAGTCTTCCCCCGAGCTGCTCCACTCGCTCGGCGGTGGCGCGCAGACCGAAGGAATCGGACTTCTCAGCGGTCCCCGGCGCAGGGAGCTCGGCGTCGAATCCGTCTCCGTCATCTTCGACCGTAAAGCGCAGGTGGTCGTTCTCGATGCCGATGGTGACCGTCGCCGTCGTCGCGTGAGCGTGCTGGATGACGTTGGCGATGGCTCCCTGCGTGATGCGCAGCAGCGCCGTCTGCAGGTGCATGGGCAGCACGACAGCGTCGGACACCCGCACCTGGACGTCGAGTCCCTGCGTCGCCCACTGCGTTCGCGCCAGTCGGCGCAGCGCCCCGCCGAGGGTCTGGTCGTCGAGCTGGGGTGGGGTCAGCTCACGGATGAATCGCCGAGCCTCGACGAGGTTCGCGGCGGCCGTCTCGCGCGCGAGCCGGATGTGCTCGATGCCCGGTCGGGTGTCATCGGCGCGTTCCGCGGCGTGCAGCAGCATCTGGATGCTGGAGAGTCCCTGCGCGAGTGTGTCGTGGATCTCGCGGGCGAGCCGGGCGCGCTCCGCGAGGACCCCCGACTCGTGTTCGCGCGCGGCGAGCTGTCCGCGGGTCGCCAGCAGTTCGCTGACCAGCGCCTCACGCTGCTGGGCCTCTCTCGCGAGGGCCTGGTAGCCGAGGCCGATCAGGAGGGCGACGCCGGCGCCGACGAACGGGCCGACCACGCCGCCGACGCTCCACCCGCCGTGGATGCCGAGGGCGCAGACGGCGACGATCGTCGCGGCCAGTATCGCCGCCGATCCCGCCCAGCGCCCCAGAAGGTGCAGGAACAGGAAGAACAGGGGGAACACGAGGTAGGCGGCGTCGGCGCTCACCCACAGCAGGCCCAACCACTCCGCCGAGAGCAGGGCGAGCCAGATCAGTGACGTCAGCCGTCGTCCGCGGGAGAGACGAGCGAGCAGCGCACCCGACGCATACGTCGCGCCGACGATCAGCGCCAGGACGATCGCGGACGCGCTCGACTCCGACGGGTCGAGCACGGCCCGCGCGATGACGACCCCCGTCAGGGCGAAGAAGAGGACGTGGAGACCGGTCCGCAGACCCACGAACACCGGGGTCAGAGCGGTATGCGCCATGGCTCGAACTCTACGCCGACGAGCGCACCGCGGCATCGTCCGAAAGGACGATCGAGGCGTCCTCACTCCGGGTGCGAAAGGCTCGTCGAGTGGCCGATGACGTCGAATGGGCCGACGGCGAAAGTGGAATGGTCACCGCATCGGAGACAGGAAAGGCACCACAATGTTCGTCGCGTTACGCGATCTCCGCTTCGCCAAGGGGCGATTCATCCTCATCGGCTCCGTCGTCGCCCTCATCACCCTGCTCGTCGGGTTCCTCAGCGGACTGACGGGGGGCCTCGCCATCCAGAACGTCTCGGGCGTGCTCGCGCTCCCCGCAGACCGCATCGTGTTCTCCGCACCCTCGGGCGGCGACGGTGCGGCCAGTTTCGCGGACTCCGCCATCACCGAGCAGCAGGCGAACGACTGGGCGCAGACGGCAGGGGTGACCGACGCGCGCCCCCTCGGCATCAGTCAGACCCGCGCCGAGACGGACGACACCCGGGCCGCGATCGCGGTGTTCGGTGTCGAGCCCGGCTTCGACGCTGCCGCCCCCTCCGAGAACGGACGGCTGCGCCTGTCGGTGCCCGCGGCGGACGCGCTCGCCGCGAAGGTCGGCGAGCAGATCGAGATCGCGGGCGTCTCCTACGACGTCGAGTCGATCGAGGGAGATGCCTGGTACAGCCACACTCCGGTCGTGCAGATGACCCTGCAGGATTGGCAGGCGTACTCGGCATCCACCGGAAACCCTGACGCCTACGCCACGGTCCTCGCTGTCACGGGAGCCCCCGACTGGGATGCCGCGGATGCGGCGAACGACACGATCTCCGAGACGACGCTCGGATCGCTGACGGCACTCAGCGCCTTCCGCTCCGAGATCGGATCGCTCCTGCTCATGGTCGGCATGCTGTTCGGCATCTCGGGACTCGTCATCGGGGCGTTCTTCACCGTCTGGACGATGCAGCGCAAGGGCGATGTCGCCGTCCTCAAAGCGCTCGGCGCGAGCACGCGCTCCCTGATCCGAGACGCGTTGGGGCAGGCGCTGATCGTCCTGCTGGCGGGCATCGGCATCGGGCTGAGCCTGGTCACCGCGCTCGGCCTGCTCGCGGGCACCGCCCTCCCGTTCCTGCTGAGTCCTGTCACGACTATCCTTCCGGGCGGCATCATGATCGCCCTCGGTCTCGCAGGCGCCGCCTTCGCCCTGCGCTCCGTCACCTCCGCCGACCCTCTCACCGCCCTCGGGAGCAACCGATGATCCGTCTGAACGACATCACTCTGACCTTCCCCGACGGTGACTCGCGGGTGACCGCCGTGGACGGTGTCTCACTCACGGCTCACCCCGGAACCGTCACCGGTATCACGGGACCCAGCGGCTCGGGAAAGTCCAGTCTGCTCGCCGTCGCCGGCACCCTCCTGCGTCCGGATTCCGGCGAGATCCTCATCGACGGGAACGACGTCACGGCCCTCAGTCCGGCCGAGGCGACGCGTCTGCGGCGGGACCGGATCGGGATCGTCTTCCAGCAGCCCAACCTCATCCCCTCTCTGACGGCCCGAGAGCAGCTGAGCGTCATGAACGAGCTCGGTGCGCCGCGCAGCCGCCGCGATCGCGCCGCCGCGGCATCCCGTGCGGATGAGCTGCTCGCCGCGGTCGGCCTCGCCGAGCACGGTCACAAGAGGCCGCACCAGCTCTCCGGCGGACAGCGTCAGCGAGTGAACATCTCGCGAGCGCTCATGAACGATCCGAGCGTGCTTCTGGTCGACGAGCCCACCAGCGCTCTCGACCAGGAGCGCGGAGCGAGGATCATCGACCTCATCCTCCGACTCACCGATGAGCGCAACACCTCGACGCTGCTCGTCACCCATGACCTCGTGCACCTGCCGCGCATGCACGGGGTGCTGCACCTCGTGGACGGTCGCGTCACGCGGTAGGCGGACCCGGCGACCGGGTGAGATGGGTATGAGGCGATCCTGTTACCGCGGAGTACGCTCGCTCGTGTGGGGCGGATCACGACGCGGAGACCGATACTGAAGCTCACTCTCGGGGAGGGAGCCGCTCGGCGTGCCGACACGCTCGCCGTCGAGGAGCCCCTGGAGATCCGGGTCGCAGGGTCACCGCTCGCCGTCACGATGCGCACTCCGGGGCATGACGTCGAGCTCGCGGCGGGGTTCCTCGTGTCCGAGGGGATCATCGCCCAGGCCGAAGACTTCCATTCGGCGATCCACTGCGGTGGCCCCGGCACCGGTGGACAGGAGAACACCTACAACGTGCTCGACATCGGCCTCGCTCACGGCGTCGCGCTTCCCGACCCCGAGGCCGCTCGGCGCTTCTACACGACCAGCTCCTGCGGGGTCTGCGGCAAGGCCAGCATCGACGCCGTCCGCACGGTGTCGCGGCATCCGGTGTCCGTCGACGATGTCCAGGTCGGGGCCGAGCAGATCGCGTCGTTCCCTGATCGGCTGCGCGCCGAGCAGGCGGCGTTCGACAAGACCGGTGGTCTGCACGCCGCCGCGCTGTTCGACGCCGACTCGGGTGAACTGCTCGTGCTGCGCGAAGACGTCGGGCGTCACAACGCCGTCGACAAGGTGGTGGGGTGGGCGCTGCTGAACGACCGGCTTCCCCTGCGTCGGCAGATCCTCCAGGTCTCGGGCAGGGCGAGCTTCGAACTGGTGCAGAAGGCCGCGATGGCCGGCATCCCCCTGCTCAGTGCCGTCTCGGCCCCCTCGTCTCTCGCCGCCGAGCTCGCCGAGGAGGCCGGGGTGACGCTCATCGGGTTCGTCCGAGGGCGTTCGATGAACATCTATTCGCACGCGCATCGGGTGCGCCTCGACGGGCTCGCACCGTCTGCGCACGCCGAAGAAGGGGCACGCCATGCTCGATAGCCAGGGACCCATCGGCACCGCGTTCGGGCTGATGCCCGCCGAGCCGCGTCAGGGCGGATACGGCCCTCGCACCGATCGACCGTGGTCGCGCAAGCCGTACCGGCATCCGGCCGCCGGGTGGGGAGCCGCCGTGTCGGTGGGGCGGGTGGTGCTGGATCAGCGAGAGCCCATCGCCGGACCGCTCGCGATGCTGCAGATGAACCACCCCGTGTCGGGCTACGACTGCCCCGGATGCGCGTGGCCGGACGACCCGGGCAATCTGAAGCTCGACATCTGCGAGAACGGCATCAAGCACGTCACGTGGGAGATGACGCGCAAGCGCGTCGACCGCCGGTTCTTCGCCGAGCATTCGGTCACCGAGCTCGCGACGTGGCCCGATTTCGACCTGGAGGACCAGGGTCGTCTCACCGAGCCGATGGTCTACGACGCCGGCACCGATCACTACGTGCCGATCTCGTGGGACGACGCCTTCGCGCTCGTCGGCGACGAGCTGCAGGCGCTCGACAGTCCCGACGAGGCCGCGTTCTACACCTCGGGGCGTCTGAGCAACGAGGCGACCTTCCTGTATCAGCTGATGGTGCGCGAGTACGGCACCAACAACCTGCCCGACTGCTCGAACATGTGCCACGAGGCCTCCGGACGCGCGCTCAAGGCGTCGATCGCGACCGGCAAGGGCACTGTCGACATGCACGACTGGGACGACTGCGACGCCCTCTTCGTGCTGGGCGTGAACGCGGCATCCAATGCTCCCCGCATGCTCACCGCGCTCTCGGATGCCGTGAAGCGCGGCGCGCAGGTCGTGCACGTCAACCCGCTCGTCGAGGCCGGGGCGACCCGGACGATCGTGCCGCACGACTTCGTCGACATGGCGCGCTTCGCGGCGACGGACACGAGCACCATGAACCTGCAGGTGCGCCCGGGGGGCGATCTGGCGCTGATCCGCGGCATGTCGAAGGTCGTCTTCGAAGCCGCCGCCACCGACCCGTCGGTGCTGGACAGCGAGTTCCTCAGCACCCTCACGAACGGCATCGACGAGTACCGCGCACTGGTCGACGCCACGAGCTGGGCAGATCTCGTCGTTCAGTCCGGCCTCACGGAAGAGCAGATCCGCGCCGCCGCTGCGGTCTATCTGGCCTCGGAGCGCACGATCATCAGCTGGTGCCTCGGCGTGAGTCAGCACGAGCACGGCGTCGACACGGTGCGCGAGATCGTCAATCTGCTGCTCCTGCGCGGCAACATCGGCCGCAAGGGGGCCGGCCCGTCGCCGATCCGCGGACACAGCAACGTGCAGGGCAACCGCACCTGCGGCATCGATCACCGGCCGACGGAGGCGTGGCTCGACCGCCTCGCGGAGGTCTGTCGCATCGAGCCGCCGCGGCATCCGGGGCTCGACACCGTCCGCACGATCGAGGCGATGCATGACCGGCGCGTGAAGGTGTTCGTCGGCATGGGCGGCAACTTCGTGCTCGCTGCGCCCGACACCCCGTTCACCGCGCAGGGGCTCGAGAAGTGCCGCCTGACGGTGCAGGTGAGCACGAAGCTGAACCGCAGCCATCTCGTGCATGGCGAGAAGGCCCTGATCCTGCCGTGTCTCGGCCGCACCGAGCGTGACCAGCAGGCGCAGGGCCCGCAGGGCGTCACCGTCGAGGATGCGATGAGCATGGTGCACCTCTCGAGGGGACGCAAGCAGCCGGCATCCGCCTATCTGAGGTCGGAGCCGGCGATCATCGCCGGCATCGCGAAGGCGACCCTGCCGCACACGGCGACGCCCTGGGATTGGTACGTCGGCGACTACGACAACATCCGCGATGTGATGGCGAAGGTGCTGCCGGGGTTCGAGGGCTTCAACGACCTGATCCGCGACCGGCACGGGTTCCGCATTCCGCAGCCCGCCAGGGACCGCGTGTTCGAGACGCCGTCGGGCCGTGCCGAATTCTCCCTGGCTCCACTGCCGAACGTCATCCCCGAGTCCGCCGACACCCTCGTGCTGCAGACGGTGCGCTCGCACGACCAGTGGAACACCACGATCTACTCCAACGACGACCGGTACCGAGGCGTCAAGAACCTGCGCGAGCTCGTCTTCCTGCATGAGGACGACATGCGCGATCGCGGCCTCGTCGAGGGCGATCCGGTCGACATCGTGTCGACGTCGAAAGACGGTTCGACGCGGATGCTGAAGGCGTTCCGCGCGGTTCCGTACGACCTGCCGCGCGGCAGCGCCGCCGGGTACATGCCGGAGATGAACGTGCTGATCGGTCGCAAGGACTTCAGCGTCCAGAGCGACCAGCCGCTGATGAAGAGCATCCAGGTGACGGTCTCGCGCGCGAGCGCGTGAGGGCGCTCGCCTGACTCAGGCCTCGGCGGTCACTGACTGAAGCGCGTGCACGACGGGGGCCAGCTCGGGCTGCGTGACCGCCTCGCCGAGAGCACGCTCGAGGGTCTCGTCGTGGATCGGATGCGCGTTCTCGTAGAGCGCCAGGCCGGCCGGGGTGAGCTCGGTGTAGATGCCCCGACGGTCGTCGGCGCAGAGGATGCGGGTGAGCAGCCCGCGGTCTTCGAGCCGTGTCACGAGACGCGTCGTGGCGCTCGGGCTCAGCGCGGTCGCGCGGGCGAGCTGCTGCATGCGCATGTGCCAACCGTCCTGTCTGCTGAGGGCGTCGAGCACCGTGTACTCGACGACGGACAGGCCGACGGATGCGCCCAGTGCCTTCTCGAGGTCGGCCTCGATGATCCCGTGCAGAGCGGCGAGCGTTCGCCAGCCGCGTGCCCGGATCTCGACAGCGTCGTCTGAGATGCCCACAGTGACCTCCGAAGTAGTTGCTTGCGCGGGATAGTTGCGTGTGCAATGATTATCCCTCGTGACGCAATATCCCGCGTCTGCAACTACTTTAGCAGAGGACCACGGAGCACACCCATGCCACTCGGACTCATCGCACTCGCCATCGGCGCCTTCGGGATCGGACTCACCGAGTTCGTGATCATGGGGCTCCTCCCCGACGTCGCCGCGGACTTCGGGGTCACCGAGGCCACGGCCGGCTGGCTCATCTCGGGCTACGCGCTCAGCGTGGTCGTCGGTGCACTCGGCCTCACCGCCGCAACGACCCGTCTGCCCCGCAAACCGGTGCTGCTCGGCCTCGTCGTGCTGTTCATCGTCGGTAATGCGATCACCGCCCTCGCCCCCGACTACACGACCGCCATGATCGGACGCATCGTCGCGGCGCTGTGCCATGGAGCGTTCTTCGGCATCGGATCCGTCGTCGCCGCCGACCTCGTCGCCCCCGAGAAGAAGGCGCGGGCGATCGCGATCATGTTCACCGGTCTCACAGCGGCGAACGTGTTCGGTGTTCCGTTCGGAACCTTCCTCGGGCAGCAGTTCGGCTGGCGGTCGACGTTCTGGGTCATCTCCGCCATCGGCATCGTCGCCTTCGCGGGCATCGCTCTGCTGGTCACGGCACCGAAGACAGCAGGCCAGCAGGTGAGTCTGCGCAGCGAGCTCCGGGCCTTCCGGTCGGGACAGGTGTGGCTGTCACTCATCGTCACCGCGCTCGCCTTCGGCGGCATGTTCGGCGCCTTCACCTACATCGCCTACACGCTCACCGGGGTCACGGGCTTCGCAGACACCACGGTGCCGTGGCTGCTCGTGCTCTTCGGCGCCGGGCTCGTCGCGGGCAACTGGATCGGCGGACGCCTGGCCGACCGATCGATCGACCGCACGCTGCTGATCTTCATCGCGGCTCTGGTCGTCGTGCTCGTGCTGTTCGGCTTCTTCGCCTGGTCGCAGCCCGTGACCATCGCGATCCTCGTTCTGATGGGCGCGTTCGGATTCGGCACGGTTCCGGGGCTCCAGAGCCGCGTCATGCACTACGCCGGCGGTGCACCGACCCTCGCCTCCGGCGCCAACATCGGCGCCTTCAACGTGGGCAACGCCCTCGGCGCCTGGGCGGGCGGCCTCGGCATCGCCGCAGGGCTCGGCTACACCTCGCCGATCTGGATCGGGGCCGCGATCACCGCATCCGCCCTGGTCGTCATGGTGATCGCCGTGGTCGCAGCCAGGAAGCCGTCGCCCGCCCCCACCGGCACGCTGCAGACCGTCGCCGCGTGACCACCCGATTCGCAGAGAGAGAAAGAAGCACGAGCATGAACGCTCCCATCGTCCCCACACTCACCCTGAACAACGGCATCGAGATGCCCCAGCTCGGATACGGCGTGTTCCAGGTGCCGGATGCCGAGACCACGGCCGCCGTCGCTGCCGCCCTCGACGCCGGGTACCGCAGCATCGACACCGCGGCGATCTACGGCAACGAGGCCGGCGTCGGGCGTGCGATCGCCGAGTCGGGCATCCCTCGCGACGAGCTGTTCGTGACGTCGAAGGTATGGATCTCCGACCACGGATACGACGCGGCCCTGCGCGCATACGACGCGTCCCTCGAACGGCTCGGCCTCGATCACCTCGACCTGTACCTGATCCACTGGCCGACGCCCGCTCTGGCGACGTACCCCGAGACCTGGCGTGCGCTCGAGAGCCTCTACGCGGACGGGCGCGTACGAGCCATCGGCGTCTCGAACTTCGAACCCGAGCACCTCGCGCGCATCGCCTCCGAGGGTGGCGTCGTGCCCGCCGTCAACCAGGTCGAGCTCCACCCGGCCCTGCAGAACCGCGCGGTCGCCGAGGCGAACGCTCAGCGGGGGATCCTCACCGAAGCATGGAGCCCGCTCGCCCAGGGCGCCGTGCTCTCCGATCGCTCGGTCGTCGAGATCGCGGAGCGACACGAGCGGACGCCGGCCCAGATCGTGCTGCGTTGGCACCTGCAGCAGGGACGCGTCGTGATCCCCAAGTCGGTGACCCCCGCTCGCATCGCCGAGAACCTCGACGTGTTCGGGTTCGAGCTCGCCGACGACGAGCTGGCCGCGGTCGACCGCCTCGAGCGCGACGGTCGCACCGGCCCCCACCCCGCCGCGTTCAACGGCTGAGGTCCTCGGGGCGGATTGCGGGCGCAGTGGTCACTGCGCCCGCATGAACTCCTCGGCCGCCCGCACCTGAGCGGTGGAGGGGCGGATGCCGGTGTACAGCACGAACTGCTCGAGGGCCTGCAGGGTCGCCACCTCGGCGCCCGTGATGACGGCCTTCCCGGCCGCGCGCCCGGCGGAGATCAGAGGCGTCTCCGCCGGCAGGGCGACGACGTCGAACACGACGGATGCCGCCGCGATCTGCTCCTCGGTGAACGACAGCGCGTGCTCGTCCGCGCCTCCCGCCATGCCGATCGGCGTGATGTTCACGATGATGTCGGCGTTGGCGGCATCCGCATCCGCCGTCCAGGCGAAGCCGTAGAGGTCGGCCAGCCCTCGACCGCGCGCTTCGTTGCGGGCCGCGATCGTGACGCGGCTGAATCCGGCGTCACGGAAGGCGGCGGCGGTGGCCTTGGCCATCCCGCCTGAGCCCCGCAGCAGCACCGATGATGCAGGGTCGAGGGAGTTGCGCTCGATCAGCTGGGCGATCGCGCTGTAGTCCGTGTTGTAAGCGGTGAGCACCCCGTCGTCGTTCACGATCGTGTTCACCGAGTCGATAGCCGTCGCGGAAGGGTCCATGCGGTCGACGAGCGCGATGACGTCTTCCTTGAACGGCATCGAGATCGCGCACCCGCGGATGCCGAGACCGCGCACGCCGGCGATCGCCTGGCCGAGGTCGGTCGGGGCGAAGGCCTTGTAGATCCAGTTCAGGCCCAGCTCCTCGTAGAGGAAGTTGTGGAATCGCGTGCCGTTGTTGCTCGGGCGTGCAGACAGCGAGATGCACAGGGTCATGTCCTTGTTCAGCATGGTCACCGCACCAGGCTACTCGCGCAGTCCGTCCCGTCATTGCCACCGATGACGACGATCGTCAACCCCCCTTGGCGGGATCGAACGGACTCCCCTAGGGTGAAGGTGCATGCACAGGGGATTGATCGTCTCCGTCTTCCCCAGAGACGGGCTGCCTTCCCCAGAGGCAAAGGCGATCCGTGCATGCGATTGGGCCCTCTCGAGTAGTTCTGTCCCCAACGGACTGCTCGAGAGGGCCGCTGTCGTTTGTCTCCGTCGCACAAATTTCGAATCTGTCCCCCAAATGGGGGACAAAAGCAGGCGCGAGGGGTTAGGCTGGAATCTGACGCACCCTCCGGTCGTCTTCGGCCCTCATCGCTCCCCCCGCGGTGAGGGCCACACCATTTTCTGAGGGTCTCCATCTGCCCTGTCATGTGACCGCGGACGACCGCTCATGCAACATTTGGGTTACGGGCTGACATCAGGACTTCCGCTCAGCGCGTGCTCCACTAGCGTGGAGCACGTCGGGGCATCCTGCGTCGGCTTCTTTCCAGCAGAACAGGCAGTACATGAGCACCCAGGGCACGGTTAAGTGGTTCAACTCGGAGAAGGGCTTCGGCTTCATCTCCCCCGACGACGGCGGCGCTGACGTTTTCGCGCACTACTCCGCCATCGAGTCATCCGGCTACCGCTCTCTTGAAGAGAACCAGCGAGTCGAGTTCGACGTGGCGCAGGGCCCCAAGGGCCTGCAGGCTGAGAACATCCGTCCGCTCTGAGAGCGGACGTCATTGAACTCCCCGACCGGAGGTCCGCACTCGTTGCGACCCCCGGCGGGGAGTTCTGTGCTTTCCGGCCGGAATACCCCGGCCGGGTGGCCTCCGGTCGGCCGAGATCAGTGGAGCAGCAGCGCGCGCAGTTCGTCGGCGGATGCGGCGCGGTACGCGGCCTCATCGCCTTCGTGCGTGTCGCTGAAGCCCCACTCGACGAAGATCACCGGCACTCCGTTGGCGTTGCCGCCCTCGACGTCGTGATGGCGATCTCCGACCAGCACGGGGCGTGAGACGTCTGCACCGCGCTCGGCCAGACGGCGCAGCGCCTCGGCGACGATGTCGGTCTTCGAGGCGAGCGTCGCCTCGTCGGGCGTCGCACCGACCGTCGTCAGGAAGTACGGGCGCAGTTCGAAGAAGTCGACGATCGCATCGACCTGGATCTCGGGCTTCGAGCTGGCGGTCGCCTGAGGCACCCCTGCCGCGTGCAGATCGCGGATGATCTCGGGCACGCCCGGGTAGGTCGCGACATCGGTCGTGTATCCGTCGGCCTTGCCGAGTGTCCGATAGAAGGTGACCGCCTCGGTCGCCTGCTCGGGGGTCATCGCCGCCTGCGCCTGAAACGACTCGAACATGGGCGGCCCGATCCAGTGCACGAGCTGTTCGCGCGTGGGAGCAGGGTGACCGAAGTGCGTGAGGGCGACGTTCAGACGGCGCAGGATGCCGACCGACGCGTCGGCGATCGTGCCGTCGACGTCCCAGAGCACGCACGAATAGGGGGAAGAAGCCATACCTTCCAGCCTATGGGCAGTGCACGACGCGACCGACCGCGGTGGACATCTGTGCAGGTGGCCTCAGAACAGGCGGGGGATGCCGGACTCGATGCCCTTCATGTCGTCGTAGTCGAGCACGAGGCAGCGGATGCCGCGGTCCTCGGCGAGCACCCGCGCCTGCGGCTTGATCTCCTGCGCGGCGAACACGCCCTGCACCGGCGCGAGGTGCGGGTCGCGGCCCAGCAGCTCGAGATAGCGGGTGAGCTGCTCGACGCCGTCGATGTCTCCGCGCCGCTTGATCTCGACAGCGATCGCCGCGCCGGCGGCATCCCTCACGAGCAGGTCGACGGGACCGATCGCGGTCGGGTACTCGCGGCGCACCAGGGTCGCGCCGTCGGAGATGCGCTCGACCTGCTCGGCGAGCAGGCGCTGCAGATCGGCTTCGACGCCGTCCTTCTGCAGACCGGGGTCGACGCCGAGGTCGTGGTTGGTGTCGTGCAGGATTTCGTAGATCTGCACCCGGAGCGCGTCGCCGGTCTTCTTGTGCGTCACTCGCCATACTTCGGTGACGCCGGCGATGGACTCCTCCTCGCCGGGTTCCTCGACCGCCAGGGAGCACGGCGGGCTCATCCAGTTCAGCGGCTTGTAGCTGCCGCCGTCGGAGTGCACGAGCAGACTCCCGTCTCCCTTGTGCACGAGCAGACGCGTGGCGAGCGGGAGGTGGGCATTGAGGCGGCCCGTGTAGTCCACGGAGCAGCGGGCGATGACGAGACGCACCCGTCGAGCCTACTTCGTCGGGTCGACTCGTTCTGCTGATGTCAGCATCAGCGCCGAAGTTTCCACATCTGCGGCGGATCGACTCCCGTCGTCGATTCCATCGGACTGGATCCTGACATTCTGGGCGGACAGGTCAAGGATGAGGAGATGACGGTGTCGATAGAGCTCGTGACCATGATCGTGACCGTCGCGACCACGCTGCTGGGGCTTGCCGCAGGCTTCGGATGGATGATCACGCGCACGGATACGCGGTTCGAGATGTTCGAGCAGCGTATGGATGCGCGGTTCGAGAAGGTCGAGCAGCGTATGGATGCGCGGTTCGAGAAGTTCGAGCAGCGCATGGATGCGCGGTTCGAGAAGGTCGAGCAGCGCATGGATGCGAGGTTCGAGAAGGTGGACGTCGAGCTCGGAGAGGTGAAGATCGCCATCGCCCGACTCGAAGGCCCGGCGCCACGTCTGCTTGTCGCCCGCTGATCTACGAGGCTGACTTCGCGCTGACCGGCGGCGTCGACATCTCGTCCTTGCGGAGCGGGCGCGCGGCACCCGAGAACAGGCCGGACAACACAACCAGGCCGACGAGGATGTAGAGCGTGTTGAGCAGTCCGATGTGCTCGCTGATGAAGCCGAGCACGGGCGGGCCGCCCAGGAACGAGATGTAGCCGATCGTCGCGGCTGCGCTCACTCGCGCGGCCGCCTTAGCGGGGTCGTCTGCGGCGGCGGACATACCGAGCGGGAAGCCGAGAGAAGCGCCGACGCCCCACAGCGCTGCGCCCACGAAGACGAGAGGAAGGCTGGGGGCGAGGATGAAGAGCAGGATGCCGGATGCGGCGGCAACCGCGAGGATGCGCAGCACGGCGACGCGGCCGAACCTGTCGACCAGGGGGCCTCCGAAGACGCGGACGACGGTCATCGCGACCGAGAACGTCGCGAGCGCGGCGGCGCCCAGTGCGGTACCGCCTCCGTGGTCTTCGGCGACGCCGAGGGCGAGCCAGTCGTTGGCACCGCCCTCTGCGAACGACATGCCGAGCATGACGACGCCGATCGCATAGGTGCGCGGTTCGCGCCAGGCGGACATCGCGACGTGCATCCGTTCCCGCCAGTGCGGCTTCTCTGCGTCGTCTGCCGCGGGGTCGAGCGCCTCTTCGCGTCGCGGCACGTTCGCGATGCTGGCGATGCCGATGGCGGCGATCGCGACGGCGATCACGAGCGTATGGGTGAAGACGTCGATGTGCAGCTGTGCGGCAAGCGCCCCGAGCCCGGCGCCGATCACGGTGCCGAAGCTGAAGAAGGCGTGGAAGAGGGGCAGGATCGTCTTGCCCGAGTGCTGCTCGATCGCGGTGGCCTCGACGTTCATCATGACGTCGACGCAGCCGTTGCCGAGTCCGAACAGCACGAGACCGATCAGCACCACGGAGTACGAGCCGAGGACGTTGGCGCCGATGCCGATGAGGGCCACGCCCGAGGCGAAGGTGAAGATCGACACCATCATGCCGAGGCGCGCGCCGGTGCGTGCCATGATCGCGGGGCTGGTCGAGATGCCGATGATCGAGGCGATGCCCGCGCCGAGCAGCAGCATGCCCACCTGAGCCTTGTCGACCTCGAGGGCGAGCTTGATGTCGGGGACACGGGACGCCCAGGTCGCGATCGAGAGACCGCTGGCGAGGAAGATCGCGAAGATCGCGGTGCGCCAGCGCACGTACTGCGATCGGGAGAGAGCCGTGTCCATGCGGATCAGCATATCGAATCGATTCGATGATCGGGAAGCCGGGGAGCTATCCTCGGAGTATGACGAGCCACGACAGCCCGCGCCGAGCGACGATCGCCGATGTCGCACGCGAGGCGGGAGTTGCCACGTCGACGGCATCCGTCGTCTTCAGCGGCAAGGCCAACGTCGCGCCGGCCACGCGCGAGCGGGTGCTCGCCGCAGCGGCGGCCCTCGGGTATGCCGGTCCCGACCCGCGCGCCGCATCGCTGCGTCGAGGACGCAGCGGCATCGTCGCAGTCGTTCTCGAGGGGCACCTGCGTGCGGCGTTCCTCGACCCGGTGACCACCGCCATGATGGACGGCCTGACCGATGGGATGGCCGAGCTCAGTGCCGGCATCCTGCTGATGCGCGACGAGCCGGGCGACGACGAGTCGTCTCTCTCGAACGCACCCGTCGATGCGGTCGTGCTGATCGGGTGCTCGGGGCGGGCCAAGGCGTCGCTCGACATCGTGCGCAGCCGGGGCCTGCCGGTCGTCGTGATCGAGGGCGACGCGGGAGAGGGCATCCCGAAGATCCTGCTCGACAATTCTGCGGCGGCCGCGGACGTCGCACGTCACCTGCGCGACCTCGGGCACCGCGACGTCGCACTCGTCACGCTGCCGCTCGACACCCGTCGCGAGCGGGGACCGGTCACTCAGGAGCGAATCGACGCGGCGACGGTGGATGTGACCATCGATCGCCTCGCCGGCATGCGCGAGATCTTTCCCGACGCGCCCGCGATCTCGGCCGGAGGCAGCTTCATCGACGAGGGGCTCCTCGCCGGACGGCATCTGCTGGCGGATGCCGAGACGCGGCCCACGGCGATCCTCGCTCAGAGCGATCTGATCGCCGTCGGCATCATCCGCGCCGCGGAGGAGCTGGGACTGCGCGTGCCCGAAGACCTGTCGGTCGCGGGTTTCGACGGGATCGCCGCCGATGGGCTCGGCGACCTCGTGCTCACGACCAGCGTGCAGCCGGCGGTCGAGAAGGGGCGCGCCGCCGGAGAGCAGGTCGCGCGGATGCTCCGAGGAGAACCCGGCCAGACCCTGCACCTCACGTGCCGGTTCCGCGAGGGAACGACCACCGCGGCACCAACCCGCTGACCGGGTCGCTGCGGTCTCGCTCAGCTGCGCTGCGGCCCCAGGGGCAGGGTCTGACTGCCGAAGTCCAGGATCGAGTACCGGCCGCACTCGACCACACGCTCAGGCTGCACCGCCTGCGGAAGATCCCACGGCACGGTCTGCGAATCCTCGACGAGGAAGGACACCTCGCCGACTGCGAAGTCCGTGCGGTTGACCAGCCACGCGTAGCCGTTGAGCTGATGATCGACCTGGACGAGGCGCGAGGGGTCTGCGACATGCAGTGCGGGCAGACGAACGGTCCAGAACTGTCCGGCGCCCGTGCGACCGGTGGCGTCGACCCAGTCCGTCACGCACGCGAGATCGGGGTCCGGCCGGGTGGTCGCGTCCGTCAGGCGCGGGATGCTGAGGCCGCCGACGACGAGAAGCACCACGCCGACGATGGCAGCTGTCGAACGACGCAGTCGGGCGGGGAGGCGAAGCACGCGAGGTGACGCGACGAGCACGAGCACCGGAGCGAAGACGAGAGGCTGCAGGTAGCGCGCGGCATGCGTGCCCAGCGCGATCGCCCCGATGACGACGATCGGTGCCGCCCAGGCCATCGCGGCGACGAGACGGGTTCCCGGGTCGCCCTGTTGCGCCGTTCTCGCGACGGCGAAGACGATGAGGGCGACGGTGACCAGCAGCCCGATCAGCCCGGGGAGGCTCTGGCCGCGTTCGGCGATGAGCCGTGCGTAATAGTCGACCGACTCGTGCCAGTGGTCGGGCTGCGCGTAGCCGACGCCGGTGTTCGCGATCCATGCCGCGAACGGAAGACGAGCCAGGAAGCCCGCGGTGGTGCCGGCGAGCAGCACCGCGATGAGGGCGAGGATCTGCGCACGCCGCGACGGCGACACGGCGGCGATGCCCAGGATGATCGCGAGGGGGAGGGTCACCCACACCGCGTACAGCGGGTTCGAGAGAGCCGATAAGAGCGCGACGGCGCCGAGAGCGATCGACGGCGAGGCTCTGAGGCGGCCGTCGTCGATCACGCGCCGAACGATGCCGACCGTGATGACGACGCCGATCACGGTCGCCGAGTAGTAGGTGGTCGTCAGCTGCAGGGATGCGAGGTCGAGCGCCTCTCGCGACGCCGAGACATCGGTCATCGCGAGCATGCCGAACACCCCGAGCGCGACGACGGACCAGGTGACGGGCGCAGAGCCCGCGCGGCCGCGGCCGGCGACGAGCCGGATGGCTCCATAGAGGGCGAGGAGATTGACGACCGCGCTGATCGCGAAGAGGCCGTTCACCGTCGCAGGCACGGCGGCGTCGATCGCGGTGAACGCCGCGGTCTCGGGCAGGAACAGCACGCTCGACATCGCCCAGTCGAGCGATTCTCCCGACAGCAGCGACCGCGCGAGCATCGCGACGACCAGCGAATCGCCGTCTCGGAAGAGCAGGTCGGACCGGGCTGACGACGCGACCACGGATGCGGTGACGATCGACACGGCGGCAGCGCACATCCAGCCGGCCAGCTCGCGCACCCACGTCCGAGTCACGGGGCTACTCTGCCACGAGCCCGCGGCAGACCCGGGCAGCGGGGCGGTCAGGAGACCTGCGACCTCAGATCCCAGACCTGCTCCAGGGGAGCGGTGCCCTCGGCGCCGTCTTCGTCGCGGAAGAGCTCGACGAAGCGACCGATGTCGGCCTGCCAGGCGTGGTCGGCCGGATCGTCCTCGAGCGCGGCGACCGCGGCATCCCAGTCATCGCAGTCGACCAGGTGGAACAGGCGCCGGCCCGACCTCCAGATCGTCCAGTCGTGGATGCCGATGCGCGCGAAGGTCTCGGCGAGAGCATCCGGGATGCGGGCGTGGTTCGTGCGGTAGTCGTCGACCGCGCCGTCGCGGATCTCGGAGTGCAGAGCGATGCGCATGAGAGGGTCCTTCCGTCAGTCCCTGGGCTGGAACGAGATCGCGACCGGGGTCGTCGCGTCCGCCACCTCGACCAGGATGGCACCATCGACGCGTTCCGCGATCACCGGATGCTCTCCGATCCGTGCGCTGCTCTCGTCGAGCAGGCCGTGCGGATCGGGGAGCTCGACGTGTCCGTTCCGGTCGACGACCGCGTGCACCGCGTCATCCGTGCGTGTCCAGCGCAGCCAGGGGTCGTCGGACGCCGGCATCCGCTCTTCCGGTCGCGCACCTAACAGGGCGTGCCCGTACTGCCTGTTCCAGTGGCCGATGCCCTCGAGGGTCTCTCGTTGCAGATCGGGGATGCGGCCGGACGCCTCGAGGCCGATGTTGAGCAGCAGGTTGCCGCCGCGTGAGACCACGTCGACGAGCAGAAGCACGGCCTCGTGCGCCGACAGCAGGTGCTCGCTCGTCTCCCTGCGGTTGTGGCCGAACGAGAGTCCGATCCCCCGGGTGTTCTCCCACGCCTCGCCGACCTCGACTGCGGTGCCGTGCACGTACTCGCTGGTGCGGAAGTCCCAGTGGGACTCGCCCCAGCGATCGTTGACGACGCCCTCGGGAACCTGCGCGTAGAACCTCTGGAAGGCGTGGGCGATGCTCTTCGGCCCCGGCTCGATTCCCGCAGCCGGCCACCGGATGTCACCCCAGAGGATGTCGGGACGGTAGCGGTCGATCAGGTCGATGACGTGGTCGTGCGCATATTCCGCGTAGGCGAGGTCATCGGGGGCGGGGGCGCCGTCATGGTCGATGGGCGGCAGGTCGGAGAAGTGCCAGTCGAGACCGCCCGAGTAGTACACGCCGAAGCGGAGGCCGGCCGCGCGCGTCGCGTCGGCGAAGGCTCCGATGAGGTCCTGTCCAGGGCCACGGGCGACGGTGTTGCGCCCATCCGTTCCCGGTGCGTCCCAGAGCGTGACGCCGTCGTGGTGCTTGGTCGTGGGGATGAAGTACCGCGCGCCCGTCGCCGCGACCACGGCGAGCACCTCGTCGGCGTCGAACTCCTCGGCCTTCCAGGCATCGAGGAAGTCGTCATAAGGAGCCCCGCCGTAGACCTCCTCGTGATGCCGGTGGGTCGGCGAGCCCTCGATGCGCATGGTGTTGGCGTACCACTCGGCATAGGGATTGTGGGCGTACCACTCGTCCCGTGGCACGGCGCCGAGCTCACCGGTGGGCTCTGCCCAGGCGGGAACCGAGTACGGCCCCCAGTGCACGAAGATCCCCAGTGCGGCGCCGCGGAACCACTCGGGAAGCGGTCGCTCGAACTCGCGGTAGGTCTCGGGACGAACAGGATCGGTTTCGAACATCGCCATCGGTAGGCACCTTTCATCACACCCTTGTGAACGGTTTCGTCTATCACGTATCCTATAGGAAATCTTGGACTCAAAGGAGAGGTTCGATGACAGACGCACGCTTCCGACGCCCCACAGAGCGCATCCCCGGCGGGGAGTGGTTCAGCGGCGCAGGCTTCGGCCTTTTCGTGCACTGGGACCAGGCATCGCAGCAGGGCATCGAGATCTCCTGGCCCCTCGTCGGACGATCGATCATCCCGGGTGAGGATGCCGTGGAAGACGCCGTGACCGTGGCCGAGTACCAGGCGACGGCTCCGACGTTCGACCCCGTGAACTGGGATGCCGCAGATCTCGCGCGTCGTGCCCGCGAAGCGGGAGCCACCTACCTCGTCTTCACGGCACGTCACCATGCCGGATACAACATGTTCTTCACCGAGGAGTCCGACTTCGGCGTGCAGCACGGCCCCTTCGGTCGCGACATCACCCGCGAGTTCGTCGATGCCGTGCGCGCCGAAGGCCTGAAGGTCGGCATCTACTACAGCCTCCCCGACTGGAACCACCCCGACTATCCGGCATTCCGCGATGAGGACCGGCCGTACAAGCTCGAGCACTGGCCCGCCGCGGGCCTCGCCGAGTTCGCCGACACCCCCGACGCGACCGATCGCCACCGGCGGTCGAGTCCGGAGGAGTGGTCGCGCTACCTCGACTACGTGCGGGCGCAGCTGACCGAGCTCCTCACCAACTACGGGCAGATCGATCTGCTCTGGTTCGACGGCGACTGGGAGCGCTCCGCCGTCGAGTGGACGGCGCCGGCACTGCGCCGCCTGATCAAGGAGCTGCAGCCCGATGTCGTCATCAACGACCGCCTGCCCGGCCAGGGCGACTACCGCACCCCCGAGCAGGGCTTCCCGCTCACCCCGCCGACAGGTCCGTGGGAGCTGTGCCTCACGATCGGCGATCACTGGGCATGGCGCACGGGGCCGGACAACGAGAAGTCCGCGCGGTCGCTGCTCGTCACCCTCATCGACGTCGTCGCCCGCGGCGGCAATCTGCTGCTCAACGTGGGGCCCGGTCCCGACGGTGCGCTGCCGGTGGTCGAACAGGAGCGGCTGGGCGAGTTCGCGGGATGGATGCACGCGCACGCCGAGTCCGTGATCGGTGTCGAGCCCACCGTCGGCATCGACTTCCACGGGCCGACGACCGCGCGCGCCGGACGCCTCTACCTGCATCTGACCGCGGTGCCGGTCGACGAGATCATCGTGCGGGGCCTGCCCGTGCGTCGCATCACCCGGGTGCACCGCCTGGCCGACGATATCGAGCTGCAGCATGACGCGAGCTTCGAGGTGCACGAGGCCTCGATCGCCGGCGACGACCTGGGCGAGCTGCGCATCGTCGCCCCCGCACCGAGCGGCGCCCTGATCGACGTCGTCGCCATCGACTTCTCCGAGTGACCCGAGCACGACCCGAACCCCCGAGCAGCACCCCCTCACCCATCGCATCGAATCAGCATCCAATGAAGGAGGCAGACAGAATGAATGCACTCTCATCCCGACGCGCGAAGCGTCTCATCCTGACAGGCGTCGCGGGCCTCACCGCTCTCACCCTCGCCGGCTGTGCCAGCGGCTCGGGAGGAGGAGGCGGCGACGCCGGCGGCCCTCTCGTGCTCTACACGTGGGCCGCCAGCGAGGGCGATCAGGCGCAGTGGGCTGACTTCATCGACGGCGCCCAGGCCGAGGATCCCGACCTCGACATCACCGTCGAGGGGCCCAGCTTCTCGGACTACTGGACCAAGGTGAAGACCCGCCTCAGCGGCTCGAACCCGCCCTGCCTGCTGACCACGCAGGCGGCCCGCGCGCAGGAGCTCGGCGACCTGCTAATGCCGCTCGACGACCTGATCGAGAAGTCCGACTTCGACATCGAGAACATCGACGCATCCATGCTCAGCGGCATGACGGTCGACGGCACGATCAGGGCGATCCCCTACGACGCCGAGCCGATCGTGCTGTTCTACAACGTCGAGGCGTTCGAGGCCGCGGGTCTCGAACTGCCCGGCACCGAGTACACGCGCGATCAGTTCATCGCGGATGCGAAGGCGCTGACCGACGGCGACAAGAAGGGCCTCGCGCTCGCACCCGGCATCTTCATCCCGAACGCCTGGTCGCTCGCCGACGGCGTTCCGGCCGTGACCGAGGACGGCGAGCTCGACCTCACGAACCCCGACTTCGTCGACCAGATCCAGAGCTTCTTCGACCTGGTGTCGGTCGAGCAGGTCGCCAAGGCCCCCGAGGCGGCGGACGGCTCGGAGGTCTCGCAGCAGGCCTTCACCTCGGGCGAGGTGCCGATGCTGATCGAAGGTCCGTGGATGTACGGCAGCTTCGCCGACGCCGCCGACTTCACGCTCGGCGTCACGATCGTCCCGTCGACCAGCGGCGAGGCCGCCGCGATGACGGCGGGTTCGGGCTTCGGCATCGCGGCCAACTGCGACCGCCCGGACGAGGCGTTCGCGGCGATCGAGGCACTGACCTCGGTGTCCGTGCAGGAGAAGCAGGCCGAGGCGCGCGGCATCGTTCCGGCGCGCATCGAGGCGCTCCCGGCCTGGGCTGAGGGCAAGACCGAGGGTGCGGCCGAGGTCGTCGAGGCTCTGCTGGCCGATGCGACCCCGCAGCGCACCACCCCGACCTGGAACCAGGTCGAGACCCTGATGACCCAGTACGGAGTGCAGGGCTACCGGGGTGAGCTGACGGCGGAGGAGATCATGGAGACCATCCAGAACTCGGTCGCGGGCTGAGCGGATGGCGATCATGAGCGAGCGGAGAGAGGCCACGGCCTCCTCTCCCGTGCCCGGCGCGGCGGGAGTGCCCTTCGGCGCTCCCGCCCCGCGGGTTCCCCGCCCCCCGCGACGGCGCGGCCAAGCCTGGGTGGCGGTGGCCTTCCTCGCACCCGGGATGATCGGGTTCGTCCTCTTCATCCTCACTCCGCTGTTCGGGTCGGCCTTCATCAGCCTGTTCGACTGGAAGCTGTTCGGCAGCCCCGACTTCATCGGCTTCGAGAACTACGTCAAGCTGTTCCGCGACCCGACGTTCTACACGGTGCTCGGCAACACCCTGATCTTCGCGATCGTGTACACGGCGCTGAATCTGGTCGTCGCCCTCACCATCTCGCTGTGGCTCAGCACGCGCATGAAGGCGGCCGGGGCGTGGCGGGTCATCTTCTTCCTGCCCGTGATCACGCCCATGGTGGCCAACGCGCTGGTGTGGCGACTCCTGCTCTCGCAGGACGGTCTCGTCAACTCGATGCTCGCGACCGTCGGCGTCGACGGACCGAACTGGCTGTCGGACTCGGCGTGGGCGCTGCCCTCGGTCATCGCGATGTCGGTATGGCAGTCGTTCGGCTACAACGTGATCGTCCTGTCGGCCGGACTCAGCGCCATCCCGAAGGAACTGCTCGAGGCCTCTCGCATCGACGGCACCTCGGCGTGGCAGCGACTGCGCTTCATCATCCTCCCGCTGCTCTCGCCGTCGCTGTTCTTCTGCTCCACGATGACGATGATCGGCGCGTTCCAGGTGTTCGTGCAGCCGCTCTTCCTCACGCAGGGAGGGCCGGGAGAGAGCACCAACACCTTCGTGCTGTACCTGTACCGCAACGGATTCGTCTTCGATCGGCTCGGCTATGCATCCGCTCTCGCGTGGATCCTCTTCCTCGTCGTGATGCTCATCACGGCCCTGCAGTTCGTCGGCCAGCGCAGGTGGGTGAACTATGAGTGACGTCGTGAGCCTGCCCCGTCGTGCGCGACAGCGCCGTGAGTCGCTCAAGGAGTGGCTCAACACCGCAGCCATCGCCGTGGTCGCGCTGATCTTCGCGTTCCCCTTCATCTGGATGTTCCTCACGGCGCTCAAGCCCGAGAACGAGGTCTTCACCGCCACCCCGCAGATCTTCGGATCGGAGATCCGCTGGGCGAACTTCGTCGAGGCGTGGACCGTCGTGCCGTTCGGACGCTTCATCCTCAACGGCCTGTTCGTCGCGATCCTCGGCGCCGTCCTCTCGGTGATCGTCGCCGTGCTCTCGGCCTACGCCTTCTCTCGACTGCGGTTCAAGTACCGCGACAAGCTCTTCCTGCTGTTCGTGCTCACTCTCGTGCTGCCGCAGGAGGTGCTCGTCGTCCCGCTCTTCATCATGATCAACAGCTGGGGATGGAACGACAGCTACGCGGCCCTCATCATCCCGTTCGCCTTCACCGCGTTCGGCACCTTCCTGATGCGGCAGTTCTTCCTCACCATCCCCATGGAGTACGAGGAGGCGGCACTGATCGACGGCGCCTCGCGACTGCGCACCCTGTGGTCGGTGCTGCTGCCGCAGCTGGTCGCCCCGCTCAGCGTGCTCGCGGTGTTCTCGTTCATCGGCTATTGGAACTCGTACCTGTGGCCGCTGATCATCATCAACACGCAGGACATGGCCACCGTGCCCCTCGGGCTCGGCATGTTCACCGGTCAGTTCGGCACGCAGTGGTCGCTGCTCATGGCCGCATCGACACTGGCCGTCATCCCCTCGTTGATCCTCGTGCTGCTGCTGCAACGGCAGCTCATCAAGGGGGTCACCCTGGGCGGACTCGGAGGACGCTGATGACCACGACACACCACACCACGAAGCCCTTGCGGGAGGCCGTCGCGGACGCGACGGCCGGCAGCCGCATCGTGCACGCGGAGGCGCAGCTGTGCGACCTGCCCGTGGAGACCGAGCGCACGGATGCCCTGCAGACGTTCGTCAAGCAGGAGACCATCTTCGTGCGGCTGCGCACCGCCGACGGCACCGAGGGCATCGGCTACAGCTACACGATCGGCACCGGCGGCGGGGCGGTGCTCAGCATGCTGCGCGAGACGCTGCTGCCCGCTCTGATCGGGCTCGAGGCCGAGCGTCCCGAAGCGCTGTGGCTCGCACTCTTCGGCATCACTCGCGCCACCACGGTCGGGCCGATCACGGCACTCGCGCTCGCCGCGGTCGACACCGCGGTCTGGGATGCGAAGACCCGTCGCGCCGGACTCCCGCTCTGGGTCGCCGCCGGAGGCGCGTCGCCCTCCGTGCCCGTGTACGACACGGAGGGCGGATGGCTGCACTTCCGCACCGACGAACTCGTCGCCCATGCGGTCGCCGCCAAGGAGCGCGGCATGGGCGGCGTGAAGATCAAGGTCGGCATGCCGCGAGGGCACCAGGACCTCGAGCGACTGCGTGCCGTGCGCGACGCGGTCGGACCCGGCATGGACATCATGGTCGACGCGAACCAGTCGTTCACGGTCGCCGAAGCCGTGCGTCGAGCCCGGCTGTTCGAGCAGGTCGACGTCTTCTGGTTCGAAGAGCCCCTGCCTGCGGAGGACGTCGAGGGGCATCGTCTTCTGGCGCGCTCGACGTCGGTGCCGATCGCGGTCGGCGAGAGCATGTACTCGCTCGGTCACTTCCGCGAGCACCTGCAGCGTGGCGGCGCGTCGATCGTGCAGGCCGACGTCGCCCGGGTCGGCGGGATCACTCCGTGGCTCAAGATCGCGCATCTGGCCGAGTCCTTCAACGCCCCCGTCGCGCCGCACTTCCTCATGGAGCTCCACGTCTCCCTCGTCTGCGCGATCCCCAACGCGCTGTACCTCGAGCACATCCCGCAGCTGCGAGCGGTCACGACGGGCGAGATCCGCATCGAGAACGGTCGCGGGTGGGCGCCGACGCAGGCGGGCCTCGGCATCCCCTGGAACGATGACGCCCTGGGCCGGCTGATCGTGTCATGAGTGCGCCTGCCTCCACCGCAGCGAAGCCCGTCGCGATCGGACGCGGAGGGCTTCTCGCCCCGCCTGTCGCCTATGGGGCTGCCGCGCTCGGCAATCTCTACCGGGCGCTGGACGACCGGGAGTGGCCGCGGATCGTGCCGGCCGCGTGGGAGGGCGGCGTGCGGTACTTCGATGTCGCGCCGCACTACGGTCTCGGCCTCGCCGAGCGACGCCTCGGCGAGAGCCTGCGCGAGCTCCCGCGTGAGGAGTACATCGTCTCGACCAAGGTCGGACGCCTGCTGGTTCCGCAGGATGCCGCGGGCCGCTCGGACCTCGACAACCTGTTCGACGTGCCGGCGGATCATCGGCGCGTGCGCGACTACTCCCGCGACGGCGTGCTGCGCTCGGTCGAGCAGTCGCTCGAGCGCCTCGGACTCGACCGCATCGACATCGCTCTGGTGCACGATCCCGATGAGCACGAGCGCGAGGCGCTCGAGGGTGCCTTCCCCGCCCTGAGCGAGCTGCGGGACCAGGGCGTCATCCGCTCGTTCGGTGCCGGCATGAATCAGAGCGGCATGCTCACGCGGTTCGTGCAGGAGACGGATGCCGACGTCATGATGGTCGCCGGGCGCTGGACGCTGCTCGACCAGTCGGCCGCCGATGACCTGCTCCCGATCGCCCGGGAGCGCGAGGTGACGGTGCTCGCCGCCGCCGTCTTCAACTCGGGAATCCTCGCGACGGATGCTCCCGCTCACGATGCCACGTTCGACTACGGCCCCGCGGACCGCTCGGTGCTCGCCCGGGCTCAGGCGATCGCCCGGGTCGCCCGGCATCACGGCACCACACTCCCCGAACTGGCCGCACAGTATCCGCTGACGCATCCCGCCGTGGGCGCGGTGGTGATGGGCGGTGCCAGCGCGGAGCAGGTCGCGCGCAACAGCCGTCTCGTCGCACGCCCGGTCGCCGCGGCGGTCTGGGACGATCTGCGTGATCGCGGTCTGATCGCCGACGAAGGGCACCCCCTACGATGAGACTCATGTTCGGCGACGACGAGGCACGCGGACCGAGGCCGCTTCCGGCACGGCGCGCGCTCGTCGACGACGTGTACGACGCGGTGCTCGGCCTGCTCATGGACCAGGTCATCGAACCGGGAGCAAAGGTCAACATCGACGCGGTCGCCCGCGACCTCGACGTGTCTCCGACGCCCGTGCGCGAGGCGCTGACGCGGCTCGAGTCCGAAGGGCTCGTCGCGAAGCGGGCGCTGAAGGGCTATGTCGCAGCTCCTCTGCTCGACGCGGCGGGCCTGCGCGATCTGTACGACATGCGCGAGCTGCTGGAGCCGGAGGCGGCGCGGCGTGCATCGGCGCATCTCGACCACGAGACCGAGACCGAGCTGGCGGAGTCCGTGGTGACGATGCGTACAGCGTCGGCACCCGATGAGGACGAGCGCTTCCGCAACTACCGGCGGTTCATCGACGAGGATCTGCACTTCCATCACCTGATCGCGGAGAGTGCGCAGAGTCCGCTGCTGTCGGAGGCCATCGTGCGGCTGCGTGCGCACATGCACCTCTACCGGCTGAACTTCCGCCACGACTTCGAAGACGACACTGTGAGCGAGCACGAGAGCATCCTCGACGCGCTGCGCCGACGCGACCCCGAAGCCGCCGCCGCGGCGATGAGGATGCACATCGCGAACTCGTACGACCGTCTCGGTCCGGCGCTCGCTCGGCAGGCTGAGAACGCATCCGAATGATCTGATTCTGCGTGCGAGATCGCGCAAAGTGCCCGAAAATCCGGGGGAAACCGACCATTTGCATGGTCGGGCGCCGACACGATCGACCCTGAAGCGCGGAATATCAAGGTAAACTCGATATCGACACCCGCCCGCCCGCCTGCGCCGCCCCCGGCCGACGAGCTTTGAGGAGCCGCGTATATGCTGACGCTCCTCGCCGTGTTCCTCCTCGGGTCGATCCTGATGCCCGTTCTGGTGCGCTGGCTGGGATCCCAGGCATTCGCCATCGCGGCTCTCATTCCCGCCGCGGCATTCATCCACGCCCTCGTCCTCACCCCTCAGGTGCTCGACGGACCGACGCCCTTCGTCTCGGTCGCGTGGATCCCGCAGCTCGGACTGAATCTGTCCATGAACATGGACGTGCTCGGCTGGGTGCTGACGCTCATCGTCACCGGCGTCGGTGCTCTCGTGCTGCTGTACTGCCGTTGGTACTTCCATGACGACTCCGCCGGCATCGGCCAGTTCGCGGGCGTGCTGCTCGGGTTCGCGGGTGCGATGTACGGCCTCGTCCTGACCGACGACCTCGTCATGCTCGTGATGTTCTGGGAGGTGACGAGCATCCTCTCGTACCTCCTCATCGGGCACTACCGACGCCGCGCCGCCAGCCGACGAGCAGCACTGCAAGCGCTCCTGGTCACCACTCTCGGCGGGCTCGTGATGTTCGTCGGAGTCGTGCTGCTCGTGGTCGATGCGGGCACCTCGAGCATCCGCGAGATCCTCGAGATCGCACCCACAGGTGCCATCGTCGACGCCGCCGTCGTCATGCTCCTCGTCGGCGCGATCAGCAAGTCCGCGATCTTCCCCTTCCACTTCTGGTTGCCCGGTGCGATGGCGGCGCCCACTCCCGTGAGCGCCTACCTGCACGCCGCGGCGATGGTCAAGGCGGGTATCTACCTGATCGCGCGCTTCGCCCCGATCTTCGCGTTCACCGGCCCGTGGCGGCCGATCATCATCTCGCTGGGCATCCTGACGATGCTGATCGGCGGCATCCAGGCGCTGCGCGAGACCGACCTCAAGCGCATCCTCGCCTTCGGCACCGTCAGCCAGCTGGGCTTCTTCTCGGTCGTGATCGGCTACGGCACCCAGGCGAGCGCGCTGGCCGGTCTCGCACTCGTGATCGCGCACGCGCTGTTCAAGTCGGCGCTGTTCCTGATCGTCGGCGTGATCGACCGTCAGCTGTCGACGCGAGACATCACCGAGCTGAGCGGCGTCGGGCGTCAGGCTCCCGTCATGGCGACAGCGGCATTCATCTCCATCGCATCGATGGCCGGCATCGCACCGACCCTCGGATTCGTGGCGAAGGAGTCGACCCTCACGGCGCTCCTGGACGACGCACTGCACGGCTCGCCCTGGGGGCTCGTCGCGATCATCGGCGTCAGCCTGGGATCCATGCTCACGGCGGCATATGGCATCCGCTTCCTCTGGGGTGCCTTCTGGACCAAGCGCGATGCGGCGGGCGATCGCCTTCCCGACACCGCCTGGCCCGACCCGCCCGTCGGATTCCTCTCGGCGCCGATCATCCTCGCCGGGCTCACGCTCGCCGCAGGCATCGGAGCACCGGCTCTCGACGTCGCGCTCCAGGGATACGCGCTCACAGCCACCCCGGGCCTCGATGCGGAGGGGGTCGCCGCGGAAGGACCCGGGCATCTCGCGCTCTGGCACGGTCTCGAGCCGGCGCTCGGCATCTCGATCCTGTCGATCCTGCTCGGCGCCGCCGTCTTCCTCCTCACGCTGCGCACCGGATGGGACCGCAAGGCGCGACTGATCCGCTTCACTGCCGCAGACGTCTACTACCTGGTCATGCGCGGTATCGACCGACTCTCGGTGCTGAGCACGACGCTCACCCAGCGCGGCTCTCTGCCGGTCTACGTCGGCACCATCTTCGTGGTGTTCGTCGCCGCCGAGATCACGGCGCTCGTCGCCAGTGACATCGATCGCTTCCAGCTCTCGGCCTGGCACACGCCCACGCAGCTCGTGGTCGCGCCGATGATGGCCGCCGCGGGCGTCATGGCCGTGCGCGCGCAGAAGAGATACACGGGCGTCGTCCTCGTGTCGATCACCGGTCTCGGGATGGTCGTGCTGTTCGCGACCAGCGGCGCCCCCGACCTCGCGCTCACGCAGATCCTCGTCGAGACCGTGACGATGGTCACCTTCGCACTGGTGCTGCGTCGCCTGCCCGCGCGGATGGGCGAGCACAACGCCTCTGTCGGGCGCATTCCCCGCGCGCTGCTGGGTGTCGGGGTCGGGCTCACCATGGCGCTGGTCGCGATCGTGGCGACCCAGTCCCGCGTCGCGGATCCGATCTCCGCCGCGTTCCCGAAGCTCGCGTACGAGATCGGTCACGGCAAGAACGTCGTGAACGTCGCCCTGGTCGACCTGCGCGGCTGGGACACGATGGGCGAGCTCTCGGTGCTCGTGCTCGCCGCCACGGGTGTCGCGTCTCTCGTGTTCGTCACGCACCGCGCCGACATGCTCTCCGCGACGAAGACGCTGCCCAAGGCGCGCCGCCGTCGCACGCTCAGCCGCCCGCTTGTCGAGACGACCGAGGGCGTGCGCTTCCAGACCGACGAGAACGAGAGCAGCCCCCGCGCCTGGCTCGTCGGCGGCCCGAAGATGAAGCCCGAGAACAGGTCGATCCTGCTCGAGGTCATCGTCCGCATCCTCTTCCACACGATCATCGTCGTGTCGATCTTCCTGCTCTTCTCCGGCCACAACCTGCCAGGCGGAGGCTTCGCCGGAGGTCTCGTCGCGGGCATGGCGCTCGTCATGCGCTACGTCGCCGGTGGACGCTGGGAGCTGGGCGCTGCCGCACCCACGGATGCCGGGCGACTGCTCGGTGCCGGTCTGATCCTCGCCGTCGGCACGGCGGTCGTGCCGCTGTTCTTCGGCTTGGCGCCGCTCACCAGCAACTTCTGGGAGTGGGAGGTCCCCGGCATCGGCCACATGGAGTTCGTCACCTCGACCATCTTCGATGTCGGTGTGTACCTGGTCGTGATCGGCCTCGTGCTCGACGTACTGCGCAGCCTCGGTGCCGAGGTCGACCGTCAGGCGCAGGAGTTCCGCGAGCGAGGGGTGACACTCTGATGGATGTCTCCCTCACCCTGATCGTGATCATGGCCGTGCTCTTCGCCTGCGGCGTCTACGCGATGCTCGAGCGCAGTCTCACCCGCGTGCTGATCGGCTTCCTGCTGCTCGGCAACGCGACGAACCTGCTGCTCCTCATCGTCATGGGAGTGCCCGGCAACGCGCCCTTCTTCGGAACCGAGGGCGAGCTCAGCGACCCGCTGCCCCAGGCGCTCACCCTGACCGCCATCGTCATCACCTTCGCCGTCTCGGCGTTCCTCCTCGCCCTCATCTACCGCTCGTGGCAGCTGGGCCAGGCCGACACCGTCGAGGACGACGAGGCCGACATCGCTCTCCGTGAGCGCACCGATGCCGACGAAGACCTCATGGACGACGAGGCCGACGCGGCGGACGACGAGGCGACCACGGACTTCGTCGGCGTGCAGACGTCGCCGATCACCGTGCTGCACATGCGCGACCACGCCGCGATCAACGACGACGCTCCGACCGACCGGCCCACCCCGCCTCGAGCCGTGTCCGCGGCGTCCGACCAGGATCCCGATGTGGATGCCGGTCCAGGCGCGGCCGTCCTCGACGGGGAGTCGGCACCGCCCGACGACGACGCCGAGGACTCGACGCACTCGTCGGCTTTCCGGACGGATGCCGACACGCACGCGTCGGACGCCCACGAGACCGATGCGGCGGACGCCGCTCGAGATACGGCGGCTGACACGGCATCCGATGACAGCGCACCCGAGCACACCGACGATGGGGAGGACCGCCGATGAGCGCCCTCGTCCCCCTGCTCGTCGCCCTGCCGCTGCTCGGCGCCGCCGTGACCCTGATCTTCGGCCGCAATCCGCGCCTCCAGGCCTTCGTCACGGTGGCCACGCTCGCGATCGTCTCGGTCATCGCGGCCGTGCTGCTGGTCGTCGTCGATGCGGATGAGCCGCTCGCGGTCTCGGTCGGCGGGTGGCCGGTGCCCTTCGGCATCGTGCTCTACGTCGACAGGCTCGCGGCGCTCCTCGTGCTCATCTCGAGCATCGTGCTGCTCGCGGTCCTGCTCTTCTCGATCGGTCAGGGTGCCGCGGACGGCACCGACGAGACCCCGATCTCGATCTTCAACCCGTCGTACCTGATCCTCGCGGCCGGCATCTTCAACGCCTTCATCGCGGGCGACCTCTTCAACCTGTACGTCGGATTCGAGATCCTGCTCGTGGCGTCGTACGTGCTGATAACGCTCGGGAGCACCGAGTCCCGCATCCGCACGGGTGCCGTCTACATCGTCGTCTCGCTGGTCTCGTCGATCCTGTTCCTCGCTTCGATCGCGATGATCTACGGTGCCCTCGGCACCGTGAACATGGCCCAGATCGCCGAGCGCATGACCGAGCTCCCGCAGGAGACGCAGCTCGTGCTGCACCTCATGCTGGTGATCGCCTTCGGCATCAAGGCCGCGATCTTCCCGGTGTCGTTCTGGCTGCCCGACTCGTACCCGACGGCACCGGCGCCCGTCACTGCGGTGTTCGCGGGATTGCTGACCAAGGTCGGCGTCTACGCGCTGATCCGCACCGAGACGCAGCTGTTCGCCGAGAACAGCATCGACACCGTGCTGCTGATCATCGCGTTGGCGACCATGATCGTGGGCGTGCTCGGCGCTGTCGCACAGGCCGAGCTCAAACGAATCCTGTCGTTCACGCTGGTGAGCCACGTCGGCTACATGATCTTTGGCCTCGCGATAGCGACCCCCGCGGCGATCGGCGCGACGGTCTACTACATCGTCCACCACATCATCGTGCAGACGACGCTGTTCCTCGCGGTCGGTCTCATCGAGCGCAGGGCGGGAAGCACGTCCATCCTGCGCGTGAAGGGACTGCTCAAGGTCGCGCCCGTGATCGCGGTGCTCTACTTCATCCCCGCGATCAACCTCGGCGGACTGCCGCCCTTCTCCGGCTTCATCGGCAAGTTCGCGCTGTTCGAAGCGGCAGCCTCCGTGGGAACGCCGCTGATGCTCGTGCTGATCTTCGGCGGCATCGTCACCTCGCTGCTCACGCTCTACGCGCTGATGCGAGCATGGAACCTCGCGTTCTGGCGCGAGGAGGACGACTCGACCGAGACCGAGGGGCGCATCTCGTACCTCGGCAACGCCCCGGCCGCGGATGAGCAGCAGGAGCGTCGCCGCATCCCCCGGATCATGACCATCGCGACCGCCGGGATGGTCGGGGTCACGATCGCGCTCACCGTGTTCGCGGGCCCGCTGTATGCCCTGTGCGACCGCATCGGTGCGGCGCTGCTCGACCCCGTCACCCTCGTGCAGCTGGAAGACGAGGTGGAAGGATGAGCCCCACCGAGACCGGCCGCCACTTCTGGCGGGACATCCGCGTGCAGCTGCCGTTCCTGGCATGGCTCGTCGTGCTCTGGATGCTGCTGTGGGGGCAGTTCACGGTGCTGGCGTTCGTCTCGGGCCTGGTCATCGCGGTGTTCGTCACCCGTGTCTTCCGGCTGCCCACCGTCGAGCTCTCCGGACGCATCAACATCTGGTTCGCCGCGTTGCTCATCGTGCAGTTCCTCTTCGCCGTGCTCCGCGGCGCCGTCGCGGTCACCCTGCAGGTGTTCGACTTTCGGCATCAGCCCGGCGCCGCGATCATCGCCGTTCCTCTGCGCTACGCCGACGACCTGATGATGACGCACGTGTCCGTGGTGTCGTCGCTGGTTCCCGGGTCGCTCGTCGTCGAGGCCGATCGCGACCGGCAGGTGCTGTATCTGCACGTGATCGGGGTGCGCAGCATGGCCGATGTCGAGAAGCAGCGCGAAGGCGTGCTGCGCTGGGAGCGACGGGTCGTGCGTGCGCTCGGAGCCCCGGCGCAGTACCGTGCCCTCAAGGCCGACGAACGTGCGGCGCGCGCCGGCGGAGGTGCCCGATGAATGTGTTGATGCTCGCGATCATGGTCGTCTTCGGCGTCGCCGCCATCCTGACGATCATCCGCATCGTGCGGGGGCCCTCGATCCTCGACCGGGCGGTGGCCTCCGACGTGCTGCTCACCGAGGTCATGTGCGTGCTCGGCGCCGAGATGGCCATCAACGGCCACACCCGCAACATCCCGGTGATGCTGATCATCGCCGCGGTCGGCGTCTTCGGCTCGATCTCGGTCGCCCGGTTCGTGGCCAGAAGGGACAACACGACACCATGAACGTGTTCGGTCTCGCCATTCCCGACGTGGTCATCGACGTCGCGGTGCTCGTGCTGATCCTGCTCGGCGCGATCCTCTGCCTGTCGGCGGCGGTCGGGCTGCTGCGATTCCGCGACGTGCCGTCGCGGCTGCACGCCGCGACCAAACCGCAGGTGCTCGGCCTCATCCTCATCTGCCTCGCGATCGCGCTGTCTCAGCGCACGGTCGGCGGAATCCTGTTCGGGCTCGCGCTCGTGGCCCCGGTCGTGCTCATGCAGTTCGCCACCGCGCCGCTGTCCGCGCACATCGTCGGGCGGCAGGCGTATCGCAACGGCACCACCGACGAGCGCAGCCTGGTCGTCGACGAGCTCGCCGAGTCGAAGCAGACCCCGCCGGCCGCCGGCTGATCGCACGCTCGCAGCTGCGCTGAGACGGACGCCACGCACGTCTTACGCCGGTGCGGGGCCGCTTGCGGTTCACAATTCAGCATGAGCCTGTGCCGGTGGGGCCAAAGGGGCTTCAGGGCTGCTCGATACGCGATCCATGCTGAGTAGTGAACGACACCGGTCATTGCTTCTTCTCCTACACGGAACCCTGTTCCGTGCAAGTCATCCACTGTTGCTTGGACGACGCACATCGACACCGTCCCTTGTCTGCACACTTCTGCGATGGGGAATAAGCAGAAGACGGTCGTTCAGCGCGCGAGAGACACCTATTCGCGCACGGTCTTCAGTCGATCGGATCTGGTGCACCGAGGGCTCACGGGGCGTCTCATCGCCGAGTCAGTGGCCCGAGGAGAACTCCAGCACGTGCGCCGCGATCGATATGCGCTGCCGTCGACGCACCGGGACATCGTCGAGGCTGTCCGCATCGGCGGGCGGGTCTCATGCTTGTCTCTCCTCGCCCTTCTCGGTGTCTTCGTGTTCCGTTGCCGAGAGCTCCATGTGCTCGTGACTCCGGGTTCGTCTCGTCTACGTGTGGCGAGGGACGGAAAGGTCGTGCTCCATTGGAAGGCGCTGACCAGCGTTCGCGAGAGCCTTCATGCGGCTCCGTTGATCGATGCCGTCGCGCACTCCGTGCTCTGCCAGGCTCCGCGCGAGGCGCTTGCCACCTTGGACAGTGTGCTTCATCACGGACTCCTGACCCGCGAAGATCTGGTCACGATGTTCGCTGCTCTACCCGCCCGATTCCGCCCGCTGCTCGCACTGGTCGACCCGTCGGCGGGCTCGGGCTCAGAGACATTCATGCGGTTGCTGCTCCGGACGATGGGCGTCGCCTATGAGACCCAGGTGTACCTCGAAGGCGTCGGGTACGTCGACTTCGTGGTGGACGGCTGGTTGATCATCGAGTGCGACAGCAAGGAGTTCCACGAGGGGTGGGAGAAGCAGATGCAGGATCGCGAGCGCGATATCGCCGCGGCCCGACTCGGCTTCGTGACCGTCCGGCCCCTTGCGAAAGACATTTTCGGTGACCAGGCGTCTGTGAGGCAGGCTCTCGAGCAGGTCATCGCTGCACTCGGACCGAGGTTCGTAGACGCACGTCGTTCACAATTCAGCAGGAATCGCCGCGGCGCGGCGGTCGAATAGCGGAATCACGGGGCTCACATGCGTTCATGCTGAGTTGTGAACGGAAAAGTGCGGGGCGGCGGGTCAGAGCCCGTCGGCGAAGCTCTGGATCAGCCGCGCGGCCGGCTCGGAGTCGCTGATCAACGTGCCGTGGCCGTGATCCGGGATGACCTGCAGATCGGCCCCCGGGATCTCGTCGATGATCTCCTGGCACCAGGTCATCGGAGCGAGCGGGTCGTCTTCCCCGCGCAGCACCAGCACAGGCTGATCGATGCGCGCGAACGCCTTCTCCGGCTCGTGCACGATGGTCGCCCGGATCTTGCGGATGAGGTGGGGGCCGCCGCGCAGATATTCGCGGGCACCGCGCCAGATCACGAGCGGGCGCTCGCCGACCAGGTCCGTGAGGAGATAGCTCGCCTGCGCTGCGACATTCCGTGCGGCCTTGTTGACGGTCGGACCGGCGAGCACGACGCCCTCGACGAGGGAGGGATGCCGGGCGGCGAGCTCCGCGGCGATCTGACTGCCCATCGAGTGCCCGATGACGACGACGGGGCCCTCGTCGGCATGACGGAGGTACGCGGCGACGAGGTCGGCGTGACGCTCCATGGTGAAGGTGCGAGCGGGCTCGGGTGCTTCGCCGAAACCGGGCAGGTCGACTGCGATCACCCGGCCTTTCAGTCGCTGCACGACGTCGAGGTAGACGCTGCGTCCCATGCCGATGCCGTGCAGCAGGAGGAAGGTGTGCGGTCCGTCGCCGAAGGTCTCCGCGATCAGCGTCGCGCCCGCGTGCTCGAACTCGAGCAGCGTGACGGGGGTGCCCTTCGGGGCGAGATAGCTGGAGACCACACCTCAACGCTAACCGAGTGGGACCCCTGCGACGAACCGGGATCCACGCATGCCGTACGCCGGTGTGCGACGAGGGGCGAGCCTGCGTCGTGCGAGGATGAAGGGTGTCTTCGCCGAACCCCGATCCCGATCAGATCGAGTCGGAGGGCGAGACATCAGGCTCGCCCAAGGGTGTCATCGCGCGCATCGCCGACGGGCTGCGCGATCCGGTGCTGCGCGCGCTCGTCGCCGCGACGGCCGTCTCACGCATCGGCCGCGGCGTCTTCCTCGCGGTCACCGTGCTGTTCTTCACGCAGATCATCGGCCTCTCGCCCGCGCACGCCGCGGTGGTGCTCGCCGTGTCGAGCGGATGCGGGGTGGTCGGGTCGCTCCTCGGCGGCTGGCTCGCCGATCGGTGGAGCGCCCGACGCCTCGCCTTCGGCTTCGAGATGGCGGGTGGCGTGCTGCTCGCCGCATACGCGTTCGTCGGAGACTTCGTGTCGGCGCTCGTCCTCGCCAGCCTCTCGGGCTTCTTCGACTCGCTGGGGTATTCCGCTCGTTCCGCGATCATCGCCCGGGGCTTCGCGCCGGACCGGCGGGTGCACGCGCGTGCGGTGCTGCGCACGGTCACGAACCTCGCGATCGCGGCAGGCTCCGGATTCGGCGCGATCGCTCTGGCTCTCGGCACACCCGAGGCCTACCGCGTCGTCATCGCCTGCGCGGGCGCCGTCTGCGCGCTCGGCTCGCTCTCCCTCCTGCGGCTGACATCGGCCGTCGACGCGCCGCCGCGCAACCGAGCCGCGGCTCAGCTGACGGAAACGGGATCCATCGACACGCACGCCACGGCCGCGGCATCCGCCGAGCGCAGGGACTGGAACCGCCGCTCACCGTGGCGGGACCCGAGGTACCTGCTGCTGAGCGCGCTCTCGGCGATCTTCGGCATGCAGTTCGGAGTCGCGGAACTCGGGGTGCCGCTGTGGATCAGCGAGTACACGAACGCCCCGGATGCCACGTTCGCAGTGCTCCTGATCGTCAACACCGCGCTGGTCGTGCTGTTCCAGGTGCGTGCCTCCCGTGGCACGCACGACCTGCGGATCGCCGGCAGGGTGACGATGATCGCCGGCTGGCTGATGGTCTCCGCCTGCCTGATCTACGCGCTCGCCGCGGGGCTTCCGGCATGGGCGGCGATCGTCATCCTCATCGTCGGCATGATCGCGCACACGTTCGCCGAGATCCTGTCGCAGGCCGGAGCCTGGGGTCTCAGCTTCGAGCTCGCCGATCCTGTCCGAGCCGGCGCCTATCAGGGCGTGTTCGGCATGGGATTCTCGCTCGGAGCCCTGGCGTCGCCGATCGTCGTGAACGCCACCGCGATCACCTTCGGCTTCGTGGGCTGGGTGATCCTCGCCGCGATCTTCCTCGCCGCAGCGATCGGCATCTGGCTCATCGCACGCCGCGCCGCAGCATCCGCCACGCCTGCTCCAGACTGAGCCCGCAGAGCCGTCCCGGGCTAACCGGCCGGCGCCAGCACCAGAGTGTGACGCGTCGCCGCATCGACCGCCCCGTCGGTGAACGCCCACGGCCGCTGAATCCCCGCCGCCCAGTCGGACGTCTGATCGACGTAGTGCTCGTCGAACGCGTGTCCGGATGCGCCGGTGAGGTGGATCCAGGTCGAGGCGTCGAGATCGGAGAGGTCGACGACCATCCGCATCGACGGCACGGTGGTCGTGGCGTACGACGTGCCGAGCTCCCAGCCGGTGGCGTTGACCACGGACGCGCCGCCGCTGACGGCGTAGGGGCCGCGATTGAAGAGGGCTTCGATCGGGGCGATGCCGGAGGACCCGAGGGTGTCGCTCGTGAGGGTGATCGCGTGCAGGTCGCCCCACCTCCATGCGGTGACGACGTCGCCCTGAACCGCGGAGAGCTCGTCGTACGCTTCCTCGGCCGACAGGGCGAGCATCTCGTCCATGCCCGCGACATCGATGCTCGGGTTGGTCCAGAGCGGGTCGGATGGGTCATCGAGAAGGTCCGCGACGACGGTGAAGAGTCGACCCTGGCCGTCGATCGGCAGGGGCTGGTCGCGTTCGGCGAACAGGTTCTGCACGAGGTTCGACCAGAGGACGTTCGCGTAGGCGGCTGCGGCCGAACCCGCGTCGTTCTGTGCGTCCCACGAGCGCAGCAGCGCCACGGCATCTGCAGTCCCCGCACCCGTCACCTCCACATCCTCGATCTCCGTTGCCAGTCGCTTGCCGATCCACATCTCGCTGTCCATCTGGATCTCCCGCATGTCCTGGGCGGTGAGCGGTGCGGCGGCGGCGCGTCGCTCGATCAGGTGGGCGATGCGATCCGCCCGATAGCCGTAGTCCCAGTCCCGTGAGAGGAAGTAGGGGTAGTCGTCGGTGACGATCGCGTTGTTCGCGGTCACGATGTACCCGGATGCCGGGTTGTATGACACCGGCAGTTCGTCGAACGGGATGAATCCGGTCCAGTCGTAGCTGCTGTCCCAGCCGGGCTGCGGCATCCATCCGTCGCCGGCCCCGCGCACGGGGAGGCGTCCGGGGGTCTGATAGCCGATGTTGCCTTCGACGTCCGCATAGATGAGGTTCTGTGCCGGCACATCGAACAGCGCGGCCGCCGCGCGGAACTCCTCGAAGTCCTGGGCGGTCGACAGAGCGAAGGTCGCGGTCGCGGCCGTGCCGGGGTCGAGCGCCGTCCAGCGCAGGCTGACCGCGTACTCGGCTCCCTCCGGCGCGGTGCCGGTGGGCGCCGGACCTGCGGCGCCGCCGGCGGCGAGGCCCGGCTCAGGGTCGTCGGCGATCGCGGTGAAGTCGTCGGTGAGACCCGAGATGATCGGTCCGTGCACGGTCGACCGGATCGTGAGATCGATGTCGTCGCCCCCGGCCACCGCGATCGTCTCGGTGGTCTCGTCGATCGGCACCAGCGCGCCGTCGCGCCAGTACTGGTCGCCCTCGATCCGCTCGACGTAGAGGTCGGTGACGTCGGTGGTCAGATTGGTGAAGCCCCAGGCGACCTGCTGGTTGTGGCCGATCACGATGCCGGGGAGACCCGAGAACGAGAAACCGCCCATGTCGAACGGGCAGTCGTCGGTGACCTCGCTGCACCGGAGCTGCACCTGGTACCAGACCGAGGGGAGTGATGCGCCCAGGTGCGGGTCGTTGGCGAGCAGCGGCATGCCCGTGTCGGTGAGGTCCCCGGACACGACCCACGAGTTCGATCCGATGCCCTCGCCGACATCGCCGACGAGCAGGCTCGCCGCCTCGATCACGTCCGACGCCTCCTGCCACTGGATCGTCGTCGCCGCCTGCTGCATCTCGCCGTCGTTCCCATCGGTCGTGAACGCGGCGGGCTCGGCACCGGCCTCGGTGATCGGGGCGGTCGAGATCTCGGGGACGATGACGGGGTGATCCTCGAACGGATACGGCGGGTACAGCTCGTCGAGCGTCGTGGTGATCCCGGCGGCGTCGGAGGTCTCCGCCAGCTGTGCGGCCAGGAGCGAGCGCTCGACCTCGTCTTCGACGTTGCCGCGGAGATCCCAGGCCATCGCCTTGAGCCACGCCACCGAATCGGCGGCTTCCCAGGGCTCCGGCGCGTACTCCGGGTTCTGTATTCCGAGAACGGCATATTCGAGCGACAGCTCGGCGCCCGAGCGGGAGGAGAGGTAGGCGTTGACGCCGTCGGCGTAGGCCTCGTAGTAGCCGCGGGTGACGTCGTCCATGGCCTCGACCTCGGCCTCGGCGACCTTGCGCCAGCCGAGCGTGCGGAGGAAGGCATCGGTCCCGGCCTGCGATTCGCCGAACATCTCGGCCACGCGTCCCGCCGTGACGTGGCGGCGGAAGTCCATCTCAAAAAAGCGGTCCTGCGCGTGCACGAAGCCCTGGGCGTAGAAGAGATCGTGCGATGAGTCGGCGGTGATGGTGGGGATGCCGCTGGCGTCGCGCTGCACCGTGACCTCGGCCTGCAGCCCGTCGAGCGACAGGGTGCCGTCGGTCTGCGGGAACGAGCGCTGGATGGTCCAGGTCACGAAGAAGGCACCGGCGACGGCGACCACCACGATCGCAGCGACGACGAGGAACACGATGCGGCCGATGCGAGCACCCAGGGAAGGGCGCGACGGGTCGACGATCTCGGTCGAATGGGTTGTCATCTTCGAGAACTCTTTCGGGTGGCATGGCGGAACTCAGTCCCAGAGAGTCCCAGAGCGCGTCTCAACAGACGCTTCCGGAATACTACCCATAAAGCATTCGCGGGCGGGGGTGTTCTCGCCCCCGCCCGCGGCGTCAGCCGATCAGGCTCGGCTGCAGGTCGCGCAGCGTGCGCCGGTGCGTCATGCGCGTCACTCCGATGGCGGCGAGCAGCAGCGCGCCGACCAGCCAGATGCCCAATACCACCAGATCCCAGCCCGCCCGGCCGAGGTTGCCGCCGTACATCAGTTGCCGCATGGCGTCGACGACGTAGCCGAGCGGCAGCACGTGGTGGAGTGCGGCCAGCGGGGCGGGGAGGGTCTGCCAGGGGAACGTGCCGCCCGCGGTGACGAGCTGCAGAACCATGAGCACGAGTCCCAGGAACTGCCCCACGGAACCGAGCCAGACGTTGAGGGCGAGGATGATCGCCGCGAAGGTCGCCGACGCGAAGATCATCACGCCCAAGGTGCCGACGGGGTTGTTGAACGTGAAGCCCAGGGTGATCGCCAGGATGCCCATGAGCCCCAGCATCTGCACCGCGCCGAGCGTCGCCGGGGTGAGCCACCCGGCGAGTGTCACTCGGATCGGAGAGTGCAGCGCCGTGACCGCGCGGCGGGAGATCGGCTTCACGATGAGGAACAGGGCGTAGATGCCGATCCAGGCCGACAGTGCGGCGAAGAACGGTGCGAGACCGGCGCCGTAGTCCTCGGCGGAGGCGACCTTGTCGCTCGAGACCTTGACCGGGTCGGCGATCGTGTCGGCCTGCAGCGTGCGGAGCTCCGGCGTCGAGACGGGGATCTGCTGCACACCGTCCGAGAGCCCGTCGCGCAACTCGGCCGTGCCTGACGCGAGGGTGCCGAGCCCATCGCGCAGTTGGGCCGCGCCGTCGTTCGCGGCCGCCGCGCCGGTGGCGACGCTCTGCGCGCCGCTGGCCAGGGTCTGCGCGCCGCCGGCGAGCTGCGAGGCGCCGGATGCCACCGAGTCCGCTCCTGCGGCGAGCTGGTCGACCTTGTCGACCGCGTTCTGCACGGTCGAGTTGCCCTCCTGGAGTCGTGTCGCGAGGGGATCGAGTGTCGTGAGCACCCGATCGATCTGCTCCGGCGTCAGGCCCTGATCCGTGAGCACGGTGGCGATGTCCTCGCGCGCCTGGGGCAGAGCATCCGTCGCCTGCTGCACAGCCGATCCGGCCCGGTCCGCGACGTCGGCCAGCTGCCGGTTGCCGTCACTGACCTGCTGAGCCCCCGACGCCAGCGTCGCCGCACCACCGGCGAGCTCGGACGCGCCGCCCGCGAGCTGCGACGTGCCCGCGGCGAGCTGAGAGGTTCCGTCTGCGAGCGTCGCACTGCCGGTGGCGGCGGTGTCGGCGCCAGCGGTGAGCTGGGTCGCTCCGTCGACCGCGGTCACGAGGTTGTCGCGCACCTCGCTGAGGCCGGTGAGCAGGCGCTCTGCGGCCTCGCTGCCCACCATCTCGGCGACCGAGCTGCGGATCTTCTCCACCGCCTGCGTGCCCATCGACGACGCGAGGTAGTTGTTCGCGTCGTTGGTCTCGAGCTCGATGCGCGCCTGGTGGGGGTCGTCGCCCGCGGCCGAGGTCAAGGCCGACGAGAAGTCGGCGGGGATCGTGACGGTGAAGTCGACCGTTCCCTCCCGCAATGCGTCGGCGGCCTCGTCGGCCGACATCCGCTGCCAGTCGAACGCGTTGCCGTCGATGAGGTTGTCGGCGACGTCCTCGCCGTAGTTCACGGTCTCGCCGGTGGCGGCATCCGTTCCCGTGGTGGGCTCGGGGGCTCCGCTGTCATCGACGACCAGCGCGACGGGGACCTCCGGGAACTTCGCGTACGGGTCCTGGTTGGCCCAGAGGTACAGGCCGCCGTAGAGGATGGGCACGCAGACCAGTGCGATCAGGGCGATCACGCCCATCCTGCTCGCGGTGAGGCGCCGCAGCTCGGCGGCGATCATGGCGGGAACCTTCATCGCTCGCCTCCGTTCTCTGTCGTGTTCGGCTCGGGTTCTGCGGGTGGGTCTTCGTCGTCGGCCGGGGGAGAGCCGAGAGCATCCGCGTGCTCGGCGTCGGCATGCGGTGTCGCGGGGCGCTCGTCCGGGTCTTCCGCCTCGGGCTCTGGCTCGGGATCCGGTTCGGGCGCCGGTTCTGGCTCAGGGGCGGGCTCGGGATCCGGTTCGGGCGCTGGCTCGGGCTCGGCCTCGGCCTCGGAGTCTGGCTCGGGCTCGGGTTCAGAGCCGCCGGGCAGGTCGAGGACGAGCGGCTCGACCGGTCCGGACGCGTTGATCGCCTCGAGCTCGTGCATGCGCTCGAGGGCGACCGCAGCGGATCCGCCGATGACGACGAGCATCGCGTACCCGCGGTCGGCGAACTCCGACGCGATCCGCCACCAGCCGTCCGGGCTGCCGCCGTGACGGTCGGGCGAGACGAGCACGATTGCTTCGGTGCCCGTGCGGAGGATCGCGAGTTCGCAGAGGATGCGCACCCGTGCGGCGGGATCGACGTTGCCGATCGCCACGCCGGCGAGCTCGCCGAAGCCGAGTTGATTCAGCCAGTGCCGTGCGTGCAGAGGGGTGGCGCCGACGCCGGCGAACATGAGCTCTTCGCCGACGACACCCGCGAGGGTGATGTCAGCGTGGGGATCGCTCACGTCGGGGGCGTCGACGAGCGCGATCGTGCGGCGCAGCGCGCGGTTGTCCGCGTCGCCGTCGATCGTCACGCGCCCGGTGTCCGGCCGCATCCGACCGCTGGCGATGAGGCCCAGCACCGTCGGGCGCTGCTCGGTCTCGGCGAGGGCGAAGCGCACGGCTCCGCTGTGGAACTCGAGGCTCGTCGTCGGCAGCGCCTGGCCACCCCGCCCCTTGCTCACGTCGTGCAGGGTGACCCTCATGCGCTGACCTCCTGTGATTCGACGATGTCCGGGTGCGCGCTCAACAGCTCGTCGGCCTCGCGCCACGAGAGTCCGGCGATGCTGAGCAGAGTGCGAACAGCGAGATCGGCTGCCCCGGTGCTCGAGGCGTCGGTGCGCGAGACGACCGTGCGGGCGACCTCTTCGATGAGGCGGGCGAGGGTCGGGGCAGAGAGGTCTGTGCGGAAGCTGCCGTCTTCCTGCCCGCGACGCGCGAGGGCGGCGACGGTGCGGCGCAGCGGGGCCAGGGCGTCTGCGGTGTGCTGCACGTGGGCTTCGTCGAGGGCGAGCGCGGCTGCGACCTGAACGTGCGCGGCCTCCTGCCAGAGTCGTGCGGCGAGGCGGGCCAGCGCGATGCGTGAGTCGGCGTCGGTGACGGATTCGGCGATCGCGTTGAAGCGCTGCGCTCCGACCGAGATCAGCTCGCGGATCAGAGCCTCTCGGTCGTCGAAGTGGCCGTAGAGGGTGCGGCGCGACAGGCCGGCGCTGCGGGCGATGACGTCGATGGACGCCCGCGGGTCGGTGGCGAGGGTCGCGCGGGCCGCATCGAGGATTCCGGCGCGGTTCTCGACGGAGTCGCGGCGGGGAGCACGGGTTGTCATGCCCGTATTCTACGTATTGTGCACAGCCGTGTGCAAGATAACTCGGGGGACTCGCAGGGTCTGAACGGTGGGCCGTTCACAACTCAGCACGGATGGGCGCTTAAAGCCGCAATCAGCACCATGCGGACCCGAATCCCGGCGCTCATGCTGAATCGTGAACGGCGAGCGGCGGGCACAGACAGAAAAGGGGGCGGATGCCGCAGCATCCGCCCCCAGAAGAGTCGCGCGTCAGTCGGTGCCGGAGTCGAACGCAGCACCCTCGGATGCGGTGTCGACCGCGTCGGCGAAGTTCTCGTCGACCTCCTCGACGGAGCCCGTGATCTCGCCCGACTCGCCGGCGGTGACGCGTCCGACGAGCTCGCCGGTGGCGCCGCCGATGAGGCCGAGACCCGCGTACTGCTCGAGGCGCGAGCGCGAGTCGGCGATGTCGAGGTTGCGCATCGTGAGCTGGCCGATGCGGTCGACCGGGCCGAAGGCGGCGTCGCCGACGCGCTCCATCGAGAGCTTCTCGGGGCCGTAGGACAGGTTCGGCGAGGTGGTGTCGAGGATCGTCCAGTCGTCACCGCGGCGCAGGCGGATCGTCACGGTGCCCGAGATCGTGAGGCCGACCCAGCGCTGGATGGACTCGCGCAGCATGAGCGACTGCGGCTCGAGCCAGCGGCCCTCGTACATCAGTCGACCGAGGCGGCGACCCTGCTCGTGGTAGGTCGCGAGGGTGTCCTCGTTCAGGATGCCGTTGACGAGGCGCTCGTAGGCGATGAAAAGCAGCGCCATGGCCGGGGCCTCGTAGATGCCGCGCGACTTCGCCTCGATGATGCGGTTCTCGATCTGGTCGCTCATGCCGAGGCCGTGGCGTCCGCCGATCGTGTTGGCCTCCTGCACCAGGGCCACCGGGTCGGTGTACTCGACGCCGTTGAGTGCGACGGGGCGGCCGGCCTCGAACGTGACGGAGACGTCTTCGGTCTCGATCGCGACCGAGGGGTCCCAGAACTTCACGCCCATGATGGGGTCGACGGTCTCGAGCGAGACGTCGAGGTGCTCGAGCGTCTTCGCCTCATGCGTGGCGCCCCAGATGTTGGCGTCGGTCGAGTACGCCTTCTCGACCGAGTCGCGGTAGGGGAAGTCGTGGGCGACGAGCCACTCGCTCATCTCCTTGCGGCCGCCGAGCTCGGTGACGAAGTCGGCATCCAGCCACGGCTTGTACACGCGCAGACGCGGGTTGGCGAGCAGGCCGTAGCGGTAGAACCGCTCGATGTCGTTGCCCTTGTAGGTCGAGCCGTCGCCCCAGATGTCGACGCCGTCCTCCTTCATGGCGCGCACCAGCAGCGTGCCGGTGACGGCGCGGCCGAGGGGAGTGGTGTTGAAGTAGGTGCGGCCGCCGGAGCGGATGTGGAAGGCGCCGCAGGCGAGCGCCACCAGGCCCTCTTCGACCAGCGCGGTCTTGCAGTCGACCAGGCGCGAGGCCTCGGCGCCGTACTCGAGGGCACGGCCGGGGATCGACTCGATGTCGTCTTCGTCGTACTGACCGAGATCACCGGTGTACGTGTAAGGGACGGCGCCCTTGTCGCGCATCCACGCGACGGCGACGGAGGTGTCGAGTCCTCCGGAGAAGGCGATGCCGACGCGCTCGCCGACGGGAAGTGACTGGAGGACCTTGGACATGCTTCCCAGTCTATCGGCGGCGTGTCGGCTGTTTCGGACGGCGTCGGCCGTCAGCGGGCCACGACGGCGTCGAGTGCCTCGGGCTCGGAGTCGAGCCGCGCCAGCTCGCGTCGCTGATGCGCGGCGTAGCCGGCACCCCAGCTCGTGAGCGCCTCGACGAGCGGCATCGATCCGCGCCCGAGGTCGCTCAGCCGGTATTCGACTTTGGGAGGGACCTGCCGGTAGACCGTGCGGAGGATCAGGCCGTCGTCCTCCAGCTCGCGCAGCTGACGGGTGAGCACGCGGGCTGTGGGCTCGTCGAGAAGCCGGCTGAGTTCGCCGAAACGCAGCACCTCATGCTCATCGAGGAGGCTGAGGATGCTGGGCTTCCAGGCCCCGCCGAGGACGGCGATCGAGATCTCCGCGTCGCACGCGTCGCCCCACTCCCGGACGATCCGCTCGGTCTTCTCCCTCATCGGCTCCGCCTCCTGGCCGTCATGGTATCCATTCGGTCACTATCTACCCGGAATGACAGTACTTGTCTGAAGTGTACTCAGACCGGGAGACTGATGCGGTGACCTTCCCGATTCCCACGGCATCCGCTCGACCGCGCACGACCCTGCATCCGTGGCTCGCCATGATCCCGCTGCTTCTCGGCATCCTGATCGGGGCTCTCGCGATCAGCAGCATGTCGACCGCGCTGCCCGCGATCCGCGGCGATCTCGTCCTGTCCGACAGTGGAGCGCTGTGGCTCGTCGACGTGTACGCGCTGTCGCTGGCGGCGACCCTGATCATCGCCGCCAGGATCGGAGACGCGTTCGGTCGCAAGCGGATCGTGCTCGCGGGTCTCGCCGGCTTCGCGGTGCTCAACCTCGTCGGCGGATTCGCTCAGGACGGGATGCTGCTCATCGTCGTCCGGGCGCTCCTCGGCGTCGCCGAGGCGTTCGTCGTGGCGGGCGTCGTCGCGACGATCGGGGCGCACTATCACGCACGGCAGCGCGTGCTCGCCTACGGGCTGTGGACCGCGACGTTCGGTGCCGGCAGCGCGCTCGGACCCGTGCTCGGCGGGCTGGTGACCGAGGGGCCGGGGTGGCGCTGGCTGCTGCTCGGAAGCGTGCCGCTCGCCGTCGTCGCCGGGGTGCTCGCGATCTGGCTCGTGCCGGATTCGCGCAGCTCCCGTCGCCCGTCGTGGGACATCCTCAGCATCGTGACGTCGATCGTCGCTCTCGGGTCTCTCGTCTTCGCCCTGCACGAGGTGCTCGCCGCTCCCGTCGCCGCCGGCATCGCAGGTGTCGTCGCCGTCGTGACGCTCGTCTTCTTCATCCGCCGCCAGCGTGCCCTCGCCGAACCTCTCATCGACATGCGGCTGTTCGGCGTGCCCGGCTTCAGCCCTGCGATCGTGCGCATCCTGGCGAGCAGCGGGGTGTCGACGGCATCCGTGCTCCTGGTGAGCCTGCACCTGCAGGATGCGCGGGGATTCAGCGCGGCCGAAGCCGGTATCGCGATCCTGCCGCAGGCGGTGGCGATCGCCCTCGGCGGGGTGCTCGCACCCCTGTTCCTGCGGTGGCTGACCTCGCCGACGCTCACCGTGCTCGCCCTGGTGGTGCAGGGGGCGGGACTCGCGTGGCTGTCCACGGGCGTCGAGCTGGTCGTGATCCCTCTCGTGCTCGTCGGCGCGCGGTTCGGAGTCGCGGCGACGCTCGCCGCCACCACGCTCTTCGACGTCACGACGGAGGACGACGCCGGTCAGGTGGGGGCGATCCAGGAGGTCGGGTTCGCCCTCGGCGGCGGTCTCGGCATCGCGGTGCTCGGCACGATCGCATCGATCGTCGGTTCGCGCGGCTTCCTCGTCGCCCTGCTGGTCGCGACCGTCGCGGTCGTCGCCGCCGCGCTCCTGCCGCTGTGGAGACGCTCGCCGGTGAGCGCTGCCGAGAACCGGGCCATCGATGCCCGCTGAAGGAAGGACACCTGTGTCAGCATCGCGCCCGACCGTCCACTGGATCTATGCCCACCCCCGATCGAGCTCGTTCAACGCGCGACTGTTCCGAGATGGCGTCGACGCCCTCGCGCGCGACCACGATGTCGAGATCACCGACCTGTACTCTCAGGGCTTCGATCCGGTTCTCGCAGCGCCGGATCTGGGCGAGCCCCGGGGGCGTGAGGGCAGCGTCGTCGACCTGATGGGCGAGGCGTACGCCACGGGCCAGCTGCCGCCGGACGTCACCGAGGAGCAGCGCAAGCTCGCGGCCGCCGACCTCGTCGTGCTCCAGTTCCCGCTGTGGTGGTACGGACCGCCGGCGATCCTCAAAGGCTGGCTCGACCGGGTGCTCACCAACGGCTTCGCCTACGGCCCGTCGGATGCCGAGACCGGTCTGCCGCTGCGATACGGAGAGGGCCCGCTCGCCGGGCGCCGAGCCCTCGTGATCGTGACGGCGGGGGAGGACGAGCGCTCGATCGGAGAACGGGGCATCAGCGGGGATCTGGACTCGCTGCTGTTCCCGCTGACCCACGGCACCCTCTGGTACACGGGCATCGAGCCGCTCGACCTGCACGTCGTCCACGACGCTGACGGGTTGGACGCGGAGCGCGTCGATCGCGAGAGCGCACGGCTGATCGAGAGGCTCTCCGGAGTGGCGTTCGAATCTCCGAGCCGCCCGTACCGTCGGCTGCGCGATGGCGACTACCACGGCACCCGGGCGCTGCGATCGGACCTGCTTCCCGGGCGCACCGACCTCGGCATCCATCGCGTCGCGGTCGACTGAGGCGACGCGGCCCGACGCGCGCGGGCGTAGCTCTCCGCTTCTGCACGATCGGCCCCGACGGTGGCAGAGTGTCCGTGAAGGAGGACGGCATGGGTGGAGCGATCCTGTGGGGCGTCGTCGCGGCGTCGCCCCTCATCGTCGGTGCTGTTCTCGCTCTGCTGCGCACCTGGCCGCCGCGCTGGCTGGGCATCGTGCTCGGCTTCGGAGCCGGTGCCCTGATGGCCTCCATCGCCTTCGAGCTGTGGGAGGAGGGGCTGGACCTCGCAGGTCCGATCCCTCTCATCGTCGGCGTGGTCGCGGGCGCGCTCGCGTACTTCATCGCCGACCGGATCCTCGATGCGCGAGCCGCGAAGTCCCAGGAGCAGGGGGCGGGCGTCCCGCTCGCGCTCGGAGCACTGCTCGACGGCATCCCCGAGCAGCTCGTGCTGGGAATCGGACTGGCCTCCGGAGAGCCGGTGAGCATCGCGCTCGTCGTGGCGATCGTGGTCTCGAACCTGCCCGAGTCGATCGGCTCGGCCGCCGACCTGCTGGAGGGCGGCATGGCGAAGTCGCGCGTGCTGCTGCTGTGGGCCGGCATCTCGGTCATCTGCGCGCTGGCGACCGTCGCCGGATTCGCTGTGGCGAGCAGCACCGGCGACGACTTCCGGGCCGGCGCGAGCGGCTTCGCGGCAGGCGCGCTGCTCGTGATGCTCGTCGACTCGATGGTGCCCGACGCGCAGCAGAAGGCCAAGCAGGTGACCGGGCTCGCGACCGTGCTCGGTTTCGCGCTCGCCGCGGGGCTCTCGCTCGCGAGCTGATCCGGGCGTCGCGAGATAAGACGAGTGCGACCGCGGTCAGCGGGGTGGTACAGCCGCCAGGGCTCAGAACCCGGGGTACTCCTGCAGCTTCTGCTCGAACTCGGCTCGGTCCGCATCGCTGAGCACGGCGCTCGCGATGACCACCATCTGCAGCCCTTCGAGGGGCTCGCCGGTGCGGGCGTTCTGCGCCTCGCGCGTCGTCAGGAAGTCGCCCGACGGGTCGTTCGAGAGGTCGAAGATATTCGCGTAGAACCTCATCGGATCGGGATAGTTCTCGGTGTAGTACTCCCACGTGTGCTGCTCGCGCGGGTCTTCGCTGCCGTAGAGCTTCGCGATCATCGACGGGTCGATCCCCGAGTACTCCCCGTTGAACGAGTACAGCGTGGGCAGACCGTGCTCGGCGACGACCGAGTCGATCGTCGACATGACCTCGAGCTTGAGGCTGTAGTCCTGGATCGGCTCGGTGGTGGCCCAGCCGGCGGAGGTGTACTCGATGAGCATCGATTCGCCGCCGTAGCCGTTGCGCTCCGGACGCAGATCCTCGTCGCCGACCTGCACCCAGTCGTATCCGTACTCGGCGGTGATGCGCTCGCGGATGTCGGCGAACAGGCTGTCCGCCTCGGCCTTCACCTCTTCGAGCGACTGCTGGGTGAGAGCGTCCTGCGGGTCGGTGCCCTTGATGCCCGGGTAGGCCTCTTCGTGCTTCTGCTCGTCGGTCTTCATGCCGTCGTAGCTGCCCGAGGCCGACGTCTGCAGTGCACCGATGCCGCCCACGGTGGCGACGTTGAAGATCAGCGTGACAGCGAGGGCGACGGCGGCCAGCGTGCGTCCTCGGGCGGTGAACAGCGCGCCGATCACGACGGCGACGACGACGAGCTGCAGCGTCAGCATCGTCACGCCGTAGACCGCGTCGGTAGCGCCGATCGCGAGCATGATGAGGAGGATCAGGGCGAACAGGATGCCGGCGATGAGTGCGATCCAGCCGAGTGCGTTCGCCGGCTTCTTCTCGGCGGAGGCGACCTCGCCTGCGGTCGCCGTGCCCGACATCGCCGGAGCGCCGGGATGCTGCACGACCGGCCCGGCCTGGCGGCGGGCGTTGCGATAGCCGCCGGGCGGCGGCACGGGCGGCGCACCCTCCGTGCCGGCGACGTAGCGGGCCCGCTGCTTCTCGTGATCCATCACCATGGCTTGTCCGTTCCCGAGCCTCCGCCATCGTCGCCCTGCTGCTGATCGCGCTCCTGCGTGCCCTGCTCGAGCTTGTCCTCGAGCTCTTCGAGCTTCTCGTCGGAGGGCTGCGGCTCCTGCTCCTGCTCCTCCTCCGGCGGCGGCTGCTCGTTCTGCTGCTTCTGCTTGAGGCGGTCCTCGAGGTCTTCCCTGCTCTGCTGCATGTCTCGGTCGGGGTCGGACGACTGCTCCTGCGCCTCGTCGCTGTTGCACTCCTCGGGCATCTCGGTCGTGATGGTGAGCGCCTCGCCGTAGAACTCCGCGGCCCCCGCGCCGTCGCCCTCGGCGCGGGCGGCGTCGCCCATGCGCTCGAGGACGAGAGCGAGGTTGATGCGCACCGTGCACACCTCGAGGCCGGTCGCGAGGTCGAGTGATTCCTCGAGCTTCGCCCGAGCATCCGGCAGCTTCTCGGCGCCCGCCAGCGCGGTGCCGACGTTGAACGGCGCCTTGAAGGGCTCGAACCAGTTGACCCACTCCTGCCCGCGGGCCGACGCCTCTGATCCGGCATAGTCATCGGCCACGTACGCGGTGATCGACTGGTGCGCGAATGCGTACATGCTGAGGATCTTGCCGACGAACAGCAGTGCGGCCAGCGTCAGCGGAAGCGTGCCGATCGCGATCCACCGGCGGATGCGGCGACGGCGACGATTCGAGGCCAGCAGCGCGGCGGCGGCCGACGCCCTCAGGTCCTCCGGGCTGTCGGACGGCGTCCCGCCGGCGCGTGCAGACAGATCTGTCATGCGGCACCTCCGTCGGCCGTCCGGCGTCGCGGCGATGTCGACGGCGCTCGCAGCAGACGCAGTCGGGCCACGAGCATGCTCGCCCTCGTGAGCTCCACGCCGAGCAGCGCCACGATCACGAGGGCGGCGACCCAGTAGAGCTCGGTCACGTTGCCCACGGTTCCGGACTCCGCGTAGGTGGTGGTGGTCGAGGGCGCCTCGGGCAGGGTGAGTGCAGCATCCGCGGTCCGGTGCTGGTACTCGACTCCGAGATCCGAGGCGATCGCCTCGAGGTTCCCCTCGTCGATCACCGACAGCGCGTTCGCACCCTCGTACTCGATGTATTCGCTCGACGAACCGTCCACGCCGCCCGTGGTGAGCTTCATCGATCCGCCCTCCGCGGTGCCGTACCCGAGCACGGCGCCGGCGTCGGTGAGCTCGGCGCTCCCGTCGAACGGCTCGGGGGCCGACGAGACGGTCTGCTCGCCGTCTCCGAAGTAGAACACCATGCGCGAGCGATCGGGCGACGACTCGGCCGCGTTCGACAGGGTGTCCGAGAGCAGCTGGTTCGCGATGCCGATGGAGCTGCCGCGCGACTGGCTCGTCACCTCGGGGCGCAGCACCTCGAGCGACGAGACGAGCGCGGTGGTGTCGGTGGTGAGCGGCATGCGGAGATCGGCCGTGGCGTCGAACGTGATCAGCGCGAACCGCGCACCGGGGTACTCGTCGACGATCGCCTGCACGTCGGCGCGGACGCCGTCGAGGCGAGGCCTGTCGCCGTCCCAGTCCTCGGCGACGATGCTCGCGGTGGTGTCGACGACGAGCACGATGTCGGTGTCGGTCGCGAGGGTCTCGGTGGCACCGCCGGGGATCCCCGGGCGCAGGAGCATGACGAAGCAGGCGAGCAGCATGACGAGCCGCATGGCCCAGAGCGCCCGCCCGCGGCCGGTCGCCCTGACCAGCGCCACCACGGCGAGGGCGGCCACCGGCGCGCAGAGCAGAGCGAGGAGGAAGACGTTCAGCACGGGCTGGAAGATCACAGTCTCACCCTCCACAGCACGACGATGAACGAGAGCATCGAGATCATCAGCACGACGATCCAGAGGTTCGGCGCGTCTGTCCAGACGACCTGCGCCTGACCCTTCAGCGCGGACGCCTCCTGCTCCTGCACCTGCGTGACGATGTCGCTCACGGTGGTGGTGTCCCGCAGGCCGTACGCCTGTCCGCCCGTGGCCTCGGCGGCCTTCGTGAGCTCGGCGCTGACGTCGGCGTCCTTGCCCTGCACCGGGTTGAGTGCGAAGACGCGCACGCCGTTCGATGCGGCATACGCGGCGGCCTCGTCGAGCGTCACGATCGAGGCGCCGTTGACCTCGTTGTCGGTCGCGAAGATGATCGAGCGCGACCGCTCGTCGTCGGGGTGGTCGAACGCCATCGCGCATGCCGCGAGGCCGTCGCCGATCAGCGAGGCGCCGTTGCCGTTGAGCGTGCCGACCCAGTGCTCGGGGACCGATTCGGTGAACTCGAAGCTCTCGCGGATGCTCTGCAGGTGGCTGCGGATGAACTCGTAGTCATCGGTCAGGGGGAAGATCTGCACGGGAGAGCTGTTGAAGATCGTGAGGCCGATGCGTTCGCCCTCGAAGTCCTCGAGCAGCTCCTCGAAGACCGTGAGCACCTCGACGTCGACCTCGCTCATCGACCCCGAGACGTCGAGGCAGAGCATGATGTCACGGCTCGTGTTGACGGGCTGGATGGTCTGCGACGCCATCGGCCGGGCGGAGACGACCCCGGCCGCGAGGGTCGCGATCACGCCGATGAGCAGGATGCTCGACAGTGCGAGCACGCGGCGGTTCAACGCCTGGCGGAAAGTCGGCAGCGCGCGCAGGCGCTCGGCTCGGGCGACGCGGGCGCGCTCGTGGGCCTCGGTCTTCGCACCGCTGCGCAGCCCGATGACGATTCCGAGCGCTATCGCGATGACGACGACGGCCACGGCGACGAGGGTGAGCCACCCGTTCGCTAGTGCCATGTGCGCACCACCGTTCGGGCCGCCTCGGCGCCGGCGATCGGGTCGATCGCGGGACCGGGCCGGAAGATGCTGGGGTAGTAGTGGCGACCCATGGCGTCGACGAGCGCGGGATGGACCCCTCGAGAGACGAGGTCGTCGAGCGCGAGCACCGGTGCCTCGAGTCCGCTGTACTCGTTCACGAACGTGCGCACGACGCGGCTGAGCTCGAGATTCGCGTTGCGTGCGGACAGGGTGCGGGCGCGGTAGTCGTCTTCGATGCGCTGGATCCGGTCGAAGTACTCGACCCGCAGCTGCGACAGCACGTCGGTGGTGAGCAGGGTCGGTCCCTGGGCGTCGCGCGACAGCGTGAGGTCACGCCGCGGCCTGGTGAGCGCCACGACCACCCATGCTGCCGCGATCAGCAGCAGGAGGATGCCGAATGCGACCAGGATCCAGCCCCAGCCGTATTGGAAAGGCGGGTACAGCTCATCAGAGTCGGGCATTCGACCTCCGATTCAGCAGCTGGAGCAGCTGCGAGACGGCGTCGTCCTGACCCGCCAGCACGCTGTGGCTGATCTCCATGCGCTTGAGCAGCTCAGCAAGACGCGCCGCGTCGGCCTCGGTCTGCGCGGCGAGCTCGCGGATGATGTCGGGATCGCCCTGCACGAAGTCCGGCACCTCCCACATGCTGTCGACATCGCTGCGGATGGTGGCCGTCGCGTGGTCGAGCACCGGATCGGCGTCGCTCACGGTCAGCCACAGGACGTCGTGCTGCACGCGCAGTCGGCGCAGCATCCGTTCGGTCTCCGTCGTGACCGGAGCCTCGTCGGTGATGACGACGACGATCATGCGGCGAGAGATCGTGCGCGTGACGTACGACAGCAGCGCGTCGCGGTCGCTGGCTGCCCTGCTCGTGTCGATCGACCGGTCGATCGTGCGCAGCGCGTGCTCCAGTGCGCCCTCGCTGCGGCCCGGCGCGCGGCGGCGGATGCGGTCGGAGTCGCCGTAGACCAGTGAGAAGTCGTCGCCGTGCCGCAGCGCCAGCACGCCGAGCACGCCGGTGGCGAGGATCGCGAGGTCCTTCTTCGACTTCTCGTCGTGCGCGAGCGCGCCCATCGAGCGGCCGGTGTCGACCACGAAGAGGACCGTGTGCATCCGCATCGCACGGTGCCGCTTGACCAGAGGAGTGCCCAGTCGAGCCGTCGCGCGCCAGTCGATGTCGCGCACCTGATCGCCGTACTCGTACTTGCGCAGATCCTCGAAGTCGAGGCTGCGGCCGTGCAGCAGCGACGCGTAGGCGCCGTCGAGCGCGTGCAGCGACTTGCGCGACGAGTGGATGAAGAGCTTGCTCTTCACCTGGGCGATCAGGCTGGCCATGGCGGGTCAGGGCGTGGGGACGGACGCGAAGATCTGGTCGATGATCTCCTCGCTGCGGATGCCCTCGGCGTCGGCCTCGAACGTCAGCAGCACGCGGTGTCGCAGCACGAGGTGGCGCAGCGAGCGGATGTCCTCGGGGATCACGTGGCCGCGGCCGTTGAGCAGCGCCAGCGCCCGCGACGCCTGCAGGAACGCGATGCTCGCACGCGGGCTCGCGCCGTACTTGATGAAGCGCGCGCGCTCCTCGCCGATGTACGGGCCGGGGTTCCGCGTGACGTAGGCGATCGAGACGATGTAGTTGCGGATCGCGGGGTCGACGTAGATGCGGCTCGCGACGTCCTGCAGCATGTGCACGTCGTCGAGGCTGATGGCGCTCGAGACGTGACGGTCGGGATCGAGCACTCCCGAGTCGATGCGGCCGAGGATCTCGAACTCCTCGGCGGGACTCGGGTACTCGACGATCTCCTTGAGCAGGAAGCGGTCCATCTGCGCCTCGGGCAGCTCGTAGGTGCCCTCCTGCTCGATGGGGTTCTGCGTCGCGATCACCAGGAACGGCTTGGGCAGGTGGTGGACCTCGCCGCCGATCGTGGTCTGGTGCTCCTGCATGGCCTCGAGCATGGCGCTCTGGGTCTTGGCGCTCGAGCGGTTGATCTCGTCGAGCAGCACGAAGTTCGCGTGCACCGGTCCGAGCACGGTGCGGAACGACCCGGTCGCCGCGTCGTAGATCTGGTTGCCCGTGATGTCGCTGGGCAGCAGGTCGGGGGTGCACTGGATGCGCTTGAACTGCGCCCTCACGGTGTCGGCGAGGGTGCTGGCCGCGGTGGTCTTCGCCAGACCCGGAACGCTCTCGAGCAGGATGTGCCCGCCCGCGATCAGCGAGATCAGCAGGCTCATGCGCAGACGCTCCTGGCCGACCATCTTGGCCGAGTACGCGTCGGACACGGTCTTGAGCACGGCGCTCGCGCGCTGGAGCTCGGCGTCCGTCGGCGCTTCGGACTTCCTGCTCGCCGACGGGGAGGCCGCGGGGGCCGCGGGGGCCGACGATTCGGCGCGGGTCGCGGGAGCGGGAGGAGCCGGCGCGGCGGCCTGGGCGGAGGGCGCAGGCGGAGGCGGCGGCGTCGAAGCTGCGGAGGGGCCGGGCGCGTAGGGCTCGTTCATCGGTGTGTCTCCTCGTTCCCACGGGGGACGCGTCGACGACCCCCCGTCGACCAGCGTAACCGCATCGGCCGGCGCGGCTCCGGCCCCGGCGCGGATGGCGCGGCGGCGGGGCACGCAGGGGGGACGGCATCCGTGACTCGACATCATGAGATCTGATCCGGCTCGACGCGTATATCGGCGGAGCAACGGACGCGTGCTTAGCTGAGAGCTCGATCTTCGGATGATGCGGGAACGATGAAGCAGCCCAGAACGATGCCGCGCAGTGCGCTCGAGTACTCGATCGGACGACCGCTGTGGGTGGCCGTCGTCGTGCTGAACGTGATCCTCGCGGCCGTCGCCACCTCTGCTTGCGCCTGGGCGTACCTGCACGACACCGAGTCCATGCGATCCATGATCGGCGTGCTCATCGCTGTCCCTTCGCTGTGGTGGGTGATCGCGGTGGCACTCTGGCTCACCACGCTCTCTCGCCGGCGCGTCAGCGCGGAGGACATCAGTCGGGCGAGTGCGAGCGTCCCCGGGGGGATCCTCCTTCCCGGATCGAAGCTCGTGCCCGCGATGACGCTGGTCGCGGCGCTCGCCGCCGCGTCGACCGTCGCGGTCGTGGCGGCGACCGTCAGCGGTGTGTGGCGCATCATCTGGGCACTGGTCGCCGTGCTGCTGCTGGGTCCTGTCGTCAGTCACCTGATCTCACTGCGGCAGCCTCGGCGACTGTTCCTGCATCCCCGCGGACTCGGATCCGCGACCTTCCACCTGGATGCCGAAGTGCACTGGGACGACATCCAGAGCATCGACCTCGGCGTCGGCATGAACAACTCGATGGTTCTGAAGGTGGGTGTTCGTCCTGACGCCCAGAGCTATCGGGAACGGTGGCGTCATCCTTTCTCACGCAGGCGCGGCGTGATTGACATCGACCCGGCAGCGCTGGGGCTGGACGGGACACTGCTCTGGCTCGCCCTTCGTCTCTACGTACTCGAACCATCGACGCGGGAGGAGCTTCGCGGTGACCGTGTTCCGACTCGCCTCCTCGATCCGCGCGAGGCCCTGGCCACGACTCCTCAGCACGTGAGCGATCCGGTGCTCGCGACGTTCAGGCCCGAGGGCGGAACCCGATAGCCGCAGCGTGAGCCGCTCCGCCTCGGGGCAGGCTTCTCGCCGCATCATCCTCGGGCGCGCGGGGACTCCTCGGCGTGGGTCGTGTCGGCGACGTCCTGAGGGGCGCCGCGCTTGCGGCCCACCCAGACGACCACGCAGGCCACGCCGATGATGGCGATGGCGATGCCGACGATGTAGCCGGCGACCCCGAGATAGCCGCCCGGCACGATGTGGGGGTTGAGGAACGGGTACGGATACCACCAGGCCTCGCCGGTGGCGGGGGCGATGATGAGAGCCGCCCGGATCATCGTGTAGACGACCCACACGATGGGGAAGATCGTCGCTATCGCCACGGCACGCCAGCGCAGCGCGCGCCGCCGCGGAGCGAACAGCAGGTCGACCAGCAGGAACAACGGGAAGACCACGTGCAGCACCTCGTTCGACCAGGGGACCGTGACGCCCTGGGGCAGTTCGACGCCGCGGAGCAGGGTGTTGTAGACGATGCCCGTGACGATCATGTACGTGCTGACGCAGACGAGGAGGACAGCGAGCCAGCCGGGCTCCCGCCCGTCGTCGTGACGGTGGCGCAGCGCCCACACCGCGGCGACGATCAGCACGATGGCCGCGAGCAGGTTCGACAGGATCGTGAAGAAGCTGAGGAAGTTCGCCGCGACCGTCGGCAAATGCTGGCCCCACTGGGTGGTGGCCGCGAGAGCGTTCTCGACGCTGCGTGCGAGCTGGGCGATGATCGCCGCGAGTCCGAGCGCTGCTGCTGCCAGTCGGGCGTAGGGCCACCAGGTCGTCATTTCGCCTCCGCGCACACTTTATCGGTCAGTATGCCGGTTGACGCTAGACCGCGATGCCGTCACCTCACGCGGCGCGGCGTCCCCACTTCATCCGTGTCACGAGCACCCCGAGCAGGCACAGCGCGCCGCCGACGAACATGAGCGGGGTCGGCACCTCACCGAGGATCGCCCACGACATGAGGATCGCGATCGCGGGCACGACATAGGTCGTCGCCGACGTCTGGCCGGCCGTGCTGCGCTGCAGGACGTACGCCCAGGTGGTGAACGCGACCGCCGTCGGGAAGATGCCGAGATACACCACCCACAGCGTCGAGCCGAGCGGGGCCGTCTGCAGTGCTCCGACCAGGCTGCCCGCCCACGGAAGCAGCGCGACCGTGCCGGCCACCGCGCCGAGGAACGTCAGCGTGGTCGCGTCGGACCCCGCGCTGAGCAGATGCTTCTGCAGCAGAGTGCATCCCGCGTACATCACGGCCGCGAGCAGCGCGAGCAGCAGCCCGGTGATGTCGGGACCCTCGCTCGTCGACGAGTTCATGCCGATCAGGACGACACCGAGGAAGGCGATCGGCGCACCGATGATCAGCGGCTTCGGAAAGCCCTCACGCAGGAAGAGCCCGCTGAAGACCACCACCATGAGCGGCGCGAGGTTGACCACCATCGCGGCCGTGCCGGCATCGAGCGTGCGCTCGGCGGCATTGAGGGCCAGGTTGTAGACGCAGAACCACCCGACGCCCCAGACCGCGACGAGCCACCAGTGCCTCCGGTCGGGAAGACGGATGCCGTGGCGCACCGCGATGATCGCGAGCACGGCGCTTCCTACGGCCATGCGCAGCAGCGCCAGCGCGCCCGGGTCGAAGTGCGGACCGGCGCCGCGGATGCCGATGAACGCCGAGGCCCACAGCACCACCGTCACCAGTGCGGCGACAAGCACGAGTGGACCCTGTGGTCGGGGCTTCGCGGGGTTCAGGCTGTCGTCGCGGCGCCCGCGACCGGTCTTCGGCATCCTTCGATCCTGGCACCGGCCACCGACATCGGCGATGCGTCCGAGCGACAGCATCCGCTCGTTTTCCGCCACGGGTTGCTGCAGTCCGTTCGAGAGCGTCCGCCGCCCACAGCCCGGAGGGTCGGCGAACGACCTTCGATAGGATGGAGCCGCCCGAAGAGGGCCAGCTCATCAGCCGGTGCAAACCCGGCGAAAGCAAGGGGGATACCCATGCCAGGAATCGTTATCGTCGGCGTCCAGTGGGGCGATGAGGGCAAGGGCAAGGCCACCGACCTGCTCGGCGAGCGCACCGACTGGGTCGTCAAGTTCAACGGCGGCAACAACGCGGGCCACACCGTCGTGGTCGGCAATGAGAAGTACGCACTGCACCTGCTGCCGTCCGGCATCCTGTCGCCGGGCGTCACGCCGGTGATCGGCAACGGCGTCGTGATCGACCTCGAGGTGCTCTTCAGCGAGCTCGAGGCGCTCGGCGGCCGCGGCATCGACGTCTCCCGTCTGAAGGTGAGCGCCAACGCGCACATCATCACCCAGTACCACCGCACTCTCGACAAGGTCACCGAGCGCTTCCTCGGCAAGCGCATGATCGGCACGACCGGCCGTGGCATCGGCCCGGCCTACGCCGACAAGATCAACCGCGTCGGCATCCGCGTGCAGGACCTCTTCGACGAGAACATCCTGCGCCAGAAGGTCGAAGGCGCCCTCGACCAGAAGAACCACCTGCTGGTGAAGATCTTCAACCGTCGCGCGATCACCGCCGACGAGGTCGTCGAAGACCTGCTCTCGTACGCCGAGCGCCTGCGGCCGATGGTCGCCGACACGGGATACCTGCTCGACGAGGCCCTGCGCCGCGATGAGGTGGTCGTGTTCGAGGGCGGTCAGGCCGCCATGCTCGACGTCGACCACGGCACCTACCCATTCGTCACGTCGTCGTCGGCCACGGCGGGCGGCGCGTCCACCGGATCGGGCGTCGGCCCCGGAGCGCTCGACCGCATCGTCGGCATCGTGAAGGCCTACACGACCCGTGTCGGCTCCGGTCCGTTCCCCACCGAGCTGTTCGACGAGCAGGGCGAGTGGCTGCGGTCGCGCGGCTTCGAGTTCGGCACCACCACGGGCCGTCCGCGCCGGGTCGGCTGGTACGACGCCCCGATCACCCGCTACGCGACGCGTGTGAACGGCATCACCGATCTCGTCCTCACCAAGCTCGACATCCTCACCGGACTCGAGCAGATCCCCGTCTGCGTCGCATACGACGTCGACGGTCGGCGCTTCGACGAGGTGCCGGTCAACCAGACCGACTTCCACCACGCGACGCCGATCCTCGAGTACTTCCCGGGGTGGAGCGAGGACATCTCGACCGCACGCACGTTCGACGACCTGCCGAAGAACGCGCAGGACTACGTCATCGCGCTCGAGGGCATGAGCAACACGCGCATCTCCGTCATCGGCGTCGGCCCCGAGCGCGACCAGGTCATCGTGCGTCACGACCTGCTCGACTGAGGCTGACATGACCCGGTTCTGGCTCGGCGGGTACGGACCCGCGATGGACGGCTCGGCCGACGGCATCGGCCTGCTCGCGGGCGACGAGAGCGCGCCCACCGCACTCGAGTATCGGGGAGCGGTCACGCAGACCCCCTCCCCGTCGTGGTTGGCGCAGCATCCGTCGCTCGACGTCGTCTACGCGGCGCTCGAGGGGGATGCCGGAGTGCAGGCGTTCGCGCGCAGCGGCGACTCGACGCTGAAGCCGCTCGGTGAGCCGGTCGCCGCGGGCGACGGCGTCTGCCACGTGGCGGTCTCGTCGAGCGGATCGTTCCTCGTCGCGAGCTGCTACGGCGACGGCCGGGTCGTCCGCATCGGCGTCGACGCGCAGGGCCGCCTGGTGCCGGATGCCGTGAACAAGGCAGCCGAGCTGCGTGCCGCTCTCCTCGGCGAGCCGCTCGAGGCGGCGCCTCCGGCGGGCGTCGCGGCCGCGGCATCCGATCCGTACCCCGGCGAGCTCACCGCGACGGGCGAGGAGCGTGCATCGCACGCGCACTCGGCAGCCTTCCTCGCCGACGGTCGCATCGCGACCACCGATCTCGGCTTCGACCTGGTGCGGATCTGGCGGCCCACCGGGGGTGGCCTGGTGCTCGATCACGAGGTCGTGCTGCCCGTCGGCACCGGCCCCCGGCATATGGTCGTGCACCCCAGCGGCCACCTGCACGTGGTGACCGAGTACTCGTGCGAGGTGTTCACTCTCGGCGCCGGGCGCGACGGCACGTGGGCTGTCGTGTCGTCGGTGCTCGCGAGCCCGATCGCCGAGATCGGCGTGGACTTCCCCGCCGAACTCGCCCGCAGCCGTGACGCGCAGTTCCTCTACACGGCCCTGCGTGGAAGCAACACGATCGCCGCGCTCCGTGTGCGCGGGGGAGGCGAGGCTCTCGAGTCGATCGCCCTCGCCGACTCGGGCGTGGACTGGCCGCGTCATCACGTCGTGCACGAGGGCAAGCTGCTGGTCGCGGGGCAGCGCTCCGACACCGTCGCGCTGATCGACCTCGACGAGCGCACCGGCGCGCCGCTCGGCATCCGCCACCTCGCGCAGGCCCCGGCGCCGACGCACATCCTGCCGGTTCGCTGACGCGCCCGCCGTTCGCGGCTTGACCTCAACCATTGTTGAGGTTTTACGGTCGAGCCTATGACTGTCGACACGGGTGCGGTTCCGACCGCCAACGCCCGCACCGGCATCCTGAGCGGCACCTACGCATGGATCACGATCGGCGCGTGCGCGCTAGTGTTCCTCGGAGCGTTCGAGTCCCTGGCCGTCACGACGGTCATGCCGGCGGTGAGCGCCGACCTCGCCGGCGAGCGCCTCTACGCCCTCGCGTTCGCGGGTCCGCTCGCGACCAGTGTGATCGGCATGGCGGTCGCGGGCAACTGGGCGGATCGCCGCGGACCCGTTGCCCCCCTCTACGCGTCGGTGGCGCTGTTCGTCCTCGGTCTGGTCGTCGCCGGACTCGCGCCGAGCATGGAGGTGCTCGTCGCGGGACGCTTCGCACAGGGGCTCGGCAACGGCGGCCTGATGGTGGCGCTCTATGTGGTCGTCGCCCGCGTGTATCCACGCGAGCTGCATCCGGCGATCTTCGCGGGGTTCGCCGCAGCCTGGGTCGTGCCCTCGCTCATCGGGCCGACCGTGGCGGGTGCCGTCACCGAACTGTGGAGCTGGCACTGGGTCTTCCTCGGCGTCGTGTTCCTCGTGGTGCCGGCGCTGCTCATGGTCGTCCCCGCGCTCCGGGGCCTCTCCGGCGACGGCGTTGCGACGACGCCATGGGCCTTCGGGCGGATCGGATGGTCGGTGCTCGCGGCGGTCGCCGTGCTCGCGCTGAATCTGGTGGGCGATGTGCCGGGAGCGGGTCCTGTTCTCGCGGTCGTCGCGGTCGTCGTGACGCTCGTCGCGGTTCGTGCGCTGTTGCCCGCGGGAACCCTCCGCGCCCGACGCGGCCTTCCCTCCGTGCTCCTCGTGCGAGGGCTCGCCGCCGCCGGATTCTTCGGCGCTCAGGTCTACATCCCCTACCTGCTGACCGACCGCTACGCGGTGTCGCCGACCATCGCGGGGCTCTCCCTCACCGGCGGGGCGCTGGCCTGGTCGGCGGCCGCCACCCTTCAGGGACGCTTGGGCGTCCGGCTCTCGAGTGCGGTGGCCGTGCGGGTCGGCACGGTCTTGGTCGTCGCAGGCGTCCTGCTGGCGCTCGTCGCCGCCGTGCTCGCCGCGCCGGTCGCCGTGATCATCGTCGCCTGGATCGTCGCCGGTGCGGGCATGGGGCTCATGAGCCCACGGACCAGCGCGCTGACGCTCGAGATGTCGGCACCCGAGAACCAGGGCTTCAACAGCTCGGCGATGACCGTCGCCGACTCGTCCGGCAGCGCGCTCGCGCTCGCGATCGCCGGGGTGCTGTTCACCGGCATCGCGGGGGTGGGCGACCCGTTCGTCGCGGTGTTCGCTTTCGCGGGGATCATCGCGCTGGCCGCGGCGGTGCTCGCTCCTCGGGTGGCGCCTCGGGGTGCCTGACCGGACGTTCACAACTCAGGTCGCAACGCGCCCGACGGCGCGTCGCGGAACAACCACCCCGTGACTCGACGTTGGACTTGAGCAAGACTGGGCGACGGAGAGGTGCACCCCATGACTGCTGAGAAGACCGACGACTACGACCTGATCGTGCTGGGCGGCGGGCCGGTGGGCGAGAACGTCGCCGACCGCGCCGTGCAGAACGGAGTGACCGCGATCATCGTCGAGAGCGAGCTGGTGGGCGGTGAGTGCTCGTACTGGGCATGCATGCCGTCGAAGGCGCTGCTGCGTCCGGCCCAGGCGCTGCGAGCCGCGCAGAAGGTCAAGGGCTCGGCCGAGGCGGTGACGGGGTCGCTCGACGTGCGCGCGGTGTTCGACCGCCGCGACTCGTTCACGAGCAACTGGTCGGATGACGGGCAGGTGAAGTGGCTCGACTCCGCCGGCATCGACCTCGCCCGCGGGCACGGTCGTCTGACGGGTGAGCGCGAGGTGACGGTGACGGATGCCGACGGCGGCACCCGCGTGCTCCGCGCCCGCCACGCCGTCGCGATCAGCACCGGGTCGGATGCCGTGATCCCGCCCATCGAGGGCCTGCGCGACTCGTCCCCCTGGACCAGCCGCGAGGCGACCAGCGCAGAGGAGCTGCCCGAGTCGCTGGCCGTGATCGGCGGCGGGGTCGTGGCGGTCGAGATGGCCACGGCTTATGCGGCCCTCGGTTCGACGGTGACGATCATCGCCCGCAGCGGTCTGCTGGGTTCGATGGAGCCGTTCGCCGGCGAGCGCGTCGCGGCCGGGCTGAAGGAGCTCGGTGTCGACGTCCGCACCGACACCGGCACGACCAGCGTGACGCGAGGCGACGGGGGAGTCGAGATCGTGCTCGACGACGGATCGACGGTCACGGCTGCCGAAGTCCTCGTGGCGACCGGCCGGTCTCCTCGTAGCGGCGACATCGGCCTCGACGTCGCGGGTCTCGAGCCCGGTCGCTGGATCACGGTCGACGACACGCTGCGTGTTCCCGGATCCGACTGGCTCTATGCGGTCGGCGATGTGAACGGTCGTGTGCTGCTCACGCACCAGGGCAAGTATCAGGCGCGAGCAGCGGGCGACGTGATCGCGGCGCGCGCCAAGGGCGAGGATGTCGACGATGCGGCCTGGGGTCGTCACGTCGCCACCGCGGACAGCGCGGGCGCCCCTCAGGTGACCTTCTCGTTCCCCGAGGTCGCCTCGGTCGGGCACACCGAGGCCGACGCCCGAAAGGCCGGAACCGACGTGGCCGTCGTGGATTACGACCTGGGTTCTGTCGCCGGCGCGAGCCTCTATGAGGACGGCTTCGAGGGGCAGGCCCGCCTCGTGATCGACAAGGAGCGCGACGTGATCATCGGAGCGACCTTCGTCGGCCCCGAGGTCGCCGAGCTCGTGCAGACGGCCACGGTCGCGATCGTCGGCGAGGTGCCGATCGCCCGCCTGTGGCACGCCGTTCCGGCGTACCCGACGATCAGCGAGATCTGGCTGCGGCTGCTCGAGTCCTATGGGAGGGACTCGGCCTGAGCGCATCGGACGGATGCCGACGACGGACGCCGCGCGGCCCATCCGTTTCGGCATCCGCTCCGAACAACCGACGAGAGACTGGCGCGATCGGCGCGCCCGGAGCAGGATTGTTTCCCACATTGACGACCTCCGGCACAACCCCCGGCCGAATGTCGCACACCTCTTATACGCTCGAACACACATCCGAGGAGGCAGGACCATGAAGGCTGTACTCGCAGGAACCGTCATCGCCGAAGCCGACGAGAGCGATCTCGCGCGCATCGAGGGAAACTGGTATTTCCCGCCGGCATCCATCACGGAGGGTGTGCTCGTCGAGAGCCCCACTCCGTACACATGCCCGTGGAAGGGCGCCGCCCAGTACTTCTCCGTCCAGGCCGGTGGCGAGCTGCACGCCGACTACGCCTGGTCGTATCCGACGCCGTATCCGAGCGCCTTCGACCGTGTGGGCAAGGACTTCTCGGGCTTCGTCGCCTTCGACCCGCGGGTCGAGGTCTCTGCATGACCTCTGTATGCCGCAGTCGAGGCGCTGATGCGCGCCTCGTCGATCGATCGACCGGAGAGTAGTAAATCGTGATCGAGTTCCGCAACGTCACCAAGCAGTTCCCCGATGGCACGACCGCCGTGAAGGACTTCAGCCTGGTGCTGCCGTCCCGCAAGACGACGGTGTTCGTCGGATCCTCGGGATGCGGCAAGACGACTCTGCTGCGCATGATCAATCGCATGGTCGAGCCGACCTCGGGCGAGGTCGAGATCGACGGCGAGAGCGTGCTCGGCGGCGACCCCGTCGCCCTGCGCCGCCGCATCGGCTACGTCATGCAGAACTCCGGCCTGATGCCGCACTTCACGGTGATCGACAACGTCGCCACCGTGCTGCGTCTGACCGGCGTGAAGAAGGGGCCGGCGCACGAGCGCGCGCGTGAGCTGCTCAAGACGGTGGGGCTCGACCAGTCACTCGCCGACCGGTATCCCAGTCAGCTCTCGGGCGGTCAGCAGCAGCGTGTGGGTGTGGCCCGCGGTCTTGCGGCGGATCCGAACATCCTGCTGATGGACGAGCCCTTCGGCGCCGTCGACCCGATCGTGCGCGCCGACCTGCAGCAGGAGACGCTGCGGTTGCAGCACGAGCTCGACAAGACCGTCGTGTTCGTCACCCACGACATCGACGAGGCCTTCCTGCTCGGCGATCAGGTCGTGATCCTCGACAAGGGCGCGCGCATCGTGCAGGTGGGCAGCCCGAGCGAGATCATCGAGAACCCGGCAGACGACTTCGTCGCCTCGTTCATCGGAGCCGACCGTGGGCGTCGGGCCCTGCACCTCAAAGAGACCCCGCACGGCACCGTCGTGGTGGACTCCGAGGGACGCACGCAGGGTGCGATCGTCGCGGCGGCCGAGACGTCCGACGGCCCTCTGGCGGGGCCGGATGCCGCCGCCCTCGGCGCTGTGCAGGGCGAGGGCGCGTGAACTGGGTCACCGACAACCTCGGGTTGATCCTCGATCTGACTCTGGTGCATCTGCGTCAGAGCATCATCCCGATCGTGCTCGGTTTCGTGCTGTCGCTCCCGCTCGGCTGGGTCGCGTGGCGTTTCCGGCTGGTGCGCGGCCCGATCATCGTGCTCACCGGTCTGCTCTACACGATCCCGTCGCTCGCGCTGCTCATCCTGCTGCCCTCGGTCGCCGGGTATTCGGCCCGGAGCGAGTCGAATCTCATCATCGCGCTCACGATCTATGCGATCGCGATCCTGGTGCGCGCGGTCTCCGACGGTCTCGATTCGGTCGATGACGACGTGCGCCAGGCGGCGACGGCGACGGGCTTCGCCGCCTTCCGCAGATTCTGGGCGGTGGAGTTCCCGCTCGCCGGTCCGGTGATCCTCGCCGGACTCCGCGTGACGGCCGTCAGCACCATCTCGCTCGCCACGGTCGGCATCCTGATCGGCGTGACCAACCTCGGCTACCTGTTCACGAACGGCCTCGACCGGCGCATCATCGCCGAGGTGTTCGCGGGCGTCGTCGCCGTGGTCATCATCGCCCTCGTGATCGATCTGATCCTGCTGCTGATCGGTCGCGCGCTGATGCCGTGGACGCGCGCCGCCTCGAAGAAGGTCGCGTCTCGCCCGATCGCGCTGGGGGCCCCGGCATGAATCTCTTCGCCGAGGCCTTCGCCTGGATGCTCGCTCCCGAGCAGTGGACGGGAAACTACGCGCTGCCGAAGCTGCTGGCCGAGCACCTCGCCCTGACGGTGATCTCGGTGCTGATCGCCGCGGTGATCGCGGTGCCGATCGGCTGGCTGATCGGCCACACGGGCAAGGGGCGCGAGGTCGCGGTCGCGATCTCCGGCGCGGCGCGAGCGATTCCCGCGTTCGGCCTGATGATCCTGCTCGTCCTCCTGCTCGGCGTGCTGCGCGTGCCGCAGGCGGCCATCATCACCTTCGTTCTGCTCGCGATCCCCTCGCTGCTCGCCGGCGCGTATACGGGGCTCGAGGCGATCGATCGCCGCGTGATCGATTCGGCCAAGGCGATGGGCATGACCGGCTGGCAGATCTTCTGGAAGGTCGAGGTGCCGCTCGGACTGCCTCTGCTCGTCGGCGGCCTCCGCTCAGCCCTCCTTCAGGTCATCGCGACCGTCACGATCGCCGCCTACGTGAATCTCGGCGGCCTCGGCTGGCCGATCATCCAGGGCATTCCCCTGCAGAAGTTCGATCAGGTGCTGGCCGGGGCGATCCTCGTGGCCACGCTGGCGCTGCTCGTCGACCTGATCCTCGCCGCAGCCCAGCACGCCGCGGTGCCGGCGGGGCTCCGTGCCGGCCGTCCCACCCGTCGCCGGTCGCGCGACCTCGCTCCCGCCGCGGCTCCGGCCACGGCTTGATCGCGCACCGGCTCCTTCGTCCCTACCGCGCAGTTCCACACAGCAGCAGTCCCCACAGCAGTTTCAGAAAAGAGGAAGTCCATGTTCACAGCACGAGGCAAGCGCTCTGTCTTCGCCGTCGGTCTTGTCGCCGCGGCTGCACTCGCCCTGTCCGCCTGCTCGTCGAGCAACCCGCTCGACGAGCCGTCCGACTCCGGTGAGAGCTCGGGCAGCGGCGACACGATCGTCGTCGGCTCGCAGGCGTACTACTCCAACGAGATCATCGCCGAGATCTACGCCCAGGCGCTCGAGGCCGCCGGCTTCGACGTCGAGAAGCAGCTCAGCATCGGCCAGCGTGACGCGTACATGCCGGATGTCGAGTCGGGCGACATCGACGTCTTCCCCGAGTACACGGGCAGCCTGCTCGAGTACATCTCGGATGACGAGGTCGATGTCACGAGCCCTGACGACGTCTACGCGGCGCTGCAGGAGGCCCTTCCCGAGAGCCTGACCGCTCTCGACTTCGCCGAGGCGACCGATCAGGACTCCTACACGGTGCTGAAGAGCTTCGCCGAGGAGAACGACCTGAAGACGATCGGCGACCTCTCGAAGGTGACCTCCGAGGTCACGATCGGTGCGGCTCCGGAGTTCGAGCAGCGTCCGTACAGCCCGGCCAAGGCCAAAGAGGTCTACGGCGTCGACCTGACGTTCTCGGCCACCGGCCCGACCACGCTCGAGTCGCTGCTCGCCGGCCAGATCCAGGTCGCCGACATCTACACCGCCGACCCGGCTTTCGAGACCGAGGAGATCATCGCTCTCGAAGACCCCGAGAACCTGATCATCTCGTCGAACGTCGTGCCGATCGTCTCGAGCGACATCGCCGACGACGTCTCCGATGTCCTCAACGCCATCAGCGCCAAGCTGACCGGCGAGGAGCTCGTCGCCCTCAACGTGCTCAGCACGGTCGAGGAGCAGTCCTCCGCGGACATCGCGAAGAAGTGGCTCGCTGACAACGACCTCGTCTGATCCGAGTCGTCCTCACAGAAGTGCCCGGCCCTTCAGGGGGCCGGGCACTTCTGCGTCCAGGGACTGCCTAGACCCTGGCGTCCTGCCGGGGTATCAGCACCTGTTTGATCACGATGAGGATGGATGCCGCGACCGGCACCGCCACGAGAGCGCCGAGCAGGCCGAGCAGCGTGCCGCCGGCGAGGGCGCCGATCACGACGAGGGCACCCGGAACGGCGACGGCCTTGTTCATGACGCGCGGGGTGATGACGTAGGCCTCGATCTGCATGTACACGAGGTAGATCAGGGCGAAGACGAGCGCTGCCACGGGGTTCGTGAACAGGGCGAGGCTCGTGCCGATGATCCAGAAGATAACCGATCCGACGAGCGGGATCAGCGTGATGCAGAAGGCGACGGTCGCCATGAGCGGCGGGAAAGGCAGGCCCAGGAACAGATAGAGCAGGAAAGCGAGCACGGCGTTGCAGAACGCGAGCACGACCATTCCCATCACGTAGGCGCCTACGGAATCGGTGATCTGCTCGGTGATGTCGCTTGCGCGAGCGCGGTCACGTGCGGGAGCGAGACGGAGCATCCCCGACTTGATCGACGGCAGCGTCGCGACGAAGTAGAGCGTGAGCACGAGCACCACGATGATGCCTGAGATGGCGTTGGCGATCGAGGCGCCGACCTGTAGCGCTCCCCCGCCGATCGCGGCGATGTTTCCCGGGTCGGTGAGGAACCTCTGCACATCGGCGACGAGGTCCTGGAACTGGTCGCCGAACTGGGCGTCGAGCGTCGCGTAGATGTCGCTGCGGGTGAACTCCTGGATCATCCCCGGCACCGACCGCACGAAGCTCGCGACCTGGTCGATCACGACCGGCAGCACCATCCACACGACGAGACCCGCCACGATCACGAGCCCGAGGATCGCGACGACCACCGAGATGGCGCGAGACAGCCCGCGCCGCTCGAGGAAGCGCACGGTGGGGTCGAGGCCCAGGGCGGCGAACAGTGCCAGGGCGATGTAGATGAGCACGGTCGACAGGTTCGCGACGGCCAGACCGAGCACGATGGCGGCGAGGCCGCCGATCGTCACCAGGAATCCGAACACGAAAGGCCGGTCGATGCGCGTCCAGAACGAGCGGCTCGGAGTCATCGGCTCGACGACCCCGTGATGAACTGCCGGCGACGTCTTCGGGGTGTGTGGGGAGATCGCCGGAACGGCGGTGTCTCCTGCGGGGGAGCTCGCGGACCCCGGGGTGTCGGCGGATGCTTCGGTGATCGACGCTGCGACGTCGGGTGCCGAGGAGGGTTCGGATGCGGCAGCAGACGCGCTCTTCGACGGGTCCTGCTCTTCTCGGCTCATGTGCTCACGATAGCGGCCGAGCGCGGGTCCATCCGGGAGGCATCCCCCCTTCAGGGTGGGGTCGTTCTGACGCGTGTTTCCGTAGAGTAGGGGGCATGACCGCCGCCGAAGACCCCCGAGCTGAACTCCTCCGACTGCGTTCGAGCATCGACAACATCGACGCCGCACTCATCTTCATGCTCGCCGAGCGCTTCCGCGCCACGCAGCAGGTCGGTCAGCTCAAAGCCGAGCACGAGATGCCGGCATCCGATCCCGGTCGCGAGGAGCAGCAGGTCGCGCGGCTCAAGGCACTCGCCGAGCAGGCGCATCTCGATCCGGAGTTCGCCGAGAAGTGGTTCAACTTCGTCGTGGCCGAAGTGATCCGCCATCACACCGAAGCCGCCGAAGGACGATGATCCGGCCTTCCGAGCGAGTGACAGTGTGTGCAGCACTCACTCGCCCGGGGACCGAACTAAGTTTATTGAATAAACTATGACCGAGGGTACGCAGAACCACCAGGTCTGTCAACTGATTCCTGCACCGGGACCGGCACCATGCTGAACGGCGATGACGCACTCGACACCCAGGCCTCGGTCCGCCGCGCGAACCTGCGCCGGGCGCTGCAGCTGGTCTTCCGCAACCCGGGCTCCGAGACCCGGGCGGGGATCGCCCGAGCCACCGGCCTGACTGCGGCGACGGCCTCGTCGCTGGTCGCCGAGCTCATCGAGCTGCAGCTGGTCGTCGACGGCGAGCAGGCCGCCAGCACGGGCGGCAAACGCGCGACCACGCTGAGCATCGAGGCCGAGCATCACGTCATCCTGGTGCTCGTGATCCGACCGACCGATGCTCGCATCGCTCTGGTCGCGCTCGACGGCACCGAGGTCGAGACGCGGCGAGTCGCGTTCTCCGATGAATCACGGGTGCGAATGCTCGACGCTGCGCTGACGGAGATCGCCGCCGAATACGCCGGACGGCTGCTCGTCGCGGGCGTGCAGCTTCCCGGAACGACAGACGGCCGCCGCGTGTTCGAGAGCGTGCAGCTCGGATGGACCGACGTGCCCCTCGCCGAGCGTTTCGAGCGCCTGCTATCGGTTCCCGTCCTTCTCGTGAACGACGTCGATGCCGAGGCGATCGCTGAAGCGGCCCGAGAGGATGAGTCGTCCGGATACCGGCTGTTCATCCACATCGGCACCGGGATCGGTGCGGCGGTGACTCTAGACGGCGAACTCGCACCGGGCCCACGCGATCGCGCGGGCGAGATCGGTCACGTCCAGGTGCAGTTCGGCGAGGATGCGCGCGCGTGTCGCTGCGGACGCCAGGGATGCCTGGAATCGGCGTCGTCGATGACGGCGATGCTGGGCGATGACTTCGATGACGCCATGGATGACGAGGCGATCACCGCGCTGGCCGCGTCTGCCGATGAAGAGAAGCTGGCTGAGGGCGCACGCGCACTCGCGCGCACCATCAAGCTCATCGCCGCAGTGCTCGACGCGGCCGAGGTCGTGATCGGGGGGCCGGCGCGCGCGCTCGGAGACCCGTTCCTCGGCCTCGTGCAGGCGGAGATCGACTACACGGCGACGGGCACCGCGAACGTTCCGGTGCGTTTCGCGGATGCCGACGCGTCGATCTCGACGGGGGTCGCACAGGTGGCGCTGTCGAGCGCGCTCGGGGTCCGCTGGAGTCCCGCGCAGCTGCGCGCGGCATCCGTTCCGGCATCCTGATTCGCAGATCGGCAACGACGCATCGGAGGATGCGGGATCCCGCTCAGCGCGAGGCGATCCCGACGAGGGCGGCGACGAGCCCGGCGATCACCAGGACGACGATCGCGAGGATGTGCACCACCTTGCCCACGACGAGCATCGGCAGGTCGGGTCCGTCGTACGACGCGGGATTGAAGAGCGTGCCGCGTGCGCGGAAGCTCCAGCGCATGCCGAACCCGATGCGCCGCAGCGCGTGCGACGGTGCGGCGAACGTCTGCCCGCGCTCTTCGCGTGATGCCTTCCACGCAGCCTGCACGGCATACCAGGCGATGACGAAGAACGGCATTGCGAGAGACACGGCCCAGGCGATGAGCGCGACGCCGATCACGGTGCCCATGCCGGGGTCGAGCTCACGGATGAAGAACAGCCCGAGAGCCGCGAGTCCGACGGCCACGGGCACCAGCACCACGCCCCACCCCCACCCGGGGTGAGCGTCTTCCGTCGGCCGCCTCTCGACGCGCCCCGCATCCTGCCAGGTCATGTGATCCCCCCGTCTCACCGCGCCGGATGGCGGAGTCGACCGTGCCAGAGTACCGGGAGCGGTCGGTTCCTGTCGGTGGAGAGGATGCTGAGCATCGCGAGAGGATGGGGTCATGACACGCATCCTCGTCACGGGCTCCACGGACGGTCTCGGCCGCGCGACGGCCGCCGCACTTCTCGACCAGGGCCATCGGGTGATCGTCCATGCGCGCAGCGCGGATCGAGCAGCCGCCGTCTCATCGCTGACGGATCGCGGTGCCGATCTCGTCATCGCCGACCTCACGGATCGCCGCGCCGTCAGGGATGTCGCCGACGAGCTGAACGGGGGAGCGGAGGTCGACGCGGTCATCCACAACGCCGGTGTCATCTCGGGGTCCGGCATCCTGCCCGTCAACGTGGTCAGTCCCTACCTGCTCACCGCGCTGCTGCGCACGCCCACACGTCACGTCTACCTCAGCAGCGGGATGCATCGCGGCGGCTCGACCGATCTCACAGAGCTCGACTGGGACGGCTCGCGGACGACGGCCAGCTACTCCGACAGCAAGCTGTTCGTCACGGCTCTGTCGGCGGCGGTCGCCCGACGGTGGGCGCCTCGCGTCGCGGCCGACTCGGTCGATCCTGGATGGGTGCCGACGAAGATGGGCGGTGCCGGCGCCCCCGACGACTTCGATCTCGGGCATGAGACGCAGGAGCGCCTCGCGACCGAGCCGCGTCTCGACGTCACCGGCGGATACTGGCACCACGGCGAGCGGCGCACACCCCACCCGGCCGTCGACGACACATCCTTCCAGGAGCGGCTCCTCGCGGCCCTCGCTGACGCGACCGGGGTCGAGCTGCCTGCGCGGTAGGCGTCAGAGTCGAGGTTCCCGTCGCAGTTCGTGCCGCTCGCGGGTGCGCCCGGCGGCACGAACTGCGAACCGGACGCCCCGCGACGGGTCGGAGGTCTACTTGACGCTGCCGGCGGTCAGGCCGCCGACGAGGCGCTTCTCGATGAGCATGAACAGGATGACGACGGGCAGGATCGCGACGATCGAGACGCCGAACACGTACTGCCAGCTCGTCTCGTACTGACCGACGAACTTGGTCAATGCGACCGAGAGCGGCTGGTTCTTGTCGGTCGAGAGGATGACGAGCGATGCGGCGAACTCGTTCCAGCAGGCGACGAACGTGAAGACGATGGCCGTCACGATGCCCGGCCAGACGAGGGGCAGGTTGATCTTGAACAGCACGGTGAAGCGCCCCGCGCCGTCGATCTGGGCGGCCTCGTCGATCTCCTTCGGGATGCCCGCGAAGAACGAGTGCATGATCCACACCGCGAACGACAGGTTGAACGCGGCGTTGATGAAGATCATCGCTGCCCACGTGTCGCTGAGTCCGAGCACCGTGAACTGGCGGAACAGGCCCGAGGTGAGCACGGCCGGCTGCAGCATCTGCGTCACGATCACCAGGAACAGGAAGACCATGCGCCCGGGGAACTTGAAACGGGCGGTGTAGTAGGCCGCGGGCAGCGAGACCAGCAGCACGAGCAGCGTCGCGAACACGGCGATGATGATCGTCGAGATGAGGTTGTAGGGCAGCGGCGTCTCGGGGGTCGACCACATCGAGATGTAGTTCTCCCAGTGCCACTCGATCGGCAGGTACGTCGGGTCGACCGAGCGGATCTGCGACTTCGTCTTCACGGAGCCGAAGAACATGATCAGGTACGGCAGCACGAAGATCGCGAGCACCAGGATGCCGGCGGCCATGCGCAGGATGACGCGGGGCAGCGTGACCTGGTCCTCGGTGTAGCGGCGCTTGCGTCCGGGGATACGAGGGGCGGCGTCATCGCCCGCGGTGGTGACGAGGGCGGTCTCGGTCAGGGTCATGATCAGACCTCCTTCATGGGCTTGACGGCCTTGACGTAGATCGCGACGATCACGATCACGATGAGGAAGGCGACGACCGAGAGTGCGCTCGCGACGTCGACTTTCTTCTGCAGCTCGATGTACTTGAAGATCATCGTCATGATCGTGTCGGCGCCGTATCCGGGGATCGACCCGGTCATCACCTTGAGGATCGGCAGCGAGTTGAAGACGTTGATGATGTTGATGAGGATCGCGACGGCGAGGGCGCTGCGCAGCTGGGGCACGACGACCGTCCAGTAGGTGCGGGTCGCGCCGGCGCCGTCCATCTTCGCGGCTTCGAGGGTGTCGGCCGGAACCGTCTGGAGGCCCGCGAGGATCGTGTAGGTCGTGAACGGCAGCGAGACGAAGATCGCGATAACGATCGACCAGGCGAAGGCGGTGGCCGGGTTCTTGGTCCAGCCGTAGCCGACCGCGTCGTCTGCGAGCCCGATGTCGTAGAGGAACTTGTTGAAGACGCCGAAGTACGGCTCGAGGCTGTAGTAGAAGACCATCGTCGTCATCACGACGGATGCCGCCCACGGCACGATCACGGCCATGCGGACGATCTGGCGACCGGGGAAGGCCTTGTTGAGGATCTGCGCGAGCCCGAGCGAGATCATCACGGTGAAGGTCACCACCGCGACGACCCAGATGATCGTGCGGAACATGATCGGCCAGAACTCGGCGAACGTGAACACGGTCACGAAGTTGTCGAAGCCGACCGAGCCCTTGTCGAGGCCCGAGAGCGAGATGTCACGGGTGGAGTTGAAGAACATCACCCCGGCGGGGAACAGGACCACGCCGATGATGAGGAGCAGGGCAGGCGCGATCCAGGGCAGCGCCTGGAGCAGGTCCTTCCCTCCCGGCTTGCCGCGGGCGGCGCCCGATCGGCGGCCCGGGGTGCGGGGGCGGCCGGTGGCCGCCCCCGCGAGGTTCGAGGATTCTTTCGTCTGGCTCATGGGATACCCGAACCTCTCCGTCTGCGGGGCTCAGCCCGCGTCGACCTGTGCCTGGATCTCGGCCAGGACGTCCTGGGCCGGCTTCGACTGCAGCTGGCCGAACAGCGACTTGAAGGCGCCGTCGGTGGCCGACCACTTCTCGTTCGTCGACGGGTAGAACTGCGCGTCGGGCAGGACCTCGAGGAACGGCGCGAGCGCCTCCTCACCGGCGAGCTGCTCGGCACCGGACTTGGTGACGGGCAGGAAGCCCTCTGCCTGCACCCACGGCACGTACACGTCTGCCGAGTAGTAGTAGTCGAAGAAGGCGGTGATCGCCTCCTGCTTGTCGCCGTCGTTCTGGAAGGCCATCAGCTGGTCCATGACGCCGAGGGTGAAGGGCGAGCCGTCCTTCGTCGGGATCGGGACGATCGAGTAGTCGAGCTCGGGGTTGCCCTCTTCGATCTGGCCGACCGTCGGCGGCAGGCCGACCTGCATGCCGATCTTGCCCTGGATGAAGATGTCCATCAGGGGCGAACGCTGCGTCGAGCCGGGGTCGGCCTGCGTCGCACCGGCGTCGATCATCTTCTTGATCTGCTCGGCGCCTTCGAGGTTCTCGGGGGTGTCGATCGTGATCTCGGACGCGTCGCCGAACGATCCGCCGCCGCCCCACAGCCACACGGCCGCTTCGGCCTGAGCCTCTTCGGAGCCGAGGGGCATGCCGTAGCCGGCCACGCCGCCACCGAGTGCCGACACCTTGGTCGCAGCGTCGAGCAGCTCGTCCCAGGTCGTCGGAGCCTCGACGCCGGCCTGCTCGAGCAGCGCGTTGTTGACGAACAGCGCACGGGCCGATGCGATCAGCGGCAGGGCGTAGGCCGTGCCGTCGACCTCGGCGTTCGCGAGGAACGCGTCCTGGAAGTCGGAGTAGGTCTCCTCCGACACGACGTCTTCGACCGGGTAGAGCAGTTCGTCGCCGACGAATCCGGCGAACGGACCGCCGTTGTAGATGTCGGGAGCCTCGCCGGCCTGGATCTTGGTGGAGACGACCTTCTCGAGGTTGTCCCATGACTGCACCTCGAGGTCGACCGTGATGCCAGGGTTCTCCTTCTCGAAACCCTCGATCACGTCTTCCCACAGGCCCTTGGTGGCGTCGGAGTAGCTGGGGACCAGAAGGTTGAGCGTCGTCTCGCCCTCGGCGTCTCCGCCGCCTCCTGTCGAGCCGCCGAACCCGCACGAAGCGAGCGTGAGCGTGGCGGTGGCCGCAAGAGCGACAGCACCGAATCGCAGTGACTTCTTCATGTGTATTGCATTCCTCACTGTGTAGGTGGTGCACAGTCGCAAGCACAGCACGCGACGATGCGTGTGATCGCCTCCCCCGGTGGCGGGACGATCGGTTCAAGCCGGGTCGGCTCGAGGAACCCTCCATGGACCGGATCTCCGGAGGGGCGGTGGAACTTGTTCGATTATTTGTCAGGAGAATAAACAAATCAAGAGGAACCTTGCAACGATTCCTAATGTCGACATACTATGATCGAATAAGCCGCTAAACAATCACAAACTTGCAACATCTGGTCCGGAGGGCCCGACATGACCGAACTTCTGCCCGGCGCACACATGCGCGAAGAACTGAATTCGCAGCCTGAGACCTGGGCCCGCGCGGCGGATCTCCGCGACGCGCAGGCGCTGCTCCCGGCATCCGGAGCCCGCATCGCCGTCGTCGGTTGCGGAACCTCGTGGTTCATGGCGCAGTCCTACGCGTTCCTCCGCGAGACCGCGGGCCAGGGCGAGACCGATGCGTTCGCCGCATCCGAGTCGTTCGTCGACCGCGGCTACGACGCGGTCGTCGCACTGACGCGTTCGGGCACGACGACCGAGGTGCTCGAGCTGGTCGAGCGCATCAAGGGCCGCGTTCCCACGATCGGCGTGATCGGCGACGAGACATCGCCGCTCGTCTCGCTCGTCGACGACGCCGTGCTGCTGCCCTTCGCCGATGAGAAGTCGGTGGTGCAGACCCGCTTCGCGACCACGGCCCTGGCACTCTTCCGTGCCTCGCTGGGTGAGGACCTCACCGCGGCGATCGCGGATGCGGCCGCCGTGCTCACGGCGGACTACGACGACGAGCTCCGCGACGCCGAGCAGTACTCGTTCCTCGGCCGTGGGTGGACGGTCGGCCTCGCGCACGAGGCCGCGCTGAAGATGCGCGAGTCGTCGCAGTCGTGGACCGAGTCGTACCCGTCGATGGAGTACCGCCACGGTCCGATCGCGATCGCCGCCCCCGGCCGCGTCACCTGGCAGTTCGGCGAGGCGCCCGAAGGCCTGGCCGCGCAGGTCGAGGCCACCGGAGCCCGCTTCGTGCAGCATCCGGTCGACCCGCTCGCCGACCTCGTGCGCCTGCACCGCGTCGCCCTCGACAGGGCCGTCGCCCGCGGGCTCGACCCCGATCAGCCGCGCAACCTCACGCGATCCGTCATCCTGGATGCATGACCCGACCCACCAGCGGAGCGATCGATGACCAGCACTGAGGATGCCGCGAGCATCGCCGACGTCGTGAGCGACGCGTCGGGCGAGCGGCTCGCCGCCGCGCGCCCGCTCGGTCACGGCGCGCCGGTGCTGGCGTTCGACGTGGGCGGCACCGACATCAAGTCGGCGCTGTTCGATGCCGACGGCACGGCTTTCGGCCTCCGCCGCACGCCGACCCCCGTCGCCGAGGGCGACCGCACGGAGGTGCTGATTGAGCGCCTGGGCGTGCTCGCCGCCGAACTGCGGGCCGACCACCCCGATGTCGTGCCGCAGGCGGCAGGACTCGTGGTGCCGGGGATCGTCGACGCGGAGGCCGGCCTCGGCGTCTTCGCGAGCAATCTCGGCTGGCGGAACTCGCCGCTGCGCGACCTCGCGTCGGAGAAGCTCGGTCTGCCCGTCGCGTTCGATCACGACGTGCGGGCGGCGAGCTGGGCCGAGCACCGCCTCGGCGGCGCCCGCGCCTACTCGAACTCCGTCGTGCTGGTCATCGGCACGGGCATCGCGGGCGCCCTGTTGGTGGGTGGCGAGCCGTACACCGCCGGCGGCTACGCGGGCGAGATCGGCCACTCGCCGATCGCCGAAGGACCGGTGTGCGCGTGCGGAGCGCGCGGGTGCCTCGAGGTCGTCGCGTCTGCCGGCGCCATCGCTCGCCGCTATCGCGAGGCGACCGGAATCAGCCCTGACGGCGCGAAGGACGTGATCGCCCGCGCGGCGGCCGGCGACCGCGTCGCCTCCGAGATCTGGAACTCGGCGCTCGACGCCCTCGCCCTGTCCCTCGCGCAGCTCACCGCCGTCATCGCCCCCGAGGCGATCGTGATCGGTGGTGGACTCTCCCGCGCCGGGGGAGCGCTCTTCGACGAGCTGCGGGCACGACTGGCGGAGCGTCTGAGCTTCCATCGCCTTCCTGAGCTCGTGCCGGCGGAACTGTCGGGCAATGCCGGCATCCTGGGCGCGGCGCTGCGCGCAAGGGAGCTGGCATGATCCTCACCGTCACCCCGAACCCCGCGCTCGACCTCACCTGGCACGTCGAGCGACTGACCCTCGGCGAGACCCACCGAGCGGATGCCGGTGCGGTGCGTGCCGGCGGCAAAGGCCTGAACGTCGCCCGGGTCGCCCACGCGCAGGGCGCCTCGGTGCTCGCCGTGTCGACGGCAGGCGGTCGCAGCGGTGTCGAGCTCGCCGCAGAGCTCGGGGCCAGCGGCGTGCCCCATCGCCTGGTCCCCGTGGTCGGAGCGACACGGCAGAGCATCGCGCTGGTCGACGAGACCCTCGGCGACACGACGATCGTGAACGAGCGGGGCGTGAACCCCTCCGACCCCGAGTGGGCTGCGATGCTGGGCGAGGTCGTCGATGCCCTTCCCGGCGCGCGCGTGCTCGTGGTCTCGGGCAGCCTGCCGCCCGGTGCTCCTGAGACGCTGCTTCCGCTGCTGATCGGCACGGCGCGGGACGCCGGTGTGCCCGTGATCGTCGACACCTCGGGTCCGGCTCTCCTGCACGCGGCGGATGCCGGAGCATCCGTGCTCAAGCCCAACGCCGCCGAGCTCGTCGAGGCGACCGGCATCAGCGACCCGGTCGACGGCGCGCGTTCGCTGATCGAGCGCGGCGTCGACCTCGTGCTGCTGTCGCTCGGCGCTGAGGGCATGCTCGCCGTCACGGCCTCCGACGTGCTGCATGCGCGCCTCGATGCCCCGCTGGCCGGCAACCCGACCGGTGCGGGCGACGCGGGAGTGGCCGCGTGCGCCGTGCTCTACGCCGACGGCATCCGGGATCCCGCAACGATTCTGCGACGCGCCACCGCGTGGTCGGCCGCCGCTGTGCTCATGCCGCTCGCCGGCGAGATCTCCGACGACTGGCAGGCGCTCGAGCAGCGCCTCGTCGTCGCCCCCTACAACTCCGCCCTTCGAGAGGACCCCCTGTGACCCTGGTCTCCGCCCGAGAGCTCGTGACGGATGCCGCAGCCCGCGGCGCCGGCATCGGCGCCTTCAACGTGATCCACCTCGAGACCGCCGAGGGGCTCGTACGCGCCTCTGCCGACGCCGGACTGCCGGTGATCCTGCAGATCTCGCAGAACTGCGCCGACTACCACGGCGGCCTCGAGCCGATCGCTCTGGCGACGCTCGCCGTCGCGCGGCGCGCGCAGACCCCGGTCGCGGTGCACCTCGATCATGCCGAGCGCCCTGAGCTCGTCGATGAGGCGATCGCCCTCGGCTTCGGCTCGGTCATGTTCGACGGCGGTGCGCTGCCGTACGACGAGAACGTGGCGCTGACCGCTGCCGTCGCCGAGCGGGGGCACGCGGCAGGCGTCTACGTCGAGGGCGAGCTGGGCGAGGTCGGCGGCAAGGACGGCGCCCACGCCCCCGGTGTGCGCACCGACCCCGACGAGGCCCGCGCGTTCGTCGCAGCGACCGGCGTCGACGCGCTCGCCGTCGCCGTGGGGTCGTCGCACGCCATGACGGACCGCACGGCATCCCTCGACCTCGCTCTCATCGCACGCCTGCGCGAAGCCCTCCCCGTTCCCCTGGTGCTGCACGGATCATCGGGAGTCTCGGACGCCGTGATCGCCGACGCCGTGCGCGCGGGCATGACGAAGATCAACGTCTCGACGCACCTGAACGGGTTCTTCACCCGCGCGATCCGCGCGACCCTCGACACCGATGAGAGGCTCGTCGACTCGCGCAAGTACCTCACCCCTGCGCGCGATGCGCTCGCCGGGGAGGCGGCGCGGATGCTGCGCCTGTTCGCCCTCGAGTCCACCGAGGTGGCGGGGTGAGTCACGCGATGCCGGGCAGGATGGTGACATGAAGCGCGCCGCCCGACTGAACGCGATCCTCGACCTGCTGGCCGCGGACGGCGAGGTGAACGTCGACGAGCTCGTCGAGCGCTTCGGAGCCTCGGCCGCCACGACGCGCCGTGATCTCGACTCGCTCGCCGAGCAGCGTCTGCTCACGCGCACCCACGGCGGGGCGGTCGCCCACTCGGTCGCCTACGAGCTGCCGATCCGCTACAAGAGCCACCAGCGCTCGCAGCAGAAGGAGAGCATCGCCCAGGCCGCCGCCGCCCTCGTGGCGCCGGGCATGGTCGTCGGGCTCTCGGGCGGAACCACGACCACCGCCATCGCCGCAGCGCTCGCCGCTCGCGACGATCTCGCCGCAGGCCCGGGCATCACGGTCGTCACCAACGCCGTGAACATCGCCGCCCAGCTCGCCACCAGACCCGACATCAAGGTCGTCGTGACCGGCGGGGTGATCCACTCGCGCAGCTACGAGCTGGTGGGTCCGTTCGTCGAGCAGCTGCTGCGCGGAGTGCGACTCGACATCGCCTTCATCGGGGTCAACGGGATGGATGCCGCGGCCGGCGCCACCACGCAGGACGAACGCGAAGCCGCGGTGAACCGCATGATGGCCGAGCGCGCCCGCCGAGCCGTGGTCGTCACCGACAGCAGCAAGATCGGCACCGTGGCGTTCGCGGCCGTCGGCGGCCCGGAGCTGTTCCCCGTTCTCCTGACCGACGACGGTTCCGACGACGCCGCGCTCGCCGCGTTCCGCGACGCGGGGTACGAGGTCATGACGGCCTGACCTGCCGATCGGTCCTCGGACCTCACAAGCAACGCGGTGCCGGACTCCTGGTGGGGATGCCGCGACCCCTCTCGCGACATCCCCGGAGTAGATGGTGTCCTGTCGTCCCCTCACACTCCCCAGTGCACGAGGGTTTCCCCAGTTCGACTGCGCCTCCCTCGCGCTTCGTTTCCGAAGCCCTTCGCTGGCACCTTCTGGAGATAAGGAGCGGGTCACCGATGTTCTGATACATCGACTGGAGAAAAGTTTCAGAGTCCGCTTCCGTGGCACTGGAAAGGCGCGCTGAGGCCTGTGGATTCGGATGCCGCGGCCAGCGCGTCCGCGGGCCTGGCGCCGGTCGCCAGCTCGGAGTGCACGGCCCCGAGCAGCTCGCAGGCGACGTCGTCGGCGACCACGACAGGAGCGGCGATGACGCAGCCGGTGCCGGCGTGCAGCCAGACGCGCGTCATGCCCAGCGCCTCCTCACCCCAGCGCACCGACGAGCGGCCGAGTTCGCACGCCGAGAGCACGACGGTCTCGGGCGGGCGCGAGATCAGGTCGACGTCGTACCCGAACAGGGTGCCGTCGACGAGTTCGAACCCTGAGAACAGCGGGTTGTCGACCGCATGACGACCGTGGGCGGCGATGTGCAACACGTCGACCTGCTCGGCGAGCTCGGTGACGGCACTGACCCGCGCGCTGTCGCCGGTCAGCATCCTGGCGCCTGCCCACGCTGCGGCGGCCCGGCGCACCTCCTCTTCGGCGCGCGCGACGCGGGGGCCGGTCGCGAAACCTGCCCGGGAGGCCTGTGGCGGGCGGCGATCGGAGCCGCCGAGCAGGCGAGACACCGACGTCGCGATGGTGAACGGAGTTCCGCGCATTCCCGGGAGCATCGCCCACGGGATGCCGCCCAGGATGCCGGGAACCGTCAGGGCCAGACGTGCCGCTCCTCCCGACGCCGCGCGCGCAGGTGCCAGGAGGGCCTCGTCGAGTCGTCGCAGTCTGTCGTCGAGCGAACGCGCCACGACGTGCGCCATCGGCCCGCCGTGGGTCAGAGCCGCCACGTCGAGGTCGGCGCGGAGTCCGTCGAGCGCGGCCTCGATGCGCGGCAGCGCCAGCTCGACGATCGACGAGCCGGATGTCGTCACGACGACGCACAGCAGCTCCTCGCGCGTGAAGACGTAGGCGAGGATCGCTGTGTCATCGTCGAGTCGCGCTCGGGTCTCGGAGAGACCCAGGCGTTCGTGGCTCTCGCCGACGCCGGTCGACGACCACTGGCGGTCACGTACTCGATCCCGCAGCTCGCGCACCCGGGCATCCGTCGTCCAGTCCGACCCCGCGAGGTCGGCGCGCAGCATCCGCAGCTCGGCGAGGTCGGCCGACAGTTCGGCATCGTGCGGCGGGCGCACCGGTGCGACCTGCTGGCTGAGATGCCTGGCACGCTCGGACCACTCGAACAGCACCTCGGGATCGCGCGATCGCGCGGCCGCGGCGAGACCGGCGAACATCAGCTCGGTGCCGTGCATGGCCACCGACGCCTGCAGGTCGAGCGCTCCGAACGACTGCTGCCACGTGGTGAGCAGGTCGAGGCCCTCGGCGGCGGCCCGGCGAGCATCGGCATCCCTGCCCCGTGCGGCGGCACGCACCGCACGCACCTCGTGCGCGCGCAGACGCAGCGGCGTCGGGGCGTCAGGGGTGAGTCGGGGCAGGCGACCTCCGTCGGCCAGCCGAGCGGTGAGCGACACCGCAGCCGCTTCGGTGCGGAATCCTCCCCGGGTGAGCGCGTCCACCGTGCGCGAGAAGTCCTCGGCGGCCGGCGGCTTCTGAGGTCGGGTTCGCAGCTGCGCCTCCAGCCGCACCGCGTCGGCGCGGGCGGCCCAGCTCGCGCTTCCCAGGGTGGCGAAGCGACGGGATGCGGTCGCCGCGGCACGCTCGGCGGACGATGCGTCGTGCCGCAGCAGCGATCGGGCGAGATGGAATTCGGCCTCGCCTCGCGCCTGCCGCATCCGCTGTGCGCCGAATCGCACCGCGACCGTGCCGAGCAGTTCTTCGGCCTCGGTCGTGAGGCCGGCATCGCGCAGCACCTCGGCCCGATCGAGGTCGCTGATCGCGGCGGCGAGGTCGCTGGTCGCGGCGAGGATCGGACGCGATCGGGTCATCAGCCCGAGTGCGGTGACGAGGTCGCCGCCGAGCAGCGCGGCGTAGCCGAGATTGTGGCGCGCTTCGGCCAGCGGCTCCTCGGCTCCGTGGGCCTCGTAGGCCGCGATCGCCCGCTGCAGATCGGCCGTGCAGGCGTCGAGCCGGTGCCTCTGCATACTGACGATCGACCGGCTCATCAGGCAGTTGGCGCTCTCGATCGAGCCCTCGTCGAGGCCGTCTATCGCCCTCGTGAGGAACAGGTCGGCGTCGTCGAGCCGTCCGCCGTGCATGAGCAACGTGCCGAGTTGGCCGTTCGCGAGGGCGACTGTCTCGTCGCTGAGGCCCGGCCGTGACAGCGCTTCGCGCGACAGTCGCTCGGCTTCCACCGGCTGGCCGGTCTGGGCGAGCACGTAGGCCATGGTCCCGTCGATGCGGGCACGCAGATCGGCGTCGTCCGTGCGCGCCGATGCGGCGGTCAGCGCACGCCGCGCCTGGGCGAACCGTCGGGAATTGGCTGCGTCGACGCCGCGCTGATGCAGCTCGAGAGCAGACAGGGGCATTGCACCAGAATGCCGGTATGTCTGGCCTCAGGGAAGGTGTGCTGTGATCCGACGCGCGCGGCTACCCTCCCGTCACGGGTGAAGGCAGGGTTTTGAGCACGGCGGAGACGGCCTTGGCCGCAGCATCCGCCGTGACGCCCTGTGCCGGCACGGAGCCCCACTGTGCCGCGATGCGCCCCGCGACATACGGAGCCGCGAACGACGTGCCGCTCCAGATCGAGAAGCCTCCGCGGTAGTCGTCCGGGTCGATCGTCTCGCGCCGCAGTCCGTCGACGTCCGCTCTGGTCGTCGCCTGCTCGCCTCCGACGAAGGCCGGTGACGTGCTCACGACGGCGGCGCCGGGGGCGTAGACCTGCACCCAGGGGCCGACGTTCGAGAACAGCGCGACCGACCGGCCCGACGGATTGAGAGCCCCGACCGACACATGCGGCGCAGCGTGATCACGGGAGATGCCGTTGTCGGCACCGGGCCACGGCCACAGCGATGCCGGGAACGACGGCCGGTCGATCGCGTCGTTGCCCGCCGAGCACACCACCACGCACCCCAGCTCTCGCGCCGCGGTGAGCAGCGCGTCGAGGGTCCGGCTGAACTGACCGTCGACCGGGGTCTCGTGGTAGTACCCGAGCGACAGGTTGAGCACGTCGATCGGATGCCCGGTCGACGGGTCCTCGCGGTGTCGCCGCAGCAGCTCGACGACCTGCGCGACGGTCGTCAGGAAGGTGCTCTCGTCGATCACGCCCAGTGCGCCGGCCATGCGGATCGACAGGATGTCGGCATCCGGCGCCGTCTGACGGATGATGCCCGCGATGAACGTGCCGTGCCCGGCGACGGCGTCGATCTCGCCGTCGAGCTGCCCGTAGAGATCCGGATAGACCTCGGGGTCTGCGTCGTCGGTGAGTCCGATCGGCACGCCGTCGATCTCGATGTGGCGGGTGACGATGTCGTCCGGCAGCCAGTCGTGCACACCGCATCCCGTGTCGAGCACCGCCACCACCGGACGTCGGCCGCGCTTCGGGGCCGCCGTGCGCCGGGGAGCCGGTCCGAGCCAGGTCACCGGCTGGCGCGCGCCGCGCCCCGGCTCGAGGTAGTCGTCGCTGCCTCCGGCCCCTCCGCCCGCGCCGCGCACCGGGTTGGTGCGGCTGAACGGGTTGGTGCGGCTGAAGGGATTCGTTCGGCTGAACGGGTTGAGTCCGACGGGGTCGATCGACAGCACATGCTCGAGGCTGGTTCGCGGCATCGACGTGCCGGAGCCGCGCCGCGCGCGCTGCAGCACGCGCCAGGCGTCCGGCGGCACCGGCGACTCGCCGCGGGTCGGCTCGTCGGGAGTGGTCAGGCGAGCGCGCAGGAACCCCGGCACGCCGGGGACCAGCGGATCAGCCGCGCGCAGAGCATCCGGCGAATCGATCTCGAGCGTCCAGCCGAACGAGCCGGCAGCATCGCGCAGCTCGCGGATCTCCTCGTCGTACTCCTCCTGACTGTTCTCCTGATCCTGCGTGATCAGCAGCCGCTCCTGCAGATACGCGGTGGGGAACGCCCTGACGCCCTCGACGGGTTCGACCGACGGGTCCAGCGCCGTCCCCCGTCTGATCGATCCCTCGGCCCGGTCCTGCCAGCTCCACCCCTTGGGCTGCTCCATCGTCGATCCTCTCCTCGCGGGCGGACCCGCGTCCTCTGCGGGATGAGCCCGCGTCCTGTGCGGGGGACCCCGCGGTGTGTGCGGGTCGGCCCGCTTCCGGTGAGTGAGGTCCTGCGTGGTGCGGGAGTCGCCCAGCGGTGGTGTGCACGGGGCGCCCCGTCATGCGCGGGTCGCCCCGCGGTCGATCACAACTCGAATTGCGGGGTCGTCAGGGTGCGCTCCTGGTCGCCGACCGTGGCGCTCAGGCGCACGCGGGTCAACCCGTCGGGCACGTCGTCGAACAGGAAGCGGCCGGTGTCGTTCGCCGTCGTCGTGCGGATGCTCTCGCCCTGAGCCAGTTCGATCGCACCCGAGATCGAGTCGACCCAGCCGTCGACCCGGTGCGCACCGCTCGCCGTGCGCGTGACATGCAGCAGGATGCTGGTCGTACCGTCGCTGAACTGCAGGGTGAGCGCGTCGGCGTCGCCGCGAACGGCTCCGAGCGGTTCCTCGATGAGGGTGAGCAGCGCGTACTCCTCCGACAGCCCCTCGGCTGCCACGGCCGCGATCATGCGGTCGATGAGGGCGGCCGGCATCGGGTCGACGTCGCGCCAGAGCGAACGCAGCTGCGCGAACAGCTCGGCATCCTCATGGTTGTCGCCGCCGTTGGCGCGATCGTTCTCGCTCATGAGCTGCCCTCCGTTCGTGGTGTCGGTGCGTCGAGCAGCTCGCGCAGCTTCGCGAGGCAGCGCTGGCGGGTGGGGCCGATGCTGCCGACCGGCATCGCGAGATCGGCGGCGAGGCGGGCGTAGTCCGGTCGCTCCTCGAAGGCGATCACTCGCAGCAGCCGCTGGCATCGGTCGGCGAGGAGGTGAACCGCTGCCCACAGCCGTCGCTTCTCGTCGCCGACGGTGGCGTGGTGCTCGGCCGACTGCTGCGTGGGAAGCAGTGCGTCGAGAGCATCCGACTCGGTTGTGTCGACCCTGTTCTGGGCCTTCCCGGCACGCCAGGCCTCGCGGCGAGCGGTGGTCGTCAGCCAGGCCGACACCGCCTTCGGATCACTGATCGAGCGGTGCCCGCGAACCAGCTGCAGCCACGTCGTCTGGACGACGTCTTCGGCCAGTGTGCGGTCGAGTCCGTAGGCGCGCACGACATGCCAGAGCACAGGCGTCATCAGCCGCACGAGGTCGTCCATCGCGCGGCTCTCGCCGTCCCGCCATGCGTCGAAGAACTCGGCGGCACGCCTCCAGCGTGCTGCTCCGTCGTCCGGTGCAGGATCGAGGGCGGCGCCGTCGGGTGCGCCGTCGATCATGAGTCCCATTGTGATCACACCGGTAAGGAGCACGGCAAGAGGCTCCTGATACATGGACTCGGTATGTTTTTTCGGGGTTCTGGCGGGATTCCGTCCCGGGGAGACGGATGCCGGGTGTCCGGCGACCCGTGCCGCGGGCGTTAGCGTGGAGTGGTGATCGCTCTCGCCGTCGTGCTCTTCCTCAACGCCGCCTTCAACGTGCTGGTGTGGCCCCGTTTCTACAAGCGCGTCGCGACCGACCCGCGGGCACGGGATGCCGACGGCAAGGCGACGGCGTTCCTCAAGGTGCACGCCGTGCTGATCGCGATCGCGCTGGTGCTCGCGCTCGTCTCGGTGATCGTCGGCATCGCGGCGCTCGCCGGAGCGCTCTGACGATCAGCTGCGGGTGACCGGCTGCTGGAGCTCGGTGATCCAGTCGGCCTGATCTTCGGACTCCGACTGCAGATAGACCTCACGGCAGGCGCCCTGCGCCGTCGCCCCGTGCGCGGCGATCGCCTGGTTCAGCGCGTGCCAGCTGTCATCGATCGTCGCCATGGTGCCGAGGTGCGTGGCGGTGAACGCATCGTCGACGGCGGGAAGCTCGACGATGACGAGGCCGTCGATCGCCGGCCCGTCATAGGTGAAGCCGACCGTGATGCGCACGCCGTGCTTGTTCATGTCGTACTCCGCGATCGGGAGCCCCGGTTCTCCGCCCGACGCGACGATCGCATCGGCCACCTGATCGAACAGCGGACCCACCACCCCCGCGACCTCGGGCTGTGAGGCGACGCTCTGGGTCAGCGCCGCGAGGCGGACGTAGGGAAGGGGCTTCTCGGTGATCTGCTCGGCGGACATCGTCGTCTCCTCAGCTCGTGGGTGCGTGCCGCCGATCCTACGCAGGGGCACGGACATCGGCTACCGTCGTCGATCCTGGTCGCTCGTCGGATCCGACTATCCCGCCCCGTCGTCCGACTCGTCCTCGTCCTCGTCCTCGTCGCGGTGGCCGCTGAGGATCAGGATGCGCCGCAGGTGCATGGCCGCGAGCACTCCCGGCCCCATCGAGCGGCGGGCGTCGATGGTCCGGTCGTCGACGGTCTCGAGCAGCAGCCTCACGGCGCGCGCGGCCTCACCCCTGACCCGGTGATCCTCGGGCGACAGGGGATCCTCTTGGGCGATCACCTCGGCGACGGCATGGCACGCGTTCGACAGCGGTTCGGGCAGCGCCGCGTCGAGCACCAGAGCCCCTGGGCGATCCCAGATGGTGTCGGCGATCTCGTCCGAGATGTCGCGGATCAGATGCGCGATCCTGTCGAGCCGGGCGAGCTCGGCGTGGATGTGTCGCGTCTCCCCCCGTCGTCCCAGCGCCCGTGGGTTGCCTCGCCGGCTGTCGTCGGCCTCCGACAGGGCCGTGCGCAGCTCCGCCGTCGTGTCGGCGAGCGAGGCCGCATCATTGGCCCACTGCTGGTGCTCGGGCGGCCACGACTCCGAGACCGCCGACCCGATGTCGTGCAGGTGCTCGCTCAGCTGCGTGCGGAACGCGTCGACCTTGGCCGCGGCGGCGAGGGTCAGCGGCGCCGGCGCGATCACCAGGTTCACGAGGAGTCCGACGACGACGCCGACCGCCGTCTGCACCAGGTACCCGATCGAGTAGTCGTCAGCATTCTGGCCGCCGATGATCAGCACGAAGAGCGCGGCCATGGGCACGTACTCGCGGCCGACGCCGAACCACCCCGTTCCCGAGACCAGCACGCCGATGCCGACCACGGCCGGGATGGTCCACCACGTCGGGCCGACGGTGAGCACGACGATCGCTGCCAGTCCGATGCCGGTGGCGAGTCCGAGCAGGGTCTGCAGCCCCGACCGCACCGACCCCATCAGCGTGGGATACATGCTCACGAGGGCGCCGAGCGGCGCGTAGTACGGGTACTCGTCGGTGACGCCGGGCATGTGCGGGGCGATCAGCCACGCGAGTCCGACAGCCAGAGCGGTCTTGGCCACGAGCAGCAGCCGGGCCGGGTCGACCGCCTCGCGCAGTGAGCGCACGATGCCGGGACGGCGCGCGCGCACTCGTGTCCTGATGTTCGTCACGGCATCCTCTCGTCATCCTCCCCGAAGGGTGACGCTAGCCGCTCGGCATCCGTTCACGCATGTGCTTGCGTCCGGCGGCGAGGGCGAGTAGCGGTCGCGGCGGGTCGACGCCGGCCGCCCCTCTTCGGAGCGACCGGCGTCGAGTGATCAGCGGACGATCAGGGGATGGCCCGGCGGAACGCGAGGAACGAGATGCCCGCCAGCACCGCGGTCACGACGAGACCCCACAGTGCGAGACCGAGAGCTCCGGCGTCGAGGATGCCCCGCCACACCTCGTCCCACAGCTCGAGCCTCGTCGCGAGGAACGCGAGACCCACGAGCACGAGACCGAGCCCGACGCCCGCGATCGTGAGCACGGTGGGTCCCCAGCTCTTGTAGATCGTCGCCCCGGTGAAGCCGACGACGAACAGGAACAGGGCGAGCGTGAAGTAGACGGTGAATGCTCCGAGCGGACCCGCCTCCCACAGCCACGGCAGGTAGAACACGTAGCCGTTCACGCCGTAGCCGTTCGTCAGCGTCTCGATTCCGCCGCCGATCAGGAAGACGACGCCCATGAGCGCACTGCCGAGGATCGCGGTGAGCAGCGTGCCGAAGAAGAAATCGCGCCGCGTGATGCTCATCGCCTGCGAGAACGGGAAGGTGAGTGTCATGGCCGAGAGGCCGATCGCGAAGAAGTACCAGAGCGGAGCCTGGCCGCCACCGCCGTACTTGGGGGTGTCGACGGGGATCATCGCGTAGATCAGCACCGAGATCACGACCGCGGAGCCGAGGATGATCAGCGGCACCCAGATGAACGTCTGACGGTTGATGAGCTGCAGACGGATGACGTTGAGTGTGCGTCGCATCAGCGCACCTCCTCTTTCGCGACGGAGGCTCTGGTGGCTGCGCCCGCCTCGGCCTTCTGTGTCAGACGGACGATCAGCTGCTGCAGCGACACCGGGGCCAGATCGAGACCGGATGCCGTGAGCTCGGCGCGCTCGGCGGCCGACAGCGCTCCGAGTACGGTGACGGATGCCACTCGGCCGAGCGCCTCGCGGTGCAGGACCTCACGGTCTGCCGCCCACGCGTCGACCTTGACCGCATCGCCGACTACGGTGACGGCGCGGTCGCGCACGGCATCCGTGTCTTCGTTGAGGAGGATCTTGCCGTTGTCGATCACGATGACCTTCTCGATGAGGTTCGAGACCTCGTCGATCAGGTGCGACGAGAGGACGATCGTGCGCGGGTGCTCGGCGTAGTCCTCGAGCAGGCGGTCGTAGAAGATCTGCCTGGCGACCGCGTCGAGCCCCAGGTACGGCTCGTCGAAGAAGGTGAGCTCGGCGCGCGACGCCAGGCCGATGATGACCCCGACGGCCGAGAGCTGTCCGCGGGAGAGCTTCTTGATGGTCTGCTTCATCGGCAGCTGGAACTGCGCGATGAGCTCGTCGGCCAGCTCCTGATTCCAGTTGCGGAAGAACAGGCTCGCCGCCTTGAACGCGTGACGCGGGTAGGCGTCATCCGGATACTTCTGGCTCTCGCGCACGAAGCAGATCCGGTTGAGGACGTGCGTGTTCTCGTAGGGGTGCTCGCCGAAGACGCGCACGGTGCCGGAGGACTCGAAGTTCTGCGCGGTCAGGATCGACATGAGCGTGGTCTTGCCCGCGCCGTTGCGGCCGAGCAGTCCGTAGATCGCGCCGCCCTCGAGGCTGAGCGACACGTCGTCGAGCGCGTTCTTCTCCTTGTAGTGCTTGGTGAGGTTCTGGACCTCGATGACGGCGGTCATGCGGTGGTCTTCCCTTCTGTCTGGTCTTTCTGCTGTGTCTGGGTCGCGCGCTCGTGCAGCAGCGCGACGAGGTCGTCGGAGCCGAGGCCCAGTGTGCGGGCCTCCGCGATGAGCGGTTCGATGTAGCGGTCGGCGAATGCGGCACGGCGCTCGCCGAGCAGCAGATCCTTCGCCCCGGCGGCGACGAACATGCCGATGCCGCGGCGCTTGTAGAGCACTCCCTTGTCGGTGAGCATGGCGACTCCCTTCGCTGCCGTCGCGGGGTTGATCCGGTAGAAGCCGGCGAGCTCGTTCGTCGAGGGCGCCTGCGATTCCTCCTCGAGAGAGCCGTCGAGGATCGAGTCCTCGATCTGCTCGGCGATCTGGAGGAAGAGCGGCTTGCCTTCTTCGATCACGAGTCCTCCGCTGCGGTTAGTGGGTTAGTTACTAGAGTAGGTAACCACTGAACCGCGGCTGTGTCAACAGTCGTTTCGGGCAGACAGCCATGCGGGGTCAGTTCTGCATCCGAAAGGCCGCGTTGCGGTGCGGAAGTGACCCCGCACGGCTGGTGCGGTGCGAAGCGGCTCAGCCGCGCAGGTCCCGGGCGCGCAGCGCGACGGCCGAAGCTGCGGCGAAGACCACGGCCAGGCCCCAGGTGAGCGCGAGTCCACCGGCATCCACGCCCTCGGCGAGGGGCGGCTGACGGTACACCCAGGCGTAGGGCGAGAGCGCGTTCAACCATTCGAGGTCATCGGACTGCTTCGCGAGGGCCTGCAGGACGTAGCCGACCACGGCAATTCCCGCGCCGGCGCCGGTCGCCCAGATGCGGCGACCCGTCGCTGCTCCTACGAGCAGAGCGGCGGATGCCGTGAGGAACGAGAGTCCGGTGAGCGCGGCGCTCGCTCCGACGATGCGCCAGCCGTCGAGGCCGAGTTCGGCCGAGTCGTTCAACGCCCAGAGGACGAGCCCCGAGAAGACGCCGAGCCACAGCAGTCGCACGAGCACGGCGAAGGCCGACTCCAGCGCATACCGGCCGCGGCCGATGCCGTGCGCGAGGTCGAGTTCGGCCCGTCCGCTCTCCTCCGCGCCGGCGATGGCCGCCGACCCCCACGTCACTGCTGCGATCGTCAGCAGAAGGAAGCCGATCAGGCCGAAGAACGTGCTCTGCGCGTATCCCGCGCCGGTCGCGATCTGGTCGTACCCGAGGGTGCCGACGAGTTCCTTCGGCAGCGACGAGATCATGGCCTCTAGCTGGCCGTCTCCGGCGAGGCTCGGGTACAGCGGCAGATAGAGGAACAGCACCGCGGCGAGGCCGGCAGTCCATCCGAGCAGGCTTCGCCAGGACTCGCGCAGGCTGCGTCGGAACACGGGCAGGATGCCGTTCATCGCGGCTCCTCCCTGTCGCGCCGCGATCGTCGGGTCGCGGGTCGGGCCGATGCCGGAGTGACAGAGGAGCCGTAGAGCCGCAGCACGGACTCCTCGAGGTCCGGTTCCTCGACGGTGAGGTCGCGCACCTCGAACGGCGCGAGCGCCTTGATGAACGGGTCGATCGCGCCGTCGACCGTGCCGGACAGCTGCAGGATGCCGCCGGCATCGTGCGCGTCGATGCCGGTGAGCCCCGGCACCCGGTCGAAGCCGGCGCGCGCTGCCGCGGCATCCGTCGTCGCGAGCTCGACGCGCACCCGGCGGATCGAGCCCAGTCGCAGCGAGGCGACGTCGCCGTCGGCGACGACCCGTCCGTTCGCGAGGACGGCGACTTCGTCGGCGGTCTGCTGGATCTCGCTGAGCACATGCGAGCTCAGCAGCACGGTCTGCCCGGCATCCTTCGCCTCGCGGACCATCTGCAGGAACTCGCGCTGCACGAGGGGATCGAGGCCGCTGGTGGGCTCATCGAGGATCAGCAGCTCCGGACGATGCATGAACGCCTGGATCAGCCCCACCTTCTGCTTGTTGCCCTTCGACAGGGTGCGCACCGGTCGTGACAGATCGACGCCGAGACGGTCGCCCAGGTCGCGTGCGGTGCGCAGGGTCGCGGCGGAGTCCCGTGAACCCGAGACCTGAGCGTAGAACGCCAGCATCCGGTGTCCGCTCGTGCGCCCCTCGAGGTGCAGCTCGCCCGGCACGTAGCCGATGCGCCGCCGCAGAGCGGCACCGCCGTGACGCGGGTCCTCGCCGAGGATGCGCACTGTGCCGGAGGACGGACGGATGATGTCGACCAGTGTGCGGAGCGTGGTGGTCTTGCCCGCGCCGTTCGGTCCGATGAGCCCGAACACGGTTCCCGGACGAACTCGGAGGTCGAGCTCGTGCAGCGCGACGCGGCTGCCGAAGCGCTTGTGCAGACGTTCGATCTCGATGGTGTCGGTCATGATGCGTCTCCTTCCGGGGTGGGACCCTCTGTTCCGAGGGCTTCGCGCGCACCGTCGAGCAGCGCGGTCGTCGAATAGATGCCGTGGGTGAGCAGCTCGAGTGTGGGCAGCGTCGTGCGTCGCAGCCCGGCCGGGCTCAGTTGATCAGTGCCCAGGGCCCGGGCGATCTGAGCGCGCATCACGACCGGCGCCAGGCCGATCAGGGTGAGGGTCAGCGTCGTCATCTCGGGGTCGCTCATCGGCTCGAGCATCCCCGCCTCGCGCTGCTCGGCGAGCACATCGCGCGTCCTCGCGAGGAAGCTGTCGAACAGCCGATCCGCTGCCGGAGAGCCGTCGATCAGCATCCGGGCGAGGTAGTCGATATAGGGCCCGTATCGGCCGAGGTCGTTCAGCGCGGTGCGGATGCGGTCGCCGGTCGGGGCCGTGATGAGGTCGTGCTCCTCATCGGTGAAGACGCCGACGACGTAGTCGTCGCACTTCGTGCGCAGGGCGTTCTTGTCGCCGAAGTGATGCACGATCAGCGCGGCGCTGACTCCGGCCTCCGTGGCGATCGCGCGAAGGCTGGTGGCATCGAAGCCGTTGCGCGCGAAAGCGGCGATGGCAGTGTCGCGGATGCGGGCACGAGCGGTGAGATCGTCGGAAGCTGAACGCATGTACAGCACACTAAACAGATGTTCAGCCGCGGTCAAGAGGGGTCGCTCGTACTCTGGAGGAGTGGACTTCCCCTACAGCCGCCTGCGCCGCTGGCCCGACGTCGAGGCCGACAATCTGCAGGCGCACGACGCGACCGACCTGCTGCTCGTCGAGCGCGCGCTGGCGCCGGAGTTCTCCGGTCTCTCGGGGCGCGAGATCGCGGTGATCGGCGACGAATACGGGGCGATCACACTCGCGCTGACGGACGGCGGACTCGACGGCATCCGCGTGCATCAGGACCTCGCGACCGGGCGACGCGCGCTCGCCCGCAACGCCGAGGAGCTCGGGCTGTCGGGATTCTCCACTCACGAGCTCGACGCCGCTCTGCTCGACGGCGCGCGGCTCGTGCTGCTGCAGCTGCCCAAGGCGCTCGCCGAGCTCGAGGAGATCGCCGATGCCGTAGCGCGTCGGGCCGCCCCGGATGTGGTGCTCGTCGCCGGCGGGCGCGTGAAGCACATGACCATCACGCAGAACGAGGTGCTCGCGCGGAGCTTCGAGACGGTGCAGGCGCAGCGCGCCGAGCGGAAGTCGCGGCTGGTGGTCGCGTCCGAGCCGCGGCCGGCCCCCGCTGAGCCGCCGTTCCCGGTCGCGGAGCGGCATGACGGGCTCGTGCTCGTCGCGCACGGCGGCGCGTTCGCGGGGGCGAAACTCGACATCGGCACGCGGGTTCTGCTCGAGGTGCTCGGTCTCGATGAACAGCCGAGCCCGGCTCCGATCGTCGTCGACCTGGGCTGCGGGACCGGCGCGCTCGCGGCCTCCTACGCCCTCGCGCACCCGGAATCCCGCGTGATCGCCACCGACCGATCTGCGGCGGCCGTCGCCTCGGCCCGCGCCACGATGGTCGCGAACGGCGTCGACGATCGAGTCACCGTCATGCACGACGACGCCGGCTCGGAGATCGCCGACGCGACTGTCGACGTCGTGCTGCTCAATCCGCCCTTCCACCTCGGCAGCAGCGTGCACACCGGGGCAGCGACCCGACTGTTCGAGGCCGCCGCCCGCATCCTCCGCCCCGGCGGAGAGCTCTTCACGGTCTTCAACTCGTCGCTCGGGTACCGCGCCGAACTGACCCGGCTCGTCGGGGCGACCGAGCAGCTCGCGCGCACCCCGAAGTTCACGGTCACGCGCAGCATCCGGCGCTGATCCGTCGCCGACTGGGCGTCGTTCGGTCACACGCACTTCCCGCGGCCGAATGCTCGGGATCGGGCCGACGCAGGCGCGAACGGCCGACCGAAATCGCCGACCAGAACCGCGCCGCGACCGCGTCCGAAACCCGCGCAATCCCCCGGTCAGCCGACGAAACTGAACGGCACTAGGGATCGTGGATTTGCCCCTGACCGGCCATTTCGTTACGTTGGTTGGTGGGCCTGACGGCCCGAAGACCAGTCCGCGACCACGTCCTTCTTTCGAATGTGCTGTGCTGCGAAGAGGCGTGGACGTACGGTCGATGCTCTATCGCGGTGGATCCGAAATCCGCCGTCCGCGCCGCCACAGCTCCAACTCGAAACGGCCGGGAGGATCACCCGGGCGTAACCGAAGCAGGCTCAGCCACCCGAAGGCGAGCCGCAGGGGAAACGTGTCCGAAATCGCTCTTGAAGCGCGCAACCTGTACAAGGTGTTCGGGAAGAATCCGAGCAGTGCCGTCCGTCGACTCAAGGCCGGTGAGAGCAGATCCGCCGTCGGCGACGCAGGAACCGCCGCCGTCATCGACGCCAGTTTCACCGTGAACCGCGGCGAGATCTTCGTGATCATGGGGCTCTCCGGTTCCGGCAAGTCCACCATCATCCGCATGCTCAACGGCCTGCACGATGTGACCGACGGATCCGTCATCGTGAACGGCGACCCGATCACGGGCATCCCGTCGTCACGACTCCGCGAGATCCGCCGCGACCGCGTCTCGATGGTGTTCCAGCACTTCGCCCTGCTGCCGCACCGCACGGTCGCCGCGAACGTCGCCTATCCGCTCGAGCTCAAGGGCGTCGGCAAGGACGAGCGACTGAAGAAGGCCGAGGAGATCCTCACCCTGGTGGGTCTCGAAGGCCAGGCCGACAAGCTCCCGTCCGAGCTCTCGGGCGGCATGCAGCAGCGCGTCGGCATCGCCCGTGCGCTCGCCGCCGACTCCGACATCCTGCTCATGGACGAGGCGTTCAGCGCCCTCGACCCGCTGATCCGTCGCGAGATGCAGGAGCAGCTCCTCGAACTGCAGGAGAAGCTGCAGAAGACGATCGTCTTCATCACCCACGACCTCAACGAGGCCATGTTCCTCGGCGACCGCATCGCTGTCATGCGCGACGGTCGCATCGTGCAGATCGGCACGCCCGAGGACATCCTCACGGACCCCGCCAACGACTACGTCGAGCAGTTCGTGCAGGACGTCGACCGCGCTCGCGTGCTCACCGCCGCGAACGTCATGGAGCGCCCGCGCCCGGTCGTCGCCGAGACCGCCGGCCCCCGGACGGCGCTTCGCCAGATGCGCGATGCGTTCATGTCGGCGACCTACGTGACCGGTCGCGACCGCAAGCTGCTGGGAATCGTCACCGACCGCGATGCCGTCAAGCTCGTGCGCCAGGGGGTGTCGACCCTCGACTCCATCATCAAGCCGGCGCCGCAGAGCGTCAGCAAGGACGAGGTGCTGATGAACCTGTTCATCCCCTCCGTCGAATCGCCGCTGCCTCTGGCCGTGGTGGATGCCGAGGGGCGCCTCGTCGGCGTGATCCCACGCATCACCCTGCTCGCAGCCCTGGGCCCCGGCCCCGGTGCCACGGGCGAGCTCACCCTGCCGCTTCTTCCGATGCCGCAGGCCGAGATCGACGCCGTGCTCGATGACGGATGGACGGCCGAGCCGCTGCCGGTCGCGACGACGACGGAGGAGGTGCGCTGATGGATGGTTTCCGCATTCCTCTCGGCAGCTGGGTCGCAACGGGAGTCGACTGGATCAAGACGAACCTCGACGGTCTGCTCGACGTCATCTCGTTCGTGGTCAGCTTCCTGGTCGACGGCCTCACCCGCGCCCTGCTGAGCCCGCATTTCGTGGTCATCATCCTGATCGCGGCGTTCATCGCGTGGCTCGTGCGCTCGTGGCAGCTCGCGATCGGGACGATCGTCTCGTTCGGTCTGATCGTGGCCATGGGCCTCTGGGTCCCCGCGATGCAGACCCTCGCCCTCGTGCTCGTCGCCGCGGTGATCGCCGTGCTGATCGCGGTGCCGCTGGGCATCTGGTCGGCCCGCAACGCCACCGTGCGCGCGGTGCTCAAGCCCGTGCTCGACTTCATGCAGACGATGCCGGCGTTCGTCTACCTGATCCCGGCGATCGTGTTCTTCAGCATCGGCGTCGTGCCCGGTCTCGTCGCCACCGTCATCTTCGCGCTGCCTCCGGGTGTGCGACTGACCGAGCTCGGCATCCGCGGAGTCGACTCCGAGACCGTCGAGGCCGGTCAGGCGTTCGGCGCCAAGCCGGGTCAGATCCTGCGCGGCATCCAGCTCCCGCTCGCGATGCCGACGATCCTCGCCGGGGTCAACCAGGTCATCATGCTCGCGCTATCGATGGCGGTCATCGCCGGTATGGCGGGCGCCGACGGCCTCGGGAAGATCGTCGTCGAGGCGATCTCGACCATCAACATCGCCAAGGGCGTCGAAGCCGGTCTGGGCGTCGTGCTCATCGCCGTCTTCCTCGACCGCGTCACCGCGGCCCTCGGCGACCTGGGCAGCAACCGCTCGTCGCTGCTCGGGATGCTGGCGCGTCGCCGCACGCAGAAGCGTCTCGATGCCGCATCCGCCGAGGCGGAGACGACGGCGACGGCATCCGCTCCCGCATCGGCCGAGGCAGCCGACGCAGAGGATGCCGACGCCGAGGTCGAGCGACTGAAGGCCTCCCCGCGCCGCGCCCCTGTCGGCGGCGGCGTGCACTGACTCATCCCTTCCGCACAAGAGAACACGCAGTACACAGCAACACAGCACCTATATATACGGAACGAGAGACATACACATGAAGAAGAAGATCCTGACCATCGCGGCGATCGGCGCCGCAGCGACACTGACCCTCGCCGGCTGCAGCGGTGACGGCATGGGCGGAACCGGCGGAGACACCGGCGGCAGCGAGTCCGGTTCGGGCGACAAGGGCACGATCACCCTCGGGTTCCTGCCCTCGTGGACCGACGGACTCAGCACCGCATACCTGCTGCAGGACCAGCTCGAGAAGATCGGCTACACGGTCGAGATGAAGACGCTGACCGAGGCGGGTCCGCTGTACACCGGCCTGGCGCAGGGCGATGTCGACATGTACCCGTCGGCCTGGCCCGAGCTGACCCACGCCGAGTACATGGAGACGTACGGCGACGACATCGAGGACCTCGGCGCGTACTACGACAACGCGAAGCTGACCCTCGCGGTTCCGGAGTACTCCGACCTGAACTCGATCGAGGACCTCGCGGGTAAGGGCGCAGAGCTCGACGGCAAGATCTACGGCATCGAGCCGGGTGCCGGCCTCACCGCGCAGACCCAGAAGATGATGCCGGAGTACGGTCTCGACGGCGAGTACGAGCTCGTCACCTCGTCGACCGCGGCGATGCTCACCGAGCTGAAGTCGGCGACCGACAAGCAGGAGGACATCGTCGTGACGCTGTGGCGTCCGTTCTGGGCCAACGACGCCTTCCCCGTGAAGGACCTCGAAGACCCCAAGGGTGCGATGGGCGAGTCCGAGGCCCTGCACTTCCTCGGCACGAAGGGCTTCGCGGAGGAGTTCCCCGAGGCCGCCGAGCTGATCGAGCAGATCAAGCTCGACGACGAGCAGTACGGTTCGCTCGAGGACATGGTCGTGAACGAGTACGGCGAGGGCAAGGAAGCGGATGCCATCGACGCGTGGCTCGAGGAGAACGGCGACCAGTTCGACTGGGTCGTCAGCTGACCTGACTCACGGGAACGAGTCCGTCCTCACGCGGGTGGACTCCCCTCCGATGGGCGGAGGATCTGTCACGGATCCTCCGCCCATCGCTGTGTCTGGGCGGGTGTATTGATGTACCGAAACAGCGGCCATGCACCCCCGTCACGATGTCGCGAGCCCCACGTCTTGTGAGTGCCGTCGAAAGATCGACGACACCCCAGACATGCTTCGCCGGGGCTGATTGCCATGCGCATCGGTCCGTTGCTCGGATCCCGGAACTCCTGCGAGATGTCCCTGTGATTCGAGGACCTCATGACAGCACCCGCACCGGCATCCGCACGCGTACCCCGAGGGCGCCGTCGCCTCCGAACGATCCTCGGAGTCGCGCTCATGGGCGCGATCCTGCTCGCCGGCGGGCTGCCGATGACGCAGCAGCCGGCAGAGGCCATCGAGGAAGCGCTGAGCACGACGCGCACCGCGACGAGCGCGACCATGAACTACCGCGGCGGAGTCACGGCCACACTGACGGTGAACCCGGCGACCACGAAGTCGGGCTCGGCCGGCGTGCAGTTCCTGGCGACCACGCCGCACAACGGATACGGCGCGACCAACGCGATGTTCGCGCCCGGCCTGGACGTCGCGACCACGCCGACGGTAGGACTCGAGGCGGGCGCCGGCATGTGCGACGGCCTGGACTTCTCCGGCTACTGCGCGAACAAGAACGGCACCCTCACGGTGGCATTCAGCCGCGCGGTCACGGATCCGATCATCGACATCTCCGGTCTCGGCGGCTACGCCCAGTGCGTGGAGGAGCGCACTACAGCCGACACGTTCTGTGAGATCATCACCGGCAACGGATTCACGATGAAGACGGATGCCGATGGTGACCGCACAGCCGCGGGCTGGATCGCCATGCAGATGGACATCGTGACACCCGGAGTGACCTTCGCTCCGATCGCCGGCGCGCAGAACCTCAGCGTCACGCCCACCACGCTCACCGCTGCGACGAAGACGAGCAGCTCGCGGTGCAACACCATGCTCCCCACTGCGGCCGAGCTGGCTGGGCGGACGATGACCAGCACCGCGCTCGCCGGCTGCGGCTCCGTCGTGCTGAAGGGCACCTTCCAGACGGTCACCATGAATCTCGGCACGCACATCCAGCGGGCGCCGGCGGCGGGTGGCTGGGCGAACGGGTACAACACCTACGACCCGGGCAAGAGCCTCGGCGACCTGATCCGACTCTCGATCCGTCTGCACGAGGACATGGGCGACGCGCCGAGCAGCTACGACGCCGCTCAGGCCGCCGTGCACGTCCAGGGGCCGCTGCGCCTCGGTGCGGGCATCACATCGGATGCCGACGCGACGGCCAAGCCGACGCTCTCGCCGAACGCCGGTGCAGGAGCCTCGCTCGACACGGATGACGCGATCGCCGACGGCATCCGGGCTCCGCGCGCGATCCGCGGCACCGCGTACTCGTTGCCGATCCCGCTGTCGGGCACCACGTCGCCCGGCACGGTCGCCGGATGGATCGACTTCAACAAGAACGGCATCTTCGATGCGACCGAGCGGGTGCAGGCCGCCTTCCTCGCCGGTGCGACCTCGGTGAACCTCTCGTGGACGGTGCCGGGCACGGCCGTCGTGGGTGACACGTACCTGCGTCTGCGCACGTCGTTCACCGCTGCGGAAGTGGCTGACCCGCGAGGCATCTCGCAGTCCGGTGAGGTCGAGGACTACATCCTCACCCTCGCCGCGGCGGCACCCGCGATCGAGGTCGTCAAGCTCGTGAACGGCGACGACGCGAACACCGCGCCGGGAGTCGCCGTCGACGCCGGATCGGCGATGAGGTTCGAGTTCCGGGTCACGAACACGGGCAATGTCGTGCTGACCGCCGTGCAGCTCGCGGATGACGTCATCGCGGCCGCCTCGATCCTTCCCGTCGGCGCGTGGGACGGCACGCTCGATCCGGGGGAGTCGGCCGTGTTCACCGCGACCTACCCCGCCCCGACCACGGGCGGCGTGCTGCACAAGAACACGGCGACCGCCTCAGGGCAGCCGGCGTCGGGCGGGGCTCGGGTCACGGACACCGATCCGGCCCACGCGACCACGCGTGAGGTGCTGGCCTCGCTCATCGTCGAGAAGCTCGGCGAAGACGTCAACGGCGACTGGGTGCGGATGGACGGGTCGGGCTTCCGGCTGCTCGCCGACGCCGCGGGGGTTCCCGGTGCGCCGGTGACTCCCGGGCTGATCGCCGGGGCCGAGGTCGGGCTGTTCACCGCCGCTGGCCTGCGCCCTGGCACGTACTGGCTCGAAGAGACGACGGCTCCGGAAGGGTTCTCACTCCTCGCCGAGCCGGTGAAGATCATCGTGTCGGCGGCCGGTGTGCTGTCGATCGCCGACGGGCAGTCGAGTCCGCAGGTCACCCTCGCCGGCAGCACGGTGTCGGTGCGGGACGTGCCGGTGTTCGAGCTGCCGGCCGCGGGCGGAACGGGGACGCACGGCTTCACGCTCACCGGAGGTCTGCTGATCGCGCTCGCGATCGCGGGCGTGGTCGCGCTGGAGATCCGTCGCGCACGGCGTGGGCGTCGCGAGGAAGTGCTCGACGCCGTCAGCTGACCCGGGTCGAGTCGTCTGCGATCGGGAGGAGATCTGCACTCGGGAGGGGGGTCCCCGGTGGATCCTCCTCCCGATCGCCGTTCTCCTCCCGATCGCTGGTCGTCTCCCGACACGGCGACTCCCGACACGGCGCCACCCGGCACGCGCAACCCCCTCTTCGACCTGTCGCACCCGGGGTTAGCCTGTGGCCGTGGACGGGTTCGCGGCGGTCGACTTCGGGTTCGCCCGCGAGGTCCTGCAACGGGGCGTCGCGGCGCTCTATCTCGTCGCGTTCATCTCGACCCTGAACCAGTTCCGACCGCTGCTCGGCGAGCACGGGCTGCTGCCGGCACCGGCGCTGCTCGACTGGATCGGGCAGAAGGAGTCACGGCGGCGGATGCTGCATCCGACCCTCTTCCTCCGTGTCCGGTACTCCGACCGCAGGCTCGGACTGCTGTGCGGGGCAGGGATCGTCGTGTCCGCGGCGCTGGTCGTCGGCATCCCGCAGTGGGGTCCGCCGTGGGTGCCGATGCTGTGCTTCCTCGCGCTGTGGCTCGGATACATGTCGGTGGTCAGCATCGGTCAGACCTTCTACTCGTTCGGCTGGGAGATGCTGCTGCTCGAGGCGGGGTTCCTGGCCGCCTTCCTCGGTTCGAACGATCAGCCTCCGCCGACCGTCGTGATCGTGCTGTTCTGGTGGCTGCTGTTCCGTGTCGAGTTCGGTGCCGGCATGATCAAGATCCGCGGCGGGCGGGAGTGGCGTGACCTCACGGCGCTGATGTACCACCACGAGACGCAGCCCATGCCGGGGCCGCTCAGCAGGCAGGCCCATCTGCTGCCACGGTGGTTCCATCGCGCCGAGGTCGTCGGCAACCACGTCGCGCAGCTCGTCGTGCCCTTCTTCGTGTTCGCTCCGCTGCTGTCGGTCTGGATTCCCGGTCCCGTGCCCCAGATCGTCGGGGCGGTGGCCGCGACGATCATGATCGCGACCCAGGTGTGGCTCGTCGCGACAGGCAACTTCGCCTGGCTGAACTGGGTGACGATCGTGATCGCCTTCTCGGCGATCGGACTGCCGGGGGTGGGCGCGGCACCGCGCGACGATGCGATGGACGACACGCTGTGGCCCGGCATCCCGCTGTACTGGTTCGTGCTCACGGCGGCCGTGGGCGTGCTCGTCGTGGCGCTGAGTGGGCCCGCCCTGCGCAACCTGTTCGCGCGGCGGCAGCTGATGAACGCGAGCTTCAACCGGTGGCAGATCGGCAACTCCTACGGAGCGTTCGGCACGGTCACGAAGCAGCGGGTCGAGATCGTCGTCGAGGGATCGGTCGACGACGACGGTCTGCTGTGGCGCGAGTACGAGTTCAAGGGAAAGCCGGGCGATGTGCGACGCATCCCGGGGCAGTTCGCGCCGTACCACCTGCGCCTCGACTGGCTGATGTGGTTCCTGCCGCTCGGCCGTTCGCTCGACGACTGGTTCACGGTCTTCCTGCTGCGACTGCTCGAGGCCGATGCTCCGACGCTCGCTCTGCTGCGGTCCGACCCGTTCGACGGTGAGCCGCCGCGGTGGGTGCGCGCCGTGTCATACCGCTACCGCTTCGCGACGCGGGCCGAACGGCGCGACGGCGCCGGGGTGTGGGTGCGCACGCGCCAGTCCGTCGTGCTCGGCCCCCTCGGGCTGCGGTAGGCCGCGGCATCCGGCGTCCGGCGCCAGGCATCCCCCACCATCGTTCCGGAGGAGATCTGCGATCGGGAGGGCACATTGCCGAGACTCACCCTCCGAATCGCAGATCTCCTCCCGCATGAGTGCACGAGGGTGCGGGAGTGAGTGCACGAGGGGCGCGGGAGTGCGCAGAAGAAGCCGACGCCGAGCGCGGCGAAACGCCCCGGCCGGGCGCGGGGCCCGGACGGAGCGTTCCGTCTCACTGCAGACGTTCAACTGACCTTCTTGCGGTACGAGATGATCGCGAACACGTAGGCGACGACCAGGATGCCGACGCACCAGGCGAGAGCGACCCAGATGTCGGTGCCGACCGGCTGCTCGGCGAACAGCGCCTGGATGGTGTCGACGATCGAGGTGACCGGCTGGTTCTCGGCGAACCACTGCACCGGACCCGGCATCGTGTCGGTCGGCACGAAGGCCGAGCTGATGAACGGCAGGAAGATCAGCGGATACGAGAACGCGCTCGCCCCGTCGACCGTCTTGGCGTTGAGCCCCGCGATGATCGCGAGCCACGTGAGCGCCAGGGTGAACAGCATCAGGATGCCGATGACGGCGAGCCAGGCCCAGACGCTCGCCCCGGTGCGGAATCCCATCACGAACCCGACCGCGAAGATGATCGCGAGGGTGATGGCGTTCGCGGTGAGTGATGTGAGCACGTGCGCCCACAGCACGCTCGATCGGGCGATCGGCATGGAGTGGAAGCGCTCGAAGATGCCGCTCTGCATGTCGGTGAAGAGCCGGAACGCCGTGTAGGCGATGCCGGACGCGATCGCGATCAGCAGGATGCCCGGAAGCAGGTAGTTCACGTAGTTGTCGACTCCGGTGCTCGTCTGCAGAGCCCCGCCGAAGACGTAGACGAACAGCAGCATCAGGGCGATCGGGGTGACCGCCGTCGTGATGATCGTGTCGGGGCTGCGGAAGATGTGCCGCATCGAGCGGCCGGTGAGTGTCGCCGTATCGGCGGCGAAGTGCGTGCTCATGCTGCGTTCTCCTTTCCGGTGGTCGAACCCGACTTCGGTCCGATGAGAGTGAGGAAGATCTCCTCGAGGGTGGGCTGCTTCTCGACGTACTCGACCTTCGCCGCGGGCAGCAGCCGCTTGAGGTCGGCGAGGGTGCCGTTGGCGATGATCCGACCCTCGTGCAGGATCGCGATGCGGTCGGCCAGCTGCTCGGCCTCATCGAGGTACTGCGTGGTGAGCAGCACGGTGGTGCCGGTGTTCGCGAGCTTCTTCACCACGTCCCACACCTCGATGCGGGCCTCGGGGTCGAGACCGGTGGTCGGCTCGTCGAGGTAGATCACCTCGGGATTCCCGACGAGGCTCATCGCGATGTCGAGTCGGCGGCGCATACCGCCGGAGTAGGTGCCGACCTTGCGGCCCCCGGCATCCGTCAGCCGGAACGTCGCGAGCAGTTCGTCGGCCACCGTTCCGGGGTAGTGCAGGTGGCGCAGCTGGGCGACGAGCACGAGGTTCTCGCGTCCAGTGAGGATCTCGTCCACTGCGGCGAACTGACCGGTGAGGCTGATGCGCTGACGGACGCCGAGGGGGTCGGCGGCCACGTCGATCCCCTGCACGGTGGCTGCGCCGGCATCCGACTTCAGCAGCGTCGAGAGGATGCGGACCATCGTCGTCTTGCCGGCGCCGTTCGAGCCGAGGAGGGCGAAGATCGTCCCTTTCTCGACCTCGAAGTCGACGCCTCGCAGCACGTGGAGGTCCTTGTAGGACTTCTCGATGCCGCGAACGGCGATCGCTGGTGCGTTCATGATCGTGACTCCTTCTTCTTCGCGTCGTCGACCGCCGTGACGAGGCGGGCGCGCTCCTTGTCGATCCAGTGGGTTCCGCCGTACGCCTCGGCGTAGGTCTCGGCGAACGAGACGGGGTCGTCGCCGACGATGTCGTCGATCGGGGTGCCGTCTATGGCGGCGCGCTCCCACAGATCGGCGAGGTCGAGGAAGATCTGCACGAGGATGTCGCCGTCGGTGATGCCCCCGTAGTACATCGTGTAGCGGTGCTGGGCGTTGGCGACCGTGCGATACGGCTCGGGGAGGGCGTCGATGCGCTTCTTCGCATCGCGGTACTGCTTCTTCTGCTCGAGCGATCCGGTGAGCGCTTCGATCCACTTGGCGGCCATGTCAGTTCTCCTTGTTGTTCGTGTTCGTGCTGTTCGTGCTGTTCGTGTTCAGCTGTTCGATGTGCTCGGAGAGGAAGCTCCACGTCTTCCAGAACTCCTCGAGCTCCTGCGTGCCTGCGGCGTTCAGGGAGTACACCTTGCGGGGCGGTCCCTTCTCGCTCGGCACCTTCTCGACGTCGACGAGCTTCTTCTGCTCGACGCGCACCAGCAGTGCGTAGATCGTGCCCTCGGCGATGTCGGTGAATCCGTGGTCGCGCACGCGGCTGGTGATCTCGTAGCCGTAAGCCGGCTGCTCGGCGAGGAGTGCCAGGACGATGCCCTCGAGTGTGCCCTTGAGCATCTCGGTCATCTGCTTGCCCATGAGAGCCTCCTTTCGTTGGTTCGGTACTCAGTGTTGCTGGGTACCGGTACAAAGTAACACTGAGTACCGGTACTTAGCAACACCGAATACTGAACTTTCTCGGAAGCCGCCCGGTGGCCGCGTTGACGGTCGCGCTTCGTGCTGCGCGGGCTGCTGCCGCCCGGGTGGCTGAGCGATCCGCGGCCGGGCTCAGTCGCGAGCGCGGCTCAGTCGCGAGCGCGCCGCCAGGGCAGCAGCCGGTCGAGCAACCGCCGCGGCGCCTCGGACACCACCGTGGGCGGAGCGACGGCGAACTGCACGATCTCCTCGGCCCCGTGGTGCACCACCCGATACAGCGCGGTGCCGATGAGCACTCCGAGCGCGATCGACATGATCGACAGCAGCGCCGCCATGAAGTCGGCGAGGCCGCTGTCGGTGGCGACGGCCTCGGTGAGTCCGACGAGTCCCGCAGCGCCCGGGACGAGCAGCCAGAACGCGGGAAGGAACGTGATCTGCGCCGGGACACCGCGGCGCAGCGAGGCGATCCAGAACACCACGAGTGCCATCGCCACGGCCCCGACGAATCCGCCCAGGGTCGCGCCGAGCAGCGCGGTGCCGACCCACTGTCCGATGTACGCCACGACGAGCGCCAGCAGCACCCACCCGAATGTCGAGGTGGGGGCCGAGAAGTGCAGATAGTTGCCGAGCGCGAACACCAGGATGCCGATCAGCGCGACCCACCACGGTAGGAAGGATGCCGCTTCGAGCGCCTCGTAGGAGCGCGATTCGACACCCACGACGGTGCCTGCCGCCAGGATGCCGAATGCCAGCAGGGCGAGCTGCACGAAGCCGTAGATCAGACGCGAGGCGCCCGAGATCATCTGCCCCGCCGCGAGCTCGACGGTCGCGGTCGTCAGCACGCCTCCGGGCAGGAAGGTGACCAGCGGGGCGATGAGCAGCCGGATCGGATCGCCGATCTCGATGACCTCGGCGAGCAGGAACACCGCGGCGGCGCACACGAACGCCGCGGCGATCGGCATCACGAGCTGCAGGGTGGGCGAGCGCACGAGCTTGAGCAGCCCGATGCCCGCACCCAGTACGAAGGCGACGATCGCGCCCTGCCAGGTGGGGGCGAGCAGCAGCGCCAAGCCGGTCGTCAGCACGGCATGCCCGAACGTGCGGGTGACCCAGCCCAGCCGTGGACGCATCGCCCCGATCTCGTTCAGGCGACGGATGCCGTCGAGCGGCGACACCGAGGCGGTGCGCGCCTGCGCGATCAACTCGTACAGGGCCGCGATCTGGTCGAAGCGGAACGAGGCGTTGGTCGCCGACCGGATCGCGACTCGCGATCCCTCGTCGGCGAGGTCGTCGACCGATCGGTGGAAGAGGGGCAGATGATGCGGTGCGCAGCGGTCCGAGTCGTACGTCGCGTAGAAGCTCACGATGTATGCCGCGTCATCGCCCGTCGCCGTGCCGACGAACAGCACTCGAGGTCTCTCCTTGCGGGTGAGCCCGAGGATGTAGTCGTGCGTCGGATCGTTCCGACGCTCCATCATGGCCTTGCCTGCGCCCGTCGCCACCACATGAGACACGTCGCCACCCCCGCTGTCGTCTGCGAATGCGCTCAGCGTATTGGGGTTCGGGGCGCCGCGGGGGGGGGTGATCTCACCCGGGCGGGGCGACCGCCGCGATCAGCCGTTCAGGCGCGCCATCGCGACCTGCGCCTCGAGCAGCGGCAGGGTGCGATCGGCGTCGGGCTGCGGGCAGATGTCGAGGGCGTTCGCGAGTTCGAGAGCCAGCGCGGCGTGACCGGCGGCGTTCGGATGGAACGGGTCGCCCATCAGCCCCCACGGAACACCGCCGTTGCCCAGCTCGGTGAAGCGCGCGTGCTGGTCGACGAGGATCACGTCCTCGGATGCCGCGACGGTGCGCACGGCATCCGCGAACTCGGCGATCCTCTCGCGACCGGGGGCGTTCACGATGTCGATCGCGGGTGGGGTCTGCAGCACGACGACGGCGCCGGTGGCACGGACGCGCGACACGAACTCGCGCAGTGACGCGGCGAAGTCGCCGGGTTCGACGGTGACCTGGCCGGGGCCGGTCGCCAGGTCGTTCGTGCCGATCATCAGCGTCACGACGTCGGGGTGCCACGATGCGACACGACGGTCCCAGTCGTTCAGGATGTCGGTGATGCGGTGCCCGCTGATGGCGCTGTTGATGACGACATCACGGGTGCGCCCGAGCTCGCCGCGGATCAGCTCGTGCAGATGTTCGGAGTAGCTGCGCCCGCCCTGCGTGTGCAGCAGCCCGTGCGTGATCGAGTCTCCGGTGATGACCCAGTTCAGCGGCTCGGCTCCGGCGAGGGAGGCCGCGATGCGGCGGAGGTCGGATGCGGCGGAGGCGGGGGAGTCAGCATTCGGCACGCCCTAGAGCCTAGCGGCGGCGAGAGTGGAAGACTGGGGCCATGTCCTCCCCACTGCTCGACACTCTCCTCGCCCGCATCGTCGACAGCGGACTGCTCGATGATCCGGTCGCCGAGAACGGTCTCGTCTACGGACGGGCCACCATCGATGCCGCCGGCGCGGTCGTCACCGTCAACGTCGACCCCGAGCTGGAGGACGACGAGGAGACCCTCGACGACGACGCGCTGATCGCGGCGATCACCCGCATCCTGTCGGTGTCCGAGACCCGGTGGCGGGCGGTGATCGACGAGGTCGCCGACGACATCGACGAGGCCGTCGACGACGAGCCGGTGATCGAGCAGGTCGACCTGCGCGACGACCTCGAAGCCACCTCGGTGGTGGTGTTCGCCGATGCCGTGCTGATCGCCTTCGATGCGCCCAAGCAGTTCCCGGACTCACGGATCCTGGTGCAGCTGGACGACGACCTCGAAGTCGCGAACATCGAGGTGCGCGACCGGGATGCCGCTGACGTCGAGGTCCTGGAGTTCGACGATCTCGACGAGCTGCTCGACAGGCTCAGCGGCGACGACCGCTGAGCCTGCCGCGGGTCACAGCCACTTCTTGTACTTGAACACCCCGTAGAGGGCGACCGCGAAGGCGGCCATCGCACCGATCGCCATCGGATAGCCGTGCGCCCAGTGCAGCTCGGGCATGACGTCGAAGTTCATGCCGTAGACCGTGCCGACGAGGGTGGGTGCGAAGATGATCGCCGCCCACGACGAGATCTTCTTGATCTCGTCGTTCTGGGCGAGGCTCGCATCCGACTGCCGGCGTGCGACGAGAGCCGACTGCACCGTGAGGGCGTTCTCGAGGATCGCGCGGAACGAGTCGACCCGCTCATTCACGCGGATGACGTGGTCGAGCACGTCGCGGAGTGAGCGCTGCAGCTCTTCATCGATGCGGTACTTCTCGGATCCGCGGCGCAGCCATTCCAGCATCCCGGCGAGGGGGTGCACCGCGCGCTGGAAGTTGATGACCTCGCGCGAGAGCTCGTAGATGCGCCGCGAGAGGGCGTCGTCGTCGCTGTCGCCGAAGAGCTGGTCCTCGATCTCGTCGATGTCATTCAGCAGCCCCGTGACGATGGGCTCATAGCCGTCGACGACCTCGTCGAGGATCGCGTAGAACACGGCCTCGGGGCCCATCGCGAGCAGGTCGGGGTGCGCCTCCATGCGACGACGCACGCCCACGAGGTCGGGCGACTCGGCGTGCCGGATGGTCACCACGAAGTCGGGGCCGACGAACAGGTGCAGCTCGCCGAACTCGATCGACTCCTGCTCGTCGCGATAACGGGCGGGGCGCAGCACGGCGAAGAGCGTGTCACCGTAGCGCTCGACCTTCGACCGCTGGTGACCCGAGAGGGCATCCTCGACGGCGAGCGGATGCAGGTCGAACTCGCGCGCGACCGAGGCGACCTCCTGAGGGCTCGGTCGGTAGAGGCCGATCCAGGCGATGCCGCCGTGGGCATCGAGCGACCGGTAGGTCTCGTCGAGGTTCTTCGGGGTCTCCACGCGACGTCCGTGGACGTACACGCCGTTGTCGATGAGGGCCATGGCTGGCTCCGTTCTCGCAGGCGCACGCCGGGTCAGAGGGGGCGTGCGCAGTATTCGTCAGGGGGCGGAAGACGCCGCCGACGGCTGCGGAGCAGGACGTGCAGGTGCGGAGCCGGAGCTCAACGCACGGATGCCGTCAGACGCGACGCAACGAAGGCGGCGTCGCAACTATCACCGGACATCGCCATCACCGCCTCTCGCGCTCTGAAGGGGTCATGTGACCCGGTGTGCCAGCATACTCCTGCCTGCTGGGGGTCGATCCACCCGTCCGGCTGCGTCCGCTCGTGGTTCCGGTCGCAACACAGCGGGGCGAACGGCCGGCGATCAGGATGCGGTCAGGCGGCGTCGATCCCGACGAGTTCGGCGCTCTTCTGCCACAGGGCCTCGGCCAGTGCGGCATCCTCGATCATCGGGTTCACCCGCCGGGTCAGAACGCGCTCGTCGTAATACTCGCCCGAGATCCAGGTGTCATCCGGGGTGCCTTCGACGAACCAGCTGAGCGTGCTGCCGCCCTTCTCGCTGCTGATGAGCAGCAGTCGCTTGAGCGGGGTGCGGTAGACGAACCGCATGAGCGTGTTCGAGTCCGAGGCGAAGTTGGTCTGCACGGTGCCGGGGTGGAAGGCGACCGAGCTGAGTCCGTCGCCGTGGAACTTCGTGTGCAGGCTCTTCGTGAACAGCACGTTCGCGAGCTTCGCATCGCCGTAGGCGCGGTTCGCGCTGAAGTCCTTGCGGTTGTCGAGGTCGTCGATGTCGAGCTTGGCGAACAGCCGGTGCGCGACGCTCGAGGTGTTGATGATCGCCGCGCGACCGGTGCGCAGCTGCGGCAGCAGCAGGTTCGTCAGCAGGAACGGCGCCAGGTGATTGACCTGCAGCGTCTTCTCGAAGCCGTCGACCGTCGGGGTCTGATCGCCGAAGATGCCGCCGGCGTTGTTCGCGAGCACGTCGATGCCGCCGTCGCCCACGGCATCCGCGATCTTCGTCGCGAGTTCGCGCACGTCGTCGAGTCGCGCGAAGTCGGCGGTGAACCACTCGGCCCCGGTGTCCGCGGCGACAGCGCGTGTCTTCTCGATAGATCGTCCGACGAGGATGAGTCGGTGGCCGGATGCCGCGAGCTGGCGTGCCGATGCCGCACCGATCCCGTCGGATGCGCCGGTGAGGACCACCGTCTTCGGGGTCACGACGTCGGCTCCGCCGCGCCGCGGCTGCGCCCGACGTACACGGTGTTGGACGACGTCCCACCGGTGACCGCGTTCGCGAAGTCGACCACGTGGGCGACGGCGTCGTCGAACACGGCACGCATCTCGTCCATGAAGGCATCGTCGGGCGGATCATCCGACCACAGTGCGAAGACGCCACCGGAGGCGAGGTGCCGGTCGAGGGCGCGCAGGCCGGCCGCGGTATAGAGGTCGGCGTGCGTGGGGTCGAGCTGGTGGCGCGGCGAGTGGTCGACATCGAGCAGGATCGCAGAGTAGCCGCGGTGACCCTCCGGGGGCGCTGCGCGGACCACGGCGAAGAAGTCGTCCTCGACCAGGCTCGTGCGCGGGTCGTCGACGAGTTCCGCCGACACGGGCAGCAGCTTCCGTCGGTGCCATCCGATCACCGCGCCGAGCCGGTCGACCACGGTGAGCGACGCCACACGGTCGTCACGCAGCGCCGTGACCGCCGTGTATCCGAGCCCCAGGCCGCCGACCAGCACAGAGAGGTCGTCGCCGGCGACAGCGGCCAGGCCGAGATTCGAGAGCTCCTCCTCCGCCACCGTGAACAGGCTCGACATCAGGTATTCGTCGCCGAGCTTGACCTCGTAGATCTCCTGGCCGACAGCGGGTTCGGTGCGGCGACGCAGCGTCAGCTCGCCGATCGGGGTCTCCTGCCAGTCGAGCTCTTCGAATCTCGTGATCATCGGGGATTCTCGCTGTCGTCGTTCGTGTTCGCGCGCAGGGGTGCAGACGCGTCAGTCCGGGCCGGGGAGTCGGGAGCTGTCGTCGGCGACGGCAGCCGGACCTTCTCGGGCTCCGGATCGGAGGCGGCCGCAGCGGGCGCCGGCGTCGTCGATGCGGCGGTGCTCGCGCTCGCGGCCGGGGTCGACGGATGTGCGGGGAGCTCGCGCGCGACCTGCTTCTCGAGCACCTGCACGGCCTCGTCGCTGAGCAGGATCAGGCCCTCGAGCTCGTCGCGCACTCGTCGGTAGGCGACGTTGCGCTCGGCCTGGGTGGCCGACTCGTCGACGGCGACCTTGAGCAGCTGCTGCGCGCGGTCGAGGCGCTTGCGCTCGGGTTCTGTGAAGGTCGAGTCGCGCAGCCGCCGGGCATCCTTCTCGGCGATCTCGAATGCGACGGCGTACGCGCCGACGGCGTCGAGGTACTCCGACACCTGCTGCTCCGTCACGGCTGCGTCAGCGGAGAGCGGGCGCAGCGCATCCGCCGTCCTCTTGGCCCGAAGGAACGCCGCGACCAGAGGCTGGCGTCCGTCGCTCATGGCGGGGAAGGCGATGAGCTTCGCGACGTCGAGCTCGTAGTCGAGCCACCGCGCGGTGATCTCGTCGTGCTCGGAGAAGAGCCGCTCGAGCAGGGTGTTCGGTGCGACGGAAGCACGGGTGTCGACGAACCCCGGTCCCGCCTGCCTCGCCCTTCCGGTGCGGGCTTCGAGCTGAGCCGTCTTGATCTCGGCCTTGAGTCGCAGGGTCTCGATGCGACGTTCGTGGCGACGCTTCGAGTTGCGCTCCCACGCCTTCGCGGCGCCGCCGGCCATGCCCATGATGGGGAAGACGAGCCACCAGTAGTGCCCCGCGAAGTTCCAGAAGCCCTGGATGAACTCGTCCATGATGCCCTCAGCCTACTTCTCGGGCTGTGCGGCGTGGGCGGCCGGGGTTGCGTGCGCGTGTGCTCCACAACTCCGGAGATCCGGACTGGCAGGCGACCACGTTCGTTCGCAAGCGCCGAGAAGACGGGCGGCCCTCGCGGGGGTGCACAGGATCTCCGGAGTTATGGAGCCCCCGGGGCGCCGATCAGAGGCCGAGCTTCTCCGCGCAGGCGACGCAGTGCGTGGCGAACGGGCGCACCTCGAGTCGCGCCTCGGGAATCGGCCTGCCGCAGTGCGCGCAGACGCCGTAGGTGCCGGCATCCAGTCGTGCGATCGCGTCGTCGACCTGCTGGAGTTCGGATGCCGCCGCATCGGCGAGCCCGGTCAGCCGTGACCACTCGGACGAGAGCGTGACGCCCTCGGGGTCGTGCTCGTCGTCGTCGTTCGAGCCTTCGCGATCGTGCATCAGCTCGGCGAGGGTCGCCGCCGTGGATGCGACGCGCGCCGTCGCCTCGGCGCGCAGCATCTCGAGGCGTGAGCGGGCATCCGACGTCATCCGCACACTCTAGGCGGCACCTCCGACACCAGCCGTTCACTCAGCGTTCCGTTTCGAGTACGGCGGTCTCGTAATTGCCTGTCACCTTCGCGAGTTGGAATACCCATGTTCTCGGAATTCGGGAACGCCTCCTCCCGAAAGGTCATCATGCGCCGCCTCACCCTGCCCGCCGTCGGCCTCCTCGGCGTCGCCGCCCTCGCCCTGACCGGCTGCCAGAGCCCGTCCGCCGAAGCGGCCCCCGCCGACCCGAACGCTCCTCTCACGATCGCGACGATCCCGGTCGGCGACGACCCCACAGCCGAGAACCCCGTCGAGGTCTTCGCCGAGCTGCTCGAAGACGCCACCGGCCGCGACGTCGAGATCACCGATGTTCCCGACTACCTCAGCGTCGTCGAGGCGATCCGCGCCGACCACGTCGACATCGGCATCATGAGCGGCTTCCCCTCGGCGCTCGCCGCGAACACGGGCGAGGTCGACGCGCTCGTCGCCTTCCAGGGCGACGGCAAGCCCGTCTCGACCTGTGTGGTGCTGAACGACTCGCCGATCCAGACCGTCGAGGACCTCGAGGGCAAGACCGTCGCCTTCGCCGACCAGGCGTCGAGCTCGGGCTACTTCATGCCGGTGTACATGCTGCATGAGGCAGGCCTCGAGCAGGGCACCGACTACGAGGCGATCTTCGCCGGCGGACACGAAGGCAGCTTCGCCGCGCTCGAGCAGGGACAGGTGGATGCCGCCTGCACTGCCGTCATGCTGACCGAGCTCGGCGCGCCGATGTTCCCGTTCGCCGACGGGGAGTGGCGTGCGGTGGGTGAGAGCCCGGCGATGGACATCCAGGGTGCTGTGCTCGGACGTCAGTCGCTCGACGCCGAGACCCGCAAGGTTATCCAGGAGGGCATCGCCGAGGTCTTCTCGCCCGAAAACGCCGAGCGCCTCGGAGCGTACGGCGCCTTCGCCGCCGCCGAGCAGACCGTCGACCCCGACGGCTCGTCGTTCGCCTCGTTCGCCGAGATCGCCGCGGTCGCCGGTGTCGAGCTCAAGGACCTCAAGTGACGAGTCCCGCACCCGTCGTCGCTTCGCTGGAGAACGCGCGCGGTGCGTCCGCCGATCGGCATGTCGCCTCCCGACGCGCCGAGACGGCATCCGATGGTCTGGGATCTCCGACGGCGGAAGAGCTCCGCACCCCGACCGCCGAGCTGCGCCAGGCCCTGCCGCTCGTCACGGTGCGCGACCTCAGCGTCGCGTATGACACCACCACCGTGCTCGACGGCGTCGATCTCGACCTGTTCCCGGGCGAGATGGTCGCGCTGCTGGGCGCCTCGGGGTCGGGCAAGTCCACCCTGATGCGCAGTCTCACGGGCTTCGCGCCGATCTCGGCAGGGTCGGCGCGGGTCGCCGGCCACGACGTCACCAATCTCGCGCGCGGCGAGCTGCGCACCCTGCGGTCGGATGTCGGCCAGGTGTTCCAGCAGTTCAACCTCATCCCGCGTCTGAGCGTCATGACGAACGTGCTGGCCGGAGCCCTGCACGGCGCGGGCTCCATCAATCTGGTCGGCGGCTTCTCGAGCGCGCACCGTCGCCGCGCACTCGAGCTGCTCGATCGCGTCGGCATCGCGCACAAGGCCAACGAGCCTGCTCGCTCGCTGTCGGGCGGACAGCAGCAGCGCGTCGCGATCGCCCGCGCTCTCATGCAGCAGCCTAAGGTGATCCTCGCCGACGAACCGGTCGCGTCGCTCGACCCGAAGCTCGCCGACTCCGTTCTCGGTCTGCTGCGCGAGATCGCCACCGAAGACGGCATCCCCGTGCTCGTCAGCCTGCACGTGCTGCCGCTGGCCCTCGCGCACAGCGACCGCATCATCGGCCTGCGGCACGGACGGATGCTGGTCGCCGGCGCCACTTCGCAGCTGGATGCCGCGGCCCTTGCGCCGCTCTACGACGACGAGGAGCACGACGATGACGCTCACCACTGACCCCGCTCCACGGCAGGGTCGGCAGGCTCAGCCGGCCCCGCCGCCGGCACGACCGACCGCTCGATCTCGAGGCCGACCCTCGACCCTGCCGAGCGCTCGCGGCTCGAGCGGGCGTTCCGGGTGCCGCGCGCGAGGTTCCTGCTCGGGCTGCCGATCGCCGCCCTGCTGCTGATCTGGTCGTTCAACGGCGCCGAGTTCAACTTCATCAAGCTGGGCGACGGCGCGGTCAACATGGGCGAGTTCCTGTCGCGCCTGTTCCCGCCGGACTTCTCGAAGATCGGCACGATCCTCGCGCTGCTGCTCGAGACCTTCCAGATGGCGGTGGTCGGCACCGTGCTCGGAGCCGTGCTGTCGCTGCTCGTCGCCTTCGGGGCATCGTCGAACATCGCGCCGAAGTGGGTCTACTACCCGACGCGCTGGGTCATGAACATCATCCGCTCGGTGCCCGACCTTGTGTTCGCGCTCATGTTCGTCTCGGCTGTCGGACTCGGTCCGTTCGCCGGCATCCTGGCCATGACCCTCGGCTCGATCGGGTCGATCGGCAAGATCTTCGCCGAGGCCATGGAGCAGGTCGACCGCGGACCCGTCGTCGCCATGGAGGCGGTCGGTGCCTCGAAGCGTCAGGTCATCCAGTACGGCATCCTGCCGCAGAGCGCACCGCTGCTCACGTCCTACACGCTGCTGCTGTTCGAGGGCAACGTGCGCGGCGCGACCATCCTCGGCCTCGTCGGCGCCGGTGGCATCGGCCTCGAGCTGACCACCGCCATGCGCATGTACGACTACGGCCACCTCAGCGCCATCATCATCTGCATCATCGTGCTCGTCACGGCGATCGACCAGGGCAGCGCCCTCATCCGAAGGAGAATCACATGACCATCGCCGACATCGACCTGGTGCTCAGCGCCCCCGTGAACCTGCGCGACCTCGGCGGCATCCCGATCGAGGGGGGAGTACTGCGGGAGGGTCTCGCGATCCGCACGGATGACCTCGCCTACGTCACGACCGAGATCGCGTCGCAGCTCGTAGCCGCAGGGCTCACCGCGATCATCGACCTGCGCTCGCCGCTCGAGGTCTCGGTCACGGGGCGGGGTCCGCTCGCCGACTACCCGGTCGCGTACCACCACCTGCCGCTGATCGCGGATGTCGGGGAGTCGATGAACCGCGACGCTCCCGAGCTCAGCCACGACGCCATGGGCCGGATGTACCTGCGCATGGTCGAGGTCGCCGCACCCCAGCTCGTCACCGCGCTGAACGTGATCGCCTACACGCCGGGAACCGCGGCGTTCCACTGCGCGGCCGGGCGCGACCGCACCGGAGTCGTGGCGGCGATGCTGCTGCTCGCCCTCGGCGCGGCTGATGATGACATCGTCGCCGACTACGCCCTCACCGGCGGCAACATGGTCGCGATCATGCAGCGCACCGCACCCGTGATGGGCGCGATGTGGAAGGCGCTCGGCTTCGACGCGGATGCCGCCGGTGCGACGTCGTCGCTGCTGGAGGGTTCGATGGAGGTGTCGATGCGCACCCTGCTCGACACCCTCCGCGCGCAGCACGGCGATGCACTCGCTCCGCTGCGAGCGGCGGGACTGTCGGATGCGACTGTCGCGCGGCTCCGTGAGCGGGCGCTCGCCGCGTGACGACCGTGGAGCTGGAGGCTCGCGTCGCGAGCGCGGGTGACGCTGTCGGTGCCGCTCCGGTCGCCGTCGGAACTGCGGGCTCGACGTCTGCGGGCGCGAAGTCTGTGGGCTCGAAGTCTGCGGGCGCGTCGGATGCCGGGGCTGCGGTCCGCCGCCGCCCCGGCCGTCCGCGCGATGAGGACATGGACGGGCAGATCGTCGCCGCGACGCTCGAGATCATCGATGCGGGCGAGGACGTCACCGTCAGCCGCGTCGTCGCGCGGAGCGGAGTCAGTCGCGCTGCCCTGTATCGGCGGTGGCCGTCGCTCACGACGCTGATCGCGGCGGCGCTCGACGTCGGACGCACCATCCCGCCCGAATACCCGGACGGTGTCGACCTGCGTGAGGCGCTGTTCGACGGGTTCGGTCTCGGTGACACCGGGGTGGCGCTGTCTGTCGCGGCATCCGGCTATGCGGAGGAACGATTCCGGCAGCGCATCCGACTCGTCATGTCGGATCGCGCACTGCAGAAGGCGTACTGGCAGTCGCACGTGTCGCGGCGGCGAGTGCCGCTCCTGAACGCGTTGCGCGCAGGAATCTCCCGTGGCGAGCTGCGGGCCGACCTCGACGTCGAGGCGTGCTTCGATGCGATAGCCGGCACCGCGTACTACCAGATCGTCGTGCGCGGCGACCGGATGGACGACCCTGCGGTGGCCGCTCGCCTGCGGGCTGCGGTCGAGACGATCTGGCGCGGGATGGTGGCCTGACTCACCCGGATACCCGGGGACCCGGGTATCCGGGTGAGGTGATGCAGACGGCGTGCTGGGTCACTAATGGCGGCTGAATCGCCCTCAGGAGATCTCACGCCCCGAAGGCGATCTCACGCACGGAAGGGATCTCGCGCGCCGAAGGGATCTCACGTACCGAAGGAGATCTCACGCACCGAAGGAGCATTCCTCGGATGGGCTCCTTCGTTGTGCGAGATCTCCTTCGCAGGGACGCCGAGCGGCAGTCACCGCCGCGACGTCAGCGGAAGGCGATCTCACGCGCCGAAGGAGATCTCACGCGCGGAAGGGATCTCACGTACCGAAGGAGATCTCACGCACCGAAGGAGCATTCCGCGGATGGGCTCCTTCGTTGTGCGAGCTCTCCTTCGCAGGGACGCCGAGCGGCAATCCGAGCGACAGCCACCGCCGCGACGTCAGCGCGCCTCAGGCGTCTCCGAGCTCGCCACGACCTGAACTGTGTCCGTCCTGACTCCCGGGTGCTCGCGCTCGAGCGCAGCACCCTCCATGTCGACGTTCGGAAGGATGCGGTCGAGCCACCGCGGCAGCCACCAGGCCGACCGGCCGAGCAGGTGCATGAGCGCCGGCATGAGCAGCATCCGGACGACGAAGGCGTCGAGCAGCACACCGAACGCCAGGCCGAAGCCGATCGAGCGGATGATGGTCGACTCCGAGAAGATGAACCCGCCGAAGACCGACACCATGATGAGCGCCGCGGCGACGACGACCGAACGTCCGGCCCGGAAGCCCTGGGCGACGGCATCCCGTGCCGAGGCTCCGTGCACGTACGCCTCGCGCATCCCCGAGGCGAGGAAGAGCTGGTAGTCCATCGCCAACCCGAACAGGATGCCGACGAGGATCACGGGCAGGAAGCTGAGGATGGGCCCCGGGCTGTCCAGGCCGATGAGGTCGGCGCCCCAGCCCCACTGGAACACGGCGACGATCAGGCCGTAGGTCGCGAACAGCGAGAGCACGAAGCCACCGGTGGCGATGATCGGCACGAGCAGCGAGCGGAACACGACGATCATGATGAGCAGCGAGAGCCCGACCACGACCACGAGGTAGAGCGGCAGGACGGCGGCCAGTGCCTCGGAGATGTCGATGTTGGTCGCGGCCTGCCCGGCGACGCCGAGGGTGATGCCGCCGTCGAGCTGCGGCAGCGCGCGGATGTCCTGCACGAGCTTCTCGGTCGATGCGCTGTTCGGGCCTTCGGCGGGGAGCACCTGGAACGCGAGCAGAGTGTTGTCGTCGGAGTTCGCGATCGGGGCGACACCCACGACGTCGTCCTGGTCGGCGATCTTCTGGGCGATCTCGACCTGCGTGGCGAGCAGGTCGTCGTCGCTCACCGCGTCGTCGAGGGTGGCTGTGACGAGCAGCGGACCGTTCGCCCCTTCGCCGAACTGCTCGTCGACGATGTGGAAGGCGCGGTAGCTGGTCGAATCCGACGGTTCGCTCGCGCCGTCGGGCAGTCCGAGGCGCATCGACATCGAAGGGATCGCGACGATCAGCAGTGCGATCACGCTGACGAGCACGGTGACGATCGCGCGGAGCGTGGACATCCGCTTCACGGGCTTGCCCGCGGCGTGCGGCTGGCCGATCGTGGAGCGAGCCTTGCCGCTGAGCAGCCGTGTTCCGACGAGGCCGAGGATCGCGGGGGCGAGCGTGATGGCGACGAGCACGGCGACGCCGACGCAGACCGCGCCGACCGTGCCCATGAGTCCGAGGAACGGAACGCCGGTGACGTTGAGGGCCAGCAGCGCGACGATCACCGTGGTGCCGGCGAACACCACGGCCGTTCCCGATGTGCCGGTGGCGAGGCCGATGGATTCGCGAACCGGAACACCGTTGAGCAGCTGCTTGCGGTGCCGGTTCACGATGAAGAGCGAGTAGTCGATGCCGACGGCGAGACCGAGCATGACGCCGAGCACGGGGGTGACGGATGCCATGTCGACGACGCCCGAGAAGGCGAGAGATGCGGTCACGCCGACGCCCACGCCGACGACGGCCGTCACGATCGGCAGTGCTGCGCCGATGAGTGTGCCGAGCATGACGATCAGCACGACGGCGGCGAATGCGAGTCCGATCGCTTCGCCGACGCCGAAGATCTCGGGCACGCCCTGCGCGATGTCGGTGCCGAAGTCGACCTCGACGCCCTCGATCGGCGAGGACTCGAAGTGCTCGATCGTGCCCTGCTTGACCTCTTCGGAGAGTTCGAGACGGGGGTCTTCGAACGAGACGTTGACGATGGCCGTCGAGCCATCCTCCGAGACGACGCCGATACCGTTCGTGAGGTCGAGGAGCGTGGAACCGAGGTCGACCTTCTCGGCGTTCGCATCGAGTTCGGCGCGCGAGTCGTCGATGGTCTTCTGCTGCGCATCGAGCTGGGCTGCCTGCGCGTTCAGAGCTTCGATCTGCGCATCCAGTGCTGCGAGCTGCTGGGCCGGAGCGCCGCCCGCTTCTGCCTGCGACCGAGCCGTGGTCAGCTGGTCGAGACCGGCCTCGAGCTGCGTGCGACCCTCATCGAGCTGCGCCTGACCGGCGTCGAGCTGCGCCCGGCCACCCTCGATCTGGTCCTTGCCGTCGGCGAGATCCTGCGCCTGCACGGCCTGCTGCTGCTGTGCGTCGAACGGGTCGATCACGGATGCCACGCCGTCGAGGTCTTCGGCGCTCTTCGCGAGCGCGGAGATCTCCTGCTTCTGCTGCTCCGTGAAAGCCGAGCCGTCGGTCGTCTGATAGACCACCGTGCCCGTGCCGCCGGCGGTGTCGGGCAGCTTCTCGGCGAGCTGGTCGGTCACAGCGCCGGAGGCGGTGCCGGGGATGTCGAAGCTGTTGCTCAGCGTGCCGCCGAGCGTGAGGAACGCGCCGACACCCAGGCCGAGGATGATGACCCACGAGACGATCACCGTCCACGCCTTGCGTGCAGCGAACGAACCCAGGCGGAACAGCAGTGAAGCCAAAACGATCTCCTTCAGACGAATAGATCATACGGGGCGTCTCGTCTAGTGTTCTGTGGTTATCCTGAACGTGTGGTGAACGAGCATCGGAGCGGACCCGTGCGCAGCACGGCTGCCCGCGAAGCGATCCTCGACGCCACCGCACGCCTCTTCCATAACCAGGGGTACGACCGTCTCACGATCGAGGGAATCGCGAAAGAGGCTGGCGTCGGCAAGCAGACCATCTATCGGTGGTGGCCGTCGCGCGGAGCCCTCATCGGTGAATGCCTCGTCGAGGGCCGCCTGATCCCCGTCGACTTCGTGGTTCCCGACACGGGAGACCTCGCCGACGATGTCGAGACCTGGCTGCGCAGCGTGCTGTCCATCCTCGAAGCGCCGGAGGGAGGGGCACTTCTCCGCTCGCTCGTGGCGGCTGCCACCGAGGACGCCGGAGTCGGCGCGCACCTCGGTGAGAGCCTCGGCGTCGAGAAGTACCTCGCCGAGCGCATCCGCGGCGGCATCCGCGACGGGCAGCTCGCCCCGGACGCACCGGTCGAGCAGCTGGGACGGGCGATCCTCGGGGCGATCATCGTCGAGTCCCTCGTTCGAGACGAGCACGACACCGACGCGATCGTTCGGCTGACGCGCTTCCTCTTCTCGCGATAGCGGCAGCGGGCGCGTGCGTGGTCATCGCGCCGAGACCGCTCTGCCGCCGCCGGTCTGAGCCTCCAGGCCCGAACGGTGGCCGTGCGCGAAGGAGCCGGGATCCGCGCCGCGGCGTCGCCGGGCGTGTGTCGTCGCCATCTCGTCGACCGCGTCGTCCACTCGGCTCCGGCGCGAGGTGAGAACGAGCTCGGTCCCCGAGCCGCTCTCTTCGACCGCAGCGCGGCGACTCTCCTCGATCCGGTTCATGGCACCCGCGGCGAACCCCCGGAGGAAGCCGCTGCGCGCTCGACGTCTCACCCCTTCGCGATGGCCGGCATACAGATCGCGATGCGCGATCCACCACGCACGCATCGCGACCGTGGCCTGCACCTGCAGACTGGCGGTCAGCGTCTGCACCTGCGTCACATCCGACGAGTGCCCGACCAGCAGCAGGCCGGCGATCGGCGGGTACTCCGCCAGGATCGGGCGCACCGCACCCAGCCCGTAGGCCACGCCGATGCCGATCTCACGAAGGTCCTTCGCGTAGACGCCGCGGAACAGCATCCTCTCGGTGACGATCTGCTCGCGCGTCTGCCCCAGGAGTCCCCGTCTTTCGTCGATCTGCGCCTGCTCGATCCCGTACTTCACGATCAGGCGCTCGGCGTGCTCGGTCAGAGCCTCGGCCTCTTCGGGCGTCGTGCTCTCGGCCTTGGCGAGCAGTTTGGCGATCAGGTCGAGCTTGGCTTCGGTCATGGCATCCCCCAATGGATCTGTGATGCCTCGGATCCTTCGCGGGGGCGCCTACATTGCGAGGCCGAGTTCCGGGGACTGTGAAGAAAGCCGAATGACGGATGCCGGTGCAGAAGTGGATGCCGCGAGGCCGGCCGGGCGCAGGTTCGGACCCGGTCGCCGACACGCCGCGATAGGTGCCGGGGTCGCCGGAGTGCCGCCGGGCACCCCGAACCAGCGTCGGAAAGAGACCCGAGAAGAACCCGATTCAGCCCAGGATCAGCGTGATGACTGTCGCGCCGCCGCCACCCAGGATGAGGGCGATGATGACGGTCCAGGCGACGATGCGCATGCGGCGATTGCGCTTCTCGCCGAGATCGCCGTAGTCCTCGCTCAGACCGTCGCCGCTCATGCGCTGACCGGCTCGGTGACCGTGGGACCGAAGGCGGCGGGCAGGGTGGCCTGCGAACGCTCGCGGATCTCGGCGATCGGCACGGTGAAGACGTCCTGCACCTCGAGCTTGTCGCCCTCGGAGTCGGTCACGCCGATGCGCATCACCGGGTAGTCGCGGCCTTCGCAGAGTCCGCGGAACTTGACGTCGTCTTCACGCGGAACTGTCACGATGACGCGGCCCGTCGACTCCGAGAAGAGGGCGGATGCCGCATCCACACCGTCGCGCTCGATGATCTCGTTCAGCCAGACGCGTGCGCCGACCCCGAAGCGCGAGACGCCCTCGGCGAGGGCCTGCGCGAGGCCACCCTCCGACACGTCGTGCGCCGACGAGATCAGCCACTCGTCACGGGCGGCTCCGAGCAGACCCGCGAGGCGCTTCTCGCCCGCGAGGTCGACCTTCGGGGGCAGTCCGCCGAGGTGCTGGTGCACGGTCTCGGCCCACGCCGAACCCGAGAGCTCGGTCGAGGTCGTGCCGAGCAGGTAGATGTTCTGACCCTCGTCCTGCCATCCCGAGGGGATGCGGCGCGAGACGTCGTCGATGATGCCGAGCACGCCGACGAGCGGGGTCGGGTGGATCGGCACGTCGCCGGTCTGGTTGTAGAACGAGACGTTGCCGCCGGTGACCGGGGTGCCGAGTTCGTAGCATCCGTCGGCGAGACCGTCGACGGTCTGCCCGAACTGCCACATGACCTCGGGGTTCTCGGGAGAGCCGAAGTTCAGGCAGTCGGTGATCGCGGTGGGAACGGCACCCGTGACGGCGACGTTGCGGTACGCCTCGGCGAGTGCGAGCTGCGCACCGGCGTACGGGTCGAGCTGGCAGTAGCGTCCGTTGGCGTCGGTCGAGATCGCGAAGCCGAGTCCCGACTCCTCGTCGACGCGGATCATGCCGGCGTCATCGGGGAACGACAGGGCCGTGTTGCCGAGCACGTAGTAGTCGTACTGGTTGGTGATCCAGCGGGTATCGGCGAGGTTCGGCGAGGCGACCAGGTCGAGGAACTGCTCGCGAAGCACCTCGGGGTCGTTCGACCGCGGAAGGTTCTCAGCGGCATCCGCCTGCAGTGCGTCGATCCACGTGGGGTACGCGACCGGGCGGTCGTAGACCGGGCCGTCGACCGCGACGGTCGAGGGGTCGACGTCGACGATGCGCTCGCCCTGCCAGTCGATGATGAGGCGGCCGTCGCCGGTGACCTCACCGAGGACCGATGTCTCGACATCCCACTTCTGAACGACGGCGAGGAACGCGTCGAGCTTCTCGGGAGCGACGATCGCCATCATGCGCTCCTGCGACTCCGACATGAGGATCTCCTCGGCCGTGAGCGACGGGTCGCGCAGCAGCACGTTGTCGAGCGAGACCTTCATGCCGCTGTTGCCGTTGGCCGCGAGCTCGCTGGTCGCGCACGAGATGCCGGCAGCACCGAGGTCCTGGATCGCCTCGACCAGCTCGTCGCGGTAGAGCTCGAGGCAGCACTCGATGAGCACCTTCTCGGCGAACGGGTCGCCCACCTGCACCGCGGGGCGCTTGGTGGGTCCGGTGCTGTCGAACGAGTCGGATGCCAGGATGCTGGCACCGCCGATGCCGTCGCCACCCGTGCGGGCGCCGAACAGCACGACCTTGTTGCCGACGCCGGTCGCATTGGCGAGCTTGAGGTCCTCGTGGCGGAGCACGCCGACCGCGAGCGCGTTGACGAGCGGGTTGGCCTGATAGACGGAGTCGAAGACCGTCTCGCCGCCGATGTTCGGCAGACCCAGGCAGTTGCCGTAGAAGCTGATGCCGCTGGTGACGCCGTGCACGACGCGAGCGGTGTCGGGGTGGTCGATCGCGCCGAAGCGGAGGGCGTCCATGACCGCGACCGGACGTGCGCCCATCGAGATGATGTCGCGGACGATGCCGCCGACGCCGGTCGCGGCGCCCTGGAACGGCTCGATGAAGCTGGGGTGGTTGTGGCTCTCGGCCTTGAAGGTGACGGCCCAGCCCTCGCCGACGTCGATGACGCCCGCGTTCTGGCCCATGCCCACCATGAGGCGTTCCTTCATCTCGTCGGAGACCTTCTGGCCGAAGCGGCGCAGGTAGTTCTTCGACGACTTGTACGAGCAGTGCTCCGACCACATGACCGAGTACATCGCCAGCTCGCCGGAGGTCGGGCGGCGGCCCAGGATCTCCTTGATGCGGGCGTACTCGTCGTCCTTGAGGCCCAGCGCTGCGTACGGCTGCTCCTTCTCCGGAGTCGCGGTGGCGTTCTCGACGGAGTCGGGGACGTGCTTGTGGGCAGGTGCAGGGGCGGTGGTCACGCGCACTCCTAGATGAGGGGCCGGCGGGGCATGGCCAGTCTACCGGGGGATGCCGTGGCCGTCGGCCCGGGCGGACAGCGGGGTCTACGTCAGGAGCGGCCCGAGCTCCCGTGCAGCCGCGATGAGGGAGAGCGCGATCGAGTCGGAGCTGTCGATCTGCCGGCGCGGGCCCGAGTAGGAGAGCGCTCCGGCGAGCGTGCCGGAGGCATCGGTGATCGGCGCGACGAGGCAGCCACGCTGACCGTCGCGGGCGCGGATCACCCCCTGCGAGCGGAGTTCGGAGACCAGGTCACCGGCGGCGGTCTCTCCGCGCACGACCAGGGGCAGCAGGCCGAGGGCGTAGCGGGTGGGCTCCTGCTGCAGGCCCTGCCGATTCGAGAGGGGGAAGTCGGGGTCCTCATCGGCGACGACGAGCCGGTCGTCACGGTAGAGCACGAGGTGGATGCCGCCCCTCGCGCTCGCCCTGGTGCGCTCGAGCACGTCCCGTGCGGCGCGCGGGATGCGTTCGACGCCGATGCTGCCGGCCAGCAGCGCCACCTTCGTGCCCAGGGCGAATCCGGTGAGATCCGGCGTCCGGACGAGGTACTCGTCCTGCACCAGCAGGTTGAGCAGGCGATAGGTGGTCGCACGCGGCATCCCGAGCCGGTCGGCCAGCTGCCGCGCTGTGACGCCGGCACCCATCGCAGCGACGGCCTCCAGCATCGACAGTGCGCTGTGGATGGCGGCGGGCTGTCGGGCCGTGATCGATACCGCGTCGCCAGCCGTCATCCGTCGGCGTCCCCCGGTTCGCCCCCGTGTGCGCTGCCGCCGCCGGTGCGGGCCACGCCGCCGAGAACGTGGGCGGCGACCGGCTCGTCGTAGCGTCCGACCTCTCCGAGAGGCGCACGCCGCCGCCATCGGATCAGTGCCGCGGCGATCAGGGCGAAGCCGAGGGCGAACCAGACCCCGGGGTTTCCCGCGGCCGCCTCCGCGACGAGATAGACCGTCAGGCATGCCGCAAGCGCCGCCGCCGCGCTGACGGCGGCGATGATGGAACCGACGGTGACCTCCCCGATACGGCGCAGGAACAGGGGAGCGGCGATGCAGACCAGCACGTAGGCGACGATGTAGCCCGCTGCCGAGATCAGCAGGACGGCCTTCATCGCGTCCCACGGTGACACGCCGGCCGCGACGATCACGAGCGGTGCGAGGACGATCGGCGGGACCGCGACGACGACCGCGCCGATCGGGGTGCGGTGGCGCCCGTGCGTGCGGCCGAGTCGGGCGGGGAGGACGCCGTCGCGGGCGAGCGCGAACACGATACGGGTGAGGGCGGTCGTCGAGGCGATCGCGCAGGCCAGACCCGAGGTGGCGATGCCGACGTCCGCCACGGCGGCCCATGCGGAGAGGCCGAAACGCGACGCGAGATCGTCGAGGAGCGCGACCGATGCCGTCCCCCCGATCGCGGCGGCTCCTGCGATCTGCGTGTAGGCGGCGATGAGGTAGAACACTCCGGCGACGCCGACGCTCCACACGATGGCGCGAGGGATGTTCTTCAGCGGCGAGCGGGCCTCGACGCCGAGCGTCGCGGAGCTCTCGAACCCCACGAACGCGGTGATCGCGAGAACGGCACCGCCGGCGACGCCGGCCACGGAGATGCCGTCGGCCGAGAAGATCGCCGCCGGTTGGAGCGGCCCGATGTGCACGAGGAGCACGATCATCAGCGACAGGATCAGCGCGACGGAGATGAGTTCGACGACGAGCGCGACCCGGGATGAGAGGCGGATGCCGCGCACGAGGACGATCGCGAGCACCGCTGCTTCGACGACGAGAGCGCCCAGGGCGATCGGCGTCGCGGCGAGCTGAGGCCACAGTCGGGTCACGAGCATGGTCGCATAATGGGCGCCGCCCAGAAGAGCGAAGATCGAGATGAAGGCATACCCGACGAGGATCGCTGCACCGGTCGCGAGTCCGCCCGCCGCGCCGAGTCCGCGCGCCGCGTAGGTGTACAGCGAGCCGCTGGCGGCGAACCGACGAGTGAACTGGTTGATCGTCCGAGCGACCAGGAACGTGATGATCATGGCGAGGGCCATCACGAGCACGGTGGCGCCGCCCGCCAGGTCCGCCACCAGCAGCACCGCCATCGCCGAGGCGGCGGCTGGGGCGACGGCCGCGACCGATTGCGCGAGGATGTCGGCGAAACCCACGGTGTGTCTGTCCAGTCCGTGCAACGGCGAGCGGGCGGCGAACGAGCGCACGGTCTGCGGGCGCTCGATCGCCTCTTCCAGTGCAGACATGGGGCCTCCGCCTGTCTCGTGATGGGAGGAGGCTACGAGCGGCCTGGTGCCGGAGCGCGTCTGCGATGTTTCACGCAGATGTCACCCGAATGAGACGGCCGGAGTTCCGGCGTCCCGTTCGCGGCGAACGCAGACGTCACTCCGGCGAGACGGGTGGGAAATCCTGCCGCGGCAGGGTGGGGGAACCGCTCCACTCCGCTTCTCTCAGAAGGGTTTGCACATGGTCCAGATTCAACCCAGCGCCACCGAGACCTCCCCGAAGAAGGTCCTGTCGGGATCGCTCGGTGCTACCGCGATCGTCTTCATGGTGGTCGCCGCCGCCTCGCCCCTGACTGTCATCGGCGGGTCCGCCCCACTCGGCATCCTGCTCGGCAACGGGGCGGGCTTCCCGGCGCTGTATGCGATCAGCGCCGTCGTTCTCGTGCTCTTCGCCGTCGGCGTCTCCGCGATGGCCAAGCACGTCCCCAACCCCGGGGCGTTCTTCACCTACGTCGGATACGGCCTCGGACGCTCGACCGGTCTCGCGTCCGCCTGGATCGCGATGCTCACGTATACGACGATCCAGGTGTCCGTGTACGGGTACATGGGCTACGTGCTGAGCTTCACTTTCGAGGGGTTCGGCATCACGCTCCCGTGGTGGCTGTACTCGATCGCCGTCGTCGCGCTCGTCGGGTTCCTCGGCTATCGCCACATCGATCTGTCCAGCAAAGTGCTCGGCGTCCTACTCTGCGCCGAGGTCGGAATCGTCCTCCTTCTCGTAGCGGCGGTCGTGATCTCCGGCGGCCCTGAAGGTCTGAGCCTGGCTCCGTTCGAGCCGAAGAACGTCGCGAGCGGTTCCCCCGGCGTCGGCCTCATGATGGCGATCGCCGCCTTCATCGGGTTCGAGGCGACCGCCGTCTTCCGCAGCGAGGCGCGCGATCCCGACCGCACGATCCCCCGCGCCACCTATATGGCCGTGATCGGCGTCGGCGTGTTCTACACGCTCGCCTCATGGGGCCTCGTCATGGCGTGGGGTCCCTCGAACATCCTGGAGGAGGCCGCGGCCGACCCGGGAACGCTCATCCTCCGCACGATGTCGGCGTACCTCGGCGCCACCGGCGAGATCATCACGAACATCCTCCTCATCACCGCGATGTTCGCCTGCGTGCTGTCGTTCCACAACGTCGTCGCCCGTTACCAGTACTCCATGTCAGGCGCCGGCGTGCTGCCCGACCGGGTGGGCGCCGTGCACCCCCGGCACATGTCTCCGCACGTGTCCTCGCTCGTGCAGAGCATCACCGCGATCGTCCTCGTCGCGCTGTTCGCCGTTCTGCAGCTCGACCCGGTGCTGCAGGTGTTCACCTGGTTCGCCGGGGTCGCGACCGTGGCGATCGCCCTCCTGATGGCGGTCACCTCGATCGCGGTCATCGTCTACTTCGCGAGGACACGCAAGGACCGGAGGATCTGGAACACCGTGATCGCCCCCGTGCTCGGTTTCATCGGCCTGGTGCTCTCCGTGGTCATGATCGTCGTCTACTTCCCGATCATGGTCGGCGATGCGGATGCCACAGGCGCGCCCGTGTTCGGCGCGGTCAGCTGGAGTCTGCTCGGGCTGGTGATCGTCTTCCCCCTCATCGGGTACGCCCAGGCCGCGTGGATCAGAGCCCGCCGGCCCGCGGCATACGTCAAGCTCACCGACGCCATCGCCGGCTGAGGCGCACCATGAGCGCGACCGACACACTTTCCCCCACCCCCTCGACGAGAAGGACCGTCATGCCCCTGCCCCACGTGGATTTCCTCTACCTCTCCGAAGCCGACATGATCGCGGCCGGAGTGACCGATATGCACCAGTGCGTCGACACCATGGAGGAGATGTTCGCACTGTTCGCCGCCGGCGACTACCGCATGACCGGTGAGAGCAACGACTCGCACGGCGCGATGATGACGTTCCCTGAGGCGTCGCCGTTCCCGAACATGCCGGTGCCCACTGAGGATCGACGGTTCATGGCGATGCCGGCGTACCTCGGCGGAGACTTCCAGACGACTGGCGTCAAGTGGTACGGATCCAACATCGCCAACCGCGAGAAGGGTCTGCCGCGGTCGATCCTCATGTTCACGCTCAACGACACCGACACCGGGGCGCCACTCGCGTTCATGTCGGCGAACCTGCTGTCGGCATACCGGACCGGCGCCGTGCCGGGGGTCGGTGCGCGGCACTTCGCCCGCAAGGACTCGCGCGTCGCGGGGATCGCCGGGCCCGGCGTCATGGCACGTACGGTGCTCCTGGCCTTCATGGATGCGTGCCCGCTGATCGACACGCTGAAGATCAAGGGGCGAGGGGCGGAGAGCCTCGCGCGCTTCCAGGGGTGGGTGCGCGAGGAGTTCCCGACGATCACCACGATCGAGGTCGTCGACTCGATCGAAGACGTCGTCCGGGGCAGCGACCTGGTGAGCTTCTGCACCACGGGCACCGGTGCCGGCGGCTCGGAGAGCTACCCCACGATCCAGCGGGAGTGGATCGCGCCGGGGGCGTTCTTCGCGATGCCGTCCCTGTGCAACACCGACGACTCGCTGCTGGACAGCGACATCACGAAGGTCGTCGATGCGTACGGCTTGTACGAGACCTGGTACGAGGAGTTCCCGAAGCCGTCGTTCGAGTACATTCCGATGGTCGGGCAGAAGTGGATGGATCTCGTGAAGGCCGGGGAGCTCTCACGCGACGAGCTCGTCGACATCGGCGATGTCGTCTCCGGAAAGCGGCCCGGTCGGCAGAGCGACGACGAGATCGTCATCATGTCGGTCGGCGGGATGCCGGTGGAGGACGTCGCGTGGGGGACGAAGGTGTATCGCAACGCCCTTGAGCGCGGCATCGGCCAGAAGCTGAACCTGTGGACCGAGCCGGCTCTCGCATGAGTGCGGCAGAGGTCATCCGGACCGTCGACGTCGCGGTGGTGGGTGCAGGCTCCATGGGATCGATGGCGCTGTGGCACCTCGCGAGATCGGCGGGGATGTCCGTGCTGGGCATCGAGCAGTACGGACCGGCGCACGGCCACGCGGCATTCGCCGGCGAGTCGCGTCTGTTCCGTGCGGCGAACAAGGAGGGCGCGCTCTACACGGCCGCTGCTCTCGAGGCCAGGGCGCTGTGGACCGAGCTGGAGCGTGAGACCGGCCGCCAGCTGCTGCTGAAGACCGGCGTCCTCGCGATCGCGCCGGAGGGTCATCCATTCCTCGAGTCCACGCAGCGGTCGATCGTGGAGGGCGATCTGCCGCACCGGTTCCTCGACGCCGCAGAGCTCCGCCGGGAGTATCCGCAGTTCACCGTCGAAGACGGCGACATCGGGATCATGGACCTGCTGGGCGGCGGGTTGCGCTCGGAGCTGGCGGTGGCGACCGCGCAGCGGGCCGCGATCAGGCGCGGGGCGGAGATCCTGTACAACACTCCGGTGCTCGGCATCGATGAGCACGAGAGCGGTGTCGTGATCTCGACATCCGAGGGGATCGTCCACGCGCAGAAGGTGATCGTGACGACCGGTGCGTGGACGACGAGGATCGTGCCGGAGGTGCGCGATCTGGTGAGCGCCATCGCCATACCGCTCACGTGGTTCATGCCGGAGGACATCAGCCAGTTCACCCCGGACCGCTTCCCATGCTGGATGCGGGACCTGGACGGCGACCATGCCTTCGGCGTCCCCACACTCGACGGCTACTCGGTCAAGATCGCCCCCACGACCCGCATCGACACGATCGAGGACCCCGACACAGATCCCCGCGAACTGTCGCGTGAGCAACTGCGGAGATGCACGGCGATCGCCACCCGGATGTTCCCCGGCATCCTGCCCGAGGTGGTCCGGTCGTCCATCCACCCGGAGTCGGCGACGGCTGATCATGTCCCGATCCTCGACGTCTCCGAGTCGGGCCGGACCATCATCGGAGCCGGGTTCTCCGGCAACGGCTTCAAGTTCTCGCCCGCCTACGGGCGAGTGTTGGCGCAACTCGCCGAGAGCGGGTCGAGCGCGCTGCAGCACCCCCTGTTCACGCTCGGTCACCACCGGCGCCGTGCTCAGGCGCGCGCCGACGATCTTGTCCTCGCAGACGACTATCCGGTCCTCCAGGGCCACTGACACGAAAGACGGAACCGTTGATAATCACCAGCGTGAAGAGCGGCAGCAAGTTCGAGACCCTCGCAAGCTACTCGCGGGCCGTCGCGATCGGCGACTGGATCTTCGTCTCGAACACCGCCGGCATCGATTACGAGACCAGGACCCTGCCGGACACGGCGGCAGAGCAGCTGCGTCTCGCGATCGCCACCGTCGTGCGGGCGCTCGCCGCCGTGGATTCATCGCTCTCCGATGTCGTCCGGATCCAGGTCTTCGTTCCGGATGCGTCCGATCAGGACGAGACGATCGAAGTGCTCGGCGAGGCGTTCCGCGGCATCGACCCGGCACTCACCATGACGCGCAGCCCGCTCGCGGGCGAGTACAAGGCCGAGATCGAGGTGACCGCGCACCGCGGGGCGGGGGCGGCGCGGCGTACGCAGATCGATCTGTGATCACTCGGCGACTCGGGGTGCGGGGTCTCGGATGCGGTCAGGCCTGACCGGGTAAGCGGGCCTCGCCCGCGCCGGACAGGCGTCGCGAGAGGGCGGTCGCGGCGTCCGCCAGCGCGGGCGGTGCGACGACGCGGAACGGCGCATCGAAGCGGGCGATCGACGCGAGGATGCCGATCCACGACCACGATCCGACGGTCACTCGGCACGAGGTCTCGTCGATCGGCTCGACGGTGCCGTCGCGGCCGATCCAGTGCGCCACCTCGCGGGCGGGCAGATCGAGCACGAGCTCTCCGATGCACGGCCAGCGGTCTGCGGCATCCGATCCCTTCGCCCGAGCTGCGAGGTAGGTCTGGGCGTCGGCGGCGGGCAGCTCCCGTGGGGTGAAGGCAGGGCCGGTCGGGATGCGCGGTGTCATCCGGTCGAGTCGGAAGGTGCGCCAGTCATCGGCCTCGAGGTCCCACGCGAGCAGGTACCAGCGGCCCTCCCGGGCGACAACTGCGTGTGGCTCGGTGCGCCGCGCCGGGCGGTCATGGTTCTCTCCGTAATCGAAGCGCAGCACGTGGTGGTCTCGCACCGCACCGCTGACGGCTTCGAGCACCGCCGGATCCACGCGCGTCTCGTTCTCGACCCCGGCGAAGCGGATGCCGTCGACCCGGTGCCGTAGGCGCGACGGCATCACCTGGCGCACGGTGGCCAGCGCACGAGCCGCGCCCTCGTCGATATCGATCCCCGTGGCCGGCACGCTCTGCAGCGCGACGGCGATCGCGACGGCCTGCTCGTCGTCGAAGAGCAGCGGCGGCAGCTCGGAACCGGCGGCGAGGCGGTATCCGCCGTCGGGGCCCTTGATCGCGCTGATGCGGTAGCCGAGCTCGCGCAGTCGGTCGACGTCTCGTCGCACCGTGCGGGGTGTGACGTCGAGGCGGTCGGCGAGCACCTGCCCCGGCCAATCGCGAGCCGTCTGCAGCAGGGACAGCAGGGCGAGCATGCGAGAGGAGCTGCCGGTCATTACTCCATTGTGCTCCGAGTAGAGGACCGAAACTGACCTCTTCTGCTGTGAGTGTTGGTCTCACCGGCATCCGCCGCCCACACAGATCCGAGGAGATCCCATGACCATCGCGACCAGCACCCACCTGAACTTCCGCGGCACCGCGCACCAGGCGCTCGACTTCTACCAGTCCGTCTTCGGCGGCGAGGTCACGCGGGCGACCTATGCGGATTTCGGCATGCCGGTGGGAGTTCCCGGCGCCGACAAGATCGTGTTCGGCCAGGTCGAGAACGCCGACGGCTTCCGGCTGATGGCATACGACATCCCCGGCGCCGACGACGCTGACGCCACCGCGGGAACCACCTCGAGGCAGAACGGGACGACCGTCACCGACCGCACGTTCTTCCAGTCGCTGCGCGCCGATTCGCTCGACGAGCTCACCGGGTACTGGGACGCCCTCGCAGACGGCGCCTCGATCGTCGAGCCGCTGGCCGCATCGGCGTGGTCACCCGGATTCGGCATGCTGACCGACCGATTCGGCGTCACCTGGGTGCTCGACGTGCGCGCCGCCTACGCGGGCTGAGGCGGTCGCCGTTCAGGACGCAGGAAGATTCGCGCTCGATCGGGCCGCAACCGGGAGTCTCGGCGAGATCGGCCACGTTCTTCCGGAGTTGCGGAACGCGACGCGCCTAGCCCTTGTCCGGCTTGCCCTTGTCGCCCTTGCCGGAGTTCCCGGAGTTCCCGGAGTTCCCGTTATTCCCGGAGTTGCCTGAGTTCCCAGAGTTGCCGGAGTTCTCCGCGTTCCCCGAGTTCCCGGGGTCCACGGGCTCTGTGACCACCTCGACGGGCGCTGCGGGGGTGTCGATGGGCGAAGTCTCCGTCGGGGTCGATGCCGTTCGGGCGACGACGCCTGACGCGGTGCGTCCCAGCTCGGATGCCGGGGGCGCACTGAACGCCGCGATGCCGGTGACGATCGCACCGGCGGCAAGAAGCCCCGCGGCGCCGGCGATCACGCGGGCGCGGGTGCGTGTGCCGGGGCGGGTGCGGTCGCGGGTCCGCAAGCGGGGTGCGGGATCCGTGACCTCGGTCGCAGGGATCACAGCGGTCGCTCCGGTCGGCGCGGAACCAGCGTCGAGGGCCGACGACTCCGCGTCGACGCTCGCGGATGAGGCGGCGGATGCGGGACGCGCCGGCTGGATTCCGGCGCCCGCGTCTGGCGCTGCGGCGACGGCATCCGATTCCGCGCCCGCCGCCCCCGGTGTCGCGTCGACCGCCGGCTCCGTGCCGGCCGATGCGACGATGGCCGCAGCCGCCGCGGCGACGGCGGTGCCGTTGCTGTTCGCGGCGTAGTCGCGCAGCAGAGCCCGGGCGGCGCGCGCCACCTCGACGGCGGTCGGGCGTTCCTCGGGCTCGAGCCGTGTCATGCGGCTGAGGAGGTCGCGCCATTCGTCCGGAACCGTGTCGGAGATGGTCGGCGGGTTGAGCAGGCGAGCGACCGCCGCCGCGCGTCCGGAAGCGAGGGAGGGGTAGCCGGGGTATCCGCTGAGCGCCTCGAGAGCGACGAGTCCGAGCGAGAAGATGTCGACCGGGGTTCCGGGGTCGGCGTCGCGCAGCTGCTCCGGCGCCATATAGGTGAGTGTGCCGAGCACGATCCCCGGCGTCGTGAGGCGGGTGTCCTCGATGGAGCAGGCGATGCCGAAATCCGCGAGTTTCGCCGCGACCGGGCGGCCTGACCGGGCGTGCGCGAGCAGCACGTTCGACGGCTTGATGTCGCGATGCACGATTCCGGCGGCGTGCACGGCGGTGAGTCCCTCGGCGAGATCGCGGACGATGCGGGCCACGTCGCGCGGAGTCATCGGGCTTTCGGCCATGCGCGCGGCGAGGGTGGGTCCGTCGACGAACTCCATCACCAGGTATTGCGGACGACCGGGCACGAGCTGCGCGTCGTACAGCGTCACGAGCGACGGGTGGCTCAGCGAGGCGAGCAGCGCCTTCTCGGTATGCGCGCGCTCGATCGAGGCGACCGGACCGTCGCTCTCGTGGATCATCTTGATCGCGACGATGCGTCCGAGGTGGGTGTCCTCGGCGCGGTACACGGTCGCCATGCCGCCTCGTCCGACGCGGTCGTGCAGTACGTACCGTCCGTCGAGCAGTGCCGCCGTCGGCGACATCACTTCCAGCGTCATCACTTGCTCCTTGCAGATGCACCCGGGTCATGCATCGTTCGACATAACCACGGCTGACGGGAGTGTGTCATCGGGGTTGACGTATGGACGAAGAAGTGGATGCGGTCGATGATTCGCGTGCTCTCGCGCCGGGCGAGCGCGTGCGCGGAGGCTGTCAAGGCCCTCCTCGAGCGTCGGCGGCCTCGGGTAGAAAAGAGTCAGATCGAAAGGATGTGGCATGGCCGCAGGTGACATCGAGACGTTCCAGCGAGACGGGATCTGGTTCAACCGCATCGAGGGCGAATCCCGCACTCTGGGGTCCAGCTTCGAGACCGAGGCCGAGGCGGTTCGAGTCGGTCGGGGTGCCGCGACGGCACGTCAGGTCAAGCACACCGTGCGTGTCGAAGAGGGGCCGTCGGGCACGGGCAACCTCTACGACTGGCACCCGCGCGATCTCATGAACTGAGGGCCGGTGACCGGCAACGACAGACGCGGGCGGATGCTGTTGCAGGCGTGCCTCAACGGTGCGCGACCCGCGGCGCAGCATCCTGCCCTCACCGCCGATACGACCCTCGCCGGCGCCGACGCCGCGCGTGCCGTCGCGGCGGGGGCCCGCGAGATCCACGTGCACCCGAAGGATGCCGCGGGCGACGACAGCTTGCGTGCCGCGGATGTCGACCGGTGGGTGAGAGCCCTGCGCTCGGCGTGCCCTGGTGTGCAGATCGGGGTGACGACCGGTGCATGGATCGAGCCCGATGTCGGGGAGCGCCTCACGGCGATCCGCGAATGGAGCGTCCTGCCCGACTTCGCTTCGGTGAACTGGCACGAAGCCGGTGCTGACGAGGTCGCGGCGCTGCTCGTGAGCCGCGGCATCCGCGTGGAGGCGGGCATCTGGGATGCCACCGGACTCGACGCCTGGCAGCGCTCGCCCGTTCACGACGACACGCTGCGGGTACTGGTCGAGCTGCCTGACGAGGCGGCGGATGTCGTGCGGCGGCACGCCGAGGGGCTCATCGCGCACGTGCGCCTCGACGACCCGGACATTCCGATCCTGCTGCACGGCGAGCAGCGGTCCGCCTGGCCGGCCTTCACCCTGGCCGTCGAGCTGGGCCTCGATTCGCGCATCGGCCTCGAAGACACCCTGCAGCTGCCCGATGGACGGACCGCACCCGACAACGCGGCACTGGTGCGAGCGGCTGTGGCCTTCATCAACGCCTGAGTCGGGGTCCGGAGCCGGCTCGCCCTGCAGCTCATCGTCACCCGCCGTCATGCGACTCGCGACCGACCCGCCGCTTCCTTAGGGTGGAAGCTCCCGCTGAGAAGGAGTACGCGTGTCCGAGATCCAGACCCGCCGCGCCGGTGCCGTTCGATGTCGGCTCGTGGGCTGAGGAACGCCCGCCATGACCGACCACCGCGCGCCCTCTGACCCGCATCCGTTCGACTCCCGCACGAGGTTCGACCTCGACCGGCCCGAAAGCCGCAAGTGGAGCCTGCACCCCGGCCACATCGGCGCATGGGTGGCGGAGATGGACTTCGGCGTCGCGCCGGTGATCGCCGACGCCATGCACCGCGCGATCGACGAGGAGAACCTCGGATACCTGTCGCCGCCGCTCGCCGCCCGACTCGGCGACGCGACGTCCGAGTGGATGCGCAGCGAATACGGCTGGGCTGTCGATCCGGAACGCGTGCATCCGGTCTCCGACGTGATGGCGGCCCTGAGGGTCGCGGTCGAGGAGTATGCCCCCGCCGGATCGCCCGTAATCGTGCCGACTCCCGCATATATGCCGTTCCTGACATATCTGCCGACCGTCGGGCATCCGGTGATCGAGATCCCCGGCGTCGACATCGACGGACGCTGGCACCACGACCTGCAGCGCATCGACGAGGCGTTCGCCGCCGGTGCCCGTACGCTCGTGCTCTGCAACCCGCACAACCCGACCGGCACCGTGGTGGACCGCTCCGAGCTCGAGGCGCTCGCCGAGATCGTCGAACGCCACGGCGGACGGGTGTTCGCGGATGAGATCCACGCGCCGCTGCGCTTCGACGGGAGACCGTTCATCCCCTATGCGTCGGTGTCTGAGGCGACCGCCGCCCACACCGTCACCGGCACCAGCGCGTCGAAGGCGTGGAACATCCCCGGCCTCAAGACCGCGCAACTGATCACCTCGAACGACGCCGACCAGGAGCTGTACCGCCGCTTCGGGTTCTCGGTGCAGCACGGTGCCGCGACGCTCGGTGTCGTGGCGTCGACGGCGGCATATCGGGAGGGCAAGCCGTGGCTCGACGGCGTGCTCGGGTATCTCTCGGAGTCGCGCCGCCTTGTCGGCGACCTCATCACGGAACACCTGCCCGGCGCGGTGTATCGCGAGCCCGAGGCGACCTACATCGGATGGATCGACACGACGGCGCTCGAGATCACCGGCCCGCCGGCCGCGTACTTCCGCGAGGAGGCCGGCGTCGTGCTGACCGAGGGTGCGCTGCTCGGACGGGGATACGAGAACTTCGTGCGGATCGTGTTCGCGACACCTCGGCCGGTCTTGCGAGAGGCCTTCGCGGCGATGGGGGATGCCGTTCGCGCTCGGTGATGCGTCGTTCGTCGCACCGTGAGGGCAGGTGAGTGGTCGGTTCTGCAACTCTCGTCGGATGCGTGGTCAAAAACGCACCGGAAACGCTGAGTTCCGATGCGCTATTGACCCCGCACGCGCCGGGGCCAGCGGGCCGAATGCGGCTCAGCCTCGGTCGCGCAGCGCCGACGCGATCCGCTCAACCGCCTCGACCAGCACCGGACGGGGCATCGCGAAGACGAAGCGCGTGTACCCGATCGCGGCCACACCGCATGCGGCGCCATCCGTCATCGCGACTCCGGCGTGCTCGCGGAACCACTCGCCGAGATCGCCCGTCAGCCCGGTCTCGCGGAAGTCGAGCAGGGCGATGTAGCTGCCCTCCGGCACGACCATCCGCACGCCGGGGAGCTTCTCGTCGACGAGCTGCGCCAGCGTCCGCCGGTTGCCGTCGAGGTAGTCGACCACGTCGTCGAGCCATTCGCGCCCGCCGGTGTAAGCGGCGATGTTCGCGATGACGCCGAGCGTCGATGTGCCGTGTCCGGCCCAGAATCCCAGGCTCTCCCAGAGTTCGGCGTCGGCGTCGTTCGAGAGGATGATCTGCGCGCACTTGAGGCCCGCGAGGTTCCACGCCTTCGAGGCGGAGGTGGCGGTGAGGGTGTGGGCTGCGGCGGCATCCGACACCGAGGCGTAGGGGATGTGCCGGGCCGGGGCGTAGACGACGGGCGCGTGGATCTCATCGGCGAACACGCGTCCGCCGGAATCCGTCACGACCGACGCGATGGCGAGCAGCTCGTCGCGGGTCGCGACGGTGCCGAGCGGGTTGTGCGGGTTGCAGAGCACCAGCATCTCGCCGCCGTCGCGGAAGGCCTGGGCGACGGCATCCAGGTCCATGACCCAGCGTCCGTCGACCTCGATGCTCGGCACCTCGATGACCCGACGGTCGTGCATCGGCGGCACCAGCAGGAACGGCATGTATGCAGGAGTCGGCACGATCACGGCCGAGCCGGGGGTGGTGAAGTGCTTGATCGCCAGCTCGAAGGCGGCGATCACATCGGGCACGTGGTGCACGCGCTCGGCGGGGATCTCCCACCCGTACGAGTCGGAGTACCAGCGCGCCGTGGCCGCCGAGAGGTCCTTCGCGAGCTTCTCGGGCAGATACCCGGTCACGCCGAGGTCGAGGGCATCCTTCACCGCGCCGGTGATCGCGGGGGCGAGGCCGAAGTCCATCTCGGCGACGAACGCGCCGATCGTGTCGGGGAAGGCCGTCCATTTGACGCTGCCCGCAGCGCGCAGGTCGTCTTGCGTGATCTGGTCGAACGCGGGGGAAGCCATGTCTCAATCCTTCCACCCGTCGGCGACACCGGGCTCGCGCGCGGCTCCGGATGCTGGGAGCGGGCACCGCTTCGGGTGCGCAACTGGCCCCGCATGGAGTCGTGCCGCGTGCGGGGTCACTTCGGCATCCGAAATCGCCGTTTCGGGTGCGCAACTGGCCCCGCATGGAGTCGTGCCGCGTGCGGGGTCGCTTTGGCATCCGAAATCGCCGCTTCGGGTGCACAACTGACCCCGCATGGAGTCGAGCCGCGAGCGGGGTCACTTCGGTGTCCGGAACCGCCGTTTCGGGCGCATAACTGGCCCCGCATGGAGTCGAGCCGCGAGCGGGGTCACTTCGGCATCCGAGACCGCTGTTTCGGGTGCACAACTGACCCCGCACGGAGTCGAGCCGCGAGCGGGGCAACTTCGGCATCCGAAATCGCCGTTTCGGGTGCACAACTGACCCCGCACGACCGCCCGCACGACCCCACGCCACCCCGCAACACCATTGAGCGTCATCAGTACCCGTGCCAGGATTGCCCCGACTCGGCCCACCGGGGCTGAGACGAAGGGATTCTCATGCAGCTGGCGATGATCGGACTCGGCCGGATGGGCGCCAACATCGTGCGCCGCCTCATGCGGGCGGGGCACGAATGCGTGGTCTATGACGTCAACACGGATGCCGTGCAGGCGCTGGTCGCCGAGGGAGCCACCGGCGCCGACAGCATGGCCGACCTGGCGTCGAAGCTCGAGGCGCCGCGCGCCGTGTGGATGATGGTGCCCGCCTCACTCACGGGCATGGTGGCGGATCAGGCGGCGGAGGTGCTCGATGAGGGCGACATCCTGATCGACGGCGGCAACTCGAACTACCGCGACGACGTCCGCCGGGCGAAGGCGTTCCGCGAGCGCGGCATCCACTACGTCGATGTCGGCACGAGCGGTGGGGTGTTCGGACTCGACCGCGGATACTGCCTGATGGTCGGCGGACCCGACGAGGCCGTGCAGCGCATCGAGCCGGTGCTGCGCACGATCGCTCCGGGTGTCGGCGAGATCGAGCGCACGCCGGGCCGCACCGGAGACCTCACCCCCGAGGAGCAGGGCTACCTGCACTGCGGGCCGTCGGGTGCGGGGCACTTCGTGAAGATGGTGCACAACGGCATCGAGTACGGCATCATGGCGTCGATCGCCGAGGGGCTGAACCTGCTGCACAACGCGGATGCCGGGGTGCGCGAGGCCGAGCACTCGGCCGAGATCGCTCCGCTGGAAGAGCCGGAGTTCTACCAGTTCCCCATCGACACCTCGAAGGTCGCCGAGCTGTGGCGACGCGGATCGGTCATCTCGTCGTGGCTGCTCGACCTGACCGCTGCCGCGCTCGCCGAGAATCCGCACCTCGACGGTCTGGCCGGCCGGGTCTCCGATTCGGGCGAGGGTCGCTGGACGGTCAAGGCCGCCGTCGATGTCGGCGTGCCCGTGCCGGTGCTCGCGGCGTCGCTGTTCGAGCGCTTCGCCTCGCGCGATGAAGACAAGTTCGCCAACCAGGTGCTGTCGGCGATGCGTCTGCAGTTCGGCGGGCACCAGGAGCTGCCGGCCGGAGATGTGCTCGAGGCCGGATCGCGCAAGGCGGATTCCGACAGCGCCTGACCGCGTTCTCCCGGATCGTCGAGCGGGGCCCACGGAGGTTCAGGTCCACAACTCCGGAAGAAGCGGGTGCGCCCGGCGGCTCGGCCCCGGAATCCCGGGGAACCGATGCGTCGGCCCGCTCGTTCTTCCGGAGTTGTGAACCGGCAGAACTGCCGCCGTCCGCCCGAGCCGAAGCCCTCGACCCCAGAAAGGCATCCGATGACCGCCGCCACACGTCGAGCCACCCCGCACGACGCCGCCCGTCTCGCCGAACTCCTGCACGCCTTCAACACGGAGTTCGACACCGAGACTCCGGGGGTCGAGGTGCTCGCCGAGCGGTTGCGCACGCTGCTGGGCGGAACCTCCACTTTCGCGGTGCTCGGCGGTGATCCTGAGGTCGGTCTCGCGCTCGTGACCCTGCGTCCGAATGTGTGGTCGGAGGGGCCGGTCGCGCTGCTCGATGAGATGTACGTCGAGCCCGCGCGCCGCGGTGGTGGTGTCGGCGGCGCGGTCCTCCGGCACATGGTTGAGATCTGCCGGGAACTCGGCGTCGCGGCGATCGAGATCAACGTCGATGAATCGGATGCCGCGGCGATGCGCTTCTACGAACGACACGGGTTCAGTGGCGTCGACCCCGATTCCGGCGAGCGGGCGTTCTACTTCTATCGGTCGCTGGAGGTCGGGGACTAGCTGCCGGGGCTAGAGGCGCCGCGCACCCCGGTGGCTATCCTGACGCCATGGATCCTTTCCTCACCATCGTCCTCTTCTACGTCGCCGGGTTCCTGATCGGCATCCTGATCCTGTGGCTCGTGATCTACACGGCCGTGCGGTCGGCCTTGACGTCGCATCGTCAGGCGCTGGCGGAAGAGGGACGACCGGCGCAGCGCTACTCCGGGCGCTGACGAATGGTCTCTGTCACGACCCTCTCGGGGTCGGACGCGGCAGGGCTCGACGGCGAGATCCTCGAGGCCTGGGCTGAGGTCTTCGGCCCGGTGGACTAGCGCTCAGTCGCAGGCGATGCCGTCTCCGTCGCGGTCGAGGTCGTAGATGTCCGAGCCGACGACCTGCACGGGGCCCTGCACATATCCGGGTCCGTCTCCGCTGCCGCCGGCGCAATCGACGTCGCTAGAGATCGGGACACACGCTCCCGTGTAGTTCGAGTCGCACCCTCCGCCACCCTGCTGCACGAGCGGCACGGGGGCGGGAGCGGGTGCCGGAGCCGCGACCGGTGCCGGCGCTTTGCTTCCGATCGCCGTGACCTCGTTCACCGGCTGCACGGAGATCGCCTCGCTGACGACCTCGCGCGACACCTCGACGCCGTCGATCAGAGTCAGGCGATAGGTGATCACCTTCACGCCGTTCACGCCCGCGGCGACGAGCGCCGTGGCGCCCTGGTCGAGCTGCGGGTCGTCGACCGTGGTCGCCGTGAACGGCACGGGCACCTCTTCGGTCGCGGTCTCGAACGTCGTCGGCGTGGGAGTGGGCGTCGGCGTCGGAGCCGACGTCGTCACCGCGGCGAAGGTCTGAGGCTCGGATGCCGTCGGGGCGGTGCCGCTGCTGGCACTCGCGATTCCGCCGCCGGTGACGAGCAGAGCGGCCAGGCCAAGGGCGATCACGCCCGACATCCGCGATCGGAGTCCTAGAGCCGGGAGGGGGCGCGCGATCATGACATAGAGAGCGATGCCGACGACGGCGGTGGCGACGAGCAGGATCGCGATCGGCGACAGGCGGGCGAGCACGCCGCCGACGACGAGTGCGGCGACGATGATCCCGGCAGTGCGCCAACCGGTCTTGCGCTTCGCGGGTGCGGGTGCGGGTGCGGATGCCGGCGCGGTGGCGGACGCGATCTGCGTCGTCGCGACAGCCGCCGGGGACGGAGCGGTCGAGGCGGTCCAACGATGGCCGTCCCACCAGCGCAGCTGATGCGGATTCTCCGGGTCGGGATGCCAGGCGGCAGGCGGCTGTGACATGAGAGTTCCCCTCGACGATGAGGCGACGAATCGCCGGCGCCCCCAGAGCGCCTCGACCTGTATATCGGTTCGGATCGCCGGGCGGCAACAGCCGAATCTGAAACGTGACAATGGCCTGCTACGTTCAACTTCGTTGCTTGATCCCCAAACGAGAGTCACAGATGAACACCGCAGTCACCAGGTCCGCTGCCGCACTCGCCCTTCTCGCCCTGCTCGGGCTCGGAACTGTCGCGTGCTCCGCTCCCGCCGAGTCCACCGACTCGAAGTCTGACTCGCAGCCGGCCGCGCCCGAAGCGGTCGAAGAAGTTGAAGAGGTGGCAGAGCCCGTCGATCTCGCCGGCGAATGGACGCAGATCAACTCGAACTCACCCGACAGCTTCCAGAGCGCCACGATCACGGCAGACACGATCGAGGTCTCGTGGAACTCGACCGACACGAAGTCGCTGTACTGGGCGGGTACTGTCACGGTGCCCGAGAACGGTTCGACCTCGTTCACCTTCGATTCGGCGAACGACACGTCGAAGACAGATTCGGCCATGCTTGCCTCGAGCGATCCGACGAAGACCTTCACCTATGCCGACGGTGAGCTCTCCTACGAGGTGACTGCCCTCGGCACCACGATGACCGTGCGCCTCGAGAAGCAGTAGGTCAGCCGTCCGGGAATATTGAGGGATGTCGGCCCGCAAAGCTGGACCGGCATCCTTCGTTGTTTCGCTGATGACGCAGCGCGGGGGCGGGCTCCGTCACGCCGTCGGGCGCTCCCACCCCACCCAGTCCGGCCGGTCCACGATGTAGAACCGGTTGCCCTCGGGGTCCTCCATGATCACGTAGTCGGCATCGTCCGGCAGGTTGTCCCAGTGCACCTCGCGAGCGCCGAGTTCGGTGAGGCGTCGCACCTCGGCATCCTGATCCTGGGCATAGATGTCGAGGTGGATGCGCGGCGGCAGCACCCGCTCGGAGTGGTGAGCGTCGAGGGCGATGCAGGGCGCGTCGGCATCGCGCGGCTTGAGCACGACCCAGTCATCGGATGCCGGGTCTCGCTCGACATAGTCGAGGGCCGCCTGCCAGAAGCGGGACTGCGCCGGGAGGTCGTTCACGCGGATCACGATCGACACGATCTTCAACATGCGGGTCAGGTTAGGGCGACTGACACGTGCTGAACAGGGGCTTGAACTGGATCACGGACGCAGTGGAGATCGCGGCGACGAGCAATCAGCCGTCGGTGCTCCCTGGCAAGCTGTCCACATACTTCTTCACCTCTTGAGCGATCGAATCGATGAGTTCGCTCATCTCGCTCGACGGCTGCTCTCGGTGTTCGACCTCGTTGAAGGAGTCCAGGAGGCGGAGGGTGAGGGCTTCCTTCGCACGTGGCCGGTCGATTCGTTCACTCAGCTCGAAGGCGAGGACGTCGAAGTCGCGCTCGCTGGATCGAGGCACTGTGACACGCACTCGTCCGAGCTGCGGGTCGTCGCCCGTCAGATGCAGATGCGCCCGCAATTCCGGATCGAACCCTGTGCCACCCACGTGAACGATCTCTCCCGTGGCGGAGTCGAGCCAGACGTACAGCCACGACCCACTGGGGCGTACGCGACCACCCCGAACGGAGATGACGCGAGGCTGGCTGGAGGGCATGCATTCACCATATTCGCTGTGGCCGCCTCAGCCGCGGCGAGGTGTCGCCCGACTGCGGCCCGACAGTACTCTAAGTCCCACCCCGTACCACGCACCGCCCGCATCGAAGGAGATCGGCGAGATGAGACCACTGCGCTACTCGATCAACGTCACGCTCGACGGGTGCGTTCACCACGAGGCGGGTGTCGCTCCCGACGAGGAGCTGATGGGCTTCTGGACCGCCGAGATGCAGCGGGCGGATGCCGTCATCTACGGCCGAACGACCTACGAGATGATGGAGGGCGCCTGGCGTCGACCGGCATCCGGTGAGTGGCCCGACTGGATGAGCGAGGGGGAGGTTCCGTTCGCCGAGGCCATCGACCGCGTGCCGAAGCATGTCGTGTCGAGCACGCTCGAAGCGGTCGACTGGAACGCCGAGCTCATCCGGGGCGACCTGGCCCATGCGATTAAACAGCTCAAGCAGCAGCCGGGCGAGGGGCTGTCGGTCGGCGGCGTCACTCTTCCTCTCGCGCTCGCCGAGCTTGGACTGATCGACGAGTACACGTTCGTCGTGCATCCGATCATCGCCGGGCACGGGCCGAGACTCCTCGACGGACTGCAGAAGCGCATGACGCTCGAACTCGTCCACCGGCGGGAGTTCGCATCGGGAGCGGTCGCGAACCGCTATCGTCCGGTGCGGTCCGCCTGACTGCGGCGATACCTGCCGGCACCGATCCATCCGGCGACCCCCAGCAGCGGTCCGGTGGCGAGCTGAGCCAGTGGGTTGCCGAGAGCCCGGATCGCCCGCACCGGACCGAGCGACTCCTCGATCGCGGGCACGGCCCAATCGTCGACCCGGGCCTGATAGTGCGCCACAGCGGAGTCGATGTCGGGGTGGGCAGTGAGGGCTTCGGCGAGTGCGCCGGCCGAGCGGATGGCGGTCGATCCGGCGCGTCCGCCGGTGGGAGGCATCGCGTGCACTGCATCACCGATCGCGGTGATGCGGCCGGGAGTCCACGGAAAGCGCGGCGCCTTCGGGTCGGCGGCGCGGAACGAGAAAGCGGCAGTGCGGTCGGGGTCGGAGTCGCGGATCACTCCCGGCATCCACGGAGTCCAGCGGTCCACGAGGGCGGATGCCGTCGCGACGAGTTCGGCTGAGGATGCCGTCTGCACCGCACCGATGGCGTCGCGCCGGGCGATCAGACCCCACACGAGTGACGGCGGGCCGACGGCATCCGCGAGTTCGGGTGGGATGTCGCGCAGCCCGCGCGATGTCAGCGAGAGGAACATGCCGACGCCGTGGCGGTCGACGGCGAGGGCGGGGCCGCGCAGCAGGTAGCGCGGAAACCGGGTGTGCCTGGTCAGCGGTGTCGACCCGGCGATGCCGACGAGGCCGGTGTCCGTGCTCGTCTCGGGGGAGATCGATCGGAGAGTCGCCGAGCGGGCACCATCTGCCGCGACGACCAGGTCGGCTTCGATGCGCGAGCCGTCCGCGAGCGTGACACTCGCCCCGCTGTCGTGGGCTTCAGCCGAGGTCACGGTCGACGAGAACTGCAGGCGCTCGCCGAGGTCTTCGCTGAGGATCTGCCGCAGCGCGCGGCGCTGGCACAGCATCCGGTCCTGTCCCGCCGGCTCCGGAGCCACGACGATCGGTCGCAGGTGCGAGTCGGCGATCGCGAACTGCGAGAACGTCTCAGGGCCGTCGGAGACCGATCGGATGCGGTCGACAAGCCGCCCCGGAACGTGCCGCTCGATCACGGCGACCGCCTCGGGAGTGAGCGCGATGCGGTAGCCGCCGGTGTCGGCCGGATTTGCATCGCGGTCGAGCACGATGACGTCGGCGTGGTCGCGGAGGGCCTGGGCGAGCACGAGTCCGCCGAGACCGGCCCCGCTCACCACGATGCGCATGAGTCCAGCTTGGCGGAGGCGGGCCGCGAAGTCACCGGGCTCCGGTCGTTGAGCGAGGCGCGAAGCCCGAGACGAAACGCGGTGACCAGTAGCCTGAACTAATGCCCCGTCCCCGAAGTGAAGCCGCGCGCCAGTCGGTGCTCGAGGCGATGCGCGTTGCGGTCGTGGCCGGTACGTACGAAGCGGTGACGATCGAGGGGCTCGCCGAGACGGCGGGGGTCGCCAAGCAGACGATCTACCGGTGGTGGCCGTCGAAGGCGGCAATCCTGGGTGAGGCGCTGCTTGAAGGAGACCTGCCAGGAGCCGACCCCGCAGTCGCGATGAGCGACGACATCCGGGCTGACCTGCACGCCTGGTTTTCGGCGATGTCGGCCGGTCTCGCGAAGCCCGAGGGCGTGGCACTCGCCCGCGCTCTGATCGCAGTGACCGCCACCGACCACGAACTCGGGTTGGCGCTCAACGAGCGGCTCGCGGCACCGATCCGCTCGTGGGTCGCCGAACGGATCGCGCGTGGACAGGCGGCAGGACAGATACGGACCGACGTGGATGCCGACGCGATCGCCGACCAGCTCATCGCCATGGCGTCGTACGCGGCGCTGATCGGTCAGCCCTTGAGTGCGGAGCGCGTCGAGGAGACGGTGACGCGACTGCTGCGAGGGATTGCTCAGTAGGGCACGTCTGGTCGGGTGAGGCCGACGGTGGATACCCTGGCGACGGACACTCACCGCTGAGGACTGGAGCAGAGAATGGTCATCGACATCACGGTCGTTCCGGTGCCGACGGAACGCAAGGCCGCATATCTGGACCTCTCGAAGCGGATGGCGGAGGTCTACCGCGATCACGGCGCGATCAGTGTCGTGGACTACTGGCAGTCGAGCGATTCAGCCGACCCGGCTGACTTTCACGCAGACGGGGCGTCGTACGAATCGGGCGAGCTCAAGAGCATCGCCGAACTCGTAGGAACGAACGCTGGGGAGTCGGTCGTGGTCACGGTGACGACCTGGCCGTCGCGCGAGGTTCGTGATCGCGGGACCGCTGCCGTCACGAGCGATCCTCGCGTTCTCGAGACGCTCGATGAAGACCCCGTCTTCGATGGCGGCCGCGTGATCGGCGACAGCTTTGAGATCGCGATGAGCGTTCAGCAGGAAGAGTGACGGGCTCCGGTCACGGGGTGCAGTAGGCGAGCATCGCGTCGGTCGCGGTGCGCATCTCCGTCGTCGCCGCATCCAGGCCCGTGATGTCACCCGCGATGGCCTTCTCGCCCTCGGCGGCGAACGCGTCGATGCTCGTCGTCCACGAGTCGCGGAGGGCGACGAACTCCTCGGGTCCATCGACACCGCGGATGTTCTCGGCGACGTTCTTGACCTCATTGAGAGCTGCCTGCGCGGCTTCGGGGGTCGGCGAGCTGACGCTGGAGATCACTCCGGTCACCTGCGCGGCCTGAGCTGCGACCTGGCCGCAGGCAGCGATGGTCGACGCCTGAGAACATCCGGAGAGCAGGAGGGTGCCGACGGCGACCGTCGCGAGGGCGGGGAGCTTCTTCATACAGTCAGGGTAGGCGGGGGAGATGTGAGGTCTACTCCGAGCCCCAGGTAGGGCCGACGAAGGTCACGGGCTTGCCTGCGGCGCGCGCATAGTCGATCTCTCGCGTCGTGGACTCGCCGAAGTGCTCGCCGCGGTTCACCACCACGACACGATCGGCCACGTCGATCTTGCGCAGGTGCAGCTCGCCGAGCACGGCCTTCTGCTCGGCGGTGATCGGCCCGTCGATCTCACCGGGAATGAGGGCGATGACGCCCGCGAGCGTCAAGGATCGGCTCACGGCTCGCATGTCCTCGGCGAACCGCATGGAGCCGCAGATGCAGACAATCTCGGGACGATCGGGCACGGGTTCAGTCTCTCATCTGCTCTGGAGCCAGCGGTCTGAGCCCGTCACAGGTGCTGCGGTCTAGGCTCGCCCCATGAGCGAGCCCAACGCCGAGCCATCCCTGATCCAGCAGCGCATGGCACTGCAGCGTCAGAGGAACTTCGCGCTTTACACAATCGTGTTGTCCGCGGTCATGTTCGCCGGGTGGGCCGTCACTATCGCGATCGATTCGAGCGCGCCGTACCGATGGATTAGTCTCGCCATCTTCGGTGCCGGAGTGGGCCTCGGGGTCTCTCAGCTGCGCAAGGCGCGTCGAGCGATCGGTGAGTTCGAAGGCCGGCACGGTCGCCGCTCCGGCCTCCAAGACTGAGGCGCTTACTGCAGCCACAATGCACCATCACGTGGCGGGGGTCGACGTCTGCGGCTATGCGGAGCGCCGCGGGAGCCGACACGACTCCATCAGTTGCCAGCCACGATCAAGCCTTCGGAACGTCGCTCGAGCCGTCCGGTGCTCAGCCCGGTGTCCAGGGCCTCGCTCAGGCGATCGCCGATGCCGGATGTCACGCGCTTTCCACCGAAGAGGCCGAGCGACTCACGCTTGATCTCCTCGTCGGTCATCCCGCCGCTCAGGTCGGCAACGACCGCCATGGCGTTCGCGATCTCAGCCAGAGGGACATGCTCGAGGGGTCGAGCCGAACCCTCGACGGGACGACGGACATCCCGCCACGTGCGTGGATCGACATCTCGAGGCCACAGGACCGCCCGGTCGTTCGAGCGAACGAACTCTGACGGAACGCAACGGAGTATCGCCTCCGCCCGTGAAGCATGGACCTTGCTCAGACCAAAGGCGCCGGCCACGAGCTTCACTAACCGCATTCGGTGAATAGGGCCCTCATGCGTGATTACCTCGTGCACAAGATCACGTACTCGCTGAGCCGCGGCCGGCGATGGCAGAGCATCAAGTACGGCGATGCCACCGGCGGTTCGCGACGACCACTCCGAGAAGTCACGGATTCGTGGATGCTGCAGATCGGCGACCACAGGGGCCGGTGCCGATTGCGCAAGGAGGCCGGGCTCGGACACTGCCGCGCGCGATCCTGGCTCGTCCGGAGCGCTCGTCTCGGAGGCGACCGATGCCAGGGCTGCGAGACCTTCGACGTCGGGAGAAGGTGTCTTTGCCACTGCTTCTTCTGCGGCGCGATGCGCGGCAGAAGTGGCCTCCCTCACGGCGGAATCGATGCGGTCGAGCGTCCTCTCCCTTTGCTGCAGCCACTCGGGAAGCCACACACGCTCCACGCCCGGCCAGTTCATGAGGCCCTTCAGGACGTCCGTGGGAAGCGCATCGCGGTCGGCCACAGTACGCCGCTCGCGCCACGTCGGGCCATCGAGCAGAACGGCGAGTGCCGGTTGTTCAGGATCATCTGTTGCCGCGACTGCGATGTCGACGCGGAAATCAGAAAGACCGATGTCCGTCTGCACCACGTGTCCTCGGTCGCGAAGCGCGGTGGCGATCTCTTCTCGATGGCGATCGACGAATCCGGACCGGGCTACCTCGTCTGCATTCTCATCGATGCCGTCAGCAGCAAGTTGTAGATATGAGCGCAGATGCTTGATTCCCACGGATGATGTTTGCTCAGCTCGCAGGTCTGAAGGGTCGAAACTGGCGAAAAGAATCACTTCTCGACGCGCTCTGGTGATCGCAACGTTGAGACGGCGCTCTCCGCCCGCACGCGAGAGCGGCCCGAAGTTGAGTGGCAGGTCACCACGCTCGTTCGCGCTGAAGGCCACGGAGAAGAGGATCGTGTCGCGCTCGTCTCCCTGCACGTTTTCCAGGTTCTTCACGAAAAGTCCGTCGCGCTGGTCCAGAGCGGCGGCGATTCGGTCGTCCGACTCGTCGCGCAGAAGCGATTCGATCAGTGAGCGTTGTTGCGCATTGAACGTCACGACTCCGAGCGACGGAGGCGTGTCGGACGCGGCGAAGCGCCGGGCGATGTCTCCGACGATGGCACGGGCTTCGACGATGTTGGTGCGAAGATCCCGTCCTCGTCCGCTTCTGTTGAAGTGACCGTCGACCCTGACGAGCGAAACTCCGTGACCGGATACCGAGGGTCGTGAAGAGGACCTCGTCGGCCAGGGTGCAGGGAAAGACGCGAGTCGGCCGTCGTAGTACTTGTGATTGCTGAACGCGATCAGCGCCTCGTCCTGACTCCGGTAGTGCCAGGACAACCAGCGTCTGGGCACCTGCGCTTGGACACACTCGCTCAGGATGGATTCCTCATCGGCGATCGCGGTGCTGTCCGTGGTCACCACCTCATCGGAGTCGGTGACCACATCGGCGAAGCTGGTCGGTGGCATCTGTTTGCTGTCGCCCACCACCACCACCGAGTTCGATCGCCCCATCGCGCCGATCGCATCAGGAACTCTGATCTGCGACGCCTCATCGAAGACGACGATGTCGAACAGGTCGCCGGTTGCCGGGAAGAAGCGTGAGACGGATTCGGGACTCGCCAGCACGCATGGGGTGATCTGCGTGATCAGATCTGCATAGCCATCCATCAGTCCGCGCACTGAGAGCCCCCCGCGCTGGCGCCCGATCTGGCGTTTGAGTTCGCCGAGGCGCCCGCCGCTGTAAGCTGCGTCGATCTTCCTCCGGCCGAGTATTTCGGCGGGGATCCAACGTGGAAGCTCGGCTCGGATCGCGGCTGTGCTTGAGGTGAATCTTTCGACGGATCGGCCGTGAGCCTGAGGGTCGAACATCTCGAGGCCCTGCGCATGCTCGCGCTCCACCAACGATGAGGCCGCCACGCCTTTGTCGAAGGCGATCGACGCATCGTCTGCCAGAACGCGTCCCGAGATGAGTGCTGCGTGTGCGTCTGAGAGTCCATAGCTTCGGAGAGGCTCGAGCGCCCGAGCGAACGCCACCCATCTCTGCAGGGACGTGGGAGTAGGGGTGTCGAGTGCCCGCGAACCGCGAGTTGCTCCCCACGCATCGACCACGGCGCGCGGCGAGGCCCAACTCTTCAACACCCCGGCTCCGATCTTCGGCGAGGCCATCACTTCGAGTGAACGCCAAGCTGTCCCGAGCTTTGCGAGCGCACCGGAGAGCGCCGGATCCGCAGGCGAGGTGCGATAGGTCTCTCGCAGAATCGTCGCGTCCAGATCGTGAGGTCGCAACTCGAGAGCCCCGCTGAGCCAGACGAGCCAATCGAGCTGCGACGCGGCGCGAGCCGCGTCGGTCGCATCGAACGGGTTCCAACCCGCACCGACCACGGAGACGGGGAGCGAGAGGAGTCCGTTGCGCAGAGCAGCAGCCGACGCCGCTGTCGCTTCCACCTGTCCGGTCAACTGCGCGATGGATTTCGGAGGCACGCTCTTCAGAGGCACCAACAGGCTGTCGCCGAACATCTCGAGCGCCGATCGTTGACGCTTGCGTCGGCCGAAGAACCCAGAGGCATCGGCAGCCTGAGCTGCTATGTGAACGGAACCGGGCGCCGGGTTCGCGCTCAGCGCGTGGAGGCTCACGGTGTTCGTCCACTGCGGTGATGCGGCCGTGAGCGTTCGAAGGTGCTGCTGAAGAGCGCTGAGTTCACCGGACTGGACTCGGGGGAGCAGCTGATCGAGGGACTCAAGAGAGAAGCGTGGAGCTCCCGCGAGCTGTGACCAGCGTTCGATGAACTCAGGCGAGGTACTGTGCGAGAGTGCCGGCGACTCGCCGGTCGTGACGAAGACGTCTCCGATCGCCTGGTCGAAGTCCATCGCTGCTCGATGCAGGGCCCCGATGTCCGACGGGTCGTGAGACGTGACGTCGACGAAGCCCCACCCGTTGAGCTCCGCTGGTCGGACAAGGTCGGCAGTGTCCGGCAGGCGTCTCAGCGTCGCGCGGACGAAGTCGATCTGCGTGGTGGAACTCGTCGAGACGAAAGCGGTCGGGATGTCGAGCGTAGGAGCATCGGGCTCGAACGCCAGGAGGCGATCCCTCGATGTGTAGAACGACATGCCCGCGGTGTTGCTCTCGTGGAGGCGGTCAGCGTACCGGCGCAGAGTGTTCCGGCTCGATACGGCGTTCTCGTTCTGTGCGCTGAGGGCGGCGCCGTCCGGGCGGGCGGTCGTTTCGAGTGCCTCTTTCAACTGCGCACGGACTGCGTTCGGGCGAGCGCCCTTGTCATGGAGATCGAGCGAGAACGGCCCCAGTCCGACGGCATCGAGGCGCTGCTTCACGACGTCCAGTGCCGCGCGCTTCTCAGCGACGAAAAGCACTCTCTTGCCGTTGACGATCGCATGAGCGAGAAGGTTCGTGATGGTCTGTGACTTCCCTGTGCCGGGAGGGCCTTCGAGTACGAATGTCCGGTCAGCGACCGCTTCCGAGACCGCGTCGAGTTGCGAGGAGTCCGCCGGCACGGGCAAGGACGTGCCGAGGGCATCCAGATCCACTGAGGTCGGCGACGGTGATGGGTCCTCGAACGCTGCCGTCGGCGTATGAACGAGATGCTTGACGAGCGGGTTCGACGTGAAGGTCTCCCAACTCTCGTCGAGGTCCTTCCACAGCCGGTACTTGCCGAACTGAAGGATCGACAGGTCTGCGGAGTCCTCTACGGTGAACGGCAGTCGGGCTTCCGCCAGAGCCTGCCGCGCAGCCGCGAATGCAGCTGCGAGATTGATGCCGGCTTCATCCTTCACCGGGTTCTCGAGACCGGGGATGCGGATGCCGTGAGTCACCCGCAGCTTCTCGAGCAGGCAGTAGTTCGGTGTGGATTCACCCGTGTCGTCCACGCGCATACGGAACACAGAGCCGCGGCCCGCGGGCTCGAGAGTCACAGGCAGGAGGATGAGCGGCGACCTGAGGTCGCGATCGTTGAATCGCCAGCGCAGCATTCCGAACGCGACGTAGAGATTGTTCGCGCCTGTTTCCTCGGCGATGGTGCGCGCCTTGTAGGCCAGGGCGCGAAGTCGCGCGGTGTAGGCCCCCTCGGTGATGTCGACATAGGCGGACTTCCGGGACATGAGCAAGTCCGAGCGGACAGCTTCAGGCAGGTCGCGTCCGAACTGAACACCGCGGGTCTTGTCGACATCGGGGGTTCGATCGCTCGGAAGGAGTGTGATCGGGGACCCGCTGTTGATCAGATCCTCGAATGCGGCTAGAGCTGGCTGCGGCACGGCGATGGAGTGACCCGCTGACGGCGTGTAGTTGATGAGGCGATTGCGCAGGCTCAGGTCGAGCAGGGAGTTCTTCCACGAGCTCACGCGCGCAGGCAGCCTGCGCGCGTCATCACCGGCGAGATCCGTGGCGGAGGGGTTGTACTGCAATGGATCCGGAGCTGCGGCCGCGCGGTACTCGTGCACCGTGACTTCGCCGTTCGAGCCGATCGAGCGACTCGGCAGGGGATAGATAGCTGCTTGTCGAGCCTGTAAGACATCGGTCACGCCGATGACCCGAGTGGGATCCACGTTGCCCTCGGTGAATGGCTGCCGTCGGGCGACCCCGAACGGCGCGGATTCCGCCCCTCCGGTCATCTTCGTCGTTTCCACGAGCCCGATCTTGCCGAGTCCGACGAGGTTGACCGCCTCGCTGGCCTCTGCCTGCGCAGGTGCGTCCAGGCTCGACCATTCCCTCCAGTATCCGAGGAAGATGTGACCTTCAAGAAGCCACAGGGTCGAGTTGATCCCGGCTTCCTCCAGGGCCGCGGCCAGGGTCAACGTCGTATCCATGCAGGTGCCAAGGCGCCCCTCGAGCACTTCGGCCGGAGTGCGCACTTTCTGGCCCGTGAGTCCCCAACTCGCTGGCGGCTCCGCGTAACGGATGTCTCGCGCGCGTGCGGCGTCGTAGATCGCTTCGACCATCGAGTCGACTCGATCAGGATCGCCCTGCTGGTACCCGTCGAGTGCCGACGAACCCGTCCGGTTGCCCAGAAGCGTCGATGCCTCGACAAGAAGAGCGCTGATGGCCGACGACTGAGGCTGGATGAATGCGGCGAGCAACTCGAGACTCAGCGGCATCGGCTTGGCCATCCACTGATTCGCCGCCAGTAGTTGGACGTCCGAGCGTTGGCTCGCGATCTCGTCACCGTTCGCGTCCCTCAACGTCGCTGTAACCGTGCCGGGCATGGGCGACTCGACCGCGAGCATGCGACCTGGATCCAGCCGCAGATCGACGTTGCGAAGAGTCGTGTCATGGTCTCCGTCGAGGTCGACGATTAGAACGCGGGGGTCTCCCAGCGATCCCAACTGACAGTCGACCTCGACCTCGACGGACGCGCCTCGCAGCTCGGGGCCTCGGTAGGAGATCGTAAGCTGTGGCACGACCGAGATGCCCGTTCGCGCGACAGCGAAACTCAACGGACTGAGCACAGAAGCGTCGAGCGAGGCAGCGGATCCCGATTCGTCGATGAGCGTCGGAGACTCGAAGGCTTCCGGGGTCGCGGGAGAGGCGTTCGGCTCATTTGGTTCCTGGTGCGTGGATTCGGTCGACGTGTTCAGCGCTGTTAGGACCTCCGACTTCAGGAGTCCGATCGCGTCGGCGTCTTCGTCGGCAGCAATCGCTCGCAAGAGGATCTCGGTCGAATCAAGAGCCCGGAAAGTCTGGGCGACTGTGAACTCTTCACTGTGCGCCCACTTGTTGCGGACGTCGCGGAGCTCACTCGCACAGTTGCTCGCCTGCCTGTCGATGAGGTCAGTGAAGGGGAAACCCAGAGTACCGAGCCGCTCCGTCAGGACGCGAAGTTGCAGCGAAAGATCACGGGGGTTGTAGCGGTCCACTCGCCGGCCGGCCTGCCGGTCCTTCGCCGCGAGGATCTGGGTCCAATCCGATACCTCCGGAGCAACCTCGGAGAGACGTCGAGTCACGAACGGCCCGAGCGCACTTGCGGCTGCCGTCAATGCCTGCTCGATGTATTCAAGCGGACTGAAGTCGCTCATTGACCCTCTATTCATCCCCCGACGCCCTTGGTGGACCGTCATCCCTCTCTGAGCATATGAGAGAGCTAGGCGGCCCGCACTGAGTGGAAGCGCCAGTTCCGATAGGCACAGCATCCGTCGCCACTGCGGGTTCGAGTTACGGTGACGTCGACGGGCGCGTAACGTGGATCGCGCGCTACGTCTGGGGCAAGCAGGTCCTAGCTTTGGATGTGTGAACACATCGTCAGTTGCGAAAGCGGCCAACGGTCCAACTCTTCCGCGCGCCTGGGATGAGTGGCTCGACCTTCGCGTGTCCGATAGGCCACCGGATCTTCAGAGCCTCTACCAGCGCGGGCAGGACGTCCTACCTGAGCGCCGGAATGTGTTTCGCGCTTTCGAACTGGTTGCCCCCACCGATGTGAGGGTCGTGCTCCTGGGTCAGGATCCGTACGACACGTCAGGCCTCGCGGACGGGTTGGCATTCTCTCAACAGGGAGAGGTGGACAAGCGCTCGGCGCTTCACCGAATCTTCCTCAATCTCGAACGGGATCCCGACATCCAGTTCGCCAGGCCAGCGACAGGTAACCTCACTGAGTGGGCAACGGGAGGTGTCCTGCTTCTCAACACAGCCTTGACTGTTTTCAGTGAAAAGCCAAAATCGCATCTCCGACTTTGGAAGCCGTTCATCGAGACGGTGATCCGACGTCTAGCGGCGTCTGGCTCGCCTATCGCGTTCGTCGTGCTCGGCGAGGACGCACGGAAGATCGCGATGCCGTTGCTGCGACAGGTTCCGCGTGAGGCGATCATTCGGGCCGCGCATCCAGTGGCGTCGAACACTGGCCAACGGCCGTTCAAGGGTGCGTACGTGTTCTCGGAAGCAAACCAGTTCCTGGGCGACAGGGTCATCAACTGGAGTGCCATCTCCCCCTCTACGTGACGATCGGATGGGCGAGACAAGATCGATCTGCCTCGGCTCAGTCTTCCGTACCAGAGGGGCTTAGCAGGAGCCGACGTCGGCTCGAGAACGAAGAACGCCCCTGCCGTTCGGGTCGGCAGGGGCGTGGTCATCGTGGTGCTTACTGCACCGACCATCCGCCATCGGATGCCAGCACAGCACCGTTGATGTTCACGGCGTCGTCCGACAGCAGGAACGTGATCGACGCGGCGAGGTGCTCGGCGGTCGCAACTGTCGGGATCGCCTGCTGGAACGGGGCAAGACGACCCGAGCCGTACTCTGACATGTTCGGGGGCATCGGGATGCCGGTGGCGACGCCGCCCGGTGCGACGGAGTTCACACGGATGCCCTTCGGTCCGTACATGAACGCCGCGGACTTCGTGACGCCGATGATGCCGTGCTTGCTGGCCGTGTAGGCGTTGCCCGACGAGTTGCCGCGCAGACCCGCTTCGCTGGAGACGTTGAGGATCGAGCCGCGGCCGGCCTTCTCCATGATCGGCAGCACCGCGCGCATGAGCTTGAACGGGGCGGTGAGGTTGATGGCGATGACGCGGTCCCAGACGGCATCCGTCGTCTCGCCTGCGGGGGAGAAGTCGTCGTTGATGCCGGCGACGTTCGCGAGGGCGTCGATGCGGTCGCCCGCAGCGGCGATCACGGCGTCGATCGCGTCCTGCTTGGTGAGGTCTCCGGCGACGGTGATGATGTCGGCGTCCGGCAGCTCGGCCTTCAGCGCGTCGAGCTTGTCGGCGGCGATGTCGGAGGCGATGACGCGTCCGCCTTCGCGGGCGATGCGGGATGCGGTGGCCTTGCCGATTCCGGATGCTGCGCCCGTGACGATCACGGTCTTGCCGGCGAAGCGCGCGGCGGTGGGCTTCTCAGTCCAGCCCTCGGACTCGTCAGCCTCAGGGATCTCGCCGCCGTTGGCTGCGCGCACGAGGTCATCGACGACCGATTGCGGAAGCTGGCCCTGGCTCATCGCGACGAGCTGCTGCAGCGGCAGACCGAGCACGGGGGTGAGGAGCTCGGGGTCGGCGCCCGTCTGTTCGAAGAGTGCGCGGATGAGTGGCCCGCCGGTCGGGTCGTTCAGCCAGTCGCCGATGTTGGAGTGTGCGGTGAGGGCCATGGTCGAGCTCCTTGAGGCTTGGGTTTCGCAACGGTGCGTCTACAAACAGACTAGTCTGCTCGGCACGTCTTGTGCCCTGCCGAGATAGCCAGGTTCGAGTCCCCCAAAGGGGCGCGAGACGCTGTGCATAGGGCACCGAGCGTTTCTGCGCCTTCGGCGTACCGACGTGGGTCCCGTACGCGATCATCACCGCGTTCTCCTCGATGACGAAGGTCGGCAGCCGGTTCACGCTGCGCACCCTTGGTCGCGGGGCTCGTCCTGGGCCCGAAGCGGCATCGCCACGTCACCGCGAAGGCGTGGCACCGGGGGAAGCGACTGCAGCGGCGCACGCGACTCATCCGAACGGCGTTTGCGTCATCAACGCGCGGGGCATCGAGATCACAGGCCCAGGTTGAACCGTCTCGGCGAGTTCTAGGATCGGCTTAGCTGCCGAGTGCTGCTTCAGGAGACAACGGCGGCGACCGAGCCGTCGATGTTGGCTTCAATCTCCGGCGGTCGAACGGTCGGAACTTCGGATGGGGGAAGATGCATGAAACTTGCCACGAGCTCTCCCATCTGCTTTGCCGCTGTACGGTGTTTGATACTCTTCGACCAGCCGGGGAACTGGAGGGTCAGGTTCGCGTCCTTTGTGATCACATCCATGACTGGGGCCCTGTCCCCACGATCGGGCCTGCGAACGTAGCGGATGTCATCGACTTTCAGTTCGATGTCGATCGCACCGATCCGTCGTAACGATTCCTGCCGAGTGACCAGGATGCGGCGATCTGTAACTGCCACCCACCCCGAGTCGCGGAGTGGCACGTTCCACCGATCACAAGACGCGTCTGCGAGGGCGAGCAGATGCTCGCCAGGGTCCAGCCGCAAGGGCAGGATGCGGACAAGCTCGCCGGGAACATCACCCTCAAAGACCGTGATCGACGGCAGAACCAGCGGTTCAGGCTCTGTCGGAGCATCCTGTCCGCGTATAGCCGCCAGTGCCTGCTGCAGCTGCCTCACCATGCTCTCGGCGTCTTTCGCGGCGCGAGCCGAACCGCCAATCTTGAACGTCCTCTTCCCCGGGAGCTGGTCGATGATGGCGAACTCGCGCGCCAGTTGATCGAGCAGCCAGTCCGTCTCGTCTAGCGTTTTTCCGTGCAGAGCCTGAGCGTTCGTGACGAGGTTCTTCAGCAGCTCCGCATCTTGCGAGTCGTGTTTGGCCGTCTTCAGCAGGTGGCCGGCGCGCAACGCCTGATAGACAAACCAGGATGTCTGCGCGAGCAGGAGAGCCTGGGCGTCCGCGATGACCGCCTGCCCATTGTCAGCGAGGTACTGCTGACGCTCTTTATGTCCGACTTTCGCCCTCAACTCGACGACATGTTGCTGTACGGCCGTCTCGAAGACATCCCATTGCCTCGACAGCTCGCCCTGGTAGCCCCGGACTTCGCCAAACACGGCGTCCGTAACCTCGCCAATCTGTCGCGCATGACTTAGCTCTCTGAGAAGGGTGTTGTGGTAGCCGCTAACAGCTGACCACTGCTCCTGCCGTACGACCTGGAGCACCTTCGTCGTGAGTTCGAGATTGTGCTTCGCGACGTCCGCGATCTGGTTCAGCTGAAACTGGATGACCATCAATGTGATCGCGGGGCCCATCGCCGCGACGACGGATGCGGTGGTCGCCGCCGTGGCCGGGAGCCATCGCACCTGCGCGGCGAACTTGCCACCGCTGGCGAGAGTCCCTAGGTTCCATCCGTCCTTGACTATCGGCGTCGCTGTCTTCAACGCTTGTAGCGTCTGCGGAGCGAGCCGCACGATCCCCTGCGCCTGCATCGCAGCACTCGCACCTTGTGCAGCGATGTTCCCGAAGCCGACGGCAGTCCCCGCGGCCGTGGATACGGCGGTGCGAGTTGCGGGATCCATGAACGTGAACGGGACGAGCCGGAGACCGTCGGGCACGTGGTCGCCGAGAAACAGCGCAAGCCCATCCTCGAACTCGACCAAAGCTGTCGAGGGCAGCTCCTGCGGGCCCGGCACGTCATCAGCCTCAGCCTGCCCCTTCGCCAGATTCTCGTCGCTCATGCAGGTCCCCTCGCTGCGCTCCATACTCACTTCCGACATCGTCTCAGACCGGTTCTACAACCCGGGCGTTGCTCATTATGAGGCATCGTTCGTCGTGAGCTCCGAACCATCCGTATAAGGGGTGTCGCGCCCAGGCCGGACCAAGCTCACGATCGGTGCATCTTGGTCCCGAGCTGCGCATGACTCTTCTTGCTCAACCAATCACCGCCGCCTGAACGGGCTAGACACCTCAGCTGGGCCTACTGGGCGTCGACGAGTTCGGTATCGAGCTGTTCAATATTGACGCCAGCCTCGTCCGCCTCCGGCATGATCGGGGCGGGGAGATCGCCGGCCCCAACCTCGACCTCTGTGACCTCGACGTCACGCAGCTTGCGCTCTACGGCACGGGTGCGCACACCGGCTTCTTTCACGGTCTTCTGAGCGGTCTCGAGCTGTCGTCCCAGCTTGTCCCAGACCTGCCCATACTTCTGGAACTCAACCTTGGCGGCGCTCAGCACCTGCCACACTTCGGAGCTGCGCTTCTCGATGGCGAGGGAGCGGAATCCCATCTGGAGGCTGTTCAAGAGCGACATGAGCGTTGTCGGGCCAGTGATCAGAATGCGGAGCTCGGTCTGCAGCTTGCTGGCCAGACCAGGGCGGCGCACGACTTCGGCGAAGAGCCCCTCAGTCGGCAGGTACATGATCGCGAAGTCAGTGCTGCGAGGGGGATCGATGTACTTCGAGGCGATCGTCTTTGCCTGCGCGAGGATCGCGCGCTCGAGGTTCCTGCTCGCGGTGTCGATGTCGACCTTGTCGCCACGCTCTTGCGCATCGAGCAGCCGCTCATAGTCCTCCTGCGGAAACTTTGAGTCGATCGGAAGGTAGACTCGTCCATCGTCGTCGCGGCCAGGGAGCTTGATGGCGAACTCGACGCTCTCCTGGGTGTCCGACTTGATGACGACGTTCTGCTCGTACTGGCCAGGCGTCAGAATGTCTTCGAGCTGTCGCGACAACTGCACTTCGCCCCAGCCTCCGCGGTTCTTGACGTTGGTGAGCACACGCTTCAAGCCCCCGACATCCGACGCGAGGGTCTGCATCTCCCCGAGGCCCTTCTGCACCTGCTCCAGTCGGTCGCTAACGAGCGCGAACGACTCGCCGAGGCGCTTCTCGAGAGTCCCCTGCAGCTTCTCGTCGACGGTCTCACGCATCTTCTCGAGCTTTGCTTCGTTCCCGGTTCGCAGCTTCTCGAGTTCCGTGCTCAGCAACCTCTGCATCTCCAGCTGCTTGGCCGTGTTCGCCGACGTGAGCTCTTCAATCTTGACCGCGTTCTCACGCAGTGACGTCGTCAGCGTGCCCTGGAGCTTCTCGTCGACGGTGACGCGGATCTGCTCGAGCTTTGTCTCAGAATCTTGGCGCAGGCGGTCGAAGCGTTCCTCGAAGGACTTTCGGAACTCGGTGAGCGAGGTGGCACTGGCGCGAGCGTGCGAGTCAATGCGATCAGCGACTGCGCTGAAGCCGGCGGCGAGCCGCGCATCCACGCGATCGTGTGCTTCGGCTCGTTCGAGCCGCTCGCGTCCGAGCTCTTCGGACTGGTTGCGGGCAGATTCCGACAGCAGCTGCGCGAGTTGCTTGTGCCCGGCCTGGAGTGCGTCACGCACTTCCTGACGCTGGGCGGAAAGGTCGCTACGCATCGCGGCGTCAAGCATCTGCAAATCCTGGCGAAGCGGCCCTACGTCAGCGGGCACGGCCCGGCGCGGCCGGAGCGAGATCACAAGGATCACTGTGGCGACGAGCAACAGGACGTTCACGATCGGCAGCATTGCGACGAGTGTTTCCACGACAGACTCCAGAGAGGTTGGTGCCCGCTGATTTCGGGCAGTCGATCAGACTAAGCCCTGTCTCCGACATTGGCGCGCGAACCGGCGTCGAGATCGCGGCGCACGACGGAAAGCGTGCGATCCTCGCCGCTCCTCGCGTGCGGCGTCGGACTCATCCCGCGGCTACATTGGAATGGCACGCTTCACGGTTGCGGCCCGGACCTGCTGCACGCGAGACGCCCGCTAGGATCGGCGGGGGCGGGGAATGGCGTCCGCCTTGTAGCCGACCCCGTCGGCAGATAGACAAGGTCGTTGGTTGACCAGAGACTGATCAACTTTCCGAAGTGAGGACGAGGTGACCGTGAGACCAACGCGGGATCAGTCTCAGCGGTACAAGCTTTCGTTCACGACCGGCCGTCTGTTCCTGCAGAGTGCCTCCCTCGCGGCCGATATGTACGTCCGTCTAGACGACTGGATAAAGGTGCGCGAGGCTATCGATTCTGACAACCTGTTGCAGAGCCGCGCGTCTCGCACCGCGACTCGCATGGGCGGGGAGCTGATTCAGAGGCTTGAAGAACTCACCGACTCAGAGGTCGCGCTGCTCGCGGTCGTCACAGGAGAGGAGCGAGCACACCTCATGTGGGTTGCTACCTGTCGCCGATACACGCTCATCGGTGAGTTCGCAGAGGAGGTGCTCCGTGAGCGTTTCCTCCAGTTGGCGACAGAGGTGCTGCCGGAGCATTTCGACTCGTTCATCCGTGGAAAAGCGCTCTGGCACGACGAACTCAATCACATCACGTCGACGACGATGCAGAAGCTGCGCTCGACCATCTTTCTCTTGATGCGCGACGCGGGTCTCACCGATGACGACGGGAGGATCATCCCCACCTTCCTATCGACGCGCGTCCACGATGAGCTCGCAAAGCGCACACCAAGTGATGTCCGCCTCTTCCCAACGAGGGAGGCCGCATGACGACCCAGCAGGTTCTGGAGCAGGAGCAGCACCTCCTGTCGGTGCTCCCGAGCCGGCGATTCCTGGAAATGGAGGGGCTGGGCAATGAAGTGCCATTCTTCATCTATCCCTATGACCCCGAAGATTCCTTGGCCGTCGCGGCGGCGAAGAAGCGCCTCAAAAACAAGCTGAAGAATGACCACGGCGCCACTGTCCTTGAGATCAACCTGTACGACCTCACGGTCGAGATGCTCCAAGCGCGCGGCGTCTGGGACCGGCTCCTGAAGCTCGAAGTCGAGCAAGGGAAGGACGCCCTCCTCAAACCACTGCAGAACATGCTGGATCCCGGTTCAAAACTGACCCCAGCGATCAAAGAGCGACTCGACGCAGCCCCGTACGACATCCTCTTTCTGACTGGCATCGGCGAGGTGTTCCCGTACATCCGCTCCCATAGCGTTCTGAACAACTTGCAGACTGTTGCGGCGAGCAAGCCGATGCTCATGTTCTTCCCCGGCGACTACAAGCAATCGGGAGTATCGGGCTCATCGCTTGTGCTCTTCGGGCGACTCAAAGACGACAACTACTACCGGGCGTTCGACATCCGGGATCGGGAGGCCTGACGGTGAAGCTCCATGACATTTTCGAGAAGGACATCACTCGTCCGATCGACGGTGTGATCAAGGCCGACGACACGACACACCTCGGAACGGAGGTCGAGGAATACGTCCTCACCAAGGAGGCCGAGACGGCACTGTCGAACCTCCTGGAGGAATACACGAACTACACGAACGCGAATGGTGTGTGGATCTCCGGCTTCTTCGGCTCAGGTAAATCACACCTGCTCAAGATGCTGGCTCACCTGCTTGGAGACGTGGACGGTCAAGACTTCCCGCGCGCAATGGTCGCCGAGAGTTTCAAGACGAAGACGACCGACAACTTCCTGAAGGCCTCACTTAAGAAGTCAGAGGGCATCCCCGCCCGGAGTCTTCTCTTCAACATCGACCAATTGGCCGACGCGCAAGGAGGCGACAAGTCCGACGCGATTCTGAAGGTCTTCATCAAAGTCTTCAACAACAGCCGCGGCTACTACGGCATGCAGCCGCATGTCGCCCGTTTCGAGCGGGATCTCGACTCCCGCCGGCTCCTCACGCAGTTCGTCGAGACCTATCAGCGGATCGCCGGAATTCCGTGGATTGAGGGTCGCGAACTCGATGTGCTGGAGGAGCCGAACGTCGCCGCAGCCTACGCCGAGATCTCGGGGGCGGCTGCGGGCGCCCCCGAGAACATCCTTGAGAAATACCGCGACTCTTACCGCGTCGACATCGACGAATTCGCCAAGGAGGTCGTCGGCTGGCTCGACGACCAGGCGGCCGGCACACGACTCAACTTCTTCGTCGATGAGGTCGGTCAGTTCATCGGCGAAGACGGGAAGATGAAGCTGCAGCTTCAGTCCATCGCCGAGACCCTGAACACGAAGGCGAACGGCCGTGCCTGGGTCTTCGTGACCAGCCAGGAAGCGCTCGATCGGATCGTCGGAGACCAATCTGCACAGCAGGCATACGACTTCTCGAAGATCCAGGCCCGGTTCAAGACACGTGTCAGTCTTTCCAGCGCGGATGTCGAGGAGGTCATCCGCAAACGCCTCCTGGCGAAGAACGTGGCCGGCGGGGTGGAGCTGAAGTCGATCTATGCCAAGGAGTCCGGCAACTTCAAGACCCTCTTCGACTTTGTCGGTGGACGCACCTACCCCAATTACCCGGACGAGGCGCGCTTCGTCTCGACCTACCCCTTCGTGAACTACCAGTTCCCGCTCTTCAGCGCCGCCTTGGTCGGCCTCTCCGAGCACAACGCGTTCACCGGCCGACACGCCTCAGTAGGTGAACGATCGATGCTCGGCGTCGTGCAGCAGGTGGCGAAGGAACTGGACGGAACTGACGTCGGCCAGATCGCCGCCTTCGACAACCTATTCGCCGGCATCCGCGACACCGTTCAGGCAGCAACGAAGCGATCGATTGACGTCGCGGAGAAGAACCTCCCCGATCAGGATTCGGATGTCACGAAACTGGCCGTCCGTGTGCTCAAGGCGCTGTTCCTGGTCAAGTACGTTGATGGCTTCCGCGCAACCGCGCGAAACCTGACGGTGCTCGTATACGACCAGTTTGGTCGAAACCTCCAGGAGCTCACGAGGAACGTCGAGGAGGCCCTCGCGCTGCTGGAGACGCAGACCTATGTGCAGCGAAACGGCGATACCTACGAGTACCTGACCAACGAAGAGCAGGAGATCGAGAACGAGATAAAGATCGTCGATCTCGATAGCTCCGAGGTCGGCAAGCGGCTCTTCGAGATGCTGTCGCAAGATGTGCTCAAGACCCCCAAATTCCGATATAGGACCGGTAAAGGTGACTACCTTGACTACAGCTTCGGCTACCGGATCGACGACGTCAGCTATGGCCCGCAGCACACGCTGACCGTCCACTTCTTCACGCCCGGCTACCCGCACGTTCTGCAGACGATCCGCGCGCACAGTACGGGGCTTGACGAGGTTCGGGTTGTCCTCGACGCAGATGCGGGACTCTTCGGTGATTTGCGGCTCCTGCTGAAGACCGAGAAGTACGTCAAGCAGAAGCAAAATGGGTCGCTCACAGCGGTGCAGCAGCGCCTCCTCGGCGCCAAGGCGCAGCAGAACCTGGAGCGGAAGAAGGAACTGCTGGAGCGCCTGCGCCGCGCGATTGGCAAGGCATCCCTCATCGTCTACACGGTGGATGTGGACTCGAGCAGCGAGGTCGCCGACAACCGGGTCTTCGACGGCTTCAGCGTGCTGGTGACGAAGGCCTACCCGCAGCTGTCGCTTCTCGGCGGCAAGGTCTACACCGAGTCCGACGTCCAGAAGCTCGTTCAGGCGCCAGCCGACGGTCTCGTCATCGTCGACACCGCACTGACGGATGCCGCGAATGAGGTCTACTCGGTCGGTGTCCAGCAGCGAGCCAACATCGGCCAGCAGGTCACGGTTAAGACGATCGTCGATCAGTTCACCGGGAAGCCCTACGGCTGGGACCAGGCCTCGACGCTGGTCGTTATCGCCTACCTCTTCGGCGGCTCACGCATCACGATTGAGCATAACGGGAATGTGCTCAAGCGCACCGAGGTACCGCCGCTGCTCAAGAACACCCAGCAGCTCGTCAACCTCAAGATCGGCCTGCAGAAGAGCTACGACGAGAAGAAGGTCACCGCCTTCCGCAAGTTTGTCACCGACTTCTTCGACGAGGGCGTCACCCCGAAGGACCCGCTGGAGCTGGCGCACTTCGGCGCCGACAAACTGAAGGACCAGCTAGCCAGACTCAAGGAGGCGCGCGCCGCATACGATTACCCGTTCATCGCGCGGCTTGACCCTTCGATCGCCCTGCTGGCGAGCGTCGTCGGGAAGACTGATGAGTGGTATCTGACGGAGTTCGCACAGGCGGACGAACTGGCAGAGGCGAAGGAGACCGTCCTCGACCCGATCCGCGCGTTCCTGAACGACGATCGAAAGGTGATTTACGACGGAGTCCGGAGGTTCCTTCAAGATGCGAGTGACAACCTCGGCTATCTCCCCAAGGGATCGGCCGAGCCGGCGAAAGTGCTACTGGATGATCTCGCTGTTTTCCGGGGCCCGCGGATCGTGGATCTTCAGAACGAGGCCGACACATTGCGGCAGCTGATCGACGAGCTTGTTAGGGATGAGCAGGGGAAGGCGGCTGATGCGATCGAGCAACGCCGCATTCAGCTGCAGCGCACAACCGAGTACAACGAGGCGAACGAAGCCGCGCAGGGCCGGGCCCTTGATCGGGTTGACCGCGCGATCCAGCAGATGTGGGAAGAGACCAGCATCTCGAAAATCAAGCTCGCTGCCAATACCTTCGCGACGTCGACGTTCCCATCGCTCGTTGCCGACCTCGCCGCCGCGCGGCTTGTAACAGTTCCGCGTGATGGCGAGCAGTCCGACTTCGCGCGCGGGGACGGGGGAGCAGCATCACCAGAGCCCCCCCGCCCGCCCAAACCGAAGCCCGCTGTGCACATTTCGCACGTTGAGATTGTCGGCGGGAAGTTCGTGCTTACGACTGCAGCGGATGTCGATGAGTACGTCGAAGCGCTCCGCGTTGCACTCCAGTCCGCTATCGCCGAGGGGAAACGGATCACGCGCTGATGGAAACTGCAACGCTCAAGTCCTTCGCCACGAAGGCACGGACCGATCTGATCAAAGAAGTTGGAGCGCGAGTGTCCGTCGTGCTCGCGGAGAACTCGCTCGCCCGCGTCGAGTCTCTTTCGGCCGTCCGCCGCCTGGAGCAGGCAATCGTCAGCGACGGGCGCGACGAGGTCGTCGACCGGGTCGCGTACACCTGGTTTAACCGAATCATCGCGTTGCGGTTCATGGATGCCAATGGCTACACCCCATCCGCCATCGTCTCGCCCGAAGTTGGCCGCACTACTGGTCAGCCAGAGGTGCTCGCCGAGGCGAAGGCGGGCACATTCGACAGCTCCGTTGTGCCGGCAAAGACGCAGGAGACGATCACTGCGCTCTTCAATCGAACGCGCCCGAGCCAAGATCCCGACGGAGAGGCTTATGGTCTGCTCCTCGAGGCGTACTGTCGTTCCTGGCACAAAGCCATGCCGTTCATGTTTGAGCGCGAAGGCGATTACACGGAACTGCTCATTCCGGCGGCGCTGCTCGCCGTTGACTCGGTCCGCGATCGCGCGGTGAAGACCCTCACCGGGGACGTTTGCCGCGATGTCGAGGTGATCGGATGGCTTTACCAGTTCTATATATCGGAGCGAAAAGACGAGGTCTTCGACGGATTCAAGAAGAACAGGAAGGCCGGGGCCGCCGAGATCCCTGCCGCCACCCAGCTCTTCACCCCGCACTGGATCGTGAGGTACCTCGTGGAGAACTCGCTCGGTCGACTCTGGCTGTTGAACAACCCATCGTCTCGGCTGGCCGAGCAGATGGACTACTACATCGAGCCTGCTGACGAGGAGTCCGACTTCCTGAAGATCACGAAACCAGAGGAACTGAAGGTCATCGACCCGGCAGCCGGCTCGGGGCACATGCTCACCTACGCCTTCGACCTGCTCTACGCGATCTACACGGAGAGAGGTTACGACCCGGCGGAGATCCCCGGACTGATCCTCCAGCACAACCTGTACGGCACCGAGATCGATCAGCGGGCTGGAGCTCTGGCCGCGTTCGCATTGACGATGAAGGCCGCCGCGAAGCGGAAACTGTTCCTCAAGAACCCGATCCAGCCGAACGTCTGTGTGCTGGAGAATGTGCACTTCGAGCCTGCGGAGCTCGACTTTCTATGGTCTCTCACGGATGACGGGACCTACGTCCGCGGCGACCTTGACGAGTTTTGGAACGCCTTCGAGCACGCAGACACGTTCGGATCACTCATCCAACCGAACGTACAACTCTCTGAACCGCTCAAGGCTGCGATCGACCTTGCCGACGCCGACGGTGACATAATACACGCGGAGACACTCCATAGATCGGCCGTCGTTCTCCAGCAGGCCAACTACCTGTCGCAGCGGTACTCGGTCGTTGTGGCGAACCCGCCCTACATGGGTAGCAAGAGTTACTCCAGCCTACTTCGTGAACTTGCATCTCGCAGTTACCCAGAGTCGTGGGTAGACCTCTGCACCATGTTCGTTGACAGGGGACTCGGACTCGTTAAGACGAAAGGCATCGCGGCCTTGGTCACGAGCGAATCCTGGATCTTCACGACGTCCTTTGCAGGAATGCGATCGACAGTGCTGAAGCGTGCCCGACCGATCGCTGTCGCCGCAATCGATAGGTCGGCGTTCGGCGTAGTTCTGAACACTGCGGCCACTGTGCTACTCAGTGGGGCGAGTTTGGGGCCCAGGACGACCTTCTTCCGTATCTCCGCTTCCGTGATAGCCGCTGGAGAAGTGACTGCGCTCCCGCCAGCCAGCGCCGAAGTTCACGAACTCGATGTCCGCATCTTCAATGCGTTGCCGAGCGCACCGTTCGCGTTCGACTTCCCCGCGCCGCTTCTGCGTGCCTACCTGACTACCAAGAGTGTGGGCAGTGACTTCGATGTGAAGCAGGGGCTAGCCACAGGGGACAACGATCGCTTCTTGCGCTATTGGTGGGAGGTGTCGCAACGGGACTCAGGGTTTGACATCGGTTCGCGCGCTCAGGCGCTAGCCTCCGGCCGCCGATGGTTCCTATACAACAAGGGGGGGTCGCCGATTGCCTGGTGGGGAAACCAGGAGCACGTGATCGACTGGGCCAAGGACGGAGAAGCGGTTATCGCGGAGGCTGCTTCGAGATGGGGAAGCGCAAGCCGGACGATCAAGAACACCGAGTTCTATTTTCGCCCCTGTATAACTTGGTCGAAGACGGGCACGAACGGCGCGAAGTTTCGTCTGCTCCCGCAGGGCTCCATCTTCGACATCAACGGGATGTCGATTTTCTTCTCGGACGAGGAAAGCGCACTGAACCTGCTTGGGTACCTGAACAGTCAGGCAGCTCGGGACGGACTGGATGTACTCGCACCGACGCTTACCTATCAGTCTGGCGACGTATCCCGATTGCCACACATCACTGGCCTAGACGACGCTTCGCGTGTTAGCGAGCTTGTGGCGGCCGCCCGGGCAGAGTGGGCCGACAAAGAGACTGCCCACGGCTTTAAGACAAGCCCGCTTGTGCGCGGCGGTGAGCGACCAGTTGCTGAGGCCTATAAGAGCCTCGCTGAGATCGCGCGGAGACGCGCACGGCAGATCGCCGAGCTCGAAGCGGAGAGCGATAACTACTGGCGTCGACGTATTTTGGAAACTTCCGGCGGCGACGAGTCCGAGGTACGTGGCCTCATTCAATCCGAGCGCCCGACGCCGACTTTTGCGGAGGTGGCTTCAGACCTGGCTTCGTTTGCGGTGGGTTGCATGTTCGGGCGTTACAGCCTCGACGAGTCAGGGCTGATTCTCGCGGATCAGGGCAGCACGGTCGCCGACTATCTGTCAAGGTCGCCAAACCCGTCGTTCATGCCCGATCAGGACAACGTGATCCCGATCGTCGATGGCGACTGGTTCGAGGACGACATCGCCGCTCGCTTCCGCACGTTTCTTCGTGCTGCCTTCGGTGAAGAGCATTTCGAGGAGAATCTGCGCTTCGTTACCGATTCGCTTGGCGTGAAAGACATCCGTGACTACTTCGTGAAGTGGTTCTACGGCGACCATGTGAAGCGTTACAAGAAGCGGCCGATCTACTGGCTCTTCCGGAGCCCGAAGGGTTCGTTCAGCGCTTTGATCTACTTGCACCGCTACACCCCGTCCACAGCATCGACGGTGCTCACCGGATATCTGCGGGAGTTCATCGGCAAGCTGGAGGCCAACTTGGAGCACCAGGAGCGCGTAGCGTCCGGTATTGGCGGAGCGTCGACTCGCGATGTCGCGACCGCGCTGAAGGAAGCTGACCGGATTCGCAAGGTCCTGGTGGAGCTTCGCGATTACGAGCACGACGTGCTCTTCCCGCTCGCGGGCGAGCAGATCGTCCTTGATCTCGACGACGGCGTTCTCGTGAACTACCAGAAGCTCGGTGCTGCACTCAAGGACATCGGTCTGAAGAAGGGCGGCGGTGGTGAGTGACGTCGGCGTCCTGAAGAAGGGACTCGCTGAGCGCTTCGCGAACGGGCGGAAAGCAAATGACCGTCACATCGTCTTCTGGCACGACCCGGAAGGCGAGTACGAGGGCGACCTCGATCAGCTCGAGGCGGAGCTCGACGGTGTTGAGGTCATTCGGGTCGACGGTGACGAGTATGCGGTCAAACATCGGCTGCTGAACGAGCAGCCGGAACAAGCCTTCATCGTCTACCGCAGAGGCGCCATTCCCGACGGCATCGGCAACTGGCTATGGGACCTCGAACTCGCCTACGGCGTCTTCACCGCTGACCGCGCTTCGATGGACGCGCAGGATCTCGGCCTCGCGCTTTCCCTGCAACCGGTCGTTGCTCAGCATCCGAAGTTCTTCAACAGCGCTGATCGCAAGACAAAGCTCAAGGGTCTACTCAGCGCCGAAAACGACCGCACGGTGCTCCGCGCGAAGATGAGTGCAGTCGCGCTCGGTATCAAGGCACACAGCTTCGGTGAGCTCACACGTTCCCTCCTCATCGAGAATGCCGCTGGATCGTCGGACGGCTACAGCGCACTCCTGTCGTACGGATTGACTGATTTCTACTGGGAAGGGGCCGAAGCAATCTACGGCTACGCGTCGGCCGATCCCAAGATCGGCGACTTGGTCGAGTGGGTGTTCAGGGAGGCGAGTACCGATTTTGGTTCCGCTCGAGTCGGGCTTCGACACGACTACAGCGCCTGGCGGAACGACGTGCGAAGCCGAGAGGCGATGGCAACGCTCGCCCGCCGCGTCGAGCGCGATTTCGGCATAACAGATCAGATTGGGAATCGGGACTACCGCGATCTCCTCAGTTCCGACGTTTTCGAGGCGATCGACTGGAAGATCATCGGCGATCTCGCGTTCGGCGTCAGCAACCAGAGCATCACCCTCCGCGACGTGCAAGATGCGGAGAAGGCTCGCCAGACCACGTTCTGGTACACCCTCGACCCGTCAGTCCGGGCCCTCTACACGGCGATCCGCTCAGCCGCTGAACTGCTCCACGACATCAGCACACTGAGTGTCGCCATTGCGGACTTCGACGACGGGCTGACGAAGTACAAGGACCGCTGGTACCGCATCGACCAGCGGTACCGACAGTTCCTTCTCGCTACTCGCGCCACTGAGCACGCCGATCATCTTGCCCCACTCGTTGAACAGGTCGAGCTTTTCTACACGAACAAGTACGTCTTCCCACTCGCGACCGAGTGGCAGAAGCAGATCGACGCCGTTCAGTCGTGGAAGTCAGTCGCATTCCGGCCGCAATTAACGTTCTATAAGTCGTTCGTCGACCCGATCGTCTCGCAAGGGCGCCGCGTCGTCGTGGTCGTCTCGGATGCGCTTCGCTATGAGGTCGCCGACGAGCTCGCCTCCGCTTTGCGGAGCGACACAAAGATCGCTTACGACGCGAAGCTCGACGTCATCCTCGGTGCCTTGCCGAGCTACACGCAACTGGGCATGGCGTCCCTGCTCCCGCATACGACCATCGGATTTGCGGGCAAAGGAAGCGACGTCGTCCTTGATGGCAAGCCGGCCGGTGGCCTCGTCAACCGAACCAAGGTCCTCGAGGCGATCGGAGGCACCGCCATCAGCGCTGACCATGTGCTCGCGAAAAAGATCAAGGATGAGTTGCGGCCCTATTTGCAGCAACACAAGGTTGTGTACGTCTACCACGACACCATCGATAAGCGCAGCCACAAGCTCGGCGCCGAGTCCGGCACTCCCGAGGCGGCGAGAGATGCCATCGCAGAACTGACGAGGCTGATCGGCAACCTCACCTCCGCTGACGCGAACGTGCTTGTCACAAGCGACCATGGCTTTCTCTTTCAAGAATCAAAGATTGGCGATGGCAGCAAACTCGGTGAAGAACCGCACGGTGACATCAAGTACCGAGACCGTCGCTTCCTGCTCGGCGAGGACTTCAAACAGACAGCGTCCTTCAACACGTACGCCTCGTCACAACTTGGGCTCGCCGGCGACTGGCAGGTGCACATCCCGAAGTCGATCTACCGACTCACACAGAAGCTTCAAGGCGCCGCAGACCGTTTCGTCCATGGTGGTGCGATGCTGCAGGAAGTCGTCGTGCCCGTTATCAGTGTCACCCGCAAGGGCAAGAGCGGCGTCAAGCTCGTCGACGTGCAGATCAAGCCGAAGAGCGATGTGCTGACGAACGCGATCGTGCGTATCAGTTTGCTGCAGTCCGAACCGATTAGCGAGCGGACTCACGCGCGCGAGCTTCGTGCTGCCTTCTACTACGGTGATGCCTTGATATCCGACCAGGTGGTTGTCGTCTTTGCCGCGACAGGTGACGAGCGCGATCGCCTGCAGGAGATCAAGCTTCAGATCCGCCCCGACGCCGGCGTCCCGCTCGGTGCGCAGGTCGAGCTTCGACTTGAACAGCCGAACTCCAACAGCAACTCGTGGCAGGTGCCTTACAAGCACATGTTCACGAACCGGATCACGGCTACGCCAGATTTCTAGAAGGAAGACCTATGACGAACCTCGACGAGGCACTTACCGATCTTGGCGCGGCCGCGGATGAAGAGGTCTATGTGCCTGCCTTCACCGAGGAGGAGTCCGACCTCGATCGGAAGGTAAACGATCTCTTCGCCGGATCGGTGGTCCGCAAGGACCTCGTCAAAGCGGTGCGCGGCAATGCTGTCGTGCCCGGATATGTGCTCGAGTATCTACTCGGTCAGTACGCCGCTTCAGACGACGAGGACACCATCCAGGACGGTATCGACATGGTGCGCAGCATCCTCGCTGAGCACTACGTCAACCGGAACGAGAAGGTACTTATCCAGTCGACGATCAGGGAGAAGGGCAAGCACCGGATCATCGATCGCGTTACTGTCGACCTCAACACGAAGCAGGATTTCTATGAGGCGTCTTTCGAGAACCTCGATATCAAGGGCGTCCCGATCGACGCCAACACCGTCACGAACAACCAAAAGCTGCTTGTTGGGGGCGTCTGGTGCATCTGCGATATCGAGTATCAGCCGAGCGACGGTCCCAGCGAGCCGTGGGTGCTCGCGAACCTGAAGCCGATCCAGATCGCCGGCGTCGACTTCGATCGGTACAACGCGGCGCGCGCATCGTTCACGACCGACGAGTGGATCGACATACTGATGCAGTCCATCGGGCTCAATCCGGAGCAGTTCAGCCTCAGAGGCAAGCTGATCGCGCTTACCCGGCTCGTCCCCTTCGTCGAGCGCAACTACAACCTCGTCGAGCTCGGGCCGAAGGGTACGGGAAAGTCGCACACGTTCAGTGAGCTCTCGCCGAACGGTGCCCTCATCTCCGGCGGTGAAGTCACGGTCGCCAAGCTCTTCGTCAATAACGCGAACGGCAAGCTCGGCCTCGTCGGGTATTGGGATGTGGTCGCCTTTGACGAATTCGCGGCTAATCGCCGTACCGACCAGAACCTGGTCAACATCATGAAGAACTACATGGCGAATAAACAGTTCAACCGCGGAAACCAGCCGCTCGGAGCTGAAGCCTCCATGGTCTTCATCGGCAACACGTCGCATACCGTGCCATACATGCTCCAGCACTCCGATCTCTTCGACGAACTTCCTGATTCGTACCGCGACCCGGCGTGGCTCGATCGGATTCACCACTACATCCCGGGCTGGGAAGTGTCGCCGATCCGCTCGGAGATGTTCTCCGACGGCTACGGCTTCGTCGTCGACTACCTCGCCGAGATCTTGCACTCCAAGCGTAGCGAGGACTTCTCCGACAAATACCAAACGCACTTCAGCCTCGGCTCTGATATCTCCACACGCGATCGTGACGGCATACACAAGACCTTCTCCGGTCTGATGAAGCTCATCCATCCGACTGGCGTCGCAACGCCGGAGGAGATGGAGGAGTTGCTCCTCTACGCCATCGAGGGTCGCAAGAGAGTCAAGGACCAGATCCTCCGAATCGACGCGACCATGCGCGACGACCCGGCGCGCTTCGGCTACCGGGACTCGCTCGGCGGGTGGCACGACGTGGTCACCGTAGAGGAGAACCAATACCCGCAGCTGTACCGGCGCGACTGGGACGCGGAAGCCCCTGGCCCCACCCTCGCTGGGAGCGGCTTGCCCACCTACACGCCACCGGCGCCGGCGCATCCGCCGTACTCCGTCGTCTCTGTTGCCCCGCCGCTGCCGATTACGCCAGATGGTAGCGACGCACCGGTCGTTCCGGACGACACGATGCCGCTCTTCCAGGGCATCCGTGATTTCAAGGCCGGGCAGACGGGTGTGTCGTATGAGAACGTGCTTTTGCCCTATGTCGTCGGTGCAACAAAGATCACTGTCATCGATCCCTACATCCGCATGCCACACCAGGTTCGCAACTTCGGCGATCTCCTTGGGCTGATCGCTCTCGCCAAGGGGCCGGCCGACGAGGTCGCCGTCGAGCTCGTCACTACGCAGACGGACAAGGATCACATGAAGAAGGACCAGCTTGAGCGCCTAGTTTCTCTGCGCGAAGCAGCACTGCGCTTCGGCGTCAACCTGGACATCCGTCTTGTCGATGGAATCCACGACCGGTCGATCATCACCGACCACGGCTGGCGAATTCTGCTTGGAAAGGGTCTTGATATCTGGGAGCCTCCGACGAATGCGATCGCGGAAGCTCGACAGGAGTTCCGGCGCATCAAGTCCGATACGACGTTCACCTACGCCCGCACATCGATCGAAGGTGCGTGACGGTGGCCGATCTGCATCCCGCACAGGCGGGACTGCGGGAGGTCGTCCAAGGTAGGCAGGTCGGGAACTGGGAGCTCACGGAGCCACTCGGCCGGGGAGGTCAGGGCACGACTTGGCGAGCAATCTGGAAGAGAGAAGATCATTCCCTCACGCGAGTTGGCGTGGCTGGCGGACAACTCAATCGCGGCGTCATCAAACTGATGCTGCCGCCCGCTCCCGATGAAGTGCCAATACCGGGGGCCAGGTTCGACGCGTGGCTTGCGGGCGAAGCGAAGGCGTTTCTGTATGAAGCTATGGCCCTCAGCAAGGTCGATAGCCCGTATATCCCAGGCGTCTTCGAGGCCGCGACGCAGCAGACGCGCGCCGGTTGGGACGTGCCGTGGTTCGCCACCGAACTCATCAGCGGACGGAGCCTTGCTGAACAAGTTGGGTCCGTCGGGCCGATGGATCAGAACCAACTCCTCGATCTCGCGCACGATATTCTCTCGGCAGTCACTGCGATCCATCATGTCGGCCTCGTGCACCTTGATCTCAAACCCGACAACGTCATGCTCGAGCCGGGCAGAGCACGCCTAATTGACTTCGGTCTCGTTACGAAGGCGAACCAGAAGGGGCGCCTCGGCGGAACGCCCGGCTTCTTCGCCCCGGAGCAGCTCGACGACGTGATCGAAGAGCGAGATTTCGCGCCCGCAGCCGACATCTTCAAGCTCGGGGTCACTCTTGCCATCGCGGCCGGAGTTCGCCTCCCAGACATCTGGGGCACCGATCCCTTCGGCGAGGACCAGGCTGTGCGCCGCGCAATGGTGAAAGGCCCGCGACTGAGCCCGCTCAGCGCCGTGCTTCGCGAAGTGATCGCACCGATGCTCGCCTTCGAACCGCACCAGCGACCAGCGGCCGGCGCTGCGCTGGAGCAAGTTCGCGATTTATTTCCTGCCGGGAGCTCGAAGGGCTCCGGACGAGGGCAAGCCGCTGGTGCGGGGAAGCCGCCTTCGCAAAACCCTTCGCGGCCCGCTGAACAACCGGCGCGCGCCGGGGCGGGCGGGCGGGATCCGGCTCCCGCCGCGCCCGGCGTCGGTGCGGCCGCTGGAAACGCGAATGTCGGTGCGAGAGTCGTCATCGTCGATCGTCTCGGCCTCGATTGGACCGGCGTCGTCGTCGGTGTAGATACGACGCGCCCAGGCAACATCCTCATCAAGCATGAGTCGACCCGCGGCGCTCAGAACGTCCGTTCCTACCCGGTGAGCCAGGTAGTCCGCGGTACTCCGCTGAAGTAGACGGAACCGGAATGTTCATAGACGCGCCCGCGCTCGCTCTGCCGTCCTGGAATCGATTCTGATTGGTGATCCACTCCCGTCCGCCGACCGCAACGATTAATGGGAAGAATGACTACCGAAGACGGCCACTCAACTGATGAGCTCTCCTGGCGCTGGGTCGCCGACGCGCGCCTTGCCGCGATGCGAATGCAGGCGCTTCCTGAGGAGACACGGCGAGAAGCGGTGACTATCGCCCGCACCACGATGCTGACACTGACGGCGTATACGACGCCGATCGGATGGTCGCCGATTTCACAGGCGAGGCAGCTCGCGCAAGAGCTCGCTGAACCATACTCAGATCTTGAGGCGACGCCATTCCACTGTGCTGCATTGCTCTTCTTCTTCGACCTGATCGACAGCAAGTACTATCACGATCTTGGACTTCCCTGGGAGTTCTGGCACTTCGGCGATCTCATGATGGACGGAATCGGCTTCCACCATCGACCGCGCTTCTCCATGGAGAGACCGGACGCTGACGGGAGCGAGGCTCAGGCATGGTTGATCGAGCGGGCAAACAGAGTCCGCCGAGCCCTTGAAACTGTCGCCGGCCACCCCTCGCGCATTACGAAGGGTAGCGAAAGTGACGTTTGGTAGTACGGCTGATTCATACAGAGCCGACCAAATAGGACCGGTGGTCGATTTCAATATTGATGTCGATTCGCTGTCGCGATTTTCTATCCCTCACTTGAGGGCGCGCGATGGCCGTTGGTGGTCGCGTGCAGCGCGAGAACAACGTTTGAATTGGCGATCACATCAAAGAAGAACACGTAGTAGCTGCCGAAAGGCGCATCCCCCTCGCGAAGGTACACGGTGCGTGGGCTCGTCTCGTGTGGCTGTTTCGACGGCGTACCGACCGCCGTCGGAACCCCCGCGCACCGGAGTTTATGGGCGTGCGATACCGTTCCGACTATCTCAATCAGGATCGGGGTCGGTCCGGGCGTGGGATTCGTGGTTTCGAGCCGACCGGTCGCACATCGTCCACCCGAAGGTACTGCCGCACTACCTCGATGAATTTGTTTCCTGCCGTCGATATGGCCGCGGAGCTGTCATGCGCCAGTTCGCCCCGGTAGAAGGCGACGCGCAAGTCATGCGCGGCGCTCAGAATTTTCTCCATCGCGTCGTTCACATCCTTCGGCGCGGCTATCGACAGTTCGCCGGCGAGGTTTTGTAGTCGGTCGAAAACTTCGTACGCGGTCGCGAACCGAAGCGTCAGGTTGTCGCCGTCATCGTCGTCATCTTGACCGCCTTCCGCTTCGTCGATGCTGTAGACGCGGTGAGCGTACTCGCGGGTGGTCGCAACCGCCCGGCCACTTAGGTCGCGAATGTGGTCGTACCAGCGCTGCTCGTGCTCCCGTTTCGCTCTGCGATTGTCTTGCAGCCGGTTCAAGAGAAAGCCGAGGACCGCACCGAGAATTAGGAAGCCCCCCGCGATGACGGGGACTCCCCACCAAGGGGCTGCCGACACGGCAGTCATGACCTCGGCGGCTGGCGTCGGACTGGAGGTTGGGGGCATTCGGTCAAGCTAGCAGTCTGACGACCTCTAAGCGCGGCAGCTCCCCTCCCCGCAGGACGTTAACCCCCGAAAGGAGGAAACCTGACGTGATAGACAGCACTCGTGCGATGGTGGCGACCATCACGAACGTCTCGCTCTTCGGCATCCGCTCGAGCCTCCAGGGCTTCCCGCTGTGCCAGTCGGACGCTCGGATCGTGACCATGATCATGACCGCGACGAGCCGCCATCGGGATCGTGCCGGCGAAGTCGCCGAACCGACGACTAGCAGGGACAATAAAACGATGTGCCTTAGCGCCTAGTTAGCGATGCCTCCTCTCCGCGCCCCGGCGCTCCGCGGCGGCTCCGCCCGTAGGCGCCCGCTGACCTGCGTCATGACTCGCGCGAGCATCTCCACATCCTTCGCGCTGAGTGACTCGAACAGGTGCGTCTTCACGGCTTCAATGTGCCCCGGGAACACCTTCGCCAACATGTCCCGCCCCTCATCTGTGATCGCGACAATGGTGCTGCGCTCGTCCTCCGGTGACGGCCCACGCGTGACGAGCCCGCGCTCCTCCAAAGACTGCGCCTGATACGTCAGCCCGCTCCGGCTGTACACGACTCCATCCGCAAGATCCGTCATCCGCTGCGACCCATCCGGTGCGTCGCCGAGCCGTGCGAGCAGCTGGAACTGCACGTAGCTGAGCTTGCCGACGTCGCGCAGCTGCTTCTCGACCGCATGCCGCAGCAGGCTGCTCACCTCGGTGAAGGCGAAGTAGGCCGCGAGCTCCGTCGGGGAGAGCTGAGGGGGTCGTGTGCTCATGGTTCCAGTATACGCGTTGCTTCGAATTCGAAGCAGTGATACGTTCAACATATTGCTTCGAATTCGAAGCGACTGACGAGAGGAAAGATCATGAAGGCAGTACGGTTCCACGAAGTGGGCGGCCCCGAGGTTCTGCAGTACGAGGAGATCGCCCAGCCCATCCCGGGCGCCGGCCAGGTGCGGTTGCGCGTCGCCGCATCCGCTTTCAGTCCCGCCGACAACGGCATGCGCGCCGGCTTCCTGCCGATCCCGGTGGTGCTCCCGCACATCCCCGGATATGACGTCTCAGGAACGGTCGACGCCTTGGGCGACAGAGTCGACGGTTTCGCGGTGGGTGACGCGGTGATCGCCTTCCTGCCGATGGCAACCGACGGCGGAGCGGCGGAGTACGTCATCGCCCCGTCGGTCGCGCTCGTCGCCGCACCGACCAGCGTGCCGCTCGCGGACGCCGCAGCGTTTCCGTCGGTCGCGCTCACCGCGCGTCAGGCGCTCTTCGACGACGGCGGCCTCAAGGCGGGCCAGCGAGTGCTCATCGTCGGGGCTGGCGGAGTGGTCGGCAAGTATGCGATCGCCCTGGCAAAGCGTGCGGGCGCGTACGTCATCGCGACGGCCAGCCCGCGGAGTGCAGATGCTGTGCGCGCGGCGGGTGCCGACGAGATCGTCGACCACACCGAGACCGATGTCCTGGATGCCGTCACCGAGCAGGTCGACCTCCTGCTCAACCTGGCTCCCATCGAGCCGGACGAGTTCACCGCTCTGGTGCGACTCGTGCGTGACGGGGGAGTCGTGGTGAGCACCACTGCTTGGATGCCGGCGCCGGATGACGCCGACCGTGGGGTGACGTCTGTGGTCGTGTTCGTTCGGAGTGATGCGGAGAAGCTTGCGGAGTTGGTGTCACTGGTCGACAGCGGGGAGCTGACGCTGGAGGTTACTCGTCGCATTCCGTTGACCGAGCTTCCGGCGTTGCACGCTGAGGCTGCTGAAGGATCGATCGCAGGGAAGGTGATCGTGGTTCCGTGATGCCGAGTCGCTGGCGCGATCAATCCTTGCCCCTGGGAGCGTGGGACCGTGCCGCGCTGAGTCGTGAAGACCCACTCTCATGGAGAACCATGCGCTGATCCGGCGAGCGGTCGCTCACCTCGGAATCGTCGAGTTCTACGGAACATCAGCGTACATCCGCGGCGTGCGACCGTCCGGCGGGCCCGATATTCGCATCGCTTCTGGTTGGAGCAACGGCTTCGTCTCGGAGGATGAGGTGCTGAGCGCCCTTGGTGATGTGGAACGTTGGCCGAGTGGGCGCGCGCCAGGCAACCTCTGGGGGATCACGCATCCGAAGCATGGCGCCGGTCGCTCCGGCGGTCCTCAATTCGGATCGAAGCGGGACTATGGCACGTGCCCTGAATGCACGATGGCTTTCCACGCCAATGGGACATGCGGATGTGAGTAGCCGCATTATCCAGCCTGCTTGAGAGCCCGCGTAGACCCAGCCAGCAACTCGGCGTCGTGGATCTCTCGTCAGGCCGTCGAAAGGGAAGTGATGTCATGGAGATTCCCGACAACCAACCGCCGCCCGAGCTCCCCGATCCGCTGCACGAGTTCTTCCGGCGACCCACTCACATCCACCGAGTGCGCGACCACCGTCGTCCCGGTGGCCGAGATGCGATACCGCCGCGGCTCGACATCACCAGACACATACAGCAGATGCACTTCCGGAACATCCGCTGTCACCGCATACGCCAACGCCTGGTAGACATCCGCGTTGGGAGGAGAGCCATCACTCTCACCCCAGACCTTGTACTTCGTGTCGGCGACGGTCACCACATCCCCGTTGCGGGAGATCACGATGTCGGGGCGCATCCGCACCTGGCCATCGGCATCCAACCGCCAGTCCGACACCTGCAGATCGACGTCGAACCCCTCGGGCTTCAGCGCCGACCGAAGCACGGAACCGACGAAATCTTCGTACACCTTCGCGACGTTCAGCAGGAATGTCGACCCACCCCGCGAGCCTTCTGCATGAGCCCACGATGACGCTTCGATGATCCACTTCGAGAGGCGCAGAGCCGGCTGGTAGTGGCCGTTCAGTCGTGTCTCCGGTGGCAGGACGATCGGCCCGTCAGCGCGCAGGTCAGACACCTCGGAGAACAACGACAGAAGCGGCCCGAGTTCACGGACGATTCCTCGGGGAAGCTGCTCGAGCCGCGTGAGCGCACGCACCGCGGCTTTCACGATCCGGTTCTCCGGCACGTCTTCGGTGTAGTCGTCGTAGGTGAGCTCTACCGGAACGGGGATGCCGGGGCGAGCCTTGAGCTGCCGAGCGATGTCCCATCGCCCACGGATCACCGTTCCGGTCTCCTCTACCGGCACGTACCCCTTGAGGAGACCCCGGCTCGTGGCGTTCTCGAGGGCGCTCAGCAGGGCCGACGCCAGAGCCGCCGGCAGATCATCCTCAGCCTCGAACTCGAATGAGGTGTGGCTCACGTCGGCCTGCACGCCCGCATGAGAGGCCATGAAGATCAGGCTCCGCAGCGGTGTCTTGGGTCGCACCATGAGCCGGACGTCGTCGATTCCCACCACTCCGACGCGTGTGACGTCGGTGACCCGCCAGACACCGGAGGTTGGGGTCGGCGAGACCCGGCAGAACTTCAGGCTCTGGAGTTCTGCCGCCTGCGCAGAGGTCAACGCGACGAAGGTCTCGCCCTTCTCGGCGATCTCCTCGACCCGTACGGCATCCATCGAGGGGGTCATGCCTCCGTTGCCGCGGACTCAGGTCTCAGTGCGACGAGTAGCGCATCCAGACCGTACTTCACGTGGACGTCGACGCCGGTGCCGATGTGGCGCTCCTCGAGCAGAGGAAGGATGCTCTCGTCCCACACGGCACGCAGGTCATCCTCACTGAGGTCGGCCGGGCTGAGGAGGTGGCTGGGTCCGATGCGATCCTCCCGATCGCGGATGCTCAGGTTCAGCCGCTCGAACAGCGCTGCGACGGGCATGCTCTGCGGATGACGCTTCTGCCAGCGGTCGAGAATGCCCTTGACCGGCGCCACGTCAGGATGCAGCTCGAAGAACGAGAACCGGCGACGCATCGCCGAGTCGAGCAGTGCGATCGACCGATCGGCCGTGTTCATCGTGCCGATGATCAGAACGTTGGCGGGCAGCGTGAAGGACTTGCCGCCGTCGTCGCCCGATCCCGCGTAGAGAACGTCGATCGCGTCATCGCGATATTCGAGCAGATAGTAGAGCTCGCCGAACACCTTGCTGATGTTGGCCCGGTTGATCTCGTCGATCATCAGCACGTGCGGCACATCCGGGTTCTTGCGAGCTTCGTCCGCGATCTCGCGAAGTGGCCCCCGCGTGAGCGAGAACGACAGCTGGCCCGCGGCGTCGGTGACGGGCCGGTACCCCGCGAAGAAGTCCTCGTACGTGTACGAGGGGTGGAACTGGATGCGTTTGACGACGCTGCCCGGCTTGCCGAGCTTCTCTGCGAGCGCTCGGGCGACATAGGTCTTGCCGGTGCCGGGAGGGCCATAGAGGATCACCTGACCCCTGCGGTGGAGGGCACTCGTCACCTTCGTGAGCCACGTGGCGTCGAGGTGTGTGGCATCTGCGAGTCCTGCGACGTCGATGTCGGCGACGGCGAAGCCTCGGGGGTCCGCATCGACAGGTTCGTCCTCGCGCTCCTTCTTTGGCGCCGGATCGGGTGTCGTGACAGCATCCGGATGCCAGCGGCTGCGAAGCGGCTCGTCGTAGACGTTGACCGCCTTGCCAGCCTTCGTCTGGAGTGCGATCTGGATGCCCAGCAGGTCGGCGTCGGGATCGTCGCTGAATTCTCCGCCGATCTCGCCGATGAACGCTTCTCTGATGCGCTGGCGGTGATCGGTCGAGACGATCGGTCCGAAGTAGCCCGGATGCACCAGATAGAGAAGCGCGTAACGCTGAGTCGGGAAGCCCTTTTCGGGGGCGACGAGGTCGCGCCAGCGGCGAGGGTCCTCGAGGGCTGCGAGCTGATCGTCCTGGCTGAGTTCGGACCATGCCAGCAGCACGTCAAGGATCACCGTGATGGCGCGGTTGATGTGCGTCTGCATCCCCTGCCCGGGGTTGAAGGCTCCGCCGCCGAAGGCCTCGTCGAAGATCTGAGGAATCTCCACGGGGTGCTGCATGGTCTTCAGCATCGACTCGACGCGCTCGCGCTTCTTCGCGTGGCCGATGATCCAGCCCACCGGAAGCGTCTGCAGGGCGATGACCTCTGCCATCAGAAGGCACTGGTCATCCGTGGCGTCAGCGAACTGTCGAGTGAGGTTGCCGGAGAATCCCTCGCCGGCCGTCGCCTCTGCTTCGTCCCAGATCTTGTGGACGGCGCGGATGTTGTCGCTACTCCAGACCTCTCGCCCGGGCGCGAAGGCGGACATGCCGTTGCGAAGGCCCTCTTGCACGATCACATCCGCAGCGGCGAGCAGCTTCCGTTGCGCGCTGTCGGTGCTGACCCAGCTCTCCGGCAACGACCGCTCGATCTCGTCCCGCAGGCGAGCACGCCCGAGCGCATAGTTGCGCTGGGCTTCGAGAAGCAGAGCATTGCCGGGGTGAGCTGCCAGGGCGGCGATCCCCTCCGCAGTGATCGCCCATTCCCCGACTCCCGAGGGATTCTTGCGAAGCCATCCAGACGCCACCAGGTCGGCGCTCGACCAACGCCAGTCGTTCTCGCCGCGCGGGCGGTTGTGAGCCTTCAGCTCAGACTCGTACTCGGTGAGCGGAACGCGTTCGAGAGTCTCAGCCCAGATTGTGGAGATCGGGAGGTAGGTTCCGTCGGAAGCGCGCTCGGCGAGGATCTCCAGGGCGACGCGGGCGCGTTCGGCTCGTCTGACTTCTTTGTTCATCGTCGTCCTTCTTGCTCGGCGGCGGCTTCACGGGCCGGGAGGGAAGCCGGCGGCGAGGGCATGATGTGATGCTGGCCGGTTCTCGGGCTTCCGGATCATATTGACACGAAGGGGCGCTGGTGACCGGCTGGCTCGTCGTGGTTGCCCATGGCCGACACGATCTCACACCCCACGCCTCAACCGCAGGCACCACCAGCTCCCGCAACCGCCGATATGCCGACGCATCCCCGCTATCAGCGAGATCCCCCGTGAACAGCAGCGCATCAGGGCGAAGTCCCGAATCCACCAACCGCGACAGCAGAGAATCGAGGTTCGCATCGGCATCCGGCCCACTGCCATACAGCGACGAGCGTTCACCGGGAAGGTGCGTATTGGAGATGTGCATGAAGGTGTGCGATGGGCGAGAGTGCTCCGTGAGGATCATTTCTCACTTCAGAGACGTCCGCGAGGCTTTGCTCACGGCAGGAGCGTTGCCCGAGGCGTGATCAGATCCAACGGCATGTGTCGCTGCGTACGCCATCGGCTCGTCGCCACGGCATGCTGGAGCCATGGAGAGCTTTGTGCAACTCGGCGACGGTCTCGCGATCGTTGAGGGAGTGGGCCGCTTCCGGCGGGGGGAGCGGCGAGGCGAAGACGGGCGGATTAGTCTCGATGTCGAGTGGCGCCAGATCAGTCCTTGGTCCGTGGAGAACGGACTTCTGACGATCATCCCTCTGGCGCGTTCCGACGGGTCGACCGACGCGAAGGAGAGGGTGACGGCGCTCGAGCGATCACTCGAAATGGCGTTCGTGCACTACTTCGGCGGGGGCGGATTCCATGCGGAGTCGCCTCTCGACCCCGACGAAGGGTATGGAGCAATGCTGAGTCGGGACGAGCGGATCTCGCTTCCGCGCGCTGTGTGGCGGGTCGCCGACTACGCCTTCACGCTCGTGTGTGCCGCCGATCCGCGTGCAGCCGACGCGACGACACTCTCGCTGCACATGTTCCCGGCGGAGTGGCGATGGCCCGACCTGACCAACGCGAGCACGAAGCGCGCCGCGTCACGACGGCGTCGCGTCGCGAAGCAGATCGAGGAGGTGGAGATCGATTGGACGTGGCCGGCGGACGCCGACACGAACGATGGATGACAGCGGTGATGAGATCGAAGACGCTCACCATCGCGGCTGATGATTTCGTCGCACCAGGCGTTCAGGCGGCGCTTGGCCGAGCCGGGAGCGCTCAGTGGCGTGGTACTTCTCGCAGGCTTCCCGAGTCCTGAACGTCTCTGCGCCGAAGGCTCATCGGGTACACGGCGTTCACTTTCGAACCACAAGGGGATTCCCAGCGTTTGGACCCGCGGGTCATCACCACGCGCGGCCTCAGGATTACCAGTCTGGTTGGTGCACGGAGTGGCTGCCGTGGACTGATCTAGGGCGTTTCGTCTCGCTCGGCTTTGCCGGGCTCGCTCAACGAACGGGGTTGGACTAGACCCGCTCCCGCCATGAAATCCCGCGCCCTGCAATCCTTCGCCCAGCCTCCTCCGCCGCCACCGGCTCCCCAACATCCGCCCCGACCTCGAGCCCGACAACCGAGTGCACAATGGTCCCGTCATACACGTGCACGAGGTTGTACCCCTGCGCAGCATCCTGCCCCCGCGTAGCTCCAACCGGCTGAGCCAGATCCTGCCCGTACGCACTCGACGACGCAGCCGCCACCGGAATCCCCGCGAACGTTCCGAACGACGGGTGATGCACGTGCCCTGACAGGATCCCCCGTACATCCGACCCCGCGAGCACCGCAGCCAGCGCCGCCTGCTCACGTAGCTCGACCGTCACCGCGAGGTCGAGTACCGTCGGCAGCGGCGGGTGATGGATCAGCAGCAGCGAACCCTCCGGCGCGGGAACAGACAGCTCCGCTGCAAGCCATGCCAGCTGTGCCTCATCGACCCGCCCCCAGTGCTGCCCGGGAACCGTCGAATCCAGCACGATCACCCGCATCCCGCCGAACCAGCGCACCTCGACCACAGCATCCGAAGCGCCGCCGGCGAGCCCCAACTCCGCCCGCATCGCCCCGCGCTCGTCATGGTTCCCCATGGCCCACACGACCTCGCACCCCAACGCCTCAACCGCCGGCTCCACCAACTCCCGCAACCGCCGATACGACGACGCATCTCCCCGATCCGCGAGATCCCCCGTGAACAACAGCGCATCAGGCTTCAAGCCAGAAGACACCAACCGCGACAGCACAGAAGACAGGTTCGCATCAGCATCCGCCCCACTGCCATACAGCGGCGCGCGTTCACCGGGGAGGTGCGTATCGGAGATGTGCACGAAGGTGTGCGATGGGCGAGAGTGTTCGGTGAGGATCATTTCTCTTCCAGTGAGACGACGAACAAGTACAGGACAGAAGTCAGACGGGAGCGGCAGTCGACCCGGGCACGAGGGTTCCGACGAAAGGCTGCCGCACGGTCTCCGCAGAATCCGAATCAGCATCAGAACTCAGCAACCGCTGCATCGTCTCCACAGCCGCAGCGGCAACGGCCTCGACCGGAATCCGCAGCGTTGTCAGCCCCAGCAGGTCTGCGCCGGGAAGGATGCCATCGCACCCCGTCACGCTCACGTCGCCGGGCACAGACAACCCCGCAGCACGCAAAGCGCGCATGACCGCGAGCTGCCGATAGTCCGACGCGCACATCACTGCCGTGGCCCCCTCGCGCACGGCATCCAGCGCCTCGTCCACTCCATCGGTCGGCGCAGCCCCCGCAGACACCCGAGTCACGGAAGCCCCACCAGCAACCAACGTCGACTCCATCGCCGAAGCTCGAAGATGCTCGGCGAACGACACATCCTCGGCGCCGGAGAGCACGACCACGCGCCGGTGCCCCAGCGACAAGACATGCGAGGCCAGCATCCTTCCATGCGAAGGATCGTCGTAGTGCGCGGTATGAATCCCCTCGGCCGTCTCCACCCGCCCCGCGCGCACGATCGGCACCTGGTCGGCGAACGGCTCGAGCTGCGCGGCCGTGATGCCACCGGTCGCGACGATCAGTCCGGCGACGCGCATCCCGAGCAGCCGGTGCAGGGCGTTGACCTGCTCGGCTCCCTGCACGTCGGCGCCGATCGTCACGGTCACGAGGTCGAGCCCCCGCCTGTGGGCCTCATCCTGCAGCCGCGAGAACAGCAGACCATAGGCCGGGTTGCTCGCGTCGCGCAGCATCAGCCCGACGGTGCCGGTGCGGCCGGCGGCGAGCTCGGCGGCCATCGTGTTGCGCACGTATCCGAGGCGCTCGGCCTCGGCGAGGATCCGCTCCTGGGTTTCGGGAGCGAATCGCCCCTCGCCCTTCAACGCCCTGGTCGCGGTGGCCCGGGACACCCCGGCGGCCGCGGCCACATCACTGACCGTGACGCGCAGCCCCGGAGCATCCGAAGGCGATGCACCACTCACGCGCGAGCCTTCTTGGCCTTGCGGGGCGCTCCGGCGCGCGAACCTCGTCCATACACGAGATACATGGTGACACCCATGATGATCATCAGCAGCACTGTATAGACGAACGTGATCGGCATCGCATCGAGGTTGTTCTCGCCGCGCGTGCTCTCTTGAATCGCCACACCCAGCGGCTTGAACAGCGGGTGATAGAGGAAGATCGCCGCGTCGTAGTCATCGAGCAGGCTGTTGAAGTTCAGCGCCGTGATCGCCGCAGCCGTCGGCAGCACCAGCGGAACCAGCACCTTGCGGAACGTCGTCAGCGACTTCGCTCCGAGGATGCGGGAGGCGTCTTCGAGAGAATCGGGAACGGAGGCGAACCCCGCCTTGAGCAGGCGCAGCGTGAACGGGATCTTCACGCAGATGTACGCGATGAGCAGCAGGATCGGCGTGCCGGTGAGCACGAAGCCGCCCACGATCGCCCGCGGCTCGTCGAACGCGGTCACCAGGGCGAGCGCGATCAGCACGATCGGCAGGATCCACGGAATGTGCAGCACGTACTCGATCGCGGTCGTCAGCAGGTTACGGTGCTTCTGCAGCATCCGCGCCACGAACAGCAGACCGCCGACCACGACGATCGACGCCACGGCGCTGTAGACGACGCTGACGATGAACGGACGGATCGCCTCGGCGCTCGAGAACACGGTGACGTAGTTGTCGAGCGTGAAGCTGTCGAGGGTGATGGACCCGGCGAGGATGCTGCGCGCATCGACGAACGAGAAGATCACGATCAGCACGACCGGGATCAGGTAGATCACCCACAGCAGGTAGGCGATGACGTGCACGACGACGTTCGCGAACGGGTTGCGGATCTTCTGCTTCTGAATCGGCGTCGCCACCTTCGCGACCGAGAAGTACACGCCCGACTTCTCGAAGCGGTTCATGATCGCGAGCAGGATGATCGTCGCGATGCCGAGCACGATCGCCAGCAAGGCCGCGATGTCACGCGTGATGGGGCTGCGCGAGAGGTCGATGATCAGCGGCGCGACGGTCTGGAAGTCCGGCCCGCCGAGCACGAGCGGAGCTGTCAGCGCCCCGAGCCCGATCAGGAACGTCAGCACGGTGACGGCGAACAGCATCGGCTTCATCACCGGCAGAACGATGCGGCGGAGGATCGTCCAGGTCGAGGCGCCCATCAGCTTCGCCGCCTCGATAGACGCGTAGTCGACCTTGCCGAGAGAAGATGACAGGAACAGCATGTGGTTCGTCGTGGTCGCGAACGTCATCACGAAGACCACGGCGAAGTAGCCCGAGAACCAGTCGCGGTCCATGTCGGGCCACCAGTTGACCATCATGTTCGTGAAGAACCCGAACCGGCCGTAGATGAAGTTGTATCCGGCGGCCAGCACGATGCCGCCGTAGATCAGGGTCGTGGCATAGCCGAGCCAGAGGATCTTCGCCCCGCGCACCTGGAAGTACTTCGTCACCAGCACGATGAACACACCGACCACGTTGACCGTGATCGACAGGGTGACGGCGAGCAGGAAGCTGTTGCCGAGCGTCTTCAGTGCGCGCTCGCTGCCGAACAGCTTCTCGACGGCACGGATGCTGAACTGCCCGTCGGGGAAGAAGGTGACGCCGAGCAGGGCGGCGTTCGGCAGCACGAGGAAGGCGGCGGCGAACCAGATCACGATGATGCCCGTGATCCACGCGAGGGGCGAGCGCAGCATCGCCTTCACGCTGCCGGGGCGCCCTCTCTTGTTGAGCCGCGGTCCCGCCGTCTGACCCTCGACGACAGCTTCGGTCGTCAAGGAGCCGGCTTCTCCGGTCACGGCCGCTGAGGGCGGGACCGCGGGGTGTGAGGGGTTCTGGGGGTTCCGAGCGTCCGACATGTCACGCCGCCGGATACTGCAGGATCCAGCGCGGGTCCACGTCGACGCGCACCGCGTCGCCGGGGTTCCACTGGCGCGCGCTCGCCGCGGCGGGAACGCTGACGCGCAGCGCAGCATCCTCTGCCGTCACCGTGTAGACGCTGTGGCTGCCGTGGTACGTGCGATCGACGATGGTGCCGGCGAGCGACGCGGATGCCGTCGAGCTGTCGCCCGCCTCGGCGAGGTGCAGCTTCTCGGGCCGCACGTAGCTCTCGGCCGTGGCGTCGAGTCCGCCGCCGAGGCTCGTGATCTGCGCCGGGCTGAGACGGTTGTTCTCGCCGATGAAGCGGCAGACGAACGGCGTCGCGCTGCGGTCGTAGATCTCCTCGGGAGTGCCCACCTGCTGCAGGGTTCCGGCGTCGAGCACGGCGATGCGGTCGCTGAGCGTGAGCGCCTCTTCTTGGTCGTGCGTGACGTAGACCGTGGTCACGCCGACCTCGTGCTGCAGGTCTTTCAGCTGTTCACGCAGCTGCACGCGCAGCTTCGCGTCGAGGTTCGACAGCGGCTCATCGAGCAAGAGGATGCTGGGGGTCAGCGCGAGCGCGCGGGCGATGGCCACACGCTGCTGCTGCCCGCCCGAGAGCTCCGAGACGTTCTTCTCGAGCTGCGACGGCGCGAGGCCCGTGCGGTCGGCGATCTCGTCGACGCGGCGGCGCTGCTCGGCCTTCGACGTCTTCTGGATCGACAACCCGAACGCGATGTTCTCGCGCACGTTCATGCTGGGGAAGAGAGCGTAGTTCTGGAACACCATCCCCACGCCGCGCTTCTCACTGGGCGCGCGAGTGACGTCGCGGCCGTTGATGTGGATGCGACCGCCCGTCGGCTCGACGAACCCGGCGAGTGTGCGGAGGGCGGTGGTCTTGCCGCATCCGGACGGACCCAGGAGGGTGAAGAACTCACCCTCCTGGATCTCCAGATCGAGGTGCGAGACCGCGCGGTGATCGCCGAACGCGACCTCGACATCTTCGAAACGGATCATGGTGTCTTTCCGGCTAGTGCGAGAGGAGGGGTGGTGTCGTGCGAGATCAGCCGATGTACTCGAGCGTGACCTTCTCGACCCAGGCACCGAGGTTCTCGCTCACGAAGCCGAAGTCGATGTCCTGACGGTCGAGGGTGCCCATGAGCTCGACGACCTCGGGGTTGGCCTGCTCGACCGCACCCTCGTTGACGGGCATCGAGTTGAACTCGGCCGCGAACTCGCCCTGCACCTCGGCGCTGCCGAACCAGTCGATGAACTCCTGGGCCTTCTCCTCATTGCCGGTGCCGTTGATCTGCGCGATCTGCTCGGTGACATACGGCACGCCGTAGTCGGGCACGATCATGCCGGTCTTCGTGCCGTACTCCTCGTCGCGCGCCGCGATGCCGCTCGAGGGCAGCACGCCGTAGTCGATCTCGCCACGCGTGATGCGGGCGTAGAGGTCGGTGCCCTCGACCGCCGGCGATCCATTGGCGTAGTAGGACTTCACGAGATCCCAGCCCTCGTCGCTGACGCCGAGGTCGCCGTCTTCGTCGAGGTGACGCGACAGGATGCTGGCGAGCACGAGCTGCGGGGTGGCCTGGCCGAGCGCCGGGTTGACCTCGTAGCGGCCCGCGTACTCCTCGTCGGTCCAGAGGTCCTCCTCATCGGAGGGGGCGTCGGTGATGGTGTTCTCGTCGTAGACCGTGACGATGGCCTGCTCGACGAGCGGCCAGAACGCTCCGTCAGCGGGGTCGCCCGCATCGGCCGGGACCTCGCCGCTCCACTCGGGCTCGTAGGCGGTGATCGCCTCTTCGGCCTTGAGCTGCTCGAAGAACATGTTGTTCAGACCGAACACCACGTCGCCGACGGGGTTGTTCTTCTCGGCGATGATGCGGTTGGTGAGGTCGGCGCCGCCGAGGCCCACGATCTCGATGTCGATGCCGGCATCCGCGGCCTTCTCGGTGATCCACTCGCCACGGCCGTCGCTGTTCGAGTTCGTATAGACGATGAGGGTCGCATCCGACCCGCCGTCGCTCGAACCGCCGTCGGACTCGGTGCTGCCGCCTGCGCAGCCGGTCAGGGTCACGGCCGCCACCGCAGCGATTCCCAGGAGAGACCAGCGCTTCTTTCGGATGTCGACCATGGTCGCCTTTCTCGTCATCGAGGTATGTCTGATCCGACTTTACCGCGATGTTGTGGTTTATGTACAACGATCTGTCTGATTCTTAGCCGCGTTCGCGCGACCGCACTCAAGATAGGCGTCCGAGGTGAACGCACGGGGAGTGGGAAGTGAACTGTCGACGCTGTGCCTCGCCTGACACCTGACGCCTGTGCGGTGGGTGGTCAGTAATGCACCTGAAGTGGCCGCGAGGGGTGCGAAAGTGGCCACTCACGCGAGGGGCGTGCGGTGGGTGGTCAGTAGTGCACCTGAAGTGGCCGTAAGGGGTGCGAAAGTGACCACTCACGCGCGGTCGAACCGAGGGCGAGCGTCAGGCGGAGAACGCCGGAACGGCCTCGATCAGCATCCGCGTGTACTCCTCCTGCGGGCTCGTGAAGATCTGCGCGGCATCGCCGCACTCCACGAGCTTGCCGTGCTTGAGCACGGCGACGCGGTCGGCGGTCTCGGCGACGACACCGAGGTCGTGCGTGATGAAGAGGTAGCTCAGTTCGCGCTCGCGCTGCAGTTCGTCGAGCAGCGCGAGGATCTGCGCCTGCACCGACACGTCGAGCGCCGAGACGGCCTCGTCGAGCACGAGGAACTCCGGGTCGAGCGCGAGGGCACGGGCGATGGCCACGCGCTGCCGCTGGCCGCCCGACAGCTCGTCGGGGAACCGACCCAGCATCCCGTCGGGAAGAGCGACCTGCTCCGACAGCTCGACGGCGCGCTTCGACCGTGACGACCGGTCGCCCTCGCCGAACGAGAGCAGCGGCTCGGTGATGAGCTGCTCGATCGTCATGCGCGGATTCAGGGAGTCGAACGGGCTCTGGTAGACCATCTGGAACCGCCGCCGCAGCTGACGCAGCTTCTCGCCCTTGAGGTGGGTGATGTCTTCGCCGGCGAACGAGATGGATCCCGAGGTCGGCTCCTCCAGCCGCAGCACGAGTCGCGCGAGCGTGCTCTTGCCCGACCCCGACTCGCCCACGACGGCGAGCGTCTCGCCGCGGCGCACCTCGAGAGAGACGGCGTCGACGGCGGTCAGCGAGCGGCGCTCGCCCTCGCCCTTGGGCAGCGGGAAGACCTTGGTGAGCTCGGAGACGCGGACGATCGGCTCGCCGCCGAACTCGATGCGGGCCTGGGTGGATGCCGTCCGCCGCTCATGTGCGCTCAGCCGTGGTGCGGCGGCGATGAGCTTGCGGGTGTACTCGTGCGTCGGCGCGGTCATCACCTGCGCCGCCGGTCCGGAGTCCACGATCTCGCCCTGCTTCATGACGACGACCCGGTCGGCCCGCTCGGCCGCCATGCCCAGGTCGTGGGTGATGAGCAGGATCGCGGTGCCCAGCTCCTGCGTGAGGTTCGCGAGGTGGTCGAGGATCTGCTTCTGCACGGTGACGTCGAGGGCGCTCGTCGGCTCGTCGGCGATGATCAGGCTCGGCTGCGCGGCCAGCGCCCCCGCGATCAGCGCACGCTGCTTCATGCCACCCGAGAACTGGTGCGGATACTGCTTCGCCCGCTCGGCCGGATACGTCAGACCCGCCATCTCGAGCAGCTCGACCGCACGATCATGCGCGTCGTGCTTGGTCGCGAGTCCATGCACGAGCAGCGGCTCCGCCACCTGCACCCCCACGCGGCGCACCGGGTTGAGAGAGAGCGCGGGGTCCTGGGGGACCAGCCCGATCAGACGGCCCCGGATGCTGCGCCAGCGGCGCTCGCTCAGCGGGATCAGGTCTTCGCCGTCGAACTCGATGCGCCCACCGGTGACCTCGGCGTTCGGCGCGAGGAGGTTCATGATCGACTGCGCGACCGTGCTCTTGCCGGATCCGGATTCGCCGACGATCGCGACCACTTCACCGCGGCCCACGCTGAGGTTCACCCCGCGCACCGCATCGACCTCGCGGTCGCCGATCCGATAGGCGACGCGCAGATCCTCGACGCGCAGGATGTCGTCACGCGCGGCGGGTCGGCCGCCGGGTGTCGGGTTCACGGCCTCACCGAGTCGGGCGGACTCATCGGCGGTCGCGGCGATGTCCTTCGGCATGCGTCCTCCTCGTCGAGCACGGGTCGTGTCATCAGCACTGATCATCTTCTCGTTCACGCTAGGCGTGGGGATTCATCCCGATCAAGCACTACATCGGCATTGGGCAATGCGCCCACTGCATAGATCAGTCGTCGTGATCCACGTCGTCGATCAGATTCAGCAGACGCTCGACGAGGGGATTGTGCGACTCGGAGTTCCACGCGATGTCGAGCTCGACGCTGTTCACCCGCGACGACGGATCGGCCTCGCTGATCGGCAGCAGCGTCACGGTGTCGGGAGAGATCCGCTCGGCCGACTGCGGCACGAGCGTGAACCCGATGCCGGCGCTGACCATCGCCAGCAGGGCGGGCACCTGCCCGGCGTACTGCACGATGTGCGGGTGCACCCCGCTCGCCACGAACATCGACAGCAGCAGGTCGTGGAAGTAGCGCGCGCCGCTCGGGGAGTACATGAGCAGCGACTCGTCCTTGAGGTCGATGAGCTTCACGGGCTCCGCGCGCTGCGCCAGTGCCGAGTCGCTGGGCAGCGCCACCGCGAGCCGCTCGCGGTACACCGCGCGGCTGCTGATCTGCGGTCGGGCGAGCAGTGGCCGCATCAGGCCGATGTCGACCGTGCCCTTCTCGAGCTCCTCCACCTGGTCGAGCGAGACGAGTTCGCGAAGCAGCAGGGTGACGCCGGGCAGCTCGGCCGACGCGCGCCGCAGCAGATCGGGCACCACGGCCTGCCCGGCCATCGCGGTATAGGCGATCGTGACGGTTCCGGCGGCGCCCTCGCCGACCGAGCGCACGTCCGAGACCGCCTTCGCCGCGAGGTCGATCAGGCGCCGCGCGTTGGGCAGCAGCGCGCGCCCGGCCTGGGTCAGCGCGACGCGACGGCTGGTGCGATCGAACAGTCTCGTCGACAGCTCGCGCTCGAGCTGCTGGATCTGCCGACTGAGCGGCGGCTGCGTCATCTTGAGCCGGGTCGCGGCCGCACCGAAGTGCAGTTCCTCCGCGACGGCGATGAAGCATTCGAGCTGTACCAGCGAGATCATCGATCCACTCCCGACATCAATCAGTGCGAGTTTTGGTTTGTCCGCGCATCTGTCCCCACCATAGTGTCGGAGAAACTCGATGACGCGGAATCCGTCGAAGCGGAGTCCCGGAGTCTCACCAACGGAGGCGTGATGTCCGAAGAGCTCCTGCTGTCTGTCCCGGCTGCCACGCGGTTGTCCGAGAACGCGGTGCGGTCCGTCCGCATCACGCCGGTCGCATTCCACGACCCGCCTCTGCTCAACACCGTCGGCGTGCACGAGCCGCTCGCGCTGCGCGCCATCGTGCAGGTGACCACCGAATCGGGCGTCGTCGGACTCGGCGAGACCTACGGCGACAGCGCGCACCTGCAGCGATTGCGGGTCGCCGCCGACGCCGTGCTCGGCTGCGACGTGTTCGCCACGAACGACCTGCGCGCGCGGGTCGAACGCAGTGTGGCCGGCGACGGGGTGCAGGGCGGACACGGCATGTCGGGCATGGTCACCGGCACGAGCACCGGCGACCGCGTGCTCTCGCCGTTCGACGTGGCCGCCGTCGACATCCGCGGCAAGCTGCTCGACATGCCCGCCAGTGAGCTGCTCGGCGGACGGGTGCGGGACGCCGTTCCGTTCAGCGGCTACCTCTTCTACAAGTGGGCGGGGCATCCGGGCGGATCCGACGACGAATGGGGCGAGGCGCTGACGCCGGACGGCATCGTCAGGCAGGCGCGTCGCATCGTCGACGCCTACGGCTTCACAGCGCTCAAGCTCAAGGCCGGTGTCTTCGCGCCCGACGACGAGATCGCCGCGATCCTCGCGCTGCGCGAGGAGTTCCCCGACCACCCCCTGCGCATCGATCCGAACGGGGCCTGGACCGTCGAGACCTCGCTGCGGGTCGCCGATGCGCTGAAGGACGTGCTCGAATACCTCGAAGACCCCACCCCGGGTCTCGAGGGCATGGCCGAGGTTCGCCGCCACACCGACCTGCCGCTCGCCACCAACATGTGCGTCGTCGCGTTCTCGCACATCGCGGATGCCGTGCGCCTCGGCGCGATCGACATCGTGCTCTCCGACCACCACTTCTGGGGAGGTCTCGAACGATCCCGGCTGCTCGCCGGCTTCGCCGAGACTCTCGGGTGGGGGCTCTCCATGCACTCGAACTCGCACCTCGGGATCAGCCTCGCGGCGATGACCCACCTCGCTGCGGCCACCCCGGGCGTCGGCTATGCGTGCGACACGCACTGGCCGTGGAAGCGCGAGGACGAAGACGTCATCGCGCCGGGCGCACTGACATTCCGCGACGGATCGCTGGCGGTGCCGACCGCACCGGGCCTCGGCGTCGAGCTCGACCCGGAGGCGCTGGCGCGGCTGCACAGGCAGTACCTCGACGGAGGCATCCGGGAGCGCGACGACACCGGCTACATGCAGCGCGTCGATCCCGGATACGTGCTCGAAAGCCCCCGCTGGTGAACGCGCCGCTGCGCATCGCGGTCACCGATCCGATCATGTCGGCGTTCGCCGACGATCTGCGCCGCACCGCGCGCCCGCACGAGTGGGTGTTCGCCGACCTCGACGTGCCCGGTTCGACGCGAGCGGCGATCGAGGGCGCCGACGTGGTGATCTGCTCGCGGCTCACGGTCGCCGAGATGGCCGGCGCCGATCACGTGCGACTCGTGCATGCGACGGGTGCGGGTGTCGACCGGGTGGAAGCCGGTGCCGTGCCCGACGATGTGCCGCTGTGCAACACCGGTCACCACGGCGCCGCGATCGCCGAGCACGTGATCATGACCGCACTCATGCTGCGCCGTCGCCCGATCGACGCCGACGCCGAGATGCGTCGAGGGGAGTGGCGCACGATCGCCACGGCAGGCGCCCCGTACCATCGCTCGCTCGCCGGCAGCACCCTCGGACTGGTCGGCTACGGCGAGATCGGTCGCTCCGTCGCCCACCTCGCGAAGGCCTTCGGCATGCGCGTGGTCGCGATGCGCCGGCATCCGGACGCGGGCGGACTCGGAACCGAGCTGCTCGATCAGGTGTACGGCGAGGATCAGCTGCATCCGCTGCTGCGGGAGAGCGATGTCGTCGTCGTCACCGCGCCCCTCACCGAGAGCACGCGAGGGATGATCGACGCCGAAGCGCTCGCGCAGCTGAACGCCGACGCTCTGGTCATCAACGTCGCCCGTGGGGCGCTCATCGACGAGGACGCACTGTTCTCAGCCCTCAGCGAGGTACGCATCGGGGGCGCGGCGATCGACGTGTGGTGGGATGCTCCGCAGGGTGCCGAGGCGCCGCCGGTCGTGCAGAGATTCGCCGCGCTCGACCGTGTCGTGCTGACCCCGCACCACTCGGGTCATGCCCGCGAGGTCTTCACCGCGCGGGCCGCCGACATCGCCCGCAACATCGACCTGCTCGACGCGGGCCTCCCACTCGAGCGTCAGGTGCGCTGAGGCGGCTGGCCGTGGGCGGATCGCTCCGGCATCCGCTCAGCCGAGCTCGACCAGGCGGGTGACGATCAGCGTCACCGCACCGAGGGCGGATGCCCCGAGAGCGATCGCGCGCGTGCGCCGGCGGTTGAGGAACCTGTTCACGAACCGCGACAGCACCACCCCGGTCACCGCGAACGGCGCCATCCAGGCCGCCGTGGCGAGCGCGTGCGTCGGCACCGCGCCCCACAGGAACAGGGCGATGAGCGACAGCGATGATCCGACGAGGAAGAACGCCGACATCGTGCCGCGCAGCCGCGGCCCGTCTGACCCCTGCCAGATGATCGCCATCGGCGCCCCTCCGACCGACGTGGTCGTGCCCATGACGCCAGACAGCGCCCCGGCCACCGCCTGCGTCGTCCTCGTCACTCTCGGGCGCCAGCCCCGCAGCGAGACGACGACACCCAGCAGAACGACGACCGCGACCGCCCAGGAGAGCACGGTCGTCGACATCGCGGTGACGAGACCCGCGCCGACGACGGTCCCGGGCACACGCCCCGCCAACGCCCAGCCGGCCCCGCGCAGATCGAGCGCCGCGCGATCCATCACCGCCACGATCAGCGTCACGACCATGGCGAGCATGATCACGAGCACCGGCAGCAGCGTCGTGTCGATCAGGGCGATGAACGGTGCGGCCAGCATCCCCATTCCGAAGCCGATCGAGCCCTGCAGGCAGCCGGCGACGAGGATGACGGCCCCCAGCAGCACGAACTCGAGCGGCGTCACCGCGGACTCAGCGACGCGGGGCGATCGAGCCGATCACACGACGGCGCTTCTTGCTCTGCAGACGCCAGCGCTGGCCCGGGTCGGTCGCGAGACGCAGCCACGCGGCCAGGACGTTCGCGCACACCGTGGTGATGACGATCGCGAGACCGGGGAGCACCGACTGCCACCACGCCTCGGCGAGGTACTGGCGTCCCTGCGAGACCATGAGGCCCCAGCTGACATCGGGCGGCTGGATGCCGATGCCGAGGAAGCTGAGCGACGACTCGGCCAGCATCACGTAGCAGAACTCCAGCGTCGCCAGCGTGACCAGCGTGGGCAGGACGTTCGGGACGATGTGCCGGAAGACGATGGCCTTGTTCGTGGCTCCGAAGTTCGTCGCGGCGTCGACGAACATCCTCGAGCGCAGCTCGGCGGCATCCGCTCGCGCCGTGCGCAGGTAGAGAGGGATGCGGGTGATCGCGAGCACGAGCACGATGTTGGCCGCACTCGGGTTGAACACGTACAGGATCACGACGGCGAGCAGCAGCGAGGGGAAGCTCATGATGACGTCGGCGATCCGCATCGAGACCGATTCGCGCCATCCGCGATGGAATCCCGCCCACATGCCCCAGATCGAGCCGACGACCGCCGACACGACCACGGCGGCCGCCGCGACACCGAGCGTGGTTCCCGCCGCGGTGATGATGCGGGCGAGCAGGCTGCGACCCAGCGAGTCGCTGCCGAGGACGTACTCCCAGCCGAGCTGGAAGCTGAACGGCGGCATGTTGCGCGCGCCGAGGTCCTGTCGCTGCGCCATCTCGCCGAACAGCGGCGGACCGATGATCGCGGTGAGCACGATGAACGACAGCACGATGGCGGCGGCGGTGGCGACCTTGTCCTTCAGCAGCAGCTGCCAGAGGTTGGCGCGACCCGACGAGCGGGCTCCGCGCGCCTTCTGCGTGAGGACGGTGACGGTCGATGCGTTGTCAGACATTCGTCAGCACCTCTGCCTTCGTGTCGGAGAGTGCCCCGGGACCGCGGCGACGGGCCTTGGCTCCCGAGGTCGGCCGCACGCGGGGATCCAGCAGCGCGTAACCGAGGTCGATGATGATGTTGAGGGCGAAGATCGCCAGAGCGGTGATCAGCACCGCGGCCTGCAGCACCGCGAAATCGCGCTGCAGGATCGAGTCGATCATCAGCTTGCCGATGCCCGGCCAGCCGAAGATCGACTCCACCACGACCGCGCCGTTGATGAGGCCGACGGTCAGGTCGCCGGCGACGGTCAGGGCGGGCGCCGCGGCGTTGCGCAGCGCGTGCTTCGAGACGATGTGCATCTGGCCGGCGCCGCGACTGCGGGCGACCTGGATGTACGGCTGCCCGAGCACGGTCACCATCGACCCGCGGATCACCTGCGCGAGCACCCCGACCGGTCGCAGCATGAGCGTCGCGACCGGCAGGATCCAGACGAGAGCGCCGGAGGTTCCGGAGGTCGGCAGCCAGCCCAGGGTGATCGCGAAGATCCAGATGCCGAGGATCGCCACCCAGAAATCGGGCACGCTCGCCGCCGTCATCGAGAAGAAGCTCACGATGCGGTCGGCGATGCCGTTCGGCTTCAGCGACGCCCAGCTGCCGAGCACGATGGCGATGACGATCGCGAGGATCATCGTCACCGCGGCGAGCTGCAGGGTGGCGGGGAAGGCGCGCAGCGCCATCTCGGCGGCGGGTTCCCCGGTGCGCAGCGACTGACCGAAGTCCAGCTGCAGGACACCGAGGAAGTAGTCGCCCATCTGCTTCCACAGCGGCTGGTCGAAGCCGTTGCGCGCGGCGAAGTCCTCGCGCATCTGGTCGGTGGCGTTCAGCGGAAGGTACAGCTGCGACGGATCGCCGGTGAGACGGGCGAGCACGAAGACACCCAGTACGACGGCGATCAGCGGCAGCGCGCTCTGCAGGATCCGTTTTCTCAGGTAGGTCCACATGGTCGCCCGCCTCTCACTCTCGCTCGCGGTCAGCCCGCGAGCGAGACCTCCTTGATGCGCAGCTCGTCGCCGGTCGACGAGTTGGGCTCGTATGTCACGCGGTCGGCGAGACCGAGCATGACCGTCTGATGCGCGATCGGGGCGAGGGCCACGACGTTCTCGCGCTCGTAGGCGAACACGTCCTCGTAGGCCGCCTGACGCTCATCGCCGGTCAGGGTGCGGGCCGTGTTGATGAGCTCGTCCAGACCCGGGTCGCCGAACTCGGCCTGCGCACCGCCCGTGAGCATGTACTGCTCGACCGTGAACTGCGCGTCACCCGCCTGGTTGCCGTGCTGGATGAGCATCGAGATGGGGCCCTCGTTCGTGACGAACGGGCTCAGCTGGTACTGCAGGTGCTGCGTGGTGTCGACCATGCGGAGCTCGACATTGAGGCCGGCGGCGGCGAGCTGCTCGCGCAGGACCTCGCCGAGCTCGCTGACCTTCGGGAACTGCGCGGTGCGCACCGGCATGAGGATCTTCGTGTCCGTCGGGACGCCATCAGCCGCAGCCTCCTCGACGAGGGCCTTCGCCTTCTCGGGGTCGTACTCCCAGGGCTCGAGGTCGGAGTTGAAGCCGACGATGCCCTCGGGGATCAGCTGCGCGGCGACCACGTCGCCGTCGGGGTAGAGGGAGGAGACGATGCCCTCGCGGTCGATCGCGTAGTTGATCGCCTGGCGGATGCGGATGTCGTCGAGCGGCGCCGTCTGCCCGGAGAAGCGCAGTGCGATCGTCTCGTTGTTCGGGTAGCTCACGCCGAAGTCGCCGATGCCGTCCTCGGCGCTGAGGCCGAGGGCGATGTCCGCCTCGCCGCTGGTGATCATCGCGGCACGGACGGTGCCCTCCGACCGCCACTGGTACTCGACCTCGGCGAACTGCGGAGCGTCGCCCCAGTAGTCGTCGTTGCGGTCGAGGGTGAGCTTCGTGCCGGCCTGCCAGTCGCCGATCGCGTAGGGGCCGGTGCCGATGGGCTCGCGCACGAACTCCGTGTTCGAGGTCTCGGGGGAGACGATCTCGATGAACGAGAGCTTCAGCGGGAGGATCGGGTCGGGGCTCGGGGTGGTCACGGTGAGGGTGGTGGCATCGGTGGCGGCGACCTCGAGGTCGTCGTCACCGAAGATGTAGCCCTCGACGTTGCAGCCGAGGTCGCCGTTCACGGCGCGGTCGATCGAGTAGGCGGCCGCTTCGGCGTCGAAGGGGGTGCCGTCCTGGAACGTGACGTCGTCGCGGACGGTGAACGTCCACTCGGTGTCGCCGGTCTGCTCCCACTCGGTGGCGAGCAGCGGCTCGAGCTCTCCGGTCGACGGGTTGCGCTCGACGAGCGGCTCGGTCACCGTGCTGCGCACGACCACACCCGTCGAGGTGAGGTTCGCGTCGCATGCCTCGAGCGTGGGCGGCTCCTGCGTGAGCACGACGCGGAGGGTGTCTTCGGTGCCACCCTCGCCGCCGCCTTGCGACTCCGAGTTCGCGACCGAGCAGGATGCGAGCAGTGCGATCGACGCGATTCCAGCGGTGACGGCGGACGCGCGGGCCGCTCTGCGTCGGGGGGAAGAAAGCTTCATCGGTTCCTCCAGGTAGGGGACGGCCGAGGCCCAGAGTGGTCGTCGGCTCGTTCAGAATGTCGCAGACCGCTTCCCGAGCGTCAACCGATGCGCGGCACGCATCGGCGGGCGGAACCGGGGCTCGGCGCTCGGCAGCGGTGGAGCGACATGCGGCGATCCGCGGGATTCCGCCGTTCTCGCCCGATGAATACAGCGGACGCATCAATCCATGCAACTTCGCTTATGGAACTGCATCGTTGGCGGGTCGTAGTCTCGCGCCATGACGAACATCATCGATGCCCCCTCGCCCGTCGCCCCCGGCTCCGTCGCCCAGGCGGGGCCACTGCTCGACTCTCTCGAGCGGACGCTTCAGGACGAGTACTCCGTGGTGCGTCTTCCCGACGACCTCACGACCCTCGATCCCGCGGATGCCGCGAAGGTGCGCGCCGTCGTCACGAGCGGTCGCAACGGCGTCCCGTCCGCTCTGATGGCTGCGCTCCCGAACCTCGAGATCGTGACCAACTTCGGGGTGGGCTACGACACGACCGATGTGGCTCAGGCGGTCGCACGCGGCATCCAGGTCACCCACACGCCCGATGTGCTCACCGACTGCGTCGCCGATACGGCCCTCGGGCTCATGCTCGACGTGTTCCGACGGTTCGGGGCATCCGAGAGGTTCCTGCGCGAGGGCCGCTGGGAGTCCGGCGGCTTCCCGCTGACGCGTCGGTTCTCGGGCAGCACGGTCGGCGTGCTCGGCCTCGGCCGCATCGGGCAGGCGATCGCCCGGCGCGCGGCGGCATTCGACGCGACGATCCTCTACACGACCCGACGCCCCGTCGAGGAGGTGCCGTGGGAGCACGTGGCCTCCGCCGTCGAACTCGCACGCCGATCGGACGTGCTCGTCATCGCGGTTCCCGGCGGCGCGGCGACCGTGGGGCTCGTGGATGCCGAGGTCATCCGGGCGCTGGGACCGGACGGGTTCCTGGTCAACATCGCCCGCGGCTCGGTCGTCGACGAGGACGCGCTGATCGCCGCTCTCGAGGCCGGTGAGATCGCGGGGGCGGGTCTCGACGTGTTCGCGCAGGAGCCGCACGTGCCCGAACGGTTGATCCGCGACGATGTCACGCTGCTGCCCCACGTCGGCAGCGGAACGCACGAGACCCGGCGCGACATGCGAGACCTCACGCTGGCGAACCTCCGGGCGTACCTCGCAGGCGAGCCGCTCCCGACGCCGGTGCCGGAGATGTCTGCGCTTTGATGCATGTGGCGCATTGATCTATCCACCATTTGGTTTGTAGGCGCATCGTTTCCCGCATAGCGTGACGATTGTTCAGATCCGAGCCGGACACCGGCGCGACACCCCAGGAGTGCACCGTGGCACGATTCACGCCCACCGAGCTGGCCGACCACCTTCGCGAAGGTCTCCTCTCGTTCCCCGCGACGGCATTCACGCCGGAGCTCGAGTTCGACGAGAAGCGCTACCGCGAGCACGTCGAGTGGCAGGCCGGATTCGGCGTCGCCGGTCTGTTCGCCGCCGGCGGCACCGGCGAGGGCTTCAGCCTCGATGCCGCAGAGTCGGCCGCGGTCGTCCGCGCGGCCGTGCAGGCATCCCGCCCCGAGGTGCCGGTGCTCGCGTCGGCCGGAGGCTGGACCCGCAACGCGATCGCGAACGCTCGCGCCGCGGAGGAGGCCGGTGCCGAGGGCATCCTCGTGCTGCCCCCGTATCTCACCGAATGCGACCAGCCCGGTCTCGTCGAGCACGTCTCGGCGATCGCCGCAGCGACCCGTCTCGCGATCATCGTCTACAACCGGGGCAACGCGATCTACTCGGCCGAGACGATGGCGATCCTCGCCGACCGACATGAGAACGTCATCGGCTTCAAGGATGCGACGGCCGACATCGAGCACCTCGCCTCGGTCTACGTCCGCAACGGCGAGCGGCTGTTCTACCTGGGCGGGCTGCCGACGGCGGAGACGTATGCGCTGCCGTTGCTGCAGATGGGTATGAGCACCTACTCGTCCGCGATGTTCAACTTCGTTCCCGAGTTCGCCCTCGAGTTCTACCGGGATGTGCGTGCCCAGGACCGAGTCGCGGTGACCGAGAAGCTGGGACGCTTCGTGCTGCCGTACATCGCGATCCGCGATCGGGGCCGCGGCTTCGGCGTCTCGATCGTCAAGGCCGGGCTGCGTCTCACCGGACACGGCGTCGGACCGGTCCGCCCGCCGCTGCACGACCTGTCGGAGCAGGATGACGCCGACCTCCTGCAGCTTCTCGATCGCGCCGGGCTGCTCGAGTCCGTCCCCGTCTGATCCTCACCATCCCCACCCTCGACTCAAGGAGAGTGACATGACCGTTCCCGTCCTCACCGGGCATTCCTCGATCGCCGGACGCTCCGTCGCCGGCACCGGCTCGGCACTGCACGCCATCGCGCCCGACACCGACGAGCAGCTCGACCCGCCCTACTCGCAGATCGACGTCGACCAGCTCCGCGAGGCGACGGCGGCCGCCGCCGAGGCGTTCGTGACGTTCTCGCGCCTCGAGCCCGAGGCCCACGCGGCCTTCCTCGAGACGGTCGCGGAGGAGATCGAGGCGATCGGCGACACGCTGATCGAACGGGCGATGCAGGAGACCGGGTTGCCGCAGGCGCGTCTTCTCGGGGAGCGTGCGCGCACCACCGGGCAACTGCGGCTGTTCGCCGAGGTCGTCCGAGCCGGCGAGCACCGAGGCGTGCGCATCGATCCGGCGCAGCCCGACCGCACGCCGGTGCCCCGCGTCGACATCCGCCAGCGCAAGATCCCTCTCGGGCCGGTGGCGGTGTTCGGGGCGTCGAACTTCCCGTTCGCGTTCTCCACCGCCGGCGGAGACACCGCATCCGCCCTCGCAGCCGGCTGCCCGGTCGTGTTCAAGGCGCACAGCTCGCACCCCGGCACGAGCGAGCTCGTGGCCGCGGCGATCGCGCGTGCCATCGACGCCCATGGACTCCACCCGGGAGTGTTCTCGCACATCTTCGGCCCGGGCCGCAGCGTCGGACAGGCGCTCGTCTCCGACCCCGAGATCCAGGCCGTCGGGTTCACCGGCTCCCGCGAAGGCGGTCTCGCCCTCGTGCGCGCCTCGCAGGCGCGGCCGGTGCCGATCCCCGTCTACGCCGAGATGAGCTCGGTGAACCCCGTGTTCATCCTGCCCGGCGCTCTGCGCGGCGATGTCGGAGCACTCGCCGCGGGGTACGTGCAGAGCGCGACCGGATCCAGCGGGCAGCTGTGCACGCAGCCCGGAATCGTCTTCGTCCCGCGGGGCGCGCAGGGCGACGCCTTCCTGCAGGCCGTATCCGAGGCGCTGCGCGCGGCCACAGGGCAGACCATGCTCTCGCCGAGCATCGCCGCCGCATGGCGCGAGGGCGTCGAGACGAGGGACGCCAACGCCGAGATCCTCGCGAGGGGATCCGACGGACAGGGTCCGCATGCTCCCGCGCCGGTGATCCACGCGGCCGACCTCGGATCGTTCGAGGAGAACCACGTGCTGCACGAGGAGATCTTCGGTGCGGCATCGCTGGTGGTGCGTTACGGCGAAGTCGCCGAGCTGGTGCAGGCGGCGTCGCGTCTGGAGGGTCAGCTGACGGCCACGCTGCAGCTCAGCGCGGACGACAATGAGCTCGCCGCGGCGCTGCTGCCGGTGCTCGAGCGCAAGGTCGGACGCATCCTCGCGAACGGCTGGCCGACCGGGGTCGAGGTCGGGCACGCCATGGTTCACGGCGGACCGTTCCCGGCGACGAGCGACTCGCGCACCACGAGCGTCGGGACTCTCGCGATCGAGCGCTTCCTGCGGCCCGTCGCCTATCAGAACATCCCCGACGAGCTGCTGCCCGAGGCGCTGCGTGATGCCAACCCGTGGCACGTCCCGCGCTTCATCGACGGGCGGCGCGAGGCGTCCGCATGAGCGCCGTTCCCACCGTCGACAGAATCGAGGTCGTTCCGGTCGCCGGCCACGACTCGATGCTGTTGAACCTCTCGGGCGCGCACGGGCCGTTCTTCACCCGCAACATCGTCATCGTGACGGATTCGGACGGACGCGAGGGTCTCGGCGAGGTCCCCGGCGGAGAGCCGATCCGCCGCACCATCACCGAGGCCGGCGAGATGCTCTCGGGTCAGCCGGTCGGCCGCTACCGTTCGCTGCTGCGGTCGATCGCTACGCGCTTCGCCGATCGCGACGCCGGTGGCCGCGGGCTGCAGACGTTCGACCTGCGCACCACCGTGCACGCCGTCACCGGCATCGAGTCGGCGCTTCTCGACCTCCATGCGCAGCACCTCGGTGTGCCGGTCGCCGAACTGCTCGGCGACGGTCAGCAGCGCGACAGCGTGCCGATGCTGGGCTATCTGTTCTTCGTCGGCGATGCCGACAGGACCGACCTCCCCTATCTGCGCGAGAGCGGGGACAGCTGGGAGAGCGTGCGACGCGAAGAGGCGATGACGGCCGAGGGCGTCGTGCGCCTGGCCGAAGCCGCCCAGCAGCGGTACGGATTCTCGGATTTCAAGCTCAAGGGCGGCGTGCTCGACGGCGAGATCGAGGCCGACGTCGTGACCGCCCTCTCCCAGCGCTTTCCTGAGGCGGGCATCACGCTCGACCCGAACGGCGGGTGGCTGCTGGAGGATGCGGTGCGCATCGGTCGACGACTGCGCGACGTGCTCGCCTACGCCGAGGACCCCTGCGGTGCGGAGGGCCGGTTCTCGGGCCGAGAGGTGATGGCGGAGTTCCGGCGGCGCACCGGACTGCGGACCGCGACGAACATGATCGCGACCGACTGGCGCGAGATGGCGCACGCGATCCGATCGGATGCCGTCGACATCCCGCTCGCTGACCCGCACTTCTGGACGATGGCAGGGTCGGTGCGCGTCGCGCAGCTGTGCAACGACTTCGACCTCACATGGGGCTCGCACTCGAACAACCACTTCGACATCTCGCTGGCGATGTTCACGCAGGTCGGTGCGGCCGCGCCCGGCGAGATCACGGCACTCGACACGCACTGGATCTGGCAGGACGGTCAGCAGCTGACGGTCGATGCGCCGCAGATCCGCGACGGCGCGGTGCGCGTGCCCGACCGGCCGGGACTCGGTGTGACGATCGACCGCGTGCGGCTCGCCGAGGCCCACGAGCTGTATGTCGAGCACGGGCTCGGCGCCCGCGACGACGCGATCGGCATGCAGTACCTCGTGCCCGACTGGCAGTTCGACAGCAAGCGGCCCGCCCTCGTGCGCTGAGGCGCGTCGGGTGGATCGCTACTCGAACCCGCCGGTGAGCCGTCCCCGCATCCGCTGACTGCTCTCGTTCATCCCGACGATCTCGACGCTCTTGCCGAGCGCTGCGTACTTCGTCTCGATCGCATCCAGGGCGGCGACGGTCGACGCATCCCAGATGTGCGATCCCGACAGGTCGATCACGACATGCTCGGGGTCGTCGGGGTACTCGAAGAGGGTGGTCAGGTCATTGCTCGAGGCGAAGAACAGCTCGCCGTTCACGACGTAGCGCGCGACGTCGCCCGAGACCGAGCGGTCGAGCGAGCGCTCGACCGACACGAAGTGCGCCACCCGCCGCACGAACAGCACGGATGCGACCAGCACCCCGCCGACGACGCCGACCGCGAGGTTGTGGGTGAGGAGCACGAGCACGACGGTCGCCACCATCACGAAGGTCTCGCTCTTCGGCATCCGCTTGAGGGTCGACGGCTTCACGCTGTGCCAGTCGAAGGCACCGATCGCGACCATGATCATCACGGCGACGAGGGCGGCCATGGGGATCGTGCCGACGAAGTCGCCGAACACGACGACCAGCAGGAACAGGAAGATGCCGGCGCAGAACGTCGAGATGCGGGTGCGCGCCCCGGACGCCTTGACGCCGATCATGGTCTGGCCGATCACCGCGCATCCGCCCATGCCGCCGAAGATTCCGGAGAGCATGTTCGCCACGCCCTGCGCCCACGACTCGCGCGTCTTGTTCGAGTGGGTGTCGGTGATCTCATCGACGAGCTTGGCGGTGAGCAGTGACTCCATGAGCCCGACCAGCGCGACCCCGAGGGCGAACGGAGCGATGATCGTGAACGTCTCCCAGGTGAGCGGCACGTTCGGGATGAACAGCTCGGGAAGGCTCTTCGGCAGCTCGCCCTGATCGCCGACCGTCGGCACGGTGATCGCGAACGCCAGCACGACACCGGTCACGATGATCACCGACACGAGCGGCGCCGGCACGACCCTGGTGATCCTCGGCATCACGATCATCACGACGATCCCCAGTGCGACCAGCGGATACACCAGCCACGGCACGTCGATCAGCTGCGGGAACTGCGAGCTGAACACGAAGATCGCGAGCGCGTTCACGAACCCGACCATGACGCTGCGTGGGATGAATCGCATCAGCTTCGCGACGCCCAGCACCCCGAGGAGCACCTGGAAGATGCCCGCGAGGATCACGGTCGCGATGAAGTAGTCCATCCCGTAGGTCGGAGCGACCGGTGCGATCACGAGCGCGACGGCTCCGGTCGCCGCGGTCACCATCGCGGGGCGCCCGCCGAGGAACGCGATCGACACCGCCATGATGAATGACGAGAACAACCCGACCTTCGGGTCGACGCCCGCGATCACCGAGAACGCGATCGCCTCGGGGATCAGCGCGAGACCCACGACCAGACCCGCGAGCACCTCGCGCGTCAGCATCCGCGGAGTCTTCAGCGCCTGGAGGACAGTGGGATTCGCCCGATAGCGGGCGCGATCGTCGACCGCGAGTGCAGACATGGGGATGCTCCAGAGAAGGTGCCCGGGGATGGGGCAGACGTTCCAGCGTAAGACCTCGGTCTCGATGCGGAGGATTTCTGCAGTGCGGAGGGCGGATGCCGGGAATCGGCCCTCCGTATCGAGGATCCCCTCCCGATCGGTGGTGTCGCGGGAGGGTGGCGAGATCGAGAGGTCAATGCGAGCAGGGATTTGCCTGTTCTGTGCAGCAGAGTGACAAGGGCTGGACGCGTTCGAATTGTCAAGATGCTCCGAGATTTTGCGCCTACCCGGTCTCGGGCGGATACTCATCCCATCCGCGCCGCCCTTCTCGGCCGGGGAATCGACATGCACAGCACCCCTGCTCTCGCCCCTGACACGACCATCGCCATCGTCGGCGCCGGCCGTCTCGGCGGCGTTCTCGCCCGGGCCCTGCGTGCAGCGGGCTTCGGCGTCCTCGGCCCGCTTCGTCGCGACGACCGGATGCCGGATGCCGATGTCGCGCTGCTCTGCGTTCCCGATTCGGCGATCGCGGCGGTGGCCTTCGCCGCGCGACCGCATGCTCGACTCGTCGCGCACGTCTCAGGCGCGACGCCGCTCACCGACGTCGACTTCAGCATCCACCCGCTGCAGACCTTCACCGGCACCGAGACGCCCGAGGTCTTCCGCGGAATCGGCGTCGCGGTCGACGGCCGCACACCCGAGGCGCTCGCGGTGGCCGAGCAGATCGCCACAGCGCTCGGTGCGACACCTTTCCGCGTCGACGACGCCCACCGCGCGGAGTATCACGCGGCCGCATCCTTCGCCTCGAACTTCGTGCTCACGGTGCTCGACGCCGCCGAGCGCCTCGCGGCTCCCTCCGGGCTGGATCGCGCCCATCTCGCACCGCTCGTGCAGCAGACGGTCGACAACTGGGTGGCGTCCGGCGCGGCATCCGCCCTCACCGGTCCGATCGCTCGCGGCGACGAGGCGACCGTCGCGCGGCAGCGCGCAGCATCCGCCGACTTCGCCGACCTCTTCGATGCACTCGCCACCGCCACCCGAGCGGTCGCCGACAGAAAGCCCCGGTCATGAGAATCCTCCGTACGATCGCCGAGGTGCGCACCGCGGTTCGAGACGCCCGCGGTGACGGCGGGACTGTCGGGCTCGTCCCGACCATGGGCGCCTTCCACGAGGGGCACCTCTCGCTCATGCGCGCGGCGAGGGCGCAGAACGACCTCGTCGTCGTCTCGCTCTTCGTCAATCCGACCCAGTTCGCCGCGAACGAAGACCTCAGCACCTACCCGCGCGACGAAGCGCGTGACGCCGCGCTCGCTGAAGCGGAGGGCGTCGACATCCTCTTCGCCCCCGAGCCGGCCGAGATCTACCCCGACGGCTTCGCCACGAACATCCACGTGGCGGGCATCACCGAGGTGCTCGACGGCGCGAGCCGCGGCCCCCACCACTTCGACGGCGTCGCGACCGTCGTCACGAAGCTGTTCGGCATCGTGCAGCCCGACGTCGCGTACTTCGGGCAGAAGGACGCGCAGCAGGTGCTCGTCGTCCGGCGGGTCGTGCGTGACCTGAACCTCGACGTCCGCATCGAGGCGTGCCCCATCGTCCGCGAACCCGACGGACTCGCCATGAGCTCGCGCAACGTGTACCTCGACGCGGATGCACGCGCCCAGGCGACCGCGCTGAACCGTGCGCTCGACGCGGCGGATGCGGCGCACCGTTCGGGCGACGGCGATGGCGGCGCCATCCTGTCCGCTGCCCAGGCTGTTCTCGTCGAGGCGGGAATCGACGTCGAGTACCTGGAACTCCGGGATGCCGAGACGCTTCAGCCCGTCACCCGCACCGACCGCGACGCCCTGCTGCTCGTCGCCGCCTGTGTCGGCGCCGCCCGATTGATCGACAACCACCTGCTGAGAGGGTTCACGCCATGAGCGCCCACGCCGCCCCGACGAAGCGACTGACCCTGCGCGATCTCGACGCCAAGAAGCATGCCGGCGAGCCGATCGTCATGGTCACCGCGTACGACTTCCCGAGTGCGCAGATCGTCGAGGAGGCCGGCGTCGACCTGGTGCTCGTCGGCGATTCGGCCGCGATGACCGTGCTCGGCTACGACAGCACCGTGCCCGTCACGATCGACGAGATGCTGATGCTGACGAAAGCCGTGCGGCGCGGACTCACGAAGCCACTGCTCGTCGGCGACCTGCCCTTCGGTTCGTACGAGGCGTCGGATGAGCTCGCCCTCGCGACCGCGCAGCGCTTCATCAAGGAGGCCGGCGTCGACCTGGTCAAAATCGAGCGCGGCGGCACCACGGTCGACCGCGCCCGAGCGCTCGTGAATGCCGGCATCCCCGTCGTCGGCCATGTCGGACTCACGCCGCAGACTGCGACCTCGCTCGGCGGATACCGCGCCCAGGGACGCACCGCCGAGGCGGCGCTCGCCGTGATCGATGACGCCCTCGCACTGCAGGATGCCGGAGTCTCGCTGCTCGTGATCGAAGCAGTGCCGTCCGAGGTCACCGCCGCTCTCGCGCCCCTGCTGCGCATTCCGCTGATCGGCATCGGAGCCGGAGCGGATGCCGATGGCCAGGTGCTCGTCTTCCACGACCTGCTCGGCATCTACGCCGGCGGGGCCGCCAAGTTCGTCAAGCGCTACGCCGATGTGCGCGGTGTGTCCATCGCGGGGGTCGCGGCCTATGCCGACGAGGTGCGAGGCGGGCAGTACCCGGCGCCCGAGCACGGCTACGGGATGCCCGAGGGCGAGGCCGCGCGACTGCGAGACCTGCTCGCGCGGCGGTAGGTGTTGGCCTCCGGGGGGCTCGACGCCCGGCATCCAGTGCTGTCCGTCTCTTGCTGGCCATCGTCGATGCGGAGGAGATCTGCGATGCGGAGGGCCGTATCGACGATCCCATCCTCCGGTGCGCTGTTCTCCTCCGCACCGTAGGAGTGCGATGGCTGCCGTGTCGAGGTCTCGAAGCGCGCATCACGCATTGTGAAGGAGAAATGCGCTTCCGAAGGAGAGAATTCCGGGATCAGGCCTTCCGAGGCGCAGAACTCCTCCGGTGCGTGCGCATCCGGCTCTGCTGTCCTTCTCGTGCTGGCCATCGTCGATGCGGAGGAGATCTGCGATGCGGAGGGCCCTATAGACGATCCCATCCTCCGGTGCGCTGTTCTCCTCCGCACCGCAGGTGCGCTGCGGCCGTCGTGGCGGGGTGCCGCAGCCGTGTGACCCGCGCACTGCGAAGGAGAAACGCGCTTCCAAAGGAGAGAATTCCGGGATCAGGCCTTCTGAAGCGCAGATCTCCTCCGGTGCGTGGGTGCGTGGGTGCGTGGTTGCGTGGGTGCGTGGGTGCGTGCGCGCCGCGGCGAAAGAGGTCCCCTCACGCCTCCCAGCGCAGGATGTCGCCAGGCTGGCATTCCAGCACTTCGCACAGTGCGTCGAGGGTCGAGAACCGCACGGCTTTCGCCCGCCCGTTCTTCAGCACGGCCAGGTTCGTCGGCGTGATCCCGATGCACTCGGCCAGCTCGCCGACACCCATCTTGCGTCGCGCCATCATCACGTCGATGTCGACGACGACGGGCATCAGATGACCTCGTTGTCGAGCTCGGACCGCAGCGCCTGCGCCTCGACATCGCGGTCGATCGCCTGCCGCAGCAGCGCCTTCATCACCACGACCAGCAGGGCGACGCCGGCGAGCACCACGCCGGCTCCGCCGATGAGCGCGACGAGACCCGGAGCTGCCGAGCCCGGAGCGAGGATCGCCGCGAGGATCCACAGAAGGGCCGCGGCCACGAGGATCGCGCCGATGATCACGTCGATGTAGCGGAACGACGAGGTCGAGAAAATCGATCCGCGACGCACCTTCGTGAGCAGCAACCACACGCAGATGCCGAAGACCTGCAGAGTGCCGACCCCGAGGACGACGATCGACACGAAGGCGATCCGTCCCCACAGCTCTTCGTCGGCGAGGTCGAGCCACAGCAGCGGCACGATGAGCGCCTGCACGGCCACGGATCCGACCAGCGCCAACGCGATCACGACCCGCAGCACGATGATCGTCGACTTCGCCATGACTCCACCCCTCATCGAACAACAGCAGAAATCTATCGTTAATCGTTCGATTCGGCAATGTGGATGTGCGGGGCGCGTTCGATGCGGGGGAGATCTACGGAAGGGAGGATCAACTTCGCGAGTTCGTCCTCCGGTGCGCAGATCTCCTCCGCTACGCAGATCTCCTCCGCTACGCAGATCTCCGCCGGTGCGCAGATCTCCTCCGGATGCGGGGCCGCGCGCTCGGAAGGAGATCGCGCATAACGAAGGAGATATCGGCGGCATCCCTCCTTCGAGGCGAGAGATTCCCCTCGCAGTGGGGGTGGGTGCCGGGGCCGCGCGCTCGGAAGGAGATCGCGCCTAACGAAGGAGGTGTCGGCGGCATCCCTCCTTCGGAGTGAGAGGTCTCCTTCGCAGTCGGTGGATGCCGGGGGCAGCGCGCGCTCGGAAGGAGATCACGCCTAACGAAGGAGGTGTCGCCGGCATCCGTCCTTCGGAGTGAGAGGGCTCCTTCGCAGTCGGTGGATGCCGGGGGCAGCGCGCGCTCGGAAGGAAATCGCGGCTACCTAAGGAGGTGTCGGCGGCATCCCTCCTTCGAGGCGAGAGATCTCCTTCGCAGTCGGTGGGATGCTGGCGGCAGCGCGCGCTCGGAAGGAGATCGCGTCTACCGAAGGAGGTGTCGGCGGCATCTGTCCTTCGGCGCGAGAGATCTCCTCCGCAGCGAGAGGCCCCCTCCGGCGCGAGAGATCTCCTCCACACAGAGAGCCGCTACTCCGCCCGACGCACCCGCAGCACCAGTGCGATGAGCGCGAGCGCGATGACCGCGACGCCGTACCCGACGCACACTGCGCCGAGTCCGAAGACTCCGACCAGCATCCCTGCGACGACTGCGGGCACGCCGAAGGCGAGGTAGGCGAGCAGGTAGATCACGGCGAACGTGTCGGCGCGGTCGGTCGGGGGGATGCGGGGTGCGAGTGAGGCGACGACTCCCGAGAAGGCGGTGCCGAATCCCATGCCGGTCACGGCGGTCGCGGCGAGGTAGAACGGAAGCGACCCGGTCGCGAGCGCCCAGAGCGACAGCGCGGTGCCGACGGCGAGGGCCGCGGTGCCGAAGATCACCGAGGTGCGCGGGCGCCGGTTGCGGAAGAGGAATGCGGTGACCGCGCCGACGCCGGCCAGCATCGCGACCGCGAGTCCCTGCCAGACGTGCGCCTCACCGCCGAGCTGGGTGCGCACGATGTTCGCGCCGAGTGAGAGGAAGAGCCCACCAGTCGCCCAGCCGGCGATGATCGCGGGGGCTCCGCGCCAGAAGTCCGAGCGGATGCCGGCCGGCACCGACAGTCGGAAGCTCAGCGACGCGAGTGCTCCCGGCCGCAGCGGAGCGGTCTCGGGTGCCAGGAAGAAGAGCCCCGCGAGCACGATGTACACGGCGGTCAGGGGTGCGAACACGTCGAGCAGCGGCTGTCCGGTCACGTCCAGCGCGATGCCCGAGACGAGTGCGCCGAGGGCGAGGCCGATTCCGGGGCTGAGCGCGTTCCACAGTGCGGCGACCCTCGAACGGCCGCCGGGGGCGAGGTCGAGCGCGGCGGCCGAGAGGGCGGCGATGAGCACGCCACTCGCCGCACCCTGCAGGATGCGGGCGAGCATGAGCGTGGCGACCGTATCGGCATGCCAGAACAGCACCATGCTCGCGGCGAGCACCAGGAGACCGCCGATCGCGACCGGTCGCCGCCCGACATGGTCGGAGAGCGAGCCTGCGGTGAGCAGGGCGAGCAGCAGGGCGACCGCGTAGACGGCGAAGACGGCGCTGATGACGATCGCGTCGAATCCGATCTCTGCGGCGAGCACGGGGTAGAACGGCGATGGCGCACTCGCGCCCATCATCATCGCGATCTGCGTCACAACGGCCAGCGCGAAGCCGAAGCGCGGGCGACGGACCCGAGGTGCCGTCGCGGTCGTGTCGATCGGTGACGTGGTGGTCATGAGTGCTCCCGCGGTATCGGTTCGAGATTCATCGAACTATCGGAGCGTACTCGCGATCCCGCGATTGTTCAACTATTCTCGAACCATGCCTGGCGAACTCCCGCACCCCGAGCGATCCGAGATCCAGCTCACCGACGTGCTCTTCGCCCTCAGCGACCCCGAGCGTCTGGCGATCGCGCGACAGCTCGCCGACGGCCCGCTCGACATGGCGGAATGCCACGCGACCGACCCGAACCTGCCGAAGTCCACCAAGTCGCATTTCATGAAGGTGCTGCGCGAAGCGGGCGTGATCCGCAACGAGCCCAACGGCCGGCGACGGATGCTGACGCTGCGACGCGCAGAGCTCGACGAACTGTTCCCCGGCCTGCTGGAGTCCGTGCTGCGTTCGTGACCCGCAACCGCGCAGGCGGGAGCCCACCGCCTCAGCGGAAGTACGACGCGCCGTTCAGGTCGAGCACCGTGCCCGACGCCCACACCGCGGTGGGCGAGGTGAGATAGGCGACCGCATCCGCCACCTCTTCGGGCGTGCCCACCCGGCCGAACGGACTCTGACCGCGGATGCTGTCGCCCTGCGCTCCTTCGAGCTTCGCCGTCTGCCGGTCTGTCGCCACCATTCCCGGAGCGACCGAGGTGACCGAGATGCCGTGGGGTGCGAGCACCAGTGCCAGCGACTGCCCGAACGCCTGCAGCCCTGCCTTGGTCGCGGCGTACGCGGGGTGGTCGGCCTCTCCGCGGAACGCGCCGCGTGACCCGATGTTGACGATCGATCCGCCGCTGCCCCGCTCGATCATGTGCTGAGCGACGAGCATCGTGACGTTCGAGGCGCCGAGCAGGTTCACCGAGGCCATGGCAGACCAGGCGCGCTGCCACTCGGCATACGTCGTCGAGTCGACGCGATGCTCGTTCGCCGCGCTCGGGGCCACGGCTGCATTGTTCACCAGGATGTCGAGTGAACCCAGGGCTGTGATGCCCTCCTCGACCACGCGCTGCGCCTCCGCCGGATCCCCGAGGTCGCCGCCCACGATCGCATGGTCCGAGCCTTCGAGTGAGGCGAGGGTCTCTTCCGCGGCCGCGCGATCACGGCCGTAGTGCACGACGACCCGGTCGCCCCGTCGGGCGAAGGCCTGCGCCACTGCGCGGCCGATGCCGCGCGAGCTGCCCGTGATCAGCGCATGCGCCATCTCAGGACGCGACCTGCGTGCGACCGACCGCATGCACCGCCGGCTCGATCTCGGACCACACCGAATCCAGCGAGAGGTGCAGCACGCCGGCGATCGCGGCGATGGTCGAGAAGGCGGGGGTCGCCACGCGACCCGACTCGATCTTGCGCAGGGTCTCGGGCGAGACCCCCGCGTCGAGGGCGACGCTCAGCATCGATCGCTCACCGCGCGCTCGCCGCAGCAGCGCGCCGAGGCGCTCGCCCCGCTCGACCTCGGCGGGAGTCAGGGGCATCCGAACCATCATGTGCCCATTGTAATACCGGGATAGTATTACCGGGATAGTTATTGGAACAACCGACGGCGGGCTGTGGAGAACCCCATGATCGAGATCCTGAACCGCGACGAACTGGCTCGTGCACGAGACGCGGGCGCCCTCGTCGACGGCATCCTCCAGTCCCTCAAGGAGCGAGCGGCGGTCGGGGTGAACCTGCTCGACCTCGACCGCTGGACGAAGCAGATGATCGAGGATGCCGGTGCGCAGTCCTGCTACGTCGATTACGCCCCCTCCTTCGGCCGGGGGCCCTTCGGCCACTACGTCTGCACTGCCGTGAACGACGCGGTGCTGCACGGGATGCCGCACGATTACGCCCTCCTCGACGGCGACCTGCTCACTCTTGACCTCGCCGTCACACTCCGGGGCATCTCAGCGGATGCCGCCATCAGTTTCGTGGTCGGCGACGGTGCGGCATCCGCCGACCTCGACATGATCGACGCGACCGAGCGTGCGCTGGCCGCCGCGATCGCCGCAGCCCGACCCGGCGCGCGCATCGGCGACCTCTCCCACGCGATCGGCACGGTGCTCGGCGACGCGGGCTACCCGATCAATCTCGAGTTCGGCGGCCATGGCATCGGTTCGACGATGCACCAGGATCCGCACGTCGCGAACGACGGACGCCCCGGCCGCGGCTACAGACTGCGCCCCGGCCTGCTGCTCGCACTGGAACCGTGGGTGATGGCCGACACCGACCGGCTGGTCACCGACGACGACGGCTGGACGCTGCGCAGTGCGACCGGATGCCGCACAGCCCACACCGAGCACACCATCGCCATCACCGAGACCGGGGCCGAGGTGCTCACGCTGCCGCGCTGACCCTCGTCACTTCGTGCGCGAGCCGCTCCGCACCCGACGCACAGCGCGGCCGGCCAGGTCCTTGAGCCGGCCGCCGGGGTACTGCCTGCGCAGCTCGACGGCGCCGCCGCGTCCCGCGACCGGCGTGCACGTGCGCCCGGCGAGCAGGGGTGAGCGTCCCGCGGCGGCGAGCGTCGCAGCATCCGCTCGGAGAGGGACGTCGAAGGTCCACCCCGCCCGTCGCACGGTCACGAAGAGCTTCGCCCCGCGCGACTCGTCGTCGGGCCGGAACACCTTCAGCGGGTCGATCGCGATGCGGAGGGAGTCGAGGCTGCGCGGGTGGAGGTTCGCCACGCGACGCTCGATCGCCGCGGCCTTGTCGCGCCACACCAACTCGACGTGATCGTTGGACATCTCCCGCTTGGCTTCGAGAAGACCGGTCGGAAGGCCGTCCATCGCGATCGGCAGTGACGTCATGACGCCCGTGCCCGGCTCGAACTCGAGTGCGTCCTGCCCGTCGCGGGTGATCGAGACATCGACGGTGAGATACAGTCCGCCGCCCCGCGACCACCGTGCCGACGTCACCACCGCCCGGCAGGTGAGCTCGGCCTCGAACCGCGCGAACGTCAGCAGGTCGGCGCGTCGATCGGCTCGCAGCAGTGCGGCCCGGATGCGGTTCGGAAAGGCCAGGCCCCCGTCGACGCCGGGTCCGAAGCGCCGTCGCGCGAGCGGGATGACGACGTCGAGCAGTCGCTGGCGATACTCCTCGGGGTACCCGGCGTACTTCTTGCCCGACACCCGCTTGAGGATCTTGCCGCGGAACCAGTGCCGCAGCAGCCGGTCGCGCAGTCGCCCCGGTTCGGTGTACCGCTCGACGAGATCGAGCACGGCCTCGAGATGCGGGAAGTACGTCTCGGGTTCGATCCGCGACGAACTGGCACTGCCCGCGTGCTTGACCCACGCGTAGCAGGGGCGGCTGGCGAGGATCGAGATCGTCGACGCCTCGAAGTACGCCCTCATCACGAACAGATGGTCTTCGAGGCGCACCTTGCCGTCGGGGAATCGGATGCGCTTCTCGCGCAGGAACGAGGTGCGGAACATCTTGTGCGGCGTCAGCATCTCGAGCAGCGGATCCTCGCCGAGGCGCGCACGGGGGATGTCGCGGCGGAAGATGCGACTCGGAAGCCGCCGGCCGATGCCGACCTCCCTGCCGACCACGACATCGGATGCATGCTCGTCGGCGTAGTCGCAGAGCGCCTCGAGGGCGCCGTCGTAGAGCCAGTCGTCCTGATCGACGAACTGGATGTACGTGCCGCGCGCATCGTCGATCCCGTGGTTGCGCGGCGTTCCCGGCCACCCCGAATGCGGCAGATACGCGACGCGCACGTAGGGACGATCACGCGCGATCTCGACCAGTCGAGCCGCCGTCTCCTCACCGGAGCCGTCGTCGCAGAGCAGCACCTCGAACCGGCCGTGATCGAGCGTCTGCCGATCGAGAGACGCGATGAGCTCGTCGAATGCCGCTCCCGGACGGAACACGGGAACGACGACGCTCACTCTGATCGAAGTGGACGGTGGGGAAACGGCAGGGGAAGACGACATCGACGGCAGTCAAACATCGTCGGCTATGGAGCGCACGGGGCTTGCTTTCAGCGCCGTGTGCGTGCAGTGCGTGCGCCGTGTGCGTGCAGTGCGTGTCAGTGGGATCGTGCGTGGGCCGCCGCGCGGCCACGGAGGAAGCCGATGACGCCGTCGTCGTCGGCGAGCGCGATCGCCCGCGCGTAGGCCTCGCCGGCATCCTGTCCGGCCTCGGCGAGCAGCCCCGCCCGAGCCGCCCAGTACGGCTGGAATCCCTCTGCATGGGCCGGGAGCGCGGCGAGGCCCGCCTCGGCTCCGTCGATGCGCGCGGTGACGACGGCGGCCGCGACCCGGGCACCGAGGGTCGGAGCGACCGCGAGAAGCGCGGCGTACAGCATCCGCAGCGAGTCCCAATCGGTCGCCCCCGTGCGCAGCCGATCGCAGTGCACCGCCTGGATCGCCGCCTCGAGCTGGAATCGTCCCGGCGCACCGGTCGGCCGCGCTCGCCTGAGGTACGCCTCGCCCTCGGCGATCAGCGCCGCATCCCAGGTCTGAGGATCCTGCTCGTCGAGGGGGATGAACTCGTGAGAGCGCCGCGCGAGAGTCAGCGTCGTGAGGGCGGCCAGACCCCACGCCTCGGGCTCGTCCTCGAGAAGACCCGCCAGAGTGGCGGCCAGGTACTGCGCCTCGCCCGCCATCGACTCGGCGTCGCCGCGCCAGGTGAGCGCGGCGCATCCGTAGACCGCCTCCAGCACAGCGGGCAATCGTTCGGGCATCGAGCGGCGGTCCGGAATCGCGAACGGGATGCGGGCATCTCTGATGCGTCGCTTCGCCCGCACCAGGCGCTGTGCCATCGCCGTCGCCGGAACGGCGAACGCGCGCGCGACCTCGGCCGCCTCGAATCCGAGCACGGTCTGGAGCATGAGCGGGGCGCGCACGGCCGGGTCGATCGCCGGATGCGCGCACACGAACAGCAGCTCGAGTCGCTTGTCGCCGATCGCGAGCGGATCGTGGTCGGCGAGCGGATCGACGCGAGCGCTCTCCTCGGCGAGGGGAGCGGATGCCGTCGCCGCGGCCGACTTCCACATATCGCGCAGCCTGTTCCTCGCCACGGTCATCAACCACCCTTCCGGGTTGTCGGGCACTCCGGCATCCGGCCAGCGCCGCAGCGCCTCTTCGAACGCTCCCGACAGGGAGTCCTCGGCGAGCGCGAGGTCGCCGGACCGCGCCGCGAGCAGCGCGACCAGCCGGCCGTAGGAGGTCCGCGCCGCACTCTCTGCAGCGGCCCGGACCCCCTCGGGGATCATCGGTTCGGCGTCCAGACGCCGTCGACCGTGAACACGGCACCCGGTCGGATCTCGACCGCACCCCAGAACGCCGGCGGGGCCTGGCGGGCGAATCCGATCGCGGCATCCAGGTCGGGCACGTCGATGACGACCGTGCCGCCGAGCTGCTCCTTCGTGTCGGCGAACGGGCCGTCCTGCACCTGCAGCGCGTCATCGCGCACGCGAACGGTGGTGCTGACGGCTGACGGCTGCAGAACCTCGGCCGAGACGAGCACCCCTGCCGACTGCAGGGTGGCGGCGTAGCTCGCGAATGCGGCCTGGCCCTCTGCGAGCGCCTCAGCGCCCAGAGTCTCGGCATCGAGCTCTTCGTAGTGCAACAGCAGTGTGTAGCGCATGTCTCTTCCTCACTGTTCGACGGTCAGCGTACAGAGAGATGACGATCGATCAGCAGGCCGATCGACACATCCGCCGAAGTTCACCTTCCGGGCCGAGATTCCCACCCCACTTTCAGCCTTAACGATATATCGTTGACTATCGCTCACCACTTCCGGGAGGTCATCATGAACAACGCATTCCCCTCGAACCCGTTCGGCGGATCCGGCTTCGGCTCGGGCCAGGGCGGGCCCGCATCCGCGATCTTCGATGCCATGGAGCAGCTCCGCAAGTCCTTCGAGCAGCGCCCCAGCGGCGGCTCGCGCATGGCGAAGGGCGACGTCCGCACTGCGGTGCTGTCGCTGCTCACCGAGAAGCCGATGCACGGCTACCAGATCATCAACGAGATCGCCGATCGCAGCGGCGGATCGTGGAAGCCGAGCGCAGGCTCGGTCTACCCCACCCTGCAGCTGCTGGCCGACGAGGGCCTGATCGAGGCTCAGGAGCAGAACGGTCGCAAGACCTACTCGCTCACCGAGGCCGGCCGCGCCGTCGCCGCCGAGCACACCGAGACCCCCGCTCCGTGGGAGTCGCAGTCGAAGAGCGAGGGCTCGCACGACAACCCCCGCTACAGCGCACTGCCCAAGGCGGGCGTCGACCTCGCGGCGGCAGCCGCGGCCGTCGGTCGCAGCGGCAGCACCGAGCAGGTGCAGCAGGCGGTCGAGATCCTCGACGAGGCCCGCCGTAGGCTGTACTCGATCCTCGCTCAGGACTGATCGCACACGACACAGGGACGACACATGACGGATGCTGCGGCGCAGGGCGCCCATCGTGCCCGGTACCGCCGCATCCTGTCGTTCGCGGCGCGCGAGTTCCTCAAGGTCTGGTGGTTCGAGCTCGTGCTGCCGCGCTTCGGCATGAGCTCGATCGCCGAGCGCACCCGGGCGCCGCGCATGCAGCGCTTCGCGAAGCGGTTCCACGTGCTCGCGGTCGAACTCGGCGGTCTCATGATCAAGGTCGGGCAGTTCATGTCGTCGCGTCTCGACGTGCTGCCGCCCGAGATCACGAAGGAGCTCGAGGGACTGCAGGACGAGGTCCCGGCCGTGCCGTTCGCCGACATCCGCGCGGCCGCCGAGGCCGAACTCGGCCGTCCACTCGCTGAGGCCTACGCCTGGTTCGATGAGACGCCGGTGGCTGCGGCATCCCTCGGCCAGGCGCACCGGGCCCGCCTCTCCGCGCAGGATGCCGTCGACACCGGTCTCGGCGACGTCGTCGTCAAGGTGCAGCGCCCCGGCATCGACGAGATCGTCGCGGTCGACCTCGCGGCACTCCGCCGCGTCGCCCGCTGGGCGATGCGCGTGCGACTGGTTGCCGATCGGGTCGACGCTCCCGGCCTCGTCGAGGAGTTCGCGCAGACCAGCCTCGAGGAGATCGACTACCTGCACGAGGCCGCCAGCGCCGAGCGCTTTCGTGAGAACTTCGCCGGCGACCCGCGCGTCAGCGCCCCCGAGATCGTCTGGGAGCGGTCGACCCGGCGCGTGCTCACGCTCTCGGACGTCACCGCGATCAAGATCAACGACACGGATGCTCTGCGGGCAGCCGGCATCGATCCGGCCGAGGTCGCCGACGTGTTCGCCGAGGTCATGTTCGACCAGGTGTTCACGCACAGCTTCGTGCACGCCGACCCGCACCCGGGCAACATCTTCGTGACTCCGGAGGCCGACTCGACGACCGGCCGCAACTTCCGCCTCACCTTCATCGACTTCGGGATGATGGCCGAGGTGCCCGACAACCTCCGCGACGGTCTGCGCACCCTGCTGATCGCGGTCGCCGGTCGCGACAGCCGAGGCCTGGTCACCGCGGCCCAGGAGATCGGCGTGCTGCTGCCCTCCGCCGACACCGCCGAGCTCGAGCGGGCGCTCCGCGCGCTGTTCGCCCGCTTCGGCGGCATGGGCTTCGCCGAGCTCAGCAAGGTCGACCCTCGGGAGTTCACCGACTTCGCCGACGAGTTCGGCGACATGGTGCGTTCGCTTCCGCTCCAGCTGCCCGAGAACATGCTGCTGCTCATCCGTGCGGTGTCGCTGACCTCGGGCATGTGCTCGAGCCTCGATCCGTCGTTCAACGTGTGGGACGCCGCCGAGCCCTACGCCGGCCGCCTGCTGCGCGACGAGTCGGGCAACCTCATGCAGGACATGGCGCAGCAGGCCATGGAGACCGCCGCCGTCACCTACCGCCTGCCGAAGCGGATCGACGCGATCATCACCCGCGTCGACGACGGCAACGTCACCTTCGACACCTCGGCCCTCGAGCGCCGCCTCGACCGGCTCGAGGGCATCGCCCGCCGCATCGGATCGGGCGTGCTGTTCGCCGCGATGCTCGTCGGAGGCGCGCTGCTCGTCACGCCGCTGCCGCCGCTCGGCATCACCCTCATCTGCGTCTCGGCGCTGCCCCTGCTGCACTCGGTGTTCGGCGGTCGTCGCTCGCGCTGACGCGTCCTGGTGCTCGCGCTGACGCGCCCTGGTGCTCGCGCTGACGCGCCCGGAGAACCCGGAGCATCCGGCATCCGCCCGGCGTGTGCGCCCCGGAGCGCCGCGGATCGACCCGTTCATCTGGCCTTTCCGTCCAGGTCGCAGAATGCCGGCATGGGAGAATGGGTTCTCATGGACACTCCGGACGAGAAGACGCCCACGAGGAACCACCCTCCGAAGACCTCCACCGCCGCGATCAGGCAGGCCGCGAAGGCCACCGAGACCGCGCAGAAGATCGTGCGTGACATCGCCGCGGTTCCGCCGCGCGGCGTGCACCCGGCGCTCGTGCCCGGCGTCTCGGTCGAAGAGACCGGACGCACCTACCGCACCGATCCGCTCGTCTTCGGCATCGCCGTCGCGCTGACCCTCGCGTTCATCGCGTGGGGCGTGTTCGCGGGTGACAACCTCTCGGGCACGACCTCGACCGTGCTCGGGTGGGTCGTCGAGTACTTCGGCTTCTTCTTCACCACGATCGCGACCGTCATCCTGATCTTCATGCTGTTCGTCGGCTTCAGCCGCTACGGACGCATTCCCCTGGGCCGCGACGACGAAGAGCCCGAGTTCTCGATGTTCTCGTGGATCTCGATGCTCTTCGCCGCCGGAATGGGCATCGGTCTCGTCTTCTGGGGCGCCGCCGAGCCGCTCACCTTCTTCGAGAACCCGCCGCCCGGAACGGTCGAGGCGAACACCCTCGAGGCCATGCACACGGCGCAGGCGCAGGTGCTCTACCACTGGGGCCCGCAGGCGTGGGCCTTCTACGCGCTGGTCGGCGGCGCGATCGCGTACGGCGCGTTCCGTCGTGGCCGCACCCCCCTGATCTCGTCGATCTTCGCGCCGCTGCTCGGCGAGGGCCGCACCACCGGGCCCCTCGGTCGCACGATCGACATCTTCTCGATCATCGTCACCCTCTTCGGCACGGCCGCGTCGCTCGGCCTGGGAGCCCTGCAGATCGGCCACGGCGTCGAGATCGTCAGCGGCATCGGCGAACTCGGCAACGGCGTGCTCATCGCGGCCATCGCCGTGCTCACCGCCTGCTTCATCGCCTCGGCGGTCTCGGGCGTCTCGAAGGGCATCCGGGCGCTGTCGAACATCAACGCGGTCGTCGCGCTGCTGCTCGCATTCTTCGTCTTCTTCGTCGGACCGACGCTGCTGATCCTCAACGTCATCCCCTCGGTCGCCGTGCAGTTCCTCGGCGACCTGCCCGAGATGGTCGCGCGGTCGGCGTCGCAGGGCGATGAGGCGCAGATGTTCCTGTCGAGCTGGACGATCTTCTACTGGGCATGGTGGATCTCCTGGTCGCCGTTCGTGGGCATGTTCATCGCCAAGATCTCGCGGGGCCGCACGCTGCGCCAGTTCGTCTCCGTCGTCATCCTGGTTCCGGCCGCCATCTCGCTCATCTGGTTCGCGATCTTCGGAACCACGGCGATCCAGCAGCAGATGAACGGCGCAGGACTCACGGTCGACCCGCCCGAAGAGGTGCTCTTCGGCGTGCTCGAGAACCTGCCGTTCCCGCTGATCACCAGCATCGTGCTCATCCTGCTGATCTCGATCTTCTTCATCACCGGCGCCGATTCGGCCTCGCTCGTCATGGGCACGCTCTCGCAGCAGGGTCGCCCCGAGCCGTCGCGCTGGGTCGCCGTCGTCTGGGGAGTCCTGGTCGGAGTGATCGCGGCGGTGCTGCTCGTCACCGGCGAAGAGGGCAGCGGCCTGAAGTCGCTGCAGAACGTCACGATCATCGCGGCGCTGCCGTTCGCCGTGATCATGGCCTTCATGATGGTCGCGTTCATGAAGGATCTGCGACGCGACCCCATGATCCTGCGCGAGCGCTATGCCCGCATGGCCGTTCGCCACAGCGTCATGGCCGGACTCGAGGAGTACGGCGACGACTTCGCGCTCGTGCCCGTCGAGTACGACCACTCCGAAGACGACCTCGCCTGGATCGATGAGGCCGACGTCGACGACAGCCTCGCCGAGGTCTACGCGACCGCGACCGAGGCGATCGACATCATCCCGGATGCCGGTGGTGGCGCTGCGGATGCCGGCGCCGATGCCGGCGATGCGAGTGCGGGTGCGGCCGCGGACGCCGGGTCGGATGACGGGGGCGACCCTGCGGGCCTCGCCGAGCGTCCTTCCTGACGTCAGTCGCATTGTTGACCCCGCCCGCGCCGCCCCCGGCCCGGTGCGGGGTCAGTAACGCATCCGAATCGGCCGTTTCCGCTGAGAAAGTGGCCCCGCACGTGAGTCGCGATGCCGAAGTGGCCCCGCACGCACCCCGCACGTGAGTCCCGATGCCGAAGTGGCCCGCCACGTGGGTGGGGCGTGAGGTTGCCCCTACCCGCGGGTTGCACCGTGGTGCGGGGTCAGTAACGCATCCGAATCGGCCGTTTCCGCCGCGAAAGTGGCCCCGCACGTGAGTCGCGGTGCCGAAGTGGCCCCGCACGCGCCTCGCGGGTGGATCCCGGTGCCGAAGTGGCCCCGCCATGTGGGTTGGGCGTGAGTTGCCCCTACCCGCGGCTCCATCCCGGTGCGGGGTCAGTAACGCATCCGAATCGGCCGTTTCCGATGTGAAAGTGGCCCCGCACGTGAGTCCCGGTGCCGAAGTGGCCCCGCAAGCGCAAAGGCGTGCGGGAGGCCGAAGGCGCGAGGCGGGAGCCTGAAGGCGCGGGGCGCCGGGGCTCAGGCGGATGCCGCCGCAGCCCCGGCCCAGAGGCTCAGGCGACGGGGGCCGCCTCGCCCGCACCCGCCTCGCCCGCACCCGCCTCGCCCGCACCCGCCTCGCCGACACCCGCCTCGCCGACACCGGGCGCGACCGTCTCGACGGGGACGGATGCCGCGGCGGTGATCTTCGCCGCCATGCCCGCGAAGATGAAGCCGTGGAACGGCAGCACGGCCAGCCAGTACAGCCGTCCCGCGAGCCCGCGGGGGAAGAAGACCGCCCGCTGCTCGTAGCGGGATCCGTCGCCGTCGGGCAGTGCGCGCAGCTCGAGCCAGGCCTCGCCCGGCACCTTCATCTCGGCGCGCAACCGCAGCAGTCCGCCGCTCGCGGGCGACGAGTCGGTCTTGCGGCCCGGCTCCTCGACGGCCTCGACACGCCAGAAGTCGATCGCATCACCGACCCGCGCCTCGGCCTTGCTGCGGCGTCCGCGGCGGAGCCCGACTCCGCCGACGAGCCGGTCCATCCAGCCGCGCACCGCCCAGAGGAACTTCGACGAATACCAGCCGTTCGACCCGCCGATGCCGATGATCACCCGCCACAGTCCGTCGACCGGGGCCGACGTCTTCAGCTTGCGGGTGTCGGTGAAGACGGTGCGTCCCGCCCAGTCCGGGTCGCTGGGCAGCGGGTCGCTCGGGGCGCCCGAGACCTCGGCATCCTGCCAGCTCGTCTCGATGGTGTCGGCGTCGAGGCGGCCCAGCGCCATCGAGACGGCGGTCCGATACGGGGTCAGCCCGCCGTCCGGGCGGGGGATCAGGTCATCGATCGCGCGGTCCTTCACGATGCACTCGTTCTGCAGCGACGCGACGAGCGGGCGCGCGATCGATCGCGGAACCGGGGTCACCAGGTTCACCCAGTGCGATGCGAGTCCCGGAGTGAGCACCGGCAGGGCAGCGATCGCGCGCTGGCGCAGACCCGCCTCGAGCGCATAGCCGTTCATCATCTGGCCGTAGCGCAGCACGTCGGGTCCGCCGATGTCGGCGGCGCGGTTGACGCTGTCATCGACGCGCGCGGCGCCGAGCAGGTAGTGCAGCACGTCGCGCACCGCGATCGGCTGGATGCGGTTGCGCACCCATTTCGGCGCCGGCATGTACGGCAGCACGTCGGTCAGGTGCCGGATCATCTCGAACGATGCGGAACCGGAGCCGATCACGACGCCGGCCTGCAGCACGAGCGTCGGAACGCCCGACTCGAGGAAGATCTCGCCCACCCGCACCCGGGAGCGCAGATGAGGCGAGAGCTTCACGTCGTCGGGGTGCAGTCCGCCGAGGTACACGATGCGGCGCACGCCCGCCTTCGCCGCGGCATCCGCCACCGTGGTGGCCGCTCGTTCGTCGCTCTCCTCGAACCCCTTGCCCGCCGTCATCGAGTGGATCAGGTAGTAGACCACGTCGACATCGCGCATGGCCTCGGCCACGGCGTCCGCGTCGTCAGCCGAGCCCTCGACGATCTCGCAGTCGGCACCCCATGGGAAGGATGCCGCGCGCGCGGCGTCGCGGGCCAGTGCGCGCACCCGGTATCCGGCGTTCAGCAGACGAGGCGTCAGCCGCCCGCCGATGTATCCCGTGGCGCCGAGCACCAGCGCGCGAGGCGCCGATCCGTCTTCGCGTGGGAGGGCGCGCAGGGCCTCTTCGTGCCCGGTGGGCTGGGTGAGCTCGGTCATGTGTCGAGCGTAGGCGTGATGACCGGAAATTTCACTAGGCTGGCGATTGACTAGTTCATCTAGTAATCTTTTGGCGGAGGAAGGTGATCACATGACGACAGCCACGCAGTACCCCACCCGTCGTGAGCTCCGGTCTCGGCGAATCCTGCCGAACGGTCCTGTCGACGTCGCCCCGCTGTCGGCACGTGCTGCTGTCGGCCGCTCCACCGGGCTCCGCAGCGTCCCGCTCCCCGCATCGCGCACGCCGTTCTGGAAGTCCGCCGGAGTCGTCGGCCTCATCGCGGTCATCGCCGCCGGCACTCTGCCGCTGGTGGCATCCGCCCTCGACATCCCCCTGTGACCCCACGGCGCGGCGCTCGACCACAGACCACCGCTGATAAGAGAGAGGAGCCCCCATGGGACTCGATGACAAGATCAAGAACACCGCTCAGGACCTCGCCGGCAAGGCGAAGGAGGCCGTCGGCAAGGTGACCGACAACGAGAAGCTCGAGGCGGAGGGCCGCGCCGACCAGGCGAAGGCCGACGTCAAGAAGGCCGGAGAGAACGTGAAGGACGCGTTCAACAACTGACACCGGTGAGCAACGGCGGGGAGGTGGCGCGAGCCACCTCCCCGCCTTCTGTGCGGTTCGACCTGCGATGGTCGTGCGGCGCGAGAGAGAGTGAGACAGCATGTCCGACCGCCTGAACAATGACACGCCGAACCTGTGGCAGCGCCTGCTGCGACGGCTGCGTCCCGCCGCGGCAGAGCCTCGTCGGCTCACGGTCGAGGACGTCACCGTCGTCGACCGCCCGATGCTCCGCCGCGCGGTCGCCGGCACCGTGGTCGGCAATCTCATGGAGTGGTACGACATCGGCGTCTACGGCTATCTCGCGGTGATCATCGGGCGGGCGTTCCTGCCGGACGCATCCGCCGGGGCGCAGTCGCTCTTCTCGCTCGGCGTCTTCGCGGTGACCTTCGTCGCCCGTCCGCTCGGCGGCATCGTGCTCGGCCAGCTCGGCGATCGACTCGGCCGTCAGCGCGTGCTGGCCTTCACGCTGATCATGATGGCCGCGGCCACGTTCCTCATCGGCGTGCTCCCCGACTTCTCGGTCATCGGCGTCTGGGCGCCGATCCTCCTGATCGTGCTCAAGCTCGCGCAGGGCTTCTCGACCGGCGGCGAGTACGCGGGCGCCACGACCTTCATCACCGAGTACGCGCCCGACCGGCGCCGCGGCTTCTATGCCTCCCTGCTCGACCTCGGCTCGTACATGGGCTTCGCCATCGGCGCCGCTTTCGTCTCGATCCTGCAGCTGACGCTGTCGGCCGAGGTCATGCAGGGCTTCGCCTGGCGCATCCCGTTCCTCGTCGCGCTTCCGCTCGGACTGATCGCGATCTACTTCCGGCTGAAGATCGAGGACACCCCGGCATTCCAGGAGGCACAGGACTCGGCGAAGCGCGCGGCCGACGACGCACAGGCGTCGGCGGATGCGCCCAAGGGCGTGCTCGCACTGATCCGCGCATACTGGCGCGAGCTGCTGACGGCCTTCGTGCTCGTCGCCGCCGCCAACACCGTGGGCTACGCCCTCACCTCCTACATGCCCACGTACCTCACCGGAACCCTGGGCTACGACGAGGTGCACGGCACTCTGCTCACCCTTCCCGTGCTCGTGGCGATGGCGCTCTGCATCCCGCTCACCGGAAAGCTCTCCGACCGCATCGGACGCCGCAAGGTGCTGTTCATCGGGTCGATCTCGGCGATCGTGCTGGCCGTGCCGTCGTTCCTGTTCATGATGCGCGGGGAGATCTGGTCGACGCTCCTCGGCCTGGTGCTGCTCGCCTTCCCCGTGACCTTCTATGTGGCCAACCTCGCCTCGTCTCTGCCCGCGCTCTTCCCGACGTCGTCGCGCTACGGCGGCATGGGCATCTCGTACAACCTCGCCGTCGCCCTGTTCGCGGGCACGGCTCCGGTCGTGATGGAGGCGCTCGTGCAGATGACCGGATCGTCGCTGGCCCCGGCGTTCTACGTGATCGGCACCTCGATCGCCGGCTTCATCGCCGTGGTGGTGCTCAAGGAGTCCGCGCGCAGGCCTCTGCCGGGTGCGATGCCGAGCGTGCAGACGATCGAGGAGGCCGTGGAACTGGTCGAGACGCAGGAGGAGAACCCCGACCTCGACCTCGACGAGCTGTTCCCCGAACGCCTCGAGAACGCCGCGGACGACGACGGAGAAGCCGGCGCTCGGGTCGAGGATCAGGTCGAGAAGGCCTGACCCGCGGCGGAGGGATCACTCGCCGGAGGGCTCGGATTCCTCGTGCGAGCGGATGACGTCGCGCAGTTCCTGATCGAGATCCGACGCCTCTTCGATGGCCGAGGTCATGCCGGCCAGGAATCGCGTCACGATGCCACGCTCGCGGTCGCTCATCTCGTCGACGAGCGACAGCATCCGCCGGTGCATCGCGCCGAGGGTCTCGCGCACCTCGTCGTCGCTGCTGACGGTGGGCACGACGACCCCGGCGCGGCGATCGGTCGGGTGCGGCTCGCGCTTCGCGTGCCCGCCCTTCTCGAGGCGGTCGATGAGGGTCGTCGTCGACGCCGTGGAGATGTCGAGCATGCGGGCGATGTCGATCGGGCGCACGATGCGGCCGGCCCGCTGCTCGCGCAGCAGGAATCGCAGCGCGACCAGGTCGGTCTCGTTCATACCCATCGACGCCCTGGTGCGGGCTCGCATGGCGGTCTCGGCCGAGCGGTAGCGGCGGAGCATGTTGAGCACGTCGACCGTGCTCGCGCTGTCGGAGTCGGGGTACCAGTACCCCGATCGGCCGAATTCTTCAGAGCGCTCCATCACGCCACCTCGCCGTCATCGCTCAGGGATCCCTCGTTCTCTCCATGCTCGCGCGCGAGCATCTCGATCGCGCCGGCTTCGACCTCGGCAGGGACGATCCGCAGCAGTCCGCCCGTGATGGCGTCGTGCTCGGCGGCCACGATCTGGTCGAGCCGCCAGGCGGGAACCGACGGGAACCGCGCTCGCAGGCGATCGAGCATGTCGGCGTACATGATGTACCCCGCATCCCCGAGTGTGAATCGCTCGACCATGACGTCCCTTTCCTGCCCGTGTTCTATCTTCGCACCCGATCAGAGTCCCTGGTGGCATTGGAATTCGCTAGGCCACCTCGTTACCTGTCTTTCGAGTAGCATGGAGGGGTCAGGGGGTGACACATGGCCAGCAGGACCGACATCAGAACGACGTCGACCGATCTCGTCGCTCGGGTCGACGAACTCCGTCGCGCCGAGGCGCAGCTGGGCCGTCGCCTCGCCGCGCTGCGCGCGCCCAACGACACCGATCGTGAGGCCATGAGGTACATCACGGAGGCGCCGGCGGATGCTCCCGCGACCCCGGGAGGACTCGCTGCGCACCTGAACGTGAGCACGGCCGCGATCACGAGCCTGCTGCGCCGTCTGCAGGAGCGCGGCCAGATCGTCGTCGCCCCGCATCCGGCTGACGCGCGATCGAAGGTTCTGCGACCCTCTCTGCGCGATCTCCACTCGCCCGCCGACGAGCTCACGCAGCGCATCGCCGCCCTCGCCGACGAGTTCACGCCCGAGCAGACCGATGCGATCTCACGGTTCCTGCACCGCTTGACGGAAGAGATCGGCGACCTTCCCTGACGCCGGACTGGGATTTAGCTAGGTAACCTAGTAATCTATTTCTCAAGCCAGTCTGAGCGTGAGGGAGAGAACATGGGTTACCTGACCTACGGAAGCACCGCCGCACCGATCGAGATCGACGACGAGCTGCTGACCCACCTGCGGCTGGTGATCGTGACCAAGCTGCGGCGCAACGAGTCCTTCCCCCTGACCCTCTCGATCGGCGACGGCGCCGTCGAGACGCTCTGGGTACACGCCTCCATCCCCCTCCGGTTCGCCATGGACGAGGAGCCGAGCATCGACCGCTCGCTGGTGGTCTCGATGATGAACGCGGCGAACTCTGCCGGCGGGCTCGACCTCACCCGAGGTGAGTTCGCTCCGGCGCTCACGGGGTCGCGTGTGCTGCACGCGATGACTGCGTGAGCCATGTCCGCACGCATCAGGAATGCCGCCAAGGCGGCGACGAGCGCGCGGGTGCGAGGCGCCTCGCGGACGCGAGGGCTGTGGGTCGAGGTCGATCCCGGCTTCTACGTCGGCAATGACCGGCGCCAGTTCCTCGGATCGATCGCGGGGACGCCGCGCGAGGGCTTTCGGGCTTTCGGAGCGCAGTCCGACTTCATCGGCCAGTTCGACGACCTGGATGCCGCCAAGGCTGCGGTCGCTGCGGCATCCGTGATCGCCGAAGAGATCGCACAGGGCGAACCGCAGCTCCACTGAGGTCGATCGCGATCGCCGCACGGGTGGCATACGCGACGCGGAAGGCGATTTTCGACGCCGTCCCTCGACGTGTACGGTCGTTGCTATGACTTCGATCGAATCGATTCGACGGCCTGCTGTCGATCAAGCGTCGCGCCGAGCGCGCATCGCGGTCTCGGCGCTGTTCCTCACGAACGGCGCACTGTTCGCCAACATCCTGCCCCGCTACCCCGAGATCAAGGCTGCTCTGGGGCTCGACAACGCCGGGTACGGCCTCGCGATCGCGGCCTTCCCTGCCGGCGCGATCGCCGCGGGTCTTCTCGCCGCCGTGCTGATCCGTCGATTCGGCTCGGCGCGGATCGCCGTGTTCGGCACGATCGCCACGGGACTCGGCCTGCTCGCCGCCGCACTGGCGCCCTCCGGCATCCTCTTCGCCGTCGCCCTTCTGCTCGGCGGAGCATCCGACGCGATCACCGACGTCGCCCAGAACGCGCACGGTCTGCGCGTGCAGCGGCGATACGGCCGCTCGATCATCAACTCCTTCCACGCCATCTGGTCGATCGGCGCGGTTCTCGGCGGAGGCATGGCCGCGGCCGCGATCGCCCTGCAGCTGCCGCTCGGCGTGCATCTCGGCATCTCGACCGCGGTGTTCGCGGCCGTCGCCTTCACCGCGCTCTGGTTCTGCCTGCCCGGACGCGATGAGGAGGCGGATGCGGAGGCGACGGCCGAGCCGGTCGAGCTGGGCAGCGCCGTGCGCCGCGGAGTCAGCCCTCGCACCGTGATGATCATCATCGCGCTCACGCTCATCGCGATGGCCGGTGCCGTGGCCGAAGACGCCGGCAACTCGTGGGCGACTCTCTATCTGAGTGAATCGCTCGGCGCCGCGGCCGCCATCGCGCCGCTCGGATTCATCGCGCTCGTCGGCGCACAGTTCATCGGCCGGATGCTGGGCGACGGCATGACCGACCGGTTCGGGCAGCGCGCGGTGGCCCGCGTCGGAGGACTGATCGCCGCAGCGGGCATGACACTCGCGCTCATCTTCCCGAGCGTGCCGGGAACCATCGCCGGATTCGCCGCCGTCGGCTTCGGCATCGCGACGCTCATCCCGGCCGCCATGCATGCGGCGGACGAACTGCCCGGCCTGCGACCGGGAGTGGGGCTCACGGTCGTGTCGTGGCTGCTGCGGCTCGGCTTCCTGCTGTCACCGCCGATCGTCGGGTTCATCGCCGACACCGAGAGCCTGCGGGCCGGGTTGATCGTGGCCCCGGCTGCGGCTCTGGTCGCGGTGCTTCTCGCCGGCGTGCTCGAGAAGCGCAGGGTTCGGGAGTAGCAGTTCGGGTCGGCCACGGAGGGCCGTGAGAGTGATGCGGAAGGGTGTTCGTCCTCCCGTATCGCGGGTTTTCGCAGTATACGTATTCAATCCTGAAAGTTTCCGGGAACATAGGCTTCCCTAAGTCGATTGCATACGTATACCATCAGCGTCATGGGACACATCAAGCATCGAGCACTGCCGGTACTCGCCCTCGCAGCAGTGGGCATGATCGCCCTCTCCAGCTGCGGCGCCGGGACCCGAACCGACAATGAGAACGCGACAACGGTGTCGTGCGACTACACGGCTCCCGAGGGCAAGACCACGGTCAACGTCCTCGCCTACAATTCCTCCGCCATCGACCCCTTCACCGACACCATGGTCAAGAGCTGTTCGACCGATGACGTGACGCTGAAGCACGATCCGATCGACTTCGGCGGGCAGGTGACCAAGACCACGGCCACCCTGGCCGGCGACACGGGCACCTACGACATCATCGAGACCTACGGATTCGTCATCCCCGGCTTCGGCGAAGAGGAGAAGCTCGTTCCGCTGAACGACCTCTGGGACAAGTATGGCGAGGACTACGGGCTTGGCGAGATCAGCGAGTCGATGGTCGAGGGCATGTCCTACGACGGCGACATCTACGCCATCCCGATGCAGGCGCAGATGTTCGTCATGGCCTACCGCACCGACATCTTCGAAGACCTCGGCCTCGACGTGCCGACCACCTTCGACGAGATGATCGCCGCGGCCGAGGCGATCAAGGCCGAGGGCCTCATGGACTACCCGATCGCGCTGCCCTGGCTCGCCACGGCCGACGTGACGACCGGCTTCGAAGGGGCGATGAACTCCCTCGGCGCCGACTTCGTTACCGCAGACGGCGAGGTCACGCTCGACGGACCCGAGGCGAAGCAGGCCGTCGAGGCGATGCTCGCACTCAAGCCCTACATGGACCCGCAGGTCACGACCTTCGACCAGCCCAAGGTGCAGCAGCAGATGTTCAACGGCACGGCGGCCATGTCTATCATGTTCTCCGGTCGCATGTTCGACCTGACCCTGCCCGCGAACTCCAAGCTGTCCGACTCCTTCGGATTCGCCGGTGCGCCCAAGGTCTCCGACGACGCCGAGTACTCCTACAACCGCCTCTCGATCGACGGCTGGTCGATCCCCTTCAACACCAAGCTCGACCACGACATGCTCTTCCAGATGATGGCGTCCGCCGTCAGCGAGGACGCGTCCACGGCATCCGTCCCCGCCGCCTACCCGGCCCGCGAGGGCATGGTGACGGAGGAGAACTCCCCGTACGGTGCCGCCGCCAACGACTCGATCGCGAGCGCCATGCCGCCGATCGTGTCGCCGGTCATCGCCGACATCACCAACGAGATCCGGCCGATCCTGGTCTCGATCCTCAACGGCCAGGTGTCCGTCGACGACGGGCTCGCCCAGATGCAGGCCGCCGGCGAGAAGATCGCCGGCTGACCCCGATCCGACCGTCCATGACTGTGGCCTGAGCGCGAGTTCAGGCCACAGTCCGTCCAAGGGAGGACGCACATGAAGGCACGCGAATTCTGGCTGCTCTTCGCTCCGAGCCTGCTGGTGATGGGTGCACTGCTCGTGCTGCCGCTGGTGCGCACGGTGCAGTGGAGCTTCGAGCAGGTCCGCTACGGCACACCAGGCACCTTCATCGGGTTGGAGAACTTCACCGACGCGCTGACGGATCCCCGTTTCCACAAGGCGGTGATGTTCACGGTCGCCGTCACGATCGTCACCACGGCGATCCTGCTCGTCTTCGGGTACATCATCGCCACCGGCATCAACCGCATCACCACGTCGCGTCCGCTCGTGCTCGGCATCATGCTCGTCTCGTACGTGCTGCCGAACCTCGTCGGCGCCGTCGCCTTCTCGTGGCTCTTCGACGACAACTTCGGCGGTGTGGTGAACCGCCTGATCGGCTTCGTCGGCGGGTCGCAGGTGCTCTGGTTCACCGACCAGGTCCCCAACGCGATCCTCGTGATCGCCAACACCGTCTGGCACATGCTCCCGTTCGCGATGCTGATCATCCTGGCCGGACTCCAGGGCGTGCCGAACGAGCTGAAGGAGGCCGCGAAGATCGATGGCGCCAACGGCTTCCAGACGCACCTCAACGTGATCATCCCGACCATCCGCGGAGTGCTCGGGTTCGTGACACTGATCACGATCATGGATGTGCTGCGCATGTTCGACAACCTGATCCCGCTGTCGCCGCAGGCGCAGAACATCGGCAACGAATCGATCATGCTCTACGTCTACTCCGTGGCATTCGCCGATGGCGCCGAGAACCTCGGTCTCGGCAGCGCGATCAACGTGCTCACCATCCTCCTGATCCTCATCATGCTGATCCCGTTCATCCGGGGCATCTTCAAGGAAGCGAAGGCCGAACGATGAGTCTCACCTCCGCAGAACTCTCGACGAGGGCCATCGTCACGAAGGGCGTGCCGAAGCGCCGTCGCCGCGGCCCCAACCGCCCGCCGGTGATCACGGGGCTGCTGCTCGGCATCCTCTGCATCGTGATGCTGAGCCCCTTCATCTGGATGACGACGTCGGTGACCAAGCCCACCGACGTCGCCTTCGCCAACCCGCCGGTGCTCTGGGACTACCAGCCGACCCTGCAGGCGTTCGTCGATCTGTGGCAGACCACGTACTTCGCCGACTACCTCGTGAACACCGTGGTCGTGGCGGTCGTGTCCACCGTGATCGCGCTGGCGATCGGCATCCCGGCGGCCTATGCGCTGTCGCGGTTCCCCAGCTACGTCTCGGCGCTGCTGCTCGTGCTCGCACTGATCTTCCGTGCGCTGCCCCGCTTCGCGGTGGTGCTGCCGATGTACGACATCAGCCGCGCGCTCGGCATCTACGACACCACGTTCGCGCTCGCGATCGCCCTCGTCGCGATCAACCAGCCGTTCACGATCTGGCTGCTGCGCAACTTCTTCGCCGAGATTCCGAAGGAGCTCGACGAGGCGGCCATGATCGACGGCTGCACCAGGATCGGGATGCTGCGCAGGGTCATGATCCCGCTGATGGGGCCGGGGATCCTGACCGCCGGCATCTTCGTGTTCCTGTTCGCCTTCCAGGAGTACCTCACCGCGCTCGTGCTCACCGACACCTCGTCGAAGACGGTGCCCGTGTTCATCGCCACGCAGCTCGGTCAGACCCTGCCGATGCTGCAGCAGGCGGGAGCGGCGTCGATGCTGTTGACGATCCCGGTGTTCGTGATCGCCTTCATCGCGCAGAAGTATCTCGTCGCGGGTCTCAGCGACGGTGCCGTGAAGGGCTGAGGTGGCTGCCGCGGTGCCGCCGCTCGTGCTTCTCGCGGGCATGAACTGCACGGCCGACCTGTGGACGGATGCGCGGTTCGAGGGGGCGGTCCGGTCGGTGCTGGATCGTCCCTCGATCGGCGAGCAGGTGGCGGCGCTGCTCCGGGATCTGCCCGAGACCTTCGTGCTCGTCGGCCACTCGCTCGGGGGCATCGTCGGCATGGCTCTCGCCCTCGCCGCGCCTCAGAGGGTGGCCGGCCTCTGCCTCGTGTCGACCAATGCCAAGGCGCCGACCGACGCGCAGCGTTCAGGATGGGGCGGGTGGCTCACGGCACTCGACGAGGGCGTCGAGCCGCGCGCGCTGCAGGACGGCATCCTCATTCCTCTGTTGGGGGAGGCGCTCGTGCGAGAGCGGCCCGAGCTCGTGGAGCGGACTCTGCGCATGGGGGAGGAGACCGGTGCCGACCGGCTGCGCGCTCAACTGCGGATGCAGCTCACGCGCACCGACCTGCTCTCGCGGATCACCGGATTGTCGATGCCGACCCTCGTCGTCTCGGGGCTCGACGACGCCATCTGTCCGCCGCACTTCCACACCGAGATCGTGTCGGCGATGCCTGACGCCCGTCTCGTCACCCTCGATGCCGGCCACCTGCTGCCACTCGAGCGGCCGCGTGAGTTCGGGCGTCTCGTCCGGTCGTGGATGTCGCAGCAGCGATTGGCCGGCATCGTCGTCTGACCTCGGGTTCGCTGCGCCTCGGATTGTGGTGCTGCGGCAGTCGGGAGGGGATCCGCGATTCGGAGGGTGGACGCGGGGGAGTTGACCTCCGTATCGCAGATCTCCTCCGGATCGACGGTGGGTGGCGGGGCGCGGGGGGCGCGGGCGGCGCGGGATGCGGCGAGCGCTCAGCGCTCGGGCGCCGCGAGGCCGCGCAGGTGCGCCATGAGAGAGGACGCGAGGTTGTAGACGACGAGGTCGGCTCCGTCGGCGAAGGCCGCGCTCGCCGCATCCCTCGTGCCGACGATGTCCATGCGCAGTGAACCGACCCTGGCCAGCGCCGAATGCACCGCAGCGATCGCCTCGGGCACCGGTCGATCATCCGGTCCACTCGACGCTGCGAGGTCGGCGGGGCCGACCATGATGCCGTCGAGTCGTGGCACCGTGGCGATGCCCTCGACGTCTGCGACCCCGCCGGGCGATTCGATCATCCCGAGCACGAGAGTGTTCTCGAGCCACCAGTCGCGGTGCTCTGAGGGGTCGATGAGACCGAAGCGTCCGGCCCGGCTGTAGGTCGCGAATCCGCGCAACCCGACCGGCGGGTACATCGCCGCAGAGACCAGCGCCTCGGCATCCGCTGTCGTGTCGAGGTGAGGGGCGAGGATGCCCTGGGCTCCCTGGTCGAGCACCCGCAGGATCTGGCCGCGGTCGCCCTCGCCGACGCGCACGATCACCGGCACGCCGTGCACCTGGGCCAGCGCGATGTGCTGCCGCAGCGCGACGACGTCGGCTGGGCCGTGCTCGCAGTCGATCAGCACGAAGTCGAACTCGGCGACGGCGAGCATCTCGACCAGCTCTTCCGACGGCATCCGGAGCAGTGCCCCGATCAGCTTCTCGCCGGCGAGCGCTCGGGCTCGCAGCGACCGCATCATGCGACCATTCCTGCTGAGAGATCGATGTCGGCACCGCACATGCCCGGCATCCCGAGCATCGCGATGACCGCTGCGCCCACCTCCTCTTCTGTGACCATGCGTCCGAGCGCCGCGCGCGAGACGAACGCCTGCTCGGCGTCGTCGATGCTCGTGCCCGATCTCGCGGCCTCGAGGCGGAAGTTGCGCTCCATGCGCGGTCCCTGCACCGGGCCCGGCGACAGCGAGTTCACCCGCACACCTGCCGGTCCGACCTCGAACGCGAGCGTCGAGGTGAGCCCGATCACGGCCATCTTCGACGCGCAGTACGGTGTGCGGTGCGCGAGCGGACGCTTGCCCGAGACGGAGGCCACGTTGATGACGTCGCCGTCGCCGCGTTCGACCATGCCGGGCAGGAGTGCCTTGCAGAGCAGGAACGTGCCGCGCACGTTCACGGCGAACACTTCGTCCCAGTCGTCGACCTCGATGTCGGTGAGCGCTGCGACCGGACCCGGGATGCCGGCGTTGTTCACCAGGATCGACACCTCGGTGTCCGCCAGCTGCTCCCGCAGCCTGTCGACGGATGCCGGATCCGACACGTCGCAGGTCATTCCGCGTGTCCGTGAACCGAGGTCGGCGACGACGCGGTCGAGCTTCTCGGCGTCCCTCCCGACCACGACCACGTGCGCACCGGCGGCGTGCAGGGACCGGGCGATGGCCGCCCCGAGTCCGCTGCCGCCGCCGGTGACCACGGCCGTGCGACCGGCGAGGTCGGTCATCGCGACTCCGCGCCGACCGCCGCGTGACTCTCGTCGATCCAGGCGAACTCCGTGCCGGCGTGCCTCCAGGCGCGGGCATCGCCCGAGCGGGCATGACCTTCGAAGAGCTCGACTCGTGCAGCGCGGCCGCACACGGCTCCGAGCTCGGCCGACGACTCGCTGTTCTGGATCTCCTGATAGGTCACCGTGCGCAGGTACTTGCCCACCCAGAGTCCGCCGGTGTACCTCGCGGCGCCGAGCGTCGGCAGCACGTGGTTGGTGCCGATCACCTTGTCGCCGTACGAGACGCAGGTGTTCTCGCCGAGGAACAGCGCGCCGTAGTCGTGCATCCGCGTCAGTGCCTCGCGCGGGTTCTGCGTGAAGATCTGCACGTGCTCGAAGGCGAAGTCGTCGGCGATCCGATAGGCCTCGTCGAGGTCGTCCGCGACGATCACCTGTCCCCAGTCGCGCCAGGCCGGGCCGGCGTAGTCGCGAGTGGGCATGCCGGGCAGGATCTTCTCGATCCAGTCCATGACCTCCTCCGCCAGCGCCTGCGAGGTCGTGACGAGCACGGCGGGGGAGTCGGGGCCGTGCTCTGCCTGGGAGAGCAGGTCGACGGCGGTGAAGAAGGGATCGGCGTGCTCGTCGGCGACGATGAGGATCTCGGTCGGGCCGGCGAAGAGGTCGATGCCGACCTCGCCGAACAGCTGGCGCTTGGCCTCGGCGACGTAGGCGTTGCCGGGGCCGGCGATCATGTTGACCGGTTCGATCGAGTCGGTGCCCACGGCCATCGCCGCCACCGCCTGCACTCCGCCGAGGATGTAGATCTCGTCGGCGCCGGCCATCTTCATCGCGGCCACGGTCGCGGCGGGGATCTCGCCTCGGATGGGCGGAGTGCACGCGACGACGCGGGGCACGCCGGCGACCTTGGCGGTGATGATCGTCATGTGCGCGGATGCCGTCAGCGGGTACTTCCCTCCCGGGATGTACGCACCGGCCGCCTGAACCGGAACATGCTTCTGTCCGAGGAACACCCCGGGCAGCGTCTCGACCTCGATGTCGACGAGCGAGTCGCGCTGGGCCTGAGCGAAGCGGCGCACCTGGCTCTGCACGAACTCGATGTCGGTGATCACCTGGGCGTCGAGCGTGCCGATGATCTCGGTGATCTCGTCATCGGAGAGCCGATACGAGTCGCGACTCCAGTTGTCGAACTGCTCGGCGTACCGCCGCACGGCGACGTCGCCGTTCTCGCGGATGTCGCCGATGATTCCCCTCACCCGCTCGGCGACGTCCTGCTGAGCGGTGTCCGCGAACGTCTTCGTCGGCGCGGTCTTGAGATGCAGGGGCATGGCCCTTCCTTCCGTTGCATACGTATGTGCTGATTATGACCGCGTATGCATTCGGGCGTCAAGGGCGGTAGAATCCTGAGATCGAGGGGGAGGCGCCAGATGGTCGTCACGAGTCGTGATGTGGCCCGCTTGGCGGGAGTCTCGCAGCCGACGGTGTCTCGGGCACTGCGCGACGACGCGCGGGTGTCCGAGGCGACGAAGCTCCGGGTGCGCGAGGCGGCCCAGCTGCTGGGCTACGTGCCGAGCGAGGCGGGGCGAGCTCTGTCGTCCGGTCGCACGCGGCGCATCGGCCTGCTGCTGACCGATCTCGACAACCAGTTCTACTCGCACATCATCGCCCCGGTGCACCGAGAGCTCGAGACGCTCGGGTATCAGCTGATGCTGCACACCGAGTCGGCCGACAACGACACCATCGTCGAGCGACTGCTGGCCAACGGCCTCGACGGCGTGATCCTCGCGACCACCACCGTGGACTCCGTCGCGCCGCTGCGCCTCAAGGATCGCGGGCTGCCCTTCGTGTACTTCAACCGCACCGGCTCGTTCGTCGAGGCGGACGCCACGGTCGTCGACCCGGCTCCCGGTTATCGCGAGGCGGTTCGGCGTGCTGTCGCACTCGGGCACACCAGGGTCGGCGCGGTGCTCGGACCGAGCAACACGAGCACGGCGCAGAGCCGCGAGGCCGCTCTGCGGGAGGCGCTCGTCGCCGAGGGTGTGACGCTGCCCGAGAGTCACGTGCGCCGGGTGCCCTACGGAGCTGCCGAGGGCGAGGCTGCGGCGTCCGAGCTCCTCGAAGGGTCGGAGCGCCCGACCCTGCTGTTCTGCGGCAACGATGTGGTGGCGTACGGTGCGCTCAATGCCGCGCACCGCGCCGGTCTGCGGGTGCCGGACGACCTCTCGATCCTCGGTTTCGACGACCTTCCCGAAGCGGCCTGGCCGATCATCGACCTCGCCACGATCGGCTACGACATCGCCGGCATGGCGCGCACGGCCGCCGACCTCATCGTGCGCCGCATCGAGGATCCGAGCGCCGAGCTCGAGAAGACGCGCTTCGAGTCCGTCTTCGTGCCGAGGCGCACTCTCGCGGCCGCACGCGCCGACTGACCGCCTCTCGGCGATGATCACCGTGTGCGCAGGATCGTCTCTTGCGTTGCTTTGTGCATACGCATACACTGACGAGGAAGAAGCCAGCGATCACCGATGAACCGCAGCTTCGCATCTCGAAGGAGTGAAACGCGTGTCTCTCGACCCGGTTGCCTATCTGCCCTACCAAGACCCCGACGACTTCATCCGTGAGGTCACCGATCTGATCTGGGTCGATCGGTCGATCAGCTTCATCCGCGACAACTACGAGCCCGACTCGATCGTGCACGGCGCCTACGGCACCTCGACGACGCGACAGGAGGTCATCGAAGGAACGCTCATGCGCATCTCGGCGACACCCGATCGCACCGGCCAGGCCGAAGACGTGATCTGGGAGGCTCGCGGCGACGATGCGTTCCTCAGCTCGCACCTCGTGCTGTCGGGGCACCTGCAGACCTCCTCGCACAGCCGCACCATCGCCAACTGCCTGTACCGCAAGGGCCGCATGGTCGAGGAGTGGGTCGTGCGCGATTCGCTCGCCGGCGCACTCGAACGCGGCGACGACCTCGACGAGCTCGCCCGCGCCCAGGCCTTCCGCGGCTACACGGGGTCGTGGACCGAGCCGGCGCCCGCCGATCCGATCGCGAAGGGCGACTCGGGCGTGCGTCCCGACGACCACCGCTCCGAGGTCGAGACCGTCATCGACATGATCCAGACAGTGTGGAACGACCGCGACCTGCAGAAGGTCGAGAAGTTCTTCCACCGCGACCTCGTGCTGCTCACGGTCGGCAACCGCGTCGTCATCCGGCCTGAGGGCTACCGCCGCGCACTGCTGCGATTCCTCGAGTCGTTCCCCGCCGGGCAGTTCGAGATCCGTGACATCCAGACCAACTACGACGTCCGCTATGCGGGACTGCGCGTCGCGGTCACCTGGAAGTTCGTCGGCGACTACAACGGAGCCCCGAACTACGGCAGCCTCACCGGCAAGCCCGTCGATGTGCTCGGCATCTCGCAGTTCACCTTCCACCAGGGAGCCCTCGTCAAGGAGGTGCGCCTGTGGGACGACATCGCCCTGCGCGCCCAGATCGCGGGTACCCGCGGCGACGAGCCGGCAGCCTTCAGCAACATCTACTGATCATCGACTGATCGACAAGGAGAAGAAGAAATGAGCAACGCCATCGTCGACCAGGTCGACGTCATCGTCCCCGCGGACGAGATCGCACGCCGCACCATCCGCCGCACCGACTGGGTGCCGTGCAACTCCGCTTTCATCGACTGCCGCACTCCCGGATCCGACCGCAAGGAGAACTACTCCTTCATCGGCGCCGGCGTCTCGCAGAACGCGAGCCAGTACGTGAACCTCGAGGTGAATCACGGCTTCAACACCGGAGCCGCCGGGATGCCGAACGGCATCTCGAACAACCTGCATCTGCACTTCACTGCGGAGGTCTTCATCAATCTCGGCGGCGAGTTCCGCCTCCGCTGGGGTGTCGACGGCAAGCAGGGCGAGTACATCAGTCACGACGGAGACATCGTGACGATCCCCACCTGGATCTTCCGCGGGTTCACGAACGAGGGGCCGGATGACGGCATCCTCTACACGGTGCTCGGCCGCGACGACAACGGCGGCATCATCTGGGGTCCGTCGGTGCTGCGCGAGGCGGAGTCCTACGGCCTTCACCTCACGGCCGACAACAAGCTCATCGACACGGTCGCCGGTGACGTGCTGCCCGACGATGTGCCGCTGATCACCCCGATGAAGCAGCACTACATCGACGAGCTCACGACCTACACGGTCGAGGACATGCGCTCGCGGGTCATCCAGCCCGGCGACCGCAAGTACTCGTCGGCGGCGCTGCTGTGCGCGGCGGTCGACGGCGGGCACGTCGAGCTCGCCACCGCCATCGGATACGGCATGAGCGAGAACCGTCGCCAGGTGCCGAACGTCACGGAACCCCACTCGTTCAACCTCGCGTGGGTGCGGGCCGAAGCCGGTCAGGGAGTGCTGCGCCACCGCCACGACAAGACGCAGGCGCTGCTGTTCAAGACCGGCCGCTGGGAGGTCACCCTCAACGGCGACCCGTCGACCGCCGTCACGCTGGGCGCCGGAGACACCTTCTCGGTTCCGGAGGGCAGCTGGCGCTCGTACGTCTGCGTCGAGGGCGACGAGTCCGGCACCGGCACGGTGCTCGTGATCAACGGCGGCGACGACCGCGTCTACCTCGAGTGGGCTCCGGAGGTCGTCGAAGCGGCGGCCGCCGCCGACTGGACCATCGATCCCAACGGCTACCTGGCCCCGCTGGGAGTGATGGTCACCGCCACGGAAGATGACTGAGAACGACGGGGCGCGAGGGGGTACCGCCCTCTCGCGCCCCGGCGCGTCCGTGACGGGATCGGATGCCGCTGAGCTGCGCGTCGCGGCGCTGTCGCCCGAGATCGTGCTCGGCGACGTCGACGGCAATCTCGACCGCATCCGCTCGGCGATCTCTGCCGCTGCTCGTCGGCAGGCGCAGCTGATCGTGCTGCCGGAACTCGCGACCAGCGGCTACGTGTTCGCGGATCGCGAGGAGGCGCACAGCGTCGCTCTCACCGCCGACGACCCGCGGTGGTCGACGCTGCAGGAGGCGATCCCCGCGGATGCCGTCGTCGTGGTCGGATACGCCGAAGCAGACGGGGAGCGGCTCTTCAACACCGCCGCCGTGCTCACTCGCGACGCGCGCCTGGCCGACTACCGCAAGTCGCATCTGTGGGGTGCCGAGAAGCTCGTCTTCGACAGCGGGTCCGAGGCCGGACTCGTCGTGGACGCCCCGTTCGGTCGTCTCGGCGTGGCGCTCTGCTACGACAACGAGTTCCCTGAGGTGCCGCGCCGTCTCGCGCTCGCGGGCGCGGATGTGCTCGCGCTGCCGGTCAACTGGCCGCTCGTGCCCCGGCCGGACGGCGAACATGCACCCGAGCTGATCCAGGCGATGGCGTCGGCGCGGTCTTCGCGACTGCCCGTCGTGATCGCCGATCGATGGGGGTCCGAGCGCGGTGTCGACTGGACCGACGGCACGGCGATCATCGACGAGCAGGGCTGGATCGTCGCCTTCCGCGCGGTGATGGGGGCGACGGCCGTGCTGTCGCTCGACGCCGCCCGCGGCAAGGCGCTGCCGCCGCACAACGACCTGTTCGCCGATCGGCGCGCCGACCTGTACTGAGTGGGTATGTGACGTCCGGCCCCGTGCCGGATGCAGGACCTGAGCACGGATGCAGGGCGGGATCGCCGATCTGGTCCTGCATCCGTGCTCTCGTCCTGCAAACGGCGCGCGGTGGGCTGGCGAGGTGGCGCCGCCCACCCGGAGTCGGCCTCAGCTCAGTGCCGTGCGACCCTGATGCTCCGGCAGGCGTTCGCGCAGCATCCGCTCGGCGAGCTCGGCGAGCTTCTGCGTCGCGGGTGAGAGCAGCACGCCCGCTCGCTGCACCAGGGCGATCGTGTCGTGCATCGGCTCGGCGAAGGGGAAGGTGCGGATGCCGGAGGGGAAGGCGTCGGACTCGGCGATCGAACGTGACACGATCGTGTCGGCCGTGCCTGCGGCGACCAGGCTGAGGGCCGTCTCGACGTGCTCGACCTCGACCGCCGGCTCGATGGTCAGGCCCCGCAGCCGTGCGCGTTCGAGTAGCTGGCGTCGGGTCGGGTCGTCCCACCCGGCGAAGGCGTCGTAGAGCACGAGCTTGGCGTCGGCGGCCTCCTCGATCGTGACCGGGCCGGCTTCCGGTGTCCGCGTGGCCGAGGCGTAGAGCACCTCGTCGCGAAAGAGCGGGCGCACCTCGAGGCCGTCTTCATCGACCGGCAGCACGAGCAGTCCGGCCTCGAGTTCGCCCGCCGCGATCGACCGGGCGACGTGCGCCGAGTTGATGCCGACCAGGCGCAACCGCACATTGGGATGCCGGTGGTGGAATGTCTCGGCCAGATCGGCGAGCGCGTAATAGGCCGCGTTGCGCAGCACGCCGAAGGTGCACGTGCCCCGCTCGAGCGAGGCCAGCGCCTGGATCGTGTCGATGCCGTTCTGCACCGCGCTGACCGCCTGCGCGGCGTGCGGCCGCAGTTCGAGCGCCGCGGCCGTCGGGACGAGGCGTCTGCTGCCTCGGGCGAACAGCGTGACGCCGAGTTCCCGTTCGAGGCGCGCGACCAGCTCCGAGACCGAGGCCTGCGTCATCCCGAGGGTCTTCGCCGCCGCCGTGAAGGATCCGTCGTCCAGTGCGGCGAGGAAGGCGGTGAGCTGGGTGATCGTCACACCCAATGGTAAACCCGATGGATCGTGCAGGATCATCAGGCTTGTCTCGTGGTTGCGAGCGGATCTAGCCTTCCTGCATGCGTTACTCCTCTGCAGTGCTCGCCCGCTTCGACGGCGACTTCCACCACCTCAAGACCCCGCTCATCGACGCACCCGCCGCGCAGCGCGACCCCGCCGTGATCGAGACGGTCACGGCCATGCTCGCCGACATCCGCGAGCGCGGCCTCGACGCCGTGCTCGACTACGCGCGAAAGCTCGACAACTACCAGGGGACCGACATCGAGCTCACCCCCGAGCAGATCGCGAGCAGCGGAGAACGCCTCGCCCCCGACCTGCGGGCGGCCATCGAGCTCGGCGCCGAGCGGACGCAGGCGTTCGCCCGCGCCTCCCGCGAGCACCTGACCGACTTCGAGACCGAGTTCGTTCCGGGCATCGTGACCGGCGCGAAGTACATCCCCGTGTCGCGTGTCGGCGCATACCTGCCAGCCGGACGCTTCCCGCTCACGGCCAGCGCGTTCATGACCGTGGGCGTGGCCAAGGCGGCCGGCGTGCCGACCGTCATCGCGTGCACGCCCCCGCAGCCCGACGGCGGAGCGAACGACGCCGTCGTCTACGCCGCGCACCTGTCGGGTGTCGACCGGGTGTTCGTGATCGGCGGGGTGCAGGCGCTCGCAGCCATGGCGTTCGGACTGCTGGGCGACCTGCCCGTCGACATGCTCGTCGGCGCGGGCAACGCCTACGTCGCCGAGGCCAAGCGCCAGCTGTTCGGCACGGTCGCGATCGATCTGCTCGCAGGCCCGAGCGAGGTCGCCGTGATCTCGGATGAGACGGCCGACCCCGTGCTCGTCGCCGCTGACCTGCTCGGGCAGGCCGAGCACGGCCCGAACTCGCCTGCGGCGCTCATCACGACCTCCGACGAGCACGGTCATGCCGTGATCGCCGAGATCGAACGACAGCTCGAGACGCTGGCGACGGTCGACATCGCCGGCGCCGCCTGGCGTGACTACGGCGTCGTCACCGTCGTGAAAGACCGCGAGACGGCGGTCGCTCTGATGGACGACCTCGCCCCCGAGCATCTCGAACTGCTCACGGCCGACGACGACTGGTACCACGAGAATCTGCGCAACTACGGCTCGATCTTCCTCGGGCCCTGGAGCACGGTCGCATACTCCGACAAGGGCATGGCGGGCACGAACCACGTGCTGCCCACGGCCGGCGGGGCCAAGCACAGCGCCGGGCTCTCGGTCTCGCGCTTCCTCAAGCCGCTCACGTATCAGCGCATCAGCCGTGCGGCCACGCCCGAGCTCGCGCACGCCGTGCAGGTGATCTCGGACTCCGAGGGCATGGCCGCGCACAGCGCCACGGCGACCCTGCGGTTGGACCGTCTCGGGTGACGGAGGGGAGTCGGGTGGCCTGATCCGGTGCCGACGGGTAGGTCGGTGCCGGATGCAGGACAGAAGCGCGGATGCAGGGCGAGATGGTCGATCTCGCCCTGCATCCGTGTTTTCGTCCTGCAAACGGCGCGGCGCGGACAGCGGCGCGTGGCGACTGAGCCTCAGGGGGCGGTGTAGCCGCCGTCGACGAGGTGGTAGCTGCCGGTGATGAAGCTGGCGGCGTCGCTGGCGAGGAAGGCGATGAGGTTCGCGACCTCGTCGGGCTGGCCGAGGCGACCGATCGGGTGCTTGCTCACGAGGAACGCCTTGGCCTCGTCGCCCATGGTGGCGAGCAGGGGGGTGTCGATGAAGCCGGGGCCGACCGAGTTCACGCGCACGCCCTGGGCGGAGTACTCGAGGGCGGCCGACTTGGTCATGCCCACGACGGCGTGCTTGGCGGCGACGTAGGCGGGGGAGTTCGCGAAGCCGACGCTGCCGAGGATCGACGCGATGTTGACGACGGAGCCGCCGCCGTTCGCGAGGATCGAGGGGATCTGCGCCTTCATGTTGCGGAACACGGCGTTGAGGTTGATCGAGATGACCTTGTCCCACGCGGCGTCGTCGTACTCGGCAGTGGGAGCGGATGCGCCGCCGATGCCGGCGTTGTTCACGCCGATGCGCAGCGGGGCGAGCGTGTTCGCGAGCTCGACCGAGCTGGCGATCCAGTCGGTGTCCGTCGCGTCTCCGACGGATGCCTCGGCGATGCCGCCGGCGGCGCGGATCTCCTCGACGACCGCGTTCGCGTTGTCCGCGTTCAGGTCGTTGACCACGACGGAGGCGCCGTTCTGGGCGAGCAGCAGAGCGGTCGAGCGTCCGATTCCGCTGCCTGCTCCCGTCACGATCGCCGAGCGGTTCGAGACGTCGTACTGAGCCACGAGTGACTCCTCTTCCGGACGGTCACGGTGCCGGGAGATCTTCTCGGACGGTCCGTCCTAGGTCTCCAGCCTACGCCTGTCTCAGGGAGATGGATGCACGTGAATGGATCCGTGCCGTCGCATCCGCTGTCTACCGCGAAGCGCTGCCGAAGGTGAGATCGAGAGCGGCGGAGAGGTCGGCGAGGAGGTCGTCGGCATCTTCGAGGCCGACGGACAGACGCAGGTGTCCGAACTCTCGGAAGGGTGCCGGATAGGTGGCGACACGGCCGCCCTCGGTGCCCGTGTGCACGATGAGCGAGTCGTCGTGGCCGAGTGAGAACCCGGAGGTGATGAGTCGCAGGTTCGCGACGAAGCGGTTCTGCACGTCGGGGGAGCCCGTGACGGCGAAGGCCATCATGCCTCCGAAGCCGCGTCCGCCGAACTGCCGCACGGCGAGGGCGTGGTCCGGATGCGATTCGAGACCCGGGTAGTAGATGTACTCGACCCGCGTGTCGGCTTCGAGCATCTGCGCGATCTGCAGCGCCGACGAGAAGTGCTGGCGCAGGCGCAGCGGCAGGGTGACGGTGCCGCGCTGGATCTGCCACGCGTTGAAGGGCGAGATGATGCCGCCGACGTCGACCATGGCGTCGGCTTTGATCGCCTGGATGAGATCGCGCCGGCCGGAGACCGAGCCCCCCATGGCGTCGCCGTGGCCGTTGAGGTACTTGGTGAGGGAGTGCACCACCAGGTCGGCGCCGTCGTGGATCGGTCGGTAGAACGGCGGCGGCGAGAACGTCGAGTCGACCATGAGGATGGCGCCGGCGGAGTGGGCGATCTCGGCGACCGCGCTCACATCGGCGACCTTGGTGGTCGGATTCGCGATGGCCTCGATGCACACGAGACGCGTCTCGGGGCGCATGGCCGCCCGCACCGCGTCGAGGTCGCTGATGTCGACGAAGCTGGCGTCGAGCCCGTAGCGCTGGGGCAGCAGCTCTGTCCACAGGCGCCACGTGGCCTCATAGACCACGTCGCTCACGACGACGTGGTCGCCGGCGCGCACATGAGTGAAGAACACCGCGTGCAGGGCGGCGACTCCGGAAGCGAGGGCGACCGCGTCCTCGGCTCCATCGAGCGCGGCGAGCTTCTGCTCGAGTGCGGCCTGATTGACTCCCGTGTTGCGGGTGTAGAGCCCCGGCGCAGTCGCCGACCAGCTGATCTCGCTCGGGTCGTCGGGCAGCTGGTACGAGTTGGCCATCACGAGGGGAGTGCGCAGCGCCAGGGTCGAATCGAGCTGATTGCCCCCGTGCACGGCCAAGCTCAGGTCGGACAGCGTGTGCAGATCCTTGCGGTCGGGTCGAGCGCTCATCGTGACTCCTTCGTTCTGCACCGTCTTCCAGTGCCATCTTCCACCCTAAGGTGCATAATAGACACACGCAATTGCCAATACTGCACAGTTTGCGGACTGAACCAGGAGGTCCCGATGGAGCGGCTTCATCTCGATCAGATCGATCGCCAGATTCTCACGGCGCTCACCGACGACGCCCGCATCCCCTTGGTCACTCTCGCCTCTCGGGTGCATCTGTCGCGCAACGCGGTCAAGCAGCGCATCGAGCGGATGGAGCGGCAGGGCGTGATCGGCGGCTACAGCGTCGTCCCCGGACGCGCCGGCGGTTCGCCGGTCTCGGCCATCGTGCTCGTCTACCGCAGTGATCGAATGCGCGGCGGCGGTGTCGTCTCGCAGATCGCGCAGATTCCCGAAGTGCGTCGGTGTGATGTGCTCTCGGGCGACTTCGACCTGCTGGTGACGCTGGAGGCGGAGTCGATGGATCGCATCGGCGAGATCTGGGAGATCCTCGCCGCGCTGCCCGGAGTCGTGAACACCGTGACGGCGGTGTCGTTGACCCGGGTGGTCGATCGGTCATGACCTCGCAGAGGGGCAGGGCATCCCCCGCGGACCCCTCCCCCTCTGCGAGGAGATCTCAGGTGGTGACGCAGGTGACCTTCGGCTGGGTCATCTCCTCGTACGCGAAGCGCACGCCTTCGCGCCCCATGCTCCCGTACTTCGATCCACCGAACGGCATGCTGTCGATGCGGTAGTCGGAGGAGTCGTTGATCATCACGCCGCCGGCGTCGAGCGCTTCGGCGACTCGCAGCGCGCGGGTGATGTCGGAGGTGAATGCCGCGGCGTGCAGCGCGTAGTCGATGCTGTTCGCCGCCGCCACCGCCTCGTCTTCGGTGTCGAACGGCGTCAAGACCACGATGGGGGCGAAGGCCTCCTCGCTCCACGCTTCGCAATGGGCAGAGACGTTCTCGAGAGCGGTCGGCCAGTACACCGAGCCCTCCCTGCGGTGTCCGGCGAGCACGCGTGCCCCCGACCGCACGGCGTCGTCAACCACACGCTCCGCGTTCGTCGCAGCGGCCACCGAGATCATCGGGCCGACATCTGTCGACTGGTTCACGGGGTCGCCTGCGCGCAACGTCGAAGTGCGGGCCGCGAATCGGTCACGGAACTCGGCATACACGGAGCGCTCGATGAGAATGCGCTGGGCGCCGACGCAGTTCTGCCCCGCCGCCCAGAACGCGCCGGATACGCAGGCCTCGACGGCGGCCGAGATGTCGGCATCCGCGAACACCAGCACGGGGGCGTTGCCGCCCAGTTCCATCGCCAGCTTCTTGAGGCCCGCGGCGCGGGCGATCGCCTCGCCCGTCGCGAATCCCCCGGTGAACGACACCATCCGGATGTCGCGCACGGCGACGAGCGCCTGCGCCACATGACGGTCTCCGTGCACGACGGTGATGATCTCATCGGGTAGTCCTGCCTCCAGCAGCACCTCGACGAGGAACCGCGCGGTCAGCGGGGTGAACTGCGACGGCTTGAGGATCACGGCGTTGCCACCGGCGATCGCCGGTCCGATCTTGTGCGCGACGAGGTTGAGGGCGTCGTTGTACGGCGTGATCGCGAGGATCACCCCGAGCGGCTCCCGCGTGTACCAGCCACGACGATTCGCGGAGCCCTCGTAGGCATCGAAGGGGATGACCTCGCCGTCGAAGGCGCGGGAGGTCTCCGCCGAGAGCGAGATCGTGGTCACCGCGCGCTGCACCTCTTTGCGCGCCTGAGTGATCGTCTTGCCTGCCTCGCGCACGATGAGCGTGGCAGCCTCTTCGGCGCGGCCTTCGAGGATCCGCGCGGCACGGTCCAGGATCCGATGCCGCGCGAACCTCGACAGATCGCGCGAGAGCGTGGCACCGAGCCGCGCCCGCGACATGATCTCGTCGACGTCGTCGACCGAGTGCTGGGCGAGTCGGGCGATCACCTCTCCGTTGTAGGGATCGAGCACTTCGAGAAGTGACGCGTGCGCCACGGGAGCTTCGACGGAGGGCGCGCTCATCACGCCGCTCCTACGAGCGACGCCTGCTGCGCATCGATCGCGATGATGTCCGACAGCAGAGCGTAGGCCGTCTCGAGGCGTCCGGCACCGGGGCCCGACATCGTGACGGTGCCGAGCAGATCGGTCGTGAACGCGATCGCGTTGGTCGCTCCCGAGATGCCCGCGAGAGGGTGGTCGGCGGCCAGCGAGAGGGGCTGGACGGATGCCGTCACGGCGCCGGACTCGTCGCGCGAGATCGTTCCGAGGAGCTTCCAGTGCTCGCCGGCCGCCGCTGCCGCGACGACATCGGTCGCGGTGATCCCGCTGATGCCGACGCGCGAGACATCGGCCGTCGTGATCTCGGCGCCGAGCAGCTCATTGGCGAGGATCACGACCTTCAACTGGACGTCCGACCCTTCGATGTCGGCGGTGGGGTCGGCCTCGGCGTAACCGAGCGCCTGAGCCTCCGCCACGGCATCGTCGAGCGACTTGCCCGACTCCATCTGCCCGAGCACGAAGTTGCTCGTGCCGTTGAGGATCCCCTGGATGCGGCTGATGCGGAGCCCCTTGAGCGTCTGCTGCGCCAGCCGCAGCACGGGCGTGCCGCTCATCACCGAGCCCTCGTACTCGAATCGGGCCCCGTTCTGCTCGGCGAGCCGGTTGAGCTCGGCACTTGCGAGCGCGACGGGTCCCTTGTTGGTGGTCGTGACGCTCTTGCCGCTCTCAAGGGCAGCACGGACATGCGAGATCGCGGGTTCGCCGTCGATCGGGTTCGTATAGGTCGCCTCGACGATGATGCCCGCTGTCGTGGTGCGGATGACGTGGTCGTTGCGAGGGTCGACGTCGCCGCCGGGCATACCGGCGAACGAGTCATCCCCTGTCATCGCGAGCACCGCAGCGAGGTCGATGCCGTCGCTCTGCATGAGGGAGCCGAACCGCAGATCCGTGATCGCGACGACCCGCAGGGTGAAGCCGAGGTCGGACGCGAGCTCCGTACCGCGGTCGCGGATGATCTCGGCGAGGGCGCGGTTGACGCCTCCGAAGCCGATGAGGGCGAGGTCGTGGTGAGTCACGGGAGTTCTCCTTCTCTACGTGGGCTGTCGCCGGCGTCGCCGTGCTGACATGGCTCCATCCTCAGCGCCGGTGGTGTCCGTACGCGCCTGTCAGAACGGCAGCGGGAGGTGACGGATCGGCAGCTTCCCGCGCGGAATGTCGGCGGTGGCGGCTGCAGGCGGCAATCCATGGTCGTGCTCTTGCGCACCCGATGACGCAGCGGATAGTGTCCCCGCAGATCATCAACAAGATGCGTCATTGGCACATAGATGTGAATATGATGCACATACAACCCGATTGAGAGTTCCGATGACGCCTCTTCCCGGCGAGAAGCCCCTCCCCAACGTCCTGCCGAACACGACGGCCACTCAGGTGCCGCTGCGTCGGCTGCAGCGCACCATGGATGCCCGGCACCTGATCATGATCGCGCTCGGCGGTGTGATCGGTTCCGGGCTGTTCCTCAGCTCCGGCTACACCATCTCGCAGGCGGGCCCCCTCGGCGCGATCATCGCGTACCTGATCGGGGCGTTCGTCGTCTACCTCGTCATGGCGTGCCTGGGCGAGCTCGCAGTCGCCTATCCGGTCTCGGGTGCCTTCCACATCTATGCCTCCCGGTCGATCGGCCCAGCGACCGGCTTCACCACGGCCTGGCTCTACTGGCTGTGCTGGGTCGTCGCGCTCGGGTCCGAGTTCACGGCATCCGGCATCCTCATGCAGCGCTGGTTCCCCGGGGTGCCGGTGTGGGTGTGGTGCCTGATCTTCGCCGCAGTGCTGTTCCTGCTCAACGCGATCTCGGCACGTGTGTTCGGCGAGGCGGAGTTCTGGTTCTCGCTGGTCAAGGTCGTGGCGATCGTCGGCCTGATCGTGCTCGGCGGGGCGGCGATCTTCGGGTTCACGCCCCTCTCGCCCGAGCACCCGCCCGCACTCCTCTTCAGCAACTTCGAGACTCCCGGCGGCCTGTTCCCGAACGGGTTCAGTGGCGTGATCGTCACCGCCCTCGCCGTCTTCTACGCGTTCAGCGGCTCGGAGCTCATCGGTGTCGCCGCGGGCGAGACCAAGGATCCGGCGAAGAACATCCCTCGTGCCCTGCGCTCGACGGTGCTGCGACTCGTTGTGCTCTTCGTCGGGGCGATCGCGGTCATCGCCGCGATCCTGCCGTACGACCAGGCCAGCGTCACCAGCAGCCCGTTCGTCGACGTCTTCCAGTACGTCGGAGTCCCGTACGCCGCAGACATCATGAACTTCGTCATCATTACCGCGCTCCTCTCCGCCGGCAACAGCGGACTCTTCTCGTGCGCACGGATGCTGTTCTCGCTCGCCGAGGAGGGCCACGCGCCGAAGGCGTTCACCCGCCTCACCCGGCGTGGTGTGCCGCTCATCGCGCTGAGCGTCAGCATTCTGATCGGCCTCGTCTCACTGCTCACGAGCGTGGTCGCGGCGGGCACGGTGTACCTGGTGCTGGTGTCGATCGCCGGATTCGCCGTGGTCGCGGTGTGGATGTCGATCGTCGCCTCGCAGTTCTTCCACCGGCGCAGGTTCCTCCGCGAGGGGGGACGCGTGCAGGATCTCGCCTACCGCACGCCGCTCTACCCGGCGCTGCCCATCGTCGCCTTCTCGCTGCTGCTCATCTCGATCATCGCGATCGCATTCGACCCGAATCAGGTCGCCGCGCTCTACTTCGGCATCCCGTTCGTCGGGGCGTGCTACCTGTACTTCTGGTGGCGTCACGGTCGCAAGGGCGCGCGAGATGTCGTGCAGGATCACGAGGCTGAATCCGTCGAGGCGTGACGACCCCCGTGTCCGCGGCCGGGTGGGTGGAGATCGATGAGAGCGCCATCGCCCACAACGTCCGCACGATCCGCGCAGAACTCGGCGAGAACGTCGAGTTCTGCGCGGTCGTGAAGGCCGACGCCTACGGACACGGGATCGACATCGTCGCTCCGGTGCTCGCCGCGCAGGGGGTCACGATCATCGGCGTCGCGTCCAACGACGACGCGGCCGCCGTGCGGCGGGCGGGCTTCACGGGGCGACTGATGCGAGTGCGCCCCGGCGGACGCGACGAGATCGGCGACGGCATCCGCTTCGGCGTGGAGGAGTGGATCGGCGGTGCCGCGCACGCGGGAATCGTGGGAGCCGTCGCGGCAGCGCAGGGGGTCAGGATGCGCGTCCATCTCTCGCTGAACTCGACCGGGCTCGGTCGCGACGGCATCGACCTCGGCGAGGCCACGGGGATGGATGCCGTGACCGGCGTTCTCGCAGACCCGAACCTGGACGTCGTCGGCCTGTGCTCCCACTTTCCCTGCGAAGACATCACCGACGTGGTCGAGGGTGCATCCCGCTTCGACGCGGAGACGCGCGCGGTGTGCGTGCGGGCGGGTGCGGGTGATCGGATCGTGCGTCACTGCGCGACCACGTTCGCGGCGCTCAGGGTGCCCGCATCCCGGTTCGATCTCGTGCGCATCGGAGCCGGGTTGTACGGGGACACCGATGCCGTGGGCGGCGTGTTGCGACCGGCCATGCGGGTCGCGTCCCGGATCGCAGCGATCAACCCCTACCGTCGCGGAAGCACCGTCGGGTACGAACGCTGGCACCGTCTCGACCACGATGCGCGTCTGGCCGTGATCCCCCTGGGGTATGCCGACGGAATCCATCGCAGCCTCAGCGGCACCGGCGAGGTGCTCGTGAGGGGGAGACGTGCACCGATCGTCGATCGGATCGCCATGAACAGCTTTCTCGTCGACGTCACCCGAATAGACGACGCAGTGGCCGGCGACGAGGCCGTGCTGTTCGGCCGTCAGGGTGACCAGACGATCGCTTCGGCTGATGTCGAGGGCGCCCACGGTCACATCGCCGCCGACCTCTACGTCGCGTGGGGACGCCTTCTCCCTCGTCGTCGCGTGGTCGGCGACGGATAGGATTGCGGTGATCTCGACCCGCAGCGAAGGAGGACCGGTGGTGGCTTCCTCGTCTCTGGTGCAGGGACTGAAGCTCCTCGACGCCGCCGTCTCGCAGGAGCGCCGCGCGCGGCCGGGTCTCAACGCGTCGCGTCTTGCGGAGCACACCGGGATCGAGCGCAGTCGTGTGTCGAGGCTCACACAGGAGCTGCGTGCGCGACAGTTCCTCAGCCGAGACGACGATGCGCTGTTCTCGGCGGGGCCCGAGTTCTTCGGCACCGCCGCCGTGCTCAACACGACGTGGCTGCGGGCCTCGCGAGCCGCTCTGCGGGCGCTCGCCTCGCAGCGCGGTGTCAACGCCCTGATCACGATCGCCGACGGCGCGCGCGGTGTGCTGCTGCGCTGCGAGAGGTCGGCGGACGGGTTCGATCGCTCCATCCGTGAGGGGCTCGTCACGCCGATCTGGTGCACCGGCGCGGGTCGGGCGCTGCTCTGGGATCACACGCTCGAGCAGCTCGAGGCGCTGCTCGAGGACGTCCAGTTCGTCGGGGTCGGTGGACCGACGGCCGCTCGTTCGACGCGCGACGTGTGGGCGCTGCTCGAGCGGGACCGCGCGGACTCGCTCATCGCGGCGGCGGAGGAATACGACGAGGGCATCGACGAGTTCGCTCTCCCCATTCGCAGCAGGGGTGAGGTCATCGCCTCCCTGGCTGTGCGCGGCAGGCATCGGCCGAAAGGGATCACGCGGGATACGCGGGCCCTGCTCATGCAGTTCGCCGGCGAGCTCAGCGCCGCAGCGGGCGCGGATCAGCCCTCACGCGAGAACGGCTGAAGGGGCGCCGAGTTCTCGGGAGAGCTCGGCGGCAGCGCGGGCGCACGCCTCGCCGCACGTCGCCGTGCGCTCCGCCATCACGTCGCGCGTGCCGATCACCTGGACCGCGGCGACGACCTCGCCGCGGTGGTCCCACACGGGAGCGGCGACGGAGTAGAGACCAGGCTCGGCCTCCTGGTCGACGATCGCGAACCCTCGGCGCCGATCGTCGTCGAGCCGTGCGAGGAAGTCGTCGATCGAGGTGGGGGTGTTCGGCCCCTGAGGTGAGAACTCGGTGGCGCGGAACACCGCGCGGATCTCGTCGGCCGACGCGTCCCACAATGTGGCACGGCCTGCGTCGCTGCAATAGGCGGGGTAGGCGCGTCCGATCCACGACCCGATCATGCGTGAGTCCGCGGGAAGGCTCTCGAGCGTGGTGAGCGTCGTGTTGCCCTGCAGCACACTGAGGAAGGCGGCTTCGCCGAGGTGCGACGACAGGTCCTCGAGCACCACCAGGCCGTGCGTGCGCAGCCGCCGTGCACTCAGCTCCTGGGCGGCGGCGTACCATCCCCACGCGAGGGTGAATGTACGGTCCGCCGCTCTGGTCACGAGGCCCGAGCGTTCCAGGCTCGTCAGCGTGCGCGACACCTGCGAGCGCTCGCGACCGAGGGAATCCGCGATGACGCTGACCGTGGCGGGTCGGAGGTCGCGGGTGAGAGTCGCGACGGAGGAGAGCACATCGAGTCCTCGGCCCATGCTGCTCGACGAGGGGACACTCGGCGTTGCGGGGGGCATGGAACGAGGTTACCGCTGCGCATCAGCTCACACGGCGGATCGACGCCCGCTCGATGACCGGCATGGGGATCAGCACGGCGTCGAGTGGCCGCTCGCCGAGCAGCATCTCGACCGCTGTGCGACCCATCACGTCGTACGGGAGCCGGGCGGTCGTGAGCCCCGGCCGCTGGAAGCTGGCGAGCTCCTCGTCGTCGAAGGAGGCGACCGAGATGTCGTCCGGCACCCTCAGCCCTCGCTCGGCGATCGCCTGGTAGGTGCCGAACGCCACGCCGTCGTTGCCCGCCAGGATCGCCGTGAGGTCGGGGTGCGCGTCGAGCATCTGCAGGGTCCGCGTGTATCCGATGTCGGGGTTCCACTCGGGGACGTCGATGATGAGCGGATCGACGCCCGCCTCGGCGAACGCGGCGCGGATGCCGTCGAATCGCGAGCCGATGGTCACGGAGTACACGGGGGACGAGACCGCACGGGGATTGTTGCCGATCACGCCGACACGGCGGTGCCCGGCATCGGTGAGCAGGCGCGCCATCGCGTGGCCCGCGACGCGCTCGTCGGGCAGGACCGAGGGGTGACCCGTCGTCGACGTGCCGTTGACGATCACGACGGGGACGTCTGCGGGCGTCTCGGGCACCTCGATCATGCGGGCGCCGAGGAGGCCGATCAGGATGCCGTCGACCCGGCGGTCGATCATCGCCTGGATCTCATCGGCGATGGTCGCGTCGTCGCCCTCGGTCTCGGCGATGAGGACGGTGTGGCCGTGCTCCTTCGCCGCCGACAGCAGGCCGCGGATCATCTCGGAGGCGTAGCGGGTGACGGTGATCTGGTCGGAGATGAAGCCCAGCGTCTTCGTCTTGCCGAGGCGCAGGCTCTGAGCGGCGGGATTCGGCCGATAGCCCAGTTCCTCGGCTGCGGCCTTGACCCGTCGCGCCGCGTCGACGGAGAGTCGCGACCCCGGTCGATCGTTGAGGATCATGCTCACCGAGGCCTTCGACATGCCCGAGAGCGCCGCGACGTCGGCGAGCGTCGGTCTGCGATCCACTCTCTTCGGCATCGGCGTCCTCCAGTCGCTGCGATCCAGCATAGGCAGTGGATGCCGAGCCCCGAAACCACCCGTGTTGAATTGATTTAGCAAAATCGTTGCGACCGCGATTCGACGATGCTACTCTCGGCGATGCTGAATCAATTTAGCATCGCAGCCCGGGACTCTCGATCCGTGCCGCGAAGTCATCACACAGGAGAGAACATCGTGGTTGATCTCACTCGCAGGGCTCTGTTCGGCGCGATCGGACTGGGCATCGTCGGCACCGTCGTCTCGTGGCCGAGGCTCACCGGATCGGACATCCCCGGGCGCGGCAAGGACACTCTGACGGTCGCCCTCTTCGGCACCGCGCAGGATGCGCTGGCTCGTCAGTCGCTGATCGACGGCTTCCAGCGCAAGCACCCCGGCGTCGAGGTGCGCATCGTCGCCATCCAGGGTCAGGACTGGAGCGAGTACTTCGCGAAGATCCTCACGATGATCGCCGCGGGCACGCCACCCGATGTCGTCACCGTCGCGACCGAGGGGGCGCAGCTCTTCGCCTCGCGCCTCGCGCACCCGCTCGACGACTTCGTGCGTCGTGACGCGTCCGAGATGCAGGAGTACTTCGATGACGTGAACCCCACCCTCATCGAGGCGTTCATGTACCAGGGCAGCCTCTTCCAGATGCCCGACAACTTCAACGCCGCCAACGTGTTCTACAGCACGACGGCCATGGAGCGCGCGGGGCTGGAGCGTCCCGCGGACAACTGGACGCTGGAGGACTTCCTCGGCACCGCCCGCGCGATGAAGAAGAGCGCCTCGGGGCAGTTCCTGCCGTACTTCTGGAACAACCGGCTGTGGGGCGGAGTGGTGCCCTGGCTGTATGTGAACAACACCAGCTTCTTGCATGAGGAGAAGGCGACCGGCGGCGACTGGCTCTGGGACCGCTTCTATCCGGATCAGCCGGCCCGCAGCGGAGGCTACGTGTGGAAGCAGGCCGACGCGCTCAACGAGCATGCGGTCGAGAGCTTCTCGGTGCTCGAGCGCATGGTCTCGGAAGGGCTCGCGGCGAACCCGGCGCAGGGCGGAGGCAACGAGCTGGTCTCCCTGTTCTCCACCGGCTCCGTCGGGATGACCCCGGCCGGCGGCTTCTGGGTGCGCGGCCTCGAGGAGGCCGGCGTCGCGAACGACGCCTACGACGTCACCTACTTCCCGAGGATGGCGGGGCAGCGGCACCAGTTCGGCGCGGGCGGCTACGCGATCATGGAGACCTCGCCGCGCAAGGACGAGGCGTGGGAGTGGCTCAAGTACTGCGTCTCGGTCGAGGGCATGACGATCGCGCACTCGAAACCCGACTCGTCGCTCCCCCGTCGCTCACTCAACGCCAAGCTCTACGGCGCGGGAGTCGGGCCGGCGCACTGGGACGTCTTCTACGACACGCTCGACAAGTTCCCCGACACGGGCCCGATGCCGGCACCGCCCCAGCAGGCGGCCGTCGAATCCGCCCTGCTGAAGAACGTGGTGTCGACCATCACGAACGGTCCGTCCGGCGTCCGCCGAGGACTCGAGACCATGCAGCGAGATCTCGAGCTCGCGTTGGGGGGGCAACTGATGTCCGAGAGCAGCACCCGCACCGTCACGGTGCCCACGAAGCTGCGTCGGGAGACCGGCACGGTCGCCCGATCGGGGCGCGTCTTCACCTGGGTCTTCCTCGCGCCCACGTTGATCGGGCTCGGCCTGTTCAACTTCGTGCCGATCATCGGATCGTTCGTCCTGGCGTTCTTCCGCTGGGACATCATCTCCGACCCGGTGTTCGTCGGGTTCGACAACTTCGTCGACCTCGCCGCGAACCCGACCGTGAGCGTCTCGTTCCTGAACACCATCGGCTTCGTCGTCGTCGCCGTCATCCTGCAGCTGTCGGTGGCTCTGGTGCTGGCGGTGCTGGTCCAGTCCAGGATGCCGAACTGGCTGCGCACGTTCTTCCGGTCGGCGCTGTTCTTCCCGCTGATCCTGTCGGCGGCATCCGTCTCGCTGATCATGGCGTACCTGTTCAATCAGGAGTTCGGGCTCGTCAATCAGACGCTCAACCTGATCGGCATCGCGGACGTCGGCTGGTTGACGACCGGCCTCGGTGCCAAGGTCGTGGTGCTGCTGGTCTACGTGTGGCAGAACTTCGGGTTCACGTTCCTGCTCTTCATCGGAGGTCTCGCGGCGATCCCGAGCGAGGTCTACGAGGCGTCCTCCCTCGACGGCGCGGCCGGGTGGACCCAGTTCCGCATGATCACGCTGCCCTTGGTGAGCCCGACCCTGCTCGTCGCATCCGTGATGGCGATCATCAACGCGCTGCAGATCTTCGACCAGCCGTGGGTGCTGACCCGAGGGGGTCCCGGCGACGAGACCCGCACCGCGGTGATGGTGATCTACGAGTCCGCGTTCCGACAGCTCGACTTCGGCGGCGCATCGGCCATCGGCATCGTGCTGACCCTTCTCATCATGCTCGTCACGGCCATCCAGTTCCGGCTGAGCCGCCGATTCGTCTTCTACGGGTGAGGCCCATCATGACCACGACAGTGTCTTCGAAGCGTTCCTGGCTCTACACCCTCGGCACCGGCGGAAAGTTCGCCCTTCTCGGGCTCGCCGCCCTGCTGACCATCGGTCCCGTCGTGTGGACCCTGATCACGGCGCTCTCGCCGACCGACCCCGTGACCCAGGAGGTCAGCGTCGGGTTCGATGCGTTCGCCGACGTCTTCGCCAAGATCCCGATCTGGCTCTACGCATGGAACAGCGCGCTGGTGGTGGTGCTGGTCGCCGCCGGTCAGATGCTCTCGGCCGCGATGGCCGGGTATGTGTTCGCGAAGTTCGAGTTCCGCAGCAAGAAGCTGCTGTTCGCCCTGATCCTCGCGACGATGATGGTGCCGCTGCAGGTGACGATCGTCCCCGTGTTCATGCTCGTGAGAGGCATGGGTCTCGCCGACACCCTGCTCGCGCTCATCATCCCCGCGCTCCCGACGGCATTCGGCACATTCCTGATGCGGCAGTACTTCATGGGCATCCCGACCGAGCTGGGAGAGGCCGCCCAGCTCGACGGAGCGGGCCCCTGGCGCACGTTCTTCGGCGTCTACCTGCCGCTCGCGACCCCGGGTCTCGCGATCGTCGGCATCCTCGCCTTCAACTACCACTGGAACGAGTTCTTCCGCCCGCTGATCATGACGATCAGCGAGCAGAACTTCACGTTGCCGCTCGGTCTGGTCACACTGCAGGGCAACCTCGGCACGGGCAGCGTGTCGACGGTGCTCGCCGGAGTGATCCTCTCGATGATCCCCGCACTCCTGGTGTTCTTCTTCGGGCAGAAGCCGCTGCGCGAGGGACTCACAGCCGGCGTCGGCAAGTGACGCACGCCCCCATCACAGAGAAAGACGACTACCCCGGTGACCCCCACTGACTCTCCTCCGGTCCGCACCACGAACCCGCGCACGCACTTCGCACCGCGGAACAACTGGATGAACGATCCGAACGGACTCGTCTTCCACGACGGCATCCACCACCTGTACTTCCAGTGCAACCCGCACGGGACCTCGCACTCGAACGTGAGCTGGGGGCATGCGACGAGCACGGATCTCGCACGGTGGACCGAGCACGAGCCGGCCATCCTCTCGGACGACGCGGCGCAGATCTACTCCGGCTCCGTCGTGGTCGATCACGGCAACACCTCGGGATTCGGCACCGCCGAGGAGCCGGCCCTGGTCGCCCTCTACACGGCGGCCGCTGCAGGGCATCAGGCCCAGGCTCTCGCGTACAGCACCGACGGCGGATACGTCTGGACGAAGTACGAGGGCAACCCCGTGCTCGACCGCGGTACCAGCGACTTCCGCGACCCCAAGGTGTTCCGCTACGACGACGCCGACGGCGGGTACTGGATCATGGTCGCGGTCGAAGCCCACGACCGGCAGGTGCTGTTCCACCGGTCCGACGATCTCACGACCTGGACGTATCTCTCGTCGTACGGCCCCGCGGGACCCGTCGGCGGGGTCTGGGAGTGCCCCGACATGTTCCGGCTCGCCGTCGACGGCGATGAGACCGACTCGCGGTGGGTGCTGCTCATCAGCCTCAACCCCGGGGGCATCGCGGGGGGATCGGGAACCCACTACGTCGTGGGGGACTTCGACGGCACGACGTTCCGCGCGAGCGCACCGCATCCGACTCCCTCGCGGCGGCTGATGGTCGACCGCAGTCAATCACGAGACGAGCTCGAGGCGTACGGCTGGATCGACTTCGGCTCGGACTGCTACGCCGGTGTCACCTTCGACGGCCTCGCCGAGAGCGAGCGGACGCTGATCGCGTGGATGGACAACTGGGAGTACGCCGGCCGCATCCCCCAGGACGAGTCGTCCGAGTACCGCACCGCGATGACTCTCCCTCGCCGGCTCTCGCTCACCCGCGACCGCAGCGGCGTGGTGCGTCTGCGCCAGGCGCCGGCGGTCGACGCCGCGCCCGTCGAGTTCACCGAGCTCGGCTCGATGACGGGTCCGACCACGGTGTCCGAACAGCTGCCGGACGCCGCGCGGATCAGGGTCTCGGCGGCGTTCGGAGACGCGCGAGGAGTCGAACTGCGCCTCGAGGGCGCGGATGCGGGTGGGGTCGTGATCCGTCAGGACCGCGCGAGCGGGCGCATCGACGTCGTCCGCCCCGAGCTGATCCCTCCCGCCGGGGTCGGCGGGTCGATGTCGATGCCCGCCACTCGCCCGGACGAGATCGACTGGGAGATCTGGATCGATCGGCTGAACGACAGGGTGTCGTCTCTCGAGCTCTTCGCGGAGGACGGCGTTCGGGTGCTCACGGCGCTGATCCCTGCCGCCGCGCATCGCTCATGCGTGCTGGAGGCCTCGGGGGGAGCGCTCCTCGACGCCCGTGTCGCCGTCGCCGAGCTGCCGTGCTGACGACCGCGCGGTGCCTCGTCGTGGGGGAGGCGCTCGTCGACGTCGTCGGCGGTGTGCCCCACCCCGGCGGATCGCCGATGAACGTGGCGGTGGGGCTCTCTCGTCTCGGACTCGCGACGAGACTGCTCACGCGGATCGGTGACGACACGCACGGACGGATGCTGGGCCAGCACCTCGGCCGTGAGGGGGTCGCCGTCGTGCCGACGAGCATGAGAGCAGGGGAGCGCACGTCCCGCGCCGTCGCCGTGATCGGGGCCGACGGGGCTGCGGCCTACGACTTCGACATCGAGTGGGAGGTGTCAGCGGAGGTCGCGATCGCAGAGGCCGCCGGCGTCGACGTGGTGCATGTCGGCTCGCTCGGCGCGGTGCTCGACCCCGGGGCGGATGCCGTCCGCGCGATGATCGACGCGGTGCCCGACGGCATTCTGCGCACCTACGATCCCAACATCCGGGGCGAGCTTCTCGGGCCGCGCGCGGCCGCGACCGAGCGTGTCGAGGCGATCATGGCGGCGTCGCACATCGTGAAGCTCAGCGATGAGGATGCCGAGTGGCTGTATCCCGGATGCCCGATCGACGACGTGCTCGCGCGGGTGATCGCGCTGGGTGCGCGGCTCGCCGTCGTCACCCGCGGAGGCGACGGGTGCGTCTCGCTCATCGAGGGGGGAACGGGGCCGGTCGAGAGAGAGACGCCGCCGGTCCAGGTGGTCGACACGATCGGTGCGGGCGATTCCTTCATGTCCGGCCTCATCCACGGCGTGGTCTCCGGCGGGCTGGCGCCGGCGCTCGCCGCCGACGCGTTCCATCCCGGCGCTCGCGATCTGACGCAGTTCGAACGCGTGACCGAGGCCGCGCTCGCCGGCGCGGCCGTCACCGTGTCCCGGCGCGGCGCGAACCCGCCGCGCCTGAGTGAGCTGGCGATCTCCTCGCGCTGACGCGCCCGCACTCCCACGCACCGCACGCACCGCACGCACCGCACGGCCGGTTCGTGCGGTGTGATTTTCGTGCGCCCATCGTGGAATACCCGGAGAGGGTATACGCTTGTGTCTAATACCCCCCTGGGGTACTAGAACGAAGACAAGGAGACATGATGACGAAGAACGAGTTCCAGGTGACGGGCATGACGTGCGGCCACTGCGAGATGTCGGTCCGCGAAGAGGTCTCCGAAGTTCCCGGCGTCGAAGACGTCCAGGTGAGCGCTCGGAACGGCACGCTCGTCGTCACCGGATCCGCCCCGATCGACGAGACGCGGATCCTCGCAGCCGTCGCCGAGGCGGGCTATTCGGCGGTGCGGACGTCATGAACTCCGGCGCACGGCTCGGCCTCTTCGGGGCCGGCCTGGTGGTGGCGTTCGGCGCGGCCTTCGGCCTCGCCGGCGTCATCATCCCCGCGAGTGCCGTGAGTGACTGGACGAAGGGTGCGGAGATGGACGAACACGACACTCACGATGCGAGTGCCGCCGGTTCCGGCGAGGGCGAGAGTGCTCCGGCGGACGACCTGAAGGGGCTCTCCCTCGGTCTCGACGGCTACACGATGTCGCCGGTCGAGGCCCCGACATCGACGGGAGAACCCGGTGAGCTGGCGTTCCGGATCGACGACGCAGACGGCATCCCGGTGACGGCGTATGCCACCGCGCACGAGAAGCAGCTGCACCTGATCGTCGTGCGCTCCGACGGAAGCCAGTACCGCCACGTGCATCCGGTGCTCGATGAGTCGACCGGCACCTGGTCGCTGCCGTGGGAGTGGACGGATGCCGGCGCATACCGCGTCTTCGCGGACTTCACGCCGGCGGGCGCCGATGCGCCGTCGCTCACTCTCGCGCGCACCGTCGAGGTGGCGGGCGAGTTCGCACCCGTCGCGCCGCAGCCGACGCAGGTCGCCGAGGTCGCCGGCTATACGGTCTCGGTCGACGGGGCTCTCGAGGCCGGGGCGGTGAGCGACCTGACGTTCACCGTGACTCGCGACGGCCAGCGGGTCACCGCTCTGCAGCCGTATCTCGGGGCGTTCGGGCATCTCGTGGCACTCCGGGACGGAGACCTCGCCTACCTGCACGTGCACGCCGCGGGCGCTGAACCCGAACCGGGCGAGACGTCGGGGCCGGAGATCGCGTTCGCCGCCGAGGCTCCGACTGCCGGGCGCTACCTGCTGTACCTGGACTTCCAGGTCGACGGCGCCGTGCACACCGCCGCGTTCGTGCTCGATGCCGCTCCGGCTGACGGCGCGCCCGAATCCGACGGCGACTCGCACGACGACGCGCACTGACCGTCGCCCATCGCCCCACCGCGGCTGCCCGCTGCGACCCACAACGACATCGCACAGAAGGAACGAACATGAGCACGTCAGCACCCCCGACCATGGGGACAGGTCTCGAGCTGGAGATCGGCGGGATGACCTGCGCGTCCTGCGCGATGCGGATCGAGAAGAAGCTGAACAGGCTCGAGGGCGTCGTGGCGACCGTCAACTACGCGACCGAGAAGGCGAAGGTCACCGTTCCCGAGGGGTACGACCCGGCCGCGCTGATCGCCGAGGTCGAGAAGACCGGCTACTCGGCGTCGCTGCCTGCCCCGAAGGGGGTGGTGCGTGACGCCGGAGATCTCGACGCCGAGGACCCGGAGCTTCGCTCGCTGCGCACTCGCCTGATCGGTGCGGTCGTGCTGACCGTGCCGGTGATCGCCATGGCGATGATCCCCGCGCTGCAGTTCACATACTGGCAGTGGGCGTCGCTCGCACTGGCCGCTCCCGTGATCCTCTGGGCGGCCTGGCCGTTCCACCGGGCGGCCTGGATGAACCTCCGCCACGGCACCGCGACGATGGACACGCTCATCTCCCTGGGCACATCGGCCGCCTTCCTCTGGTCGTTGTACGCGCTGTTCTTCGGCACGGCCGGCACGCCGGGCATGACCCACCCCTTCGAGTTCGCGCTCGCTCCGTCCGATGGAGCGGCGAACATCTACCTCGAGGTGGGTGCCGGTGTCACGATGTTCATCCTCGCCGGGCGCTATTTCGAGAAGCGGTCGAAGAAGCAGGCCGGCGCGGCGCTGCGTGCGCTGCTCGAGCTCGGCGCGAAGGACGTCGCCGTGCTGCGCGGTGGAGTCGAGACCAAGGTCCCGGTCGAGGACCTGCAGGTGGGAGACGAATTCGTCGTGCGGCCCGGCGAGAAGATCGCGACCGACGGCATCGTGGTGTCGGGCACGTCGGCCGTCGACGCGTCGATGCTCACGGGCGAGGCCGTGCCGGTCGAGGTCGCCGAGGGCGACGCCGTCACGGGCGCCACGACGAACGTCGGTGGGCGGCTCGTGGTTCGCGCCACCCGGATCGGTTCCGACACGCAATTGGCGCAGATGGCCCAGCTCGTCGAGGACGCCCAGACGGGGAAGGCGGAGGTGCAGCGCCTCGCCGACCGCATCTCGGGTGTCTTCGTGCCGATCGTGATCGTGATCGCCGTCGTCACGCTGGGCGGCTGGCTCGGCGCCGGGTTCCCCATGACGGCGGCGTTCACCGCGGCGGTCGCCGTGCTCGTGATCGCGTGCCCCTGCGCGCTCGGCCTCGCGACGCCCACCGCGCTGCTCGTCGGCACGGGCCGCGGTGCGCAGATGGGAGTGCTCATCAAGGGGCCGGAGGTACTGGAGTCCACCCGCACGGTCGACACCGTGGTGCTCGACAAGACGGGCACCGTCACCACCGGCAGGATGACGCTCGTCGACGTGTTCGTCGAGCCGGGCACCGACCGTTCGGATCTCCTGCGGCTGGCCGGTGCGCTGGAGGATGCCTCCGAGCACCCGATCGCGCAGGCGATCGCCAAGGGCGCGACCCAGGAGATCGGCGCACTGCCCGCACCAGAGGACTTCGCGAACATCGAGGGCAAGGGCGTGCAGGGCGTCGTCGACGGCCACACCGTCATCGTCGGCCGGGATTCGCTCCTCGCCGAGTGGGCGCAGGCGCTGAGCCCCGAGCTCGCCGCCACGAAGGCCCGCGCCGAGGGCGAGGGCAAGACGGTCGTCGCGGTCGGATGGGACGGCCTGGCTCGCGGCATCCTGGTCGTCGCCGACACCGTGAAGCCGAGCAGTGCCGAGGCGATCGCCCGGTTCAGGGCGATCGGGCTGACGCCCATCCTGCTCACCGGAGACAACGAGGCCGTCGCCCGGCGGATCGCCGCGGAGGTCGGCATCGACGAGGTCATCGCCGAAGTCCTCCCGGCAGACAAGGTCGCGGTCATCACCCGCCTGCAGGGTGAGGGGAAGACGGTCGCGATGATCGGCGACGGCGTCAACGACGCACCCGCACTCGCCCAGGCCGACCTCGGCCTGGCCATGGGCACCGGAGCGGATGTCGCGATCGAGGCGTCCGACATCACCCTGGTGCGCGGTGATCTGCGCAGCGCGGTCGACGCGATCCGGCTCTCGCGGGCGACGCTCTCGACCATCAAGACCAACCTGTTCTGGGCCTTCGCCTACAACGTGGCGGCCATCCCGGTCGCGGCGCTGGGAATGCTCAACCCGATGCTGGCCGGTGCGGCGATGGCGCTGTCGAGCGTCTTCGTCGTGGGCAACAGCCTGCGTCTGCGCGGGTTCCGCAGCATCGCGACGCGGTGACCCCTAGGCTCTCGGCGACCGCCGAGACACACTGAGAACGACACCCGATACGGGAGGACGGGACCCATGGCTGCACACGACGCGCACGGAACCCCCGGGGGAGGCCACCAGGTCTCGCACGACGATCACGCTCGGGACGCGGACGCGGCTCACAGCGAGCACGCGGACCACGGCGAGCACGCGGACCACGGCGGGCACGGTGGACATGGTGGGCACGGCGGGCATGGCGGGCACGGTGACCACGTCGGTCAGTTCCGTCGCCTGTTCTGGGTCAATCTCCTGCTCGCCGTGCCGGTGGTGGCGTTCTCGCCGATGTTCGCGATGATCTTCGGCTACGACGTCGCCGGAGGGGCCCGGTTCATCTCGCCCGTGCTCGGCACCGTCATGTATGTCTGGGGCGGATGGCCGTTCCTCACCGGGGCGCTCAGCGAGCTGAAGGCCCGCAAGCCCGGGATGATGCTGCTGATCGCCCTCGCGATCACGGTCGCGTTCTTCGCCTCATGGGGCGCGACGCTCGGCATCCTCCATCACGAGCTCGAGTTCTGGTGGGAGCTCGCACTGCTCATCGTCATCATGCTGCTGGGCCACTGGATCGAGATGAGGTCCCTCGCGCAGACGACGTCGGCGCTCGACTCCCTCGCGGCGCTGTTGCCCGACGAGGCCGAACGGGTCGAGGGCGACGAGATCGTCACGGTCGCACCCGCCGATCTCGTCGTCGGCGACGTGGTCGTCATCCGTCCCGGGGCGAGCGTTCCGGCCGATGGTCGCATCATCGACGGCACAGCCGCCCTGGACGAGTCCATGGTGACAGGCGAGTCCCGCCCGGTCACCCGTGCGACCGGTGACACGGTGACCGCGGGCACGGTCGCGACCGACTCGGGTCTGCGGGTCGAGATCACCGCCACCGGGGATGACACCGCGCTCGCCGGCATCCAGCGGCTGGTGACCGATGCACAGAACTCCTCGTCGCGGGCGCAGCGCATCGCCGACCGCGCAGCCGCCCTGCTGTTCTGGTTCGCGCTGCTGTCGGCCGCGCTGACCGCGCTGGTGTGGACCCTCGTCGGGGATCCGGATGCTGCGGTCGTGCGCAGCATCACCGTGCTCGTCATCGCCTGCCCGCACGCGCTCGGCCTCGCGATCCCGCTGGTCGTGTCGATCGCGACCGAGCGCGCAGCCCGGGGCGGGGTGCTCGTCAAGGATCGCCTCGCGCTCGAGAGCATGCGCACCGTCGACGCCGTGCTGTTCGACAAGACGGGCACGTTGACGAAGGGCGCGCCGACCGTGACCGCCGTCGAGCCGACCGGTGACATCGACGCCGATCGTCTGCTGGCGCTCGCCGCCTCGGCTGAGGCCGACAGTGAGCATCCGCTCGCTCACGCGATCGTGCGCGCGGCGGAGGAGAGAGGGCTGACGCTCTCGAAGGCCTCCGGGTTCACGTCGTCTCCCGCCGTGGGTGTGACCGCAACCGTCGACGGCAGAGAGGTGCGCGTGGGCGGGCCGAAGCTCCTCGACGAGGTGGGCGGCCGAGAGATCTCCGCCGCAGACCGGTGGCGAGACGAGGGTGCCATCATCCTGCACGTGACCGTCGACGGACAGGTGGTCGGCGGGCTGAAGCTCGCCGACGAGGTGCGACCGGAATCTCAGCAGGCGGTCGACGCGCTCCACCGCCTCGGCGTCGAGGTCGTCATGATCACCGGCGACGCCCAGGCCGTGGCCGATTCCGTCGCAGCCCGGCTCGGCATCGACCGGGTGTTCGCGGGGGTGCGTCCCGAAGACAAGTCAGCCAAGGTGAAGGAGCTGCAGGCAGAGGGCAAGAAGGTCGCGATGGTCGGCGACGGCGTCAACGACGCCCCCGCCCTCGCTCAGGCCGACGTCGGCATCGCGATCGGGGCCGGGACCGATGTCGCCATCGCCTCGGCCGGGGTGATCCTCGCGAGCTCCGACCCGCGCTCGGTGATCTCCGTCATCGAGCTCTCCCGCGCCGCATACCGCAAGATGCGGCAGAACCTGTGGTGGGCGGCCGGATACAACCTGCTGTCGGTGCCGCTCGCCGCCGGCATCCTGGCGCCCGGGGGATTCGTCCTGCCGATGTCGGTCGGAGCGGTGCTGATGTCGCTCTCGACGATCGTCGTCGCGCTCAATGCGCAGCTGCTCCGGCGCATCGACCTGTCGCCCGAGGCGAGTGTGCGGGGTGTGCTCGGGCGGTCCTGACGCGGGATCGCCTCGGTGATCCCGCGAACACCGAGATCTCACCGGCGCTTCAGCGCGGTGACGGCGCTCGATCGGCGGTGCAGACAGCAGCGGCCGCCCCGCCTGTGAGACGGAGCGGCCGCTGTGCGAAAGCGCCGTCTACGGGACGATGACTGCGCGGCCGCGGATGCTGTTCGAGGCGAGATCCTCGTACGCCTTCGGGCCGTCGTCGAGCGAGTACGTCTCGGTCTGCACGTGGATCTTTCCCGCGCGCGCGAGATCGAGCACCTCGATCAGTTCCGAGCGCGATCCCCAGTAGGGGATTCGCACGGCGGCGTCGTAGGCGATCGCGCCGAAGCCGAGCGACATGGTTCCGCCACCGATGCCGACGATCGTCACGTCGGAATCGAGTGCGGCGACACTCTGCGCCAGAGCCATCGTCGGGTTCGCGCCCACGAAGTCGAACACGGCGTTGGCGCCCAGACCGCCGGTGATCTCGCGGATCTTGTCGGCGGCGGATGCATCGCTGATCAGGACGTGGTCTGCGCCCACTTCGGTGGCGAGCTCGAGCTTCGTGTCGTTCACGTCGAGGGCGATGACGGTGGCGCCCGAGATCGCCTTCAGGATCTGGATGCCGACATGGCCGAGCCCGCCGGTGCCGATGACGACGGCGAAGGTGCCGGCGCCGAGCTTGGGGAGTGAGCGCTTGATCGCGTGGTACGGGGTGAGGCCGGCGTCGGTCAGCGAGACGTTCTGCACGGGGTCGAGGTCGCCGAGCGGCACGAGGTGGCGGGCATCATCGACGATCATGTACTCGGCCATCGAACCCTGGCTGCCGAGGCCGGGAGGGCGGATGCCCTCAGCCGCGGCGTTGGTGCAGTAGTTCTCCATGCCCTGTGAGCAGTTGTGGCAGCGGCCACAGCCCCACGGACCGTAGACCGCCACGGCGTCGCCGACCTTCAGCGTCGAGTCGACGCCCTCTCCGATCTCGTGCACGATGCCTGCGCCCTCATGGCCGAGCGTCAGGGGCAACGGATAGCTCTGCTCGAGGTAGTCCTTCTCAGGAAGGCCCATGACGTAGTCGTCGGAATGGCAGACGCCGCCCGCAGTGATCTTGAGCAGAACCTGACCGGGGCCGGGCTGAGGAATCGGGATGTCGACGACGACAGGGGGCTTGCCGATCTCGACGTAACGGAGAGCTTTCATGTGCTTCTTCTTCCTGGCGCCCGAGCGTTCTGCCGCGCGGTGCGGAGGCGTGGGCGCTCGAGGCCGTCTCTTCCAGTATCCGCCCGGGGCGTGAGTGGTAGCTGTTGCAGCAGAACTGTCAGAATCGCGATGTAATCGGACTAAGTCCGATGTAAAGCGCAAGATCCACTCCGTCGCGATCCCGCACCCGCGACGGGTTGTTTCGATCATACGGATGGGGTCGGACAGTCCGCCTCCGAGACTTCTGCATCTCGATGGTGTGCATCTCCTCGACCCGTCGTTTCCCGATCCCCCGAAACGACAGCTCTAGCGTCGAAGTTCGTAGCCCTGCTCGTTGAGGAGTTTGATTGCGATCTCGAGCAGCGCCCCAATGAACTCGATGAGGTTTGCAATCAACTCCTCGTCTGGTTCGTATAGAGCCCCGCCCATCTGAGGTGTAGATGGGGGCGTCTCGATCGCGTGGCGCAGAGTGGTGATGAACTGCCCGTGCGCGTGAGCCGAAGTAATTGCCCAATAGTTGAAGGTCTGCAGCGTGGGGCCTGGAACGCGACTCGCTATCTTCCTTGTGATCGAGGAGGGGTCGATCAATGGTGCGCTGAGAATGTCCTTGGGATCAGACCCGAGGTTGGTCGCCGTGGTCCTGAGAAAACGCCCGAGTGCTGCTATTCCCTGTTCCGTCTTGTCATCCGGCGTTCGCGCTTTGCGCAGAGCGTTCGTCAGCTTCAGCCCGTGCCTGTACTCGATACGAGCAATCTCGAGTGCCCTGCGGACTCTAGTAGAGGAATCGGTGCCGTCAAGAATCCAGATGACCTCCACGAGCCCCTCCAAGACCGGGCGGAACAACGTGTAGTCAGCCTGCATGTGGAGGAGCAACACGTCCTCGTCGGGGCTAGCGGCAAGCTCCGCCCAAGCGGATACATGGTCTGCAACGGTGAGGACGAGCCCGGAGACTATGGCGTGAGGGATGACGATGTTTCCTGCGAGGGCTTGATCTTCCTCTGCCATCGACCCCTGTCGAACCGTGGGCACTCCACTCTTGATCGCCGCCGCGAAATCCCGGAAGCCTTCGACGGCACCGCCGAGAGTCTGCAATGTCGAACGCTTTGTCATAACACTGAGCGTACGGGTGGATTGAACGCCGTCTGATACACCGAGAATCGCGGTCTCGCCTTTAGCGAATGACTCCTGCTCATCTAGGCGGTCCTACTTATTGACGCGGTAGCCGAGTCTCTTCACGGCTTTCGCGAGGTACACGTTCGCGCTGGATGAGTCCAGGCGGGTGTGCACCAACGGCAGCTGGGGGAACGAGTCCTCGGCGGGCGAGAACAGTGTCACCATCGGGCCGAAGTCGATCGATGACACATGGTAGAGCCCGTCGATGCTCGACCCAAGCTGGTCATGAATCGCATTCGCCCAGTTCCGGGTGTATCGCTTGGGCCCCATCTGAATCGAAGAGGTCGTGCCGTTGATCACAGGCCAGTTGCTGGTGAGGTCCAGCAACCGAAGCTCCCGCGTCGGTCGCCAAGCCGCGAGGGTACTTCCACGAGCGCGCCGGTTGATAATCCGCCCCTTCTGAAACACCTCGCCGAGAGCTGTTGTAGATCCAGCGGCTACGTACATCACGCCATAATCGGCATGATGCTGCTGCGGCTCGGGATGCGGGTCAAAGCGCATGGTTCTGACCGGCCCGAAGTGCCGCAGCTCGTCCCACGCCTGTGGATGAGCACCCCTTGTAGCGAAGACCCGCCAGAGGAGCCCATCGTATGTTCTCAGGTGCTCGCTGGCGTCGAGTGTGAGCGACGCCGGGGGCGTTGCGGGGACCTTCGCGCTCGACGGGCTCACCTGATGTCGGCGTCTTCGAGGATTCCCACTACGGGTGCGGGGTCCTTCGCGGCAGCCAGCCACTCGATCGGCGTCATCCACTCCTTGGGGTCGACCGAGTCCTCGGTCGACCGCAAGTCATCCTGAGGCGTTGTCATGAAGCCTTCGACGTCGGCTGGATCCCAGTCGGATGGGATTGCTCTAACGAGCAGGGGGAGATGGGGGATCGTGGAGACCTTCTCGCCTGGAATGAACTGCCATCGAGGGTAGAGACGGATCCTTCCGGCCCGGAAGCCGTACAAAGTGTTCTTGCTTTGTCGGTGACGCACACTGGAGGCATCGATCCCGAGCAGCGCTGCAACTTCGGACGCGGTGTACGTATTGGTGAGGGCGCGCACGTGAGTCTCGCGCTCGAGCTTGGCGAGCCCGCCGCTGGTGACGAATGCGGATGCCTCGGCGAACTCCTCCGGAGTGAAATCGCCGGATTCGATCAGGAAGTTGGCTTCCTGCTCTGTGAGGCCCAGTTCGGTCGATTGACGGTCGGTCATCGCATCGGCGAGCTCGTCGATGAGTGCGTTGAACACGGATACGTCGACGTTTGACGTCTTCGCCACCTGCGCAAGGCGCTCGACACCGGCTTGTACGTCGGTCTTTGCTGGGGCCTTGGTCGCCACGACGAGCTTTGGGTTCCCGTCGAGGGATCGACCTGTCACAGTGCCGCGGCCCACAGCGACCTCGCGACCGGCGACGCGAGCCGAGGCGGCACGGGTGCGACTTTTCTTCACTGCCATCTGGCCTCCTCGCGTCGTCATCTGGTTAGCGCGTACACGCATTATCTTACGCGCGCTTTTGCGTGTATGGATCCGAGGAAGGTGTCAAGGTGCGAGCGGTCAAGCGCTCCCCTGGCGTGGGAGCAGGGCGCTGAAGGAGGCATATCGTCCGCGCATTCAAGGCGGCACCCCATCCCCTGACCACCTTCCTCCCCGGCGGGCCACGTCTTCAACGCGCAGCAATCAGCGAGGGTGTCGTTGGCCTACGCTTGAATGCTTGCGTGGGGAAGAACAAAAAATCTCGTAGAAACAAGCGGCCTCGATCTCAACCGCGCGCGGTGAGCGCCGCGCAACGGGAGCCAGACGCACTCGAACAGGCTTTTTCAGCGTACGATCCGGACGAGCTCTGGACGTTGGTATTCGCCGCCGCCACGTCCCCGGGCAACAGGCATCGATCGGTGACATTGGGAAGCAGCTTCGCGGCCGCACTACGAGCCTCCGCCGCTCCGGCATCAGACGATTACCACCCGCTGCCGTCGATCCAAGCACTGTCCGATCTAGCGGCTACCACCTATGGGATCGGCCCGGCGCGTGAAGACTTCATCCCGACCGACCCGACCCGAACAGCCTTACTCACCGTCGGCTCGGAGTCGCTGCGTGCAGTGCCTGGCCTCACCGAACGGCCGGTCGCCGACCTCACGCGTTCGCTCCGAATGGCGGAAGCGGTAGACGGTCGGCTCCGCAGGCGATTTCGATTCGGTATTGCGAACGTGGTGAACGTGGCGATGAGGTACGGCGACTTCTGCGTCCGCCACCTTGCGGACGCGTGGGTGCCAGCCCCGGATCTCGAGCTCAACGATGAGGTTTCATTGCCGGACGTTGAGTTCGAAGCGACGCGGGCCTTCCTCAACCTGGGCCCTCTCGACCACATCGAACTCGGTGAGGCTGACAAGAGAGCGTTGGAATGGATGACGATCTCCGCAAGTGAGGCCGCATTCGATGCTGAGAGTCCGTCCAGTCCGTTCGGGAGGTTCCTTCGCTTTGCTGACTCAGCGGGCGGATTCCGATGGGTGCCGCCACTCTTCATCCCAGAGATCATGGCTCATGCCGTACAAGAACTGGTATCCGCGCTTGATCGAGACGGGCATGCGCGACGAGCCCTCAGGGTTTCTTGTCTGAACCAGATCCGCCGGGCCCTATGGCGCTTTTCCAACAGCTTGATCGAATCCCCTCCGAACAGCGAAAGTGTCGATTCCCCGCTTCGAGGGATCGACGTTCAGTGGCTGGTGCCGGTGAATCCATCCACATGCATAGCTGTCTCGGTCATCTATGTTCCCGACCTGGGGTCCACCCCACCGCCGCGCATCGGCTCAGTGGAGCTGGCTAAACAGATGAGGTCGCACGCCGGTCCACTGTCGGTGCGCATGGCGGGCGGACGACAAGGGACCATCAGGCCGGGCGCGGAGGTCATCCCGCTGACGGTTTTCGCCGCGGCCGGTCACATCGCTGTGCCGCAAGCTTTCGGCGAAGCAAACCTCGCGCTCGAAGACTTGACTTGGATCTCAGAGACGGCCACGTCCCGCGATGATCTCTACGCATTCGCGCGGGATCTGAGCGCTCCCGATTTCCCCGAGAGTTTCGGGTGGGAGGCGATCAACTACTGGGAGCCATGGAAGGCCAATGGCAAGTCGTTCTTCAAGGGTGGCATGGTACCCACCGCCATCTACTTTGAAGCCCACGCGGGCGAGGCCGAGTGGGATCGCGCGGTAGAGCTATCGGATCTCGAAGCGTCGCTCCTCAGAGTCGGGCTCCCTCCGCTTCGTGACCTGCGAGCAGCGGAGGTTGCTCCGGGGCCGGTCGCCAATGTCGCGGCGCTCGAAGGTGACGCCACCTACGACGTCGACCGCGGCGTCAATACCGCGCCGGATGTCGTCGGGTGGTCCCTCGCGCTTACCGAACCCCCCGTCGCTGTGGCACGGGCGAGCTCGGAGGACCTGTCCGCCGACTACCGACGGTTCGTCTTTGACTTGTGCGGCGGGCTGATCTACGGCTTTGCTGCGCTTGGTGATCGATGGCGTTCCGCGCACCAGGCGATCGATGTGCCCGGATACGTCCTCCATCTCCACACATCGGAAGCGGTCTCGGGTGAATCATCCGGCGTGGTCACGCCGTATCTCGACCCGCACGCGCGTGCCGTCGATGAACCAGTCAACTTTTTTTGGCGCATCGATGTCGAGGGATTCGCAGATTCGGCGAATGGAGATCCGTACGCGGCGAATCTCCTAACAGGGGACGCAGTGTTCGATCTGCTCCGCGCGGGAGGCGTGGATGTCGAAGCGGCGGCGGCGCTCCGCGACCAGTGGCGCACAGCGAAGCCCTTTCTCATCTTGGAGATGAAGCAGGCGCGGACCACTCTCAATCACCTGCCTGGTCCGTGGGGTCTACGACCCTCTGACGAGAGCCGCATGGTTGCGGCTTTGGGGCGACGACTCCACGGTGCCGGCGTCGAACCGGGAGAGTACCGAGCGGACGACGCGAATCGACTTACCCGCGAGCATCTTGCGCCGGTTGCTCTCGAAACTCTGCTGGAAGGAATCAAGAGACACGACGTGAGCGAGGTGGTGTTGACGGGGATGGAGCAGCTGGCGAGAGTGATGGACAGCGCTATTCATCAGCAAGACGATCTGTCCCGAGTCGCCGCGAACCTCTCTACCGAATGGGACCCGCTCACCCGCACCGCCGAGCTCTCGGCGGAGACACTTCAGCTTCGTCAATGTAACGAGATCGTGGTGGAAGCTGCCTTGCGCATCCTGGACAAGCCGACGGAAGCGAAGCCGATCACTCCTCAGGCGTGGAGCGGTCTTCTTGCCGCCGCAGACGCATACCTCACCGCGACCACACTGAGCGAGCGGATGTATCACCAAGTCGCGCCCGCAGTCATCAACCTCAGCCCAATGTACGAGCTCGCCGTCGACGATGATCCGCATCCCGACGCATCGGCGTGGGGCCTGCGAAACGACGAACTGAGCCGCGCGGCCGCGAGCGTTCGGCTGTATGGCGCTGAAGATGGCGATTCGCTTCTACAGACGAACGAAGGAGACGACCTTGAGGGCGCTTTCCAGCGTGCATGGGGGGCGACGTCGCAGGACATGCTCTCCACCCTCGCCGCACTCGCGAAATGGGAGACCTTTGAGCCAGGCAGGACGACCGCGCACGTCACAGTGGCCGAGGCAACAGCATGGGGCTGTGACGCGCTAGGCCCGGGCGCGGATGAGGCGAAGAGAACGCGTGTCGAAGCCGCTATCCGGATGCTCACCAGCACGGCCGTCCAGATACAAGCCGTCGAGTGGAAACCCTGGCAAACGCGCACGCGGCGTCACCGGCTCCTCGTGCAACCGCTGGTGCAAGACTCGGACGGACGGCTCATTGTCAGCCCGCAGTACTTGCTGACGTCCTTTCAGGTCTACTACCGCCACCTACTCCAAGGAGTTCTTCCCTGGGCGGGGGACGTTCCTCAGCCTGTCACCGACGCGCTTGCGGACCGCCGTGCGCGCCGCAACATTCGGTTCGAAAGGTTCCTCCAAGACCGGCTAGAGCAACTCGGATACACCACGGTCGCCCGCGTGAAACCCAACGACCACGCGCGACTCGGCGTGCCGACTCTCACTACCGAAGTTGACCTCGTGTGCGGACGCCCTGGAGACAGCACCCTGTGGCTGATTGAGGCCAAAGACCCCGCATCAGTTCACGGATTCGCCGAGACGGCACGCCAACTGCGCTCTTTCTTCCGGGACCAGCTAGGGACCCGCGCTACCAAGCCCTGCTACACCACGCAGCTGTCCCGAAAGGAGAGCGAACTGGCGCCCCACGTTGCGAGCATTGCGGCGCGTCTGGGACTCGGCGACCCCCCGCAGGGAGAGCAGTTCCACCTGAGCACCCTCTTCGTAACCCGTAATCTCACTCCGGCAAGCTACGTCGACGAGCGGTATCGGGTTGAGACGGCGACGGAGTTTCTCGCAGCTCGAGGCCAAACGCCGTAGGCGACATGCGAGAGCGGCGGCGCGCACGAGTTCGCGTCCCCAGCAGGAGCTCTATCGCCACTTCTGAGCCTCGATGATCCGAGCCAGGGTTTCCACGTCGCCGCCGCGCCTGAACCATTCCACAGGGCTCTGCTGCCCGTCGGTGACCATGACCGGCTGGGGCGTCGCCATGAGAGCCGATACCGACACCCATCCTTTGTCTTTCACAATGTCAATGATCTCGGTCAGGTGCGGCAGGATTTTTCCTGGCGACGAGAGACTGAACTGCCACGACGGAAACCGTCTGGAGTGGGCAACATCGACGGCGTACAACTCGCCACGATCGGCGGCGGCGAAGAGCGAGTCCTCGTCCATACTCAAGAAGGCAGCGGCTGCGGACGCGGACATGGTTTGAAGCACGCCCGTCAGAAGGGTGCTCGCTACACTCGCCAGAACACCGCCGCGAGCAACCCGAGTCGATGTCTTCTCGAACGACTCGGGCGTGAAGGCCTTGGACCGGGTGAGATAGCTGATCTCCTGCGGCGTCAGCTCTTCCTGATCCGCGATCGGTCGCTCTGCGAGCAGCTGGTCAGTCAGCGCTCGAACGATGAAGTCCCCGTCGGCGTTCAACCGAGCGACGGCGTCAGTGAACGCCGCGATCACATCGGTGGATGGCTGTGCATGCCAAGGGCGGGTCCGTGGCTGGCCATCGGTTTCATCCATGTGCGACAGCGTAGATGAGCCTTCGCCGGAAGGGGAGGCCTCCCTGGGCATCGACGTCGCGCACGCCACAGAGTCGATGTCAGGCGACTAGATGTAGTTCCTCGGGACGTTGTGATCACGTGAGTTAGCGAAGACCTCCGGGCAGGATGTGGGTTACCACACTCACATTCCACACACGGAGGTCTTCGTGACTCACGCTAACGCACCCCTGACGCCCGTTGGTCGGGCTCGGCTGGCCGACCTGATCAACACTCAAGGCTGGTCGGTGCGGCGAGCGGCCGAGCGGTTCCAGGTGTCGCCGGCAACAGCATCGAAGTAGGCCCGGCGAGCTCGCACGGGCGCCTCTGAGGCGGATCGCTCTTCGCGGCCTCGTCGCAGTCCTGCGCGCACCGCGCGGCGCCTCGAGCGGCGGATCATCGCACTGCGGTTCACGAGACGATGGGGTCCGCACCGGATCGGATATCACCTCCGCATGCCCCGCTCCACCGTCGAGCGGGTTCTGCACCGATACCGGATGCCGATCCTGACGCACGTCGATCAGGCCACCGGCCTCCCTGTCCGGCGACCGAAACCCGTTCGCTACGAACGAGGACAGCCGGGCGACCTCATCCACGTCGACATCAAAAAGCAAGGCCGCATCCCTGACGGCGGCGGGCATCGCATGCTGGGCCGCACCATCGGGAACCGGAACAACAAGAAGAAGGGCCGCGGTTACGCGTTCCTCCATCACGCCGTCGATGACCACTCCCGGCTCGCCTACTCAGAGATCCTCGACGACGAACGCAAAGAGACCGCATCAGCGTTCTGGGCCAGAGCCGAGGCCTTCTTCACACGCGCGGGCATCACCGTCCGAGAGGTCCTCACCGACAACGGTTCTTGCTACCGCTCACACGCGTTCGCGACCGCTCTCGGCCCCGACATCAAACACCGATTCACGAAGCCCTACCGCCCGCAGACGAACGGGAAGGTCGAACGCTTCAACCGCACCCTCGCCCACGAATGGGCCTACGCCGAGACCTACGCCAGCGACGAAGCCCGAGCAGCCACCTACGACGCCTGGCTCCATCACTACAATCACCACAGACCCCACACCGGCATCGGCGGCCACACACCCTCAGACCGCGTTCACAACCTCACGGGGAAGAACAGCTAGCGCTGGGGGCGAGGAGGACTCAGCGCCACAGGTCAAAAAGCCCAGACGAGGTTCGCATCGGGTCCTGTTACTACTTGCGACATTCGGGGCAGTGGGCGTGGGGTCTGCGGGTTCTGGTCTGAATCTTGGACGGCCACGAATATCCGCAAGCGCAGATCCACATGACTTTTCGACCAGACCCGACGGTGACCTCGGTAGGAGAGAGGGCGTTCGCTGGATCCCATTGCTTGGCGAGATCGGGGCGCAGCGTCGCAAGGTCGTTCTCGCCAGGGATGGGCAGCTTTCCTGCGCAGTAGGGGCAGCCGCAGCCGGAAGTGCGGTTCTTGACGGTCGCCGGCCACGAGTGGTTGCGATGGCAGATCCATGACACCTTCACGTGGGATGAGACTGTGACCTGGTTCGGTGAGCAGTCGTTGCTGGGATCCCATTGTGCGGCGATATCCGGTCGGCGTGTCGCGAGGTCAGTGGCTCCCGGGATGGCGACCCGTCCGGAGCACGAGGGGCAACCGGAACCAGCATGTCGATTGGCGACTGTCGCTGGCCAGGTGTGGTTCTTCGCGCAGCGCCACAGGGCTTCATAGGAGCTACTAACGGTCACTTCGGACGGTGTCCGGTCGTTCGCCCCTGCTTCGTGGTCCCACTCCGAAGCCAGATGAGGGTCGAGAGTTCCCAAGTCGTTGAATCCTGCGAGGACGACCCGATTCGCGCATACGGGGCATCCCGTCTTGTCCGTCGTGCGACCCCAGACGGGAAGCTCCCACGTGTGACTCAGGCCGCAACGCCATACCGCGGGGTAATCCGAGCCCGCGGTGACCTCGCTCGGAGTCTTGGAGTTCGCGGGGTCCCACTGTTCGGCGAGTTGAGGGTGGGTGGTGGCGAGGTCGTTGAAACCGGCGAGGGTGCGTTGGTTGGAGCAGTACGGGCACCCGTATCCTGAGCAACGGCCGCCGACAGCCGCGTCCCAGCTATGGTCGCAGGGGCCTCGCCACCAGACGACACGATCTGATCCGGGGGTGACTGTCTCCGGAGTGATGGAGCTGTCGTTGCGTTCGTAATCCCACTCTGCTGCGAGGCCTGGGTGAAGAGTGGCTAAGTCTGTTTCACCTGGTATCGCCCGGCTACCGCTGCAGTAGGGGCAGCTGCTTTCTTGCGTGGTGCGGGAGCGCACCTGGGCGGGCCAGGTGTGCTCTTGAGCAGTACACAGCCAGTTGATTTTCCGTGCGGAGGTGACGCTGACGTGATGAGGGTCCCCGCGGTTGGCTCCTGGGGTGGTGTCCCATTCCGCGGCGATGTCCGGCCGCAGGGTGCCGAGGTCGGTATGTCCAGGCCAGAAGTCCATGCCGATGCAGTATGAGCAGTTCGTCTCGGCAAAGCCTCGCACGTGGGGGCTTGCTTCCCAGGAGTGCCCCTCTTCGCACAACCACCAGGCTTTGTGGGAGACATCTACTCCCGACCAGGGGTCTCGGGTGGGCGGGTTGCGATCCCAGTCCCATTCGGAGATGGCTTGCGGGTGTCGGAGGATCCATAGCGGGTAGTTGGCGGTGGCGTCGAGGATGCGGGGGACGTCGACGGTGTCGAGGGCGGCTTCCAAGGGGCGGAACTTCGTGGGGATGGTGTGGCGGCGGAGGGGTCGGAGCCAGAGAATCACCCGTTCGACGAGGACGTCGCTGTTGGCGAAGCCCAACGTTGCGTTGATGTCGAGTCGTAGATCTGCCGCCGACTGAGTGCGCCATCGTGCGCAGTGCGAACGATTGGACAAGATCTGCAGAACGCGCACCGTCGCGCGGTACAGATGTGCGCGGCGATCGATCTCGCGTGCCGCGCTCATCAAGGACTGATTCTGCCCGGTCTCTCCGTCCTGGGCGGAGAGGGTGTCGTTGTCGCGCACCATGGCCCACACTTGACTGTGCAGCTGCGTGGTGACCCGACCAGTAGCGACGAGTCGACGGAAGGAGAGTTCCGCGTTCCGAAGCGTGGGATCGAAGGGAACGATAACCTGGGTATCGAGTTCGGTTCCGGGACCGACCCACACCATCTGCCCCGGGTGTCGGAGACAGAAGTTTTCCCGATCATGGGAAATTTGCTCGATCGTCTCCCCGGCACTGCATAGGCGGCACAGGAAGCGCTGCGGGTAGGCCCGTGTGGAGTCCGGTTGCGCTAGACGTTTCATGCGGAGGTAGTGACCGGCCGGGCGCCCTGCCGTCGCCTCGACCGCCCGAGCGGCCGCTTCATCGTCGATCCAGACGCGGTGGATGTTCGGTTGCGCTCGGCTGGTCAGTGCCCTCTCGGCGAAATCGAACGGCACTCCTGCGGCGCGGCATTGCCGCTGCGCGTAGGAGCGTGGCGTCTCAAGATGATGCCACTTGGGTCGTTTCGCCCACGCCTGCGTGCTGGTCATGCGGCGTCCACCAAGTCGTCCAGGGTGACGTTGTGTGTGTTGAGCGTGGTGCGCCGGAGAGTATCGAGAACCCCGAAGAGTCCCTCGCGGGTTACGGTCTCCGAGGTGCGCGATTCGTCGCGCAAGATGGACGCGACTAGGCGGTCCACGATCATCGCGAGAACGGCGAGTTTCCCGTCGGCGGCGTGGACTAGCGTGCCGGCGTTGCGGGTGAGAAGGCCGTGGACGTGCCCACATAGTGGTAGGAAGCTGTCGAAGGTGGCGACCCATTTGATCCATTGTTCGAAGTCCTCTTGGACGGCGGGGTCGATCTTGTCGAGTGTGACGAAGTCGCAGCGTGCGCTGACTTGCAGCCCGTCGCCCGTCTTGAATGCTTGGTCGAGATTGATTCCAACCAGGACGACGGTCGCACAGGACTCATTCTGGAGAGCCTTGATGACACTGGAGGGTTCAGTCCCGCCAAGCTTGTGCGCTTCGTCGATCACCAGCAGCTTCGTGCCATGTCGATGGAGGGCTTCGACGGCAAGCTTCCGCAGCCGGTCGGTGGCAATCTGTTTGGGGAGAACGATGGTGGGGGCGAGAAACTCCACGATCTGGGCAAGGAGAGCTTTCCCGGTCGAGTGTTCGGTCATCTCCACCCAGACGACCGGTGCGTCTCCGTCTCTGAGGTAGTCGGGGTGTTGGGCTGCGTGTCTGCGTTCTACGGATCGAGCCAACAGGAGAGCGAGTTCTGTCTTGCCGGAGAACATCGGCGCGGATACCATCAGCCCGCGCCGCGAGTTCTTCAGCCGAGGGTTGATTCGGATGAGGTCCTCCAGAATGCGAGCGCAGACTGCTTGCTCGCGCGTCTTCACCCTCAACGTCAGCCGGAGAAAGTCTTCGCGAGCTTGGTCGTATAGCTCTCGGGCTTCACTATCCAGATCTGTGTACTGCCGGAAGGTGATCTTCGGCGGCGATGCGGGCTCGGCGTCGAATGCTTCTCGAAGCCCTGCAAGGCTGGTCTTGCGGTCATGGTGGAGGACGAGTGGGGTGATCTTCATGGATCAAGCTCCTCTGCTTGAGCGAGATGTATGTCGGGGGACGTCCAATCGATGGTGCTGATGTCGACGGGTTTGGCCCATTGCCGTAATGGGATCGGTGTCGTTGTCGAGGGGCCTGACTCGCGTTGAGCTTCGACCTTGAGGCGCTGTTGCTCTCGCTTGTGTTGGGTGCGCTTGCGCTTGTCTCCTCGCTCGCGGCTTTCGACATGATCGATCCACTCCCGGCGGCGATCGGGATCGTCGATAGCGGCGTCGGGGTATCGGGTAAGGAGTTTCATGTCGATCTCGGCGACCATCGGTGCCGTCTTCTCTCGCAGAGCGACGTCCCAACACTCGATCCACAAGCCGGTTTCCGGGTGACGTACCCAGACGGCATTCGCGTTGTAGGGGTCGAAGCTCACCGGGAACTTCCTCGCTCTCGCGGATCCCGGTTCAGCGCCCGTGAGGGAGCGACTGCGGAGGTCCTCCAGGTCGGGCGAGTCGTAGCGGCGATTGTGGAGATCGATCCCTGCACGACCGATCATGCGACGTTCGGTCGGCAACAGGGCGAGGTACTCCTCGACTCCGAAAGGCACTGGGACGCCAGGCCCGACGCTGAAGAGTTCGGTGTACATCTGATTCGGGGTGAAGATCCGTCCGGGGGAGCTCGTCGACTTCAGGCCCTGGTGCGGTTTGTTCAGGTAGATGTTGGATATCCAACTGTCCAGGATGAGCCGGAGCGAGTCCAAGGTGAGCGTGGGGTTGTCGCGGGCGCCTCGATGCGCCACGGAGTTCCCCACGAAACCGGCCAACCATGCGGCGAAATCTGATGAGAGGGTGCCGAAGTTGCGTTCAACATGTGGCTTCACCGTCGGCGTTCCGGAGGGCGCGAGCTCCCTGTGGATTCCGTACGCACGGCAGGCATCTCTGAACGTGCGGGACCGAAAATCAGCTCCGCCGTCGATGGTGATTGATCGCGGAAAGATCCATGGGAGAGCCAGAGACTCGTCGCTGAGGTAGGGGTTCACCTGCTTCATCAGCGCGGAAGGCAAGGCGGCTGACCCCGAGAGAGTGGCAGCGCCCGAACCAGGCACGGCTTTGCGCCCGATGATGGCTCGGGCGAGCAGGAGCGCATGATCGAATCCGCCAGGGCTATCCGCGTGGATCGCCCAAGCGAGCGGCACTCGGCTGGCGACGTCGAGAAGCACGGTGAGTTTCGGACGGAACTCACTGGTCTCATCCCAAACGAGAACGTCGAGGTCCGTTGAATCGATCTCGCATCGCTCTCCAAGTTGATAGGCAGCTCCGGAGTGGTACTGACGCTTTGGGCTGTTGTCGGTGTTTCTCCGGGTGGTCGCTTTGTCGAAGCTGTAACGGCCTGCAGCCCGCTCGTTGATGTAGCCCTGGAGGGTGCGAGCCTTGATCTCACAAATGGGGTCGCCCGGGTAGGTTGTCTCGAGCGCTCGCCTCACCAAGACAGCGCAACGCTTTTTGCTACTCGTGGCCTTGTCCGTCTGGCGATCGAGGAATCGATCGATGATCGTCACCAGCCGCGGATCTGCCCGGCTGATGGCGAGTCGCTGCTCGCCCTTCCGGTGCATGCGGGCATTCAGCCCCGCTGCACCGTCTTGCTGGTAGGTCTTCCATAGGAGGTGAAAGGTACTGCGCGCTCGCCCCAGTGACGTGCCTTTCAACTCCAGCAGCTTCGCGTCAACGCGTGCGTTCTGAGTCGTCAGCGCAGGGTCATACTGCGCCCGAGGAGTGGAAGCCAACGGATCCATTGGTCTCCCGGTGAACGCCTCAAGGAGATGGGCCTCCATATCGCACACGTTGGTCGGCCACGCGTCCCCGTCCGGACGAAGCGATACCGCGCGCTCGCGTTGAGCCGTGCCGGCATGGCGCAGGAACTCGTCTACGGACATGATGAGGTGTCGATCGGGTGCGTTCTCGGACCGGAGCTTCACCTCTAGGCCGGGGATGATGTGGGCCCAGACCCAGATCTCGCCGTCAATGTCGAAAGAGTCCCCGAGTTTCAGCTTGCTCTCGTCAGACACTGATCGCATCCGTTCTCTCCCGACGTGCGGTAGTCAGTAGCGCGTTGCTATTGAAGACCGCAGACAGATCGAGCGCGAGAAGTCTGCGCCAGGCGAGGTTGTCAACCCATGCGCAGGCAAGAGGTGGGCAATCTGGTGATGCCAGCTCGCACAACTCCCGGCGAGTCTTGCTGTCAGTTGCCGCGTCGAGGATCCTGTCCTCGACGTCAGCAGGCGGCCTGCAACGGTCATGACGCGACGCCGACAACCATTCGACCACGCGGGTCGCATGGATGCTGTGGCCGGAAAGTACCTGATAGTGCCAGCCGAGCGTTGCCGACACAACCGCGGTTTCATCGAACTGCAGTTGCGCAGACTTGTCGATGCGTTCCTTTGGCCTCACGTCTCGAACGGCGTAGGAGTCGTCCGACATCTGCAATAGGAAATCCGGCACGTGCCAGTGACCCGCCATCGGCGAGCGAACGCCGAACACCACGCCAAATGGCTGCGACCACACCTTTGCTACTTGCCCGCCGAAATCGAGCCACATCAACTCGTCGCGCTCGAACTGAGACTCACACCATACGTGGCTACGGGTGCGACTCCAGAAGTACTCAGACCCCGTGAAAAAGTGGCTTGCGCCCTTCGATACTCGAACCTTCATCGGGTCGATGACCGACCAATCCAAACGGCCGAGACTTCGGTTGACCGGTGCGAACGAGACGCTATCCGCGTAGCCGGATGCGGAACGATGATCGCGCGGCACCCAGTGCAGCTCCGAGCCCTTCGAGAATCGTCGCCGTGCGATCAACCGTGCAATCTCAGCTGGCTTCATCACCACTCCAAGGAAGGCGGAGTACCTGAGTAGGCACATCGTTGTCGCCTGCGCCCAGGATCCGCCGGGTCGGCTTTGCCTGGCTCCCGACACACCGGTATGGCTCGGATTAGAGTTCGATCTGATGTCCGGCAACGACCGAACGAGAACACTGATGCCACCGCCGAGCAATCTGCAACGCTGAGACGGTGTGCAGGCGGTCGTCGTCGGAATTGCGTTGGAATGACGCAGTTGGCCTTCAGCTGACACGTCATCCTCCCGGAGGTGCTCTGTGTGTCAGCAGACCGAAGTTGCCGACGCGGCGACTTGCCCTGGCGGACGTCGGAAGCGGTAAGAGGCCCGCAGGACGGTGGCCCGGTTCGGCGGACGCATAGGGGATCTGCGTAGAGTGCGAGATGTGCCTCGAAATCCTCGCTTTCGCACCATTCGTGGTGCGATCGGAGCCATGCTCGCCGCGGTGTTCGCCATCGGTCTGAGCGGGTGTGCGCCGGATCCGGTCAGCGATTCCTTCCTCAAGGGTGAGAACACCGGGTATGTGGCCGCTGGCGGCGCGATCGTCGAGATCCCGATCGACGAGCGGAGCGAACCGGTCGACTTCAGCGGCATCACTGAAACTGGTGATGATTTCGACAGCGCAGACAACGCCGGCAAGGTCACGGTGGTGAACTTCTGGTACGCCGGGTGCGCGCCGTGCCGCATCGAGGCGAAGGATCTCGAAAGCGTCTGGCAAGAATACGGCGGCGAGGATGTAGCTTTCATCGGCATCAATACCCGCGACCAGGCCGACACTGCCCAGGCTTTCTCTCACGAGTTCGGCATCACCTACCCGAGCCTGATCGACGTGAACACGGCCGAGGCGAAACTCGCTTTCTCCGAGGTCGTGCCGATCCAGGCGACACCGACGACTCTCGTGCTCGACAGGCAGGGCCGTGTCGCCGCCCGCATCATCGGACCCATCGACGGCACCTCGATCCTCTCGACGCTCGTCAAGGACGCTCTGGCGGAGACACCGTGAACGCCGACACCATCATCGGGTCCGGTGCGCTCTGGCTCGCAGTCCCCGTCGCGATGCTCGCTGGCCTCGTGTCGTTCTTGTCGCCCTGCGTGCTCCCGCTGGTCCCCGGCTACCTCGGCTTCCTTGGCGGGGTGGTCGCGCCGGACTCGAAGGGTCGCGCGACGAACGCAGTCGCGCCCCAGCGCCGTCAGCTCGTAGTCGGCGTACTGCTGTTCATCCTCGGCTTCAGCGTCGTCTTCGTTCTCATCACCGCGCTGGGCGGCACGGCCGGCGTGTTCTTCCTACGCTGGGGCGACCTGGTCACACGCATCCTCGGAGTCGTCATCATCCTGATGGGGCTCGTCTTTCTCGGGTTGTTCAATTTCGCCCAGCGGGAGGTCCGCTTCCACGTCGGCTCCCGGGCCGGAATCGCAGGGGCGCCGCTACTTGGAGTGGCACTTGGTATCGGCTGGGCACCGTGCATGGGTCCGACGCTTGCCGCGATCATCGCGCTTTCGTTCAATGCTGGCGACCCTGTCCGTGCCGGCTTCCTCGGCCTCGCGTATTCGCTCGGCCTCGGCATCCCGTTCCTGTTGGTCGCATTCGGGTTCGGTTGGGCGGCGAAGACGGTCGAGTTCCTCCGTCGTCACATCCGGGTGGTGAACGTATGCGGAGGCATACTGCTGATCGTCCTCGGAATCCTGATGGTGACAGGGCTGTGGACCGACATCATGTCGCGGCTGACGGCGGTGATGGGTAGCGTCATTCTCCCTCTCTGAGATCCCTAGCAAGGATGTCGCGAGTGACGACTGGAGCAGCCCTCTCTACCCAACTGGTCATTGTGGGTGGCGCCACTTCGTGCTCCCATGTCGGAGCCTTAGATATAGACGCCGCGGTCTTCCATGAATCGGACGGGGTTGGTGTAACCACCATTGATGTAGACCTCGAAATGCAGATGGCAACCGAAGGAGCGTCCAGTGTCACCCGCGTAAGCGATGACCTGGCCCGAATTGACCCATTGCCCCCTGCCAACGAGGATGCCACTGGGTTTGATGTGCGCGTACCCGGTGCTGACGCCCCCGCCGTGTTGGATGCGGACGTAATTGCCGTAGTTGCCGTTCGCGCCGGCGTAGTCCACTGTTCCGGAGTTGGCGGCGTAGATCGCCGCTCCGCAGCCATTGGCCATGTCCGCGCCGTAGTGGTAGCTCGAGGAGCAGCCCTGCGAACCGCAGATCGGGGTCCGCGGGCCGTAGCTTGAACTTCGGCCGCCCCCGTGGGGCCGGACCCAACCGCCGCTACCGGCAGAGCCTCCGCCGCCGCCGTTGCCGCCACCGTTGGCTGCCGCTTCCGCGGCTTCGCGTTCGCGACGGGCGCGCTCTTCGGCCTCGCGCGCGGCCACACCCGACTGGTAACCAGCGACAGTCTGCGTGGTGGTGTCTTTCAGCGCGGCGAGCTGCGCCTGCATCGTCTCGAGGTTCGCGGCTTGCTCGTCGAGCGCGGCCTGTGCGGCGTCGGCCGCTTCTTGTGCCGCAATCATCTTCTGCTCTGCGACCTGCTGCAGGCGGTCTCGTTCGTCGCGGGCAACCTTCGCCTGATCGGTCAGCGATTGGGCGGTGTTGCGCGCCGAGATTGCGCCATCGTAGACCGACCGGTTGTACTCGAGAAGCTTGTCCATGGTGCCCAGGCGTGACAGGAGCTCATCGGCGTTGGCCGCGGAACCGGAGAAGAACAGTTGCAGTGCTGAATCATCTCCACCGTTGCGATACAGCTGTGCCGCAACTTGACCGGCCCTGCGCGCAGAGGTTTCGGCAATCGCTGATTGTTCGTCCGCCTGCGCCTGCAGGCTCTGAGCTTCCGTGATCGCAGCGAAGTACTCCTGCTGCGCTGCATAGAACTCGTCGGAGGCTGTATCGGCAGCAACCTGAGTCTCAGCGACCTTCCGCGTCAAGGACTGGATCAGCCCTTCGATTCGGGTGATCTCGGCAGCCTTGGCAGCTTCGTTGTTCTTGGCGCGTTGCACATCGTCCCAACTCGGGTACGACGCAGCGTACGCCGCTGAGTCGCCGGAGCCGATGCCGAGTGCAGCGAATGCAGCGACACCGAGCGCGCCGAGCCCGAAAGCGCCACGTCGAGTAACACTCAGCTTCCAGAACGAGTCGCGTTCGGCGGGCGTGGGTGCACAACCGCATTCTTCAGCCGCCTCCGTAGCCGCAGAGACGAGTCGTCCGTTCACTGTGCCCTCTCCTCGAGCTCGGCTTCGTGGATTCTGCTGCCATGGGCGCGCAGATTGGCCACGCTTGCATTGCCCGCCGTCTGGTCCATCGGCCGTACGTGGCCGCCGAAGTCGCGCCGACTCGCTCGTGATCTCTGATCAGTGGCCCATATCTGTCGCATCGAATTCGAGTTCGACTGTCCTGACACGAAGTTCACGCTTTCGGGTCCGTGTGGATGTCGGGGCTCACCTTGTTGTGTTTGTTCTTTTTCACTTGCCGTACGACAACGGTGGTGGCGATCACCGCGGCACCTATGACAGCCACGGCGATGATGAGCGGGATCGCGATCGAAGCCACCTCGTTCTCGCCTGCGGATGCCGCCGGGGCAGGGGTGTCCGCTGCGGGAGGTTCGGTAGTTGGCACAGCAGAGGGCGACGCCTTTGCCGGTTGCATCCGTGATTGTTCGTTCCCGCATGCTGGTTGGTCCCATCCCAGCCCTGGCTCGATGCCGGTGGGAGCGTACGTGAACGTGAAGCTCTCGGATATGGGGTGACCGTCGCTGGAGACGGCGTTCCAAAGCACGGTGTAGACGCCGGGTTCTCCGAGTGCGACCGGGGTGGTGAGGATGTTGCGGTCGATGGTGGAGCAGCTGGATTCGTAGAAGAGGCCGTCGGGTCCTTGCACTTGGGCGAAGCTTGCCTGGCTGAAGTCAATGAGTTCCCCGCTGAACGTGAGAGCGACGTCGTCGAGTTGGGTGACGGTTTCGTCTGCCCCGGGCACGGTGTCCAGGAGGTTGTCGTGCGCGAGAGCTGCGGGGGCCGGTGCGGCCACGATTCCCAGTGCGATGAGGGCAAGAAGTGTGCTGGCGAGCCAGCGGGTGCGGTGGGTGGAGGTCACGGGCGTGGGTCCTTTCGTCCGGCGGGCACGGGGGTGCTGTCGGTAGGTCTGTTGTTGCGTTTCGTGTGGAGGACGGAGAAGCCGGTGAGGATTGCGAGCATTCCCGCGATCATCAAGGTGGCGGCTCCGGCGAGGGCCTGGTCCTGCAGGGGGGTGGGTCCCCACGTCCGCCCCATGGCGCCAAACCACTCCGCGACGATGAGGTCGGAGCGAGCGATAGTGGCGATGCCGAAGAAAGTGGCCACGCCTGTGAGCGCAGTGAGTGAGGCCACACGCCACCGCCCCTCGGGAGTCGTGGACGCGTTCGGGGAAAGCGATCGTACGAAGAGGCACCCGGTGACGAGGAGCTGGCTGATCATCCATTCCGCTCCGAGCTGGTCGTAGAGCGACCATCGGAACAGGTCGGAGTAGTGGAACAACCACAGCGACGTGGCGAACAGGGACGCGGCGACGACGGGGCGACGAGTAAACCGGGCCAGGGGGCTGTGGGCGGCCCAGAGAAGCCATTCGCGCGGTCCTCGGCTTCCATCGTCCCGTGGGTGGATGACCAAGGTTGCGAGGGTGATCGGCGCCGCGAAGACAAGGAGCAAGGGGATCGCGAGACTGAGGAGAGCGAAGGCGAGGAATCGCATACTGATGAGCGAATCGTCATAGGCTGCGATCGGCCCACTGGTCGTCCACAGAAGCGCCCCCATCCCCGCAATCCAGCTGATCGTGCGCCTGGCTGGCCACGGATACCCGCGGCGCCGTGCGCGTCGGACGCCGACGAGGTAGAAGACGATTCCGAAACCCGCGACGAGCACCCAAAGGAGGTCGGGACTCCACGCCGTGAACCATCTCTGCAGGGTGAGTGCGACCGGGACGGGTGCGTCGGTGAGGATCTCCGCGGCGGTGGTCTGCGGCAGGGTGATCGCATCGGCGGGGGCGGCGGTGCGGGCGAGGGCGGCGGCGACCCCGCTCGCGACACCCATGAAACCGAGTTCGACGCACACGATCATCCAGAAGGCGCCACGGCCCTCGCTGGTCTTTGCGATGAGTCGGCGGCGGTAGGCGGCACCCAGGACGCCCATGACCAAAAGCGCGCCGATCTTTGTGAGAAGGAGGATGCCGTACGGTGAGGCCAAATCCTCCCACCGGCCGAGGGCTGTGAGCGTCCGCGCGTATCCCGAGACGGCGACGCCGATGAACGCGATGAGCGCCACCGTCGAGTACCGGCGGAGCAGGTTCTCGAGTTCGCGCGGCGAGCTGATCGGTCGCGCGACGACGAGCAGGATGAGCCCCCCGAGCCATACTGCTGCTGAAATGACATGCAGGACGAGGGACATGACAGCGGGATCGTGATTGGCGAGCTCACCCGAATGACCTTGGGTGGCCATGGGAATCAGACTGATGATCGCAAGCACGGTTGTGATCATGACCGCACCATAGCTGCGAACAGCGAATGCGAGGACTGTCACGACCGAAGCGAGGATCGCGGTGATGAGCCATGATCGTCCCAGCTCCGTGTCGAGGAGGAAGCGACCGAGCTGCGTGCCGAACTCGGCACTCAGGTTAACTTGCGGATTGAATGAGGACAGGAAGGTGAGGTAAGCCACCACCCCGCTTGTGAGGGTGAGGGTCGCGGCGCCGGCGGAGGCAATATCGAGCGCGACGGTGAAGGGCTTCCCTGCCGAGGGGAGAGCGAACACCGCCAGCACCAGGGGCCCGAGCATCGCCGCACCGGACAGATTGACGAACAGTTTCGCGGCCGGGAGTCCCCATCGCACGAGCGCTCCAGGGTCACTCGCGAGTCTTGGTGCAGCTCCTCCACCAATCACGAGCCCGATGACCACAGCGATGAGTGCGGCGGCAACGAGAATCGTCGGTCCAACGATCCGGAGAACAACGGGATTCATGGAGTGGTATCCCCTGTCTGAGCGCCAGCAGCGTCCGGGTCTTCCGTCACAGGTGCCGTGCATTCACCGGTCTTGGGGAGCTGCTGGATCGCCCCGGCAAGAGATTCGAGAACCGCGTCCGCCGACAGGGTGGTCGTGTCCACGTACACCTGGGCAGCTGGATCTCGGCCGTAGGTTGTGAGCCGCAGATTCGGGGTCTCCTCCTCGTCGACGATCCAATCGACGCCCCCCAAGCTGACACATTGCAGCGTGGTGGGGGCCGGGGGCTCCAACCCGCAGGTGAGGAGCACGCTACTGGGGGTGCCCCATCCTGCGGTGGCCTGAGCGTCCGTCCAGACGCGAGCCTGGTCGCCAATCGAGTCCGGTAATCGTACGGTGACCTCTGCGCACAGCGGGTCATTCGCGTTCGCTGCGGGCTCGAGGTGGACGGTGGGTGCGCAGCTGGTGAGCACAAGCAGTGCGCACAGCGCCGCGCCAGAGGTCAGAATCTTGAGCTTCACAACGTCATCCATCCGTCTTCCTGGGAGTCAGCATGCGTCCGTCGCTGTCGGATCGACATGACGAGCAGCGCTAGTACCGTTCCGATACTGAGCATCCAGCCGAGCCACGGCATCAGCACGACAGCGAGAGTCGTGCCGGCGCGGAGGGGGACCTCGGTGATCTTCGCCGCGGTCGTGTCCACCGCAACCTGAGCCAACACTTTTCCATCGCGGCCGATGACTTGACTGGTCCCGGTGGTGGAGACGTTCACCGCAGTTCTCCCTGTTTCGAGCGCGCGTATGCGGGCGATGGTCAGCTGTTGGAGGTTCTCGTCCGTGCCTCTGAAATCCGCATTGTTGGTTTGAAACACGAACATCTGCGCGCCAGAGGACGCGCTCTGGTGGATGACGTCGTCGTAGATGACGTCGAAACAGATCGCCAGACCGATGGGCACATCGCCAACGTTCATGAGGGGCGTGTTGGAGCCGGGCGTGTACTCGCGTTGTATCAACCCGATGAGATCGGGGGCGATGGCTTCGTAGAACCAACGGTCCGGCACGTATTCGCCGAAAGGGACGGGGTTGGCCTTGTCGTGGAGCTGCTGCGGCCCGGCGCTGGTCCACAGCATCGAGGTGTTGAACGTGTCAGCTCCGCGGGTGGTTGCCGCATTCACCAGTGCCGGAGCGCCAGCACCCTGCACGAGTCGATCAAGGCGGCCTGCGACGGCGGCATCGCGCAGGGGATCGGCGTCGACGGCCCCTTCTGGCCAGACGAGAAGGTCCATTTCACGCCCCAGGAGCGGAGCGGTCGCTTCTTCCTGTGCGCGCAGGATGTCACCTGTTGTCCTGGTGTCGAAGTAGCCGCTGGGACCGTTGCCCTGCACCCATCCGACGCGCATCATTCCCGCTTGCTCAGTCGGGAACAGAGGGACGGCCATCGCGGCAACGACGATGACCGCCGCTGCTGCTCCCGGCTCCCACCGGCGGAGGGTGAGGGCTTCCACGACGCTTGCGCAGACGAGGATTGTCAGGAAGGTCAGCCCGGTTGTCCCCACCCAGGAAGCGGCTTCCGCGAGCGGGCTCTCGGCAAGAGTGAAGCCGATTCGCGCCCACGGGAACCCGGTGTACGGCGCATTCCCCATCAGCGTTTCCCGCAGCACCCACACCCCGGCGACGAGCACAGGAGTGATCGCGTGATACCCGAATCCCGCCCGCGTGGTGGCGACACGATAGGCGAGTGCGATCAGCGCACCGCCGGCACCGAACAGCAGGGATTCCAAGCCAGCCAGCGCGACCCATGGGATGGGCCCCAGAAACCGGGTCACCCATACCAAGTGAGTGAAGTAGAAGGCCGTCCCGTAGACGAGGGAGATCAGGAACGCCCCGGGAACAGAGCGTCCGCGAAGCGTCCACAGCCCGATGGTTGCGCTCACGAACGTCGCGGGCCACCACCCGGACGCGGGGTAGGCGAGATCCAGCATGCCTCCTGCGATGGCGGACGCGACGATCGCTACGGGAAATGGCACCGCAGCTGCCAGGAGCGCATCGTGCGCACTGGCGTTGCCGCGCCGTGGTCGAACGGAGAGGGCGTGTCCCACCAACGGGTCAGCGGTCACGGTCATGAGTGCCCAGGTTTTTCAGGTAAGCGTTGTACGAGTCGAGGTCGGCGTTCCCGTGCACGTCGGCATACCGATCCGCCGCGGCAGCACGAGCGGTGTCGCTTCGGAACCAACGATGCATCACGTAGATCAACATCAGTACGGTCGGGGCTTCACCGTAGGACCATGCCAGAGCGCCGGCTAGCTGCTGATCGGCGAGGGGATCGATGCCCAGTGCTTCGGTGGGCGCGACGAACGAGCCGACCAGGATCGTACTGGCCATCATGAGAAACACCCCGAAGAATGCGTGGAGCGCGGCTTCGGCAAAGACGTCCAGTGCACGGGCACCATGACCCAACCTGACCGGCAGCGGATCGGAGGACAGGATGGGGATGGTGAAGAGCACGCCGGCGAGGAGGAATCCGACCTCGAGTGCGACGTGACCCCCGGGGAGAGCGAGGATGGCATCGGCAGCACCCGCAAGGTAGATGCCGTAGAACGCGAACAGGTAGAGCGGGACAGTGGCCCACGGACTGAGTATCCATTTCGCGGCCGGGCTTCGAAGAGCACCGTGGGCCGCTGTGAGGACTAACCGTCCCGCTCCATGATGCGGTGTCGCTCGCAGAAGAAGGGTGCCGGGAGAGCCCAGGACGAGGAGCGGCGGCACCATCATCATCAGAGTGAGCTGCTGGAACATGAAAACGGACACCAGCGCCTGGCCGTAGGTTTCAACGCCTAGACCAGTGACCGCCGCGAGGAGAACACACCCGAGAAGGAAGCTGACCGTTCGCCACACGGGCCACCGACGCCCGCGCGTCCACAACCGGATCGCTCCGACCAGATACAGCACAGCGAGGATCCCCGCGACTATCGGTAACACCGGAAGCGGGATGTCCGCCGGTGCGAGGAACGCCTGCAAAGACGGGGGACTTTCGAGGATCTGGCCGCTCACACGCATGGTCGTGACAAGAAGATCGCGCTGTTCACTTCCGGATCACCTTGATCGTCGCCCCCGCTGCCAGGAACGCCACGGCCGCGATGGGCTGTGCTGTGGTCCACACGACACCGGAGAAGGGGAAGGGCATTACCGGGTTCCAGAGCACGGCGATCGCGAGGAAGACCGGGATCCACCACCAGTGGCGTGCCTGCAGCGCAAACCACGCGACGATCAGCCCGAAAATTGAGGCGATGAAGAGGACGAGGGGCGCCCAATTCGCCTGGAAGAGCGCCGGGGCGAGGAACAGGATCGCGGCGGCGACGAGGCTGGGGGCCAGGGCGTTCCGCTGGTAAGTGGAGGGGACACGTTCTTTGGGACTCATGGGTGAACCGTTTCTTCGGCGGGTACAGGGTCGACGGGATCGGGGCGGGACGAGGGGTCTGGCCGGCGACGGCTTATGCGCAGACCCGCGACGATGAGGAACACGGCACCGATGCCGAGAGCGACATCGGCGAGGTTGCCGATGAACAGGTTCCCGTAGGCAAGGAAATCGGTGACGTGCCCGATCCCGAACGCGGGCGGCGAGAATAAGCGATCGATGAGGTTCCCGATCGCACCGCCCACGATGAAACCGAAACCAACCGCCGACCACACGTTGCGGGCTCGGGTAGCGGCACCGATGAGGGCCGCGGTGACAGCGAGCCCGACGACGGTGATGACCCATGTGGAGCCTTCCCCGAGCGAGAAGATCGCCCCGGGGTTGAAGGCCAGTTGAAGACCGAGCCAGTCACCGATCAGCGGTATACGCGCATCCTGTCGCAACGTGTTCAGAGCAAGAGTCTTGGTGCCTTGATCGATCAGGATAACGATGGCGGCGACGATGAGCACCACGGCCGACCGGCGGACTCGATCACGCATCGGCGTCTTCCCCCGCGGCCGCGGCATCCTCAGCAACTTCGGCGCGATCCCGCTGGTGACGGCGGCGCCCGGCCATCATCACGCCCACAACCCCGACCCCCAGGATGATAGCCAAACCGGAGAGGAAGAATAGGGGCAGCATTTCGAAGGCACCGCCTCCGGATGGTGTGCCGCCGTACGTTTGTGCCGGCGATGCGGTTTCCGTTTCTTCGCTGCTCTGTGGTGAGGCTTCAGGGGTGGGGCTTGCGGTGGTTGTGCCGGATCCCGTGTCCGTCGCGGGTCTGACGGTGTACACGTACTCTCCGCTGATCGGATGCCCATCGGCGGAGACGGTCTTCCATCGGACAGTGAAGACACCGGTCGCGGCGTCCGGGGAGAGGTGCTGCGTGATAACGTCATCGGTCGCCTGGGGGGCGTCGACTGCGACGTTTGCTCCGGTTTCATCGACCACGTCGATGACTGTTGCGCCGTCACCATCCGGAAGCAGCCCGGTGAACATCAGAGAGATCTCGTCGGGAGAGCCGTCGACGGCCGAGTCGGCGTCGGGGTACGCCGAGACGAACTCGTCGTGAGCGGCGGCCGGGGCTGTGGTCCCCAGCACGACGGATGCCGACACCATCAGGGCGGCGGCGGCGAGGGCTGTGATACGTGCCGAGAGGCGTTTATGCATGGGTGTCGTGCTCTCCGGGGTGGGATTCGGGTTCGATCTGGAAGGTGGAGTGTTCGATGCTCACGGCGAAGTGCTCGTTGACGCATTGCTGAAGTGATGTCAGCAATGCGGCGGAAGCTTCCATCGTGACGGTGTCATCGACCACGACATGGGCGGTGAGCGTGGGGAGGTCGGTCGAGACTTGGGTCGCGTGAAGGTCGTGCACCGCGACCACGTGCGGAAGGGCAAGGATGTGGCGGCGGACATCCTCGAGGTCGAGGCCGGCGGGTGTGGACTCCAACAGCACCCGACCGGATGCTCGCAACAGGATAAGAGTGCGGGGAATGATGAGCAGCGCGATCAAGACGCCCGCGACGGCGTCCGCCTGATACCAACCGAAAACGGCGATGAGGATGGCGCTGGCGATGACGCCGACGGAACCGAGGGCATCGTTGACGACCTCGAGGAACGCGGCGCGCATGTTGAGATTGCGTCCGCGGCCGCTGAACAATACGAGCATGGAGGCGATGTTGGCGACGAGACCGACGATGCCGAAGAACAGCAGACTCCCCGATGCGATCTCAGGGGGCTCGAACAGCCGCCGTACGCCTTCCACGAGCGCGAAGATGCCCACCCCGAGCAGCAAAGTTGCTTGAGCGAGCGCACCGAGAACCTCCGTGCGTCGAAGACCGAAGGTGTACTTGGGAGTCGGGGGACGATTCATCAGATGCGCAGCGGTGACGGCCATCGCCAACCCGACGACATCGGTGAGCATGTGCGCCGCATCAACAAGCAGTGCGAGGCTGCCTGTGATGATTGCGCCGATCACTTCGACGATGAAGACCGAAGAGGTGATCGCGAACGCGATGACCAGGCGATTGCGGGGAGTGGCGTCACCGATACCGTGACTGTGCCCTGTGTCTGTCATGGTGCTCCTTTACGGCCGTCCAACGATGTGCCGGGCGACGATCGCCGCATCACGACCCGCCCCAGCGAGGGTGCCCGCATCTGCCCGGGAGTAACGCGGCATGCCAACAGTGAACAGTCCCGGGATGCGTGCATTGACGTGCAAAGGCTGCCCGGGCGGCTCCGAATCGGGCAGCCATGCGTCCGCCGGCCTGTACCCGGTCGCAAGGATCACGGAATGCGGCTTCACGGACGCCCCATCGGCGAACATCACGGTGTCTCCGTGTACCTCCGTCACGGCGGCGGCATGAGTGACGTCTGTCGAAGCTACGCGGGGGCGTGACTCAGACATCGGACCCCGACGTCGCAGCCTCGACCAGATGGGCCGCTCCGACACCTCTGAGGATTCCGCTCGAGTGGAGAGGGTGACGTCGTGGGAGGAAGCGAGCTCTTCTGCAATCTCCACTCCGCTGAATCCACCGCCAACGATCAACACGCGGCCGGGAGGTATCTGGGCGGGATAGAGGTACTGGCTGGAATGCAGCACAACACCGGGTACTGCCAGTTCCAGGCGCCAGCCCGGCACGCGCGGCACCGCGGCAGCTCCCGTTGCACAGACCACATTTCGGGTTTGCACTTCCCCGGCGGAGGTCGACAGATGCAGTGTGGATCCGTCGCCCAACCGGGTGATTCCAAGAGCACGAGTGCCCCACACGGTCTTCACACCGAGGGCGTTCTCCACCGAAGACAGGTAATCGGACATCTCATCCTTACTCGGATAACGGTCTCCATCGCCCGGGAAAGGAAACCCGCGGACGACACTGTGGCGGGCCGCGCTGCGTAGCTTCATCGACTGCCACCGTGTGGCCCAGCTTCGTCGACCGGGAGGTGCAGAATCGATGATCACGAAGTCCTTCTGCGGCTCAAGCCCGGAGGACCTGAGTGCGGCGGCTGTCGCCAACCCGGAGTGCCCGGCGCCGACGATGATGACGCGACGGTGCGATAGCGAACGCGCCATCATTCAGCACCGTTCACCGCGGCTTCAATGGTGTCCTCCAGGTCATTCCACGTCTCCAGCACGACAGGCTCCCCATCGATGAAGAACGAGGGGGTACTGCTGACACCGAGCTGCTCACCCTCGTCTAGATCGAACTGGACCCGTTCTGCAGTCGCCGGATCAGCGACCGCATCATCGAACGCGGCCATATCCAATCCGAGTTCCTCCGCAAATCCCCGGAACAGGTCCGCACGAGACTCTTGAGCCTCACCCCATTGAGACTGCGTCTCGAACAGGCGGTGATACATCTCTTCCAGCCGTCCCTGCTGCGCTGCGGCTTCGGCAGCGATCGCGGCATTCTTCGAGTTGAGATGACCCGGCAACGGGAAGTAGCGGATCACGTACGTGATCTCGCCATCGAACTTGCCACGGAGATCCTCGACGAGGGGATAAAAAGCACCGCAGGCCTCGCACTCGAAATCGAGGAACTCGACCACCGTCACCGCCCCATCTCCTCCGTCATCGAGGACATGCGAGTTCTCACGGACGACCTGTGGACCATCAGCGGCCCCCGTCTCGGGTGCGGCAGCTCGACTCTGATTGACAAGGACGAACACCAGCGCAACGATCAGCAACACCACGGCGAGAGCCACGGTGACAAGTACCGCTTTCATAGAAGATTTCATAGACACTCCAGACACACACAACGAACGAGGACGACCAGGGGAGCGCCATCGAAGAGATGGCGCCGCCAGATCAGGTTCGCGACAGAGAAAGCTGTGTGAGAGAAGGAGGCAATACGAACAGGCGCCCCGTCATGGCCGCCAGTGATGGTGCGCGCGGCAAACGTTCACGAACGCGAGAAGAGGGGACGTGACGGCGGAAGATCCGCGTGACGATGAGCACCAAGAAGCAGCAGAGGATACCCAAGAGGCACCCGGCGACGCCGATCATGATGTCGTTCGCAGTATCCCCAGCCACGACATGTTCCGCAGTTGCGCCGACACCGCTTTCACCCGAACCCGCCGCGACAGGGCCAGCAGAAGACGTACCTAGTGACGACGAGGATGTCGTGCTCAGATACGCAGTCGCATCCGTCGCGTCACGATGGCCGCCCGGCCACGCTCCGACGATGAGAAGAAGTGCCAATCCGAGGGCCGTAATGATCTTCGTTATCATGAACTCGTCGGCGCGGCTGTCGCTATTGCGAATGCGACCTTGGACGACCATGACCTCAGGATGGTACCAGCCCCACCAATCAAGATCTGTTGCGAACCCGAGAGCCACGCGCCCGAAGGTCAAACTGAAGTTACTGTCAGCGTCCGCGTCCCACAACCGAGCAACCCAGTTGATTTCGGGGCCTTCGAAAGTGGCTCCGTGGGAGCGGGGTAGTGCCGTCGAAGCGGGATGGTTCAGACCTGGGCGGGTACGGAGGTTGCGGCAGGTGACCGCAGGGCAGCAGGGCGCCGCGCCGCGCGCACCCCGTTGAGGATGACGAACACTTCCGCGATCTCGTGCACGAGAACTACACCGGCAAGCCCGAGCACGCCGAAGAGGGCGAGCGGGAACAACACGAGGATGATCGCCAAGGCGAGCACGATGTTGGCGGTCATGATCCGGCGACCGCGACGAGCGTGCGCGAGCGCGCCGGGGATCAATCGGAGATCGTTCCCGGTAAAGGCGACGTCGGCAGACTCGATGGCAGCAGCCGAGCCCTTCAGCCCCATGGCGATACCGACGGTGGCGGTCGCGAGGGCGGGGGCGTCGTTGATGCCGTCACCGACCATGGCTGTCGGGCGCGCGGCGGCGAGTTGTTCGATGACCGTGGCCTTGTCCGCAGGGAGCTGCTCTGCGCGGACGTCGGTGATGCCCGCCTGTGCCGCAATCGCGCGGGCGGTGCGTTCGTTGTCCCCGGTGAGCATCGTGATCCCGATACCGGCATCCTGCAGCAGTCGCACGGTTGCGGCGGATTCAGGGCGCAGCTCGTCGCGGATGCCGATGAGCCCGGCAATCTCGCCCTCGGCTTCAACGACGACCACGGTCATGCCGTCTTCGGCCATCTCATCAGCGGCCGAGTGGAGGACTCCGGGGGCGAGCCACCGGACGTTGCCGACGCGGACCAGGGTGCCGTTGACGCGGCCGGTGATGCCGTGGCCGGCGTCTTCGACGACGTCCACGGCTCCAGCTGCGCCGGGGGCGGCCGTGGTGATCGCGGCGGCGAGCGGGTGGCTGCTTGTCTCTTCGACTGCTCCCGCCCAGGTCAACAGCTCGTCCCGTGAGATGCCGGCTGCGGGGCGCACGTCGACGACGGCCGGCTCGTTGCGGGTGAGGGTACCGGTCTTGTCCAGCGCCACCGCCTGGATGGTGCCGAGCTGCTCGAACGCTTCCCCGGACTTGATCACGACGCCGAACTTCGACGCGGACCCGATGGCGCTGATCACCGTGACCGGCACCGCGATCGCAAGAGCACAAGGAGACGCGGCGACGAGGACGACGAGTGCACGCTCGATCCAGGTCGACGGATCTCCGACGATGAATCCGAACACGGCGACAAGGGCCGCGGCGATCAGCACCACGGGGACGAGGGGGCGGGCGATCCGGTCAGCAAGCCGCGCGCGGTCGCCCTTGCGGGCGTGGGCCTGCTCCACGAGGGACACGATCTGGGTGAGCGAGTTGTCGCGCCCGTCCGCGGTCGCCTCGATCCGCAGCGTCGATGCACCGTTCACCGAGCCCGCCGCGACCGCAGTGCCGGGATGCACGTCGACCGGGATGGACTCACCGGTGATCGCGGATGTGTCCAGGCTCGAACGCCCTTCGACAACAACACCATCGGTGGCAACACGCTCGCCTGCTCCAACGATGAGGATATCGAGCTCACGGACATCCGCGGCCGGGATCGTCGTGTCGCCGGCGAGACGAGAGACACGCACGGTCTCCGGGATCAGGGACAGCAGGGCACGCAGACCCTCTTTCGCCCGATCCATCGCACGGTCCTCGAGAGCCTCCGCCAGCGAAAACAGGAACGCCAAGGTCGCAGCCTCACCGACATGGCCGAGCAGAACCGCACCGATCGCGGCAATCGTCATCAGCAGCCCGACGCCAAGTCGACCCCGGATCAACCGGCGGATCGCACCAGGAACGAAGGTGTAGGCGCCGGTCAGCAGAGCAGCCCATTGCAGCACAAGCGCGGGGATTTCGATACCCGCCCACTCGAACGCGTACCCGGCGACCAGGAAAAGGCCCGACAGCGCGGACGGCAGTAGCGCGATGTCGCGCCACCACGGCGGACGCACCTCGATCTCATCGTCATCCACGCCTGCCTTGGACGGCAGCGCCGGTCCGCAGCAAGCATCGCCTTCCTCATGGGCCTCGGAGGACGTGGCATTTCGCACCGGGTCGGGCTCGCAACATGCGTCTCCCGTCCTGTGGGAACGCGTCAACTCAACGCGCTGAATCGTGCGAGCCTTCCGGGGCTCGTCTGGGCCGCAGCACTCTTCACTCATGCGCAGCACTCACACTTCTCGTCCGTGCACGGAAAACCCTCGTCAACGGCGACGACCGCTTCCAGCATGTGTCGTAGGCCCACTGCGAGATGCGGGTCCGCGATCTCGTAACGCGTGCGCCGGCCTTCCGGGGTCGCAACAACCAGACCGCACCCGCGCAGGCACGTCAGATGATTGGAGACATTCGTACGTGTGAGATCCAGTTCGCGAGCGAGCTCAGCTGGATAGCCAGGCACATTCAAGAGCGCAAGAAGGATCCGCGAGCGCGACGGGTCTGCCATCGCGCGACCGAGACGGTTCATCACATCAAGACGAGAAGCAATAGTCAGCACACGATGACTATACAGGCCAAGCTGACCAATCATGCGGCCTGGGCTGACCGTCGGGGAACCGCCTCTGCTTCGCGTCTGTGAACTTTCTAGCGCTTGCCGGTCGAGAATAGACTCACCCATAGTGCGGTTGATACCCCCCCCCCGGGAGTGCCGTGAAAGCTCCGATGAGGTGGAAGCTCGATATGGCGAGGACCGTGGCGCAGGCGATGAAGACCGGCATGCGTCCGGAGAGGTTGCAGCGCTGATCATGGCGACCGTTCTGGTGTGAGCCACCTACCGGACGGGGGCGAGGACGGTCGTGTCATCGGGTGCGATCTGGACGATGCCGCGGTCATCGACCACAACGAAGCTGTCGTCACCGATCGCGGTGAAGGCCTGGGCGGCCCCTTGGAGGGGGTCGAGGCGCTGCCATGTTCCTTCGGTGTTCTGAGACCAGAGGGCGCCGTCCGTTCCGACTCCTGCGAGCGTGCCGTCGGGTCGGACGTCGAGGGCGTAGAGCAGTGGGGCGTCCGCGACGGGGGCGAAGCTGGCGCCGTTATCGGTGCTGAGAAGTAGTCCTTCTTCTGCCGCCGCGTAGAGACCGTCGTTGGTGGCTGCGAGGTCTGCCGCGGCAAGTGTGGCGCCGCGGTTCCATTCGCGACCGTTGTCAGTGCTGATGAGCAGGTCGACCCCGTCAGAAGCGATCCCGTAGAGAGTGCCGTCCGGTCCAGCGGTGAGGGTATGGAAGTCCGTAGTGCCGGTGAGAGCGATCGGTGACCAGGTTTCGCCGAAGTCGTCACTGCGAATGACGCCCAGGTTTGGGGAGCCGAGCTCTGCGGGTGTCTGCGTGCCCGGGTGTCCGGATGCTAAGAGGGCATCGTCGAGGACGGTGAATCCCATCGCATCGAAGTCGTAGCCTCCGATGGGACCGGCGAGCGCACCTTCGGGTGTGAGGGTGAAGATTCCCCCGTGGGTGGCTACGAAGAGGTTCTCACTGTTTGGGTCAGCGGCGACACCGTGAATGTGTTCGATGACGGGGGGAACCGCATCGGTGCCGGAGGTTTGTGGTGCGGCGCATCCGGTGGCGGTGACGGCTATAAGAGCGATCGCAAAAGCGGGTAGGGGTGAGTAGCGGTTCATATGGCTCCGACTTGAAGAAGTGCGTGCGGGTACGCACCCGGGGTGCGCGAATGAGACACGCAGCGTGGCGTCACCGGTGTGATGGCGAGAGCTGCGGGGAAGAGCCAGCCGAGGGGTGCGGGAGGAATCCCGCACCCCAGGCGTGAATCAGAGCGTGGCGAGGAGGTCTTCCATCGTGGCGATCTCCGTGGTCTGCGCCTCGATGATCGTTTCGGCCAGAGCGACCGCGTCGCTGTTCTGACCGTTGTCGACCTCTTCCTGGGCCATCTCGACGGCACCCTCGTGGTGCTGGATCATCTGCTCGAGGAACAGGCGGCTGGCGTCCGCACCGGTGGCATCTTCGAGAGCCTGCATGTCCTCGTCGGACATCATGCCGCCGCTGTGATCCATGCCCTCCATGTCGGCGGTGTCAGCGCCCCACTCTTCGAGCCACTGATCCATCTTCTGGATCTCGGGTTCCTGCGCGGCCTTGATCTCTTCAGCGAGAGCGACGACACGTGCGTCGACGCCGTTCTTGCTGAGGAGCATGTCAGACATGTCGATGGCCTGAGCGTGGTGTTCTTTCATCATGCTGGCGAACATGATGTCGGCATCGTTGGCGTCCGCGGATGCCGGGGCGGAGCTGCTGCTCTCGTGGTCCATGCCGGGCATATCGCCGCCGCCGGACGTGGTTCCGGCGCAGCCGGCGAGTCCAAGCAACGCAACGAGGGTGAGCGCGGCAGTCGCCGCAAAACGGGTCTTCATGATGAGTTCTCTCCAAGAGTCGATGATGGCACCCAGCGAGACAGGCTGGGCGAAGGGCGTTACCCGCAGAATGCGGGTAGCGCGTCCATCACGTGCGACTGATGCAGAGAACGGTGAGGGATGGGGGCCGCAGTGGATGCAACGAATCTCGGAGGCTCAGGAGCGATACGGGCGCTCCCGGGGAGCGTCCAAGGGCTCGCGACCAGGCGGACGGTCGCGCAAGCAGCACGACGGCGATGAGGAGCGCGAGTACGCAGGCCATCCACGCCATACCTGGATCGTCAGAACACGTGGCACATCCCGCCCCGTCGATCGCTGCGTCTTCCCCAGGCATGGGTGCAGGGTGAACGTCGGCAGAAGCGGGCGTGACGGTGATGGTCTCACTGTGCCCGGAGGGCATCGAGTGCGTGTTCATCGAATGCATCGCTAAGAGTCCGAAGATGACGGAGAGAGCGACGGCGACGACGGTGAGGAGAGTGCGGGTGAGCGTGCGCTGGTCATGCACGCGCCGTGCAATCGTGATCAACACCGTCCCACCTCTCTTTCCTCCAGGGTACGTCGCCGCCGCCCATGCGCCTACTCGTTGACGACGGCGTCCGGGCTCAGGTTCAGCCGGCGCAGCAGCTGCGCGTTCAAAGCGACAACGATCGTGGACAGCGACATCAACACCGCCCCCACGGACATCGGAAGCACAAACCCGATGGGTGCGAGCACGCCAGCCGCGAGCGGGACGGAGAGGAGGTTGTACCCGGCGGCCCACCAGAGGTTCTGCTTCATCTTCTGGTAGCTGGCCCGCGACAGCTCGATTACGGAGATCACGGACCGGGGGTCGTCGCTGGCGAGGATCACGCCCGCCGAAGCGATCGCGACGTCCGTACCCGCACCGATCGCAATCCCGACATCCGCCTGCGCGAGCGCAGGGGCGTCGTTCACGCCGTCACCGACCATTGCGACCTTGCGGCCTTCGCTCTGCAGCTCTTTCACCTTCGAGGCCTTGTCCTCCGGCCGCACTCCCGCGAAGTACCGGTCGATACCCAGATCGCCCGCCACCGATGCGGCGACCGCGTCAGCGTCACCGGTGATCATGACCACCTGCACACCACGCTCATGGAGAGCATCGACCGCGTGACGCGACTCCGACCGGATCTCATCCGCGAGGCGCAGTGCGCCCGCGACCTGCCCGTCGACGAGCACGTGGAGGATGATCGCACCCTCGTGACGCCACTCGTCGGCAACAGGCAGCTCATGGGCGTTCTCCTGCTCGAGCATATACGGGCCACCGACCTGCACGACGTGTCCATCGACACGCGCACGCACCCCGACCGCCGGGGACGACTCGAAGTCCGACGAGGACGGGACACGGAGAGTCTTGTCCTTCGCCGCGTTTACGATCGCGCGAGCGAGGGGGTGCTCGGAATCCGCCTCTGCCGCGGCGGCCCATGCCAGCAGCTGGTCAGGGTCAGTCTCCAGGACAGGATCGATTGCAGTAACGGCGGGGGTGCCCTTGGTGAGGGTGCCGGTCTTGTCGAACAGGACGGTGTCGACCGTGCGCATGCTCTCCAGCGCGAGACGATCCTTGATCAGGACGCCACCGCGAGCGGCCCGCTCGGTTGCGATCGACACGACGAGTGGGATCGCCAGGCCCAGAGCATGCGGGCAGGCGATCACCAGCACGGTGATCGTGCGGATGACGGCCGCGTCAGGCTGACCGACGATCGTCCAGACAACGGCGGTGATCGCGGCAGCGCCCAGTGCGAACCAGAACAACCACCCCGCAGCCTTATCCGCGAGCCGCTGCGCGCGCGACGACGAACTCTGCGCTTCGGTGACGAGTTTCTGGATTCCCGCGAGAGCAGTGTCCTCACCGATCGCGGTGATCTCCACCCGCACACCAGAATCGGTCGCGACCGTGCCGGCGATGACCTGGTCGCCGTCGCTGCGGCGCACGGGCCGGGACTCTCCGGTGATCATCGACTCGTCCATGCTGGCCGAGCCCTGCACGATCCGCCCGTCCGCGGGGACCCGGCCGCCGGGGCGAACCACCACAACATCCCCCACCAACAGGTCGGCCGGGGCGACCGTGACCGTCGTGTCGCCTTCCACCTTCTCCGCCTCGTCGGGGAGCAGCGCGGCCAAAGAATCCAACGCTGACGTCGTCTGGGCGAGGGAGCGCATCTCGATCCAGTGACCGAGCAGCATGATCACGATGAGCAGCGCGAGTTCCCACCAGAAGTCGAGCTCGTGATGCAGCACACCCAGGCTCGCACCCCACGACGCCAAGAATGCCACCGTGATCGCGAGCGCGATCAGCAGCATCATCCCGGGCTTACGCGCACGGAGTTCACTCACCGCGCCGGTGAGGAACGGCGCCCCACCCCACACATACATGACCGTTCCGAGAACCGGAGACACCCACCCGACCCACGGGGCGTCTGGCAGCGGGTATCCGAGCAGCATCGAGAACATCATCGAGAACCCGACAACCGGGACCGCGAGGACCAGCATGATCCAGAACAACCGCCGGAACTGGCCCACATGATCGGCATGGCCAGCGTGCCCACCGTGGCCCTCCTGACCGGCGTGCTCTTGAGAAGCACCGTGCTCGTGGCTCATCGCCGCGTGGTCGTGCTCCGTGGTAGGGAACCCGCCGTGATTGGGGTGCGCGGCCTGATTGGTGTGCTCGTCGTGCTGGCTCATCGGAACTCCTTGCTCGGATGCGCCCGGGTCAAGCCGGGCGCAGACAGATAGCCGCTCAGGCCTGGCCGGTCGCGAGCGTGTAGCCGGCCTCTTCGACCGCAGCCTTCACGGCGGCGTGATCGACGGGTGCGGCACTGTGGATGGTCACCCGGGAGGTGGCGCCAGCGTTCAGGTCGATGGTGACGGATTCGACACCATCGACAGTGCTCAGCTCGTCGCTGACGCTGGATACGCAATGCGAGCACGTCATCCCGGCAACCAGAATCTCCTCCGACACCAGAGACACACCCGAAACGGATACCTCGGTGGTCGATGGGACAGCGCAGCAGGCGCAACCGTCGGCGGATGCGTCCTTGAGTCCGAGTTCGATGCGATCAGTCATGGTGCGCTCCTTCAATTCAGCAGACGTGGTGGTCATGAACGGACAAGACGGGCGATTGCTTCGTTGGCCTCGCGGACCTTCTCTGCCGCAACCTCGCCGCCCTCGGTACTCGCCTGGGCGACGCAATGACTGAGATGGTCCCCCAAGAGCGACAATGCGACCGTTTCGAGAGCCTTCGTCGCCGCAGAGACCTGCGTGAGGATGTCGATGCAGCACTTGTCGTCGTCGACCATCCGCGCGATACCCCGCACCTGACCCTCGACACGGTTCAACCGCTTACGCAGATCAGCCTTGTTGTTCTCGTAGCCGTTCATACTTCCAAGATACCCCCTGGGGGTATCCAACACAATGGCACGCAGATCATTCCCGCGGGTCGGACCGACCTCAGGCGTGAGCTTCGTCACCCCTGTGCGGACTCTGGATCAGGTGTTGCTTGTGGCCATCGAGCTGCGGGTGCTGACAAGAAACTCATCCAGGTTGGGGAGGTGGGAGTGGACACTTCGGCGTGCGCGCTCAGTGACTTCATCTACCCGTTCACGGGTGGCGTGCGCGTCGACAGCGAGGATCGCGTCGCCTTCCAGGCGATGTCCGTTCCAGCGGAGTCTGATGCGGTCGACAGCGGTGATGCCGTCGACATGATCGAGGGCGTGCGCAACCTTGTCGACGAGTTCTGGTTCGACGCCGTCCAGCAGGCGCCGTCCGACGCTGCGGACCGTTCCGATGAGGAGGACGAAGATCGCGACCGAGATGACCAGGCCGACGATGGGATCTGCCAGAGGGAAGCCGAGGAGCACGCCGATCCCGCCGGCCACGACGGCGAGTGAGGTGAATCCGTCTGTGCGGGCATGGATGCCGTCGGCAACAAGGGCGGCGGAGCCGATTCGCTGCCCGACTCGGATGCGGTAGACGGCGACGATCTCGTTGCCGAGGAATCCGATGATGCCCGCGGCGATGACCCAGCCGATGTTTGTGAGGGGCTGCGGGTTCAGGATGCGGTGGATGGATTGCCAGGCGGCGGCGATTGCGGAGAGGGCGACCACGAAAACGATGAACAGCCCCGCGAGATCTTCGGCACGGCCGAGCCCGTAGGTGTAGCGGCGCGAGGCTGCACGCCGGCCGAGGATGAAGGCAACCCACAAAGGAACAGCGGTGAGCGCGTCGGAGAAATTATGGACGGTATCAGCCAAGAGCGCGACGGAACCGCTGAAGATGACCACGACAGCCTGAAGGACGGTTGTGACCAGCAGGATCAGAAGGCTGATCTTCAGAGCACGGATGCCTGACCGGTTCGCCTCCAACGCATCATCGATGGAATCTGCCGCGTCATGGGAGTGGGGCACGAAGAGTCCGTAGAAGAACCCCTTGATGCCGGTCGGGTGGTCATGGTGTGCGTGCGGGGCGCCGTGGTCGTGGTGCCCGCCGTGCGAGTGATCGTGGGTCGGACTCATTCGCTCGCCCGATCCGCATGATGGTGTCGGGGTGTGCCACCCAGGGAGTGTTCGGCTTGGAAGATGGCGTCCGCGACCAGTCGGGATGCGTGCTCGTTGTCTAGCCGGTAGAAGACCCTTTGCCCGTCCTGACGGGTGGAGACGATGCGAGCCAGACGAAGTTTCGCCAGGTGCTGCGATACCGCGGCTGGTGACTTGCCAACCGCGTCGGCGAGGCTGTTCACCGACAGTTCCGAGGCTTCCTGAAGAGCGAGAATGATCCGCACCCGTGTTGCATCCGCGAGCATCCCAAACACTTCCACCGCCAGCTCAACGAAGGAACTATCCGGCCGATACCCACATCCTTGCGTATCTGCACTCATACGCAGATACTACGACATCTCTGCATCAGCGCTGGCAGCAGCTCGAGATCGCCTTCGGGGACCGATTCTCGATGTGGCCCGCGGCTTGTCCGATGCCCGTCAGGCAGGATGTCTCTCGCACATCCCTCAATACGCTTGCTTTTCAGGACGGGTCGCCGTTGATCGCCCTTGCCACGGTCTCGGCGCACCAGTCGGGATCACTCAGTGGAAGCTGGTGTCCACCCCGATGAGTCGAGACGGTGAGGTTCGGATAGGAGCGTGCGAGCCGATCGGCCAGTCCGGGCACCGGCACGGGGTCATCGGTGCCGTTGACAAGGAGGACGGCGATGTTGCGCCGCCCCAGGGCCTCCAGTGCGGGTAACCAGTCATCCGACATCACGATCGAGTTCAGGGCGCCGGAGTACGACAGCCATGTGTGCCTGACACCGTCTCTGGCCACGGTTATGGGCAGTGATGGGTTCACCGCGATGGCGGCATAGGAGGCGAATCGCCGATGGCGGCACATCCATGAGCAGACCAGATGGGCGATCGGACCGCTGGCCAGCAGGGTTTCGAACCAGCCCATGCCCGAGATTCGTTGCCGGGCTTCCTGCTCTGACACGAACAGGGGGGCGTCGAAGGCGATCACCCCTGCAATGGTGATCGCGGTGTCGGCGGCGGCGGCGGCGGTGATGATCGCGAGGGAGGCGCCCATCGAGTGGCCGACCAGGGTCACCGGGCGAGATGCTAAAGGGGAAGAAGACAGCACATCGATGATCGCGTTCTGATGATCGGAGATTCCGAATAGAGCATCGCCGTCGGGTTCGACCATCGATTGGCCGAACCCGAGCGGGTCGATCACGAGGACGGTGGCGATGTCACCGAGCTGATCGAAGGCGGCACCGTAGAACGATCCGCTTGCGGCGATTCCGGGCAGCAAGACCACGATCGGGTCACCGTCGCCGAATGTTCGGATGCTGAGTGGACCGTGCCGCGACACCACTCCCGCGCCGGGACGCCAGCGCGCCCGTCGGCGGGAGAGCAGGTGAGTCCCTCCCCACAATGCGACCGCTGCGCCCAGAGCGGTCCCGACAACGCACCGTGCTGCCGTCGTCTTCGATCTCGATGCCATCCCATTTACCTCTCTATCGATCGGACGCGGAAGGTCTACTGAATGGATAGCGACATTTCGGCTAAGCCGAGGGGCGGGCGGGTTGTGGTTCATGATGGTCTCGAACTCGAACGGGTGTCAAACGTCCCAGGCAAGCCCGTCGACGACGCCGATGGCAGGGGCGGTCGGACCTACCTGAAGATCGCTTTGCGGAGGTCTGGTGGGTGTGCCGGAAGCGCCTGTTGACTGGTACGGCTACTGCCTCTGTTCAACCCACCGAAAACGATCGTTTCCGGCGCGGTATCACTTGGTTGCCGGGGCGGTCGCCGCTAACGGGAGCCGGAACCCCGTTCTGGCATGGGCCTTCGGTTGGTGCCGCGACCGGACTTGCTAGCGGTCGAGCTGCGGAGGGCGCGTTTGTGGCGGGCGTACTCTTGTCCGATGACTCGACCTCTCACGAAGTGGCATTCCGCGCACGCAGAGCTCGACCTACGTCGGGATGTGCCTTCCATAGCCGCGCCGGGAGAAAGAACGGGGCGATGATGTTGGCGACGCATCCGGGTGAACCCCACCGCGGCGATCTCGCTGGGCGGCTCAACTGGCTCAGAGCCGGAGTGCTCGGCGCGAACGACGGCATCGTGTCGGTCGCGTCGCTCGTCGTCGGTGTCGCGGGGGCGACGACCGATTCCGCGACGCTGCTCGCCGCGGGTGTCGCCGGTCTCGTCGGCGGTGCGATCTCGATGGCGCTCGGGGAGTACGTGTCGGTGAGCAGCCAGCGAGACAGCCAACGGGCTCTGATCGAGAAGGAACGAGGAGAGCTGGCCGATAATCCTGCGACCGAGCTCGAGGAGCTGGCGGGCATCTATCAGGCGAAAGGTCTTAGCCCGGCGACCGCACGCCTCGTTGCGGAGGAGCTCACCGCGCACGACCCGCTGACCGCGCACCTCGAAGCGGAACTAGGCATCACGGAGAATCAGGTGGTCAGTCCGTGGGCGGCGGCGGGGGCCTCCGCACTTGCCTTCGCACTCGGAGCGCTGCTTCCGCTCTTGGCGATACTGCTCCCGCCTCCCGAGATCCGGGTGCCGGTCGCTTTCGCGGTGGTGCTGCTGGCGCTCGCGCTGACCGGATTCCTGAGCGCGAGGATCGGCGGGAACCCCGCGCTGAGGCCCACGATCAGGGTGGTGCTCGGTGGGGCGATCGCGCTGGTGGTCACGTTCGCGATCGGTACGCTGCTCGGGACGAGTGGCGTTGCCTGAGAGACAGATATGAGTTGCCTATCGGGAGCCGTTCCTTAGACCTGTCTCAGAGTCGGCGCAGCACGATTCCCCTATGACCACTCTGACGACGAGACCGCGTGCTTCCGTCCCCGCCGCTTCCCCTGAGCCACGGCGGGCAGCCCATGGCCGCGCGCGGGTCTGGCGTGCAGCGGCGATCACGGTGATCTGGGCGACCAGCCTGTTCGTCGTCGCTTTGTGGATCGCCTGTGGTGGAGTGACCGCAGTCCTGGGAGTCAACGCCGAGACCGTCACGACGCTCGGACGCCTCACCGGGTTGGTCGCGGCGAATCTGCTGCTCTATCAGGTGCTGCTGATGGCGCGCGTCCCGCTGTTCGAGCGCGGATTCGGTCGCGACGGGATCACGCGGCTGCATCGCTTCGTCGGATTCTGGTCGTTCTGGTTGATGGGCGCGCACATCGCACTGCTCGCGGTGGGCTACGCGATGGCTGCCGGCATCAACCCGCTCGTCCAGCTGTGGAGCTTCATCTGGGAATACCCCGGCATGCTCCTGGCGACTGCCGGCACTCTGCTGATCCTGCTCGTGGTCGTCACCTCGATCCGGCGTGCTCGTCGGCACCTGCGGTACGAGTCCTGGCACCTCCTGCACCTGTACGCGTACCTGGGCGTCGGGCTCGCGCTGCCGCACCAGCTGTGGACGGGCGCCGACTTCCTGTCCTCACCGATCGCGACCGTCTACTGGTGGTCGATCTGGGCGCTCTCCGCAGGATCGGTACTGCTCTTCCGCATCGGGATGCCGCTGCTGCGGTCCACTCGTCGGGCCCTGCGGGTGGCGGGGGTCGAGGCGGACGGTGCTCGGGGCGTCACCATCCGGGTCACCGGTCGCGACCTCGCGACGCTCGGTGCCAGGGCTGGTCAGTTCTTCGTCTGGCGGTTCCTCGATGGACCAGGCTGGACTCGCGCGCACCCGTTCTCGCTCTCCGCTGCGCCGGGAAGCGAGCTGACGTTGACTGCCCGTGTGCTGGGCGACGGCACGCGACGCCTCACCGCGCTGCTCCCTGGCACCAGGGTCATCGTGGAAGGACCATACGGGGAGATGACCGGTGAGCGCAGGACCGGGACGAAGCTGCTTATGATCGGCGCAGGCGCCGGGGTCGCACCGCTCGTCTCGCTGCTCGAGACGGAAGGCTACGGACCGGGAGAAGCGATGCTTATCACCCGGGAGTCCGCGGCCGAGGACGCTCTTCGGCAGGAGGCCATCGCTCACCTCATCAGTACCCGTGGCCTGAGCTACCTGCCGTTCATCGGCCCGCGATCTTCCGGCGCGTCGAGCTGGATCCCTGCCACGCACGAGGCGTGGTCGGGCGCAGATCTCCTCCGCCATCTCGTGCCGGAGCCGAAGGACCACGACGTGTTCATCTGTGGCGGTGAGGCCTGGATGAAAGACCTCAGGCGCGACCTGGTTGGCGCCGGGTTCCCCGCCCATCGCATCCATTCCGAATCGTTCACGATCTGAGCAGGGAGACGGCCATGAAGAAGATCCTCTACACGCTGCTCGCGACCGTCAGCGGACTCGTGCTGCTGTTCAGCTACCGAACGTCTCTGGAGGCGGTCACCCCGACCGACGCCAGTGCGGCGACAGCGGGCAGTTCATTGACGACCGCCGAGACCGGCGCGAGCGGCTCGGGAACCACATCGACGAACTCGGGAACCATGTCTGGCACCGGCCTCGCCGACGGAACCTACACCGGCGCATCATCGCAGACCCGCTACGGGCCGGTGCAGGTGCAGATAACCGTCTCCGGTGGACAGATCACGGACGCACAGGCGGTCGATTACCCGAACAGCAACGGTCGGGACCGGCAGATCAACGGCACCGCGATCCCGAGGCTCGTCTCGGAGACGATCCAGGCGCAGAGCTCGAAGATCCAGATGGTGTCCGGTGCCACATACACGAGCGGTGGCTACCTCTCGTCGCTGCAGAGCGCGATCGACCAGGCGCAGAGCTGATGCGTACCGCGAATGAGGTGACGCGGGTCTGGGTCGAGGAGATCATGGGCATTCCGATGAGCATCCATCTGATTGCTCCGGGGGAAATGACCGACGAGGGCGCCGACCGGGCAGTGCGAGCATGCTTCGACGAACTGCGTGACATCGACCGGGTCTTCTCGACATATCGCACTGATTCCGACATCAGCCGCATCCGTCGCGGTGAACTCTCCATCGCCGACGCTGACAGCAGGGTGGCGCTGGTCGCGGATGCCTGCGAACGCGCCGAAGAGGAGACTGGCGGCCTGGTCTCCGCCCGGTGGCGGGGAAGGTTCGACCCGACGGGATACGTCAAGGGCTGGGCGGTGGAAGCTGCGGGCCGTCGGCACCTCGAGCCGCTGCTGGCTGCCGCGACCGCGGTCGGCATCAACGCCGGAGGAGACCTGCAGCTGTTCACAGCCGAGGGAGCCGACTGGCGATGGCCGGTGGGAATCGCCGACCCGCACGACCGCGGTCAGTTGATCGCGGTGGTCGACGTGGTGAACGGTGCGGTGGCGACCTCAGGGACGGCGGAGCGCGGGCATCATATCCTCGATCCGCGCACCGGTAGGCCCGCGACAGGCACCGCGTCGGCCACGATCGTGACCGACGGTCTCACGCAAGCGGACGTCTGGGCGACCGCTGCCGTGGTGGCCGGCCCGGCGAACCGCTCGTGGATCGCGGCTGCGGGGTCGCGCACCGGCATCGTCGTCGATGCTGATCGTCGCGTGACCCGCTGGCTCGGCACGACGATGGTGGACGTGCAGACGACGACGGTCGGTTCGCATCCGATCGGAGGAGACGCACTCGTTCAGGGATGAGCCGGCAGTGTGAGCAGGAAAGTCGTGCCGGATGCTGTCGACCGTTCGACCTCGATGGACCCTCCGGCACGGCGAGCGACATCTCGCACGAGTGAGAGTCCGAGACCGAAGCTGCGAGGGCGCCCACTCTCGCGCGGACGCGCGAAGCGCTCGAAGACCTGCTCGGGCGAGATGCCTTCGATCCCGGAGCCCTCGTCGATGACGCGCACCGTCACGTTGCGGGCGTCCCGCGCGATGCGGATCGAGACGGTACCTCGCGCCGGGGAGTGCTGCACGGCGTTGTCGAGCAGCGCGACCAGGATGCGGACGAGCGTGACTTCCGGCAGCTGCGCCTTCACCTCCTGATCCACGGTGATCGCGAGCGAGACCTCGGAGCGCTTCTCGCTCGTCGTCATCGCTGCGACCGCTGTCGCCGCCGCTGTCGCGACGTCCGCGTTCCCGTCGGCGAACGATTCTCCTTCCGCGGCGATGAGCAGGTCGTTGAGCACGTCGGCCATCATGTCCGCATCGCGCCGGAGGTTGGTGAGACCCGCTCCGAGGTCCTCGCCTCGGTCATGACGGCGTTGCAACACCTGGATACGGCTCGTCAGCGCCGTCAGCGGCGTACGCAGTTCGTGGCTCGCGTCGGCCACGAAGTTTCGCTGCCGACGCAGCGCCTCCCCGAGCGGGCGGACCGATCGTCGAGCGGCGACCGCGGCGACAACCCCGAGCAGCACCACGCCGATCACTCCGATGATGATCACGGCCGGAACGATCACGTCGATGTCGACGATGAAGTCGTCCCGCGTTCCGGCGGGACCGCCGAACCAGCCGCCGCCGTGCTCCTCGCCTTCGCGGCGCGACGTTGAGAGCACCACCGCGATCAGCACGCCGATGCCGATCGCGACGATCACACCCGACGAGACTCCGACCCAGAGTCCGATGGATAGCGCTGCGCGACGCACGCGTCGATTATCGGCGTCGCTCATGACGGTGTTCCCGCGCGGTAGCCGCGTGCGCGGACGGTCTCGATCATGTCGGGGGACGTCTTGCGCCGCACATAGTGCACGTACGTGTCCACCGAACTCGTCGTATCTCCTTCATGGAACACGGCGCGGAGGATCTCGTCCCGACTGAACACGTGCTCGGGGCTGGTGCTCAACAGCTCCAGGAGCGCGCTCTCCGTCGCCGTCAGCGCCACTCGGATTCCAGATGGATCGTACGCGGCCTGGGCGTCCGGCGTGAACACCCACTCGCCGAGGCGTCGACGTACCCCATCAGCCCTGAACGCGCGTCGCAGCGCCCGAAGGCGCGCCAGCAGCTCGTCGTAATCGAACGGCTTCACCAGGTAGTCGTTCGCTCCGCCGTCGAGACCGGTGACACGATCGTCCACGGTGCCGAGCGCGGTCAGCATCAGGACCGGCGTCGTGATGTGCGCGGTACGCACGGCACAGATGAAATCGACGCCGTCCATGCCGGGGAGGCGTCGATCGACCACCATGGCGTCGTATCGCCTGCTCAGCGCGAGCCGGAGCGCGGTCTCGCCGTCCGCGGCATGCTCGACGTCGTACACCTCTTCCAGCACTTCGACGGTCAGCGCAGCGATCTCCGCATCATCTTCAACATAGAGCAGCGAACCGCGTGGCCCCTGTGCCGAGTCGCCCATGGTCGTCGTCCCGTCTTCCGCGATCGAGACCATCAGCGTACGCCCGGCGCAAACCGGGTCGGGTAACCCGGATGATCTTCCGCATGCCGTCGTCCGTCACACCAGAAACGATCGTTTTGGCGTCACTGGCCCGGTGGCTCCTTATGAGGCGCCACAAACGATCTTCGGAAACCCCTCTCGGCAGGGATTTTCGGCGCACCACGTCAAGAGGCGTTGTGTCCGTGATCGCTTAGACAGAACTAGCTGACAGCTGGAGGTGTGGGTGGCGTTCAGCTCTCGTCTGCGCTGCTGGGCTGATGTTCCACCGCTGGCGCGCGTCCTTCTTGGTACACGGAGGGTTCGGGTTCGGGGTGTCGTCGCCCCTGGACGACGAATAGCGCGATGCCGAGGGCGACGACGACGACGGATGCCCAGACGTTCGCGGGGATGCCGAACAGGGCGTCGCTGGTGGGGTCGATCCTGATGGCCTCGAGCCAGCTGCGTCCGAGGCCGTACCAGATCATATAGAGGGCGAAGGTTCGTCCCCACCGGAACCGGTATCTGCGCTCGAGGAGGAGGATGATCGCCACGCCGATCAGGTTCCAGATGATCTCGTACAGGAACAGCGGGTGGAACAGCGTTCCGGCCGGGAGGCCGTCCGGGAACATGGTGTCCGTCGGCAGGATCTCGAGCCCCCACGGCAGCGTGGTGGGCAGCCCGAAGAGTTCGTGGTTGAAGTAGTTGCCGATCCGACCCATGGACTGCGCGATGAGCATCGCGGGCGCGAGAGCGTCGGCGAAGGACCACAGCCGGATACCGGTTCGTCGGCAGCCGATGTACGCACCGACAGCGCCGCCCAGGAGGGACCCGTAGAGGGCGTTGCCGCCGTCCCAGATGGCGAAGATGTTCCCGAGGTTCGCGCCCGGATAGAAGTAGTCCCCGACGTGGGTGAACACGTGATAGAACCGGGCTCCGATGATGCCGATCGGGACAGCCCAGATGACGATGTCGACAACCACGCCGTCCTCCGCGCCTCGTGCCGACAGGCGTCGTTGGGTGATGATCACGGCGGCGATGATCCCGGCGATGATGCACAGCGCGTAGGTGTGGATTGTGAGCGGCCCGAGGGTGAACTGTGCCCACGACGGTGGGGGGCTGGGAAGACTCGTCAAAAGCACGAAGCACCGCTCCTCATCTGGCATCACTGTGAATGCTTCAACACATCATTGTTCAGCGCCGGTCCCATGCGAACAGCGCCCTGGGAAGACTAACGGTGTTCGACACGGGAATCGTCGAACTCCTCCCAGGTCACCAGGCGAGGGCCCCGAGGAGCGGGCCTGACCGGTTCAGGCCAGGGAGAGGAAGAGCTTCTCCAACTCGGCGGGGGAGGTGACGTCGTCGGCGTCCGGATCGGTGAGGCATTCCCGCAGCGCGGTCGAGATCACGAGGAATCCGGCCCGGTCGAGGGCCTTCGAGACGGCGGAGAGCTGCTGCACGACGTCGCGGCAGTGCGCGTCGTCCTCGACGGCCGTAATGACCGCCGCCAGCTGGCCCTGAGCTCGCTTGAGGCGGTTGACGACTTTGCGCTTGGCTTCGGGGTCGTGGACGAGCGGGTCGCCGGTGACGAGGGTGTCGGTCATGGGTGGTCCTTCCGTCGAGTTGACAACCACTATACCCCCTGGGGTATCGTATTCACATGAACTGATACTCCCCGGGGTATCGCCGAGCAAGGAGATCAGCGTATGTGCAGAGCAACGAAGTGCCACACCTGTGGAAAGACGACCTGGACCGGGTGCGGTCAGCACGTCGCATCCGTGCGGAAATCCGTGCCCGCATCCGACTGGTGCAATGGCAGCCATACCCGTGCCGAAGTCCAGGCCGCCCAGTCTCAGCGGGGTGGCTTCTTCGCCCGCCTGTTCGGACGGTGATCGGCGATGGCAACTGTTGAACTGACCACCGGGAACTTCGAACAGCTCACCCACGCCGAGGGCATCGCGCTGATCGACTTCTGGGCTGAGTGGTGTGGACCCTGCCGGGCCTTCGCCCCGGTATTCGATGCAGCATCCGACAGGCACCCCGACATCCTCTTCGGGAAGGTCGACACCGAGGCCGAGACCGCTCTGGCCTCCGCCCACCGCATCACCTCGATTCCGACCCTGATGGTCGTCCGCGACGGCGTCCTGGTCTACCGGCAGCCGGGAGCTCTTGCCGAACCGCAGCTCGAGCTGCTCATCGAGAAGGCCCGCGAACTGGACATGGACGACGTCCGCCGCCAGCTCGCCAACACCGCTACCCCCTGAAAGGACCTGGCACCATGTGCGCACGAATCACCTGCTCCTCCTGCGGCAAGCCCACCTGGGACGGCTGCGGCCAGCACATCGAACAAGCCCTCGCGGGCGTCCCCGTATCCCAGCGCTGCACTTGCACGCACTGACCCAGAAGAAAGCGACGGAGACCCTTATGCTCCTCGAACGCCTCTACGACGACGACCTCGCCCACGCCAGCTACATCATCGGCTGCCAGCGCACCGGTGAAGCGATCGTCGTCGACCCGCGCCGCGACATCCAGGTCTACCTCGACCTCGCCGCGAAGAACAGCATGACCATCACCGCGGTCACCGAGACCCACATCCACGCCGACTACCTCTCCGGCACCCGCGAGCTCGCAGCCCGTACCGGGGCGACGATGTATGTCTCCGGCGAGGGCGGCCCGGACTGGCAGTACGGTGTCGGGTTCCAAGACGCCACCCGGATAATGCACGGTCACCGCATCACGGTCGGCAACATCACGGTCGAGGCGGTCCACACTCCCGGGCACACCCCCGAGCACCTGTCCTTCCTCGTCATCGACGGCGCCACGACCTCCGAGCCGGGCTATGTCCTCACCGGTGACTTCGTGTTCGTCGGGGACGTCGGACGCCCGGACCTGCTGGACGAGGCCGCAGGCGGCATCGACACCCGCTTCGACGGCGCACGGGATCTATTCGCGAGCCTCCGCGACCACTTCCTCACCCTGCCCGACTACGTGCAGGTGCTCCCCGCGCACGGGTCGGGGTCCGCCTGCGGCAAGGCGCTCGGCGCCGTCCCAAGCTCGACAGTCGGATACGAGCGGCGTTTCGCCTGGTGGGCTCCCTACCTCGAGGCCGGCGATGAGCAGGGATTCATCGACACGCTGTTGAACGATCAGCCCGACGCACACGCCTACTTCGCACGAATGAAGCGGCAGAACCGCGTCGGACCGGCCGTGCTGGGCGAACTTCCTCCGCTCCTCGAGCGCAGCGTCTTCGATCTTGACGCCGACATCGACGCCGACCGGGTCATCATGGTCGACACCCGCCACCACTCCCTCGTGCACGAGGGCACTGTTCAGGGCGCGCTGAACGTGCCCGGAGTCGCGAAAGCAGCCAGCTACGGCGCCTGGGTCTACGACCCCGACACCGAGACGCGGCCGCTCGTCCTCATCATCGACTCGGGGGACGCCGCGGCCCGGTTCCGGGATCATCTGCTGCGGGTCGGCATCGATCAGGTCGACGGGTTCATCACCACACTCGATGGCCTCCCCACGGTGCAGCCCAAGACGATCGCCCCCACCGACCTGGACCAGGTCGACGCGGCGCTCCTCCTCGACGTGCGAAACCGTACCGAGTACAACGCCGGGCACATCCCCGGCGCCGCGCAGCTCTCCGGTGGTCGGGCCCTCTGGCACACCGACGAACTGCCCGCCGGCAAGATCCTCACCTACTGCCAGAGCGGCGTCCGCAACAGCGTCGCCGCCAGCGCCCTGCGCCGGGCCGGCCTCGACGTCATCGAGATCGAAGGCAGCTACAACGCCTGGCTCGCCGCGACGCCGTCTCGGCCGACGGCCGCCTGAGCGGCCGAGGAGCTCGAGTGGACACCTCCATCATCCTCGCGATGACTCTCGCGGCCCTTGTCGGTGTCGCACTCGGGCTCCTCGGCGGCGGGGGCTCCATCCTCACTTTCCCCATCTTCTCCCTCGTCCTGGGCATCGGAACGAGGGAGACGATCGTCTCCTCTCTCTTCGTCGTCGCTATCACCAGCGCCGTCTCCGCCGCCTTCCGTGTGCGCCGACGCGAGGTGCGCTGGAAAGTCGCCGGCGTCTTCGCGGCGACCGGCTTGATCGGGGGAATCGGTGGCGGGATGGTTGGTCAGCTGCTACCAGAAACCGTGCTCACCGTTCTGTTCGCGGCGATCATGATCGTCACAGCGATCGCCATGATGCGGCCGCGACGAGAACGCGCGGCGCGCCCTCCGACGCGGCCGGTCGTCCGTGGAATCCGAACGACAGGTACGGGACTCGGCGTGGGAGTCCTCACAGGGGCACTGGGAGCAGGCGGCGGGTTCCTCATCGTCCCCGCCCTCACCTTCCTCGGCCAGCCCATCGCCGCTGCAGTGGGGACATCGCTACTAGTCATCGCCGTGAACTCGTCCGCCGGCTTCCTCACCCAGATCACGACCGTGGCCATCCACTGGCCCATCGTCCTCACCTTCACCGCGCTCGCCGTCGCCGGATCCTTCATCGGTCTGGCACTGTCGCATCGCCTCCCGGCTGCCGGCATCCGCACCGGGTTCGGGGTTCTGGTGCTGGCCGTGGGGCTGACCATGCTCGCCACCCTCATCATTCAGACGCTCTCCGCCTGACCACCACCAGAAAGAAGCCCATGCCTCACGCGACCGACACCGCGCCCCGCACCGGGGAACACGTCGACGGATACGAGGTGCCCGTCCTCGACGAGCACGCCGTCCGCATCGCCGCCGGCATCCTCCTCGCCATAGGCATCACCGCCCTTACCATCACGCTCGCCTCCGACAGCATCAGGCCGCTGCAGATGTTCGGCATGTTCTTCCTCCTCGACATGACGACGCGCGTACTCATCAGCGACCGGCTGTCCCTCACTCTCGCCCTCGGCCGTGCTCTGACACGCCGCCGCCGTCGGCACTGGGTGGGCGCGCCGCAGAAGGTCTTCGCCTGGTGGCTCGCCCTCGGTCTCGCTGCTATCTCGTGCGTGACGATGAGCGCTGGAATGGTCCCGCTACCCGTGACTCTCGGGCTCTGCGGAGTCTGCTTCACAGTCCTGCTCCTAGAAGCCACCCTCGGGTGGTGCGCGGGATGTGCCCTGCACCAACGCTTCAGTAGGCAGCCCACCCGCCACTGCGCCAACGGCGCCTGCGACCGCTGACACTCTCGCTCCCTCACAACGAAAGGACGCACATGGGCCGCCTAACCCTCACCACCCTCGCCGTCATCACCGCACTCACGCTCACCTCCTGCGCCAGCACACCCACACCACAGGCTGACCTCGGCCCCGACGCGGTCATCATCGACGTGCGCACCCCCGCCGAGCGCGCCACCGGCCACCTCGACGGCGCCCTCCTGCTCGACGTCACGGGCGGCGACCTCCAAGCTGCGCTGCCGGACCTTGACCCCGAAGCCACCTACCTCGTCTACTGCCGTTCAGGTAACCGGGCAGGAGTCGCCATCGACCTGATGAAGCAGGCCGGCTTCACCGACCTCCTCAACCTCGGCTCCCTGGAAGACGCCGCCGCCACGACAGGCCTCCCCGTCGTGCAGCCCTGAGACGTACGTGCTCGCCCCCACGAGCACGTACCTGCGTGCACAGCACGCCACCGCATCGCTCGAGCACTGCCTCGCGATGCACAGTCGGGGCGGGGTCGCCAGATGCCCGCCCCGACTGTTCAAACCTGCTCGCCTTAGCCCACCGAAAACGATCGTTTACGGTGAGGTCAGGTGTCGTGCGCTTTCGAGGGTGCCACTAACGTTCGCCGGAAGCGCGTTTCGGCAGGCGCTTTCGGCAGCTCCCGTTGATCGCCGGCGGACGGAAAAAGTCGATGCCTACCCGTCGAACACCTCACCACTAGCAAATGCGGCATCCTCGGCTAAGAGTTCCACGAGGGGTGTTGGACACTTCGTGAGGATGTCTCGTTCTGCTGACGGCATTGGCTGCGAGCGAAAATCGGCCCTCACGTCGTAGCAGGTGTAAACCTCGCTTGGCCCGTTGTAGGCATAGCCATCATCGGTCGGGATGGCCGGTCGTGGTCCTGAGGCGATGAACACCGAGACGTGAGCGAAGGCATCCGTCGAAGAGATGTTGTAGAGGACGATGCCACCCTGCTCGATCTCGAACTCAGCCGCTGAGAGGGCGTCGCCATCCCACCGTGCGCCAGGAAGGGTGTCGAGGTAAGCCGTCGGACCATCAACTGGGGGACTGTAGAGACGCTGGGATAGAGGATCTTCGAAGGATGCGACTTGTCGCCAGAGCACACCATCTATTCCGCTGGGATAGCCATGGTATTCGACAGCGCATCCTGTGAATGTTGTCGTCGCCACGATTGCGCAGAGGAACATCGCGCCCGCTCTGCCCTTCCGCCTCATCTCCACGCTCTCACTCTCTCACTCCGAAGCTCGAGAAATGTCGGAGATGTGGTTCAACGGGATCCCCCGGAGAATAGCCGCGATCGCAGCCGAAATCGATCGTTTACGGCGCGATCCTGGCGTGTGCAACGGAAGGCCTGCCGAAAACGCGCGGCGTAACCACCAAGCGGCAGAGGTTTTCGGCTGAGCGTGCGGGTGACAGCGACGCTAGGAGCTCGCCACTAGTCAGCGTCGGGAGCTACGTTAACGTCCCAACCGCCTAACGAGTCAGGCAGCGAGCTCGTCCAGCGCAGCATGTCTTGCCAGGGAAGAGGGGTCGCATGTACGACGCTGGGCTTTCCCGCGCATAGGTCGTACCCCCATTGGAACGCTGCAATCGGCGTGATCACTCGCGGTTCGTAAACAGAGAACCGGACAAGATATGAATGGGCGCGCCATTGAAGGTCTGGCGCGTTGGGATTCGCGGGGGCGTCAAACAGCGTCGGCAGAAACCCAAGCGAACTGAAAGGACCCTGCTGGTTCAGGCTCGGCATATTGTCCAAGAACGCTGTCGAGGGCGATTCATCTGCGGGGGTCATCTCCACGAACTGAACCCAGGCGAACACAGCGTTGTAGCCGGAGCCGGCATGCTCAACGGTTGCCGTCATGATCGGGTAGCCGATGAGCCGTTCGTGTGGCACATCGTTCAGAAGGGCGTTCAGCCCAGTCTGCGAAATGTTCGTGCTCGTCACCGTGTCTACAGTGACGACGCCTGCAAACCCCTTCGACTCGAACGGGATGCGCAACACCTGACCCGTGCTCATCCTCTGAGCCTACGGTGGGTCTCATCTGACGAAGGGCATACTCCGTAGTTGTGGAGTGCCGAAAACGATCGTTTACGGCGTGATTTCGTATTCTGCTCTGCGAGGGGTGCCGCAAACGTGCACCGGAAGCCGGTTTCGGCAGACTATTTCGGCGCGCTGGAGGGCCGAGCCTCGCGCTCGATGCCGAGCTTGAGGGTCGAGGAGCGGCGGCGTCGGTGGATGACGAAGAAGGGGCGACCCGAGGCCGCCCCTTCTTCTTGCGTGAATCGTGACTCAGTGCCCGGCGCCGAGGTTTCCGGTGAGGCGGCCGTGGAACGCTGCTGCGGTGTCGTTCAGGCCTTGGATGGTGACGGTCTTCCCGTGGTTTTCGTACTTGGTGACGATGGCGTCGAGGGCGGCCACGGTGGAAGCGTCCCAGACGTGGGAGTGACTCATGTCGATGACTACCGTGTCGGGGTCGTCGCCGTACTCGAACTGGGTGGTGAGGTCGTTGCTGGAGGCGAAGAAGAGTTCTCCATCGACGGCGTAATGCGCTGTGTCGCCGTCGTCACTGAGGGTGCGGGTGACGCTGACGAAGTGTGCGACGCGTCGGGCGAACATGATCATCGCGGCCACGACTCCGAGGATGACGCCAACGGCGAGGTTGTGGGTCCAGACGGTGGCGATGACGGTGATGAGCATGACGGCGGTCTCGCTCTTCGGCATGCGCTTGAGCGTGCTCAGGCGGATGCTGTGCCAGTCGAAAGTCGCAATCGAGACGAGGATCATGACGGCGACGAGCGCTGCCATGGGAATGATCGCCACCACGTCGCCGAGCGCGAGCACGAGGACCAGCAGGAAGACGCCGGCGAGGAAGGTCGAGATCCGGGTGCGTGCGCCGGAGGCTTTGACGTTGATCATGGTCTGGCCGATCATCGCGCAGCCACCCATGCCGCCGAACGCGCCGGAGAGAACGTTCGCGGCGCCCTGTCCAAGTGCCTCGCGGGTCTTGCGGGAGTGGGTGTCGGTGATGTCGTCAACGAGCTTCGCGGTCATGAGCGACTCGAGCAGGCCGACCACGGCCATAGCCAGCGCGTAGGGAGCGATGATCTGCAGCGTCTCGAAGGTGAGCGGCACATTCGGAATGAACAGCGCCGGCAAGCTCTCGGGAAGTTCTCCCTGATCGCCCACGTTCGGCACGTTCCACGCGAAGACCACGACTGCCGCGGTGAGCAGCACGATCGCGACGAGTGGCGCCGGGATCACCTTCGTGATCCGCGGCATGAGATACATCACCAGCAGGCCGACCGCGACGAGCGGGTAGACCAGCCAGGGAACGCCGATGAGCTGCGGAAACTGCGAAGTGAAGATCAAGATCGCCAGAGCGTTCACGAACCCGACCATCACCGAGCGCGGGATGAACCGCATCAGCTTGGCGACCCCGAGCAACGCGAGGACGATCTGGATGAGTCCACCGAGCAGGACCGTGGCGATGAAGTAGTCCATGCCGTACTCACGAGCGACGGGCGCGATGACGAGCGCGATTGCTCCGGTGGCCGCGGTGATCATGGCAGGGCGTCCGCCGAGGAACGCGATCGCGACGGCCATGATGAAGGACGAGAACAGGCCGACTCGGGGGTCGACGCCCGCGATGATCGAGAACGCGATCGCCTCCGGGATCAGGGCAAGGGCGACGACGAGGCCCGCGAGGACTTCACGGGTCAAAAGGCGCGGGCTGCGCAGCGCCTGCATGACGGTGGGTTCGATGCGGTAACGCGACGCGGAGTCGCGGGTGGGGGTGACGGCAGTCATGTGCCCTCCGGGTGCTGGGCTCTCTCGTGAGAGCGCGGGAAACGAATGGGAGCGCAGCGGTGCGCAGGCGTCGGTCAGGCCGACACGGAAAGATAAGGGGAGCGGGCGCGAGAGCCGCGCCGATCTAGACTCTAACGTAACGTGAGTGTTGTGGGGAAATCAGTGGAAGACGAACACAGGACCGTCGAGACGATGCGGATCGGCGAAGTGGCCGAGCGCACGGCGCTCTCGTTCCGCTCGCTTCGACACTGGGACGACGTGGGGCTCGTGCAGCCGTCCGCGCGCACGGAGGGCGGGTTCCGGCTTTACACCGAGAAAGATGTCGATCGCATCCTCATCATCCGCAGAATGAAACCGTTGGGATACACCCTCGACGAGATGCGCGAACTCCTCGACGTCGTCGACGCCCTCACCGTCGACCCGAGCGACGTGGCGTTGCGCGCCCGGATCGATGACATCCGCGACGGCGCCGACCAGCGTCGCCAGAAACTCACGGAGCAGCTCGCCATGGCCGACGAGTTCGTGCAACTGCTCGGTCAGCTCTAAAGAGAGACGGATGCACCGCGTTGGAGGCCTCGGCCCATAGTCGATCGGTCTGCCGAAAACGATCGTTTGCGGCCGGGGATCCTCGGTGCTGGTGGGAAGCGCGACACGCCGTGCCTCGCTCCGCCGTAACCCCCTGCCGAAACCGTAGGGCACCGAAACAGGTGATGTGTGGGTTTCGGCGCAGGCTCTGTCAGCAAGAAAGCACCCGTAATCGAGGTCTAGAGGTTCACTCGTCAAACCGTCGTCGCTCATGGGCCAGTCTGAAGATCTGACTCGTCTGCGTGACCTCAGCTGGCTGCATTGCCATCCCGAGGGCGGAGCGTCAGGTTCGTCACGCGTTGTGGCTTGCCCGCAGGATCAGCGCCGCACACCGCTGTCAATCTCCCGACACTTGCTTTAGCCCGGACTAAGTCCGATCGAGCGGCGGGTAATCCGATGTAAAGCGGTTAGTCCGATCTAAAGACGTAACTCACAAGAACCCTTGACATCCGCTCTCACTCGGGTCTAACGTACAACCAAATGGTTGCACAAAGAGAACTGAGCGAAGCGGAGGTCGACCGTGTGTTCCACGCATTGGCGACGTCGACCCGACGCGACATCCTGCGTCGGACGATCGAGCGGGAGCAGTCCGTCTCGACCCTCGCCTCCGAATACGAGATGTCGTTCGCCGCGGTGCAGAAGCACGTGGCCGTGCTCGAAGCGGCGAATCTCATCGTCAAGCGCGCCGAGGGACGCGAGCGGCTCGTCCGCGCGAACCCCGAGATGATCGCCCGCGCCAGGGCGCTCCTCGCCCGATACGAAGAGCTGTGGCGTTCGCGCATCGCCCGGCTCGACGAGCTGCTGGCCGAGACGCCGGCATCCCGCACCGATACGACAGACACCACCGATGTTCCACGAACCGAAGAAGGAGACTGACATGCCCGTCACGGATGTCACCACTGATGCCGACAACCTCACCATGACCGTCGTCGCCGATTTCGCGGCGCCGATCGAGCGGGTCTGGGCCGCATACAGCGACCCGCGCCAGCTCGAGCGCTTCTGGGGCCCTCCCGGATGGCCGGCCACCTTCACCGCCTGGGACCACACGGTCGGCGGACGTGCGCAGTACTCGATGAGCGGGCCGCGCGGCGAGAAGTCGTCGGGGTCGTGGGAGTTCCTCTCGATCGATGCCCCGCACAGCTTCGAGGTGCTCGACTCGTTCGTCGACGATGAGGGCAACCCTCTCGACGGCTTCCCCGCGCAGCGGATGTCGTTCGCCTTCGAGTCCACCCCAGGCGGCACCCGCATGGTCACGACCAGTCACTTCGACTCGGTCGAGGCGATCGAGCAGGTCGTCGAGATGGGCCAGATCGAGGGTCTGAAGCTGGCGATGAGCCAGCTCGATGCCGTGCTGCAGGATCTGCGCGACTACGCGCAGGGCAAGGGCACGCAGGTCGAGCTGCTCGACGACACCCACGTGCGCATCAGGCGTCTCGTCGAGGGACCGCGCGAACTGGTCTGGCGTGCGCACAACGACCCCGAGCTCATGAAGCAGTGGCTGCTCGGACCCGACGGGTGGGAGATGACCGAGTGCGTGGTTGCCACCGAGGTCGGTCAGACCTACCGCAACTCGTGGGCGCCCGTGGGCGACACCGAGGGGCAGCCGTTCGGATTCGAGGGCGAGGCGCTGCTGATCGACGCACCGCGGCGGTCGGTGCAGACCGAGCGGATGATCGGGATGCCGGTCGAGACGCTGAACGACCTGAACCTCTACGAAGAGGACGGGGCGACGCTCATCACGCTCTACATCGAGTACCCCGACAAGGAGACGCGCGACATGATCCTCGCCACCGGCATGGCCGACGGCATGGAGACCTCGTACGCCCGCCTCGAGCGGGAGCTGCTCGCGGTCTGAGCTCCACGACTCCGGAAGGCCGGTCGCATCCCTCGGGGAACGGCCGGTCTTCCGCCGTTCCGGTGCAGAGCTTCGGAGTTATGGAGCGGCGGGAGCGGAGCCGGCCGCGTCGCGGCGCGGGCGGCGCGTCGACCAGATGGCCAGGGCGATCAGCACGGGCTGGAAGAACAGGCGCACGAATCGCTTCATGTCGGTGTCGAGGCCGAAGCCGTCGCGGTGATGCGTCCACTGCGCGATGTTGCCGGGGAAGACCGCGACGAAGAACAGTGCGGTGATCACGCCGACCAGTCCGCGGTGCTTGCGCGCGACGAGCAGCGCGGTGCCGAGTCCGATCTCGACGACCCCCGAGGCGAGCACGGTCACGTCCGGGTCGATGGGCACCCACTCCGGCACCTGCGCCTGGAACTCCTCGCGCGCGAACGTCAGATGCGAGACGCCCGCGAAGACGAGCGAGGAACCCAGGAAGACCCGGCCGATGGTGCGTGCGACATTCTTCGCCATGGTGCGAGTGTACGCGGGGCCCTCAGGGGTGAGGGCCGTCAGATCAGGCGGCGGAGCGCCTCTTCGAGCGTGACGCCCTGTGCCTCGGCGCGATCGCGCAGGCGGGCGTGTTCGTCGCTCGACAACGCGAGTCGCACCTCGATCGGATCGTCGACCGGCGCGTAGAGGCTGTCGAGCAGATCGGATGGCTCGGCCCACAGAGGTTCGGCGAGAGACGTCGCGACGGCCGGGGATGCCGCAGCATCCTGCTCGCCGCGTGTCGCTGCGGCGGCGATCGGGGCGGATGCTGCGGCAGCGGCCCCGGCATCCGTCGCCATGGTGAACCCGGGCCCGCGGCGCGGCTCCTGCTGTGCCTGGTAGGCCTTCGCCGCGGCGTTCGCGCGCTCGTCGGCCGCCTCGTTCAGGGGGTGGCCGGCGTGGCCCTTGACCCACGAGAACTCGACGTCGCGCCCGCGGATCGCCTCGTCGATGCCCTCGAGCAGGTCGCGGTTGAGCACGGGCCCGCCGTCCGACTTGCGCCAGCCCTTGCGCTTCCATCCCGGCATCCACTTGGTCACCGAATCGATCACGTAGCGGCTGTCGCACTCGATCATCAGCTTCTCGGAGATGCCGGCCGTCGCCTGCAGCAGTTCGAGCACGGCCCGCAGCTCACCCTGGTTGTTCGTGCCGTGCGGGGAGCCACCCGCGGCCCAGTTGGCGTCGTCGATGTACCAGGCCCAGCCGTTCGGGCCGGGGTTGCCCAGGGCGGAGCCGTCTGCGGCGGCGGTGATCGTCATCCCTCAACCGTAGCCGCGCGCGGCGACACTCCTTGCGCGGCTACGTGCGTTCGCCTCCGCCCGCCGCGGGACATAGTGTGGATCGATGCCTACCGACTTCTCCTGGGATTCCTGGGTCGGCACCGCCGCGTCGATCGCCATCCTCACGGTGATCTCTGCCGCCGCACTCGCGGTGCTGGCGCTCGCCGCCTCGCTGCTCAGCCGTCGTGTGCCATGGGTGCGCGATCTCGCCAGACGCGTGCGCAACGCGATGATCGCGACGACCGCTGTGGTCGCGATCTGGATCGCGGGTGCGATCTCAGAGCCGGCGACACAGGAATGGTGGCCGGTGGTGTCCCGGCTGTTCCTGATCGCCACGATCCTCACCGGCTCGTGGTTGCTCGGCGCATCGATCTCATTCGGCTTCGAGCGATTGATGGCCAGAGAGGAGACGCTGCTCGTCGGTCCGGAAGCCCGCCGCCGTCGCACGCAGCTGCTCGTCATCCACCGGCTCGTTCTGGTCACGATCGCCGTGCTGTCTCTGGGGGCCGTGCTCTTCAGCTTCCCCGAGATGAGGGCCGTCGGCACCAGCCTGCTGGCCTCGGCCGGCATCGTGAGCATCATCGCCGGACTCGCTGCGCAGTCGATCCTCGGCAACCTCATCGCAGGGGTGCAGGTCGCTTTCACCGATGCGATCCGAGTCGGCGACGTGGTCGTCGTCGAAGGCGAATGGGGGCGGGTCGGCGAGATCAACCTGTCCTACGTGGTCGTCTACATCTGGGACGAGCGCCGCCTGGTCATTCCGTGCAGCTACTTCACGACGACACCGATCGAGACCTGGACGCGACGTTCCGACAAGATCCTCGGCACGGTCTACCTCGATCTCGACTGGCGAGTGCCGATGGATGAGCTGCGGCTGGAGTTCCAGCGCATCGTCGAGGCGTCACCCGCCTGGGACGGCCGTTCCTACGACTCCGCGGTGACGGAGGCACAGGGCGGTTACGTCACGGTGCGCCTGGTGATGTCGGCCAAGGACTCGGGCGATCAGTGGACACTGCGCTGCGAGGTACGGGAGAAGATGATCGGCTGGCTGCAGCGTGAGCATCCCGAGGCACTCCCCCGGACGCGAGTCGACCTGGGTGCCCCGCAGCTCGCGGACTGAGAAGGCGGGTCAGCCTTCGGGCTCGCGGTCTTCGGGCTCGCGATCTTCGATCGAGAACGCCGCGGGAGCGGGCGGGGCGACGGGGAAGGCGACGGAGCTGATCGATGCGCCGGCACCGAGGCCGAGTCCTATGGCCAGCGGGTCGACCGCCGGCGCGGCGTCGAGCACCTCGGTCTCCGACCGCTCGAGCGGCTCGGAGGGCAGAGTCCACTGATTCTCTTCGTCATCGGAGCGCTGCTGGAAAAGTCCCATGGGTCCCATTCTCGACCCGCCTCGCGAAGGGGCGGTCGGATTCACACCGGATTGATCGGGTCAGGCCTCAGCCGGCTGGCGCCGACGGAAAGTGAAGTACCCCTCGACAGCGCCGTGATTGACGACGCCGGTGCCGGTGCTGAGCATGCGCGCCGAGGTGGTCGCCCCGGACTCGACGAACGTGTACCCCGTGTGATCGAGCCGCCAGCCCACGCGTTCGACCTCGCTCAGGAAATAGCCGATGCTGTCATCGCTCATGAATCCGTTCTGCGCAGATCCCCAGGTCGAGGCCTCGCCGGTGAGTCGGCTGACCTCGACGTTGAGGTGCAGCAACGCGTCACCGCGGTGGTAGGCGTCTCGGGCCAGCTGCAGCAGCCGGGCGGCCTCTTCGGTCGTCACGGGGTTGTGCCTCTCGTCGTCTGTGGATCGTTCGGTCAGGCCGCGGCCTCGCGGACCGCATCGACGAGTTCTCGCCACGGCCCGTCGAGTGCGGAGTCGGGGAGCTCGCGTTCGCGTTCCTCCGACGGTGTGCGCACGCGGATCAGCCACACGAAGCGGTCTGCGCCAGAATCGGCATCGCTGTCGGCATCCCACGGGCAGCTGTCGATCATCGCGATCCAGTGGTGCGTCTCGGTCGGGTCTGGTTCCACCCGCCACTTGCGACGGATGCCGGCGATGCCGCCCGTCCGCACCACCGCGATGACGACCGGCGCGTCACTCGACTCTGGGGACTCGCTCATCCTCATAGACTCCCACGGTCGCCCACGCACGTCGAGCGGCTGCGGCAGTCGCGTCGTCGATGGCGGATGCCGCGGCGAGGGTCGCGTCGGCGAACTCCGTGAAACTCGCAGTGCTCGACAGGCCGCCGGTGAGCGCGCGGTACCAGACCGTTCCGGCGGTCTCCCAGGCGTTGCCGCCGAGGTCGATGGCGAAGAGGGCGAAGGCCCGGTTGGGGATGCCCGAGTTGATGTGCACGCCGCCGTTGTCTTCTGTCGTGCGCACGAATCCGCTCATGTGATCGGGCTGCGGGTCTTTGCCGAGCTCGTCGTCGTCGTAGGCCGTTCCCGGGGCGATCATCGACCGCAGCGCACTGCCCTGCACGGCCTCCGTGAAGATCTCCGCCCCGATGAGCCAGGTGGCATCTGCGGCGGTCTGCCCGAGGAGGTACTGCTCGGTGAGCGCGCCGAAGACATCGGCGATCGACTCGTTCAGCGCGCCGGGCTGACCCTGGTACTCGAGGTTTGCGGTGTACTGCACCACACCGTGCGCGAGTTCGTGGCCGATCACGGTGGTCGATGAGGTGAAGCCGACGAACACCTCGCCGTCGCCATCGCCGAACACCATGCGCTCGCCGTCCCAGAAGGCGTTGTCGTAGTCGATGCCGTAGTGCACGGTGGCGTCGAGAGGGGCGCCGGCGTCGTTGAGCGAGTTGCGCCCGAAGGCGGAGAGCAGCATCTCGAACGTCGCCCCGAGTCCGTCGAACGCCTCGTTGACCGACGTGTCGGCCACCGGCTCGTCGTCTTCGGCGCGGACGATCGCCCCGGGGAGGTTCTGGGTGTTGCCGGCGTCGCTGATCGTGCGGTTCGGCGCGTCCGACAGCTCGGCGACCAGGTCTCCGTTCTCGTCGATCGACAGATCGATGCGCGCACGGAACGGCGGTCTGCCCGCCGTCAGCGTCTGCCGTGCGGCGGCGGCCGCACGGGGATAGCGGCCCGACTCGGCCAGGCGCGCGAGCAGGTAGGACGGGACGACTCCGGGGATCTCGGTGTGGCTGCTCATGTTCAGACCCTACGCCGGGGGTCCGACGTTCGGGCGAGGGCTGGCGGGGCCGTGCGGAGTCGCCGTACGTGCGCCTCGGTCGGCCGGATGCGCCTGCATCGGCCGGATTCCGGGCCTCTGGCCGAGGGAAGCATGTGTCACCGAGCCGGCGCACACGGACGGTGTCGGAACGACACGACGATAACGGGAAATGACGCCGACTTGATACTGAGAATCGTTATCAATAAAGTGGGCTCCTGTGACCCCCTCTCCCCGCGCCGGCCGCACTCTCCTGTTCGTGTCATTGCTCGCGGCCACCCTGACGGTGACCTCGTGCGCAGCATCCGATGCCCCGGCTCCTGCATCGAGCGCGAGCATTCCGCCGAACGACGGGGTCGACGGCGGGGGAGCGGCCGAGGTCGCATCGCCGGCTCTCGCGCTCGTCGTCGCCGACGCGGACGGCGAGCTGACCCTGCTCGACCTCGAGACCGAAGAACGCTCGACGCTCGCAGAGGGGGACGCGGATGCGGATGCCGTGCTCGGCGTCGGCCGCTTCGCCCACGTGACCCATGTCGAGGGAGACCGCACGGTCGTCGACGTGATCGACTCCGGCCGCTGGACGGTGCCGCACGGCGACCACTCGCACTCCTTCTTCGGCGACGCGGGGGTGCTCGGAACCATCGACGGAGAGGGCCCTGTCGACATCCGAGTCGGTGACAGTGCGACCGCCATCCGCTTCGGCAGCGACGTCGCCCTCATCGACCACGAGAAGCTCGCCGATCTCGACGACGCGCCTCACCTCACACTCCCCGTCGACCCGGCCGGACCCGTCATCCCGTTCTCCGGGCACCTCCTCGCCGCCACCGACGAGACGATCGAGATCCTCGACGCGGAAGGCGCCGCGACCGGCATCGCCGTGCCCTGCACGAACGCGACCGACGTCGACCTCACCCGTGTCGGCGCCGTCTTCGCGTGCGACGCCGGTGCCGTGCTCGTGACCCGCGAAGTCGGCGGTGCGCTCGTCGCCGAGTCGATCCCCTACCCCGCGGGCGCCGTCGCGGCACCGGTTCTCGCCGGACGCGCGGACCGACCGGATCTCGCAGGCGTCGCCGGCGACAGAGGCGCCTGGCTGCTCGACTCCCGAGCCCGCGAATGGATGCTGCTCGCCACGGACACCCCGCTGCTGCGCGCCGTGGCCATCGGCGACGACGACAGCCGCACCGTCGTGATCGCGGCGGACGGCACCGTGCGGGTGCTGGCCGCCGACGGCTCGGAACTCGTGCGCACGAGCGCCCTGCTCGCCGCATCCGTCGCGGACCCTGCCCTGCGCGACCTCGTGCACCTCGTCATCGACGCCGATCACGCGTACGTCTCCGACCCGGCCACAGGCGCGGTGCACGAGATCGACCACGGCGACGGCACCGTCTCCCGCACTTTCGACGGCCTCGATCCGCAGTACCTCCAGCTCGTCGGCTGACACCGGACTCATCGACGGCATCCGTCGTCACGCGCACCCGCGCACCCCCCCAGAAGAAGGAGACACCCATGCATCGACCCGCCCGCAGCCGCCTCGCGGCCGGCGCGATCGCCACGCTCGCCGTGGTCGCACTCGCCGGATGCGCGACCGCCGCGCCGTCGGCATCCGGAAAGCCCGAGTCGTCGTCGGACCACGAAGGCGACACCAGAGTCGCCATCGCCTATGACGGCGGCATCACCGTGCTCGACGGCGAGACCCTCGAGACCGTCGACTCCGCCGAGCTGAACGGCTTCCTGCGCGTCAACCCGGCCGGCGACCACGACGGACACGTCTTCGTCACCGCGGCCGACGGATTCCACGTGCTCGACACCGGCCTCGCCTCGGACACGGTGGAGTTCACCGGCGAGATCTTCGACGCCGTCACCCCGGGCCACGCCACCCCGCATGCCGGGCGCACCGCTCTGTTCGACGACGGCACCGGAGACGTGACGCTCTTCGACACGGATGCCGTCGGCACCGGCACGCTGCCGGACTCGCGGACGGTCGCATCGGAGGCCGCTCATCACGGAGTCGCGATCGAGCTGTCCGACGGCACGCTGCTGTCGACCATCGGCACGTCGGAGTCGCGCAGCGGCGCCCGCCTGCTCGCGGAGGACGGCGGCGAGCTGGCCCGCAACGAGCAGTGCCCCGGGGTGCACGGCGAAGGCGCGCTCAAGGGCGAGACCATCGTGTTCGGCTGCGAAGACGGCGTGCTGGTGTTCGCCGACGGAGCGTTCACCAAGCTCGAGGCGCCTGACGACTTCGGTCGCTCGGGCAACGCGTACGTGACCGAGACGAGTGCGATCGCCGCCCTGGACTACAAGTCCGACCCCGACCAGGAGGGCTACCTGCTGTCGCAGCTCGCGCTCGTCGACACCGACGCGCAGAGCCTGTCGGTGGTCGACCTCCCGGAGGGCGTCGAGTACACGTGGCGCGGAGTCGGCCGCGACGGGCACGACAACATCATCGTGCTCGCATCCGACGGCACCCTGAACGTGCTCGACGAGACCGGCGCGATGGTCGACTCGTGGGATGTGATCGAGCCGTGGGAGAGCCCCGACGAGTGGCAGCAGCCGCACCCGGGACTCCGCGTGGTCGGCGACGTCGCCTACGTGACCGAGCCGGCAGAGAACCGTATCGTCGCCGTCGATCTGCACACCGGCGAGGTCGCGGCCGAGGCGACGCTCGACGTCGTGCCCGGCGAGTTCGTCGTGGTCGGCGCCGCCGGCCACTGACCGGCGCGAGGTACCGCTCCACAACTCCGGAGATCCACGCGGCTCTCGTTCCCCGTTGTGCGCCGTTCCGGGGAGCGCGAACCCGGTGGTGCGCGCGTCTCCGGAGTTGTGGAGGTCGAGCCCCGGCGCCCCGCCCGCGCTCCCAGGAAGACACCCCGAGAAGTCGCGTAAAATCGGCACAATGACCGATGCACCCGACGCCGCCTCCGACCTGGGTGCCGGTATCGACCCCGAGGATCTCGCCACCACGCTGCGAGTCCTGTCGGAGCTGCACCAGATCGACAACGAGCACCCCGACTTCGTGGCCGTGCGTCATGCGACGGCGGCGATGTTCAAGGCGGTCAAGCGCGTGCGTCGCAAGGAGATCCGCGACGCGATCGCCGACGCCGACAAGGCGGTCGTCGCCCGCACGGCGACCGGCGCTCCCGACCGCATCGACGACGAGACCCGCGGGCACGACCTCGCGACGAGCGTCGTCGACGCCCCGATCGCCGGCGAGCTGCTCAAGCCGCGCAACTGCTACATCTGCAAGCAGCCCTACACGGTGGTCGATGCGTTCTATCACCAGCTCTGCCCGGACTGCGCCCGCTTCAGTCACGGCAAGCGAAACGCCCGCACCGATCTGACCGGCAAGCGCGCGCTTCTGACCGGCGGCCGCGCGAAGATCGGCATGCACATCGCCCTGCGACTGCTGCGCGACGGCGCGCACACGACGATCACCACACGATTCCCCCGCGATGCGGTTCGTCGGTTCTCGGCGCTGCCCGACTCGGCCGACTGGCTGCACCGCCTGCGCGTGGTCGGCATCGACCTGCGCGACCCCGCTCAGGTGATCGGCCTCGCCGACTCGGTCGCGGCTCAGGGACCGCTCGACATCCTGATCAACAACGCCGCGCAGACCGTGCGCCGCTCACCGGGGTCATACTCTCTCCTGGCGGATGCCGAGCTGCAGCCGCTTCCCGACGGACCGCTGCCCGAGATGGAGACATTCGGGCACACCGCCGATCCGCATCCGCAGGCGCTGCAGGCTTCGGTCGATGCGCATCCGCTGCTGTCCGTCGCGGCGCTCGGCGGCACCGTCGCTGAGCAGGGCGGTCAGGCGCTGACAGCCGAAGACCTCGCACGCCTCGCGATGGCCCCCGGTTCGTCGTCGCTCGAGAAGCACGCCGACGGCACCGCCATCGACGCAGGCGGACTCGTGCCCGACGTCAACCGCACGAACAGCTGGGTGCAGTCGATCGATCAGGTCGATCCGCTCGAGATGCTCGAGGTGCAGCTGGCCAACACGACGGCGCCGTTCCTGTTGATCAGTCGCCTGCGCGCCTCGATGGCGGCCTCGTCGGCGAACCGCAAGTACGTGGTCAACGTCTCGGCGATGGAGGGGCAGTTCTCGCGCCGGTACAAGGGTCCCGGTCACCCGCACACGAACATGGCCAAGGCGGCGCTGAACATGCTGACGCGCACGAGCGCCGGCGAGATGCTCGAGACCGACGGCATCCTCATGACCGCCGTCGACACCGGTTGGATCACCGACGAGCGCCCCCACTTCACCAAGGTGCGCCTGGCCGAGGAGGGCTTCCACGCCCCGCTCGACCTCGTTGACGGAGCGGCCCGCGTGTACGACCCGATCGTGCGCGGCGAGGCCGGCGAAGACATCCACGGCGTGTTCCTGAAGGACTACGAGCCCAGCCCCTGGTGAGTCGGCGGCCTCTGAGCTGCGGGCTGCCGTGACTGCACGGACCGACCTGTGCCGTCTGCAGGGTGAGATCCCGTCTGCAGGAGGGGACGGGGAATCTGGTCCTGCGTCCGGGCTTCGGTCCTGCGAACGGTGTGCTGGTCGCCACCCTGGGCCGCGCGCGACGGTCAGTGCGCGCGGATCTCGAGGTTCTCGGACGCCCAGGTGCCGAGCTGATCGAGGATGGGCAGCAGCCCACGTCCGCTGTCGGTCAGTGAGTACGAGACCGTGACAGGCGGACCGGCGTCGACTGCGCGGGCCACGAGCCCGGCCTCGGCGAGCTCTGCCAGCCGGTCGGAGAGCACGGTGTCGCTGATGCCGGACACCCCGCGGCGCAGCGCGACGAACGTCGACGGGCCGCCGCCGAGCGACGAGACGATCATGCCGTTCCACCGCTTGCCGAGCACGCTGAAGGCCAGTGTGACGGCGGCGTCGCAGACGTGACGCTCTTCGTCGATCTCGGCCATGCGCCCATCATACCTGTGCTACGTTAACGCGAGTCGCTAAGAAAAACAGAGTGACTACGAAAAACGAAAGGCACGTCTCATGTCCCTGTTCCGCCTGGATGCCAGCATCCTGCCCGCGTCGTCCGCCAGCCGTTCGCTCGCCGACCTCGTCGAAGCCGAGTGGACCGCCTCGCACCCGGACTCCACGGTCACCCGCCGCGACCTCGCCGCCGACCCCGTGCCCGCGACGGCATGGGCGGATGCCGTGACCGGCGGATTCGTCGACGACGCCCAGCGCACCGACGCTCAGCGCGCAGCGCGCGCCCTCGCCACCACCTTCGCCGACGAGCTGATCGGCGCCGACGCGCTGCTCTTCGCCGTGCCGCTCTACAACTACGGCGTCTCGCAGCACTTCAAGACCTGGTTCGACCTGGCCTACACCGACTCCCGCATCGACCCGCAGGGCACCGCATTGCGCGGCAAGCCGGCGACCCTCGTCACCGTGCTCGGCGGCAACTACGCCCCCGGAACGCCCAAGGAGGGCTGGGACCACTCCACCGGATGGCTGCGCCGCGTGCTCGAGGACGTCTGGGGCCTCGACCTGCGCATCGTCGAGCGTCCGTTCACCCTCGTCGGCGTGAACCCCGCTCTCGACGCCTTCGCCGACACCGCCCGCGAGCTCAAGGAGAACGCCGAGGAGTCGGCGCGCACGTACGGCCGCGAGCTCGCCGCACTGCGGGGCGACCAGGTCGCCTGACCCGGCATCCTGAGCGGTCCCGCCCCTCCAGGCGTCCCGTCTGGTCCCGCCCCTCCAGGTGTCCCGTCTGCAGGATCAGGGCACGGATGCGGGGTCAGAACACGGTTTCTGGTCCTGCATCCGTGCCTCGGTCCTGCAGACGGCACAGGACCCGGGACGACCGGCAGGACCCGGACCTCCGGACGACCGACCGCCGCCTCAGGCGAGGGGCCGGGGGAACGGATGCGGCAGCCACACCGTCACGTTCAGACCCCCGCCGTGCCGAGCGGTGAGCACGAGGGATCCGTCATGCGCCTGGGCGATGCGCTGCACGATGGCGAGGCCCAGGCCGACACCGCCGTGATCCTCGCCGCGCGTGCGGTCGGCACCTCTCTGGAACGGTTCCGCGAGCGTCGCGACGAGATGGGCGGGCAGCACGTCGCCCGTGTTCTCGACCACCAACGCCACCGCCTGCGGCAGAACATGCGTCCGCACGATGACCGTGCCGCCTGCGGGCAGGTTGTGAACGATCGCGTTGTGCACCAGGTTCGTGATCAGCTGCTGGAGCAGGGCGGGGGATCCGAGCACGTTCGCGGTGTCACCGCCGACGTCGATGGACACACCACGTCGCTCGGCCGACGGCAGAAGCGTCTCGGTCGACTCCTCGGCGAGCAGTGACAGGTCGACCGGCTCGCGGGTGAACGCGCGGCGCTCGGCACGGCTCAGCATCAGCAGGGCCTCGGTCAGCTCGATCGCGCGCGCATTGACCTCGTGCAGTCGGTCGATCAGCGCGTCGACGTCGCGGTCGGGGTCGTTGCGGGCGACCTCCAGCATCGCCTGCGAGATCGCGAGCGGGGTACGCAGCTCGTGCGAGGCGTTGGCGGCGAACCGCTGCTGCTCGCCCATGTGCGCCTCGAGCTGCTCGAGCATCGAGTCGAAGACATCGGCCAGATCACGGAACTCGTCGCGCGGTCCCTCGAGGGCGACCCGGTGCGACAGCGACCCCTGCGCGGCGAGCTGCGCTGCCCGTCCGATGCGGTCGAGGGGGGCCAGCATCCGTCCGGCGATGATCCATCCGCCGCCGATTCCGATCGCGAGCAGCACGAGCATCATCACGATCGCAGCCGGAATGAATGCGCGGATCAGGTCCGAGCGGTTCGGCACGAAGCGGTCGGCGATGATCGCGGCATCCGGTACATACCGCAGCAGGTACACGGCGACGGCCGCGAGCAGACCGATGCCTGACACGACCACGACGCCCGCATAGCTCAGCGTGAGCTTCCAGCGGGCGCTCATGCCTCGGCGCCTCACGGGCCGAACGGGATCAGCCATCGGCATCCGTTCCGATGCGGTAGCCGACGCCGGGGACGGTGAGGATCAGCCACGGCTCGCCCAGTCGCTTGCGCAGCGACGAGACCGTGATGCGCACGGCGTTCGTGAACGGGTCGGCGTTCTCATCCCACGCGCGCTCGAGCAGCTGCTCGGCGCTCACGACTCCGCCGCCCGCATCGACGAGCACCTCGAGCACCGCGAACTGCTTGCGCGTCAGGGCCACGTACTTGCCGTCGCGGAAGACCTCGCGGCGGAACGGGTCGAGACGCAGCCCTGCGACTTCGAGCACGGGCGGCCTGGCGCGGTGGCGACGACGGTCGAGCGCCCGCAGGCGCAGCACGAGCTCGCGCAGCTCGAAGGGCTTGGTGAGATAGTCGTCGGCGCCGATCTCGAAACCCGACTCCTTGTCGTCGAGGCGATCGGCCGCGGTGAGCATGAGGATCGGGATGCCGCTGCCCGAGGCCACGATCGACCTCGCCACATCGTCTCCCGACGGGCCGGGGATGTCGCGGTCGAGTACCGCGAGATCGTAGGAGTTGATGCTGAGCAGCTCGAGGGCCGTGTCGCCGTCGCCGGCGATGTCCGCCGCGATCGCCTCGAGCCTCAGGCCGTCTCGCACAGCCTCCGCGAGATAGGGCTCGTCCTCGACGATCAGCACACGCACGACACAGCTCCCATGTGCTCAGAGCTTACGCACCCGGACATATCGGGAGCATATGAGAAATCGCATACGTCGTCGCAACACGCCTCCTTCTTGACTGAGGACATGAACACTCGCTCCACCTCCTCACGGCGACGCCTCACCGCGATCGTCGGTGCCGCCCTGCTCGCCGTCGCTCTCACGGTCTCGGTCGTGCTGATCGGTCAGCAGTCTCTGGCGTCGGCATCCGTCGTGCCGACCGTCGCGCCGTCGTCCCTCAGCGAGGCGGACGGGATGATCCGCGAGGAGGGCGCGGTCTCGGTGTTCGACGACACGCCCGCCGTGACGAATCTCGACTCCGACCTGCTCGCCGCCGTGCGCGCTGCCGCATCCGCTGCCGAGCACGACGGCGTGCGGATGCATGTGAACAGCGGCTGGCGGTCGGCCGGCTACCAGCAGGTGCTGCGTCAGGATGCGGTCGTCGAGTACGGCTCCGAAGAGGAGGCCGCGCGCTGGGTCGCCACCCCCGAGAACTCCGAGCACGTATCGGGAGACGCGGTCGACCTCGGCCCTCTCGCCGCTCAGGACTGGCTGGCACGCCACGGCGCGGACTTCGGCCTCTGCCAGATCTACGCGAATGAGCGCTGGCACTTCGAGCTGCGGCCGGCGGCCCCGGCGAACGGGTGCCCGCTGATGTACGACGACCCGACCACCGATCCCAGGACGCAGCGATGACCACGGCGCTCACCACTCCACGCCTCACCCTCTCGCGCGTTCACCCGCCGACACTGCACACGATCCCTGACGCGATCGGAGCGAACGTCGAGCGGATCCGATCGGCCACGGACGCCCGCATCATGGCGGTCGTCAAGGCCGACGGCTACGGCCTCGGCGCCGTGACCGTCGCTCTCGCGGCGATCGCGGCCGGAGCCGAGTGGCTCGGGATCACGGATGCCGAGGATGCCGCCCCGCTGCGTGCGGCGGGGATCGAGGTGCCGATCCTCGCCTGGCTCAACCCCGCCGGGGTCGACGTCGCGCAGGTCGTCGCGGATCGCGTCGATCTGGCTGTCGGCTCGGTCGAGGAGCTGCGGCAGCTGATCGCGGATGCGTCGGCACTGCCGAACGGGTGCGTTCGCGTGCATCTGCACATGGACACGGGCATGTCGCGGGGCGGCGTACCGCTCGAGGACTGGGCCGAGCTGCTGCGGGTGGCTCGCACGGGCCGCGACTCGGGTCGTGCACGCATCGACGTCGTCGGGGTGATGGGGCACCTGCCAGACGCCGACGCCGCCGACCCGGCGAAGAACGCGCCCGCCGTGCTCCGGATGCGACAGGCGAGGGATGCCGTGCTGCGTGCCGGATTCGGTCCTCTGCTCGTGCATCTCGCGGCGACGTCCGGGACGCTGACGGATGCCGCCACGCACTTCGACATGGTCCGGGTCGGCGCCGGGCTCGTCGGCATCGATCCGTCGGAGACGGTGTCGCTGCAGGAGGCGGCGCGGTTGACGGCATCGGTCGTGCACAGCAGTGTCGTGCCGGCGGGCACCGCGATCGGCTACGGCGGCGCATATGTGACGACGCGCACCTCGCATCTGAGCGTGATCGGGGTCGGGTATGCCGACGGCATCCCGCGGGAGCTCGGTGCGGGCGCAGGAGTGGCGGTCGACGGCATCCGGTGCCCGATCGTCGGTCGCGTATCGATGGATCAGATCGTGATCGACACGGGTGACCTCTCGATGCCGAGGGGTACCACGGCCGTGGTCTTCGGACCCGAGGGGGGCGCGGTGCCGAGTATGCAGGAGTGGGCGCGGTGGGCGGGGAGCATCCCGCACACCGTCGTGACGGGCATCGGCTCCCGCGTCGAGAGGGCCATCGCATGAGAGTGCTGGTGATCGGGGGAGGGCAGAACGCCGAGCACGAGGTGTCGCTCGCCTCAGCGGCAGCGGTCGCAGAGGCCCTGCGGCTCGGGGGATACGACGTGAGCACGGTGACGATCTCGCGGCAGGGCGTGTGGGAGGTGGCGGGCGTCTCGGAGGGTGCCACCGCCGCCGGATCCCTCGCTCTCGCGATGCCGCTCCTCGCCGACTGCGACGTCGTATTCCCCGCCGTGCATGGACCCCTGGGAGAGGACGGAGCACTCGCGGCACTGTGCGGTCTCGCAGGGGTGCGCGTGGTCGGATCGGGTCCGCGGGCCGGAGCCATCGGCATGGACAAGTGGGCCACCAAGCTCGTCGCCGAAGCGGCAGGGCTGCGAACGGCACGGGGACGCGTCGTCGATGCGGCGGACTGCGGCGATGCCGAGTTCGAGGGGCCCGTGGTGGTGAAGCCGGTGTCGGCCGGTTCGAGCTACGGCGTCTCGCTCGTGCGGGGAGAGCATGAACTGGGGCCGGCGCTCCGCGAGGCGGCGCGGTTCGACCGCCGCATCCTCATCGAAGAGGTCGTGCAGGGGAGGGAGATCGATGTCGCCGTCCTGCGCGAAGCCGGTGGCGTCCGCTGGGCGGCGCCGCCGCTCGAGATCCACGCCGCCGGCCTCTTCGACACCGCCACGAAGTACGACGGCAGCGCGCGATTCACCGTGCCCGCGCAGCTGTCGACGGCCGAGACGACCTCGCTCACGCGTGCGACACTGACCATGTTCGACGCCCTCGGATGCGCCGGGTTCGCCAGGATGGACTTCTTCCTCACCGCCGAGGGCCCGGTGCTGAACGAGGTCAACACGATGCCGGGGCTCACCGCGGCCTCGCAGGCGCCGCGCATGTTCGCGGCGGCCGATGTGTCGTACGTCGACCTCGTGTCGCGCCTCGTGCGAGCCGCTGAGGTGCCAGGCGGTGACGGTGCGCGCCGGAGGGCCGGCCTCGAGCGGGTCGCCTAGAGGCGGTCGACGCCCGTCACGGTGACCACGGCCGCGCCCTCTTCGTCGGAGGCGGCGAGGTCGACGGTGGCCGAGATGCCCCAGTCGTGGTCGCCCGCCGGGTCGTCGAGGATCTGACGGACGGTCCACTCCGTCGCACCCTCGGTCAGGAGCAGCAGCTGAGAGCTGCGGGCGTTCGCGCCCGTGAGGATCTCGTCGTGATCGGCGAAGTATCCGTCGAGCGCATCCGACCAGGCGTCGGCGCCGAAGCTCGGGTCGAGTTCGGCGAGGGCGGCGACGTCCTCGCGGGCGGCCAGCTGCACCCGACGGAACAGCTCGTTGCGCACGAGAGTGCGGAAGGCGCGGACGTTCGATGTCAGTCTCTTCGGCGCCGGCGGAACGATCGGCTCGTCGTCCGGGCCGTGGAGCACGCCGTTGACCAGCTCCTCCCACTCGTCGAGCAGGCTCGAATCCACCTGGCGCACCAGCTCGCCCAACCACTCGATCAGGTCGCGGAGATCCTCGTCCTTCGCCTCTTCGGGGATGGTCTGCGAGGCCGCCCGATAGGCGTCGGAGAGGTAGCGCAGCACGACGCCCTCCGACCGCGCGATCTTGTAGTACGCGACATATTCCCCGAAGGACATGGCTCGTTCGTACATGTCGCGGACGACGGATTTCGGATGCAGCTCGAAGTCGCGGATCCACGGCTGCGCGGCGCTGAACGTCTCGAACGCGGCGGTCAGCAGCTCGTCGAGAGGCTTCGGATATGTGATCTCCTCGAGCAGCTCCATGCGCTCGTCGTACTCGATGCCCTCGCGCTTCATGACGGCGACGGCCTCGCCCCGTGCCAGGAACTCCTGCTGTCCGAGGATCGCCCGCGGATCATCGAGCGTCGACTCGACGATCGAGATCATGTCCAGGGCGTACGACCCGGTTCCAGTGCCGGCAGCCGGGTCGCGGTCGAGCAGTTCGAAGGCGGCGAGAGCGAACGGAGACAGCGGCTGGTTCAGGGCGAAGTTCGGCTGCAGATCGACGGTCAGGCGGATCTCGCCGTCGGCCGTCTGCTCGACGACGCCCGATTCGAGCAGCGTGCGGTAGATGCCGATGGCGCGCAGAGCGAGTTCGCGCTGTCGTTTGCGAGGTTCGTGGTTGTCGTAGACGAGTGCGCGCATGTTGCCGAAGACGTCGCCGCCGCGCCCGATCACGTTGAGCATCATGGCGCTCGTGATCTGCATGTGCGAGGTGAGGGTCTCGGGCTCGGCGTCGATCAGCTTGCGGAACGACGGCTCGCCCCACGAGACGAAGCCATCGGGAGCCTTCTTGCGCACGATCTTGCGCTTCTTCTTCGGGTCGTCGCCGGCCTTCTTGATCGCGGCGACGTTCTCGCTCTCGTGCTCCGGAGCCTGGGCGACGACGGTGCCGGCCGTGTCGAAGCCCGCGCGGCCCGCCCGCCCGGCGATCTGGTGGAACTCGCGGGCGCTGAGCCGCCGCATCCGGGTGCCGTCGAACTTGGTCAGAGCGGTCAGCAGCACCGTGCGGATCGGCACGTTGATGCCGACGCCGAGCGTGTCGGTGCCGCAGATCACGCGCAGCAGACCTCGCTGGGCGAGCTGCTCGACCAGGCGCCGGTACTTCGGGAGCATCCCGGCATGGTGCACGCCGATGCCGGCGCGGAGGAAGCGGGAGAGGGTCTTGCCGAAGGCGGTCGTGAAGCGGAAACCGCCGATCAGGGCCGCGATCTCGTCGCGCTGCTCGCGAGTGGCGACCTTGGTGCTCGACAGCGCCTGGGCCCGCTCCATCGCAGCGGCCTGCGAGAAGTGCACGACGTAGATCGGCGCCTGGCCCGTGCCCAGCAGGTCGTCGATCGTCTCGTGGATCGGCGTCGTCTCATAGAAGTAGTGCAGCGGAACCGGGCGCTCGACGCCGGTGACGGATGCCGTGTCACGGCCCGTCCTGCGGGTGAGGTCGCTCGACAGCTGCGACACGTCGCCCAGTGTGGCCGACATGAGGATGAACTGCGCCTGCGGCAGCTCGAGCAGCGGCACCTGCCAGGCCCATCCGCGGTCGGGGTCGGCATAGAAATGGAACTCGTCCATGACGACCTGATGCACCGCGGCATCCGTGCCCTGGCGCAGTGCGAGGTTCGCGAGGATCTCGGCCGTGCAGCAGATGATCGGGGCATCCGGGTTGACCGAGGAGTCGCCCGTGATCATGCCGACGTTCGAGGCGCCGAAGACGTCGACGAGGGAGAAGAACTTCTCGCTCACGAGCGCCTTGATCGGGGCGGTGTAGAACGAGCGGCGCCCCTCGACCAGCGCGGCGAAATGTGCGCCGACGGCGACGAGCGACTTGCCGGTGCCGGTGGGCGTCGACAGGATCAGGTTGTTGCCCGAGACGATCTCGATGACCGCCTCGTCCTGGGCGGGGTAGAGGCTGATGCCGGTCGACTCGGCCCATTCGACGAACGCCGTGTAGACGGCATCCGCATCGGATCCGTCGGTCAGCGTCGTGTGGTCGAGGATCGCAGGCATGGTCTGTCGATCATCCCACCTCCGGCAGGGCACCTCCTGCGAAGGGGAACACGTGCTGTGCAGGAGCGGATGCTGGATGCGGTCCTTCGCAGCATGAGATCTCCTTCGCTGCGAGCCTGTGAGCCTGCGAGGGAGCCTGCGAGGGAGCGAGCCTGCAAGCGAGCGCGCCGGCCGGCCCGCAACGCCTCAGACGGACGTCGCGGCGCGCAGTGCGATGCGGATCATGTCGCCGAAGGTCTGCTCGCGCTCTTGAGCGGTGGTCTGCTCGCCGGTGACGATGTGATCCGACACCGTGCAGATGGCCAGAGCGCGACGCCCGTGGTACGCGGCGAGGGTGTACAGCCCCGCGGCCTCCATCTCCACTCCGAGGGCGCCGTGCTGCACGAACGGCTCGGTCAGCTCGGGTCGGGTGCTGTAGAACTGGTCGCTCGAGAACAGCAGACCGACGTGGACGGCCGAGTCCAGGGGCTCGGCCTCGCTCGCCTCGACCGCCGCGCGCAGCAGTCCGAAGTCCGCGACAGGTGCGTAGTCGAGTCCGTGGAAGCGCACCCTGTTGATGCCCGAATCGGTGCAGGCGCCGTTCGCGATGATGATGTCCCGCACCTGCAGCTTCTCGGTCAGCGCCCCGCACGAGCCGACGCGCACGATCGTCTGCACGTCGTACTCCTCGAACAGCTCGGTCGCATAGATGGCCATCGACGGCTGACCCATGCCCGAACCCTGCACCGAGACGCGGTGGCCCTCCCAGGTGCCGGTGAAGCCCAGCATCCCGCGGGTCTCGGAGTACAGCTCGGCGTCGTCGAGGAAGGTCTCGGCGATCCACTTCGCCCGCAGCGGATCGCCGGGGAACAGGACGACGGGGGCGATCTGACCGGGCTGTGCGGCGATGTGCGTGCTCATGGCTTCAGCGTAACCAGCGGTCTCTGCGTGGCGCGCCCGGACCACAGCGTCCGCCTTGAGATCATCGGTACCGAGCGGTGATCGGCACCGCGGAAAAGGGACGACGATGTCCGATCAGATCTTCTTGTACGGGGCACTCGGGCTGTACTTCGCCGGCATGCTGCTCATCGGATACTTCGCCTACAAGCGCACCTCCGACCACGAGGACTACATGCTCGGCGGACGCAACCTGCCGTCGTGGGTCGCCGCGATCAGCGCCGGTGCGGCCGACATGTCGGGCTGGCTCGTGATGGGCCTTCCCGGCGCGATCTACGCCGCTGGACTGATCGAGGCCTGGATCGCGATCGGGCTGACGATCGGCGCCTACCTCAACTGGCTGCTGGTGGCCCCACGGCTTCGCGCCTACTCCGAGGTGTCGCGCAACTCGATCACGATCCCGAGCTTCTTCGAGAACCGGCTCCGCGACACCAGCCGGTCGCTGCGCATCGTCTCGGGGCTCATCATCCTGGTGTTCTTCACGCTGTACATCTCGTCGGGCATGGTCGCCGCCGGCGTCTTCTTCGAGAGCTCGTTCAACGGCGACTACCTGTTCGGGATGCTGCTGGTCGGCGGCATCACGCTGCTGTACACGCTCTTCGGCGGATTCCTCGGGGCCTCCCTCACCGACGTCGTGCAGGGGCTGATGATGGTGATCGCGCTGATCGTCGTGCCGGTCGCCGCCGTCATCGCGATCGGCGGACTCGAGGAGACGTCGACGCTCATCACCGAGAACGCCGGAGAGGGATTCCTGTCGCTGCTCGGCGGAGGGGCCGTCACCGGCGGCACCTTCCTCGCCATCGCCTCGGCCCTGGCGTGGGGCCTCGGGTACTTCGGGCAGCCGCACATCATCGTGCGCTTCATGGCGCTGCGCTCGCCGCAGGAGGCGAAGAGCGCGCGTCGCATCGGCATCTCCTGGATGGTCGTCTCGATGTTCGGCGCGATCATCTCGGGCCTCGTCGGCATCGCCTACATGGCGCAGCAGGGCATCACCCTCGACAACCCCGAGACCGTGGTGCTGCTGATGTCGCAGACGCTGCTGCATCCGTTCGTCGCCGGACTCGTGCTGGCGGCCGTGCTCGCGGCGATCATGAGCACCGTGTCGAGCCAGCTGGTCGTGTGCTCGTCTGCGCTGGTCGAGGACCTCTACAAGGTGGTGCGCAAGACCCCGCCGTCCGACAAACGGCTGGTGCTGCTGGGCCGCCTGGCGGTGCTCGTCGTCGCGATCATCGCGATCATCCTCGCGATCACGCCGAACGACTCGATCCTCGGGCTCGTGTCGTTCGCCTGGGCAGGATTCGGTGCCGCGTTCGGCCCGATCATCCTGCTCAGCCTGTTCTGGCGCAAGCTCACGAACTGGGGTGCTCTCGCGGGCATGTTCGTCGGAGCGGTCACGGTGTTCGTCTGGAAGGCCCTGGACACCGACCTGTACGAGCTGCTCCCCGCGTTCGTGTTCGCGTTCGTCGCGGCCGTCGTGGTGAGCCTCGTCACCTACACGCGCAACGACGACATCGAGAAGGAGTTCACCGACGCCGAAGCGATGCTGACGGCACCGCGGGCCGCAGTCGGCAGCGTTCGCTGACGGACGCAGGGCTGAGTCGCGGGACGCAGGGCTGAGTCGCCGGATGCGGGGATCAGCCCTCGCGTCGGGTCTCAGCCCTCGCGCCGCCGCACGATCTCGCCGATCCAGATCGGCGCGAACGGCGAGGTGCAGCCGGGCGCGGTGGGGTAGTCGGCGAGCACCTGCAGGCGCTCACCGATCTCGAGCGCCCTGGACCGCAGCTCCGGGTGGAAGATGCCGATGTTGGCGAGCGTCTCGTTCATCGCCCACTGCAACCGCGAGGGCGCGTTCTGCAGATCGCGCTCGATCAGATCGAGCAGGTGATCGAGGTCGAGGCCCTCGGCATCTTTCGCGACGCGCACCGTCGTGAGCGACCATGCGGCCGCGGCGACGGTCGGGTCGGAGTCGTCGAACCAGCGCAGCCGCAGCTCCTCCGCGAGGGGGGTCTTCTTCGCGACGTAGTTCACGAACCAGTCGTTGACCTTGGGGGCCTGAGTCTGTCGCAGCATCGCGTCGAGCTCGTCGGCGGTGAACGCGCGCGGCGTGCAGATCAGCAGCGCCAGCAGCCGGGCGGCGGTGTCGCCGGTCGCCCACAGCTCTTTCGCCAGGGGCTGGTCTGTCTTGATGCGCTTCGCGAGGGTGCGCATGCGGCTGAGATTGATGCCGTGGTCGTCGCCGCGCTTCTCGTTCGCGGCGCGCATCTTCGGATCCTCGAGGGCGGCGAGCTCGGCCAGAGCCTCGGGAACGGTCATGTCGGACATGTCACCAGGGTAGGCCCGGAGCGCTTGTCAAGGCCCGGGCTTTCTGCGGGCATGCGGCCCTAACCTCGCAGGAGATCGAACTCCGACGAAGGGAAAATGCCATGACTCGCGACAGCGACGACATCAGCACCGACCGCAACGACATCAGCACGGAGCCGTCGCCCGGCCCCGAGGAGAACGACAACCTCGGCGCCGAGGACAACAAGGGAGAGCCGCCGACGGTCGTCCCCTCCGGCTCGGGCGACGAGAGCGACGACGACGACGGCGACGTGCTCGCCGACGACCCCGAGCAGGACTGACCGGCGCCGCCGCGTCGCCCTGTCATTCCTCGTCGACGAGCTCCGCGCGGATGCGCCTGAGGTCCTCCATCAGCGACCCGATGAGGATCCAGTGCGTCGACGAGGGCGGCCGGATGACGAGAGGCGCGGTCAGTGCCGGGATCGCCGAGGTCAGTGTCTCGGGCTCCGGGGACACGTCGGCGATCTGCACAGCCAGTCGCACATCGTGCCCTGCGCGCCGCAGCTGCTCCGCGATGGCCGTGACGGCCGGCTCCTCCCCGATGGAGTCGTCGTAGTGGTCGAAGTAGGCGCGCGTCATCCCGATGGTCTGCGTCACGATGGGCGTCAGCCGTTCGAGCAGTGCGCGCATCTCGACGAGCTCTTCACGGTGCGTTGACCGGCGCGGGTTCAGAGTGAGGGATTCCTCACCCGCAGCGATGGATGCCTCTGCCGCGTCCTTCATCGGGCGCAGCAGTCTGGCTTCGAGCATGAGCTGATGCAGCGTGGCGGGAGTCTGGGGTTCGGGTAGCGCATCGGCGAGTCGGTCGAGGCTCGAGGCGAGCTCGCTGCCCAGCAGCCCGAGATCGCGTCGGGCCGGGGCGACCAGCACGGGCGGCACGATCAGGGCGTTCACGACGATGCCGATGACCACGCCGATCAGGGTCTCGAAGATGCGCGCTATCGCATAGTCGGGAGTCGAGCCCAGCGCGAGCACGAGCATCGCCGAGATGGCCACCTGGTTGCCGGTGCCGGGCGTCGCCCGGAAGGCCCACGCGACGAGCATGGCCACCACGATGGCGAGCAGCACGATCCAGCTCGGTGACCCCAGGAGAAGGCCCAGGGCGACCGCGATCACCACGCCGACGATCACGCCGATGCTGCGTTCGAGCGCCTTCGACAGCGACTGGTTGACGCTGGGCTGCACGACGAGCAGAGCGGCGATCGCGGCGAAGACGGGGAGCTGTCCCGGAACCACCCATCCCGCGAGCATCCATGCGGCGATCGTCGCCGCGGCGGACTTCACCACCTGCAGCAGGGGTGAGCGCTTCGAGGCGCGGATCGCGGCGTGGATGCGCATGCCTGCAACGCTACTCGGCTAGCGAGTGCCGTCAGGGGAGATGTCAACCCCGTCGCCAAGAGTCGTCGAACGCCGCTGAATGGGATGACACGACCGACGAACAGTGAGGATCATCACATGGTGCAGATCATCGAGACCATCGACGTACACGTTCCCATCGACGTGGCGTACAACCAGTGGACGCAGTTCGAGAGCTTCCCGCAGTTCCTCGACGAGGTGGAGTCGATCGTCCAGCTGGACGACACGCACACCCGCTGGAAGGTGAACGTGGGCGGCGCGACGCGCGAGTTCGACGCGGAGATCACCGAGCAGCACCCCGACGAGCGAGTCGCGTGGAACAGCATCGGCGGTGAGACCGAGCATGCGGGCGTCGTGACGTTCCACAAGCTCGAAGACCTCACGACCCGCGTGACCGTGCAGATCGACTGGGAGCCCGAGGGGCTTCTCGAGAAGGTCGGCTCTCTCGTGGGCGCGGGCTCGCACGCGGTGAAGAAGGATCTCCAGAACTTCAAGGAGTTCATGGAGAAGCGCGGCACCGAGACCGGTGCGTGGCGCGGCGACGTCGACGCCTGATCGACCCCTGAGCTGAGGTCCGAGCGGTGGTGCCCCCATCACCGCTCGGACCTCTTTCGCTGCCCGGACGACGGCACGCCCGGCGTCGACTAGGGAACTCATCAACGGAAGATAGGGCATCCTCCCGATGTCGTCGGGGTGACTCAGAGCGGATTCTGAGGACATCGCACACCGAGGAGATGTCATGTTCGAGCACCCGTATCTCGCCTACAGATCGACCGAGTTCGATCAGGAGCAGCTCGCTCGCGCGGCAGAACGCCGTCGCGTCATCGAGGAGCGCAGCGATCAGCTGGTCCGCAGACAGCCCGGCCCGGTCCGGCGTCTGGCCGGCCGGCTGCTGCACACGACCGACGCATCGCGCGACGCGGCGACGGATGCTGCACGGCAGCCCGAGCGCCGCGCATCCGCGGGCCGCGAACCGGCACCCGCCCGGTGATCGTCGCTCCGCTGCGGGCAGACGGCAGCGCGACGCCGGATGTCGGAGGGGAGTGGCACGATGAATTCATGCCCCCGTCCGCCCCCAGCGCCGCGATGGTCGGCCGAGAGACCGAACTCGCGACCATCCGCGAGCTGTTCCGGCGAGCGGTCGACGGGGTCCCGGTGGCCGCGCTCATCGAGGGCGAGGCGGGCATCGGCAAGTCGCGACTGCTGCGCGAGTTCAGCGCCGAGGTGACGAACCGCGCAGACGTGCATGTCGGCTGGTGCCTCGATCTCGGGGCGTCGCGCACGCCCTTCGGGCCGCTCGCCGGCATCCTCCGGTCGATCGTCGCGAGCATGGGCGCCGACCGGGTGCGGGAGGAGATCGGCGTCGGCGTCGAGGCGCTGGGCATGCTGCTGCCCGAGCTCAACCCCACCGAGCGATCCCAGACGAGCCCTGACCGCCTGCGCGATGCGATCGCGGCGCTCATCGAGGCGGCCGCCGAACACGCGCCGCAGGTGCTCGTCGTCGAAGACCTGCACTGGGCTGACGAGTCGACCCTGGCGCTGCTCTCCTTCCTGTTGCGCGCCCTCGGGCACGGCCGCATCCTCCTGATCCTGACCTGCCGCTCCGACGACGTGCGACGCGGCGATGCCGTGAGCCGCTTCATCGGCGAGTCCACCCGCGCGCGTCTGCTCGAGAGGGTCGCGATCGATCGGCTCGACACCTCGGGTGTCCGTGCGCTCGTCGAATCGCTCACCGGGCAGCCCGTGACAGACGCGGCGCTCGATCGCATCCACGATCGAGCCGAGGGCGTGCCCTTCTTCGTCGAAGAGCTCGCCGGGTGCTCGACCGGTCCCCTGCCCGGCAGTCTGCGCGACCTGCTGCTCGCCCGATTCGACCGTCTCAGCGATGACGCCCGGCGGGTGGTGCAGCTCGTCTCGGGAGCCGAGCGTCCGCTGACCCACCCGCTCGTCACCCGCCTCGCGGGTCTGCCCGAAGCCCGCCTCGACGAGGCGATCCGCGAGGCGACGCTCAGCGGCATCCTCGTCGTGGTCGACGACGACTACCGGTTCCGGCATGCGCTGCTGCGCGAAGCCGTGCACGACGATCTGCTCCCGGGCGAGAGAGCGCGGCTGCATCGGGCGTATGCCGAGGCGCTCGAGGAGAACTGCTCAGGGGTCGAAACCGCCGACTCCGCCGCGCTCGCCTATCACTGGCAGCTCGCGCAAGACGACCGGCGGGCGCTCGCCGCGGCCGTCACCGCGATGGCCGACGCCAAGTCGCGGTTCGCCTTCGCGAGCGCTGCCCGCTTCGGCGAGCTCGCCCTCGACCTGTGGATCCAGGTGCCGGATGCCGAGGCCGTCGTGGGTGTGGCGCGCCTCGAGGTGCTGCGCACTCTCGGTTCCGTGCTGCGCAACGCGGGAGACGGAGAACGGGCGCTCGCCGTGGTCGATCTCGCGCTCGCCGAGGTCGATCCGACGACAGTCGACCCCCGCATGCACGCCCGGCTGCTGCGCGACAAGGCGTATTACACGATGAACCTCGGCCGCGCCGGGGCGGTCCCGCTGCTGCAGCAGGCGCTCGAGATCCTCGAGGCGGGCGTCGACGACGACCGGCTGCGCGCCTCGGTGCTGAACCAGCTCGCCAGTCGCTACATGATCTCGGGGCGACTCGACGAGGCGATCGCGTTGGCGGCGGAGGCGGGCGAGCGGGCCGCGCGCGCCGGGTCGGACGACGAGGCATCGATCGCCGCGAACGTCCGGGGCGGAGCCCGCGCGCACCTCGGCGACCTCGACGCGGGGCACCGCGAGTACGCGCTCGCCCTGCAGCTCGCCAAAGGCACGAACGCCGAGATGAGATACCGGGTCAACTATTCGGATCTGCTCGGCCTGCTGGGGCGCTATCGCGATGCCGTCAGGGTCGCCGAAGAGGGGCTCGCGCCCGCGCGCGCTTTCGGCGTCGAGCGCACCACGGGCGCGCTGATGACGCAGAACATGGCCGTGCCACTGCTCGAGATGGGCGAGATCGAACGGGTCGAGGGGATGCTGGCGCGCGAGCTCGCTCAGCGGACTCTGCGCATCTCGCACATGTACTCCACGATGACGCGCGTGCGGGTGCTCTCCTGGCGAGGCAGACACGAGGAGGCGGCCGAGATCCTTCGCGAGTGGCACCCCGCATTCGAGGAGACCGGTCGGGTCGAACGTCAGATCTGGTACGACGAGGTCATGATGCGCGTGGCCGTCGCCGAGGGGCGGGGCGACCTCGCGGGTGCTCTCGGTGAGGTCAGGGCGATGCTCGCCGATCAGGGGCCGGTGTCCCTGCATCAGCGTCGACTGCTGCTCGAGGCGGCATGGTTCATCGCCGAGCTGCGGGCATCCGGCGTCGAGGTCGAGGCGGCGGTCGCAGACGTGCGCGACGCGTGGCGCGCCCAACCTTCGCAGCTGCGAGGCGACAGGTGGGAGACGATCCTCGAGGCATTCCTCTTCCCGTCCGTCGCAGCCCTGCGCCAGGCGGTCGAGCACGCAGACGACCGCGATGTGCCCGTGACGTTCGCGGTGACCACGCGTCTGGCTCTCGCTCGCGCACTCGTCGACGCAGGAGACCGAGGGGAGGCGAGCGCCGTGCTCTCGGCCGCGATGCGCCAGGCGGAGCGCCTCGGCCACGTTCCCCTGGGGCGGATCGTCGGTGGTTTCCAAGCGGCGGCTGGCCTCGCCGCAGCATCCGGCACCGCATCCGGCACCGCAGCATCCGGCACCGCCGGCGTCGAACCGGATGTCGACCCGCTCACCGCCCGCGAGCGGCAGGTGCTCGAGCTGATCGCCGAGGGTCTGAGCAACCGCCAGATCGGGGAGCGGCTCTTCATCAGCGTCAAGACGGTGAGCGTCCACGTGTCGGCCGTGCTGCGCAAACTCGGGGTGAGCACCCGCACCGAGGCGGCTGTTCTTCAGAAGAATCCGAACTTCCGGGACACCGGTCAGCCTGCCGTGGTACGTTGAGCAGGCGCGTATGTCGGACGTTCCGTCACGGCGCGGGCCGCGCAAGCGGCCGTTTGAAAACAGAAAGTAGAAAACACATGGCCACTGGCACTGTGAAATGGTTCAACGCGGAAAAGGGCTTCGGCTTCATCGCTCCCGATGACGGCACGGACGACCTCTTCGCCCACTACTCGGCAATCACCGGCTCCGGTTTCAAGGAGCTTCGTGAGAACCAGAAGGTCGAATTCGACGCTGAGCGTGGCCCCAAGGGCATGCAGGCTGCGAACATCCGCGCTCTCTGAGCGCGCATAGGCTTCCTGAAGCCGGTCGGATCCTCACGGATCCGGCCGGCTTTCTGCATGTCCGGGTGTTTTCTGCCCGTGCACGTGCCCCCCCCCGCAACGGGCGGGTGCGGTGTGATGTCGACCCCGCGCGAGAGGCGAGGATGACGCCCGGGCCAGGGACCCAAGATGAGGCTTGCCTAACTTTCTGTTAGATTAGGCCAGGCTTACCAAAGCCTTGGCGCCCCTCCGCGCCGCACCCCCCTCATCCCAACCCGAAGGGAACGCCTGTGCGCACCTCTCGTCTCATCGCCGCCGGTGTCGCCGCGGCTCTGGCCGTCGGCCTCACGGCCTGCGCGACGTCGTCGACCGACTCGAACTCCGACTCCGCCGGCGGCAACCCCGCCGATGACGGTGCCTTCCCCGTCACGATCGAGCACGTGTTCGGCGAGACCACGATCGAGGAGAAGCCTGAGCGCGTCGCGACGATCGCGTGGGCGAACCACGAGGTTCCCCTCGCTCTCGGCATCGTCCCGGTCGGCATGAGCAAGGCCACGTGGGGCGACGACGACGACAACGGCATCCTGCCCTGGGTCGAGGACAAGCTCGACGAGCTCGGCGGCGAAGAGCCCGTGCTGTTCGACGAGTCCGACGGCATCGACTACGAGGCCGTCGCCGACACGCAGCCCGACGTCATCCTCGCGGCGTACTCGGGTCTGACGCAGGAGGAGTACGACCAGCTCTCGAAGATCGCACCGGTGGTCGCCTACCCCGAGGTCGCCTGGGGCACCCCGGTCGACGACATGATCGAGATGAACTCGAAGGCGCTCGGCCTCGAGGAGGAGGGCGACGCCCTCATCGAAGAGCTGCACGCCGACGCCGAGGCCGCCCTCGAGGAGAACAGCGCCCTCAAGGACAAGAAGGTGCTGTTCGCGTATGTCGACCCGAGCGACCTGAGCCAGGTCGGCTACTACACCGCGATCGACACGCGCCCCGGCTACCTGCACGACGACCTGGGTCTTCCGCTTCCGTCGATCGTCGAGGAGAACGCAGACAGCAAGGAGTTCTACCTCTCGGTGAGCTCCGAAGAGGCTGACACCTTCGACGACGTCGATGTCTTCGTGACCTACGGCGACGACTCGCTCATCGCCACCATGCAGGCCGACCCGCTGCTGTCGAAGATCCCCGCGATCGCCGCCGGCAACATCGTGATCCTGCCCGACTCCACCCCGATCGCGGCCTCAGCGAACCCGTCGCCGCTGTCGATCCAGTGGGGCCTGTCCGATTACCTCGGCCTGCTGGCAGCACCGCTCGCCGCGAAGTGACCGTCGGCGTCACCTTCGCACACTGAATTCCCGTGACCGCTGTCACCGTTCCCCTGCCGGGCGTCGCAGATCTGCGACGCCCGGCATGGGCGCGCACGCTCTGGCTGCTCGTCGGCCTGGGTGTGCTGTTCGTGCTCTGCATCCTGTCGATCTGCTTCGGCGTGCGCTCCGTGAGCATCGACGACATCTTCGCCGCCCTCGCCGGGCAGGATGACACCCTCGCCCAGGCGGCGATCATCAAGCGCCTTCCGCGCACGGTGCTCGCGATCCTCGTCGGTGCAGCGCTCGCACTCTCCGGCGCGACGATGCAGGCGGTCACCCGCAACCCGATCGCCGACCCCGGCATCCTCGGCGTCTCGAACGGCGCTTCGCTCGCCGTCGTGTTCGGCCTCGCCTTCCTCGGTCTCACCGACGCCTACAGCCAGATGGCACTCGCGATCATCGGCGCCGCCCTGGCCGCGGCGTTCGTCTACACCGTCGGTTCGCTCGGACGCGGCGGTGCCACGCCCCTCAAGCTCGCGCTCGCCGGTGCCGCCACCTCGGCCGCCTTCGCCTCGCTCATCAGCGCCGTCATGCTGCCGCGCGTCGACTTGCTGCAGGCATTCCAGTCGTGGCAGATCGGCGGAGTGGGCGGTGCCGAGTGGCCGCGCATCGCGATCACCGCCCCGGTGCTCGCGCTCGGCGCACTGATCTGCTTCGCCAGCGCCCGGGGCATGAACTCCCTCGCCCTCGGCGACGACATGGCGAAGGGACTCGGCGAGCACGTCTTCCGCACGCGCCTCATGTCGGCGGTCGGCGCCGTGATCCTCGCCGGAGCAGCCACCGCGATCGCCGGGCCCATCGGATTCGTCGGTCTCGTGATCCCGCATGTCTGCCGGATGCTGATCGGCACCGACCACCGCTGGCTGCTGCCGTTCTCGGCCATGGCCGGCGCCGCCCTGCTGCTCGCGAGCGACATCGTCGGCCGCGTCATCGCGCCGACCTCGGAGGAGATCCAGGTCGGCATCATCACCGCCATCATCGGCGCCCCGTTCTTCATCTGGATCGTCCGTCGTCAGAAGGTGCGTGAACTGTGAGCACCATCGACCGGGCTCCCGCCCACACTCCCGCAGCATCCGACCGCACCCGCGACGAGGTCGCCGCGCTCGTCGCGGGCCGTCGTTCACGCCACCGCCGCCACGCCACGGCCACGATCGTGCTCGGTGCGCTGCTGCTCGTGCTGTTCGCCGTGGCGCTCATGATCGGCAACACGTTCTATCCGCTCGACGAGGTGATCCGCGTGATCCTCGGCGAGACCGTGCCGGGGGCGTCGTTCACCGTCGGCGAGCTGCGCCTGCCCCGCGCGGTGCTCGCGATCCTCGCGGGTTTCGCGTTCGGCATCGCCGGCGTCTCGTTCCAGACGCTGCTGCGCAACCCGCTCGCCTCGCCCGACATCATCGGCATCTCGAACGGCGCCGGCGCCGCAGCGGTGTTCGGCATCATCGTGCTGTCGCTCAACGGGCCGATCGTCTCGCTGCTCGCGCTCGGCGGTGCGATCGTCACGGCAGGAGTCATCTACCTGCTGTCGATCAAGAACGGCTTCGCGGGCACTCGACTGATCCTGATCGGCATCGGTGTCGCGGCGATGCTGCAGAGCATCATCTCGTACATGCTGTCGAGGGCGGCGAACTGGGACATCCAGACCGCGATGCAGTGGCTCACCGGAAGCCTGAACAACGCCTCGTGGGAACGCGTGATGCCGCTCGCGATCGCCGCCGTCATCATCGTGCCGCTGCTGCTCCTGCAGGGCAGGGCGCTCGGGGCGATGCAGCTCGGCGACGATTCGGCGTCCGGTCTCGGGGTGCGGGTCAACACGACTCGTCTGCTCTTCATCCTCGGCGCAGTCGCACTGCTGGCGTTCGCCACCGCCGCGACCGGCCCCATCGCGTTCGTGGCGTTCATGGCGGGTCCGATCGCGGCCCGCATCACGGGGCCGGGAGCGAACCTGCTCGTCCCCAGCGCATTCATCGGCGCTGTGCTCGTGCTCGGAGGCGACCTGATCGGTCAGTTCGCGTTCGGCGAGCGCTACCCGGTCGGCGTGATCACCGGCGTGCTCGGCGCTCCGTACCTCATCTACCTGCTCATCCGCACGAACCGCTCGGGAGGCTCCCTGTGACCGAGGCGCACACTCTGACGGCGGAGTCCGTCACTCTCGCCTACGGCGACCGGACGATCATCGACGGCCTCGATCTCGCGATCGCGCCGGGCAAGATCACCACGATCGTCGGCGCGAACGGATGCGGCAAGTCGACCCTGCTGCGTTCGCTCGCGCGTCTGCTCTCGCCGACGGCGGGTCAGGTCGTGCTCGACGGCAAGTCGGTGCACGCGCGCCCCACCAAGGAGGTCGCGCGCATCCTCGGCCTGCTGCCACAGTCGCCCGTCGCTCCCGAGGGCATCGCCGTCGCGGATCTCGTCGGCCGCGGTCGGCATCCGCATCAGAAGATGCTGGCTCGCTGGAGCGCTCACGACTACGAGGTCGTCGCGGATGCTCTGGCCGCCACCGGCACCACGGAGCTCGCCGACCGCAGCGTCGACGAGCTCTCGGGCGGCCAGCGTCAGCGCGTGTGGATCGCCATGGCGCTCGCGCAGGAGACCGACATCCTGCTGCTCGATGAGCCGACCACGTTCCTCGACGTCGCTCACCAGGTCGAGGTCCTCGATCTGCTCACCGACCTCAGCGTCTCGCGCGGCACCACGATCGTGATGGTGCTGCATGACCTCAACCTCGCCGCGAGGTATTCCGACGAGCTCGTCGCGATGAAGGAGGGCAGGGTGCACGCCACCGGCGCTCCGCAGGATGTCGTGACCGCCCAGCTCGTCGAAGAGGTCTTCGACCTCGCGAACCAGATCACCATCGACCCGGTCTCCGGGAAGCCGATGGTCACCCCGATCGGAAGGCATCATGTCCGCTGAGACCACGACCGAACGCCCCACCTACGTGCTCGCTCGCGCCGAGGTGCGCGGGGTCGAACGGGTGTCGCCGAACTTCGTGCGGATCACGTTCGGCGGCGACGATCTTCTCGAGTTCGGCACGCCGGGTGACGTCTTCGACTCCCGGATCAAGATCGTGTTCCCGCCGGCATCCGGCATCCTCCCCGATCTCGATCGTGAGACCGACGACTGGTGGGGTTCCTTCCTCGCCGTCCCCGAGGAGGACCGCGGATCCATGCGCACCTACTCGGTGCGTGACCTGCGGGTGACGGATGCGGGCACCGAGATCGATGTCGATTTCGTGCTGCACCTGGCGCCCGGTCTCACGGGCCCGGCGTCGCGCTGGGCCGATGCGGCGGCGGTCGGCAAGGAGCTCTTCATCGTCGGACCGCGTCGAGGCGTCGCCGCGGCCGCACACGGCGGCGCCGAGTACGAGCCGGGCACCGCGACGTCGGTCGTCCTCGCCGGTGACGAGACGGCGGCTCCCGCGATCGCGCGCATCCTCGAAGACGCCCCGAGCGACCTTCGAGGCTGCGCCTTCATCGAGGTGCCGTCCCCGGCCGACGTCCTGCGCATCGACGCGCCTGCCGGGGTCGAGGTGCACTGGCTGCCTCGCGATGCGGGTGAGCCCCACGGTGTGCGGCTGATTCCCGCCGTGCTCGAGTACCTCGGAGATGCGGATGCTGCCGACGAGATCGACGTGAAGGACATCGACACGGAGGCCCTGCTCTGGGAGACCCCCGACTACTCGGGTCTCGGCGAGGAGATCGCGGAGGCGGATGCTCCCGCGGAGCGCTACTTCTGGATCGCCGGCGAAAGCGGCGTCGTCACGACGCTGCGCCGCCACCTGGTCAAGGATCTCGGCATCGACCGCTCGCAGGTCGCCTTCATGGGCTACTGGCGACGCGGCGTCGCCATGCGCGGCTGAGGCCGGGCGGTTCGGGGGGCCGTTCTCGTTCGCGTTGGCGTTCGCGTTCGCATCGCAGGAGATCTCACGTAACGAAGGCGCGGATCCGGCATCCGATCCTTCGCCGAGCGAGATCTCCTTCACGGGATGCGGTCGGCTGGCACGAGATGCGGTCGACTGACACGGGATGCGGTCGGCTGAGACGGGATGCGGTCGGCTGAGACGGGATGCGGTCGGCTGTCACGAAGAAGTGTCGAAGCGCTGGCGCCAGCGGATGCCGCGCCGTAGCATCCCAGTGGAATCGTTCGACGCCGAGGAGGCCACCCGATGACGCAGCACACCCTCGAGCTCCCGGACGTCGACCTCGTCTACGACGTGCATGGGCCACTCCCGACGAAGGATGGCCGCCCTCCGTTGATGATGATCGGCCAGCCGATGGATGCGAGCGGCTTCCAGGCGCAGGTGAAGCTGCTCGGCGATCGCACCGTCGTGACCTACGACCCACGAGGGTTGGGCCGCAGCGTGCGCAAGGACGGCGGAGTCACGAACGAGCCCGATCTCCAGGCCGAGGATGTCCACGCGATCATCGAGGCGCTCGGTGCGGGCCCTGTCGACATGTTCGCGAGCAGCGGCGGAGCCGTGAGTGCTCTCGCTCTGGTCACCGCGCACCCTCAGGACGTGGTGACTCTGGTCGCCCACGAGCCGCCGATCGACTGCGTGCTGCCTGATGCCGAAGCGGTGCATCGAGCGCGAATCGCCTGTACCCGGGCATATCAGGAGCGAGGATGGGGTGCCGGAATGGCGGCGTTCGTCGCGATGACGTCGTGGGAGGGAGAGGTCACCGAGGAGTTCCTCGCCCAGCCGGCCCCCGACCCCGCGGCATTCGGGATGCCGACGGAGGACGACGGCTCGCGGAATGATCCACTGCTGTCCGAACTCTCGTGGGCGGTGCCGCTCTACGAGCCGGATCTCGAAGCGCTGAAGGCATCCCCGACTCGGATCGTCGTCGCTGTCGGGGAGGAGTCGCTGAAGGGCTACACCGGCCGCACCGCGCTCGCCCTGGCCGAGAAGCTCGGACAGCAGGCGACGGTCTTCCCCAGTCACCACGGCGGCTTCATGGGTGGCGAGTTCGGCTATGCCGGGCAGCCCGAGGCCTTCGCTGCCACGCTCCGCGAGGTGCTCGACCGGCCGTAGGGGGCGAGCGAGACCTCGTCGACGCGTCCTGTCATCAGCCATCGCACGCACCGAAGGAGATATCGCGCTGCGAAGGGCCTCACGCGGCCTTCGGTCCTTCGCTGCGAGAGATCACCTTCGCAGCGCGCGCACGAGCGGCAGCGGGAGCGCGAGCGGGAGCGGGAGCGGGAGCGGGAGCGGGAGCGCGAGCACGAGCGGGAGCGGGAGCGGGGGCGGCAGCGGAGCGAATGCCGCCTACGCGGTCGCGCGCACCACGAGCTCGGTGTCGAGGATGACCGAGCGGGGGGATGCCCCGGCGATGACCTCGAGCAGCACGGCGACCATCTTCGCGCTGATCTGATCCCACGGCTGGCGCATGGTCGTGATCGGGGGCTCGTGCGTCGCGGCGAGGCCTGAGTCGTCGAAGCCGGCGATCGCGATGTCCTCGGGCACGCGGCGCCCTGCGCGGCGGGCGGCGGCGATGGCTCCGGCCGCCATCCGGTCGGATGCCGCGAACACCGCGTCGACGTCGTGCTCGAGCATCCGCGTCATGGCGGCGAGTCCTGACTCGTACGAGTAGTCGCCGCGCTCGACCAGCGATTCGTCGTAGAGGTCGCCGAGCTCTTCGCGGAATCCGACCAGGCGATAGCGGCCACCGGGGGTGTCGTCAGGGCCGGCGATCATGCCGATGCGGCGGTGTCCCTGCGTCACGAGGTGCGCGGCCATGGTGCGGGCGGAGGCGATCTCGTCGACGGAGATCGTCGAGAGCTCGCGTTCGTGCCCGAGCGGCACGCCGCAGCACACAGTCGGGATGCCGACCTCGATCAGCTGATCGAGCAGCGGGTCGGACTCGTGCGACGAGATGAGCATGACGCCGTCGACGTGTCCCGCGCTGAGGAACTGGGCGACGCTCTCGCGCTCGGCGGGTGTTCCGGCGACGAGGAGCACCAGGGTCATGGCCCGTTGGGCGAGAGCCTCGGCTGCTCCGCGCAGCAGCAGTGCGAACGTCGGATCGTCGAACAGCAGCTGCTGCGGCTCGGTGAGGAGGAAGGCCAGGGAGCCCGCTCGACCGGTCGCGAGGCTGCGAGCGTGATGGTTGGCGGTGTAGCCGGTGGCGAGGATCGCCTCTTCGACGGCCTGCCTGGCGTCGGGAGACACCCAGTGCCCGCCGTTGATCACACGCGAGACCGTGCTGCGGGACACCCCCGCCTGCGCCGCGATCTGGCGGATCGTCGGCTTGCGCTTCGCGCTCACATCACTCATCGCCTGTGACTCTACCCACAGCATCCCGTCCAGCGGTAGTCCAACCTGGGATCGGTCTCAGTTCGGTAACGGCGGTTGTGGTCGACGCCGAACCTGGGGTAGAACTGAGACCGGTCCCAGTCATGTCCCCGTGACAACCTGAGACCGGTCCCAGTCGAATGAGCGACAGCACGTCGGGACCCGCACCACGACCACACCGACCCGATGGAGTGCCGATGACCTCGCCCCACGCCTGGCCCGACCTGCGCGGAATCGCCTACGGCGGCGACTACAACCCCGAGCAGTGGTCGCCCGAGACGTGGCGCGAAGACGTCATCCTGATGCGCGAGGCCGGGGTGAACCTGGTCAGTGTCGGCATCTTCTCGTGGGCGCTCATCGAGGTCTCCAAGGGCGAGTTCGACTTCGCCTGGCTCGACGAGCTGCTCGACCTCCTGCACGAGAACGACATCAGGGTCGACCTCGGCACACCGACGGCCTCGCCGCCCGCCTGGTTCTTCGCGAGCAACCCCGACGCGCACGTCATCGACCGCGAGGGCCGCACGATGGGCTTCGGCTCGCGCGGCATGGCCTCGCACTCGTCGCCGGCCTACCGCGAGGCGATCGTGCGGATCGCGGATGCTCTCGCGGCGCGTTACGCACAGCATCCTTCCGTCGTGCTGTGGCACGTGCACAACGAGTACGGCGTTCCCGTCGGCGAGGACTATTCGCCGAACGCGGTCGCCGCCTTCCGGCTCTGGCTCCAGGAGAAGTACGGCTCGCTCGACGCACTGAACAGCGCGTGGGGCACCGCCTTCTGGGGCCAGCACTACTCGGCATGGGAGCACGTCGCCGCCCCGGCCATCGCCCCGAGCGTCGTGAACCCCGCCCAGCGCCTGGACTTCGCGCGCTTCACCGATCACCAGCTGCGCGCGTGCTTCATCGCGGAGCGCGACGCGATCCGCGCGCACGCCGACCAGCCGATCACGACCAACTTCATGGCGAACCAGAGCTGGACCACGGACCTCTGGGCGTGGGGCCGCGAGGTCGACATCGTCTCAGACGACCACTACCTGTGGGCCGCCGATGAAGACGCTCACATCGGCCTGGCGATCGCCGCCGACCTCAGCCGCTCGGTGGGCGGCGGCAAGCCGTGGATCCTCATGGAGCACTCGACCTCGGCCGTGAACTGGCAGCCGCGCAACATCGCGAAGCGCCGGGGAGAGATGAAGCGCAACTCGCTCACGCACCTCGGTCGCGGGGCCGACGGCATCCTGTTCTTCCAGTGGCGCGCCGGGCGCTCCGGTGCGGAGAAGTTCCACTCGGCGATGCTGCCGCACGCCGGCACCGAGTCGCGGGTCTTCCGCGAGGTCGTCGATCTGGGTGTAGCACTCGGGCGCCTCGACGAGGTGCAGGGCAGCGTCGTGAAGGCCGACGTCGCGATCCTCTGGGACTTCGAATCGTTCTGGGCGCAGGACCTCGAGTGGCGCCCGTCCGAAGACGTCACGCACGCCGCCCAGGTGCGCCGCTTCTACGAGCAGCTCTGGCGTGACGGCATCACGGTCGACTTCGCCCTGCCCGGCCAGGACCTCTCGGGCTACCGCCTGGTCGTCGCTCCGGCACAGTACCTGCTGAGCACGGCGGATGCCGCCAACCTCACCGCCTACGTCAACGACGGCGGCACCCTGCTCGTGTCGTTCTTCTCGGCGATCGTCGACGAGAACGACGCCGTGCACGCCGGTGGCTTCGTCGCGCCGTTGCGCGAGGCGCTCGGCCTCACGGTCGAGGAGTTCCTGCCGCTGCGCGAGGGCGAGAGCCACGGGCTCGACTGGGTCGATCACGAGGGCATCGTCGCCGACGTCTGGCAGGAGGACATCGCGCTCGAAGGAGCCGAGGTCGTCGCGAACTTCTCGGGAGGACCCGGAGAGGGCGAGCCGGCCATCACGCGTCACCGCCACGGAGCGGGCACCGGCTGGTACGTCGGCACCCGTCTGGATGCCGCGGGCATGCGCGCCCTTCTCCACGAGGTCTGCGCGGATGCCGACATCACCCCGTCGGGCGTCGCCGACGGCCTCGAGGTCATCACGCGTCACGGCGCCGACGCGGTCTACCGGATCGCCGTGAACCACCGTGACGACGACGTCGAGCTCGATGCCTCGGGCATCGAGCTCCTCAGCGGCGCCGAGGTCTCGGGCGCCCTGACCATCGCGGCGGGCGGCGTCGCCGTCATCCGCACCTCCCACTGACCGCACGAACCGCACGAACCGCACGAACCGCTTCACCCCGCACCACCCGCTTCACCCAGCACCACCCACTCACCGGTCGCGATGACGCGCAGCGCATCGTCGGCCACGACAGATAGGAAAACGCATGCGCAAGCACATCGGAGTCGGCGCACTCGCTCTGGCCGCGGCCGTGGTCCTCGCGGGCTGCTCCGCCGGCGCACCCGAAGGCGGCGACGACGCCGCATCCGGCGACGGCGCGGAACTCGTCATCTGGACGGACGCCGAGCGCGAAGCCGCGATCACCGCCGCCGCAGAGGCGTTCGAGGAGGAGACCGGCGCGAAGGTCACCCTCGTGCAGAAGAACTTCGAGGACCTCCGCAACGACTTCATCGCACAGGTCCCGACCGGAGAGGGCCCCGACATCACGGTCGGCGCCCACGACTGGCTCGGCGCGCTCGTCGCGGCCGGTGTCGTCGACACGATCGACCTGGGCGACAAGGCGTCGGAGTTCGAGCAGGTCGCGCTCGACGCCATGACGTACGACGGTCAGCTGTATGCGATGCCGTACTCGCTCGAGACCATCGCCCTCGTGCAGAACGTCGACCTGGTCGGCGCGGAGGCTCCCGCCAGCTGGGACGACATGATCGCCAAGGGCGTCGCCGCCGGCACCGAGCGCCCGTTCGTCATCAACACGGGTGGCGAGACCGGCGACGGATACACGATGTACGGACTGCAGACCTCGTTCAGCGCCCCTGTCTTCGTGCAGGACGACACCGGCTCGTACACGAGCGAGGTCGGCATGGGCGGCGCGCCCGGCGAGGCGTTCGCCACGTGGCTCGGAGCCAACGGGTCGAACGGCACCGGCTACATCTCGACCACGGTCGACTACGACATCAACAACGAGCTGTTCGCGTCGGGCAAGGCCCCGTACACGATCCAGGGCCCGTGGGCCATCAGCGCGTTCGAGGGCGTCAACGTCGCCGTGAACCCGATCCCGTCTGCGGGTGGCGAGACCGCTGCGCCGTTCGTCGGCGTGCAGGGCTTCTACCTCTCGAGCAAGAGCAAGAACGCGCTGCTCGCGCAGGAGTTCCTCGTGAACTACCTCGGCACCGAAGACGCGCAGCGCGCGCTGTACGAGGCCGACCCGCGCATCCCGGCGTGGACCACGCTCGCCGAAGAGGTGTCGTCCGACCCGATCACGGCCGGATTCGTGGCCTCGGCGCAGACCGGCGTCCCGATGCCGTCGATCCCCGAGATGGGCTCCGTCTGGGACCTGTGGAACGCCGCGCAGGCGCAGATCATCAACGGCGCCGACCCGGTGTCGACGTGGAACACCATGGTCGCCGACCTCGAGACGACCCTCGCCGGCTGACCCCGCCGGACGGGGAGGAGCCCGAACCCCTCCCCGTCCTGCGATCCTCAGACAGGACGCACACATGACGATCCAGGCACCGCCCGCCGAGGCGCCCACTCCCGTGGTGAAGCCCTCGCGCGAGTCCCATGCCCGCCGCTTCCGCGGCCTCGGCTGGGGCTTCCTCATCAAGCTCGCGCTCATGGCGCTGGTCAACGCCTTCGGCATCATGACGGCCATCTCGGCCTGGAGCGCCGAGTCGTGGATCGTGCTCGGCGTCGTCGTGCTGCTGGTGATCATCGCCGACTGGGTGTACTTCACCCGCAGGGCGCTGCCGCTGAAGTACCTGCTGCCCGGGCTGATCTTCCTGCTCGTCTTCCAGATCTTCATCTTCGGCTACACGGCCTACATCGCCTTCACGAACTACGGCACCGGTCACGTCGGCACCCAGGAGCAGGCGGTCGAGGCCGCACTGATCCAGGGCGAGCGCCGCATCGAGGGCTCGTCCGACTACCCGCTGTCGATCGTGCAGCGCGGCGCAGAGCTCGGCTTCGCGATCGTCGATGACGACGGCGACGTGCAGGTCGGCTCGGCCACCGAGCCGCTGACCACCGCATCCGATGCCGAGATCGGCGCGACCGGCGCCCCCAGCGAGGTGCCCGGGTGGGAGGTCGTCCCGAGGGCGACCGTGCTGACCGATCCGGCACTCGGCGCCACCATCAAGGACCTCAGGGTGCCCGTGTCGGACGACCCGAACGACGGCTCCATCCGCACACGGGAGGGCTCGACCGGCTCGGTGTACGAACCGACGCTGGTGTGGGATGCCGAGGCGCAGACCATCACGGACACGCAATCGGGCACGGTCTACACCGCCACAGAACTCGGCGCGTTCGTGGCCGAGGACGGCACGGCGCTGCCGACGGGCTGGTCGGTCAACGTCGGCTTCGCCAACTTCCTGAAGCTCTTCACCGACGCGAATCTCGCGGGCACTCTGCTGAGCGTGACCGTCTGGACGTTCGCGTTCGCGATCCTCTCGGTCGTCCTCAGCTTCGCCGTGGGGCTCGGCCTCGCGATCGTCTACAACGACCCGCGGGTCAAGGGTCGCCGGTTCCTGCGAGCGCTGTTCATCCTGCCCTACGCGTTCCCCGCGTTCATGGCCGCGCTGCTGTTCCGCGGCATGTTCAACGCCGAGTTCGGCGTCATCAACGACCTGTTCTTCTTCGGGTCGCAGATCAACTGGCTCGGCGACCCGTGGCTGACCCGGGCTGCGGTGATCTTCGTCAACGTCTGGCTGAGCTACCCCTACTGGTTCCTCGTCTGCACCGGAGCCCTGCAGTCGCTCCCCGGCGAGACGCTCGAGGCCGCCGAGATCGACGGGGCCAACAAGCTGCAGCGCTTCCGCGCCATCGTGCTGCCGCTGCTGCTCGTCTCGACCGCTCCGCTGCTGATCGCCTCGTTCGCGGTGGCGTTCAACAACTTCACCGTGATCTACACCTTCAACAACGGCGGGCCGGCGATCGCCGGAGCGCCCTACGCACTGGGTTCGACCGACATCCTCGTCTCGGCCATCTACGACGTCTCAGGCGTCTCGGGTGGTGCGGCCGACTACGGCCTCGCGAGTGCGCTGTCGATCATCGCCTTCATCGTGGTCGGTCTCATCTCAGCGCTGAGCTTCCGACAGACCCGCAAGCTCGAGGAGTACCAGTGATGAGTGAGACCAGAGTCATCGTGACCGGTTCATCGAAGGATGCCGAGGCCGCGCGCGCGGGCGCACGTCGGCGTCGCTGGTGGGGCGAGGTCGGCTGGAAGTACATCCTCGCCGCCGGCGTGCTGTTCTTCGCCGCGTTCCCGCTCGTCTACGTCCTCTCGGCCTCGCTCAACCCGAACGGCAGCCTTGCGGCATCCAGTGCCCTGTTCAGCGCGTTCGACCCGGCGAACTACATCGCTCTGGGTGAATCCCGCTACTGGGTCTGGTTCGGCAACACCCTGCTGATCGGCGGCGTCACCGCAGTCGGCTCGGTGCTCATGGGCGCCTGCGGGGCGTACGCGTTCTCCCGGTTCCGGTTCAGCGGACGACGCGCCAGCCTCACCACCCTGCTCGTGCTGCAGATGTTCCCGCAGGCGCTCGCGTTCATCGCGATCTTCCTGATGCTGCAGACGATCGGCGACGTCGTGCCGGCGCTCGGCATCAACTCGAAGATCGCCCTGATCTGCGTGTACCTCGGTGGCGCGCTCGGCGCGAACACCTTCCTGATGTATGGGTTCTTCAACACGATCCCCGTCGAGATCGACGAGTCGGCGAAGATCGACGGGGCCAGCCACGCGCAGATCTTCTGGCGGCTCATCATGCCGCTGGTCGTGCCGATCCTCGCGGTCGTCGCCCTGCTCGCGTTCCTCGCGGCGTTCGGCGACTTCATCCTGTCGAAGATCATCCTCACGTCCGAGGACAACTGGACCCTCGCCGTCGGCATGTACCAGTGGGTCTCGAACCAGCTGACCTCACGCTGGGGGCTCTTCGCCGCCGGCGTCGTGGTCGCCGCCGTGCCCGTGCTCGCGCTGTTCTTCTCGCTGCAGAAGTACATCGTGGGCGGGCTCACCCAGGGATCCGTCAAGGGCTGATCCGCACCTCCACCGCTCGAAAGGCCGTCATGCACCGTCGCACGCGTTCCCTTCTCTCCACCGCCCTGGCCACGGTCGCCGCCGTCGCCCTGATCGGCGTCGCGCTGCCGGCGTCGGCCGCCTCGCCGGCGGCATCCGCTCTCGCTCCTGCGGCTGTCTCGGTCGACGGGCCGGTGGATGCCGCCATCACCGTCCCCCGGGTCGAGAACCTGCCGGACGACTTCATCGGCGGCGTCGACGTCTCGTCGGTGCTGTCGCTCGAGGAGTCGGGGGTGGTGTTCCGCGACGCCCAGGGCGCGCCGGGCGACCTGTTCGAGATCCTCGCGGACGCCGGGGTCACCGACGTCCGCGTGCGCGTCTGGAACGACCCGTTCGACGCGAACGGCAACGGCTACGGCGGGGGCGATGTCGACGTCGATCGGGCGATCGAGATCTCGCAGCGAGCGACGGATGCCGGCCTCGGGGTGCTCGTCGACTTCCACTACTCCGACTTCTGGGCCGACCCCGCGAAGCAGCAGGCGCCCAAGGCGTGGGAGGGGATGACCGCCGACCAGGTGGCGACCGAGGTGGGTGCCTTCACGCGCGATGCGGTGCGTCGCCTGGTCGATGCGGGTGTCGACCTCCGCATGGTGCAGGTCGGCAATGAGACGAACGGCGGAGTCGCCGGAGTGCGCGGCTGGGATGACATGGCGAAGGTGTTCTCGGCCGGTTCCGCCGCCGTGCGGGCCGAGGCGCCGGACACGCTCGTCGCCCTGCACTTCACCAACCCCGAGCGCGCCGGGTTCTACGCCGACGTCGCCGCGCAGCTCGATCGCCGCGACGTCGACTACGACGTGTTCGCGTCGTCGTACTACCCGTTCTGGCACGGGACTCCCGAGAACCTCACGGCCGTGCTCTCGCACGTCGCCGAGACCTACGGCAAGAAGGTCATGGTCGCCGAGACCTCGTGGGCGTTCACGCTCGACGACGGAGACGGTCACGGCAACGTCGTCGACCTGGCGTCCGAGGCGACGCAGTACCCGGTGAGCGTGCAGGGTCAGGCCGATGCCGTGCGCGCGGTCGTGCAGGCCGTCGCCGACGTGGGTGAGGCGGGACTCGGCGTCTACTACTGGGAGCCCGCATGGCTGCCGGTGGGTCCGCCCGCACAGCTCGAGCAGAACAGAACGCTGTGGGAGCGCGACGGATCGGGCTGGGCGTCGAGCTTCGCCGGCGAGTACGAGCCCGAGGACGCGGGGCACTGGTTCGGCGGATCGGCGTGGGACAACCAGGCGCTGTTCGGCTTCGACGGCACGGCATCCGATGCGCTGAACATCTTCTCGTACGTGCGCACCGGCGCCCAGGCCCCGCGGGCCGTCGAGTCGGTGCAGGCGGTCGCGCTGCAGGTGACCGAGGGCGATGCCGTCGAGCTGCCCGACGAGGTCACGGTGCTCTACAACGACGGGTCGTCGGAGCAGCAGCCCGTCACCTGGTCATCGGCGGCCGGATTCATCGAGGGCGCCGGCGAGTACGTGATCTCGGGCGCGACGGATGCCGGCCTCGCGGCGTCGGCCACCGTCACCGTCTCGGCGCGCAACTACCTGCGCAACCCCGGATTCGAGGACGCGGACACGAGCATGTGGAGCGTCACCGGATCGGGACTCACGCTGCGCGCGTGGGACGACCCTCGGAGCGGCACGCACTCGGCGCACTTCTATGCGGGTGCCGGATACTCGTTCGACCTCTCGCAGACGGTCTCCGGACTGCCCGCGGGGTCGTATGTCGCACGGGCATCGCTGCAGGGCGACGGGGAGGGTGCCGACGGGCGTGCGTCGCTGTCGCTGTCGTCTGCGTCGGTCGCCGGCGCCGCTGCGGCGTTCGGCTTCGACGGCTGGCGCGTGTGGTCGACGCCGACGACCGAAGCGCTGCAGGTGGGCGCTGACGGCACGGCTGTCGTGCGGGTCTCCGCGGCGCTTCCGGCGGGGGCGTGGGGGACGATCGACGATCTCGAACTCGTGCGCGCACCGGTGCCCGGTGCCGACACCTCGCAGCTGCGAGAGCGGCGCGATGAGGCCGCGGCTCTCGACCTCGATGCCTATGTCGAGTCGTCGACCGTCGCGCTGCCCGGAGCGATCGCTCGCGCCGACATCGTGCTGGCTGCCGCCAGTCCGAGTGCGTCAGCGGTCACGGGGGCGCTGGACGCACTGTCTGCCGCAGTCGACGCGCTCCTGCTTCAGGATGCGGCGACCGCCGCGCCCGCTCGCGGAGTGCTGTCGCACGACAACGGTCACGATACGGGGCTGCTCGACGGCGACTTCACGCTCACCATGAACCTGTGGTGGGGGCAGAACGCCACGAAGCTGCGGGTGTTCGAGAACGGTGTGCTGGTCAAGACCGTGCCGCTCACCTTCGGGGGAACCTCCGCGCAGAGCGCGCAGATCGCCATGACCGGCAAGGCGAATGGCTTGTACGTCTACAGTGGCGAACTGGTCAATTCGCGCGGCGTGACGGCGGTGAAGCCCGTGACGGTGACGGTGAAGGATGCCGCGCCCGGCACGCCCGTGCTCTCGGCCGACAACTGGGACGGCGACGGCTCATACACTCTCACCGCCGACATGTGGTGGGGCACCAATGCGACCTCGTATCGCCTGTATGAGGACGGCATGCTGATCTCCGAGGGCGACATGGTCGCGAACAGCCCCGCCGCGCAACGGGTGACGGTGCCGGTCGCTGATCGCGCGGTGGGGAAGCACACCTACCGCGTCGAGTTCGTGAACGCGGCCGGGAGCACCCGGAGCAAGACGCTCACGGTGTCGGTCAAGCGCTGACGTCAACACGTCCGAGAGCCCGACATCCTGAGGCGGATGCCGGGCTCTCGGGCCGTTCGCGGACTACTTGCTGAGGAAGTCCTTCAGCGCGGCGTTGACCTCGTCGGCGTGGGTCCAGAGCAGACCGTGGGGTGCGCCCTCGACCTCGACGTAGGTCGCGGCGGGCACGGCCTGGTGGAACCGGCGGGCGGTGGCGTCGATCGGAAGGATGTTGTCCTTCGTGCCGTGCAGGATCAGGGTGGGCTTGCCGGCGTCGCGCACGGCGTCGACGTCGCCGCGGAAGTCCTCGATCCAGCTCGGGACGACCGCGTAGGCCGCGACCGGGGCGCTGGTGACCGAGAGGTTCCAGTTGGCGTCGACGACCTGCTGGCTGATGCGGCTGCCGAGGTTCTCGTCGAGGTTGTAGAAGTTGTTGTAGAAGTCGGTGAACCACGCGTAGCGGTCGCGGCTGGCTGCAGCTTCGATGCCGTCGAAGACCTCCTGCGGCACGCCCTCGGGGTTGTCATCGCGCTGCACGAGGAACGGCTCGAGCGAGGCGAGGAAGGCGAGCTTGGCGACCCGCTCGTGACCGTAGGTGCCGACATAGCGGGCGAGCTCTCCGGTGCCCATCGAGAAGCCGACGAGCACGACGTCGCGCAGGTCGAGGGTCTCGAGCACGGTGTTGAGGTCTGCGGCGAAGGTGTCGTAGTCGTATCCGGTGCCGACCTTCGAGGACTGGCCGAAACCGCGGCGGTCGTAGGTAATGACGCGGTAGCCCTGAGCGAGCAGCTCGCGGGTCTGGCGCTCCCAGCTGTGGCCGTCCAGCGGGTACCCGTGGATCAGGACGACGGGCTGACCCGATCCCTGGTCTTCGTAGTAGAGCTCGATCGGGGTGCTGTTCTCGTTTCCGACGGTGATGTAGCCCATGATCCTGATCCTTTTCGGTCCGGTGAGAACGGTCGTTCTCGCTGATGTCTTCACTGTAGAGAACGCTCGTTCTCGTGTCAAGTACACTGGGGTGATGACCGACGACACAGTGCGTGAACAGATCCTCGCGGCGGCCGACGAGCTCTACTACCGCAAGGGATACGCGGCCGTCGGCATGGATGAGCTGCGGGCTGCGGCCGGCGTGTCGCTGCGTCGCCTCTATGCCCTGTTCCCATCCAAGACCGACATCGTCACGGCCGTCCTCGCGCGCAAGCATCGGGAGTGGGAGTCGGGACTCACGGGAGCCGTGGCGGACGCCGGGGCAGACCCCCGCGAACGCCTGCTCGCCGTCTACGGGTACCTCGAGGACTGGTTCTGCACTGACGACTTCCGCGGCTGCGCGTTCATCAACGCGTTCGGCGAGCTCGGTGGCGCGAACCCCGAGGTGGCCGAGATCGTGCGCGATCACAAGGCGTCGTTCCAGGCGTACATGGCCGACCTCGTCGTGGCGGCCGGAGCGCCGGCATCCCTCGCCGCGCAGCTGTCGATCCTCGCCGAGGGTGCGCAGAGCACCGCGGCGATCGCCGCCGACCCGCAGGTCGCCGTGCACGCGCGCAACGCCGCCGAAGTGCTGATCGACGCCGCCGTCGCCGCCTGACCGCAACGGGAGAGCAGATTTAGCTAGCTTGGCTAGCGTTTATGCACCCCGGTGTCAAGGCTGGTGCGTTTGCGCCCTCGCGCGCGTATGTTGCGAGCATGGACTCCCGGACGCAGGACATCGCCCGCCAGACGATCATCATCGCCTCGGCCACCTTCATGCTCATCGCAGCGGCCGTCGGATCCGGTGCCTTCGGTGGCACCTCGGTCAGCGAGCTGCAGGATGGAGCGCTCTCGGCGCAGGGCTCATACCTCGCGCCGGCCGGCCCCGCCTTCTCGATCTGGTCGCTGATCTACATCGGCCTCATCGCCTACACGGTGTGGCAGGCGCTTCCGGCGCAGCGGGCGGATGAGCGCCAGCGAGCTGTCGGCGGATGGATCGCCGCGTCGATGATCCTCAACGGGCTCTGGCTCGTGACGGCGCAGTTCCTGTCGCTGCCGCTGACGGTCATCGTGATCGCCCTGCTGCTCGCGACCCTCGCCCGCGTCATCGTGATCCTCGGCCGCAGCCGTGCCCGCACCTGGCCCGAGCGCGTCGTCGTCGACGGCGCGAACGGCCTGCACTTCGGCTGGGTCACCATCGCGACGGTCGCGAACACCACTGCCTGGCTCACGCAGATCGCGCCCGAGAGCTGGGCTGATCAGGCCGAGATCTGGGCGGTCGCCGTGCTCGCCGTCGTGCTCGTGATCGGGGTTGCCAGCGCCCTCGTCACCAAGCGCATCGCCCCTGCCCTCGCGACCGCATGGGGTCTCGGATGGCTCGCCGTCGGTCGTCTGACCGGCGAACCCGAGAGCACCGTGACCGCGATCGCCGCGATCATCGTCGCGGTCGCCCTCGTCGCCGCGGGTGTCTGGGGAGTGCTGCGCCGCCCTCGCGCCGACATCGCCCTCTGACTCTGCGCTCGGTCGGCGTTCACAACTCAGCACAGATCGTGCGTGCGACGAGGTGAACCCGCCGATTCCGTCGGTTGACAGCAGCTCATGCTGAGTTGTGAACCGAGAATGACGAGAACGGCAGACCTGGCTCAGAGGACGAGCCGGTAGCCCATGCCCGACTCGGTGAGCAGATGCACCGGTGCGCTCGGCTCGGCCTCGAGCTTCTTGCGCAACTGCGACATGTACAGCCGCAGGTAGCCCGAGTCGGACACCTGTTCGCTGCCCCAGATCTCCTTGAGCAGATCCTGCCGGGTGACCAGGGCTCCGGGATGCCGGGCGAGGTGCTCGAGCATGCGCCATTCGGTCGGTGTCAGGTGCACGCGCGCACCCGCCCGGGTGACCGTCTTCGTCGCGAGGTCGACCACCACATCGCCGAATCCGACGGTGGATTCCCCGCCCGCGGGCACCGCCCGACGAGACAGCGCCCGCAGCCGCGCGAGCAGCTCGTCGACCTGGAAGGGCTTGGTGACGAAGTCGTCGGCTCCGGCATCCAGGGCCTCGACCTTGTCGGCGGACCCGGTGCGACCCGACACGACGATGATCGGCACGGTCGTCCAGCCGCGCAGCGCCTGGATCACCTCGATGCCGTCGAGCCGCGGCATGCCGAGGTCGAGCATGATGAGGTCGGGGTGAGTCTGTGCGGCGACGGCCACGGCGGCCGCGCCGTCGGGGGCGACCACCACCTCGTACCCGTGGGCGGCGAGGGTGATGCGCAGTGCGCGCACCATCTGCGGGTCGTCGTCGGCGATGAGGAGCTTCACTCCGTCTCCTCCTGCATGATGTCGGGCTCTGCTGCGAGGGGCAGCGAGATGACCATGGTGAGTCCACCGCCGGGGGTGTCCTCGGGTGTCAGGGTACCGCCCATGCCCTCGGCGAATCCGCGCGAGAGGGCGAGGCCGAGGCCGAGGCCGGTGGTGTTGTCGGTGTCGCCGAGGCGCTGGAACGGCTGGAAGATCTCGTCGCGCTTCTCGGCGGGAACGCCGGCACCGCGGTCGATGATGCGGATCTCGGCGTGGTCGCCGATCGTGCTCGTCGAGACGATCACCCGGCTGTCGGCGGGCGCGTGACGGTGGGCGTTCGCGATGACGTTGACGAGCACTCGCTGCAGCAGCACCGGGTCGGCCGACACGGCGGGCAGCCGGGCATCGAGCGCGAGCTCGACATCCGACGGCCCGAGGCCGAGCTCGTCGACGGCAGCGAGCACGGGGCCGGCGACATCGAGCCGCATGGTCGAGACTGCGAGCACCCCGGCCTGCACCCGACTGACGTCGAGCAGGTCGGTCACGAGCGACGACAGGGTCGCGAGGCTCTCGTCGGCCGTCGCGAGCAGCTCTTCCCGATCGGATGCCGACAGCGCGTGCGCCCCGCGGAGTCCGCCGATCGCGGCGACGGCCGAGGCCAGAGGGCGGCGCAGGTCGTGGCTGACCGCCGAGAGCAGGGCGCTGCGCACCTGGTCGGTCTCGGCGAGGGCAGCGACCTCGCGCGCCGTGGCACGCAGGTCGGTGTGCTCGATGGCCGCCGTCAGCTGCGCGACGATCGCGTCGAGCAGGCGTCGGGCGGGGGTGTCGAGCGGTTCGCCGTGCAGCTCGAGCACGGCGGGTGCCGATCCTCCGGCACCGACCGGGATGGTCGTGGCGCGTCCGTCGGGCACGGGTTCGCCGTCGCTGGCGAGCACCTCGCCGTCGGCGGTGAGCAGGCGGACACCGGTGAGTCCGAACGCCTCGCGCGTGCGGCTGACGAGGGCGAGCACCGCGTTGTCGCCGCGCAGCACGTTGCCGGCCACGGCCGCGAGCAGTTCTGCCTCAGCGGCGGCGCGCTGGGCGGTGCGGGCTCGTCGGGCGGCCTGGTCGACGATGATGCTGACGAGAATCGCGATGGTCACGTACAGCGCGAGGGCGAGCACGTGCAGCGGGTGCGCGATCGTGATGGTGAAGAGCGGGGCGACGAACAGGAAGTCGAGGGTGATGCCCGACAGCACCGCCGCGAAGACGGCAGGCCGCACGCCTCCCACCAGGGCCACGATCACGACGAGCAGCTGGAAGGCGAGCACTTCGACCGTGATGGACTCGGGGCTGCGGAACGCGAACATCGCCCACGAGAGCAGCGGGCCGACGACGAGCGCCAGTGCGAACCCGAGCGCTTGACGTCGCCAGCCGAGGGCGCCGCCGGTGATGCGGGGGAGTGCGACGCGGCCGCCCGCGGCGGCGTGGGTGACGATGTGCACGTCGATGTCGCCGGAGCGGCGGATGACCTCCGAGCCGATGCCCGGTCCCGTCAGCGCCGCCGCGAGACGCCCACGCCGGCTGACACCGATCACGAGCTGAGTGGCATCCGCCCCGTGGGCGAACTCGACGAGCGTGCCGGGGATGTCGTCGCCGATGATCTGGTGGAAGCTGCCGCCGAGAGATTCGACGAGCGACCGCTGCGCGGCGAGGGCGCCGGGGGTCTCATCGCGCAGTCCGTCCTGCGCAGCCACATGTACGGCGAGCAGTTCGCCGCCGGCCGAGCGTGCGGCGATGCGGGCCCCTCGGCGCAGCAGCGTCTCGCCCTCGGGTCCGCCGGTGAGGGCGACGACCACGCGCTCGCGCGCCTGCCAGGTGCCCTCGATGCCGTGGTCGGCCCGGTAGCTGCGCAGCGCGCTGTCGACCTCGTCGGCGAGCCACAGCAGTGCGAGTTCACGCAGAGCCGTGAGGTTGCCCAGGCGGAAGTAGTTGGACAGGGCCGCGTCGATCCGCTCCGCCGGATAGACGAGTCCGGCGGAGAGACGGTCGCGCAGCGACTGCGGCGCCAGGTCGACGACCTCGATCTCGTCGGCGGCGCGCACCACGGCATCCGGGATCGTCTCCTGCTGCGCGATGCCGGTGATCTTCTCGACCACCGCGTTCAGCGACTCGATGTGCTGCACGTTCACCGTCGTGACGACGTCGATGCCCGCGTCGAGCAGCGCACCGACGTCCTGCCAGCGCTTCGGGTTCTGCGAGCCGGGGGTGTTGGTATGCGCGAGTTCGTCGACCAGCGCGATCTCGGGTCGGCGTGCGAGAACGGCATCCAGGTCCATCTCGCTGAGCGGCACGCCCCGGTGCAGATCGGTGCGACGGGGGACCTCGGGGATGCCGATGGTCTGCGCGGCGGTCGCCGCGCGCTCATGCGTCTCGACGATCGCGATCACGACGTCGCGGCCCTCGTCGAGCAGCCGACGCCCTTCGACCAGCATCTCGAAGGTCTTGCCGACACCGGGGGCTGCGCCGAGCAGCACGCGGAGTCGGCCGCGCCGCGGCATCCGCTCTGCCGTCATCAGCCCTCCTGCTCATCGAGCGCGAGATTGAGTTCGGCGACGTTGATGCGTTCTTCGCCGAGGAATCCCAGATCCCGCCCTTGAATCCTAGACTCCACGAGGTCGCGCACCTGCTGCGCGGGCAGGTCGCGCTCGGCCGCCACCCGCGGCACCTGCAGCAGCGCGTACGCGACGCTGATGTGCGGGTCGAGGCCGGATCCGGATGCCGTCACGGCGTCGGCCGGCACGGCATCCGTGCTCACACCCTCGCGCTCGGCGACGGCCGCCTGGCGCTCGTCGATCGCCGCGACGAGGTCGGGATTCTCGGGGCCCAGGTTGCTGCCGCCGGACGCGGCCCCGTCGTAGCCGTCACCGGCGGCCGACGGACGCGACTGGAAGTACTCGGGCAGCGCGTCGCCGTCGGCATCCGTGAAGGACTGACCGATCAGCGAGCTGCCCTTGTCGTCGCCCAGCGGCGAGCCGTTCGCCTGGAACGGCAGCAGCAGCTGACCGATGCCGGTGACGACGAGCGTGTAGCCGACGCCGAGCACGAGGGTGAGCACGAGCATCGCGCGGATGGCGACGCCGGTGGTGCGGGCGACGGTGCGGGAGGAGGACATGGAGTGCCTTTCGATGAGAGAAGGACGAAGACGGACGCCGGTCAGAAGCCGGGGATGAGGGTGATGACGAGGTCGATCAGCTTGATGCCGATGAACGGTGCGATCACTCCGCCGAGGCCGTAGATGAGCAGGTTGCGCTGCAGGATCTGCGAGGCGCTCGCCGGCCGGTACTTCACCCCGCGCAGCGCGAGCGGGATGAGGAAGACGATCACGATCGCGTTGAAGATGATCGCGCTGGTGACCGCGGACGCCGGCGAGTGCAGCTGCATGATGTTGAGCGCCGCGAGGCCCGGGAACACCCCCATGAACATCGCCGGGATGATGGCGAAGTACTTGGCGATGTCGTTCGCGAGCGAGAAGGTCGTGAGCGCGCCGCGAGTGATGAGCAGCTGCTTGCCGATGCGCACGATGTCGATGAGCTTGGTCGGGTCCGAGTCGAGGTCGACCATGTTGCCGGCCTCCTTCGCGGCCGACGTGCCCGTGTTCATCGCGACGCCGACGTCGGCCTGGGCGAGAGCGGGGGCGTCGTTCGTGCCGTCGCCCGTCATGGCGACGAGTCGCCCGCCCTCCTGCTCGCGCTTGATGAGCTCGAGCTTCTGCTCGGGAGTGGCCTCGGCGAGGAAGTCGTCGACGCCCGCCTCCTTCGCGATCGCGGCGGCGGTCAGCGGGTTGTCGCCCGTGATCATGACCGTGCGGATGCCCATGCTGCGCAGCTCCTCGAACCGCTCGCGCAGGCCGTCTTTCACGATGTCCTTGAGGTGCACGACGCCGAGCACCTCGCCGGTTCCCGCCGGACGCTTCACGGCGACCACCAGCGGGGTGCCGCCGCTCGAGGCGACGCCGTCGACGAGGCCGGCGAGTTCGGCATCCGTGTCGAGCCCGAGCCAGGCGTCGATCGCCGACCCTGCGCCCTTGCGGATCTGCGTCCCGTCGGCGAGGTCCAGTCCCGACATGCGGGTCTGCGCGGAGAACGGCACGACCACGGCATCCGCCGGCTCGTCGACCCGGATGCCGCGGCTCAGCGCCAGCTCGACGATCGAGGCGCCTTCGGGCGTGGGGTCGGCGAGGGATGAGAGGGCAGGGACACGAAGCAGCTCGTCGGGGTCGACGCCACCGAGTCGCAGCACCTCGTGGGCCTGGCGGTTGCCGTAGGTGATGGTGCCGGTCTTGTCGAGAAGCAGGGTGGTGACGTCTCCTGCCGCCTCGACCGCGCGGCCCGACATCGCGAGCACGTTGCGCTGCACGAGACGGTCCATGCCGGCGATGCCGATGGCCGAGAGCAGGGCGCCGATCGTGGTCGGGATCAGGCACACGAGCAGGGCGATCAGCACCGGGATGCTGACGGGCGATGCGGCATACGACGCGATCGGGTTGAGCGCGAGAACCACTACGACGAACACGATCGACAGGCTCGCGAGCAGGATGTTGAGCGCGATCTCGTTGGGTGTGCGCTGACGGCTGGCGCCCTCGACGAGCGCGATCATGCGGTCGACGAACGTCTCGCCGGGCTTCGAGGTGATGCGCACGACGATGCGATCCGACAGCACGCGGGTGCCTCCGGTGACGGCGCTGCGGTCACCGCCGGATTCGCGGATGACCGGGGCGCTCTCGCCGGTGATGGCCGATTCGTCGACGGTCGCGATGCCCGCCACGATGTCGCCATCGCCGGGGATCAGCTCGCCGGCCGTGACGATCACGATGTCGTCGCGCTGTAGCTCGGCCGATGAGACGTCGACCGTCTCGGTGCGCTCGGCCGTGGCATCCGCTGTCGCTTCGTACCGCACAACGCGCCGGGCCATCGTGCTGGTGCGGGTCTTGCGCAGGCTCGCGGCCTGGGCCTTGCCGCGGCCCTCGGCCACGGACTCGGCGACGTTGGCGAACAGCACGGTCAGCCACAGCCAGATCGCGATGCCCCAGGTGAAGGGTGCGGGCACGGGTGTTCCGCCGGAGTCGGCCGGGCCGCCGAGGAACGGCTCGGCGATCGCGAGCACGGTCGTGAATGCGGCACCGACCCAGACGAGGAGCATCACGGGGTTGCGCACGAGCGACGCGGGGTTGAGCTTGCGCAGGGCGCCGGGCAGGGCCTGCGTCAGCTGCGCCCAGCCGAACGAGCGCGGCGGTTCGGTCGAGGCGGGGGCGGATGCCGCAGCATCCTGCTGTTCCGAGGGCGTGGTGATGAGGGTCATGTCAGACGAGTCCTTCAGCGAGGGGTCCCAGTGCGAGCACGGGGAAGTAGGTGAGTGCCGTGATGATGACCGCGACGGCGGCGAGGAGCCCGACGAACTGCGGCCGGTGCGTGGGCAGAGTTCCGGTGTTCTCGGGTACGCGCTGCTGTGCGGCGAAGGAACCGGCGAGAGCCAGCACGAGCACGATCGGGATGAACCGGCCGAGCAGCATCGCGATGCCCAGTGCGGTGTTGAACCACGGGGTGTTCGCGGTGAGGCCGGCGAAGGCGGAGCCGTTGTTGTTCGACGCCGAGGTGAAGGCGTAGAGCACCTCGCTCATGCCGTGCACGCCGGGGTTGAGGATGCTGGTCGCCTCGACGTCGGCGCGGATGCCGGGGATCGCGAAGCTCAGGGCCGTGCCGACAAGAACGAGGGTGGGCGTCACGAGGATGTAGAGGCTCGCGAGCTTGATCTCCTTCGGGCCGATGCGCTTGCCGAGGTACTCGGGGGTGCGGCCGACGAGCAGTCCGCCGACGAACACCGCGATGATCGCGAGCACGAGCATGCCGTAGAGACCAGAGCCGACGCCGCCGGGGGCGACCTCGCCGAGCATCATGTTGAGCATCGGCATCATGCCGCCGAGTGCCGTGTACGAGTCGTGCATCGAGTTGACGGCGCCGGTCGACGTCAGGGTGCTGGCGCTGCCGAAGAGGGTCGAGCCGAGGATGCCGAAGCGCACCTCCTTGCCCTCCATCGCCGCACCCGCGAGTTCCGGAGCGCTGCCGCGGCCGGCCAGCTCGAGGGCGGAGAGGGCGAAGGTCGAGACCAGGAAGATCGTTCCCATCACGGCGGCGATCGCGTAGCCCTGGCGGTTGTCGCCGATCATGCGACCGAACGTGCGGGGGAGTGAGAACGGGATCACGAGTATCAGCAGGATCTGCAGCAGGCTGGTCCATCCGGTCGGGTTCTCGAACGGATGCGCCGAGTTGGCGTTGAAGAAGCCGCCGCCATTGGTGCCGAGCAGCTTGATGGCCTCCTGTGAGGCGACCGGCCCGCCCGGGATGGTCTGCGTGCCACCCGAGATCGTGGTCACATCCGTGAACCCGGCGAAGTTCTGCACCACGCCGCCTGCGATCAGGGCGATGGCGGCGATCAGAGCGATCGGCAGCAGGATGCGTCCGAGCCCGCGGATCAGGTCGACCCAGAAGTTGCCGATCGTGGTCGATCCGCGGCGGGCGAGGCCGCGGATCAGCGCGACGGCCACGGCCAGGCCGACCGCTGCCGAGACGAAGTTCTGCACCGTCAGGCCCGCGAGCTGCACCGTGTAGCCCATGGTCTGCTCGGGCGAGTACGACTGCCAGTTGGTGTTCGCGACGAACGAGGCCGCGGTGTTGAAGGCGAGGCCCTCGGGAACCGCGGGGAGTCCCAGCGACTCGGGCAGGAAGCTCTGCAGTCGCTGCAGCCCGTAGACGAGCAGCAGGCCGACGACCGAGAACGCGAGCACGCTGCGGGCATAGGCCCGCCAGGTCTGCTCGGATGCCGGGTCGACGCCGATCAGTCGGTACAGGCCGCGCTCGGCCTTCAGGTCGCGCGGGGTGCTGAAGACGTGGGCCATGTAGTCGCCCACCGGGCGGTAGAGCAGCACGAGGGCGATGATGAGGACGGCGGCCTGCAGGACGCCGAACCAGATGTCGGCACCCGCGCCCATCAGAAGTTCTCCGGGGCGACGAGAGCCACCACGAGGTAGACGACGGCGGCCACGGCGAGGGCGGCGGCGATGATCTCGAAGACGATCACAGTCGTTCCACCCCCTTCGCGACCAGAGAGACGAGGGCGAACAGCGCGAGAGTCAGCGCGATGTAGATGATGTCGAGCACGAGACTCGATACAACTCCCGTGCAGACCGGAATATGGCGATCCTCACGCTTTGCCTACGGGGCCGTGCGGGATGCATGCGACTTGCTCACATCTCGGGGTCGATCCGACTTTCTCGCATCTCGTTGTCGCATTCGTCGTTCGTCGTTCGTGGTTCGGGTAGGAGGTCCCCGATCGGGGGGCCTCAGACGCGAGAGGTGCGGTGGTGACTGTGTACAACGACCCGATGGTGGCGAACCTCGTCTACCGGCTCGAGGCTGAGCACGCCGAGGAGCAGATCGTGCGACGTCGGACGGCGCTCGAGCATCCTGGTCTGATCCGGCGCCCTTCCCTCCGTGTGCGCGCTCGCCGCCTCTGGGCGCGCATCTCTTCCGGCGGAAGCGGGGAACCGGGATGATCGTCCTGACGGCAGGATCGGAGCGGAACCTGCTCGATCGAGCGGACGGAGAGAGTCTGAGTGATGCAGCGCCGGAATCGAATCGAGGAGCCTCGGTGAACGCCGACGCCGGTGCGCACGTCACGCAGGTCTATCGCGACGAGTGGGCGCGCATCGTGGGAGGACTCACCCGACGGTGCGGTGATCTCGACCTCGCCGAGGAGATGGCGGCTGAGGCGTTCGCCTCGGCCGCTGAGCGGTGGCCGGACGAGGGAGTGCCGCCCAACCCTGCTGGCTGGATCACCACCACGGCCTACCGCAAGGCCATCGATCGGCTCCGCCGGGAGTCGTTCCGCGACGCCAAGCAGCGGGAGGCTCTCATGCTGCACGATCCCGAACCACCGGAGCCGACGGGCGTCATCGACGACGATCGCCTCCGTCTGCTGTTCACCTGCTGCCACCCGGCGCTGTCGCTCGAAGCGCGCGTTGCCCTGACCCTGCGGATCGTGGGCGGACTCACCGTCGAAGAGATCGCGCGGGCATTCCTCATCCCGGAGTCCACGGTGCGGCAGCGCATCACCCGAGCCAAGGCGAAGATCAAGACCGAACGGATCCCGTATCGGATGCCGGCTGCCGACGACCTCCGCCTCCGGATCGACGGAGTGCTCGCAGTGCTCTATCTGATCTTCAACGAAGGGTATTTCGCGTCCGGGGCCGGAGTGCCCGCACTGCGTCGCGAGCTGACGGGCGAGGCGATCCGGCTCGCCGGACTGCTCCGCGAGCTGCTGCCCGCCGACGAGGAGGTCACGGGTCTGCTGGCGTTGATGCTGCTCAGCGAGGCGCGCGCCGCGGCACGCGTCACCGACGGCGGCGAGCTGGTGCGCCTGGACGAACAGGACCGTGGCGCGTGGGACCACGAGCTCATCGGTCGAGGCCTCGCACTGCTCGACGAGCCACCCACCGCGGCCCCCGGTCGTCACCGACTGCTGGCCGAGATCAACGCGGTGCATGTGCGGGCGACGGATGCCGAGCACACCGATTGGGCGCGCATCGTCGGACTCTACGAGCAGCTCGAGCGGATCGATTCCAGCCCGGTCGTGACCCTCAGCAGGGCGGTCGCCGTCGCAGAGCGGGACTCGCCCGAACGAGCACTGCTGATCGTGGAGACGCTGCGCGATGCGCTGGATCAGTTCCATGCCTTCCACGTGACGCGCGCAGAGCTGCTGCGCGCTGCGGACCGGCCGGACGATGCTCGGGCTGCCTACGAGCGCGCGATCGCCCTCGCCGACAACACCGCGGAGATCATCCACCTGACCCGACGCCGCGACGAGCTCGCGGCGCCCCTCGCACCCGGGGAGCCCGGGCGCACGACGAATGGAGAGAGCAGATGAGCAACAAGTACCTCGTGATCCACATGACCGACCCGACCGGCGGCACGATGCCGCAGGGAGAGGATCAGCGCCTTCTCGAAGACTGGGCGGATGAGGGCAGGGCGGCCGGCAGCCTGGGCGAGGGCGCACCCGTCGCCGGGGCGGACCAAGCCAAGTCGGTGGCCGTGCGAGACGGCAAGGTGCTCGTCACCGACGGCCCGTTCCCGGAGTTCAAGGAATGGTTCGCCGGCTACGACATCGTCACCGCCGAGTCGATCGACGAGGCGGCGAGCTTCATGGCGAAGCATCCCACCGCCGTCATGGGGAGGGTCTACATCCTGCCGGTGGTGAAGCTCCCCTGGGACGAGGACTGAGGGCCACACCCCTCCGGATCTACACTCAGCGAGTGAGTGCGACGCGGCGGCGGCTGGGAGCGGGGACGATCATCGTCCTGGCGCTCATCGCCGTCGCACTCGTCTGCATCGTCACGGGCATCCTTCCACCCGCGGATGCCGGGGCGCTCGGCGCTCGCATCGCACCGGTGCTGGGGTTCGTCATCGCGATCACGGTCGTCGCCGAGCTGGCCCGGGACGCTGCGGTGTTCGACGTCGTCGCGCAGCGTCTTGCTCGATGGGGCCACGGGCGGGTCATCCTGCTGTGGCTGTCGGTCGTGGTGCTCGCCGTCATCAGCACGGTGTTCCTGTCGCTCGACACCACGGCGGTGATCGTGACGCCGGTCGTGGTCGTGCTTGCGCAGAGCGTCGGCATCCCTCCACTGCCGTTTGCCCTCGTCACCGTGTGGCTGGCGAACACGGCATCCCTCGCACTGCCCGTCTCGAACCTCACCAACCTGCTCGCGGCGCGGTCGATCGGCGACGACCCGCTCGCGTTCCTCGCGCTGAGCTGGGCGCCGACCCTCGTCGGGGTGCTCGTGCCCGTCGTGGTCCTCACGCTGCGACACCGACGGACGCTCTTCGGTGCCTATCGGGCGCCGACAGGCGGTGACTCTTCCGACCGAGTGCTCTTCTGGGCGGCGTCCGGCATCCTGCTGCTCCTGATGCCGCTGCTCGCAGTGACCCATGACGTGTGGATCCCCGCGACGGTCGCAGCGCTCGTGCTCATCGTCGTGTTCGGCATCCGGCGTCGCCATGTGCTGCGACTCTCGCTCGTGCCATGGCAAGCGATCGGCCTGGCGGCGGCCCTGTTCGTCGTGGTCGAGACCGCGCACGCGAACGGCATCCTCGACTTCCTGTCGGTCCTCGCGACCAGTGGCCACGCGCCCGCAGAACTGCTGCGTCTCTCTGCGGCGGGCGCGCTCGCCGCGAACGGGGTCAACAACCTGCCCGCCTACCTGATCCTCGAACCCACAGCCGGCGATCCGGTCGCGCTCATGGCGCTGCTGATCGGCGTGAACCTCGGCCCCCTGATCACCCCGTGGGCTTCGCTCGCCACCCTTCTCTGGCATCACAGGGTGGTGTCGCTGGGGGTCGAGATCCGCTGGGGCAGCCTGATGCTCTGGGGAGCGATCGTCGCCGTGCCGACGGTGCTGGTCGCCACGCTCGTGCTCGCCTTGGTCGCAGGCTGAGACCGGCATCCCGATCCCGGCCGCAGGGGAGGGAAAAGGGCAGCGACTCGCGTCACGGGATCTGGGGGAGGTCCGCGGCACGACATGGGGAGTGTGTGCCGGGTGAGGGTCGCTGCCCTAGTCCACAACGCTACGCACATGCCGTCGGATCCGGTGAAACTTCAGTGCCTGATGTATGGTGCGTCGGCATGACACCGGCATAAAGTGTGCCCGTGGGCGACATCAGCGCATCTCTGCCGATCCGGCCGCGGCAGCTGATCCGCGACCAGGTCTTCGCCACGCTCGCCGAAGAGATCATCTCTGGGCGCATGCAACCCCTCGAAGAGATTCGCGACCAGGACTTGCAGGCCGAATACGGCGTCTCCCGCACGCCCATCCGCGAGGCTCTCAACCGTCTCGCCGACCTCGGACTCATCGAGGTCAGCACCAACCGGTTCACACGCGTCGCGCCGGTCGACCTCGAGGCACAGGCGGAACGTGTCGAGACCGCCGTCGCCATGATCGGATACTGCGCCGTCAGAGCAGTGCCGACCTACACCGACGAGCAGGTCGCCTCTCTGCACGAGAGGATCGACGGACTCCTGGTCGCCGAGCTCGCAGGAACCTCGAGTCGCGAGGGGCTCAGCCTCTGGTACGCGCTGTGGGGCGAGATCGTGCTCAACGCCCACAACCAGACGATGATCGACATCCTCGACGGTCAGCTGGTGCTGCACCTCACCCGAACAGTGCCCGCGCAACGCGTGCCCGACGAACTCGTCGACTACATGCGCGCGGCCCTCGATCAGCTGCGTGCCCTGCTCGATCGGCGCGACGGCGTCGGGGTACGCGACCTCATCGAACCGCTGTTCCTGAGATCGACGATCGAACCTCTCCGCGCGGCGGCGGCGCTCGCCGCGGCATCCGCCTCCGTCTCCGCCGGCTCGACGCCCGCCGTCCTCTTACCCGAGGACTGACATGCCCGACCGGCGGATCGACAGGCTGAACTCCACGCGACTGCTGGGAGGGGTCGAGCAGCCACCGCCCGTCATCACCTCCCGCGCGGATGCCGTCGTCGACTCGCTCGCGCACTCGATCGAGTCGGGCGAACTGGCGCCCGGCGATCCCTTATCGGTCACCGCCCTCGCACAGCGGCTCACCGTCGCCGCGGCGACCGTGCGATCAGCCCTCGGCACCCTTGAAGCGATGCATCTGATCGAGCACCGTCTGAACAGGGCGTCGGTCGTCGTGACGCCGACCCCCGCGTGGTTCGTCGCTGTCGCCGCTGAGTGCTCCGGCCTGTCGATCGCGGCGGCCGACCTCGGCATCGCGGAGGCGACCGAGGCGCAGATCGCCGATCTCGCCGAGCGGGCGGCGACCGTCCGCGAACTCTGGGCGTCGGACGAGAGCGATCAGGTCATCGGAGCGGAGGGGCTGTGGGAACTGCTCGACCTGCTCGCGGTGTTCTCGCGCAACCGACACCTCAGCGCCCTGCACGCGTCGAAGCGCACGGCGCTGGTGCTCGGCATCCGCTCGCTCAGCCGGCCCCGCAACCCCGCCATGCTCCGATCGGTCGTCGACGCGCTCGTCGCCGCAGCGCGCGATCGCGACCGCCTCGAAGCGACGGATCTGGTGAGAGACCTCTACACGTTCGTGGTCGACGGGGTCACAGAACTCTGACGCGTCGGTGTCCACTCCTCCGCGAGGATGCCATAGTTGAGCCCGTCGAGCCACTCGCCCGACCGGTGCAGAGCGGTCCTGCGGCTGAACTCCTCCCGGCGCATGCCGAGCCGCTCCATCAGACGCCACGAGGGCTCGTTGTCGGCGAAGCATCCGGCGTGCACCCGGCGCAGCCCCAGCGGACCGAAGCAGACGTCGATCACGGCGCGGATGGCCTCGGTCGCATAGCCGCGACCGGTGTGCGCGGGGTCGAGCACCCAGCCGAGCTCCGCCTCGACGCCCCTCGCCTGATCGGCGACCTCGAGCTGCGCCCAGCCGTCACCGATCCTGATCATGATGTCGCCGATCGGCGTGGGCCCGTCGTTCTCCGTGATCAGCTCGACGAGGTACATCGACGTGAGCCGGCCGGGGTCGAGATACAGCTCGCGGAACTCCTCGAGTGTGGCCGGCGCGAGTCCGAGCCACCGGTTCACCTCCGGCCGTCGACGCCACTCCCACATGACGTCGACGTCGGGTGCCGTCATCGGCCGGATCTGCAGCCGCTCGGTACGGACAGGCCAGACGTCGGTGTGCGGCGAATCGGTCATCGCCCCAGCCTATTGAGGGGCGTGGCCGGACACTCGACGCATCTCGGCCGCGAGTGCCGCGTTCGTCTCGTCGAACCGCCCGGTGATGGTGTCTCGCACCTCGGGAGACTTGTTCTGGCTCAGCTTGGCGCGCGCGTCGAACCGGTCGACACGCATCCTCAGCCCGACGGTTCCCTTCGCCGCTCGCCGGGTGCCGGCCTCGTCCTCCGACAGGCTGCGCCCGTGCGGCGTTCCCTTCTCGAAGTGGTCGGTCAGCTGCGCGAGCATGGCGTAGTTCTCCTCCTCGGTGAGGATCTCGGGAGTGCCGTAGAGATGAGCGGTCACGTGGTTCCAGGTGGGCACGAGGTCGCCGGGCGCATAGAGGCTGGGCGACACGTAGTCGTGGGGGCCCTGGATGATCACGAGCACCTCGTGCGCGCCCAGTTCATGCAGCTGCTCGTCGGGGCGGCCGAAGTGGCTCGCGATCACGATCTCGTGCTCGTCTTCGATCAGCAGAGCGGGGTAGTGCGAGGCGACCAGCCCGGTGCTCGCGGGCGACACGAATGTGGCCCACGGATTGCCGCGGATCAGGCGCTTCACCTCGAGCGGGTCGGTCATCAGGTAGCGGGGTGTGTGGCGCATCAGAACTCCTCGTTCAGGGGGCGGGTGGTGGGTCGGGGATGGATCAGTCGGGTGCGCACCGCGAGCGCGGCGCACACGATGACGGCCAGGCCGCCGAGCGCGGTGGGCATTCCGATCTGCTCATGAAGAAGCAGCGCGGCCCACGCGATGCTCATCACGGGTTGGACCAATTGGATCTGGCTCACCGGGGCCATGGGCCCGATCGCGAGCCCGCGGTACCAGGCGAAGAATCCGAGGAACATGCTCACCACGGCGAGGTAGGCGAAGGCGAGCCACTGCACCGGCGATGCCGTCGGCGGGTCGGCGACCGCCGAGGCCAGGGTCAGCACGAGCATCAGCGGCGCGGCGAGCACGAGCGCCCACGACACGGTCTGCCAGGCTCCGAGCTCCCGAGCCAGCAGGCCGCCCTCCGCATAGCCGACAGCCGCAGCGAGCACCGCGGCGAACAGCAGCAGATCGGCCCAGTGGAGTGCGCCGAGATCCCCGTTCTGCAGTGACGCGAAGACCACCGCCGTGATGGCGCCGAGTGCGGCGAACCACCAGAACGCACGTCCCGGCCGTTCGCGCGTGCGGAGCACGACGATGACGGCCGTCGCTGCGGGGAGCAGGCCGATCACCACGGCGCCGTGGCTCGCCGGTGCGGCGGTCATGGCGAACGACGTCAAGAGGGGGAACCCGGCGACGACACCACCGGCCACGATCGCGAGTCGCCACCATTGCACCCTGGTCGGCGGATGCTGCCGGGTGGCCGCCAGAGCGATGGCAGCGAGCGCTGCGGCGACGACCGCGCGACCGGATCCGATGAACAGAGGCGAGAGGCCGCCGACCGCGATGCGGGTGAAGGGGAGGGTGAACGAGAAGGCGGCGACGCCGAGAAGCCCCCACCAGAGGCCCGCACGGGATAGCGCTGTGCGAGCAGGAGTGATAACGCTACTCTGTTCTTTCATGAGTCAGGATAGCAGTGACCGGATCGTAGGAGAACTGCGTCGGTGGATCGAGGCGGCGCCTCCGGGGTCTCGGGTTCCCTCGAATCGAGCGCTCGTCGCGCAGTACGGAGCGAGCCCTGTGACGGTGCAGAAGGCGATGGGACGCCTCGCCCGGCTGGGCCTGATCGAATCTCGACCAGGCGCGGGGACGTTCGTGCGCGCGCAGAAGACGCCGCGCCCCGCCGACTACGGCTGGCAGACATCCGCGCTCGGTGCTCCTCCCGCGCGACTCGCCGGGCTCACCTCGACGCAGCGGACTGTCGCTCCCGACGCGATCGGCATGCATTCGGGGTATCCGGCGGTCGACCTGCTTCCCGAGCGGCTGGTCCGTCAGGCGATCACCCGTGCGGCACGCACCTCGTCAGCGCTCACTCGCTCGCCCGCCGCCGGGATGCCGGAGCTGCAGGCCTGGTTCGCGGCTGAGCTCGCGGCATCCGCCCCCGCAGACGTCACTCCGGCATCTGCCAGGGATGCGCTCGTGATCGCGGGCAGCCAGAGCGGGCTGAGCTCCATCTTCCGAGCCGTGGTCGGGGCCGGGCAGCCTCTGCTGATCGAATCGCCCACCTACTGGGGTGCTCTTCTCGCCGCCGAGCAGGCCGGGGTGGTGCTGGTGCCGATCCCGTCGGGGCCGGACGGCCCCGATCCGGATGCCGTCGAGCGGGCCTTCGCCGAGACCGGGGCTCGCGCGTTCTACGCGCAACCCACATTCGCCAACCCGACGGGCGCCAGGTGGCCGACGTCGACGGGCCTCGCCGTTCTCGAGAGCGTGCGGCGACACGGTGCCTTCCTCATCGAAGACGACTGGGCCCACGATCTGGCCATCGACGGCGATCCGCGTCCGATCGCGGCGATGGACGATGACGGCCATGTCGTCTATCTCCGTTCGCTGACCAAGAGCGTCTCGCCCGCACTGCGGATCGCCGCGGTGATCGTGCGGGGCCCGGCGCGCGAGCGCATCCTCGCCGACCGTGCCGCCGAGTCGATGTACGTGAGCGGGCTGCTGCAGGCTGCCGCGCTCGACGTCGTGACCCAGCCGGCGTGGAAGAGCCACCTGCGTGGCTTCCGCGACCACTTGAGGGCGCGACGCGACCTGCTGCTCGCGAGCCTCGCCGAGCACGCCCCGACCGCGACGGTCGAGACGGTGCCGCCCGGTGGCCTCAACCTCTGGGTGCGGCTTCCGGAGGGCACCGATGTCGTCGGCGTGGTCCGAGGATGCGAGACACGCGGCCTCATCATCTCTCCCGGATCCGAATGGTTCCCCGCGGAGCCCTCCGGAGCCTATGTGCGACTCAACTACGCGAACGCCGACCCGACGCGATTCCCCGAGGCGGCGGAGATCCTCGGCGGTGTGCTCGCGGCATCCTGACCGGCGTCAGCTCTCGGGCGGGCCCTCGGGCCGGTGCGCGCGGCGGCCGTTCACGACGACCGGTCGCCCTGCGCGCTCCTGCCCCGGCAGCGGGCGCGAGCGTCGGCCGTAGATCAGCTCCGACGAGTCGAGCAGCCACGGCACGAGCGTGATCGAGACCCCGTGCACGAGCATCAGCTGGTTGGCCAGGCGGCGGGAGCGGCGGTTGTGCAGGAACGTCTCCCACCAGTGCCCCACGATGTACTGCGGCAGATAGACCGTGACCACGGACGAGCCGTGCTTCTCGCGGTACTGCTTGATGAACTGCGTCACAGGCTGTGCGAACGACCGGAACGGCGACTCGACGATCACCAGCGGGATCGGCACCAGGTGGTCTGCCCAGTCCTTCTGCAGCTGCGCGGCATCGTCGGATGCGACGGCGACGTGCACCGCCAGAGTCTTGCCGTGCTTGGCGGCGATCGCGTAGTCGATGGCCTTGATCACGGGCTTCTGCAGGCGGTTGACGAGCACGATCGCCAGGTCGCCGGTCGCGCCGAACTTCGTCGTGTCGTCGATCGCGATCTCATGCTCGACGTCGCGGTAGTACCGCTTCACACCCATCATCAGGAACGCCAGTACCGGGATCGCGAAGAACACCAGGTAGGCGCCGTGCGTGAACTTCGTGATCGTCACGATCAGCAGCACCGCCACCGTCATCGCGGCGCCCACCGAGTTGATGACCAGCCCGATCTTCGCAGAGCGGCGGTCGGATGCCGAGGCGCCGTCGACGCCCGACCCGGGAGTCGTCTCGAGCGGCCCGCGCAGCACGCGGCGCCAGTGCCGGACCATGCCGATCTGCCCGAGCGAGAACGACACGAAGACGCCGATGATGTAGAGCTGGATCAGCGTGGTGAGCTTCGCCTGGAACACCACGAGCACGATGATCGCCGCGATCCCCAGCACGATCATGCCGTTCGAGAACACGAGGCGGTCGCCGCGGGTGTTCAGCGACTTGGGGGCGTAGCCGTCACGGGCGAGCACCGAGCCGAGCAGCGGGAATCCGTTGAAGGCGGTGTTGGCCGCCAGCAGCAGCACGCAGGCGGTCGCCGCCTGGATGATGAAGAACAGGATGCTGCCGCCGCCGAACGTCGCAGACGCGATCTGCGCCATCAGGCTCGGCTGCGGGTTCGAGCAGTCGAAGCCGATCAGGTCGCACGGGTTCTCGGCGTAGTGCACGCCGGTGATCAGGGCGAGGGCGGTGAGCCCGGCGAACAGGCACGCGGCGATGGAACCCATCAGCACGAGCGTGGTCTGGGCGTTGCGGACCTTCGGGGTGCGGAAGGCGGGCACGCCGTTCGACACCGCCTCGACGCCGGTGAGGGCCGAGCATCCGCTCGAGAACGCCCGCAGGATCAGAAGGATCACCGCGGCCTGGCCGAGGTCTTCGGAGTGCACGGCGAACTCGGCGCTCGAGGCGACCGGCGCATCGCCGAGGAAGGTGCGGAACAGCCCGGTCACGATCATGAAGCCGACGGAGGCGATGAACACGTAGGTCGGGATCGCGAAGACGAGCGAGGCCTCGCGCACTCCTCGCAGGTTCACCAGGATGATGAGGATCACGAATCCGACCGCCAGCTCGACGCGCAGCGGATCGAGGCCCGGCACCGCCGAGATGATGTTGTCGACGCCGGATGCCACCGACACGGCGACCGTCAGCACGTAGTCGACCAGCAGCGCGGCCGCGACGATGACGCCGGGGATCTCGCCGAGGTTCTTCGAGGCGACCTCGTAGTCGCCGCCGCCCGAGGGGTAGGCCTTGATGAGCTGCCGGTAGCTGAGCACGACGACGATCAGCAGCACGACGACCGCGACCGCGACGAGCGGCGTGAACGACAGGAACGTCAGTCCGCCGATGAGGAGGATCATCACGAGCTCCTGCGGCGCGTAGGCGACCGAGCTCAGGGCGTCCGACGCGAAGATCGGCAACGCCATCTTCTTCGGGAGCAGCTGATCGTCGACCTGTGCGCTCGTCAGCGGGTCGCCGATGAGGATGCGCTTCACGCGAGGAGGAGCGTCGAGGTTGTCCCGGGTTTCATCTGACACGTCGGGCGACATTACGCCCGCGAACGGCTTCCTCACGCGTTCCTCACGGAATCCCTACGGGTGCCCCGGTGTCCCTAACGGAATCCTTACGCGGCCGAGGCGGTCACTCGGAATGAGGGCGCGGCATGTACCACTCGGTGAACGCGGTCGCCCGGCCCTCGACATCCAGTCGGACGATCCAGAGATTGAGATAGTCCCTTTCAGACGGGTACTGCGTGCGCCCCTCGATCGCCACGAAGTCGTCATCCTCGCGGACGATCCACCACTCGAACGACCACGTGCCCGGATCGTCGAGGTCCTCGAGCCAGCCGGCGACGATGTCGGCCCGACCGACCCGCGGCTCGGCGTCGGGGCTCGTGAGGTAGATCGCGTCTTCGCTGAAGAGCGCCGCGATCTGCTGCGGATCGTTCGATCGCCACGCCTCGACGTACGCCTCTGTCCACTTCTCGCCTGCGGTAGCCATGTCGTCCGTTGTAGACCCGGCCTCCGACATCGTCAAGACCGCGCCGGACCGAATTTCTCATCGGCGATGCACAGCCTGCGCCGATCACGAACGCGTAACGTCGGATGCATGACGTCCCTTCAGCTCACCGACGATGCGATCCAGCAGACTCGGGAGCTCCGCGATGAGTTCCAGCGCTTCCTGCGCGAGTACGAGTTCGGGATGCGGGAGGTGGAGACGAAGATCTCGATCCTGCGTGACGAGTTCACCCATCACCACGCGTACAACCCGATCGAGCACGTCAAGAGCCGGTTGAAGACCCCCGACAGCATCGTCGAGAAGATCGCCCGCAAGGGCATCGTCGAGCCGGACTTCGAGCGCATCCGCTCCGAGATCACCGACATCGCCGGCGTGCGCGTGACGTGCAGCTTCGTCGCCGACGTGTACCGCCTGTTCGACCTGCTCACCGCGCAGGACGACGTCACCGTGCGCACCGTCAAGGACTACATCGCCACGCCGAAGGAGAACGGCTACAAGAGCCTGCACGCGATCATCGAGGTGCCGGTGTTCCTGTCGACCGGGGCGCTCGCGGTGCCGGTCGAGGTGCAGTTCCGGACCATCGCGATGGACTTCTGGGCCAGCCTCGAGCACAAGATCTATTACAAGTTCTCGAACCAGGTGCCCTCGCACCTCGTCGACAGCCTGACCGATGCGGCCGAGGCCGCCGCCGAGCTCGACAGCCGCATGGAGCGTCTGCATCGCGAGGCGCACGGAGTGCCGCAGCGCCAGCTCGCGCCGCCGCCCCCGCCGCACGTCGTGCAGGTCTGACCCGACGCTCGTCGTCTCCGGTGCGCGGCGCACGCGAGCGGCGCGGTGTTGCGCGCGGCGGCGGGCTCCGGGAGCATGGGCAGGTGGTGAAGACGCAGCAGCCCCCGGTCGCCGACCTCGAGCGCACCCTCGTCGAGCTCCCCGGTCTCGACCGAGGACGCCAGCTGTGCGAGTGCGACCACGGCGACGACGAGGCCTATGCCGCCTGCGGACGCAAGGCCAAGTGGCGCGTCACGGTCGACTGCGTCTGCGGGGAGAACCACCCGCGTCGCGTCGAGATCCTGTGCTCCCGGTGCCTGCGCACTCTGCGCCAGCTGCAGGACCGCGACACCATCACCGCGCGGCGTCTCTGACGCACCGGCGCTCGCGACCATCCGTTCGCGCCTTCGCTCCGAACAACCGCTGACCACACCGTCGGCGGTGCGAAGGAGCAGATCATGGCACAGCGCAGCAAAGACCCACAGCGCAGCAAGGGCAGACGATTCATCCTCTGGGCAGCACTCTCGGGGGTGATCAGCGGTGCCGTCTTCCTGGCCACCGCAGAGCTGTTCGCGCTGATCTTCGCGCGCTCAGCGAGCCCGATCCTCGCGGTCGGCGGTTTCGTGATCGACATCGTGCCGCAGCCCTTCAAGGAATTCGCGATCGCGACCTTCGGCGAGTACGACAAGATCGCGCTGCTGGTCGGTCTCGGTCTCGCGGTGGTGATCGCGTCGGCGATCGCCGGAATCCTTCAGCTGCTCCGTCCCCCGCTTGGCGTGATCGCCCTGGTGGTCGCGGGCGCGCTCTCCACCGCGGCGATCGTGACGAGGGCGGGAGTCACGCCCCTCGCCTTCCTCCCTCCCGTGCTCGGCACCATCGCAGGGTCGATCCTGATGGTGCTCCTGATCCGCCGTCTGAAGACGTGGAGGGCCTCGGCGGTTCCCGCCGTTATGACCGACCGCAAGGGCGAGGGTCTCGCCGCGACCGGCACCGGGACGGTGGGCCAGGATGCCGCGCAGCCGCCGAAGGATCTGGGGCGTCGGCAGTTCTTCATCGTCGCCGGGATCGCGAGCGTCTCGGCGGTCGTCGTCGGCATCGCGTCGCGCACGGTGAGCATGACGGTCGCCTCCGTGGCGTCGATCCGGGAGGCGCTGAAGCTCCCGGCGCCGAAGTCGACGGTCACGGTGCCGAAGGGCGCCGAGCTAGACATCCCGGGCCTGAGCAAGCTGTTCACCCCGAACAAGGACTTCTACCGCGTCGACACCGCGCTGACCGTGCCCACGATCGACCCCAGCACCTGGCGTCTCGTGATCGACGGCATGGTCGATCAGCGCGTCGAGATGAGCTTCCAGGACATCCTCGACATGGGGCTCGACGAGTATGCGATCACCCTCACCTGCGTCTCGAACGAGGTGGGCGGCGACCTCGTCGGCAATGCGAAGTGGCTCGGCGTCCCGCTGCGCGATGTTCTCAAGAAGGCAGGGGTGAAGTCCGGAGCCGACATGGTGCTGTCGAAGAGCGTCGACGGATACACCGCGAGCACGCCGCTGTCGGCGCTGACCGACGACAACCTCGATGCGATCCTCGCGGTGGGCATGAACGGCGAGCCGCTGCCGCTCGAGCACGGGTTCCCGGTGCGCATGGTCGTTCCCGGTCTCTACGGCTACGTCTCGGCGACGAAGTGGCTGACCGAGCTCAAGGTGACGACGTTCGACAAGGACGAGGCCTACTGGACCCCGCGCGGATACAGCGCCGAGGCGCCGATCAAGTTCGCCTCGCGCGTCGACACTCCCAAGGTCGGCGAGGCGGTCAAGGCCGGCCGCATCCCGATCGCGGGCGTCGCGTGGGCGCAGTCGGTCGGCATCGAGCGGGTCGAGGTGCGCATCGATGAGGGCGACTGGATGCCGGCGACGCTGTCGGCACCGATCAACGAGGACACCTGGGTGCAGTGGTTCATGGAGTGGGATGCCACGCCGGGCACGCACTACGTGGCCGTGCGAGCCATCAACAAGAACGGCGACCTGCAGATCGAAGAGCGGGCGCCGATCGCGCCGAACGGTTCGTCGGGGTGGCAGCGGTCGCTGATCCGCGTCGCCTGATGCCGGTGCGCGACCCCGGGTCTCGCCCTAGTGTGGGAGCCATGACGTCGCTCCCCGCCTGCGTGATCACTGTCTCGGATCGATCCTTCGCGGGTGAACGCGAAGACAGGGGAGGGCCGATCGCGGTCGGGCTGCTGCGGGATGCCGGGTGGCACTGCCCGGATGCCGAGGTCATCGCCGACGGCGCCACCTCGGTCGCGGATGCGCTGCGCCGAGCGGTGGCCCGCGGCGTGAGGCTGATCGTGACGACCGGGGGGACCGGCGTCAGCCCGCGCGATGAGACGCCGGAGGGCACCCGTCGGGTGATCACCCGCGAGGTGCCCGGCATCGCCGAGGAGCTGCGCCGCAGCGGCCTCGCCGACACCCCGCTGTCCCTGCTCTCTCGTGGCGTGGCGGGCATCGTCGACCCGGCCGGATCGCTCGTGGTGAATCTTCCCGGGTCGCCCCGGGCCGTGGCATCCGGTGTTCCCGTCGTGCTCACCGTCGCCAGACACGTCGTCGACCAGGTCGAGGGCGGTGATCACTCGTGAACGAGGTGCGGATCGCAGCGATCTCGGAGGAGAAGCTCGACGTCGACGCGCATTTCGCTGCGGTGGACGACCCGGCCCTGGGCGGGGTCACGACCTTCATCGGGCGCGTGCGCGACAACGACCCCGATGCGACGACCCCGGTGGTCGGGCTCGAATACAGCTCACACCCCGATGCGGAGCCGACGCTGCGACGCATCGCCGAGGAGGCGGCAGCGCATGCCGTCGGCGACGCCAGGGTCGTGGTCGCCGTGAGCCACCGCATCGGTCGCCTCGACGTCGGGGATGCGGCCGTGGTCATCGCGGTCGCGGCAGAGCATCGTGCTGAGGCCTTCGAGGTGTGCCGCGCGGTCATCGAGGACATCAAGACGTCGCTGCCGGTGTGGAAGCGCCAGGTCGAGTCGGACGGCTCGACCTCGTGGAAGGGCATCGGCGGCTGAGTCGAGTTGCGGCTGCTTCACGCGGCCATTCGCGCTTCTGACGGCCGTTTTCGGCATCCGCGTCCTTCTGACGCGCAGATCGCCGCACGAAGCGCACGCCCCGCGGGCATCGCTTCGCCTGCGGCCTATCCCCCGGCGAACGGGGGGAGCACGTCGATCAGCTGGGCGTCGGCGAGCGGACGGTCGTCATCGCTGCGCACGCCGTCGACCATGACCGCGCACCGCGGAAGGATGTCGGCGAGCGCCGGATGGTCGACGACGACGGCGGCGCGCAGCTGCTCGAGCGAGTGCTCGCCGCGGTCCTCGGCGTCGGTGCCCGCGGCCTCGGCGGCCGCAGCGAAATAGCGGACGCGGGTGGTCACAGCGTCTCTCCCTCGCGCACCCAGTCGCCCGAGCGCCCGCCCGACTTCGCGACGATGCGCACGTCTTCGATCACGACCGAGCGGTCGAGGCCCTTGATCATGTCGACGATCGCGAGGGCGCTCACCGAGACCGCTGTGAGGGCCTCCATCTCGACGCCCGTGCGGTCGGCGGTGCCCACGGTCGCCTCGACGTGCACGCCGTCGTCGACGATGTCGAGTTCGACCGACGCGCGGTGCACGCCGATCACGTGGGCGAGGGGCAGCAGAGCGGGTGTCGACTTGGCGGCCTGGATGCCGGCGATGCGGGCGACCGCGAGCACGTCGCCCTTGGGTGCGGTGCCGTCGCGCAGGGCAGCGATGACCTCGGCGCCGCAGCGCACGAATCCGCGCGCGGTGGCGGTGCGGACCGTCGGCTGCTTGCCGGTCACATCGACCATGTGGGCGTGGCCGGCCGAATCGAGATGCGTGAAGCTCATCCGACCAGCATGACATCGATCGCATCGCCCACGGCGACGGCCTCGACCTCAGCGGGCACGACGGCGAACGCGTGGGCGCGGGCGAGTCCGCCGGCCAGGTGCGATCCCGAGCCGCCCGAGGTCGCCGGGCGCACGGTCCTGTACACGAGGTCGACGACGGCGGGCAGGTACTGACGGCGTCCCGGCGGGGTGGTCCACGCGGCATCCGCGGTGAAGGATGCGCGCGGGCGGTGGATCTCGGAGCGACCCTGCAACGCCAGCAGCGCGGGGCGCACGAACACCTCGAACGACACCGCCACGCTCACGGGGTTTCCGGGAAGACCGAACACCAGAGTGCCGGCGTCGAGCACGCCGAACGCCTGCGGCTTGCCCGGCTGCATCGCGACGCTCGCGAACTCGACCTCGCCCTGTCCGTCGAACGCGCCGCGCACGGGTTCGTATGCACCGGCGCTCACGCCGCCGGTGAACACGATCACGTCAGCGCCGCGTTCTACGGCGGTCGCCGTGACGGCGCGCACGGCATCGGCGTCATCCGCGACGCGGGCGACGAGCACGACCTCGGCGTCGGCATCGGCGACGAGGAGCTCGAGCAGCGGACCGTTGGAATCGGGGATGCGGCCGCGCGCTGCGGGCTCGCCCGGCTCGAGCAGCTCGCTGCCGGTGGATACGACGGCCACCCGGGGTGCGCGTGTCACCGTCACGCTCTCGACCCCGGCGGCGACGGCGGCGGACAGCTGGAACGCTCCGAGGCGCTCGCCGGCGAGCACCACTGCGTCACCGGCGCGCAGGTCGGCGCCGCGACGGCGGATGAACGCTCCTGCGGTCGACGGAGCGCGCAGCACCCGCACCTCGCCCAGCGAATCGGCGAGACCGCCGACGGTGTCCTCGAAAGGCACGATCGCGTCCGCCGCAGTCGGGGCGGGCGAGCCGGTCATGATGCGTGCCGCCTCGCCGACTCCGAGTGCCGGGTCGTCCGACACCCCGGCGGGCAGATCTGCGACGACGCGGAGCGCGACAGGGCTCTCGTCGGATGCCGAGGCGACATCCGCTGCCCGCACGGCGAAGCCGTCCATCGCGGAGTTGTCGAAGAGCGGGATGTCGTGCGCCGCCGTCGCAGGCTCTGCGAGCGTGCGCTGGGCCGCGTCCCGGATCGCCCGTGTCTCGGCGGGCAGTGCGCGTACGGCATCCAGCACCCGCGCGAGCTGATCCTCGACGGATCGGCGACCGCCGCCCGCAGCGCTCATGCCGACACCGCCGAACGGATGGCGATCTCGTGCTGTCTCGAGGTAAGGGAGTCGATCATCGCGAGCCGGCCGAGCAGCGGCTCGCCCGCGCCGGTGATGAGCTTCACGACCTCGCCCGCCAGCATCCCGCCCACCTGCACGCACAGGGCCCCGAGCACGCCGACCTGCGCGCAGCTGGGCGGCTCGCCCTCGGTGCCGAGCGGGAAGAGATCGGTGAGCACCACGGGCGTGTGGCCTTCGGGGGGATTCGACCAGAACACGGTGGCCTGCGCGTGCCACTCCTGCACGGCACCCCACACGAGCGGGATGCCGAGGCTCTCGGTCGCAGCGGCGACGTCGCGGCGGGTCGCGAAGGAGTCGCTCGTGTCGACCACGATGTCGGCCCCGGCGAACAGGCGCTCGGCGTTCTCGGAGTCGAGTCGCTCGGAGGCCGTCACGACCTCCGCCCCCGGTGACAGTGCGCTGATCGCGCGCGCCGCCGAAACGGTCTTGGGGCGGCCGATGTCCTCGACACGGTGGGCGAGCTGGCGCTGCAGATTGGTCAGCTCCACGACGTCGTCGTCGATCACCGTGATGCTGCCGATTCCTGCCGCGGCCAGTGCGAGGAGCACGGGGGAGCCGATGCCGCCGGCGCCGACCACGGTGACGTGGGCCGCGGCGAGACGGCGCTGCCCCTCCTCTCCGATGCCCGTGAGCACCGCGTGCCTGGCGGTGCGGACGAGTTCGGCCGGGTCGAGGGCGGGCGCGGGAGCGACGAGCGGCTGCATGGCACCAGGCTATGCCCGGGGTGAGCGATTGCGGCGGGCGCGAGGGTATTCGTCCGGAGTTCGCCGCGGACGGATGCCGCGCGAGCGCGTTGCTTCCGCGAATGCGGTGATTTAGTGTTTCAGCATCCGCGTCTGCGGTAGTGTGCACCCATGCAGAGCTTTCGGATCGCCCGCGCAGCACAGCTGCTCGGAGTGAGCGATGACACGGTGCGGCGCTGGATCGATCAGGGCCTGCTGCCGACGGCGGATGCCGTCCCGGCCGAGATCCCCGGTGACGCTCTCGCCGCCCGCGCTGTGGAGCTCGCCGAGGAGGCGCAGGCGTCGGATCATGCTCTCTCGAGCGCCCGCAACCGCTTCGTCGGCATCGTGACGCGCGTGCAGATCGACGGAGTCATGGCACAGGTAGATCTGCAGTCCGGACCCCACCGCGTCGTCTCGCTCATGTCGGCCGAGGCCGCCCGCGAGTTGAACCTGGAGGTCGGCTCGCTCGCCACCGCATCCGTCAAGGCGACCAACGTCGTCGTCGAAGTGCCGAAGGGCTGACATGAACCGCGCCCTGCGTCGCACCGTCGCGGTCGTCCTGGCCGCCGCCGCTCTCGCCCTCACAGGGTGCACCGCCGAAGCCCCGGCCCCTGCCAGCTCGGGAGATGCACCGGAGAGTGCCGTCAGCGGCGAGCTCACGGTGTACGCCGCCGCATCGCTGTCGGGCGCCTTCGACGAGATCGGTGCGGCCTTCACCGACGAGAACCCCGATGTGACGTTCAGCGGCGTCTACGACGGATCGTCGACGCTGGTCACCCAGCTGCGCGAGGGCGCTCCGGCCGACGTCTTCGCCTCGGCCGACGAGGCGAACATGGACAAGCTCGAGGATGCCGCGGTCGACCCGACCCTGTTCGCCTCCAACACGCTCGTGATCGCCGTTCCCACGGGCAATCCGGGTGGCGTCGAGACCCTCGCTGATCTGGCCGACGCAACCACCGTGCTGTGCGCCCCCGAGGTGCCGTGCGGCGCCGCCTCGGCGACGCTGTTCTCGAACGCCGGCGTCGTGGTCGACGCCGCGAGCCTCGAGCAGAACGTCACCGCCGTGCTCACCAAGGTCGCAGCCGGTGAGGCGGATGCGGGCCTCGTCTACGCCACCGACGTCGTCGGTCGCGACGATGTCGAGGTGATCGTGCCCGACGGTGCCGACGAGGTCGTCAACCACTATCCGATCGCGACGCTGTCGGAGGCATCGAACTCTGCGGCCGCCGACGCGTTCGTCGCGTTCGTGCTGTCGGATGATGGCCAGAGCATCCTGGCCGACTTCGGCTTCGGAGCGCCGTGACTGCGGCCGCTTCACACGGATACGCGCCGCGTGCCCTGGCCATCCCGGCCCTGATCGGTCTCGCGTTCCTCATCCTCCCGCTCGCGGCGCTCGTCGCCCGTGTCGAGTGGTCGACCTTCATCGCCGACGTGACGTCGGAGGCCGCGCGCTCGGCTCTGCTCCTGTCGCTCGGCACCGGCCTCGTCGCCACTCTGCTGTGCATCGTGATCGGTGTGCCGCTGGCGTTGACGATCGCCCGCTCCGGGCCCCGCCTGGCCGCCGTGCTGCGGGCCGCGGTCACGGTACCGCTCGTGCTGCCGCCGATGGTCGGCGGTGTCGCCCTGCTCTACCTGTTCGGGCGGGCGGGGTGGTTCGGCGGTCTCGGGATCTCCTTCAGCACGCCGGCCGTCGTGCTTGCGCAGACCTTCGTGGCGCTGCCGTTCCTCGTGCTGGCGGTCGAAGGGGCTGTGCGCACCTCCGGCGTCGAGTACGAGCGGACAGCCGCCGCGCTCGGAGCCGGCCGCTGGACGATCCTGCGCCGCATCACGCTGCCGCTCGCGGCGCCCGGGATCGTCGCGGGCGTGGTGCTGTGCTTCGCCCGGGCCATCGGCGAGTTCGGCGCGACGGCACTCTTCGCGGGCAACCGCCCCGGCGTCACGCAGACCATGCCCCTGGCGATCTACACGGCCTTCAACGGCGCAGGCGTCACCCAGGGGGCCGCGGTCGCCCTCGCGCTGCTGCTGCTCGCCACGGCGATCCTCGTGCTGCTGCTCGTGCGCGGCTGGCGGCCGGGGGCGGCGCGATGAGCGCGCCTGCTGTCGCCGGGCTGCGCGCCCGCGTGGTCGTGCCGCGAGAGCACTTCACCGTCGATGTCTCGCTGCAGGTCGAGACCGGCGAGACGGTCGCCGTGATGGGACCCAGCGGAGCGGGCAAGTCGACGCTGCTGCAGGCGCTCGCCGGACTCGAGCCGCTGGGCGGGGGCGAGATCGCCGTCGAGGGCCGGGTCGTCGACCGGGTAGCGAAGCCGCGGGTGAGGACCGAGCCGATGCGCCGCGGGGTCGTGCTGCTCGGGCAGAAGCCGCGGCTGTTCCCTCATCTCTCGGCGCGCGAGAACGTGGCATTCGGGCCACGGGCGGCGGGCACTGACGCCCGCGCGGCGCGGGCGGGGGCCGACGATTGGCTCGCACGGGTCGGACTCCCCGGCTCCGGAGAGCGGATGCCGCACGAGCTGTCCGGCGGTGAGCAGCAACGGGTCGCGGTCGCTCGCGCGCTCGCCGCATCCCCTCGCGTCGTACTGCTCGACGAGCCACTCGTCGCGCTCGACCCCGAGACGGCCGGTGACATCCGGCGGATGCTGCGCGACCAGCTCGCCTCGACCACGACCGTCGCGGTCACGCACGATGCCGCGGATGCCGTCGCGCTCGCCGACCGTCTGATCGTCGTCGAGGCTGGCCGCGTGACGCAGGAGGGGCCGGTGCGCGACGTGCTCGCCGCCCCGGCATCCGGTTTCGTCGCGTCGATCGCCGGGGTCAATCGCCTGGTGGGCGTCGCGAGCGGGGGAGCATGGCGCAGCGGCGACGCGCGGTTGACCAGCGCCCATCCTGCATCGCGTGCTCTCGCGGCGACCGACGGCGCGGCACTCGCCGCGGTCTTCCGCCCGGGCGATGTGCGGATCGCCGAGGCGGGACCGGAGTCGTGGCCGGCTGTGGTGGTGCGAATCGAGCCCACGCTGGGAGGCGTGCGCGTGCACACCGATGCAGGCGCGATCGACCTGTCGCTGGATGCTGCCGGAGGCGTGGCGGTCGGCGATCTGATCCGTCTGCGTGTGGATCCGGCGCTGGTGCGGTTCGTCGCAGTTCCTCGAGCTGCAGCCGTGCGCTGAGCTCGCCCGATCGCTGGTGAACTCCCGGGTGAATCTCCAGCCAGGTGGCCTGGGCGAGCGCCGCGCGTCCCGAGAGGACCTGGCAATATGCCGGTCGTCGCGCCCGCATGGGCCGCACGACGCGGGGCGCGGGTAGTCTCGGAACATGTCGGGGAGAGGGAAACTGCGATGACGGCCGTGCCGGTCGTGATCGGTGTGCGCTCGCCGCATCCCGTGGTCGCCACAGACCCCGCGCCCGCGTCGCAGGGACTCATCGACACCCACGGTCGCGTGCACCGCGACCTGCGCATCTCGCTGACCGACCGCTGCTCGCTGCGCTGTACGTACTGCATGCCCGAGCAGGGAAACGAATGGCTGGCGCGCACCAGCATCCTGTCGACCGACGAGATCGTCGAAGTGGCGCAGGTCGCCGCATCGCTCGGCATCCGCACCTTCCGTCTCACCGGCGGTGAGCCGCTGCTGCGTGCCGACATCGTCGACGTCGTGCGCCGTGTCTCGGCGATCGAGGGGGACGAAGGCCCTGTCGAGGTCGCCATGACGACGAACGGCATCACGCTCGCGAAGCACCTGCCCGACCTGATCGACGCCGGCCTCACGCGACTGAACATCAGCATCGACACGGTCGATCGTCAGCGCTTCGCCGACCTCACGCGTCGAGACCGCATCGACGACGTGTTCGAGGGCATCGCGGCAGCGGCGGCATCCGAACTGCGCCCGCTCAAACTCAACACGGTCGCGATGCGCGGCGTGAACGACGACGAGCTGCCCGACCTGGTCGCGTTCGCGATGGAGGTCGGTGCGCAGCTGCGCTTCATCGAGCAGATGCCGCTCGACGCCGGGCACACCTGGGATCGCGATTCGATGGTCACGCGCGAGGAGATCCTCGAGAAGCTCAGCGCGCGGTGGGAGCTGGAGCCGGTTCCCGGCCGCGGCGGTGCGCCGGCGGAGAAGTGGCGCATCGACGGCGGACCGCACGAGGTCGGCGTCATCGCCTCGGTCACCGCCCCCTTCTGTGGCGCGTGCGACCGACTTCGACTGACCGCCGACGGACAGCTGCGCAACTGCCTGTTCTCGAACGCGGAGTACGACCTGATCGGCGTGCTGCGGCCGGACGCGCAGGCTGCTCCCGCTCAGCGGGCCGATGCGATCGGTGCCATGCTGCGCTCCTGCGTGCACGGCAAGCTGCCGGGGCACGCGATCAACGACCCGTCATTCCTGCAGCCCGCCCGAGGCATGAACGCCATCGGCGGCTGAGTCAGCCCCGCTTCGCGTTCACAATTCAGCAGAGAACGTGCGTTCCGCGTGCTCAGGGCCTGAATCCGGCCCGATCCCGACCGTTCATGCTGAATTGTGAACGGCGAGAAGCCGCCTCAGTCGAGGAACTCCCGCGCGGCGGCCGACAGTGCGGTGACGCCGACCTCGATCGTCGGGTGGATCTCGGGCGCGAAGAACGGCGAGTGGTTGGTCGGGATGTCCTTGTCGAGCGTGCCGGCGGCGGCGGATGCCGCGAACTTCGCCGCATCGATGCCGCCCCAGAACCAGAAGACCAGCGGCGCGCCGGTGTCGCGGGCGAACCACGACACGTCCTCGCTGCCGGTGAACATCCCGGGGTCGACGACCGACGCCTCGCCGAGCGCGCGCTGCAGGGCGGAGGTGACGCGCGCGGTGGCATCGGCGTCGTTGATCGTCGGCGGCAGGGTGTGGTCAGTGCGGATCTCGGGCTCGCGCTCGGCTCCGGATGCCGCCGCCTCAGCCCGCACGATGCGCTCGACGCTCGCGAGCACCTTGTCGCGCATCTCGTCGTTCGGATAGCGCAGGCTGAGCTCGAGCTTGGCCTCGGCCGGGATGATGTTGTTCTTCAGACCCGCATGGATCGAGCCGACCGTCACCACCGCGACATCGCGCGGGTCGACCTCGCGCGATGCGATGGTCTGGAGGCGCATGACGGTCGCCGCAGCCATGACGACCGGGTCGATCGTGGAGTGCGGGCGTGAGCCGTGTCCGCCGCGTCCGTGCAGCACGACGGTGAGTCCGTCGGATGCCGCCATCTGCGTGCCGGGGCGCACGCCGATGGTTCCGGCGGGCAGGGGAGTGACGTGCTGGCCGAGCACGACGTCGGGGTGCGGCACGAGATCGCGCAGTCCGGCGTCGAGCATGGCACGGGATCCGGCGCCGTATTCCTCGGCGGGCTGAATGAGCACGACCACGGTTCCCGACCAGTCGGCCTTCTCGGCGACGAGCTTCTCGACGGCGCCGATCATCGCGGTGACGTGCATGTCGTGGCCGCAGGCGTGCATGACGGGCACGGTGTTGCCGGCCGGGTCGATGCCGGTCGCGGTGCTCGCGTACGCCAGCCCGGTCTCCTCGCCGACGGGCAGCGCGTCCATGTCGGCGCGCGCCCACACGACCGGGCCGTCGCCGTTGCGCAGGATGCCGACCACGCCGGTGACGCCGATGCCCTCGTGCACCTCGAGGCCGAGATCCCGCAGGTGGCCCGCGGCGATGCCGGCGGTGCGCGTCTCCTGGAACGAGAGCTCGGGATGCTGGTGCAGGTCGGTGTAGAGCGCTTCGAGGTCGATCGTCATGGCCCGAGCCTAGTCGCGGCGGTACGACTCCAGTGCCGGTCCTGGATGCAGTACGCCGTTGACGATCGACCGGATCGCGAACTCGCTCGCCTCGCCGAGGTCGAACACGTCGCGATGCAGCAGCCATTGCAGCTGCAGGCCGTCCATCACGGCGAGGATGCTGGCGGCGGCCGTCGTGATCGTCGAGGGCTCGGTCACTCCCTCCTGCGCGCACAGGGCGTGGAAGGCATCCGTCACCTCGCGTCGCAGCGTCGTGTAGCGCTCTTCGAAGTACTCGCGGCCGGGGTGGTTGTCGGTCACGGACTCCGATGAGAGCACGGTGTACGCCTGCACGATCCCGGGGCGCCGCTCGTTGGCGATGGCGGTGCGCACGAGGTGCAGGAAGAGCTCGGGTCCGCCGGGGATGTGCTTCTCGGCGAGCTCGGCGACGTCGGCCTGGTCGCGGTAGGCGAGCACCTCGAGCAGCAGCTTCTGCTTCGACCCGAAATGGTGCAGCACGCCGGCGTGGGTGATGCCCACCTGCTCGGCGACATCGGCGAGGGTGCCGTTGGTCGATCCCTTGTTGCCGAAGATCTCGACGGCGGCTTTGAGGATCTGCTCGCGCTTCTCGCGGGTGGCAGGCCGGACGGACGTGTGGGCGACAGCATCCTTCGACATGGTCCATCCTCTTCTGCACGGAATCCTGCACTGGATCGTACTTGCCAACTCTACTTACCAACGAGTAACCTCGCACCAGCTTACTTTCTCGCCAGTAAGCGAATGCAGTCGGATGCCCGGGCACCGACAGCCACACAGCACAACGACCCGTGCCCAAGGAGAAGCAATGAAGCTCAGAAAGTCCATGATCGCCGTCGCGGCGATCTCCGCCCTCGGCGTCTCGGCCCTCGCCGGCTGCGCAGCCGGCGGATCGAACGACGGTGACGCCGGATCCGGCGGCGCAGCACTGACGATCGCCAAGCCCGACGGTGCGATCACCACCGAGTCGAACAACCCCTACGTCGGCGACTCGTCGGCGTCGAAGTACGGCTACGGCAAGGTCATCTTCGAGACCCTCGGTCTCGTCAACCAGACCGGCGACCGCGAGGTCACCCCCTGGCTCGCCGAGAGCATCGAGTGGAACGACGACTACACGGCCCTCACCGTCGTGCCCCGCAAGGACGTCACCTGGAGCGACGGCGAGCCGTTCACCGCCGACGACATCGTCTTCACCTACGAGCTCGTGTCGACCCCCGAGCTCGACACCGCCGGCCTCAAGTTCGAGGGGGCGACCGTCGAGGGCGACGCCGTCACCCTGAACTTCGGCGAATCGAAGTACGTGAACCAGGCGCGCGTCCTGCACGTGCCGATCGTGCCGAAGCACATCTGGGAGAACCTCGACGAGCCGGCCACCGACCCCGTCAAGGGCGACGACCTGGTCGGCACCGGCCCCTACGCCCTGTCCAACTGGTCGACCGAGTCGGTCACGCTCGAGGCCCGCGACGACTACTGGGGCGGCGATCTCGCGGTTCCCGAGCTGCACTACGTCTCGTACGGCGACAACACCGCTCTGACGACGGCTCTCGCGCAGGGCGAGGCCGACTGGGCGCAGGCGTTCATCCCGCAGATCCAGGAGCAGTTCCTCGACGCCGACCCCGAGCACAACAAGTTCTTCGTCGCGCCGACCACGGGTTCGGCGACGCTGTTCATGAACCTGCAGCAGAAGCCGTTCGACGATGTGGCGTTCCGCCAGGCGCTCGCCTGGGTCATCGACCGCGACGCGTACGTCGACATCGCCCGTGAGGGCGCGAGCGAGCCGGTCTGGTCGGTGACCGGTCTGTCGTCGATCCTCGAGGACGAGATCCAGCCCGAGTTCCAGGGCGAGGAGTACTCGGTCGACGCCGAGAAGGCGCGCAACCTGCTCGAGAGCGCCGGATACACGTGGAAGGACGACGCGCTGATCGACCCCGACGGCACGCCCGTCTCGTTCACTCTCTCGGTGCCCTCGGGCTGGAGCGACTGGAACACCGCGCAGGAGCTCATCGCCGAAGACGTCACCGAGGCCATCGGCGCCGAGGTCAAGATCGACATGCCCGACTGGGGCGGCTGGGCAGGCCCCCGCGACGACGGCTCGTTCTCGGCCATCATCCACTGGCTGGAAGACAGCGGCACGGCCTACGGCCTGTACACGTCGACGATGGACCCGCGCTGGATCTCGCCCGAGGGCATCGCCGGGTTCAACTTCGGACGCTTCGAAGACCCCACGGCCACCGAGGCGCTCAACACCTACGCGAACGCGTCGTCCGATGAGGAGCGCACTGCGGCGATCACCACGCTCGAGCAGATCTTCGTCGAGCAGGTCCCGGCGATCCCGCTGGGCGCGCACCCGCTGCTCGGCGAGTACAACACCCGCAACTACGTCGGGTGGCCCTCGGAGGACGACCCGTACGCCTCGGGCGACCCGACGCAGCAGAACATCGTGCAGATCCTCACGAAGCTGAAGCCGGCCGAGTAAGCAGTCCCGGAGGGGCGGATGCAGCGGCATCCGCCCCTCCCACCGACCTCCCGACCGACGAAGGACCCCTCATGTCAGAACCACTGCTCAGCGTGCGCGACTTCTCGGTCGTGTACGACGTCGACCCTCCCGTCGAGGCGGTGAAGAACGTCACGCTCGAACTGCAGAGAGGCGAGATCCTCGGTCTCGCCGGGGAGAGCGGATGCGGCAAGACCACGCTCGCCTACGGCGTGCAGCGTCTGCTCCGGGCCCCTGCGGTGATCGCGGGCGGCAGCGTGACCTTCCACGATGCATCCGGTGTCGACGTCGACATCAACGCGCTCGACGTCGAGGCGATGCAGAAGTTCCGCTGGGACAAGGTCTCGATGGTGTTCCAGGGTGCGATGAACGCACTGAATCCGGTGGCGACGATCGGCTCGCAGCTCGAGGACGTGTTCGAGATCCACCGCCCTGACATGACGCGACGGCAGCGCAGGGCCGAGGCCGAGGAACTGCTCGAGATCGTCAAGGTCGGGCGTCAGCGCACCCGGTCGTTCCCGCACGAGCTCTCCGGCGGCATGCGCCAGCGTGTCATGATCGCGATGGCCCTGGCGCTGCGCCCGCAGCTGATGGTCATGGACGAGCCGACCACGGCGCTCGACGTGCTCGTGCAGCGAGAGATCCTCAAGCAGATCTCGCAGCTGAGGCACGAGTTCGGCTTCTCGGTGATCTTCATCACCCACGACCTTCCGCTGCTGCTCGAGATCAGCGACCGCATCGCCATCATGCGCGAGGGCGAGATCGTCGAGCTGGCCTCCGCCGAGCAGATCTGGACCGACCCGCAGAACGACTACACGAAGACCCTGCTGTCGTCGTTCCCCCGACTCACCGGTGCGAGAGGAGTGCTGACCCGATGACCACTCTCGAGTTCGCCCACGTCAGCAAGATCTACAACGTCCGCGGAGCCGGCCAGCTCAAGGCGCTCGACGACGTCAGCTTCACCCTGAACTCCGGCCAGACCATCGGTCTCGTCGGCCAGTCGGGCAGCGGCAAGTCGACCATCGCGAAGATCCTCACCCAGCTCGAGACGCCCACGTCCGGCGAGGTGCGGCTCGACGGCGCACCCATCCCGCGGCGCGGCAGGGGACTGCGGAAGTACCGCCAGCAGCTGCGGATGGTGTTCCAGGACCCGTTCGCCTCGCTCAACCCGTACCACTCGATCCGCTATCACCTCGAGCGCCCGATCCGTCTCGACGACGTCGTGCCCAAGAAGGACACCGAGGCCGAGGTGCGCCGACTGCTCGAGCGCGTGCGCCTCGACGCGGATGCCGTGATCGACCGCCGCCCTCATGAGCTGTCGGGCGGCCAGCGTCAGCGCGTCGCCATCGCCCGTGCGCTCGCCTCGCGGCCGTCGCTGCTCGTCGCCGATGAGCCGGTGTCGATGCTCGACGTGTCGATCCGTCTCGGAGTGCTGAACCTGCTCGCCGATCTGCAGCGCGAGGAGGGCCTCGGCGTGCTCTACATCACCCACGATCTCGCCACCGCCCGTCACTTCAGCGACAAGATCATGGTGCTGAACCAGGGTCGGGTCGTCGAGTACGGCGACGCCGACGACGTGATCCTCACCCCGCAGGACCCCTACACGCGCGAGCTGCGGGCGGCGTCGCCCGACCCCGACAAGCACTTCGCGACGACCGGCTCGCACGGAGGTGCACTGTGACCACCGCATCCCCCGATCTGGGTCAGATCGACCAGGAGAACCGCGACGCGCTCGAGGTCGGCACCACCGCGACCGTCGCGCAGAAGGGGCGAGCCGTCGTGCCCTGGCGGTTCTTCGCCGGTCGGGCCGGCTTCTACCTGTTCACGCTGTGGGCGGCCATCACGATCAACTTCTTCCTCCCACGGTTCATGAAGGGCGACGCGGTCAGCTCGTACCTCGCGCGCAACCGCAACATCAGTCCCGAGGCGGCGGACTCGCTGCGGGCGCTGCTCGGCATCGACACCGACAAGTCGATGTGGCAGCAGTACATCGAGTACTGGGCGATGCTGTTCCGCGGCGACCTCGGCATCTCGACACTGCACGGCCTGCGTCCGGTGAGCGAGGTGCTGGCATCCGCTCTCCCGTGGACGCTCGGTCTCGTCGGTCTCGCCACGATCATCTCGTTCGCGCTCGGCACGGTCGGCGGCGCGATCGTCGGCTGGAAGCGCGGCAGCAGGCTCGACGCCCTCATCCCGATCACGACGTTCTTCAACACGATCCCGTACTTCTGGCTCGGTCTCATCGCGATCGCGATCTTCTCGTCGACGCTCAAGTGGTTCCCGTCGTCTCACGCCTACGACAAGGGGCAGTCACCCGAATGGAGCCTCGACTTCATCGGCCAGGTCATCGTGCACGGCACCCTGCCGGCGGTCACGATCATCATCGCCTCGCTCGGCGGATGGATGCTGGGCATGCGCAACATGATGCTCACGGTGCTCGACGAGGACTACATCACCGTCGCCCAGGCCAAGGGCATGCCGAACAGGCGGGTGCTGTGGGCGTATGCCGCTCGCAACGCGGTGCTGCCGCAGATCCAGAGCTTCGCCCTCTCGATCGGGTTCATCGTCGGCGGCACGATCGTCATGGAGATGGTCTTCAGCTACCCGGGCGTCGGCAAGCTGCTGCTAGACGCCACGAACGCGAAGGACTTCGCCCTCATGCAGGGCGTGTTCCTCGTGATCACGCTGTCGGTGCTGGTCGCCAACATCCTGGCGGACATCGTCTACGCATACCTCGACCCGCGCACGCGCCAGACGGAGGCCTGACATGAGCGTTCCCACCTCGACCGACACGACCGCGCCCGACGGCAGCGCGATCCCCACCGGGATGCCGGAGACTGCCACGTTCCGCACGGCCCACGGCGACCAGCCGACCCGCAAGACGTTCTGGTCGCAGCTCGCCCAATCGTTCGCGATGTTCCGCAACCCCAAGTCGATCGCCGGCCTGATCATCCTCGGGGTGTTCGTGCTGATCGCGATCTTCGCGCCGCTGCTCGCCCCCTACGGAGCCACGCAGAAGGACCGCACGGCGCTGCGGCAGCCGCCCTCGCTCGACCACTGGCTCGGCACCACGCACATGGGCGAGGACGTGCTCAGCCAGCTCATCTTCGGCACGCGCGGCGTCGTCGTGGTCGGATTCCTGTCGGCGATCATCGCCACCGTCATCGCGATCACGATCGGCGTCATCGCCGGATACGTGCGCGGGTGGAAGAGCGAGTCGCTGTCGGCGCTCACGAACGTGTTCCTGGTGATCCCCGGCATCCCGCTGATCATCATCGTGGCGTCGCAGTTCGAGAACCCGCCGCTGATCGTGATCGCCGCAGTGCTGGGCCTCACGGGCTGGGCATGGGGCGCGCGCGTGCTGCGCGCGCAGACCATGTCACTGCGCAACCGCGACTTCATCCAGGCGGCGCGCGCCAACGGCGAACCGCTGCACCGCATCATCACCGTCGAGATGCTGCCGAACCTCATGGCGCTGATCGCGTCGAGCTTCGTCGGCACCGTCACCGCCGCCATCCTCGGTTTGACGACCCTCGCCTTCATCGGGGTGATCCCGGTGAGCAACCTCAACTGGGGCACCATCCTGTTCTGGGCGCAGCAGAACGGCGCCTTCCCGAGGCTGTGGTGGTGGTACGTGCCCGCAGGACTCTGCATCGCGATCATCGGCGTCGCCCTGTCGCTCATCAACTTCGGCATCGACGAGTACGTCAACCCGAGGCTGCGGTCGGCCGGTGAGCGTGCCCGCGCGATGAAGAAGAAGGGGCTCGACGTGAACGATCCGGTGACGGCGGTGCGCAGCGCGCCGACGACCGACTCGGGTACCGTGCAGAGCGCGGCGACAGCGACGACGACCCATACGAAGACCGACAAGAAGACACAGAACGCCGAGTGATGACCTCTCAGACCCTGACCGAATCCCTGCCCTACCTCGACCCAGAACTGCCGATCGCCGCGCGCGTCGCCGACCTCCTCGACCGCATGACGGTCGAGGAGAAGATCGGGCAGATGCTGCAGCTCGACGCTCGCGACGACCTCGACGATCACGTGCTGGGCAAGCACGTCGGCTCGATCCTGCACACCTCGCCCGAGCGCATCATCCGGGCGAACGAGCTGACCGCCCAGACGCGACTGCGCATCCCGCTGCTCGTCGCCGAGGACTGCATCCACGGCCACTCCTTCTGGCCGGGAGCGACGATCTATCCGACGCAGCTCGGCATGGCGGCCACGTGGGACGCCGAGCTGGTCGAGAAGGTGGCGAGGGCCACCGCGGTCGAGGTCGCGGCGACCGGCATCCACTGGACCTTCTCGCCGGTGCTCTGCATCGCGCGCGACCTGCGCTGGGGCCGCATCGACGAGACGTTCGGCGAAGACCCGTTCCTCATCGGCGAGCTCGCCTCCGCCATGGTGCGCGGATACCAGGGCGAGGGCCTCGACGACCCCACCGCGATCCTCGCGACGGCGAAGCACTTCGCCGGCTACTCCGAGACGCAGGGCGGGCGCGACGCCAGCGAGGCCGACATCTCGCGACGCAAGCTGCGGTCGTGGTTCCTGCCGCCGTTCGAGCGGGTGGCCCGTGAAGGATGCCGCACGTTCATGCTCGGCTACCAGACCACCGACGGGGTGCCGATCACGGTGAACGACTGGCTGCTCAGCGATGTGCTGCGCGGCGAGTGGGGTTACACCGGCACGCTCATCACCGACTGGGACAACGTCGGACGCATGGTCTGGGAGCAGCATGTGCAGCCCGACTACGCGCACGCCTCGGCCGCCGCGGTGAGCGCGGGCAACGACATGGTGATGAACACTCCGGGCTTCTTCGCCGGAGCTCTCGAGGCGGTGTCGAACGGCCTGCTCGCGGAGGACGCCTTCGATGACGCCGTGGCGCGCATCCTCACGCTCAAGTTCGAGCTGGGGCTGTTCGAAGACCCGCGACTTCCGCAGGCCGATCTGGATGCCGTGGTCGGCAGCGCCGCCCACGCCGAGCTCAACCTCGAGACGGCCCGCCGTTCGATCGTGCTGCTCGAGAACGACGGCGTGCTGCCGCTCGACGCGTCCGCGCCGCTGACGGTCGCGGTCGTCGGGCCCCTCGCCGACGACGCCCAGACGCAGCTCGGCGACTGGGCGGGCGGATCGGGTCAGGCCGGATGGCTCGACGGACAGCCGCGCGAGATGATCACCACCGTGCTCGACGGTCTCGCCGGTATCGACGGATGGTCGGTGACGCACGCGCGCGGCGCCGAGATCCTCACGCTCGAAGACGATCCGCGGGGCACGAAGTTCCCCGACGGACAGCCCCGCCCCTCGGTCGTCGTCCCGAGCGCACCCGACGACACCATGATCGCCGAGGCCGTCGCTGCGGCCGAGGCGTCCGATGTCGTGGTCGCCGTCGTCGGCGACCGTATCGAGCTCGTGGGCGAGGGTCGCTCGACGGCGACGCTCGAGCTGATCGGCGGACAGAACGCGCTGCTCGACGCGCTCATCGCGACGGGGAAGCCAGTCGTCGTGGTGCTCCTGGCCTCGAAGCCGCTCGTGCTGCCAGCATCCGTATCGAAGGCCGCCGCCGTGATCTGGGCGGCGAACCCCGGCATGCAGGGCGGCCGCGCGCTCGCCGAGATCATCTCGGGTGCGGTCGAGCCTTCGGGGCGCCTGCCGATCTCCTTCGCGCGCCACGTCGGCCAGCAGCCGACGTACTACAACCAGATCCGCGGCCAGCACGGCGACCGCTACGCGGACCTCACGCAGTCTCCCGCGTGGGCGTTCGGCGAGGGGCTGTCGTACTCGACGGTCTCGTACGGCGAGCTCTCGCTCGACACCGACCGGCTCGGTCTCGCCGACACGATCGTCGCCGAGGTGACGGTGACGAACACCGGTTCGCGCCCGGTGCGCGAGACGGTTCAGGTCTACGTCCGCGACTCCGTCACGAGCGTGAGCTGGGCTGACAAGGAGCTCAAGACCTACCGCCAGGTCGACGTCGCGCCCGGAGAGTCGGCGCGCGTGCGGCTCGAGGTGCCGGTCGCCGAGTGCTCGATCGTGGATGCGGCCGGCAACCGTCGTGTCGAATCCGGCGCGTTCGAACTGCTGGTCGGTCCGAGCTCGCGCGAAGACGCCCTGCGGAGCGCTGCGTTCACCGTGGCATGAGTCTGCGACGAGGGCGCTCAGGCGTCCTCGTCGCGGAGGCGCTGCGGCCCCGCGCCCTGACTTCCCAGGGCATCGTCGGGGTTGAGCAGACCGCACGCCTTCATCGACAGGCATCCGCAGCCGATGCATCCCGTCAGCTCTCGTTCGAGTCGCTCGATGCCCTCGCGGCGCTTCTCGAGTTCGCGCTTCCAGCGCCGTGATGCCCGCTGCCAGTCGGCGTGACTCGGGGTCTGCGTGAGCGGGACGTCGGCGAACGCGTCCTGCACATCCGACAGGGGGATGCCGAGGCGCTTCGCCACGGTGATGAGCGACACCCGGCGCAGCATGTGTCGGGCGTAGCGGCGCTGATTGCCGGCGGTGCGCGTCGACGCGATGAGACCGAGGCTCTCGTAGAAATGCAGGGCGGACGGGGCGACGCCGGTGCGCCTGCTCATCTCGCCGATCGTCAGCGGCTCGTCGGGTCCGTGCGCAATCCGGTCCGGATCGGTGCTCATCGCGGCCTCCTCGATTTGACCTCAAGTGTACTTGAGGTCATACGGTGGCAACCGTGACCCGAACGGAGACCGCCACCCGATGACCTACGTGATCGCCCTGCCCTGCGTCGATGTCAAGGACCGTGCGTGCATCGACGAATGCCCTGTTGACTGCATCTATGAGGGCGAACGCTCGCTGTACATCCACCCCGACGAATGCGTCGACTGCGGCGCGTGCGAACCCGTCTGCCCCGTCGAGGCGATCTACTACGAAGACGACCTGCCCGACGAGTGGCAGGACTACTACAAGGCCAACGTGGAATTCTTCGATGAGCTCGGGTCGCCCGGTGGCGCCGCGAAGCTCGGCATCATCGAGCGCGACCACCCGATCATCGCCGCACTTCCGCCCCAGGAGGCACCCGAATGAGCAGTCAGCAGCACCCCGCCGCGCCGGTTCCGTCCGAGGTCGGTGAAGGGCTCAAGGCCGCGTTCCGCGCGCATCCGGCAGGGGTCGCGATCATCACGGCGATGACCCCTGCCGGTCCCGTCGGTCTCACGGCGTCGAGCGTCGCATCCGTCGCGGTCGACCCCGCGGCGATCGTGTTCTCGGTCACCAGGGCCACCGGCAGCGCGGGCTCGATCCTCAACGCCGAGTCGTTCGTCGTGCACCTGATCGACGACGAGCACTCGGCTCTGGCGCAGAGCTTCGCGGTGAGCGGCGCCGACCGCTTCACCCCCGAGCAGGGGTGGGGCACCCTTCCGACCGGTGAGCCGTACCTCGCCGAGGCGCGCGCAGCGATGCGCGGTCACACGATGTCGACGGTCGCGGTCGGCTCATCGACCGTCGTGGTCGCCGAGATCGACGAGGTGCTGCTCGGGCGGGCGGGCCGACCGCTCGTCTACCTCGACCGCCGATTCCACTCACTCCCCACCGATCAGAACGACTGAAAGGAACAGCATGCCCACTCCGTACACCCTTCCCGAGCTGCCGTACGACTACTCGGCGCTCGCCCCGCACATCTCCGGCAAGATCATGGAGCTGCACCACTCGAAGCACCACCAGGCCTACGTCACCGGTGCCAACACGGCGCTCGAGCAGCTCGGCGCGGCCCGCGAGTCCGGCGACTTCGCCGCCGTGAACAAGCTCGAGAAGGACCTCGCGTTCAACCTCGGCGGTCACATCAACCACTCGGTGTTCTGGGAGAACCTGTCGCCCGACGGCGGCGGCAACCCCGAGGGTGAGCTGGAGGCCGCGCTGACCGACGCGTTCGGCTCGATCGACGCCTTCCGCGCGCACTTCACCGCCACCGCGCTCGGTGTGCAGGGTTCGGGCTGGGCTGTGCTCGCGTGGGACAGCGTCGGTGCGCGTCCGGTCATCTTCCAGCTGTTCGACCAGCAGGGCAATGCCCCGCTCGGCGTCACGCCGCTGCTGCAGCTCGACGTCTGGGAGCACGCCTACTACCTCGACTACCTCAACGTGCGCGCCGACTACGTCAAGGCGTTCTGGGAGCTCGTCAACTGGTCCGACGTGCAGCGCCGGTTCCAGGCTGTGCAGGAGAAAACCGCGGGCCTCATCGTCGCCCGCTGAATCTCACGGATCTCCTCCCGGCGCCAGCGCGTCGGGAGGAGATCTGCGCCGCATTGCAGCCAGCGCGCCGCGTTGTGGCCAACGGGCCGCATCGGGAGGAGATCCGCGATCCGGAGGAGGATGCCGCGGCATCCGCCCTCCCGTCCGCAGATCTCCTCCCGATTGAGTGAGAGTCAGGCGAGCAGTTCGCCCGCGAGCGCCTCGATGCGACGGCGGATGTCGTCGCGGATCGGGCGCACGGAGTCGATGCCCTGCCCGGCCGGGTCGTCGAGCTCCCAGTCCTCGTAGCGCTTGCCGGGGAAGAACGGGCAGGCGTCGCCGCATCCCATCGTGATCACGACATCGGATGCCTGTACGGCCTCGGTCGTGAGCACCTTGGGCTGCTCGGCGGTGATGTCGATGCCGAGTTCGCTCATGGCCTCGACCGCGATCGGGTTGATCTGGTCGGCGGGCATGGATCCGGCGGAGCGCACCTCGATGCGGTCCCCGGCGACCTCTCGCAGAAAACCTGCGGCCATCTGCGAGCGTCCGGCGTTGTGCACGCACACGAAGAGGACGGAGGGCTTGGTGGTGGTCATGATGTCTCCAGGGTAAGCGAGCGTGCGGGGTCGAGGGTCGTCAACGGCGTCCGGCCGATCTGCAGCACCGCCGGAGCCGCGCAGCAGCTGCCCGCGTTGTCATCGAAGTCACCGGACCCCCCGCATACCCCGGTCGCGGGCAGGGTGAGTTCGTTGCGGGCCGCGCCCTCGTGATCGCCGGCGAGGTGGGCCGCGACGCTGCGCACCTGCTCGTATCCGGTGAGGGCGAGGAAGGTCGGAGCTCGACCGTAGGACTTCGCGCCGACGATGAAGAGGCCCTCCTCCGGCTGCATGAGCTGTCGGGCACCGGTCGCGCCCACCGAGCCGCAGGAGTGGATGTTGGGGTCGATCTCGGAGGCGATGCCGGCGACCGCATCGAGAGCGGGGTCGAGATCGATTCGGAGTTCGCGCAGGATGCCGGTGTCCGGCCGGAATCCGGTGAGCGCGAACACGTGCGCGATCTCCGCCATCTCGCGTCCGTCTTCGGCGACGATCACCAGGCCCCTCCCGTCCCGCCGGAACTCGGCGACTCGGAATCCTGTCACCACCTCGACGACACCGTCATGGATCACCTTCGACACCCGAGAGCCGAGCGCTGCGCGTTCGGGCAGCTCGTCTCCGGCGCCGCCCCCGAGAACGTTCGCGGCGCTCCCTCGGCGGAGCAGCCAGGTGACGCGGGTCCCCGGCGACCGGCGGGCCAGTTCGCTCAGGCGCAGCACGGCGTGCGTGGCGGAGTGTCCCGCTCCGACGACGACCACATGCGAACCCGCGAGCTCGGACACGTCGTCGGGGATGCGATAGGAGATCAGGTCGGATGCCGCGGCCTCGCCCACGGCGGGGAAGCCGTCTGCGCCCGCAGGGTGGGGGAGGTCCCAGGTGCCGCTCGCGTCGATGACCGCCCGGGCGCGGATCCGCGACTCGGTGCCGTCCGTGTCGAGGGTGTGCACGACGAACGGCTGGTTCCTGCGTCCGGACTCGACGACCTTGTCGCGACCCTGGCGAGCGACGCCCGTGACGGCGGTGCCGTACCGGATCCGCTCACCGAGTGCGCCCGCGAGAGGCGCCAGGTAGTCGCTCACCCATTCCGCCCCGGTCGGACAGCCCGCGGTCGGTGCGGTCCACCCGGTCGGCTCGAGCAGGTGACGTGCGGCGGCATCCGTCAGCTCGGGCCACGCCGAGAACAGGCGCACGTGGCCCCATTCGGAGACCGCGGCGGCAGGGCCGCTCCCTCGTTCGAGGACGACGACGTCTTCGCGGCGTTCGACGAGATGCGCCGCCGCTGCGAGACCCTGCGGCCCCGCGCCGATGACGACGATGGGAAGCTCGGACACGACATCTCCTCAGATCGAAACACTTCAATATGAGAAGCGTCGCCCACGTATCGAAGATTGTCAATACGTGAGAGGATGAGCGTATGACGCTTCCGGTGACGATCGAGCAGACGGGCTGCTGCACGCCGCGCGCGGCATCCGCTCTTCCGCTCGCCGAGGCTGAACGGATCGCCCGCCTGTTCAAGGCGCTCGGCGACCCGACGCGCATCCGTCTGCTCTCGCTGATCTCGTCGGCCGCGGGTGGCGAAGCCTGCATCTGCGACCTCACCGATCCGGTCGGTCTGTCGCAGGGCACGGTCTCGCATCACATGAAGCTGCTGGCGGACGCCGGACTCGTCACGCGTGAGCAGCGCGGCAAGTGGGCGTACTTCTCCCTCGCCGAGGGCGCTCTCGACGCCGCCGGCGACGCGCTGCGAGCCGTCTGATCCTGCTGCGCTCCTCAGGTCGGCGTGCGGTCATCCCGATAGGCTGATTCCATGGCCCTCCTCTCGATCGCCGGTTCGGCGCGCGCTCCGCATGAGCTGCGCTCGGCGACTCCGATGAAGGAATGGATGCGCGTCGTGCTCCACCCGGGCACGAACGGGTGGACCAGCGTCTGGGGCACTCTCTCGCACGGCGAGATCGCGGGCTGCCCGCCGCCACGCGACTAGACCGCGCCTCTGTGGGGTGCGGTCTTCCGCGTCGTTCACCCCTTCTCTCGCGTGAGGTCTCGTCATGTCCGCTTCTCCTGTCCGTCCCCGTGCCCGTCTGCGCCTCGCTCCCCATGAGCTGTGGCGAGGCATCCGCTCCAACGCCCGCAGCGAGGTGCTCGGTGGTTCGCTGCTGCTCGCCGCCACCGTCGCCGCGCTGATCCTCGCCAACACCCCCGCCGTGTCGTGGTACGAGTCGGTGCGCGACTTCACGTTCGGCATCCCCGAGCTGCATCTCGATCTGAGCATCGGGGCCTGGGCCGCGGACGGCCTGCTCGCGATCTTCTTCTTCGTCGTGGGTCTCGAGCTGAAGGAGGAGTTCGTCACCGGCCGACTGCGCGATCCGCGTCAGGCGGCGCTGCCGATCGCCGCAGCCGTCGGCGGGGTGATCGTGCCGGCGATCATCTTCGCCCTGATCAACGCGGGCGACGGCGACGCCCTGCGCGGCTGGGCCATCCCGACCGCCACGGACATCGCGTTCGCGGTCGCCGTGATCGCCGTGGTCGGGAAGTTCCTCCCACCGGCGCTCCGTGTCTTCCTGCTCACACTCGCGATCATCGACGACCTGATCGCCATCACGATCATCGCGACCTTCTACACCGATTCGATCAGCTTCCCCTGGCTGACTCTCGCGCTGCTGCCCCTCGCAGGATTCGCGCTGCTCGTGCAGAAGGGCGTGCGGGCGTGGTGGATCCTGATGCCTCTCGCGATCGCCGTGTGGGTCTGCATCCATGCCGCCGGCATCCACGCGACCGTCGCCGGAGTCCTCCTCGGTTTCGTCGTTCCTGTCATCCCGACCGAGCGCGCTCGGGTGCCGCGAGGGACGGATGCCGACGGCGAGCCTCTCTACGACGGCCTCGCCCCGCACTTCGCCGACCGGTGGGGGGTCGTGGCGACGCTGTTCGCCGTGCCCGTGTTCGCCTTCTTCGCGGCGGGCGTCACGATCGGCGGACTCGCGGGGCTCGCGTCGGCGCTGACCGATCCGATCGCGATCGGCATCATCGTCGGCCTCGTCCTGGGCAAGCCGATCGGGATCCTCGCGACCACGTTCCTGCTCAGCCGGGTGCCCGCTCTGCGTCTCGACGAATCGCTGCGCTGGCCCGACCTCACCGGCATGGCGTTCCTCGCGGGAATCGGATTCACCGTCTCCCTGCTCGTCGGGGAGCTCGCCTACGGGTCGAGTTCGGTCGCCGACGAGCACGTCAAGATCGGCGTGCTCCTCGGCTCCCTGATCGCCGCGGTGATCGGCGGGCTGATGCTCGCGAGGCGCAACGCGCTCGCCCGCCGATCGCCGCTCGACGCCTGAGGGCGACGGTCAGGAGCTGCCGACCGTCGACTGCAGCTTCGCCATCACCTGGGTGATCGTGAACGATGCCGACTCCTGGCGAGCGGGGAACTCGGCAAGGGTGTGCAGCATGTTCGCCACATACGCCTGAGCCGGGATGAACAGGAAGATGTGGTCGAGCACCCAGTCCCAGTAGGTGTTCGAGGTGATGTCGGCGCGCTCGAACGGATCGGTGCGCAGATTGAAGAGCTTCGGGAACCGCAGCTCGATGTAGGGCTCCTGCCACACCTGCAGGGTTCCGACCGCGCGCTGCTCCAGGAAGACGAACTTCCAGTTCTCGAAGCGCAGCGCCGTGAGGTCGCCGTCGTCCGAGACGTAGAAGAAGTGTCGTCGCGGACTGTGCTCGGCGACTCCCGTGATGTAGTCGAGCTGGTTGTTGCCGTCGAGATGGACCCTGAAGTCGGTGCCGTGCAGATCCGTGCCCGCCTTCAGACGCTCGGCGATGTCGGTGTCGCCGGCCGCCGCGAGCAGCGTCACGAACCAGTCGTTGTGGCTCACGATGCCGTTGAGCGTCGTGCCCGCGGGGACGTGCCCGGGCCAGCGCACCATCGCCGGGACCCTGTAGGCGCCCTCCCAGTTCGAGTTCTTCTCGTTGCGGAACGGCGTCATGCCGGCATCCGGCCAGCTGTTCATGTGCGGGCCGTTGTCGGTGGAGTACATGACGATCGTGTTCTCGGCGAGGCCGAGCTCGTCGAGCAGATCGAGCAGACTGCCCACCACGTCGTCATGATCGAGCATCGTGTCGTGATACTCCGACTGCCAGCGTCCGGCCCGCCCCTTGCTCTCCTCCTTGGTGTGGGTGCGGAAGTGCATGTGCGTCGAGTTGAACCACACGAAGAACGGGGTGTCGTCGTCGGCCTGAGCGCGGATGAAGTCCGCCGCAGCATCGCGGAACTCTTCGTCGACGGTCTCCATGCGCTTCTTCGTCAGCGGACCGGTGTCTTCGATGCGCTGCGTGCCGTCGTCGTTCGCCCACGAGTGGATCACGCCGCGCGGGCGGAACCGCTCGCTGAACCCGGGGTACTCCTCGTCGGTCGGGTAGTCCGGGTGCTCCGGCTCCTCCTCGGCGTTCAGGTGATAGAGGTTGCCGAAGAACTCGTCGAAGCCGTGCGCCGTCGGCAGGTGCTCATCGCGGTCGCCGAGATGGTTCTTGCCGAACTGGCCGGTCGCGTAGCCGTGGTGCTTGAGCGCATCCGCGATCGTCGGATCCTCGGGCTGGAGCCCCAGCTTCGCCCCCGGCATCCCCACCTTCGTGAGACCCGTGCGATAGGGGTTCTGTCCGGTGATGAACGCCGCACGCCCGGCGGTGCAGCTCTGCTCGCCGTAGTAATCGGTGAATTTCGCGCCCTCATCGGCGATCCGGTCGATGTTCGGAGTCCGATAGCCCATCAGGCCGTCGGTATAGGTGCTCAGATTGGCGATGCCGATGTCATCGCCCCAGATGATGAGGATGTTGGGCTTGTCGGACATTGTCGCTCCTCGGTCGGCGGTGAGGCCGGGCAGGCGCCCGTGCGGCTCAGCCAACCAGGGGCTCGGGCCGATGCCCAGGGGGGCCTCACACGGAGCGGGTGAGGCGGAATCCGATGTGCGACATGCCGGTGTCCTCCGCCTGGGGCGAGCGGGCGGCCGGGCGGAAGCGCAGGCAGTAGTCGGGGGAGCACAGGTGTGATCCGCCCTTCAGCACCCGGCGCGGGATGCTCGGGAAGCCCTCCTGCGCGCTCGCTGCCGCCAACAGGTTCGCGCGCTTGCCGGGATCCACCGGCTTGTCCGACAGCTTCAGATGCCGCGGCGTGTAGAAGTCGCTCGTCCACTCCCAGACGTTCGCGATCATGTCGTAGAGCCCATAGCCGTTGGGGGCGTACGACCCGACCGGCGCCGTGCCGCCGACGCCCTGGTTGTCATACGGGAAGCGACCCAGCCAGGAGTTCGCCTGCGCCTCGCCACCGGGGTAGATCTCCTCGCCCCAGGCGAACGGCGCGCCGTCGACCCCGCCCCGGGCGGCGTACTCGTGCTCGGCTTCGGTGGGCAGCCGCATCCCGACCCAGTCGGCGTAGGCGACCGCGTCCTCGAACGCGATGTGCGCGACCGGGTGCTGCAGCCGATCGTCGATCGACGAGTCGGGGCCGAACGGATGCCGCCAGGAGGCGCCAGCCTGCCAGCGCCACCAGTTGCGCCAGTTGCGCAGGTCGGTCGGGCCGGGAGTCGGCGTGAAGACCATGGAACCGGGCACGAGGTCCTTCGGATCCGCATCCGGAAAGGCAGCCGGGTCGAGAGGCCGCTCGGCCACGGTGATATATCCCGTGGCATCGACGAATTCCGTGTACTGCGCGTTGGTCACCTCGTAGCGGTCGATCTCGAACGAGGCGACCTCGCGCTCGTGCACCGGGCGCTCGTCGGGGTAGAAGTCCTCGGACCCCATCCGGAAGGTTCCGCCGGGGATCAGCACCATGTCGCGAATGTTCGTCACCCGCGTCAGCGTAGCGTCCGGGTCGTCGCGCGGGGCAGGATGCTCGCCCGCGTGGGGCTAGCCGACCAAGCGCGCGGTCGTGCCTCGGACGTTCAGCTCGTAGGGGAGCTCGGCCGGTACTCCCGCGGCTTCGCCGTCGGCGAGCTTCGCGAGCACGGCATCCGCCGCACGCTCGCCCTGCCCGAGGGGGAACTGGTCGACGGTGCTGAGTCGGAAGAACTCGCCGAGCTCGTGACCGTCGATGCCGACGATCGAGAGGTCGTCCGGCACGGCGAATCCGAGGTCGCGGGCGGCGAGGATCGCCCCGATCGCCATCTCGTCGGATGCCGCGAACACGGCGGTGGGTCGCGGGCCGGGACGTCCGAGCAGCTGCTTCGCCGCGCGGTATCCGCCCTCGACCGTGAAGTCGGCGGGCTCGAGGAAGGCCGGATTCAGAGGGATGCCGGCCTTCGCCAGTGCCTTCTCGAAGCCCAGGCGACGATTCGTCGGGATGTGGAAGTCGATGTCGAACTCGGGGTTCGCGCCGATGTGGGCGATGTCGCGGTGTCCGAGACCGATCAGGTGCTCGGTCGCCAGCTGGGCCACGGCGACGTCGTCGACGGTGAGGGTGTCGAGCTTGGGGTTCGGCCCGCCGATCGCGATCACCGGCAGGCCGAGGTCGAGCAGGTACTGCGTCTCGTCGTCGTCGAGCTCGATCGAGACCGCGATCACGGCATCCACTCGCTGCCGTCGCAGGAAGGTGTCGAACACGTGGCGGCGCACGTCCTTGTCGGCGGTGATGTTGTAGAGGGTGATGTCGTAGCCCTCGCGCATCAGCGCGGACGATACCCCCGACAGCACGGTGCTGAAGAACCATCGGTCGAGGAAGGGAACCACGACCCCGATGTTGCGGGTGCGGCCCGATGCCAGGCTCGATGCGCGGGAGGACACGACGTAGCCGAGCGCCGATGCCGCCTCCTGCACGCGCAGGCGGGCCGACTCCGACACATGGCCTCGGCCGCTCAGCGCGCGCGAGACCGTCGCGGTCGAGACGCCGGCGAGCCGGGCGACCTCATCGATGCTCGCCATGGGGGATCCTCTCTGAGCCGTTCCGGTCGCAGTTCGTGCCGTCGGGCGGTGCCGGGGGCGGCGCGAACTGCGACCTGAACGTCGTGCGGCTTACGCCGTGGTGTACCAGACCGCCGTGTCGACGGGCAGGTCGGTGCCCTCGAACGGCTGGCTGCTGACGACGATCGTCGCGTCGGCCGGGAGCGCGAGAGGCTTCTTGCCGAGGTTCGCGACCACGTGCACCGCACCGCGACGGAACGCGACCGCGTGCTTTCCGGCGTCCTCCCACACGAGCGAGCCGCTTCCGAAGCCGTGCTCGCGGCGACCGGCGAGCAGCTGCTTGTACAGCGACAGGGTCGAGGTCTCGTCCTTCTCCTCGACCTCGCGCGAGTACGACGCCCAGTCGGCGGGCTGGGGCAGCCACGACGCACCGGTCTCGTTGAAGCCGAACGCCGGAGCATCCGCCTCCCACGGCAGCGGCACACGGCATCCGTCGCGACCGTAGCGCTCGCCGTTGGTGCGGAACCACGTCGGGTCCTGACGGAAGGCGTCGGGGATCTCCATCGCCTCGGGCAGGCCCAGCTCCTCGCCCTGGTAGAGGTATGCCGAACCCGGAAGCGCGAGCATCACGGTCGTCGCCGCGCGAGCGCGGGCGAGTCCGATGGCGGTGTCGGGCTTGTGCGGGGTGTTCGGGCCGATGCCCTCGCCCTGCGGGTTCTCGGCCGTGAGCGCGAGTCGCGACGCGTGGCGCACGACGTCGTGGTTCGACAGCACCCACGTGCTGGGTGCGCCGACCTCGCCGAACGCGTCGAGGGACTCGCGGATGACGGACCCCAGAGCCTTCGCGTCCCACTCGGTCATGAGGTAGGGGAAGTTGAAGGTCTGGTGCATCTCGTCGGGGCGCACCCACAGGGCGGTCTGCTTGAGTGTCGGCATCCAGGCCTCACCGCACAGCGCGCGGTCGCCGTCGTACTCGGCCAGCACCTTGTGCCAGTCGCGGTAGATGTCGTGCACGCCGTCCTGGCCCCAGTACGGCACGTTCGCCTCGCCGCCGCCCATCGAGTCGGCGTCTGCCGGGGGCGTGTAGTCGGGCAGGCCGTCGGCCTTGATCATGCCGTGGGCCACGTCGACCCGGAAGCCGTCGACGCCGCGGTCCAGCCAGAAGCGCAGGATCGAGCGGAACTCCTCGCGCACCTCTTCGTTGTTCCAGTCGAAGTCGGGCTGCGTCGGGTCGAAGATGTGCAGGTACCACTGGCCCGGCGTGCCGTCGGCCTCGGTCACGCGCTCCCACATGCCGCCGCCGAAGACGGACTCCCAGTTGTTCGGGGGCAGCTCGCCGTTCTTGCCCTTGCCGTCGCGGAAGATGTACCGCGCGCGCTCGGGGCTGCCGGGAGCAGCCTTAAGGGCCTCCTGGAACCAGGCGTGCTGCGCCGACGAGTGGTTGGGGACCAGGTCGACGACGACGCGGATGCCGCGGGCGTGCGCCTCGTTCAGCATCGTGTCGAAGTCGTCGAGGGTGCCGAACAGCGGGTCGACGTCGCGGTAGTCGGCGACGTCGTAGCCGGCGTCCCGCTGCGGGCTCGTCATGAACGGGCTCAGCCAGATCGCGTCGACGCCGAGCTCCTTCAGCGAGTCGAGCCGGCTGGTGATGCCGGGCAGGTCGCCGATGCCGTCGCCCGAGGCGTCGGCGAACGAACGGGGGTAGATCTGGTAGATGACCGCGCTGCGCCACCACTCGGAACCGGGGGCTGCGATCTGCTCAAGCTGTGCCATGGCAACAGATTAGTGCAAACGCTTACATGATTGCCAGAGCGAGCATCGAATCGATTCGGGGAGCCGATATTCTGCGCCGGTCCGCAGCCGCTTGCAGGCCCGGGAGTATGCTTCGGGCATCCGACCACAGGAGGCTGTCATGGTTCCCGAGATCAACTACTGGGCCGTTCTGCTCGCGACCGCCTCGAGCATGATCGTCGGCTCGATCTGGTACGCGCCGAAGGTGTTCGGCACCCGCTGGTCGAAGCTCGCGAACGTCGACATGGACCGTCCGGGGGCGAGCGCGACGATGGCGATCATCACCACCGTGATCGTGAGCTTCGCGACGGCGTGGGTGCTCGCCGGAGCATCCGCGATCGCCTGGCACTTCTACGACGGATCGTTCTTCTGGGCCGCCGTCGTCACGGGCGTGCTGCTGTGGGCCGGGTTCACGGCCGCGCGGTTCATCACGCACGACGCCTTCGAGGGTCGCCCGACGGCGTTGACCACCATGAACATCGCACACGAGATCGTCACGATCGTGGTCATGGCCGTGATCATCGGCGTCTGGCCGCCGGCTCTCGGCTAGCTCGCCGCGGCATCCGTCGTGAGGTCCTGCGCGAACATGACGAGGATCCCGCTCGGGCCGCGCAGATAGGTGAGCCGGTAGACGTCCTGGTAGTTCGCGACTCCTCGCAGCGGGTGATATCCGTGCCGGGCAGCGATGGCCAGGGACTCGTCGATGTCGTCGACGGAGAACGCCACCCGGTGCATCCCGATCTCGTTCGGCAGGGTCGGCTCGGTCTCGATCGCGTCGGGATGGATGTATTCGAACAGCTCGAGCTGACCGTGGCCGTCGGGTGTCTGCAGCACGGCGATCTTCGCGTGGTTGCCGTCGAGGCCGACGGCGGTGTCGGCCCATTCGCCGCTGACCTCGTCCCGACCGAGCACGGTGAGGCCGAGATCGGTGAAGAAGGCGATCGTCGCCTCGAGGTCGCGCACGGCGATGCCGACGTTCTCCAGTGTGATGGGCATGGCTCGCATGCTACTCGCGGGGCGCGACACGCCGGGCGCCTCGAAAGACTAGACCTTCGCCACTTCCGCCGAGACTTCCTGGTATGCCAGCATTTTGCACGTGACCTCCTGGTCGCCTGCGGTCGCCGACTGCGGTTCAGACCGAGGGGGTCTTCATGTCGGGTTCATCGCGCCGTTCAGCGCCATGGATGATCGCCGCCGCACTCATCGCCGCCGCGATGGTCGCGGGCGTGACCACCGCGGCCTCCGGTGATGCCCCCGCCGACGACCCGACCGCCGCACCGGATCCGACTCTGTCGGTCGCCCTCGCCTACGAGTTCCTCGATGCGCGCGTCGACGAGTTCTGCGACGGCGCGGGGCACTGCCTTCCCCGCAGCTACCAGGGAGGCTTCTTCACCGACCTGCCGACCTGGGACTTCACCCCGTCGTTCGTCTACGACGACGCCCTCGTCGTGATCGCGTACACGGCACGCGGGCTCCCCGACGACATCCGTCGGGCGCGGACCATCGGCGACACCCTGCTCTTCGTGCAGGCGAACGACCCGATCGGCGACGGCCGAGTGCGCACCTCGTACGAGCCGCACGGCATCCGTCAGGGGAGGGTCGAGATCACCGGCCCCGGCACGTTCACCGGCAACCAGGCCTGGACCGGTATGGCGCTCGCGCGTCTCTTCCACGCGACCGGTGACTCGAAGTACCTCGACGGGGCGGTGCAGATCGCCGAATGGATCCAGAACAACACCGCGGACATGGTGCGAGCGCCCTTCGGCTACACCGGCGGTCAGCTCGAGAACGGCTCGTCGCTGGAGTGGAAGTCCACCGAGCACAACAGCGATATCGCCGGCTTCTTCACGCAGCTCGCACAGCTCACCGGCGACTCCGTCTGGGCCGATCGGGCCGGCGTCGCGTCGGCCTTCGTGGCCGCGATGCAGAGCGCCGACGGCCATGTCGACACGGGCACCCTGCTGGACGGGTCGACGGTCAACACCCGCCCCATTCCCCTCGACGCGCAGACCTGGAGCTCGCTCGCCACGCGCGACCCCCGCTACGACACCTCGCTGGACTGGACGCTGACCCACCTGATCGCGACGGACGGGCAGTATCAGGGCGCGTCGATCAGCGACGCCGACGTGTCGAAGGTGTGGTTCGAGGGATCCGGCCACCTGGCGCTCGCTCTCACGCTGCGCGATGCGCCCGGTGACGCCGAGCGCGTGGAGTCGCTGCTGAGCAGCATCCGCCTCGGTCAGCGCGATGCGGCCAACGGCGACGGCAAGGGGATCGTGGCGACGTCGACCGACGGCCTCGACTCGGGCTTCGGCGACCTCTACTACGCCAGCCTGCACACCGGTGCGACGGCCTGGTACCTGCTCGCCGTCGCGGGCGACAACCCCTTCGCGCTGCCCGTCGACTGACCCGTCGCGCGCGGTGACGCCTGCCGCCACGTCGGGCGCGGTGCGGGGTCACTAGTGCACCTCCGGCGCGGTGCGGGGTCACTATTGCACCCGAATCGCCAGTTTCAGATGCGGAACTGGCCCCGGCTGTGCGCGCGGGTGCAGAACTGGCCCCGGCTGCGGGCGCGGTGCGGAACTGGCCCCGGCTGCGGGCGGGGTGCGGAACTGGCCCCGGCTGCGCGCGCCTACCGCTTACGCGGCGACGCGGGCGACGGCGGCGATCGCGCTGGTGAAGAAGTCGACGCCGTCGATGCCCGAGCGCATGGCGGCCGAGGTGTCGGGGCCGAAGCCGGCCTCGGTCGCGTGCTCGGGGTGCGGCATGAGCCCCACGACGTTGCCCGCCTCGTTGGTGAGTCCGGCGATGTCGCGCAGGGAGCCGTTCGGGTTCACGCCCGCATAGCGGAATGCCACGAGGTTCTCGCCCTCGAGACGGTCGAGCGTCTCCTCGTCGGCGATGTACCCGCCGTCGGCGTTCTTCAGCGGGATCGTGATCTCCTGGCCCGTGCGGAAGCGGTTGGTCCACGCGGTGTCGGAGTTCTCGACGATCAGCTTCTGATCGCGCCGCACGAAGTGCTGGTGGTCGTTGCGGATCAGCCCGCCGGGCAGCAGGTGCGCCTCGACCAGCATCTGGAAGCCGTTGCAGATGCCGAGGATCGGCATGCCCTTGGCCGCGGCGTCCTTGACCTCCGCCATGATCGGCGAGAGCGCGGCGATCGCACCGGCGCGCAGGTAGTCGCCGTAGCTGAAGCCGCCGGGCAGCACGAGGGCGTCGACGCCCTCGAGATCGTGCGAACCGTGCCAGAGGGCGACCGGCTCGGCGCCGGCGATGCGCACGGCGCGCTGGGCGTCGCGGTCGTCGAGCGAGCCCGGGAAGGTGATGACGCCGATGCGCGTGGTCACTCGGCGACCTCGATGCCGACGACGTCCTCGATCACGGAGTTGGAGAGCACCTCATCGGCGATGCGGCGGGCCTCGGCGAGGATCTCGTCGGTGACCTCGCCTTCGACGGTGAGCTCGAAGCGCTTGCCGATGCGGACATCGGAGAAGCCCTCGACGCCCAGACGGGAGAATGCGCCGGACACGGCTTTCCCCTGCGGGTCGAGCAGTTCGGGCTTGGGCATGACGTCGACGACGATGGTGGGCATGAACGGCTCCGGAAGTCGCGGGCGGACGGGCGTGTCCAGTCTACCGGCTCGGGACTCGCCCGATTCCCGGGTGACGGGGCTCAGGCGTGGAAGACGGTGTGCAGGTCGCCGATCGCCTCGCGGCCGCCGAGACCGTCGATCTCGAACAGCACGGAGATGCCGACGACGTGGCTGCCCAGGCGCTCGACCAGTTCGCGTCCGGCGGCGAGCGTGCCCCCGGTGGCGAGCACGTCGTCGATGAGCAGCACGCGGGATCCGGCGGGCAGATCGTCGTGCATCTCGATCGTCGCGGTGCCGTATTCGAGGGCGTAGTCGACGGATGCCGCGGGGCGGGGAAGCTTGCCGGCCTTGCGGATCGGGATGAGGCCGACGCCTGCGGCGATCGCGGCCGCTCCGGCGAGGATGAAGCCGCGTGCCTCGATGCCCGCCACGACGTCGAACTGTCCGGCGAACGGCGCGATGATCGCATCGGTGGTCGCCTGCAGGGCCTCGGCGTCGGCGAGCAGCGGGGTGATGTCGCGGAAGATGATCCCCGCCTCGGGATAGTCGGGGATGCTGCGGATCAGGGATTCGGCGCGGACGAGGGCGGGGGAGAGATCGGTGTCGGGCACCGGTCAAGGCTACGCGAAAGGCTCGGGCTTGACACCGTGGGAGCGCTCCCATAGAGTCACTGGACAGTGCATGGGAGCGCTCCCACAAGAATCCTCACGGGAAGCCATCACGGAAAGCCCACGCACGACCCCGAGCACCACCCGCACCACCACTGCACGACCCACCACAAAGGAGTGAACTGTGAACACACGTGCCCGCAAGCGGATCCTGACGACAGCAGCCGTCGCATCCGTCTCCGCCCTGGCCCTCGCCGGCTGCGCCTCCGCCGATGCCGGCGACAGCGCTTCCGGTGACGAGAAGGTCACACTGACCGTCACCACCTTCGGCACCTTCGGATACGACGACCTCTACGACGAGTACGAGAAGGCGAACCCGAACGTCACGATCGAGGCGACCAACATCGACACGGGCGGCAACGCCCGCACCGACGCGTTCACGAAGATCGCAGCCGGCTCGGGTCTCAGCGACGTCGTCGCGATCGAGGAGGGGTGGCTCGGCGCGATCATGGACGTCTCCGACACCTTCGTCGACCTGCGCGACTACGGCATCGAAGACCGCAAGTCCGACTGGGTCGACTGGAAGTACGGACAGGCGACCGACGCCGAGGGCCGCGTGATCGGCTACGGCACCGACATCGGCCCGAGCGGCATCTGCTACAACGGCGCCGCCTTCGAGGCAGCCGGCCTGCCCAGCGACCGCGAGTCCGTCGCCGAGCTGCTGAACGGCGACTGGGAGAACTACTTCGCGGTCGGCGCCGAGTACACGGCCAAGACCGGCAAGGCCTGGTACGACCACTCCGGTTTCGTCTGGAACGCCATGGTCAACCAGCTCGACGAGGGGTACTACACCTCTGACGGCGAGCTGAACGTCGAGGACAACGCCGAGCTGAAGGAGCGCTTCGAGCTGCTCGGAGCCGCGACCGAAGGCGGTCAGTCCGCTGCGCAGACCGCGTGGGACTGGAACGGCGGCAAGTCGTTCGTCGACGGCACCTTCGCCACGTTCGTCTGCCCGGGCTGGATGCTCGGCGTCGTGCAGGGCCAGGTCGAGGCCGGCGGCGGCGATGCCTCCACCGGCTGGGACTTCGCCGACGTCTTCCCCGGCGGCGCAGCCAACTGGGGCGGCGCGTTCCTGTCGATCCCCGAGAGCTCGCAGCACAAGGAGGCCGCGGCCGACCTCGCAAACTGGCTGACGCAGCCCGAGCAGCAGGTCAAGCAGTCCGCCGCCGCGGGCAACTTCCCGTCGACGATCAAGGCGCAGGAGACCCTCTCGTCCGAGGCGACTCCGAACGCGTTCTTCAACGACGCACCCACCGGTGCCATCCTCGCCGAGCGCGCCAAGGGCGTCGTCGCCCAGTTCAAGGGCGCCGATGACTCGGTGATTCAGGAGAACGTCTTCGGTCCGGCCCTCAGCGGCCTCGACCGTGGCGAGACCGACACCCAGGGCGCCTGGGATGCCGCGGTCGAGCTCCTGAACGAGCTGGTCGACTGACCCAGCCACCGCATCCGTTCCGGTCGCAGTTCGTGCCGCGCCGCCTTCACCGGGGCGGCACGGACTGCGACCGGAGCACCACGGAAGCCCGGAACAGGACCAAGGAAGAGTCATGACCCTCACGCATGAGCGCTCGGAGACGGCATCCGCGTCGTCGAACGACGCGAAGAGCCCGAAGACGGATGCCGCGGCTCGGCGTCCCTGGCGGCACCGCATCTCGCGGTTCGACCAGAACGCCTCCCCGTACTTCTACATCTCGCCGTTCTTCCTGCTCTTCGGGCTGGTCGGACTCTTCCCGCTGCTCTACACGGTGTGGGTGGCCGTGCACGAGTGGGACCTGCTCAAGGGGCAGGGCGAGTTCATCGGCGCCGGGAACTTCGTCGAGATCCTCGGCGACCCGATGTTCTGGAACTCGATCTTCAACACCCTGAGCATCTTCCTGCTGTCGGCGATCCCGCAGCTCGCGGTCGCCCTGGTGATCGCCTACCTCCTCGACCGTGGCCTGCGCGCCCCGACGTTCTGGCGCATGAGCGTGCTCATCCCGTTCGTCGTCACCCCCGTCGCCGTCGCCATCATCTTCTCGAGCATCTTCAACGAGGCCGACGGCCTCGCCAACAACCTGCTCAATCTGATCGGCATCGCCGACCAGGAGTGGAAGCACAACACGGCCCTGTCGCACCTCGCGATCGCCGTGATGGTGAACTTCCGCTGGACCGGCTACAACGCCCTCATCCTCCTCGCCGCCATGCAGGCGGTGCCGCGCGATCTCTACGAGTCGGCAGCCCTCGACGGAGCCGGCGCTGCTCGCCGGTTCTTCTCGATCACGATCCCCACGATCCGCCCGACGCTGATCTTCGTGATCATCACGGCGACGATCGGCGGTCTGCAGATCTTCGCCGAGCCCCGGCTGTTCGACGTCTCGACCGCGGGCGGCATCGGCGGCAGCGACCGGCAGTTCCAGACGACCGTGCTGTTCCTGTGGGAGCTCGCCTTCTTCCGCCGGGACCTCGGCGAAGCATCCGCCGTCGCCATCCTGCTGTTCCTGCTCATCGTCGGCATCGGCGTCATCAACTTCCTGATCTCCCGACGCATCTCGACCGGGGATGCTCCGAAGAGCCGCGCCGCGCGCCGACGAGCCCGCACCGCCGCTGCCGCCGCAGCCGCGACGGCCGCCGCCGGCACGACGATCGCCACCACGACCGAGGAGAATGCGCGATGACCGCCACCCAGGCGCTGAGCGTCCCCGAGAAGATCCGCCGCCGTCGAGGCGCCGTGGGCGGCAACGCCGGGATCGGCAGCCGCCCCGGCTTCCTCACCTACGGCCTGCTCGCCGCGTTCATCATCGGCAGCGTCTACCCGCTGTGGTGGTCGGTCGTCGTGGCGAGCGGCACGAACGCCACGCGTGGCGAAACCCTGCCGCTGATCCCCGGCGGCAACTTCTTCACCAACGCCGCCAAGGTGTTCGACGCGATCCCGTTCTGGCTCGCTCTGGGCAACTCGTTCCTCATCTCGGCGATCATCACGGTCTCGGTCGTCACGTTCTCGACGCTGGCCGGCTATGCCTTCGCCAAGCTGCGCTTCAAGGGCCGCGACGGACTGATGATCTTCGTGATCGCGACCATGGCGATCCCGACGCAGCTCGGCATCATCCCGCTGTTCATGCTGATGCGGGAGCTCGGCTGGACCGGATCGATCGGCGCGGTCATCGTGCCGACACTGGTCACCGCCTTCGGCGTCTTCTTCATGCGGCAGTACCTGGTCGACGTGATCCCCGACGAGCTGATCGAGGCGGCGCGGATGGACGGCGCGAACCAGTTCCGCACGTTCCTCACCGTCGGCATCCCGGCCGCTCGCCCTGCCATGGCGATCCTCGGCCTCTTCACCTTCATGACTGCGTGGACCGACTACCTCTGGCCGCTGATCGTGCTCTCCCCGCAGAACCCGACACTGCAGACGGCCCTCAGCCAACTGCAGTCCGGCTACTACATCGACTACTCCATCGTGCTCGCCGGTGCGGTGCTCGCGACCCTTCCGCTGCTCGTCCTGTTCGTCGTGGCGGGCCGGCAGCTGGTCAGTGGCATCATGGCGGGCGCGGTGAAAGGATGACCCCTATGACCCGTGCCTTTCCCGAGAACTTCCTGTTCGGCGCCGCGACAGCGGCGTACCAGATCGAAGGGGCGGCTTTCGAAGACGGGCGCACCGCGTCGATCTGGGATGCCTTCAGCAGGGAGCCCGGCGCCGTGATCGGCGGCGACAACGGCGATGTGGCGTGCGACCACTACCACCGCTATCCGCAGGACGTCGCTCTCATGAAGGAGCTCGGGCTGCAGACCTACCGCTTCTCGACCTCGTGGTCGCGCGTTCGGCCCGACGGCGGCGCGGTCAACGCGAAGGGCGTCGACTTCTACGAGCGCCTGGTCGACGAGCTGCTCGCGAACGACATCCTGCCCTGGCTGACGCTCTATCACTGGGACATGCCGCAGGCGCTGCAGGAGACCGGCGGGTGGACCAACCGTGACACCGTCGGACGCTTCCTCGAGTACGCCGGCACGATGCACGACGCCCTGGGCGATCGGGTGAACGTGTGGACGACCCTGAACGAGCCGTGGTGCTCGTCGTTCCTCTCTTATACCGGCGGCGAGCACGCTCCGGGTCACACGAGCGTCGCCGAGGGTCTGCTCTCGGCGCACCACCTGCTGCTCGCCCACGGCAAGACGGTCCGTGAGTTGCGTGGCCGGGATGCGAGCCTGAATCTCGGCATCACGCTGAACCACACGGTCGCAGACCCCGCCGATCCGACCAACCCCGCAGACATCGACGCCGCGCGTCGCGTCGACGGCCAGTTCAACCGCTGGTTCCTCGACCCGATCTACCGGGGCGTGTACCCGGACGACATCATCCGGGACATCCGGTCGGTGGATGCCGATGCCGTCGCCCGCTTCACGGATGCCGTGCACGACGGCGACCTCGACGTCATCTCTCAGCGCATCGACACGCAGGGCGTCAACTACTACCACGGCGACTTCGTCTCGGGCACGGCTCCCGCCCCTGAGTGGACCCCGCTCAGCGGCGGGCCCGCCACCGACCGGGTCGGTCGGAGCCCGTATCCGTCGAGCGAGGGCATCCACCCCGTCGAACGCGGACTGCCCCGCACGGCGCAGAACTGGGAGGTGCAGCCCGAGGGGCTCACCCGTCTGCTGCAGCGCGTGTGGACCGAGTACGCCGAGCCCGCCGGAACCGTGCTGTACATGACCGAGAACGGTGCCGCCTATGACGACGTCGCGGTCGTCGAAGACGGTGAGACCCGCGTGCACGACGAGGACCGGACCGAGTTCCTGCGCCTGCACCTGGCCGCCGTGCTCGATGCGGCGGATGCCGGCGTCGACGTGCGCGGCTACTTCTACTGGTCGATGTTCGACAACTTCGAGTGGGCCTGGGGCTACGACAAGCGGTTCGGCATCGTGCGCGTCGACTACGACACCCAGGAGCGGAGTCTGAAGGACTCCGGTCGGGAGTACGCTCGCATCATCGCCGCTCGCGCTCTCTGACGCCGGGCGGCGTCACCAGGGAGCATCCGGCCTCGCCGCCGGACGGAGGGAGAGTCGTGTCGTCACGAGCGACCATCGAAGAGGTGGCATCGGCCGCCGGAGTCTCACGGTCGACGGTGTCACGCGTCGTCAACGGGTCGACGGCGGTGAGTCCTGAAGCCCTCGAGTCGGTGAAGCGGGCCATCGAGGAGCTCAGCTACGTGCCCAACCGCGCGGCTCGCTCACTCGCGTCCCGACAGACCCACGCGATCGCCCTGATCGTGCCCGAGGACACCACGCGGTTCTTCGGAGATCCCTTCTTCGCGGCGATCGTCGCGGGCATCACGGGGGCGCTCCGGGGCTCGGACTACCTGCTCAACCTGCTGATCGCGAGCGACGACCCCGGCGACAAGATGACGAGCTTCGTGCGCAACGGCGGTGTGGACGGCGCGCTCATCGTCTCGCACCACACGAGCGACGCGTTCATCGACCGGGTCGCCGATGCCGTGCCCGTGGTCTGGGGCGGCAGGCCGGTGCGCATCCGCGAGGGCGACTACGTGGTCGACGTCGACAACGTCGCCGGCGCCCGCACCGCCACCCAGCACCTGATCGAGACCGGTCGCACGCGGATCGCCACGATCTCGGGGCCCATCACGATGGTCTCCTCCGTCGACCGTGTGCAGGGCTTCCGCGGGGCACTGGCCGATGCAGGGCTCTCGCCGTTCGCCGAGGAGGCCGGTGACTACAGCGAAGCCAGCGGAGCGGATGCCGCGCGCCGCATCCTCGCGGCGGGGCGTCCGGATGCGATCTTCGTCGCCAGCGACCTCATGGCCCGTGGCGCGCTCACGGCGCTGCGCTCGGCCGGCATCCGTGTTCCCGAGGACGTGGCGCTCGTCGGGTTCGACGACTCGTCGGTCGCGCTGAGCACCGACCCGCCGCTGACCACCATGCGGCAGCCCATGTACGCGCAGGGCGAGGCCATGGCCGGAGTGCTGCTCTCGCGCCTGGGCGGACGCGACCCGGCGCACACGACGATCCTGCCGACCGAACTGGTGGTGCGCGCCTCGTCGTGACCTCGCGCGGGCCGGGATCGAACGGGTGCGACCGAAGAACACGGATGCGGACCATACGCCCCTCCAGGTCGGTCCGCATCCGTGGGTCTTCGGGCGATCAGCCGATCCGGTCCCGTGACCGCTGATCGATCGTCGCGGGCCACGGCAGCGTCGCCCACGGGCCGTTGCGCTTGGGCATCACTGCCGTCGCGAAATCCGTCCACACCTCGCCGTACTTCTCGAACGACTCCGCGTCGAGGTTCCCGTCGCTCCAGTGCATGACCCGTCCGGCGATGTAGCTCAGGCCGAAATCGACCCATGACACGAACGACGGGCGGGTGTCGACGTTGATCCGATGGATGATGCGGCGGGCCTCTGCGACGTCGGCGTATCCGAGCGCGACACCCCACGTCGTCATCGCCACGGCCTGACCGAGCGCATACGCGTCGAGTGTGCGCACATACACATCGGACGTCACCACATCTTTTCCGACTCGTCTGCGCACCTCTCGCTCGATGCGCTCGATGCCGGCCACGAACGGCAACGCGTCGCGCGCGTCTCCGCCTTCGGCGACGATCCCCGCGAGCCACTCCCGCGTGGTCGGCACACGCCCGAGGGCGGTGTCCAGGTCGTTGCGGACAGCCAGACGGAGCATCCAGGCCTGACGTCGACGTCGACGTCGCACGGTGCTGAGATGGTCGATCATGCCGAGCCAGTCGTCACGGGAGCGGATGCCCCACGTCTCGGCGACGAGCGCCCTGTCGTCAGGTCCCAGAGAGGGGGCCGTCGGGTCGTTCCAGGGCCCGGACGGGAGGGAGCTGATCTGCAGCAGGCCCAGCGCGATCTCGTTCGCCTCGGTGTCGGTGGTGGAGAACCGCTCGGATGGCGCGAGCCTCTGGGGACGCGTGAACCATGATGTCGGGCTCATCACACTCCTGAGGGTGGGGCCTGGGGCCGCTCATAGCTTGAACAGCTATTCAGTCGCTAATATATAGCCTCCGGGGGGGAAATCCGAAGTCGTCCGATGCTGGGGAGCGGGACACCGATGGCACGTTCAGACGAACACAACCGGGCCGCGCGGGAGCGCGCCCGCGAAGCCATTCTCGAATCGGCCATCATCCTGTTCGCCGAACGAGGCGTCTCCGGCGCGAGCATCGCCGAGATCACCCGCCGCGCCGGGGTCGCGCAGGGACTCGTGAGCTACCACTTCGGCGGCAAGGACCAGCTCGTGGCCGCCGTGATCGACCGCTGGTACGAGGCGCTCTTCGCGATCCCGCAGGTCGAAGGGCCCGCCGACGTCCGGCTCGCCGGGATCATCGATGGTGCTCTCGCCGCCACCGGTTTCGCCCTCCCGGTGCAGCGAGCGGTGTTCGCGATGCAGCAGCAGCCCAGCACCCACCGCATGTTCGCCGAGGCCGAGACCCGGTTCGCCGAGCAGGCGATCGCATCGGAGAACGCCGTCCGCGAGATCTTCCGCGAGAGGGGTGCCGCCGATCCTCCGCTCGAGGAGATCATGCTGCGCACCACCCTCGAGGGCGTCTTCATGAAGTACGCCGTCTACGGCGACACCTACCCGCTCGAAGACGCCCGACGCTGGGTGCGGCGTCTCTACGGCCTGCCCGAGCCCGAGGCGCCGCTTCCGCTGCAACTCGCGCCCCGGGATCCGGACGCGAGGACCAGGGCGGCGGGGGCTCTGCGGGACGAGGAGTGACCGAGCTGCGGCCGACCCTCCACCGCGGACGGCGTCAGCCCAGCTGCATCCGGGCGAAGGCCCCGAGCACCACGCGCTCGGACTGCACGAGGTAGCGCTCGAGCTCGGCCGCGCCGGCCGCCGCACCGCGGGCGAGGAAGGTGTCGAGCACCGCGCGGTTCTTGCGCACGAACGGCTCGTGCAGCGAGCGAGGATCGTCGATCTTCAGGAACGCGAGTCTCAGCTCTGCCGCGAGGTCACGGTAGGTGCGGGCCAGGCGGGGGCTGTCCGCGAGCGACACCAGGGCGACATGGAACGCCATGTTGGCGCTGCCCACCGCGCGCCACGTCTCGGCGTCGTCGAGGAGTGCGTCGTGCGCCGCGGCCTCGGCGGCGAGCACGGCCTCCTGCATCTGCTGGACCGCCGGATGCTCCGGCTCGGAGTGCAGGAGCGCGGTGCACTCGATGATGCGACGTGCGCGATAGATGTCGATCACGTCGGCGATCGACGGCGAGGCGACGGAGACGCCCCGGTGCGGCACGTGCTCGAGCAGACCCTGCTCGGAGAGGGCGCGGAACGCCTCGCGCAGCGTGTTGCGTGCCACGCCGAAGTGCTCCGCGATGGCCGATTCCGACAGTCGGGAACCGGGTGCGAAGGCGCCGTCGATGATCTGCTGTCGGAGCGCATCGGCGAGCATGCCCTGCTGGTTCATGCCTTCATCGTAGGCGGCGGCCGGAGCGGATCGTTCGAGGAAGCGTCTCCGCCATCACGCGAATGCAACTCCGCCGTAGCACAGCGGAAACAAAGTTGTTGAACAATATTGCTCGATCCGTTCTACACTGGGTGTCACTCGACACCCACCAACGACGATGGGAATCCCCCGCAATGTCAGAGAACACCGCAGCCCCGCTGTCCGCCGAAGACGAAGTCCGGCTCTCCGCCGCCAAGAGACGCGCCGGCCGCAGCGCCGTGATCGGCGCCATCTTCCTGATGGCCACCAGCGCCATCGGTCCCGGGTTCATCACCCAGACGGCCACCTTCACCGCGACGATGGGGGCGGCCTTCGCGTTCGCGATCCTCGTCTCGATCCTCGTCGACATCGCCGTGCAGCTGAACGTGTGGCGCATGATCACCTCCTCCGGCATGCGCGCCGGGGAACTCGCCAACAGGGCCATCCCGTTCTCCGGGCACGTGATCGCCGTGCTCGTCGTCATCGGCGGCCTCGCGTTCAACATCGGCAACATCGCGGGTGGCGGCCTGGGCATGAACGCGCTGCTCGGCATCGATCCCAAGCTCGGCGGAGCGCTGACCGCCGCCCTCGCGATCATCATCTTCCTCATCAAGAAGGCCGGTCCGGTGATGGACATCGTGCTCGTCGTGCTCGGCATCGGCATGATCGTGATGACCGTGATCGTCGCGGTGATCGCCCAACCGCCCATCGGCGAGGCGCTGCGCCAGACGTTCGCGCCGGACGAGCTCAACTTCGCCACGATCACCACGATCGTCGGCGGAACGGTCGGCGGATACATCACCTACTCGGGTGCCCACCGCTACCTCGACTCGGGTCACACCGGTCCCGAGCAGGCGGGTCCTGTGATGCGCGCCGCGGCGAACGGCATCCTCGTCACCGGCATCATGCGCTACGTGCTGTTCCTCGCGATCCTCGGCGTGGTCGCCTCGGGCGTCTCGCTCGACCTGTCGAGCCAGGCCGCGAACCCCGCGGGACAGGCCTTCGGCGCCGTGCTCGGCGACGCGGGACTCCGCATCTTCGGCGCGATCTTCTGGGCCGCCGCGATCAGCTCGGTGATCGGCGCGGCATACACGTCAGCGACCTTCCTCTCGACCTTCACGAAGAAGCTCCGGGGCGGGTGGCCGCTGCAGCTGGCCACCGTCGCCTTCATCGTCGTGTCGCTGATCGTCTACCTCTCGATCGGCACGGCGCCGGCCGCGATCCTCGTCTTCGTCGGCGGCTTCAACGGGCTCATCCTCCCCATCGGCCTCACGGTGTTCATGTACATCGGCTGGTTCCGCCGTGACCTGCTCGGCTCGAAGAAGTACCCGCTGTGGCTGCTCATCGCCGGCACGCTCGTGACGCTGCTGACCTGGTACATGGGCATCGTCTCGGTCGGCCCCATCTTCGCCTTCCTCGGAATCGGAGCGTGACCCCATGACATCGATCGACCTGAACTCCGACCTCGGCGAGAACGTCCCCGACCGGGTGGTCAGCGACGACGAGAGCATGCTGCGCCTCGTGACGAGCGCGAACGTGGCGTGCGGGTTCCACGCGGGCAGCCCCGAGGGCATCCGATCGACTCTCGAGAGCGCCGTGGCCGGAGGCGTCGTGATCGGCGCGCACCCCGGCTACCGCGACTACGAGAACTTCGGCCGCACGAAGGTCGAGATCGACTCGGCCACCCTGCAGGCGCACGTCGAGTACCAGCTCGGTGCCCTGATCGGTCTTGCCGCAGCCGTCGGTGGCACGGTCGCCTACGTCAAGCCGCACGGAGCGCTCTACAACACGATCGCCCGCGACGAGCGGCAGTCGAAGGACGTGGTGGCGGCGATCCGCGCGATCGACCCGAACCTCGTGCTGCTGGGTCTGGCCGGAGGCGTCGTGCTCGACGTCGCCGAGCGTGCGGGCCTGCAGATCGCGGCCGAGGCCTTCGCCGATCGGGCGTATCAGCCCGACGGCCAGCTCGTCTCACGAACCGAGGCGGGCTCGGTGCTGCACGACCCCGTCGCGGTCGCCGAGCGCATGGTGCGCCTCGCCGGCGAAGGAGTGATCCGCGCGATCGACGGCACCGACGTGCCCGTCAGCGCGCAGTCGATCTGCGTGCACGGCGACAGCCCCGGCTCGGTGGCCATGGCCGCCGAGACCAAGCGGATGCTGCAGGACGCCGGCATCACGATCGCACCGTTCGCGGGAGTCTGAGATGACCGTTCTCGCCACCCCCGACCAGCTCGCCGCCGCGCGGGCAGCGCGAGCCGCCATCCGGGCGGGGCACGCCGCGCCGACCAGCGGCGTCGCCGTCGGACTGACGCAGGCGAACCTCATCTCGGTGCCCGCGGACTGGGCCTTCGAGACGCTGCTCTTCGCGCAGCGCAACCCGAAGCCGTGCCCCGTGCTCGAGGTCATCGAACAGGGCGAGGTGGAATCGCGGCTCGCCCCGGGCAGCGACATCCGCACGGATATCGGCCGGTACCGCGTCTGGCGCGACGGCGAACTGGTCGACGAGGTCTCCGATGCGACTGAGGCGTGGGAGGAGCATCCCGACCTCGTCTCGTTCCTGATCGGATGCAGCTTCACGTTCGAGTCCGGGCTCGTGCAGGCGGGCATCCCGATCCGCCATCAGGAACTCGGACGCAACGTGCCGATGTACCGCACCGCAGTGCGCTGCACCCCCGCGGGCAGGCTGAGCGGCGACATGGTCGTGTCGATGCGACCGATCCCCGCGGACCGCGTGGCCGATGCCGTGCAGATCTCCGGCCGAACCCCCGCCGTGCACGGGGCCCCGGTGCACATCGGCGACCCCGCATCGCTCGGCATCGCAGACCTCGCCCGCCCCGACTTCGGCGATGCCCCTGAGGTGCGCGAGGGCGAGGTGCCGGTGTTCTGGGCGTGCGGCGTCACCCCGCAGGCCGCCATCATGGCCTCGAAGCCGCCGTTCGCCATCACCCACGCGCCCGGCTACATGTTCATCACCGATGTCCCCGATGCGGAGTACCTGGTCTGATGCGCATCCTCACGGCATCCGACCACGCGCTTCTCGTCGAGGCGGCCGACCTCGACGAGGCGATGCGTCTGAACCTCGCGTGGGACGGCGTGCACGGCGTGGTCGAGCGCATCCCCGGCGCTCGCACGGTGCTCGTGCGGTTCGATCCGCTGGCGGTGTCGGCCGCCGATCTCGCCCGCGCGCTCGCCACGACCGAGATCGACACCGCTCATCTGCCGGCCACGGGCGAGGTCACTGTTCCGGTGCGGTACGACGGGGAAGACCTCGACGAGGCGGCATCCCTGCTGGGCGTCTCGGCATCCGAGCTCGTGAACCGCCACCTCGCCGCCGAGTGGACGGTCGCCTTCTCGGGCTTCGCCCCCGGCTTCGGGTATGTGGTGAGCAGTGATCCGCTGTTCGATGTGCCCCGCCGCTCGTCGCCCCGCACCCGTGTGCCGGCCGGATCCGTGGCCCTGGCCGGCCAGTTCACCGGCGTGTACCCGCGCGAGAGCCCCGGCGGATGGCAGCTCATCGGACGCACGGATGCCCTGATGTGGGACATCGATCGCGACCCTCCTGCGCTGCTGTCGCCCGGCACGACGGTGCGGTTCGAGCAGGTGCGGGCGCAGGCCGTGATGTCGGACAACGCAGACGATCGTGCCGACGCGCGGCGCGTCACCGAGCGAGACGCCGCCGCGAGCGCGACGGACCCGGGTTCTCCGGCGTCCCCGGCCGTCGAGGTCGTGCGTCCGTCGATGCAGCTGCTGGTGCAGGATGCCGGTCGTCCGGGATTCGCGGCGCTCGGCGTCTCAGCGTCCGGTGTCGCCGATCGCCGCGCCATGCGCGAGGCGAACCGGGCAGTGGGCAATGCGAGCGGCACGGCGGTGCTCGAGAGCGTCGGCGGTGCCGTGCTGCGTTTCCGGGGCGCCGGGGTCGCCGCTGTCACGGGCGCTGTCGGGGCGCTCGACCTGATCGACGCGGACGGTGTGGCGCGTCGCATCGCCCATGGCGCGCCCTTCGCCACCGTCGAGGGCGACGAGCTCATGCTGGGGCATCCGACCAGCGGGCTGCGCTACGTCATCGCGGTCCGTGGCGGAGTGGCCGTCGACACGGCGCTCGACAGCCGCGCGAGCGACACCCTCGCCGGGCTCGGGCCCGATCCGCTGGCTGCAGGCGACGTGCTGCGCGTCGGCGATTCCGCCCGGCATCCGGTCGAGCCGGAGGCCACCCCGCGCACACTGCCGGCACCCGGCGAACTCGTCGACCTCGAGATCACTCTCGGCCCTCGGGACGACTGGTTCACCTCCGCAGCGCTCTCGACGCTCGCCGGCCAGGAGTGGACCGTGACCCCGCGGTCCGACCGCGTCGGCATCCGGCTCGAGGGCGACAGGCCCCTCGCGCGCTCCGTCGGAGGCGAGCTGCCCAGCGAAGGGGCGGTCACCGGGGCGATCCAGGTGCCGCCTGACGGTCAGCCCGTGCTGTTCCTCCCGGATCACCCGCTCACCGGCGGGTATCCGATCATCGGCGCCCTCACCGATCGCAGTCTCGACCTCGCCGCGCAGCTGCCGCCCGGCGTGCGCATCCGTTTCATCGTCAAGGAGACCTCATGACCAAGGTGCTGATCGCGAATCGCGGAGAGATCGCCGTGCGCGTCATCCGCGCCTGCGCCGAAGCCGGGTACACGTCGATCGCGGTCTACGCCGACCAGGATGCCGATGCTCTGCACGTGCGGCTCGCCGATGAGGCCGTCGGACTGGGGGGAGACACCGCTGCGACGACCTATCTCTCGATCGATGCGCTGCTGGACGCGGCCCGCACGAGCGGAGCGGATGCCGTGCACCCGGGCTACGGATTCCTCTCGGAGAGCGCGGAGTTCGCGCGGGCCGTCGAGGGTGCGGGCCTCATCTGGATCGGCCCGTCGCCCGACAGCATCGATGCGCTCGGCGACAAGATGACCGCGCGCCGGATCGCGCAGCGGGTCGGGGCACCCCTGGCCGCCGGCACCGACCAGCCGCTCGCCGGCCCCGAGGAGGCCGTCGCCTTCGCCGAGGAGCACGGGCTTCCGATCGCGATCAAGGCGGCGTTCGGCGGAGGCGGCCGGGGGCTGAAGGTGGTGCATGAGCTGTCGGAGGTCGCGGATGCCTTCGAGGCCGCGACGCGCGAGGCCATCGCCGCCTTCGGGCGGGGGGAGTGCTTCGTCGAGCGCTTCCTCGAGAGCCCGCGCCACATCGAGGTCCAGGTGCTCGGTGACGGACTCGGCGGCGTCGTGGTCGTCGGCGATCGAGACTGCTCGATGCAGCGACGCAACCAGAAGCTCATCGAAGAGGCACCCGCGCCGGGCCTGTCGAGGGATCAGCGCACGCGGTTCCACGACGCGGCCAGGGCGATCTGCGCCGAGGCGCAGTACCGCGGCGCAGGGACCGTCGAGTTCCTCCTCGCGGCCGACGGGACGATCTCCTTCCTCGAAGTGAACACCCGACTCCAGGTGGAGCACCCCGTCACCGAGGAGGTCACCGGCACGGATCTCGTGCGCGAGCAGTTCCGCATCGCCTTCGGCGAGGGGATCTCGTTCACCGAGACGCCCGTGCCGACCGGGCACGCCTTCGAGTTCCGCATCAACGCCGAAGACCCGGGTCGCGGATTCCTGCCCAGCCCCGGTCGTGTCGAGGTGCTGCGGATCCCCGGCGGGCCCGGTGTGCGCTGGGACAGCGGCATCGAGGCGGGCGACGTCGTTCAGCCCGCCTTCGACTCGATGATCGCGAAGCTCGTCGTGCATGCCGACGACCGCGACGCGGCCCTCGTGCGGGCGCGTCGGGCGCTGCGCGAGCTGGTCGTCGAGGGGCCGGCCACGGTCATCCCGTTCGATCTGCTCGCGCTCGACGACGCGGCGTTCGCCACCGAGACCTTCGCGGTGCACACCCAGTGGATCGAGAGCACCCTGCTGCCGCGCCTCGAGCCGCAACTGCGGCCCGCCCCCGCACCCGATGTCGCTCTCCAGCGCTTCCCCGTCGAGATCGACGGGCGCCGTGTCGTGCTCGGGCTCCCGATGGCGCTGCTCGCGGGGCTCGGCCGACTGACGGCTGCCGGAGGTGCGCCCGCCGCATCCGATCCGACCGAGCTGCGTGCTCCAGCACCGGGAACGCTCGTACGGTGGCTCGCAGACGACGGGGCGAGCGTCGCCGAGGGCGACTCGATCGCGGTGCTCGACGCCATGAAGATGGAGACCACGGTCACCGCCCATCGTGCCGGCACGCTGTCGCACCGCGTGGAGCTCTCGGCCTCGGTCGCACCCGACGCGGTGCTCGCCGTCATCGCCTGAGAGCTACCGCGCCCTGACACAGAGATCCCGAATGCCGCCGCAGCGGCATCCGGGATCTTCGCGTTCGCGAGTCGAGTGTGATTACGCGGGGTCTCCGCCCAGCGGCCCCACGGCCTCGAGGGGGCGAGGGTCGTCGGCGCCGGTCTTGCGGGCGCGGGCGATGAGGTTGCCCACGTGGTAGATCAGCAGAGCCGCGACCGTGCCGAGCACGATGCCGCCGAAGGCGAAGTCGCCGAGCTGCATCGAGAAGCCGGCGACGCCGATCACGAGCGAGACGGCCGCGGTGTACTGGTTGACCGGTCGTGAGAAGTCGACCTTGCTGTCGACCCAGATCTTGATGCCGATGATGCCGATGAGACCGTAGAGCGCGGTGGTCGCACCGCCGAGCACACCGGCGGGGATCGAGTTGAAGACCTCGCCGACCTTCGGGGAGAACGCCAGCAGGATGGCGAAGAGACCGGCGACCCAGTAGACGGCGGTCGAGTAGACGCGGGTCGCGGCCATGACGCCGATGTTCTCGCCGTACGTCGTCGTGCCCGAGCCGCCGAAACCACCGGCGATGGTCGTGGCGACCCCGTCGGCGATCAGCGCGCGACCGGTGTGCTTGTTGATCGCGGGGTCTTCGGTCATCGTCGCGACGCCGCGCACGTGCCCGACGTTCTCAGCGACGAGCACCAGGACGACCGGCAGGAACGTCGCGATTGTCGACCAGGTGCCGGGAGCGACGAAGTCGGGAAGCTGGAACTCGGGCAGACCGACCCAGGGGGCGTCGGCGATGAGCTCCGCCGGCGTCTTGCCTCCGCGCAGCGCGTTGGGGACCTCGAACGAGCCCGTGAAGGCGGCGTAGATGAAGCCGACGGCGACGCCGAGGAAGATCGAGATGCGTCCGAGGAATCCGCGGAACAGCACCGCGAACAGGATGATCGCGACGAGCGTGATGGTCGCGGTCACGGGGTCGATCTGGAAGTTGTTCCACGCGGTGGGGGCGAGGTTGAAGCCGATCAGGGCGACGATCGCGCCGGCGACCACCGGGGGCATCGCAGCGTCGACCCAGCGGAGGCCGGCGAACTGCACGACCAGGCCGACGACCGTGAGCAGGATGCCGACCGCGACCACGCCCGCGAGGGCGGATCCGGTTCCGCCGGCTGCGACCGCGGCGGTGATCGGCGCGATGAACGCGAACGACGAGCCGAGGTAGCTGGGCAGCTGGTTCTTCGTGATCAGCAGGAAGATCAGGGTGCCGAGGCCGCTGAACAGCAGCGTCGTCGAGACCGGGAAGCCGGTCAGCGTCGGCACCAGGAACGTGGCTCCGAACATGGCGACGACGTGCTGGGCACCGATCGCGATCGTGGCCGGCCAGTTCAGGCGCTCTTCGGGCTTGACGACGGCACCGGGTTCGACGGTGCGTCCGTTTCCGTGGGTCTTCCACAGGGGCATGCGGGCTCCTCAGGATCGGGGGGAGTGGGAGTGCTGGAGCAACACTACCGATTCCTGAGTGTTGGCTGGGTGCGCGGGGGACGGAGGAGCGGCGGGGTCGCCGCGCGCTACGAAGGAGAACTCGCGCAATGAAGGGCCGCATCCGCAGATCGCCCCTTCGCTGGGTGAGATCTCCTTAGCAGCGAGTGGGAAACGGAGTGAGGGACGGGGGCGGTACCGGGCCTCAGGCCCCGAGGCGCTCGATGAGCTCGCGATACCGGGCGGCGGTGCGCTCGACGATGTCGTCGGGCAGCACGGGCGGTTCACCCTGCTTGTCCCAGTTCGCGGCCAGCCAGTCGCGCACGATCTGCTTGTCGAAGCTCGCCATGCGCTCGCTCGGCGTGGTTCCGGTGCGCCAGGCCTCGGCATCCCAGTACCGGGACGAGTCGCTCGTGAGCACCTCGTCGGCCAGGTGCAGGACGCCGTCGGCATCCGTCCCGAACTCGAACTTGGTGTCGGCGAGGATCAGGTCCTTCTCCTCGGCGATCGCGGCGGCCCGTGTGTAGAGCGAGATCGAGACGTCGCGCAGCTCGGCCGCGCGCTCGGCTCCGACGAGCTCGACGGTCTGCTCGAAGGTGATGTTCTCGTCGTGCTCGCCCATCGGCGCCTTGTAGGCCGGGGTGAACAGCGGTTCGGGCAGGCGGTCGCCGTTCTGCAGGCCGGCGGGCAGCGGGATGCCGCAGACGGTGCCGCTCTCGGTGTACTCGGCCCATCCGGATCCGGTGATGTAGCCGCGCACGACGCATTCGACCGGCAGCATCTCCAGCGACTGCGCGAGCATGGCGCGGTCGGCGACGCTCGCGGGGATCTCACCCTCGGCGAGGTGGTTGGGCACATCGTCGAGCTCGCTGAACCACCAGCGGCTGAGACGCGTGAGCAGCGCGCCCTTCTCGGGGATGCCGGGCGAGAGCACGAAGTCGAACGCGCTCACGCGATCGGACGCGACCACGAGGATGCGGGTGTCGGCGGCGTCGTCCGAGGCGTACAGGTCACGGACCTTGCCCGAGTAGATGTGGCGCCAGCCGGGGATGGTCTGCGCGTTGCTGTCCGAAGGTGTGCTCACCCGCCCATTATCCCGGGTCGACGTCGCCGGTGTCGTGTCAAGCCCTGGTGCGACCTCCGATGCATCGGCGAGGCTCGACGGAAGACGAACGGAGGAGTCATGACGAAGGATCTCTCCACGGGGGACCGGGTGAGCTGGAACACGTCGCAGGGGCGCACGCACGGCACCGTCGAGGAGAAGCGGACGAAGGACTTCCGGTTCGCCGGGCAGAGCTTCACCGCCTCCGACGATGATCCCGCCTACATCGTGAAGTCGGAGAAGAGCGGCGACACCGCGGCGCACAACGGATCGGCTCTGCGCAAGCTGAGCAGCTGATGCTCGCGGGCACCGTCTTGTCGATGACGCGTGCCAGGCGTATAGTCCACATGGACTATTTCAAGCGGAACCATCTGGGGAGGGGCCGATGCAGCGATTGACCCCGATGGGCGTCATGGTGCTGGCGCTGCTGCGCGAAGGCGACATGCACCCCTACGAGATGGTGCGCCTGATGCGCGTGCGCCGCGACGAACGGCTGCTCGCCGTCACGAACGGGACGCTTTATCACACGGTCGGCCGACTCCAGCGGGCCGGTCTCATCGACGAGGTGGGCATCGACCGAGAGGGCAACCGCCCCGAGCGCACCACCTACACGCTCACGGATGCCGGACGGGACGCGCTGATCGCCTGGCTGCGTCGCGAGCTGTCGATCATCGAGCGCCCGGCCGAGTTCCGCATCGCACTCGCCGAGGCTCACAATCTCGAGCGTCCCGACGTCATCGACCGCCTCCGCGAGCGCCGCTCCGCGCTCGCCGAAGGCCACGCGCTGCACCGTGACGGGCTGGTCGGCGCTCGCAGAAGGGGCGCCCCCGAGCAGGTGCTCGTCGAGTTCGAGCGCCAGGAGGTGCTGCTCGACGCCGAGCTGCGCTGGCTCGACTCGCTCCTCGATCGTCTCGAGGCCGAGGAGTTCCCCTGGGGGCCCACGGCTTTCGAGAACACCGACCGCTACCTCGCTCAGCGAAAGGCTGCACAGCAATGACCGATTCCCCCTCGACCGGAGGCCAGCCCACGGCATCCGGGTCATCCGGTCCCTCGACCGGCACCTTCGCCGCCGGGCATCGACCCGCGAGCCCCTGGCCCGCGCTCTGGGCGCTCGTCATCGGCTTCTTCATGATCCTCGTCGACACGACGATCGTCTCGGTCGCGAACCCCGCGATCAAGGCGGCGCTCGACCCGACCACCAACAACCTCGACAACGTCGTGTGGGTCACCAGCGCCTACCTGCTCGCCTACGCGGTGCCGCTGCTGATCACGGGCCGTCTCGGCGATCGGTTCGGCCCGAAGAACATCTACCTCATCGGCCTCGCGATCTTCACGCTCGCCTCGCTCTGGTGCGGGCTGTCGAACTCGCTCGAGATGCTGATCGCCGCTCGCGCCGTGCAGGGGCTCGGCGCCGCCTTCATGACGCCGCAGACCATGGCCGTGATCACCCGCACGTTCCCGCCCGAGCGCCGCGGCGCCGCCATGGGGCTGTGGGGTGCGACGGCCGGCGTCGCGACCCTCGTGGGACCGCTCGTCGGGGGCCTGCTCGTCGACGGCTTCGGCTGGGAGTGGATCTTCTTCGTGAACATCCCCGTCGGGATCGTCGCCTTCGTGCTCGCGTGGAGGCTCGTCCCGAAGCTGCAGACCAGTGCGCACCGGTTCGACATCCTGGGCGTCATCCTCAGCGCGGTGGCGCTGTTCCTCATCGTCTTCGGACTGCAGGAGGGCGAGAAGTTCGATTGGGGCGTGATCTGGGGACCGATCTCGGTGTGGAGCATCATCATCACCGGCCTCGTCGTGCTCGCGCTCTTCATCGTGCAGCAGGCGCGCACGCGCAGCGAGGCCCTGGTGCCTCTCGCACTGTTCCGCGACCGCAACTTCTCGGGGGCGAACGTCGCGATCGCCGCGGTCGGCTTCACCGTGACGAGCATGTCGCTGCCGATGATGTTCTTCCTGCAGACGGCGCGAGGGCTCACCCCGACGCAGGCCGCGCTGCTGCTGATCCCGATGGCCGTGCTGTCGGGCGTGCTCGCCCCGTTCGCCGGCAAGCTGCTCGACCGCATCGACCCGCGGATCATCCTCATCCCCGGTCTGCTCTGCGTGGTCGACGCGCTCGTCTGGTATTCGGCCCTGATCAACATGGACACCGAGATCTGGATGTTCCTGCTGCCCTCGGCGCTCATGGGCGTCGGCAACGCCGGAATGTGGGGACCGCTCGCCACCACCGCGACGCGCAAGCTGCCTCCCCGCCAGGCCGGTGCCGGCGCGGGCATCTACAACACGACCCGCACCATCGGATCGGTCATCGGCTCGGCATCCATCGCCGCGTTCATGCAGTCGCGTCTCGAAGCGAACCTGCCGGGTCTCGCCGACGCACCCGCGGGGATCGAAGGCGGAGGATCGCTTCCTCCGCAGGTCGCCGAGGGATTCGCCGCCGGCATGTCGCAGGCGATCCTGCTCCCGGCGTGCGTGATGGTCATCGCTCTCGTGGCGTCGCTCTTCCTCGGCCGCTACGACAAGGCGGGTGCCGCGGCATCCGCCCCTGCGGAGGCGCCCGCCCCCGCAGCGTGACCGGTCCGTCGGCGAGCCGGGTCGACTGCGCGATCGTGCAGCGGGCCCGGCTCTCCCGGTTTGCGGCCGTGACCGCGGATGTGATCTCATCGGGCGATGACGATCGAGCTCACGAGGCCCACCACCGACCTGTTCGACTCCTGGGCGGCTGCGGTCGCCGAGTTCGGTGACGGGCACGTCGACGGGTCGGGTCTGCAGGCGCCGGTCACCCCGGATCGGGCGACGCTGGACGCGCTGATCGAGAAGTCGGCGGTTCTCTCCGACACCTCCGCGCAGCTGCCCGAGGATGCCGTGCACAACGATCTGTACTGGATCGTGGATGACGGCGAGGTCGTCGGGTTCCTGTCCTTCCGTCACGAGCTCAACGAATGGCTGCGTGAGGCGGGCGGTCACATCGGCTACTCGGTGCGCGCCTCCCGTCGTCGCCAGGGCTACGCATCGGCCGCGCTGCGGCTCGGACTCGAGCGTGCCCGCGAGATCGGACTTGAGCGCGTGCTGGTCACGTGCGACGACGACAACGTCGGCTCCTACCGAACGATCGAGGGCTCCGGTGGCGTGCTGCAGGACGTCAGCGACCAGTCGGAGCGTGGACACGCCATGCTCCGGCGCTACTGGATCACGCTCTGACGCCGATCCGCGAAGCGCCTCCGGGACAGGGGTGCCGGTCGTCGCCGGTTAGGGTTGATGGTCGACGACCATCCCGGTGGCAGCATCCTGCCGCCCGTCCCCTCTGAGGAGCATCCGTCGTGATCCGAAATCCCACCTCTGCTTCCGCGCGCCTGCGCGCGCTCGGACGCACCGCCGGGGCGATGGCGCTCACGGCGTTCGTCGCCGTCGGAGCCCTGCTCGGCGGAGCCTCCGCCGCGACCGCGGCCGATGACTCCGAGACCTACGTCATCGGCACGGACACCACGTTCGCGCCGTTCGAGTTCACCTCTCCCGACGGTGAGCTCGTCGGCATCGACATGGACCTGCTGCGTGCGATCGCGAAGGACCAGGGCTTCGAGGTCGAGATCCGTCAGCTCGGATTCGACGCCGCCGTGCAGGCCTTGCAGGCGAACCAGGTCGACGCGGTCATGGCCGGGATGTCGATCACCGAGGAGCGCCAGGAGACGTTCGACTTCAGCGAGCCGTACTTCACCAGCGGCATCCAGCTCGGAGTGCTCGAGTCGAGCGACATCCAGTCGCTCGACGACCTCGGCGGCGAGGCCGTGGCGGTCAAGACCGGCACGCAGGGCCAGACCTTCGCGGAGGAGAACCAGGACGAGTACGGCTTCCGCATCACGCCCTACCAGGACACCACCGACATGGTCGACGCTGTCAAGGCAGGCCAGGCCGTCGGCTACTTCGAGGACTTCCCGGTGCTCGCCTACGGGATCCAGCAGGGGTCGGGCTTCCGCCTGATCGGTGAGCCCGAGCTCGGCGGCGAGTACGGGTTCGCCGTCAACAAGGGGCAGAACCCCGAGCTGATCGAGATGTTCAACGAGGGTCTCGCGAATCTCCAGGCCTCCGGAGAGTACGACGAGATCGTCGACAGCTACCTCGCCGGCGGCGAGGAGACCACGCAGGCGACCGACATCTTCTCCGTCGCCGTGAAGTACTGGCCCGCTCTCATGGAGGGCCTCTGGCTCACGATCCTCGCGACGCTCGTCGCGATCGTGGCCGCGTTCATCCTCGGCCTCATCTTCGGCTTCGGCCGCGTCTCGGCCTTCGCGCCGTTCCGCTGGGTGGCCACGGCCTACGTCTACGTCTTCCGCGGCACACCGATCCTCGTGCAGGCGTTCTTCGTGTTCTTCGCCATCCCGCAGCTCTTCCCCGGGCTCACGTTCAACCCCTTCGTCGCCGGAGCCATCACGCTCTCGCTCAACACGGGCGCGTACATGACGGAGATCATCCGCGGTGGCATCCAGGCCGTCGACCCGGGCCAGGCCGAAGCGTCGCGTTCGCTCGGTCTCGGACACTGGAAGACGATGCAGAAGGTCGTGCTGCCGCAGGCGTTCCGCATCATGGTCCCCTCGTTCGTCAACCAGGGCATCATCACCCTCAAGGACACGTCGCTCATCAGCGTCATCGGCCTCGCAGAGCTGACCTTCGTGTCGCGTCAGATCATCGCCTCGACGTACCTGTCGGCGCAGGTGCTGACGATCGTCGCCATCATCTACTTCGTCGTGATCACGCTTCTGACGCTGCTCGCGAACCGCCTGGAGAGGAAGTTCACCGCATGAGCAAGATCGAGGTCAGAGACCTGCACAAGTCCTTCGGCGACAACCACGTGCTCAAGGGCATCGACCTCACGGTCGAGGACGGCGAGGTCGTCGCGGTCATCGGCCCGTCGGGGTCGGGGAAGTCGACCCTGCTGCGCTGCCTCAACAAGCTCGAGGAGCCCACGTCGGGCCACGTCATCGTCGACGGCGTCGACCTGACCGACAAGAGCGTCAAGCTCGACGAGGTGCGCCAGCGCATCGGCATGGTGTTCCAGCACTTCAACCTGTTCCCGCACATGACAGTGCTCGAGAACATCACTCTCGCTCCCGTCGAGCTCGGCAAGCTCTCGAAGGCCCAGGCGAAGGAGCGCGCTCTGGCTCTGCTCGACCGCGTGGGCCTGGCCGAGAAGGCCGATGCCAAGCCGGCATCCCTGTCGGGCGGTCAGAAGCAGCGCGTGGCAATCGCCCGCGCGCTCGCGATGGACCCCGAGATCATGCTGTTCGACGAGGCGACCAGCGCCCTCGACCCCGAGATGGTGGGCGAGGTGCTGCAGGTCATCCGCGACCTGGCGTCCGGCGGCATGACGATGGTGCTCGTGACGCACGAGATGGGCTTCGCCCGCGAGGTCTCGGGCCGCACGGTGTTCATGGACGCCGGAGTCGTCGTCGAGGATGCGCCGCCCGCCGAGCTGTTCGGCGCGCCGAAGAACGAGCGGCTGAAGGACTTCCTCTCGAAGGTCCTCTGAGCTGGACTCCGTGACGAAGGCCCCCATCCGGTTCCGCACGGGGGCCTTCGTTCGTGTCGGGTCAGGGCGTCGGAGTCGGCGTCGGCGCCGGATGCCGGCGGATCGTCGCGCTGACCAGCGCCGCGACCGCGCAGAGCCCGGCGGCGGCGAACCAGGCGAACGTGTACTGGCCGGTGTGGTCGCGCACCATGCCCGCGAGGAACGATGCGATGCCGGCGCCGATCTGGTGCGCGGCGAACACCCAGCCGAACACCAGAGGTCCTCGGTCTCCGAAGACCTCGCGACACAGCGCGATGGTCGGCGGGACAGTCGCCACCCAGTCGAGGCCGTAGATCACGATGAAGACGATGATGCTCGGCTGCACCTCGGCCGACAGCAGGCTCGGCAGGAAGAGCAGGCTCACGCCGCGCAGCGCGTAGTAAGCGGCCAGCAGGATGCGGGGGTTCACCCGGTCGGTCAGCCACCCCGAGAACACGGTGCCGGCGATGTCGAAGATCCCGACGACGGCGAGCAGTCCGGCCGCGGTCGTCGTCGGCATCCCGTGGTCGTGCGCGCTGGGGATGAAGTGGGTGCCGATCAGGCCGTTGGTCGTGGCGCCGCAGATCGCGAACCCGATCGCGAGGGCCCAGAACGTCTTGGTGCGGGCGGCGTCGCGCAACGTGGTGAGGGCGAGGCGAGCGGCGCCCCACGCGTTGCCCTTCGGCCGCGCGGCCACGGTGACGGGGCCGGTGTCGCCGTAGCGGGTGACGCCGAGATCGCTCGGTCGGTTGCGCACGAAGATCCAGACCAGGGGGACGACCGCGAGAGCGCCGCCGGCGATGATGAGAGATGCTCCGCGCCATCCGATGTCCTCGGCCGCCGCGGCGATCACGGGCAGGAAGATGAGCTGTCCGGTCGCGCTGCCCGCGGTGAGCACACCCGAGACCAGCCCGCGTCTGGTTGCGAACCAGGTGTCGGTGATCGTCGCAGCGAAGACCAGCGCCATGGACCCGGTGCCGAGTCCGATCAGCACACCCCACGTGAGTATGAGCTGCGCCGGGGTGGCCACGAAGACGCTCAGCGCGGCGCCGGCGCCGATCACGAACAGAGCGGTCACGGTCACCGCGCGGATGCCGAAGCGCTGCATCAGCGCGGCGGCGAAGGGAGCGGTGAGACCGAACAGCAGCAGGTTGACCGTGACGGCGAGGGAGAGCTCCGCGGTGGTCCAGCCGAACTCGTCCTGCAGGGGCAGCATCAGCACCCCGGGCGCGGCGCGGAATCCGGCGGCTCCGATCAGGGCGATCAGAGCCACGAGTGCGACGATCCAGGCGGGATGGATGCGGCGCTGCCGGAGTGCGGGTGTCGGGGTGCCGGTCGGCACCTCGATTGAGTCTGCGGTCACGCTGCGTCGCCCGACGTCAGGGCGAACGGCTCGCCGCCCATGCTGCGGCGGGTCCATCGCGTGCTGTCGGCGTCGAGTGGGGCGGCGCAGGTCGCGCACCAGTCGGCGGATGCCGTCGCCTCGCCGCAGCGACCGCAGCTGACGGTCAGGCCCCAGGACCCGTCAGGATCGGTCGTGCTCGTGAAGCGCGCGTAGGCGTGCAGGATCGGGAGGGTCTCGCGTCCGGCATCCGTGAGCCGATAGCCGGGGTCACCGTGTGCGACGAGACCCGCCTCGCCCATCGAGGCGAGGCGCCGGGCGAGCACGGAGTCGGCGGCGCCGGTCGCATCGCGCAGCTCGTCGAAGCGCGAGCGGCCGGAGAAGAGCTCCCGCAGGATCAGGAGGATCCACGGGTCGGCGAGCACATCGGCGGAGCGGGCGATCGGGCAGGTGGCTGTCGACCAGTCGGAGCGGAGCGGCATCCGCCAACTTTCTTGAAGAAAGCTGGTGGTGTCAACAGTTCTCGGCCGAGTTGGCGGAGTACCTGCGCGAATCGGCAGGAAAGCGACGACGGGTCGGACTACTCCGCGACGCGGGCAGCGATGTCCGTGCGGAAGTGCGAGCCCTCGAGGGTGATGAGACCGATGGCCTCGTACGCCCGGTCACGCGCGGTGCGGAAGTCCGCTCCCACGGCGACGACGTTGAGCACGCGGCCGCCGGTGGCGATCAGCGACCCGCCGGGTGCGTCGGGGCTCGCGGTCGCCGCGTGCACGAGACGCACGCCCTCGACCGCCGCCGCATCGGAGAGGCCCTCGATCGGACGGCCGGTCTGCGGAGCCTCGGGGTAGCCCTCGCTCGCGAGCACCACGGTGATCGCGACGTCGTCGCTGAACACGGGCTCGGGCTGGTCCTCGAGCGTGCCCGATGCCGCGGCGAGCAGCAGCTCCGACAGCGGGGTCACGAGACGCGGCAGCACGATCTGGGTCTCGGGGTCGCCGAAGCGGGCGTTGAACTCGATGACGCGCACGCCTGCGGGAGTAAGGATGAGGCCGGCGTACAGCAGGCCGATGAACGGCGTGCCCTCTTCGTCGAGCTGACGGATCACGGGCAGGGCGACGTCGCGGGTGACCTCCTCGACGAAGGCCTGCTCGCTGCCGAACTGGTCGGCGAGCCAGGGCAGCGGCGAGTAGGCGCCCATGCCGCCGGTGTTGGGGCCTTCGTCGCCGTCGAGCGCGCGCTTGAAGTCCTGGGCCGGGCTGAGCGCTCGGACGGTGTCGCCGTCGCTCAGGAGGAACAGCGAGACCTCGGGGCCCGAGAGGAACTCCTCGATCAGCACGGGACCGGACGGCAGGTAGTGCTCGGCATGAGCGAGAGCCTCGGCACGATCGGATGTCACGATGACACCCTTGCCGGCAGCGAGGCCGTCGGCCTTCACGACGTGCGGGGCGCCGAGGTCGTCGAACGCGGCCTCGACCTCTGCGGTGGTGGTGGCGCGCACTGCGCGACCGGTGGGGACGCCGGCGGCATCCATGATGCGCTTCGCGAACGACTTGGACCCTTCGAGCTGGGCCGCGGCCTTGCCCGGGCCGAACACGGGAATGCCATGGGCCCGGAGGACATCGGCGACTCCGGCGACCAGAGGAGCCTCGGGGCCGACGACCACGAGATCGACCGCATGCTCGTTGGCGAAGGAGGTCACCGCGGCGCCGTCGAGCATGTCGAGGGTGACGGGGGTCGCATCCTGGGCGATGCCGGCGTTGCCGGGGGCGACGAAGATCTCGTGCTCCGCGGTCTCTGCTCGCAGAGCGAGGATGATCGCGTGCTCACGGGCACCGGAACCGAGGACGAGAATCTTCACCCGTCCAGACTACCGAGGCGAGGGCGCGGGTTTCGGCGGGTTCCCGGTCAGACGTCGATCGCCCGCTCGATCGACGGGTCCCACGGCAGAGTCCACCCGGCTGCATCGAACAGCGCATCGAGAACCATCGCCGTGAACCCCCACACGATCGTGCCGTCGATGTCGAACGCGGGCCCCTTCCACGTGCGTCCCATGCGGTGGATGGTCGACGTGTGCCGATTGGCGGGGTCGAGCAGCTGCGCCACGGGGACGCGGAAGACCTCGACCGTCTCGGCGTGATCGACGGCGGCGACGCGCGACGGAGTGCGCCACCACCCGAGCACGGGGGTGACGACGTGGTTGCTGGCGGCGAGAGGAAGCTCGGGCAGCGTCGCGAGGATCTCGACGCCGTCCGGGTCGAGTCCGGTCTCCTCCTCGGCTTCGCGCAGGGCGGTGGCGGTGGCATCCGCATCCGTGTCCTCGGCCCGGCCGCCCGGGAAGGACACCTGGCCGGGGTGCGACGAGAGGGTCGCGGCCCGACGCTGCAGCAGTACATCGAGGTCGGCGGCGACAGTCGCCTCGTCGGTCCCGGCCGCGATGCTGTCCAGCCGCCCGAACAGCACGAGCACGGATGCCGGATGCGCACCGTCACCGACCGCCGGGAACGGCTTCGCCCACGCATCACCGCGCCGCGTCGCCGCGATCAGCTCGGCTCGCGCGCCACGCAGGGTATCGGGATTCTGGCTCATCGCCTCGAGCCTATTCCTGTGCGCGCGGGCGGCGGGCGACTATCGGTCCGATCCAGGTCGCCGGCTAAGGAGATATCCGCGTGCGAAGGAGATCTCCGCGTGCGAAGGAGATCTCCGCGTGCGAAGGAGATCTCCGCGTGCGAAGGAGGGATTCGGGTGATCTGTCCTTCGGAGGCGCAGATCTCCGTCCGAGGCGCCCGCGCCTACGAGGCACCCCCGCCTACGCCGCACCCGCCTCGGCGTACCCTTTCTCCATGCCCTCCAGGAAGATCGACATCATCGACGGACGCGCCGCCCTCGACGAGGTCAGGCGCGCGGATGCCGCAGGTGAGAAGCCGCAACGCGCTCCCCTCGCGACCGCCGTGCGCTACCTGCTGCAGCTGCTCGACGAGAAGGCCCCGGGCAACAGCGTCGAGGTGCGGGTGCCCCCGTTCGGCGCCGTGCAGGTGATCCAGGGCCCCCGTCACACCCGCGGCACCCCTCCGAATGTCGTCGAGATGGACCCGGCGACCTGGATCGCGGTCGCGACGGGCACGGAGCACTGGTCGGATGCGGCGGGCTCGGGGCGCGTGAGCGCTTCCGGAACCCGCGCCGATCTCTCGGACGTCCTGCCACTGCGCCCCTGACCCGTCGCACGGCTGGGTGCGCAGGAGGGGGAGCGACCCGCAGCCAACGGTGGGACAATGGATGCATGTCCTCCCACGATTCCTCCCAGACGGTCGAGGCGACCGTCCGCCGCGTGCCGCGCTTCGGCGTGTTCATGGGCATCGGCGTCGTGCTCGGCATCATCGCCGCCGGCATCCTGACGATGATGGGCAGCTACGAGCCGTCCGAAGCGGTCAACGTCGTCTACCCGCCAGGACAGGTGTTCGGATTCCTGCTGCTGTGGACGGTGCCGATCGGCTTCGCCCTCGCGAGCGTCGTCGCGCTGATCCTGGAACGCGTCGCGCGTCGCCACGACCACGTCGTCAGGGTCGAGCACGAGACGATCATCGCGAACGACTGATCACGCACGGGGCGTCACGCCAGTTCGGCGATGATGGGCCGGATCGCCGCGTCGAACGAGACCACGTCGCGGCGCAGGCCGTCGGTCACCGCGACGGTGAGCGCGCCGATCCACCAGATCCCCCGCTGCGAGAACGGCAGCACCTGCACGTTGAGCTCGAACGAGTGCGCACGGCGACCGATCTCGCGCTCGAACTCGGCGATCGCGCTGGCATAGGCGCGATACGACTCGCCCCCGATCGTCCCGCCACCCGACCGGTTGGCGATCGAGCTGTGGATCGACGACACGTAGCGATCGTGTGCGACGCGGGCGTAGTGCATCGCCGATGCGGCATGCGGCGCGATCGCCTCGGCGAGCTGTTCGGCACCGGTCGCCGGCAGCGCCACCAGCGTGTCGAACCCGTCGACGAGCTCGAGCGGCACGCCGGACGGATGCGCTCGGGGCTCGACGGTCATGTCCCAGTAGTCGCGCCACTGCTTCTCGAGCTCGGGCGTCACCTCGGCGGCATCCGGTGCCCGGACGGGCAGATCGCGCAGGCTCGGAAGATCTTCCGGTGCGCGGATGCCGAGCGATTGCCGCAGCGCGAGCGCGACGAGCACCGGAACGCTCGCGTCCTCGCGGATCAACCACTGCGGCTTGTCGGCCATGGCCCCATCGTAGGAGATGGAGGGAGGGGAGAGGAGGTCTCCGCGGGCGGTAGGCTGGAGGTGTGGCTGCCTCCCCCACCAATCCCTATTCCGAAGCCGGCGTCGATACCGCTGCAGGCGATCTCGCCGTCGAGCTGATGAAGTCTTCCGTGCGCGCGACGCACGGCCCTGAAGTGCTCGGCGGTGTCGGCGGATTCGCCGGACTGTTCGACGCGAGTGCGCTGCGCGACTTCCGTCGTCCGCTGCTCGCCACGAGCACAGACGGCGTCGGCACGAAGGTCGCCATCGCGCAGGCCATCGACAAGCACGACACGATCGGCCAGGACCTGGTCGGCATGGTCGTCGACGACATCGTCGTGGTGGGCGCCAAGCCGCTCTTCATGACCGACTACATCGCGTGCGGCAAGGTCTTCCCGCAGCGCATCGCCGACATCGTGCGCGGCATCGCCGAGGCGTGCACCGCGACGGGGACCGCGCTCATCGGCGGCGAGACCGCCGAGCACCCCGGTCTTCTCGGCCCGCGCGACTACGACGTCGCAGGAGCCGCGACCGGAGTCGTCGAGGCCGACGGCATCCTCGGGGCCGACCGCGTGCAGGACGGCGACGTCGTCATCGCCGTCGAGTCCAGCGGACTGCACTCCAACGGCTATTCGCTCGTGCGCCACATCGTCACGAACGCGGGCATCGGCTACGGCGACAACGCCGCCGACTTCGGCAAGACGTGGGGCGAGGCGCTGCTCGAGCCGACTCGTCTCTACACGCTCCCGCTGCTGCGCCTCATCGAGCAGCTCGGCGGCGGCACAGGCTCGGGCGGGGTCCACTCGCTCAGCCACGTCACCGGCGGCGGCATCGCGGCGAACCTCGCGCGCGTGCTCCCGCAGGGCAGCTGGGCCGAGGTCGACCGCAGCACCTGGTCGCCGAGCCCGGTCTTCCGCGTGCTCAGTGACATCGCCGGGTCCACGCTGGAGTCCGCCGAGGGCACCTGGAACCTCGGAATCGGGTTCCTCGCGATCGTCGCAGCCGACAAGAAGGATGCCGCGATCGCAGCGCTCGCGGCCGACGGCATGCCCGCGTGGCAGGTCGGAACCGTGGGCTTCGGCGCGCGGCCGGCAGGAGAGTTCGAACAGGGCGCCAAGGGCGTCGACGGTGGAGCGGTGCGCCTGATCGGCGCCTACGCGGACGGAGCGAAGTAAGAGTCCATGTGCGGCATCGTCGGAATGGTGGGCTCTGCCCCGGTCAATCAGGACATCTACGACGCACTCCTGCTGTTGCAGCACCGCGGTCAGGATGCAACGGGAATCGCGACCGCCGAGGCGAACGGCGTGATGCACAACGCCAAGGCGCAGGGCATGGTCCGCGAGGCGTTCCGCACTCGTGACATGCGCGGACTCCTCGGCAACGTCGGCCTCGGTCATGTGCGCTACGCGACCAAGGGCACCGCGTCGAACGAAGAGGAGATGCAGCCGTTCTACGTGAACGCGCCCTACGGCATCATCCTCATCCACAACGGCAACCTGACGAACACGCGCGAGCTCACGGCCGACATGGCCAAGCGCGACCGCCGTCACCTCAACTCGTCGAGCGACACCGAGCTGCTGCTCAACGTCCTCGCCGGCGAGCTGCAGAACACGACGTCTACGGTCGACCTCGACGCCGAGCGCGTCTTCGAGGCCGTCGAGCGCACGCACGAGCGCATCGAGGGCGCGTACGCCGTGATCGCGGTGATCGCGGGCTACGGTCTGCTCGCGTTCCGCGACCCGTTCGGCATCCGTCCCCTGATCCTCGGCCGTCGTCCTTCGACCGTCCCCGGCGCAGAGGGCCGCGACGAATGGGTCGTGGCGAGCGAGTCGCTGGTGCTCGAGAATGCCGACTACGAGGTCGTGCGCGAGGTCGAGCCCGGTGAGGCGATCTTCATCACCAACGAGGGCGAGCTGCACAGCCGGCAGTGTGCGAAGGAGACCACTCTCGCGCCCTGCGCGTTCGAGTACGTCTACCTCGCCCGACCCGACTCGGTCATGAACGGCGTCTCGGTCTACGAGTCGCGCCTGCGCATGGGCGACCGTCTCGCCGACACGATCGCGAAGCACGTGCCGATGGACAAGATCGACGTCGTCATGCCGATCCCCGACTCGTCCCGGCCCGCCGCCATGGAGGTCGCCCGCAAGCTGGGCATCGAGTACCGCGAGGGCTTCTACAAGAACCGCTACGTCGGCCGCACCTTCATCATGCCCGGGCAGGCCGTGCGCAAGAAGAGCGTGCGTCAGAAGCTGAACGCGATGTCGACCGAGTTCCAGGGCAAGAACGTGCTGCTGATCGACGACTCGATCGTGCGCGGGACCACGTCGAAGGAGATCATCCAGATGGCCCGGGATGCCGGTGCCACCTCTGTGACGTTCGCCTCCGCGGCTCCGCCGGTGCGTCACCCGCATGTCTACGGCATCAACATGCCGTCGCGTCACGAGCTCATCGCCCACGGCCGGACGATCCCCGAGATCGCCGCCGAGCTGGGCTGTGATCACCTGGTCTATCAGGAGGTCGAGGACCTCAAGGCTGCGATCACCGAGGGATCCGTGCTGAGCGACCTCGACATGAGCTGCTTCGACGGCCGGTACGTCACCGGCACGGTCTCCGACGAGTACCTGGCCTGGGTGGAGGGGTCGCAGACCTCGTGACCTCGGGTGCGCAGCCGCTCTGGCGTGGCCGTGCGCTCGCGCTGGTCGGCATCGTGCTGGTCGCGTTCTCGCTGCGCTCGGCCGTGGCGTCGCTGTCGCCCGTGCTCGACCACGTCGCCGACGACTTCCCGGTCTCGTCGGTCGTCGTCGGCCTGATCGGAGCCGCGCCGCCGGTGTGCTTCGCGGTGTTCGGGCTGTTGACGCCGCTGTTCGAGCGGAGATTCGGACTCGAGCGCGTGGCTGTCGTGGCGATCGCCCTGATCGCCGCCGGACTGCTGCTGCGCAGCCTCGCCGTCGACTCGACATCGCTGCTCGCCGCGACGGCAGTGGTGTTCGCGGGCGTCGGCTCGGGCAATGTGCTGCTGCCGCCGCTGGTGAAGAAGTACTTCCCCGATCGCCTCGGCCTGATGATGACGGTCTACTCGACCACGATGGCGGTGTCGACGTTCGTGCCGCCGCTGGTCGCAGTGCCGCTCGCCGACTCGGCCGGGTGGCGGGTGTCGCTGGGGCTGTGGGGCGTGTTCGCCGCGATCGCGCTCGTGCCCTGGGTGGGGATGCTCGTCACGAGCCGGGCGGATGCCGTCGCCTCGGCTCCCGCGCGTACGGAGTCCGCCGCGACCGAGATCGAGCGCGACGGCTACGACGCAGCATCCGTGGCGACCGGACCGATCGCGACGACGCCAGCCAATCCGCGGGTCTTCGGTCGGCTGTGGCGGCTGCCCATGGCCTGGTCGATCGCGCTGGTGTTCGCGTCGTCGTCGACGCTGGCCTACGTCTCCTTCGCATGGCTGCCGTCGATCATGATCGACGTGGGCGGGGTCTCGCCGGCGAACGCGGGGCTGCTGCTCTCGCTGTTCGGCCTGATGGGCCTGCCGTGCTCTCTGCTCGTGCCCATTCTCATCGTCCGGTTCCAGGCGACCCGTCCTGTGTTCTTCATCTCGATCGCGTGCGGGCTCATCGGGCTGTTCGGATTCCTGTTCCTGCCCACGGTGGCGCTGCCGCTGTGGGTGGTCTTCTACGGCCTCGCACCCGGGCTCTTCCCGCTCGCCCTCGTGCTGCTCAGCATCCGGGCCCGCACGCCCGAGAGCGCGGTGGCCCTCAGCGGTTTCGTGCAGAGCATCGGCTACGCGGTCGCCGCGGTGTTCCCGCTGCTGATCGGCCTGCTGCACGACATGACCGACAGCTGGGAGATTCCCCTGTGGGTGCTCGTGGGGGTTCTGATCGCGGTGATCCCCGCCGGATGGATCGCCGGTCGACGTCGCACCATCGAAGAGGACTGGGAGCGTCGCCACGGTCGCTGGTGACTCGCGGCGGTGAAGGGGCGCCGGTGGATCGGCGTGGGCCCGAGGTCCGTCAGTGCGCTCGCACCTGGTCGCCGACGCTGATCGTGCCGCCGACCCACGGCGCTGACGCATCGGCCGGGTCCTGCGGCGGCAGAAGGAGTCGGCCGAGAGTCGGCTCGTCCTGACCGTGGGCGCTCGTGAGGGTCGTGAGCACCTTCGCGTCGCGAACGCCCGTGTCGGGGTTGGCGTGTGTCGCGAGGCAGCGCACGATCGGCCCCGCGGTGCGGAACGTCACCTCGCCGATGCTCAGCTCGCCGGCCCAGTCGAGCTCCGACCAGGGGGCGACGTCGTCGATGACGACGTTGGAGCGGAACCGGCGGTCATCGATGCCGAAGCCGAGAGAGTCGCTCAGTGCGTCGACACTGCCACGACTGTGCACGGAGACGTAGCCGCGCTCACGATCCTGGAACCTCGACGTCACACCGTCGCCGACGAGTACGAGCGGCAGTCGTCCGGGGCGCAGGATCCGCCGGCCCTCCGGGCTCGCGAGCACGAACTCGGTCACCGCGTCCGCGAGCTCGCCACGACCGGAGTCATCGAGTCCCGCCTCGACGAGCACCGAACCCTCGTGCTCTATCCGCACGCGCTGCCGATCGTCGTCGTAGTCGGTGCGCAACGCCGCGAGGCCCGGGAAGTCCTGCAGGGAGAGTCCCTTCGCCTTCGGCCAGTGGTCGAGTCCGTCACGAGACTCCGGCGCGATCGCGTCGGCGAAGCGGAACGCCAGCACCCGATCGCCGGCGATGCGCCCATCAGGCTGCACGGTGAGGGACTCGACCGACTCGGGCGTGAAGCCCTTGATCGGATGACGGAAGAGGGAGACGACGCGGGCCATGGGTCGATCCTCTCAGGGCACGCGGTGTCCGTCCGTCACGAGCCGGGCGTGGATGCCGAGAGTTCCGGGATTTCGGACACGACGAAACCCCCGTGCGGTGCACGGGGGAATCGATGACGAGCGAAGAGGCGGTCAGGCCTTTTCGAGTTCGTCCTCGTCTTCGTCTGCATACTCGTCGGCCCACTTGTCGACGTATGCGTCTTCAGCGTCGCTCGGGTGCGCGAGTTCGCGCTCGAGCGCCGAGTAGTTCACCGACGGACTGAACGACTTCAGTTCGCGGGCGATCTTGGTGTGTTTCGCCTTTTGACGGCCACGGCCCATGCCTGAGACCCCCTCACGAGTTAAGCTGCGGGCAACGACTGGCCCGAGTCATTCACGACACCGGCTGAGGGCCGGTAAGAGTAGCATTCAGAATAGCACGCGGCCAGACCGCACTGGCCCGTTGGCAGCTGGTGAAGGGAGCGATCCTCATGACCGACAACACCTCGACGCCCTCCGACGAGGCCGCGCAGAACGCGACACTGCAGAAGGCCGTGATCGTCGGGATGCAGCCGGGTCAGCCGAAACGGGTGATCGAAGAGGCGGCGCGATTCGCACGGCTCCTCCGCGTGCCGCTGGTGGTCGCACACGTCGACGTCACGCGCTTCGTCACTTATGAGGACCCCGACGGCTACGTGCACTCGGCGCCCATCGACATCAACTTCGATGCCGGTACGGCCGAGTTCGAGGCCGTGCAGGCGGAGGCGGCTGCGGCCCTCGACGGAACGGGCCTGACATGGACGGCCCGGCAGCTCGTGGGTGATCCGGCGCTCGCCATCAAACAGCTGGCGAACAAGCTCGACGCCCAGCTGATCGTGGTCGGCACACGCAAGCGCGGCATCGGAGAGTCGATCCGCGAGTTCTTCACGGGGTCCGTCGCTGCCCGCCTCGCGCACCGCCAGCACCGGTCGGTGCTCGTCGTGCCGCTGCAGGAGCCCGTGCCCGACGAGCAGCCCGAGATCTGGACCGAGTAGGTCTCGGCATCCCTCGCTGAGCTCCTGTGGGTGCGAACGGCCGAAGCCCCTCTCGTCGTGTGACGGGAGGGGCTTCGAGCGTCTCAGTAGGCGTCGGCCGCTGAGCTCAGCGGCCGAGTGACGCCAGCGCGGTGGTGATGCCTCGCGCCGCGGCGTCCAGGCCGTCCTCCAGCTGCGAGACGACGGATGCCGGCAGCGTGCCGCCCTTCGCCACATGCGTGCGGAGGTCGGTGCGCACGCGTGCGCGGAAGGCGTTGATGACGGCATCCGCTCGGTGCAGCTCCTCACGGGTGACGATGCGCTCGTCGTCGCCTGCCGTCCGCGGACGGGACTTGGATGCAGCGCGGTCGTCCTTCTCCGCCGTGGCGAGGTCAGCGCGGAGGCTCTTCATGGCCTCCTTGACGCTCTGCCGCACCTCGTTGGCGATCAGTCGCACCGAGTCGGTCAGGCCCGCCTCGATTCCCGCGAGGTCGCCCTCGCGAGATGCCAGCTCGGCGCGTCCCGCATCCGTGATCGCGTAGATCGTGGTGCGACCGTCGACCGTCTTGGTGACCAGCCCCTCTTCCTCGAGCTTGGCGAGCCGAGGGTAGATGGTGCCGGCGCTCGGCGTGTAGGTGCCGCCCGTGCGATCGGTCAGTGCCTGGATGATCCCGTAGCCGTGCTGCGGTGCCTCGGCGAGCAGCGAGAGCAGGTAGAGCCTGAGGTCGCCGTGCGAGAAGACTGCGGGGCTCATGCTTCCCACTCCGCATCGTCGGTGATCGACTCGGGCGTGCGCCGCAGCACGGTCACGCCGCCGGAGACCGAGTTGGCGCGCAGATCGACGAAGCGTCCTGCGAGCTCGCCCGTCGAGCCGGTGTAGTTGTTGATGCCGGAGGAGCCGCGTTCGACGCCGTCGATCAGGAGTCGCCCGCTCAGCGAGCGGATGACGTAGTTCGCAGCGAGCGACTCGTCGAGGCGCACCGTGGTGCCGCCCGAGACCGAGTTGACGTTGATCGTGTTCACGTCGCCTGCGGCGTCGACCAGTGTCGAGCCCGAGACGATGTCGACGGTCGCGCGACGGATGGTGCCCGTGACTGCGACATCGCCCGAGACGCTGTTCGCGCTGATCGATCCCGTGAGTCCGCGCACCTGCACGTCGCCGGAGACCGAGTTGACGGTCAGGTCGCCGATGAGGGTGTCTACGATGAGGTCGCCCGAGACGGTGTTGAGGCGGGCGTCGTTGCGGATCCCCGAGACGAGCGCTCCGGCGCTCACGACGCCGAGGTTGAGGGCGATCGAGCGGGGGACGGCGACGCTCACCTCGGCCTTGGGGCCGCCCGATCCGAAGTTGCGGAACACCTCGAGGAAGTTGTCCCAGCCGAGCTGCGGGTGGTCGATCTCGACCTCGCCGTTGTTCGCCTCGATGCGGAGGTCCTTGGTCGTGACGCCGTGCACCTCGATGCGGATGCCGGGTTCGTCGTGTGCGATGACATCGACCTGACCGCCGACCAGGCCGATCTTCAGTCGGGTGACGTTCTCGATGTCGATGACGCGTTCTTCGCCGGGGGCGATGAGCCACTTCTCGGTCATGTCTGCTTCTCCTGGTTTGAGGGATCACGATATATCGTGTCTGCACAGAGTAACACGATATATCTCGACGCTGTCAAGGGGGGGGGTGTGGCCGGAGCATCCCGTCTGCAGGATCGCGGCACGTCTGCAGGAGAATCCGCGTGGGATGCTCCTACAGACGTGCTTCGGTCCTGCACGCGGTCTGGACGATCCGGCCTGCACACGGTCTGGACGACCGGGCCTGCACACGGTCTGGATGACCGGGCCTGAAACACAGGAGACAGCCCGGGAGGACGCCTCAGACGAGAGGCGGGGTGTGCCAGATCCGGTCGATGTAATCGCGGATCGAACGGTCGGACGAGAAGAAACCGGTGCGGGCGACGTTGAGGATCGCTGAGCGGTTCCACGCGTCTTGGTCGGCGTACGCGGCATCCACTCTGCTCTGTGCCTCGATGTACGACGCATAGTCGGCGAGCACCATGAAGCGGTCTTCGTAGAGGAGATTCGAGACGACCGGCTCGAACACCGAGCGGTCGCCGCGGGAGAAGGCCCCGGATGCGATCAGGTCGATCGCCCGGCGGAGTCCCTCGTCGTGCTGGTAGAACTCCTGCGGCCGGTAACCGCGGATGCTGAGCGCCTCGACCTCGGGCTCGCTCATGCCGAACAGATAGAAATGGTCGTCTCCGACGAGCTCGCGGATCTCGACGTTCGCCCCGTCGTCCGTCCCGATCGTGAGCGCGCCGTTCAGCGCGAACTTCATGTTGCCGGTGCCCGACGCCTCCTTGCCTGCGAGCGAGATCTGCTCCGACAAGTCGGCGGCGGGGATGACCCGCTCGGCCAGCGTCACGTTGTAGTTCGGAGGGAAGACGACCGTGAGGCGGCCTTCCAGCCGAGGGTCGGTGTTCACGACCTCGCCGACCGCGTTGATGAGGTGGATGATGCGCTTCGCCATCGCGTAGCCGGGCGCCGCCTTCGCCCCGAAGATCGCGGTGCGCGGCACGACATCCGACACTGCGAGGCGTCCGGAGATCACCCCCTCGTAGGTGGTGACGATGTGCAGCACCTTGAGCAGCTGACGCTTGTACTCGTGCAGGCGCTTGACCATCACATCCAGCATGTGGCCGTCGCTGATCTCGACACCGTCGCGTTCGCGCAGCACGTCGCTCAGGCGGCGCTTGTTGGCGGCCTTCACCGAGGCGAACGCGGCGCGGAACTCGGCATCATCGGCGAAGGGCTCGAGTTCGCGCAGGCGTTCCAGATCGGTGGTCCAGCCCTCGCCGATCGCCGCGGTGATGAGCGACGAGAGCTCGGGATTGGCGAGGCGGAGGAAGCGCCGCGGCGTCACGCCGTTGGTCACGTTCGTGAACTTGTCGGGGAAGAACGCATCGAAGTCGCTCAGCACCTTGTCGCGCAGCAGCTGCGAGTGCAGTTCGGCGACGCCGTTGACCTTGGCGCCCGCGACGGTCGCCAGGTATGCCATGCGCACCGAGCGGACCGGGTGCTCCGCGATGATCGACATGTTGCGCACGAGCATCTCGTCATCGCCGAACCGCTCGCGCACCGCGACGAGGAACTCGTCGTTGATGCGATAGATGATCTCGAGGTGGCGGGGCAGCAGGCGTCCGAGCAGCTCGACCGGCCACACCTCCAGCGCCTCCGGAAGCAGTGTGTGGCACGTGTAGGCGAAGCACTGCTGCGTGATGGCCCACGCGGCATCCCACTCGAGATGCCTCTCGTCGACGAGCACCCGCATGAACTCGGGCACAGCGATCACCGGGTGCGTGTCGTTGAGCTGGAAGATCACGCGGTCGGGGAGGTTCGCGAGCTCGAAGCCGTCGGCGAGCATGTTGTCGAGGAAGTCGTGGATCGACGCGGCGACGAAGAAGTACTGCTGCTGCAGACGCAGTTCCTTGCCCTGCGGCGTGGAGTCCTCGGGGTAGAGCACCTTCGAGATGGTCTCGGCGTAGGTCTGCGCGCGCACCGCCTCTTCGTAGTCGCCGGAGTTGAAGATGCGCAGGTCGAACGCGCTGGTGGCGACGGCGCTCCACAGGCGCAGGGTGTTGACCCGCCCGTTGCGGAACCCAGGGACCATGTAGTTGTACGGCACCGCCTGCACGTTCCACGCCGGCACCCAGCGGCTGCGCGTGATGCCGTCGTCGTCGTACTTCTCGGTGTGGCCGCCGAACGCGATGGTCTGTGCGTCTTCGGGACGGGCGAACTCCCACGGCGAACCGAGCGTGAGCCAGGAGTCGGGCTGTTCGACCTGCTGGCCGTCGACGAACGTCTGTCGGAAGATCCCGTACTCGTAGCGGATGCCGTATCCGATGCTGGGCACGCCCATCGTGGCGAGCGAGTCGACGAAGCAGGCCGCGAGGCGCCCGAGCCCACCGTTGCCGAGACCGGGCTCGACCTCGTGCGCGCGCAGGTCGTCGAGCGAGACGCCGCACGCGGCGAGGGCCTCGTCGGCGATGTCGGTGAGGCCGGCCGCGAGCAGATTGTTGTCGAGCTGGCGACCGAGCAGGTACTCCGCCGAGAGATAGCAGACGCCCTTCGCCTGCGTCTCCTTCTGGTGACGCAGATCCTCGAGCCAGCGAGCCATCAGGTAGTCGCGCACCGTGTGCGCGAGGGCGAGATAGCGGTCGTTCGCGCTCGATGCCGACAGTGCGACACCGCGCTCGAGATTGAGGTTGTGCAGAAATCGCTTCACGAACTCGTCGACGGTGCTCGGGGGAGCGATCACCGGAGCGAGGGCGAGCGAATGCATGGCGGAGTGTGATTCGGGCACGTGTCGACCGTAGCGATGGTGGGGCCACAACGTGTGACGAGCGGATGAAGAATATCGGTTGGCGTCATTCGACCGCCCGCGAGGTGGCGGTGCGGCGAGCCCGACTGACGGACCACAGGATCCGGCCGTCGTTGAAGACCGGAATGAGGAACACGGCATGCGCCAGGTACCACCCGTGCAGCTGGAGTCCCGGCGCGAGCAGCCACAGGGCGGCTCCGACGACGACGCACGCGCCAGGACCCGCGAGGGCGGCGAGCACGGCGTCCCGGTCGCCGACTCGGCCGTGCGGACTTATCGACGTCCTCCACAGCGAGCGCTCGAGCGTGATCGCCGTGACGCCGGTCGCCCGGGACAGCACGGCGAGGTGCCCGAGTTCATGCAGCGCGAACGCCCCGCCGAGGCCGGCGGCGTAGTGGACCGCGATCATCAGTGCGGCCCCGACGATCGCGGGCTGCCCGGTGATCGCGCCCAGAGCGACGGTCGCGGTCAGCAGAACCGCGAACACGGTGTTCATCGGCCAGGCGGCGAGCAGCAGCCATCGGCAGACCAGAACCCCATCGATGCGCGACGCACTGACCGACCACATGTCAGTCGGCCTCGGCGAGGAGCTGCCTCTTCCGTTCGAGAAGGCCGTCATGCACGACGAACACGGCGAGGATGAACACGGCGACCACGATCACGCCGAGGATCAGCGGAAGGGGATCGTTGATGCCGGTGCCGAGCTGGACCGCGCCCTCTGCGCTCTGCCGGACGTCGACGAAGACCGAGTCGAAGAACCCCAGGCGTCGACCCTCGGCGGATCCTCCGGTGAACATCAGCCAGATCGCGGCGGTGACGGCGGATCCTGCGATGACGACGAGCGCTCCGACGACGCTGATGGCGGCCCTAAACAACCACTTCATGACGAGAGGTCCTTTCTATCCTGTCCATCCCTGCGATGGAGAGTGCGGCGGCGATCAGGGTGAGCGCGAGCATCACTCCGACCGTGAACTGTGGGGGAAGACCCAGGAGGTTGGTGCCGAGCATGATCGTGCCCGTCACGAGGCCGGCGACGGCGGCTCCCGCGATGACCGAGAAGGGGTTGCCCTTCTCGGGCGGGAAGGCGATGCCGGCGAGGGTGAGCACGATGACGTTCGACACCGCGAAGCCGACGACGGAGAGGATCTCGTCGAGCCTCGCCCCGGTGAGAGCGGACAGGATGCTGATCGGAGGTGCGATGATCGCGAGGGTCGCCAGCTGGGGTCCGATCACGAGCACGTACCGCATGCCTGGACCGTGGCGGCGCGGACCGCACGCCCGCAGGGGCTCCGTCGAGACGTAGGCGTACACGGACTGCACGGTGACGGCCAGCAGCAGGATCGGCGGGAGTCGGATGTCGGCGAGGAAGAGCGCGTAGGAGCCTGCGAGGGAGATGCCGCAGACCGTCACCGTCTCGATTCCCCTGATGTGGGCGGCGAAGTACGCGCCGAACTCCGTGGGGCCGAACAGGCGGGGCACGATCGCGAAGCGACGGGTCGGATCGAACTGTCGCGGCGCGATCGCGAAGACGGCGCAGACCAGCAGCGCCAGCACGGCCAGCCAGATGCCCGTGGCCGCCATGATCCCGTGACTCGCGGCGATGTCGGCGAAGAGCAGCTGCACCGCGAAGTAGTCGTCGCCCTGGCCGACCGCCGCGAAGAGCACGGATTCCGACTGCGTCGACACGCCGAGGTAGAGGGCGACGAGGGTCGCCGCCAGCACCACCGGCACGATGAACGCCCGGAGCCTCGCCAGCCGCAGACGCAGCAGCAGTCGCTCCAGGCCCAGGTAGTAGACGCTCGCGACGAGATAGGCGACGGTCGAGGGCATGACCAGGCAGGTGATGACCTGATCGAGGATCCCGAATCCGCCGATCGAGATCGTGCCGGTGACCAATGCGCCGAGCATGAGCATCACGCCGAGGCCCACGACCAGCGACTCGAAGAGCATGAATCCCAGCGTTCGCGCCCGATTGGTCAGGGGGAACGAGAACGTGAGCTCGACCAGATCGCTCGCCTTCATGAAGAGCACGCGCACGACCGTGAAGACCGTCAGGATCCACAGCGGGGTGGACACGCCGACGACGCGCAGAAGCGGGGAGAGCTGCTCGGGCTCGCTGATCAGCTGGCGGAGGATCACCACCCCGAACGCGCAGAAGCCGACGAAAGCGGCGAGACCGGCGAGAGCGATCGTCCAGCGCACGGACGGCAGGCGCAGCACGCCCCGACGAGCGATGCGCCTCACGAGGAACACCGAGAGGAAGCCGGCGAGCTGCAGGGCGGGAGTCATTCCACCGCCCTCGACGGCTGCGCGATCGCGGTCTTGACGAGGGAGTCGACCGAGCCGAATTCGCGCAGGATGCGGGGCAGTGGGAGGTCGAAGGCGATCTCTCCGCGACGCAGCACGATGATGCGGTCGCACACGGCCTCGAGAAGACGGAAGTCATGGCTGCACAGCAGCAGCCCCTTCGCCCCTCCGATCCGGGATGCATCCGTCTCGAATTCGAAGAGCGCATCGACGTCGACGCCGTTGAGCGTCTCGTCGATGATCGTGAGCGGGCGCTCGAGCAGAAGCGTCGAGATGAGCTGGATCTTCTTGCGCATGCCGTGCGAGTAGTCCTCGATGAGGTCGAACTGACGCGCCTCCATCTGATAGCGGCTGAGGAGCTCGTCGGCCCTGGTCGGGTCGGCACGGTGGCGATAGAGGCGGAGCATCAGATCGAGGTACTCGCGCCCGGTCAGGAACTGCGGCAGATAGTCGTTGCTCGCGATGAAAGCCAGCTGCTCGCGCGATGCGCGGTCCTGATGAGGGCGCCCGGTGATGCGGATGCTCCCCTGGCCGAGCTGCAGCAGATCGGCGGTGAGGCGGATGAGCGTCGACTTGCCCGATCCGTTGGGTCCGACGAGACCCACTTTCTCGCCGCGCTCGATCGCGAACGACACATCACGGAGCGCAGGAGCGCGCTTCGAGTAGGCGAACGAGACCGATGAGACGTCGAGGAGGACGTGCGGGTCCGGTGCGAAGCCGCCGCTTCCGGACATCGGGGTCGATGTCCGGAAGCGACGAGGGGTTAGACGCATTCGATCCACACTGAGACGCCGCTCTTGCCCCACTGCCAGTTGCCGGTGAAGCGCCTGCCACCCGCCTTGAAGAAGCACCACAGCGCCAGCGCTGCCAGGAACGCGACGCCGAACACGAGAATCGCCGCGATCACCACCAGCCACCAGGCATCGAGACGCATGATCGCCTCATCCAGTGCGTCCTGTGCGCGGCGCTTCATCAGCGTCGGCTCCATTGCCGCCATTAGGGACATCTGTCCACCTCCGTTTTGTCGTTACACACGGAGGCTGTCATCGCTGCGCCACGAAAGCTAGTCATTCGAGTGCAGAATGCTGACATGCGTGGATTTACTTGACATTGACGCAACGTCAACTTCTACCGTGGAGTCATCATCAGTTCCAGGGAAGGAGGACGAGATGGCCGGTCGCGAATGGTCGATCCAGGACATCGCCCGTCTCGCGGGCACCACGAGCAGAACCCTGCGTCACTACGACGACGTGGGCCTGCTGCCGCCCTCGCGCATCGCGCACAACGGCTACCGGCACTACGACGAGGCGGCGCTCGTGCGCCTGCAGCGCATTCTGCTGCTGCGCGAGCTCGGACTCGGTCTGCCGCAGATCGCCGAGGTGCTCGACCCGGTGAACGCACGGCAGAGCGAGGAATCCGCGCTGGAGACGCACCTCGAGCTGCTGCGCGAGGAACAGAACCGACTGGCGCGGCAGATCGCGTCGGTCGAGAACACCATCAACGCATTGAGAGGAGGTGAAGAACTCATGGCAGAGAACATGTTCGACGGTTTCGACCACACCCGTTACAAGGAGGAGGTCGAGCAGCGCTGGGGTCGGAAGACCTACGCCGACAGCGACCGCTGGTGGCGCGGGATGACCGACGCCGATCGCGCCGACTGGCAGCAGCGCGTCTCCGACCTCGGCCGGGACTGGACAGCTGCCGCCGAGAGGGGCATCGATCCGGCATCCGCCGAGGCTCAGGACATCGCCCGCCGTCACGTCGAGTGGCTGACCGGCATCCCGGGCACTCCCGCGGCCGTGCCCGGCGGCGACGTCAAGGCGTACGTCATCGGCCTCGGTGAGATGTACGTCGCCGACCCGCGCTTCGGCGCGAACTACGCCACGTCCGCCGGCGGAACGCAGGGCGCCGAGTTCGTCCGCGACGCGCTCCGCATCTACGCGGACGGCAACCTGTGACCCGCTGCACCGCCTTCGTCGGTCGCCGCGGGGTCGAGAGCGCATCCGAATCACCCGATTCCGATGCGTTCTCGACCCCGCACGGGAGTCACGGCATTGCACAGGTGCGGACACCGGATCAAGGCCGGGAGCGGATGCCGGAGGTGGGCGTAGGGTCAAGGCATGGGTCACCGACGCAGACGCACGGATGCCGCGCCGCTGTTCGCGGCGGCGGCCGTCGCCTACACCGCGAACGTCGCCCTCGGTTCGGCCGTCGCCGCGAGACTCATCGACACGAGCAGCTTCCGCTGGCTGCACCATGCGATCTACATCGCGACGTGCGCCACTTCGGCCGCCGCGTTCTCGGCGATCCTCTGGGGCCGGCCGAAGCGCGCGAGCCGTCGCGCGGCCCTGGCGCTCGCGCCCGCCGCCGCACCGCTCGCCGCCATCCCGTATCTCGGCACGCACAGCCGACGGCATCCGCTCGTCGCGCTCGCCGCAGCCCCCTTCATCGTCGCGGGCCTCGTCTGCTCGCGCCTCGCCACCGACCGGAAGTGAACGCATGGAACTGCTCGACGCCATCCGCCGCCGCAAGACCACGAACGGGCCCTTCCTGCCCGACCCGGTATCGGAGGAGCATCAGCGCATCCTGCTGGAGGCGGCAGGTCGGGCGCCGTCGCAGCTGAACAGCCAGCCGTGGCGGTTCGTGGTCGTCGAGAACCGCGACACGATCGACAAGATCGCCCGCATCTCGGGCGACAGCATGACCGAGGCGATGTCGAACGGCACATTCTTCGAACGCTACAAGCCGTACTTCCGCTTCAGCCAGGCCGAGATGGAGGAGAAGCGCAGCGGGATGCTGTTCGACAAGCTCCCCGCGGCCCTCCGCCCGTTCACGAGTCAGGTGTTCACCAAGCGCGGGCAGAAGCTGATGAACACGTTCGGGGTGCCGAAGACCCTCGGGGAGGAGAATCACAAGCTCGTCGCGGGATCGCCGCTGCTGCTCGGCGTGATGCTCGATCGCAGCGAGTACCGACCGGGCCAGCTGTCGTCGTTCTACTCGGTGTTCAGCATGGGCGCGGCGATGGAGAACGTCTGGCTCACCACGGTCGAGCTCGGCATGGGCATCCAGTTCATCTCGTTCCCGATGGAGGTCCCTGGGCAGTGGGACGAGATCGTGAAGCTGCTGCGCGTGCCGGACGACCTCGAGCTCATGGCGGTGTACCGCCTCGGCTATCTGCCGCCCGAGCAGCGCCGCCCGGCCATCGACTGGTCGAGCCATCAGCGCAAGCTCGCCTCGCAGTACGTGTTCCGCGAGAACTGCGACCAGCCCCAGCAGGGATGGGACGCGCCGCCGCCGGGCGCCGGAGCGCCGACGGCGGGCTGAGACTCAGCCGCCGACCTTGCGGGGCAGGGGCTTGAGGTCCTGCAGCGCCGGCCCCTCGATGCGCGTGCCGTCCGCCGTGAAGCGCGAGGCGTGCAGCGGGCAGTCCCACGTGCACTCGGCGTCGTTCCAGTCGAGCACGCCTCCGAGGTGCGGGCACACGGCCGAGACGGCCCGAGTGACGCCGTCGACCGTCGAGATGCCCACGGGTCGGCCGCTGCGGTTCGCGATCACGCCCTCGCCCTCTGCCGGCTGCGGGACCGGCACGGGCCGACGCTCGGCGTCGACCCACCCTGTCGTCGCGGCGGCGGCGACCTTGGCGCCCTCGATGGCCCCGCGGGCCAGATCGGCCGGAACGGTGAGCCTCGTGCCGATCTTCACCATCCACGACGGTCGGTCGTGCCAGTTCGCACCGAGGATCTCCGCGGTGAGACGCAGAGCGGCGGCGGGGGCGTTCGACAGGCCCCACTTGGCGTACCCGGTCGCGAAGCGGATGCGGCCGAGACCCCGGGGCATGGCGCCGACGAAGGGGATCTGGTTGTTCGACTGATAGTCCTGGGCCGACCAGCGGTGGGTCTCCTCGGCATCCGGGAAGTACCGCCTCGTCCACTCGACCAGATCGTCGATCGCGGCGGTCTCGCCGTCCGAGCGGCCGACGGAATGGCCGTTTCCGCCGACCACCAGTCGCGCAGGACCGCCGGGGCCGTCCGCATCCGACACCGGGCGGATCGAGCGCGTGGGGCTGTCGACCGAGATGAACGTGCTGTCCGGCACGCCGCCGGGGAGGCGGAACGAGACGCAGTACGAGCGGAAGGCGCGCATCTTCGCGAAGTAGAGTCCCCGGTCGAGGATCGGGTACCCGGTCGCGATCACGATGTGATCGGCGAACATCGGGCCCAGCAGCGTCTCGACTCGAGGGTCGGGCAGCGCATGCGTCGCCGTGACCCGGACGCCGGTGTGCAGGGTTCCTCCGGCGGAGAGAAGCTCGTCCGCGAGCGCGTGGGTGACGAGTGCCGGATCGATGGTCACCTGGTCGTCGAGCGCCACGGCTCCCGCCGCAGGGAAGGCCGCACCGGCCAGCTCTCCTCGCGTGAGCATCCTGGTCTCGAGGCCCGCCTCCCGCGCCGCCTCGTGCACTTCGCGCACCGAGTCGATGCCGCCGGCGTCCTGCGCGTACGAGTGGTCTATCCGCCGCTCGTAGCCGACTCCCGCGTGATCGGCGAAGCCGACCAGCCAGTCCATGCCCTCGCGATTTCCCTCGACGTAGGCCTGCACGAGCGCCGCGGAGTGGTGCTTGCGGATCTCGGCGAGACGCTTCCCCTGCAGCAGGGTGAGCTTGCCGGTGTTGCCGCCGGTCGCGAGCTCGGCGACGGATCCCGCCTCGATCACCGCGACGTCGAGACCGGCGCGCGTGAGCATGACCGCCGTGCTGAGGCCGGTGAGGCCCGCACCCACGATGATCACGTCGTGTCGTGCGCCGGGGTCGAACGGTGTGCCGATGGGCGGGGTCCGGTCGAGCTTCCACAGTGGCTTCATGGCCTCAGTCTTCGCCTGCCGACCGGCTTCGCCCAACGGGTTGACATTCGAGGGATGCGTTGCAATGGCGCGGATAGAGTTGCCGCGTGACCTTTCGCCGCCTGCTCCTCGTCTTCGTCGGCGGGAGCATCGGCACCGCCGCTCGGCTCGCGATCGGTCTGCTGCTGCCGGATGTCGGGGGCGTGCCTCTCGCGACCATCGTCGTGAACGTGCTCGGATCGCTGCTGATCGGCCTTCTCGCCGCGCGCCTGCCCGGCGCCACGGAGCTCAGACTGCTGCTCGGCACGGGCGTGCTCGGCGGCTTCACGACCTACAGCGCGTTCATGACCGGAACGGTCGCGCTCTGGGGCGACGCCCCGGTGCTCGCATTCGCGTATGCGGCCGCCAGTCTGGTCCTGGGGCTCGCTGCCGCCGCGGCGGGCCTGCGACTCGGACGGCCGCGTCGACCGACGCTCCCTGCGGGAGGGAGGGCATGAGTCCGCTGCTGTTCGTCGCGGCCGCGCTCGCCGGAGGGGTGGGAGCCCTCCTCCGGTACGTCATCGATCTCGGTGTCTCGAAGGCCCTCGAGCGCCGCTTCCCCTGGGGCATCCTCGTCGTCAATCTCACCGGATCGTTCGCGTTGGGCCTGCTGACCACGGCACTGCCGTCCGAGTCGTTCGTGGTCGGGGCCGGTCTTCTCGGCGGATACACGACGTTCAGCACCGCCATGCTCGACACCGTCGTGCTGTGGCGAGACGGTCAGCGCACAGCTTCCGCGGTCAACGCCATCGGGATGCTGCTGCTCGGGCTGATCGCCGCTGGTCTCGGGCTGGCGCTCGGGTCGACGCTCTGACCGTCGACGCCGGGATCCGGGCGAACCCACAGCTTCGCGATGCAGAATGTACAAACGTACATGTACGCCCGTACAGGGGTGATCGCGCTGGGGGTCAGGATGAGCGATGGCACGCGCCGCCGCCGCGATCCTGAAGCGCGCCGTCGCGAGATCATCACCGCGGCAGCCGAGCTGATCGTCGAGATCGGCGTCGACGCACTCACCCACCGCAAGGTCGCAGCCCGGGCCGGAGTCCCGCTGGGATCGACGACGCAGTACTTCGCCACGCTCGACGATCTGCGTGAAGCGGCGATCGGAGCGCTGGCCGCCGAGATCGAGGCGCGCATCGACGCGACACGACGGGCCGTCGTGACCGAGGGAGTGACGCCAGAGGGGCTCGCGCGCCTCGTGCGCCGCGGGCTCGAGGACGCACGCGCCGTCCAGGCCGACCGCGCCGTCGTGACCGCCGCGGTGCATGACCCGCGCGTCCGGCAGTTCGCGCGACTGTGGTCCGACGAGATCGTCGGCTTCATCGCGCCCGTTCACGGGGTCGACAGAGCCAGGGCCGCAGCCGTCTTCATCGACGGCGTACTCTGGCACTCTCAGATCCACGACGAGCCGCTCGACGAAGAGCTCATCCGCGACGCCCTCGCCGGGATCCTCACTCCTCAGGCGTCCACCTCCGCACCCACCGCCGCAGCATCCGCCTGACCCGCAGAGAGAGAATCCGCCTTGTCGAACCTCGCCGTCCTGAGTCTGAAGAACCGCGCACTGATCGCGTTGATCACGATCGTCGCCGCCGTGTTCGGCGGGCTCGCTCTGACGAACCTCAAGCAGGAGCTCATCCCGTCGCTCGAGCTGCCCAACCTGATGGTCATGACGACCTACCCCGGCGCCTCGCCCGAGGTCGTCGAGAACGACGTCTCGACCCCTATCGAGTCGGCGATCCAGGGTGTCCCCGGCCTCGAGGGCACGACCGCCACGAGCACGACGAACGCCTCGATCGTGCAGGCCACCTTCGCCTACGGCACCAACCTCGCGACCGCCGAGCAGAAGATCCAGCAGGCGATCAACCGCATCTCGGGGCAGCTGCCGGAAGACGTGAGTCCGCAGGTGCTGACGGTGTCGATCGATGATTTCCCGGTGATCCAGGTCGCCGTGACCGGCTTCGAGGACGCCGAGAACGCGCAGGCCGAACTGCAGAGCGTCGCGATCCCCGAACTCGAAGACGTCGACGGGGTCAACGCCGCGGAGATCATCGGCGGCGTCGGCCAGCGCATCACGATCACACCCGACGTCGCGAAGCTGGCGGCGATCGGTCAGAGCACGCAGGCCATCACCACGGCGCTGCAGCAGAACGGCACGCTGTTCCCCGGCGGAGACATCACCGAGAACGGCCAGACGCTCACCGTCCAGACCGGCGCGAAGATCACCTCGGTCGATGAACTCGCGGCGCTGCCGCTCGTCGGCACCACCGAGAGCATCGGCGACGTCGCCACGGTGGTGCAGGAGAGCGACCCCATCTCGTCGATCTCGCGCGTCGACGGCAAGGACGCCCTCTCGATCTCGATCACCAAGCTGCCGGCCGCGAACACCGTCGAGGTGTCGCAGGGTGTCATCGCCGCGCTCGACACGATCGGCGAGGCCTTCCCCGACGCCGAGTTCACGATCATCTTCGACCAGGCTCCGTTCATCCAGCAGTCCATCGAGACGCTCGCCACCGAGGGCCTGCTCGGACTCGTCTTCGCCGTGATCGTCATCCTCGTGTTCCTGCTGTCGATCCGCTCGACGCTCGTCACGGCGATCTCGATCCCCACCAGCGTGCTCATCACCTTCATCGGGCTGCAGGCGTTCGGCTACTCGCTGAACATCCTCACCCTCGGCGCGCTCACGATCGCGATCGGCCGTGTGGTCGACGACTCGATCGTCGTGATCGAGAACATCAAACGCCATTACGTGGGGGATGCCGACAAGGGAGACGCCATCCGTCTGGCGGTGCGCGAGGTGGCGATGGCGGTCACATCCTCGACCATCACGACGGTCGCCGTCTTCTTGCCCATCGTGTTCGTCGGCGACATGGTCGGCGAGCTGTTCCGGCCGTTCGCCATGACCGTGTCGATCGCGATGGTCGCGTCGCTGCTGGTCTCGCTGACCATCGTGCCGGTGCTCGCGTACTGGTTCCTCCGCCCGGGCAAGCCGCTGCTCGATGAGAACGGCGTGCAGATCGACCCGGAGGACCCGGACGCTCCGCCGACGCGATTGCAGAAGGGCTACCGTCCGATCCTCGGCTGGACGCTGAAGCACTCCGGCCTGACCGTCGTGCTCGCCGTCGTGGTGCTCGGTGCGACGCTCGCCGCCGCACCGCTCATGAAGATCAACTTCCTCAGCGACTCCGGTCAGAACACCATGACGGTGACGCAGGACCTCGGCCCGACCGCGAGCCTGGAGACCAAGTCGGAGGCGGCGATCGCCGTCGAGGACGCACTGCTCGACATCGACGGCATCACCCACGTGCAGGCCTCGATCGGCTCGAGCGGATCCGCCCTGCGTGACGCGTTCTCGGGCGGAGCGGGCGTGACCTACTCGGTGCTCACCGACGCGGATGCCGACCAGGAGAAGCTCCGAGCCGACGTCCAGGACGCGATCGAGGGGCTGACCGATGTCGGCGAGGTGTCGGTCGCCGCCTCCGCCGGACTCGGCTCGAGCGACATCGAGATCACCGTCTCGGCATCCGACTCCGAAGACCTGCAGACCGCCACCACCGCCGTGGTGGACGAGCTCGACGGTCGGGACGGCATCGGACAGGTCACCGACAACCTCGCCGCGGCTCTGCCGTACCTGGCCGTGGTCGTCGACCGCGACGCCGCCGCGCAGCGTGGACTGTCGGAGGTCGCCGTCGGATCCATCGTCTCGAACACGATGCGCCCCCAGCAGGTGGGCACGGTCGAGATCGACGACACCGCGCTGACGATCTACCTCGCCGCATCCGAGCCGCCCGCCACCGCGCAGGCGCTTCGTGAGCTCACCATCCCGAGTGCCACCGGTGTGGTGCAGCTGCAGGACATCGCGACCGTCGAGGAGCGCAACGGCCCGACCTCCATCACCACCGAGCAGGGACGCCGCACCGCCACGATCACGGTGCCCCCGGCATCCGACAACCTCGCCGTGGCGACCCAGTCGGTCACCGAGGCGCTGGCCGCGGTCGAGCTGCCTGACGGCGGGTCGGCCGAGGTGGGCGGTGTCGCCTCGCAGCAGGCCGACTCGTTCTCGCAGCTCGGGCTCGCCATGCTCGCCGCGATCCTGATCGTCTACGTCGTGATGGTCGCGACGTTCAAGTCGCTGCGTCAGCCGCTGCTGCTGCTCGTCTCTGTGCCGTTCGCGGCCACGGGCGCGATCCTGCTGCAGATCGTCACGGGTGTGCCGCTCGGCGTCGCCTCGCTGATCGGTGTGCTGATGCTCATCGGCATCGTGGTGACGAACGCGATCGTGCTCATCGACCTCGTCAACCAGTATCGCGAGAAGGGGCTGTCGACGATCGATGCGGTGAAGGCCGGTGGCGAGAAGCGTCTGCGTCCGATCCTCATGACGGCGCTGGCGACGATCTTCGCGCTCACCCCGATGGCACTCGGCATCACCGGGCACGGCGGGTTCATCTCGCAGCCGCTCGCCATCGTCGTGATCGGTGGACTCATCTCATCGACCGTTCTGACGCTGATCGTCCTGCCGACGCTCTACAACCTGGTCGAGGGTGCGAAGGAGCGTCGACGCGCCCGCAAGGCGGGGTCGGGCGACGACGGCTCTGCACCGAACGGCGACTCGGACCCCTCGGACGGCCCTCGTCCTTCGGGCGATCTGGCGCTGGCCGGCGCGGGCATGTCGGAATCGGGCTCGGCGGAATCGGGTTCGTCGCTGCCGCACGCGAATCAGCTGACGCGCCGGGAGCTGCGCGAGCGCGGCGAGTAGTCGCCCTCGCCGTCCCGTCCTCCGCACGACGGAGTCTGGCGCCCGCCCGGAACTTCATTCCGAGCGGGCGTCAGCCGTTTCCGGCGGAGTTGTGGAGCGGGCGCCGCCGAGCTCAGTCGAGCGTGATGCCCCAGTCGAGGGTCCAGGTCTCACCGGGGGCGAGGCGGCGCAGGCCGACACCGCTGTTCAGTGCATCGGCGGGCGCGGTCATGGGCTCGATCGCCACCGCGAGGGACTGGCCCGGGTACTTGTCGGTCGTGTAGACCTGCACGAAGTCGAACCCGGCGCCCTGCCAGAGGGTGAGTCGCCGACCGTCGGGGGCGGTCAGCGAGTGCCGGACCAGCCCGTCGGCATCACGGTCGAGGTCGGTGAACCCGGTGTCGAGGCTCACATCGCCGATGCGCACTCCGTCGCGCAGCGCGGCATCCGCCGGGTGCGTGCCCGTGGGGAGCATGCGCTCGTCGGTGTCGAACGCGGTCTGCGCCGGCACCCGCAGCACGAGCTCGTGCGGGTCGACGTCGCCGATCGTCACGAACGGATGCGTGCCGAGTGCCACCGGTGCCGCAGTGGCGGAACGGTTGGTCAGCGCGTGCGTGACGTCGATCCCGTCGGCACGCAGCACGTAGGTGACACTGGTCTCGACGAGATAGGGGTAGCCCGTCTGCGGCACGATCGTGGCGCTCAGCGTCGTCGCCGACGCCGTCTCCTCGATCGCGTAGGCCGTGAATCGCAGCAGCCCGTGGCTGGCGTTCATGAACTTCGGCTCGGTGATCGCGAGCTGCCGCTCGGTGCCCTCGTCGTTCCAGGCTCCATCCCTGACGCGATTCGGCCAGGGCGTGAGCACGACGCCCGAGCAGGAAGGGGTCGGCGAGTCGAGTGGATACGGGGCGATCAGATCGACGGATCCGATGCGGAGCGAGCGGAGGGATGCGCCGACCTGCGCGATCTGAGCGCTGACGTCGCCGAGCTGGAGGTGCACCTGTGTGCCGGTGGCGGATGCGGAGTTCACTCCGCAATCGTATGGCGAGCAGCATCCGCGATGGGGCTGGGCGGTTTTTCAGGTGCGACCGCTACACTTGATGGGTCGGCTTCGGACACCCGCGCATGGCGCGGACGTTTTTGTGTAAGAAGTGTGAGTCCAGGGGCCGATGGTGAGCGTCGCTCGACGCTAATCAACCATCACATGAATGGCCCCGGCCGCTGACAGTCCGGAACCCCGTCCGATCGCATCCGATCCGGCGCTGGGTGCTCGCGCGTGTGCGCGGCGCTGTTCTCGTGCGAGAACTCAGAAGGACACACCCATGCCCAAGAACAAGAAGCCCCGCGGCGGACGCCCCTCCGCCAACTTCGAGCCGCGCTACGGCGCGAACAAGACCTCGTTCCACGACCGCCACGCCGGTGGGCGCGACAGCGCTCGCGACACCCGCGATTCCCGCGACGTGCGGGGCGGACGAGCGGATGCCGGCGAGCGGCGCACCCCGGCGGCCGGCTTCGACCGTCGTCCCGGCAGCCGCAGCGCCAGCCACCGCGGCTACCGTCCCGCAGAAGAGGGCGCACCCAAGCAGCGCTGGTCCTCGCAGGAGCGCGCGGGTCGCGATGAGGCCCGTGGCATCCGCAACCGTGCGGAGTCGGGTCGCCGCGAGGCACCGCACCGCGGCGGTTCCGAGCGTCCGCGCTTCGACGATCGTGCCGAGCGCCCCCGCTACAACGACCGTTCCTCCACGGGCTTCGACCGTCCGCGTCGCGATGACCGCGGCGGCCAGCGTCCGACCGGTCCCGGTACGTACCGCGATGAGCGCGGCGGCCAGCGCGACGAGCGTCCGCGCCGCGACGACCGCGGTGCGGGCACGCAGCGCCAGGGCTTCCGCGACAACGATCACCGCGATGGCGGACGTCCGGGCCGTGACCAGCGCTCCGGCGGCTTCCGCGACGATCGCGGTGGTCAGCGCTTCTCCCGTGACGAGCGCCCGCAGCGCGACGACCGCGGCGCATCCGAGCGTCCGCGCTTCAACCGCGACGACCGCTCGCCGCGTTCGGGCGACCGCACCGAGCGTCCGCGCTTCGACCGCGCGGCATCCGAGCGTCCCCGCTTCGACCGTGACGACCGCCCGCGTCGTGACGACCGTGGCGCGGGCCCGCGTCGCGATGACCGCGGCGCCGAGCGTTCCTACGACGCCGACCGCGCACGCCGTGCCTTCGACCGCGACCGCACGCAGCGGTCGATCGAGGGTGGGCGTGACGAGCGTTCGCGTCCCTCGACCGGTGGCGCGTACCGCACCGATCGTCCCCGCCCGCTGACGTCGGACACCCGCGGGCGGCCGTCGCGCAATGAGCGACCCAGCCGTAACGACTGGAACGCCACATCGAGCGCGGCACCCGCCAAGAAGTTCGAGCCGACGGACGACGTCGTGCACGAGCGCCTCGAGGCCAAGTCCGTCGCGGCGGTCGAGGTCGACGGTGTGACCTTCGGCGACCTGGGTCTCGGATCCAACATCGTCGAGACCCTCGTCGGCATGGGTGCGGCGACTCCGTTCCCCATCCAGGCGGCCAGCATCCCGGCCGTGCTCGAGGGGCGCGACGTCCTCGCCCGTGGCCGCACCGGCTCAGGCAAGACCATCGCCTTCGGCGCACCGCTCGTCGAGCGCGTGCTGCAGTCGCAGGCGGGCAAGCGCCGTGAGTTCGGCCGCTCGCCGCGCGCGATCATCCTCGCTCCCACGCGCGAGCTCGCACTGCAGATCGACCGGACCATCCAGCCGATCGCCCGCAGCGTCGGCCTGTTCACCACGCAGATCTACGGTGGCGTCCCGCAGGGCCGTCAGGTGGGTGCGCTGAAGAAGGGCGTCGACATCGTCATCGGCACCCCCGGTCGTGTCGAGGACCTCATCAACCAGGGCAAGCTCGACCTCTCCGACTGCCGCATCGCGGTGCTCGACGAGGCCGACCACATGTGCGAGCTCGGATTCGTCGAGCCCGTGCAGCGCATCCTGCGTCACACGGCCGACGGCAGCCAGAAGCTCCTCTTCTCGGCCACGCTCGACCGTGAGGTCGCGGCACTCGTCGACGAGTTCCTCGTCGACCCGGCCGTCTACGAGGTCGCCGGTGAAGATCAGGACTCGAGCACCATCGAGCACCGTGTGCTCGTGATCGAGCACCGCGACAAGGCCGAGATCCTCACCTCGCTCGTCGACCGCGACGGCAAGACCCTGGTCTTCGCCCGCACCCGCGCCTACGCCGACATGCTCGCCGAGCAGTTCGACGACGCCGGCATCCCCGCGGTCTCGCTGCACGGTGACCTCAACCAGGCCAAGCGCACGCGCAACCTGGAGCGCCTGACGTCGGGTCGCGTGAACGTGCTCGTCGCCACCGACGTCGCCGCCCGCGGAATCCACGTCGACGACATCGACCTGGTCGTGCAGGCAGACGCTCCTGACGAGTACAAGACGTACCTGCACCGTTCAGGCCGCACCGGCCGCGCCGGTCGCTCGGGACGCGTCGTCACGCTCATCACGCGTCAGCGCCAGCGTCGCATGACCGAGCTGCTGGAGCGTGCGGAGATCGACGCGCCGTTCGAGAACGCGCGCATCGACGACGACCTGATCGAGGAGATCGCCGGTCGCGTGCCGACCGCCGCCGACCTCACGGCCTGATCCGTCACGTTCGAAGGCCTCGCTCCCGCATTCGCGGCGGCGGGGCCTTCGTCGTTTGCTCGGCCGATCTGCGCTACAGGGATGCGCGGTGCGGTCGGGTGCGCGCCCAGCGAAGGAGATCTCTCACTCCGAAGGGCTGACGCGTCGGATCGCTCCTACGGAGCGCGTGATCTCCTTCCGAGCGGCGGCTCAGCCGAGCTGGTGTTCGTGGATGGCCGTGGTCAGTGTCGTGCCGTTGAGGTCGAGGTAGAGCACCTGCTCGGTCACGGTGAGCGTCATCGTGTTGCGGCGTGCGATGAGCGGTGCCGCGGAGTCGATGAAGCCGGGGTCGAAGCTGTAGACCCGGAGGTCCTCGGAGCGGTGGATGCGCTTGTCGGCCCACGGCGCCATGACCTTCGCGGGGTCGCGGTGCGTATAGACGACGGTGCGCTCGGCGAGGCGGCTGCCGTAGTGGAGGCGCTCTGCATCGGGCGCGCCGACTTCGATCCACGCCGTCGTCTTCCCGGTGAGGTCGCGCACCAGCACGGCGGGCTCATCGGTCTGCGAGATGCCGCCACCGAATGCGATGCCCTCGGTGAACTCGAGTCCATAGGCGAGCACGCGGGTCAGCATGTAGGCGTCGGTCTCGGACGGATGCCGCGCCACGCGCAGCGAGTAGTCGTCGTAGACACCGCGATCCATGTCGGCCAACTGGACGTCGAACGTGTGCATCGTGGAGCCGGTAGCCATAACGCTCGAGCCTACGCGCCCCGGGGGTGGCTTCCCGACCTCCGACGCTCCACCGGACCGGCGTTCAGAACAGCATCGGCTGTGCGGGGGCGGGCGCTGGCGTGAATGCGGGCGCCGGCCTCCCGTGCGGTGCAGAAGCCCGGATGCCGCGCACGGGGTAGTCGTCCTCGTGCTGCCCATCGAGTCCGTGCAGTCTGATCAGCGGCCGTGCGCGCTTCGCGAGCCATTGGCGGTAGCCCTTCGGCGCCTCGGCGGAGACTCCGGGGTACAACCCGCGATACGACGACACGAGGTCGGGGCGGAAACCCTCGAGCCACTGCATGAACCAGGGCTTCACTCCGGCGCGCAGGTGCAGAGCGCCGTAGATCACGCGGCTCGCTCCGGCCTCCTTGATGCGCCGCAGGGCGGTGTCGATCGCCTCGACCGAGTCGGTCATGTGGGGCATGATCGGCATCAGGAAGACGGTGACGCGGAAGCCGGCATCCCGCAGTGCGCGTACCGTGTCGAGCCGTGCCTGGGTCGTCGGAGTCCCGGGTTCGATCGCCTTCTGCAGATCGTCGTCGTACATCGCGATGGACATCTGGATGTCGACGGGAACGCGCTGCGCCGCCCGCACCAGCAGCGGGATGTCGCGCCTGATCAGGGTGCCTTTGGTGAGGATCGACATCGGTGTGCCCGACGTCGCGAGGACATCGATGATCCCCGGCATCAGCTTGTACCGACCCTCGGCGCGCTGATACGGATCGGTGTTCGTGCCCAGAGCGACCGTCTCGTGCTCCCAGCTGCCGCGACGCAGCTCCTTCTGCAGCACCTCGACGACGTTGACCTTCACGACGATCTGCGAATCGAAGTCCGATCCGCCGTCGAGATCGAGATACTCGTGCGTTCCTCGGGCGAAGCAGTAGACGCAGGCATGGCTGCACCCGCGGTACGGGTTGATGGTCCAGGCGAACGGCATGCGAGATGCGCCGGGCACATGGTTGAGGGCCGACTTCGACAGCACCTCATGGAACGTCATGCCTGCGAACTCCGGCGTGGTCACCGTGCGGAGCACGCTGGAGCGATCTTCGAGGCCGGGCAGCGCAGCGGCGTCGACGTCACCGAGTTTCTGTCCTTGCCACCGCATGTCCTCCATTCGAACATAAAGACGATACTCCGTCAACCGAGCGTGTGAATTCTGTTCGAATGGACATGAGGGACAATGGAAGCATGTTCTTCCCGCCGCAGCCTCAGCATGCGGCGCCGCGCTCCCCGATCCGCGGTCCCGCGCTGCCCATCGGTCTCGCGGCGACGGCGATCGGCGTGCTGCTGTCGCTGGCCGGTGCGCCGGTGGCCGAGACGACCGACGAGCTGGCGATGCCGCAGCCGTCCGTCGTGCAGGAGGTGCCGGCGGTCGAGGTCGGTGCGACCACCGCTGCCGATCCGTGTTCGGAGCCGAGCGTGCTCGAGGCGATAGCCGTCGCAGACGATGCGGCGATCATCGCCGGCTTCGGGGGTGGCGAGAGCTTCCGTTCCGCTGTCGTGGCGGGCAACGCACCCTGCATCGCGCTCGACGACCCGGCTCACGTCTGGGTCGTCGTCAACAAGGCGCGTCCGCTCGCTCCGGTCTCCTTCGCGCCGTCGTCGCTCGCCGACCTTCCGCTGCAGATGACCACCCGCTCCGGTCAGGCGCGGACGGACGTCGCCGCGGCGGTCGGAGAGATGGCGGATGCGGCGGCCGCAGAGGGCGCGGGGCGCATCGGAGCGAACAACGGCTACCGATCGTATGAGCTGCAGGTCGTGACCCACGCCTCCCATGTGCGCAACAGCGGGCAGGCGGGTGCGGACGCCTCGTCGGCGCGTGCCGGTCACAGCGAACATCAGACGGGGCTGGCGCTCGATCTCGTGGCGTGCGATTCGTCGTGCGGAGCCATCGAGTCGTTCGGCGCGACGGTGCAGGGGCAGTGGATCGCGGCGAACGCCTGGGAGTACGGCTTCATCGTGCGCTACGAGCAGGTCGGCTCCGGCATCACCGGATACAAGCCCGAGCCCTGGCACCTGCGATATCTCGGACGCGAGCTCGCGGCGGCGTATCACCACGGCGGGTATCACACGCTGGAGGAGTTCTTCGGGCTCCCCGCGGCCCCTGATTACGCCCACTGAGCGCAGTGACAGCGGCGCGTGTGCGACCGCATTGCGGCATCCGACAATCGCGGTACCGAGTCTCACGGATTGTGGGATGCATTCTCACAACGAGCTGTCGCGGTGTCGGCGACCCGGCATAGAATCGCCGGAGCAATGACGCACGAACGTTCGGGAGGACGCAATGGAACGCGACATCTACGAAGAGGATCACGAGGCCTTCCGCGACCTCGTCAAGGACTTCGTCAAGCGCCACGTGAACAACGAGGCCATCGAGCGGTGGGATGCCGCGGGTGAGATCGACCGGGCGACGATGCTGGCCGCAGGCGAGGCCGGTCTGATCGGACTGTCCGTCCCCGAGGAGTTCGGCGGTGCCGGCATGCTGCAGGACTACCGCTTCCGCACCATCGTCATGGAGGAGGTCATCGCTTCCGGAGCAGGGTCGCTCGCCGGTGCCTTCGGCATCCAGGACGACCTCGCCGTGCCCTACCTCGTGCACATGGGCACGCAGGAGCAGAAGGAGAAGTGGCTGCCCCGCATGGCCACGGGCGAGGTGCTCGGTGCGCTCGCCATGACCGATCCCGGCGCGGGCTCTGACCTGCGCGGCATCAAGACCAACGCGAAGAAGGTCGACGGGGGCTACATCCTCAACGGCGCCAAGACGTTCATCTCGTCGGGCTCGACGGCCGACGTCGTGGTGACCTTCGTCAAGACCGGTGAGGGCAACCGTCCCGACGCGTTCAGCCTGCTGCTCGTCGAGAAGGGCATGGAGGGCTTCGATCAGGGCAAGAAGCTCAGCAAGATGGGCTTCCACGGCTGGGACACGGCCGAGCTCAGCTTCACCGACGTGTTCATCCCCGACGAGAACCTCATCAGCGGCAAGGAGGGGCAGGGCTTCATCCAACTGATGCTGAACCTGCCGCTCGAGCGGCTGTCGATCGGCGTGGCCGCGGCCGCTGCCGCCCAGGCCGCCCTCGACTGGACCGTCGCCTACACGAAGGACCGTGAGGCGTTCGGTGAGCGCATCGCCGACTTCCAGAACACCCGCTTCCGGCTCGCCGACATGGCGGCGACCACCGACGCGATGTGGGCGTACATCGACCGTGCGCTGCTCGCCTACAAGAACAGCACCCTCACCGCCGAGGACGCTGCGAAGGTCAAGTTCTGGGCGACCGAGCGCGAGTGGGAGGTGCTCGACACGGGTGTGCAGCTGCACGGCGGCTACGGCTACATCATGGAGTACCCGATCGCCCGCGCCTTCACCGACGCCCGCGTGCACCGCATCTACGGCGGCACGAACGAGATCATGCGCGACCTCGTCGGCCGCCAGATCGTCGGCAAGCGCTGACGAACCTCTCAGAGAAGGGCCCCGGATGCCGGCATCCGGGGCCCTTCTCCTGTCGATGGCACGGCTGACCGCAGGAAACGGGCCTGCAGGCGCGCAGGCGGACACGAGCCAGCGCGGGTCAGCGGGGCAGTCGGCCACCGACGCCGGCCTTGCGCAGCCGATCGGCGATGAGGATGCCGAGTGCGGTGGCGCCGAGGCAGCTGCCGAGGGTCACGGCGAAGAAGGTGATCTGAAGGGGAAGCCCGAAGCTGCCGAGATCGAACGAGGCCCAGGCGAGGATCGGGTAGACGATGCCGACGATCAGTGCCCCGAGGTAGTGCAGCCAGGTTCCCCAGTAGCGCCAGAGGACGAACAGGAACGGCAGCTCGGTGAACGCCGCCCACCAGAGGTTGGTGGCCACGCTGCTGAAGCCGTAGCCCGAGAACGGCACGATCACGAGACCGGCCAGCAGGCCCACCAGCAGGCCGACGAGTGGGCGCCGCAGCAGGCGGAGGGCGATCACCGAGGGGAGCAGCCAGAGGCCGGCCAGCGCCACGCTCACGAAGGGCAGGCCGGGGAAGAGGATCGTCGAGATCCAGTTCGCCGGGGCGAGGAGCGCGCCACCGGCGACTCCGAGTGCCGCGCACGTCAGCAGGATCGCCGTCGGGATGCGGAATCGCGAGCGTCCGCCGCCGGTGCGGGGTCGATTCTGCACCTCGGAGCCCGATTCGCGGTGCGTTCCCGACCCCGCAGCGGCCGACACTTCCGCGTAGGGGTTCGAGCCCGATGCATCCGCGTCGTTCATGCGAGGGGCTCCGCCGCAGCCTCGCGCGCCGCCTTCGAGGTGGGCGAGGCCGCGCCGATCTTCCAGTAGCCGCAGAAGCTCACGTCGTTCTTGTCGACACCGCGCTCGCCGACGAGATGCTTGCGTGCACCCGAGGCCAGCGACTGCTCGCCCGCGGCGTACGCGTGGAAAGGCGCTGCCGGCAGTGTCAGCTCGCGCAGCCGGGCGAGGGCGAACGATCCGGGGTCGAACTCGTGCGGCCGCGCGAGCCAGATGATCTCGACGCCGGCGGGGTGCGGGAACTCCAGAGCGTCGGCCTCGGACGGCACCTCGATGATCGCCGTTCCCGTCGCGTCCGCAGGCAGTGACGCGCAGATCGAGGCGATCGCGGGGAGCGCCGTCTCATCGCCGACCAGCACCACGCGATCCGTTCCGCGCTGCGGGTTGAACGTGAGGCCCTCGTCGATGATGAGCACGTGCTCGCCGGGTTCGCAGGTCTCCGCCCAGCGTGACGCGGGGCCGGCCGTGCCGTCGGCCGCAGACCCGTGCAGCACGAAGTCGACGTCGATCTCGGCGCCCGACTCGGCGGTGGCCGCCCGGTACGCGCGCACGCTGTAGTTGCGCATGACCGGGCGCTCGCCGTCGGGGATCCGCAGGAACCTGAGGTATCCGAACATCTTGTTCGCCTTCGCGGGAACGCGGTCGAGCCCCGCATCGCCGCCGATCGGCAGGAACAGGCGGAACCACTGGTCGAAGCCCATCGGGCGGAACTTCTCGATCTCACCGCCTCCGAGCGTGACCCTCATCCAGTGCTCGGAGAGGCGCTCGGTGCGCAGCACGCTGAGATGGAGGAGTTCGGCGGTCTCGGGCTTGACCAGTCTGCTGTATGCCATGCGGGCGCCTTTCAGGGCAGCTGCCAGGGGAAGAAGAGCATGAAGATCGCGGCGGATGCGGCGATCGAGGCGACGATGAAGACGGTGTCTCGGATGCGGAACGGCACGAGGTGCCTCTCGGTGCGCGTCGAGTGCGCGCCGAAGGCCCGCGAGTCCATGGCCAGGGCCACGCGCTCGGCGTGGCGGATCGCACCCGCGAGCAGCGGAACGATGTATCCCCAGCCGCGAGCGATGCGCGCGAAGGGACTGCTGCCCCCATGGTGCCCTCGCACGCGATGCGCGGCTCTGATCACCGCGAGCTCGTGCCCGAAGCGCGGCACGAAGCGGAACGCGGCCAGGGCCGTGTAGCCGATGCGGTAGGGCACCCGCAGCTGCTGCACGCTGGCGCGCACGAGGTCGGGGCCGGTGGTGGTCAGGCCGCCGATGAGTGCGAGCGAGACGATCGCGCCGAGCCGCAGAGCCGTGGCGAAGCCGATCGCGAGGGCGCCCTGGCGCAGCGTCCAGTCGCCGAGCTGCACCACGGCAGCGGTGTCGCGCACGATCTCGGCGTCGACCCACAGCGAGAACCCGAGCCCGATGGCGATCATGCCGAGTGGGAGTGCGAGGAACAGCACCGCGGCGATGCGCCAGGTCACCCGCGATCCGATGACGATCACCGCGAGCGACAGCGCCAGGAAGGCGGCGGGCGTGGCGAGGTCGCGCACGAAGATCAGCAGCACCATGGCCGGGGCGACTCCCGCGATCTTCGCCAGCGGATTGAGCGCATACAGGAACTGGCGCCGAGACGATGCCGACATCGCGGCATACGGGTCGAAGGCGTGGGCGGTCATGCGATCGCCCGTCCCGCTGCGGCGAGCACGCGCTGCAGCGCCGGAAGGCGGAGCCCTGCCTCGACGAACGGCGTCTCGTGGGCGAAGAGCGCGTCGGTGCGGTCGGCGGCGTGCACGCGACCGTCTTTCAGGATCACCGTGTGCGACGTGTGCTCGGCGACGAGCTGCAGGTCATGGGTCACTATGACGATCGTCGTCCCCTCGTCACGCAGGTCGTGCAGCAGAGTGAGGAGCTCGGACGCCCGTGCACGATCCTGGCCGAAGGTCGGTTCGTCGAGGGCGAGCACCCGCGGGCGGGTGATCAGGGCCGTGCCGACCGAGAGGCGGCGCTTCTCGCCGCCCGAGAGCAGGAACGGATGCACATCGGCCTTGGCCTCGAGGCCGAAGCGCATCAGCATGGCGTCGACGCGCTCGCGCGTCTCGGCATCCGGGGTGTGCCGCAGCCGAAGTCCGTGCGCGAGCTCGTCGAACACGGTGTGCGCGATGAACTGGTGCTCCGGGTTCTGGAACACGAACCCGATGCGGCTCGAGAGCTCGCGCGGCGAGGCCGACCCGGGGTCCATGCCGTCGACCGTGACCTGCCGCCGGGGCGGCGGGACGACACCGGCGAGCGCCTGCAGAAGGGTGGTCTTTCCGGCGCCGTTGGTGCCGACGATCGCCGTCAGGGTTCCCGCCTCGATGTCGAGGTCGATGCCGTGCAGGATCTCCGTGCGGTGACGACGAACCATCAGCCCGCGGGCGCGGACGATCGGAGTGGCTGCACGGTCTGCCGCATCCGTCATTCCTTCGTGCGTCTGCAGGACCGACGCACGGATGCCGGAGGAGACAGCGGTATCCGGTCCTGCATCCGTGCCGTGGTCCTGCACACCGGACGGATCAGGAGTGGCGGATGCCGCCGCCAGTGCCGCGGCGAGCTCCTCGGGTGTCAATGGAAGGTCGTCGAGATGCAGTGTTCCGGCATCCCGCATCCGCAGCGCCGCGAGTGTCGCCGCAGGCAGCCAGACACCCATCTCGACGAGCTCCGCCGCGTGCCCCCGGATGATCCGGGCCGGTGGCCCGTCGAAGACGACCCGCCCTGCGCGGTCGAGCACGATCGTGCGGGTCAGGAACCCCATCGCGGCGTCGAGATTGTGCTCGACGAGCAGGATGCCGCGGTCGCCCGCTGCGATGACGTCGGTCAGTGCGGCGTAGACGTCGTCGATGCCCTGCGGATCGAGGTTCGCGGTCGGTTCGTCGAGCACGATCAGGGGCGACCCCATCGCCAGCGCGCACGCGATCGCGAGACGCTGACGCCCGCCGCCGGACAGGCGATCGGGGTTCTCATCGCGCCGCTCCCACAGGCCGACACGGCGTAGTGCGTCTTCGGTTCTCGTGCGCACCTCGTCGAGCGACAGCACCAGGTTCTCGGGGCCGAAGGCGACCTCGTCGTAGACCGTGCCGGTGACGATCTGGGCGTCCGGGTCCTGGAAGACCATCGCGACGTGGGTGCTCAGCGATGCGGTGTCGGCATCCGCCGTGCTGACTCCGCCGGCCTCGACCGATCCCGTCATGGTCGCGGGCACGGCGTGCGGGATCAGCCCGTTGAGCGCGAGCGTGAGCGTCGACTTGCCCGAACCCGAAGGGCCGAGCAGCAGCACCACCTCGCCGGCATCGATGTCGAAGGTGACGTCCCGCGGCGAGGGGTGCACAGCATCGGCGTGGGTGATCGAGAGGTCACGCACGCGGAGGAGAGGCGCAGATGAGCGCACGGCATAACCCCGGTTTCAGCGGATCGGTACCGTTCTAACTTAGCTGAGCCTTACCTGATCTGCACAGGCCGGACGGCTCGGAAGGGTCGGACGCCGTGATCAGCGCCGAGCGACGCCTGCGCGGCTGAGAGAAGATCCGATCGCGAGTCCTGCTGCGGTCCACGCGATCGGACCGAGCACCGCGATCACGAGGTAGGAGATCTCCGCCCACAGCGGGAAGGTCGCGAGGTCGACGGCGAAGAACACCACGACGGCCACGATGACCCCGATGATCGCTGCGGAGATGAAGAAGCGCCAAGGGCCCCAGGAGCGGTAGCGGGTGAGCGCGGCGATGCCCTCCTGGATCGCCCCGAACAGCAGCGCGGTGCCGATGAAGCGCAGCGTCCAGGCGGGATTGAACGCGCTCGAGATGAGGGCGGCGAACACGTGCGTGACGAGGGCCACGAAGGGGCGGCGCAGCACCTCCTGAGCGATGATCCCCGGCAGCACGTGCGAGCCGAGCACGAGTCCGTAGAGATACGGAGCGCCCACGATGACGATCGGCGTGATGAGCCCGGCGATCCCCCCGAGGATGCCCGTGGCGACGCCGATCGCGGCGCAGACCAGCAGCACGCGGGTCGTCAGAACGGGGGAGGGGGCCACCCCTCCAGCCTACTGTCGACCATTGTCGACACGGCTGGCCGTTCGTCCAGGAATAATCCCCGACCCTGGTGTGTGGACGGAAGCCGGGCGTAGCTTGAACGGCGGTGCGGCACCGCAGTCGCACCGTGATCATCGGGAGAAGCACATGGGTCGAACACCCCTCCGGATGGCAGCGGCCACCACCCTGGCAACGCTGTTCATCGCATCGACGGCAACCGCAGGCTACGCAGGCACGGAGGAGGTGACAAACCCCACTCCGGTCGACGGCACGCCCGGTCACTACATCGTCGTGCTGAAGTCCGATCCGCTCGCGAGCTACACCGGCGACGTCAACGGGCTCAAGGCCACCAAGCCCGCCGAAGGCGAGCAGCTCGAGACGCAGTCGCAGGATTCGCAGCGCTACGTGCAGCACCTCGAGGCCGAGCAGCAGACGGTCGCGCAGGAGGCGGGAGTCACTCCCGAGATCAGCTACCAGGTCGTGCTCAACGGCTTCAGCGCCGAGCTCACGGGCGCGCAGGTCGACAAGCTGCGTGCGTCGAAGGACGTGTACGACGTCTACCCCGACTTCATCCGTCACCCCGACGCGCAGACCTCGACGGACTTCCTCGGTCTCGGCGATGACAAGAAGGGGCGTGGCGGCGTCTGGCAGCAGACCGGCGGCGTCGACAAGGCCGGCGAGGGCGTGGTCGTGGGTGTCATCGACACGGGCATCGCTCCCGAGCACCCCTCCTTCGAGAGCAAGAAGCTCAAGAAGCAGCCGAAGAACGACAAGCGCCACAAGGGCGGTCAGCCGTACACCGACGGCACCTTCGTCTACTTCGACAAGTCCGACGGCGGCCAGTTCCAGAGCACGATGGTCGAGGCTCAGGAGTGGGACAAGGGCGACTACTCGTCGAAGCTCATCGGAGCCCAGTACTTCTACACCGGCGCCGAGGCGGCCGGATTCGACTTCCAGTACGACTACCTCTCGCCGCGCGACGGCGACGGCCACGGTTCGCACACCGCGAGCACGGCGGCCGGCAACTTCGGCGTGAAGGCCTCGATCGAGGACGTCGACTTCGGCAAGATCTCGGGGGTCGCCCCCGGAGCCAAGGTCGCCGCCTACAAGGCCTGCTACGTCGGGCCCGATGAGGCCGTCACCACCGATGACATCTGCGCGGGCAGCGACCTGATCGCCGCAATCGACCAGGCGGTCGCCGACGGCGTCGACGTGATCAACTACTCGATCGGCGGCGGAGCGGCATCCACCGTGCTCGCCCCCGAGGACATCGCGTTCTTCAACGCGGCGGCAGCCGGCGTCTTCGTCGCCACGAGCGCCGGCAACGACGGTCCCGACTCCGTCACCGCCGACCACGCCTCCCCCTGGTACACCACGGTCGCGGCATCGACGATCCCGACGTGGGAGGGCACCGTGCAGTTCGACGGCTTCGCCCAGGCCGGCGCATCGGTGAGCGTGCCGTTCGGCACGACTGTCACCGGGCCGTCGATCTACGCGGGTGACGCGCCGGCTGCCGGACAGGCTGCCGCCGATGCCGCGCTGTGCCTTCCGGGCACGCTGGATGCGGCGAAGGTCACGGCTCACATCGTGGTCTGCGACCGCGGGGGCAACGCCCGCGCCGAGAAGTCGCAGGTCGTGAAGGATGCCGGCGGCATGGGCGTCGTGCTCGTGAACGTGCCCGGTGGTGCGGACTCGCTCGACAACGACTTCCACGCGGTGCCCACCGTGCACCTTTCGTCCGTGCATCGCGCAGCCGTGCTCGCCTATGTGCAGGGCGGCACCGATCGCCCGATCACGCTCGTCGGCGAGAACACGACCGGTGTCGTGACCCCGGTGCCCCAGATCGCCGGCTTCTCGAGCCGTGGCCCGATGCTCGCCGACGGCAGCGACATCATGAAGCCCGACATCGCAGCCCCCGGCGTCGCGATCCTCGCGGCCACGCAGAACGGGCCCGGAGAGGCGCCGACCTTCGGCATCCTGTCGGGCACGTCGATGGCGTCACCGCACATCGCCGGTCTCGCGGCGCTGTACCTCGGCGAGCGTCCCAACGCGAAGCCGGCTGAGGTCAAGTCGGCCATGATGACGACCGCCTACGACACGGTGAACCCCGACGGCTCGGCCAACAAGGACCCGTTCCAGCAGGGTGCGGGCCAGGTCGACCCGAAGCGCTACTTCAACCCGGGCCTGCTCTACCTGAACGACGTGCCCGACTGGGCCGCGTTCCTCGAGGGCAAGGGTCTGGCGGAGTTCGACGGCGTCGAGCCGATCGACGGCAGCGACCTGAACATCGCATCGTTCTCGATCGGATCGCTCGCGAGCGCGCAGAGCGTCACCCGCACGGTCACGGCGACCGAGAAGGGCACGTTCACGGCATCCGTCGATCTGCCCGGCGTCGACGTGACCGTCGAGCCCTCGACGCTGAAGTTCACCAAGCCCGGCCAGACCGCGACCTACACGGTCACGTTCGACAACCAGAGTGCTCCCGTCGAGCAGTGGGCGACCGGGTCGCTCACCTGGACGAGCAAGAGCAACTCGGTGCGCTCGCCGATCGCGGTCTTCCCCGTGACGGCCGACGCGCCGGCCGAGGTCGAGGGCACCGGAGTCGAGGGGGCGACCACGGTCGAGATCACCCCCGGCGTCGACGGTGCTCTGGCGCTCGGGCTCTCGGGACTCACGCCGTTCACTCTGCTGGAGGACCCCGACGGCCGTGTCGTCGGACACTCGGGCGATGAGGCGTCGGGCGATGAGAACAAGGACGTGTCGTGGATCGTCGACGTGCCGGCGGGCACGACGCTCTCGCGCTTCGACCTCGACTCGTCGGATGACGCGGGCAGCGACCTCGACCTGACCGTCTACCGGGTCGTGAGCGCCGACGACCTGCGCTACTACGAGCGCTGGCAGTCGGCGACCGGTTCGGCGGATGAGCAGGTCACACTCCCGGCTCCGACGGCGGGCACCTACCTGGTGGTCGCGAACGTCTACTCGACCTCGGCCCCGATGACGTGGGACTTGACCTACGCCAACGTGCAGCCCGAGGGTGAAGGGGCGTTCACCGCGACCCCGAACCCGATCGAGGCCGTCCGCGGCCAGGCGACGAGCTACGAGCTGAGCTGGACCGGCCTCACCGCCGGCACCCGGTACCTCGGCCTCGTGCAGTACGGCGAGTCCGCCGTGCGCACGATCGTGACGGTCGACGCGCAGTAGCGATCAGCGCCGGCGCCCCGTGCTCTTCGGAGCGCGGGGCGCCGTCGCGTGCGGTCGCCGCATCGTCGAGGCCGCGTCGAGGCCGCGTCGCGTCGCGCGCGGGGCGCGGCGTCGCAGTCAGAGCCGTCAGATCTTGCGGCCGCGCGGCATCAGCCGCACGTCGGGAAGAGGCGGAGCGGGGATGCGGACGTCGTGCCCTTCGACGACACCGAACCGAGCGGAGGCCGCCTCCCACTCGGTGCGAGCCTCGACGATCTCCTCGTGCGTGCGTCCGGCGAAGTTCCACCACATGACGATCTCGTCCTCGAAGGGCTCGCCGCCGATGAGGAACAGCAGCGCTCCCTGTGCGCTGGACACCTCGACCGAGTCCCTCGAGTCGCCGAGGTACAGCATGTCGTTCGACGACATCCCGTGCGTGGCGACGACGGCATCACCCTCGACGAGCATGAGGCCATGCTCCCATCCCGAACGCAAGGGCAGGTGCAGACGAGCGCCCGCGGGGATCCGGATTTCCGCGCCGACGATCGGGGTGTGCACGGTGGCGGGCGATGAGGTGCCGGCGAACTCGCCGAGGACGACGGTGGCGGTGGCGTCCTGACCCTCGTCGGCAGGGAGCGGCAGCTGTGGCAGCTCGGTGTGCCGTTCGAAACCGGCAGCGCCGTGCCGTGCGCTCTCGGGCAGCACCACCCAGAACTGCAGGGCGTCGAGGGGGATCGGATCATCACCGATCGAGTACTCCGAATGCGAGATGCCGTTGCCGGCGGTCATGAGGTTCAGCTGGCCCCTGCGGAGGTCGGCGTCGCTGCCGACCGAGTCCCGGTGACGGATCTCTCCGACCAGCGGCCAGGTCACGGTCTGCAGGCCGATGTGCGGATGCGGTTCGACCCGCATCCTGGTGTCGGCGGGGCCGAACCGGTCGAGGAAGCACCACGCACCGATGGTCGGGAGGTTGCGATGCGGCAGCACGCGCAGCACGTTCATCCCGCGCACCCCGCCGAGCGGCACCTCGCGTGGCTCGAGCACGATGCGTCGTTCGCCGATCATCACGCCTCCGTCGGAGCAGCGCCGGGCCGCTTGGGCCAGCGGATCTCGGCGCCCGGGATTTCATGCGTCGTCAGGTACTTCGCGATGTACGGGCAGAGCGGCATGATCGCGTCGCGGGATGCCGCGGCATCCGTCAGGGCGCGCTCAGCGAGGATCCCCGCGAGTCCCTGACCCTGGAACGCGGGGTCGATCTCGGTGTGGATGAAGCGGATCGCGCCCGGACGCAGCTCGAACTCGGCGAAGCCCGCGAGCGTCTCATCCGAGTGGATCTCGTAGCGGGAGGCGTCGTCGTTGCGGGTGACGGTGATGTCGGTCATCGGGGCTCCTTCGGGCGTCTGCCACAAACCTACGCCCGCTGAGCGTCCACAGGCGCGGCCGACGTCGGCGGGGGTCGTTACGCTGGAGGGATGCCGCAGACTCCCCGTGACCCGTACGAGGATCTGCCCTACGCCGACGAGCCGTGGGACGGCGCAGGGTGGGAGCCCTCCGAGCCGCCCGAGCCGATGGACTGGGAGCCGCAGGGCGCCGGGTACGAGCCGCCGCTCGACTGGGGCCAGGGCCCCGTGACACCGGTCGGATCGGCGTCCGCGCGGTCATCCGCACGCTCATCTGCTCCCGGGGTGACGGCGACGGCCGCGCGACAGGCGGCCCCCAGTCGATACGCGACTGCGGCCGAGGCGCTGCACACGGTCTTCGGCTACGACGAGTTCCGCGGCGATCAGGCCGCGATCGTCGATCAGGTCATCTCGGGCGGTGACGCTGTCGTGCTCATGCCCACCGGCGGCGGCAAGAGCGTCACCTATCAGGTGCCCGCACTCGTGCGCGAGGGCACCGGCCTCGTGATCAGCCCGCTCATCGCTCTCATGCACGACCAGGTCGACGCGCTCCGGGCCAACGGCGTCAACGCCGCCTATCTCAACTCGACCCAGGCGATCGAAGAGCGGCGCGAGGTCGAACGGGCGTACGTCGCCGGCGAACTCGACCTCATCTACGTCGCCCCCGAGCGGCTGTCCTCGCCGCAGACGACCGCCCTGCTGCAGCGCGGCACGCTCAGCGTCATCGCGATCGACGAGGCGCACTGCGTGTCGCAGTGGGGTCATGACTTCCGCCCCGACTACCTCGCACTCGGCGATCTGGGCGAGCGGTTCCCCGGTGTTCCGCGCATGGCGCTCACGGCCACCGCCACCCGGGCGACGCACAAGGAGCTCACCGAGCGACTGCGTCTCGACGCCGCCCAGCACTACGTGGCCAGCTTCGACCGGCCCAACATCCAGTATCGGATCGTGCCCAAGGTCGATCCGCGCAAGCAGCTCGTCTCGTTCATCCGCGCGCAGCCGGAGGGCTCAGTCGGCATCGTCTACGCGCTGAGCCGGAAGTCCGTCGAGCAGACCGCGACCTATCTCGCCGCTCAGGGCTTCGACGCGCTGCCGTATCACGCCGGTCTTCCGGCCGAGGTGCGCGCGAAGAACCAGTCCCGGTTCCTGCGCGAGGACGGCGTCGTGATGGTCGCGACGATCGCCTTCGGCATGGGAATCGACAAGCCCGATGTGCGCTTCGTCGCTCACATCGACCTGCCGAAGTCCGTCGAGGGCTACTACCAGGAGACCGGTCGCGCGGGCCGTGACGGCGAGCCGTCGATCGCCTGGATGGCGTATGGCCTGGGTGACGTGGTGCAGCAGCGCCGCATGATCGACCAGAGCCCGGGCGATCGCACGTTCAAGATGCGCCTGGGGCAGCACCTCGACGCGATGCTCGCGCTGTGCGAGACGGTCGAGTGCCGCCGCCAGAACCTTCTCGGCTACTTCGGGCAGGACTCGCAGCCGTGCGGCAACTGCGACACGTGCCTCGACGAGACCGAGACCTTCGACGGCCTGATCCCGGCACAGAAGCTGCTCTCGACGATCGTGCGGCTCAAGCGCGAGCGCAATCAGGCCTTCGGAGCCGGGCATCTGATCGACATCCTCCGCGGAGCCTCGACCGAGCGCATCCGTCAGCAGGGGCACGAGAAGCTCGCGACCTATGGAATCGGCGCCGACCTCTCCGACCAGGACTGGCGCAGCGTCGTCCGCCAGCTGCTCGCACGGGGGATCATCGTGGCCCAGGGCGACTACGGCACGCTCGCTCCGGGCGAGCAGTCGGCCGGCGTTCTGAAGGGCGAGACCCCGGTGCCGTTGCGCAAGGACACGATCGGACGCCCCGCTTCGTCGCCGCGGGCACGCAAGGCGAGTGCGGCGGACGCGCTCGATCAGTCCGACCGCCCGCTCTTCGAGGCGCTGCGGGCGTGGCGCGCCGAGACGGCGCGCGAGCAGGGCGTTCCGGCGTACATCGTCTTCGGCGATGCGACGCTGCGTGCGCTCGCCGAGCATCGTCCGGCTTCGCTGGCCGACCTCGACGGGATCACGGGGATCGGCGCCAAGAAGCGGGATGCCTACGGCGAGGGAGTGCTCACCGTCATCGCGGCCGGCTGACGCAGGGCGCCGTTCAGCTCGGCAGCACGTCTTCGAGATGCGCGCGCAGGTGGGCGCCGACGTCGACGGCCCCGCGGTCGTAGAGCCACTGGTACTGCAGGCCGTCCCACAGGGCGATCAGCCAGATCGCCTCGTGCTCGGGGTCGCGGTGCTCGGGCAGATCGCCGTCGATGCGGGCGAGACGGAACAGCTCGGTGAAGTAATCGATCGCCTGGGAGAACCGCGTGGCGAAGTAGTCGTGCGCAGGGTGCATGGCCGGCACCGCTTCGCAGGAGAGCACCGCGTAGACCTCGATGAGGCCGGGCTCGTCGAGTGCGCTCACCCGTGCTCCGAGCGGGATCGCGCGCAGCGCGTCGGAGGCTCGCTCGGCATGGGTGGACTCGCTGCGCACACGGATCGCGCTGTCGCGCTCGGAGAGCACCGCGCTGAGCAGCAGTTCCTTCGACGGGTAGTGGTGGAGCAGAGTGGACTTCGAGACGCCGACAGCCTGGGCGATGTCCCGAAGACTGGTGTCCCCGTAGCCGTCCTGGGAGAACAGGCGTGAGGCGTCGGCGAGGATCTGCGCGCGGCGGCGCCGTCCCACCTCGTATCCCGGCGAGTCGTCGACGGCGGGCTCTCCGAACACAGGCGGCAGGGGGCCGGCAGCGGTCGAAGAAGGGTCGGGGCTGTCGGCATCCCGCCACCCGTAGGGCAGTGCCCACAGGGCTTCGCGCTCCTCGAGCGTCTGCACGACGTCGACCCGCTCAGGCAGATACTGAGAGATCAGCTGCAGCCCGTCCCAGCCCGCGCTGTGACGCACGGACTCGTCCGCGACGTCGCGGTCGGCGCCGATCGTCCCATGCAGCGCCGCATCTTCGAGGACATCCGTGCTGAGGCGGTGCAGGCGTGCATACCGCTGGCGCATCCGCTCGTGCGCCGGGTGTCCGGAGGCGGATGCTTCCCCGGTGAGTGCGGCGAAGAGCTCGAGGTAGCCGGGGGTGCGCGCGTTGCGTCGAGCCACGTCCGCGAAGATCAGTTCACCGGAATCGGATGCCGCAGCGAGCAGGTCGAATGCCCGTTCGTTGTCGTCCTCGAAACCGGCGACGACCTCGGCGAGCAGGTCGTCCTTCGACGCGAAGTGTCCGAGCAGCCCCGGATGGCTCACGGATGCCGCGGCGGCGATGTCGCGCAGGGACGTCGAACGGTATCCGTTCGAGACGAAGAGCTCTCGGGCCGCGTCCACGATCCGCTGACGCGTGGCCGCGGCGCGCGCCTGGCGCGAGCCCGTCGTGGCTGCTGTCGTCATCCCGTCCACCCTTCCCTCTCATTCTCTCTCATTACCAATCGGTAGACATTCACTTACCAATCGGTCGATATTCCGGTATTGTCATCCTCACGTCGTGTCGCAGATGACCGGCGCACCTTGCCCGAAAGGATCCACCCGTGACAGAGCTGTCATCGGCCGCCACCGCGGCCGCCGTAGGAACGACCGGTTTCAAAGTTCCCGGCACCACCCCGCTGAAGACGCCCCGTGGCTACACCCCCGGACTCGCCGCCGTGAACTTCGGCGTCTACCTCGCCCTGCTCACCCCGGTGATGGTGTCGATGGCCTTCAAGATCCAGCGGCTCGACCCCACCAACACCGAGGCGAGCCTCGGACTGGTGATGGGTGTCGGTGCGGCCTTCGCGCTCATCGCGAATCCCCTCGTCGGTCGCCTCTCCGACCGCACGACCTCGCGGTGGGGCATGCGTCGCCCCTGGATCCTCGGCGGTGCGATCGTCGGCCTCGGCGGCTTCGCGATCATCGGCGCCGCGACCTCGGTGCTCGTCGTTCTTCTCGCGTGGTGCCTCGTGCAGGCATCCATGAACGCCGTGCTCGCGGCGGCCAACGCGACCCTGCCCGATCAGGTGCCGGTCTCGAGCCGTGGCAAGGTGTCGGGCATCATCGGCATCACGACCCCCATCGGCATCCTCGCCGGCAGCTTCATCGTCAACTTCCTCCCCGGCGACTTCGAGCGCTTCTTCGTCCCCGGTGCCATCGCGCTGATCCTCGTCATCGTGTTCGTGCTCACCCTCAAGGACCGTCGTCTCACCGAGAAGCCCGCCACGCGCTTCACGGTCGGCACGTTCTTCGGCTCGTTCGTGTTCAACCCCCGCAAGCACCCCGACTTCGGATGGACCTGGCTCACGAAGTTCTTCGTGATGTTCGGCTACGCGGGCATCGCCACCTTCCTGCCGCTCTACCTGGTGACCAAGTTCCAGCTCGACGAGCAGGGCGCAGTCGGCACGATCCTGATCGCCAACCTCGCCTCCATGGCCGCGATGGCTATCTCCGCGCCGCTCGGCGGATTCCTCTCCGACAAGATCGGCAAGCGCCGGCCGTTCGTCGCGATCGCCGGCGTCATCATGGTCGTGGGCCTCTTGATCCTCGCGATCGCTCCGTCGATCGCCGTCGTCATCGTCGCTCAGGCCATCATCGGACTCGGTGCCGGGTCGTTCCTGTCGGTCGATCTCGCGCTGGCGACCGAAGTGCTGCCCAACCCCGACGACGTGGCGAAGGACCTCGGCGTGCTCAACATCGCCAACGCCCTTCCCCAGTCGATCGCCCCGGCCATCGCGCCGAGCATCATCGCTCTCGGCGCCGCGACGCCGCTGGGCGGCTACACGACCTGGTACCTCTTCGGAGCTCTCGTCGCACTCGCCGGCGCCGTTCTCGTTTACCGCATCAAGGGAGTTAAGTGACCATGACCGACACCGACGTGACCACTGCCCGACCGTGGCTCGACGCGGCCCTGCCGGTCGATGAGAGAGTGCAGCTCCTCCTCGACGAGATGACCGTCGAGGAGAAGGCCGGACTGTTCTTCCACACGATGATCGCGATCGGAGACCTCGATGAGGCGAACCCGATCTTCGGCACACCGAGCGCCCGCGAGTTCATCGACCTCAAGAACATGACGCACTTCAACCTGCTGGGGGCGGCGCCCACCGGGCGAGAGATAGCCGCCTGGCAGAACGAGCTGCAGCGGCTGGCGGCCTCGACCCGGCTCGGCATCCCGGTCACGCTGTCGACCGACCCGCGGCATTCGTTCAGCGAGAATCCCGGGGCGTCGATCCTCGCCGGACCGTTCTCGCAATGGCCGGAGACCCTGGGTCTCGCAGCCACCCGTGACCCCGAGCTGGTCGAACGGTTCGCAGATATCGCTCGTCAGGAATATACGGCTGTCGGCCTGCGCGTCGCCCTTCACCCGCAGGTCGACCTCGCCACCGAACCGAGGTGGGCGCGGCAGACGGCGACGTTCGGAGAAGACCCCGAATTGACGGGCATTCTGGGAGCGGCATATATCCGCGGGTTCCAGGGCGACTCGTTCGGTCCCGGATCGGTCTCGACCATGACCAAGCACTTCCCCGGCGGCGGGCCGCAGCTCGACGGCGAGGACCCGCACTTCCCGTACGGGCGGGAGCAGGTGTATCCCGGGGGTGCGTTCGACCTGCACCTCAAGCCCTTCGAGGATGCACTGGCCGCCGGCACGCGTCAGATGATGCCGTACTACGGCATGCCCGTCGGCACCGAGTACGAGGAGGTCGGGTTCGGCTTCAACAGGTCGGTGATCACCGGGCTGCTGCGCGAGCGATTCGGGTTCGACGGCCTGGTGTGCACCGATTGGGGTCTGATCAACGATGCGGAGATCTTCGGCCAGCCGTTCCCTGCCCGCGCCTGGGGCGTGGAGGATCTGACGCCGCGAGAGCGGATGCTCAAGGTGCTCGATGCGGGTGTCGATCAGTTCGGTGGCGAGGACTGCCCCGAACTGCTGCTCGGGCTGGTCGCCGAGGGCTCGGTCTCGGAGGAGAGGCTCGACCTCTCCGCGCGACGGATCCTGCGGGAGAAGTTCGAGCTCGGGCTCTTCGAGAACCCGTTCGTCGACGAGGACGCGGCGGACGAGATCGTCGGCAGCGCGGAGTTCCGCGCCGCGGGAGAGGCGGCCCAGCGCGCCTCCGTGACCGTGCTGACGAACGATGGCTCGCTGCCCTTCGCCCCCGGGATCAAGCTCTACGTCGAGGGGATCGAACCATCCGTCGCAGCCGCGTACGGCGACGTCGTGGCGACCGTCGACGAGGCCGACCTGGCGATCCTCCGTCTCCAGGCGCCGTTCGAGCAGCGCGACACGACCTTCGAGAACTTCTTCCATGCGGGGTCGCTCGAGTTCTCCGACGAGGTGCTCGCGCATGTCGGCGCCATCGCCGGAGCCGTGCCGACCGTGGTCGATGTGCTCGCCGATCGACCGCCCATTCTCGAACCGATCGTGGCCGGTGCGGCGGCCGTCACCGTCAACTGGGGTGTCTCAGGGGCGGCGCTGCTCGATGTGCTGAGCGGCGTGGCGAGCGCGCAGGGCAGGCTCCCGTTCGACCTGCCGAGGTCGATGGCCGCGGTCGTCGCCTCGCGACCCGATGTGCCGTTCGACACCGCTGATCCGCTCTTCCGATTCGGCGACGGGCTCGCTCTGTAGCCCTCGCTTCACGCCCTGAACCGCCCCGCAGACCTCGGTCTGCGGGGCGGTTTCGTCGTGTGGCCGGAGTGCGTGTCGCGCCTGCGCGGAGTGCGCTGGACCCCTCCTATTCGTCCTGGAAAAGACGTCCTCGCCGACAGACCTGTGGGCAGGTCTCAATGACTGATGACGAAATGTCTCATCTGATGACGTTTCCTGAAAGATAACTGGACAATCGCTGGACTTAACATTCTCGATCCGGCAATACTGTCTGGACATGCGCTCGGTCGGCACCTGTCGACGCCTGGGGAGGGCCTTGTGACGCGGAACATCTGCATCACGGGAGAGGCGAATGGAATTCTTGGAGGGGAAGACTCTGCGGCGACGCAGAGCCATCGGGGGAGGCATCGCCGGCGTGACCGTCGGCGCGATGATCCTTGCGGGTGCACTGGTACCGACGGCGGCGAATGCGCTCGATGACGCGAATCCGAACGATCCGTCGGTCGCGCAGGGACAGATCATCCAGTTGCCGGCCGACCTGCTCGGCGGATTGGACGTCGCCGCACTCGGGCACACGCTGACGAGCAACCCGGCCGCGGTCGGCCCTGAGCTCGGCGGTCTCGACCTCGACGTGCTCGAGGCGCTCAGCATCGACGTGGGCACGCTCAACGTGCCGCTGCTGACCGACGGCACGTCGCCCGGTCTGCTGCAGCTGGGCGATCTGGGGGGCGCGCAGAGCTTCAGCTCCTCACCCACGCAGACCCAGTCGATCGCGTCCTCCGGCGCGATCACCTCCGGTGGTGCGATCGATGCGGGGGCGATCGACGGAAGCGTCAACCCCGCCACCCTCGAACTCACCGATCTCTTCGACCAGCTCAGCGTCGCCGGTCTCACCGACGCCGTCCTCGACGAAGCGTCGGTCGGCATCGGAGCCCTCGCATCGCGGGCGGAGTCGAACGCCGGCGTCGCCGGCTCCGAATACCGCATCGCGGGCCTGGACCTCGACCTGCACAGCAACCTGGTTGCGGGGCTCGCGACCACTCTGGGCACGGCCATCCAGGGCACGGTGACCCCGGTCAGCGACCTCGCCGGTCCCGGCGGAGCGCTCACTGGGCTCGTCACGACCGTGGTCAACACGATCAACGCGATTCCGGATGTGCCCCTCGTCGCCGCCTTCGAGGCGACGGGCGGAACGGTCGCTATCGCCGGCCTCGACACTGTCGGGGCGACGGTCGTCACGGAGCTCCTGACGGAGCCGCTCGAGAACACCACGGGCTCGGTGCTCGTCGACCTGAGCGACGGGACGATCTCGGTCGACCTCGCTCAGATCCTCGTGGAGACGGGCGCAGGAGCCGACCTCAACTCGCTTCCCGCGAACACCCCTGTGCTGTCTGCGACGACGATCGCCGCCATCCAGCAGGGGATCACCTCTGCTCTGACCGGAACGCACCCGAACAGCCTCAACGGCAAGGTCGCGACCATCCTCGGCTCCACCCTCGACTCGCTGGCGGTCACGCTCACCGTCGGGGTGGATCTCACCAACCCGCTCACCGGGATCGACCTGGTCTCCGGCGATGTCACGATCGCCGGCTCGCTCGCTCAGTTCGCGGGCACGGCCACGCCGGTTCCGACGGTGACCACCGACATCTCGCTCGCCGGGCTCAACATCGGTGCGCTGCTCAACCCGGTGGTGAGCGCTGTGACCACGGCGGTCACCACGACCACCGGCCCTCTGGTGAACACCGCGCTGACCAGCGTCATCCCGCTCGTCCAGCCGGCCCTCGCAGCGGTCACCGGCCCCGTGCTCTCGACGCTGGACCCCGTGCTGCAGGGCGTGCTGTCCGGCATCGCGACCATCACGATCAACGAGCAGTCCGAGCCGGGAGACATCCCCGGTGACAGCTTCACCGTGCGGGCGCTCGCCATCGATCTGCTCCCGGCCGTGGGCGGAGGGGTCGAACTCGATCTCGCGTCGTCGACCGTCAAGGCAGCGGCGGCGGCAGTCGCGGCTATCGACGCCGCAACCACCGTGCAGGCCGGAACCGATCTTCCGGTCACCGGCTCCGGCTGGCCGGCCAACACCCAGGTGACGATCCAGGTGGCAGCACCGGACGGAACTCCGGTCAACGAATCAGCGCCGGTGACCACCGACGCGTCGGGCAACTTCACCGGCACGGTCTTCATCCCGGCCTCGACCGTGCCCGGCACCGGCTACATCGTCACGGCGACCGACGGCACCAGCACGGCGACGGACACCACCGAGGTGACCGCCGCGGCGGCGATCGATGCGGCACCTGCCGTGCAGGACGGAACCGACCTCGGCGTCTCGGGCACCAACTGGCCCGCGAACACACAGATCTCGGTGCAGCTGACCGCTCCCGGCGGCGGCGCGAACATCGGCGGCCCCGAGCTCGTCACGACGGACGGGTCGGGTGCCTTCGTGCTCGGCTACCCCGTTCCGGCCGGAACTCCTGCGGGAACCGGCTACACGGTCACCGCGACGCTGGGCGCGCAGACGGCGACGGACACCACCGAGGTGACGAACGCTCCGGTCGCCTCGATCGATGCGGCGCCGACCGTTCAGGCAGGCACCGATCTCGCGGTCTCCGGCTCCAACTGGCCGGCGAACACCGAGATCTCGGTGCAGCTGACGGCTCCGGGCGGAGGCGCGGACGTCGGTGGCCCCGAGACGGTCACGACGAACGGCGACGGTGAGTTCACGCTCTCCTACCCGGTGCCCGCATCGGCGACGCCCGGCACGGCCTACACGGTCACCGCGACCGCTGGCGCCGAGACGGCGATCGACACCACCGAGGTGACGGCCGCCGCTGCGGTGGATGCGGCCGACACGGTGCAGGCGGGAACCTCTCTCCCCATCGCCGGTGCGAACTGGCCGGCCAACACCGTCGTCGAGGTGCAGCTGACGGACCCGGACGGCGCTGACGTCGGGGGTCCCGAGACGGTCACGACCGATGGCGACGGCGGGTTCACGCTGAACTACCCGGTTCCCGCGTCGGCGACCCCGGGCACGGGGTACACCGTGACCGCGACGGTCGGCGGCCAGACGGCTGAGGACACGACCGAGGTGACCGCCGCGGCAGCGGTGGATGCCGCGGACACGGTGCAGGCGGGCACGAGCCTTCCCGTCACCGGCACCGGCTGGCCGGCGAACACCGAGGTCTCGGTGCAGCTGACCGCTCCGGGCGGAGCGACCGTCGGTGGTCCTGAGACGGTCACGACCGATGGCGACGGCGGGTTCACGCTCGACTACCCGGTTCCCGCCTCGGCGACGCCGGGCACGGGCTACACGATCACCGCGACCGTCGGCACCCAGACGGCGACCGACACGACGGAGGTGACCGCAGCGGCGACCGTCGACGCGGCCGCGACCGTCGAGGCCGGGGCGGACCTGACGATCACCGGTGCTGAGTGGCCGGCCGACACCGAGGTCACCGTGCAGCTGACAGCCCCCGGTGGTGCGGTCATCGGCACGCCCCAGACGGTGACGACCGGTGCTCTCGGCGGCTTCGCGATCGACTATCCGGTGCCGGCGGGAACTCCCGCGGGCACGGGATACACGGTCACCGCGAGCGCGGGCACGCAGACAGCCACCGACACGACCGAGGTGACGGCTGCTCCGGTCGTCGTCGACGCGGCCTCGTCGGTTCCGGCAGGTACCAACCTCGCCGTCACCGGCACGGGTTGGCCGGTGAACTCCACCGTGTCGCTGCAGCTCACCGCGCCAGGCGGGGGAGCGGACATCGGAGGCCCGGTCATCGCGACCACTGACGAGTTCGGTGCGTTCACGGAGAACTACCCGGTTCCGGCTGATGCCGAGCCCGGCGCGGGCTACCTGCTCACCGCGACATCCGGCGCGTCCAGCGACACGGACACCACCGAGGTGACCGCGGGCGACCCGGGTGACGTCAACACCAACGCGGCTGCATCGGCATCCGCTTCGGCTGACGCGACCGCAGACGGCGACCCGTCGGCGCAGGCGGCGGCTGAGGCCGCGGCCCTCGCAGACGCGACGTCGGCGGCCTCAGCGGCGGCGACCTCGGACGCCACCTCGGCGGCGGATGCGGCGGCGACGCCGGATGCCTCGTCGGCCGCGACGACCGATGTCACGTCGACGGCCAACGCCTCGGCGGCAGTTGCTGCGCAGGCGGCGGCTCAGGCCGACGCGTCGGATGACGTGAACGCGGATGCATCGACGGCGGCGGAGTCGAACTCGGCGTCGTCGTCGGAGTCGGCGGCCATCGCCGACTCGTCGACGGATGCCTCGTCCGAGGCTGCGGCCAACACGAACGCGGCGGCGTCGGCATCCGCGTCGGCGAACGCCGATGCATCGACCGACGCGATCGCTGAAGCGGCCGCGCAGGCGGCGGCGTTCGCGGACGCCACGGCAGAGGGATCGGCTGCGGCTGACCCGACGGCTGAGGCTGCGGCGGAGTCGGCGGCGACGGCGACATCGTCCACGGCAGCCACGGCGGACGCCACCTCGGAGGCGAACGCCGGTGCGGCGGTCGCGGCTCAGGCTGCGGCGCTGGCCGACGCGACGACGGATACCGCGGCTGAGGCCTCGGCGACATCGGACGCCTCGACGAGCGCAGCATCGAACTCGAGCGCGGCGGCGATCGCCAGTGCATCGACCGACGCCTCTTCCGACGCAGTCGCCACGGCCGATGCCTCGGCTGCGGCCGACCCGTCGGCTGAGGTCGACACCAACGCCTCGGCATCCGCTGCGGCGTCGGCTCAGGCTGATGACGACAGCAACGCGGCGGCTCAGGCGGCGGCTGTCGCTGCGGCTCTGGCCGATGCGACGAGTTCCGCTTCGGCGGCGGCTGACGTGACGGCTGATGCGGCCGCGTCTGCGGCGGCGACGGACGACGCATCCACGGACGCCTCGGCCACGGCCACGACGGATGCGGACGCGTCTGCTGCAGCGGCCGCTCAGGCGGCGGCGCAGAACGATGCGACCTCGACGAGTGCGGCTGACGCGTCCGCGGCGGCAGATGCCGACCCGAACGCGTCGGCGGCCGCGGCGGCCAACGCCTCGTCGTCGGCCACGGCGTCCGCGACGGCGGCGGCTGACGCTTCCGCTGAGGCAGAGGTCGAGGCATCCGCTGCGACCACGGCTGACGCTGCGGCTACGGCTGATGCCTCGGCTGCGGCCGACCCGTCGGCTGAGGTCGACACCAACGCCTCGGCATCCGCTGCGGCGTCGGCTCAGGCTGATGACGACAGCAACGCGGCGGCTCAGGCGGCGGCTGTCGCTGCGGCTCTGGCCGATGCGACGAGTTCCGCTTCGGCGGCGGCTGACGTGACGGCTGATGCGGCCGCGTCTGCGGCGGCGACGGACGACGCATCCACGGACGCCTCGGCCACGGCCACGACGGATGCGAACGCGTCGGCCGCCTCCGCGGCAGCGGCGCAGGCGTCGGCGCAGAACGACGCGACCTCGACGAGTGCGGCTGACGCATCGGCTTCGGCTGACGCTGATCCGAACGCGTCGGCGGCCGCGGCGGCCAACGCCTCGTCGTCGGCCACGGCGTCCGCGTCGGCGGCGGCTGATGCCTCCGCTGAGGCTGCTGCCGAGGCATCCGCCTCGGCGACTGCTGAGGCCTCGGCGTCTGCAGACGCGGCAGCCGACCCGACCGGACCGATCGCCATCACGATCAAGGTCCCGGTTCTGGAGCGCGGAGAGAAGCAGACGGCGGTCGGCACCGGGTTCCAGCCCGGCGAGTCCGTCACCGGTGTGATGACGTCCGAGCCGATCGCACTGGGCACCCAGGTCGCCGATGCGCAGGGCACGGTCACCTTCACCTGGACGATCCCCTCCGGCACCGACCTCGGAACCCACGCCGTGACACTGACCGGAGCGACCTCCGGCAGCGTGTCGGCCTCGTTCCAGGTCGTGGCCACGGGCCTCGCCACCACCGGTGGTGAGATCCAGGGCGGGTGGATCGCGCTGGCGGCTCTGCTGCTGATGCTCGGACTCGGAATGACGAGGGTCGCGCGTTCCAGACGGCCGCTCGTCCAGACGGAGTAACGCAGTGCAGGAACGCTGAGAGGTCGGGGCCGTCGCTGCGGCGGCCCCGACCTTCAGCGGTGAGAAGGATGTGGATGGGCACGATGACTGAGACCTCACCCGAAGTGCAGGATGCGGCGGTCGCCGCGACCGCCCCTCGACCGCGCCCGACCTGGTGGGTGAAGCTCATCGCGTTCGCCGCGTGTCTGCTCACCCTGTGGCACGTGGGGGCGTCGTTCCTGTGGATCGCTCCGTACTCGGCGCTCCGCGAGATCCCCACGCAAGAAGTCCTCGCCGGGTACATGCTGCCGATGTTCGGTCAGTCGTGGAGCGTCTTCGCGCCCGAGCCCATCAACGGCGACTACCACTTCAACGTGCGTGCCGTCATCGAGAAGGACGGTGAGGAGATCGAGACCGGGTGGGTGAGCGCCACCGACGTCGAGCTCTCGATGATCCGCTACAACCTCTTCCCGCCCCGAGCGGGGATCCAGTCGAGCGAGGTCGCGAGCGGCCAGATGAACGCCTACAACAAGCTGGACGACGACCAGAAGGCCGTCGTCGGGCTCGACTTCGCCGAGGATGGCTGGGAGGAGTGGATGGTGCGCTCCTTCGACGAACTCGAGGGCGACAACCCGTCGACCGACGCGTACATGGCGGAAGAGCACCTCTCCACCGCCTACGCCACCCAGGTGGCCTATGCGATCTGGGGCGCCGACTCCGTCATCAAGGTCCAGTACCGCGTGAGCCGCCAGAACGTGGTGCCCTATGCGGATCGCAACGATCCGAGCGCGCAGCGCCCCGACCCCACGTTCTCGACCACCGGGTGGCGCCTGCCTATAGAAGAGGAAGGGCAGAGTCGCGAGAACTTCGCGAACACCTTCCGCGCCCAGTTCGAGAGGATCCAGCCGTGAGCGCGCCCACCAAGACCGCGCCCCAGACGAACGGCGCCGCGAACCGGGACCGGAAGAAGGATGCTGCCGGGCGGTCGACCGTGACGGCGCCCGCTCCGGCATCCGCTCCGCCCGCCTCTGCGCCCGAGCCTTCGCCGCCGCGCACGCCCGCGCCTGCCGCCCCGCCTCCCCGGTCTTTCGTGACCCGCCTGCTGAGCTTCGCCTCGTCGATGATCGGCGGACTGTGGTCGATGGTCCTCTCGGCGATCGACCGGATCTCCGCGTTCGTGGGGGACTGGCTCTTCAACGGCAAGAAGGCCCTCTACGGTCTCGCGGTCACCCGCATCCTCTTCGGCGTCACAGCGATCGGCCTGCTCGCGTCGAACTTCAGCACTCGTCTCTATACGTTCGGCTCGGGGTCGGCGTGGAACGGCGAACTCGCCGAACCCGTCAGCGAGTTCCCGAAGATCTGGATCTTCAGCGCGTTCCATGCCGCGATGGGCAATGACGCGCTCTACACCGCCCTCTATCTGCTGCTCGGCGTGCTGGCGGTGCTGTTCGTCCTCGGCTGGCGTTTCCGGATCGTCCTCCCGGTGTTCTTCTGCCTCTGGGTCGGGTTCATCGAGGCGAACGACATGGTGGGCGATCAGGGCGACAACATGTTCCGCATCGCGCTGCTCCTGCTGTTCTTCGCCGACCCGGCCGCTCGCTGGTCGATCGATGCCAGACGTCGCGCCAAGAAGGGGGAGTGGTTCGCTCCGGGAAGCCAGCCCGCCCTCCTGGGAACGGTCTTCCACAATCTGGCCCTCGTGGCGCTGACCGCGCAGGTGTGCTTCGTGTACGCATCGGGTGCTCTCTACAAGGCGGGAGGCGCGCCCTGGGAAGAGGGCTACGCGGTGTACAACCCGCTGCAGACCGCTCGGTTCGGCACATGGCCGGTGCTGAGTGACCTGGTCACGACCTGGGGCCCGATGGTCGTCGCGGCGACCTGGGGTTCGATCATCCTGCAGGTGGCGTTCCCGCTGATGCTGCTCACACGGCCCACTCGGCTGATCGGCCTCATCGGCATCCTCTCCTTCCACATCGGCATCGGCGTGCTGATGGGGCTGCCGTGGTTCTCGCTGACGATGATCGCGATCGACTCGATCTTCATCCGCGATCGGACGTGGGCGCGGTTGAGCGAAGGGACGAGACGGCGGTGGGAGCAGGCGCAGACCGCGCCTCCCACGCCCGCACGCGTCGAGGCCTGAGACTGCGGCTGGGCTGAGACTGTGGTCTGACGACAATCCGACCGGGCGCCGTCCCGGGAGCTTGTTGGAGGATGCGCACACAGCAGTTCGCTCCTGGTTGTGGCAGACCTACCATGGGAGTATCCCTACTTCCCTCTGAGAGGAACGCTCATGGTCGACGCCGCCGTCCGTCCGAAGACGACTCGCCCGCACACCGACAGCGCAGATGCGAACCTGAGGTTCGATGTCGCCCGGGTCACCGATCTGCTGATGGGCACCTGGGCCGACACGCGCCGCGAGGCGCGCGAACTGATCAAGGATTCGGCGTTCTGGCGCGATGACGCGCTGAGCAAGGACGAGCACCGCGAGCGCGTGCTCAGCCAGCTGCACCTGCTCGTCGAGAACAAGGCAGTGCACCGGGCGTTCCCGACCGCACTCGGCGGAGAAGACAACAACGGCGGCAACATCGCCGGCTTCGAGGAGCTCGTCGTCGCCGATCCGAGTCTGCAGATCAAGTCGGGAGTGCAGTGGGGGCTGTTCGGCTCCGCCATCCTGCAGCTCGGCACCGCCGAGCACCACGAGAAGTGGCTGCCCGGCGTCATGGATCTCTCGATCCCCGGCGCCTTCGCGATGACCGAGATCGGGCACGGCTCCGACGTGGCAGCGGTCGGCACCACCGCCACGTACGACCCGAGCACCGAGGAGTTCGTGATCAACACGCCGTTCCGCGGCGCGACGAAGGAGTACCTCGGCAACGCGGCGCTGCACGGCGTGGCGGCGACGGTGTTCGCTCAGCTGATCACGAACGGCGTGAACCACGGGGTGCACTGCTTCTACGTGCCGCTGCGCGGCGAAGACGGCGTCGATCTTCCCGGCATCGGTCGTGAGGATGACGGACTCAAGGGCGGACTCAACGGCATCGACAACGGCCGCCTCAGCTTCGACCACATCCGCATCCCCCGCACGAACCTGCTGAACAAGTACGGCGATGTGGCGGCCGACGGCACGTACTCGAGCGCGATCGACAGCCCCGGTCGCCGCTTCTTCACGATGCTCGGCACGCTGGTGCAGGGACGGGTCTCGCTCGACGGCGCCGCGTCGTGGGCTTCGGCTCTCGGGCTGAAGATCGCGATCACCTACGCGACGCAGCGCCGCCAGTTCGACGGAGCAGACGGCCAGGAGGTCGTGCTCATGGACTACGGCAAGCACCAGCGCCGCCTGCTGCCGCGCCTGGCGACGACCTACGCGCAGATCTTCGCGCACGACGAGTTCCTGCAGAAGTTCGACGGCGTGTTCTCCGGGCGCATCGACACCCCTGATGACCGTGAGGACCTCGAGACCCTGGCGGCAGCCCTCAAGCCGCTGTCGACCTGGCACGCGCTCGACACCCTCCAGGAGGCTCGCGAGGCCTGCGGCGGAGCGGGCTTCATGTTCGAGAACCGTCTCGTGGGACTTCGCGCCGACCTCGACATCTATGTCACTTTCGAGGGCGACAACAATGTGCTCCTTCAGCTGGTCGGCAAGCGGCTGCTCACCGACTACGCCAAGCAGTTCACCGGCAAGGATGCTGCGGCCCTGGCCAAGTTCGCCGTAGGCATGACCGCCGGCAAGCTGTTCCACGGCGCAGGCCTTCGTCAGTTCGGCCAGTCGGTCGTCGACCTCGGTCAGGTCTCGCGTTCGGTCGAGAACGGTCTGCGTGAGGAGCAGCAGCACCAGCTGCTCGCCGAGCGCGTGCAGCAGATGGTCGCCGACATCGCCGGCCGGCTGCGTCCGGCGGGCAAGGACAAGGCCCTCGGCGCGAAGCTGTTCAACGAGAATCAGGCCGAGCTGATCGAGGCGGCCCGTGCGCACGGTGAGCTGCTGCAGTGGGAGGCGTTCACGGATGCCGTCCACCGCGTCGACGACGCCGACACCAAGAAGGTGCTCACGTGGCTGCGCGACCTCTTCGGTCTGCAGCTCATCGAGAAGCACCTCGCCTGGCACCTCATCCACGGGCGTCTCTCGGCGCAGCGCGCCGCCGCAGTCTCGCGATACATCGACCGTCTGTGCGCCAGGCTCCGTCCGTACGCACTCGACCTGGTCGACGCGTTCGGCTACGAGCCGGAGCACGTCCGGGCGCCCATCGCCTCCGGCGCCGAGCGCGTGCGGCAGGACGAGGCTCGGGAGTACTACGCGGCGCTCGCGGCATCCGGTGACGCCCCTGTGCTGGAGAAGGCGCTCAAGAAGAACGCGAAGCGCTGAGGTTTCCTCCTCGCTCCGCTGACGAAGGCCGGGATCAGTGGTCCCGGCCTTCGTCGTGGGCGGTCAGGTGCCGCAGAGGAGGGCGCGAGTAGTGTCGATCTGGCCCATCCGCACCGATCAGAGGAGTCCGAGATGACCCGTGTCACCGCCTATGCCGCACCCAGCGAGGCCGCACCGCTCGAGAAGACCGTCATCGAGCGCCGCGAGCTCGGCCCGAACGACATCCTGATCGACATCGCGTTCGCCGGCATCTGCCACTCCGACATCCACACGGTGCGCGGAGACTGGGGGCCGCAGCAGTACCCGCTCGCACCCGGACACGAGATCGCCGGAACCGTCGCGGCCATCGGATCGGATGTCACCAAGCACGCCGTCGGCGATCGGGTCGGCGTCGGCTGTCTCGTGAACTCGTGCGGAGAATGCCGCAACTGCCTGCGCGGCGACGAGCAGTTCTGCTCCAACGGTGCGATCTTCACCTACGGCAGCACCGACCGTGACGGCAGCGTCACTCAGGGCGGATACTCCGAGCAGGTCGTGGTGACCGAGTCCTTCGCCGTGCGCATCCCCGACGCGCTCGGGCTCGACGTCGCGGCACCCCTGCTCTGCGCAGGAATCACCACGTACTCCCCGCTGCGGCACTGGAACGTCGGACCCGGCACGCGCGTGGCGGTCGTCGGCCTCGGCGGACTCGGCCACATGGGCGTGCAGATCGCGCACGCTCTCGGAGCAGAGGTCACCGTGCTGTCGCAGACGCTCAGCAAGAAGGATGACGGCCTCCGTCTCGGTGCCGATCACTACTATGCGACGAGCGATCCCGAGACGTTCCGCTCGCTGCGCGGGTCGTTCGACGTCATCCTCAACACGGTCAGCGCGGTCGTCGACCTCCGCGCCTACCTCGGTCTGCTCGACGTGGGCGGGTCGATGGTCTGCGTGGGAGCCCCCGCAGAACCGCTCTCAGTGAACGTCTCGTCTCTGATCGGCGGGCGTCGATCGCTCGCGGGGTCCAACATCGGCGGCATCCAGGAGACCCAGGAGATGCTCGATTTCTGCGCCGAACACGGCATCGCAGCCGAGATCGAGATCATCAGCGCATCGCAGATCAACGAGGCGTACGAGCGCGTGCTCGCCTCTGACGTGCGCTATCGCTTCGTGATCGACGCCGCGACCATCGCCGACTGAGTTCCGGAGGGGGTCCTCGGGGTACGCCCCAGGGGACCCCCGTCGGTTGCTCCCCTGGGACCGTTCGCGCAGTGGGTGCGGCGGTGTGGGTCGGGGTGGTGCTGGGCCTGTGCGGCAGGGCGGCGCGGTAGCCGTAGCCGTAGCCGCGCTCAGTTCGCGGGATCCGGCTCGCGGTAGTACTCGAGGAAGTTGATGCGCGTCGCGGCGTGCAGCTCGTGGATCAGATCTCCGGCTCGTTGGCCGTCACGGGCTTCGGCCGCTGCAGTGATCGCGCGGATGAAATCGCGCGCCTGGAGAGGCGTGACGAGGTTCTCGCGAGGCGTGAGGAAGCGCACCAGCTGCAGCGACAGGGTCTCGGCCTTCGCTCGCAGCACGGAGTTCGTCGCGGCGCGGACGACGACGAGGAAATACCGGCGGATCGCTCGTCCGAGAGCGGCCGCGTCATCTGCATCCACCGCATCCTCGACATGCGCCAGCTCGCGACGCAGGTCGGCGATATGCGCATCCGCGAGGTCGGCGGTGGTGGTGCGGGCAAGGTGCTCGTGGATCACTCCGATCACGAACAGGCTCTCGTTGATCGCCGCGACGTTCACCGGGGCCACCCGGGTGTGACGGTGCGGCACCAACTCGACGACGTCCTCCTCGGCGAGTCGATTGAGCGCCTCGCGGATCGGGGTTCTCGACGACCCGAGCCACGTCATGAGCTCCTCGTCGTGGAGAACTTCCCCGGGTTCCAACGTCCCGTCGAGGATCGCCCCGAGGATCGTGTCGTAGACCTCGTCGCGAAGCAGCCGCCGCGGCGGAGGTGTGTCCCTCGTGGGCATCACGCGTCCTCGCTTCCGCGCCGCTCAGCTGTATCGGCGCCAGCAGCGACCTGCGGGCTCGATTCGGCCGCATCTCGTGCCTGCACGCTTGCGGCCCCTGCAGTGAAGTACGCCTGTGCGGCCACGGCTGCGGCATCCGCGTTCCCTGTGGCGGCGGCGGAGGCAAGCGCGTCGAGCGCGGCCGATGTGTCGGTCGCGTCGAGTGCGCCGGGTCGAGCGGTGATCATCCGGGTGACGTGCGGCACCGACTTCTCGCGGATGCGCTGAACGAGGGTGTTGCGGTAGCGGTCGACGAACACGTTCATCAGGTTGTTCACGATCCGTGCGCGTTCGAGGGCGTTCGAGGTCCGGCTCACCGTCGTGTGCAGGTCGGCGATCTGCGTCCGGTCCGCGTCGGTGAGGAGCGGGACAGCCTCGCGCACCGTCGCCGAGTACACGACGCCGAGCATCTCCATCTCCTCTGCGAACCTCGTGGGATCGAGAGGTGCGATGCGGGTGCCCCTCTGAGGAAGCACTTCGATCAGCCCCATGCCGGCGAGCCGGTTCACCGCCTCCCGGATCGGCGTGCGCGAGGCGCCCAACCAGCTCTCGAGCTGCTTGTCGGAGATCGGCTCCCCTGCGGCCAGGTCACCGGCGACGATGGCATCCAGAAGCGTGTCGAAGATCTGGTCGCGCAGCAGCTTTCGGGGCATTTGCGCCGGGGTCTTGGGCACAGGCATGGGTCAATGCTAGTCGGAATCATCTGGGTACCTGATATATCAATCGCCCGCAATATATACCCATGCCCTTGCTCTCGGTGGATGAGGCGACGACTTCAGGCAGGGTGCCCGAGCATTGAAATATCAGATGATTTGTGTCCGCGGCTAACTTATGTCATCCTCTAATCATCCAATATGTTAGTTGATGAGAGCGATGTGATCATGCCCATGGGCTCCCTCGAGGACCAACTGCGCCCGCAGCTTCTCAGCGGTCTCGCATACGAGCGCCTGCTCGCCGAGATCGTGAGCGGCCGCATCCCGCCCGGCCAGCGACTGCGGCTCGATCTGCTCGCCCACGCGTGGGCCGTCTCCCGGACGCCGGTGCGCGAGGCGCTGCAACGGCTTGTCGAGATGCGGTTCGTCCAGGTGTCTCCGAGCGCCGGAACTCGTGTGGCGGAGTGGTCGCGCGCTGACATGATCGAGCGCGCTCACGTCGTCGGTCGCCTGATCGTCGAGAAGAGCTGCATCGGCCCGCCCGTGCGCACGCACCAGCAGTCGACGCGACTGGCGGACGAGACCTGCGAGCTGCTCGGCTACCTCGAGCTCTCCGAGATCCTCATCTCGCGGGAGCTCGGCCGTCTGGGCCCCCGCCTCGCCCGCGACCACATCGACCCGCTGCGGCTGTTCGTGGATCCGCAGACGGCCCGCCACCACGGCATCGATCTCGACACGGATCGGGCCTCCCGCCGCCGTCTCCTCTCCGCCGCCCTCGCCGCCATCGAACGACAGGATGCTGCCGCGGCGCGCGAAGCTCTCGACGGGTTCTCGACGTCGTTCATCGACGCGCTCGGATCCGGCCCCGCAGAGGCCGCTGCGTAGTCCCGGCAGGAGAGCCGGGATCACCCGCCGTGTCGGTGGCGGCGGCTAGCGTGGGCTCATGACGTCTCTGATCGCCGGCCCCGACCTCCGCGACCGATGCGGGTGGGTGGGCGACGACGCCGAATACCGCCGGTATCACGACGAGGAATGGGGCACCCCGCTCCACGGCGACCGGGCGCTGTTCGAGAAGATGGCCCTCGAGGGGTTTCAGGCGGGGCTCTCGTGGATCACCATCCTGCGCAAGCGCCCCCGGTTCCGCGAGGTCTTCGCCGGCTTCGAGCCCGAGCGGGTCGCCGAGTTCGACCGATCCGACGTCGAGCGGCTCATGGCGGATGCGGGGATCATCCGCAACCGGGCGAAGATCGAGGCCACCATCGGCAACGCCCGAATCGTGCGCTCGATGGCAGACGGCGAGCTGGATGAGCTGATGTGGTCGTTCGCGCCGGCATCGGGACCGCGGCCCGCATCGTTCGCGGATGTTCCGGCGGTGACGCCGGAGTCGACGGCGATGAGCAAGGAACTGCGTCGTCGCGGCTTCCGATTCGTGGGTCCGACGACGATGTACGCGCTCATGCAGTCCGCGGGCATGGTCGACGATCATGTCGTCGGGTGCTGGCGCGCCTGACCACCGAGGCGTGCTGGGCGCGCCCGCCGTGTCGGGGCGAGTGCAGGGGCGATCGCCCGCCTTCGGGATCGTCCACACCCTCGATATACTCGTGGTCGGGGGGATCGCCCAGCGCGGCGCGCAGGGATCATGCAGAGCGCGGTCTCCCGACCGACCGTGAGGAGCATGGGTGGCCACGCGCATGGCATCGACACCGCCGACGCTGGCGGGGTACAGCTATGTGCGTCCGCTCGGATCCGGCGGGTTCGCAGATGTCTTCCTCTACGAACAGGACATGCCGCGACGCGTCGCCGCTGTGAAGGTGCTGCTGGCGGATGCCGTGAACCGCGAGGTTCTCCGCACCTTCAACGTCGAGGCCGACATCTCCGCGCGGCTCAGCGCCCACCCCTCGATCGTCACCATCTACCAGGCGTCCATCTCTGCAGACGGTCGGCCGTACTTCGCGATGGAGTACTGCCCCGACACCATGAGCGCCCGGTACAAGAAGGCGCCGCTGGCGCTTGCCGAGGTGCTCGACACGGGCGTGCGCATGGCAGGCGCCCTCGAGACCGTGCACAGGGCCGGACTCCTGCATCGCGACATCAAGCCGTCCAACGTGCTCATCAACTCCCTCGGCGCCCCCGTGCTGGCCGACTTCGGCATCGCGGCCGCCGTGATCGACGAGGGCGACGGAGAGACCATCGCGATGTCGGTGCCGTGGAGCTCGCCGGAGGTGCTGCAGGAGCGCGTCTCTGGATCCGTCCCGAGCGAGATCTGGAGTCTCGGAGCCACCCTGTACACGCTCCTCGCGGGAAGAAGCCCGTTCGAACGCGCCGACCGAGGCTCCAACTCCCGCGACCAGCTCACCGAGCGCATCATCAAGGCGCGCTATACCGCGGTGCCGATACCCGGCATCCCGCCGATCATCGACGAGATCTTCGCGACCGCGATGCACCGTGATCCGGCCAGACGGTTCGCGAGCATGGCCGACTTCGCGGAACGCCTGCGCTGGGCGCAGTTCGAGCTGGGTCTGCACCCGACGGCCTTCGAGGCGGCGTCCGCTGAATGGGCCGCAGCAGCGCCCGTCAGCTTCTCCGACTCCAGCGCCCGCGGCCCGGTGATCACCACCGTCGCCCCCGACTCGCGACGTGCAGTGCGCGCCGCGAAGCAGCAGGCGATGCCGCGCGACCGCGACGAGCTGCCCGCCGCGCGTGCGAAGACCCGCTCGCCCCTCGTCGCCGGCGTGATCGGCGCGTTGATCGGAGCAGCTGTCCTCGGTGGCGTCGGCGTCGGCGTGCTCTACCTGACCGGGGTTCTGTGATGGCCATCGGCGACCGCGCTCGCGCGGAGGCGAACCCCCGATCGCGCGGACGCCTGATCGCGGCGATCTCGGGTGTCGCCGCCCTGGCGGTGGTGCTCACGCTCGCCATCACGGCCCAGGGATACCAGTCGCAGGAGGTGCCCCGCCTCGAGTCGTCCGTCTGGGTCATGCGCGACAGCGGCCAGTACGCCCGCGTGAACACCGAGCTCGCTGAGATCGACACCGTGCGCAACGTCGACGATCCCGAGGCCGTCTGGCAGAGCGGCTCGGCGGCCGTCATCTACGCCCAGGGCAACAGGCAGCGGTGGGATCTCGACCCCGCGAATCCCGCCGACCTGCTCTCCGACGCGTCGGATGAAGGCACGCCGATCGCTTCCGAGCCGACGCCGGCGGGCACGCGGGAGATCCTGTCGGCCGGTGCCTATGTGGCGTATCGCACCGACACCGGCCAGGTATCGGTCACCACTCTCGAGGCGGGTGCCGCCACTGCTCTCGTCGACCCGTTCGCGGGCGTCGAGGTCGAGGAGGGCGAGGACCCTCCGACGTACACGGCGGATGCGATCGGGCTGTCGCCCGCGGGCCTGCTGGTGCTCTTCTCCGCAGACGAGGGCGCGATCCGCCGGTTCGACATCGACGAGCACCGCTTCCTCGGCGATCCCGAGTCCGTCTCGCAGGCTCCGGATGCCGCAGAGGGCCTCCTCGTCACGGTCGTGGGCGACCGCTGGGCGATGCTCCAGGCGGGCACCGGCGAGCTGTGGCTGCAGGGGCGCGACGAACCCGTGGAGCTGGACGTCGCTGAGGACGCGCGTCTCCAGGAGGGCGCTGAGTCGGGCGAGAACGTGTCGATCGCCGACTCCGACGGACTCGTGTCGGTCGATCTGGATTCCGGAGAGTCGGAGCGGGTCGCTGACGCGTCGGGCGTGCCGGCGACGCCGGTCGTCGTCGACGGCGAGGTCTATGCCGCCTGGCTCGACACGGGTGCGGGCACTCTGTGGGCAGGTGGCGAGACCGTTCCGCTGCGTGTTCCGGACGAGGCCCTCGACTCTTCGACGATCGAACCGGTCTTCCAGGAGAACGGCGATCGAGCGGTGCTGAGCGAGATCGGCACCGGACTCATCTGGACGGCCCCCGACGGCGTGCTCATTCCGCTCGAGCAGTGGGCGATCGAAGACGACACCGAGCAGCAGGAGGGCACGATCATCGTCGAGGACGTGGCCGAGCAGATGCCGCCCGTCGCCGTCGACGACGCATTCGGTGTCCGTGCGGGCGAGCAGGTGATCCTGCCGGTGCTCCTCAACGACCACGATCCGAACAAGAAGGACGTGCTGTCGATCGATCCCGAATCGGTCTCGGGCGGGCTCGGCGACCCGGCGTTCGGTGACCTGACTCTCGTCGCGAACGGGCAGTCGCTGGTGGTCGACGTCAAGGCGGGCTCGGGGCTGGCGAGCTTCACATATGCGGTCACCGACGGCGCCGCGGTGTCGGCTCCGGCGACCGTGACCCTGACCGTCGTCGATCCGGGAGCGAACTCCGCGCCCGTGTGGTGCGGAGTCGACGCCTGCCAGCAGGAGTGGCCGACGCCCCAGCTCCTTCCGGGCGGCAGCACGGTCGTCTCGGCGTTGTCGGGCTGGGTCGATCCCGAGGGCGATCCGTTCGTGCTCAGCGATGCCTACGAGACCGATTCCTCGTCGCCCGTCATGGTCGTGCCGATGGCCGACGGACGGGTGGCCATCCGCCACACCGACCCGAATGCCGCGGATGCCGTGATCTCGGTCACCGTGGTGGTCGAGGACGTGCACGGTGCGACCGCGGAGAAGACCCTCGATGTGCAGGTCACAGGGAGCCCGGCTCTCGTCGCCTCGCCGGTCGCGCTGACCGCGCGTGTCGGGGAGCTCCAATCGGTGCGCATCTCAGATCATCTGTCCGGCGGCTCCGGTTCGTATCGTCTCGTCGACGCCGTGCAGACCGCGGCGACCGCGCAGGGACTCGAGGTCAACCCGAACGCGGCATCCGGCACCGTCGAGATGACGGTGGCCGAACCGGGGCAGTACGTCGTCACCTACACGGCTCAGGACGTCACCACCCAGGCCGAGCAGTCGGCTGTCATCCGCATCACCGCGGTCGACGGATCCGCGGGCCTCGCGATGGCACCGCTGACCGCGTTCGTCCGCGAGGGCGAGGACACGACGGTCGACGTCATCCGCGCCGTGCAGAACACCAGTGGTCGGGTGCTGATGCTGGCCGATGCGGTGAGCTCGACGCCGCAGCTCGGGGTGCGTGTGGTCGGCAACGAGAGCATCCGGGTGAACGGCACCACGGAGGACGGCGAGCCCGGGGTGATCGGCAAGGCCACCGTGACGATCGCCGACGGCACCGGCGCCGCAGTGCAGGGAACCGTCACGGTCTTCCTCACGCCGCCGTCGACGGTGACGCGTCCGATCGTCTTCCCCGACGCGATCACCGTGCGCGCAGGTTCGCTCACGCGTATCGCTGTCACGGCCAACGACGTGGCGCCGCGAGGGGAGCCTCTGGTCGTTCTCCCCGAGGTGACCGGCTCGGGCGAATCGGGTGAGCTCGTCTTCGCCGACCGCAACGCGCTGCGCTACCTCGCACCCACGACGCCCGGCACCTACCGTCTGTCGTACTCGGTGTCACTCGAGCGCAACCCCGCTCTCGCCGACAACGGTGTCGTGACGGTCACGGTCGTGCCTCCGGGCACCAACCGTGCCCCGACGCCGTCGACCCTGACCGGCCGAGTCCTCAGCGGTCAGACCGTGTCGCTGCCCGTGCCTTCGACCGGCATGGACAGCGATGGCGATCGAGTCGTGCTCGCGGGCGTCGACCAGCCCCAGAAGGGTGCGGGCACGGCGACGATCTCGGCCGACGGCGACGCGATCGTCTACCGGGCGCCCGCGGGCGGTGTCGACGGCGGTCAGGTCAGCTTCGGATACACGGTACGCGACCCGCAGGGCGAGCAGGGGACGGGCACCGTCCGCGTCGGCGTGCTCGACGCGGACATCGACGACGCGGCGCCCGTGACCTTCAGCGACTACGTGCGCGTCGAGGCCGGGTCGACGACACCGATCGTCCTCGACCCGCGTCTCAACGACCTCGATCCGGCGCAGAGCGAGCTCGAGATCACCGAACTCGTCCCGAACGCGCCACCGGTCAAGGGGAATCCGCTCTACGACCGCCTGAACGCGCTGATCGATCCCGACACCTCTCTCGAAGACGGCCGTGTGGTGCTCCGCGCGGGGGACACCGCCGGCACGAACTCCTACTTCTATACGGTCAGGTCCACTCGCACATCCAGCACGTCGCAGGGTCTCATCGTCGTGACCGTGACCGACGGTGCGGTCGCCGACCAGCCGAGCGTCGCCGACACGGTGCTCACTGCGCGCGATCGGGAGGAGCTCCCGGATCGCGGCATCGACGTCGTGACCGATCGTGTCAGCTGGCCCTCGGGTGACGCCTCCTCCCTCACCTTGAGCCTGTGGGGCGACCAGCCCGGGTTCACTGTTCAGGGGAACCGTATCGTGGGCGCGGCCCCCGAAGACGGTGCGCTCGTTCCGTTCCAGCTGAAGGGCGAGGGATCGGGCGGCAGAGCGGTGGTCGCCTACGGGTTCCTGCGCATACCCGCCTTCGACGACATGCAGGTCCAGCTCAAGCCCGCCTCGACTCCTGTCGTGGTCGACGAGGACGCCTCGGTCTCGTTCGATGCGGCCGACTACGTCGACCTGACCTCCTCAGATGCCCTCGAAGTGGGATCCGGGCAGTTCACCGCGCAGCGGGCGGCCGCATCGTGCTCGGCCGAGGGCTCAGGCAGCGTGACGTATCGCGCCGGCCGTGAAGCGCCATGGTCGGACACCTGCCTGGTCCAGGTGCGGTTGCAGGGGCAGGAGCGCTGGTCGTTCATAGACGTGCCGATCAGCATCCGTCCTGCCGAGCCGCAGCTGCTGCTGTCGTCGATCTCGCACACGATCGCCCCCGGGACCACCGAGACGGTCGACATGTACGCGAACATGGCCGCGTGGGAGGGCGGACGTGAGGGTGACGCGGGATCCCTCGAGTACCGGATCGTCTATTCGGGCTCGGCCTTCATCGTCACCCGAAACGGGCCTCAGCTGACCATCGAGGCACGCGCAGACGCGCGACCCGGCAACGCCGAGAACGTCAGCGTCACGGTGCCCCAGTACGGCGAGCCGTCGGCATCCGTCCGCCTCGTCGTCGGAGCAGCGCCGCCGGATGCGCCGCGCGGCGCGACCTTCACGAAGCAGTGCATCGTGACGAACCCCAGCTGCACCATCGACGTCGTCGACGTCGCCGGGGAGTACGACCCGTTCGCCGGGAAGCCCGGATCGGGCCTCCGACTGATGTCCCTCGGCGGGGGCACACGATGCGATGTCGCGTCGATTTCGACCTCGGGAAGCAAGGCGATCACGGCGAGCTGGCCCGGCGGAGGGCAGGCACCGGGTGGACAGTGCATCATCCCCTTCGTCGTGCAGGATGCGCAGGGGCGCACCGGCACCGGAACCCTGACCCTCGATCTGCAGGGCTTCCCGCAGGCACCCGCCAGCGTCACGACGGTCGGATTCACCCGCTCGACCGTGGTGCTCGACGTGCCCCTCGGCGAGGCCGGTCGCGCGCACCCCGGCGTCACGGGGGTCGAGATCCTGCAGGACGGAGCGCCGGCGAACGCGTCGTGCAGCCCGGCGGCAGGTGCGTACCGGTGCACGGTGAACGGACTCGTCAACGGAGCGCCGCACGTCTTCACCGCGGCGGCCGTCAACGCGGTCGGCACATCGGCGGCGACGTCACCGCACACCAGCTGGGCGTACGCCGCCCCTGTGGTGTCGAAGGCGAACGCCACACCCGTCTATCGCCCCGGCAGCACGGAACGCGGGCGCGGCATCGTCGCTCTCGCGGTCGATGCGTCGGACGACTCCCTCGCGTTCCGAGTCGAGGAGACCGGGCAGGTCATCAACCGCACCGGCGCGACGACGACGGCCGACATCGCGCTGGCGCCGGGCCCGCAGAACATCACGATCGTCCCGATCAGCCAGTTCCAGCCGCCGACGGGCGATGGTGGAAACGAGGGCGGAGCCTTCCGCACGTCCGTCACCGCTGCGGGAACCGTCTACTTCGACCCCTCGGGAGCACGCGCGACCGCGACGTCGAACACCTCGATCGACGTCTCGGGAGTGGCTGCGCAGCCGAACGGCAGCGCCCTCGGCGTCGACGTCGTGTACCTCGCCTGGCGATCGGGCAACGCGAGCTGCACCGCTGACGGCGACGGTCGTCTGCAGGTCTCGGGTGCGGAGGCGCAGTCCTCGTCGCCCACACTCACCAAGCTCGCCGAGTACTCGACCTACAACGTGAAGGCGTGCGCATCGAACGGCTTCGGCGTCGCCGAGTCGGCGACCACCCAGGTCTTCACGTTCACCTTCGTGGAAGGCCCGAAGGGCAACACGAGCTACACGATCGCCACCCAGCCGTCGGTCCAGGAGAACCGCTATTCCTACCGGCTCGAGTCTGCGCCCGACATCGCCGTGCGAGACGGCTTCGTTCCGCAGTACTACATGTACGGGTCCTGGCGGTCGGACTTCCAGCTGAGCACCGACTCATCACCGTTGCCGGTCGGGGCGCGCTCCTGCCACGCGGTGCTGCGGGAGTACTGCTCCGATTCGGTCGAGATCTCGCCCCGGACGGCGCCGACGACGGTGGCGGTCGAGTTCCGCGAGTGCGTGCCCGCCAACCCGGATGACGCGTTCGTCGTCAGCCCTGCCGCCCGCGGTTCGTACTCCCTCGCCGTGACTCCGAGGATCGTCGACGGCATCTCCATGGTCGACATGAAGATCACGTGGACGGGCGCTTTCAGTTCGCTCAAGCCGATCACGCACCGCGTGACGCTGTGCACGCAACCGGAGCCGGAGCCGGAGGATCCGAAGGACTCCGACAAGCCCGCCGACCCCGCCGATCCTGCCGGATGAACCCGCCGCGATGACGACTCCCTCCTCCCCACCGCCCTGCACACCGCAGGTGCCAGAGACGAATACGGTTGCCCTATGCCTGCTCCCTCCGCTGCTCCCGTGACCATCGCCGCCGAACAGGCAGCCTGGTTCGCCGAGACGTTCTCGATCCTCACCGCCAACGTCGAACAGGCGATCCTCGGCAAGCGGCACGTGATCGAGCTCGTGCTCGCCGCGGCGGTCAGCGGCGGCCACGTGCTGCTCGAGGACTTCCCCGGCACAGGCAAGACGGCTCTCGCGCGGGCGATCGCGCAGACCGTGACGGGAACGAGCACCCGGATCCAGTTCACGCCCGACCTGCTCCCCGGCGATGTCACGGGCATCACCGTCTACGACCAGAAGGAGGGCGCCTTCGAGTTCCACGCCGGTCCCGTCTTCGCGAACATCGTGCTCGCCGACGAGATCAACCGGGCGAGCCCGAAGACGCAGTCGGCGCTGCTGGAGGTCATGGAAGAGGGCACGGTCACGGTCGACGGCGTCACGCGGCCGGTCGGATCGCCGTTCCTCGTGATGGCGACGCAGAACCCGATCGAGCAGGGCGGCACCTACCGTCTGCCCGAGGCGCAGCTCGACCGCTTCATGATCAAGACGTCGATCGGATACCCCGACGAAGCCGCGACCATGCGCATCCTCCAGGGAGCAGCCCAGCCGAAGCACGTGCTCGACGGCATCGTCGGCGTCGACACCATCCTCACGATGGCCGAGATGACCCGCGGCGTGTACGTGAACCCGCTGGTCTCCGACTACATCATGCGCATCGTCGATGCGACGCGTCGAGCGTCCGAGGTCCGCCTCGGTGCCAGTGTGCGAGGAGCCCTCGCCCTGTCACGTCTCGTGATGACGTGGGCTGCCAAGAACGGTCGCACCTTCGTCACCCCCGACGACGTCCGAGAGCTCGCCGTCGTCGCCCTCGCGCACCGCCTGGTGCTCGAGCCGGAGGCCGAGTTCGACGGCGTCACCGCGGTCGCCGTGGTGGGGCAGATCCTGCTCGACGTCGAGCCGCCGCGCGAGAACGGCACTGCGTGAGCTTCAGCACCGAGTCCCGTCTGACGCGCACCACGGCGGGCACCAGCACGTCGACGCGCACGTCGACGGTCACGCGCTACGACCGCACGCGCCGCGGCCCCGTCCGCGGCGCCGTCTTCGGCGTGCGTCGGGCCGCTCGCAGCACGGAGCGCGCAACCCGAGCGGCTGTCGCGTGGGTGCGTGAGACGGTCACATCCGCCGGGATGCTGGTCGTCGCGGCGCTGGTCCTGTGCGTCACCGCCGGGCTGCTGTTCGGCTGGGTCGAGGCGTGGGCGGTGGCGGCGATCGCGCTCGTGCTGCTGATCGCCTGCATCCCCTTCATCCTCGGCACCCACGACTATCGCATCGAGCTGACCCTCGACCGCGACCGCGTGGTCGCCGGTGCCGAGATCGGTGCGACGCTCGACGTGCGCAACAACAGCGAGCGTCTGTCGCTGCCCGGCATCGTCGACGTTCCCGTGGGGGAGGGGCTCGTCGAAGCGCACGTCCCCCTGTTGCGCCCCGCCGCCCACCATCGCGAGCAGCTGACGATCGCCGCCCACCGCCGCGGTGTCATCGACGTCGGCCCCATGACCATCACCCGCGGTGATCCGATCGGCATCCTCCGCCGTGAGCTGCGCTGGCCCGATGTCCAGCGCATCCACGTGCATCCGGTCACGGTGCGCCTGCCCAGCACCAGCGCCGGTCTCATCCGCGATCTCGAGGGCACGCCGAGTTCGACCCTCGTCGATGCCGACCTCTCGTTCCACGCGGTGCGCGAGTACGTCGTGGGCGATTCGCAGCGGCACGTGCACTGGAAGTCGACCGCCAAGACCGGCAAGCTCATGGTGCGTCAGTACGAGGAGTCGCGGCACGCTCGCATCGCCATCATCCTCGACCTCGACAGCGAGTCGTACGAGAGCGACGACGAGTTCGAGAACACGGTCAGCGCCGCCGCATCCCTCGCCCTGCAGGGTGTGCGCGACGGTCGTGACGTGCTCTTCTCGGTGAGCAACGAGATCCCCGAGCACAGCCGTGCCGAGTTGCTGTCGATACGCACTCTTCCCACGGTGACTCCCAAGGCCCTCCTCGATGCCACCTCGACCATCGATCCGGCCGACCGCGTGATGCGGCTCGAGGCGGTCGCCGCGCTCACCGCCCAGTCCTACCCCGACCTGTCGATCGGATTCCTGATGACGGGCTCGCGCATGCCGCTCGAGCGGCTGCGCCACGCCGCCATCACGCTGCCGGCGGCGGTCGAGGCGGTCGCGGTGCGCAGCGAACTCGGCGAGCAGCCCACCCTGCGCACGGCGCGCGAACTCGCCGTGATGACGCTGGGCGCACTCGGCGACCTTCCGCAGATGCTCGCCCGCGGAGCACTGCGATGAGCGCCGCGGGTCCGCGGCGCGGCGTCGCGAGGTCGCGCCGGACGTTCGCGCTCTCGGCTCTGACCCTCTGGTCTCTCGGATATGTGCTGGTCGGCATCGGTCTCGCCACGGCGGCTGCATGGCCGGTGTACGAGTCCCCCCGGGCGCTGGCGGTCGGCCTGATCGGCGGCCTGCTGGGCATGGTCGTCGCCGTGCTGACCCGGCTGCTGCGGTGGGGGCTGCTGATCGGTGCGCTCGCGGTGACCGGCGTCTATCTGGTCGTCTCGGTTCCGCTCGCCATCCCATCGGCGCTCTCGTCGCTTCCCGCGTTCCTGGGCGGAATCCGCGACGCGGTGCTGGGGGTGGTGCTCGGCTGGAAGCAGATGCTGACGCTGAACCCGCCCCTCGGTGAGTACCAGGCGGTGCTCATCCCGCTCCTCGTGGTCATGCTGTTCGGTTCCTTCATCGCCACTCTGCTCGTGCTCGAAGGCGGACGCCGGGCGACCATAGCGGTTCCCGTCGTGACCGCGATGAGCGTCTTCGGCATCGCCTTCGGTGTGAGCGGCACGACGGCTCCGGTCTCGGTGCTCGGCGTCGCGCTTCCCGCTCCTCGGGAATGGCTGATCGGCGTCGCGCTCTTCGTGGTCTCTCTCGTCTGGTTGGTCGGACGCTCGCGGCTTCAGCGGGCACAGGCGCTGCGCACCGTCGCGGCGGCGAACATCTCGCGCCGGGCGACCCCGGTGTGGCTCACGATCCGTCGGCATCTCCTGTCGGCCGGTCTCGCGGTGATCGCCCTCGTCGCCGGTTTCGCGGTGGCGCCCGCCGCGGCAGGGTGGAGCGACCGCTCCGTTCTGCGCGACGAGGTCGAGCCGATGATCGTCGTGCAGCAGCAGGCGAGCCCCCTCAGCGCCTACCGGTCGTGGTTCGCCGGCAGCACTCTCGATGACACGGTCGTGCAGGTGGAGGGTGATCCTGGAGCGCTGGAGCGCCTCCGGCTCGTCACCCTCGACTCGTACGACGGCGAGGACTTCCACATCGCGCCGGACGACCGGTTCAGCCGGTTGCCCCGCAGCGCGATGCCCGGCGAGGGCCGCGTGTCGCTCGGGATCACGATCGGCGACGCCTACCGGGGCATCTGGGTCCCCTCGCCGGCCGGTCTCGCCGAGGCGCCGGACTTCTCGGGTGCGCGCGCCGAAGCGCTCGCCGACGGGTTCCACGTCAACTCGGGCGGCGACACGGCGATCACCGTGGCAGAGGCGCCCGGCGGGGGAGAAGGGCTCGTTCCGGGCGATCGCTACAGAGTGCTCGTGGACGCCCCGGCGAGCCCCGGCGACATCACCGCCGTGCAGGGCGGTGCCTCGAACCTCGACACCGACCTGTATCCCGCGCTCACCGAGTGGGCCGAGATGCAGGAGCAGCCCCGCACCGGGGCCGGGTATCTCGAGATCATCGACCGCCTGCGCTCCCGCGGCTACCTCAGCCACGCGCTGATCGACGATGAGGCGGCGGCGGGATGGATCGCCTCGTTGAAGGAGTCCGAGGGATACGCGTTCGCACCCAGCTATGCGGGACACTCCGCGGCCCGCATCGAGGAGCTGTTCACCGACCTGCTCGAACAGGAGCGCAGGGCAGGCTCGGATGCCGCGCCCGAGCTGCTCGTGTCGGCGGTCGGCGACGATGAGCAGTTCTCAGTGGCAGCGGCGCTTCTCGCCGAGCACTGGGGGCTCGAGTCCCGAGTCGTGATCGGTGCGCGCCTTGCGGCCGCAGAAGAGGTGCCCGGCATTCCCGCCTGCACGGAGACCTGCACGGGCGCGAACATGAGCGCCTGGGTCGAGGTGAGAGGATCGGGCGGCGAGTGGATGCCGGTCGACACCACACCGCAGTACGCGATGCTTCCGAGTTCCATCACCGAGGGCGAGCAGCTGCCCGAGCATCCCACGGTGCCCGAGCAGCCCCGGTCGGAGGCGTTGGATCCGCCTCAGGCGCAGAGCGATTCCAACAATGACGCGCCTCCACTCGAGTCGCCGCAGTCAGAGGTGCTCGCCGTCCTGCTGCCGATCCTCCGCGCTGTGGGGCTCGGCATGCTCGCGCTGGCATTGCTCGCGCTGCCCTTCCTCGTGCTGCTGCTGGCCAAACGGCAGCGAGCCAGGGCCCGCCGAACCGCCGAAGATCCCGAGGTGCGTCTCGCCGGGGCGTGGGAGGAGCTGGTCGACGTGTACGCCGACCACGATGTGCCGATGGATGCCGAAGGCACCCGCATCCAGCGCGCACTCTCGACCGACCGAGAGGCAGCGGACCGCCTGGCAGAGATCGTCGATCGCGCCGTGTTCGCCGAGCATCCTCCGACGGACGAGGATGCGCGCGCCGCCTGGGAGATCGTCGACGCCGAGCGGACGGAGCTCGCAGCGGCAGGCAGATGGTGGCATCGCATCGTCATGCGCGTGCGACCGACGTCGTTCGTCGGTCGCATACGGGGCGCGAACGGTCGTGGATTCACGGCCGCCGTGCCTGTGCTCGCTACGCTCGGATTGACCTGGTCGCCCGGCGACCGGAAGAAGGGGAACTCATGATCGCGCCCGTGGATACCGGCTACGTCACGATGCTCGCCATCGTCGGCGGCGTCGGCGTGCTCATCGGCCTCGCCGTCTACGTCTGGTACGCGCTGGCGCTGTCGCGCCTCTTCCCGCGCATCGACGGAGAGGGGTGGAAGGGCTGGGTCCCCATCCTCAACGAGGCGGAGATCCTGGCGCGCGGCGGAGTGCCGGCGTGGTCGGTGGTGTTCTACTTCATCCCGATCGTGCAGCTGTACGGCATCTACCTCAAGGTCGTCGCGACCCACCGCATCAATCGGAGGTTCGGTCGCGGTGCGGGAATGACGGTGCTCGCGATCCTTCTACCTCCGGTCTGGGCGACGGTTCTCGCCTGGGGCGCCCCGCCGTATCCCGAGGGCGAACGGCTGGCCGCTCTGCAGCCCGGCCCGCGCCGAAGCTCGCAGCCCACGGCCACCCCGGCGAGGGACGCATCGGGGTACACGATCCCGTCCCTGGCTCCGCATACCCAGAGCCAGCCTGACGCCCCCGCGCCCGTGTTCCCCGACTACGCCGCACCGAGCCGTCCGGCCGTGCAGCCCGACCGGAATGCGACCGCAGCCGCGGCGAGCGGTGGTCCCGCGGGTTCAGGGTGGGGCGCGCCTCCCGTCCCGGGCGCCCCGCCGGTTCCCGTCGCCGGACAGCCCCCGGTGCAGGGTGCGCCGGCGGCATCATTCGCTCCGCCGCAGCCGCCCGCCTCGTCCTTCGCGCAGCAGCCTCCTGCTCCTCAGCCTCCTGCGCCTCAGCCTCCTGCTCCTCAGCCTCCTGCTCCTCAGCCTGCGGCTCCTCAGGCGCCGGCTTTGCAGCCTCCTGCGCCGCCCGCGCCGGTGCGCGCACCTGAGCCCCCTGCGGTGGAGCAGCCACCCGCCGTGAACCCGCCGGCTCCGACCGAGGCGCACCCGACCACCGGCATCATGGCCGCAATGGGTGGCGCGCCTGCGGCTCCGGCGGCGCCGCAGCCACCCGCGCCGCCGGTACCGGTATCCGACGACGTCGTGCCTCAGCAACCGGCACAGACACCGGCGGCGGCCCCGGCATCCGCTCCCGTGCCCGAGTTCGAGCGGCCGGCGGAGAACCCGCCTGCCGCGGCGCCCGCCGAAGAGGCGCAGCGGATGGTGCGGCCCGCTCCGCCCTCGTTCCGAGATGGTGGCCTCTCGGATGAACAGCCGCAGGCGGCGGTGATCCGTCCTGTCCCGTCGTCCCCCGCAGCTGCGGGCGCCACCGCGGATGTGCCTGCGGCCGCCGTGGTGCCCCCGGCCGATGCAGCGCCCGCACCCGCGGTCGAGGAACCCGTCCCGGCGCCCCTCGCGATGCCGTTCGGAGGCCTCGCGGCCGACGTCGACAAGACGGTCGTCACACCGCGTCCGACGCACGATGTCGACGAGGACCTCGACGCCACCGTCGTCGTCGCCCGCAAGCGCGGAGTCCGCCGATCGCTCGTGCTCGATGACGGACGGAAGTTCTCGCTGTCCGGCGCCAGCGTCGTGATCGGCCGCAATCCGATCGGCGAGCCGGGCGAGCAGCGACTCGCCATCTCCGATACGACCCGCACGCTGTCGAAGACGCACGCTCGTCTCGTCGTGCACGACGACGAGTGGCGTCTCACCGATCTGCACGCCACGAACGGCGTCGTCGTGGTCGAGGAGAACGGCACCGAGACCCTGCTCGATCCCGGAGAGAGCGTCACCGGCAACGGCCGCTTCATCCTCGGTGAAGTGGGGATGCATGTGATCGCGGAGCGCGATTCATGACGCTCTCCTCGGTCGTCCTCAGCGTCGCGTCACTCACCGACACCGGTCTCACGCGCTCGGCGAATGAGGACTCGTTGCTGGTGGCGTCCCCGGTCTTCCTCGTCGCGGACGGCATGGGCGGGCATGAGGCGGGGGATCGTGCGAGCGCTGCGGTGGTGGAGGCGTTCGAGCCGCTTCGCGGGGCGACGGTCGACGTCGCCGACATCGGACAGGCATTGAGTCGCGCTTCGGCTGTGGTCGATGACATCTCCGCCGATCACAAGCGCGGGGCAGGAAGCACCGTGACCGGTGTCGCTCTCGTCGATCACGACGGCGTGCCGCACTGGCTCGTCTTCAATGTCGGCGATTCCCGCGTCTACCGGCACCACGGCAACGAGCTGACGCAGCTGACGATCGATCATTCGCTGGGGCAGGAACTGGTGGATGCCGGTGAGCTCCGCGCCGAGGATCTCTCGACGTTCTCGCAGCGCAACGTCATCACGAGGGCGATCGGTGCTCCCGACAGCACCGCGGACAGCTGGCTGCTGCCCGTGGTCGACGGCGAGCGACTGCTGATCTGCTCCGACGGCCTGAGCGGCGAGGTGAGCGACGAGGCGATCCGAGCGACCCTGACGATGAACGGGCGGCCGGAGACCGCGGCAGCGGCTCTCGTGAGCCGGGCGCTCAAAGCGGGTGGTCGCGACAACGTGTCGGTCGTCGTGATCGACGTGATCTCGGGAGGCGCGAACGGGCGCCCGGACGACCTCACTGCGGGCCGCGATGCCGCATCCGCCTCGCTGACCGATTCGATGCTCGAGGGCACGACGATCCCGGTTCGAGCCAGATGACGGACGACGAGACCGAGGTCGAAGAGACCGTCATGCTGACCCGACGCGATCGGCGCCGGGGGAGATCGGTCGCCGAGCCCGGCGAAGTCGCCGAGCCCGCTGAGCGCGTCGAGCCTGCCGAGTCTGCCGAAGTCGCCGAACCCGCTGAGCCCGTCGAGCCTGCCGAGCCCGCCGAAGTCGCCGAACCCGCTGAGCCAGCGGATGACGTGGACGAGGCGACGGTCGTCGTCGACCGGAGACCCGCGGAGGCTGAGGAGCCAGGTGCCGATCGGGAGGACGACCCTGTCGACGAGTCGACGATGCTCGTCTCCCGGACGCCGCGTCGTGTGCGACGCAAGAGATCGGAACAGCCCGCCGACAGCGACGACTCTGCCGACCGCGCAGAGGCTGACGTGCCCGCCTCGTTCGAGGCGCCGACGGATGCGCCGGCACCGGAGATCTACCGGCCGCGTCCGGCCCCGCTCGGCCCTTCTGCCCCGCCCGTCGTGATCGGCGCCGCGGCGCCCACGCGCACGGTGGACCCGGATCTCCCGTCGGTCGCGAAGCAGGGACTGCGCTGGAGCCGGGCGGCCCTCATCACGTTCGCAGCAGCCTGCGTCGTCTCCGTCGCGGGTCTGGTGGGTCTGGGCTTCTTCGTCTTCGGGTGACGCCCTCACCCTGACGGAGCCGTGCTCAGCGTCCGCGCACTCCCACCGGCCGTCGGGCCGCCTGGGTGCCCTGAAGCGGCCGCGCCGTGCCGCTGCGGACCATCGCGCCGCGCGTCTCAGTGAAACGTGCTCGGGTCACCCGATGCCGGACCAGGGATGTTGAGCAGTCCGCCTTCGCGTTCGACCTCGACCGGATCCACGACCGGCTGCTCTCTGCGGCGACGCAGCACGATGAGGATGCCGAGCACACCGAGCAGAGTCGCTCCGCCGATCGCGGTGAACAGCGCGGCCTCCCGTGTGAGCAGGAACGGCGACGCTCCATGGTCGGGGTCGGCGGTGGCTGCGGGCGGTCGCACGGCGCTCTCCGAGGTGTCGAAGTATGGGCTCACGGGCCCGCGCGTCGTCTCATCCGGGAGCAGCTCGATGGCGGCGAGCGGCTGGATGAAGCCCCAGCCGTCGATGTCGTCCCGATTGTCGGCGTCGGTTCGCAGCGCGGTGGCGGTGAGCCGATACGCCCAGCCGGCGGGCGGATCCTCGGGGTGCGCTTGCGCCACCAGTGCGGCGGCCGCGCTCGCGTATCCGGTCGCGAAGCTCGAGGCAGGGGCATCGGCGGCGAAGACGCAGTCGCCCCCGCCGACCGCGGCGCTCAGCACCGTGCTTCCGGGGGCTGTCACGCCGACCTGGGGGCCGTGGATCGAGTCATCGGTCGCGCGTCCGGTGGCGTCGGCCGCGCTGACCCCGAGAACCTGCTCATAGGCCGCGGGGTAGCGAGCGCCGTCTTCCGCGTCCGGATCTGACGCCCTGTTCCCGGCGCTCGCCACGACCAGGGCGCCGACGGCGGACGCGTGTTCGACCGCCGCGCGGAGATCGGGGGAGTCGGCTGTCTGCGAGATCGAGACGTTGATGATGTCCGCGCCGTTGTCGGCCGCCCAGTGGATGCCGTCCGCGATGCGCTGCGAGGTGGGCCCGTACCCCTTGTCCTTGTCCTGCTGCTGCTCGCTGCGGAACACTCGCACGGAGAGCAGCCGGGCGTCGGGCGCGAGTCCGACGACGCCGGAGTCCGCGACCGGCTGTGCGGCGATCTGCCCGGCGATCGCCGTGCCATGCCCGGTCGTGTCGGTCAGACCGTCAGCCCGCTCACCGTCTCCGACGAGATCGACACCGCCGATCACGGCTCCGGCGAGATGCGGATTGCCGGCATCGATGCCCGAGTCGACGACGGCGACGACGACCCCTCGGCCCGTGGCGACGCGGTGGGCCTCGTCAGCACCGAGCAGTGCGAGGGCGGGTGGGACCTCGGGCGTGAACACCACGTTGCCGGGTGTGCAGGCATCGCCGGACGTCGCCATCGATGCGATCGACGTCGGGACGGCAGGCGATGCCAGAGCGGATGCCGGTGCGCCCAGCAGCGTGGCGCCGAGGATGACGGCCGTGAGAGCGGCTGTGCGGCCGCGCATCAGTCGGTCCCCGAGCCGGGCGACTCTCTCGCAGCATCGGAGGTCAGCGCGGGGCCGGCGGCGAAGAACTCGATCCACGCGTCCGACACCTGTCCGACGTCATCGGGGGAGTACCCGAGCTGAGCGATGGGGCCGCTTGCGGACTCCTCGGCGTTCTGCGCTGCTGCAGCACCGGGGATCGCGAACGCGGTGCCGGATTCGTCGATGAGCACGGCCAGACCCGCCGCGTCCTCGGACCCACCCGTGACCTCGACGAGGGCGCCGCCACCGACCTTCACAGCGACGCCGGAGCGCTGCTCGGGCAACTCGGTGGTCGTCGCCGCGAGCACCGTGTGCGCGTCATCGGTGAGCATCGCGCAGGGCGTCTCGCCGGCGGCGAGCGTGGTCAACGGCAGCGTCGGCCAGTCCTCACCCCCGATGTACGGGCGGGTCTCCACGTCGGCGACCTCGGCGGGGGAGACCTCCTGCTGAGCACCGACCTCCTGGCCGCTGCCGAGGAGGTAGAGCTGATACGCGAGGGGACTGAGTCTGGCGAGCTCGCCGGTGCCGAGCGCCACGTAGCGCTCGTCGGCAGGGCTGCCCTGTGTGTGCACGATCGTGCCGGCTCTCAGATCCGTTCCGGGGACCGATGCGCCGACGCCGTTGATGCGGATCGGTTCGAGCTCGTCACCGGACTCGAAGAGGTTGAGCCATCGTCCGTCGACCTCGAGGACGTCGCTGGTGCCGAGTCCGACGGCGCGGAGCACGGCGTTGGCATCGTCGGCGGGCACTGCGTGGCGTTTGCCGTCTGCGATCACGAACAGCTCGTCGCCGCGCTGGACGACGGCACCGGTTCCCGTCGACACCTCGGCGATCGGCGCGCTCGACAGTGACACGGCGGCGCCGGCCGTGTCGTCGATGCACGCTGTCCAGGAGGAGTTGATCAGCGCCGCGGGCGCGGGCAGATCATCGGGCGCACCGAGGATGCCGATCGAGGGGCCGACCGGGATCCCGTCGAGCGCCGCCTGATCCGTGCGCACCACCTTGAACTCTCCGGCGGGGATCAGAAGCCGCGCGCTGGCCGTGTTGATCACCGGGTACAGCGTGCCCTCGACGGAGACGTAGCGGGCACCGGTGTCGGTGGCGACGATCAGGCGGTTGTTCTGCCAGTCGCCGGGGAGCCCGGGCTGCATGATTCCCCAGAACACCCCGACGAGGATCACGCCGACCGTGAGTGCGACTCCGGCGACGACCGCGCGCAGGGGCTTCGCGGGGTCGAGCTCTTTGCCCCCGGGGGCTCCGCCGGTGAACGCCGAGAGGAGGCGGCGCCTGCTGAAGCCCTGGGCCTCGATCAGATCCTTCTTGGTCGCCATGGGTCAGATGAGTCCGGCCGTCGTGACGCCGAGCGGCAGCAGCAGAGCGAGTGCGATGACCTCGACCGTGTCGCCCAGCCTCGTGAGCCGCAGACGCGCTTTCGGCGTGAGCAGCGTGAGACCGACCAGGATCACGGTGGCCACGACCAGGATGAGAAGCATCCAGGTGCGGACGTCGGGCAGAGCGAGTGCCACCGTCACACCGGTGACGGCGAGCCCGATCGCGCCGATGGCCATGAGGACGAGCACGCCGAGGCGCGCGTGGATCTGACGCGACTGGAACATCATGCCCACGAACGCGAGCACGCAGAGCAGAGCGCCGAAGACGCCGCTCCCGGCGACCAGAGAGGTCGCGATCAGCGCCGCGAGGCCCAGCGCAGCGCGCAGTGCGATGAGAGTGCGCGTCCCCGCGGCGGCGCGGCGCTTGACCTCGTCGGCATCGATGGGCTCGGGTGCGGCGAACATGTCGGCGTCGCTCTGAGGGGAGATGACTCTGATGCGCGTCGAGCTGAGAGCGAGCCACGGGATGCCGTTCGCGAGCAGTGCGGTCGTGGCGAGCATGATCGCGTAGGGAGCGAGCGCATCGCCGAAGATCGCGGCGGTCGTCGCGGTGATGCCGATCGAGGCGCCGAGCGCGATCGGCACGAGATGGATCTCGGGCTTCTCCTGGGTGACGGCGAGGCCGAGGCCGCCGACGATGACGAGACCCAGTCCCATGGCCGCGAGCGGCCAGCCCCAGATGCTCTGCACGGGAACGGCGAGGAAACCCGCGAGCCCTCCGTAGGCTGCGGCGGTGAGTCCCAGGGCGTGTCCGGCTTCCGGCTGACGGAGACGCATGAGCACGGCGGCCGCGACGCTGAGGACGATGGCTCCCGAGCCCGCGATGATTGCGGGCAGGAGGGACGTCGGCGGTGTGGCGACGAGCAGCAGCGCGCAGAGGGCGAGGAAGGTGAGGCTGACGAAGAGCGCTGTGCGCGAGCTGTCCGCGGGCGTCCAGGAGCCGTGCTGCTCTGCCGTCGCGTCGATCACCGCTTCGACGACGTCGTCGTAGACGCGCGGCTCCTGCATGAGGCCGCCGCGGACGAGAGTGAGCAGCTCTCCGTCGTGCACCCCCTGCGCCGCCGCGCCGCGTGCCGGGTCCAGCGGTGTGCCATCGGCTCGCTGCAACGAGTAGCCGCCGTGGGTGAGGGTCGGGTCGAGCACGCCGAGACTCCGGGCGAACCCGGGGATGATCTCGACCAGCGGGACCTGCGACGGCACGCCGACGTCGAGCCGACGGTCGTCGCTGACGACGGAAAGCCGCAGCACGGTGCCTGCCGTTGCGCTGCTCTGAGTCATGGAACGATGCCCCCTCCATGGTGTGCAGCCGGGCGGGAGGAGACCCGTGGCTGCGCATTCCGCCTTTCACCCTAGTTGAGGCGTGCGACAACGCACAGTCGCAGGATGCGACGTTTCTCCATCGACTGCACGATCTCCCGGAGGATGCGCTGTGCGTTCTGGTGATCGGAGGCAGGACCCCTCGAGCCTCTACTCGATACTCGAAGCGCGGGGGAACCAGTGCGCTGATCGTGTGCCCGTGACAGGGCGCGGAACTGAGCATCTTCGATTTTCTCCATCGACTGCAGGATCTCCGCTCGTATGCATCATGAAATCTGGCGATTCGTTCCGATGTGTTCTAGCCTGTGTCGTGAAACAGATTCGTGGGGGGTTGTTTCGTTGTCGTCCCAAGACTGGGATGCGCTCCCCCGCACGTGTGTCCCATGTGGACCGGAGGGAGTGAGTTATGGCTGATGTCATCTCCGCAGAAGAAGGGGCTCTGCGTCGCGGAGCCCAGGCGGTGCGGGAGACCAAGTCCGGGATCGACCAGCAGACCAAGAAGGTCCGCGGTGAGATCGAGCAGCTGCGTGGTTTCTGGACCGGTGCGGCTGCTGTGTCGTTCACGACGCTGATGTCGCGCTGGGACGAGCAGGCGCGTCAGCTGAACGAGGTCCTCGTGACGCTCGAGGATGCTCTTGCGGGCACCGAGCGTGACCAGGCTGCGACCGAAGAAGCTCACCAGCAGACCATCTCGGGCCTCGGCTCGATGATGGGCGCCTGAGCGTAGACCACAGAGATTTCAAGGAGAACATGATGCAGTCGATGTCAGTTCGCCCGGAGCAGGTCAACGCTCTGGCAGCGCAGATCCGCAGCGGGTCGCAGGGTATTCGTTCCGAGCTGGACCGTCTCGAGTCCGAGGTCAGCAAGCTCCGTGCGGCGTGGGATGGTTCCGCGCAGCAGGCGTATGACCAGGCTCAGGCCAAGTGGAACCGTTCGCTGAGCGAGATGCAGCAGCTTCTCACGCAGATCGCGGGCAAGACCGAGGAGATCTCGGGCCAGTACGTCCAGACCGACAAGTCGGCCGCTGGGCGTTTCGGGGCCTGATCCGTGGCGCGGGCCCGACGCAGCGATGCGCCGGGCCCGCGCCGTCTGCTGTGCTGTTCGGCGATCGAGTCGGAGGGCGCAGCAGATGTTTCGGAATCATCTGCCGTTGTGAAGGGGAGGGGCGTCGATGAGCATCGCAATCGACTTCGATGGAGTGTTCGCTGAGCTGAAGCGGATCCTGCGTGAGCTGCAGGAGTTCCCCAGCCCGTCTGAGGTGGCGGTCTCGGAGGGAGGGTCGTCGAAGGCCACCGTCGACTTCCGGCGGGCCGTGGCCGATGCCGCGCAGTCGATGGGAGACGCCACGGCCCGGACCATCGCCAAGATCCAGGACACCCACGACGTGATTCGCGCCGCCGTGATGCAGATCGCCGAGCAGGACGCGTCGCTCGCCGACGAGACGAAGCTGATCGTGTCGCTGCTGGACTCGGCCGTCGCCCAGGGCGACGGCGACACCGCGACATCGACAGGCGCTGGGACCGGCGCGACGGGTGGGGGCTCAGCCGGAGTCCAGGCATCTGCACCGACGTCTACAGGTGCCGATGAGCCCGAAGAGGCCGACTACTGATGAGACGCACTCGCCGCGGAGTGATCGCGGCGGTCGGCGCTATGGCGCTGGCCGCCGCGATCGCGGTGCCCTCGAGCGCGACAGCGGCCGCCGCATCGGGTCTGTGGTGGTTCGATCGCGGCAAGGTCCAAGAGGCGCACGATGCGGGCTTCGACGGGGCGGGAATCAAGATCGCCGTGATCGACAGTCAGATCAACCCCGACGTGGTCGGGCTCCGCGGGGCGAACGTCACCGTCGATGACTCCTCGTACTGCTTCGACGCGACCGGCCAGCCGTATCCGGCGGTCTCTGCCGAGTACGGCAAGTCCTCTCACGGCACCCAGGTGGTCTCGATGATCGCCGGAACCGGCGAGGCTCCGGCCGGGGGCGCCCCGGTCAAGGGTGTGGCGCCGGGGGCAGAGGTGGTCTTCTACAGCACCGGCGTCCTCGACGGCGTCATCGGCGAAGACGGCGGCGATGCGGAGTGCCTCCAGGAGAACGGCGAGGAGCTGGGCGACGACGGTCGTTTCGCTCTCGACCGCGCGATCTCGGACGCCGCGGCAGATGGCGCCGACATCATCTCGATCTCCTCCGGAAGCAGCATCAACATGCGGCAGGGTCTCGCCGATGCCTATGCCTCCGACGCGGTCGTCGTCGCCGGCATGTCGAACGAGGACGGGATCAGCCTGTGGCCCGCGGGGCTCAACGGAGTCGTCGCGGTGCAGGCCTTCGGTGAGGACGGCAAGATCCAGACCGGAACGAACGGCAAGCCGAACCTGGCGGAGGACGTCGTCGTCGCCGCACCCGGGGTCGGGCTCCTCCTGCAGGGGACCCCGGATTCCTGGGACGCCCAGCAGATCGGGTCGGGCACGTCTTTCTCGACGCCGATCGTCGCGGGCTTCCTCGCGATGGTCAAGCAGAAGTACCCGGATGCGACAGCAGGGCAGCTGATCCAGAGCTTGATCCACAACACGGGAACCAAGGGCGAGCACGAGCCGGAGTGGAACGACAGCACCGGGTATGGAGCGGCCTCCCTCACCGGGATGCTCGCGATCGACCCGTCGAAATATCCTGACGTGAATCCGCTCTTCGACACCGAGGACACGTACGCGCAGCCGTCTCTCGGCGACGTGAACGAGGCGAAGGCAGCGCTCGGAGGCGGCGCGCAGACATCCGTCCCGACGGACGCGCCGGTCGCCGAGCGACCCGATCATCAGGCATCGCCGATCACGCCCTGGCTCATCGGCGGAGGGATCGTCCTCCTGCTGCTGGTGATCGGCGGGATCATCCTCGCGATCGTACTGACACGCTCCTCACGACGAGACACCACCGAACAAGGGGGAAACCATGGCCGGTAAGCAGATGGGCCCGGGCGGGTACGAGGCGGAACTGAACCGCATCCGGCAGCTCGACGACTCGATCATCCCGCGGCTCTCCGCCGTGACGAATGCGTTCACCTCACTGGAGCGGGCGCTCTCGGCCGTGCGCCTCTCCGAGTTCTGGGAGGGCGAGTCCGCCAAGGGGGCGACCGCTGACATCGACGAGATCCGGTCGAAGGTATCGGCCATTCTCAGACTCGTCGAGGCCGTGGACTCCGCGGTCGTCGAAGGCAACTCGGCTCGACGCGAGATCGCGGCCGCCGAACTCCCGTCGGCATCGATCGACCCCTTCTGGGCGAACGCTGCCAAGGGCGCGTCCTTGGTGGTGCACCCGGTCCTCGGTCCGCTCGCGGCGGACAAGGCTCTGGACGCCATCGGCGACTTCCTCGGCAACCAGCGGGAGGATGCCGCGCGCGAGGTCGTTCAGAAGGTCGAGGCGTCGCTGACGGAGCCGACGAACAAGCTGGCTCAGGCGGCCCGCGCGATGAACGAGGTGGACTACCGGTCGTCGAAGGCCCCGTCCGGTTCTGACGAGCCGATCCCGGGCACGCAGATCGACGCCCCGAGGATCGGATCCCCGGGGATCGGCGGCGGCCCGTCCGGGTACACGCCCGGTGGCGGTGGATACCAGACCGGTGGCGGTGGAGGCGGGGTCGGCGAGTATGTCCCGCCGACGCCGACGGACCCGACCGTCCCCGAGTACCTGCCTGACCCCACCTATCCGACGATTCCCGATGGTCCCGGAGACTGGGAGTACGACCCCGACGGACCGGGAGGCCCCGGTGATACCGGCGGCGATGACCCGACGGTCGACTTCCCCGGCGGCGGCGTGCTGCCGGGAGGCACCGGCGGCGGCGGTTCAGGAACCGGAGGCGGGTATCCGTTGCACCCCGGTTCGACGCTCCCCGGCGGAGTCATCGGTGGGGGCAGCGGCATCGGCGGCATCGTGGGCGGCGGCGCAGGAGCCGCGGCCATCGCTGCGGGATCCAAGATCGCCGGTATCGGCAGCATGGGCACCCTCGGCGGATCGGCACTCGGAGGCTCGTCCGGCGCCGGCCAGAGAGGCAGTGGCGGCCTGCTGGGCAAGTCCGCCGTCGGCGGAGTGGGTGCGCGCGGCGCGGGTGGATTCGGCTCAGGTGTCGGTGGCGCTGGCGGCGTCGGTGGCGCTGGCGGTGTTGGCGGTGTCGGCGGAGCAGGCGGTGCGGCGGGCTCGTCCGGCGCAGCAGGCTCCGGCATGCGTCCGGGTATGGGAATGATGGGCGGCGCGGGAGGCGCCGACGAGGAGGAGAAGGCCAAGCGCTCCGGTCTCGGTGGTCCGATCGCTCCCAAGCTCGAAGACGACGAGGAGCGCGGTCCGCGTGCCAAGGGCGCCCAGGCGGGCTCCCGCGACGAGCACGCGGACTGATCAGGATCACCGCGGCGGTCGTGGACGGCGGATGCCGTCCACGACCCGCACGCGTGCATGGTCGGTGGTCGGTCACGCCGCGGAGTGAGCAGCCGCACACGGTCGATAGGGTTCAGGTATGTCAGTCGAAACGGTAGAACGGCGTCGGATCGTTCTTCAGAGCGAGGACCGTCGTTTCGACCTCTCGCTTCCCTTCGACGAGACCCTCGATGACGCGCTCGTCCTCAGCGGACTGTCGACGGCCGATCGCTTCGCGACGATCGGTCCCGGCGGATTCGAGATCCCCGGCGACACCGAATGCGAGGACCTCATCGACGGAGGCCTCTACGCGCTGATCGACCGCACGGCACTCGCGCCGCAGGCGCGAGCCACGGGCGCGCCGGAGCGGCCTTCGCGCGCGGACCACGGCGCCCGATGGTGGATGCTCGGCGTCAGCGGACTGCTGCTCGTCGCGGTCTTCGCCCAGGGGGCCGGAGATCCGCTGCTCAGGCTCCTGATCGGTCTCCTCCTCGTGGTCGGCGCCGTGAGCGGTGCCGTCGCATGGTCGCGCCGGGACTCCGCAGCGGGGGTGCGCGGCATCCTCGGCGTCCTCGCGCCTGTCCTCCTGTCGTTCTCGGCCGGAGCGCTCCTGATCCCGGCTCAGCTCGACGCGAGTGCGCACCTCTCTGCCGCATCCGGGTTCCTCGCCGCGGGCATCACCACTTCGGTCATCGCCGTCTCTGCCCGAGCCCGTCCGATGCGCGCGGCCGCCGGAACGGCGACGGTGCTCCTCGTGGGGCTCGCGGCGGTCTGGGGGCTCTCGCTGCTGCTGCGATGGGGCCCCGCCGAGGCCGCAGCCATCTCTCTCGGACTCGTGCCGCTCGGGCTGCGCGCACTGCCCAGCAGCCTGGTGAACCTCCCGGAGGGGTACTTCATCGACTACAAGCACTTCATGACCAGCCGGTGGACGGTTCGAGGAGCGATCCCGGAGTCGGTCGGGCTGCTCCGGCCCGAGCGCATCATCGCCGTCGTCGATGACTCCTCGGCCCGGCTCATCGCCGGAACAGCGGTGCTCAGCGTCGTCGCCGCGCTCATGGCTCCTCTCGCCTTCCTGCGCCCGTGGCCGGACGACCCCTTCGTGATCTCGGGTGGTATCGCACTCCTCGTCTGCGTCGCGCTCGCACTCCTCCTGACCCCTCGGCACACGACATCGCGCATCCTCCGCTGGCTCCCGCGTGCGGCGGCAGCGGTGGTGTCCGTGGTCGCCGGGCTGCAGGCGGCCGCAGCGCTGGGCTCCGGCTTCCAGGTGCTCGGCGCCGCCGTGCTGTTCGCGGTGGGCCTCGCGGCGGTCGCCGTGATCATCCCCGTCTCCCGCGGTGCGAGCTCGCTCATCTGGTCGCGCTTCGGTGACGCCTTCGAATGGCTCGCCGTCGCCCTCGCCCTTCCCGCGGCGCTGCTCTACGCGAATGTGCTGTCCCTCGTTCGTGGAATGATGGCCGGATGAGCGGGAACGGTGAACCACAGTCCTGGCCGGGCGGTGGAGCGATCCCACCCGTCCAGCCCGGACCCGGCCAGCTCGGGGAGGTCCCGGCGCTGCCACCGGCACTGATCGCCGCGGCCCCCGGTGTCGACGGCGCGCCCCTCCGGTCCGCATCCGCGCCTCCCAGCCCCACTCCGATCGTCTCGACACGCGCCAGGACGAGACGACCCGAAGACGGGCTCGGTCCGGCTTTCGTCGGCTCGCCCGCGGGGACCGGGGCGCGGATCGCCGCCTTCACGCTCGACAGCGCCGCCGTCATCCTCGCCGCGTCCATCGTCCTCATCACCACTCGCAGCATGCTGCTGGCCGGCCTCACGGTCGCCGAGCTCGCGATCTTCCTGTGCGTGCTCGAAGCGCGCACAGGACTCACCCTGGGCAACGCCGTGCTGCGTCTGCGCGCGTCTCGCGGCGACCGGCCGTACTCGCCCGGCGTGGGGCGCCAGTTCGTGCGGGGGATCATCACCGGCGCCGGCTTCCTCGTCGCGGTCGGCAGCTGGGTCGTCGTCGCCTCGAGCGCATGGGACCGTGGCGGACGTCGTCAATCGTGGGCCGATCGCGTGGCCGGCACGGTCGTCGTCGCCGTCCCGCCTCGGGCGCCCGCCGATGCGCCGCAGGAGGCGACGGTCGCCGAGGTCGCCACTCCGCTCGCTCCTCCGCAGGTCGTGCCTCTCGGTGCCCATCCGTCCGTCGTCGACGAGGACTCCGAGCCCACCGACGCCCGCGCGGCCTCGCACCGCACCGAGAAGCCCGCCCCCGCGGCGCAGGGTGACGACAAGCCGCTCTTCACGGTCGCCCCGGCGGCTGCGCAGCATTCCGATGCTCCGACTCCGGCATCCGAGTCCGGGGCGTTGCTCCTGATCTTCGACACCGGCCAGCGCGTGCAGCTGGGGCTCCCTCTGGCGGCGAACATCGGTCGCGCGCCGGTGGCGAGTGTGCACGACGATCGGCTGGTGACCGTGACCGACCCCGACTCCTCGGTGTCGAAGACGCACCTCCGGCTCGAGCACTCGCGCGGCAGAACCTGGGTGACCGATTTCGGCTCCACCAACGGGTCCGACATCCGATCCGACGACGGGCAGACGACCGAGCTCGTCGCCGGTGAGCGCGTTCTGCTCGACGATGCCGACCGGGTGCGCATCGGCAATCGGAGCTTTACCATCAGCCTCCTGCTGGCCACCGACAGCAGCGCCGGAGAGAGAGCATGACAGGACCCCGTCTCGCGCCGCCCCGAGTCCCCTCTGGAAAGCTCCCCGTCCAGGCGCCGCCCGAGCTGCAGCCCAATGACGGCGGTATGGGAATCCTCGGATCCCTCCTGCCGATGCTGGGCAGCGTGGGCGCGATCGTCATGGTCACGATGTCGAACCAGTCGGTGACCGGACTGCTCACCGGCGGGATGTTCCTGCTGTCGTCGCTCGGCTTCGTGGCGGTGAACGGATGGCGTCAGCGATCCCAGCGGCAGGCCGCGACGCTCGGCTCGCGCCGTGAGTATCTCGCCTACCTGACCGAGCTGCGTCAGACCGTGCGGGTCGCGGCTCGCCAGCAGCGCCGTGCCGCGAACTGGCACCTCCCCGCACCGTCGGCGCTGCCGTACATCGCGGAAGAGCGCACCAGGGTGTGGGAACGCGGGATGAACGACCCCGACTTCCTCACGGTGCGTGTCGGCACGAGCGACCAGCCGCTGTGCATCTCGCTCGAGGCACCGGAGCTGCCGCCGCTCGCCCAGCTCGACCCGGTCGCCGCCTCTGCCGCGCACCGCTTCATGCTGACGCACGAGATCCAGAAGAACCTCTCGCTCGGCATCACGCTGCGCGACTACGCCCGTGTCGAGATCACGGGAGACGAGACCGAGTCCCGCGGCCTCGCGCGCGCCATCCTGCTGCACCTCGCGACGATGCACGATCCCGACACGGTGCAGGTCGTCATCGCGGCGGACGCGGCGGTGCTCCCGCAGTGGGAGTGGGCGAAGTGGATGCCGCACACGCACTCGCGCACGGTCAGGGACGGGCTCGGCGCTGCGCGCATGATCGGATCTCAGCTGTCGGAGCTCGAGGAGATGCTTCCGGCCGAGGTCAGGGAGCGGTCGCGTTTCGCGCGTGACGGATCCGGTGCCAAGGTGCCGCACATCGTCATCCTGACCGATGGGGTCAGCACCTCCTTCAACGACGCGCTCGTCAGCGGCGACGGCGTGCAGGGTGTGACCGTGATCGACCTCCCCTCACGGTGGGGCGATCTCGACGATCCGAACGCCCTGCGCATCGCGTTCGAGCCGGGGGACAAGGGTCGCCGAGCCGAGCTGGTCAGCCTGCAGGTTCCCGCGCGTCCGTTCGAAGCAGACTCGATCAGCATCGTCGAGGCCGAGGCGACAGCGCGTCGACTCATCGCCCTCTACGCGGGTGGCACGACCATCGCGAAGAAGAAGAGCGCGACCGATCAGGCGGAGCTCGTCGAGCTGCTCGGCCTTCCCGACGTCCGCGATCTCGATCTCGATGCCGCGTGGGCCCCGCGTCTCGAGCGCGACCGTCTCCGGGTGCCCATCGGGCAGACCGAAGACGGCAGCCCTCTGATCCTCGACATCAAGGAATCGGCCCAGCAGGGCATGGGCCCGCACGGCCTCATCATCGGTGCGACGGGTTCGGGCAAGTCCGAGGTCCTCCGCACGCTCGTGCTCGCGCTGGCGATGACGCATTCTCCCGAGCAGCTCAACTTCGTGCTGGTCGACTTCAAGGGTGGTGCCACCTTCGCCGGTATGGCGGACATGCCCCACGTCTCGGCGATCATCACGAACCTCGGCGAGGAGATCTCGCTCGTCGACCGTATGCAGGATGCGCTGCAAGGCGAGATGGTCCGCCGTCAGGAGCTGCTGCGGGCGACGGGGCCCTTCGCCAACGTCGCAGACTACGAGAAGGCCCGCCGTGGCGGACGCACGGACCTCGCTCCGCTTCCCGCTCTGCTCATCGTCGCCGACGAGTTCTCGGAGCTGCTGTCGGCGAAGCCGGAGTTCGTCGACACGTTCGTCAACATCGGTCGCCTCGGACGTTCGCTCCAAGTGCACCTGCTGCTCTCCTCGCAGCGCCTGGAGGAAGGCAAGCTGCGCGGTCTCGACACGCACCTGTCGTACCGGATCGGTCTCCGCACGTTCTCAGCCGCCGAGTCGCGCACCGTGCTCGGAGTTCCTGACGCGTACCACCTGCCCACTCAGCCCGGTGCCGGAATCCTGAAGTCCGACACCGAGACGATGACGCAGTTCCGCGCCGCCTATGTGTCCGGGCCCCCGCCCCGCCGTCGGCGCCGCGCGACATCGGGTTCTGCGCAGAGCACCGGGTCGACAGCGGTCGAGCTCTTCACCGCAGCACCCGTGTGGCGGGCCGAGACGCCCGTCGACGAGCCGGAGGTCGTCGTCGACGCCGAGCCCGAAGAGAAGCGCAACACGTTCGAGATCGCCGTCGAGACGATGAGTGGCCGAGGACCGGCCGCCCATCAGGTGTGGCTCCCGCCGCTCGAGACGCCCGCGACGCTCGACCAGCTTTTCGGCGACCTCGTCGAAGACCCCGCCCTCGGTCTCATCTCCCCGCGCTGGCGGGGCGCCGGCGCACTCACCGTGCCGCTGGGAATCGTCGACGTGCCGCTCGAACAGCGACGCGAGAACCTCGCGATCTCGCTCGGAGGGGCGGCCGGTCACATGGCGATCGTGGGCGCTCCGCTCAGCGGCAAGAGCACCCTCGCCCGCACCACGTTGGTCGCGCTGGCGCTCACGCACACTCCGCAGGAGGTGCAGTTCTTCGTCATCGACTTCGGCGGCGGCAGCTTCACCGGCCTGCAGCGGTTCACGCACATCAGCGGGGTGGCCACGCGTTCGGAACCCGACATCGTGCGTCGCACGGTGGCCGAGGTCACGGGCCTGCTCAACGCCCGCGAGGTGTACTTCCGTCAGAACGGCATCGACTCGATCGACACCTATCGCCAGCGCCGCGCCCAGGGACTCGCCGACGACGGCTACGGCGACATCTTCCTGCTGGTCGACGGCTGGGGAACCCTGCGTGCCGAGTTCGAGATGCTCGAACCGCAGATCCAGGCGATCGCCGCGCGCGGCCTCACCTACGGTGTACACATCGTCATCACGGCGTCGCGCTGGATGGAGGTCCGAGCCAACATCAAGGACCTCATCGGCACCCGCATCGAGCTGCGCCTCGGCGATCCGACCGACTCCGAGGTCAACCGCAAGGCCGCCGAGAACGTCACGTCGATCCCGGGCCGCGGACTCAACGAGAACGGCCTGCAGATGCTGACCGCACTGCCGCGCATCGACGGTGTCGATGACGCCTCCTCGCTGGCCGACGGCATCGACGACCTGGTCACCCGGGTGGCATCAGCGTGGCACGGCCCCGCGGGTCCGAAGCTTCGTCTGCTGCCGTCGCGCATCAGCCACGCCGATCTGCGAGCGGTCGCCGCCGCCGCTTCGACCGACGGCTCGGAACCCCGCGAGATCCTGCTGGGAATCGACGAGGCCAACCTGGCCCCGTTCTCGATCGATCCGCTCGAAGAGCCTCTGCTCTACCTCTACGGCGACGCCGACTCGGGCAAGTCGTCGATGCTCCGTGGTGTCGTGCATGAGATCACGCGTCTCTACGGCCCGACGGAGGCGAAGGTCTTCGTCGTCGACTATCGCCGAGCGCTGCTGGGCGAGATACCGCAGGAGTATCTCGGCGCCTACCTCACGTCGCACGAGATGACCGAGGGCGGGATGAGCGAGCTCGCGCAGTTCTTCCAGAGCCGCATCCCCGGCGCCGATGTCACGCCCGACCAGCTGCGCTCCCGGTCGTGGTGGAAGGGCGCCGAAGGTTTCGTGCTGATCGACGACTACGACCTCGTGGCGACGTCGCAGGGCAATCCGGTCGCTGTGCTCGCACCTCTGCTCGCGCAGGCCGCCGACCTCGGGCTCCACGTGATCCTCACGCGTCGCACCGGCGGAGCCAGCCGCGCGGCCTACGATCCGATCATTCAGCGGATGACCGACCTGGGTGCCACCGGCATCCTGCTCTCGGGAAACCCCGAGGAGGGTCAGCTGATCGGCAAGGTCAAGGCGATCCCGGCCATTCCGGGGCGTGCCCAGATCGTCAGCCGAGACCGCGGGCTGGTCGCCGCCCAGCTGCTGTGGGTGCCGCCGAGCTACCAGTAGGACCGAGAGAGAGGCCGTCATGACCTTCGAACCCCTAACGCCGTCTCAGCCGATGGTGCCGCCCGTGCTGTATCTGCCGTTGAGCGTGACGTCGACTCCGGAGGCGCAGCTCGTCGAGATCAGGGAGTTGAAGGACGGGCGGCTCGCTCTCCTCGCATACACGGCGCTCGACCGGCTGCTGACGCTTGCGGGCGAACGGCAGCCGTGGATCCTGGTGCGCACCGAGGACCTCGCGGAGATCAAGCGCGCGCAGCCGTACGACGTCGTGATCTTCGATCTCGATGTGCCCGCGTCGTATCGACGGGACGGGGCGATCGCATGACTCGCATCGCGATGGACCCGGAGGTCATGGCCGTTCACGCGAGCATGCATGAGGAGGCCGTGGAGGCGATCGAAGGCAAGCTCGCCGCCATTCCGACCGCCGTCGACGGTGGCCTCGCTTCCGATGCGGTGGCGGCGATCATGATGCGGGTCGGTGACGGCGTCGACGCGCTGTACCGGATCAACGGCACGCTCGGAGAGATCGTCCGTGCCATCGCACAGGATTCGGCGACGAACGAGCAGGACGTGATCGATCAGCTCACCCCGGTCGCGACGATCGTCGAGGACCTCTGATGACGATCGACACGACCACCCATGGTGACGCCGCGCAGGTGCGGGCGGCTGCGGAGTGGCTCGATCCCGGTCTGAAAGACGCGGCCGACGGGTCGTCCCGCACGACGAGCTTCATCCCCACGGGCGTGCGATCGCACTGGTATGGCGAATCGGCTGACGACTACGTCACCATCCTGTCGCGAACCACGGACGCGGCGGACGAGATCGCAGGGTTGGCGCGCGACGCGGCGGAGAAGCTGCGCTCGTACGCCGGCCAGCTGGAGCGGATGAAGGAGGACTTCGCCGCGCATCGGGAGAAGGCCCGTGGCGAGGGGCTCCCCGTGAACGGAATGGTGATCGGTCGGCCGGTCTCCCTGATTCCCGTGTGTCCTGCGACGCGCGACGATCCGTACTGGGATGAGTGGCAGCAGCACCTCGACCGCATCGACCTGTACAACAAGATCGCCGAGGACGTCGGTTCGTGGTGGGGCGAGCTCGAAGTCTGGATCAGCGAGAATCTCGACGGCTTCCTCGATGGGCTCCCGACGCAGTCCACCGCACAGAAGATCCTCGCCGGGCTTCACGAGGCGGGCGGTGAGGCTCCGAAGATCTACCTCGAAGGGCAGGCGCTCGCGTGGAAGACGACGGCGAGCGACCTTGTCTCCCATGCGGAGGATCTCCGCCTCGGGGCCTCCGACTTCGTGCGTGAGCTGCGGTCCGGGAACCCGGCTGTGAAGGCGGCTGCGGAGGCGGCCAACCCCGGCGGAATGCGCTGGGCGGCGGACGAGGCGGAAGACCTCGCTCGGCGACTCTCCCGAGCGGGCAAGGCGCTGCCGGTCGTGGGCTGGGGCATCGACATCTGGAACCTGGGTTCCGACATGTCCACAGGTGACGACCCCTCCTCCACTGCTGTGGAGATCGGCGGCGGTGTCGTCGGCGGCATCGCTGCCACCGCCGGCGTCGCGGCTCTCGCCGCGGCGGGTGTGATCACTCTGCCGGTCTGGGGCACTGCGGTCGTCGTCGGCGGGGCTGCGGTGGCAGTGGGCGCCGGCGCTGTCTGGGCGTACGAGAGCTGGGTGCCGCAGGACGTGCGGGAGTCCATCGATGCAGGGATGGAGAACGCATGGGACGCGACCACGGACTTCGCCGAGGACGCGTGGGAGAACACCACCGATTTCGTCGGCGACGTCGGTGACGGCGTCGGGAAGGCGTGGAAGGGTCTGTTCGGGTGATGGGGCAGGAGAAGACCGCGGAGACCGTCTGGGTTCCCGGCCATGCCGGATGGCAGGGCCAGAAGGGGTCGACGACGGGGCTGGTGGTGCTCGGCGTCGTGCTCACGGCAGCAGTCGTCTTCTATGCGGTGACACTGCTGGCCGACCCCGCCCCGGCCATGAAGCTCCTCGGATCGGGGGTCGTGCTGGCGGTCGGCGTCGCGGCGTGGCTGTTGACCGCTCATCTCCGGATCGAACGAGTGAGGGTCGTACGGGTTGCGGTCGACGGATCGACGGTCGTGTTCGGCGGTGCTGCGGAGGTCGTCTGGCCGCTGCGCGCGTTCGTCGCAGCCGGAGCGCTGCTCCTCACCGGATGGGCGTGGAGCATCTTCACCGTTCCTTCCGAACGGATGACGATACTGACTCTGCTGGGCGTGCCGGTGATCGGGCTGATCCTGCTCACCGTCGGCGTGCGCTCGTGGTTCCGTCCTCTCGACGGCCATCGCCTCACCCTGCGTCGTGACGGGGTCGAGCTGCGGATTCCACGCAACCGCGTGAATGCGGCCTGGGATGAGATCTCGGCTGCATCGTTGGAGGGCGATCGCGTGGTCGTCCGGACGACGACGACGCGTCCATCCTCGTGGGCGACGCGCGATCTCGCGAGTGATCCGGTGATCCTCGCGGAACTCGTCTCCTTCTACGGGAAACGCCCCGAGGCCCGCGCCGAGATCGGAGCGGGAACTCTCGCTCGACTTCGCTCGGGAGACTTCTGAGCGCGAGACGTGTGAATCCGCGACCTCAGCGCGTGGCGTCGGCCAGATGACGCGCGTCGTGACTCAGCACCTTGACGATGATGCCGTGGCGACGCAGCTCCTTGGCGGTACGTGCGCCCTCTTCGGAGTCGCGGCCGAGAGCGTTGATGTTCGCCACGACCAGGATGTCACCGGGCTTCAGCGTGCTGATCAATCGCGACAGCCGATCGCTCCAGCTCTCGAGGATGTCGGGAGCGGGGTGCCGGAATCCTTCGATCGGCACCCCGAAACGCGTGAGATCGTCGCGCTGCTCGACCACCGAGGGCATGCCCTCGCGGGAGACCACGAGCCCGACCAGACGTGAACCGTCCGGGCGTGCGAGCCAGAAGTCGCGATTCTGCTGCAGTTCGGTGAAGCACTTGGGGCACTCCGCAGCCGCGTGCGGCAGATGCAGCGGGCTCGTCAGGGCCTCGTCGACGGATGCCGTCGCCTTCATGGGATCGATCGTCTCGCTCATCGCGCACCTCCGGCATCCATTCTGCCCTGCGCGGAGCCGGAGCGGTGACCTTTCAGAGCATCCCGAGGGCTGTGACCACGTCCCGTTCCTCGACGAGCTCGGCCACCGAGGCGTCGATGCGCGTGCGGGCCCACTCGCTCACCTCGAGCCCCTCGACGATCTGCCATTCTCCGTCGACCGACCGCACGGGGAACGACGAGATCAGGCCGGCGGGCACGCCGTACTCGCCATGCGAGACCACGCCGGCCGAGGTCCAGTCGTCGGTGCCGCGCACCCAGTCGCGCACATGCTCGATCGTGGCGTTCGCGGCGGAGGCGACGGACGATGAGCCGCGCACCTCGATGATCTCGGCACCTCGCTTCGCGACCCGGGGGATGAAGGTCTGCTCGAGCCACGTGGGCACATCGCCGACGATGGCCTCGAGCGCATCCGCGACGGGCCTGCCGCCGACGGTCGCGTGCGAGACGTCGGGGAACTGCGTCGCGGAGTGATTGCCCCAGATCGGCACACGTCGCACGGTGTCGACCGGCACGGCGAGCGTCTGTGCCAGCTGGGCTCTGGCGCGATTCTCGTCGAGCCGGGTGAGCGCCGCGAATCGCTCGGCCGGAACGCCGTCCGCCGAGGCCGACGCGATCAGCGCGTTCGTGTTCGCCGGGTTGCCGACCACCGTGACCCGCACGCCATCCGCGGCATGGGCGGCGATAGCGGCACCCTGGGGACCGAAGATGCCGGCGTTGGCCGCGAGCAGGTCTCCGCGCTCCATGCCCGGCCCGCGCGGTCTCGCGCCGACGAGCAGAGCGAGATCGCACCCGTCGAAGCCGACGGCCGGGTCGTCCGTGACCTCGACGTGCTCGAGCAGTCCGAAGGCGCCGTCCTGCAGTTCGAGGGCCGCACCCTCGGCGGCGCCGAGCCCCTGAGGGATCTCCAGCAGCCGCACCCTTACCTTCTCGTCGGGGCCCAGCAGGTCTCCCGCGGCGATCCTGAAGAGCAGTGCGTAGCCGATCTGTCCGCCCGCACCCGTGAGCGTGATGGTGGTCGTCATGCCTCGAGCCTACGACGGTGCGAGCCCGTGGCGCAGAGTACCCTCGTGGCATGACCTTCAACCCTGACGCAGACGTCTCCGGCAACACGGCCCGCCGACGTGGCCGTGGTGCCGTCGTCGCCGGAGCGGGCGGCGTCGGCCTGCTCGGCATCATCGCCCTGATCGCCGGACCCCTGCTCGGCATCGATCTGACCGGCCTCCTGGGCGGCGGCACGACGGGTGGCGGGACGGAGCCGCAGGGTGGCAGTGTGATCGAGAACTGCCAGACCGGCGAGGATGCCAACGAGAACGTCGACTGCCGTGTCGCCGCATCCCAGCTCGCGCTCGACGGCTACTGGGAGGACTACATCGATCCGTATCGGCCGCCGCAGCTGATCGTGGTCGATGGAGCGACCTCGACCGCCTGCGGCACCGCGTCGAACGCGGTCGGTCCCTTCTACTGCCCGCCGGATGAGACGGTCTACATCGACCCCACGTTCTTCGATCTGATGGAGCAGCAGTTCGGAGCATCCGCCGGCAACCTCGCCCAGCTGTACGTCGTCGGGCACGAGTGGGGACACCACATCCAGTACATCACCGGCGTCATGGACAGGTACCCGAACATCGGCACGGGGCCGGACAGCAACGGCGTGCGCGTCGAGCTGCAGGCCGACTGCTATGCGGGTGCGTGGATCGGGCAGATGACGAAGGAGAAGGACCCCGACGGGGTTCCTTACCTCCTGCCGCCGACCGAGGCGGAGCTCGAGGACGCCCTTAACGCCGCGAACACCGTCGGCGACGACAACATCCAGCAGCAGTCGTCCGGCACCGTCAATCCCGAGAGCTTCACGCACGGCACGAGTGTGCAGCGCAAGGCCTGGTTCGCCCAGGGATACACCAACGGTCTGGACGTCTGTGAGCAGCCGCTGACCGTGTCCGGCGGAGAGCTGTAGGCAGGCGCGATGGACCTGGACGCGCTGTACCCGCCCATCGAGCCCCATGAGACGGGCGAGCTGCTCGTCGGTGACGGACACCGCATGTACTGGGAGGTCAGCGGGAACCCCGAGGGCAAGCCCGTGGTCTTCCTCCACGGCGGACCGGGCAGTGGCACCTCGCCCTGGCAGCGACGATTCTTCGACCCGGAGGTCTACCGCATCGTGCTGCTCGACCAGAGGGGCTGCGGGCGCAGCACCCCGCACGCGAGTGCGCCGGACGCCGACCTCCGCTTCGTCACCACCGCGCACCTGATCGCCGACATCGAGCTGCTGCGCAAGAACCTCGGCGTCGAGCAGTGGCAGGTGTTCGGGGGATCGTGGGGTAGCGCGCTCGCACTCGCCTATGCGCAGGCTCATCCGGATGCCGTCAGCGAGCTGATCCTGCGAGGCATCTTCACCCTTCGGCGCGCAGAGCTCGAATGGTTCTACGAGGGCGGGGCCGCCGCGCTGTTCCCCGACCTGTGGGAGGAGTTCATCGCTCCGATTCCGGTGCTCGAGCGCTCGCACATGATCGAGGCCTACCACCGGCGTCTGTTCGACGCCGACCCTGCGGTGCATGGTCCGGCGGCGGTGGCCTGGTCACGGTGGGAGGCGTCGACCGTGACCCTTCGCCCGGACGCCGCGCAGATCGAGGCGATGTCAGACCCGGACACGGCTATCGCCTTCGCCCGGATCGAGAATCACTTCTTCGTGAATCGCGGATGGTGGAGCGAGGGTCAGCTGATCGACGGTGTCGACGGCATCCGCCATATCCCGACGGTCATCGTGCAGGGACGCCACGACGTGTGCACGCCGATGATGACGGCGTGGGATCTGCACGTGGCCTGGCCGGAGGCGGAGTTCGTCGTGGTCGACGACGCGGGTCACTCGGCGACGGAGCCCGGCATCCAGCGAGCGCTGCGTGCAGCGACCGACCGCTTCTCGGCCTGACGGCTCGCGGCCGCAGGGAGTGCGTCAGGCGCGCAGAGCCGCAGTCAGCGTCTTCACCAGCCGGATCAGACCGCCGTCGGCGCGGAATCGCGTGAGCCCTTCGCTGACCGTCGCCCCCGTGCGCGCGGAGACGAACCACGGCGGCTTCGGGAGGATGCTGAGGAGTCCGCCGCCATTCGCCACCGGGAGCGACCGGGGGAAGGGACGGAACGGTCCGCGGATCACCGAGCGCTCGACGCGGTCGAGCAGGAGCGCGTTGTGGACCACTCCGATGCCGCTGCCGACGTCGGCGATCGTGCTGCCGGGGAATGCTCCCCAGGTCATCGTCGGGGTGATGAAGCCGAAGGCGGTCCAGCCGTTGATCGCGATAGACCCGTAGCGCAGGGCGGCGATGGCACGGTCGAATCCGGCGCCGAGGGCCTTCTCAGTCGACGGCTCGATGAGCAGGTTCGCCCCGAGGGTCCCCTGCAGCCGGTCATTCGCATAGGCCACCGCCGAGTCGAGGAACTCCTGACCGGTTCCGGTGAGCGAGACGACGCCCAGCACCGGGGCGAAGTACTCGGTGCTCTGCAGCGCCGTGGCGTCGTCGCCCTCGGAGACCTCGACCAGCACTCTGTCGCCGAGCACGAGGGCATCGGGGTACGCGTCGGTCGCGAGGTGCATCCGCGAGGGGGAGCCCGGGTACCAGATCGGTCGTTCCGGAGCGTTCGCATAGGCGCGGCGGAGGGCCGCCCGGAAGTCATCGGCCTGCGCCCAGTCGGAGGACATGATGACCACCTGCCCGGCGATGCAGTTGTGGCCGCTGTTCTGCAGGCGCATGGTGGCGACGTGCTCGGCCTGGTACGTGAGATCGGCGTCGGTCCACTCGCCCGGCACGATGATGATGGGCGATACTCCGCCGAGCTCGGCGGTGATGGGCTTGTTCAGCAGCGGGCGGTCCTCACGGCGTCGCCGGGTGGCGGCAGCTCCGGTGCCCCACACGATCGTGTCGAAGGTCGCGGCCGATCCGGTGATGTGCACGTGCGCGAGGCCGGAATGGCCGGTGAGGTAGGTGCCGACCTCGGGCCCGCCACGGGTGATGCGCAGCAGTCCTGGGCCGATGAGCGGTGCGAGCGCCCGCTTGTAGACGGGCACCAGCGCATCCTGGGTCGGATTGACCTTGAGCAGCGCCGTGCGATTGTGCGCGAGCAGTTCGTAGAGCACGTCGAGCACGGGGATCGAGGTGATGTTGCCGGCGCCGAGCACGAGCCCCACGCCTCCCGATTCCGAGGGTGTGCGCTGGGCCAGTCCGGCCGCGGCGCGTGCGCCGTTCGGGGTCACCCCGGGTTCGAGCCAGACCTCGCCCGTGTAGCCCGAGAGCAGGAACCGATCGAGGCCCGTGAGAGGGAAGGCATGCACGCGGGTGCGTCCACCCGGGGCGCGGTCGATCGTGATCCCGTCGAGCGGGTTGGTGCCGTGCGCGAGGCGCGCGAGGGTCTCGATGTAGGCGTCGAGGGCGCCAAGAACGCTGTAGGGACCGCTGAGCCATTCCTCGCCACGCAGCGGATGCCGGGCGTCGAGGCCCTTCGAGGCGGCTGCGGTGTGCGCCCAGTCCTCAGCCGCGGCGGCGACGCTCGAGCGGACGGCCCGCAGGAGCGTGACCCGCTGAGCCAGCGTCAGCGCTGCCCAGGTTCGGGTGCCGGCGTGCAGGTCCTCGATCGCGGTGTCGAGGCGAGTGCGCTCGGCCTCACCCAGCTCGGGGCTCGCCGTCGAAGCGGCGGGCGTTGTCGCAGAAGTCATCGGCGTCTCCTTCGGACGGGATCCCAGCTTATGTCGCGTACTCCGGTCGGGTGTCGATGTCGGCGCGACGCAGACGGTAGCGGCGGAGCGTCAGCAGGCTCGCTGCCATCAGGAACGAGGGGAGGATGCTGAACGCCAGTACGATGCCCGTGATCGCGGCATCCGGTTGTGAGACTGTGGCACCTGCGACGCTCGACACGTAGCCCGTCGCGGCGAGGGTGAGGGACACAGCGCTCGCTCCGAGCGCGAATCCGATGGTCTCTCCCGCCGTCCACACTCCCGTGAAGGTGCCCGCCTGCCCGCGCCCGCTGTGCCGCTCATCGTGCGAGATCACGTCAGGGAGCATCGCCATGGGCAGCGACTGCAGCCCGGCGTAGGCGATGCCCGCCACCGCGATCGAGCCGTACATCCACGCTCCCGGCGTCCAGACCGCGACGACGAGCGATGCGGCGGCGATCAGGAAGACCCCGCTCGCGATCGCGAACGCCCGCTCCTTGTCCAGGCGTCGCGCCACGATCGTCCACCCCGGCGTCGCCACCAGGGCGGGACCGACGAGTGCCAGGAAGACCAGCGTGACGGCGTCCTCCGAGCGCAGCACCCAAGTCGCCACGTACTGCGCGCCGGCGAGCATCGTGCCGGTGGCGAGCGCCTGCAGGAGGAACGTGCCGAGCAGTGCGCGGAAGGGCTGGCTGCGACGCAACGTGCGCAGGCCCGCAGCGTACTGCTCACGCAGGCCCACGGGGGCGAGGGCCTTCGGTCGGTCAGCCGCGGCCATGCTCCGCGCGGCCGCATCGGCTGTCCGCGATGCGATGAGCATGCCGATGCTGATGACCACACCGGCGACCACGCCCATCAGCAGGTATCCCGTGACGGGGTCGGCGGTCGCCCGTCTCAACTCGGGTCCACCGGCGCCGAAGAGCAGGATGGATGCGGTGAGCACGACCACGCGCCACCCGAGCAGGCGGGTGCGCTCGTCGTACCCTGACGTCAGCTCGGCGGGCAGCGCGACGTAAGGCACCTGGAACAGGCTGAATGACGTCGCGGTGGCGAGGAACGCGAGCAGCACGCACGCCGCGCCGGCGAGGGGCCCCCACGCCGGCGGCACCGCGAAAGTCAACGCGAAGAACACGGGGAGTGTCAGAGCGCCGACGACCATGAGTCCGCGACGCGAACCGGTCTTCGCGTACTGGCGGTCCGAGGCTGCGCCGATCAGGGGGTCGATGACGACGTCCCAGATCTTCGCCGCGGTCACGATGAGACCGGCCGCGAGTGCGGCGACGCCGAGATTGTCGGTCAGGAAGTACGTCAGCACGAGCCCGGGCAGCGTGGCGTAGCCGCCTGTGCCGAGCGAGCCGATCGCGTACAGGGCGACCGTGCGAACGGGCAGGCGGACGGACGCTCGTTCGGGCCGAGCCGCGGTGCTCATCGCGCCAGTGTATCGGTGCGCGACGAGGCCGCTTCAGGTCAGATCAGGGAGAGTTCGCGGAGCTTCGACTCGACGTCCGCGTTCGACGGCTCGACGTGGTGCGAGGAATCGGGGTAGACCACGACGGGGATGTTCGTGCGACCGGAGATCTCCTTCGCGACGTCGGCCGCGGAGGGGTCGGCGACGAGGTCGACATAGGTGTACTCCACGCCGAGGGAGTCGAGCTGCTTCTTGGTGCGGATGCAGTCGCGGCACCAATCGGCACCGAACATCGTGATGGCGGAGTCTGCAGGAGAAGTCATGTATCCAGCGTAGAGCCGCTCGGCTGGGCAGGCGCCGAGACGGCGGATGCGGCGATGCGACTGATCCGCCATTGATAGATAAGGGTACCCTTACCTATACTCGGGCGTATGAACAGCGCATGCGAGCACCTCGAGGATCCGGAATGGGAGAACATCGAGGGAGTCGTGCTGATCGCGGGTGATTCGACCGATGCCGGGGCCATCGCTGCCATCGCCGCTCGCATGCCGTGGGATGCCGAGGGGGTCATCCTCATCGAGGCGGCCGCTCGCATCCAGTTCCGCCACATCGACGTGCCCGAGGGAGTGTCCGTGCGGTGGCTGCTGCGCGGTGACGGTGCCCGTCAGCATGCGAAAGGCGAGCGCCTCGCGAACGCGGTGCACTCCTGGTGCGTCGAGTGGACGTGCGCGGAGCCGGCGCTGCAATGGACGGTCTGGCTCGGTGCGCACACGCCGCCGCACGTCGCACGGATGGCGCGCAGCCTGCTCGGCGTCGCGAACTGACTGACGGCAGGGTCCGGCCCGGGCCCGCCCCGCCGTCAGTCAGGGGCAGTCAGCGCGTCGCGAGCGCAGGAGCGCCGCCGACGGTCGCGCCTGCGCTGATCGCATCGAGCGCACGACGCAGCGACGAGCTCGACGTGTGCGCGGTGTACGGGAAGTACACGACCTCGACGCCGACCTCCCCGAACTCCCTCTCGAGCCGCAGGCCCTTCTCGGTGCCCCGCCAGTCGTCGCCCTTGAAGAAGTGCGTGAACTGCACGTCTCGCCACGAATCCATCTTCGACGGCGTGGTCTCGACGTACACATCATCGACGAACGAGATGTGACGGACGATCTCCGCCCGCTCAACGGTCGGGATGACGGGCTCGATGCCCTTCACCTGCCGCAGCATCTCATCGCTGACGACACCGGCGACGAGAATGTCGCAGTGCTGCTTGGCGTGACGAAGAAGGTTGAGATGCCCGACATGAAACAGGTCGAAAGCACCCACGGCATAGCCGATGCGCGTCCCCATGATCTCCCCAGATCAGTATTTCCCCAGAGGCGGATCCCCATCCGCCCAGCGACTCCCACAGCCGCATCCCGTCACTCTAGCAGGTCGCGGTTTCCCGACGCATAGGAACACATGGAACTATGGAGTCCGCAGTGATGCCGGTACAGGCGAAGGGGGCGGACAGTGGGGACAGCGGTCACCGTCATCGTGCCGACCTTCAACGAACGCGACAACGTCGCTGAACTGGTGGCCCGCACCGCGCTCGCGCTCGCCGCGTACGACGCCGAGATCCTGTTCGTCGACGACAGCACAGACAGCACGGCCGCCGAGGTCGAGCGGGTGGCAGCCGATGCTCCGCTGCCCGTGCGCGTGATCCACCGGGCCGACAACACCGGTGGGCTCGGGGGAGCGGTCGTCGTCGGGCTGGAGGCCGCACAGCACGATCTCTGCATCGTCATGGACGGCGACCTGCAGCATCCGCCCGAGCTGCTTCCCGTTCTCCTGGGAAGGCACGGCGAAGGCGGTGCCGATCTCGTCGCCGCCTCGAGATACATCGGCGGCGGCGACACGAGCGGCTTGGGAACGGCGGTCCGCTTCGGTGTCTCCAGGGCGGCCACCTGGCTGACACGGGCGATGTTCCCGATCCGTCTCGCCCGCAGCACCGATCCGATGACCGGGTTCTTCCTCGTCGACCGGTCGCGTCTGGACCTGGCCGCCCTCAAGCCGCAGGGATTCAAGATCCTCCTCGAGATCCTCGCTCGCACGGACCTCCGCATCGCCGAGGTGCCGATGGAGTTCGGCGAGCGTCGTCACGGGACCTCCAAGGCGAGCCTGCGTCAGGGGGCGACCTTCGTGGCGCACCTGGCCAGACTCCGATTCGGCAAGATGTCGCTCTTCGCGATCATCGGAGTGATCGGTGCGGCCGCGAACCTGGGGATCATGTGGCTGCTCACCGCCGCAGGTGTTCCTTATATATGGGCCGCGATCATCGGCGCCGAGGTCACGATCATCGGCAACTTCCTCCTGCAGGAGCGGTTCGTCTTCGCAGACATGCGCACGGACGCACGCGGACTGGGCGGCCGATTCGCCGCGTCGTTCACCTTCAACAACGTCGAAGCCGCACTGCGGATCCCCGTGATGGCGCTCATGGTCGAGACCTGGCATATCTCCAGCGTGCTCGCGACGGGGCTGTCGCTCATCGTCGCCTTCTTCGCGCGATTCCTCTTCCACTCCCTCGTGGTCTACGCGCCGCAGCGGCGGGCGAAGGAGGCGACGGAGGACGGGGAGCCGAAGCCGGATACGGCGACGCTGCGCATCATACGGGCGATCGATGCCGAGGCGATGAAGCCCGGCGAGCTCTGAGTCGAAGAGCGTACGACCGGGGCCGCCGGTGCTGCGGATGGCCGCGCTCCGACGCCGGGATCGAGCGACGTCGATGGCGTGCGAGGATGTCAGGCGGGGAGGCGACATGAAGCGCAAGGCACTGGGGGCCGTGATCGCGCAGGCGGCGCAGGCGGGTATCGGTCTGCTCCTGCAGATCCTCGTCGCCCGACTGCTCGGCATCGAGGAGTACGGCCGATTCGCGATCCTGTACGGGGTGGTGATCGTCGCCACCGCTGTCGTCACCGGCCTGGTCGGCGATTCCCTCGTGGTGCTCGACCGCTCGCAGCGCCCGATCAGGGCAGGCCTCGAGGCGATGCTGCTCGCATCATCCGCGGTGCTGGCGGTCGGCTCCTTCCTGATCGCCTGGCTCACCGGATTCTCTGACGCAGGGGAATCCGCGCTGTTCGCACTTGCTCTCGCCGCGTTCGCGGTCGAGGAGATCGTCCGGCGGATGCTGATCGCGCATCTGTTGTTCATCCGCACCGCGATCACCGACGTCGCAGGATTCGTCGTCGCGCTCGCCATCATCCTCACGGTGCATGTCACGGGCACCCTGACACTCGCCGCCTTCCTCGGCGGCATCGCCGCGGGACAGATCGTCGCGACGTTCGTCGGCTGGTTCCTGTCACCTCGGAGCGACAGGCGTCTCGTGGGCCTCCGTGGTGCGGACATGGCCGCGGTCTGGCGGTATGGAATGTGGCGTGGGCTTCAGCAGGTGCTGCGCCCGAGCCTGTTCACCGTGCTGCGTCTGCTGGTGCTCGCCGGCGCCGGGCTCACCGCCGTCGGTCTGCTCGAGGCCGCTCGCACCTACACCTCTCCGCTGATCCTCGTGATAGGCGGGCTCTCGTCCTTCCTCTTCGTGCGCTTCGCCGACCAGCACAAGGCAGGCGGAAGCGGATCCATACGCGAGGCCGACCGTGTCGTGGTCTTCCTGCTCGCAGGCACGGTGGTGATGAGCGCGATCGCCGTGGTGCTCATCCCGTGGGTGAGTCCGCTCCTGTTCGATGTCGAGGTCGACCCGCTTGCTGTGATCGCATGGCTGGCCTACGGAATGTCCGTCGCTGTCGTGACCCCGTACGGGGCGTTGGGGGCGGTCGCCGGTCGCCAGGTAGCGGTATTCGTGATCCGTCTCTCCGACACGATCCTCGCGATCGTGGCCGTGATCGTGATGATCGCGCTGGGTGCGCAACCGTCGACGCTGCCGTTCGCGCTCGCCGTCGCATCACTGCTCGGGGGTCTGGGCCTGCGTTGGCTGGTCGTCGCGGGTCGTGGCCCCGGCAGCCCGCGTGGTGACAGAGCACAGGACCGTGAATGATAGGTTTAGGCCCTGTCTTCGGCTGAGGGGGTTGGCGATGGAAGATGTCCCTTATGGACGTATCCTGCGCGAGGGATGGGTTGTCATCGTCGTACTCGCGGTACTCGGTGCCGGCATGGGGTGGTTCGTCACGAAGCTGTTGCCCGAGACGTACGCGGCCACGTCGACACTGCTGCTCCGCGTCGATTCGACCGAGGCGTCTCTCTTCGAGCGGAATCAGTTCAGCCTCGCCCGCATCAAGTCCTATCCGCCGCTGGTCGACAGCCCCGAGGTGATCGACAAGGTGCGCGCAGAACTCGACCTCGACGAGGACGAGTACACCGACCGTGACATTCGACAGATGCTGTCCGCCGAGAACACGGCCGACACGGTGCTGCTCGTGGTGCGCGCTGATGCTCCCACCGCTGAGCTCGCCACCGACATCGCCAACTCGGCCGCGACGCATCTCTCGGAGCTGATCGGCGAGACCGAGAACGACGAGGACGACGCACGGTACACCGTGGCACTCGATCAGGTGCTTCCGGCCGTCGCTCCCCTTGCGCCGATCTCGCCTCAGGTGACCGCGATCACCGGACTCGGCGGCATCGCGGGCCTCGCGATCGGCGCCATCATCGCGGTCTATCGCACGACGACGAACCGTCGGCTTCGGACCATCTCCGACGTGCGGCGCTCCTCGGGTCTCCCGGTCATCGGGCAGATCCCGCGGCGCAGTCGACTCCGTCCCGATGACGGCTCCGGCGCGATCGTCGCATACGAGGAGGCGGCCGGGAACCTCGTGGCGCTCGCCGGAGGGCGCATGCGAACGCATGTGCTCGTCCCCGCCTCGGACGGAGCGATCGACGACGATGCGGTCACCGGGATGCTCGAAGCGCAGCGTCTGATCGGCGCGACCGCCTGTGTCATCGATACCCGCGAGGCCCACGTTGCCGGTCATGGGCACACCCTGAACGAGGTGCTCGACGGGGCGACGATCTCGGACGATGAGGACAAGAGAGCGGTCTTCGTCGCCGCGGAGCCCATCACGCTCGAGAGGCTCGTCTCCGAGCTCCCCGAGCTGGTCAGCTCCATGCACGACAGCTTCGACGTGGTGATCGTCGTGTGCGAACCCGGCGCATCCGCGCTCATCGAACAGCTCATGGGCCCGGGCGCCGGTCTCATCCTCACGGTGAGGCACAACTCGACGTCGGCGACCGACCTCGTCGCCGTGGCGACACGGTTGCGGGTCATGGGCGTCCGCCCTCTGGGCGTCGTCATGCTGCACACGGGGTCTCGGTCGCTGGGCTCGATCGCCGAGTCGTGGCGAGTCTCCGATCGCGACACCGTCGCCGCGGGCGCCGGAGGCTCGCATGCTCGCTCCGACTGATCTTCAGCGCCCGCCTCGGCAGCAGTCCGCGCACCATCCCAGCGCGGCGAGAGTGGCGGTGGTGGGGGCTCTCTATGTGCTGATCATCGTGAGCGTGATCCCCTGGCGCAGCGCGACGATCTACTCCGGCGGCGCGGATGGGGTGGTTGTCGCCAAGGCGTTCATCGCGCTTCTCGCGCTCGCCGCGACGGTCGCGCTGGCGGCGAGGACGCGCGAGCGGGTCGCCGTCGGTATCGCACCCGCGGGAGTGATCGCCGTCGCGCTGCTCGTCAGTGTTCTCGGGTCGATTCTCGCGGGCAACGACTCTGCGACGATCGTCCTCGTCGGCAGGATGTTCCTAGTGATGGCGACGATCCTCTTCCTCCTCACGACGGTGCCGTGGGTGACGAGCATCGTGTGCCTGCTCGCGGCGATGGCCTCAGTGGCCGTCGTCGCGGCGGTGACCGGACTGCCGAGCCTGGCGGCGAGCGGTCGTCTCGGTGGGGGTATCCCCGAGATCCACCCGAACGAACTCGCCGGCCTTGTGGCGGCGCCGATCGTCGGTCTCGTCATCCTCATGCTGCGCAACGGCGTGCGGGTCTGGCGGCTGCTCGCCGCCGTCCTCCTGGTCGGCATCGCCGTGGCGAGCGGATCACGCACCGGCCTGCTCGCGATCGTGGTCGGAATCGGCGTCGCAGTGGTGGTCAACGGCATCCGGGACCGCAGCGTCGTCTACCTTCTTCTCGGCGCTCTTCCACTCGGCTACGCGATCGGGTCGTTCACCGACGTCTTCGGCAGCCTCGCCACCCGAGCAGGGTCGAACGACACCTCCACCGCTCTCGACTCGCGTTTCGACGTGTGGAGGGTCGTGATCGGATGGGACTGGAGCGAATGGCAGAAGTGGATCGGCATCGGCCTCTCCGCCAAGAAGATCCCGGTCGACATCAAATGGCGTGACGAGCAGGTGCTCGACAGCAGTTGGGCCTCGCTGCTCGCCCAGACGGGGCTCATCGGCACCGCGCTGATCGGAGCGCTGATCGTGTGGTGCGTGGCGAGCGCGCTGATCTCATCTCGGCGCCGATGGCTCATCACGCCTTTGCTGACGCTGGTCATCATCCGCTCCGTCACGGAGAGCGGTCTCATCGACAGTGCGACTGCCTTCATCCTGTTCTTCGTCGTGGCCTCATTGCTCACCCATCGTTCCAGGCACGCCGATGACCCTGTCGGACCCGAATACGATCGGGTGGACGGGCGCCGGTCGCGACAGGCGAGTCTCACCTAGAATGTCGGAATATCCGTGTCGTCGACGCGGAGACCCGGCGCGGAGGAGAGACCAGTGACTGAGTCGGTCGGAGGTCCGCAGCGGCGGATGGGGTGGCGTGGATGGACGATCGTCGGCGTGGTCGCCGTGCTCCTCATCGGCGGGATCGTGTGGGGCGTGATCGCGAACAGCAACTCAGGTCAGGGGGAGCCCGGCGCGTCGACCACACCGGGGGTCACCACCACACCGGGACCGACGCCGACACCACAGCCCACCGAATTCGAGACTCCGACGCCCGGTGCCACCGACGACGTCGCGAAGCCCGGCAACGGTGAAGAGGTGCCTCTCGACGAACCCGCCCCCGCGGTCGACGGCGTGGTCGCCGAAGTCACGACGATCGAGTCGATCACCGCAGGCAACGACATCCCGGGCGAGCCCAGCGGGCCGGCGATCCAGGTGACTGTCCGCCTCACGAACGATTCGGATGCGCCCGTCGACACGGCGGGGGCGAACGTCACGCTGACCTATGGCGGGGACGACCGGCTTCCCGCGGCGGGCTTGACCGGCGAGGGCACCACAGTGTGGCCGGATTCCATCCCGGCAGGCACCAGCGCGGATGCGATATACCAGTTTGCAGTTCCCTCTTCTCCTGACGGGGACGTGCGTGTTACTGTCGATATATTGGCCGCTGCGCCAAACGTCGTCTTCGTCGGTCCTCGACCTTAGGTCGTCACCGTCGGACGACGGATTACTGGGGAATCATCGTTCGGTGCCAATGTAGGGGTTGAGCGCGAACGGTCCATCATCTGGGGAGATGAACGATGGGCACTACAGCTCTGTCTTGGGGACGCCGCGCACGGGGAGCATCGATCGCGATCGCGATGACGCTCGCCATAGCCTTCGGATCGCTGGTGGCGATCTCGCCGGCTCAGGCGGACGTCAGTCCACCCGAGGGGGAAGCGCCGACGGTGACCGCCGACTCGCTTCCGACGGTTCAGATCAACGGCATCGTCTGGGATCAGGCAGTCGTGGGCAACGTCGTCTACGCGGCCGGAAAGTTCACCAGCGCACGCCCGGCGGGCGCGGCCGCGGGGACGAACGAGACGCCCCGATCGAACCTGCTGGCCTACGACATCCGCACGGGCGCGCTGATCACGTCGTTCGCCCCCTCGATCAACGGCCAGGTGCGCCAGGTCGAGGCCTCGCCCGACGGAACGCGGCTCTACATCGTCGGCGACTTCACCACGGTGAACACCCAGACGCGCAACCGCGTCGCCGCGTTCGATCTGCCCAGCGGCAACCTGGCCGCGTTCAACCCGAACTCCAACGGCGTCACCTCCGGCGTGGCCGCGACCAACGACACCGTGTACATCACCGGCACGTTCGGCCGAGTCTCGGGCAACGACCGCTCCGGCGCCGCAGCCTTCACCCGCAGCGGCACTCTGCTCCCCTGGGCGCCCGTGCTCGAGTCACGTCAGGGCCGCGTCGTCACCGTCTCTCCCGCGGGTGACAAGGTCGTGCTCGGCGGAAACTTCCTGACCCTCAACGGCAGCTCCAATCCCGGTTACGGACTGGCCATGGTGTCGGCATCCGACGCCTCGCTGCTGCCCTTCTCCGCGAACAACGTGATCCGCAACGCCGGTCTCGACGCGGCGATTCTCTCGCTCAAGTCCGACGGCGACGACATCTACGGCACCGGCTACGTCTTCGGCAACGGCGGCAACCTCGAGGGCTCGTTCCGTGCGTCGTGGTCGAGTGGCAACCTGGTCTGGGTCAACGACTGCCACGGCGACCAGTACGACGTCGAGCCCATGGGCGACAGCGTGTACGCGGCTGGCCACTCGCACTACTGCGGCAGCCTCGTCGACGGATTCCCGCAGAGCGACCCCTGGTCGTTCTACCGCGGCCTGGCCGTCACAAAGGACGTCGAGCGCACCACGCCCTATGGCCTGAACCTCGGCTACTACGACTTCGGCGGAAACCCCGCACCCAAGCTGCAGCACTGGTTCCCCGCCTTCAACGCGGGCAACGTCAGTGGCGCATCGCAGGGTCCGTGGTCGGTCTCCTCCAACAGCGAGTACCTCGTGTACGGCGGCGAGTTCACCCGGGTGAACAACACCGGGCAGCAGGGCCTCGCCCGCTTCGCCGTGACCAGCAAGGCTCCGAACGCACAGGGCCCTATCCTCTGGAACACCGCGTGGCCGGCATCCTCGATCGCGCTCACCGGCGGATCGATCCGCGTGAGCTGGCCACTCAACTACGACCGTGACAGCGAGTTCCTGAAGTACGAGGTCCTGCGCGACAACGTGGTCGTCAAGACCTACGAGAAGATCCGGTCGAAGTCCGCCGACTGGGGCCTGCCCCCGATGGCGTTCGTCGACACCACCGTCACGAACGGCACGAGCTACACATACCGGGTGCGCGCCACGGACAACGAAGGTCATTCGATCCTCGGCGGGACGACGACCGTGACGGCGTCCGGCTCGGCGGCTCCGAGTGCGTACCGTACCGCGGTGCTCGAGGACGCGCCCCTGAGCTACTGGCCGCTCGACGACTCGTCCGCGACCCTCTCGTACGACTGGGCCGGTGCATCGGACCTCGCGGTACGCAGCGGCGTCACCCGCGGAACCTCGGGCGCCATGCTCTCGGATTCCCGTGACGCCTCCGACTTCGACGGCTCGGCCAACGGCTTCGCGTCGACCACCTCGGCCATCGCCGGCCCTGACACCTTCGGTGTCGAGGCCTGGTTCAAGACGACCTCCACCGACGGCGGCAAGATCGTCGGCTTCGGCAGCAGCTCGACCGGCACATCCGGCAGCTATGACCGCCACGTCTACATGGAGGCCAGCGGACGCGTCACCTTCGGCGTCTACCCCGGCTCATCTCAGACGATCAGTTCGTCGTCTGCATTCAACGACGGTCAGTGGCACTACATGTCCGCCGGTCTCAGCGACGGCGGCATGGTGCTCTACATCGACGGCGTCCGGGTCGCCCAGCGCACCGATGTCACCTCTGCCCAGCCGTACAACGGGTACTGGCGTGTCGGTGGAGACACCTCCTGGTCTGGAGCCGCGTTCTTCGACGGTCAGATCGACGAGGTCGCCATCTACGGGGCTCCGCTGACGCGCGAGCAGGCAGCCGCCCATTACACCGCATCCGGACGCGAGCTCGAGGGCTCGACCGCACCGAGCGACGCATACGGCGCAGCCGTCTACGCCGCCGACCCCGCGCTGTACTGGCGTCTCGGCGAGTCGACCGGCAGTGTCGCGGCAGACGCCTCCGGTTACAACCAGAAGGGCAACTACTTCGGCGCTGTCACCAAGGGCGCGAACGGAGCTCTCGAGGGAGTCAGCAACTCGGCGGCCACGTTCGAGGGCGGCCAGGTCATCAGCCAGAACGCCTTCACGAACCCGCGGTCGTACTCGCTCGAGGCGTGGTTCAAGACGGACACCACGACCGGTGGCAAGATCATCGGATTCGGAAACAGCGCTGACGGCAACTCCTCCGGGTACGACCGACACGTCTACATGACACCCGACGGCAAGCTGATCTACGGCGTGTGGGTCGGTTTCGCCGAGACGCTGCAGACCAGCGCGTCGTACAACGACGGTCAGTGGCATCAGGTGGTCGCGACGCAGGGCGCGACCGGCATGCGTCTCTACGTCGACGGCGTGCTGCAGGGGTCGAACGGCCAGACGAACGCGCAGGACTACACCGGATACTGGCACGTGGGTGGCGACGTCACCTGGGGCCCCGGAGACTGGGAGTTCGACGGAGCCATCGACGAGGTAGCGGTCTATCTGACGCCCATCTCCGAGACCGCCGTCTCTCAGCACTACGCGCTGGGAACGACCGGCGCGCCGGCGAACATCGCGCCGAGCGCCAGCTTCACCACCGCGGTCACGAAGCTCGGCCTCGCGGTCGACGCCTCGGCCTCGACTGACGCCGACGGCACGATCCAGGCCTACAGCTGGAACTGGGGCGACGGATCGCCCGCGGGCTCCGGTGCTACGGCGACGCACACCTACGCCGTCGCCGGGTCCTACACGGTGACCCTCACGGTCACCGACGACAAGGGCGCGACCGACACCGAGACGGCGATCGTCGAGGCGGTGGCCAACCAGGCGCCCGTATCGTCGTTCACCTCGGCGGCGGCCGACCTCAAGGTCGACGTCGACGCGAGCGCTTCTCAGGACACCGACGGCACGATCGCCGGATACTCCTGGAACTGGGGTGATTCGACGGCAGCGGGCTCGGGGGCCACGGCGACGCACACATACGCTGCAGCCGGCACTTACACGATCACCCTGACCGTCACCGACGACGAGGGTGCCACCTCGCAGAAGACCGCCTCGATCACCGTGTCGGCGCCGGTCGGTGCAGTGACATACGCCTCGGATTCGTTCAACCGCACGGCCGCCAGCGGCCTCGGGACCGCAAACACGGGTGGGGCCTGGACGCTGTCGAACACGGCATCCAACTACCTGGTCAGCGGTGCGTACGCGGCGTTCCAGCAGCCCGCCGGAGGAGCGCAGCGGTACGCCTACCTCACCGGCGTCTCCTCGACAGACACCGCGGTGGACGTCGATGTGGTCCTGCCGCAGCTTCCGACCGGAGGCAGCGCGTACTACACAGTGGCGGCACGCCGCGTCGGCACCGAGGACTACAGGTCCCGTGTGATCGTGTCTCCGACCGGCGGGGTGCAGCTGCAGCTGCAGCAGACCACCACCGTGCTGACCACGGTTCCGACCGGGCTGACCGTCGCCGCGGGCGAGGCGCTGCATGTGCGCACCGAGGCGACCGGCACGTCTCCGACCACGGTCCGGGCGAAGGTCTGGAAGGTCGGAACGACGGAGCCGACCGCGTGGACGTCGACCACGACGAGCTCCACGGCGGGACTGCAGTCGGCCGGCCACGTCGGACTCGGCGTGTACCTCGGCGGATCCGTCACCAACGTGCCCTTCCAGACACGGTTCGACAACTTCTGGGCAGGCTCGACCACGGGCGGTCCCACTCCTCCCGCCAACCAGGCGCCCACGGCCGCGTTCACCAGCTCGGTGAGCGGCCTCGCAGCGACGGTCGACGGGTCGACCTCGGCGGACGCCGACGGAACCATCGCGTCGTACGCATGGGAGTTCGGAGACGGGTCCACGGGTTCGGGAGCGACGCCGACGGCGCACACGTACGCCGCGGCGGGCACGTATCAGGTGAAGCTGACTGTGACGGACGACAAGGGTGCGACGGGCACGGTGACCAAGCCGGTGACCGTGACGGCTCCGGCCCCGGGGAACCAGAACCCGGTCGCTTCGTTCACGGCCACACCGACGGATCTCACCGTCGCAGTGGATGCCTCGGCATCGACGGACCCTGACGGCTCGATCGCCTCGTATGCGTGGAACTTCGGTGACAGCACCACCGGCACGGGCGCGACGACTTCGCACCCGTATGCCGCAGCGGGCACATACACGGTGACGCTCACGGTGACCGACAACGCCGGCGCCGTGAACACCGTCACCCAGTCGGTGACCGTGGTCGCTCCCGCGGGCGCTGCCTTCGCCGCCGACGACTTCGGTCGGGCGAACGGTGCTCTGGGAACGGCGCAGACCGGCGGCGTCTGGTCGCAGACCAGCGGAGCGGCGAACGTGTCGATCGACAACGGCGCCGCGAAGTTCACGACGCAGGCGGCGGGGCAGACCCGCACCGCATCGCTGAACGCGGCGACCTCGACCAGCACGGACCTGACCTTCACGGTCACGGCCCCCGCACTGCCGACGGGCGCGCGGGTCTACGTCGCGGCTCTCGCCCGGGTCGTCGGTGCGGACGACTACCGTGCACGCTGGCTGATCGGGGCCGACGGCTCGGTGACGGCGCAGCTCGCTCGCGGCGGCACGGCGCTCGTCTCGCAGAACCTCACCGGGTTCACATTCGCAGCGGGAACGATATATAACGTGCGAGTGCAGGCATTCGGCACAGGTACGACGACGCTGCGGAGTAAGCTCTGGGCGGCGGGAACGACAGAACCGGCTGCCTGGCAGCTGTCCACGACCGATTCCACCGCAGCCCTGCAGACCGCCGGCTACATCGGGATCTCGACATACGCGGGGTCCGGATTCAGCAGCGTTCCGTACACCGTGGCATTCGATGACTTCCGAGCACGAGGAGTGACCCCCTGAGTTTCGCAGACGCCTACCGGAGCCTTTCAGCAGCGCAGAAGGGGAGGGCCCGCGGGGCCCCCGCCTACTCGGTGTTCGTCAATCGTCCGGTGGGTCGAGTGATCGCGGCGGGCGCATACACCGCCGGCCTCACGCCCAACAAGGTCTCGCTCATCAGCGCCGCGTTCACCTTCACGGGGATCGTCCTGCTGGCGACAGTGCCCCCGTCCATCGTTCTCGGCATCGTCGTCTGGCTGCTTCTCGCGATCGGCTATGCGTGGGACAGCGCCGACGGCCAGGTGGCGCGACTGCGTGGGGGCGGATCGCTCGCCGGAGAATGGCTCGATCACGTTCTCGATTCGACCAAGCTCGTCTCCCTCCCGCTCGCCGTCGTGATCGGGTGGTACCGCTTCTTCCCGCTGCCCTCCGATCTCTGGCTTCTGGTTCCGCTCGGGTTCGCCGTGATCTCGACGGTCACCTTCTTCGGGATGATCCTGAACGACCTCCTGCGCGGCAAGCGCGGGGTGCCGCAGGCGGCGCAGGCCGGGGGATTCTCGCTCGTCCGTTCTCTGATGGGTCTACCCACCGACTACGGCGTGCTGTGCTTCGCGTTCGTGCTCTGGGGTTGGGCGCCCGCGTTCATGCTGGTATACAGCCTGCTGGGACTCGCCGCGCTGCTGTACCTGGCCGCGGCCTTGGCCATATGGTTCCGAAAGATGTCGGCGCTCGGCTGAGTCGAAAGGATCTCCGATCGCTGTCGTTTACTCAATCGATATCAGCGAACCCAGCGTGACTACCCAGGGAATTCAGGCTATGGTCTAGGATAATCCGCCACCCGAAGGCGGATGTCGTAGCTGCCACCCCGACCCTGCAGTGACGAGAAGCACATCGGAGCCTCCCCCTCATGCGCAAAAAAACCCTCCCCCTCATCGCATCCCTATCCGCACTTCTACTCCCCTTGGTCGTCGTCTCACCCGCTGCGGCGGCGACGACAGACGTGGTCGTGGTTCAGGACTCCATGACCCGTACCGTCACCAAGGGCCTCGGCACATCGGCCCAGGGCACGACCTACGACGCGGCACCCGTGACCTCAGCCTCGGTCGCCAACGGCGCGGCCAAGCTGACCGCCGCGGCCCCGGGCGCCACGGTCACCGCTCGGCCTGTCGGCCTGTCGGTCAGAGACTCGACCCAGTCCACGGTCTTCACCCTTCCGAAGCTTCCGACTGCAGGCTCCGGCGTGTACCTGAGCCTGCAGTCGCGCCTCACCGCCGACGGCTTCTATCAGACCCAGGTGCGCGTCGACCCGAAGGGCGTGATCCTTCTCGAGACGCTCCGAGTCAACGCGGGCGTGCAGACCTCGCTCGGCCACACCTCGGTTCCGGACCTGCGGGTCAAGGCCGGAGTCCCCTTCGTGCTCGAGACCCGTCTCGCGGGGACGGTCGCCGTCACCATCGACGCGCGTGTGCACGCCGTGGGCGTGAAGCCGTCCACCTGGAAGCTCAGCGTCACCGACCGTGCGACGAAGCGACTCACGGTCGCCGGCCGCACCGGAGTGCGACTCTATGTCTCGCGGAGCACTCCCGCACTCGCGGTCCTGTTCGACGATCTTCGGGTGACGACGAAGCAGGAGGTGAAGCCGACAACGCCCCCGGCGACGCCGACCGCTCCGACGGCCCCGACGACGCCGACCACTCCGACGACGCCGACCGCTCCGGCGGCCCCCGCAGGTGGAGCCCCGGTCTGGAACGTGGCCGGCACTCGCACCGCGGCCGGTTCTGCGGTGGTGGGGTCGACGAACTACGCCGTTCCATCGGGTGCGCTCTTCGTGAGTCCCAGCGGCACGGCCGCCGGAACAGGGTCGTCCGCAGCGCCTTTCGCCACCGTGCAGACGGCGGTCGACCGTGCAGCATCCGGGGCCACTCTCGTGCTTCGGGCAGGCACGTATCACGAGTCGGTCGTGATCCCCGCGGGCAAGAAGCTCACGGTGCAGTCTTACCCCGGCGAGGCCGTCTGGTTCGACGGGGCGTCGACGCTGAAGAACTGGCAGGGCTCGAGTGGACGCTGGTTCAGCGCCGACTGGAAGTACGACTTCGACTCCACCCCATCGTTCACGAAGGGTGAGGCCGACGGCACCGAGGCCGGGTGGAGATGGCTGAACGACGCGCATCCCATGGCCGCGCATCCCGAGCAGGTCTGGATCGATGGCGTCGCACAGGCGGAGGTCGCCTCGCTCGCGAATCTCAAGGCGGGCACATTCTTCACGGACGTCGCGAACGACCGCCTCTACCTCGGCACCGATCCGACCGGACGCAACGTCAAGACCTCGACGCTGACGAAGGCGCTATCGCTCCGAGGCGAGGGAGCCGTGGTGCGGGGGATCGGCATCCGCAACTATGCGACGTCCGTGTGGATGATGGGCGCCGTCACGGTCGAGGCGCCGCGGGCGACTCTCGAGAACGTCGTGATCTACGACAACGCCTCGACAGGACTCTTCGTCGGGTCGTCGAACGCCACGGTCCGCGATGTCACGCTCGCACGCAACGGCCTCATGGGCCTCGGCGCGAATTACGCCGATGCGCTCGTCATCGATGATCTGCTCGCTATCGAGAACAACGCCGAGCATTTCAACACATCGCCGGTGTCCGGCGGAGTGAAGATCGCGAAGTCGCGCGGCGTGACGGTGACCGATTCCGCGTTGCTGCGCAACGACGGGCCGGGTGTCTGGCTCGACCAGTCCGTGTACGACGTCCGCATCGCCGGATCCGACATCATCGAGAACAAGGGAGCCGGGGCATTCCTCGAGCTCTCGCAGAAGATCGATTTCGTCAACAACCTCGTGCTGCGAAACGTCGGCAACGGGGTCAAGATCAACAACACCGGTGGTGTGAACCTCTGGAACAACACGATCATCGGCGGCGACCGCGCCGTCAACGTCGTGCAGGACAGCAGAAGCGCCACTGACGCGTCGGTGCCGGGACACAACGCTCGGCGCCCGTTCCCGGACCCGACGATGCCGTGGCTCATCCGCGACATCTCGATGGGCAACAACGTCATCGGTGAGAGCGCGGGCAACTGCACGGTGTGCGTCGAGGACTACACCCACCGGTACACACCCGCGCAGCTGAACATCCGCTCGGACGGCAATGTGGTCCAGCGCAACGGTGCCGCCGCACCCACCTGGTTCGTCGTCTGGTCGCGCGGCGCGGAGAACGTGAACCCCTACGTCTTCTCGACGTGGGCGACGTACCGCGGCACGACCGGGCAGGACGCGAACTCGACCGCGATCGAAGGTCGTGCGGCCACCGATCGCTCCGGAAGGCTGCTGGCCGGGGTGACCGCGTCGGCCCGGACGATCCCAGCAGTGGTGGCGACGATCCTCGGTTCTGCGACGCCGACCATCGGGGCCCGCTTCCCCTGATCGCGGAACACATGCAAGAGGCCGGGGTGCGTGAGCACCCCGGCCTCTTTGCTTCCCCTACTGAGCCGGGCCGGACCAGAAGTCGTCGTAGGTGTACACGACCGGCACTGCCGTCGCGCTCCCCGACAGGTAGCTGTTCACTCCGACGTAGCCGGCGGTCTGCAGGGACGCCGTCGCATCCGTGGCAGCGAGTGCCCACGCGGTGGGCTCGGTGGCCGACGTGCGCCACACCTTCGCCTTCAACGTGGTCGGGTTCGTCCCGGTGACCTGCAGTCTGACGCTCAGCTGATCTGCGGCGGTGACCGAGAGACCGGGGATCGTCGTAGACGACAGGACCGTCTCGACCCCGCCGATCGTCTTCGTCAGCCACAGCGACACGACGCCCGTGGAGGCTACACGGAACTTCGCGCGGTAGTCGTTGCCACTGTCGATCTGACGACCGAGAGCCGAGAAGTAGAAGCCGCCGCCGGTCGACGGCTGGTTGAATGCCACGGTGAACCGCTCCTCGGTGTTCGTCGACGGCGTGGAGCCGGCGAGCGATGCCGAGTAGTTGTTGCCGGCGGACAGCGTGACCGTGCCGCCGGTGCCGTTGACGGCGAACTTGCTGAGGGCCGTCGCGCTGTTCGGGAACATCGTCCATGGGCCGCCCGTCGTCGTCGCGGTGCCCCAGCCGTTGGTCGCCGTGCGCGTGAAGGCGTCCTGCGCCCATACCTGCGGAGCCGCCACCGTGACCGCGTTCGTCGTGGTGGCAGTGGCGCCTCGATCATCCGTCACCGTCAATGTCACGGTGTACGTGCCCCCGACAGCGTAGGCGTGCGTGGCTGTCGAACCCGAGCCCGAGGTGCCGTCTCCGAAGTCCCAGGCGTAGGAGGCGACGGTACCGTCGGCATCCGCCGAGCCGGAAGCGTTCACGGAGGCGGTGAGGTTCGCGACCGACGTGGTGAAGGCTGCGGTCGGTGCCTGGTTCTGCGCGACGGTGACGTCGTGCGTGACCGTCGAGGTGCCCCCTCTGTTGTCGGTCGTCGTGAGCGTCACCGTGTAGGTGCCGGCGTTCGCGTAGGTGTGCTCCGCGGCGGCTCCGGTCGCGGTCGCACCGTCTCCGAACTGCCAGGCGTACGACTCGATGGTGCCGTCCGGGTCCGCCGACGTGGACGCGTCGGTCGAGACCCGGAGCATGTCGGTCGCCGTCGTGAAGGCGGCGGTCGGATCCTGGTTCGGCGCCAGCGTCGTCGTCACCGTGCGAGTCGCGGTCGCCGTGGCGCCGCTGTCGTCGGTGACGGTGAGCGTTGCGGTGAAGGTGCCCGCCGTCGTGTAGCTGTGCGACGCGGTCGCCCCGGTGCCTGTCCCGCCGTCACCGAAGTCCCAGGCGTACGAGGCGATCGTGCCATCAGGATCCGTCGATGCCGACCCGTCGAAGGCGACGTCGAGGTGATCCGCGTTCGTGGTGACGACTGCCGTCGGGACCTGGTTCGGAGCGACCGTCACGGCGCGCGTGAGGGTGTTGACCAACGATGTGCTGTCCGTCACCTTGAGCGTGATCGTGTACGTTCCGCCAGCGGCGTAGGTGTGCGACGCCGTCGGCCCGTCCGCCAGGGTGCCGTCACCGAAGTTCCAGGCGTAGACGAGCGGGCCCCCGTCAGCGTCGGTGGAGGTGCTGGCATCGACCGCGATGTTCAGCTTGTTCGCCACAGATGTGAACGCTGCCACCGGGGCACGTCCTGGCACTGTCCGGCCGCTTGCGGCGAAGTGATCGCGCACCCGCTGCTCAGAGAGAGCGGTGGGGTACACGGCGACCTCGTCGAGTGTGCCGGCGATGTAGTTGCTGAGTGTGCTGCCCCAGGTGCGGTCCGCGCCGATGCGCCAGTAGCCGCGGTAGTTCTCAGCCCCTGCCATCGAGTTGCTGCCCACCAGCTGCGTGTCCAACCACAGTTTCATGCCGCCGGTGCCCTGAGTGGCCACCACATGGTGCCACTGCCCGTCGTTGTAGGCCGTGGGGGTCACGAGCGTCGTCTGCGGCTGCCCGCTTCCGAACTGGATCTTGCCGTCACTCTGCATCACCACGTGACGGTCGTACGACGAGCTCAGTCCGCTGGTCGTGTTCCCGAACCCGATCAGGGTCCCACCCCTGGTCGACGTCGTCTTGAACCACAGCTCGGCGCTGTAGGTGCTCGGCGCCGTCCAAGCCTCCTGAGCGACGACGAGCGCGCTCGTCCCGTTGAACGTGGTCGCCGTGCCGGCCCCGATCGCGGATGCCTGCCCCCGGGTCACGGTGCCGGAGAGGTTTCCGGTCGTGCCGCCGGTCGCCGAATCGACGATGCTTCCCGCAACGGTCTCGTTGAGACGCCAGAACAGGTCAGGCTTGTCCGTGGATACGGCGGCGCCGTAGACATCCGTCGGAGTCGAGGTCCAGGCTGCGGAACGCCCGCTCGCGAGGTAGTGCGACTGGATGTCCGACGGGCTCAGGGCCGCCGGATACACGGCGACGTCGTCGATCGTTCCCGCGAGTCCCGCGTTGGTGGGCTTGTTGGTGAAGCCGTTGGTCTGGTCGGCGCCGATGCGCCAATACCCGTCGTAGATCCTCGGCGAGGTTCTGGCCTGGTCGCGGTCGACGCGCTTGCCGTCGACGAAGAGCTGCATCCCCTCACTGCCGACGGTACCCACGATGTGGTGCCAGTTGCCGTCGTTCACGGCGGTCCGGCTGTAGATCGTGCGGTAGGAGCCGTCGTTGATCGCGAAGTTCGCTCGCCCCGAGGTGTCGAGGTAGAGCACGCGATCGGTGGTGCCCGAGGTCGAGGTGCCGGTGGCCGAGTCGCCGAAGCCGACGATTCGTCCGCCCCTGGTGTTCGTGGTCTTCACCCAGGCTTCGACGGTGACTGCGGCGGGCGCGGCGTTGAGGTCCTGCGTCGTCATCTTCGGTGAGCTGCCGCCCGCGGAGGTGATGGCCGCGTTCGTGTCGTTCGTCATCGCGCCGCTCGAGCCGAGCGTGAGGCCTGTCGCAGTGCCCGCTGCGTTTCCGATGTCGTCCTTGAGGCGGGTTCCCGTGGTCTCATCGAGGCGCCAGTAATGCTCGGCTCCGCTCGCTCGCACTGCCGCGCGGTATGCAGCGGTCGGCGTGCTCGACACGGTGACGTAGGGCGACCACGCGCTCCACTGGACGTTGCCGTCTGCGTCCTTGGCCCTGACCTGGTAGCGCACCTGCGCTCCGGGCGCCTGCCCGGTGTCGGTGATGCTGAGGTCCGGGAGGTTCCAGAAGCGGCCGTCGCTGCGCGTGAAGGTCGCGATCTTCACCGACGGGCTGCGGAAGACGTCGTACGTGATCGTGGCGTTGTCACGATCCCAGACACTGGTGAACGGCACGCGCACGACGCCGGACTCGTTCGAGTACGGAGCCGGTGTGAGGCCCGCGTTGTACACCGGGCCGACCGCGTGCGGCGAGACGCTCGTCTTGCCGAAGCGGACGAGCCCCTGCTGAGCGACGTTGTTCACCTTCGGGAACTCGCCGCCGAGCACCACGTAGTTCGCGTTGCCGGTCACTGACCAGGCCGCCTGGCGAGAGCTGGTGTAGGTGCCGAACTCGAGGTCGGGGTACCAGTTCAGCTGCTCGGTGTACGGGAGTCCGGTGAAGTCCCAGCCGTAGGCGTCCTTCTTGGTGATGACGCCCGTCGGTGTCGTGCTCTCGGCGATGGCCTTGGTCCAGCGTGAACGCGGGTTCGTGTCGCCGAACGCTCCGACCACACTGCAGTCGTGTTTGTGCGAGACGGAGTACAGCACCCCGTCCCTGGGGAACGAGCCGTAGGTGTCGCCGAGGCAGTCGTTGACCCAGTTGATCGAGCCCGTGTACGGGTCCGCAGCGAATGTTCCCTCGAACGACGCTCCAGCGCCGAAGGCATAGCCCGTCCCGTAGACCTGGGTGCCGTCAGTGCTGAGGCTCGAGATCGCGCCATTGAGGCCGGCCGTCTTGATCTTGTCGGTGGCGGCCCACGGAAGGGCGGCGCCCGACGCGGCGTCGATCGATGCCATGCCGTAGGCGGACGCGCCGTTGAGCGTCGTGAAGGAGCCTCCGATGATGACGCGGGACGCGTCGGGACTCATCAGCATGTCCCAGACGAATCCGTCGCCGGCGGCAGACGGAGCCCACGGGAGGATCGCCTTGGTCGTGCTGCTCCAGGCGGCCAGCTCGCTGCGCGGTTGCCCCCCGCTGGAGCGGAAGTTGCCGCCGACGTAGACCGTGTCACCGGCGAACGCGAAACCGCGTACCTGTCCGTCAGCGCGCGGTGCCCAATCGAGCATCGCACCCGTTGCGACGTCGAACGAGGCCACATGCGCGCGAGCCTGTCCGTCGACAGCGGTGAAGTCGCCGCCGAAGTAGACCGTCTTGCCGTCGGGGGTGACCCGCACGACGAGGCCCTGGCCGTCGAAGGCATGGTTGAAGTTGGGCACCGGGTTGCCGGTGGTGATGTCGAAGGCGAACACGTTGTTCGCGTCGATCTCGCCGGGGCCGCCGACGGCGACCCCCGGCGGACGCGCCTTGGTGAAGCTGCCCGTGACGTACACGGTGTTCCCGGCGACCGCCTGGCTCCATACGACGCCGTTGATCTGCCACGTCGGCAGGACGTCGGCGGTGACGGTGTCGGGCTGGCCGGGGGTCTCAGCGGATGCCGACTCGGTCGGCAGCGCGATGAAAGCGATCATGGCGAGCGCCGTGGCCGCGGTGGCGATCGCGGCGATCACGCGACGGAGACGATCTGCTCCGCGGGCGGTGCGTGTCATGGAAGTTCCTCGTTCTGAGATGCGGTCGAGTCGAGTGGTGGCGCGCGGGCTCAGTGATGACATGTCAGTCGAGCCCTCCGCGGAAGATTGCGGATGTATGGTCGCCGTCGAAGTCGACGACCAGCGTGACCTCGTCGCGCGCATCGGCGGGAACGGCGAAGGCGTACGCGGCGGTGGCGCTCTCTCCGGCTGCCAGGACACCGGCGAGGTCGACGGTCTCAGCCTCTGCGGCGTATACGCGCACGGCGGTCGCGCCGTTAGCGTCGAGCAATGTCAGCACGGAGGTGCCGAGGTCGATCGCCTGCGAGGAGCCGTTGTCGATCGTGATCGTCAGGCGGGCGTACTCGCGGTCCGGGAAGCTCCCGGGGCCCTGCGCCGTCTCTGCTGCGAACGTGACATCGTCGATCGCGACGCTCACGCCGTCGTCATAGGACACCGCATCCGAGGTGCGGGCGGGATCCGCCTTCACGCTCGGTTCGCCCGACTGGCCCGCCCTCTCGATCTTCGCGACCGGTTCGTCCGGAGACGGCCCGTCGGACTCGCTCGGTGCTACGGCACCCGCGGTCGGATCCGAAGTGGACGTCGCCGACGGATTCGCCGACGGCCCCCCGCCGCTCGGTGCCTCGCTGCTGCCGGTGCAAGCGACCAGGCTCACGCAGAGCGCGAGGGTCGCGATGGACATGCTTATACGCGCAATCATCATGATTGTCGATCCCCAGATTCCCCAATCAGGGTTGCCGACATCGATCCGTTCAGAACGGATCGGTCAGCTTGTGTCATCCCCAAATGACACTATCCCCAGTGGCGAGATCATATCATGTCCACCGGATGGGGGACAAGAGACCTGTGGATAGAGTTCGCTAGACCTTCAGGGCAAGCGCGGCCAGGATGCCGTCCGAATAGCGCGCAGTCGAGAACGCCTCAGCGACGGCGACGGAATCCGCCAGTGCGAGCCGAGCCTGCGCGGGCCAGTCGTCGATCTTCGCGGCGATGGTCGCAGCCAGTTCGGCGGCGTCGCCGGGGGTGACGAGCGTGGCGCTCTGCGAGGCGCTGACAGCCTCGGGCAGACCCCCGACCCTGCTCACGACTGCGGGGCGCGCGGACAGCGCGGCCTCGACAGCGGTGTTCCCGAACGTCTCGTCGACCAAAGAGGTGACGAGCGAGAGATCTGTGCGGGCCAGGTCGTCCCACACGGAGGCCTTGAAGCCGAGGAAGGATACGCGCTCGCCGAGTCCGCGCTGCTCGATGCGAGCGTGCAGCTCCTCGAGGTAGGACTCGTTGCCCGGGAAGACGGCTCCGACGATGTCGAGGCGGGCGTCCCGGCGACCGCGGACGAGGATGTCGAGCGCATCGACCGCGACATGCACACCCTTGCGGTGAGAGAGACGACCGACGTACAGAAGGCGGGTCGGCGCGACGAGGGACGAACGCGGTGGCACGACCTCTGGCGGCCCCGGAACGGCATTGTGCACCACCACAGTGCGCGAGCGCACCCGAGGCGCGGCCTCGGCGAGGACACGCCTTGTGAAATCGCTGTTCGCGATCACCCGATGGCTGAACACGAGTGGAAGATAGAGCGCGCGTCGCAGGATGCCCGACACGGAGCCTTCACCCTCATGGACATGGCACACGGTCAGCCGGCGGCTCCACCGGGCCAGGGCGATCCACAGCGGGGGAGTGATCGTGTTCACGATCACGGCGCCGGGGTCGACGCGCCGGATCAGTCGGAGGCCCGGTCCGATCGACCTCAGAGCGGTGACGAACAGGCTGATCAGCCCGCGCGGACTCAACAGGCCCTTGCGCACGATGGGAGTCGAGCATTCGACCACCTCGGCACCCGCCTGCGTGAGCAGCGGCACGAGAGGTCCCGAAGCCGGCACGGTGACGACGACTCGTCGCCCCGCATCTACGAGAGCCCGCACGGTCTCGAGCACCATCCGATCGGAGCCGTAGAGGTCGGCACCGGGGTTCGCGATCAGGACGACGTTGGGATCACCGGTGGGCATGTCAGCGCTGCGGCCAGTATTCGTCGACCAGACTCACTGTCGACGCGATGTTCGCCCTGCTCGATGCGCCGAAGACGATCGACTCGAGATTCGGTAGCGAGGTCACCCATTCGATGGCCTCCCGCGGCGGGATGGCACCGCTGGCATACACCGACATCGCGACCGCGCGGAACGGGCGCTTGTCCATCGCCTCGCGGTACGCGTCGACGCCCCCGGACATACGGAAGCCGAGCTTGTTGATGTTCGAGCACACGATCGGGTTCTCGACGCCGGCCTTGTCGAGGTCGTCGAGCAGGCGAGGCAGGTTCATCGTGATGAACCCGGGTTCCGCGTTGTAGCGCTTGCGCACGTGATCGGCGAAGATGCGGAACGCGTCGGTGAAGCCCAGTCCCGAGAGCAGATCGACGACCACGTTCTGAAGCCAGATGACGGGGGTATCGAGGCCCTCGAACATCTTCATCTCGGCGTCGATGAGCAGCGTCGTCACGCCCTCGATGTCTTTGCGGGCGAGCGAGGAGGTGCCGCGAGCGATGCTGTCGAGGAGTCCCTCCTCCGGGAGGAACTTGCGGATTGCGCCGAGGAAGCCGTCTTCCGTCACCGCATTGGCGTACTTGTGCGCATACGGCATACACGGGAAGAAGGTCATGTCCGAGTAACGATCGGGGTGCGCGCGGACGTGGTCCGTCACCTCGGCGATCCGGTCGTGAGTGGTGCACATGAAGGTGTGGACACCCTCGTCGTACGCGGCGTCGAGGACGCTCATGATGGCGTCTGTGTCCTGGAAGCGCATCTGCTGCGCCCGTGCCTTCTCTTCTGACATGTGATTGACGCCGAAGAACTGGTTGTCACCGAACAGCAGCCGGTCCATCGTTCGAGTGGTTGTCGTCATGGTCATTTCCCTCCGCGCAGCGCGGTCAATGCCGCCGCGATGCGCCCCTTCGGTGCGGTGTTCACTGCGAGATCGGATGCTGCGTCAGAGGTGAGGCGCGAGTCCTCGCGCACCGCGTCCTCGCTGATCATGGAGATCACCCTGTCGGTGACCGCGGCCGACGCGAAGTCGTTCGTGCCGGCGGACGCACCGGCCTGCGCACGCTGCACGAACGAGTCGAGCTGGGCGCTGTATTCCTCGCCGCGCAGATAGAACCACGGTGCCTCGGTGAGCTCGGTGGTGTATCGGACGTTCCAACCGACACGGTATCCCTCGGGGATCGTCGCCGTGTCTCGCAGGTAGACGTGGATCTCCTGGCGGTCTGCGTAGATGCGACCGTTGGTGCCCCACAGCGTGATCTTGGTGGTCATCTTGCGCTGCGACTCGTCAGACCAGTTGGAGATGATCTGCGCCGTGCCGTCGGGGTAGTGCAGAGTGCTCGCGACAGCGTCGTCGATCTGGGCGGAGAAGATGCTCGTCAGCTGACTGCCGCTCACCGACTCCGGTGTGCCCAGGTACCAGGTGAGGAGGTTGAGCGGATGCGCCGCGTAGTCGTAGAGGCACCCTCCACCGGTCGCTCGCTCGCTTCGCCAGGTGCGCCCGGCGGGCTTGAGCACGACGGGGCCGTACGCCTCGGCGAGCGCGGTGTTCACGGTGCCGATCGCGTCGAGGTCGAGGAGTCGCTTGACTTCGCGGAAGGCGCCGACGAACCGATTGTGGTAACCGACCTGTGTGACCAGACCCTTCTGCTCGGCGAGTGCGGTGAGCTCGATGCTGTCAGCGGGGTCGATGACGAGAGGCTTCTCGCAGAACACGTGGATGCCGCGTTCGAGCGCCCGCCGGATCATGCCGGCGTGCAGGTGCGTCGGCGTCGCGATGATGATTGCCTGCGGACGAGCCTCGTCGAGCATCTTGTCGAGGTCCTTGTATGTCGTGACCCCCGTGTACTTCGCGAGGATGTCGAGAAGGTACCCCGTCGCATCGCACACTCCGACGAGATTCACGTCTGGGTGGGCCTTGATCATCGACAGGTGGGACAGTCCCATCTTCCCCAGTCCGACTACCGCGACATCGATCATGCGTTTACCCCTGTCTGCTGATGCGTGTGGCCTCGTCGCGCGAGTGCCGTCTGTAGCGCCTTCTCGTACTCGGCGCCGATCTTGGTCCAGGTGAATTCCGCGTGGAACCTGTCGCGGCTGGCGGCGCCCATGCGCTGCCGTCTGCTGTCATCGGAGAGCACGTCGTCGAGCAGGCCGGCGAGATCGTCGGCTCCGGTGAAGTAGGCGTTGTCGGGTCCTGCGACCCAGGTGTTGTAAGAGTTGTCGTGAGCGATCACGGGGTTGCCTGCGGCCATGGCCTCGACGAGCGAGGGGTTGGTCCCACCGACAGTGTGACCGTGCAGATAGAGAGCGGAGTGGAACCGGAGCGACCGCATCCGCTCCGGCTCGAAGATGGCACCGGGGAAGAGCACCTCATCGGATGCCGCCGCCCGCACAGCCACGTGGTAAGGGTCGTCCTCGCCGTAGGGGCCGACGACCACCAACGGCATTCCCCGTGAGGTGGCCGACCACGCCTGCACGATCTCGAGAACGGAGTTCTCGGGGATCGGTCGGCAGACGACGGTCGCATACCTGCCGGGCACGAGGCCGAGTTCCTCGACGGGTGCGGTCGGAGCATCGACGACCTCGTGGGCGCCATAGGTGATGGTCTGAACGCGCCGCGTGCCGAAGTGGCGCCGCAGATACGTCGCGATCACGGGGTGGTCGGCGATCAGCACATCGCCGACCCAGCCGGCGAGACGCTCGTTCGCCAGCAGGATTCCCTGCTTGACGATGCCCCAGCGCTTGCGTGTCCACTCCATGCCGTCCATGTTGATGACGTTGGGGATCCGCCGAAGCCGCGGGAAGACGTCGAAGACACCGGTGTTGTAGCCGAAGGTCAGCCAGACGTCGCCGTCGATGTGCTCGCGCATCGCGTGACGGATCGTGGTCAGGTCGAATGCCGACGTGCCCTTCCAGCCTTCACGTGGCTCGTGCACGAGCACGCGCTGGAGACCGTTCCAGTCGTCGACCGTGGTCGGACCCTCGCCCGGGAGCTGGCAGTAGACGATGACGTTCCACCCCTGATCGCGAAGATACAGACCGACGTTCTCGGCCGCCGTCTCGAAGCCGCCATAGGCGGCAGGAACGCCGTGGGTGCCAAGTATCCGAACGGTTGATGGCACGGTGATTTCCCCCTCATGTCGGGTGCTCCCGCACCCATTTCACTGCATCACGGCCCTGCATCCGCCTCCCCGGCAGACCGAACCACAGTGTTCTGTACCTAGTATGCCCCGCTGGGCTGGACCATGACCTTGGCGGTGCGCCACATGATCTGCAGGTCGTTCATGACCGACCAGTTCTCGACGTAGCGCAGGTCGAGGCGAACGCTCTCGTCCCACGAGAGATCGCTGCGCCCGGAGACCTGCCACAGGCCCGTGATGCCCGGCTTGATGTAGAGCCGACGGAACACGGTGCCGTCGTAGGCGGTGACCTCGGTGGGCAGCGGCGGGCGCGGACCCACGACGCTCATGTCGCCGATGAGGACGTTCCAGAACTGCGGCAGCTCGTCGAGAGACAGCTTGCGCAGGATCCTGCCCACCCGCGTGACGCGGGGGTCGTCCTTCATCTTGAACAGCAGGCCCGCTCCCTGGTTCTGCTCCTTGAGCGTCGCGAGCTGCTGCTCGGCGTCGGTCTTCATCGAGCGGAACTTCATGATCTTGAAGGTGCGACCGTCGCGACCGACGCGCTCCTGCGAGAAGAACAGCGGTCCGGGCGAGTCCAGCTTGACGAGGAGCGCGAGGATCGGCGTGATGAGTGCGATCGGGATGAGAGCAACGGACGCGACGGCGATGTCGAGTGCGCGCTTCAGCACGTGCTGACCGCCCTCGTACGAGGGGATCTGCACCTGGATCAGCGGAAGACCTTCGACAGGAGCGAAGGAGATGCGCGGGCCGGCGACATCCGTGAGGCGGCTCGAGAGCACGAGCTCTGCGGCGGTGCCCTCGAGCTGCCAGCTGAGGTGCTTCACGAAGTCGGGCTCGCCGTCTGGGCGGCTTGCGACGATGATCGTGTCGGCGCCCAGTTCGGCAGCCACGGTGGAGACGGAGTTGACGTTGCCGAGCACCGGGAACTGCTCGCCGCGTGCTTCGACATCTCGCGCGTTGCCGTCGAGCAGCGTCGCGCCCACCACCTGGTACCCGGAGGCGCCGATCGGGTGCAGGGTGCGGATGACGTACTCGACGTCGTCGCGGTTGCCGACGACGAGCGTGCGCGAGGCGAAACGACCTCGCGCACGCTGCGCCGTCAGCCAGTGCCGCCACGCCCAGCGCGTGACGAGCAGTGTGAGGACACCGAGCGGCAGGCCGACGAGCAGCACGAGCTGCATCGTCTGCCAGCCGAGCACGACGCTGAGCATGGCGATGATCCCGAACGCCAATCCACTCGCGTGTGCCACACCGCGGTACTCGGTGGCGCTGGCGCGGAACAGCGCTGCGTCACGGGTGTGCAGCGCGCCGAGCATCAGATACCAGAGCGTGGCCAGCAGAATGCCGTTGCGCAGGGCCTCTTCCCCCGCGACACCGGTCATCATCTGGACCGCTGCTGTGATTCCGACCGCGAACAGGATGACCCCAGCATCCGTGATCCGCAGTCGCATCCGATAACGCCGCTCCCACTGGCGACGTCGCTCCAGCGTTGCGGACACGCGCGGTGTGACCACCGTGCGGGTGACCGACTTCGCGGCTCGCGGAGCAGAGACCGGCGTGAAGACCGAACCCGCGCGAGTGATGCTCAGAGCATCCTCGACGGAAGTCATGCCGAGGCCCCTTGAGCCTTGAATGTACGCAGAATTCCCCAGTGCGCCATAGTTATCCCCAGATATTCCCCAGACCACGGACCCCACGTCCATGGCATCGTCTGCGTTCCCGACCCCTCGGGTCCTGCTGCATCCGTGATCCCACATCACGGGTTGCGGTCACCGTCCCACACGGTGGTGCTGGCAGCAGGCACTGCAGACTTCGTTCACTCTAGCGGAACCAAACGTTCAGGGGAAGATAATTCACGGGAGTGGATCAACCTGTATTCCGGTACATCTGCTTAGTCGGAGAATGGCCCCCGATATTCTGACCGCGTGACCACCACTTCAGCGCCTCGATTCCATCTCAGCCGCATGCTGCCGAGGGATCCGGCTCAGCCTCATCGCACGGCCAGCACGCTCGAGCTGTTCTTCGATCTCGTCTTCGTCGTCGCGGTGAGCATCGCCTCAGCCCAACTGCACCACGCGCTGAGCCACGGCGACTTCGTGCACGGAATCACCTCCTACGCGATGGTGTTCTTCGCGGTGTGGTGGGCGTGGATGAACTTCACCTGGTTCGCCACCTCCTTCGACACAGACGACTGGTTGTATCGCGTCACCACCATCATCCAGATGGGCGGAGTGCTCGTGCTCGCTGCCGGCATCCCTGCGGCGTTCGAGGAGGGGGACTTCACCGTCCCGGTGATCGGCTACATCGTCATGCGCGTGGCCATGATCGCGCAGTGGCTCCGGGCGTCCCGCGGTGCGGGAGATCTCAAGGCCGCCGCGCGTCGGTACGCCATCGGGATCGCCGGTGTGCAGGTGCTCTGGGTGCTGTTCCTGCTCATCCCGTCGGGCCCCCTCCAGCTCGTGGCCTTCGTGGTCTTCGCTCTCGTCGAGGTCAGCGTGCCCGTGTTCGCCGAGCGCCGCAGACAGACGCCCTGGCATCCGCATCACATCACCGAGCGCTACGGGCTGTTCACCCTGATCGTGCTCGGCGAGAGCCTCCTCGCCTCCGCCAATGCGATCATCGACGCGAAGAACGAACTCGACTCCTTCGTCCCTCTCATCTCGATCTCCGTGCTGACCCTGGTCGTGACCGCATCTCTCTGGTGGATCTACTTCTGGGCGCCGCACCACAGGGCGATCACGACGTTCGGCCGCTCGCTCCGCTACGGGTACACGCACTATCTCGTCTTCGCCGCGGCCGCCGCCTTCTCGGCGGGCATCGAGGTCGAACTCGACGTCCTGATAGGGGAGAGCCATCTCTCCACCATCCAGGCGTCGTTCACCGTGACCATCCCGATCGCGATCTTCCTGCTCGGCGTCTGGTGGATCGCGATCCGCGAGAACGCCGACAGGGTGGTGAACACCGTCGTGCCGGTCGGTGCGGCTGTCGTCCTCCTCGACGCCGTGCTGCCCATCCCTGTCGCGGTCAGCGCCCTCGTTCTCGTGGTGATCGTGGTCGTCCTCGTCCTCCATCCGCCGGTGCGTCGAGAGCCATAGATTCTGCATAGGCGCGGCATAGCTCGCTGATCGCCTCCTCCGTGACCATGGGTACATCGACACCCATCCACATCGAGAGGAGCACGATCATGAGCCGCATCCCCGAACCCGTACAGACCCCTGAGGGCCCGACCTACGAGGGGCGGCTGCTCGACCGTACCGATGAGGAGGTCGTGGATCAGGGCGCCGCCTTCGACATCCGCACCCTGGTGACGCGCCGCGGCATTCTCGGACTCGCCGGACTCGGGGTGGGCGCGATGGTGCTCGCCGCGTGCGCCCCGTCGGGCAGCGGCAGCACGAGCGAGTCGACATCGACGAGCGATACGGGGACGACGTCCGGATCGTCGACCACGACAGCGGCCGGCGAGATACCCGACGAGACCGCAGGTCCCTACCCCGGAGACGGATCGAACGGACCGGACGTCCTCGAGGATTCGGGCATCGTGCGACAGGACATCACGACGTCGATCGACGGGTCGGCGACAGCCGACGGCATCCCGCTGACCTTCGAGTTCCAGGTGGTCGACCTCGCGAACGGCAGCGTCCCCTTCGAGGGCGTCGCGGTGTACGCATGGCACTGCACGGCTGAGGGGGAGTACTCGATGTACTCGTCGGGGCTCGAGGATGTCACCTACCTCCGTGGAGTGCAGGTGGCGGATGCCGAGGGGAAGGTCTCGTTCACGTCGATCTTCCCCGGCTGCTACTCGGGCCGCTGGCCGCACATCCACTTCGAGGTCTACCCCGACCTCGCCTCGATCACCGACTCGGCCAACGCCATCGCCACGTCCCAGCTGGCACTGCCCGAAGATGTCTGCGCCACCGTCTACGCCGATTCCCGCTACCCGGGCTCGACGCAGAACCTGTCGCAGACGAGCCTCTCCGGCGACAACGTCTTCGGCGACGACTCCGGGGCCCTTCAGCTGGCCACTGTCACCGGCGGCGGCAGCGGATACACCGCGACGCTCGTGGTCGGCGTCGACACGGCCACGACGCCCAGCGCAGGCTCCGCGCCGTCGGGCGGCGCGGGCGGCCCCGGTGGTGGCGGCGAGCCGCCGTCCGACTGAACCCGAACCCCGACAACCCCTCCACGCGAAAGAACAGAGACCATGCTCCAGAACCTCACAGGGTGGCACGCCCTGATCATCCTCGCGATCGTCGTCCTCGTCTTCGGCGCCGCGAAGCTCCCCGCCCTCGCCAAGAGCGTCGGCCAGTCGATGCGCATCCTCAGATCGGAGGTGGCCGAGCCTTCGAACGAGGCACGGGTCGAGCCGATGCCGAGGGGCCGGGACCGTGTCGACGCTCGGGAGTCCGCAGACCTCCCGCAGCCCGTCCTGCGGCCCGCGGAGTAAACCGTGTCCTCGCTCGCCGCTGATGCCGTCGAGGCGAGCACCGCGCCCGCCCTGGCCCGGATGCCGCTGTCCTCGCACCTGCGGGAGGCGCGCACGCGCTCGTTCCGTGCGACGGCGGCGCTCCTGACCGGGGTGGTCGCCGGGTATCTCCTCTCGGACCAGATCCTCGAGGTCGTGCGAGCACCGATCAGTGCGCTCGCCGAATCGCGCGATGCGAGCCTCAACTACGACAGCATCACCGGGGCTTTCGACCTTCGGCTCAAGATCGCGGTCTTCGCCGGTGTCGCGCTGTCGAGTCCCGTCTGGATGCACGAGCTGCTCGCGTTCCTCGCTCCGGGTCTGACCACCAGAGAGAAGAGGTACACGTTCGGCTTCCTGGCAGCATCCGTTCCCCTGTTCGTCGGCGGATGCCTGATGGGCTTCCTTCTCTTCCCTCACATGGTCGAGCTGCTCGCGAGCTTCGCCTCGACCGAGGACAGCACGCTGCTGCAGGCGTCGTACTACGTCGACTTCATCCTCAAGATCGTTCTCGCGACCGGGGTCGCCTTCGTGCTCCCGGTGTTCGTCGTGATGCTCAACCTGCTCGGTGTCGTGTCGGCGGCGGCGATCGCGCGGAGCTGGCGTCTCGTCGTCGTCGCGATCGTCCTCTTCAGTGCGGTCGTGACCCCCGCGGCCGACGTGCTGTCGATGTTCCTGATCGCGATTCCCATGACCCTGCTGTTCCTGATCGCCCTGCTGCTCGCATGGCTGCATGATCGCAGGGTCGGGGAGTCGGCCGTCGGCACGACGGAGGCATGACGATGTTCGGACTCACGATCGAGAAGCTGTTCCTCGTCGCGCTGATCGCAGCCGTGATCATCGGTCCTCGGCGACTGCCGGAGTATGCGGGCCGTCTCGGCGCCCTCGTCCGCCGGGTGACGCTCACCGTCCGCGAGGCGGCGCGGCGAGCCGAGCAGGAGGCCGGAGTGGCGAGCATCCGCCAGGAATGGACCGCCGTGGATCCTCGGCGGTACGACCCGAGGCAGATCATCCGCGAGGCGTGGGATGCGGGGGAGGAGTCGGACGGCTCGAAAGCCGCTGAGGCCCCGCAGCCGGAGCCCGAGGGGCGCTGGATCGTGGCTGGATCGTCCGGTCATCCACGGCGCGTGTGGAAGCCCGCTGAGGCGGAGGCCCGCGTGCGCGGCGCCGACCTGCTAGACTGATTGAGCAACGTGAGTTCTGGCCGCCCTCTAGGCCACCACGGAGCCACTGATCAGGGCCATTACGGACCAAGCGCATCGATGCGCGCGGCATCCGCCTTCGATCTCACATCTTGCGGGTCGCGACAACGCGTGCCCGTCACACAGCAATGAGTATCACCATGAGCACGACCACTTTTCCTCCTTCCGATCCGTTGACCTGGAAACAGGCCGACACAGATGTGCACGTCGCGACCCGCGGCGGCGAGTTCGCCGGGTTCGTCGAATTTGACGGCACCGCGCATGTCGCCCGCGACCAGCGTGGTGACGACCTCGGCTCGTTCGAGTCGCTGGATGCCGCCCGTGACGCCCTCGAGAGCGCGAATGCGCCGAGATCTCGCCCGCGCAGCCTCACCTCTCCCTTTCGCCGCGCCCTCCGCAGCCGACCGCGTCGCGCACGCGCCTGACCGTTCCATGCGGGGGAACTGTGAATCGTCAAGGGATGCTGATGTATTCCCCAAATCGCATGAGGGCAGGGTTAGCCTGAGTTAAGCGTTCGGCGATCTGCCTTGGGCTTCACATCAGCTCAAGGGCTCCGATCGACGGGAGAGCAACATCTCCATTTCACAGGTCGAAAAGACCGACGCAGTTCTCGGACCGGTACGTCAGACGTATTCGGGCAATGCGGACATTCCTCCGATGACCCACGCCTACAAGCAGGTCTCGCAGGTCATCCGCGAAACCGGCCTCCTCCAGCGCGCCGGATGGTTCTACATCTTCGTGGCCGCCGGCATCGCCGTGGCTCTGGGCGGAGTCATCACCGGCTTCATCCTTCTCGGCGACAGCTGGCTCCAGCTCCTGATGGCCGGGGCACTCGGCATCATCCTCACGCAGGTGGCGTTCCTCGCCCATGAGGCCGCGCATCGTCAGATCCTCTCCACGGGCCCGGCGAACTTCCGCCTCGCCCGCATCCTCGCCGCCGGCGTGGTGGGAATCAGCTATTCCTGGTGGGACTCCAAGCACACCAAGCACCACGGCAACCCGAACCAGGTCGGCAAGGACCCCGACATCGAGGTCGACACGATCTCGTTCCTCGAGACCGACGCCGCGCAGTCCCGCGGTATCGTCCGTCTGATCACGCGCAAGCAGGGGTGGCTGTTCTTCCCGCTGCTGACGCTCGAGGGCCTGAACCTCCACTACCTGGGCGTGAAGCACCTGGTGACCAGCAAGAAGGCCAAGGGTCGCTGGATCGAGCTGGGCCTCATCGCCCTCCGGTTCGCGATCGTCCTCGTGCCTGTGTTCCTGATGCTGCCGCTCGGCATGGCATTCGCCTTCATGGGTGTGCAGCTCGCCGTCTTCGGCGTCTACATGGGCGCGTCCTTCGCGCCGAACCACAAGGGCATGCCGATCATCGATCCCAACGCCCGTCTCGACTTCTTCTCGAAGCAGGTGCGCACCTCTCGCAACATCCGTGGCGGATGGTGGGCCACCTGGCTCATGGGCGGACTCAACTACCAGGTCGAGCACCACCTGTTCCCGAACATGCCCCGCCCGCACCTCTCGAAGGCTCGCGAGGTCGTGCGCGACTACTGCGCCGCCAACAACGTGCCCTACACCGAGACCAGCCTCGGCCGGTCGTACGCGATCGTGATCGAGTACCTCAACCGCGTCGGTCTCGCCGCCGGTGCTGATCCGTTCGACTGCCCCGCAGCGGCCCAGTTCGTCCGGGCGTAGACACTCTCGCGGCATCGCAGCCGACCCGCACATCGAACGGCCCCATCCTTCGGGATGGGGCCGTTCGCATGCCAGACGGTCAGTTCCGCCGGATCCAGCGGAACGTCGCGCGGCTGAGGATGAAGCCGACCACGAGCCATGCGGCGAGGGCGACCGCCACGAGCCCGAGATCCCATGATCCGCTCGGCTCTGCCGAGGAGAACGACTCGGGCAGGATCGCCGCGCGCATACCCTGAGCCATCCACTTGAGGGGAAAGACGGAAGCGACGTTCTGCAGCCATTCCGGCAGCGCGGTGAAGGCGATGTAGACGCCGGAGATGAACTGCAGCAGCAGCACGACCGGGATCACCACGGCGGACGCCGTCTTGCCCGACCGCGGCACGGCAGACAGTGCGATGCCGAGAAGCGTGCAGGAGAGCAGGCCGAGCACGAAGACCCAGGCGAAGCGACCCCAGGCCTCAGCATCCGAGGGCAGCTCGACCTGATAGAGGACGACCGCGACGACCAGCAGCAGAGTGATCTGCAGGATCGCGGTGACGAAGACCTCACCGATCTTGCCGATGAAGTACGTCGCCGGTGAGATCGGCGTGCTGCCCAGCCGCTTGAGGGTTCCGTCGCTCTTCTCCACTGCGATCTCGATCGACAGGCCCTGCATCCCGGAGAGGAAGATGCCTCCTGCGACGAGACCGGGAAGGTAGTACGTCGCCATGCTGATCTTGTCGGGCCCTTCGCCGATGTCGCCCGTGAAGATCGTCGCGAAGATGAGGTACATGAGGGTGGGGAACAGGAAGGTGAAGAAGACCTGGTCGCTGGCGCGGAAGTACTGACGCAGTTCGAACGGGATGCGGCGTACCCCGAGGCGAACCGTGCGAGCGAGCCCGAAGTTCGGCGTGGCAGTCGTGGTGCTCATGCGGACTCCGCCACATCTGCCCGCAGGGCCTCTGCGGTCGGATCGGAATCGGATGCGGCTCCGTGCTCACGGATGAGGCCGAGGTAGATGTGCTCGAGAGTGGGGCGCACGACCTCGAGGCCGTCCGGCTCGCCGCCCGCTCGCTGAAGCTCGGAGACGACCGCACCGGGAGCGGTCGTGCGCTGCTCGTGGCGCACGCCGGCGGCATCCCTCCAGCGAACCATCGGCGTCCTCGCCTCGGGCCCGCCGATCTCGTCGATCTTCCCGATCGCCACGATGCGCCCGTCTGTGATCACCGCCGCGCGATCGCCCAGCCGGGCGGCCTCATCGAGATAGTGAGTGGTCAGCAGGATGCTGGTGCCCTCGGACTTCAGGGTGCGGATGAGCTGCCAGAACTGCTGTCGGGCCTCGGGATCGAAGCCGGTCGTCGGCTCATCGAGGAACAGGAGTTCGGGGCGTCCGATGATCCCGAGGGCGACATCGAGACGGCGCTGCTGACCACCGGACAGCTTGCCCGCTCTGGATCGCTGCTTGTGCTCGAGCCCCACGGCGGCGATCACCTCGTCGACCGGACGAGGGTGGGGGTAGTAACCGGCGAACTCGGTGAGCAGCTCCCGCACGGTGAAGTTGCCGGCCTCTCCGGTGGACTGCAGGACGATCCCCAGTCGCGCCTTCCACGCCAGACCGCCGCGCTGGGGGTCGACACCGAGCACGCGCACGTCGCCGGACGTGCGGTGACGATAGCCCTCGAGGATCTCGATGGTCGTCGACTTGCCCGCGCCGTTCGGGCCCAGAAGAGCGAAGGTCTCTCCCCGGCGGATGTCGAAGCTGATGCCGTCGACTGCGACGGCACCCCCGTACTCCTTGCGGAGATCCCGCACCTCGATCACGCTGTCTGTCATAGGTACAGCGTGCACGCTGACGGCTCCGAGCGATAGCAGGACGGGTGAACCGAGCGAGGGCGTAGACGGATATCCGCCCACGCCCTCGCTCGGTCAGTCAGGAGAAGTCGCTCAGCGGGAGGCCTTCTGATCGGACTCGACGACCTCGATGGTGATCTTGCCGTCGATCGTCTCGGCGTTCTCGTCGAGGAGCTCGTCCTCCAGCGCCTCGTCACCGCGGAACTCCTCGTCGCCGGTGACCTCGTCGACCGCGTCGTCGGAGTCGTCGATCAGCTCGGCTTCCTCGACTTCGACGGTCTCGGTGTCGGTGTCGTCATCGACCTGCGACGCGGCTGCTGCAGAGCCGACGGATGATGCCTCGTCGCTGAAGATGCCCTCCGGGCGGATCAGCTCGCGCACCTCGGCCATGAAGCTGGCGAGCTGCTGCTGCTGCCAGCGCAGCTGGCGCGCGTGGTCCTCGGCATCCCGCAGCACGGCGGACGTGTGACCCGTCACCGAGTCGACGATCTTCTGCGACTTCACGCGGGCACGGTCCAGGGTGTCGCGGGCGCGCACCTGAGCATCCGCTTCGATGGTCTGCGCCTGCGACCGCATCAGGCGCTCGTAGTCGTCAGCCTTCGCCGAGATGCGCTGCGCGTGATCGAGCGAAGCGGCCACCTGCTCGTTGGCATCGGTGGTGATGCGCTCGGCGTGGGCGACGGCCTGGTTGTGCAGCACCAGGAACTCCTGCTGAGCGTCGTCCTGCCGACGGGTGAGCGTCTCCTCGAACTCGAGGACGCGGGCGTTCATCTCGCGCACCTCGCGCTCGGCCTCGGCGCGCAGCTGGGTGGTCTCGCGGGTGACGAGCGAGCGGAGCGCCGCAGCGCCCTTCTCCGCCTCGGTGCGGATGGCCGTGGCCTCCTGCGTCGCCTGATGCACCCGCTCTGCGGCGTGCGCGGCCTCGCGCTCGAGCGTCGCCTGGTGGGCGGTGTACTCGGTGTCGATCTTCAGGCGCACCTGGTCGGCGTCGTGCTGAGCGTGCGCGATGATGCGGGTGACGTCGGCATCCGCCTCGGCCCGCTGTGCGGTGACCTCTTCGCGCGCGGCCGCCATCAGACGGTCGGCCTGCACGGCGGCGTTCTGGATGAGGACGTTGGCCTGCTCCTCGGCCACCCGGAGGATCGCCTCGAACTGCTCCCGCGACGGTGCCTCCTGGCCATCCGCGCGCGGGGTGTCGACGAGCTCGTTGGTGAGGGTGGCGACCTGCTGCTCGGTCTCGGCAGCCTTCGCCTTGGTGGCGAGGAGCTCCGCCTCGAGCTCTTCGCGGGCGATGCGCTCTTCTTCGCGAAGCGCCTCGACTGCGTCCTCGTGACGTGCCTCGGTGGCGGCGAGGTCGGCCTTCGCCTGCTTCAGCTGATTGCGCAGAGTGCTGAGGGCCGAGTCGACCTCCGCCTTGTCGTAGCCGCGGAACGAGGCCGTGAAGCCGGACTGCTCGCGCGGCGTCTCTTCGATCAGCTTGTCGAAGAAGTCGGGGGTCCGGTCGTTGTCGGGGGATTCACTCATGGGTCGGCCTTTCCGGCGCAGGTCACAGGGACTGAGAGCTGTGATGAGAAATGGTGCCGTCGCGAGGCCGGCTGTGGGCTGGCCGGTGCGTGATCAGCAGTAACACAGCCTAGTTGCGGCGGCTGTGAGATGCACCCGATGTTCCGGTACGCACTGGGCTTCTCTACTCCGCGATCCACGACTCGGTCGCATCGTCGCGCCGGTGCCGCAAGGGCGGCCCGGGCGAGACCTGGACGCCCTCAGCGCGTGCTGCGGCGGAGACGGCGGAGCGCAGGTCTGACCAGAACTCGGAAGTGTTGGGAACGCCCAGATGTTCGCGGATCCTCTCCACCTGCAGACGGGTCCCGTTCTCATCGTCGACCACCCGCACGATCGCGTCATCCGGTTCGACGAATCGGATGCCGTAGCCTCCGCTCGCGAGCGAGGTGAACTTGCGTGGCTGCTGACGCACGACCCCGTCGACGATCTCCCTCGCCGTGGCCTCAGAGGTCTGCAGCACCAGCGTCGCGCCCAGTTCCTCGAGTATCCCGCTGAGGCGGTCGGCCGCGTGACGCTGCTCTGCTCTGCCGCCGGCGGCGCCGGTGGAGCGACGGACCCAGCGGGGAAGGAGGAGCGCGAGCACGATGATCGCGCCGATCGCGGCGATGTAGATGAGCGGATTGTCCACGGATACAACCTACGTGCACCTCGTCCCCGAGGCCTTGGAGGAATTTAGCTCTAGTGCTACGTTCGGAGCATGACGATCGTCCGCGGTGTCCGTGCTCAGCTCCGTCGGCGACTCCTGATCACCTATCGGGTCGAGCCGGAGGTCGCCGCCTCCCTGCTGCCCACGGGATTCCGCCCGCAGATCGTCGACGGGTCTGCGGTGGCCGGCGTGTGCGTGCTGGGGCTGGAGTCGATCCGACCGAGCTGGGCGCGGCGCCGGTGGGGTCTGCGCTCCGAGAACGCCGCCCACCGGGTCGCCGTCGAGTGGGACACCGCGGATGGCGTGCAGAAAGGCGTCTTCATCGTCGGTCGGCACAGCTCGTCGTGGCATCCGGTCATCTTCGGCGGACGGTTGTTCCCGGGGGTGCATCGCCGAGCGAGGTTCGAGATCGAGGAGGGGGATGATCGCTACGCGGTCACGATGGATGCCGGCGAGCACAGTCTCTGCGCGGATGTCGAGGTGGGAGGCGCATGGTCGAGCTCTCTCTTCGCCTCGATCGACGAGGCCTCGGACTTCTATCGCGCCGGTCGGCTCGGCTGGTCGGCGGCGCGGGGAGGGCGCAGCGTCGAATCGGTCGCGCTCACCACCGACGCGTGGAGGGTCGAGAACGCACACCTGCACAGCGTGAGCTCGTCGTTCTTCGACGCTCTTCCCGCCGGCTCAGCGGTGTTCGACAGTGTCGTCGTGATGCGCGATCTTCCGCTGACGCTGTCGGACGTGCGCGAGTCCCGGATCGACGCGGTGCTCAGCCCAGCAGGAACATGATGAGGATCAGCACGGGCAGGCAGCCGAGAGTGGTCAGGAATACGGTGTCGCGCGAGATCGTCTCGCCGATGTCGTAGCGCTGCGAGTAATTGAAGACGTTCTGTGCGGTGGGGAGCGCGGCGAGGATCACGACGATCAGCACCTCGGCCGGCGAGAGCCCGAAGACGAACTCGGCCACCACCCACGCGATCAGCGGCATCGCGAGGAGCTTGAGCGAGGTGGCGAGGATGATGTCCCGCCGGTGGCCGGGAGCCCCGAGCACGCGCTGGCCGTGCAGGGAGATGCCGTAGCTGATCAGCAGAACCGGCACGGCGGCATCGGCGATCAGCTGAGCCGGCTCCATGATGATGGGCGGTACTGTGAGGCCCAGCACCGAGATGAGCGTGCCGAGGAGCGACGCGATGATGATGGGATTCGTCGCCGTGCGCACGAGCGTCTTGCGCAGCGAGACGCGATCGCTCGTGACGGCGTCGAGGATCGTCAGCGAGATCGGGGTGAACACCAGCAGCTGCATGAGCACCACCGGTGCGGGGTACGCGGCGCTGCCGAGAAGGTAGAGCGACAACGGGATGCCGATGTTGTTCGAGTTGACCTGCCCCGCCGACAGCGCTCCGATCAGGGTCTCTCCGACCGGACGCTTCCACCAGAGCCGCGCGATGAGTGTGTAGATCCCGATGATCGCGACGGCCGCTATCGCCGACACGGGGAGCAGCGAGGAGAAGAGCATCTTCGCATCGGCGTGGGCGAGCACGGTGAAGAGCAGGAACGGCGACAGCACGAAGAAGATCAGACGCCCGAGCACGTGCCGGGCGTGCGGTCCGAGCAGGTCGATCCGGCCGAGCAGATAGCCGAGTGCGATCGCGACTCCCACGACGGCGAATCCGGTGAGCGTCTCGAGCATGGTTCGAGCGTATCCAGCCCGGAGGCACGTCGCCGCCACCGGCACGGTCGGCGCGCGGGAGTCCGCCGTAGCAGTCGGAGTGGGCCCGCGTCAATGGATGAGCTCCGATCAGCGTCAAGACGGGGTGCGGCCATACGCTGAGAACACGACGAGCAGCATCTGCCGCTCTCCGTCGGTCGAACCAGACGGTGCCCTCGAGTTCTCTCGGTCTTGAGCGCCCACATGGGGGTGGGTGCGCTTGCGGACCTTCTCATCGACTGCTCCGGTCCCCCCGTTCGGGCGCGGGGGACCGGAACCAACTCCCTCGGGAGTGGCCGCTACTTCAGGCGGAGCATCCTCTGCACGGCCTTCACGCCGGCGTTCGCGCTGCGGGCGCGCATCGCGGACTCGAGCTCCTCGAGCGATTCCTTCGTGTCCACCCGGGGCTCGCCGAGGTAGAGGTCGCGGAACACGAGATACCAGAAGTCGCTCAGCATGAGTCGATAGAGATCGTTGAGCGCGCGGTCGGTGAGGAACTCGAAGAGCTCCACATGGGCTTCGATCCATCCCTCGCCCGTCTCGACGGACCGGATGGCGTCGGCGATCAGTTCGCACGCGATGGCGAGATCCGCCTCGGACAGCGCAAGCGCGGCCTCACGGATGATCTCCCCGCCCTGAGAGGCGGCGAACTCGCGGGTGATGCGGGACCGCTCGTCGGTGATGTCGGTGACCATCGAGTAGCGGTTCGCGTGGACCTCCATCAGACCGGCGCGCGCCAGTCGCTGCACGGCCTCTCGGACGGGGGTGCGGGTGACTCCCAGATCGTCTGCGATCGCCTTGTCGCTCAGTTTCGCGCCAGGCGCGTAGGTGCCGTCGGCGATCGACGTCGCGAGTCGACGAAAGAGCTCTTCAGCTCCGAGGTTCCGCTGCGCCCCAGGCACAACGGGCAGTTCAGGTCCCATATCGGTATATTACGACGCATAGGTATGGCGGGGCTGTCCACCGAGCGAATGCGTGTTTGACCTGCGGCCCGTGCACCTGCTCGACGCATCGAGACGGTCGTCCTGAGACGTGTCGTCTCGTGGCTGGAGCGCGTGACGACAGGCGCAGAACCAGCAGCCCAGGGGAGCGGAGCAGACACCGACTCTCACCGGAAAAAGCGGAAACCCCCGCCATGTAGAAGCTAGGCGAGGGTTCCTAAGGTGACTGCAATGATCACCCTGTGGCTCCGACGGGCGTCGATCCCGTGACCTCACGATTTTCAGTCGTGCGCTCTACCAACTGAGCTACAGAGCCATGCGACCGGCTAGACCTGTCGCATCTAGACGAAAGGCCCTTCTCGAAGAAAAGGGCCCGTCGCTTAGAGCGACCCTGACGGGACTTGAACCCGCGACCTCCGCCGTGACAGGGCGGCACGCTAACCAACTGCGCTACAGGGCCATACTTGTTTTCAATTGTACCGGAAGGAGTGACCCCAACGGGATTCGAACCCGTGCTACCGCCGTGAAAGGGCGGCGTCCTAGGCCGCTAAACGATGGGGCCGAAGTCTGTCCCGGAGGACTTCCTTGCCGACGCTCAAGCATAAGGGAAGATCTGAGCAAAACGCGAATCGAGGGCGAGCCTGCTGCCTCCCGGGCGTGTTCAGGAGGACGATGGACTCACATCGCTGTGCCCTCTCCCGCTGTCCGCCCCCTGGTGCGGATGTGAAAGAAGTTGTTAGTGTGGCATCTGTGAAACCGGCGAAAGGGGCCGTGTGAACGACCATCACTCCACGTCGGATGCTGCTGCGGCGGCGTCCGACGACTGCGGCTGCGCGCCGACCCCTGCGGAGAGCCGCGCGTTCTGGAAGGACCGTTCGGTCACCCGTCGCAGCGCCCTCACATTCGGCGCGCTCAGCGTCGTCGCCCTCAGCGCCTTCGGCGTCTCCTCAGGAGTGACCGCCGCGTACGCAGCCTCGTACCCCAGCTGGGACGACGTGCAGAACGCCATGAACAACGAGTCCGCGAAGGCAGCGGAGGTCACGCGCATCGAGGGACTCATCCAGTCGCTCAAGCAGCGGGTGGCGGATGCGCAGGCCAAGGCCGTGCTCGCGGGCGAGGAGTACAACGCCGCGCAGCTCGCCTACTTCGATGCCATCGCCGTCGCGGAGGAGCTCCAGTCGAAGGCCGATGAGCAGGCCGTCGCCGCCGATGACGCCACGAAGAAGGCGGCCCAGCTCGCGGCGCAGTTGTATCGCAACGGCGGCGACGATACCGCCCTCGAGCTGTTCTTCGCCGGCTCGGCCGACAACGCCGACCAGCTGCTCTCGCGTCTCGGCACGATGGACAAGGTCTATCAGTACAACCAGACGGTGCACGACAACGCGGTCGCTGCCCGCAACTCGGCCCAGCAGCTCACCGATCAGGCTGTCGTCGCCCGCACGGAGCGCGATCGCCTGCAGCAGATCGCCGAGCAGAAGATGATCGAGGCTCAGGCCGCTGCGGACGCCGCTCAGGCTGCGCTCGACGAGCAGTCGGCGAACCTCGCGACGATGCAGGCACAGCTCTCAGCCCTGAAAGACGCCACGGCGACGACCGTGGCCGGGTACAAGGAGGGCGTGCGCGTCGCGGAGGAGGAGCGCAAGCGTCGCGAAGCGGCCGAGGCCGCGGCAGCCGCCGCAGGCAACGGCGGCGGCGGAGGTGGCGGCGGAGGCGTCGGCGGTTCGCCGGGTTCCGGCGGCTGGGTTCGACCGCACGGAGGACACCGGAGCGCCGGATTCGGCCCCCGGCCCAAGCCCTGCGCAGCCTGCTCCGGCTACCACTACGGCGTCGACCTCGCGAACGGGTGCGGCGCGGCGATCTATGCGGCGCAGTCCGGCACCGTCGACTACGCCGGTCCGCGCGGCAACTACGGCAACTACATCCGCATCCAGCACGGTGGGGGAGTCTCCTCCGGCTATGCCCACATCAGGGACGGCGGCTTCGCCGTCCGCAGCGGGTCGTGGGTCAACTCCGGTCAGGTCATCGCCTATGCCGGCAACACCGGAGCATCCGTCGGCTGCCACCTGCACTTCGAGGTGTACATCAACGGCGCGTACACCAACCCGATCACGTTCCTCGCAGATCGCGGCGTCTCGGTCTGAGATCGACCACGACGAGAAGACCCCCGGCCGCTGAGCGGAACCGGGGGTCTTCTCGTCGGAGCCTGGGGTCAGTGACCCTGCTCGCCGAAACGGACGATCGCCTCGTCGAGGATGCGCTGCGCCTCTGCGGCGTCGCCCCATGCGTCGACCTTGACCCACTTGTTGGGCTCGAGGTCCTTGTAGTGCTCGAAGAAGTGCTCGATCTCCTTCTTGGTGTACTCGGCGACGTCGCCGATGTCCTGGATGTGGGCCCAACGGGGGTCCTTCGACAGCACGGCGACGAGCTTGTCGTCTCCGCCGGCCTCGTCGCTCATCTTGAGCACGGCGACCGGGCGCACCTCGACGACGACGCCGGGGTAGATGGCGTGGTCGAGGAGCACGAGAACGTCGAGCGGGTCGCCGTCCTCGCCGAGGGTGTTGTCGAAGTAGCCGTAGTCGGCGGGGTACCCGAAGGTCGTGTAGAGCACGCGGTCGAGGTGCACTCGTCCGGTCTCGTGGTCGACCTCGTACTTCACGCGGCTGCCGCGCGGGATCTCGATGACGGCGTCGTGTGCGCCCATGCGTGTGCTCCTCAGAAATGACGGTTGGATGCCGCGCACTAGCCTAGCCGGGCCGTCGACGGGTGCTGTCAGCGTTCGGCGGCCGGGGCGATGCCGAGCAGTGCATCCTGGACGGCCGCCGTGCGGTCGCGGATGGCGGCAGCCACCGCGGCGACCGCGGGCTGGCGCAGCGAGTCCGGACGCAGCACCATCCAGTAGGGCAGGCGCTCGGCGAAGTCGTCGGGGAGGAGCCGCACCAGATCGGCGTGGCCGTCGGCCAGGAAGCACGGAAGGAAGCCGATCCCCGCGCCGGCGCGTGTGGCCTCGACGTGGACGAAGACGTTGGTCGAGCTGAGCGAATCCGGCATCCCCGGCACGAGTCGTCGAGGAGCATCCAGATCGTCGACCTGGAGCATCGAATCCACGAAGTAGACCAGCGGATGCCTGCTCAGCTCATAGGAGTCGCCGGGCGTCCCGTGCTCGTCCAGGTACCCGTGCGACGCGTACATTCCCAAGGTGTAGAAGCCGAGTCGGATGGCCTCGGCGCGGTGCACCTGCGGTTCTCCGACCACCACTTCCAAGTCCAGCCCGGAACGGTACTGCAGAGCCCGCCGGGTGACGTTGACGATCTCGACGCTGAGTCTCGGATACTTTCGCCGCAACTGCGCGACCGCGGGCGCGATGACGAACGCACTGAACCCGTCGGTGGCGGAGATCCGCACCACCCCGGCTATCTGATCGGACGCGGCTTCTCCTTCATGGATCGTCGCCACCGCCGTCTCCACGTCCTCGGCAGCGCGCACCGCCCGACGCCCGAGGTCGGTCAACTCCCACCCTCCCGAGCTGCGGGCGAGGACCCGCCCGCCCAGGACTCTCTCCAATGCGGCGATGCGTCGCGAGACTGTCGTGTGATTCAGCCCCAGGCTCTGGCCGGCAGTCGTGAAGCGACCGGTGCGCGACACGGCGAGAAGGATGAGGAGATCGTCGGCGTGCGGCTCGGAGGTACTCGGGGAAGATGTCACATCTGCAATTGTGCACTCCGTCTCTGCTCGACTGGTCATTGGCGCACAGAGCCGGGCGTGCACATACTGGCGGAGGCCGCCCGCAGACGGGATACCGGCCCGCCAGGCAGCTGTCGACGAGGACGCTGCAGAACACGAAGGAGTGCATTCATGGGCGTCGAGCAACCGGTCGACTCGCAGGTCGAGACCCGAACATCCGGGCTGAAGAAGATCGTGGCCGCCTCGATGGTGGGCACGGTGGTGGAGTGGTACGAGTTCTTCCTCTACGCCACCGCCGCATCGCTCGTGTTCGGCACCTTCTTCTTCCCCAACGCCGGCACCGAGCTCGACGGCATCATCGCCGCATTCCTGACCTACGCGGTCGGATTCATCGCCCGACCGCTCGGCGGCATCGTGTTCGGCCAGATAGGCGACAAGCTCGGCCGCAAGCACACCCTGCAGATCACCATCATCCTCGTCGGGGTCGCGACCTTCCTGATGGGGTGCCTGCCCGGCTTCGATTCGATCGGCTACTGGGCGCCGACGCTGCTCGTGCTCCTGCGATTCATCCAGGGGTTCGCCGTCGGCGGTGAATGGGGCGGTGCCGTGCTGCTGGTCGCCGAGCAGAGCCCCGACAGGTCTCGCGCGTTCTGGTCGAGCTGGCCCCAGGCCGCCGTCCCGGTGGGCAACCTGCTGGCGACCCTGGTGCTGCTCGGCATGTCCTGGGCGCTTCCCGCCGACCAGTTCCTGAGCTGGGGATGGCGCGTGGCGTTCTGGGTCTCGGCGATCGTCGTCGTCATCGGCTACTACATCCGCCGGCACGTCAGCGAGGCGCCCATCTTCCTCGAGGCCCGCGCACAGGTCGAGGCCGACAAGGCCGTGAGCTACGGAGTCCTCGAGGTCGTGCGCAAGTACCCGCGCGGCATCTTCGGAGCCATGGGCCTGCGCTTCGCGGAGAACATCCTGTACTACATCATCGTCTCGTTCACGATCGTGTACCTGAAGACGGTGCACGCCTACGACACGAGTCAGCTGCTGCTGGCGCTTCTGGTCGCGCATGCCATCCACTTCGTCGTGATCCCGCAGGTCGGCCGGCTCTCGGACGCCTGGGGACGCAAGCCCGTCTACCTCGCCGGCGCGGTGCTCGGAGCCAGCTGGGCGTTCTTCGCATTCCCGATGTTCGACACCCAGAACCCGTTCGTGATCATCGCGGCGGTCACGATCGGTCTGTGCTTCCACGCGCTCATGTATGCGGGGCAGCCGGCGATCATGGCCGAGATGTTCCCGACCCGCATGCGCTATTCCGGCGTCTCCCTGGGGTACCAGGTCACCTCGATCGTCGCGGGCTCGCTCGCGCCGATCATCGCCACGGCCCTGCTGCAGGACTTCGGCTCGTGGCTGCCGGTGGCGATCTACGTCGCGGCAGCTTGCGCCGTCACCGCGGTCGCGGTGGTCACCCTCAAGGAGACCCGCGGGGTGTCCCTGCACGACATCGATGACGCGGATGCACGCAAGCACGGGCTGAACACTCCCCGGGTGAGCGCGGCATGACCGAGCGAAGCATCGAGAGGCCGGGTGGGGCCGGTCTGTCGCTGAGCGGCCGCCGAGCCCTGGTGACGGGAGGCGCCAGCGGGATCGGCCTGGCGGTCGTGCGAGCATTGGCCGCGCGTGGCGCTCACGTCGTGGTCGCAGACAAGGATCGCGCGCAGTGCGAGGCCGCCGCGGCCGAGGTCGGAGGCTCGAGCTGGGTGGTCGATCTGCTGGAGCCGGCCGCCGTCACCGACGACCGGCTGGCCGACGTGCTGGCCGGTGTCGACATCCTGGTGAACAACGCCGGGATCCAGCACATCAGCCCGATCCAGGATTTCGATCCCGAGGACTTCCGACAGATCGTGACCCTCATGTTAGAGGTTCCGTTCCTGCTGATCCGCGCGGCTCTGCCGGAGATGTACGCGAACGGGTTCGGCCGCATCGTGAACGTCTCATCGGTGCACGGACTGCGCGCATCGCCCTACAAGTCCGCCTACGTCGCGGCCAAGCACGGGCTGGAGGGACTGTCGAAGGCCACCGCGCTCGAAGGAGGGGAGCACGGCGTCACCAGCAACTGCGTCAACCCCGGCTACGTGCGCACGGCGTTGGTCGAGAAGCAGCTGTCCGACCAGGCGCGTGTGCACGGCATCCCTGAAGCCGAGGTGCTGGCGAAGATCATGCTGACCGAAAGCGCGATCAAGCGCCTGATCGAGCCCGACGAGGTGGCATCGCTGGTCGCCTGGCTGGCGAGCGACGAGGCGTCGATGGTCACCGGGGCGAGCTACGCGATGGACGGCGGCTGGTCGGCGCGATGAGGAACGAGCCGCGTCCAGAGTCGATCCAGGAGCGATGACAGAGGTCCGGTGAGCCAGAGCAGCAGCAGGGCGAGGTACCCCACCCCTCCGAGGCTGCTCGCCAGCAGCATCGCCACCGCCGAGAGCAGGATCGAGGCGATGTCGGCGGCGGCACCGTGACGGATGCGGGAGGGCGGCGTCTTCGTCAGGTCAGGGTGCCGCAGCAGATAGATGCGCGCGCCGAGCGTGGTGATCTGCGTGGCGATGAGCGTGCCGATGTAGAGGACCACCTGCAGTGGGTCGGTGTCCATCTGACCGAGCATCGCCGTAGGCACCGGCAGCCAGACGATCGTCGCCATCCAGGCCACGTTGAGCCAGAGAAGCGGTCTCGTGATCCGCGTGACCTCGTCGTACTGTCGGTGGTGCCCCATCCAGAAATTGGCGATGAGGACGAAACTCAGCCCGAAGCTCAGCAGCTGTCCTGCATGCTCCTGCAAGAACTCGGCGGTGCCCAGACCTCCGGCGGCGGCCTCGGACACGGACTCCATCAGCGGCAGGATCAGCAGCGTCATCGCGATGGCGACGACCGCGTCGACGAACGCCTTGAATCGTTCGGTCCTGAACCGCAGCACGTGATCCGTCACGGCGCCAGGCTAGAGCGCGATGCCCGTCGAGCGCGAGCGCTGTGCGGTGATCCGTCCCCGTGATCTACCGTTGGTCTGTGCCGTCGCTCTCTCCCGTCATCGCCGAGATCCGCCTCGCCGTGCGCACCGCGCTCGCCGATCTGCCCGAGGGGTCGACAGTCGTCGTCGCTCTCTCCGGGGGAGCGGACTCCCTCGCGCTCGCCGCGGCGACCGCTTTCGAGGCGCCCAAGCTCGGGCTTCGGGTGGGCACGCTCACCGTCGACCATGGGCTGCAGAACGGGTCGGATGCCGTCGCCGCGCGCGCTGCGAGAGCGGCGGCCGCGCTGGGGCTCGACGCGCTGGTCGTGCGCGTGGAGGTCGGCGCTGACGGAGGCCCTGAGGCAGCGGCGCGAGACGCGCGGTACCGGGTGCTGAAGGACGCCGCGACGGATGCCGGTGCGGCGGCCGTGATCCTCGGGCATACGCTCGACGACCAGGCCGAGACGGTGCTGCTCGGTCTCGCACGCGGATCCGGCGCCGCGAGCCTGCAGGGGATGGCTCCCGTGCGAGAGGACGATGACGGACTGCGCTGGGTGCGCCCGATGCTCGGGGTGCGGCGCGAGACCACACGAGCGTTCTGCGCGGAATCCGATCTCGAGGTCTGGGACGACCCGCACAACACAGAGGATCGGTTCGCCCGGGTGCGGGTGCGCGACCGGGTCCTTCCGGTGCTCGAGACCGAGCTCGGCCCCGGCATCGCCGAGGCGCTCGCGCGCACCGCCGAGCAGCTGCGCGAAGACGCCGAGGCGTTCGACGAGATGATCCACGAGACGATCGAGGACATCGTCGAGCACGCCGAGGCGGGGATCTCCGTGAGCGTCGCCGCACTCGCCGCGAACCCCGCCGCTCTCCGCAACCGCATCATCCGACTCGTGGTCGACAGCGAGTTCGGCGTGAGCCTGACCCGATCGCAGACCCTCGAGGTCGCTCGTCTGGCGATCGACTGGTCGGGTCAGGGGCCCATCGATCTGCCGGGGTGCTCGGCGGCTCGAGCGGGCGGTCGCATCGTGTTCACCGCGCGCTGAGCCGCGGCATCCCACTCCTCGCGGCGACGGAGAACTCCCGCGGTCGCCTCCTCAGGAGGGGGCCGCAGGGGTGTCGTCCGGCAGGCTGGCGGGGGCTACTTCTTTCCGCCCAGCAGGCCGCCGAGGATGTCTCCGATTCCGCCGCCGCCCGACGAGCTTCCGCCGCCGAGGAGGCCGCCGAGGATGTCTCCGATTCCGCCGCCGCCCGTGGAGCCGCCGCCGAGGATGCCGCCGATGACGTCACCGATTCCGCCGCCGCCCGACTGCGACTCTGCAGGCGCGGACTTCGCGGACTTGTCCTTGGTGGCGTTGGCGATCAGGCCCATCACGATCGGAGCGAGGATCGGAAGGAGCTTGCCGAAGTCGATGCCGGCGGTCTCCTTCGATTCGGTGAGCTTCTGGGTGACCTTCTGCTCGTCGTCGCCGAGGATGTGCGAGACGATCTTGCCGCCGTCGGTCTGATCGATGTCGTCGACCTTCGCCGCACCGGTCCGTCCCTCGTGGCGCTTGAGCGCGTTCTCGATCGCGGAGGAGCCCTCGGCGGTCGAGGCGTTCTTGGCGAGGCCGCCGAGCAGCACCGCTCCGCCCTGTTCGACCGCCTCCTTGGCGACGTCGGGGGAGACTCCGAGCTTCGCGGCGATGTCGTCGATCGGGACCTGCTTCAGGATGTCGTCGAGAGCCATGGGTGAATCCTTCCGTCCGGGGCGTCCGCCCGTCACACCGTCAGAGTAGTGGGGATGCCGGCGCGCATCCGGAATTCTGGTCGACGATCTGCGGATGCTGTGCAGAACCATGGTGATGCGTCGCCTAAAATCGATCCATGCGCGCCGCGGAGATCCAGGACGACCTTGCTCAGATCCTCGTCACAGAGGAGGAGATCATCGCGAAGCTCGATGAGCTCGCGGCCCAGGTGGCGATCGATTACGAGGGCAAGGAGATCATCCTCGTCGGCGTGCTCAAGGGCGCGGTCATGGTCATGGCCGACTTCGCTCGCGCACTTCCGTTCCACGCTCCGATGGACTGGATGGCCGTCTCGAGCTACGGTGCGAGCACCAAGTCGAGTGGTGTCGTGCAGATCCGCAAGGACCTCGACACCGACCTGAACGGCAAGCACGTGCTGATCGTCGAGGACATCATCGACTCGGGTCTGACCCTCAGCTGGCTGCTCGAGAACTTCGAGTCGCGCGGCGCGGAGTCCATCGAGGTGCTCGCCCTCCTCCGCAAGCCCGAGGCCGCGAAGGTGGTCATCGACTGCAAGTACGTCGGCTTCGACATCCCGACCGACTTCGTGGTCGGCTACGGCCTCGACTACGACGAGCGCTACCGCAACCTGCGCGATGTGGCCGTGCTGGCCCCGCACGTCTACAGCTGAGCGGACGGTCCGGCGCACCCGCTACGCCGTGGGTGAACGCACAGCGGCCACCTAGGGCGCGCGCGATACGCTGATCCGACCATGGATGTCAAGAAGCTCACGCGGAACCCGCTGATCTACGTCGCTCTGATCGGACTGCTGCTGTTCGGCGGCTTCCTGCTGATCTCGAACCTCGGCGCCCCCAAGCAGATCACGACCCAGGAGGGTCTCGAGCTGCTCGGCGGCAAGACGGTGACCGAGGTCGTCAACACCGACGGCGACCAGCGGGTCGACATGACCCTGTCCAAGGCCTTCGAGGGCGCGGACAAGGTGCAGTTCTACTACGTCGACGCCCGGGCCGAAGAAGTGGTCACGGCGATCAACGACGCCGACCCGAAGGACGGCTTCAACGATGCCGTTCCGCGTGCGACCTGGTTCGACGGCATCCTCTCCCTTCTTCTTCCTCTCGTGCTGCTCGGCCTGCTGTTCTGGTGGCTCCTGTCGTCGATGCAGGGCGGCGGCGGCAAGGTCATGCAGTTCGGCAAGTCCAAGGCCAAGCTCGTCAACAAGGAGACCCCGACCGTCACCTTCGCCGACGTCGCCGGTGCGGACGAGGCGATCGAGGAGCTCCACGAGATCAAGGAGTTCCTGCAGGACCCGGCCAAGTTCCAGGCCATCGGTGCCCGCATCCCGAAGGGCGTGCTGCTGTACGGCCCTCCCGGAACCGGAAAGACGCTGCTCGCCCGCGCGGTCGCCGGCGAGGCGGGAGCCCCGTTCTACTCGATCTCGGGTTCCGACTTCGTCGAGATGTTCGTCGGTGTCGGCGCATCGCGAGTGCGCGACCTGTTCAACGTGGCGAAGGAGAACTCTCCCGCCATCATCTTCATCGATGAGATCGACGCCGTCGGTCGTCACCGCGGTGCCGGCATGGGCGGCGGAAACGACGAGCGCGAGCAGACGCTCAACCAGATGCTCGTCGAGATGGACGGCTTCGACCCGAACGCGAACGTCATCGTGATCGCCGCGACGAACCGTCCCGACATCCTCGACCCCGCGCTGCTGCGTCCGGGCCGCTTCGACCGCCAGATCGGCGTCGACGCCCCTGACCTCCGCGGCCGCCAGAAGATCCTCGAGGTGCACGGCAAGGGCAAGCCGCTGTCGAAGAGCGTCGACCTCGAGGTCGTCGCCCGCAAGACTCCCGGATTCACGGGTGCCGATCTCGCGAACGTCCTCAATGAGGCCGCGCTGCTGACCGCCCGCTCGAATGCGCAGCTGGTCGACAACCGCGCGCTCGACGAGGCCATCGACCGTGTGATCGCCGGCCCTCAGCGTCGCACCCGCGTGATGAAGGACAAGGAGAAGCTCATCACCGCGTATCACGAGGGCGGTCACGCTCTCGCAGCTGCGGCGATGAACTACACCGACCCTGTGACGAAGATCACGATCCTGCCTCGCGGCAAGGCCCTCGGCTACACGATGGTGCTGCCGCTCGACGACAAGTACTCCGTCACGCGCAACGAGCTGCAGGATCAGCTCACGTACGCGATGGGTGGCCGCGTCGCCGAGGAGATCATCTTCCACGACCCGACCACCGGTGCCTCGAACGACATCGAGAAGGCGACCTCGATCGCCCGCAAGATGGTCATCGAGTACGGCATGACCACCCAGGTGGGTCCGGTCAAGCTCGGTTCCGAGGGTGGCGACATGTTCGTCGCGCGCGACATGGGCCGTGGCCGCGAGTACTCCGAGAAGGTCGCGGAGCGGGTGGATGCCGAGGTGCGCGCACTCATCGAGCAGGCGCACAACGAGGCGTACGAGGTCATCAGCGCCAACCGCGACATCCTCGACAGGCTCGCTCTGGCCCTCCTCGAGGAGGAGACGCTGGACCACAACCAGATCGCCGAGATCTTCACCGAGGTGAAGAAGCTCCCCGAACGTCCGCTGTGGCTCTCGAGCGAAGACCGCCCCGTCTCGGAGCGTCCTCCGATCGAGGTCCCGAAGAAGGACGTCTCGCTGGCCGCTTCGATCCAGGCGCCGGCGTCGGCTCCGCGCACACAGCCAGGATCGGCGGGAGCCGGTCAGGCTCGACCAGCGACGGCCTGACCCGTGTCTGTCGACCGCGCGCGTGTCGAGCGACTCACCAGGGAACTGCTCGAGGCGATCGGCGAAGACCCTGACCGTCCCGGGCTGAAGCAGACGCCGACGCGGATGGGCGATCTGTATGCGGAGTTCTTCGCCGGGGTCGGCGAAGACCCTGCAGCGCCTCTCGCGCACACGATCAGCGTCGCCCGGGGTCCCGCGCCCGACACGCTCCCCTCGGGCGCCGTGCTGCTGCGGGACATCCGATTCCGGTCGGTGTGCGAGCACCATCTGCTGCCGTTCGCGGGGCGCGCGCACATCGCCTACCTCCCGGGCGAGCAGGTGGTCGGGCTGGGCGCGCTCGTGCGCGTCGTCGAGATCCTCGCCACCCGCCCCCAGGTGCAGGAACGACTTGGCGAGCAGATCGCCGACACGATCGCGGAGCACCTCGACACCCGCGGAGTGCTCGTCGTGCTCGACGCCAGCCACGGCTGTGTGACGATGCGCGGAGGACGGCAGCCGGAGGCGTCCACGCTGACGATCGCCGCCCGCGGCGAGTACACGGACCCGATCGCGAGGGCTGAGCTCATCGCGCTGATCGGCGCCCCGAGCGCGGGGCACGCATGACGGGGATCTGGGGGATCGTCAACGTCACGCCCGACTCGTTCAGCGACGGCGGTCGGTATCTCGACGTGGATCGGGCCGTCGAACACGGCCTGCGGCTGCGGACCGAGGGAGCCACCGTGCTCGACGTCGGCGGCGAGTCGACGAGGCCGGGAGCCGAGCGCGTGGGTGCGGAGATCGAGCAGGAGCGCGTGCTCCCCGTGATCGAGCGTCTCGTCGCTGAGGGCGCGCCTGTGAGCATCGACACCATCAACGCGTCGACTGCGGCGGCGGCTGTCCGAGCGGGCGCTCGGATCGTCAACGACGTCTCCGGCGGCCTTGCCGACCCCGACATGCTGGCTGCGGTCGCCGAGTCCGGCGCGGACTATGCGATCGGCCACTGGCGTGGTTTCTCCGCTGATATGTACGAGCACGCCGAGTATCGTCGTGCCGCCCGCGAGGTCGCGGGAGAGGTCCGCGAGCGCATGGGCGAGGCCGCGGCTGCGGGCATCGCGCCGTCGCGCCTGATCGTCGACCCGGGGATCGGATTCTCGAAGAAGGGCGGCCAGAACTGGGGCGTCCTCCGCGGCCTCGACGAGATCGTCGCGCTGGGGCCACGCGTGCTCGTGGGCACCTCCCGGAAGAGGTTCCTCGCGGAGACCATCGGCGCCGACCCTGCGGCGGTGTCCGAGGCGCGTCGCGACCTCGCGACAGCAGTCACGAGCGCCCTCGCCGCCCGCGCCGGCGTCTGGGCCGTCAGAGTCCACGATGTCGGTGCCACCCGCGATGCGCTGGCCATCGTGCATGCCTGGGAGGGATGAACCATGGATGTCCTCGACGAGATCGTCCTCACCGGACTGACCGTGTTCGGTCGGCACGGCGTGTACGACCACGAGCGGGAGAACGGTCAGGAGTTCACGATCGATCTGCGCCTTCGGATGCCGCTGGACGATGCGGCGTCATCGGACGACGTGGCCGACACGGTGCACTACGGAGAGCTCGCCGAGAGAGTCGCAGAGGTCGTCGCGGGCGAGCCGGTGAACCTCATCGAGACGCTCGCCGATCGCATCGCGGCTGTCGCGCTCGCCGACGCCCGGGTGCACTCCGCCACCGTCACGGTGCACAAGCCGCATGCTCCGATCGCCCTGACCTTCTCGGACGTCGCCGTCACCGTGCACCGGGCGCGACAGCAGTTCGCCGAGGAGGAGTCGCGATGAGTCGCAATCTGGCGAACCCGCCGAGTCTCCCCGGCCCGCGACCCGGGCGCGAGGATGCCGTCGCGGTCGTCGCCTTCGGCGCGAATCTCGGTGATCGCGAAGGCACGATCCGCGCCGCCGCCGAGCGCATCTCGCGACTGCCGTTGGTCAGAGACGTGCGGTTGTCCTCGTTGATCGAAACCGTCGCGCTGCGGCTCGACGGGCCGGATCCCGACGCCCCGGGGTATGTGAACGCGGTCGCCCTGGTCACCACCCGCCTCGCTCCGTCGATCCTGCTCGGCATGCTGCACGCGATCGAAGACGAGTACGGCCGCGAGCGCCTGGAGAGATGGGGCGATCGGACACTCGACCTTGACCTGATCGCCTACGGTGACGAGTCGGCGGAGGGTGACGGACTGCAGCTGCCGCATCCCCGTGCGTTCGAGAGGTTGTTCGTCCTCGAGCCGTGGCTCGAACTCGATCGCGACGCAGTGCTTCCCGGTGCGGGTCGGGTCGCCGACCTCGTCGCGGATCTGCGACGCCGGGAGCAGCGATGAAGCGCACCTCGATCGGACTCCTCGTGCTCCTCGCCGTGCTCGCCGCCGGCGGGGGCTTCGTCCTTGACCACATGCTGACGGCGATGGGCCGCACGACCTTCACGCCGTCGTTGCTGCTGCCCGTGCTGCTCCTGCTCATCGGCGCAGCCTCGCTGGGCGTCGCCTGGCCCGTGCGCGCGAGTGTTCGCAACGGCGTCCGCATCGATCCGTTCCGTGCGACGCGCGCGGTGACGCTGGCCCGCGCGTCCAGTCTCGTCGGGGCGATCATGGCGGGGTTCGGAGCGGGCCTCTTGGCGTTCCTCCTCTCCCGGCCGATCGATCCCCCGGTAGGGTCGACTGTGGCGATGCTGGCACTGATCGGAAGCGCGGTCGTGCTGGCCGTCGCCGCGCTCATCGCCGAACAGTTCTGCATACTTCCGAAGGATCCTGATGACTCAGAACCCAGAGATCGAGCCGGGGATCCCGGCCCCGCTGAACTCGGCGGAGGTCACTGACCGCGCGGCCCTCGACCAGGGCACGTACCCGCAGCTGCGCACCGCGCGCAGCGAGGCGAGACTCGAGCTCGACGGGACCTGGCATCAGATCTCCCCTCGCTACGTGGTCTCGCAGAACGTGCAGAACCTGATCTTCATCGCCGTCGTCCTCGCGGTCGCGGCGGTTCTCGCGCTCGTGCTGCATCAGACCTGGGCGTGGATCCCGGCGGGTGTCGTCGTGCTCATCACGCTGATCACCATGGTCATCCTGCCGAGGCAGGCGAGGGCCATCGGATACATGCTCCGCGAAGACGACATCGTCTTCCGCAAGGGCATCCTCTGGCAGCGCATGATCGCCGTGCCCTACGGACGCATGCAGCTCGTCGACATCACCCAGGGGCCGCTGGACCGCGCGTTCGGCATCTCCCAGCTGAAGATGGTCACCGCCGCTGCGACGACCGGAGTGCAGATCCCCGGTCTCACCCAGACGGCGGCGGAAGCGCTGCGGGACACCCTGATCGAGGTCGCCGAGACTCGCCGGACGGGCCTGTGAGCGAGCACCAGCCGCCGGCACCGACGGGAGAGCGGCCCAGCGCGGCCACCGGGCGCGAGACCCTCGCCGACGGCGAGTGGCATCGGATGCATCCGCTCACCCCGCTCTTCAAGGGCGGGCTGGCCCTCATCATCATCGCGGGCATCGCGATCGCCAACCTTCGCGACCGTCTGATCGCCTGGTTCGTCGACCTCTTCACCCCCGAAGAGGCGCAGTACGACTACAGCGGCGGGGATCCCGTCGACTGGGTGCTGCAGAACAACCTCATCGTCATCGTGCTGCTCAGCGTGCTCGGACTGGTCGTCGTCCTCGTCCTCATCTTCTGGTTCGTCTGGCGCTTCCAGCAGTTCCGGATCACGGGGGACCACGTCGAGGTCCGCAAGGGCATCGTCTTCCGCTCGCACCGTCGCGCTCCGCTCGACCGGGTGCAGGGCGTCAACCTCACCCGTCCGTTCCCCGCGCGCATCATCGGACTCGCGAAGCTCGAGGTCGTCGGTGCCGGCACCGATTCCAACGTCGAGCTCGAATACCTCGCGACTCCGCGCGCAGAGGCGGTGCGCACCGACATCCTGCGCCTCGCCTCGGGTGCGCGCGCAGCCAGACTCACAGCTGCGGACGCCGCGGCCGGCGTGCGCTCCTCTGACGCCGCAGGCTCGGGGACGGTCGCGCCCGGTTCGGCACGGGCACAGCTCGTCGGATCGATGAACGCCGGCGTCAACGATCTGATCAGCGGCGTCGACCTCGCCGACGTCGAGCCCGAGAGTGTGGTGAAGATCCCGACGGGGCGTCTCGTCGGCTCCCAGCTCATCTCGAGCGTCCTCTGGCTCATCTTCTTCGGGATCATCTTCGGGGTCGCGGTCGGCGGCGTCGCGATCGGCTCGCTGATCGACGGAGACCCCATCGGCGGGTTCCTCGGTCTCGGGATCACGCTGGGCATCGCGATCCCCATGATCATCGCGATCGTCGGAATCACCTGGGCGCAGATCTCGAAGTCGCTGCGCTACTCGATCGCCCCGACGCCCGACGGCGTGCGGATCACGTACGGTCTGCTGACGACCGTGACCGAGACGCTGCCGCCTGGACGCATCTTCGCCGTGGAGGTCACGCAGTCGCTGCTGTGGCGGCCGTTCGGCTGGTGGACCATCAGGATCAACCGCATGAGCGGCAAGAGCGCCGCTCAGCAGTCGTCGGGTTCGGCCCAGCAGTTCAGCGTCGTGCTGCCGGTCGGCAAGCGCGCCGATGTCGAACGCGTGCTCGCGCTGATCCTTCCCGATGCTCCGGTCGCCGACATCCCGCTCGTGTGGGAGCACGGCATTCTCGGACCGGTCGAGGGCGACCCGTACCGGACGATGCCTCGGCGCGCATGGTGGCGCAGGCCCGTGTCGTGGAAGCGTCACGGCTTCGCGTTGACCGAGTTCGGACTCCTGCTCCGGCGTGGCATCGTCTGGCGCAAGCTGGCGATCTTCCCGCTCGCCCGGCTGCAGGGAGTGTCGCTCTCGCAGGGGCCGATCGACCGTGCGCAGCGTGTGTCCGGTGCGCAGGTGCACTCCGTGCAGGGGCTCATCACGGGCTATCTGTCGGGTCTCGAACGCGATGACGCGCTGTACCTGCTCGACAGGGTGAGCTCGGCAGCGGTCGCCGCCGCCGCGCGCGATCACACCCACCGGTGGGGCGAATACGTGACGGATGCCGAGGGAGCGCAGGTTCCCGGGTACCCGGTCGCCGGGGCGGATGCCGCTGCAGGCGTCTCCGGGGCCCCGCTGCCTCCTCCGGCTCCGCCTGTCGCGCCTCCGGCTCCGCCTGTCGCGCCGCCGGCTCCGAACGGTGAGTGATCCGACGCGCCGCGATGGGCGCCTCGGAGTCGGCATCATCGGCGCGGGACGAGTGGGGCCGGTCATCGGCGCGGCTCTCGCCGGAGCAGGACACGCGATCATCGGCATCACGAGCGGCTCTGACGACGACCGTGCGTCAGCGGTGCTGCCGGACGTCCCGATCCTCGATGCGCTGGAGGTCGTGCGTCGCAGCGAGCTGGTCGTGGTGGCCGTTCCTCACGATCAGCTGGCGGGCCTGATCGCGGGCATCGCCGAGGTCGGAGGCTGGCAGCTCGGCCAGCTCGTGCTGCACACGGACCCCGGTCACGGCATCGAGGTGCTGCGACCGGCGGCCTCGAGCGGTGCGATCCCGCTCGCCGTGCATCCGGCGATCACCTTCACGGGCACATCGATCGATCTGCGTCAGCTGCAGGCGAGCTATGCGGCGGTCACCGCTCCGGCGGCGGTGCTTCCCATCGCACAGGCTCTGGCAGTCGAGATGGGATGCGAGCCGGTCGTGATCTCGGAGGCGGATCGGGAGGCCTACGCCGACGCGATCCAGACCGTCACCGAGTTCTCACGCTCGATCATCGCGCAGTCCACCTCGCGCCTCGGTGAACTCGGCGTCGAGAACCCGGGGGGATACCTCTCCGCCCTGGTGCAGTCGACGGTCGAACGGGCGCTCCGCGATGCGTCAGGGCCGCCCCCTCTGCTCTGACGTCAGCGACCGCCCGAGAAGCCGCCTCCACCGCCTCCGCCGGAGAAGCCGCCGCCGAACGATCCGCCTGCGCTCGACGACGAGCTCGCACTCGGTGCCGCGTACGTCGCGGACGCGTGCGACGTCGCAGCGAACGCCACGAGCTGACCGCGGACGAAGGGCGCGCTGGGATCCCCGATCCACGACGCGCCTCGTTGCTCGTAGGCGTACACCTGCTCGAGAATGGCGCCCCATTCGTTCTCCATGCCGAACAGCATCGCGTAGGGGAGCAGGCGCTCGTAGACGACGATCACGTTCGCGCTGCCGTCCTGTCGCCTCTCGGCGCCCGTGTACGACTGGAGCATCCGGAGTCGGTCGGCTTCGGCGACGCGGATGAACTCCCTGACGCCCATGAGGTATTCGTACTGTCGGGCGCCTTCGGCGGTGAGGACGGTGTGCTTCGAGAAGCCGTAGAAGGAGGACAGGAGAACGAGGAAGACACCGAACGCGATCGCGACGAACGCAGGAATCGCTGTGACACGTCCGCCGATGATCCCCCAGAGGCCGAGGGCGAAGCCTGCGAGCACGACGCCGATCGCACACCACTGCAGGATCATCGCGCCCCTGCTGCGCGCCTTGGTGGTGAGGCCGCGTGACACCGCTGCCTCGATGCCGCTCTGCGACAGCGTCTTCATGCGAGCGACGAAGTCCTCGCTCGAACTCGGAACCTCGGCGACTCCTGCGGCGTCGGCGCCGACGAAGAGCGCATCCAGTGCCCGGGCGTCGAGCTCGTCAGGAATCCTCCCACCCGGAAGGCGTCGCAGCCGTGGCTGCTCGACGTCGGTGCCCTCCTCGATGCGCAGCAGGCCGCGTACCGCGAGGTGGATGATCTCTGCGGGGATCGGGTCTTTGGCGCCGGGCACGATCCCGGCGGCCAGCAGTGGCGGCAGCGAATCCGGCACGTCGTACTGTGCGACGATGATGCCGCTGGATGTGCGTCGCTTCTTCTTGAACGCCGACACGGCGATCCAGCTTCCGACCGAGAGCCCGAGCCCGCCCAGTGCCGCGATCGCGGGAACGGTGTCGGTCACGGGATCGGGCTGCCGAGCCGACGGCTGCACAGCGGTGCCGGGGTCGAATCCGACGGCGACCGTGATCCCCTCGCCGGGGGAGAGCTCTTTCGCCTCGACAGCGAACTGCGCGCCGTCGGGCGACGCGACGAGGTCGCACTCGTTCGTCGATCCCTGGTAGCCGGTGTAGCAGCGGGCGTTTCCGGTCATCCGCTCCGTCATCGTCTCGTCGAACACGATCTCCGCACGGAAGTCCTCGACGGGCTGCGTGCTGTCGAGAGGAAGCAGGTCCCAGTAGAACTCGTCGACTCCGGAGTCTGCCGCCAGGATCACGTCGCGCATCTCGTATTCGATCACGTAGGTCGTGAGTCCGCGCACGTAGTCGTCGTCGCCGGTGAGCACCAGCAGCAGCCCGTCCTCCTGCTCGGTCTCGTAGGGCACGTCGGCCCCGGTCTCGTCGGTCACCGACAGCACTCGCACATCGAGCCACGCGTTCTCGTAGCTCGTCGGAAGTCCGCGGACGATCCCCTTGTTCTGATCGACCTCGGGGAATCGAGCCGTGAGGGACTCGGTGACGTGCATGTGCGAGCGGCCGTCGTCGTCGAGACCCACCTCGTACCGTGCATCCCACGATGCGTAGGAGAAGTCGTCCACGTCGGCGCGGATCGCGGTCGAGGCGCCGGCGGCGGGTGCTGGTCCCGCTGCTGCTGCAGCTGCCGGTGTCGTGGGCACGAGCAGTGCAGCGGCGGTGAGACCGATCGTGACGAGCGTGCGGGCGAGTCTGGTGGCTGCCATGCTTCGAGGCTACCCAGACTCGACCGCAGGGTGAGGGGTCGGACCTCGGTAAACTGGACACGACTTTCAAGGAGCCCCGAATGACTGACGCGTCTGCCGCGCCCGAGACGACCACCGCCGCCACCGAAGAAGACGTCCACGAGCAGAAGGCCGTGCGCCTGGCGAAGCGCGAGCGTCTGGTCGCGAACCGCGCGGACGCCGGCGGGGGAGCGTTCCCTGTCAGCGTGCCGGTGACTCACCAGATCCCGGCGCTGCGCGCCGAGTACGGCGAGCTCGAGGCGGGTGCCGAGACGGGCGTCGTCGTCGGAGTCGCAGGTCGTGTGGTGTTCAGTCGCAATACGGGCAAGCTGTGCTTCGCGACGCTGCAGGCCGGCGACGGCTCGCGGATCCAGGCGATGATCTCGCTCGCGAACGTCGGGGAGCAGTCACTCGCCGATTGGAAGGAGTACGTCGACCTCGGGGATCATGTCTTCGTGCACGGCGAGGTGATCTCCAGCCGCCGCGGCGAGCTGTCGATCATGGCCGACGGGTGGGCGATCGCCTCGAAGGCGATCCTGCCGCTGCCGAATGCGTACTCGGAGCTCAGCGAAGAGGGCCGGGTCCGCAGCCGCTACCTCGACCTGATCGTCCGCGAACAGGCGCGCACGACTGTCCGCGCTCGTGCGGCGGTGAACGCGAGCCTGCGAGCGACGTTCGGCAGCCACGACTACCTCGAGGTCGAGACCCCGATGCTGCAGGTGCAGCACGGTGGAGCATCCGCTCGCCCGTTCGTCACCCATTCGAACGCGTTCGACACGGAGCTCTACCTGCGGATCGCGCCCGAGCTGTACCTGAAGCGTGCCGTGGTCGGTGGCATCGAGCGGGTGTACGAGATCAACCGCAACTTCCGCAACGAGGGCGCAGACTCGACCCACAGCCCCGAGTTCGCGATGCTCGAGGCCTATCAGGCCTATGGCGACTACAACCAGATGGCCGCGCTGACGCAGGAGCTGGTGCAGCAGGCGGCGATCGCGGTCGCCGGTTCGACCACGGTCACCTGGGCGGACGGCACCGAATACGACCTCGGTGGCGAATGGGATCGCATCTCGATGTACGAGTCGCTGTCGGCGGCATCCGGTCGCACGATCACCCCGAGCGATCCGGTCGAGGACCTGATCGCCTTCGCCGAGGCGAACGGCGTGGACCTGCCCGCTCAGGCCACGCACGGCAAGCTCGTCGAAGAGCTGTGGGAGCACTTCGTGAAGGGCGACCTCGTGCGCCCGACCTTCGTCATGGACTTCCCCGTCGACACCTCGCCCCTTGTTCGCGAGCACCGCTCGATCGAGGGCGTCGTGGAGAAGTGGGATCTGTACATCCGCGGGTTCGAGCTGGCGACCGGATACTCCGAGCTCGTCGACCCCGTCATCCAGCGCGAGCGCTTCGTCGAGCAGGCGAAGCTCGCTGCCCGCGGTGACGTCGAGGCGATGCCGGTCGATGAGGAGTTCCTGCGTGCGCTCGAGCACGGCATGCCGCCGTCCGGGGGCATGGGCATGGGCATCGATCGCCTGCTGATGGCGATCACCGGGCTCGGCATCCGCGAGACCATCCTCTTCCCCCTCGTCAAATAGCGGGCGTCGCGCCGCGTCTGAACGCCCACTCCGGCAGCATCGCCGCGTCGATCATCGACGCGAGCAGCGCGGCGAGACCGTACTCGGGATCGATCGCCCGCACGAGATCGAGGTACTGCGCGGCATGGCTCGAGCGGCCGAGTGCCCACGAGAGCCATGCCGCAGCGGTGAGCGGAGCAGGTCTCGCCGCAGGCGGGGCGAGAGCGGCAGCCGTGCGGACGAGTGAGAGGGCGACTGCGAGTCGCTGCGGATCAGGAGTGGGTCCCCGACCGAGGAAGACATCGCCGAGGTCGTCGGGCACCCTGGTCATCGCGCCCGCGAAGTCGAGCTGCGCCTGGAGCGTGCGCTCGCCGCCGCGCGCATCGGTCGCCCATTGGGTCAGCGCGACGTCTCGGAAGAGCGGGCGATCGAGGCACCAGAGGAGGGCCGCGGTGGCGAACGGCGGCAGATCGTCCGGGGATGCCAGAACGGACTCGAAGAAGGCCGGGATGTCCTCGAGGAGCACGAGCGCCGCGATCGCCTGAGGGTTCTCCGTGCCCGTCGCCCCAGGTGTGCCGCCTCGTTCGAGGAGACCGCCGACGTCACGCAGTGCGCGCCCCACCCGCTCCTTGCCGGCGAAGCCGACCGCAGGAAGAGCAGCACCGGACAGCTGGTCCCCGGAGACGTCACCGACGCCCGGCACCTCGGGTGCGAGGCGGTCGAGACGGCGGACCTGCGGATCGCCGTCGAGGTAGCTCGACCACCCGTCGGGGGTCACGCAGAGCGCGTCGACGATACGCAGTCCGGCGTCCTCCGCCCGACCCAGCACTTCATCGACCTCGACGGCGAAGGGGAGCACCAGCCCGTCGCGTGTGCGCTGCACGGTGTCATCCGTATAGACCACGAGGGCGACCGCATCCGTCCGCTCGACTCGCGAGACGAGGCCGACCGCGGCATCCGCGTAGTCGGCGAGGTCGTCGTGGCTGCGGGGGAGGTCGAGTCGCATCGCGCCGTACGTGCGGGTGCCACGGAACGGCAGCAGGACGAGGCTCTCAGTCGGGGTGAAGCCTGCGAGAGAGGGGACGATGCTGAGGAACTCAGCGGAGCCGGAAGCGCGGAGCAGTGTTGTCATCCGGCGAGTCTCATCGCACGAGCACGCTCGCGGTCGGTCTCCACAGCGCCGATGGCCTATCCCCCTTCTGCGCCCGAGTGTGGAGGAGCAGTGGGGTAGTGAGTCGCGTACCATGGAGCCATGGAGAACTTCTGGCTCGCAGCCGCATGGTCGCTCATCCCGACCATCGGGGTGAGCGTCGTGTTCTTCTTCGTGCTCCGCGGAATCCTGCGGTTCGATCGCACCGAACGCAAGGTGCACGCACGGATCGAAGCCGAGGAGCGGGCCGCACGCGGTCTGCCGCCGCGCTCCTGAGCGGCGTCGGAACCATCGGCTACTGTGTAGCCAGCGCACCGTCATCGGTGCCCACTGAAGCGCCCGGCGTCGAAGTGCCGAGCGGCCGAGAGGACGAGGGATGACGCCCGAGATCTGGGCTTGGTGGACCGCGGCGTTCCTGATCGCCCTCGACCTGACCATCCGCATCACGGCGATCATCATCATCCCGCGCAACCGGCGTCCCACGGCGGCGATGGCCTGGCTGCTCGCGGTCTTCTTCATCCCGTTCGTCGGCGTGTTCCTCTTCCTGCTCATCGGAAATCCACGGCTGCCGCGAGCGCGGCGTCGCAAGCAGGATCAGATCAACGAGTACATCGCCGAGACGAGCGAGCACCTGCACTTCGGCACCCTGCGCCCGAATGCGCCGAGCTGGTTTCCCCCGCTCGTCGAGATGAACCACCGTCTCGGAGCGCTGCCGATCTCCGGCGACAACGGCGCGCATCTGATCGCGGACTATCAGGACTCGCTCGACGCGATGGCCGACGAGATCCGCAAGGCCCAGGACTACGTCCACATCGAGTTCTACATCCTCCAGTCCGATGCGTCGACGGACAACTTCTTCCGCGCGATGGAAGAGGTGGCAGAACGCGGCGTGCATGTCCGCGTGCTGCTGGACCACTGGGCGAACAGGTGGAAGCCGAAGTACCGGAAGACCGTCGCCCGGCTCAATCGGATGGGCGCGAACTGGCACCTGATGCTGCCGGTGCAGCCGCTGAAGGGACGCATGCAGCGGCCCGACCTGCGCAACCACCGCAAGCTCCTCGTGGTCGACGGCAAGGTCGCGTTCCTGGGCTCCCAGAACGTCACGGACTCGACCTACAACCTTCCCAAGAACATCAAGCGGGGTCTGCACTGGGTCGACCTCATGGTCCGCATCGACGGGCCGGTCGTGCTGAGCGTGAACGCCATCTTCCTCAGCGACTGGTACAGCGAGACCGACGAGGTGCTGCAGGAGATCGACATCTCGCACGCCGAGGCCGGCTCGGGCGACCTGGACTGCCAGGTCGTGCCGTCGGGACCGGGGTTCGAGGTCGAGAACAACCTGCGTCTGTTCCTCGGGCTGCTCTACGCGGCCAAAGAGAAGATCATGATCGTCAGCCCGTACTTCGTGCCGGATGAAGCGCTGCTGCTCGCGGTCACCGCAGCGGTCGACCGGGGAGTCGCGGTCGAGCTGTTCGTCTCCGAAGAGGGCGACCAGGCGATGGTCTACCACGCCCAGCGCAGCTACTACGAGGCGCTGCTGAAGGCCGGGGTGCGGATCTGGATGTATCGCAAGCCGTACATCCTGCACACGAAGAGCCTGACCATCGACGACCAGGTCGCCGTGATCGGCTCGAGCAATATGGACATGCGCTCGTTCGGTCTGAACCTCGAGGTGTCGATGCTCGTCCGCGGCGAGGAGTTCGTCCTCGAGATGCGCGCGGTCGAAGACGTCTACCGCTCGCTCAGCCGGGAGCTCACTCTCGAGGAGTGGATGCAGCAGCCGCTCCGGTCGACAGTCCTCGACAACCTCGCCCGTCTCACCTCGGCGCTGCAATAGGGCGCCGATAGGGGGGGTGCTTTCGGCAGACCGCGGCCGGTACCCTGTGTGCATGGCTTCCCCGTCGCGTGTCGTCGCCGCTCTCTCGTCCCTGGCCGCTCTGCTGCTGATCGCGGGGTGCACGATCGGCCCCGGGGCCACAGGATCGCAGGCGACCTCGAACCCGTCGAGCGGGCCCGGGCAGAGCACCGACGATTCGGACGACGTCGAAGGCACGCTGCTCGACGACGGCCGCATGTTCGCCGTGGTGACGTGGGGCTCCTCGACGTGCATTCCCCAGGTCGACGCGGTGACGGCCGAGGGGCAGACGGTATCGGTGACGCTTGTCGAGCCGGAGTCAGAGACGGACGGCGAGAAGGCGTGCACCGCTGACCTGGCCTCCCGCGCGAGCATCGGCGCACTGCCCGAGGGAGTCGACCCGACGAAGGAGATCACTCTGCAGGTGACGTACGGCGACATGGTCGACGACGTCGAGCTCGACGGCGACCCGTCGTTCACCGGCACCCCCGGCTCATCGACGGAGTACGCGCCGAGTGCCGGCTGGTTCGATGACGGCTCGCTGGTGCTGCTCACGTGGGGCTCGTCAGGCTGCCCCCCGGTGGTCGAGAGCCTCGAGGGATCTGGTGCATCGGGCACCGCGACCTTCACGACCGACGACGATCAGGTGTGCACCATGGACATGGCACCGCGCGCGACGATCCTGGAATTCGGCGAGGACGCCGTCGATGATGACGCCTTCACCCTCACGCTCGTCGGCGGGAACCTCGACGGCACGGTCGAGGTGCGCAGCTGACGCTGTAAGAAGTGCGCGCCCCGGTGGATCAGAGCGATGCGACCGGGTGATCGGCGGGGAGCGCCAGCAGAAGAGCCCCGGGATCGACCCGGCACGTGATGCGCACCGCTGTCCCGAACTCGTCGCCGTCGAGCTCGATCGGGGTGGGAGAGGTCACCGCGGCTTCGGCGACGGCTCCGCGGAAGTAGTGCACCGATGCGTCCCGGCCCCGTCGCTCGAGCACGCGACGGCCGGCGCGCGAGCGTCGCAGCACCGAGTTGTCCCACCAGATCTTGCGCCACACGCCGAGCCAGCCCCAGACGCCGGTCGGCTGGATCACGGCGACGTCGAGGACGCCGTCGGTGATGGAGGCGTCGGGGATCAGCGCGATTCCCGCAGGCAGGGTCCCGCAATTGGCGAACAGGATGCTGTGCACCTTCGTCGAGTGCAGGCGGCCGTCGTCGATCTGGAACACGGATCGGAACGGCTCGGCGCTCACGAGCGACCTCGCCGCGCCGTCGACGTACGCGATCCAGCCGACCGACTTCTTGAGGTCGGGGCGCGTGTTGGCGATCATGTCCGCATCCAGCCCGACGCCGGCGAGCACGACGTAGGCGTGCTCCTCGTCTTCCCCGCTCTCTCTCGTCAGACGCGCCCAGCCGATGTCGATCGCGTGGCGGAACTCGCCCAGCGCCGCGCGGATCATCTCGTCGGGATCGGCCAGCGGGAGTCCGAGATTGCGCGCCAGCAGGTTGCCCGTGCCACTCGGCAGGATCGCGAGCGGCACCCCGGTGTTGGCGATGGCTTCGGAGACAGCGCGTACCGTGCCGTCTCCGCCGGCCACCAGCACGACATCCACGCCGCGTGCGAGGGCCTCGGCCGTCGCACCCTGACCGGGATCTTCGATCGTGGTCGGATAGAAGGCCGGATGCTCCCACCCGGCCTCGTGCGAGAGAGCGCGGACTCGCGCCCGCAGCTGCTTCCCGTCGACCTTGATCGGGTTGTAGACGAGCGCTGCCTGGCGTCGGCCGGTGGCGCTCGTGGTCATGGCGCTACTCTAGCCCGGGCGTCGGCCCGCCCGAACGCGGCGGACGCGCCCGGGCCGCACCATAGACTTGATGGATGATCGACCTCGCACTCCTCCGCGAAAATCCGGAGATCGTCCGCCGCTCTCAGGCCGCCCGTGGCAACGACCAGGGCACCGTCGACACCGCGCTCGAGGCTGATCGATCGCGCCGAGCGGCGCTCGCCGCGTTCGAAGAGCTGCGCGCCGAGCAGAACGCCTTCGGCAAGCTGGTGGCGAAGGCTCCCAAGGAGGAGAAGGCGGCACTCGTCGCTCAGGTCAAAGACCTCGCCGAGCGCGTCAAGCAGGCGCAGCAGGCGGCGAATGAGGCGGCAGACGCCCTGGCGGTGGCTCTCGCACGCATCGAGAACGTCGTCGTCGACGGCGTCCCCGCGGGCGGCGAGGCGGACTTCGTCGAGCTGCGACGCGTGGGCGAGGTCCCCGCATTCGACTTCGAGCCGCGAGACCACCTCGAGCTCGGCGAGATCCTCGGCGCGATCGACATGGAGCGCGGCGCGAAGGTGTCGGGCGCCCGCTTCTACTTCCTGCGCGGGATCGGAGCGCGGCTCGAGATCGCGCTCATGAACCTCGCCCTCGACAAGGCGCTGCAGAACGACTTCATCCCGCTGATCACGCCCACCCTGGTGCGGCCCGAGATCATGCAGGGCACCGGATTCCTCGGCGAGCACGCCGACGAGGTGTATCACCTGGACAAGGACGACGACCTCTACCTCGTCGGCACCAGCGAGGTCGCACTCGCCGGATACCACAAGGACGAGATCCTCGACCTCGGCAAAGGCGCGCTGCGGTACGCCGGATGGTCGACCTGCTACCGCCGCGAGGCGGGCTCCCATGGCAAGGACACCCGCGGCATCATCCGGGTGCACCAGTTCAACAAGCTCGAGATGTTCGTCTACACCAACCCGGAGGACGCCGAGGCCGAGCACCTGCGCCTCGTCGCGCTGCAGGAGGAGATGCTGACCTCGCTCGGTCTCGCCTACCGCGTGATCGACGTCGCCGCCGGCGACCTGGGCTCCAGCGCCGCACGCAAGTACGACATCGAGGCGTGGGTCCCGACGCAGGGCGCGTTCCGCGAGCTCACCTCCACCTCGAACTGCACGACGTATCAGGCGCGTCGTCTCGACATCCGCCACCGACCCGAGGCTCAGGAGGGGCAGACCGCGAAGACGCAGCCGGTCGCCACCCTCAACGGCACCCTCGCGACGACCCGATGGATCGTCGCGCTGCTCGAGACGCACCAGCAGGCCGACGGATCGGTCCGCGTGCCGGAGGTGCTGCGCCCGTACCTCGGCGGGCTCGAGGTTCTGGAGCCGACCGCGTGACAGCTCCCTGGCTCGTCGGGCTCGACGTCGACGGCACGATCATCCTGCAGGACGAGACGATGAGTCCCGGTGTTCCCGAGGCGGTCGCGCGCCTGCGAGACGCCGGCCATGTGGTCACGATCGCCACCGGACGCAGCTGGATGGCGACGCGTCGCTATGTCGAGCAGCTCGAGCTGACCGCCGATTTCGTGGTGTGCTCGAACGGTGCGGTGACCATGCGCCGTGTGGGAGACGACTGGGAGCGGTGGCACATCGAGACGTTCGATCCGTCTCCTGTGCTCGCTCTGCTGCGCGAGCGGCTCCCGGAAGCCCGCTACATGGTCGAGCTCGGGTCAGGGCTGCGGCTCTACACCGAGCACCTGGACGACTGGACGCTCGACGGCGGACGGCAGGTCGGCTTCGAAGAGCTCGTCGCCGAACCGGTGTCCCGTGTCGTCGTCGTCTCTCCCGGGCACGATGAGGAGGACTTCCACCGCCTCGTCGCGGACGCCGGGCTGAATGAGGTCTCCTACGCGATCGGCTGGACGGCGTGGCTCGACATCGCACCGCAGGGAGTGGACAAGGGCACGGCGCTGGAGCGCGTGCGCACCGAGCTCGGCTTCGAGCGCGGGCACGTCTTCGTGGCCGGCGACGGGCGCAACGACATCGGCATGTTCGGCTGGGCGCTGGGTCTCGACGGCCGGGCGGTCGCCATGGGGCAGGCGCCGACAGAGGTGAAGGATGCCGCGGGCGAGGTGACCGGCGATGTCGAGGACGGCGGTCTCGCGATGGCGCTGAACACGCTTCCAGCGGCCGCCCAGGTCAGCGCGGGAGAATAGAACTCGGCTAGACTCACGGCTTGTCGGCAGATTCGTCTGTCGGGAGGGTTGTCCGAGTGGCCGATGGAGCTGGTCTTGAAAACCAGTGGGCAGAGATGTCTCGTGGGTTCGAATCCCACACCCTCCGCATTCCAGGGACGGTGCCTCCGCGCCGTACGCTGAACCGAAAGGCCCCGAGTGAGTCCCACCACGCGACGCCGCCGCACCATCGCGCGCCACGGTCAGCTCCACACGCCGGGCCCCCTCAGCCAACTGCTCAAGTTCATCGCGATCGGTCTCGCCGTCGTCCTGGTGAGCGGCTTCGGCGTCGTCTCCTACATCGTCTACGACCTTTCGAGCACCGTCTCGGCCAACGCTGTCGAACTCGACAGCACCGAGGAGCTGCCGCCCGACATCAGTGAGTACAAGGGCGGATTCAATCTGCTGCTCACCGGTGTCGACACGTGCGAAGAGGCGTACGCGCAGTACTTCGGCGACCGCTGCACGGGCGCGGACTCCGAAGGCACCCTCAACGACGTGAACCTCCTCATGCATGTGTCGGAGGAGCCGCGCCGGATCACCGTCGTCAGCCTTCCGCGCGACATGATGGTCCCGATCCCCGAGTGCGAGGACGCAGAGGGCGAGGTGCACTCCGCGATGAACAAGCAGCAGATCAACGTCGCCTACACCGACGGAGGACTCAACTGCGTCGCGAAGACGGTCTCCGACCTCTCCGGTCAGGACATCCAGTTCGCGGCCTCGGTCACCTTCGGCGGCGTGATCGAGATCACCAACGCGATCGGCGGCGTCGAGGTGTGCCTCGCCTCCCCGATCAAGGACCGGTACACGGGCCTCGACCTCGCAGCCGGAAACCATGTGATCGAGGGCATCACCGCGCTGCAGTTCCTGCGGACCCGACACGGAGTCGGCGACGGAAGCGACCTCGGCCGCATCGGCAACCAGCAGCAGTACATGTCGAGCCTCGCGCGCACGCTCATCAGCGGCGAGACGCTCGGCAACGTGCCGATGATGCTGAAGCTGGCGACGACCGGTCTCGACAACGTCGAGGCGAGCACGTCGCTGGCCGACCCGATGAAGATCGTGCAGATCGCGCTCGCGGTGAAGTCCGTGCCCTTCGAGGACATCGTCTTCCTGCAGTACCCGACCTTCACGGACCCGGACGACCCCAACCGCGTCGTGCCGGACAAGACGTCAGCAGAGGCCATGTGGGACGCGATCAACCAGAACGCTCAGCTGCAGGTCACGCATCAGAACACCGAGAACGACGGCGTCGTCGTCACGGACCCGGGAACGCAGGCACCGGCGGAGCCGGGAGCGGAGGCGGCGACGCCGGACCCCTCGGCCGCACCCGAGAACGTGGTGGCGCTGCCCGACACGATCAAGGGCAACTCGGCCGCACAGCAGACCTGCTCGAACGGGAACGTGCGCTGACGCGCCGACTGCACTCTCCGTCACGAAGAACCGCCCCTCGCCTACAGCGCGAGGGGCGGTTCTCCGCATTCAGCCCTGTTGCGCGTCGGGCTGATCGGTCGGCGGGTAGAGCACATCCATCAGAGCGCTGATGATGCCGGGCATGTCGACCGAGCGGTCGATCATCCACTGCAGTTGGAGTCCGTCGGCGACCGCCTGGATCACGCGCGCCATGGTGTCCGGATCGAGAGTGGCTCGACGGTCGGCATCGTGGGCGAAGGCGTCGGTGATGCTCTCGCGGAGTCGCTCGCTGCGCTCGAGGAAGTACTGATGCGCGGGATGCGCGGGGTCGACGGCATCGACGGAGAGTCGGGAGAACAGTTCCACGACACCCGGGACCTCGGTGTTGTGGCGGATGACGTCGACGAAGGCGGACTTCGCGTCTTCGGAGTTCGAGGTCTGCGGCGCCATCCCGTCGTGTTCGTCGCGCGTGCGCAGCACCTCGGTGAACAGCTCCTCCTTGCTGCCGAAGTAGTGCAGCAGGGCGGCCGGGGTGACGCCGACGAGTTCCGCTATCTGCTTGAGTGAGGCGTTCTGATAGCCCTTGCGGCCGATCACATCGAGAGCGCTCTCGAGGATCTCCTCGCGCCTGGCGACGCCCTTCGCGTATGAACCTCGTCGTGCCATTCCTCGAGAGTAATCCTGAACAACGTTTGAGATCCAATACTTACTGGCATATAGTTTTCGCAAGACACCGTTGTCGCGCGCGAAAGGAAGACCATGACCGACACCTCGGCATCCGATCTCACCCTCGAGGAGAAGGCGTCGCTCACGAGCGGCGCGGACTTCTGGACCACGAAGGCCATCGATCGCGTCGGTCTGCCGTCGATCATGATGACCGACGGGCCGCACGGCCTGCGCAAGCAGTCGGCGGGAACCGACCACCTCGGCCTCTCGAGCAGCGTGCCGGCGACGTGCTTCCCACCGGCCGTCGGCATCGGATCGTCGTTCGACCCCGAGCTCATCGAGCGGGTCGGCGCCGCCATCGGAGTCGAGGCGGCCATCGAAGACGTCGCGATCGTGCTGGGCCCCGGCATCAACATCAAGCGGTCGCCGCTGTGCGGCCGCAACTTCGAGTACTTCTCCGAAGACCCGATCGTCTCGGGAACCCTGGGTGCCGCCTCGGTGCGCGGTGTGCAGTCGCAGGGCGTCGGCACGTCGCTGAAGCACTTCGCCGCGAACAACCAGGAGTTCGACCGGATGCGGGCGAGCTCCGACGTCGACCCGCGACCGCTGCACGAGATCTACCTGCGTGGCTTCGAGCGCGTGGTCAAGGACGCTCAGCCATGGACGGTCATGTGCTCGTACAACCGCATCAACGGCGTCTACGCATCGGAGGACCCCTGGCTGCTCACCCAGGTGCTCCGCGACGACTGGGGCTTCGACGGCCTCGTCGTGTCGGACTGGGGCGCCGTGAACGACCGTGTGGCGGGCGTCGCCGCCGGCCTCGATCTCGAGATGCCGTCGTCGGGAGGTCGGACGGATGCGCAGCTCGTCGCTGCCGTGCGGGCCGGCGAGCTCGCTGAGAGCGTGCTGGACACAGCGGCCGACCGCGCGATCGATCTGGTCCGCAAGGCGCAGCGGCGTCCGGCCGTCTCCGGCCCGCTCGACGTCGACGCGCACCATGCGCTCGCCAGGGAGGCGGCCGGTCGCTCGATCGTGCTGCTCAAGAACGACGGAGACCTGCTGCCGCTCGCCCCCGAGCAGCGCATCGCGGTCATCGGCGCCTTCGCCACCGAGCCGCGATTCCAGGGAGCAGGATCGTCGCTCATCAACCCGACCAGGGTCGACAAGGCGCTGGACGAGCTGCGCGCGATCGGTGGGGACGACGTCGCATATGCGCCGGGCTTCGCCGTGGAAGGCGGCGACACCGCTGCATCCGGTCGCTCCGCTGACGACCTGCGCGCGGAGGCGGTCGCCGCCGCGTCCGCAGCGGATGTCGCGGTCGTGTTCCTCGGCCTCCCCGCCGCGGAGGAGTCGGAGGGCTTCGACCGCGAGCACATCGACCTTCCGGCGGCTCAGCTGGCGGTGCTCGACGCCGTGATCGAGGCGAATCCCGCGACGGTCGTCGTGCTCTCGAACGGCGGCGTCGTCGCGCTGCCCTTCGCCGACCGGGTGCCCGCGATCGTCGAGACCTGGCTGCTCGGACAGGCGGGCGGCGGAGCGGTCGCCGACGTGCTCTACGGCGCCGTGAACCCGTCGGGCAAGCTCACCGAGACGGTGCCGGTGCGTGTGGAGGACAACCCGTCGTTCGGCAGCTTCCCCGGCGAGTTCGGTCATGTCCGCTACGGCGAGGGAGTGCTGGTCGGCTACCGCTGGTACGACGCCAAGGGACTCGATGTCACGTTCCCGTTCGGCCACGGGCTCTCGTACACGGCCTTCTCGTACGGCGAGGCAACGGTCGACGCGGCCGAGAACGGTGACATCGCCGTGCGCGTCGACGTGACCAACACCGGAACCCGCGACGGCCGCGAGATCGTGCAGGTGTACGCCGCTCCGGTGTCCTCGGTCGTCCAGCGCGCGCCTCGCGAGCTCAAGGCCTTCGCCTCGGTGGCGATCGCCGCGGGCGAGACCCGGACGGTCGAGCTGGTCATCCGTCGCGAGGACCTCGCCTACTGGGATGTCCGCGTCGACCGCTGGATCGTCGAGCCCGGCGAGTACCGCATCGATGTCGCGGCATCGAGCCGCGACATCCGCTCCACCGCGACCGTCGAGGTGACGGGTGATGTGGTCTCGCTGCCCCTCACCATGAACTCCTCGATCGGCGATGTGATGGCGCACCCCGTCGCGGGGCCCATCGTGATGGGGGCGCTCGGCGGCTTCCTGGGCGAACTGAGCGGCGCCGATTCGTCGGCGGCATCGATGATGCCCAACGACGAGGCCATGGAGAAGATGATGGCGTCGTTCCCGATCGGGCGCCTCATCGGATTCCCGGGGGTGGACGTGACGCACGAGCAGGTCGAGGAGCTGCTGGCCGGAGCGAACGCCGGCGTGCTGCCGCAGGCCTGACCGCACGCCTCGGCGCCGAGAACTCAGGCGCCGAAGCGGGCCCCTTCGTCGAGCAGGGGAGCGAAGCGGAGCCCGAGACCGTGGTGCGCGTTCTCGGTGAGGTGGCCGTCGGCGATCGTCACCGGCGAGGGGTCGGCGAGAGCTCCCAGTGCACCGAAGCCGGCGTCTTCGACGTCTTCGACCAGGACCTCGTGGCCGGTGTCGGGCAGAGTCAGCGCGAGCTGACCCGAGAGCTCGGGCAGAAGGTGCGGGTGCAGGGTCGCACCGTGCGCGGTGACCAGCTCGGCGATGCGGAGGAACGGCGTGATCCCGCCGACCCGCACGATGTTGGGCTGCAGGATCTGCGCCGCACCCGCGCGCAGGAAGTCGCCGAAACGGTGCGCGGTGTGCAGATTCTCGCCGAGCGCGATAGGCACGTCGATGCGCCGTGCGAGTTCCGTGTGTCCGTCGAGGTCGTCGGCGCGCAGGGGCTCTTCGATCCAGGCGAGGTCGAAGCGCGACAGGACCTCGACGGATGCGGTCGCCCGCGCCAGATCCCACCGCTGGTTCGCGTCGATCATCAGCCCCCGATCAGGGCCGAGCAGCTCGCGGACGGCGGCGACCCGATCGGCGTCCTCGGCGATGTCGGGCTTTCCGACCTTGATCTTGACCGCCTCGAACCCCGCATCGATCCAGCGCTGCACCTGGGCGAGCAGTTCGTCGAGCGAGTAGTGCAGGTTCACGCCTGAGCCGTAGGCGCGCACCCGTTCGCGGCGGCGGCCGATCGACTCCGACACCGCGACGCCGGTCGACCGCGCCTCCGCATCCCACAGCGCCAGGTCCAGACCGGCGAGTGCGATCGTCGTGATCCCCCCGCCTCCGGCTTCGTGCAGGTGCTCCCACATTCCCTGCCAGCTCTCGCCGGGGGTGGCGGAGCGGCCGACCGCAGCGGGAGCGATGTCATGCTCGAGCAGCGCCTGCACGGCGGGTGCACCGATCTGCGGACTCCACGAGAAGCCCCATCCCTCGCCACCGTCGGAGCGCACGACATGAGTCGCGATCACGCCGACGGAGGTGACGTCGGCAGCCCACGGGCGAGTCAGCGGCACCCTCTGCAGACGAGCCGACAGGCTCCGGATCGTGGTCACAGCAGTGCCAGCTCTGCACGCCAGGTGCGGGACGGGCGCCAGCCGAGGAGTCGGGCGGCCTTGTCGGACGAGAAGGCGGGGGAAGTGCCGGTCAGCGCCGCGGCCGCGTGCTCGGTGCCGGGGTGGAACTCGGGCAGCAGCTCGCTCAGCGGGCGGCGGGCGAGGGCATCGTCGGCTCCCACGAAGAATCTCTCGCCGTTCGGGATGTGGTCGAGCGCGGCGAGGAGGGTGTCTGTGAAGGCTGCGACGTCGCGGGCGTCGACATAGTTGAAGAGCGCCGGCGCGGAGAGCGCCGGATCGTCGAGACGATCGAGAACGGTGTGGCCCTGCTGGGTGAGAGCGCCGGCCCACTCCTCCGGGGCGATCACGTAGCAGGGGCGGAAGGAGGCGAAGCGCACGTCGTCGCCGGCCTGACGCCGCAGCATGTCGACGGTCTGCTCGATGAGCAGCTTCGACAGGGCGTAGGCGTTCCAGGGCTCGGTCGGCGACGTCTCGTCGAGGGGGAGGCGCTCAGGGGTCCAGCCGCGAGGTGCGCCATAGCCGACCACGGTGGGACTCGACGCCGCCACGACGCGGTGGATGCCGGCCCGTACCGCTCCGCCCAGCACCGACTGGGCGAGAGCCGCGTTCGTGCGGATGATCACGTCCTCGGGTGCGCTGAAGGGCACTGCGATCGCCGCGAGATGGATCAGTGCATCCGCCGACGTCGCGGCGAGAACGGATGCCGTGGCATCCGCGTCCGTCAGGTCGAGGGACGCCTGCGTGATCCCGTCCCGGTCGAGGGCCGCGCTCGGCTCCCGGTCGATCGAGACGATCTCGTGCCCGGCATCTGCGAGGCCCGTCACCAGGGTGCGTCCGAGTCTGCCCGAACCGCCGGTGACGATGATCCTCATGGCCGCGCCAGCAGGGCGATCCCGAGCTCGTCGACCTTCACGGGAAGGCCCGTCTCGAGTGAGCGGTTGCCCGCGATGCCCACAGCGATCGAGCGGATGCCGTCGGTCCAGTCGGCCGGACGCGCGAGGGGGTCGTCCCCGGGGCCCTCGAAGACATCGGACAGCAGCAGCTCGTCTCCACCGCCGTGGCCTCCGTCGCCGCCGTCGATCGGCACCTCGTAGGCCTCTTCCCAGTGGCGCTGCACGATCAGACGCTCGCTCTCAGGGCGCAGTGCGGTCGTCCCGTGGCCGCCGGAGAGGCTGGGGTCGATGTGCGGGTGCAGTCCCTCGCCCGCGAGCACGGCGCCGCGCTCGACCACCTCGAGCTCGACCCGGCCGAGGGTGCCGTTGACGGCGACGCGGTAGCCCTCCCAGGGGGAGTGCGCGTTCAACGAGTACGACATCGTCGCGCCGGACGCATAGTCGACGACGAGTGCGAGGTTGTCCTCGATCGTGATGCCTTCGCTGAACACGTCGAGATCGCGCCGGTACCCGTCGTGCTCCTCGGCGTCGAGGTAGAGCGCGGTGAGACGCTCATCGGTGCGCAGGTCGAGTTCGAACAGGTCGCCGTCGTCGTGGGTGCCTCGCGCCGGTCGCTCGCCGAGGCCACGGCCGGCCGCGTTCTCGGCTCCGTAGAAACGCAGGCCGCCGGACGCGAAGACGCGGGTCGGCTGCGAACGGATCCACCAGTTGACGAGGTCGAAGTGGTGGCTCGACTTGTGCACGAGCAGACCGCCCGAGTTCTTCTTCTCGCGGTGCCAGCGGCGGAAGTAGTCGGCGCCGTGGTTCGTGTCGAGCATCCACGAGAAGTCCACGGACGTGACGTCGCCGATCGTGCCGTCCTGGATCACCTGGCGCAGTGCGCTGTTGCGGGGCGAGTACCGATAGTTGAACGTCAGCACGACCTGGCGACCGGTGCGCTCGACGGCGTCTTCGATGCGGGCGGCGCTCGCCGCGTCGATCGTGAGCGGCTTCTCGACGACGACGTCGGCGCCCGCTTCGAGCGACCGGACGATCAGCTCGGCGTGGAGGTCGTCGCGGGAGCAGATGATGACCCGGTCGACCCGCTCGTCGCTGATCACCTGCTCGAGCTCGTCGGGGGTGGCGAGACGGGGCGCCGGCGCGCCGACCTCCGCGATGCGGTCGGCGTAGTGCGCGGCCCGCACCGGGTTCGGCTCGATGATCGCCACGAGCTCGGCGCGGTCACGGTGCGTGCCGATGATCCCCTCGACGTACATCTGCGCGCGGGCTCCGGCACCGGCGAGGGCGTAGCGGGTCTTCGTCATCGTGATCTCTCTTCGATCTCCGGTCAGGAAACGTTTTCTCGACGATAGCACAGGAGAGGTGTCAGGCCCCGGGACCGCCGGCGGTTCAGGGCGTGTGCACGGTGGCGGTGCTGCCGCGCACGATCAGGGTCGGCGTGAAGGTGAGCGCTGCCGTGGGATCGCCGCCGGTGAGCTGGTCGTGCATCGCAGCCCATGCGGCTGCGCCGATCTCCACCGCGGGAACGGCCACGGTCGTGAGCGGGGGTGAGGTGTAGGCGGCAAAGGGGATGTCGTCGAAACCCGTGATCGACAGCTGCTCCGGCACGTCGACACCGCGCACGGTCAGGGCCGAGAGCAGCCCCATGGCGACGAGGTCGTTGTAGGCGATCACTGCGGTGGCTCCGCTCGCGAGAACCTGGTCGGCGACCGCGGTGCCGCTGTCGAAGTCGACGCCTGCGGTGATCTCCTCGACTTCGAGCCCGTCGGTCCGGGAGAGCTCCGCCGCGATCGCATCCTGCCGCGCCCTGTGCGTCACGCTGCGGGTGGCACCGGCGAGATAGACGAGCCGGCGGTGGCCGAGCGAGGTGAGGTGGTCGACGATCTCGCGCATGCCGGATCCGTAGTCGGCGCCGACCACGGGAGTGCTCGTCTGCGGGCCGCGGTTGATCACGACGGCGGGGGAGAGCGTCGGCAGCAGTCGGCCGAGGTCCTCCTCGGGCATTCGAGGGGCGCAGAGGATCACGCCGTCGGTGCGCAGCCTGGTCGATCGGGCGAGCGCCTGCTCTTCATCCAGGTCCTCACGCGAGTCGGCGACCAGCACGTGATATCCGTCGGCCGCGGCCGCGCGGCTGAGGCCACGCAGGATCGCCTGGAACGTCGGGTTCTCGAGGTCGGGGATCACGACGGCGATGGTCTGGGTGCGGCCGAGCACCAGGCTCCGTGCGACGGGGTTCGCCGTGTAGCCGAGCTGCGCAGCGGCTGCCTGCACGCGCTCGGCGAGCGCCGGATCGACCGTCGGGTTGCCGTTCATCGCGCGCGACACCGTCGACAGTGAGACGCCGGCGAGTTTCGCGACGTCGGTGATGCCGGGGCGTGTCGATTCGCGTGCCATCGGCATCCCTTCGTGTCCGCGAGAGGTCGCGGCTGTCGTCATACTACGAGAAAACGTTCTTCAGGGAGGGTCTCATGGCTGGAGCATCCGAGGACCGCGCCGAGAAGCAGGATCGGCTGGCGCGCGTGCGCCGAGAGGTCGACGGGGCGCCCGTGGTGCTCGTCTCTCACGAATCGCTGTCGTGGTACCTCGAGGGCGTGCGCACGCATGTGTCGCTCGCGGGTCCTCCGGTGCTCGCGGTGCGGGCGGAGGCGCAGGGCGATGTGCTCTTCATCGCCGAGAACGAGGCCGATCGGCTGATCGCCGAGGAGCTGCTGCCGGAGGATGCCGCGCGCGTGGTGCGCGTGCCGTGGTGGATCCCACCCGCTGCCGCCGCGGCTGAGGAGGCCGGCGTCGCCGAATCGCACGTGGCGGCTGAACTGCGCGCGGCTCGCGCGCGCCTGCTGCCGGCCGAGCGTGCCAGATATCGACTTCTCGGACGGGAGACAGCAGAGGCGCTGACGGATGCGCTCGCCCGCGTCGGTCCGGAGCAGAGCGAGCGGATGGTCGCCGCAATCGTCTCCGCCGAGCTCATCGCCCGAGGGATCGATCCGCTCGTCGTGCTGGTCACCGGTTCCGAACGGACTGCGTTCCGGCATCCGCTTCCGACTGCCGGGCTGCTCGGAGAGCGGGCCATGATCGTCGTGTGCGGGCGTCGGAACGGGCTCATCGCCAACGCGACACGCTGGGTCGGCGCATCCGTCGATGACGAGCCGATCTGGGGCGTGGAGCGGGCTCTCCTCGATGCGTCAGTGCCGGGAGCCCGTCTGAACGACGCGTTCACGGCGGGCATCGCGGCGTACGCCCGCTACGGGTTCGACGCTGACGAATGGCAGCGCCACCACCAGGGCGGACCAACCGGGTATGCCGGTCGCGATCCCCGTGCCACGGCATCCACTGCGGATCTGATCGTCGAGGATCAGGCGTTCGCCTGGAACCCGACCGCACCGGGCCGCAAAGTCGAAGACACCCTGCTGCGCACAGGTGACGACTGGGAGGTGCTCACGGTCGATGAGCGCTGGCCGTCGGTCGAGTACGAGGGGCTGCATCGGCCGGTCTCGAGGGCGTACGGGGCCTGATCGCGGGTTCGATGGCGGGGCTCGGCGCCGAATGCCGGCTCAGGTTGCGGATGCACGTGAGCCGCCGAGGTCCGGGGAAGGCGGCCCCGGGTCAGCCGCCGGTCGAGCTGCGCACGATCAGCTCGGGCGGGAACACGGTCTGACGGGGGATGCTCTCGGGGTCGGCCGCCTCTTCGAGCACGATCCGCAGCGCCGTGCGACCGATCATGCGGCTGGGCTGCCGGATGGATGACAACGGCACCGCGGCGGCGGCCGCGAACGGATTGTCGTCGAAGCCGATCAGCGCGATCTCGTCGGGGACGAGCAGGCGTCCGCCCGACACGAGCGACTGCAGCAGCCCGAGGGCGAGCAGATCGTTGGCGGCGAAGAGCGCGTCCGGCCACTCGCGCCGAGGGCGGGTGAGCAGGCGCGCTCCGGCGGCGACGCCCTCTTCGACCGTCATCGCCGCCGTCGGCACGACCTCGAGCTCGACGTGCACCGCCGCGTTCTCGGCCGCCGCGCGAGCGCCCGCGAGACGGTCGGTGACCTGACGCATGTCGAAGGGGCCGCCGACGAAGGCGATCCGCCGCCGACCGCCCTCGATGAGGTGCTCGACCGCCAGCCGCCCACCCGCGACGCTGTCGACCGACACCGACGAGAACCCGCTGTCGGCGCTGAATCGGTCGACGAGAACCGTCGCGATCCCGCTCGCTCGGAACTTGCGCAGCTGCGTCATGACGTCGCCGTAGGGGGCGATGAGCAGGCCGCGCACCTGCTGCTCGCGAAACAGGTCGAGATAGACCTTCTCGCGGGACGGGTCGTCGTCGGTGTTGCCGTACAGGATCGCGATGCCGTGGCTGGACGCCTCGTCTTCGGCACCGCGCACCACATCGTTGTAGAAGGGGTTCTGGCCGTCGAGCACGACGAATCCGACGGTCGTGCTCACGCCGGCTCTGAGCTTGCGGGCGGCGTCGTTTCGCACGTAGCCGAGCTCTTCTATCGCCTGCGTCACTCGCTCGACCGACTCGCTGGAGACCTCGTCCGGTCGGTTCAGGACGTTCGAGACGGTGCCGACGGAGACGCCAGCGCGAACGGCGACATCGCGGATGCTGACCGGCATTCGGCAGTCCTCTCGTCGTCGGGCGGATCACGCTTCGGCATCGGGGGTTGACCTGAGACCGGCATCACATACACTAGCCTGAAACGAGCTTGAATCGATTCAGGTAAAGTTCATTCCGATCATCATCCCCCTCAACGGAGAGGAAAGCCAGTGGTAGACGCAGCCTCCGCCCGCAGCGCTCCCCCCACCGCGCTCGAGCTGCATCGGGTGGTGAAGTCCTTCGGCCCCGTCGTCGCACTCCGCTCCGGCAGCCTGACGCTCCGCCCCGGCTCGATCCACGCCCTCATCGGCGAGAACGGCGCGGGCAAGTCCACGCTCGTGAAGATCATGGCCGGTCTGTACCGCCGCGACTCGGGCGACTTCCGTCTGCACGGCGACGATGTCGATTTCACCAGCACCGCCCAGTCGAAGGCCGCGGGCATCGCGGTCATCTACCAGGAGCCGACGCTGTTCCCCGATCTCTCGGTCACCGAGAACATCTTCATGGGACGTCAGCCCACCGGCTTCCTCGGCCGCATCGACCGCAAGGCCATGCGCACCGAAGTCGACCGGATCTTCCGCCGCCTGGGCGTGACGCTCGACCCCGACCGCATCACCGAGGGTCTGTCGATCGCCGACCAGCAGATCATCGAGATCGCCAAGGCCATCTCCCTCGACGCGAGCGTGCTGATCATGGACGAGCCGACGGCCGCACTCAGCGGCGTCGAGGTCGACCGACTCTTCGCGGTCGCGCGGAGCCTCCGCGACGAGGGACGCGCGATCCTCTTCATCTCGCATCGCTTCGACGAAGTGTTCGACCTGTGCGACACCGTCACCGTCATGCGTGACGGGGCATACATCGACACCACTCCCATCGCCGAGACCACGGTCGACGAACTGGTGCGCCAGATGGTCGGCCGCGACGTCACCGAGCTGTTCCCCAAGCAGGAGGCCGCCATCGGCGAGCCGCTGCTCGAGGTCACAGCGCTCACCCGTCCCGGCGTCTTCCACGACATCTCGTTCACGGTGCGCGCGGGCGAGATCGTCGCACTGGCAGGTCTCGTCGGTGCCGGTCGCTCGGAGGTCGCCCGCGCGATCTTCGGCGTCGATCCCTACGACGAGGGAGAGGTGCGGATGCTCGGCGCGGGCGTCGCACGCCGCAACCCGACCGCCGCGATGCGCAGCGGACTCGCGCTCGTTCCCGAGGACCGCCGCAAGCAGGGCCTCGTGATCGACGCGAGCGTCGGAGGCAACATCACGCTCGCCATCCGCCGGCGCCTCTCGAAGTGGGGACTCATCACGAGCGGCATCGAGAACCGTGCGGCGAAGGAGTGGGCGTCGCGCCTCGAGGTGAAGACGCACGCGCTCGACACCGTGGCGTCCACGCTCTCGGGCGGCAATCAGCAGAAGGTCGTGCTGGCCAAGTGGCTGGCCACCGACCCACGCGTCCTCATCATCGACGAGCCGACCCGCGGCATCGACGTGGGCACCAAGTCCGAGGTGCACCGACTGCTGTCGCAGCTCGCCGGCGAGGGCATGGGCATCCTGATGATCTCGTCCGAGCTGCCCGAGGTGCTCGGCATGGCGGATCGCGTGCTCGTGATGCGCGAAGGACGCATCACCGCCGAGATCTCCCGCGACGACGCCACCAGCGAGAACGTCATGTTCGCCGCCACCCACTCATCGGAGCTGCACTCATGAGCACCACCACCGCACCCGCGGCCGCCGCTCCGGCGATCGCGAAGAAGCCCGGCGGCATCGGCCGTGCACGCGAGTTCGGCATCCTCGCCGCGCTCGTGCTCGTCGTGATCGCCGCGACCGTCAAGAACCCGGCGTTCCTCTTCAGCTCCGACGGCTGGCGCGATCTGCTGCTCACGCCGTCGATCCTCATGCTCGTCGCCGTGGGCCAGGCGATCGTCATCATCACGCGCAACGTCGATCTGTCGGTGGGCTCGGTGATGGGCCTCACGGCCTACCTGACCGGACGCCTCTTCGTCGACGTCCCCGGCATCCCGATCGTGGTCGTCGTGATCGCGGCCGTCCTGCTCGGGGCCTTCCTCGGCCTGGTCAACGGCGCATTGGTCGCCTTCGCGAAGGTGCCGGCCATGGTGATCACGCTCGGCACGCTCTATGCCTACCGCGGCATCAACGTGCTGTGGACCGGCAGCGATCGCATCAACGCCTCCGACATGCCCAAGGACTTCCTCGCACTCGGCACGCAGCAGATCCTGTTCATCCCTGTGCTGACGATCATCGCGGTGATCGTGCTCGCGCTCGCGGCCTGGTATCTGCGCAACATCCGGGGCGGACGCGAGTACTACGCGATCGGCTCCGACCCCTCGGCGGCCGAGCTCTACGGCCTCAAGGTCACCCGTCGGGTGCTCTCCGCGTTCGTCCTCTCGGGTGCACTCGCAGGTCTCGCCGGCGTCTTCTACGCCGCGCGATACGGATCCATCAGCTCGCAGGCGGGAAGCGGCTGGGAGCTGGATGCCGTCGGCGCAGCCGTCATCGGTGGCATCGCGATCACCGGCGGTGTCGGCACGGTCTGGGGCGCGGCCATCGGCGCGATGCTCCTGATGACCATCAACCGCGCGCTGCCCATTCTCGGCATCCCGGACTTCTGGCAGCGTGCCGTGGTCGGTGTGCTCATCATCGGGGCCATCGTGCTCGACCGGGTGCTCGCGGTCAGACAGAGACGCCAGCTCATCGAGGCGAGGGACGAATCATGACCACGACAACGACGACGACGTCGACCCGCGTCATCCGCGACTACGACCGTCCGCTGTGGCGGCGCATCTTCATCAACCGCGAGTTCGCGATCATCGCGCTCCTCGTGCTGGTGACGATCGTGGCGGCCGTCACGATCCGCGGCTTCGCCCAGCCGATCACCGCGAACTACCTCCTGCTCGACGTCGCACCGATCCTGCTCATCGCGCTGCCCATGACGCTCGTCATGATCACGGGCGAGATCGACCTGTCGGTGGGATCCATGGTGGGGCTCGCCAGCGTCGTCACCGGAGTCCTCACTGAGTCGGGTGCTCCCTTCGAGGTCGCCGCCCTTGCGGCCCTCCTCGTCGGCGTCGTCGGCGGAGCCTTCAACGGGTTCCTCGTCACGATCGTCGGGCTGCCGTCGCTCGCCGTCACGATCGGCACGCTCGCACTCTTCCGCGGGCTTGCGGTCGGCCTGCTCGGCACCACGGCCGTCACGGACTTCCCCGAGACATGGACGGCGCTCGCGAAGGCGAAGATCGCCGGGACGACCATCCCGTACATCGTCATCCCGTTCCTGATCCTGCTGGTGCTGTTCGCCGTGCTGCTGCACTTCACGCCCTTCGGCCGTGGTGTCTTCGCGATCGGTCTGTCGAAGGACGCCGCGCGGTTCTCGGGCGTCGACGTCGAACGGACGAAGTTCATCCTGTTCGTGCTCTCGGGCGTGGTCGCCGCCTTCGCAGGCATCTTCTACACGCTGCGGTTCGGCAGCGCCCGAGGCGACAACGCCACCGGGCTCGAACTGCAGGTCATCGCGGCCGTGGTGCTCGGCGGAGTGTCGGTGTTCGGCGGACGGGGACACCTGCACGGCGTCGTCGCCGCCGTTCTCCTGATCGGGGTGCTGGGCAGCAGCCTGCGCCTCGCCGGAGTCACATCCGACGTCATCAACATCATCACCGGCGGGCTGCTGATCTTCTCGGTCGTCGCAGCGAGCGTCCTCGCCTGGGCGCAGCGCGTCCGCGCGAAGGCCGGTCCGCCACTGCGCGTAGCAGCCTCTCCCGCACCATGAGGCAGCCTCTCATCGCCGGCACCCGCCAGCGGTGATCATCACGAAAGGAAGAACAATGACGTTTGCACGTAAGAAGATCGCGGGGTTCGCGGCGGTCGCCGTGGCCGCAGCGCTCGTGCTGAGCGGCTGCGCCGACACCAGCGGCGGATCCGGAGGCTCGGGTTCAGAGGGTGAAGGCGGATCCGACAACCTCGCGATCACGTTCCTGCCCAAGAACCTCGGCAACCCGTACTTCGACACCTCGAGCGAGGGCGGCAAGACCGCCGTCGACGAGTTCGGCGGCACGTTCGCCGAGGTCGGCCCGGCCGAGGCCACCCCCGACGCCCAGGTCAGCTACATCAACACCGCGACGCAGCAGGCCGTGGGCGCGCTCGTCGTCTCGGCGAACGACCCGAAGGCGATCTGCGACGCGCTGAACGAGGCTCGTGACGCCGGCGTCAAGGTCGTCACCTTCGACTCCGACACGAACCCCGAGTGCCGCGACCTGTTCATCAACCAGGCCGACTCCGAGGGCATCGCCAAGGTGCAGGTCGACCTGATCGCCGACCAGATCGGCGGAGCCGGCGAGGTCGCGATCCTGTCGGCATCCGCCAACGCGACCAACCAGAACGCCTGGATCGACCTGATGAAGGAGTACGTCGCCAGCGAGTACCCCGACATCACGATCGTCGAGACCGTCTACGGTGACGACGACGACCAGACGTCGTTCGACAAGACCGCTGCGCTGCTGCAGAGCCACCCGAACCTGAAGGGCATCATCTCGCCCACCACGGTCGGCATCGCGTCTGCGGCGCGGTACGTGTCCACCTCGGACTACAAGGGCAAGGTCGCCATCACCGGTCTCGGCACGCCGAACCAGATGCGCGAGTACGTCGAAGACGGCACCGTCACCGCGTTCGCGCTGTGGAACCCTGCCGACCTCGGCTACCTGGCCGCGTTCGCCTCCAAGGCGCTGATCGAGGGTGAGATCACCGGCGAAGAGGGCGACACCTTCGAGGCCGGAGACCTCGGCGAGTACACGGTCGGCGCCGACGGCGTCGTTCTTCTCGGCGACCCGTTCGAGTTCAACGCAGACAACATCGGCGAGTTCGACTTCTGAGTCGAGTTCGTGAGGGGCGTCGGGGCTTCGGCCTCGGCGCCCCTTTCCGTGTGCGCCGCGGTGTGCGTTCTCCGGCGCCTGACAGGGCGGGCATCCGCACCCGCACAGGGATTCGCACCGGCATCCATCGGGGATACGGGCGGTCGGATGAGGGGCTGCGACGGGCGTGAGGGAGTCAGCGCGGGTCGAAGCGCTCCGGTTCGTGCGTCGCGGCGACGAGGGCGCGCAGCTCCTCGAGGGATGCCGGGGCGGCGCCGAGAGCCCGTGCCTGCACGAGCACGTTGCCGAGGGCTGTCGCCTCGACGGGGCCGGCGAGCACGGGACGGCCGGTGCGATCCGCGGTGGCCTGGCACAGCAGACGGTTCAGCGAGCCGCCTCCCACGAGGTGGATGCTGTCGAGTTCGCGCCCTGACAGATCGGCTGCCGTCTGCACGGCATCCGCGAAGGCGGTCGCGATCGACTCGACGATCGATCGGGCGAAGGCGGGTCGCGTCGTCGGAGCCTCGGGCCCGAGCAGTGTCGCGATGCGCGCGGGCATGTCTCCCGGTGCGCTGAGCGACGCGTCGTTCGCGTCGAAGAGGGGCACGTCGTCCGTCACGGCGGCGGCCGCAGCCAGCAGCTCGGGCAGGTCGATCCGCGAGCCGTCCTCCGCCTCCCACGCGCGCACGGTCTCGCTCAGCAGCCAGAGCCCCGTCACGTTGTGCAGGAAGCGGTAGCGACGGTCCACGCCGAGCTCGTGCGTGAAGTTCGCCTCGCGCGCGGCATCCGTCAGCACCGGCTCGGTCAGCTCGACGCCGACCAGCCCCCAGGTGCCGCACGAGATGTAGGCGGAGTGCGGGGTCGACAGGGGAGCGGCGACGACGGCGGATGCTGTGTCGTGCGACCCGACCGCGATCACCGGCAGCTTCTTGCCGATGCGCTCGACCAGGTCCGCGCGGAGTGTGCCGATCGTCTCGCCCGGATCGACGAGCGTCGGCAGGATGTGCGTCGGGATGCCGATGCGCTCGGCGAGCTCGGCGTCCCACTCGCCCGACTCGACGCCGAGGAGCCCGGTGGTCGAGGCGTTCGTCCGCTCGGCCACCGCTGTTCCGGTGAGCAGGAACGCGATGAGGTCGGGAATGAGCAACGCGGTGTCGGCGTCGGCGAGGCGGGCATCGACGCGGTACTGGTACAGCGTGTTGAACGGCAGGAACTGCAGTCCGTTGCGGCCGTAGAGCTCGGCGAAGGGCGCGACCGTGTGCACCTCCTCGACCCCGCGCGCCGTGCGCTCGTCGCGATAGTGGAACGGCTCGGCGAGAAGCTCGCCGTCTCGCAGCAGGCCGTAGTCGACGGCCCAGGAGTCGATGCCGATGCTCTCGATGCCCGGCTCCCGGCGCACGGCCTCGGCGAGACCTGCCACCACGTGCTCGTAGAGCGCGCCGAAGTCCCAGTGCAGGCCGTCCTCGCGCTCGACGGGCCCGTTGGGGAACCGCGAGACGAGTTCGAGGTCGAGCCGGCCGTCGCCGATCCGCCCGATCATGACGCGACCGCTGGTCGCCCCGAGGTCGACGGCGGCGACGGACCGGATCGTCATCGCAGGAACGCCGCGGCGACGCCGGAGTCGACCGGGATGTGCAGACCGGTGGTGCGGCTGAGCTCGGGACCGGTGAGCACGTAGACGGCGTCCGCCACGTTCTCGGGAACGACCTCGCGCTTGAGGATCGTGCGGTTGGCGTAGTACTGGCCGAGGTCCTCCTCGGCGACGCCGTAGGTGGCTGCGCGGTTCGCGCCCCAACCCGAGGCGAAGATGCCCGAGCCGCGCACGACACCGTCGGGGTTGATGCCGTTGACGCGGATGCCGAACTCGCCGAGCTCGACGGCCAGCAGTCGCACCTGGTGCGCCTGGTCGGCCTTCGTCGCGGAGTAGGCGATGTTGTTCGGGCCGGCGAAGACGGAGTTCTTCGAGGAGATGTAGATGATGTCTCCGCCGAGCTTCTGGTCGATCAGCACGCGGGCCGCGGCCTTCGACACGAGGAACGAACCCTTGGCCATGACGTCGTGCTGCAGGTCCCAGTCCTTCTCGGTGGTCTCGAGCAGCGGCTTCGACAGCGAGAGACCGGCGTTGTTGACGACGAGGTCGACGCCGCCGAACGCGAGCACGGCGTCGTTCAGCGCGGCCTGGATGGCATCCGCGTCGGCGACGTTCGCCGCGACGCCGATCGCGACGTCGGTGTTCCCGAGCTCGGCCGCAGCGGCCTGTGCCTTCTCGAGGTCGAGGTCGGCGATGACGACGCAGGCGCCCTCTGCGGCGAGGCGGGTGGCGATGGCCTTGCCGATGCCGCTGGCGGCTCCGGTGACGAAGGCGATGCGTCCCTGGTGCGACTTCGGCTTCGGCATGCGCTGCAGCTTGGCCTCTTCGAGCGCCCAGTACTCGATGTCGAACTTCTCGGCGTCGGAGATGGGCGAGTAGGTCGACAGTGCCTCGGCGCCGCGCATGACGTTGATCGCGTTGACGTAGAACTCACCGGCGACGCGGGCGGTCTGCTTGTTGGCGCCGTAGGAGAACATTCCGATGCCGGGCACGAGCACGATGAGCGGGTCGGCGCCGCGGATCGCGGGCGACTCGGCGGTCGCGTGCGCGTCGTAGTAGGCCTGGTAGTCGGCGCGGTACTCGGTGTGCAGTTCGTGCAGACGGGCGATCTGCTCATCGGCGGATGCCGTGACCGGCAGGTCGAGGATCAGCGGCTTGACCTTGGTGCGCAGGAAGTGGTCGGGGCAGCTCGTGCCGAGAGCCGCGAGTTCAGGGGCGCGCTCGGAGGCGAGGAAGTCGAGGACGACGTCGGAGTCGGTGAAGTGGCCGACCATCGGCTTGTCGGTCGACGCGATCCCGCGAATGGTGCCGGCGAGGGTCGCTGCGCGCTCACGCCGCTCGGCCTCGGGGAGTGCCTCGAAGCCGGCACGGACGCCGCCGAACGGATCGGCCTTGCCGTTGGCCTCGATGTAGGCGGCCGCGGTGTCGATGATCCAGAGGGAGTTGGCTTCGGCCTCCTCCGACGTGTCGCCCCAGGCGGTGATGCCGTGGCCGCCGAGGATCGTGCCGATGGCCTGCGGGTTCTTCGCCTTGATGGCGGCGATGTCGAGTCCGAGCTGGAATCCGGGGCGACGCCACGGAACCCACACGACCTTGTCGCCGAAGATCTTCGCCGTCAGCTCTTCGCCGTCGGCCGCGGTGGCGATCGCGATGCCCGAGTCGGGGTGCAGGTGGTCGACGTGCGCGGCGTCGACGAGCCCGTGCATCGCGGTGTCGATCGACGGAGCTGCACCGCCCTTGCCGTGCAGGCAGTAGTCGAACGCGGCGACCATCTCGTCTTCGCGGTCGAGGCCCGGGTAGACGTCGACGAGTGCGCGCATGCGGTCGAGGCGCAGCACGGCGAGACCCTGCTCTTTGAGCGTGCCGAGGTCTCCACCCGAACCCTTGACCCACATCAGCTCGACGGGCTGACCCGTGACGGGGTCGGTCTCCGTGCCCTTCGCCGACGTGTTGCCACCGGCGTAGTTGGTGTTCTTCGGGTCGGCGCCCAGGCGGTTCGACCGCTCGATGAGGGCGGCGGCGGTGGGGTTGGTCATGGCTGTTCCCTGTTCTGTGGAGACGTGGCGAGGATGCGGGCGGCGAAGCGGTCGATCGATGCTGTCGCTGCCGCGAGTTCGGGCTGATTGAGGTGGCCGTGGCGGGTGCCCGCCTCGGTCGAGATGTCGATTTCGACGCCCGCGTCGCGCAGCAGGGCGCCGAACGCCTCGCCGGAGACACGGAGCTCGTCGACCTCGCCGTTGATCATGATCGTGGCGGGGAAATGCGAGAGCTGGGCGGGGGACGCGGTGCCGGGCACGGCGTAGACGTCGCCACCGTCGACCGGCCCGCCGAGGTAGTTCTCGTACATGCCGCGCACCGGGTCGGGGCCGAACACGTCGGCATCGGGGTCCGCGTCGAGGGCGGCGCGCAGCGCAGCATCCGGGGCTGCCTGCACGGCGTGGAGCGTCGGATAGGCGAGCACCGCGAGCGCAGGGAAGGGCCCGGGGCCGTGACTGAGACGCAGAGCCGCGCCGGTCGCGAGGTTGCCGCCGGCGCTCGCTCCGCCGATCGACCACGGCCCCTCGGCGAGGCCGGAGTCGACCGCCCAGCGGAATGCGGCCTCGACCTCCTCGGAGGCGACCGGGTAGTGCACGCCCTCTCGCTCGGGAGCCCCGGCTGCCGCAGCCCAGGTGCGAGGGAAGGGAGCCAGCGCGTAGTCGACCGACACCACGGCGATGCCGCGCTCGGCGAAGCTCTGCGCGACCCAATCGGCCTCCGGCATGTCGATCTCACCGGCGGCGAACCCTCCGCCGTGCACCCAGACGAGTCCGGGGCCGACGGGAGAGGTCGGGGTGTACACCCGCACGCGCAGCGGTCCGTGCGGTCCGTCGAGCACCTGCTCGTTCACGGTGTCATCCGTTCTGTCGGGGGGCGTCGGGATGCGGGGATCGGCTCCCGCATCCCGACGGGTCGGGGTGCGGGCTCAGGCGCCCCAGCCGGCCTGCACGCCACCGACGCGGTCGGCGGCGATCTTCTGCTGGTAGCCCGACTCGGCGTAGGCCGCCATCGGGTCGGCTGCGAGGCCGCGCGACTCTCGCCATTCGGCGAGCGCGGGGCGCACGTCGGTGTAGAACGCGTCCATGAAGACGGCGTTGGCGGCGAGCACGTCGCCGGACTTCTGCGCTGCGGTCAGGGCGTCGCGGTCGACGATCAGCGCACGCGCCGTCATCTCCTGCACGTTGAGCACCGAGCGGATCTGACCGGGGATCTTGTCCTCGACGTTGTGGCACTGGTCGAGCATGAACGCCACATCGGGGTTGTTCAGGCCGCCGCCGCGCACGACCTCGAACAGGATGCGGAACAGTTGGAAGGGATCGGCCGCGCCCACGATGAGATCGTCGTCGGCGTAGAAGCGCGAGTTGAAGTCGAACGACCCGAGCTTGCCGAGGCGCAGCAGCTGCATGACGATGAACTCGATGTTGGTGCCGGGTGCGTGGTGGCCCGTGTCGAGGCACACCATGGCCTTGTCGCCGAGGGACGAGACCTGGGCGTAGGACGTGCCCCAGTCGGGAACATCGGTGTGGTAGAACGCCGGCTCGAAGAACTTGTACTCGAGCACGAGGCGCTGGTCGTCGCCGAGGCGTGCATAGATCTGCTGCAGCGACTCCTGCAGGCGGTCCTGACGGCCGCGCAGGTCGGCCTGCCCCGGGTAGTTCGAGCCCTCGGCGAGCCAGATCTTCAGGTCGCGGCTGCCCGTGGCATCCATCACGTCGATGCAGGCGAGGTGGTGATCGATCGCCTTCTGGCGGATCGACGGGTCTTCGTGGGTCAGCGCGCCGAACTTGTAGTCGTCGTCCTGGAAGGTGTTGGAGTTGATGGTGCCCAGGGTCACGCCGAGGTCCTCGGCGTGCTTGCGCAGGTCGGAGAACGAGTCGACCAGGTCCCACGGGATGTGCAGGGCGACCGAGGGTGCGAGCGCCGTGTACTTGTTCACCTGCGCGGCATCCGCGATCTTCTCCCACGGGTCGCGGGGCGTGCCGGGCGTGCCGAACACCTTGAAGCGCGTGCCGGAGTTGCCGAACGCCCAGCTGGGGAGTTCGATGCCCTGCTGTTCGAGGGCGGCGAGGTTGTCGGACGAGAGGATGCTCATGAGGCGCTGCCTTCGGTGTCGGTGCGGTTGTCGATGTCTGATGCGGGGGAGTCGCCGGCGTCGGCGAGCTGGTCTTCGAGGTGGAACACCTCGGCGAGTGCGGTGGCGGCCTGGTCGGGGCGTCCGTCGAGACCGATGAAGAATCGGCTCATCTCGGACTCCCAGCGCGCGGCGACGGGGGAGGCGGCGAGATACGCCTGGGCGGCGGCATCGTCGTCGGTCTCGTAGTAGCCGACGAGCGTGCCGCCCTCGGCGAGGAACAGCGAGTAGTTACGGCGGCCGGCGGCCGCGATCTCGGCCAGCATCTCGGGCCGGACCGGCGAGTGACGGGCGAGGTATTCGTCGAGCAGTTCAGGACGCACCTGCAACTGGAACGCGACGCGGGTCATGTTGGTTCTCTCTTCATCGAGCGGATTTTGAATCGTTTCATTCAATGTCTCAACCCTAGACACGGGCGGGCGACGTGTCAAGCGAGCGTCGGCGGTCACACCGCGGTGATGACCGCGTTGTCGAGCTGATCGGCGTCCACGACCGGGCGCACGGCCGCGTTCGTGAGCAGCACCCAGCAGACGCCCGCCGTCGGGTGCACCCAGAATTCCGTGCCCGCCCACCCGCCGTGGCCGAAGACGTCACGGTCCACCAGCCCCGGCGCTCGTGAGCGCAGGTTGAACGTGAAGCCCCAGTCCTGACCGCGCTCAGAGGGGTACGGGTCGAGGCGGGGGATCGCGCCGGTCAGCGGGCGGAGCATCATGGCCAGTCCCGCCGGAGACAGGATGCCGTCTTTCGCGCCCTGGCCGATGCGCAGCAGCTCGGCGCCGAGGTGCAGGAGATCCTCGGCTCTGCCCAGGAGTCCTGCGCCGGGAGCACGCGTGGCGTGGAACCGGTCGAGGTCGAGTCCGCCGGCCGCGGCATCCGGAACCCCGAGGGACTTGCTCGGGTCGAGGGTCAGGCCGATCGCGCCGATGCGATGCGCCCAGTCGAATGTGCCGGCATCCCAGGTCGAACCGGTCGCGTGCTCGATCAGCGCCGCGATCCCCTCGAAGGCCAGGGTGGAATACCGCGACGCGGTGCCGGCGGCGAAGTCCCGCCCCTGGCTGAGCAGCTCGTCGCGCAGCGGAAGCGCGGTGTCGAGAGCCGGCTCGGAGATCCCCGAGGTGTGGGATGCCAGGTGCCACAGCCGCACGATGTCGTCACGAGAGGTGCCGAACTGCGGCAGGGCGTCGGCGAGCGGAGTGTTCGGGGTGAGCAGACCCCTCTCGATGGCGCGCGTCGCCGTGATGCCGGTGAGCACCTTCGTGATCGAGAACAGCGGATACACGGCATCCGTCGCGGCCCCGAAGCCCTCGAGGTCGACGATCCCGTCGGCGGTGGCCATGCCGAGCACCGCTGTCGGCAGGCGCTCCGCCTGCACGTGACCACGTGCCCAGTCGAATGCTGCGTCGAAGGTCATGGCTGCTCCTGCTGATTCGGATGGTCGCGCTTCCCAGACGGGTGCGGTGACTCTACGATAGGACCATGGCACAGAAAGCGCTTTCCCATCCGGCCGCGCTCATCGACGGTGATCACCCCACCCGCTCCGTGCTGCGCCTCGTCGCCCGCCGTCACTGGCGACTGACCTTCGCGATCACGGCCTTCGCGATCAAGGAGATCCCGCTCTGGTTCCTGCCGGTGATCACCGCCGCGATCATCGACGTCGTGGCGAGCGACGGCGATGTCACCGAGGTGCTGTGGTGGTTCGCGCTGGCCGCCGTGCTGCTGCTGCAGAACTACCCGAACCACATCATCTACACCCGCAACTTCATGACCGTGGTGCGAGACCTCGGTGCCGATCTCCGCAACGCCCTCACCGCGCGACTGCAGAGCCTCTCGATCGGGTACCACACGAGGATGAGCTCGTCGATCGTGCAGACGAAGGTGGTGCGCGACGTCGAGAACGTCGAGCTCATGCTGCAGCAGGTCACGCATCCGCTCCTGTCGTCGACCATGGTGATGCTCGGCGCACTCAGCATGACGGCGGTCACCGTGCCGCAGTTCCTTCCCGTGTACGCCCTCGCCGTGCCGATCGCGATCGGCATCCGCTACGGCATGCGCAATCGATCGCAGCGTCGCAACGAGGTCTTCCGGCGCGAAATCGAGACGCTGTCGGCCCGCGTCGGCGAGATGGCGTCGCTGATCCCGGTGACACGCGCTCACGGGCTCGAGGAGACGGCGATCAACCGCGTCGCGGGCGGGGCGGATGGCGTGCGCCGCGCCGGACTCGACCTCGACCTGCTGAACGGCCGGGTGGCCTCGATCTCCTGGGTGGCGATGCAGCTGCTCGGCGTCGCCTGCCTCATGCTCGCCGCCGTGTGCGCGCTCACCGGCTTCCTCCCGATCACGCCGGGCGAGGTCGTGATGCTCTCGAGCTACTTCACGCTGCTGACCGGCGGGCTCACCCAGCTGCTCATGCTCATTCCCGTCGGCGCCCGCGGGCTCGAGTCGGTGCGCTCGATCGCCGAGGTGCTGCAAGAGCCCGACGTCGAGCAGAACTCCGGCAAGCGCGTCGTCTCGGCGGTCGCCGGCGAGATCGTGCTCGATTCTGCGACGCATCGCTACGCGGATGCCGACGACGACGCCCTGTTCGAGATCGATCTGCGGATCGCCCCCGGCGAGACGGTCGCCTTCGTGGGATCGTCGGGCTCGGGCAAGTCGACCCTCCTGAACCTCGTGCTCGGATTCGTCCGTCCGACGAGCGGCCGCATCGTGCTCGACGGCGCCGACATGCAGGAGCTCGACCTGCGCACCGTGCGCCGGTCGATCTCGGTCGTGCCGCAGGAGTCGGTGCTGTTCGAGGGATCGGTCTTCGACAACATCGCCTACGGCATGCCCGACGTCACGCCCGATCGCGTCGAACAGGCGCTGCGAGACGCCAACGCGTGGGAGTTCGTGAGCGAGCAGTCGCAGGGGTGGGACACGGTGGTCGGCGAGCGCGGAGCGCGCCTCTCGGGTGGTCAGCGCCAGCGTCTGGCGATCGCCCGCGCGCTCGTGCGCGATCCGCGGATCCTGCTGCTCGACGAGGCGACGAGCGCGCTCGACCCCGAGTCCGAGGGACTCGTCAAAGAGGCCCTCGAACGGCTCATGCGCGGTCGCACGACGCTCGTGGTCGCGCACCGGCTGTCGACGATCCGGCAGGCCGATCGCATCGTCGTGCTCGAGCACGGACGTATCGTCGAACAAGGCTCGCACGACGAGCTGCTCGCCGCCGACGGGCGATACGCCCGCCTGCACCTGGTGCAGAACGGCATCAGATGACCCCGGCTCAGCGTCCTGAGGAGGAACGATGACAACCGAGAAGACCCTTCGCGCGGCCCTGGTCGGCACCGGGGCGGTGGCGAACGCGCACGCCCGCGCGGTCGCCGCGTACCCGCGCGCCGAGCTCGTCGCCGTCGCCGACCTCAGCCGGGAGAAGGCGCAGGAGTTCGCCGGCCGATACGGCATCGATGCCGCCTACGGCGACCTCGACGAGATGCTCGCCGCCGAGCACCCCGACGTCGTGCTCATCTGCACGCCGCCCGGGCCGCACCGTTCGCAGTCGCTCGCAGCCTTCGCAGCCGGCGCGCATGTGATCGTCGAGAAGCCGCCGGCACCCTCGCTCGATGAGCTCGACGAGATGCGCGCGGCGGCCGAGGCCGCGGGCAGGCAGCTGGCGGTCGTCTTCCAGCAGCGCACCGGCACGGCCGCGGCGCACGTGCGCGGGCTGCTGCAGAGCGGAGCCCTCGGCCGCCCGCTCGTCGCCGTGTGTCAGACGCTCTGGTTCCGTGACGCCGACTACTTCGCGGTGCCGTGGCGCGGCAAGTGGGAGACGGAGGGCGGCGGAACGACCCTGGGCCACGGCATCCACCAGATCGACCTGCTCGCGCACCTGCTGGGCGACTGGTCGTCGGTGCAGGGCAGGCTCTGGCGGCTCGACCGCGAGACCGAGACCGAGGACGTCTCGACCGCGACCATCGTCTTCGACCGGGGAGTGGTCGCGCAGCTCGTCACCAGTGCCGTGTCGCCGCGAGAGACGAGCTCTATCCGCATCGACACCCAGAAGGCCACGGTCACGGTCGACCACGTCTACGGCCACGGTCATGAGAACTGGCGGATCACCCCGGCGCCCGGCTTCGAGCCGGAGGCCGAGGGATGGGCGTTCCCGGATGCCGAGGAGCGCAGCGACCACGAGCCGCTGCTGCGCGACGTGTTCGACGCTCTGCTGGAGGGCGCACCCCTGCCTCCTACCGCTGATGCGCCCGCACGCTCGCTCGAGATCGTGGCGGCCATCTACGCCTCGGCCGCCGCAGACGGCACGGTGATCACCCCCGAGCTGCTGGGCTCGCACCCCACGCACCGGGCCGGCTTCGCGAGTCCGGTCACCGATCTCCGCAGATGAGAGAGCTCTACCGCGACCCCGTCTACGACGGCGCCACCGACCCGCGGGTCGCGGTCGACGCCGACGGGCTGTGGTGGATGTTCTACACCCAGCGTCGGGCGAGCCTCGCCGATGCGGGACCGGGGGTGTCGTGGGTGCACGGCAGCCGGATCGGGGTCGCGACATCGACCGACGGTCTGGACTGGCGCTACGACGGAACGCTCGAGCCCGCGGCATCCGATCTCGTCCTCGAGCCCGGCCCGCCGCCCGCCGAGGTCGACCGCACCCACTGGGCCCCGGAGGTCTTCTGGGACGGTGCGCGCTGGCGGATGCATCTCACCGAGATCGACGGCATCCCCGACCGCTGGCCGGGGTTTGCTCGCGCCATCGTCGAGTACGCCTCCGACGACCTGAGGCACTGGTCGAGACGCGGCCCGCTCGTGCTGAGCAGCGATCGTGTGATCGATGCGGCCGTCGCGCGCACGCCCGACGGACTGTGGCGCCTCTGGTACAAGGATGAGGCGGCGGACTCGGTGACCATGGTCGCGTCATCGCCCGACCTCGTGGACTGGTCCCTCGACGGCGTCGCGATCGGAGGACGGCCGCACGAGGGGCCGACCGTGTTCGAGCTCGGCGGTCTCTGGTGGCTGATCGTGGACGAGTGGCGGGGGATGGGCGTCTATCGCTCCGACGACGGCACGCGCTGGACGCGTCAGGGTGATGCGGATGCCGTGATCCTCGCTGATCTGCCGACCGGAGGGGTCGGCAGTCACGGCGCGCAGGTGCGCGTCGGCGACGACCTGTGGTTCTACTTCTTCGCCGCCGCCGCCGCCGCCGCCGCCGCGGAGCGGGCTCCGGCCCACTCTGCCACGGGCGAGCAGAGGCGATCCGCCGTGCATCGCGTGGGGCTCGAGGTCGAGGGCGGGAAGCTGATCGTGAGAGGATCGAAGACCCCGCGGTAATCGATGTAATCCCCGCCGCGAATTGCCGGTTGCGAAACGTTTCAATCTGGATTAGCGTGCAGGTAAGCGTTTTCCCCGCACGATGGAGATCGCATCCCGCACCACATGGACACAGGCGTTCCGCGGCCCTGCCGAACGAGGACGTTCATCAGAGAGGACAACGATGTTCAGCAAGAAGCGTCTGGCGGCCGCAGCGGCCGTCGCCACCAGCGCAGCGCTGGTACTCGCCGGCTGCGCCGGCGGAGGCAGCCCCGAGGGTGAGCCCACGTACGACCCCGACGAGAAGGTCACGCTCGACCTGGCGTTCTGGGGCAACGACGTCCGCGCCGATCTCTACAACCAGGCGATCGAGGCGTTCAACGAGGAGTACCCGAACATCACGGTGAACGCGACGTTCCTCGGGTTCCCGGAGTTCTGGGAGAAGCGCCAGACCGAGGCCGCCGGCGGCGGACTCCCCGACGTCATGCAGTTCGACTACTCGTACCTGCGTCAGTACTCGGAGAACGGCCTGCTGCTCGACCTCGAGCCCTACCTCGGCTCGGTCATCGACACCGAGCCGCTCTCCGAGAACATCCTCGGCATCGGCGTCGTCGATGACACGACCTACGGCATCACCACCTCGACCAACGCGTGGGGCGTCTTCACCAACCCCCAGCTGCTCGAGACCGCAGGCGTCGAGGAGTTCCCCGGGGGCGACTGGGAGGACTACGACGAGTGGATGGGCGAGATCACCGATGCCGGCGCGGGTGAGTTCTGGGGCGGGTCCGACTGGACGGGGCGCATCCAGAACTTCGAGCTGCAGCTGCGCAGCGAGGGCAAGAACCTGTTCGACGAAGACGGCACGCCCGGCTTCGACGAAGACCGTCTGAAGGAGTTCTGGGAGGCCGGAGACGACATCCGCGACGGAGTCGTCGTTCCGCAGCAGGTCGTCGAGGAGCTCAACCCCCTCACCGCGTTCGACGCCGCGAAGAACGCCAGCGAGCTGACGTGGGACAACTTCGGTGCGGGCTACCTCGCCAACCTCGGCGAGAGCTACACCGAGCTCGGCCTCGTCGCCCCGCCGGTCACGAAGGAGGGCGCGAAGGATCTGTACCTGAAGCCCTCGATGCTGCACACGATCTCGGCCAAGACCGAGCACCCGGAGGCGGCGGCGACGCTCGTCAACTTCCTGGTCAACTCGCCCGAGTCCGGCGAGATCTTCGGCACCAACCGTGGCCTCCCCGCATCCGAGACCGCTCTCGAGGCCGCAGAGCTCGATCCCATGAGCCAGCTCGTCAAGGACTACGAGGAGTCGATCGCCGACCGCCTCGGCGACGCTCCGCCCGTGCCGATCGTCGGCTACGGCACCCTCGAGGAGAAGTTCCGGGTGCTGGGCACCGAGCTGAACTTCGGCACCACGACGGTCGACGAGGCCGTGACGCAGTTCTTCTCCGAGATGGACGTCGTCCTCAACCAGTGATCCCGTCGGTGGGCCGGGTGGCATCCGCCCGGCCCACCGCATCCCATCCACTTCGGAAGGAGCTGTCATGAGCACGACGGCGACCAGGACGATCGTCACGGGCAAGAAGTCCGGGCGAGGGCGGGCGCTGCGCAGCGGCCGCCGCCCCGAGAACGAACTCGCGCGGCCGGGCCAGCGCGCACGTCTGCGGCGTGAGACGGCGACCGGCTATGCGTTCCTCACCCCGTGGCTCATCGGCTTCTTCGGTCTCACCGCCGTGCCGATGATCTACTCCCTGTACCTCTCCTTCACGAAGTACAACATCTTCCAGCCGCCCAAGTGGATCGGGCTGGACAACTACATCCGACTCTTCACGAGCGACCCGAACTTCATCCAGTCGGCGCAGATCACCCTCGTCTACGTCTTCATCGGCACTCCGATCACCCTCGCGGCCGCCCTCGGCGTCGCGATGCTCCTGAACTACCGCGACAAGGGCGCCGGCTTCTTCCGCTCCGCCTTCTACGCGCCGTCCCTCATCGGCGGCTCGGTCTCGGTCGCCATCGTGTGGCGGGCCATGTTCTCCTCCGACGGTCCGGTCGACAGCGGTCTGCAGATCTTCGGCGTCGATCTCGGCGGATGGATCGGCAACCCGAGCCTCGTGCTCCCGATGATGATCCTGCTCGCCGTCTGGCAGTTCGGAGCCACGATGGTGATCTTCCTCGCGGGTCTCAAGCAGATCCCCAAGGAGCTGTACGAGGCCGCGGAAATGGACGGCGCGAACGCCTACCGTCGGTTCCGCGCGGTGACGATCCCGATGCTCTCCCCGGTGATGTTCTTCAACCTGCTGCTCGGTCTCATCGGCGCGTTCCAGGTGTTCGCCTCGGCGTACATCATCTCTAACGGCACCGGCGGCCCCGCCGGCATGACGAACTTCATCACCGTGTACCTGTACAAGCGAGGGTTCTCCGACGGACAGATGGGCTACGCGGCCGCGATCGCGTGGGTCCTGCTCGTCGTCGTCGCGATCATCGCCTTCATCCTCTTCCGCACTCAGAGGTCGTGGGTGCACTACTCGGGAGACGACAAATGAGCACCTCCAATCAGGCGACCACGTCCGGCGCCGCATCCACTCCGGTCTTCGCCGCGCAGCAGACGACGCCCGTCGGTCCGCCCGCCCCGCGTCGCCGCATCAAGCGCAAGACCTGGCAGACCGTCATCTGGTTCATCGGTCTCCTCGTGCTCACCGCGGTGGTGCTCTACCCGTTGCTGTGGCTGTTCCTGTCGACGTTTAAGCCGAACTCCGAGTTCGGTCAGAACCCGGGGCTGCTGCCGCAGGCGCCGACGCTCGACAACTACGGGAAGGTCATGGAGGGCATCGCCGGAGTGCCGATGTGGCGCTTCTTCCTGAACTCGCTGATCCTCGCGGTCTCGGCCGTCGTCGGCACGGTGCTCTCGTCGGCGCTCGCCGCCTACGCCTTCGCACGAGTGCAGTTCAAGGGACTCGGCGTGCTGTTCGCCGCGATGATCGGCACGCTGCTGCTGCCGTTCCACGTCGTGATCATCCCGCAGTACATCATCTTCAACCAGCTCGGATGGGTCGACACCTTCATCCCGCTGATCCTGCCGAAGTTCCTCGCCACCGAGGCGTTCTTCGTCTTCCTTCTCGTTCAGTTCATCCGTCAGATGCCCCGCGACATGGATGAAGCGGCGCGCATCGACGGAGCAGGCCACCTGCGGATCTTCTGGTCGATCATCCTGCCGCTCATCAAGCCCGCCCTGATCACCTGCGCGATCTTCTCGTTCATCTGGGCGTGGAACGACTTCCTCGGCCCGCTGCTCTACCTGACGAGCCCCGAGAACTACCCGCTGCCGATCGCGCTGCGCCTCTACAACGACCAGACCTCGTCGTCCGACTACGGCGCGACGGTCACGGCGTCGTTCGTGGCCCTTGTGCCGGTGCTGCTGTTCTTCGTGGTCTTCCAGCGCTTCCTCGTCGACGGAGTCGCCACGCAGGGACTGAAGGGCTAGTCATGTCGGTCATCAACGCAGAGCGTCGGGCGCACCGGGCGGCGAAGCGCGAGGCGCGGTCGGGCGCCGGCCCCACGGTCGCCGGTGTCGAGCCCGGGGTCAACCCCGGAGCGACCGCCAAGTTCGGTCTGTTCGGAGAGGTGCTCACGGTCGGGCTGCTGATGACGATCATCGCCCTCGGCGTCGTCACGCTGCCGATCGCCCTGGCCGCCGGCATCCGTCACCTGCGTCGCTTCGTCGCCGCGGAGGACTCGCGCACGGCCCTGTTCTGGGACGACGTGCGCACTGGCATCCTGCCCTCGCTCCGCGTCGGGGTGCCGGCGGCGCTGATCGCCGCCGTGCTCACGGTCGACGTCGTGCTCGCGGGCTCGGGCGCACTGCCCGGTGGCGAGATCATCGCGGTCATCGGCTGGGCGGGGCTGCTCGCTCTCGCGGTCGCCGTGCTGCTCGCCGCCGGCGCCTGGTCGCCGTCGACCGGGTGGACCGCCGCGGTCCGCGCGGTGCCGGGGATGATCACAGCGGATGCCGCCGGAGCCGCGTACATCGCGGCCGCGGCCGTCTTCACCGGCGTCGTGACCTGGGCGCTCGCGCCCCTGTTCATCGCGGGCATCGGCTGCGCGGCGCTCGCCGTCGTCGCGGTTCCCGGGCGTCGCCGGCGCGGAGTTCACCCCGCGGAATGAGAAGGTAGTCGTGGCGCACGCGCGGACGGACGGAGGCAGGCCATGGCGGTAGGGGTGAAGGACGTGGCGGCTGCGGCCGGCGTCTCGGTCGGCACCGTCTCGAACGTGCTCAATCAGCCCGAGCGCGTGTCCGCCAAGACGGTCGAGCGCGTGCAGCGGGTGATCCAGGAACTCGGCTTCGTGCGCAACGACGCCGCCAGGCAGCTGCGCGCGGGTCGCAGCCGCAGCATCGGACTCGTGGTGCCCGACATCGGCAACCCGTTCTTCGCCGAGGTCGTGCGCGGCGCGGAGGACCGGGCAGCGGATGCCGGCATGACGGTGCTGCTCGGCAACAGCGACGAGCGAGACGAGCGCCAGGTCGCGCACCTCGAGCTCTTCCAGGAGCAGCGGGTCAACGGCGTGCTGCTCACACCCGCCACCGACGACCTCTCGGCCGTTCATCGATTCGCCGCGGGCGGCATGCCGGTGATCCTCGTCGACCGCGAGGTGGAGGAGGGGCTGCTGCCGTCGGTCTCGGTCGATGACGTCGAAGGCGGACGCCTGGCTGCCGATCACCTGCTGGCTTCGGGACGTCGCCGGCTGGCATTCGTCGGAGGACCGCAGTCGGTGCAGCAGGTCGCCGATCGTCTGCGCGGCGTGCAGGCGGCCGTCGCCGCTCACCCCGATGTCACTCTCGAGATCTTCGAGCAGTCCGCGCTCACGGTGCTCCAGGGCAGGGCTGCGGGTGAGGCCATCGCGGCGAGTGGGCCCCAATCGCGCCCGGATGCCGTCTTCGCCGCGAACGACCTGCTCGCCGTCGGGCTGCTGCAGGCGTTCAGCTTCGGCTCCGGCATCCGTGTGCCCCAGGACATCGCCATGGTCGGCTATGACGACATCGACTTCGCCTCGGCGACCGTCGTGCCGCTGAGCTCCGTGCGCCAGCCCGCCAGGCTGCTCGGCTGGACCGGGGTGGATCTGCTGCTGAAGGAGCTCGACGGCGTCGAGCACGACCGTCGCGTGCGGTTCCAGCCCGAACTCGTGGTGCGCGAATCGAGCGCCGGCTGAGGGATCGTCTGGGGTCACGCGCCGTCACCCGTGCCGTGTGCATGACCGGAGCACGGATGCGGGAGCATCCGTCGGGTCTCGTCCTGCAGATGTGCTTTCGTCCTGCAGGCGGCCCGGCCGAGGACCCTGAGCCCCGATTCGTTCCAGCCACGGGAACCCGTTATGATTGCAAGGTGCATCCGCTCTTCACGGTTCGGATGCCTGGAGACGTCGCATAGTCCGGCCGAGTGCACCACCCTGCTAAGGTGGAGTCCCCTCACGGGGACCAGGGGTTCAAATCCCCTCGTCTCCGCAGAAAAAATCCCTGCCTCGGCAGGGATTTTCTGTTCTCAGGCGCTGACTCCGAGTTCCTGAGCCGCGATGGCATCCGCGAGGTACGACGCCGTGGTGCTCCCGCTCGCGGAGGCGACGGAACGCGGAGTTCCCTGCGCCACGACAGTGCCGCCGAGCTCTCCGGCTCCTGGTCCCATGTCGATCACCCAGTCGGCCTGTGCGACCACGCGCATGTCGTGCTCGACCATCACGACCGTGTTGCCGGCGTCGACGAGATGCTGAAGATGGACGAGCAGCCGATCGGTGTCCGACGGATGCAGTCCTGAGGTGGGCTCATCGAGCAGGTAGAGGGTGTCGCCGCGCTGGGCGCGCCGCAGTTCGGACGCCAGCTTCACGCGCTGCGCCTCGCCGCCGGAGAGCTCGGTCGCCGACTGGCCCAGCGGCAGATACCCGAGCCCCACGTCGAGGAGGGCATCGAGATGTCGCGCGACGTCGGCATCGTCCTCGAAGAGGACACGCGCGTCGTTCACGCTCAGGGCGAGGACGTCGGCGATGGTGTGCCCGTGGAGCTCGATCTCGAGGGTCTCCGGGTTGTAGCGCGTGCCGCCGCAGGTGCCGCAGGGGGCGTGGACGGTGGGGAGGAAGAGCAGCTCCACCTCGACCGTGCCCTCGCCCTTGCAGGTGGGGCATCGCCCGCTCGCCAGGTTGAACGAGAACCGGCTCGCGGCGTAGCGCCTCCGACGCGCTTCCGGTGTCGCGGCGAACAGCGCGCGGACGCGGTCGAAGAGCCCGGTGTACGTCGCCACGTTCGATCGAGAGGTGCGGCCGATCGGCTTCTGACTGACCTGCACCACGCGTCGCACGCGGTCGGCGGGACCGGAGGCGCGACCCGTCGTGTGGGCGATCGGTGCGGAGAACAGCGGATCAGCTGCTGCGCTGCCCTGCTCTTCCCTCGTCGACGTGTCGGTCGACGAGCCGTCCACCTCGCTGGAGAGGCTGCTCTGCAGCAGGTCGGGCAGGGCCTGGGTGACGAGAGACGACTTGCCCGAACCGGAGACGCCCGTGACGGCGGTGAGGCAGCCGAGGGGGATCGACACCGAGACGCTGCGGAGATTGTTCCGCGAGACGTCGACGAGCACGAGTTCGGCATCGGGCTCGCGAGGGGCCCGCGGCTGTGCCGTCGGCTGCTCGGCCCGCAGGTCGTCGGCGAACAGATATCGTCTCGTCTGGGAGCGCTCCGCGTCCCGCAGCCCGTCGATCGGGCCGGAATAGACGATCTCACCGCCGGTGGATCCCGCTCCGGGGCCGATGTCGACGATCCAGTCCGCATGCCGGATCACGTCGAGGGAGTGCTCGACGAAGAAGACCGTGTTTCCGGAGTCTCGCAACGAGCGGAGGATGCGCACGAGCGCTTCGCCGTCGGCGGGGTGGAGGCCGGCAGACGGCTCGTCGAGCACGAACATGACCCCGAACAGCTGTGACAGCACCTGGGTCGCGAGCCGCATACGCTGCAGCTCACCCGACGAGAGCGTCGGGGTCGAGCGATCCAGCGAGAGGTAGCCCAGACCGAGCTCGATGATGGGGGAGATCCGATCGCGCAGCTCGTCGACCAGCCGGTGCGCCGCGAGCTTCTTCTCGGGTGGGAGCGCTTCTCCACCGGCGCCGGGGGCATCCGTTCCGTTGCCGGATGAGTCGAGTGCCGTCTCGAGGAGTGCCTCGAGGTCCGCGAGTGGCATCGCGGCCATCTCGGTGATGTCGAGACCGGCGAACGTCACGGCGAGCGCCTCGGGCTTCAGGCGGCGTCCGTCGCACATCGGGCAGCGGACGCTGACCATGAAGCTCGCCGCCTTCTCGCGCATCTTCGCGCTCTTCGAGTTGGCGAAGGTGTTGAGCACGTACTGCCTCACGCCGACGAACGTGCTCATGTACGAGGGCTCGATGCCGGCCGCGACTGCTTTGCGCACCTGCGCCGGGCCGCGGTCGGTGAACACCGGAACCTGAGGCGACTCCTCGGTGTAGAGCACCCACTGACGCTGCTTCTCAGGCAGATCGCGCCACGGGATGTCGATGTCGTAGCCGAGCGATATCAGGCTGTCGATGAGCTGCTTGCCGTGCCAGGCGCGCGGCCAGGCGTCGAGAGCACGGTCGCGGATCGACAGCGACTCGTCGGGGACCATGAGGTGCAGCGGCACGTCGTACACCTGCCCGATCCCGTGGCAGCGCGGGCACGCGCCCTGCACGGTGTTCGCGGAGAAGTCCTCGGCGAACAGCGGCTCCGCCCCACTGGGGTACGTGCCCACTCGCGAGAACAGCATGCGGATGACGTTGCCGATCGACGTGGCGCTGCCGACGGTCGATCGAGCGCTTCCCGCGGTGCGCTGCTGGGGGAGGGCCACCGCCGGAGGCAGCCCGCCGATGGCGTCGACGTCGGGGATGTCGACCTGGCTCATCAGGCGCCTCGCGTAGGGCGCCACCGACTCGAAGTACCGACGCTGCGCCTCGGCGTACAACGTGCCGAATGCGAGGGAGCTCTTGCCCGAGCCGGAGACGCCGGTGAAGGCCACGAGGGCGTCGCGGGGTATCGCGACGCTCACGTCGCGAAGATTGTGCACCCGTGCTCCGGTCACGACGATGGCGTTCGACGTGCCGGACAGCTTCGACGGTGGGGTCCCGCCCATCATGGACCTCTTCTCGTTTCCCGCGGGGAGCGGGGGTGAATGCGATGATCGCCGTCTCTCCGTCACGCTACCCCGACCGTCGGACTTCGTCGGTGTGGTTGACAGCGGTCGGTCGGGCCTGCGAGCGCGGACACTCGTATGCCGGCGCAGCATGCATCGGAGTCCTGGTCCCGCCGTGCGAGAAAGCGCTATCCTGAAGCTCTTCCCGCCTCGGATCCAGGAGCGTCCCTCATGCCCATCGCTGCCGATGACCCCCGCCTGACGCATGCCTACGAGGCTGCGGCCACCCGCTACACCGACGTGCCGTTCCAACGCGCAGGCGCCAGCGGGGTGAAGCTGCCGAAGGTGTCGCTCGGACTCTGGCAGAACTTCGGTCGTGACCGCACCTTCGACAGTCAGCGCGAGATCGTGCTGCACGCGTTCGACCGCGGTGTCGTGCACATCGACCTCGCGAACAACTACGGCCCGCCGTACGGGTCCGCCGAGTCGACGTTCGGCGCCGTTCTCGACAGCGGGCTCGCCCGCTACCGAGACGAGCTGTTCGTCACGACCAAGGCCGGCTACGACATGTGGCCGGGGCCGTTCGGCGACGGCGGATCGCGCAAGTACCTCATGCGCTCGCTCGAGCAGAGTCTGCAGCGCATGAGCACCGACTACGTCGACGTGTTCTACTCGCACCGCCCCGACCCCGAGACCCCGCTGGAGGAGACGGTCGCGGCGCTCGCCGACATCGTGCGCAGCGGCAAGGCGCTGTACGTGGGCATCTCGAACTACCCGGCCGAGCTGGCGCGTCGCGCGTATCAGCTGCTCGCGGATCAGGGCGTGAGGCTGCTGTTGCACCAGCCGCGGTACTCGCTGTTCGACCGCACTCCCGAGGCCGAGCTGTTCCCGGCGCTGCGCGAGCTGGAGATCGGCAGCGCCGTGTTCTCGCCGCTCGCGCAGGGCCTGCTCACCGGCAAGTACATCGACGGTGACGTCCCGGCCGACTCGCGTGCCGCGAACAGCCATTTCCTGAACGGGTCCGCGCTCACCGACAGCTACCTCGAGCGCATCCGCGGCATCGACCGCGTCGCGAAGGACGCGGGCCTCTCGATTCCCCAGCTCGCCGTCGCGTGGGTGCTGCGGGACTCCGTGGTGACCACCGCGATCATCGGAGCATCGCGCACGGGCCAGATCGACGACGCGGTGGCGGCCAGCCAGGTCGAGCTCTCCGACGACGTCGTCACCGCTCTCGAGGAGTTCGCTGCGGCGCCCGGCGCCAGCGTCGTCTGACTTTTTCCCTGGCGCTGCGTAATATTCCGGGCGGCAGCGAGTCTGTCTAGTGGGGGCCCCTGTCACAGGGGGCGTCCACAACGGACCTGGGGAGCACCAATGACCATCGCCTACGCGGATCCACGGACGCACCACTGGACCCATCGCGGTGCCGTGCCACTGCCCGAACTTGCCTTCCAGCACATCCTCGGGGCGATCCTGCGGGGGGACTACCGGTCGGGCGACACGCTCAACACGATGCGCTTCGCCCGAGAGCTCGACATGTCGCTCAACCCGATCCGCGAAGCGATCATCCGGCTGCGTGACATCGGACTGGTCGAGGTCACTCCCGCGCGCTACACCAAGGTCGCGGACCTCACCGCACCCGAGTCGCGTGCCGCGATCAGCTACGCCGGCGTGCTCGCGGGGACGGCGCTCAGCATGGCACTGCCCACGACTGCGGAAGGTGTCCGCTCCGATCTCGCGGCGTATGCCGAGGAGATCGGTCGCGCGCAGGCCGCACCCGACCGCGACGCCGCGGCCATCGCGTTCCTCACCGCCGTCGACGACCTCGTGCGGCATCCGCGACAGGCGATGCACCTGGTCGAGGCCACGATCCTCGCTCAATGCGCGCTGCAGTTCTCCGAGACTGTACCCGGAGACGACGCGACACCCGGGCTGGTCGCTGCGGCCGAAGCCGTCGCCCACGCGATCCGTGCGGAAGATCCGGATGCCGTCGAAGGGGCCGTCCGCGCGCTCTTCGAGCACCTCGCCTAGGCGGCCTCCCCGCCTGACCCGTCGCTAGAGTCGGATGCATGACTGCGACGACGGTGTTGTTCATCGGTGGAACCGGAATCATCTCCTCGGCGGCGAGTGCGCTCGCGGCGTCGCGGGGGATGGAGGTCACTCTGCTGAATCGCGGACAGTCGCAGCGCGAGCCCGCTGACGGCGTCGAGGTGCTGACGGCGGATGTGTCGGATGCAGCAGCGGTCGACGCCGCCCTCGCCGGTCGTGAGTTCGATGTCGTCGCCGACATGATCGCCTTCACGCCGGATCAGGTGCAGCGGGACATCGACCGCTTCGAGGGCCGGACGGGACAGTACGTCTTCATCAGTTCGGCATCCGCCTACCAGAAGCCGGTCTCTCGTCTTCCGATCACCGAGTCCACACCGCTGCGCAATCCGTACTGGCAGTACTCGCGCGACAAGATCGCCTGCGAGGACCTGCTGACCGCCGCGTACCGGGATCGCGGATTCCCGGTCACGGTGCTGCGGCCTTCGCACACCTACGACAAGTGGACGATCCCGGCGTTCGGAGGGTGGACGGCGATCGACCGCATCCGCCGGGGTGAGGAGATCATCGTCCACGGCGACGGCACGTCGCTGTGGACGCTCACGCACTCGAGCGACTTCGCGGTCGGCTTCGCGGGGCTGCTCGGCAACCCGCTCGCCTACGGCGACACCTTCCAGATCACGAGCGACTTCGTCTACACCTGGAACGAGATCTACGCGATCCTCGGTCGCGCGGCGGGAGCAGAGCCGAAGATCCGGTACGCCACGAGTGCGGCGATCGAGGATGCCGCACCCGACCGCGCCGGGCAGCTCACGGGTGACATGGCGCACTCCGTCGTCTTCGACAACACCAAGGTCCGCCGCCTCGTGCCGGACTTCGCCCCGCTCGTGCCACTGCACACCGCGGCGCGCGAGATCATCGACTGGCACGACGCGCATCCCGAGCTGCAGCGAGTCGACCCGGCCGTGAACGAGCTCTTCGACTCGCTCCTCGGCTGAGAGCGGCGCTCAGCCGGCGGCGAGCACGGCGAGGACGTTGCCGGCGGGGTCCGTGAACCAGGCGATGTCGGGCCCTCGATCGGGACCGCCTCGCAGGATGCCCTTCTCATCGGTGGCGAACTCCGAGTCGTCGTAGATCTTGGTCACGACGCCCCGCTCGTTGAGCTCGTCGACGGCTGCTTCGACGTCGTCCACCGGGAAGTTCAGGATCGTGAAGCTCGCGGGCTCATGGTTCGGCTTGCCGTAGACGAGGATCGATCCGCCGTCGGGCAGGCTGATGTCGAGGAACCCCATGGCATTGGTGGTGACGTCCATGCCGAGGGTGTCGCCGTAGAAGGAGCGGGCGGCGTCGATGTCGTCGACGCTGAACCCGCTGAACGCGTGTGTGGTCTGAAAGGCGGTCATGCCCTCAGCATGCGCCGCTCGCCCCGCGGTGTCCAGACCCTAGGGGTGCACCTGGTTGAGGAGATCATCGCCCGCGAGGAGGCGAGTCACGTTCTGGTCGACCAGGCGTGCCGCTCCGACCGGACGGTTGCCGGCGATGTGAGGGGTGATGAGCAGGTTCGGTGCGTCCCACAGCGCATCGGATGCCGGAAGCGGCTCGGACTTCGCGACATCGATCGCCGCGGCGCGCAGCTGTCCCGACTCCAGCGCCGCGATCAGCGCAGCCTCGTCGACGGTCACACCACGACCGACGTTCACGAACACCGCGCCCGGCTTGAGCGCGAGGAAGAGCTCGGCGTCGAACAAGTCGGCGGTCTCGTCGGTGGCGGGCAGGATCGAGACGAGCACGTCGGTGTCAGCCAGCACGGCGGCTGCATCGGCATCCGAGTGCACCCGATACCCGGATCGCTCTCCGGCGGTGCGGGCGATGCCCTGCACCTCCGCGCCGAGTGCGGTGAGGAACGGCGCGAGCGTCGAGGCGATCGAACCGAATCCCCAGATGGTCACGCGGGCGCCGGACAGCGTGTAGAGCGCGCGAGTGGGCGCGGCGCTCTGCTCCTCGTTGAACGCCTCGTCCCAGACGTGCTCGCGCTGAGCGTCGCGCAGCCGGTCGAGACGTCGAACGGCGCTCAGGATCAGGGTCAGCGCATGCTCGGCGACGGGTCCGTCATGCAGCGAGCGACCGGAGCAGATGCGCACGTCGGCGCCGAAGCCGGCGTTGAGAACCGCATCCGCGCCGGAGGCGAGGGCCTGGACGAGACGCAGGCGGGGCAGTGCGCGGGCGGCTTCCCGGAGCCACGACGAGGAGTTGTGCCAGACGACGAGCGCTTGGGCGTCACGGTGCTCGGCGGGAATCTCGGCGTCGATGTCGTAGACGACGGTCTCGACGTCTGCGGTCACCGGCAGCTCGATGGTGTTCGGGATCAGGATCTTCATGTGCGCCTCCAGGTCTCGGCGGTCAGTGGGGAGAATCGGTCGACTCGCGCCAGATGACGGTCAGCAGACCGTCGGGCTTCATCGGCTCATCGCCGCCGCGGACGGCTGCGATCAGACGGTGCATCGAGTAGGCGCCCAGTCTCTCGCGGTCCTGCGACACGCTCGTCAGCGACGGCACGAGGAACGCGCTCTGGGGGTGATCGTCCCACCCCGTGACGGCGACGTCGTCGGGCAGCGTCCATCCGCGTCGTGTCGCCGCTCGGATGGCTCCGGTCGCGATCACGTCGTTGGCGGCGATCACGGCGAGCGGCGGTGCGTCTGCGGGCAGCCTGTCGACGGCGGCCTCACCGGCGCTGCCGCTCCATTCCTCTCCGAACACACCGAGCGACTCGAGTCCGAGACGCTCGATCGCTTCGAGGTAGGCCGCGCGACGGGCTCGTGCCGACGGGAAGTCGTCGGGGCCGGCCAGATGCACGAATCTCCGATGTCCCTGTGCCGCGAGGCGTTCGATCATCTCGGTGATGGGTCGCGAATCGGTGAATGCGCCGGTCATGTGCATCGCGTCATCGAACTCGCCGACCGAGAGCACGACGGGGCCGTCGGCGGGGGAGTCGGTGGCGGGCAGCGGCGTGAACGCGAGCACGCCCTCGTACTGCCCCGACCCGATGAGATCGGCGAGGCGATCGTCGCGCGCGGTCGCCTCCTCGGGCAGGCTCACCACCTCCACGACGTAGCCTGCCTCGCGCGCGGCGGAGATCGCGCCGGAGAGCAGCGTGAGCGGATTCATCGTGGCGATCGGCACGACGACGGCGAGGCGGCCGGTGCGCTGGGTGCGCATGGACCGGGCGGCCAGGTTGGGGCGGTAGTTCAGCTCGGATGCTGCGCGAAGCACCCGCTCGCGCGTCGCCTCGGAGATCCCCGGCCGCCCGGTGAAGACGAAAGAGACGGTGGACTGCGAGACCCCGGCGAGGTGGGCGACGTCGTGGCTGGTCGGGCGTTTCTCCACGGCATCCTACTTTCCGGGCTTGACGTAGCGGGTGTCTGTCTCGATAGTATCTACTACGTCTTAGTAATACGTAGTAACACCTCATCGGGGAGGCAGCGAATGCTCAGGATCGGCATCATCGGCACCGGCGGGATCGCCGACGCGCACATCAGCGGATACCTCGCCTTCGCGGGCGACTGCGAGATCGCCGCGCTCGCCGACGTCATCCCCGGGCGGGCCGCGCAGAAGGCCGAGGCGTTCGGGCTCACGCGGGCGGCGACGTTCGATGATCCGCTCGCGATGATCGCCTCGGGTCTCGTCGACCTGGTGAGCATCGCGACCCCGCCGTCGACGCACGCCTCGCTCGCGATCGCTGCGCTCGATGCCGGCATCCACGTGCTGGTCGAGAAGCCCATGGCTCCGTCCCTCGAGGAGTGCGATGCGATGCTCGCCGCGCAGGAGCGTTCGGGCCGTGTGCTGTCCGTCGTCGCGCAGAACCGATTCCGCGACGATCTCGCCGCGCTGAAGGAGGTCGTCGACTCGGGTCTGCTCGGATCGATCTCGCACGTCCGGGTCGACTCGGCGTGGTGGCGTGGGCTGCCGTACTACGACCTCTGGTGGCGCGGCACTTGGGAGAAAGAGGGGGGCGGCTGCACGCTGAACCACGCCATCCACCACATCGACCTGCTGCTGTGGCTGCTCGGACGCCCGGCCGAGATCACGGCCATGCTCGCCAACGCGCAGCACGACAACGCCGAAGTCGAGGATCTCTCGGTCGCCGTCTTCCGCTACGAACGGGGGCTCGCGCAGCTGACCAGCTCCGTGGTGCACCACGGGGAGGAGCAGGCGATCGTGATCCAGGGGGCGAACGCCCGGGTGTCCCAGCCGTTCTCCGTCGTCGCCGAGCAGTCCCGACGCGACGGATTTCCCGCTGACGGCGGAGACCCCGAGGCCGTCGCACGCATCGAGGAGCTCGTCGCCGGCCGTGCCCCGCTCGCCCACCTCGGGCATGAGGGCCAGATCGGCGACCTGCTCAGCGCGATCCGTGAGAGGAGAGTCCCGATCGCCGGCGGACAGGACGGCCGCGATGCGGTCGAGGTGGTGACCGCGATCTACAAGTCCGGCTTCGAGCGCCAGTTCGTCTCGCTGCCGATCACGGCGTCCGATCCCTACTATCGGGCGGGACAGCTGGTGGCGAACGCCCCGCACTTCTTCGAGAAGACCGCGTCGCTCGTGGAGGCGGCATCGTGACCGCATCCTCGTTCCCCGGCGGCACATCGCTGTCGCGCCTCGACGTCTACCCGGATGCCGCGCCGGACGGCATCTGCGGCGGCAGCCCTCACATGCACCTCGTCTCGACCGAGGCCTATGTCGTGATCTCCGGTGAGGGAGCCCTGCAGACGATCGACGCCGCCGGGTTCCATGAGACCTCGCTGAGGTCGGGGTCGGTCGTCTGGTTCACCCCTGGCACCATCCACCGTGCCGTGAACGGCGGCGACCTGCGGGTCGTCGTGCTGATGAGCGACGCCGGACTCCCCGAGGCGGGTGATGCGGTGATGACGTTCCCCGCCGAGATCGTGGGCGACCCCGACGCGTATGCGGCGGCGGCCTCGCTCGGAGACGATGCAGATGAACGCGCCGAGCGAGCGGCCCGACGACGCGATCTCGCCGTGACGGGATTCGAGACGCTGCGGGATGCCGTCTCGGGTGGTGATCACGGCGCGCTCCGCGCGTTCCATGCCGCCGCCGGTGTGCTCGTACGCCACCGCGCCGAGGCGTGGGGCGACCTCGTGCGCCAGGGTCCGCTGGCTCAGGCCGAGCGCTCGGTGGCGCTCGCCGATGCCGTGGCATCCGGTTCGGTGGCGCACCTGGCCGATGCTCGCGTGCACGAAGCCGTACCCTCGGGGGGAGACCGCGGATTCGGCATGTGCGGACGCCTGCGCACCTATGACATGAACCACGAGGAGACCCGGCGATGACCCGCACCTACACCTTCGATCCGCTCCCCGAACCTGTCGTCGCACCCGGCGAGTTCGTCTTCGCCGCGATCGGACTGGATCACGGTCACATCGTCGGCATGGTCGAGCAGCTGATCGAGGCCGGCGCGACCCTTTCGCTGGTCTTCGATGAGGACCCGGTGAAGATCGCCGACTTCCTCGAACGCTTCCCGCAGGCGCGTGCCGCCGCGAGCGAGCAGGAGGTGCTCGACGACTCGGAGGTGCGGCTCGTCGCCAGTGCATCGATCGCGAATCGGCGGGCTCCACTCGGCGTGCGCGTGCTCGACGCGGGCAAGGACTTCTTCGCCGACAAACCCGCCATCACGACGATGCACGACCTGGATGCCGCTCGAGAAGCCGTCGAGCGCACCGGGCGGAAGTTCGCCGTGTACTACGGCGAGCGCGTGCACTCCGAGGCGGCGATCCTCGCCGGCCAGCTGATCGATCGGGGCGCGATCGGCACCGTGCTGCAGGTCGCGTCATTCGGCCCCCATCGCATCGGCACGGGGCGGCCCGACTGGTTCTACGACCCCGAGCAGTACGGCGGCATCATCTGCGACATCGGCAGTCACAACTTCGAGCAGATGCTGTACTACACGGGCGCGACGACCGGCGAGATCGTGAGCTCGACCGTCGCCAACTACGCGCACCCCGACACTCCGGGCCTGCAGGACTTCGGAGACGCCCACGTCGTGCTCGACAACGGCACCACCGGCTACGTGCGCGTCGACTGGTTCACCCCGGCGGGGCTCGACGTCTTCGGCGACGGTCGCACCGTGCTGCTCGGCACCGACGGATACATCGAATTGCGCAAGTACGCCGACATCACGACCGACAACGGCGGCGGACAGGTGCTGCTCGTCGATCAGGACGGACAGTTCCGCTTCGACGCGACAGGGAAGACGGGGTTCCCGTTCTTCGGTCAGCTGATCCGCGACTGCATCGACCGCACCGAGCACGCGATGACGCAGGCGCACGCCTTCGCTGCGGCGGAGCTGAGCATCATCGCCCAGCGGGACGCCAGGGTGCTGGCCGGCTGACGGCATCCGCCCCGCTCGTGTGCTCGGTCGTTCGGTCGCCCGCTCGGGAGGAGAACTGCGCTTCGGGAGGACGGATGCGGCGAATTCGTCCTCTCGACAAGGAGATCTCCTCCCGACGGGGTGCGTTCCGGCGGGGTGCGTTCCAGCGGGATCAGCCGACGAGCTGTGATGCCTGCCGGGCGGCGCCGAGCGCGACGTACTCGCCGGGCTCGGGCACCTCGACCGGCAGGCCGAGGATCTCCGGCGCGATGCGACGCACGGCCTCCGACTGCGCTCCGCCGCCGATCAGCAGGGCGCGTTCGAGCGGGATGCCGAGATCGCGCAGTGCATCGAGCCCGGCGCCGAGTCCTCGGAGCATCCCCTCGACGGCGGCGCGGGCGAGGTTCTCCCTCGTCGTCGAGGCGAGTGTCATCCCCGAGAGGGAGGCCGTGGCATCCGGCAGATTCGGGGTGCGCTCGCCCTCGAAGTAGGGGAGCAGAGTGAGGCCGCCCGCGCCGGGGGCGGCCCGCAGCGCGAGGTCGCTGAACTCGCTGTGCGTGACCCCGAGCAGCGCAGCGGTCACATCGACCACCCGCGCGGCGTTGAGCGTGGCGACGAGAGGCAGGAAGTTGCCCGAGGCATCGGCGAAGCCCGCGACGGTCCCGGTCGGGTCACTCAGAGAAGTGGTGCTGATGGCGCAGACCGTGCCCGAGGTGCCGATCGACACGACCACATCACCTGGAACGGCGCCGAGCCCGAGCGCGGCGGCCGCGTTGTCACCCGCTCCCGCACCGACGCGCCGGTCGTCGGCATCCGTCACCCACTCGTCGTGGGCGAGCACCCGGGGGAGGATCGCGTCATGGCCGAGCGCCGCCACCAGCAGCTCGCGGTCATAGTCGCCCGTCGACGGGTTCCAGTATCCGGTGCCGGAGGCGTCGGACCGATCGGTCACCAGCTCGTCGAGCGCGGGGTTGTCGGGTCCGAACCCGCGTAGACGCCACGTCAGCCAGTCGTGCGGCAGAGCGACGGCGGCGACCCGTGCCGCGTTCTCCGGTTCGTGGTCGCGCAGCCAGCGCAGCTTGGTGATCGTGAATGAGGCGACGGGCACGAGGCCGGTGCGGTCGGCGAGTTCGGACGCTCCGAACTCGCCGACCAGATCATCCGCCGCGCCGGCGGAACGTGTGTCGTTCCACAGCAGCGCGTCGCGGATCACCGCGCCCGACTCGTCGAGCGCGACGAGGCCGTGCTGCTGCCCGCCGATCGACCACGCGGCGATGTCGTCGAGCGACCCCGCCTCCGCGATCGCGGCGTTCAGCGCCTGCCACCAGGCTTCGGGGTCGACCGACGTCCCCTCCGGGTGCGACGCGCGACCGGAGCGGACGACCGCCCCGGTCGACGTGTCGACGACGACGACCTTGCACGACTGGGTCGACGAGTCGACCCCGAGAACCAGTGGCATGACGATCAGCGAGCGCCGAGCAGGTGCTCGGTCGCGAGCTGCTGCAGCCGGACGAACCCGAAGCCCTTGCCGCCGAAGTACGAGTTCGCGTCGAAGTCCTCGTATGCCGAGCGATCGGCGAGGAAGTCGTCGTAGCTCTCTCCGGGGTTGAGGGTCGGCGTCGAGAGCTCGTCGACGCGGGCGGCGGCGAGCGCCTCCTGCACCTCGGGGTCGGCTCGGAATGCGGCCGCCCGCTCCTTGAGCAGCAGGTACGTGCGCATGTTCGCGGCGGCCGACTCCCACACGCCCTTCTCGTCTTCGGTGCGGCTCGGCTTGTAGTCGAAGTGACGGGGGCCGTCGTAGGCGGGCACTCCACCGGGGCCGCCGTTCTCGAGCAGATCGACGAGCGAGAAGGCGTTGTGCAGGTCGCCGTGTCCGAAGACGAGGTCCTGGTCGTACTTGATGCCGCGCTGGCCGTTGAGATCGATGTGGAAGAGCTTGCCGTGGAACAGCGCCTGAGCGATGCCCGCGGTGAAGTTGAGTCCTGCCATCTGCTCGTGCCCGACCTCGGGGTTCACGCCGACGAGCTCAGGGCGCTCGAGCGAGTCGATGAAGGCGATGGCGTGGCCCAGCGTCGGCAGCAGGATGTCGCCGCGCGGCTCGTTGGGCTTCGGCTCGATCGCGAAGCGGATGTCGTAGCCCTTGTCGGTGACGTAGTCGCCGAGCAGGTTGACGGCCTCGCGGTAGCGCTCGAGCGCCTGGCGGATGTCCTTGGCGGAGTCGTACTCGGCACCCTCGCGGCCACCCCACATGACGAAGGTCCTGGCCCCGAGCTCGGCACCGAGATCGAGCTGACGGAACACCTTGCGGAGCGCGTAGCGGCGCACGTCGCGGTCGTTCGAGGTGAAACCGCCGTCCTTGAAGATCGGCGCGCTGAAGAGGTTGGTGGTGACCATCGGCACGACGAGGCCGGTGTCGGAGAGCGCACCCTTCAGGCGGTCGATCTGAGTCTGGCGCTCGGCATCGGTCGAGCCGAAGGCGAACAGGTCGTCGTCGTGGAAGGTCAGGCCGTACGCGCCGAGCTCGGCGAGCTTCTCGACGGCGTGCACCACGTCGAGCGCCGGGCGCGTGGGGCCGCCGAACGGATCGGCGCCGTTGTAGCCGACGGTCCACAGGCCGAAGGAGAACTTGTCGTCACGGGTGGGGGTGGTCATGGCTGCTCCTGTGCAGGTCATCGAATAAGTTGTGATTCACAACATATCTCATGACAGAAGGTGCGTCCACCCCCTACAGTGAAGGGATGCCGACGCAGCCGAGCCCCGCGCTGGGCACCCGCCCGCACAACCTCGCCCTCCTCCTGCGGCTCGTGCACGAGAACGGCGCGCAGTCGAGAGCCGCGCTGACCGAGCAGACCGGGCTCAACCGCTCGACGATCGCCGACCTCGTCGCAGAGCTCGTCAGACGCGGTCTCGTCGACGAGCGCATACCCGACGTACCCGGCCGTGTGGGACGCCCCTCACCGGTCGTGACGGCGTCGGCTCGCGTCGTCGCCATCGCGGTGAACCCTGAGGTCGACGCGATCGAGATCGCTGCGATCGGCCTCGACCGCAGCATCGTCCTGCGCGAGCGCCTGCCGAACGAGACCGTTCCGACGCCGGATGCGGTGGTGTCGACGATCGCCGATCGCATCGCCGCCTGGCGCGAAGGGGCGCTCGCCGCGGCACGGATCGCGGCGATCGGTGTCGCGGTCCCCGGCCTCGTGCGAACATCCGACGGTGTCGTGCGCAATGCGCCTCATCTCGGCTGGACCGATGTGCCGCTCGCCGATCTCGTCCGTTCGGCGACGGCGTCTGCGGCTTTCGTCGACAACGACGCCACGCTCGGAGCCATCGCCGAGCACCGCTACGGCGCCGGCCGGGGGATCGACGACGTGGTCTACCTGAACGGAGGTGCGTCGGGTATCGGAGGCGGACTGATCATCCACGGGAGGCCGGTCGCCGGGGCGGGTGGGTACGCGGGGGAGTTCGGTCAGAACAGACCCCGGATCTCGGCAGACGCCGACCGCCGCACTCGCGACGGTGTGCTCGAGGCTGAGGTGAGCCGCCGGCTGCTTCTCGATGCGGTCGGCCTCGACTCCGCCGACGATGAGACGCTCGCCGCCGAGCTCTCCGAATCCGACTCGCCGGTGGTGGCCGCCGAGATCACGCGTCAGGCGCATGTGCTCGCGAGCGCGCTGGCCAATGCCGTGAACGTGCTCAATCCTGCTCTCGTGGTGCTGGGCGGATTCCTCGCCACCCTCGCCGATCTGCGGGCGGATCAGATCGTCGACGATGTGACGGCGCTCGCGATGTCGGAGAGCGCTGAGGCGCTCGAGATCCGCCCGGCCGCTCTCGGCGCTGACAGGCTGCTGATCGGCGCGGCCGAGCTGGCATTCGCCGACCTGCTCGCCGATCCGGGCGAGCGGAGCTGACCTCCGAGAGGCGATCGATCGGATCCGACACGGAAAGTCGGGTCGCAGATCGCCCTCGGGCCGCACGATGGTGGGGAAAGGAGGACCTCATGATCGGAACGCTCAACGCACTGGTCGATCTCGTCGAGGCAGGCACCGGCGACGAGATCGACGTCGCCGGGTTCGCTCGCGTGCACGGCACGACGGAGTACCACCTGCGCCGGATGTTCTCGGCTCTGGCGGGGATGCCGCTGTCGGAATACGTCCGCCGTCGGCGGATGACGCTGGCCGGCGCAGAACTCGCCGCCGGCGCCCCGAACGTGCTCGACGTCGCCGTGCGACACGGGTACGGCTCGATCGAGGCGTTCGGCCGGGCGTTCCGCGCCGTGCACGGGATCAGCCCGGTCGATGCGCGCCGAGACGGGGGTCCTCTCCACACACAACCCACGCTTCGGTTCCGCCTGAGCGTCGAAGGGAGCACCCCGATGCACGTCACCATCACCACCACCCCCGAGCTCGTCCTCGTCGGCCATGCCGCACGAGTGCCGCTCATCCACGAGGGCACCAATCCGCACATCCAGGCGCACATCTCCTCGATCGCCCCGGAGGAGCATGCTCGCCTCAAGGCGCTGAGCGATGCGCAGCCCGAGGGGATCCTGGCCATCACGGGGGACATCGCTCAGGATGCGCCGGAGGGCACCGAGCTCACCTACCTGCACGGAGTCTCCGTGCGGCCGACCACCTCGGTGCCCGACGATCTCGATGTCGTGAGGGTCGAGGCGGGCGCCTGGGCGGTCTTCGCCGCCACGGGGCCGTTCCCGGAGACCCTGCAGACGCTGTGGGCGGCGACGGCGACGGAGTGGTTCCCGTCGAATCCGTGGCGGCTGCGGCCCGCGCCCTCGATCGTCCGGTATCTCGAGTTCACCGGGACGCACGCGTCCTGCGAGCTGTGGCTCGCGGTCGAGCCCGCCTGAGCGCGTCAGGGTGGTCGGCGCGGATGCGCGCCGACCACCCTGACGTCCGTCGCCCGTGCGACACTGTGCCGACGGACGGATGCCGATTCCGCCGTGAGAGGACCCGCGATGGCGCTCGACCCGAAGAAGACCCTCGACGCCTATCAGGCGAAGCACGGGGAGTTCCGCATCCTCGATGTTCCCTCGATGCAGTATCTGATGGTCGACGGGGCGGGCGATCCCAACACCGCCCAGGCATACCAGGACGCAGTGTCCGCACTCTTCCCGATCGCCTACGCGCTCAAGTTCGCGAGCAGGGAGCAGCTCGGGATCGACACGGTCGTGATGCCGCTCGAGGGGCAGTGGCACGCGCCCGACATGGAGTCGTTCACATCGCGCCGCGACAAATCGGCGTGGCGGTGGACTCTCCTGATCATGGTGCCCGACCACGTCACCCCGGAGATGTTCGACCACGCGGTCGACGCGGTCGAGGCGAAGCTGGCGAAGAAGAAGCAGCCTGCACCCGCCCTCCGCTCCGTGCGTCTCGAGACCCTCGACGAAGGGCTCAGCGTGCAGACGCTCCATGTCGGCTCCTACGACGACGAGGCCCCGGTGCTCGACGAGCTGCACCATCGATTCATCCCCGAGAACGGCCTGTCGATGACGGGCCTGCACCACGAGATCTACCTCAGCGATGTCCGACGGGTCGAACCGGCGAAGCTCCGGACGATCCTGCGCCAACCCGTCGGGAGAGCGACCTGACAAGGGCGGCTCTCGGCACCGACGCAACCCCCTCCGACGTCTTCGCGCCGACAGATATCCTGCTCGGATGACCTCAGCGAAGGGTGCCGCGCGCACGGCGCAGCGATCCGATGCCTTCCGGCGCGTGGCGCGGGCGGGATTCGTGGTGATCGGCCTCGTGCACATAATCATCGGGGCGATCGCCGTGTCGATTGCCAGCGGCGGCGGCGGAGACGCCGATCAGGACGGCGCGATGGAGCAGATCCGCTCGACGCCCGTCGGCGGGCTGGTCCTCGGCGTGATCGCGGTGGCCCTGATCGCGCTCGCTGTCTGGCAGGTCGCCAGCGGTCTCCTCACCGGCGGCAAGGAGACCAGGAAGTGGGGGATGAGGATCAAGCTGATCGGCATCGCGGGCGCGTACCTCGTGATCGCCGGCTTGGCCCTGATCTTCGCCTTCGGCGGGCACGTCGAATCCGAAGACACCTCTCGGGCGCTCAGCGCCGTCGTGCTCTCGGCGCCGGGTGGCATTGTGGCGCTCATCCTCCTCGGTCTGACCGTCGCGGGTGTCGGCATCGGATTCATCGTCATCGGATTCACTCGGGGCTTCGAGAAGACGATGGATGTCCCGACGGGCCCGTCGCGGCCCGGGATCATCGCCCTCGGGGTCGCCGGTTACATCGCCAAGGGAATCGCGATCGCGGTCACCGGTGCGCTCTTCGTGGTGGCCGCGTGGACGCAGGATCCGCAGAAGGCCGCTGGTCTCGACGCGGCTCTGCGGAGCCTCGTCGACCTGCCCCTGGGTCGAGCGATCCTCTGGCTCGTCGGGGTCGGACTCGCGATCTACGGCGTCTTCTCGATGGTCCGCGCCCGCTTCGCGCGTATGTGAGTCTCGGCCTCAGGCGTTCGCAGGCTTGTCGTTCCACAGCAGGAGGAACGCGCCGAGCCCGATCATGAGCAGGCCGCCGGTGGCGCCCATCGCCTCGATGCGTCGCGGAGAGCGTCCGAACCATTCGCGCGCGGCGCTCGCCAGCAGCACCCAGATCGCATCGCAGGCCACTCCGATCGCGACGACGATCGTGCCGAGCACGAAGAGCTGCATCGGCACCGACCCTGCGTGCAGGTCGACGAACTGAGGAAGGATCGCCAGGAAGAAGGCGATCGACTTGGGGTTGGTGACCCCGACGACGAACCCCTCACCGAGCAGACGCACGCCTGATCGCCGCGCCACAGGTCCTGTCACCGTGGCCGCGGCATCTTTTCGATGCCGGATGGCCTGGACGCCGAGGAACACGAGGTAGCCGGCGCCCAGCACCTTCACGATCGTGAACAGCACGATCGACTGCGCGACGACGGTGCCGACGCCCAAGGCGACGGCGACGACGAGCAGGACCGAGCCGAGCGCCGTGCCCAGGATGCTGAGGAACCCGCCCAGTCTCCCCAGGGCCATCGCCCGGCCGATCGTGAACAGCACTGTCGGTCCGGGGATCACGACCATGACGAACGCGGCCACGACGAAGGTCGCGAGGGTCTCGGCGCTGAACATGGTGCGAGCTTAGGGCAGCCCGAAGAGGCCCCCCCGAAAAGTTTTCTCCCGCGCCCGTCATAAAAAGTCCGCGCCGGGGTCTGGGTATGTGACGGGCGGCTTCTGCTTCCTGTCTCGCACTGGGGACACACACGACTTTCGGGGACAGGCATCCGCCTCTCGCGCTCCGCCGTATCCGGCGGGTCGAGGGCATGCCGGGATTGGGACATTCATGAGCATTCGCTCGCACCACCGCACGACGGAGCGGCCATTACGCTCCGCAGTCGCGCCTCGCCGACGGGCGATCACGCGGCTGCTCGGCGTGCTCGCCATCGCCGGCGTGCTCGTCGCCGGAGCGACGCTCGCCCCCAACAGTGGAATCACAGCCGCGGCGACGGTGCCCGGCACACCGGGAACCCCTCAGCCGGGTACTCCGGTGTACACCGAGGACTTCTCGAACCAGAGCGCAGCACTCGCCGCACGGTCGATCACCACCTACGTCGGCGGTGCGGCAGCCGCGAACTCGACGTACACGGCTTCGACGCAGTACACCCCGGCCGGCAACCAGTGCAACGGCTGGATCATGAGCGGTGCGACTCCGACGGCGCCCGTCACTGACCTGGGCTGCCTGAACAACGTCAGCACGACGTGGACGACGCTGCAGCAGATGGCTCGTGCGCTCGGAGTCGCGCAGGGCCAGACGACGACGCAGGCCGCGACCAATCAGGTGCTGACGTCGTACACGAATGCGACGAACGGAGCGATCGCCGCGGGCACGCAGTTCCGTACGGTCAACACCATCCCGGCCATCGGCGGTCACTACTACGCGGTCTCCGCATACTTCGCTGCGGTCAACTGTCCCGCAGCCGGCGGAGCGAACCAGCCCAAGGAGACCTTCAGCCTCCTCGTGAACGGCACCCCGATCACCCTGAGCACAGGACTGAACCCGTGCACGAACAACACGGTGTGGGAGACGCAGATAGCGAAGCTGCAGTCGGCCGCCTACCAGGTGCCCGTCGGAACCACGGCGAACCTCGGTCTGATGCTCTACAACGCGACGGCCACCGGCGCGGGCAACGACGTCGCCTTCGATCTGCCGCAGATCGTCGATGTGACCCCACAGCTCGACAAGGCGTTCAGCCCGACCGTGATCACCAACGGCTCGACGTCGAAGATGACGCTGACCGTCACGAACACGACCGACCTGATGGCCAAGAGCGATTGGACCATCACCGACGCGCTGCCGACGAACCTCAAGATCGCGGCGGCCCCGAACGTCGGCGGCACCTGCACGCAGCGCACCGGTGCGGCTTATGTGGTCACGGCGCCGGCCGGCGGAACCTCGGTGTCGGTCACCGGCGGCGACCTCGCCCTCGGGCAGGCATCGTGCACCATCACGGTCGATGTCACTTCGACGGTGAACGGCACCTACATCAACGGTCCCGCCAACATCACGACGAACCTGAACCCGCCGGCCAACGCGTCGCTCGAGGTCATCCAGCCGTCGATCGACATCGTCAAGAGCATCACCGCCGTGAACGGCGTCGCCGTGACGAGCGACACCGATCCCGACAAGGTGTACTCGAAGGTCGGCGACGTCATCACCTACAGCTTCGTGGCGACCAACACGACTCCCAAGGCCGCGACGAACACGACGCTCAACACGAACCTCACGAACGTGCGGATCACCGAGGACACGTTCTCGGGTGCGGGCGACATGACGACGCTGTCCTGCACACCGATTCAGGGATCCACACTCGCCAGTGGCGCCAAGATGACCTGCACGGCCACCTACGTGGTGCAGCAGGCGGACCTCGACAGCGCTCCGCTGACGAACGTCGCACGGGCCACCGGAACGCCGGCGGTCGGACCGAACGTCACGGACACCGACGACGAGATCATCCCCGCCACCTGGACGCCCGCTCTCGTGCTCGACAAGACCGCCTCGGTCGTGGACATCGATCAGGACGGCGTGACCGGGCTCGGCGACCACATCATGTACGCGTTCACCGTCACCAACACCGGAAACATCACGGTCGCGAACACCACCGTGGTCGATGACCGCCTGACGCAGCGCAACATCACCGTCACCTGCACGCCCACGACGATCGCGCCGACCCAGATCTCGACGTGCGCCGCGAATGCGCCGTACGTCATAGGCCAGGCAGACGTCGACGCGAAGAAGGTCATCAACACGGCCTACTCCACGGGAACCGACCCCAAGGGCGGTCCGGTGCGCTCGAACAACGACAGCACCGAGACCCCCGTCGAGCCGTTCCGCATCCCGCTGAAGATCGAGAAGGTCGGCGAAGCGGCAGCGAACACCTGGGTGCGCATGGACGGCTCCTCGTTCGCGGTGCTCGCAGACGCGAACGGGCAGCCGGGCACGGCGCTTCCCTTCACCATCAACGGGGTCGAGACCGGTCTGTTCCAGATCGACAGCATCCCGGCCGGTACGTACTGGTTGAGCGAGCTGACGGCACCCGACGGGTTCAGCCTGCTCGCCGCTCCCGTGAAGTTCGTCATCAACCCGGACCGCACGGTGAGCATCACCGCAGGCGGCGATCAGGCGGTGACCTCCACCGGTCAGATCATCACGGTGCGCGACGTGCCGGCGCTGACCCTTCCGACCACCGGAGGGACGGGCGCACTGCCCTACATCCTCGCCGGTTCCCTGACCGTGCTCGGCGCGGGCGGGCTGGCCCTCTGGGTCCGCCGACGCAACACACGTGCCGACACCACAGACCCGCAGATCTGATCTGCACTTCTCACAATCCACCATCTGTAACCCACCAGGGCGACCTGGCCACCTAGAGAGAGACACAGTGAACACTCCCAACAACGGACGCGGATCCCGCGTCGCGGCAGGTCTGCTCGTCGCAGGCGTCGCCGCGCTGACCCTCGCAGCGCCTGCAAGCGCCGCGACGCCCAACCTCGTCGACCCGGACGCCGTCGGTTCGCTGACGATCCACAAGTTCGAGGCACCCGAGACGCCCACCGGCCTGCCGAACGACGGCACCGAGCAGAACGTCGCACTGGCACCGCTGCCGGGCGTGGGCTTCACGGTCTACAAGGTCGACACGATCGACCTGACGAGCAACCAGGGCTGGGTCGACGCGAACGATCTCGCCGACCTGAACCCCGACAGCGTCGCTGACATCACGGCTGCCGGATACACGGCCAGCGCGATCGGCGGTCAGACCCTGACCGACGCGAACGGTGAGATCGCCCTGGCGAACCTCGACCTCGGCCTCTACTTCGTGGTGGAGACCGCTCCGCTCGCTGGCTCCACCGGCGTGGCCCCGTTCCTCGTGACGGTCCCGCTGACGGACCCGGCCGATGACAGCACGTGGCTGTACGACGTGCACGTGTACCCGAAGAACGCCCTCACCGAGGCGACCAAGACCGTCGAGGACTCGGCCGACATCAAGCTCGGCGACGAGATCGACTTCACGATCACGGCAGGCATCCCCAACGTCGCAGTCATCGACGGCTACAAGATCGTCGACACGCTGGACGCCAAGCTCGACTACGTGAGCGCCGCTGTGACGCTCGTCGACGGAACCCCGCTCGCTGCGGGTGACTACACGGTCGTCCACGACGCCGCCACCAACGCGGTGACGGTCGAGTTCACCGCCGCGGGTCGCGCAGTTCTCGCGGCTCACCCGGCCACCGAGGTTCAGGTCGTCATCACCGCCGAGGTCAACACGGTCGGCGAGATCGCCAACACGGCAGTGCTCTACCCGAACGCCGGTTCGTACACGGTCGCACCGGGCGAGCCCGGCGGACCCACCGTCACCCCCGAGGTCATCACCAAGTGGGGCGACATCACGGTCGAGAAGACCGACAAGGCCGGCGCACCGCTCACCGGTGCAGTGTTCTCGGTGTACCCGACCCAGCAGGACGCGATCGACGGCACCAACGCCATCGCGCTCGCCGGTTCGACCGAGTTCGCGGTCGCCGCTGACGGCACCGTGACCATCTCGGGTCTGCGCTACTCCGACTGGGCTGACAACGCCACCGTCGCCGTGGGCGAAGACGGCTACCAGTCGTACTGGCTCGCTGAGATCGTCGCACCCGACGGATTCGAGCTGCTCGCAGCTCCGATCGAGTTCACCGTCACCGCCGCCACCTCGGCTGTGGGCGTCGACCTCGAGGTCGTCAACGTTCCCTCGAACGCCGGCTTCACCCTGCCGCTGACCGGTGGCACCGGCACGACCCTGTTCCTCGCCGGCGGCGTCATGCTGCTCGGTGGAGCGGTCCTGCTCGCCATCCGCAGCCGTCGCAAGGCCGCAGCACAGGCGTAACCCGAAAGACCGGCCGTGCGGGGGAGGTGAAGAGATCCCTTCCCCCGCACGGCCCATTCGTTTCCACCTACTTCTTCTCCAGCTCCGATCAGAAAGCGCAGCATGACCCTCATCGACGCGTCCGAACCGGACGCCCCAGCGCGACCCGCTACGGGTGCCACCGCCCAGAAGGCGCGGTGGGGATGGAGCCAGTCGATCGTCATGCTCATCGCGACCATCGGCATCGTGGTCCTCGTCTACCCGACCGCGGCCTCCTGGTTCTCGGCCTGGTCTCACGACACCGACGTCGACGGGTACATCCAGTCCGTCGAGCAGATCCCCGATGAGGCGGTCGACGAGATGCTCGCCGCCGCTGAGGAGTACAACGAGAATCTTCCGACCGGGCCGCTGCGCGACCCGTATGCCCTCGGAGCAGACGGACAGCAGACGGCGATCGGCGAGGGGGCCTCGGCGTACTTCGACACTCTGACCACCGAGGGAACCGACACGATGGCGCGGATTCGCATTCCGAGCATCCACGTCGATCTGCCGGTCTTCCACGGCACCGATGAAGACGCACTGTCTCGCGGTATCGGGCACCTCTACGGCTCATCGCTTCCTGTCGGTGGACCGGGGACGCATTCGGTGCTCACCGGCCACAACGGCTTCGTGCAGGCCACCCTCTTCGATGACATCGATGAACTCGTCGAGGGCGACGTCATCATCGTCAGCGCACTGGGCGAAGACCTCTACTACGAGGTCGATCAGACCAAGACCGTGCTTCCCGACGACGCGGAAGACCTGCGTCAGGTCGCCGGCAAGGACTACCTCACGCTCGTCACGTGCACGCCCACCGGCGTCAACACGCACCGCCTGCTCGTGCGCGCAGAGCGCATCGATGCTCCGACCGAGGACTCCGCCGTGACGACCATCGCGGACACCACCGACCCCGCCGGCTTCCCGTGGTGGGCGCTGCTCGTCGTCGGGGTGCCGGCACTCACGTTCATCGTCGTCAAGCCTCGCCGTGCCCGGAAGAACCGCAGCGGCCGACGAGCGACGCACGTGTCCGCTGGCTCCGACTCATGACGGTCGACGTCGCAGTGGACCGCACCGCCGCGAACGGCGACGAACCCGGCGAGCCCGTGACACGCCGCCGCCCGCGGCGACGTATCGGTCTGCTGTCGACCAGCATCCTGCTCGTCGGACTGGGAGCATCCTTCCTCTCCGCATCCGTGCTCGCCCCCGATGCGGTCGACAAAGTGACCGGTGACGTCAAAGTCTCGGTGCTGAAGACGTTCCATGAGGTCTTCGCGCCCGACGAGCTTCCCGTCATCAGGCTCGGGGTCGAGGGCGGGATGGTCGAGCTCGACCGATGCGACGGCACGTTCACCGAGATGGTCAGCTACCGCATCGACGACGTGCTGCCGCTGTTCGCCGCACACAACAACTGCGGGGGAGACGTGATCCTCGGCTGGGAGCTCGGTCAGCGGGTCACCGTCGAGGGCTCCGACGTGATCTACGAGGTGGTCGAGGAGCGGCACACGCCCAAGTGGTCGAACGTCGAAGAACTCACCGGTATGACGGGGGAGTTCATGGTCCAGACGTGCTTCTACGGCGAGAACAAGATGCGCTTCCTGTCGCTCGCGCCCGTGGACCCGGCGGCGAGCGGCAGCTGATGTCCTGCACAGCGAGAATCTCGGGTGCTGACCGTCACGATTTCCGGTCATACCGGTCTTGTAGGTATGGCCATCGGCCTCGCGTCGGGTTCCCGGCCGACGCCCGCACAGCAGAGGTCGACCACTCCCCGGCCGAACCTTCTCAGAGCGGATTCGACCCTTACGAGAGTCGGAGGGACGAGGCATCCCCACTGCCTCGTCCCTCAACCGTCTCCGGCGCTGCGCTCGCGATGCCGGACTCGACAGCATCCGGAGCAGCATGATCCTCGGTACGTATCTCGACGACGACGACATCTCGGGTGAGCCGTCCGATGCCGAGATCATCGAGGCGGTGCGGGGTGGCGACATCGGCGACTTCGCCCTCCTGTGGCGCCGGCATGTCGAATCCGCGCGCCGAGCCGCGCGAGCGATCTCGCCCTCGGCGGATCCCGACGATCTCGTGAGCGAGGCGTTCGCGTCGATACTCCGGGTGACCAAGGCGGGCGGCGGGCCGAGCGACGCGTTCCGGCCGTATCTCCTCGCCACGCTGCGCAACACGGCCGCGCGCTGGTCCCGCAACGGGACCGACCTGTCGATCGACCTGATCTCGGAGGGCGATCTGTCGTCGGAGGGCGGCGATGCCTTCGAGCGCATCGCCGAGCGCTCCAGCATCGCGGCTGTGTTCGGCACGCTGTCGGCTCGGCATCGCACGCTGCTCTGGTATCTCGAGGTCGAGGGCATGAAGCCGCGAGAGCTCGCGCCCCTGATGGGGATGACGGCCAATGCGGTCTCCGCTCTGGCGGCGCGCGCACGCGACAGCTTCAAACGCGCCTGGCTCGAGGCGCACATCCACGATCCCTCGCGGTCTGAGGACTGCAGGTGGTTCTGCGAGCGCGTGGTCGACCGTCGCGGTCGTCCGGTCGCGGTCGGCGACGCCGACCGTTTCAGAGAGCACATGAGCGTGTGCGGCGGATGCCGGATCGTCGCCGCGGAGATCGATACCGTCTCGCAGCGGCTGCGGGCGATCCTGCCTGCCGCGCTGTTGGGAGGCGTGGCGGCGGCGATCTACACCGGTGATGCCTCCGCGGAGGCGCAGGTCATGGGCGGGAGCTCCGTGGTGGGGTCCACCGGGTCGTCTGGCTGGGCCGATGCAGCAACCTCCTCGATCGGCGCGGGGGCGCCTGTCGCCGCGCACGGAGCAGCGGCGGTGGTACCGGCCGGTGGCTTGGCCGCCTTGGCGGCGACCGCCGTCGTCGTGGTCGGCGCCGTCATCCTGGCGGGCAGCGTCCTGAGTCTGTCGGCCGAGGAATCGGACGATTCGGAACTCACCCGGTCGATCTCCGAGGCGTCGGTCTCCGGTGAGGCGGGCCCGGTTCTCGAAGATCTGCCGCGCTTCCCGACTCAGCCGCCCGCATCGGAGCCGATGCCCGAACCGCAGCCCCTGCCGTCGCCGGAGCCCGAGGTCGATGCGGGACTGGAGCCCGATTCGGACGCGAGCCGTGAACCGGAGACTCCAGGACCCGGCGAGAGGCAGCCCCCACTGACCCCGCTCAGTATCGCCCCGGCCCCGTCGACAGCGGTTCCGACCCCGACTCCGACCCCGACCGACGCTCCGTCGGAGATACCGCCGCCCATCGACCTGGCGGAGTTCCGCATCACCCGGTCGATCGCCCAGGACTCTCTCGTGCCGGATCTGATCGAGGGGGTCGGCGCTGCAGGCGCGGTCGTCACGGTGACCGACGAGAGCGGCGTCATGCTCGACACCGGGGTGATCGACGAAGACGGCGCATTCGTGCTCGACGTCTCGGGCGAAGCCCTGCGTCAGGGCATGACGCTCAGCGCGAGGCAGTACGACGCGGCGACCGGAGTCACCGAGTGGGCGGAGGCGATGGGGCCGCTCACCTTCGCGACGCCCACGATCGCGGCCGCGGACCAGGATGCCTGTCCTGAGGCGTCCCTCGGCGCTGTCAGCTGTCTGCATCTGAGCGCCGCACCGGATGCATGGGTCGAGCTGCTCGATGAACAGGGGCGATCGCGCACTGTGCGGCTCGCGACCGACGACATCGACGGGATCGTCGTCCGATCCGGTGTCGGTGAGCCGTTCGTCGCCGCCCGGTACATCGAGCCGTCCACGGGTCGTGCCGGAGTGACCGTGCTGCTGCCGGCGGCGATCGAATGAGTCCTCACACTGCGGTGCGCGCGGTCGCCGACAGCCGGAGCCAGAGCCAGAGTCGCGTGGCCGGCGAATCGATGTCGATCCCGAGCTCGTTGCGCACGACATCGAGCCGATACCGGACGGTGTTCTGGTGAACGTGCAGTGCGCTGGCGGTCTCACGCACACTGCCGAGCTGGTCGAGGAAGACCCGCATGGTGTGCGTCAGACGGGTGCCCTGCGCGGCATCATGCTCGGCGAGGATGCTCGCGGCGTCGCCGACCGTGGCATCCAGGCCGTCGATCAGGTCGGCGACCTGGAGGATCGCCAGGCGATCGCGCATCTCGTCGAAGGTCGCGATGCGGAGCTCATGGTCGTCGCGGAGCGACGAACTCACGAGCACGCCGGCCGTGGCCCCGGCCTCACGATAGGAACGGCCGATGCCGTTGATGTCGTACGCGCGCGTGCCGATGCCGGCGATCAACGCGTCGTCGATCCGGATCACCGCCTGGGTGAAGGTCTCGACCGCAGCCGCGTTCGGGCCCGGGATGAGCGTCACGACCTCCGAGCCGACGACCGCGCTGTGGGAGCCGGGGAAAGCGGCGCCGGACACGCTCATCGCCAGATGGAGTACTCGCTGCAGACCGCGCATCGCCTCCACCTCGTCGAACGTGGTGATCCGGAAGCACACGACCGTGCATCCGGCTTCGGGACGGATGAGGAGCTGCGACGCCGCGCCGCGGGCATGCCGTCGATCTTCGAGAAGCGTGCGGAGCAGGTCGGATGTCCGACGGTCCCGGTCGCCCGCCTCCGCTCGAGCACGAAGCAGATGCTGGGCCACGATCGGTTCCATCTCCTCCAGCAGGGACCGGGTCCGGGCGGCCGGCGATGGATCGATCTGGATCACCCAGAGAGAGCCGAGCAGCTCGCCGGACGCTCGCACGGCGATCCCGACGCGTCCGAACTCGTCGGTGCTCGAGGGGAAGTGCCGTGCCTCGCTGGCGCGGAGCAGCGACCGGTAGCGCGAGTCGGATGCGATCGAGATGTCCTCCTGCAGCAGCAGAGTGGTGCGTCGACGGACGTCGTCGATCGGCTGCTCGCTGTGCGTGGAGTAGCCGACGATCTGACCGGTCGAGTCGACGATGCTGACGGCAGCGTCCGCGAGGGTGGCGATGGCGTTGGCGAGGCCGAAGAGGTCTCCCAGTCGCACACCCGAGACCCGGCCGATCGAGTGACCGCTCAGCAGCGACCGCAGGACGTTCGCCAGCTGTGCCCAGTCCCCGTCACTGTGGTGGAGGACAGGCAGGGCGACGTGCAGATCGAGGGCAATGCGCTCCAGGCCATCGCCGTCATCGGGAGCGCGCACCACCAGCGCGGCCGCCCCGACATCGGCCAGCTCGGCGACGAGGGCCGGAACGCTCGTCGTCGCGACACCGGCCCCGAGGACGATGCGATCGGTGTAGTCGGATGCGGATGCCGACGGATCGTAGAACTCCGCGCCCACGTACGTCCTGGCATCGAGCCGCGTGCTTCGACGGGGGGAGAAGAGCCTCCCGTCGCTCAGACGGAGCGCGTCGCGCAACGTGGGAGCTTCGGCGCGGATGTCATCGAAGGCCATGGAATCTTCTCTATTCGGTGTCGAGAACTCTCGTATGAATCTACATACCGGTCAGATCGCGATGTCGCGAGACTGACAGTAAGAAGTCGAAAGGGATCCCTGTGAACGACCCGTCCGTTGCTCCTGCCTCGATTCGCGCCGAACGGGTCGCGCCATGAGCTCGTCGACAGTGCGCGAGCGGCGCACGCGGATCGATCCCGAGACGAGTGACGACGAGCTCGTCCTCGCGACCCGAGCGGGGAACAGCAGTGCGTTCGGCGTGCTGTGGGATCGTCACTCGCCGGCAGCCCTCCGCGCGGCGCGTTCGATCACGAGCTCGATCGACCCCGAGGATCTCGTCAGTGAGGCGTTCGCCAAGACCTTCAGCGCGATCCGCAATGGCGGAGGTCCGACGGATGCGTTCCGTCCCTACATCTTCGCGGCCGTGCGCAGCGCGGCCGCCACATGGGGAGGAAAGCAGAAGGACGTCGTCGCGCTCGAATACATCGAGGAGCTTCCGACCGAGCACACGGAGGATTCGCTCGACCTGCTCTCTGACAAGGCGCTGCTGACGGTGGCGTTCAAGGACCTCCCCGAACGGTGGCGCACACTGCTCTGGTACCTCGAAGTCGAGGGCATGAAGCCGCGTGAGATCGCGCCGCTCATGGGCATGACTCCCAACGCCGTCTCGGTGCTGGCGGCCCGGGCGCGCGAGGGCTTCAAGCTCGCCTGGCTGCAGGCCCACATCAAGGAACCGGGACGTGACCCGGAATGCCGGTGGGTCTGCGAGCGCATCGTGGCGCAGGGGCGCAGGCGCCATGTGGCGCGTGCCGACCGAACGCGATTCGACGCGCACCTGGAGCGCTGCCAGCGGTGCACGATGGCGAGCGCCGAGATCGAGCAGGCGTCATCGAAGCTGCGCGCCGTGCTGCTTCCCGTGATCATCGGCGGACCGGCGGCGTTAGCCTATTCGGCCGGCTCTCCTGCGCCTGCGACGGCTGCGTCTGCGCCGGCCTGGATGCCCAGGGGTACCGCTCGATGGCTGGTCGTCGGCGGATCCGTCGCGGCAGTCGGGGCCGTCGTCGCGGTCGCAGCGGTGGCCGCACAGCTGGCGCCCGTGGGCGCGCCGAACGCCGAGGAGTCGTCGACACCGTCGTCCGCGCTCGTCGTCGCATCTCCGGCGCCGATCATGTCGCCCGAATCGACGGCGGTCCCGAGCCCGATCGCGCCGGCGGAGGAGGCCGAGACGGGTGTCGACCCGCAGACGCCCGTGACCGTTCCCGAGGAGCACGCCGGCCCCGAGGTCGTCATCGACCCGATCATCGTGGTTCCCCCGGTGGTCGACCCGTCCGTGGTCGCGCCTCCCGCCGGCGGCCCCTCGGCCATCGCGCCTCCCGTCGTGAAGGCGCCGGTCGTCGACCCTCCTGTCGTCGATCCTCCGGTGGTCGACCCGCCGGTGGTCGAGCCTCCTGTCGTCGAGCCGCCGGCGGTCGACCCGCCGGTGGTCGACCCTCCTGTCGTCGACCCTCCGGTGATCGACCCTCCGGTCGTCGACCCGCCGGTCGTCGACCCTCCCGTCGTCGAGCCGGTGACGATGGACTGGAGCATCCTGCCGGGCACGACTGTTCCCCCGACCATCACCGGCACGGGAACTCCGGGAGCAGCGGTGCAGATCATCGACGAGACCGGCCTCGTGATCGCCTCCACCCTCGTCGGTCCTGACGGAGATTTCTCGGTGCGCCCTGATGTCGACACGCTTCACCAGGGCATGTCGATCTCGATGCGCCACACATCCCGGACCACCGGCGTGCGGACGGTGAGTGATCCGACGGGGCGCCTCTACTTCCCGGTCCCGGGGCTCGCCGAAGACTCGGACGGTGCGATCTCCCGCGTCGACTCCGACGGCGACGGGCGACGGGATGACCTCTCGCTCGACGTCCGCGGCGTCGCCGGCTCGACGGCATCCGTGTCCCTGGACGGGGAGACGGCGTCGCTCGCGCTGCTCGACGACTCCTCGACCATCGTGTCGTTCATCGACATCCGGCCCGGGCTCCATCGGATCACCCTGCGCTACGTCGACCCGGCGACGGGGGTCCTCGGCATCTCGGACACGGACTACATCCTCGTCGTTCCCTGACCGTCGCCCCGTGTGCGCAGGGCCCCGCGGGGTGCGCCAGATGAGAAGCTAGAAGGATGAGCATCTCCCGCGAATCCGACGTGATCGCCCCGACCGGGGGCGGCCCGCTGACCGATGTCGAGGTGAGGCGACTCCGCGAGGACTTCCCGATCCTGCGCTCCGAGGTCAACGGGCACCCGCTCGTGTATCTGGATTCGGGTGCGACGTCGCAGCGTCCGCTCGCCGTGCTCGACGCCGAACGCGAGTTCGCCACCACCCTCAACGCGGCCGTTCACCGTGGTGCGCACACTCTCGCGGCCGAGGCCACCGAGGTGTTCGAGGACGCTCGGGCCGCCGTCGCGCGGTTCGTGGGTGCCGACGAGGGCGAGATCGTGTGGACGTCGAACGCCACCGAGGCGCTCAACCTCATCGCGTATTCGATCTCGAACGCCTCGCTCGGCCGCGGGGGAGCGGCAGCCGAGCGCCTGCGTCTGCGCGAGGGCGACGAGATCGTCACGACCGAGATGGAGCACCACGCCAACCTCATCCCGTGGCAGGAGCTCGCGGCCCGCACAGGAGCGACCCTGCGCGTCATCCCGCTCGACGACGACGGTGCCCTCCGGCTCGACGCCGCCGCAGATCTCATCACCGACCGCACGAAGCTCATCGCCGTCACGCATGTGTCGAACGTGCTCGGCGTCATCAATCCGGTCGAGCATCTCGTGACGCGTGCGCGCGCCGTCGGCGCGCTCGTCGTGCTCGACGCCTGCCAGTCGGCGCCCCATCTGCCGCTGGATGTCCGCGCACTCGACGTCGACTTCGCCGTGGTGTCCGGTCACAAGATGCTCGGGCCGACGGGAATCGGCGCGCTCTACGGGCGGCGCGAGCTGCTCGAGGCCATGCCGCCGTTCCTGACGGGTGGATCGATGATCACCACCGTCACCACGACGGAGGCGGAATACCTGCCGCCGCCGCAGCGGTTCGAAGCCGGCACCCAGCGGGTGTCCCAGGCGGTCGCGCTCGCCGCGGCGATCGACTATCTGACCGCGGTGGGGATGCCGCGCATCGCGGCGCACGAGGCCGCATTCGGCGCGCGACTCGTCGAGGGGCTCACGGCCATCGATGGGGTGCGAGTGCTCGGTGCCGGCATCGATCTGCCGCGTGTGGGCCTGGCGAGCTTCGACGTCGAGGGCATCCACTCGCACGATGTCGGGCAGTTCCTCGATGATCGCGGCATCGCGGTGCGTGTCGGACACCACTGCGCACAGCCGCTGCATCGTCGCCTCGGCGTCACCTCATCGACGAGGGCCAGCACGTACCTGTACACGACCGATGACGAGATCGACGCCGTGATCGACGGCGTCCAGGGTGCGATCGACTTCTTCCGGAGGGGCGCATGAGCGACCTGCAGAACCTGTATCAAGAGCTCATCCTCGATCACTCCCGCACCCCGCACGGGTTCGGGCTCCGGGGTGAGATCGCCGCGCAGTCGCACCAGGTGAACCCGACCTGCGGTGACGAGGTGACTCTGCAAGTGCACCGCGGCGCCGACGGCGGCATCGAGGCGATCGCGTGGGAAGGACACGGATGCGCCATCTCGCAGGCATCCGCGTCGCTGCTCGCCGAGCTCGCCGAGGGGCTCACGGTCGACGAGCTCGAGATCCGCATCGCCGCGTTCCGCGAGGCGATGCGTTCGCGCGGCAAGATCGAACCGGATGAAGACCTGCTCGGGGATGCCGCTGCTCTCGGGGGCGTCTCGCGATACGTGGCACGGGTGAAGTGCGCCATGCTCGCCTGGGTCGCTGCGGAGGATGCACTCCACAAGTCCTGAGCACCGAGGCGATGCGGTGCAGGATGGAACCATGCCTCTTGAACTGACTCCTCTCACCGCAGACGCCTTCGACGACTGGCGCGAGGCCACGAGAGCACGACTCGTGTCGCTGCGGCAGGAGTCCGGGATGCACGTCGGCGACGATGCCGTCTCGCACGTGGACGCCGTGCTCGACGAGCTGCTCCCCGCAGGGCACGACACCGAGACCTCGCTCATCCTCACGATCGATGACGGCGACGCCCGGATCGGCACCGTCTGGCTCGCCGCGAACAACGGCGTGCTGTTCATCGTCGATCTCGCGTTCGCGACCGAGCCGAGTGGCCGACAGCTCGACGGCCTCCTCGACGAGCTGACGACGCTCGCGCGGAGGCAGCAGGTCGGTCGTCTGAGTGTCGCCCTGCATTCGTCCGACACCGCTGGTCGCGGTTTCGTCGAGGGGAGGGGATTCGAGGTCGCGTCGATCCAGATGCTTCTCGAACCGCTGCCGTCTCGGGCGGCACAGCCGTCAGACGGCGCGTTCGTCGTGGAGCCGATGACCCCGGAGCGCTTCGCGAGCTTCGCTGCCGCGTCCGAGGCGGCCTTCGCGGAAGACCTGGTGGCATCCGGTCGGTATTCGGCGGAGGATGCCGTCGTCGAGTCGCACCGGCAGATGGAGCTCGAGCTGCCGGACGGCATCGATTCGGAGGGGCAGGAGCTGTTCACCGCCCACGTGGACGGCATCGAGGTCGGGGTGCTGTGGATCGGCATCCGTCGGCGAGGAGGGCGCCCGCACGGGTTCATCCTCGACATCGAGGTCGCCGAGGACCAGCGCCGCAAGGGCTATGGTCGTGATCTCATGCTCGCGGCCGAGCGCGAGGCCGCACGACTAGGTGCCGACTCGATCGGGCTGCATGTCTTCGGTTTCAACGCCTCCGCGATCCGTCTCTACGAGAGCCTCGGCTATCGGCGGGTCGAGGAGCGCTTCCTGCTCACGGTGTGATCGCGACACGCGGGGTCGCGCGGGAATAGCGGCGCGGGACGGGCGTTGGGCCCAACATGACTACTCTCGGAATCATCGGTGCAGGACACATCGGCAGCCAGATCGCACGGGTCGCCGTGGCGAACGGCTACGACGTGGTGATCGCGAACTCCCGTGGACCGGAGACGCTCTCGGATCTCGTCGCAGAACTCGGCGATCGAGCGACTGCCGCAACCGCGGTGGATGCGGCTGCGGCCGGAGACGCCGTGGTCGTCACCGTCCCCCTGGGCAAGATCGACGAGCTGCCGGTCGAGCAGCTCGCGGGCAAGATCGTGCTCGACACGAACAACTACTACTTCGAGCGCGATGGGCACATCGAGGCCCTCGACCGCGGCGAGACCACCACATCGGAGCTTCTGCAGGCGCAGCTGCCGACGTCGCGCATCGCCAAGGCGTTCAACCACATCCTCGCGGCCGACATCACGACCGACGGATCGCCCGCGGGCACACCCGATCGACGCGCCCTCGCCACAGCCGGCGATGACGCCGAGGCCGTCGCCTTCGTCACCCGCTTCTACGACGAGGCCGGCTTCGACACGGTCAACGTCGGACCCCTCAGCGAGTCCTGGAGGGTCGAGCGGGATCGCCCGGCATACGTCGTGCGCCAGAACGCCGACGAGCTGAAGGCGAACCTCGCGATCGCCAACCGTCTGCCCTGACGGCACGGACGAGGGGAGCGGATGCCGAGGCATTCGCTCCCCTTTTCTCTGTCCGCCCCCGATGAAGCACCCGTAACATATGCGCCGCGTTGGGATACCAAACTTGTCGGGCGGTTCTCCGAGTGAGACAATTCGGTCATGGCGGGGGTGGGGACTACCGGCGAACTCGAGTCGGTGCGGGTGACGCGCGTTCTTCGCGATGACATCGTGCTCGGTCGGCGCGCCCCCGGTTCCCGGCTGGTCGAACGAGATATCGCGGCCGAGCTCAACGTCTCGCGGCTTCCGGTGCGCGAGGCCATCCGCACTCTCGTCGGCGAGGGAGTGGTCGTCGCACGCCCGCGGACCTGGGCAGTCGTGCGGGAGTTCACGCATCGGGACATCCGGGATTTCGGGGAGGTCCGCGAGGCGATCGAGACCCTGATCTTCGTCTTCGCCGCCGAACGTCACACCGACGAGGGGATCGCGCGGCTTCGGGCGGCCTATGAGCGCGAATTCGCCGCAGCATCCGCGGGCGAGATCGAGGCAGCGCGAATCGCTGCGGGCGAGTTCCACGAGATCTCGGCCGAGCTCGCCGGCAACGAGATGCTGGGCGAACTCATCGCGGTGTTCGTCACACGGCTGCGCTGGCTCTTCGGTCAGCACGACGATCTGCTCGCGATGGCCGAGGAGCATCGGCTGATCCTCGAAGCGGTCGCCGCACGTGACACGGACGCCCTGCGCGTGATGGTCCCGCGCCATCTGGCCAGCGGGCAGGAAGCCGCCGAGCGACGCCTCAGCGACCAGGCCTAGTCGATCTGAGCGTCCCGGCCCGGCGTGCGGCGCGAACGCAGCGCACGACCGCGCCGCGCGGCCGACCACCGACCGGCCTGGAGAGCGGTCTCCCGCGGGGATATATTGGCCATACGGAATGGTTCCGGAGAGTCGTGTCCTGGGGAGCGATATGAGAGGCGTCGCCGTCGTCGCGGGGGGACTGCTGCTCCTCGGCGGAACGGTGCTCATCGCTGTCGCGGATCAGCAGCGTGTGGATGCCCTCGCCGAGGCGAGGGCGGCTGTCGTCCAGGCGGAAGAGCGGCTCGAGCTCGCGCGCGAGGTGAACCTCCGTCTTGCCGAGCAGCTGACGGCACTGCGCACCACCATCGCCGAACAGGAGACGCTGCTCACCGACACCTCCGGGTTCCTGCCGTGAGGCGAACGCTGTGATCCGGCGGTTCCTCTCCGTCACGATCGTCGCAGCAGTGATGCTGACTGCGGGCGTCGTCGGTCGCGCCGCGGCCCTGGACGAGGACAGGGCAGAGGCGATCGCCGAGCTGCAGTCGCTGGCGCAGTCGATCCGTACGGCGGAGATGCGCACGGACCACCTCGACGGATCGATCGCGATCGCCGAGAAGGACACCGCCGCGCGAGCCGCAGTCCTCGAGGTGCGGCCCGCTTTCGTCGACGAGATCGCGGCGCTGACTGCGGCGATCGAGCAAGCAGCCGGCAAGGTCGACACCTCGGCACACAGGGCCTCCGCGCAGTCGGCCCAGCAGTCTGTGCTCGACGAGCGCAAGAACCCGGCGACCGTGGTCGCCGCCACCGCCACCGTGCATGCCCTCATCGACAAGGTGGGTCAGGACATCGGCAGCTGGGAGACGGCGCAGTACGCCGCTCCCTCGGGCCCCGCGTGGGCATCGAGCGGTCCGGACGGGTACGCGCGCGTGCGTGCCGCTCTCGACCAGGTCGGCGGCGGGGGAGTCGGGCTCTACGAATCGGCTTCCTGTGCGGGAGGGACCGCGCCGGCGTGCGCGAACAGCGGCGGCTTCATCAAGTACCGCGCCGACATCGTCGACTGGAGTGCCGACCGACTGAACTGGGCGATGGCGCATGAGCTGGCGCACATCTACCAATTCCGGGTGTGGGGCGCCCTGACGTCGTCAGATGCCTACTACTCCGCGTTCGGAGGGGACGCCGAGTTCCTTGCGAACTGCATGGCGGTGGTTCGCGGATATCCGGGATCTGTCGGGTGCGACGCCGACCAGCAGGCGTGGGCGTCCGGGATCTGGGTCGGCGCAGTCGGCTGACTCAGGCGATCGGCGTCGTCGTGTCGATGGCCTCGCGCAGGGGACGCCGCATGACCCGCCAGTAGCTCGACGGGGCGACGCGGGTGAGCACATCGATCAGTCGCGCCTCACGTCCGACCATCGTGCGGGCGTGGCGACGTTCGGTTGCGCGCACGATCAGCGCCGCGGCATCCGCGGGCTCCGTGTGGTACATCGCCGCCTGGGCGGCCGCGGCTCGCGCGGCGACGGCCGGCTCGATCGCCGCGGCATACCGTCCGTGCAGGATGATGCCCGTGCGCACGCCGGCGGGATACACCGCTCCCACCGTCACCGAGGTGCCGTCGAGTTCGTGGCGCAGGGCCTCGGAGAACCCGCGCACCGCGAACTTGCTCAGGGAGTAGGGGATGCGTCCCGCGGGGGCTGCCAGCGCGTAGACGCTGGCGAGGTGAGTGATGTGGGCGGCCGGCGCCGCGCGCAGGGCGGGGAGCAGCGCCTTCGTGATCGACACCGTGCCCCAGAGGTTCACATCCGTCAGCCAGCGCATCTCCTCCATGGTCAGCTGGTCGAGGTCGCCGAGCATCGACGAGCCCGCGCACGTGATCAGAGCATTCACCCTGGGGTGCGCCGCGGTGATCTCCGCGGCCGTGGCGAAGACGGCGTCGTCGTCGCGGAGGTCGACCACATGGGTGGTGACGATGGCGCCCGTGAGCTCGGCGGCGATGGCTGCGAGGCCGTCGGCGTTGTGGTCGATGAGCGCCAGATGCACGCGTCGGCGAGCGAGCAGCCGGGCGATGTCGGCACCCATCCCGCTCGCAGCGCCCGTGATGACCGTCGTGCTTCCGGTGAGCGTGAGACGCTTCATCGCATCCCTCCTGGCGGCGATCGGAGAGCAGCCGGTCGTGGAGCGGGTCGGAGAGACCCGATTCCGATCCATTCTGGCCCACTGCATCCCCGAGCGATACCGGTACTCTCGAAGGGAGGAGGTAGGGGTGGGACGAACAGCGGATGCCATCGCCGAAGGCGTTGCGATCGCGACCGCTGCGGCGCGCCTCGCCGTGAAGAATCACATCCTCATCGGCACGATCGCCGAGAACGGCGTCTTCGACACGGACAAGTACGTCGCCGATGCGCGGGAAGCGCTGCGGGCGATGGCCGAGGAGTCCGAAGAGGTCGAGCGCAACCTGACCGAGCTGCGCAAACGCGCTCGCGGTCGCCATTCCGACCCCTCGGGAACCCATGACTACCGGGACCGCGACGTGCGCAACCTGCGTCGGAGGGCCAAGCAGTCGCACGGGGTCGCGACCAAGCTGCGCGACATGATGGAGGACGAGGCCGCCCTGCGGGTCATCGTCGAAGAGGCGCGCGAAGGAGCCTGGGCTGACGTGCGGCACAACCTCGATCGTCGGCTGCGCGTCGAGGGCATGCGACCCGATCAGGACCCCGATTACGACCGGATGCGCGAGGCGCGGATGCAGGCGCTGCGACTCGTCGACCTGCAGGCGCTGTCGTCTCTGCAGCGTGCGAAAGCGAAGCGGAAGAACAAGCAGAACACGCCCGAGAGTGACGAGTGAGCGCTCGTTTCGCTTTCGCGTCTCGTCTGTTGTAGGCTGTTCTACGGCCCGCTGAGCGGTCCAGGAGCGCCCGTAGCTCAATGGATAGAGCATCTGACTACGGATCAGAAGGTTAGGGGTTCGAGTCCCTTCGGGCGCACATCAGCTGAAACCCCCGTCGCGAAAGCGGCGGGGGTTTTGCGTTGTCCGGCATCCATGCGGTCTCCATCTTCGGCTACACTTTTCGGCCCTCACGCCCGTCCAGCGAAGGCCCGTCCAGCGAAGGCCCGTCCAGCGAAGGAGAACTCACGCTGCGAAAGGAGCGGATGCGAGTTTCAGACCTTCGGTACGGGTGATCTCCGTCGCAGCGAGGGAGCGGTGACATGACTGCAGGTCAGTCCCTGCGCCACATCTCGCCGAGGGTGGACGTGCGGGGGAGCAGGCGCGGCTCGAGGGTGACGCTGCGCGCCGCCGCACCGGGGTCGGCGATGCGCTCCAGCAGGAGATCTGCTGCGACGGCGCCCATCTCCTCGCCCGGCTGACTCACCGTGCTGATCGGGATCGCACTCTCGGACGCGAAGTGGTTGTTGTCGTAGCCGGTGATGGCGATGTCGTTCGGAACCGAGAATCCGGGCACCTCGTTGAGGATCTGGATAAGGCCGATGGCCACGAGATCGGATGCCGCGACGATCGCGTCGTAGGCGCCCGCACCGCGGGCGAGGATCTGCCGTCCGGCATCCCGTCCGTGCCTGATGTTCACGCCTCGCGTCTCGAGGATCTCGATGCGCGCGTCGGGGTGCGCGGCGGTCGCCTGCTCGGCGCCCTCCCAGCGCTGGTTGACGGCCGTGAGGAAACGCGGACCGCCTACGAAGAGAAGTCGTCGGCGCCCGAGCGCGATCAGGTGCGATGCGGCGAGCGCCCCGCCGTGGCGCTCGTCGACGGTGACCCCCGGGTACGCGAGAGACGGGGACTCGAAGTTCACCAGCACGGTCGGAGTGGTGCGGTTCTCGGGGTGCGGCGACTTCGCGAGCGCCGTGTCGAGAGGGGCGAGGATGATGCCGGCCACGCGCGAACGGTCGAGCAGCTCGAGGTTGTGCACCTCGCGATCGGGGTCGACGTCCGAGTTGACGATCAGCACGTCCATCTTGTGGCGCCGCAGCGCTCTCTCGGCGCCGCGCGCGATGTCGACGAAGAAGGAGTTGCCGAGGTCGGCCAGCACCAGGCCGACCGAGGTGCTGTTTCCCGCGGCGAGAGAGCGCGCAGCATCGTTGCGGACGAATCCGAGCTCGGCGATGGATGACAGCACCTTGCGACGGGTCGCCTCTCGCACCTTCTCGGGATTGTTGAGGGTGTTGGACACAGTGCCGAGGGCGACTCCCGCGTGTGCGGCGACGTCCGCCATGCTGGGCTTCGAGCGCCCGGGCGGGGGAGTGTCGGTCACGTCATCCTCCTCGGCATCGTCGCCATGACCTGGCTCTTCAACTCTAGAGCATCACTATTCGTGAAGCGCTTCATTTATGATGCGTAACTCTCTTGACAATGCCTTTTTTTCTATGGCATGGTGTGAATGAAGCGCTTCAAAAGAGGCGTCGCTCTTCAAGGAGGAACAGTGACCACAGCAATGAGGCGCGCCCGTCGCCTGGCCCCCGCAATCGCGCTCATCGGCGTCGGCGCTCTCGCGCTCTCCGCCTGCTCCGGCGGCTCCGGAGGATCGGGCTCCGAGTCCGGCGCCGGTTCCGGCGAATTCACCTATCTCGGCCAGACCGAGAACACCACGATCATCAGCACGCTCGAGACCCTCGCCGGCGACCAGTGCAAGGCTGCGGCCGACGCGGCGCCGCTGACGTCCGATGACATCTCGGGCACGCAGTGGGACCAGCAGCTCCAGCTGCTCGCGAGTCAGGACGGTCTGTCGGACATGCAGATGGCTGCCGGCACTCCCGCGCTCATGTCGGAGTTCATCGACGGGGGCAAGGTGCTCGACCTCTCCCAGGCGCTCGACGACCTGGGCGTCTCCGACCGGCTGCTGCCCGCGGCTGAATCGACGGTCAAGGCGCTTTATGGGGACGGTGCGCTGTACGCACTCCCGACCGAGTTCAACATCGAGGGGTTCTGGTACAACAAGGAGCTTCTCGAGAAGAACGACATCGAGGTGCCCGAGACGTGGGACGACCTCGTCGATGCCGCAGCCACGCTCAAGGACGCCGGCGTCCAGCCGTTCGCCACCGCGGGCAAGGACGGCTGGCCCGTCACCCGCCTCGTCGGCGACTACATCTTCCGCACGCTCGGCCCCGACGCACTCCAGAAGGTCGCGGACGGCGAAGCGAAACTGACGGACCCCGAATACGTCGCCGCCGCAGACGCGGTCGCTGAACTCGGCAAGGCCGGATACTTCGGTGACGCCGTCGGCTCGATCGACTACAACGCCTCGATGAACTTGTTCCTCAGCGGGAAAGCCGCCTTCTACTACATGGGCAGCTGGGCGCTGGCGAACTTCAATGACGAGGAGCAGAACCAGATCGGGGTCGACAACGTCGGCTTCGCGCGCTTCCCCGCAGTTGAGGGCGGCGAGGGCAGCATCGACCAGATCCCGGCCAACGTCGGCATCCCGGTGATGTTCGCCGAGAAGAACTACGACGATGAAGCGGCCGCGTGGCTGAAGTGCATCGCTGAGGGCTACGGCGACACGGCGCTGAACGAGAGCGGTGTCGTCTCGGGCTTCGTGGTCGACAACCCTCCCGCCGATCTGCCCTCGACGACGCAGACCGTGCAGGACGAGATCGCGAACGCTCCGTCGAGCGTGCTCTGGTTCGAGGCGCTCTTCACCCCGAAGGCGACCGGCATTAGCCAGAACAACGGTGCAGGTCTCGCCAACGGCAGCCTCTCCGGCGAAGAGTTCATGACGCTCGTCCAGGCCGCCAACGACGAAGGCTGATCCACTCTCGGGGCGGGCATCCGCCCGCCCCGAGACCGTCCTCGTCGCATCAGGAGATCCACCATGCACAAAGTCCTCGGTGACAAGCGCGCCATCTTCGTCCTGCTCGGACCCGCGCTGCTCGTCTACTCCCTCGTCATGCTCGTCCCGATCGTGTGGTCGCTGTTCTACACGGTGCAGGACGGCAACCCCATCACGGGCTTCACCTTCAACGGGTTCGACAACTTCACCAAGTTCTTCCAGGACCCCGCCGCCTGGGACGCGATCTTCTTCACCCTGAAGTACGCGCTCATCCTCACCGCCCTGCAGGTGATCGTGGGCTATCTGCTCTCTCTGATGTACGTCTTCTGGCTGCGCAAGGGATCGGGGATCATCCGCACGATCGTGTTCTTCCCCGTGGTGCTCCCCACGGTGGCGGTCGCGCTGCTGTTCCAGCGACTGTTCGAGGCCGCGCCGACCGTCGGACCGGTGAACTCGTTCCTCGGGATCCTCGGCGGGCAGAACCTCGACTGGTTCGGCACTCCTGATGCCTCCTTCTGGGTGATCATCGCGATGGACCTCTGGCGGTCGATGGGCTTCTATGCCGTGCTGCTGTACGCCGGACTCGTCGACATCCCTGACGAGCTCATCGAATCGGCGCGCATCGACGGGGCATCCGGCTGGAAGCTCATCCGCACGATCGTCCTGCCGCTGTCGCTGCCCGTGCTGCTGTCATCGATCATCTTCAGCATCAACGGCACGCTGAAGGTCTTCGACACGGTCGTGGCGCTGACCAACGGCGGACCCGGCAACGCGACCACGCCGCTGACCCTGTACATGTTCCGCACCTCGTTCGCCTACGGCGACTACGGGTACGGGAGCACGATCGCCCTCATGCTGACGATCCTGTGCCTGCTGTTCACGGTCTTCATCTTCCGCTCCACCCGCCGCGATCTGACGAAGGACTGAACCAGTGAGTGCGACAACCGCCATCGTCACGGGCACCCCGCTGCCCACCCGCCGCGACGTCGATCCGAACCGTCGAGGCGCCAGAGACTTCTTCCGACGGCTGCCGATCCGGCTGCTCATCGCCGTGCTGCTCATCGTCGAGGTCTATCCGATCCTGTGGATGCTGCTCGGGTCGTTCAAGACGCAGAACGAGTTCCTCAACGAGCCGTTCTGGGCTCTGCCGCAGTCGTGGGACATCGTCAACTACATCGAGGTGTTCACCACCGGCGAGTTCGGCAAGTACATCCTCAACAGCGTCGTCGCAGTGTTCCCGTCGCTGGCGATCATCCTGGTCTTCGGCACCGCCGCGGGCTTCGCGCTCGAGGTCATGGTCTGGAAGGGGCGCGGCACGGTGCTGCTGCTCTTCCTCGCGGGCATCATGGTGCCTGCGCAGATGATCCTGCTGCCGCTGTTCACGATCTACTTCCGCACGAACATGACCGGCACGCTGTGGCCGCTCATCATCACCTACGTGGCGCTGGGGATGCCGTTGACCGTGTTCATGATGGCGACCTTCTTCCGCTCGGTGCCTCGGGAGATCTTCGAGGCGTCGACACTCGACGGCGCATCCATCTTCCGTTCGTTCTTCTCGATCGGCCTCCCGCTGGTCAAGAACGCCCTGTTCACGATCGGTCTCGTGCAGTTCTTCTTCCTCTGGAACGACCTGCTCATCGCCCTGACGTTCACCAACAGCAGCGACCTGCGCACGATCCAGGTCGGACTGCTCAACTTCACCGGAGAGTACGGAGCGGTGCAGTACGGGCCGACCTTCGCCGCGATCTCGGTCAACGTGCTCGGGACGCTGCTCATCTACGTGTTCCTCAACCAGCAGGTCATGAAGGGCCTGACCGCCGGATCGGTGAAGGGCTGACATGACGAACATCATCGAGATCTGGCTGGAGAACAGGCGCGGAGGCAAGACCCTCGGCATCGGCGAAGCCGAACCGCGGATCTCCTTCGTGGCGGATGCTGCGGCAGACGCCTTCGAACTGGAGTTCGTCGCCGACGACGGAACGGTGCGCGCCGAGCGCACGACGTCGACGCAGCGCGTCGCCTGGCCGTTCGCGCCTCTCGCGCCACGCGCCGGGGGAGACCTGCGCATCCGCGCCCTCGATTCCGGCCCCTGGAGCGAACCGGTGCGGATCGAGTCCGGGCTCGGTGACGACTGGCAGGTCGACTTCGCCTCGCCCTCGGTCGTGGCCGACCGCACGGCACCGCGGCCCGCGTATCTGCTGCGGGCTGCCATCGCCGAGGGGGCACTGCCCGGCGACATCGTGCGGGCCCGGATCCACTCCACGGCGCACGGCGTGTACGAGCTCGAGGTCAACGGCGAGCGCATCGGGGACGACGTGCTCGCACCGGGGTGGACGAGCTACGGCCACCGTCTGCGCTATCAGACGCACGACGTCACCGCGGCGCTTCGCGTCGGAGAGAACGTGATCGGCGCATGGCTCGCCGACGGCTGGTACCGCGGCCACATCGGGTTCGACGGGGGCGTGTGGGACATCTACGGATCGGATGTCGCGCTGCTCGCGCAGCTCGAGGTCACCACGGCGGACGGTGTCACTCGACAGGTGGCCCTCGAGTGGCTCACGGCGCCGTCGCCGATCACCGCGGTCGGGTTGTATGAGGGCGAGAGCTTCGATGCGCGGTTGACGGAGGACGGCTGGTCCGCGCCGGGATTCGACGCCTCCAGCTGGAGTCCGGCGGCCATGTTGCCCCGAACCGATTTCCCGGCGGCGATCGAACCGCCGACCGCTCTGCCGGTGCAGGAGACCGAGACGCTGCGCCCGGTCACGGTCGAGCGTCAGCCGAGCGGCCGCATCCGTCTCGACTTCGGTCAGAACATCTCGGGGGTGCTCCGTATCCGGGTGCGAGCGGATGCCGGTCACACCGTGACGCTCCACCACGCGGAGGTCATCGAGAGCGGCGAACTCGGCATCCGTCCGCTCCGAGCGGCGACATCGGTCGACAGCTACACCGCCGCGGGTTCGGGTGAGGAGATCTACACCCCTCGCTTCACGATCCACGGCTTCCAGTACGCCGAGCTCGAGAACTGGCCGGGCGAGCTCCGCGACGGAGACGTCGAGGCGGTGGTGATCCACACCGGCATGCGGCGCACCGGCTGGTTCGAGTCGTCGAACGACGGGCTCGACAGGCTGCACTCGAACGTCGTGTGGAGCATGCGCGACAACTTCGTCGATCTGCCGACCGACTGCCCGCAGCGTGACGAGCGCGTGGGGTGGACCGGCGACATCCAGGTGTTCGCGCCCACCGCGCTGCGCCTGTTCGCGGCCCACGGCACTCTCACCGGATGGCTGCGGGACCTCGCTGTCGAGCAGGCTGATCAGGGGCACGTACCCAACTTCGTACCGTGGGTCGAGTGCGGCTTCCCGAACTTCCCGACGGCCGCGTGGGGCGATGCGGCCGTGATCGTGCCGTGGGAGATGTACCGCAACGACGGCGACATCCGGATCCTCTCCGACCAGTACCCGAGCATGCGCGCCTGGGTCGACCTGGTCGACGAGCTCACCAATCACACAGGACTCTGGAACACCGGCTTCCAGCTGGGCGACTGGCTCGACCCGACCGCACCACCGGAGGACCCCGGCAAGTCCCACACCGACAAGTACCTGGTCGCGACGGCTTATCACGTGCGCACGGCGCGCATCGTGGCCGACGCTGCTGCTCTGCTCGGCGAGGAGGCGGATGCCGCGCACTATCGCGGTGTCGCCGAACGAGCGTCCCGGGCCTTCCAGGATGAATTCCTCAGCGACAGCGGCCGCGTGGTCAGCGACACTCCGACCTCGATCGCCGTCGCGCTGGTGTTCGAGCTCTTCGAGAACGAGGAGCAGGTGCGGCGGGCCGGTTCGCGGCTGCAGGAGCTCGTCGGAGCGGGCGGCTTCCACATCTCGACCGGTTTCGTCGGCACCCCGATCATCTGCGATGCGCTGGTGCGCGCCGGGAGCATGGACTACGCCTATCACCTGCTGCTGCAGGACGAGCTGCCGTCTTGGCTGTATCCGGTCAGCATGGGAGCGACGACGATCTGGGAGCGCTGGGACAGCATGCTGCCGGACGGATCCATCAACCCCGGCGACATGACGTCGTTCAACCACTACGCGCTCGGAGCCGTCGCCGACTTCCTGCACCGGGTGGTCGCGGGGGTCGCGGCGGATGCGCCCGGGTGGGAGAGGATCCGCTTCGAGCCGCGGCCGGGCGGTCGTCTCGAGCACGCGAGTGCGCGGTACGACAGCGTTCGCGGCACGGCGTCGATCGCGTGGCGGCGTGACGGCGAGCGCCTGTCCATCGACGTCGAGGTGCCCGCGGCATCCGTCGGCGTGCTCGTTCTTCCGGGATCCGCGGAGGAGATCCCCGTCGGCCCCGGACGCCACTCGTTCACCACGACGTTCCGCGCCGTGGAGGACGACCCCGAACGGCCGTTCTTCGGCTGGCGCAGACCGGAGCCCGTTCTCGAGACCGAGGGAGCAGCATGACTCAGCAGCACATCCGGCCGGGGCAGGTGTGGCTCGACACGAAAGGCGAGCGCATCCACGCCCACGGCGGATCCGTCATCACCGTCGACGGCGTGCACTACTGGTACGGCGAGAACAAGGAGTTCTCGACGCCGGGGAGCGGGATCTGGCACTGGGGAGTGCGGTGCTACTCGTCGATCGACCTCGTGAACTGGGACGACCGGGGCGTCATCATCCCGCCGGACGAGGACGACGAGTCCTCGCCGCTGCATCCGACTCAGGGGCTCGACCGACCGCACATCATCTTCAACGCAGAGACCCGCACGTACGTGTGCTGGGTCAAGGTCATGACGAAGGGATCGGTGCAGCGCTCGACGGTGCTCACCAGTGACAGCATCCTCGGTCCGTACGAGATCCAGCGCACCTGGCTGCGTCCGCTCGACATGAGCGCCGGGGATTTCGATCTGGTCGTCGATCCGCACGACGGCAAGGGGTACTACTACTTCGAACGGGTGCATTCCGAGATGATCTGCGCCGACCTCACCAGCGACTACACCGATGTCACCGGGTACTACTCGACCCACTTCCCGCAGCCGCAGCCGCCGTACGTGCGCGAGGCTCCGGCGCACTTCCAGCGCGGCGGACTGCACTACCTGCTGACCTCCGGCACCACGGGGTACTACCCGAACCCGTCCGAGTCGGCGGTGGCGCGCAGCTATCACGGTCCGTTCGAGGTGCTCGGCGACCTGCATCCGGGCGACGAGTCGCGCACCTCGTACCACTCCCAGATCTCATCGGTGTTCCGGCATCCAGGAAAGAAGGACCTCTATATCGCCGTCGCCGATCGGTGGCTGCCGCGGTATCTCGAGCACGGCGACCGCGCGCGACAGGCGTTCATCGAGCATTTCGCACCGGGGAAGGACGGCGACGAGCCGATGGAGGAATTCGCCTACGTCGACACCTCGATCGCCGACTACGTCTGGCTGCCGATCCGATTCGAGGGCGACCGGCCGATCATCGACTGGCGCGACGAGTGGTCTCCCGACGAGTACGAAGACGCCTGAGCGACCTCAGTCGAGCAGGCTCGTGATGGCAGGGTCTCGGCGGGCGACCTCAGCGGCCGTGCCGACGATCACGTGACGCATCGCGGCCACCGCGACGGCCGGCGTGACGTCTGCACGGTGGGCCAGGCTCACCGTGCGCCTCATCATCGGGTGCGAGATCCTGACCGACCGCAGCGCCGGCTGATCGAGCAGCACCATCGCCGGAACCACGGCCACGCCGACGCCTCGTTCGACGAAGCGGAGCAGCGCGTCCATCTCGGCGCCCTCGAGGACGAAGTTCGGGGTCAGCCCTGCCGAGCGGAAGGCCGCATCGGTCGTCGCCCGCAGCTCATAGGTCTCGTCGAGCGCGATCAGCGGCAGGGTGGCGAGGTGGTCGAGGCTCATCACCGTGGAGGTCGAGACGGGAGGCTCGGATGCGGCGGACACGACCACCAGCTCTTCGGTCAGCAGCGGCATGCGTGTCAGGCTGAAGCCCGACGGCGGCGGACCCTCCGACTCCGTGATGAGAGCGATGTCGACGGCACCCACGGCCAGCTGATCGACGAGCAGCCTCGACCCGCTCTCGGTGAGGTGCAGGTCGACGCCCGGGTGCGCGGCGTGGAAGGTGCTGATCGCCTCGGCGACGAGGCTGATGCAGAGGGTGGGCGGTGCGCCGAGTCGTACGCGGCCACGGCGGAGTCCGGCGAGTTCGGCCATCTCCTCGCGGATCGCGTCGGACTCGGCGAGCATGCGCTGAGCGCGGGGGAGCAGGGCCTCTCCGGCGGCGGTGAGTCCGATGTGCCCGCGCGCCCGGTGGAAGAGCTCGGCGCCGAGCTCGCGTTCGAGTGTCGAGATCTGTCGGCTCAGCGACGGCTGCGCGAGGTGCAGGTGCTCGGAGGCGCGGGTGAAATGGCCGAGGCGGGCGACCTCGACGAACCCGCGGAGCTGCTCGAGGTTCATGTTTTCAGTGTATCGATACCAGTAGAACAATGCATTGGAGTTATCGGGACACCGTACTTAGCGTGGAAGGCATGAGCACTCGCGAACGTCAGATCTCCACCTCGGTCCTGGTCATCGGCACCGGCGGCTCCGGGCTGCGGGCGGCGATCGAGGTCGCCGAGCACGGCATCGACGTCCTCGCCGTCGGCAAGCGCCCGCGCCAGGACGCGCACACCTCTCTCGCCGCCGGCGGCATCAACGCCGCGCTGGGCACCATGGACGAGGCCGACAGCTGGCAACAGCACGCCGCGGACACGATCAAGGAGAGCTACCTGCTCGCCAACCCGCACACGGTCGAGATCGTGACGCAGGGGGCCGAGCGCGGCATCCGGGATCTCGAGCGCTGGGGCATGGACTTCGCCCGCGAGGACGACGGCCGCATTTCGCAGCGGTTCTTCGGGGCGCACACCTTCCGTCGCACGGCCTTCGCCGGCGACTACACGGGTCTCGAGATCCAGCGAACTCTCGTCGCGAAGGCCGAACAGCTCGAGGTGCCGATCCTCGACCACGTCTACATCACGCGTCTGCTCGTGCGCGACAACGTCGTCTTCGGCGCCTATGGCTTCGACCAGTCGGACGGCACGCGCTACCTCATCCACGCGGATGCCGTGATCCTCGCCGCGGGCGGGCACAACCGCATCTGGCGCCGCACCTCGTCACGACGGGACGAGAACACCGGAGACTCGTTCCGGCTCGCGGTCGATGCGGGCGCCCGCCTGCGGGACCCGGAGCTCGTGCAGTTCCACCCGTCCGGGATCATCGAGCCCGAGAACGCCGCCGGGACCCTGATCTCGGAGGCGGCCCGCGGCGAGGGCGGGATCCTGCGCAACGCCCTCGGTGAGCGCTTCATGTCGAAGTACGATCCTGAGCGCATGGAGCTCTCGACACGCGACCGTGTCGCGCTCGCCGCGTACACCGAGATCGCCGAAGGGCGGGGCACCGAGAACGGCGGCGTCTGGCTCGACGTCTCGCATCTGCCGCGCGAGACGATCATGACCCGTCTGCCCCGCGTCTACCAGACGATGATGGAGTTGCAGATGCTCGACATCACGACCGATCCGATCGAGATCGCGCCCACCGCGCACTACTCGATGGGTGGCGTGTGGGTGCGTCCCGACGACCACCAGACCGACGTCGACGGGCTCTACGCGATCGGCGAGGCATCGAGCGGCCTGCACGGAGCCAACCGCCTCGGCGGCAATTCGCTCATCGAGCTGCTCGTCTACGGGCGCATCGTCGGGCAGGCGGCCATGGCGCATGCCGCGGGGCTCGACGCTCAGCGCCGCTCGGCGGTTGCGGTCGCCCAGGCCCGCGCCGAGATCGACGACCTTCTCACGGCCGACGGTCGCGAGAATGTGCGAGCCCTGCAGCGCGCGATCCGCAACACCATGACCCAGCATGCCGGTGTCGTGCGGTCGGAGGACGGACTCCGTGCCGGCCTCGCCGAACTCGACATGATCGAGGGGCGGATGGAGGACATCGGCATTCACCCGGACATCGCCGGATTCCAGGATCTCGCGCATGCCTTCGACCTCAAGGCATCGGCGCTCGCCGCGCGAGCCACTCTCGAGGCTGCGCTGGAGCGTCGGGAGACGCGCGGATGTCACAACCGCAGCGACTACCCCGACACCGACCCGACGCTGCAGGTCAACCTCGTCTGGTCGCCGACCGGCGGAGTCACGCGCGAGTCGATCCCGGAGATCCCCGCCGAGATCGCCGAGCTCATGCGCGAGGTCGACACCGAGGGCAAGCTCGTCGAATAGCCGCATCCGAACTCGCTCCCGTCGCAGGGTGCATCGCGACGGGAGCGGTGGGGTGGTCGAGCGAGGTAGGAGTCGCTCAGTCGCCCCCGTCGGTCTCCGGACCGTCGATGACCCCGATCCCGACCGCCTCATGGTCGGGCTCGGGGTCGTTTCGCGACGGAGCCTTGGGCTCTTCCGAGGGCTCCTTCTCGGTGCTCGGCTCTTCGAGTTCGTCGTTGCTCGGAACCTCCGACGGATCCGCGTCTTCGGGGGACTCCGCCTCCGCCGGCTTCTCGGCGGTGTTCGCCGGATCCTTGAACTCGCCGGCATCGCCGGACGAGGGCGTCGGAGTGGGAGTCTGGGCCTCGGGGTCGAGGCCGGAGGTCGGGTCCTGCTCGGGCGTGCTGTTCGTCATGATCGTCCCTTTCGCATCGAGTGCACCCCCAGCATCCGTCAGCGGCTGCGAGGCGAGAAGGGCCTTGACGACAGCCTCCGGAGCGTCCGTCTTCCTGCGCACGACGTAGGCTGAAGAGGTGACAGCGTACGTCTCGGCCTTCGATCTCTTCTCCATCGGAGTGGGCCCCTCGAGCTCCCACACGGTCGGGCCGATGCGGGCGGCCCTCGCGTTCGCTCAGCGCCTGCGCTCGTCCGGAGCTCTCGATCGCGTCGCCCGCATCGCATGCACGCTGTACGGCTCTCTCGGCGCCACCGGAATCGGTCACGGCACGCCGGATGCGGTCGTCGCGGGCCTTCGCGGGCTGTCGCCGGAGAGCTGCGACCCGGCCGACGTGCGCGCCGCCTGGACCGAGCTTCGCGACGGCGCCACGGTGCGCGTCGACGGGGTCCATGAGATCCCGTTCTCGAAGGCCGACATTGTCTTCGAGCCGCGAACCCGGCTGCCCGGTCATCCGAACGCGATGACCATCACCGCCCGGGACGATGCCGGCGGTGTCGTCGCCGAAGAGACCTATTACTCCGTCGGCGGCGGGTTCATCCGCCGGGACGGCGAGGAGGCGAAGCTCGCCTCGGCCCCACTGCCCTACTCGTATGCCGACGCCGCGTCGCTGCTCGCACTGTGCGACGAGCACGGACTGTCGATCGCCGAGATCGCGCGACTCAACGAGACCGCTGAGCGCTCGGAAGAAGAGGTCGCCGCCGGACTCGATGCGATCTGGGACGCCATGGCTGCGTGCGTCGAGAACGGACTGCACTCGGACGGCGTCCTGCCGGGGATGCTCAAGGTCAAGAGGCGGGCGAGCATGATCCGCGCGCAGCTCGAGGAGGCGGAGGCCGACGGTCATCGCGAGCTGCCGGGAGAGTGGCTCGGTGCCTTCGCGCTCGCGGTCAACGAAGAGAACGCGGCGGGCGGTCGCGTCGTCACGGCGCCGACCAACGGCGCGGCCGGCATCCTCCCCGCGGTCGCGATGTACTGGTGGCGGTTCCTGGCGGATTCGGGCCTCGGTGCGGGCAATGCCGTGACGCCGTACGGAGAACTCGTCGGCAGTGCGCTGCTCGGCTTCGACGGCACGCGGGCGATCGAGGCGGCGCAGGCCGAGGACGACGACGCCGTCGCCGACGCGAACCGCCGCCGTGGCATCCGTCGGTTCCTCCTCACGGCCACGGCGCTGGGCTCGCTGTTCAAGGCCAACGCCTCGATCTCGGGGGCCGAGGGCGGCTGCCAGGCTGAGGTCGGCTCGGCCTGCGCGATGGCTGCCGGAGGGCTCACCGCCGTGATGGGCGGCACCAACCGGCAGATCGAGAACGCCGCCGAGATCGCGATGGAGCACCACCTCGGGCTCACCTGCGACCCGATCGGCGGCCTCGTGCAGATTCCGTGCATCGAGCGCAATGCGATCGCCGCGTCGACGGCGGTCACGGCCGCCCGTCTCGCGCTGCGCGGCGACGGCAGCCACTACGTCTCCCTCGACGCGGTGGTCGAGACGATGCGCCAGACCGGAATCGACATGTCGACCAAGTACAAGGAGACCAGCGAGGGTGGTCTCGCGGTCAACGTCATCGAGTGCTGAGTCACTCCGAGCGCGTCGGCGGCTGCGGATAGCCTCCTCTGAGGAGGCGCGCATGGAATCGATCTGGACCCCGGGCAGTCGCAGGCGGCGGGAGCAGCCCATCGTCGCCGTGCGCGCGAATGGTGACGCGCCGGATTCCGCCCGCATGTGGCCGACCACCATTCCCGCCGTCGCCCAGGTGCTCGAGGAAGGCATCGATCTCGCTCCCGGGGTGACCTTCCTCGTCGGCGAGAACGGCAGCGGCAAGTCGACGATCGTCGAGGGCATCGCCGTCGCCTACGGGCTCTCGCCCGAGGGAGGGTCCCGCCAGGCGATGCACAGCACGCGCCCCAGCGAGTCGCCGCTGTCGGAGTGGCTGCAGCTGCAGCGCGGAGTCGGAGCCAACCGCTGGGGATTCTTCCTGCGAGCCGAGACCATGCACTCGTTCTACACCTACCTCGAAGAGAATCCCTCCGCGAGGGGCGACGTGGCGTTCCACGAGATGAGCCACGGCGAGTCCTTCCTCGCTCTGCTCGACAGCCGATTCGATGAACCCGGCTTCTACTGTCTCGACGAGCCAGAGGCAGCGCTCTCGTTCCAGTCCACCCTCGCCCTCATCGCGGTGCTGCAGCGCATTGTCGACGACGGAGGTCAGGTGCTGTGCGCGACGCACTCGCCGGTGCTCGCCGCGCTGCCGGGAGCTCGCATCCTCGAAGTGGGGGAGTGGGGCATCCGTCCCGCCGAGTGGAACGACCTCGAGCTGGTGAACCACTGGCGGTCGTTCCTGCAGGACCCGCCGCGGTACCTGCGGCATCTGCTCGACTGAGGGGAGCGCGCAGATCTGGTCGTAGGCTGGCGCCATGACCGAGCAGCGTGCGCCCAAGAAGCGCGGGCGTCCGCGTGGCGTGTCCGATGCGCGCGAACGCATCATCGCCGCCGCAGTCGACGAGTTCGGCGAGCACGGATACGACGGCACGACGGTGCGCTCGATCGCGGCTCGTGCCGACGTCGACTCGGCGCTCGTGCACCACTACTTCGGCACGAAGGCAGACCTCTTCGCTGAGGCGGTCGGCATTCCGCTGCGCCCCGACATCGACGTGCCGGCCATCGTCGCGGGTCCGCGTGACGCCGTCGGCGAGCGTCTCGTGCGGTACGTGCTCGAGGCCTTCGAGCAGCCCGACATCCGTCGCCGCGGGGTCATGCTCATTCGGACGGCGATCGGCAGCCGGCTCACGACGCCCCTTCTCGCGGGGTTCCTCTCTCGGGAACTCATCGGCCGGATCGCGAAGACGCTCGGCGTCGCGGATGCCGAGCTGCGCGCCACACTCGTCGCCTCGCAGATCGCCGGCCTGCTGCTCACGCGCTACGTGCTGCGGCTCGCGCCGATCGCCGCGGCATCCGTCGATGACATCGTCTCGCGGGTCGGACCGACCGTGCAGCGCTACCTCTTCGAATAGCGCGGGCCACGCGCCGCACTGCCGCCTGCATCGGGCCTCGGCTTCGGGCACGAGTGCCCGTTGACCCCGCGACTCGCGCGGCGGATAATTCATCACATGATGAATAAAGCGGCGGTCGAGATCTCGGGGCTGCGAGTGCGACGGGGAAGGACGCAGGTCTTCAATGGTGTCGACCTGGTGATCCCCCGGGGCGAGATCACCGGCTTGCTGGGTCCCTCGGGATGCGGCAAGACCACGCTGATGCGCTCGATCGTGGGTGTGCAGCGGATCACCGCCGGCATGGTGACGGTGCTGGGGGAACCGGGCGGATCGCCGCGGCTGCGGCATCGGGTGGCGTACGGAACACAGGGTGCCGCCGTGTACGGCGATCTCACCGTCCGGCAGAACCTCTCGTACTTCGCGGCGGTGCTGAAAGCACCGAAGGGCGACGTCGACCGGGTGCTCGACGAGGTCGGGCTTCGGGCGCAGGCCGCCCAGCTCGTCGACTCGCTCAGCGGTGGCCAGGCGACGCGCATCTCGCTGGGGATGGCACTGATCGGATCCCCCGAGCTCATCGTCCTCGACGAACCCACGGTCGGCCTCGACCCCGTGCTGCGCGCCGAACTGTGGGACCTGTTCCGCGGCCTCGCCGCGCGCGGCGTCACCATGATCGTCTCGAGTCACGTGATGGACGAGGCGCTGCGATGCGATCGGCTCGTGCTGATGCGGGGCGGGCGGATCATCGCCGACACGGACCCAGCCGGACTCCTCGCCGACACGGGCACGACGGAGCCCGAGGCGGCGTTCCTCGCCCTGATCGAGCGGGACAGCCGAGCGACCGGGGGTCCAGCGGCGCGCAGCACCCGGCGCGCACGGCGGGAGGCCTCGGAATGAACGGCGGTCGGATGCTCGCCACCGCCGCCCGGGTGCTCGGACAGCTGCGGCACGATCCTCGCTCGATCGCGCTGATGCTGATCGCGCCGAGCCTGCTGGTCGGACTCTTCGCGTGGCTCTTCAGCGATCAGGACGGTGTGTTCGATCAGTTCGGGGGAGCGATCCTCGCGCTGTTCCCGTTCATCGTGATGTTCCTGATCACCTCGATCACCACTCTGCGGGAGCGACGCTCCGGCACCCTCGAACGTCTGATGACCACTCCGCTCGGCAAAGCCGACTTCATTCTCGGCTATGCCCTGGCGTTCGGGCTGATGGCGCTGCTGCAGGCGATCATCACCGTGTCGTTCGCGGTCGGCGTCTGCGGGCTCGACGTCGACGGTGAGCTCTGGCAGCTCGGGCTCGTCGCCGTCGTCGACGCTCTCCTGGGCACCGCGCTTGGGCTCCTCGCGAGCGCGTTCGCGCAGACCGAGTTCCAGGCGGTGCAGTTCATGCCGCTGCTCGTCTTCCCGCAGATCATCCTCGGCGGGCTCTTCATGCCGCGCGATCAGATGCCCGACGTGCTGTACGCCATCTCGGACTGGCTGCCGCTGAGCTATGCGATCGACACGATCAACGCAGTCACGGCCGGCGACGAGGGGTGGGACGTGTACGGACCCCTGCTGGTCGTCGTCGCCTTCGGAGTCGGGGCGCTCGTCCTCGCATCGCTGACCCTGCGACGTCGCACCGCGTGAGGCAGGGTCAGCGCGCGGCGCGGTTCTTGGTGTGCTTCGTGGGCACGGCCGCCCACGGGTCCTCCGGCCAGGGATGCCTCGGGTAGCGCCCTCGCATCTCGGCGCGAACCTGGGCGTAGGGGCCCGACCAGAACGAGGCGAGGTCGTCGGTGACCGCGAGAGGGCGCCCCGCGGGCGACAGCAGGTGGAACAGCACCGGCACGCGTCCGTCGACCAGTCGAGGAGTCTCGGCCCAGCCGAAGCACTCCTGCAGCTTCACAGCGACGACCGGGGGTGCCGAGGTGTCGTCCGGGTCGGGGTAGGTGATGCGGATACGGGATCCGCTCGGCACCGCGAGGCGCTCGGGTGCGAGCTCCTCGAGGCGCGCCGCCTCGGGCCAGGGCAGCAGTCGACGCAGAGCCGAGGACAGATCCACTCGCGCTGCGGGGGTGCCGCCCGCCAGGGTGTCGAGCTCGGGAGCGAGCCAGTCATCGAGAGTGCTGAGCAGCCCGGAATCCGACACGTCGGGCCACGGGCCGCCGAGCTCTCGCCGCAGCAGGGCCAATCGGCGTCGGAACGCGGTCGCGGCATCCGACCAGGCGAACATGCCGAGCCCGTCGCGCAGGACCGCGCGGCGCACGGCATCCCGCCCCTCTTGAGCAGAGGGGCGCACGGGCGAGGACGAACGCAGGATCGCACCGACGCGGCGCTCACGGCGGGCCTGCACGCGACCTCCCGTGAACTCCGCCTCGACTCGGTCGGTCAGCAGGTGGCTCGCAGCGCGTTCCATCTGGGCTTCCGTGAGCACAGCCGCGGATCGGATGATCGCGCCTGACCCTGCCGCCACTCGCGCCGTGGCCCGCGCGACGTCGGCGACCGCGAGCCACTCGACTGCGGCGAGCGGGCCAGTCACTCCGGCACGGGTTCCGGACGCCAGGAGGAAGACCGCTCCGTCGGCGGTGCGCTCGACGCGATGCGCGATCCGGTCGGGGAACGCGAGTGCGATCACGAGTCCGACGCCCTCGAGATCCGATCGCACGTCCCGCGCCGGAGCGACCATGCGCTCGAGGCGGTTCGCGTCGTCACGCCAACGGCGAGCGTCCGGTGTCCGTCCGCCGCGCAGGATGATGAGTGCCTGTGCGACGTCGGCCTCGGCGATGCGCAGGTCGCCGCCGAGCACGGCGACGACCTCTGCGGCGAGACGGCTGCCGACGACCGGGCCGCCGTCACGGAGAGCGCGGGCGAGCCGGGGGTCGGCGGGGATCCGGGCGAGAGCTCGACCCTCGGCCGTGGCGCGGCCCTCGTCGTCGATCGCGCCGAGACCGCGCAGCACCGAGACGGCATCGGCCAGGTTGTCTGGGGGCGGCGGGTCGATCATGCGCAGGCCTTCTGCACCCGGGGCACCCCAGCAGGCGAGCAGCAGGGCGGCATCCGCGAGGTCGGTCACCGCGATCTCGGGTGCCGGGCGGGCCGGGGCGGCCGCATAGGTGCGCTCGTCGACGCAGCGGATGACGACGCCCGGTCCCTGGCGCGTGGCGCGACCGGCGCGCTGCACGCATGACGAGCGCGACGCGGCAGTCGTGACCAGACCCGTCATGCCGCGCGCGGCATCACGCTGCGGATGCCGCGACAGACAGCTGTCGACGACGAGGCGCACTCCGGGCACGGTGAGCGACGACTCCGCGAGCGAAGTCGTCACGATGATGCGCGGAGGCTCGTCCGGTCGACGGCCGCGGATCACGGCATCCTGCTCCGCCGCGGGGATCTGACCGTGCAGCTCTCGCACGTCGAACGCCGCGCTCGCATCGCGGATGCGGCGAGCGATCTCCGACACCTCCCGCGCGCCCGGAGCGAACACCAGCACATCGGCCCGAGGGTTCTCGCGGACCAGCTCGAGTGCGGCCGCTGTCGTCGTGCGTGCGACGTGGTCGAGGAAGCCCCAGGTGACACCGCGCTCATCGAGGCGCGGCGTCGGGCTGGGAGCCCAGCGCTCGGTGAGAGGGAACGCCGGCACAGCGTGGTCGACGATCGGCGCGGGCAGGTCGTCGGTGCCGAGGACGGAGGCGATGCGCGCGGCATCCAGCGTCGCCGACATGGCGACGACCACGAGGTCGTCGCGCAGCTCGCGGACCTCCGAGAGCAGGCCGATCAGCAGGTCGGTCTCGAGTGCGCGCTCGTGCACCTCGTCGAGGATGACGGCATCCACACCGTCGAGGCCGGGGTCGTCGATCATGCGACGCAGCAGCACTCCGGCGGTGACGAACTCGATGCGGGTCGCCGCACCTGCCGAGCGCTCGCCGCGCACGGTGAAGCCCACGCGGGTGCCGAGCGCCGAGCCGTCGAGATGAGCGAGGCGGCGGGCTGCGGCGCGAGCCGCGACGCGGCGAGGCTGGGTGACGATCAGGCGCCCGGACGACCGTGACGCCAGCAGCGGCGGCACGAGAGTGGTCTTGCCCGTGCCGGGCGGGGCGCTCACGACCACTGATCCGCTCCCGTCGAGCGCGGCCCCGAGTTCGTCCAGCGCGGCCGCGAACGAGAGCCCGGCGCCGATGGCGGCGAGGTCGAAGGCGGCGGCGGTCATTCCCTCAGTCTGCCTGGTCTCCGGAGTCATCGAGCACGGGTGGCGGAGACGACGGATGCCGCGACCGAATCGGCCGCGGCATCCGTTGTGCGCTGTGTGCTGACTACTCCGCTGCGGGAGCCGGAGGTGCCGGCGGCGGCGGGGTGGTCGGCGCAGACTGGCGGGTCGGCGTCGACGGTGCGGATGCCGCAGCCACGCCTTCGCCGATCCCGCGACCCACGGCCTGGCCCTGGATGATCGACGCGAGGTCGAGGCCGGTCGCCGCGCTGACGCTGTCGAACACCGACTTGAGTGCCTTCGCGCTGTCGGCGCCGACGACGCTCGACGCGCCGTCCTCGCCGGAGCCGCCGATGATCGAGACGCTGCCGATCGCGGCGTAGCCCTTCGAGAACTCGGCCATGATCGACGGCAGGGTGTCGAGCACCCGCTGCGACAGGAACGCGTCCTGGTTCGAGGCGATGGCCTTCGCCTCTGCCTCGACGGCGGCGGCTCGCGCCTCACCCTCGGCGCGGATGGCGTCTGCTTCGGCGTTCGCACGCAGTCGGCGGGCCTCGGACTCGGCCTCGGCCTGCGCACGCAGTGCGTCGGCCTCACCGGTGGCTCGGGCGATCGCGGCTGCGGCCTCACCGTCGGCCTTGGCCTTGTCGGCCTGCGCCTGCTGCTCGGCGATGCGGGTGCGGGCCTCGGCCTGCTTCACCTGCTCGATCGCTCCGGCCTCCGCCGCACGCTCACGCGTGTAGAGCTCGGCCTGTGCCCGGGTCTCTGCCTCATAGCGCTGTGCGTCGGCGACGCGCTTGACGTCGGCGTCGAGCTGGGCCTGGCGGTTCTCCGCCTGCTGCTGCAGCACGGCCTGCTGAGCCTGCTCGCGGGCGAGGTTCTCGGCCTGCTCGGCCTCGGCGCGAGCCCGACCGATGCCGGCGTTGGCGTTGGCGGTGTTCGTGTCGAGAGCCGTCTGCTCGACCAGGTTGGCTTCCTGGTTGGCGATGTTCTTCTGGTTGATCGCGCGGTCGGCGTTGGTCTGCGAGATCTCGGCAGACTGACGCTTCGCCTGGATCTCGGGAGCACCGAGCGACTGGATGTAGCCGACCTTGTCGGTGATGCCCTTGATCTGGAACGAGTCGAGGATCAGACCCTGCTCGGCGAGCTCCTGCGAGACGTCGGCGGCGATCTGGTCGGAGAACTTCTTGCGCTCGCGCATGAGCTCGACGACAGACAGCGTCGCGACGATTCCACGGAGCGCACCTTCGAGCTGCTCAGTGGTGAACTGCTCGATCGCCTTGTCCTGCGAGGCGAAACGCTCGGCGGCGCGGCGCACGAGGATGGGGTCGGAGCCGATCTTCACGATGGCGACGCCGTCGACGTTGAGGGTGACGCTGTCGAGCGACTGGGCCTCGGCGTTGAGCGACACCTGACGCGAGCGCAGCGAGATGATCTCGTGGCGCTGGGTGATCGGGTTGACGAGGGACTTGCCGTTCACGATGACCGTGACGGGCGACTCCGACATCTCGTCTCTGGTCGTGCCGTCGGCCGAGATGACGGCCCGCTGCACCTTCTGCTTGCGCCCCGAGATGACGAGCGCCTCATCGGCGCGAGCCACCTTGATCCAGCTGCGTGCGAACAGCAGCAGGATGAGCAGGACGACGATAGCGATGGCTATGCCGATCCCGACGATGATCAGGATGCCGACGATTCCGGCGATCTCCATGGATGACCTCCCTGGTTCCCCCCGAGGGGGCGGTCGTGGATGCCGGCGCGGCCGCGCGGGCGTTCACGCTCCACCCTGCCAGAAAAGAGGGGAGGGTGTCGGGGCGGGATGCCGCCGGATCTCGGCGATGCGGAGGAGATCTGCGATACGGAGGAGGCTCAGCGCCGCGACATCCTCCGTACGGCGGAAACCCTCCGTATGCGCCGAGCTCGTTCGGTCAGCGACCGCGGATTGCGAGCGTGCGTCGGGGTCAGCGACCGCGTAGCTTCTCCGCCAGATCGCGGAGCGTCTTCAGCTCGGCGTCGTCGAGGCGCGACATCCGCTCGGCGATCGACCGGCCATGCACCGTGGCGACGCTGCGGAACTGGCGCACACCGGCATCCGTGGCCCTGATCAGCGCACCGCGCCCGTCGTCGGGGTCGGGGCACTTCGAGACGAGTCCGCGGGCGACCATGCGGTCGACGAGGCGCGAGACGCTCGGCTGGCTGATCAGCATGTTCGCCGTGACGTCGCGCAGGCGGGCCGACATGCCGGGGGAGCGGGTCACCGTGAGCAGCACGTCATACTCCGCCTGCCCGAGATCGGTGTCATCGAAGTCGGTGTTCATCTCCGTGAACAGCTCGTGCTGTGCACGGAACAGGCTCTCCCAGGCCTCGAGGGCGAGCTTGCGATCGGTCATGGAGAACAGCGTACTGGCAACAGTAAAGGGCCGGTCGGAGAGGCTCCCGACCGGCCCTTGTCCCTTGCACCAAGAGTGTCCTGCAATCACATGCGGTGTATGCCACAGCAAACATTCACCGTGCGATCACTCTATAACGACGAGATAACGAATGCAACGGTTTGGTCACGGAAATCTCGAAGGGCCTGCGCAGCGATCCGGCTGAGGGCAGGCGAAGATGGTGATGTCTCCTGAACAGGGGACGACGCGCTCGCCGCCGACAGCCTTCCCATTCGCTCTCATGCGCACCCCGACACCGGAGACACACGATGAACCCCGAGATCATCACCTTCCTCATACTCGGTGCGGCCGTGATCGCGTTCGTGTCGAACCGCATCCCGATGGTCATCGTCGCGATGGCGGTGCCCATCGCTCTGTGGGCGACGGGAGTGCTCTCGCTCGGCGACGCCTTCACCGGGTTCGGCGATCCCATCGTCCTGTTCATCGTCGCTCTGTTCATCGTCAGTGAGGCGCTGGATGCCACGGGCGTCACGTCGTGGGTGGGACGGCAGCTCATGCGCCGCGCCGGCAAGAGCCGTTCGCGCCTGCTGCTCATCGTGTGTCTGCTGGCCGCCGTGCTGTCGGCGGTGATCAGCATCAACGGTGCCGTGGCCGCCCTCCTTCCGATCGTGGTGCTCGTCGCGGTACGGGCAGGCATCGCACCGTCGCGCATGCTCCTCCCGCTCGCATTCGCCGCCGGCGCGGGGTCGCTCCTCACGCTCACCGGAACGCCGGTCAACATCCTCGTGTCCGAGGCGGCCGCAGAGGCCGGTGGGCGTGCGTTCGGGTATTTCGAGTTCGCGATCGTCGGCATCCCGATGGTCGTCCTGACGGTCGTGCTCGTGCTCGCGCTCGGAGACAGGCTCCTGCCCGAGCGCGTTCCGGACCGTCTCGAGGAGCCCGCCGACCCGAGTCACGATGCCCGCGCCTGGCGCGAGACGTATGACGTCGCGCTCGATACGGGCAGCCTCTTCACGGTCGGCGAGGGCGTCGCGGAGGTGCTCATCGGGCCGAGGTCGAGCCTGATCGGCCGGGTCGTCTCGCCCGGGATGACGACGCGACAGGAGGACCTGGTGATCCTCGCGCTCCGGCACGGCAGCCGTCCGGGCGACGTGGGCGGAAGGGCGACCGGCGCGGTCACGCTGCAGGCGGGTGACTCCGTGCTCGTCCAGGGGCCGTGGGAGGCACTGCACCGCTATACGACCTCACCCGATGTGATTCCGGTCAGCTCGCCCCAGCAGATGCAGCGGACAGTGCCGCTCGGCCGGGGTGCGCGGCGCGCGCTGGTGATCCTCGGAGCGATGGTCGTGCTCCTCGCCACGGGTGTCGTCCCGCCCGTCATCGCTGGCCTTCTCGCGGCCGGTGCCCTCATCGTCACGCGGGTGCTCACCGTGACGCAGACGTTCTCGGCGATCTCGTGGCCCACTGTCACGCTCATCGCCGGGATGATCCCGCTGTCATCGGCGTTCGTCTCCACCGGCGCCGCCGATCTCGTCGGCGACGCGGTTCTCCAGCTGGTCGGCAACACCTCGCCCCATCTCGCTCTGCTCACCATCTGCGTCGCGTCGGTGATCCTCGGGCAGTTCATCTCGAACGTGGCGACCGTGCTCGTCATCGCGCCGATCGCGGTGTCGGTCGCATCGAGCATGGGCGTCAGCGTGCAGCCGTTCATGATGGCGCTCACGGTCGTCGGAGCGGCTGCGTTCCTGACGCCGATCGCGACACCCGTGAATCTCATGGTCATGCAGCCCGCCGGCTACCGATTCGGTGACTACTGGCGTCTCGGTCTCCCACTCGTCGCGATCTACGTCGCCGTCGCGGTGCTCTACGTCCCGCTCATCTGGCCGTTCTGACTCCCGATCACGCGGCATCACCGCACGAGGTGCGCGAGTTCCGGCCGACCGCCCAGCCGTGCCACGGTCGACGCGGCAGCCCGTGCAGCGAAATCCGCGACGCGATCCATCGACCACCCGTTCGCGATACCCCGCACGAGTCCCACGAAGAATGCGTCGCCGCCTCCCGTGCGGTCCACCACGGTTTCGTCGTCGTCATGTGCGCGGTAGGCGCTGCCGTCCTCCCAGACGACGAGGTCGCCTTCGCCTGCCACCTCCACGGCCGCTATGCGGGGTCCGCGAGCGAGCAGCCACCGGCACGCCTCGTGAGCCGAGTCCAGGTTCGACACGGCGATCCCCGTCAGTCCTTCGGCTTCCGTGGCGTCGGCACGCACGACGTCCGCTCCGGCGAGCAGTTCGTCGCGAACCTCCGGCTCGGGCGCTCCGTCGAGCGCCACCGTCGCGTCCGCTCGTCGCGCGATCATCAGAGCGGCCGACAGTGCATCGCCCGGTTGCTGAGACTGCAGACAGATCGTGCCTGCACGGCTGACCGCGCTCGCCGATGCCTCGACATCCGCGACGGTCAACAGCGACGTCGGCGGGACGTGCTCGAGCAGCATGCGCCGCGATGCCGGATCGACGACGTCCACCAGCACGGCCGAGCCCCCGCGCCGCACCACCCCGCAGACATCGATCGCGTCGTGCAGCAGGGCGGTGACGAGCCGCTCTCCGATGTCGTCCTCTCCGACCACGCCGACGATCGCGACCGAACCCCCGAGCTGACGAAGGCCTACGGCCTGGTTCGCGCCTTTGCCGCCGAGGAGCCGTCGCAGCTCCGACACGCTGACGGACTCATCCGGCTCGGGGAGCGCCTCTCCCCTGAGGACCAGATCCTGGGCGATCTGGCCGAACACCGCGAAGCGGTCTCTTCTCTCCGACATGGGTGCGCCGCCCTTCGACCATCGTGACAGCACGAGGCTAAGCGTCGACGACGCCCACCGAGAGGGCATTGCGCGAGCGGGGCGCCGCTGTTAGCCGCGATGTCGAGCGAGATGCTGCCGGTCATCACCCATGCGCGTGGTTCGCTCCGGGCTGGGGGATGCGCAGCACCACGTTTCCCCGCTTGCGGCCGGTGTCGACATAGCGGTGCGCCTCGACGATGTCGGCCAGCTCGAAGGTCCTGTCGATGACGGCCCGGAAGCGACCGGAATCCGCGAGGCTCACGAGGTGGGCGAGGTCCTCCGCGCCCGGCGTGCCGACGTTCCAGGTGACGAGCTTTCCCGACCGGCGAGTGTGCCTGCGGCTCGTCAGCATCGACCGCAGATCGCTGATGACGAGCAGCAGTGCACCGCCGGGGTTGATGAGTGTCTCCACCCGGCTGAAAGGGGCATTGCCGACGCAGTCGACGATCACGTCGTACGTGTCGCCCCCCGCCGTGAACTCCTCGCGGGTGTAGTCGATGACCGGATCGGCGCCGAGGGACGCGACCAGTGGGACGTTGCCGCCGCTCGTGACGGCGGTGACGTCTGCTCCGAGCTGCTTCGCGAGTTGTATCGCGGCAGTGCCGACCGCGCCGGATGCTCCGTTGACGAGCACGGAGGTGCCGGGGCCGATCGCGACCTGGGCGAAGAAGCACTGCGCGGTGATGCCGCCGAACACCAGCGTCACCGCCTCTTCGAAGCTCATCGTGTCGGGAGCTCTGGTGATCGGGCCGTCGGCAGACAGGCGCACGTACTCGGCATGACCGCCGAACGCTCCGCCGGTCGAGGCGATCACCCTGTCGCCGGGTGCGAAGGCGGTGACGCCCGAGCCGACAGCCGCGACGACGCCCGCGGCATCCATGCCCAGGATCGGCCGACTGGGACGGAACACGCCGAGTCCGACTGCGGCGAGCACCCCGAGGCCGGCCGGGATGTCCCGAGCGCGGGCGCGATGATCGCCGACGCTCACGGTGCTCGCGTGCACCCGGATGAGCACATCGCCGGGCCGGGGCGTGGGGACCGCCCGCTGTTCGAGGCGGACCTCCTCAGGGGCGCCGAAGCGGTGGTAGACGGCCGCGGTCATGGTCGTGTCAGTGGTCATGTCTCGATGCTTGTCGTCCCGGGGATGCTCGTCATCGGCCAGGAAGCCCGGATCCGCTCGGCCGAAAGTACGGTTCCGAGTCCGTGCTGACGGCCGATGCCCCCGACTGTCGATGAGACGAGCATCGAGACATGTCGCAGCAGATGAAGGCCGCCCGATCGACTCCCGAGCAGAAGGAGCGGCGTCGGCGATCGAAGAGCGGGTGGCCGGCGATCACCGGCCTTCTGTTGCTCAGCGTGCTTCCCGTGATCGGTGGAGTGCTTCGTCTGCAGGAGGTGAGCGGGGAACCCGTGAGGACTCTCCTCCTGGCGTCGACGGTCGCGATCGTCGCGCACATCGTGGCGATGACCGTCTACTGCGTTCTCGGGGCATTCCAGTTCTCACCCGCGCTGCGAACGCGGCATGCCTGGCACCGCGTGGCCGGCCGCGTGCTGATTCCCGCAGGATTCGTCGCGGCCCTCTCAGCGGCCTGGCTCGCGGTCTTCTTCGGTGGTCCACCGGATGAACTCGCGCTCGCGATGGTTCGTCTCGTCTTCGCCGTGGCGATGACCCTGTTCCTCGTGCGGGGCGTGATCGCGATCACACGACGCGACTTCGTGGCGCACGGGGCCTGGATGACCCGCGCCTACGCCACCGCCGTGTCGGGCGGAACCCAGGCGCTCGTCTTCGCGCTGTGGACGATCCCCCTCGGTGAGGTCGACGCCTTCGGTGAGGCATGGCTCGTCGCCGCCGCGTTCATGATCAACAGTGCCGTGGCGGAGCTGCTCATCCGGCGCCGCTCTCGCCGGCGGACGCGCGGGGTGTCGCGCCGTGGTGCGCTTGTATCATGACAGCGTGACCGGGCTCGTGCGTTCCGTGTGGAGTGCGCCGAGCGCTGTGCCCCCTCCGCCGTCCCGAGTCTGGCGGGATTGGGTGCTCCTGGCCCTCGTCGCCGTCCTGGCCGTGGTCGAGGGCATCGTCCGCACCGACCTGACGCAGCCGCTGTTCGCGGTGATCGCCCTCCTCGTCGTGCTGCCGACCGTGCTGTGGCGCCGCACGAAGCCGCTTCTCATGCTCATCATCGTGATGGTGCCGGTCGATCTGCTCCTGCCCGACTCGGCGCTGTACTCGAGTCTCTTCGTGATGGTGAACGTGTACGCCGTGTACCGGTGGGGGGCAGGTCGCGACCTCGTGATCGGGTCGGCCATCCTCCTGGCGAGCCTCGCGCTGACATTCGTCCGCGGGGAAGGCTTCGATGAACTCGTCGGGGGGTTCGCGCTGCTGCTGACGGTCGCCCTGTTCGGCATCGCCTTTCGCTACCGGGCGGGATCGAGACGACGAAGCCTCGACCGGATCCGGATGCTGGAGCGCGAGCACCTGGCTCGCGACCTGCACGACACGGTCGCCCACCATGTCTCGGCGATCGCGATCCGCGCCCAGGCGGGCATCGCGGTGGCCGGGCGGGACTCGCGCGCAGCGCAGGATGCGCTCGGCGTGATCGAGGCGGAGGCGGCCAGGACGCTGAGCGAGCTGAGGTCGATGGTGCGAGTCCTGCGGCAGGGCGAGACGGCCGAGCTCGCGCCGAGCGCGCAACTGGACGACATCGCGCAGCTCGCCGGAACGCGGCCGGGCGGAACGGTCGTCGTCGTCGAGGTCGCGCGCAACGACGACAGCATCCCGCCACCCGTGGCTGCCGCCGTCTTCCGTCTCGCGCAGGAATCGGTGACCAACGCCCTCCGTCACGCGCGACAGGTCACCCGCGTCGACGTCCGCGTGGAGGCAGACGCGGGTGGTGTGCGCCTGAGAGTGACGAACGACGGAGACGTGGCCGCGTCGCCGACTCCCGGCTTCGGCATCATCGGCATGAGGGAGCGTGCTGCCCTCCTCGGCGGTGCCTGCGAGGCGGGTCCGGCGTCAGGCGGCGGATGGATCGTCAACGCGGTGCTGCCCCGCGCCGGGTGGGCGCCATGATGATCCGAGTGCTCGTCGCCGACGATCAGGAACTCGTGCGCACCGGACTGAGCATGATCCTCGGCGCCCAAACCGACATCGAAGTCGTCGGTCAGGCGGCCGACGGCACCGAAGCGGTCGCCCTCGCCCGCAGTCTGCGACCGGACGTGTGCCTGTTCGACATCCGGATGCCCGGCCTCGATGGCATCGAGGCGACCCGGATGCTCGCCGGCCCAGGGGTGCCCGATCCCATGGCGGTCGTCCTCATCACGACCTTCGACCTCGACGAGTACGTCTTCGCGGGATTGCGGGCCGGCGCCAGAGGGTTCCTGCTCAAGGACGCCGGGTCGGAGCTGCTCGCCCAGGCGATCCGCGCCGCAGCGAGCGGTGATGCCCTGATCGCCCCCAACGTGACGGTGCGCCTGCTCGAGGCCTTCGCCGGATCGGCCGCCGCCGCACCATCGCCGCCGCCGGTCGAGTCGCTGACCGAGCGCGAGGAGCAGGTGCTCGCGAAGGTGTCTGCGGGTCTGAGCAACGGCGAGATCGCGCGCGAGCTGTTCATCACCCTCAGCACGGTGAAGACGCACGTGGCGAGCCTCATGACCAAGCTCGGGGTCCGCAATCGCGTCGAGATCGCGATCTGGGCGCATCAGACGGGGCGCATGAGCCCGCGAGCCACGGGCGAGGAACACCGGAATCGATGACGGCCGGGACGCGTCGAGGCAGTCCGCGATACGCCGCAGCCACCACCGCATCCCGGTATATCGGAGTTGTATACCGGTTGCCGCGTAATCCCCCCGCCTTTTCCTGATCTCTTAGATGTGTCGCATTGGGAGCGACGCGAATCGGATGGGGAGAACGATGACTGGGGAGCGTGGTGTCGTGCGTGCACGGACGAAGAGGATGAATGAGGCCAGGAGAGCCGGGGGAGCGAGGCCGCGACAGCGCGGCATCGTGGCGATCATCGTGGGGATGGTCTTGGCGATCGCGGGGCTGCTCGGCTCCACCGCACCCGCGATGGCGGCTCCGTCCGTGACCTATCCGGGGGCGATCGGCAGCGTCTCGCTCGAGAACGAGAACGGCGGTGGTCCGTTGGTGCAGTGGCAGACCGTGCGGATCACGGGCGAGTGGGCCGTCCCGACCGGGGCGCAGGCAGGGGAGACCTTCGGGATGACCCTGCCCGCGGAGTTCAGTCGTCAGTCGGCCGGTGAGTTCACGATCACAGACCCGGCGACGGGTCTGGTCATGGCGAACTGCGTCGTCGCTGCCGGGCAGGGGCCGGACATGGTGTGCACTCTGACCGCAGCGGTCGGCGGCCTCGAGGAGGTCGGCGGCTCGTTCTGGATGGAGGCGCGGGCTTCGCAGTCGACGACCAGCGAGACCGTCGAGTTCGACCTGGGTGACACGATCGAGATCGTCGACCTGCCCGGTGACGGCGGAGTAGTACCGGGAGATTCGGCGGAAGAGGACGAGCCCTACAAGTACGGCGGCGAGACCGCGACCCCTGGACTCCTGAAGTGGGTCATCGGTATTCCGAGCGGCTATGTCGACGACGGTGCCTTCACGATCGCCGACACGCTCGACGCCGGCCGCACCGACCATCACTACACCGGCGACGTCCGGCTGAGCCGGCGGGCCGTCGAGAACGGTGCACAGGTCGGCGACTGGAGCGAGGTCGACCCCTCTGCGTACACGATCGACATCGCCGGCGACGGACAGTCGTTCGAGTTCGCTGCATCCGGTCTGCCGACGGGCGGATTCGCGTATGAGCTGCTGTATTACACGCAGGCCGACGCGCCGGTGTCCGAGGGAGATGTCTTCGGCAACCACGCGATCGTCAACACGTTCGCGACCTCGGCGACCCACACGGTCGTCGAAACGGGTGGTGGCGACGGCAGTGGTGTCTCGTACACGACGTTCGGCATCACGAAGGAGCTCACCGGCGCGCAGGCGGATGCCGCTCGGGATGCGACCTACACCGTGCGCTATTCGGTCGAGGGTTCGGATGCGGCAGCCACCACGATGACGGTTCCGGTGGGGGAGTCGGTGCTCAGCGGACGTGCTCCGCTCGGTTCGACCTTCGTGATCGAGGAGATCGATCTGCCTGAGATCCAGGGGGTGACCTGGGGTGAGTGGACGATCACCGGCGACGGCGTCGTCGACGTCGGAGACGGCACCTTCGAGGTCACGCCGGAAACCACGGCCGGTATCGAGCTCACCCTCACCAACATCGCCAACCCGGTGCCCGTCGTGACGCCGACGCCGACGCCGACCCCGGCCACGCCGGTTCCGACCCCGACCCCGACGCCGGTCGCAACTCCGGCACCGACTCCGGCGCCGACGCAGACCCCGGTCGCGGCTCCCGGCGAGCTCGCTCTGACGGGAGGCGAATCGGGCGCGGCATTCCTGTCGTTGGCGGTCGCACTGATCGTCGGTGGCGGACTGGCCACCGGAATCGCCGCCAGGCGCCGTTCGAGCGCCGGACGTCGCTGACCCCGACACGCACGGAAGCCCACTCGCGTTCGGCGAGTGGGCTTCCGTGCGTTCGACGTCGTTGTCTCAGCGGATCGCGTAGACGGCGCTGCCGACGATCACCGCGACGATCGTCGTCCAGCCGATGATCGCGACAGCCTGCCAGATGAGGATGCGGACCTTGCCGACACCCGCCGCGGCGAGCATCGTGGCGGTGAACTGCGTCGGCAGCAGCAGCGGACCGAGCAGGCTGACCCCCGGCACGCCGTAGCGCTCGAACGCCCGCTGGAACTTCTCGCGGCGGGCGCCACCGCGGTCGGAGTCGATCGTGTCTGCGGGTGCCGCCTCGACGGCTCCGCCACCGGCCGCAACGGCCTGCCGGCTGCGGGACCGGTTCACGATCGCGGTGCGTGCACCGGAGCTCGCGATGACGAGCACGGCCACGCAGAGGAAGTTGCCGACGATCGCCGCGACGGCCGCGATCACCGGATTGATGCCGCCGATGATGCCGATCGACACGGCTCCCTCGCCCTCGATGAAGGGGATGGCGCCCGCGAGGGCGACGATGAGCGGCTGAATGAGTTCAGGCACCTGGGCGACGAAGCCCTGGAAGGTCTCGATGAGATTCATGGGTGGCTCCTGCCGGTCTGAGCGACGGTGTCTCCGTCGCGATGCATCCAGTCCACCGTCTGGCGTCGCGCTGCGGCAGTGCCGAACCGTCACTGCTTTCCGGGTGGTTCGCCCGCGGCATCCATGACATGTGTCACGCCCGTATCGTGGGGGCATGCGCAGCACTTCTCCGGTCGTCGATCCTGCCGACGACCCACCCCCGGGAGCCCGCCAGCTCGCCCGAGGCATCACCGCGACCTGGTGGTACACGGTGTCGGCCGTGGCCTTCCTCGAGCTCTTCCTGGTGCTGGTCTGGACGCTGCAGGCGCTCGCCGTGCCCGGCGATGCGACGGCGGCGCTCGTCGTCGGCGTGGGCGGCCTGCTCTGGTGGGGCTCCACCATCGTGCTGCTCGCGGACTATCGGCATCGGCTGGATGCCGAGCCGGGCATCGCGTGGACGCGCATCGCCCTTCCGCTGCTCATCGCGGTCGGCTACGGGATCGCGGGCGGCCTCGTGCTCGACAGCTGGCTGCTCGCGCTCATGCCCATCGCTCAGTCGGTGCTGCTGCTCAACTGGCCCAAGGGGGTGCGCCTGCGGATGGTCGTCCTGACCACCGTGGTGCTCATGCTCGTCGCCGTCGCCGACGCCGCTCGGGGCGCGACCGAGATCGCGCTCCCCGGCTGGATCCCTGCGCTGTACGCGATCCTCATCCCGGCGATGTCGGTGAGCTCGCTGTGGTGGTGGGATGTGCTGGTCACCGTCGATCGTGCGAGGGCGTCGGAGGCCCGCCTCGCCGCGACGCAGGAGCGTCTGCGCGTGGCGACCGACGTGCACGACCTCCAGGGGCACCATCTGCAGGTGATCGCGTTGCAGCTCGAACTGGCCGAGCGCCTGATGAGGATCGATCCCGACGCCGCTCTCGAGCAGCTCCGGGCCGCGAGGGTCAGCGTCGACGAAGCCAGGCAGGGGACCCGAGATCTGGCGACGCGCTTCCGCTCGGTGCCGCTGGGTGACGAGGTGGCGAATGCCCGAGACCTTCTCGCCGCGGCCGGACTCTCCGTCGAGGCCGACATCGCACCCGACGCCGATGAGGCGCCGTCATCGGCTCTCGGTCCCGTCATCAGGGAGACGACCACGAACGTCCTGAGGCACGGGGCCGGGCGACGGGCTCGGCTCGACCTTCGCAGGGTCGACGACGGGTGGCGCTACGAGGTCGCGAACGATGTGGTGACCGGCGTGGCGACACACCCCGTCGGGTCGGGCCTCGACGGAGTGCGACGCCGGATCTCCGAGGCGGGAGGAACCCTGGAGATCCGGGAGGATGCCGACGAGTTCATCGTCTCGGTGACGGTTCCGCGATCCGATGTGTCGACCGCAGATGGGCAGAGCCGATGATCCGTGTGCTCCTCGCTGACGACGAGGGGATGATCCGTTCGGCGCTCGCCGCCCTGTTGCGTCTGGAAGGAGACATCGAGGTGGTCGCCGAGTGCGCAGACGGTGAGCAGGCGCTCGCTGCCGCGCTCGCTCTGACGCCCGACGTCTGCCTGCTCGATCTCGAGATGCCCGGTCTCGACGGTGTGGAGGTCGCGGAGCGACTGAACCGAGCCATCGTCACGCGCTGCGTGGTGGTCACCCGTCATGCGCGTCCCGGGGTGCTTCGGCGGGCTCTCGCATCGGGTGTCGCGGGCTTCCTGCCGAAGTCACGAGGAGCGGATCAGGTCGCCGATGTCATCCGCAGGGTCGCCGCGGGTGCCCGCTACGTCGACCCTGAGATCGCGGCCGACGCGCTGAGCGACGAACGGTCGCCCCTCACGGATCGGGAGCTGGACGTGCTCCGCGCCGGGCGCCGCGGTGAGACGACGACCCAGATCGCCAGGACCCTCTCGCTCGCGCCCGGCACGGTGCGCAACCACATCTCGGCGGTGCTCGCGAAGCTGTCGGTCGGCACCCGCCAGCAGGCGGTGCTGATGGCCGAGGAGCGCGGCTGGATCTGACTGCGCGGACGCCTGACCCGTGAAGCCCGGAAGGGCGGGTGGGGCCGTGGGAGTTGCCCCACCCGCGAGCCGCTCAAAGGGGAGAGTGCGGCTCAGACCCGAAACCGGCTCGTATCCCCCCAGGCCGACTTCAGGTCTCGTATGCAAGACCCCGAACTCGACGGAAAGTGACGCGGGCGGGAATTCTTTCTGGAACTCCGTGGTCTTCAGTGCATGTGACGCGCGTCGTCGTGACGGTGGTCGTCGTGCACGTGCTCGTGGTCGTGGTCGTGGTCGTGGTGCTCGTGCTCGTCCTCGAGGATCATGCCGATCGAAGTGGCACAGGCGTCGCCCTTCCAGGCTTCGAGACCCTCGCGTACCGCGAAGACCGCGATGACGAGGCCGGCGACGGCATCCGCCCACCACCACCCGAACAGGCTGTTGACGCCGAGTCCGATGAGCACGGCGGCCGAGAGGTAGCTGCAGATCAGCGTCTGCTTCGAGTCGGCGACGGCCGTGGTCGACCCGACCTCGAGGCCGGCGCGTCGCTCGGCGAACGACACGAGCGGCATCACGATCACACTGACCGCGGTCAGCACGAGACCGACCGTGCTGTGCTCCGGCCGATCACCGCCGAGCAGCGACAGCACCGACGACGTGACGACATAGGCCGCGAGAGCGAAGAACGCGACGGCGATGACACGGAGGGTGGGCGTCTCCCAGCGCTCGGGGTCGCGTCGCGTGAACTGCCAGGCCACGGCCGCTGCCGAGAGCACCTCGATGCTCGAGTCGAGCCCGAACCCGATCAGCGCGGCCGACGATGCGACTGACCCTGCGGCGATCGCGACGGCCGCCTCGATCACGTTGTAGACGATCGTGAACGCCACGATGAGGCGGATGCGGCGGTGCAGAGTCGCGCGCCGTTCGGCGGTGAGAGTGCTCGTCGACATCAGCAGCTGCATCCTTCGCCGTCGCAGCAGTCCGGTTCGACGATCAGCGTGATGCGCATGAGCTCGTCGAGCGCGGTCGCGAGATGCGGGTCGGCGAGCGCGTAGCGGCTGCGGCGTCCGTCCTGGACGCTTTCGACGAGCCCGCATCCTCGAAGGCACGCGAGATGGTTCGACAGGAGCTGTCGGCTGACCCCGAGCTCGTCCGCGATGTCGGACGGGTACGCCGGCGCCGCTCGAAGCGCCAGCAGGATGGCTGCGCGCGTCGAGTCCGACAGGGCATGACCCAGGCGGGCGACGGCGGCGGTATGGGTGGGCGAGGCGGCGAGGGTCACGATGCAACTGTACAGAAAAGCGTGAATTAAGAGAATCGTGAATCTATGGTGACGCGCGGCAACATCCCCGACATCTTCGCTCGGTACCGTGAATCGGGCGGCGACATCGGATCGAGAGGGCGACATGGGAGTGACGGTCGAGCGGGTGACATGGTCGCATCCGGATGCGGAGCGGCTCAGGGCCGCGCAGCGCAGCGAACTCGATGCGCGGTACGGCAGCGACGACCATGAGCCGGGCGTCATCCCCTCCGCGGACGACGTGCCCGTCTTCCTCATCGCACGAGAGGAGAGCGGGCTCGCCATCGTATGCGGCGGTCTCCGACCCCTCGATCCGGCCGTGCTCGGAACCGACGTCGCAGAGATCAAGCGGATGTACGCGGCTCCCTCCGCGCGCGGGACGGGCGCAGCCGTGGCGCTGCTCCGCGCACTCGAGGGAGAAGCGCGCCTGCTCGGCATCCGGTCCCTCGTTCTCGAGACGGGCACCGCTCAGCCGGATGCCGTGCGCTTCTACGAACGCGAGGGCTACGGACCGATCCCGCTGTTCGGCCACTACATCGGCAGCGGTCTGTCCCTGTGCTTCGCCAAGTCTCTCTGACCTGGCCGAAAGGCGATCAGCGCGCAGGTGCGACGATCGCCGCGGACTCGGGTGCGAGCACGATGGTCCGCGCGATCGTCCGCACGGGCGCCGTCTCCAGCAGTATCCGCGAGTCGGGGGCGAGATCGAACTCCACCTCCTGTTCGGCGAGATTCACGAGCACCGTCACCTCGCCTCGTTCGATCCGGTAGGCCCGGTTCTCCGGTGCGCCCTCCGTCTTCGACACGATGACGTGGTTGTGCGACATCTCGGGATCGGTCAACTCGGGCACCTCGCGCCGCAGGGCGATCAGGCGTCGATACAGATCGAAGATGCGGGCGTGCGATGCCGATGCGAGCTCGCTCCAGTCCAGCCGCGATCGCTCGAACGTAGCCGGGTCCTGTGGGTCGGGCACGGCGGCCGGGTCCCACCCCATGCGCGCGAACTCCGCGATCCGCCCCTCCGCGGTGGCTTTCGCGAGCTCCGGTTCCTTGTGCGACGTGAAGAACTGCCACGGGGTGGACGCAGCCCACTCCTCGCCCATGAACAGCATGGGGGTGCCCGGTGCGGTCAGGGTGAGAACCGCGGCGACGGCGAGTCGATCGGAGGAGAGCGAAGCGGTCAGCCGATCTCCCGCTGCACGGTTGCCGATCTGGTCGTGGTCCTGCGCGAATGTGACCAGTCGCCAGGCAGGGACGCTCGGCGGCAGCGGCGCGCCGTGCGTGCGCCCGCGGAACGACGAGTACGTCCCGTCGTGGAAGAACCCGGTCTGAGTGACCTTCGCCAACGCGTCCGGCGCGGCGAAGTCGGCGTAGTACCCGTCGGTCTCGCCGGTGAGCGCGACGTGCACCGCGTGATGCCAGTCGTCTGACCACTGCGCGGTGAGGCCGTTCCCTCCCTCCTCGTGGGAGAGGACCATGACCGGGTCGTTCAGATCCGACTCGGCGATCAGGCTCAGCGGGCGATCGACCTCGCGAGCGAGCGCATCTACGCGCTCGGACAGCTCGTGCAGGAGGTGCGGGGTGCTCTCGTCGTGCAGTGCGTGCACGGCGTCGAGCCGCAGCCCGTCGACGTGGAAGTCACGGAGCCACATCAGCGCGTTCTCGATGATGTACTCGCGCACGGCCGGCTCGTCGAGGTTCACCGAGTCGCCCCACGCCGTGTGCCGGCCCTCGCGCAGATACGGACCGAACTCGGGCAGGTAGTTGCCGCTGGGTCCGAGGTGGTTGTAGACGACGTCCTGGATCACCGCGATGCCGCGTGAGTGGGCGGCGTCGACGAACCGCTGGTATGCGGCGGGTCCGCCGTACCCCTCATGCACGGCGTACCAGAGCACGCCGTCGTAACCCCAGTTCCAGTCGCCGCTGAACGCGTTGACCGGGAGCAGCTCGACATGCGTGATGCCGAGTTCGACGAGGTGATCGAGATGCCCGATGAGCGCGTCGAGCGTGCCGTCCGGTGTGAATGTCCCGACGTGCAGCTCGTAGATCACGCCACCGTCGAGCGGCGCACCGCGCCAGTCCCCGTCGGTCCACTCGAAGCGGGCCGGATCGAAGAGAGCCGAGGGCCCGTGCACGCCCCGCGGCTGCCGCAGCGACCGCGGATCAGGGCGCAGGTCGGTGCTGTCGCCGAGGAGGAAGCCATAGCGCTCGCCCTCGGACATCGCCACATCGGTGCTCCACCATCCCGAACCGTCATCAGCCGGCGTGAGGTCGTGCTCCGAGATCGTGGTGCACGCGGGTGTCAGACGACGCAGCCGCACGCTGTCGGCGCGGGGAGCCCAGACCGAGATCATCGCTCGTCCACCAGCAGCGCGACCGGATACGTGTCGAGCAGGTCGGCCAGCCGGACCGGACCGCGGCCGAAGCGGCGACCGGTGATCGCGTCCGTCGCCGGCAGTTCGCGGCGCAGCAGCACGGTGTCGCCCCATCCGCCGCGGCGCTCGAGTCCGACGGGCAGACGCGACGCCACCGCCAGCACACCGCCCCGGTCCATCGCGACCACATGATCCGACGCCTCACCGGCGACACCGCCCGGGCGATACCGGTAGAAGAGCTCGGGGTTGTCCCGGCGCAGACGCAACGTGCGCGACGTGACGAGCATCTTCGCGAGGCCCGAGTCGTCGATGGGAGGAAGGATGCCGCGAGAGACGTCGGCATCGAGTCGACCCAGCATCGCCGAACGCGCTGCGAAATCGACCGGCCGCCGGTTGTCGGGGTCGACGAGCGAGTGGTCCCACAGCTCGGTGCCCTGGTAGACGTCGGGCACACCGGGAGCTGCGAGCTGCAGGAGCTTCGCGGACAGCGAGTTGACTCGACCGGGGTCGACGATCTCGCCGACGAATCCCTCGAGGATCGGTCGAGCCCGCCCGTTCGCCGCCTCGGCGATCGCTTCGACGCCCTTCTCGAACTCGAGGTCCGGATGCTGCCATCCGGTCGACTCCGCAGCCTCGCGCGCGGCCTTCAGCCCGTAGGCGAGCAGGCGCTCCGACGAGATCGGCCATGCTCCGACCGCGGCCTGCCAGAGAAGGGAATCGAGTGGCCCGTGTCCTGTCGAGGCGACGGCACGGAGCTCGGTCAGCACCTGCGCCCAGCGGTCCGGAATCTCGGAGAGCACCGACAGACGCGCACGGACGTCCTCGGATCGCTTGGTGTCATGGGTCGACAGAGCGGTGAGCGAGTACGGCCACGACGCGAGCCGCGCCTGCTGGGCGTCATGGAACTCGTCGACCGAGACGGAGGCGATCGAGGGATCGCCGCCGACCTCGGTGAGGGTGCCGAGGCGGGTGTGGCGGTAGAACGCGGTGTCCTCCACGCCCTTGGCCATCACCGCTCCCGTCACCTGCGGAAAGCGCTGCGAGACCTCGAGCGAGGTGTCGAGCAGCAGGGGCGTCAGCTCGGCGATCGATCCCGCGAGGTCGGGGCGGCGCCGTGCGGCGTCGTCGATCGCGTGCTGCAGATGCTCGCGTCCCGCCGGGAGGTAGGACCGGTAGACCGGGAAGCTCGCCACGATCTCGGCGAGCGCGTCCTCGGCGCCGACCACGCCGAACGGCAGAGCCCTGACGAGGCGTCGCACCTCGGACTGCAGGAGGTCGTCGGCGATCATCCGCTTCGTGGAGTGGATCAGGTCGGCCCAGGACTTCGCGGCCGGCAGACCGGTCTCGTCCCGCAGCCGCGAGTCGAGGAGGTCGAGGGCTGCGACTCCGTCGCCGTCGATCAGCACGCGGTCGATCTCGCCCATCGCGTCGTAGCCGGTCGTGCCGTCGGTGCGCCACCAGGACGGCAGCTGCTCACCCGGTTCGAGGATCTTCTCGACGACCGTGTACGCGCCGCCGGTGATGTCGGCGAGTCGCTCGAGGTACTCGCCGGGATCCGTCAGCCCGTCGGGATGGTCGACGCGGAGTCCGTCGGCCAGACCGTCGGTGATCCACCGGGCGATCTCGCGGTGCGACTCCTCGAAGACATCCGGGATCTCGACGCGGATGCCGGCGAGCTCGGACACGGCGAAGAACCGACGGTAGTCGAGGTCGGTGTTCTGGTCCTCCCAGAACCGCAGCTCGTAGTGCTGGGCGTCGAGGAGGGCAGGCAGATCGTCTGCGAGCTCTCCCGATCCCGGTGCCAGGGGAAGCACGTGGTCGAAGTACGACAGCGTTCCGTCGGGGGCATCGTCGGCCGGGGTCGTGTCGACGACGATCTCATCGGCTGACAGCACCTCCGCGAGCGACGACCCGAGGATCGGCAGTCGCACCCGTCCGTCGGACAGTCGCGGGTCGACGTCGAATGCCAGCGCATGGCGCGATGAGCGCCCGAGTCGCAGCAGATCCCACCACCAGAGGTTCGCGCGCGGGACGGCCACGCCGACGTGGTTCGGGACGATGTCGACGAGGACCCCGAGCCCCGCTGAGCGGGCCGCGGCGGAGAAGCGCTCGAGCCCCTCGGGGCCACCGCGGGCATCGTCGACCCGGGAATGATCGACGACGTCGTAGCCGTGGTCCGACCCCGGCACGGCCGCGAGCAGCGGTGAGAGGTACGCCCACGAGGCACCCAGCTCGGTGAGGTACTCCGTGATCGATGCCGCGTCGTCGAGCGTGAAACCCGCTCGGATCTGCAGACGATAGGTCGAGAGCGGGCGGTGGGTCATCGAGGCAGCTCCGGGGTCGGGGCGGGTGACGGAGCTTCGGCGCGCTCGGTCTGGATGCGCAGCGAGGCCTCGACGGAGTCGTCCGTCGGCACCTCGGTCTGATCGACTTCGCGCAGCACCAGCATCGAGTTGGCTTCGAGGGTCACCGGAGCGCCGGCGTCGATCGCGTCGCCTCCGGCACGGTCGCCGGCGGTGTCGACGGCGACCTCCCACGCACGCCCGTGGCGCTCGTCGGGGAGCACGGCGTCGATAGCCTCCGTCCCGCTGTGGAAGTAGACGAGGAAGTTCTGATCCGTCACCGGCTGTCCACGGCGGTCCTTCTCGCGGATGCCCTGTCCGTTCAAGAACATGCCGATCGCGAGACCGAACCCGGAATCCCAGTCCTCGGGCTCCATCCGGCGCCCGTCGGGTCGCAGCCAGACCACATCCGGCACTCGTTCGCCGTCCTCCGACCGCACCGGCCGGCCGTCGAAGAACCGGCTGCGGCGGAACGTCGGGTGCATGCGGCGCAGTCTCGCCACCGCTGCCGTGAACTCGACGAGAGGACGATCCGCCGCCTCCCAATCGACCCAGGTGAGCTCGTTGTCCTGCGCGTAACCGTTGTTGTTGCCGTCCTGGGTGCGACCGAGCTCGTCGCCGTGCGCGATCATCGGCACTCCCTGCGACAGCAGCAGTGTCGCGAGGAAGTTGCGCTGCTGTCGGGCGCGGACGCGGTTGATCGTCTCGTCGTCGGTGGGCCCCTCGACGCCGTTGTTGCTCGAGCGGTTGTGGGATTCGCCGTCGTTGTTGTCCTCGCCGTTGGCCTCGTTGTGCTTCTCGTTGTACGACACGAGGTCGCGCAGCGTGAAGCCGTCGTGAGCGGTGACGAAGTTGATCGATGCCACGGGACGCCGACCGGAGTGCTCGTACAGGTCGGCGGAACCGGTGAGACGCGATGCGAACTCGCCGAGCGCCTGCGGCTCACCGCGCCAGAAGTCGCGCACGGTGTCGCGGTACTTGCCGTTCCACTCCGTCCACTGCGGAGGGAAGTTGCCGACCTGGTATCCGCCGGGGCCCACATCCCACGGCTCGGCGATGAGCTTCACCTGCGAGACGATCGGATCCTGCTGCACCAGCTCGAAGAAGGCCGCGAGACGGTCGACGTCGTAGAACTCGCGCGCGAGAGTCGAGGCGAGATCGAAGCGGAAGCCGTCGACATGCATCTCCGTGACCCAGTACCGCAGCGAGTCCATGATCAGCTGCAGCGCGTGCGGGTTGCCGGCGTTGAGGCTGTTGCCCGTGCCCGTGTAGTCGGTGTAGTAGCGACGGTCCTCTTCGAGGCGGTAGTACGCCTCGTTGTCGATGCCCCGCATCGACAGCATCGGCCCCATGTGGTTGCCCTCGGCGGTGTGGTTGTAGACCACGTCGAGGATGACCTCGATCCCCGCCGAGTGCAGTGCGCGCACCATGGCCTTGAACTCCTGCACCTGCTGACCGTGCTGCCCGCTGGAGGAGTAGTCGTTGTGCGGCGCGAAGAAGGCGAGCGTGTTGTAGCCCCAGTAGTTCGTGAGGCCCTTCTCCTCGAGGGTCGAGTCGTAGACGAACTGATGCACCGGCATCAGCTCGATCGCGGTGACGCCGAGGTGCACCAGGTGCTCGATGACCGACGGGTGGCCGATGGCCGCATACGTGCCCCGCAGCTCCTCGGGGATGTCCGGGTGCAGCTGGGTCAGTCCCTTGACGTGCGCCTCGTAGATCACGCTCTGTGCGTAAGGGGTCTTGGGCAGTCGGTCGCCCGCCCACTCGAAGAACGGGTTCACGACGACGCCCTTGACCATCGTCGCGGCGGAGTCTTCATCGTTGCGGGAATCGGGGTCGCCGAAGTCGTAGCCGAACAGGGGCTGCCCCCAGTCGACCCGGCCGGCCACGGATTTCGCGTACGGGTCGAGGAGGAGCTTGTTCGGGTTGAATCGCTTTCCCTGCGCGGGGTCGTACGGTCCGTGCACGCGGTATCCGTAGAGCTGTCCTGGTTGCACGGAGGGCAGATAGCCGTGCCAGACGAACGCGTCGACCTCTTCGAGCGGAACGCGCTCCTCGCTGCCGTCGTCGTCGAACAGGCACAGTTCGACCTTCTCGGCGCCCTCGCTGAACAGGGCGAAGTTCGTGCCCTGGCCGTCGAAGGTCGCGCCGAGCGGGTAGGGGGAACCGGGCCAGACCTCGTGGCTCACTGAGCGCGCCGCTTCGAGACGGCGCGGTGCAGGACAGTCCTCACCGCGTCGTGGAAGTCATGCACCTGAGCGATCTCGTCGGCGTGAGGGTAAGGGTGGCCGACGTAGCAGACGAAGACAGGATGCACGTGCTCGACGTATCCGACGGGGCCGTCGTGCAGCACGACGTAGCGATCGAGGTCGACACGCTCGTAGAGGGGTTCGGCCGGCGTCGAGGCTGTCGTGGGAGCCTGGCCGTCCGCGGGCTTGTGGTCATGCGCGGTATGGGTCTTCGCAGTCATGAGGGCTCCTGTTCTGTTGATGGGGTCCACGCTAAGAGATACGAGTTCACAGCGGAACACCATTGCCTCCGCGCGATGAACGCGCTATGTCGTGAGACGCGCATCCTGATCGTGAAATCACCCCGCGCCCACCTGCGACAATGGAAGCCCCGTGCCGATCCCGAACCGAGGAGCTCCCGTGCAGTACATCTCCACCCGAGGCGGCATGCAGCCGCTGCCGTACTGCGAGACCCTGCTCGAGGGGCTCGCGCCCGACGGAGGACTGGCCGTCCCCGAGACGATGCCCACGGTCGACGGAGAGACGCTCGAGCGCTGGCGTGCCCTGACGTATCCGCAGCTCGCCACCGAGGTGCTCGGTCTCTTCGCCACGGACATCCCGCGGGCCGATCTCGCCCGCATGACGGAGGCCGCCTACGAGCCGTTCCCTGAAGAGGTCGTGCCCCTGCGGTCGATCGGCGACGATCTCACCCTGGTGGGTCTCTCCGAGGGGCCGACCCTCGCTTTCAAGGACATGGCCATGCAGTTCCTCGGGCAGGTCGTCGAGTACGCGCTTGAGCGCAAGGGCTCTGTCCTGAACATCCTCGGCGCGACCTCGGGAGACACCGGCTCGGCTGCCGAGCACGCTCTTCGCGGCAAGGACCGCATCTCGGTGTTCATGCTGTCCCCGAAGGGGCGCATGAGCGCGTTCCAGCGCGCGCAGATGTTCTCGCTCGACGATGACAACATCCACAACATCGTCGTCGACGGCGTGTTCGACGATTGCCAGAACCTCGTCAAGTCGCTCGCCGGCGACCTCGACTTCAAGCGCGCTCAGCACCTCGGTGCGGTCAACTCGATCAACCTCGCCCGCATCACCGCCCAGGTCGTCTACTACTTCTGGGCGTGGCTGCGTGCGACGGACGCCGGCGGATGGACCGAGGTGTCGTTCACGGTGCCGTCCGGAAACTTCGGCAACATCCTCTCGGGGTTCTTCGCGAAGGAGATGGGGCTGCCCATCCGTCGCCTCGTGCTCGCCGCCAACGAGAACAACGTCCTCGACGAGTTCTTCCGCACCGGCGTCTACCGGCCGCGGAGTGCGGCGCAGACGCTCGCCACCTCGAGCCCGTCGATGGACATCTCGAAGGCGTCGAACCTCGAGCGCTTCATCTTCGAACTCGTGGGTCGTGACGCGAGCCGCGTCGTGAAGGCCTGGCAGGAGCTCGACACCCAGGGTTTCTTCGATTTCACCTCCGATCTGGCGCGTTTCGTCGAGGAGTTCGGCATCGTCAGCGGCACCTCGACGCACGACGACAGGCTCGCGACGATCAGGTCCGTCTACGAGGCGACGGGAGACATCATCGACCCGCACACCGCCGACGGTGTCAAGGTCGCTCGCGAGAACGTCGAGCCCGGCGTGCCCATGCTGGTGCTCGAGACGGCGAAGCCGCAGAAGTTCGCCGAGACGATCCGCGAGGCGATCGGCATCGAGCTCGAGTACTCCTCAGAGCTGCGCGCGATGCTCGACGCTCCGCAGCGCAGGACCGAGATGGCCGACGACGAGCACGAGCTCCGAGCGTTCATCGAGGCCGAAGCCCTGCGCTGAGCGACTCACTCGGGGTCGCCGTGCAGCATCCAGGGCACTCCGAAACGATCGACGAGCATTCCGAACGTGCCGCCCCACGGCGGGGTGTCGAGCGGCATGGTGATCGCCGCACCGTCGGACAGGGCGTCCCAGACCTGTTGCGTCTTCTCCTGCGAGTTGCCGCTGAGTGAGACCGAGAATCCCTGGGGCGGCTCGAACGGGATGCCGTCCGGGGTGTCTGAGGCCATGAGCACCAGGCCGTCCGGCGTCGTGAGCTGCGCATGCATCACGAGATCGTGCTGATCCGGGTTCTGGACCATGTCGGGGAACTCGCCGAACACGTTGATCTCGAGATCACCGCCGAGCACGCCCTGATAGAACTCCATCGCCTGTCGCGCCTCGGTGCGGAACGAGAGATAGGGATTGAGATTGGCCATGACTGCCCCCAGCCTTGTCAGGCGGGGCCGCCGTCGGTCCCGCTGCGGCTCATTCTGCGCCGGGGGTCGGACATCCGCAAGAGCGACGTGGCGCTCAGGCGGGGAGGGCCTTCACCGCCGCCGTGAGCACCTGAGGCACCGTCGGCACACCTTCGGCGCGGAACACTTCTGCGCCCGAATCATCGCGGATGATGACGGTCGGGGTGAAGCGGATGTCGAGCGCCTCCGCGGCATCCGGTTCTCTCGCGACGTCGATCTCGGTGACGGTCGCGTCGGGAAGGTAGCGCACGGCGTCCTCCACGACCGAGCGGGTGCGCGAGCACGCTCCGCAGAACGCGGAGGTCACGAGCGTCAGTTCCATGGCTCTCCTCTCGGCTCTCGAGGTGCAACCGCGCACCGTCTCGCGGTGTTCCCGAGCCGCGATCAGAACGAGGTGCGCTTGACGAGGCCCCGGTTCGTGCGGATGTGCTCGTAGTCCCATTGCACGACCCGCGACTCCGACAGCCAGACGGCGAGCCGGTCGGTGTCGATCTCCGAGGCGGAGGTGAATCTCTTCTCGGCGGCCTCGAAGGATCCTGAGGCGACGAGTCCGGGCTCTGCGAACGACTGGCCGCTCCAGAACATCAGTCGGACGGCATCCTTCAAGCGGTCGTATCCGACGATCGGATTGCCGTCGAGGAACCAGACCGGGTGCGCGTGCCAGACCTTGGCGGCGGCGTCGGGGAGTGCTCGGTCGATCTCGTCCGCGAGGAGGTCGCAGATCAGCCGATCCTCCGAGCTGAGCCTGCGGTGGTAGTCGGCGATCTCAGGCGCACGGGTCATGCTGCGAGTATGGCGCGTGCGACGGCAGACGTCGAGAGAGTCACACGGAAGACGTGGTCGCGCGCGGATGCAGCAAGCCGGAGATCGCACCCAGAGCAGCTCCGACGAGGGTGTCGACGATCCTCTCCCCGGCGACGTCCATCGAACCGATCTCGCCCGTCGCTGCGCCCGTCAGCAGAAGCACCAGAGGGGTGATGAAGACGAGCGCGAGAGCGTAGTGCCTGACGACGACGAGCTCGATCGTGAACTGCAGCGCGCCCAGCAGCAGAGCGAGCCACAGCCCCGACGGATGCAGCAGCGCGAGCAGCGCGTACACGCCAGCCCCGACCACGGTTCCGAGCATGCGATGGAGTCCGCGCTGGACGGCGGCGCGACGGGCGGCGGCCACGCCGATCACCGCCACCGCCGACCCCACGATCCAGTACGTCCGGGTGGGGTCGATCACCAGTCCCAGCAGGACGCCGATGACGGCGACGATCGCGACCCGGATCACGAGCATGCGCGAATCGGGGGTGAATGCGGGGCCCGGGAGTAGCTCGCTCAGCGGCCGAGCGGAGATCGAGCGCGCTCGAGGACGCAGAAGCGGCGCCATCGCGACCAGATAGGAGAACACGCAGCCGGCCGCGAGTGCCCCGAGATAGGTCAGCGGTGCCAGGGGCGAGCTCGCCACGACGTGCGCCGACAGGCCGAAGACCAGCACGAAGAAGAGCGGTCCGGGCGGGCCGAGCCGGAACCCGAACGCCAGGGCAGCGCTGACGACCGCGACCACCACGACGCCGATGCTCACGAGCCAGGCGTTGGCGGAGACAGCCACTCCGAGAGCGGCGCTGACGATGAGGCCCGCGGCGACGAACGGCAGGATCCTCGCCCGATCGATCACCGGTGCCGTCCCGGCGAAGAGGACCGTGAACGCGCCCGAGGCCGCGACGTAGCCGAGCGACGCCTCGCCGAGCACGGTCATGACCGCTATCGGCACCGCGATGCCCAGCGCCGCTTGGGTGGCGAGATGCCAGCGCGGACCGCGCTTGGGCGCCAGGGCGAACAGGCTCATCCCTCCATTGTCTCGCGTCGCCGGCGCTGAGCAGGACGGACGTCGACCGGAGTGCGGCGAGCCGGCGGGAATCGTCCCCGGCGATACGATGGCCGACGTGACGGAACCTCGACCGGGAATCGCCGAACGGCTTTCGCAGATGATCCAGCTGCCGACCGTGTCGGCCGAGGTCGAGGAGCGCGGAACCGAGCCGTTCGAGTCGTTCGTCGCTCTGATCGCGCAGCTCTACCCGCTCGTCCACGAGCATCTCGCACTCGAACGGCACACCGATTTCGGGCTGCTCTTCCACTGGACGGGCAGGGACGCCGGCGCTGCGGGGCCGGTCGTGCTGATGGCGCATTATGACGTCGTCCCCGTCGACGAGAGCGACGCATGGACGCATCCCCCGTTCGAGGGCGTCATCGCCGACGGAGTCGTCTACGGTCGTGGTGCTCTCGATGACAAGGGTCCGCTGATCGTCGTGCTCGAGGCGGTCGAGAACCTGCTCGCCGACGGGTTCACCCCCGCACGGGACGTCTACCTGTCGTTCGGGGGCAATGAGGAGACCTTCGGTCGAGCAGCCGAGGAGATCGCCCGCGTCCTGCGCGATCGCGGCATCATCCCGTGGCTCGTGGTGGACGAGGGCGGCGCCGTCGTGGATGCGCCGCTGCCCTTCGTTCCGGGACGGGCGGCGATGATCGGCGTGGGGGAGAAGGGCGTCATGACGCTCACGCTCTCGGCGCGTGGTGAGGGCGGTCACGCCTCGGCACCGCCCGCTCTCACAGCGGTCCGGCGCGTGGCGAGGGCCGTCGATCGGCTTGGCCCCCGCACGTTCCGACCGCGTCCGTCGAAGGCGATCGGACGGATGCTGTCGCAGCTCGGAGCTCAGACTCCCGGTCCGGCAGGGCATCTGCTCAGGCTGCTCGGCTCGGCCCCGCCGGTCACCGGCCGGCTGTTCGCCGCGCTCGGCGGCGAGCCCGCAGCACTCGTGCGCACAACGGTGGCTCCGACCATGCAGTCGGGCGGCACTGCCGCGAACGTCCTGCCGTCGCAGGCCTCGGCGACGGTCAACCTGCGCATCGCGCTGGGTGAGACGACGCAGCAGACGGTGCTGCGGGTGCGTCGGCGCATCCGGGATCCGCTCATCACCGTATCCGTCGAGGAGGCGAGCGAGCCGTCGCCCGAGTCCGCGACCGACAACGCCCAGTTCACGCTGCTCGCCGACGCTCTCGCCGTCTCTCACCCGGGAGTCCCCGCGGTCCCGTACGTGATGATGGCGGCGACGGACTCCCGCCACTTCCACCGTTTCGCCCCCGCCGTCTACCGCTTCGCGCCGCTCGAGATGTCGAACGCACAGCGGGCGTCGATCCACGGCGTCGATGAGAACGTCGAGATCGTCGCGCTCGAGCGGGGGGAGCGGTTCCATCGGGCGCTCCTCGAGCGGCTAGGGTGATCTCACCCCTCCGCGGGCGCTTCGGTGCCCGATCCAGTCCTTTCACCGAGGAGCCGCGATGACGCGCACCCGAACTCTGGGAACCCTCGCCACCGTCGTCGGCTTCCTCGCCTTCGTCGAGTTCACCAGCGGCGTGCTGCAGGGCTACTACACGCCCATGCTCACGGACATCGCGCGGCACCTCGGCATCCACGACGCCGATGTCAATTGGCTCGAGGGCACGCAGCTCATGCTGTCGGCTCTGGTGGTGCCCGCTTTCGCGAAGCTCGGCGACATGGTCGGCCACAAGCGGATGCTGCTCATCTCGACGGCGCTCACCGCCGCGGCTGCGCTCGTCCTGCCCTTCACCGATTCGTTCCCCGTGTTCCTGGTCGGCTGGACGCTGATGGGGTTCTACGTCGTCTGGCTGCCGCTCGAGATCGCGCTCATCTGGTCGCGCTCCCGTCGCATGGAGGGGCGTTCGTCGATCACGGCGAAGGCCGCGGGACTCCTCGTCGCGGCGCTCGAAGGCGGCGCGATCATCGGTGCGCTCGTGGGTGGAGCCCTAATCGATGTCCTGCCCCTGACAGTGGTGCTGCTCATCCCCGCCGTGCTCATCGTCGTGTGCTTCTTCGTGATCCTGTTCGGGGTGAAGGAGTCTCCCGATCCGACCGGCGGTGTCTTCGACACTGTCGGCGTCGTGCTGATCTCGCTCGCCCTGATCTGCTTCACCGGGGGTCTCAGCCTGCTCCGTCTCGAGGGCGGACTCGTCAACCCCTCGTCCTGGGCCGTCGTCGTCCTCGGCCTTCTGCTCGTCATCCCGTTCGTGCTCTGGGAACTGCGCTGCGACGACCCGCTCATCGACGTGCGCATGTTCCGCTCGCCGGCACTCGGCCCGGTCTTCCTCACCGCCGGCCTGTTCGGGGTGAGCGTGCTGGGTGCACAGGCGCCGCTGTCGACATTCGCCCGCACCGACCCCGGTGTCTACGGCTACGGGCTCGGAACCACGGGTTTCGCGACGTCCCTGATCATCGGGCTCTACCTGATCGCGATGATCGCGGGAGCCCTGCTGTTCCCTCTCATCGCTCGTCTGCTGACTCCGCGGATCACCCTGATGGGCGCATCCCTGCTCGTCGGCATCGGCTTCCTGCTGTTCCTTCCGTTCCACGATTCGTACGTGCAGGTGGTGACCAACATGGTCATCGTCGGCCTCGGCTCGGGTGCTCTCGTGGCCGCCCTTCCCGCGGCTGCGGCGTCGGCGGCTCCGGCGACCCAGACGGGCGTCGCGACAGGCCTCACGAACTCGGTCAAGACCGTGGGCGGAGCGATCGCCTCGTGCATCTTCGGGATCGCGCTCCTCAACGGCGTGAGCGGGGCGGTCGAAGGCACTGCGGGATCGTTCGCCGGGTACATCACCGTGTGGGTGGTCTGTGGCGTGACCGCGCTGATCGCCGCCGCGATCCTCGTCTTCGTTCCGAAAGAGGCCTTCGCCGACCGCACGGATGCCGAGGCCGTCGCCGCACCCGTGGTCTGAGCTGCGGGCGGCCGGCTGCCGGTGTCAGTCGTCAGTCGCGGTCGAGGCCGAATGAGCGCTTGACGACGGCCTGCATGTCGCGGTCGAGTCCGTCGATCCGCGTGTTCACGGCATCGAAGCGGGCGTTCATCTCGCCCCGGAGTCCGCCGATCTGTGCGTTCATCTCCCCGCGCAGCCCGCCGATCTCGGTGCGCAACACGCGGATGAACAACGTCGAGACGACCGTGAGCATGCCGAACATGAGCGCGGTGAAGCACCCGATCATGGTCCAGATCTGAGCGTCGTTCATGAGGTGCACCGTGTCATCCTCGCATCGTTCCAGACGAGGAATCGGAAGAGGCGTCGCTGTATACCGCCATCCCGAACAGTGGGAGGAACTCGTGTTCCGGCCTCGGTGTGCAGGAGAGCCGGGCTCACGCGCCGCAGAGCTCGCGCGTCACTCGGACTCGCGCGGCGGGTTGTGCATGAACTCGATACGGATGCCGTCGGCATCCTCCACGAACGAGGCGTAGTAGCGCTCCGTGTATCGCGGATATTCCTTGGGCTCGCGCACGGCCGACCATCCCGCATCGCGCGCGACGGCGTGAAGGCGGTCGACCTCGTCTCGCGTCGACACCGAGAAAGCGATGTGCTGCCATCCCACGCGGCCGTGACGATGGGGCCCGGATTCCTCATCCCAGGCGTACAGGATGATCTCGGTCTCGTCGCCGTTGTGCCACGAGATCGAGTGGTCGTCCTCGCCGCCGCTCTGATAGCCGAGGGCCGTCAGCACGGGATGGAACTGCGCGCGACCGCGCTCCAGCTCGTTGACGGTGATGCCCAGGTGATCCAGAAGAGCCATGCGTCCAGTCTTCCAGTCGGCGCCCGGATCGCACTAGTGCGGAGCGTGGTACTCCGCTTCGCCCCGCTTCCAATAGCCCTTGACCACCGTGTTCGCGGAGTCGACGCCCCACCGGCTGAGCAGCGCGCGCCCGGGCTTCACGACCGACTGCTCGGCGGCGATGAACACGAACGGGTCGTCGCCGACCGAATCGTCGGCGGTCAGGCGGTTGAGGAATGCGATGAGGGCGGAGCCTTCGGCGGCGTCGCCACGGTGCAGCCATTCCACGTCGACCGGGGTGTCGATCTCGATCTCCCGGCCGACGGAGGCCGTCTCGATCACGATGCGGGCGGGCACCCCGGTGGGTATCGACGAGGCGAAGCGTCGGATCGCCGGGATGGCGGTCTCGTCTCCGACGAGAAGCCAGGATCCGGGGCTGCCGCTGAGCACGGCCGAACCGCGGGGTCCACCGACTCCGATCGATGCACCCAGCGGAGCGGTCGCGGCCCACGGGGCGCCGACCCCTGCGTCGCCGTGCACCGCGAACTCGACGTCGAGCCAGTCGTCGCCCCAGGCGAGAGGTGTGTACTCGCGACTCGGCGCCTCCCGCATCTGCTCGAGGGACTCCACGGGACCGGACGGGAAGAAGAGGCGCATGTGGTCGTCGGAGCCGGGAGAGTCGAAGCCCTCGAGGTCACTGCCACTGAGTCGGACACGCACGTAGCCAGGGGCCAGCCATTCCCGGGCGGTCAGCGTGACGGTGCGGAAGCGCAGATCGAGGCCGCGGCGCTCGATGGAGAAGCGGGATTTCGTATCGCTCATAAAGTAAGGCTAACCTATCTTGGAGGTGGAGTTAGGGCATCCTAAGTCCACCGTTCCCGCGCCGTTTCGGCGCACTCATCACCGCAGAACAGGAGTCTCTCCATGTCCATGCCCAGAATCCTCACCGCTACGAGCGTCGGTCTCGTCGGCCTCCTCACCCTCGCCGGCTGCGCCTCCGGCTCCGACGCCGAGCCGGAGGGGACCGCAGCCGCAGCGGACTCGGTCACCGTCGAGGACAACAGCGGATCGCACGAGATCGCCACGCCCCCTGCATCCGTCGTCGCACTGGACAACCGCACGTTCCAGACCCTCTCCGACTGGGGAGTCGAGCTCTCGGCCGGCGCTGTCGCGCTCATGCCGGACACCGTGGCGTACCTCGACGACGAGTCGATCGTCGACATCGGCCTGCACAGCGAGCCCGACCTCGAGGCGATCGTCGCCGTCGAACCCGACCTCATCATCAGCGGCCAGCGATTCACCCAGCACAACGAGGCGATCGCCGAGCTCGTGCCGGACGCCACGATTATCGACCTCGAGCCGCGCGAGGGCGAGCCCTTCGACGAGGAGCTCAAGCGCCAGACCACCGTCCTCGGCGAGATCTTCGGCAAGCAGGACGAGGCGCAGGCGCTCGTCGACGATTTCGACGCGGCCGTCGAGCGGGCCAAGGCCGCATACGACGACGCCGACACCGTCATGGCGGTGAACACCTCCGGCGGCGGGATCGGGTACCTCGCGCCGACCGTCGGGCGCTCGCTCGGACCGATCTACGACATCCTCGGTCTGACGCCGGCGCTCGAGGTCGATGACGCCTCCGACGACCACCAGGGCGACGACATCTCCGTCGAGGCGATCGCCTCCTCCAACCCCGACTGGCTTCTCGTGCTCGACCGCGATGCGGTCTTCGCCGCCGAGACCCCCGACTACGTGCAGGCGTCCGAGATCCTCGAGAGCTCGGAGGCGCTCGCCGGCGTCACCGCCGTCGCTGACGAGCAGATCGTCTACATGCCCACGGACACCTACCTGAACGAGGGCATCCAGACGTACACCACGTTCCTCGAGGACCTCGCCGACGCGCTCGAGGCCGCGCAGAAGTAGGGCCGACCGGCGGCATCCGCTCCGAGCGGATGCCGCCGTCCGGCGTCGCATGATGACCCGCACCCACACCCGCACCGCATCCATCGAGTCGCCCCGTTCCGTCGGGCGGCTCTTCGACGTGAAGCTGCTCATCGGCATCCTCGTCGTCGTCGCACTCCTCGTCGTGTCGCTCTTCACGGGTGTGTACGACATCGCGGGGGCCGCAGACGGCGCGGAGATGTTCCAGATCACCCGCGTGCCGCGCACGATCGCTCTCGTCCTCGCGGGAGCCGCCATGGCGATGGCCGGACTCGTGATGCAGCTCCTCACCCAGAACCGCTTCGTCGAACCCACGACCACCGGCACGACCGAGTGGGCAGGGCTCGGTCTGCTGACCGTCATGGTGCTGGTGCCGAACCCGTCGATCCCGTTGAGGATGACGGGCGCCATCATCGCCGCCTTCATCGGCACGATGGTCTTCTTCGCATTCCTGCGCCGCGTCTCCCTCCGGTCGTCGCTCATCGTCCCGATCGTCGGGATCATGCTCGGGGCCGTCGTCGGATCGGTGTCGACGTACTTCGCGCTCGTCACCGACTCGCTGCAGGCGATCGGCGTCTGGTTCGCCGGCAGCTTCACCTCGGTGCTCCGCGGGCAGTACGAGATGCTCTGGATCGTGGCGGTCGTCGGGGTCGTCGTCTTCATCGTGGCGGACCGCCTCACGATCGCCGGACTGGGGGAGGAGGTCGCCACCAACGTCGGCGTCGACTACAACCGCGTGATCCTGCTCGGGACCGTGCTGATCGCCGTCACCACCGGAGTCGTCACGGTCGTCGTCGGCAACCTCCCGTTCCTCGGACTGATCGTGCCCAACATCGTCTCGATGGTCCGAGGAGACGACCTGCGCAGCAACCTGCCGTGGGTGTGTCTGCTGGGCATCGCGATCGTCACGGTCTGCGACATCATCGGCCGCACGATCATCATGCCGTTCGAGGTCCCGGTCTCGCTGATCCTCGGGATCGTCGGCGCGATCGTCTTCATCCTCCTCCTGCTGAGGCAGCGTCGTCGTGGCTAGCGCACTCGCGGTCGATGCCCGCACCTCCGGATCCTTCACGTCCGCGCATGCGCGCCGTCGCTACGCCCTGGTGCTGGGCGTCCTCGTCGTCCTCTCCGCGGCCTTCGCCTTCGCCCTGCTCGCCTGGGACAACCCCATGCCGATCGGATCGCCTGGGTTCTGGCGCATCGCGAAGCTCCGCGTGACGAATGTGACCGTGATGGCAGTGGTCGCGGTGGCGCAGGCGATTGCGACCGTGAGCTTTCAGACGGTCACGAACAACCGCATCATCACGCCGTCGATCATGGGGTTCGAATCGCTCTATCGGATGGTGCAGACGACTACGGTCTACCTGTTCGGCGTCGCAGGGCTCGTCGCGATCCAGGGCGTCTGGCAGTTCGGCCTGCAGGTCGTCATCATGGTGGGGCTCGCGATGGCGCTCTACGGATGGCTGCTGTCGGGGCGCTACGGAAGCCTCCAGATCATGCTCCTGATCGGGATCATCATCGGCGGCGGACTCGGGGCGATATCGACCTTCATGCAGCGGCTGCTCACACCGAGCGAGTTCGACGTGCTGGCGGCTCGCCTGTTCGGCAACGTCTCCAACGCGGACGCGTCCTACCTGCCGCTCGCGATCCCGCTGTGCGTCGCCGCGTCCGCGCTGCTGTGGCTGCGGGCACGGCGGCTGAATCTCCTCGCGCTCGGACCCGACGTGTCGCGCTCGCTCGGACTCGACCACAAGCGCGAGCTCTATGCCGTGCTCTTTCTCGTCGCCGTGCTGATGGCGACCTCCACCGCGCTGGTGGGCCCGATGACGTTCCTCGGCTTCCTCGTCGCGACCCTCGCGTACCAGTTCGCCGATACATACGACCACCGGCTCATCTTCCCGGTGGCGGTGCTCACCGCCTTCACGATCCTCGCCGGGGCGTACTTCGTCATGAAGAACGTCTTCTACGCGCAGGGCATGGTGTCGATCCTCATCGAACTCGTCGGAGGAACCGTGTTCCTCGTCGTCATCCTCAGAAAGGGCAGGCTGTGATCACACTCGACGGCGTCCGCCGCGACTACAGCGACCAGGTCGCGATCGGCCCTGTGGACCTCCGGATCCCCTCCGGCGGCATCACGGCACTGATCGGTCCGAACGGCGCGGGAAAGTCGACTCTGCTGACGATGATCGGCCGGCTCGGCGGCATGGACGCCGGAGCGATCGAGATCGCCGGATACGACGTGGCGACCACGAAGTCGAAGGATCTCGCCAAGATCGTCTCGGTGCTGCGGCAGGAGAACCACTTCGTCACCCGTCTCACCGTGCGCCAGCTGGTGGGCTTCGGGCGCTTCCCGCATTCGAAGGGCCGGCTGACGCGCGCCGACGAGGAGCTCATCAGCAGAGCGATCGACTTCCTCGATCTCGGGGACCTCGAAGGTCGATACCTGGACGAGCTCTCCGGCGGCCAGCGACAGCGAGCCTACGTCGCCATGGTCCTGGCGCAGGACACCGAGTTCGTTCTGCTCGACGAGCCACTCAACAACCTCGACATGAAGCACGCCGTGCAGATGATGAAGCACCTGCGCCGGGCGTCGGAGGAGCTGGGGCGCACGATCGTCATCGTGCTGCATGACATCAACTTCGCGGGGCACTACGCCGACCACATCTGCGCCATGAAGGACGGAGCCGTCATCGAGTTCGGGTCGCCCGCCGAGATCATGACCGGCGACGTGCTCACCCGGGTGTTCGATACGCCCGTGCGGGTGGTCGAGGGGCCGTCCGGTCCGTTGGCGGTCTACTACTGACGCTCAGAGCTCGACGCCGTGGTCCTCGTCGTTGACGCCGGTGTTGTGGCCGCGCCGGGACTCGTAGCCGATGAACCAGCCGAGCCAGACGATCGCGGCGAGCAGGATGCCGAGCCAGACGTTCTGGAAGATCAGGCCGATCACGACACCGACGATGAGCAGCCCTGCCGTGACGGAGAAGCGGAGTGCGTTGCGGGACATGGCCTCAGCCTAGGGGCGATCCGCGCCGTGCGGCAGGGTCAGCGACTCCGATGGTCTTCGGGGGAGAGCCGCGGCCCACGACGGGGTTCGCTCACCCTGCTCGCGAAGATGAGGCGGATCACTCGCTGCCGGTGGCCGGCCCACGGGGCGAGCAGCTCGAGCATCCCGTCGTCATCCGTGCGGTGGCCCGTGAGGGCATAGCCGACCTGATGGGCCAGGTGGTAGTCCCCGACGCTCACGGCGTCAGGATCGCCGAGGGCTCTGATGCGGGTCTCGGCCGAGGTCCAGATACCGACGCCCGGCAAGCTCGTCAGCACGCGATCGCGCTCCTCGCCGGCGGGGGCGACCAGAAGTGCGCGCGAGACGCTCTCAGCGCGCTCGGCGGCGCGCACGACGGTCTTCGACTGCGGCGGCTGCACCGCGACCCGGTGCCAGTCCCACGACGGGATGCGGCGCCACTGCGCGGCGGTGGGGGCGGTGTACATCGGCCTCGGGGTGGGACCGGGTGCGCGCTCGCCGAACTTCGTGACGAGCTGTCTCCATGCGCGGAACGCCTCGAGGCCGGTCACCTTCTGCTCGATGATCGCGCACGCGAGAGCGTCGAACACGACGCCCGTGCGAGCCAGGCGGATGCCGACCGACCGGCGTGCGACGTCGGCGATCAGCGGATGATGGGAGGGATCGAAGCCGGTGGGGTCGTCGTTCGCGCCGCACAGCTCCGGGACGCTGTCGAGCGCGTGCTCCGCTCCGTCGCCCCACGCCGTGGCGATGATCTCGTCGCCGCGGGCGCGCAGCGCGAGTGCGGCAGGACCGAGCGGCGTTCGCAGCGTGCGCCAGATCACCGGGCCGTCGAACACCATGGTCGGGTCGCCGGGCCCCCGTCGCAGCATGCCCACCGTCGCGCGGAGATCGACGGGTGCGGCCGGCCGATACACGGTCTCGCGCGGCGCGCCGCGGGAGGCCGCATCGGCGGCTCCGGCATCCGCGGTCAGGGTCATGCGCCCACCATACGTGGCGGGGCTGACACTCGGATCAGAAGCGGTCGGGCGAGGGCGTTCCGTGGCCGTAGCGGATGACGACGTCGGCGTGCCGGTCGAAGCGGTAGCCGATGCCGCGCACGGTGCGGACGATGTCCTCGTAGCGGCCGAGCTTCGCGCGCAGACGCCGCACGTGCACGTCGATCGTGCGCTCGCCGGGAGTCTCGTCGTCCTGCGCCTGCCAGAGCGCGGAGACCAGCTCGCTGCGCTCGATCGTCCGTCCTTCACGGAGCACGAGGTACTGCAGCAGCTCGAACTCCTTGTAGGTGAACGCCGCGGACTCGCCGTCGATCAGCACGCGCTTGCGGGAGATGTCGACCACGACGCCGCCTTCTTCGTCGGTCGCCTCCTCTTCGGCAGCGGCCTTGGTGCGTGCGATCGCACCCGGCTCGTGCAGTGCGAGACGGACGACGTCGAGGTCGCGGCCGCCGGAGCCGTGCGGGGCCAGGGCGACGGTGGCGTGCGTCTCGGCACCCGGTGCGAGCTCGGCGAGGGTGCGGCGCAGAGCGTCGACCAGGAGCGGGAGGCTGACGCCGGCTTCGGCCGCCTTGATCTCGTCGAGACCGACGTAGAGGGCGAATCCTCGCGGCGAGCGGACGGCGGGAAGATCTGCATCGAGCGGTGCGGCGGGCTCCGACGAGACGGTGCGGACGGCGGTGGCGGCGGCGGGACGCTCGAGAAGTGCGATGTTCGACATGATGATGTAGTCCTCAGGACGTGAGCCGGAAGAAGGCTCTGATGCGTTGCATGAATGACCGGGCGAGCCGGGAAGCGAGCACGGGGTGGGTGCTCGGAGACCAGTCCTCGCAGATCGCGAGAAGTCAGGTCAGACGGAGTGGCTGTTCGTTCAGCGACACATTCGGCAACACATGCCAACGCGACCGGGCATCATCATCCCGGCAGTCCTGTTCGCCTCCTGGGCGGACAAAGGGCTTGCGTTGGTAGTCATGGGGGGATTATGTCGGAAGAAGTCCGCGCGTGTCAAAACGGCCGCCGGCCGGGGAGCGAGGCGTAACGTGGAGAAGGTGACCACTTCGACCCTCGCTGCCGGCTTCATCCTCACTGATGAGAAGGACGCCTCGCGGTACACGCTGACGCGCGACGGGCAGCTCGTCAGCGTGCTCGACTATCGCGACGACGGGAACACGATCGCCCTGACGCGAGCCTTCACCATCCCGACTTTCCGCGGCCACGGCTACGCGGGCGTCGTCGTGGAGGGAGCGGTCGCCGAGATCGAGGAGCGCGGAGATCGCAAGGTCGACGCCGTGTGCTGGTATGTCGCCGACTGGTTCCAGGCGCATCCCGAGCACGCGTCTCTGCTGCGCTCGCGCTGACGCATCGACGTGTGACGCTGTGTTACGCGGCGTCATTCCTCCGGTAATATGGATGCTCTGCTCAGCCCCGTCGGCTGAGGTGGTCAGGCGCTGACGCGCGCTGGTCCGAGGCTCGAAACCTCCGGCATCGTCCCCGACACCGGAGGTTCTTCCATGTCATCGTCCCTGCGCGCCCGCCCCCAGACACGGTGGTGGGCGCTCGTCGTCATCTCCCTCACGCAGTTGATCGTCGTCCTCGACGGCACCATCGTCAGCATCGCCCTGCCGCAGGCGCAGGCATCGCTCGGTCTGAGCGACGGCCAGCGTCAGTGGGTGGTCACGGCCTACGCCCTCGCCTTCGGCGCGCTGCTTCTGCTCGGAGGACGCATCGCCGACTACCTCGGTCGCAAGCGCACCTTCATGATCGGGATGGTGGGCTTCGGCGCGGCGTCCCTGTTCGGCGGCCTCGCGCAGTCCGGCTGGGAGCTGATCCTCGCGCGCGGCCTCCAGGGGGTCTTCGCCGCGCTCCTCGCTCCCGCCGCCCTCGCTCTCCTCACCGTGACCTTCCCCTCCGGGAAGGAGCGCAACACGGCGTTCGCCGTCTTCGGGACGGTCGCAGGAACAGGAGCGGCCGTCGGTCTGCTCCTGGGCGGATTCCTCACGGAGTTCACCGATTGGCGCTGGTGCCTGCTCGTCAACCTGTTCTTCGTCGCGATCGGACTGATCGGCGGAGCGCTCTTCCTGACGGAGAGCAAGGCGGACGGCGACAACCGCTACGACGTCTGGGGCGCGATCACCGTGACCCTCGGTCTCGGCTCCCTCGTCTACGGGTTCAGCCTCGCCGAGAACGGCTGGGGCGACCCGCTCACCATCACCTTCCTCGTGCTCGGAGTCGTGCTGCTCGCCGCGTTCGTCTGGGTCGAGAGCCGCGTGGCCCAGCCGCTCCTTCCGCTGCGGGTCGTCGCGGACCGGGTCAGGGGTGGTGCGTTCCTGATCCAGGGCGTGGCCGGAGCGATCATGATCGGCGCGACGCTCTACCTGACCTTCCACCTGCAGTTCGTGCTCGGGATGGGCGCGCTTCAGGCGGGCGCGGCGACCCTGCCGCTGCCGATCGCCACGATGATCATCGCCCCGATCGCGACCAAGCTGCTCGGAGTGATCGGACCGCGGCCGATGATGATCGTCGGACCGCTCATCGCCGCGGCGGGTCTGTTCCTGTTGTCGGGCATCACCCCGGACGGCGCCTACCTGGTGCAGATCGCCCCGGCGCTCGTGCTGCTCGGCGTCGGCATGGGCTTCGTCTTCATCCCGCTGCAGAACCTCGCTCTCACCGGAGTGGCTCCGCACGACGCGGGCATCGCGTCGGCAGTCGCCAACTCGGCCATGCAGATCGGCGGATCGATCGGCCTGTCGGTGTTCACAGCCGTGTACGCCGCGTCGGTCGGAGGGCACGCCCAGGCGGATCTCGACCCCGGGCAGCTGACCGACGCTTACGGCTGGGTCTTCATCGTCGCGTCGATCCTCATGCTCGTCGCCGCCGTGATCGCCGCGGTGATGGTGCGGGGCACGAAGGACGAGCTGATGCCGGCGCAGCCGGGACTGGCCGTCGCTGCGCACTGACGTCGTCGTGGCGTCCTCTCTCGGCCGGATCGCGGAGATCTCGATGCGGGGAACGGGCGCCACGGCACGCCTCGGACCGAATGTCGGTGGGGGTTCGTAGCGTGTGAGTATGCGAATCCTGCACACCTCCGACTGGCACATCGGCCGCACCTTCCATGGCAACTCGACCATGGACGCGCTGGCCGAGGTGCTCGGGGCGCTCACGGCGCAGGTTCGCGACCACGCGGTCGACGTCGTCATCGTCGCCGGCGACGTGTTCGACTCGGCGACCCCCGCCGGCCCCGCGTACACGCTTCTCGGTGACGCTCTCGTGGCGCTGCACGAGACGGGGGCCCGTGTGATCGTCACGAGCGGCAACCACGACTCCGCCGCGCGGCTGGGGTTCCAGGCGCGACTGCTGCGTGACGGCATCCATGTGCTGACCGACCCCCTCGCGATCGGCACTCCGGTGACACTGACAGACGCCGACGGCCCCGTGCACTTCTTCGGCATCCCCTACCTCGAGCCCGCCATCGTCCGACAGCACTGGAACGGGGCCGAACTGCGCACGCAGGCGCAGACGCTGGCGCACGCCATGGACCTCGTACGGGTCGGTATGAATGAACACCCCGGCCGGTCCGTCGCGATCGCCCACTGCTTCTCCGCCGGGGTCGACGCCACGGTGGGCCTCGAGCGCGAGGTCCGGCAGGGCGGTCTCGACGTCGTGCCGCTGACCGTGTTCGACGGTCCCGACTACGTCGCCCTCGGTCACATCCACGGGCGCCAGCAGATCAGCGAGCGCGTGCGCTACTCGGGCGCCCCCCTGCATTACAGCTTCGGCGAGCAGAACAAGCCGCGCGGGTCCTGGCTGGTCGAGCTCGACGCGACCGGACTGGCATCGGTCGAGTGGCTCGAGCTCCCCGTGCCTCGCCGTCTCGTCACGCTCACGGGCACCCTCGAGGAGATCCTGTCGACCGAGAACGTCGCCGCTCACGCGGAGGACTGGGTCTGCGCGGTCTACACCGACGCGCTCGCCCAGACAGAGCCGATGCGCCGACTCCGTGAGCGGTATCCGCACTGCGCGATGGTGCAGCATCAGCCGTCCCAGACCTCGGAGACGATCGAGCGGTCGTACGTCGAGAGATTGCAGGGTGCCGTGACCGATCCTGAACGGATCGAGGCCTTCCTCGAGCACGTCCGCTCAGGACACGGGGCGACCGAGCGCGAGGCCGAGCTGATCCGCGAGGTGCTCGATGACCGCGTTCGTGCAGAAGCCCTCGTCTAGTCCGGTGGCCGCTCGACGCGAAGACTCTCCGACAGCGAAGGAGGCGCTCTGATGCAGCTGCACCTCCTCGAGGTCGAGGGCTTCGGGCCGTTCCGCGATCGTCAGGTCGTCGACTTCGACGCCTTCGCAGACGACGGCATCTTCCTGATCGCCGGTCGCACGGGAGCAGGCAAATCCAGCATCCTCGATGCGGTCTGCTTCGCTCTCTACGGTGGGGTGCCACGGTACGAGGGTGGCGAGAAGCGACTGCGCAGCGACCACTGCGAGCCCGACGACGTCACCGAGGTCGTCGTCGAGTTCAGCACTCCGGCCGGCCGATACCGGGTCACACGTTCGCCCGAGTACGAGCGGCCCAAGAAGCGTGGCGGCGGGATGACGGTGCAGTCGGCAGCCGTGCAGCTCGACACGCTGGTCGGCGGCGAGTGGATCGGACTCGCTGCGAAGGAGCGCGAGGCAGCCTACGAACTCGACGAGATCCTGCAGCTCAGCCGTGAGCAGTTCCTGCAGGTGATCCTGCTCGCGCAGAACCGCTTCTCGGAGTTCCTGCTCGCCGGCAGCCGTGAGCGGCAGGCACTGCTGCGGCGGCTGTTCGGCACCGAGCGGTTCGAGGACGTGCAGACACGTTTCGACGAGCGACGCAAGGCGGCGGAGCGGTCGCTCGGAGCCCGTCTCGCCACCGTGTCAGTCCGCCTCGACGAAGGCGAGCGACTGGTCGACAACGCCGACCTCGGGCATGACACCGACGCGCAGGGAGGCGACACCGCTTCGAGTGAGGCGGAGTCCCTCGTGATGACGACGGACGAGCGTCTCGACCGTCTGCGTCGCGCTCAGGCTCGAGCGGACTACCGCGCCGAGCGTCGCGCGGCGGAGCGTGTCGACGCCGAGAAGGAGTCGGATGCCGCGGATGCGGCGCTCGCGACGCTGCGAGACGAGCAGAGGGCGCAGATCGAGCGCGATCGTGCCAGGGCAGCGCTCGATCGTCTCGAGGCCGAGGAGCCTCGGATCGCGGACGCGCGCACGGAACTGCACGAGGCTCGGACTGCGGAGCTTCTTCGGGGCCCGATCACGGCCGCGGCGACGGCGTCTTCTGCGCTCGATGCTTCGGTCGAAGCCGAGAAGCGCGCACGCGCCGTGTGGGCGGCTCACGACATCGTCACGGACGATCTCGCGGAATGGGCGGCTGAACGCACCAGGCAGACGGGCACGTGGCAGCGGGCGGCGGAACTGGAGGGTTCCGCGTCCGCTCTCGACGCCGAACTCACCGCGGCCGCGGATGCCGTGGCGGCGGCGACCGCGCGGATCGAGGCCGCGGAGGCCGATCGCCTCGCTCTTCCGGGACAGCTCGAACAGCTCACTCTGGACCGCGACGCCGCGAGGCAGCGTGCCGATCGCGTCGCGGACCTCGCTGCATTGCGAGATGGTGCCGCCGTGCGGCATGCGGCGGCGCTCGAGGCGGAACGCCTCCGCGTCGCGCACGGCGGCGCGGAGCGAGAGCTCGCTGAGGCCAGCGCCGCGCTCGCCGCGGCCCAGACGGCGCTGGCTCAGCTCAGACAGCGGCGCCTCGACGGCATCGCGGGAGAGCTGGCGGCTTCCCTGCAGGACGACGAGGCGTGTCCGGTATGCGGATCCCCCGAGCATCCCGCTCCCGCCGTGCACACGGATCCGGTGTCCGCCGACGACGTCGACGAAGCCGAGACCGAGCGCGACATCATCGCCCGGCGGGAGCGGGACGCCGCCGAGCACGTGTCGTCGCTGCGTGCGGATCTCGCCGCCGCAGTCACCCGGGCCGACGGCCGAGCAGCCGATGAGGCTGCCACAGAGTTGCACGACGCGACCGCCGCACACGCGGAGAGCGTCGAGGCCTCGCGCGAGCGGACGATGCTCGAACAGCGGCGCGACGCCCTGATCGAACGCATCCGGCGGCTCGAGATCGATCGCGAACGTGACACCGCCGCGCTGGCCGCAGCCCGCGAGGAGCACTCGCTCGTGGCTCAGCGCATGGCCGAGGCGCGTCAGGCGATCGCCGACGCGAAAGGACCGTTCGACTCCGTGGCAGCGCGGCTCGCTGCGACGCTCGATGAAGTTCAGGCTGCTCTCGCGCTGGTCGAGGCGTCGGCCGAACGTGAGCGCAGAGCAGAGGCGGCGACCGCGGCGATGCTCGAGCGGGACGCCGCACTCGCCGCCTCCGAGTTTCCCGACGTGGCCGCTGTCGAGCGGGCGCTGCGCTCCGCCGCTTCCCAGGCGGCGCTCGAGAGCCGGATCACGCAGCATGCCGTGCTCAGAGAGAAGGAGCGCGCGATCCTCCTCGACCTCGAACTGCGCACGCTGCCCGAGGAGCCGATCGACCTCGATCCCGCCGAGCTGAGGTCCCTCGCCGCTCGGCAGCGCTGGTCGGCAGCGGTCGACGAAGCCGGGCGAGCTGCCGCCGTGGCGGAGCAGCTCGCAGCACTCATCGAGGCCGCCGCCGCCGAGCACGCGCGCACCGCGGAGGACGCCGCCGAGTACGAAGTCCTGCAGAACCTGGCCGACACCATCGCCGGGCGCGGTGCGAACACGCGCAAGATGACCCTCGAGACGTTCGTGCTGGCCGCGGAGCTCGAGGAGATCGTCCAGGCGGCCAATCGACGCCTCGGTGACATGTCGACCGGGCGCTACCAACTGCGTCACTCCGACGCGCTCGCCGCGCGCGGCGCGGCATCCGGGCTCGGGATCGTCGTGTTCGACGCATTCACCGGCCAGACAAGGCCAGCGCAGTCCCTGTCAGGAGGCGAGACGTTCCTGAGCTCGCTCGCCCTCGCTCTCGGACTCGCCGAGGTGGTCACGGCGCGAGCCGGCGGCATCCGTCTCGACACCCTCTTCATCGACGAGGGGTTCGGATCCCTCGACGGCGACACGCTCGACGTCGCTATGCGCACCCTCGACGAGCTCCGACAGGGCGGTCGCACCGTCGGGGTGATCAGCCATGTCGAGGCGATGCAGGAGCAGATCCCCGCGCAGCTCTCCGTACGCGCGACGCCGAACGGGCCGAGCGTCATCGAGACGCGCTGAGACCCCGCACCGACGCGGTGCCCGTCTCAGACGCCGTACTCCCGACGGATCACGTCGCGCAGCTGCACGCTGCAGCGGGCGATCGCCTCGCGGAAGTCGACGAGCGCACCGTCCTCGGCTCGATCGGAGATCGCTCGGAAAGCACGGATCGGCACCCCGAACTTTTCGGCGACCCAGATGTACGCATAGGTCTCCATGTCGACCAGTCCCGCACCGGACGGCCGGATGACGGCCGTGATCCCCGCATCGCCGACGAAGCTGTCTCCGGTCGCGATCAGCACACCCTCGCGGCCCGTCGACACGCGCGCCGGCAGGGAGACGTGCTGCCCTGCGACACCGTCGAGGTCGAACACGTCATGCTGCAGCGCGCTGCCGATCTCGTGGACCGTCGCCTCGAGTTCAGGGTCGATCCCACCGGCGGTGCCGACGACCACGACCTCGGAGTACTCCTTGGCGTCGAGCGCACGGGTCAGGGCGTAGACGGCCTGCATCTTGCCCTCGCCGGTCACGAGCTGGTCGAATCCCTCGAGCTCCTCCGGGAACGCTGCGAGTTCGGAGGCCATGGCTGCGACGAGAAGTTTCACTCCGCCATCCTCTCAGGTGCATCGGCCGCCGCGGAGTCACGCGCGTGCGATCCACGTCATCTCGATGTAACACTGGAGGAGGATACTGACGTCGGGTAGACCGGAGGAACACATGACCCTGCAGCAGCAGATTTCTGAAGCGCTCGGCGTGAGGGCTGAGATCGACCCCGAGATCGAGGTGGAGCGCCGCGTGCAGTTCCTCGTCGACTACCTGCGCACCACCGGCGCGAAAGGTTTCGTGCTCGGCATCTCGGGCGGTCAGGACTCGACACTCGCCGGTCGTCTGGCGCAGCTCGCCGTCGAGCGGGTGCGAGCAGAGGGCGGGGAGGCGAAGTTCCTCGCCGTCCGGCTGCCGTACCGCATCCAGAAGGACGCGGCGGATGCCCAGGCAGCACTCGAGTTCATCGAGCCGGATGCGTCGGTCGAGGTGAACATCCAGAACGGCGTCGACGGCGTCGAGGAGGACATCGAGTTCGCCGTCACGAGCGACATCAGCGACTTCAATCGCGGCAACATCAAGGCGCGAGTGCGCATGGTGACGCAGTACGCGCTGGCCGGCCACGACGGTCTGCTCGTGATCGGCACCGACCACGCGGCTGAGGCCGTGACGGGCTTCTACACGAAGTTCGGCGACGGGGCCGCCGACATCCTCCCGCTCTCCGGGCTCACCAAGAGGCAGGGGCGTTCGCTTCTCCTGCTCCTCGACGCTCCCGACCAGCTCGCCTACAAGGTGCCCACCGCCGATCTGCTCGACGGTCAGCCCGGTCGCGCCGATGAGGACGAGCTCGGACTCACCTACGAGCAGATCGACGACTTCCTCGAAGGGCGCCAGGTCGACCCGGAGGTCGCCGGGCGCATCGAGTCGCGCTATCTCGCCACCCAGCACAAGCGCAACCTGCCGGTCACGCCCGACGACTCCTGGTGGCGCTGAGCGGCCCATCGTGATCCCGTGTCGGATGCCGCGGCTAGTGTCGAAGTGTCCGACAGAACGGGAGCATCGTGCGGATCGACACTCAGGCGCAGCGCGTCATCTGGAGCGCGAGCGACCTCAAGGCGGCCGCCGAATGCGAGTTCGCGTGGTGCCGTGCGATCGACGCCAAGCTGGGGCGGGTCCCCGCGGTCGACGAGCCCGAAGACGCGACGCTGGCGCGGGCGGCGCTGCTCGGAGACGTGCATGAGCGGAACGTCTTGGCGCGCTATCTCGATGATCTCGGCGCCGATCGGGTGCATCTCGTCGAGAAGGTGTCGTCCGTCGACGCAGTTGCCCTGGCGGCGGCGGTCGAAGAGACGGTTCAGGCACTCGGCTCCGACGCTGTCGTCGTCTTCCAGGCGGCTTTCGCTACACCCGAGTTCGTGGGATTCGCAGATTTCCTGAAGCGCGACGACGACGGTCGCTGGCGGGTGCAGGATTCGAAGCTCGCCCGAAAAGCGCGGGTCACGGCCCTCATGCAGCTCGCGGCATATGTCGATCAGCTCGATCGGCTCGGCATCCCACGATCCGACGAGGTCGACCTCATCCTCGGCGACGGCTCAGTGAGCACCCACTCCGTCGACGACCTCCTCCCGTTGTTCCAGGTGCGACGGGCGCGTCTGCGCGCGCTCATCGCAGATCGTCGCATCGACGACGGTTCCGCCGGGGCCGCGCTGGCGTGGGGCGACGACCGCGGCGATCTCGAGGTCGTGGCGTGCGGGCGCTGCGCCACCTGCGAGGAACAGGTGATCGCGCACCGAGATCTCCTCATGGTCGCCCGCATGCGGCCCGTGCAGCGTGCGCGACTGAGAGCCGCCGGCATCGAGACCATCGACGCCTTGGCAGAGGCGCCCACGCCCCCTGACGGCATGAACACCGACACGTTCGAGACTCTGAGGGCACAGGCCCGACTGCAGATCCAGGCGGATGCCGACGGTGCGCCGACCTATGACGTGCACTACGCGGCCGCGATCCATACGCTCCCGGTGCCGAGCCACGGAGACATCTTCTTCGACTTCGAGGGTGACCCTCTCTACACCGAGCCGGCGCCGGACGGTCAGGCTCACTGGGGGATCGACTACCTCTTCGGATGGGTCGACAACTCCGATCAGTACACCGCGCTCTGGGCACACGATTTCGCGGCGGAACGCGAGGCGTTCGAGAGGTTCCTCGATTTCGTGAAGCTGCGGCGTGCGGCTCATCCGGGCATGCACATCTATCACTACGCCCCGTATGAGACCTCGCACCTCGTGGCCATGGCGGCGCGGCACGGCGTCCGTGAGGGCGAGATCGATCGACTGCTGCGTGAAGGAGTGTTCGTCGACCTGTATCCGCTCGTGCTGCGGACCGTGCGGGTCGGCACGAGGTCGTACTCCATCAAGAAGCTCGAGCCTCTCTACATGGGCGCGGATGTGCGCACGAGCGACGTCCAGAAGGGCGATGACTCGATCGTGCAGTACGTCGCGGCTCGAGAGCTCGCGGCGGCGGGGGAGCAGGAAGAAGCGGATGCCGTGTTCGCCGACCTCGCCGACTACAACCGCTACGACTGCGTCTCCACCCGGCGCCTCCGCAACTGGCTGATCGACATCGCGAGGGCTGAGGGCGTGACTCCGGCGCCGCCGGATGAAGCGGACGAGGTGATCTACGAGCCGTCACCGCGCTCGGTGTCACTGCTCGCCGATGCGGAGCGCGCGGTCGACGCAGGCGACGACGGTCAGGTGCATCGCATCGCGGCCGCGGCGATCGACTACTTCCCGCGCGAGGCGAAGAGCTTCTGGGTCTCGCACTTCCAGCGACTGCGCGAACCCGTCACGATGTGGGACGGCACGCGTGACGTCGTGCGCATCGACCGCGCCTCATCGCGCGTGCAGAGGGATTGGAGCATCGGCGAGGGCCGACGGGTGATGTCGCGCGACATCGAGATCCGCGGCGAGGTGTCGCCGGGCACCACTCTGGGCGCCGGGGCGCAGCCGTTCGCCCTGTATCCGGTGCCGGCTCCCTTCGACACCGAGGCACCGTCACGAGCGGTGCATGTCCCTCACACCGTCACGGTCGCCGAGTTGCTCGACGACGGCTACCTGATCACCGAGACGGCGATTCAGGGGCAGACCTGGGACGAGCTTCCCCTCGCTCTCACTCCGGCTGCGCCGCCACGCGTCGTCTCGCTGCAGGGCGCGATCGATGAGTGGGCGGACTCCGTCCACGCGGCCGCACCCGGGTTCCCGCGTGACGCGGCCACCGACGTGCTTCGTCGCATCCCTCCGCGCACGCTGTCCGGTCGTCCGCTGCCCGAGCAGGGCGACGACGTGATCGACGCCATCGTCCGAGGCGTGCTCGATCTCGACCGCAGCTACCTCGCTGTGCAGGGCCCCCCGGGGACCGGCAAGACCTACACGGGCTCGCAGGTGATCGCCCGGCTGGTGAAGGAGCACGGCTTCCGGATCGGTGTCGTGGCGCAGTCCCACGCGATCATCGAGAACCTCCTCGAACGAGTCGTCGCCGGCGGCGTGCCGGCGAGTCAGGTCGGCAAGGCTCCGAAAGACCCCTCCGTCGAGCCGGGCTACACCGTCATCCCCAAGAACGGCATGGCGTCATTCCTCGCCGAGCACGCCGAGCACGGTGCGGTCGTCGGCGGCACAGCGTGGGACTTCAGCAACACCGCCCGCGTCGAGCGCGGAGGGCTCGATCTCCTCGTGGTCGACGAAGCAGGGCAGTTCTCGCTCGCGTCGACGATCGCCGTCGCGGCCGGAGCGAAGAACCTGCTGCTCCTCGGAGACCCGCAGCAGCTTCCTCAGGTCAGTCAGGGCGCGCACCCCGAGCCGGTCGACACTTCGGCGCTCGGCTGGGTCATGGACGGCGACGCGGTCATCAAGCCCGATCACGGCTACTTCCTCGCGAGATCGTGGCGCATGCATCCGTTCGTCGCGGCCCCGGTGTCCAGGCTCGCGTACGCGGGCCAGCTCGCCTCGGCACCCGGAACCGAGAGGCGGTCGATCGACGGCGTCGACGCGGGGCTCCACGTCGTCCCGCTGCGGCATCGAGGCAACGCCACAGAGTCGCCGGAAGAGGCGGCCGAAGTGGTGGCGCTGGTACGCGGTCTCGTCGGACGCACGTTCACCGACAATGACGCAGAGTCCACGGCGCGCCCCCTGGCGCAGAACGACATCATCGTCGTCGCGCCCTACAACGCCCAGCGTCAGACCGTGCACGATGCGCTCGCCGCGGCGGGCTTCCACGACGTCCCGGTCGGCACGGTCGACAACTTCCAGGGCAAGGAGGCGGTGGTCTCGATCACCTCGCTCGCGGCGTCCAGCGGACGCGATGCTCCGCGAGGCCCGGAGTTCCTCCTGCTGCAGAATCGGTTGAATGTGGCGATCTCGAGGGCGCAGGTCGCGGCGTACCTCATCCACTCACCGGCCCTGCTCGACGATCTTCCGCGCACTCCCGAGGGGGTCGCTCGGATGAGCGCCTTCGCGCGTCTGGTCGGAGCGGCGAGCTGAGGTCGCCGTCGGCAGAGGAGAGCGATGACTCACACGATCGATGATGTCCTGCGAGCCTCGGCGGCGTGGGTGTGGTTCCCCCGCGGCAGCGAGCAGCAGCGGAGCCATCTGCAGCTGGTGCGGTATCCGACGCGATTCGGTGGCGGAGTGCGCGGCTCTCAGGTCGACTCGGATGCGGATGCCGCGACCGTCGTAGAACACGCCATCGACCGCACGAGGGCGTGGGACGAGAGCGAGCTGCGGTTCTGGACCAACGCGTCCGACCGCCCCGATCTCGAAGCCGAGCTCCGCAGGCGCGGAGCCGAGCACATCGACACCGTAGCCGTCTTCGCGAGCCGGATCGACAGCGCCACGATCGACAGCGCTGCGAGCGATGTCCCGCCTGAAGCCAGGGCGGAGGTCGTGCGGAAGCTCGAGCAGATTCGCGAAGTCGACGCGATCAATGTGCCGGTCTGGAAGCAGCAGCCGCTCGATGACGAAGGCCTGCGCATCGAACTCGACGAGATCACATCGGCGTACGACGCAGGCACGCAGGTGCGTGTTCTCGCCCGGCTCGGCGCGGACGGCGAGGCGGTCAGCACGGGCGGCTGCACGATCGTCGACGGCTTCGCACGCCTCTGGGGAGCGGCGACGATCGAGCAGGCACGGGGACGAGGAGCCTACCGTGCCGTCCTCGTGGAGCGGCTTCGCCAGAGCGCGGCACGGGGAGCGACCACGGCGCTGGTGAAGGGGCGCACCGCCACCTCCGCGCCGATCCTCGCGCGAGCGGGTTTCACGAAGTACGGCGAGGAGCGCTGCTACCTCCTGAGGGCGTGAGTCACACGACGCGGCTGCTCGAGCGCGGTCAGGCGCCGGTGCCGCCGAGTTCGTCGCGCACGATTCGCGCTCCCGCTGACAGGGCGCTCATCTTGTCGAGAGCGACGCGCCTCGGTAGGGGCGCCATCCCGCAGTTCGAGCTGGGGATGAGCAAATCCGCATCGACGAACTCGAGCGCGCGCCGCAGGGTGTCGGCGACTTCTTCCGGAGTCTCGATCTGCTCGCTCGCGACGTCGATCGCGCCGAGCATCACCTTCTTGCCGCGGATCAGCTCGATGAGGTCGAGCGGCACGTGGGAGTGGTGGCTCTCCAGCGAGACGATGTCGATGGTGGATCGCTGCAGAAGGGGGAACGACTCCTCGTACTGCCTCCACTCGGCTCCGAGGGTCGCCTTCCAATCGTTGTTGGCCTTGATCCCGTAGCCGTAGCAGATGTGGACCGCGGTCTCCGCACGCAGTCCTTCTGCTGCCCGCTCCAGAGCAGCGACGCCCCAGTCCTTCATCTCGTCGAAGAACACGTTGAACGCGGGCTCGTCGAACTGGATGATGTCGACTCCGGCTGCCTCGAGCTCTTTCGCCTCCTGATTGAGGATCGTCGCGAACTCCCATGCCAGCTTCTCGCGGCTGCGATAGTGGCGGTCCGACAGCGTGTCGATCATCGTCATCGGGCCAGGCAGCGCCCACTTGATCGGCTGGTCGGTCTGCTGGCGCAGAAAGGCCGCGTCGTCCACGAACACGGGCGCGCGGCGGCTCACTGCGCCGACGACGGTCGGCACGCTCGCGTCATAGCGATCGCGGATGCGGACCGTCTCCCGATTCTCGAAGTCGACTCCGTCGAGATGCTCGATGAAGGTGGTGACGAAGTGCTGACGGGTCTGCTCCCCGTCGCTGATGATGTCGATCCCGCGTCGACGCTGCTCGTGCACTGCGGCGCGCAGGGCGTCATGCTTGCCCTCCACGAGCGCATCGCCCTGCAGCTCCCACGGCGACCAGAGGACTTCGGGCCGGGCCAGCCACGCCGGCTTGGGCAGACTTCCGACGATCGAGGAGGGGAGGAGTTCTCGCACGGTCGACGATCCGCGGCCGGTCATCGGACCGCAACGGGGGAGGCGGACGCGGGGGAGGACGGAGCGGGATATTCGGCAGCCCACCGGTCCAGCACCGTCCGGTGCGGCGTGACGAAGTGCTCATCGGCGTAGCGTCCCTGCACGACGGCGAGCTGGCTGCGCTCCTCGCGGTCGTACGTGATCTCCGTCTGCTGATAGTCGTCGTGGGCGAGGCTCGGACGGTAGACGCTCTCGGCGGACGCATTCGCGTTGTAGATCTCAGGCCGGTAGATCTTCTGGAAGGTCTCCATGGTGCTGATCGTGCCGATGAGCTGCAGATCGGAGTAGTCGCTCAGGAGGTCGCCGCGGAAGTAGAAGGCGAGGGGGGCGACGCTGCCGCGTGGCATGAAGTAGCGGACCTGCAGCCCCATCTTCCCGAAGTACTCGTCGGTGAGCGAGAAGGAGTCCTGCACGTACTCGGCGCCGAGCACGGGGTGGTGGTTGCCGTTGCGGTGATAGGTCCTGCTGGTCGAGACGCTGATGCAGATCACCGGCAGGGTCGAGAAGCGCTCCTGGTACGCCTCGGACTCGAGGAAATGCTGGAAGAGCTTGCCGTGCAGCACGCCGAAGTCGTCGGGAGTGGAGAATCCGCCGGCGGCCGCGCTCGCCGCAGGCAGGACGACGCTGAAGTCGTAGTCGCGGAGGTAGGAGGAGAAGTTGTTTCCCACGATCCCATGGTGGCGTTCGCCGGTCAGCCGGTCGACGATGTGGACGTCGAGCACCTCGAGCACCGGGAACTCCTCATCGTTGCCATCGGCGAATCGCAACTGCACCGAGACGATGTCGAGCTCGACCGTGTAGCGCTCGTCGCCGCCCGCGAGGTCGTTGAAGCGACGGTCGATCATCTCCAGGGCGTTGCGGAGGTTCTGCTGGCGGCGCTCGCCGCGCGCGAGGTTGGCGAAGTTCGTGGTGATGCGCGAGCTGTCGGACGGGGCATAGTCCTCGTCGAAGCGAGTGGTCGTGATGCTGAACGTGATCTCGTTCGCCATGAGGGGCCAATCCGGGAGAGGGGAGGCCCATCGGGCCTCGCGAAAGCGGTGATCTCATAGTGCAGCGATGCCAGAGCTATCGGGTAATTCGGCTCCGCTATGCGGTGATATAGCCTTCTCCTATGCCTAGGCGATCGAGCGGGATCACACTGCAACAGCTCCAGTACTTCATCGAGGTCGCTGCGGAGGGGTCCATCACCGCGGCGGCCGACGTGCTCTATGTCGCGCAACCCACGATGTCCGCGGCGATGAAAGACCTCGAGAGCCGAGTCGGACGCGATCTGCTGACCCGCTCGGCGCGAGGGGTGACGCTCACGAGCGACGGCACGGAGTTCCTCGGGTATGCCAGACAGATCGTCGAGCAGGCCGAGCTTCTCGAGCAGCGCTACCTCGGGCGGCCACCGTCGCGCCGCCTCCTCGGGGTCTCCACCCAGCACTACTCCTTCGCCGTCGACGCATTCGTGCGGATGGTCAAGCGCTCGAGCGCCGCCGAATACAAGTTCTCGCTCCGCGAGACCCGCACGTGGGACATCATCGAGGATGTGCGGACGCTCCGCAGCGAACTCGGCATCCTCTTCCGCAACGACTTCAACCGCAACGTGATCGACAAGCTCCTGCGGGACTCGGGTCTCGCATTCCATCCGCTCTTCATCGCCGAGCCGCACATCTTCGTCTCACGCCGGAACGCACTCGCGTCGCGAGACGGTGCGACCCTCGAGGATCTCGTCGGCCTTCCGCGTCTCACCTTCGACCAGGGCGCGAACAACTCGTTCTACTTCGCGGAGGAGATCCTCTCGACCCTCTCGAGTGCGCGGGAGATCAGGGTCTCCGATCGAGCGACGATCTTCAACCTGATGATCGGTCTCGACGGATACACGATCTCGACCGGCATCATCAGCGACGATCTCGATCCCGAGATCGTCGCCGTGCCCCTCGACGTCGACGAGCGCATCGAGATCGGCTGGATCGGACGCACGGCCATACCGCTCACCGAACAGGCTCAGCAGTACCTCGGCGAGGTGCGAGACGTGGTGGCGAGCTTCGGCGTGCCCCTTCTCGAGGACGAACCGCGCGAGCCGGAGATCCGTCAGACGGTGCCGTAGAGCCGATCGCCGGCGTCGCCGAGTCCGGGCACGATGTAGCCCTTCTCATTGAGGCGCTCATCCAGGGCCCCGAGCACGATCGTCACGTCGCGGTCTCCGACGAGCGCCTCGATGGCGGCGAGGCCTTCGGGAGTGCCGAGCAGGCAGATCGCCGTGACGTCCTTGGCCCCGCGGTCGAAGAGGAACTGGATGGCGGCAGCCAGCGAGCCGCCGGTCGCGAGCATCGGATCGATCGCGAAGCACTGACGATCGCTCAGGTCGTCGGGAAGGCGCTCGGCGTAGGTGGTCGGCTCGAAGGTCTCCTCGTCGCGGACCATTCCCAGGAACCCGACCTCTGCCGTCGGCAGCAGCTTCACCAGGCCCTCGAGCATGCCGAGGCCGGCGCGCAGGATCGGCACGACGATCGGACGGGGCTCCGAGATCTTCACGCCCATCGTCGTCGTCACGGGAGTGGTGATCTCGACCGGACTGACCTTCACGTTGCGGGTCGCCTCATACGCGAGAAGCGTCACGAGCTCTTCGGTCAGCTGCCGGAAGACGGGCGACGGGGTGCGATGGTCGCGCAGCACCGAGAGCTTGTGAGTGACGAGAGGGTGGTCGGCGACGTGGACACGCATGGATACAGGCTAATGCGCCGGGGGCTCCGGTACGACATCGGATGCCGTCGGCTGCCCGAGCGGCTGTCGTAGGCTCGACGCATGACCGCCTCCGACGCCCGTGCGATGCGACGCGCGCTCGAGCTCGCGGCCGAGGCGTCGGCGGCCTCGGAGATCCCGGTCGGCGCGGTGGTGCTCGACGCAGCGGGCCGGATCATCGCCGAAGGACGCAATCATCGTGAGGCGACCCACGACCCCACGGGGCACGCCGAGATCGCGGCGCTGCGGTCGGCCGCGGCGTCCGTCGGCTCGTGGAATCTCGACGGCCACACCCTCGTCGTGACCCTCGAGCCCTGCATCATGTGCGCGGGGGCGATCCTGCAGGCGCGGATCGGCCGCGTCGTCTTCGGCGCGTGGGACGACAAGGCGGGGGCCGCCGGCTCCATGTACGACGTGCTGCGCGACCGTCGGCTGCCGTACCGCGCCGAGGTCGTCGGCGGGGTCGAAGCGGATGCCGCCACGGCCCTGCTGCGGAGCTTCTTCGAGCAGCGGCGCTGACGGCCACCGCACCCCGCGCGCGATCAGTCGGAGGACTTGAGCACGAAGACGTCGGTCGACGGCTCGGGGTCGAGCGACGGCCGGTACACGTCGGGCTCGATGTAGATCACGCGTGCGATCGGAAGAGCCTCGCGGATGCGGGCCTCGATCGCATCGATGTCGACAGCTGCCTCGCGCAGCGGCTTGTTGACGTTGAGTGCGATCTTCGCCGCGACCATGAGCTCGTCCGGGCCCAGGTAGAGGGTCTTCATGTGGATGATCTTCTCGATCTCGTCGCCCGCGTTGATCGCGTCGACGATGCGATCGTGATCGGCCTGCGTGGCGCCCTCGCCCACGAGGAGGCTCTTCGTCTCGACGCCGAGCACGATCGCGATGAGCACGAGCAGGATGCCGATCATCAATGTGCCGAGTGCGTCGAACAGCGGGTTTCCGGTGATCACGGTGAGCCCGACGCCGAGCAGTGCGAACGTGAGACCGGTGAGTGCCCCGACGTCCTCGAGGAGCACGACGGGGAGCTCCGGCGCCTTCGCGCGGCGCACGAACGACACCCAGGACTGGCCCGTGTCACGGACGAGATTGCTCTCTCTGACGGCGGTGCGCAGCGAGAACGACTCGAGGCCGATCGCGACCACCAGCACGACGATCGGCAGCCACCACCACGTCTTGTCGAGTTCATGCGGGTGCGTGAGCTTGTCGATCGCCTCGTAGATCGCGAACAGACCTCCGACGGAGAACAGGATGATCGACACCACGAACGCGTAGACGTACCGTTCCCGCCCGTAGCCGAAGGGGTGCGCCCTGTCCGCCTCGCGCTTCGCCTTGCGTCCGCCCAGCATGAGCAGCAGCTGGTTGCCGGAGTCGGCGACCGAGTGGATCGCCTCGGCGAGCATGGATGCGGATCCCGACAGCGCCCACGCGAGGAACTTCGCCAGGGCTATGCCCAGGTTCGCCAGGAACGCCGCGAGAATGGCCTTGCCGCCGCCGGATGCACTCATGCGTCGAGTCTAGATCGGCACGTCCGTGGTCGCCTGGTGCGCCCGCCGTAGGATGGCGACATGGCTGACTCGCTTCCCGCTCTCGCGTTCCTCGGTGCCGGATCGATGGGCGGCGCGATCCTCCGAGGGGTGGTCGCATCCGGCATCCAGGTCGACGGGGGAATCACCGCGACGAACCGCACGCCCGAGAAGGCGGCGGCCCTCGCCGACCTCAATGGGGTCAGGAGCATCGCCCTGTCCGAGACCACCGACGGCAACGCGGATGCGGTCGCGAAGGCTCGCATCGTCGTCGTCGGGGTGAAGCCGGCGATGGTGCCCGATCTGCTGCGCGAGATCGCCCCGCATCTGGCCGACGACGCGATCGTCGTGAGCCTCGCCGCGGGCGTCACGCTCCAGACCTTCGCCGACAACCTCGGTGCCGACGTGCGGGTCATCCGATCGATGCCGAACACGCCCTCGACAGTTGGCAAGGGAGTCACCGGTCTGGCCGCGGGGGCAGCGGCATCCGACGACGATCTCGCCCTCGTGCACCGCCTCTTCGCCACCGTGGGCGCGGTCGTCGAGGTTCCCGAATCGCAGATCGACGCACTCTCGACGATCTCGGGTTCCGGCCCCGCCTACGTCTACCTGCTCATCGAGGAGCTGACCAAGGCAGCCGTCGGAATGGGCTTCAGCGAGAGCGACGCGCGGGTCATGGTGGAGCAGACCTTCATCGGCGCCACTGCGCTGCTCGATGCGTCGGGTGAGGAGCCGTCCGAGCTCCGCCGCAGGGTCACGAGCCCCAAAGGCACCACCGAGAAGGCCGTGGCGGTGCTGCAGGACGCGCACCTCGATCGCACCTTCGCGGATGCCGCCGCTGCCGCACTCGCCCGCGCGAAGGAACTCGCGGCCGGAGCCTGACATGCAGCTGCGGTTCTCCGGGGAGATCTGGTTCTGGCGCGGTCCCGCGCCGTTCCATTTCGTCACCGTGCCGCCGGCGGAGAGCGAGATGATCGGTGAGGTCGCGAGCGTCGTCACCTACGGATGGGGGATGATCCCCGCATCCGTCACGATCGGCGACACGACGGTGACCACCGCCCTCTGGCCCAAGGACGGCGGCTACATCGTGCCGATCAAGAAGGCCCTGCAAGACCGTGAGGGCGTCGGCGTCGACGACCTCGTCGAGATCGCGCTCGACATCGACGCCTGACGTCCGTCGCGCGGATGCCGGTCAGCGGTCGAGGGCGGCGAAGCGCTCGATGTCGCTGTTGGTGCCCGAGACGATGATCAGATCGTGGTTGGTGACGATCGTGTTCGCCTCGGCGTAGCGGAACGGCTTGCCCGGGCTCTTCACTCCCACGACCGTGACCTTGTACTTGCTGCGCACGCCGGACTCGTTCAGACCCACGCCGCGGATGAACTTCGGCGGGTACATCTTGGCCAGCACGAAGTCGTCGTCGAAGCGGATGAAGTCGAGCATCCGGCCGGAGACGAGGTGCGCGACGCGCTCACCGGCTTCTCGCTCGGGGTAGATGACGTGGTTGGCGCCGACGCGGGCGAGGATCTTGCCGTGCGACTGCGAGACCGCCTTGGCCCAGATCTGCGGCACCTTGAGGTCGACGAGGTTCGCGGTGATCAGCACCGACGCCTCGATCGACGAGCCGACGGCGACGACGGCGACCTGGAAGTCCTGCGCGCCGATCTGCCGCAGGGCGTCGATGTTCTTGGCGTCGGCCTGCACCGTGTGCGTGACGCGGTCCGACCATTTCTGCACGAGCTCGAGGTTGTCGTCGATCGCCAGGACCTCGCGGTCGAGACGATCGAGTTCGCCTGCGCAGGCGGCACCGAACCGGCCGAGACCGATGACGAGGACGGGAGCGTCGCCCCGGAGGACTTCAACCAACGATCGGCCTTTCCACGGGCAGTGAGTAGTACTGCGTTCGCGATGTCGCGGCGACGGCCGCGGCGAGAGTCACTGTACCAACGCGCCCCATGAAGATGGTGGTCGCGAGGACGTACGAACCGGCGTCGGGGAGATCGGCGGTGAGGCCGGTCGAGAGTCCGACGGTGGCGAAAGCCGAGATGACGTCGAAGAGGACGTGGCTGATGTCCGCCTTGGTGATCTGGGCGATGATGATCGTCGAGAGCGCCACGATCGTGGCTCCCCAGGCGACGACGCTCAACGCGACGCGCTGCACGTCGCTGGGGATGCGACGGCCGAACGCCTCGACGGACTGACGGCCCTTGGCCTCGGACCACACCGCGATCGCGAGCACCGCCAGGGTCGTCACCTTGATTCCGCCGGCGGTGGAGGCCGAGCCGCCGCCGACGAACATCAGCATGCTCGCGGCGAGGAGGGATGAGCCGTTCAGATCGTCCATCTCGATCACGTTGAAGCCGCCCGACCTCGTCATCGCGGACAGGAAGAACGCCTGGAAGGTCGTGTCCGCGGCATCCATCGACCCGAACGTCTTCGGGTTCGCGTACTCGAGGATCAGGAAGACGGCGGCGCCGAGCACGAAGAGCAGCACCGTGGTGACCAGGGTGAGCTTGGTGTGCAGCGACCACTTCTTCACGTGCCACACGTGCTTGGCCAGGGTGTAGATCACCGGGAAGCCGATGCTGCCGAGGAACACGCCGGCCATCAGCAGCGTGAGGACGAGATAGTCGTCGGCGAACACGGCGACTCCGCCGGCGTTCGGCGCGAAGCCGGTGTTGGTGAAGGCCATCGCGGCGAAGTAGGGGGCCTCCCAGAGCGCTGCGATCGGCTCGACCCCGGCCATCACGAGTGCGGGGTAGAGGAGGACCGCGAGCACGCCCTCGATGATCAGCGCGGAGACGGCCACGGTCGTCAGGAGCTGACCGACTTCGCCCAGCCGGACGGTCTGGCTCTCGTTCACCACGCCACCGTGCGCGCGAAGGGGGTTGGTGTCTCCCGCGGCGAGGAGCTTGGCGCGGAGTCCCAGTCTCTTGGAGATGAGCATGCCCATCAACGAGGCGAGGGTGAGAACGCCGAGCGCGCCGATGTTGACACCGATGAAGATCAGCACGTGACCGAAGGGCGACCAGTACGTCGCCATGTCGACGGTCGCGAGTCCCGTGACGCAGATGGTGGAGACCGCGGTGAACAGTGCATCCGCCAACGGCGTGACCGTGCGCGAGGCCGAGGCGATCGGCAGCGAGAGCAGCACCGTGAAGACCAGGATGAGCAGCGCGAAGATGACGATCGCGAAGCGCGAGGGCGACGACGTGATGATGTGCTTGCCCCAGGAGGCGGCGTTCTGGAGACGCTGTCGAGGCGACGACGCCGAAACGATGCCCGACATCGCGTCCCCCTTCGATCTTCCTGCTCCGACGTACGCGGATGCACGGCGCTGATCGCCGAGCCTTCGTCATGGTACTCCGTGCCGGGGACGACTACCCTGATCACATGACGGACATCTTCGACGTGATCGCAGACGGTACGAGGCGAGACATTCTCCAGCTTCTCCTGCGACGCACCGCCGAAGGGGACGCCGGAACGAGCGTGAGCCAGATCGTCGCCGACCTCGGCATCAGCCAGCCGACCGTCTCGAAGCATCTGAAGGTCCTGCGCGAGGCCGAGCTGGTCAGCGTCCGCGAAGACGGGCAGCGTCGTTTCTACAGCTTGGCCGTCGAGCCGCTCGAGGTCGTCGACGACTGGCTCGTGCCCTTCCTCATGGATGCCTACGGCGACGACGCACCCGACATCGATTACCCCGGACTGCCGCTGCCCGACGGAGCCGCACACGCGGCCGAGGTCGTCGGCCGCGCCGCGGCATCGGCCAAGCACGTGGTCGCGACGGCTCTCAAGCGCCTCGGCGGCTGATCGCGGCCGGAGACACACATCGCCCCTGACGATCGGGGGGCGTGTCGTCAGGGGCGAGGCCGCGGGCCCCAGCCCGCGTGACTCGGATGGTGCCATCGTGAGTCGTGTGGTCAGCCTCGCAGGGCAGTCTGAGCGGTTCCGGCATACCTCCTATGTCTCCGCTGTGACCTCGCCCGTTCCGCCGGCCGTGCGCGGATTCGGGACCTTTCCCGTGCGCGCCTTCGCGACCATCGGGGATGCACACTGATCACACAGGCCACATGGGTTTACACGTGTCCCACCTTGCCCATAGAGTGTGCACACAATCCAGAAAGGGGTACGTGGGATGCCCGAGGTTCCAGATGTCCGGTTCCTTACGGTGGCCGAGGTCGCCGAACTCATGCGTGTGTCGAAGATGACGGTCTATCGGATGGTGCACGCTGGGGAGCTGCCAGCCATCCGCTTCGGTCGCAGTTTCCGTGTTCCGGAATCCGCGGTCGCCGAGGCCCTGCAGCGACCGATAGCCGACGTCGGCTGACGTCCTCGGCGTCGTCTCGTGAGCGCGTGCAGCAGAAGCTCCACGGTTTGCTAGACTGATCCGAGGCATTTTTCCGTGCCCGTACCCGGGTGTCCGTCACCGACGACACCCAGCCACTGACTTAGTGAGGTTTCCGTGGGTTCTGTCATCAAGAAGCGCCGCAAGCGCATGGCGAAGAAGAAGCACCGCAAGCTGCTTCGTAAGACTCGCCACCAGCGTCGCAACAAGAAGTAAGCGACCAGACACGAGCGCCTGTCTCCGGACGGGCGCTTTGTGTCTCTGCCCCCGGTTTCCCACTCGTCGCAGGAGCATGCCATGAAGTCGATCACCGTCACCGAGCTCGCCGAGCGGTCGAACACCCCGCTCATCGATGTCCGAGAGGTGGATGAGTTCGCCGCCGGTCACGTACCCGGGGCCGTCAACATCCCGATGTCCGAGATCGGCAACCGGCTCGAAGAGCTGCCCGCAGAGTCGTTCGACGTCATCTGCCAAGCGGGTGGGCGGTCGGCGCGCGTCGTCGAAGCGCTCGAGTCCCGCGGATACGACGCCACCAACGTCGAGGGCGGAACGGGCGAGTGGATCGCGCAGGGCCGCGATATCGAGGTGCCGTCGGCGTGACCACGCTGACCCTCATCGGCAAGCCGGACTGCCATCTCTGCGATGTCGCGTCCGAGATCATCGACGCCGTCGTCGCCGACCTGCCTGACGCGGCAGCCGAGCGCATCGAGATCGTGGAGGCCTCGATCGCCGACGATCCTGTGCTCTACGAGCTGTGGTGGGAGAAGATCCCCGTCGTCCTGATCGACGGCGACCTGCACGCGCACTGGCGTCTGTCCGCCGACCGACTGCGCGACGCGCTCGAATCAGCCGTGCAGCAGGACGCACTCGAGAAGGAAGCCCGATGATCCGTCACGTCGTCACCTGGAAGCTCGCAGCCGACGATGCGGCGACACGCGCCGAGCAGGCCGCCGAGGTCGCCCGTCGTCTGAACGCTCTCGACGGCGTCGTGCCGCAGCTGCGCTCGATCACCGCGGGCGCGAACGTCGCTTATCCCGACGCGAACTGGGACGTCACCCTCGTCGCGGACGTCGATTCGATCGCTGCGCTCGAGGAGTATCAGGTGCACCCGGCGCACGAAGAGGTCGTGGCGTATGTGCGCTCGGTCGTCGCCTCCCGTGTGGCCGTCGACTTCGAACTCTGAACCTCTGAACCTCTGATCGGCGGTTCTCGGTGTGATGAGCGCAGGGGGAATCGCAGGCGAGACCACCTGGCGTGACATCACGATCGCCTGGGCATCGCCCTCGCAGCCGCACGGTGTCACTGAAGCCGATGCCGCGGCGATAGGGCAGCGGGAACGCCTCCGCGAGCTGAGCGGCAGCCGTGCCCAGGCGTTCCTCGCCGGCAGGGCACTGATGCGCGCCCTCGTACGCAGGATCACCGGGACTCACGACATCGTCATCTCAAGCCGCTGTGCCAGGTGCGGGGCGGACCACGGTCCGCCGCGCGCCGACGGCGTCTTGCTCAGCGTGAGTCATGCGGAGGGTCTCGTCGTCGTCGCAGTGGCTCCGGCAGCGGTGGGGACTGCGGCGTCGCTCGGCGTCGATGTCGAGCAGGCATCTGCGGCCGGCCGGGTCGACGAGCTGCGAACGATGTTCCCTGACGGTGCCGCCCCGGATCTCGCGGGGTGGACGCGCATCGAGGCGGCGGTCAAGGCGGATGGTCGCGGATTCGAGACAGAGCCGTCAGAGGTGCTCCTCCGACTGCGCGCGAACACGGATCCCTGCGTGTGGTCGGCAGCGCTTCCGGGTCGTGCCGCCACGATCGACGTCACGACGCTGGTCGGCCCACCGGGGTACGTGCTGAGCGTCGCTCGGGGGTGATCCCGCTCGGTCTCAGGACCGGGATGCAGGAAGCGCGGGCAGCGGGAGTTCGTCGATCCAGGTCCGCACCAGGGTGCGCGCCCGGTCGTCGGCCACCTCGCCGACGAGGCCGAGGAAGTCGTCGCTGGTGACAGCGAGTCGCGCGAACCGCGCGGTCCACTCCCGCGTCAGAGCGAAGAACCGCTCATCGCCGATCGTGAGTCGCAGGGCATGCAGGGTGAGGGCGCCGCGCTTGTAGACGCGATCGTCGAACATGTCGTTCGGACCGGGATCCGAGAGCAGCAGATCCTGGGGGAGGCCGCGGAGGGCGGCGTGATGGGCCAGAGCGTTCTCGTGGGCGGTCGACGCGCCGGACGCTTCCGACCACAGCCACTCGGCGTAGCAGGCGAATCCCTCGTTCAGCCAGATGTCCCGCCAGCGGGCGACGCCGACGCTGTTGCCGAACCACTGGTGCGCGAGTTCATGCGCGATCAGGCGCTCGCTGCCCCCGGCTCCGTCCACGTGATTCGCACCGAAGATCGCCATGCCCTGCGCTTCGAGGGGGATCTCGAGATCGTCGGGTGTGATGACGACTTTGTAGGACTCGTAGGGATACGTGCCGAAGGCTTCGACGAACGTCTCCATCATGTGCGGCAGCGGGGCGAAGTCGGAGCGCACGCGACCCGCGAGAGCCCGCGGGTGGAACAGACGCCCGGGAGTCGTACCGAGAGCGACCCTGTCATCGTCGTACTGGCCGATCTGCACGGTCATCAGGTATGTCGCGGTCGGCACCGGCTGCTCGAAGATCCATCGGGTGCGACCGCGCTGCGTCGATCGCGTGGCTGCGCCGCCGCTGACCACGGTGTACTCGGGATCGGCCGTGAACTCCAACCGATACGTCGCCTTGTCCGAGGGCAGGTCGTTGCAGGGGAACCAGGTCGGCGCGCCGGTCGGCTGCGACGCGACGAGCACGCCGTCTTCGAGTTCTTCCCACCCGAGGAGCCCCCATCGAGTGCGCCGGGGCGACGGAGACCCGGAGTACTCGACCGCGACCGTGAGCTCCTGACCGCTCGCCCGCTCGCCCCCGAAGACCACTTTGAGTCGCCGGTCGTCCTGTCTGAACGACGCCGCGCGGTCACCGACCACCCGCACCTTCGTGACTTTGAGCCCGACGAGGTCGAACGAGACGTGCTTCGCCGATTCCTGCATCTGCAGTCGGATCGTCGCCGTGCCCGCGATGCGGTTCGTGGTCACGCGATAGTCGATGGCCAGGTCGTAGTGCAGCACCCCGTAGCGCCGATCGCCGCTGTGCGGGGTGTAGGGGTCGACGGTCATGCGTTCGAGGCCTGGTAGGAGCGCACTTTGACGGCACGCCACGGTCCGATGGGGTTGCCGCTCCATCGACTGCCGATCGGCACGAACTCGCCCCGCATCACGAGTGAGGCGGGCCCGACCGTGGCATCCGATCCGATCGTGGCCGCGGGCAGGATCACGCTGTGCGGACCGAGGGTCGCACCGCTCTCGAGGGTCACTGCGTCGATGCTCATCACTCGATCATGGAACAGATGCGTCTGAACCACACATCCGCGGTTCACGGTCGCACCGTCCCCGAGGGTGACCAGGTCGGGCTCGGGCAGCCAGTAGCTGTCGGTCCAGACGCCTCGGCCGATCTTCGCGCCGAGGGTGCGCAGCCAGATGGCGAGTGCAGGAGTGCCCGATGCGGCGTTGGCGAACCAGGGTGCGGCCACCATCTCCGTGAAGGTGTCCGACACCTCCGTGCGCCACACGAAGCTCGACCAGAGCGGATGCTCGCCGGCACGGATCGGCCCCACGATCAGCCATTTGGCGGCGGTGGTGATCAGAGCGGCGAAGGCGCCTGCGGCGAGCATCACGGCGCTCGAGAGCAGCACAGCCCATGCGAGTCCCCAGGCCTCGACCACCGCGGCGAGCGTGAGCATCACACTCACTCCGATCGCGCAGGTCACGAACACCGGGATGATGCGGCACAGCTCCCACAGAGCCCGCGCGAGGCGGAGTCCCGGGCGCGGGCGATACGTGCGCTCGAGATCGGAGTCGTTCACCACACGGCGCAGTCGCGCGGCGGGCGAGCCCAGCCACGATGAGCCCGCCTTGGCCTTGGGCGGAGCGACGGACAGGACGGCGACGAGGCCGTCGCGAGGCACGTTGTGCCCGCCGGCGGCCATGCCGGAGTTGCCGAGGAACGCGCGCTTGCCGATGCGCGCGGTGCCCAGCCGCATCCATCCGCCCTGCAGCTCGTAGGTCGCGACCATGGTGTCGTCGGCGAGGAACGCTCCGTCGGCGATGGTCGTGAGCTTCGGGATGAGCAGCACGGTCGACGCCTCGACGTCGCGCCCGACCTCGGCCCCGAGGGCCCTGAGCCAGAAGGGAGTGGCACTGCTCGAGTACAGCGGGAAGAGGAAGGTACGAGCGGAATCGAGCAGACGCTCGGTCGTCCACGCCTGCCAGGCGATGCGCGAGCGCACCGGGTACACGCCTTCGCCGAGACCGGCTCCGAGCACACGCACGAGGCCGAGCACGAGACCGGCGAAGACGAAGCCGGCGAGCAGCACTGCGGGAACCAGCAGCGCCAGGATGCTCGGGACGGCCGCTGTCAGGGAGTCGGACCCGCGCATGCCCAGCGCGAGCACCCAGGCGCCGGCGGCGAGCGAGAGGACAGGGAGGACGCCGAGCGCGGCGGAGGAGGCGGCGTAGGCCCACAACCACCGGGTGCGGCTGGGTGGGCGGCCCTCCGCGAACGGCCGCGACACTCCGCCGACGCGTGCCGCCGGCGATCCTGCCCAGCGCTGCCCGGCGCGGACCCGACCGAACACGGCCGAGCCGGGTGCGATCTCGGCGCCGCGACCGATCTTCGTGCCGGGGGCGAGGGTGCTGCGGGCGCCGATGGTCGCTCCCGCGCCGATGCGGATGCCGCCGATGCGCACGGTGTCGCCATCGATCCAATAGCCGGTGAGGTCGACCTCGGGCTCGATGGAGGCTCCGGAGCCGATGTCGAGCATGCCCGTGATCGGCGGGACGGTGTGCAGATCGACATCTCTGTGGATGCGGGCGCCGAGAGCTCGTGCGTAGTAGACGACCCAGGGAGCACCGGCCAGGCCGACCGGGTCGACCTGCTGGGCGATCTGCTCCGCGAGCCACAGACGCAGATGCACTCCGCCGCCGCGCGGATAGTCGCCAGGGCGGAGTCCGGCGAGCAGCAGACGCGCGGCGACGGCGGCGATCGTCATCTTCCCCACCGGGGTGACGAAGATCAGCAGGCCGACGATGATCGTCCACACCGGAACAGCGGGCAGGAATTCGAATCCGGGGGACAGCCGCAGGAGCCAGCTCGCGGCGAGCAGGTACAGCAGCCAGCGGATCCCGGTGAACACGAACAGCGGGAGACCCGCGATCGTCTGCACCCACTGCATCCGTCGGGGGGTCGGGACGGGCTGGCTGAAGACGCGTTCCTCGGCGTGCTCGTCATCGGCCTCATCGTCGACGGCATCCGACATCTGGCGCAGCCGCGGCAGATCGTAGACGTCGGTCATCGTGAACTCCGGCGCCCGGGTGCGCAGGCGGGAGACCAGCTGGGCGGCCGCGAGCGACCCGCCGCCGAGCTGGAAGAAGTCGGCGTCCTCGTCGCCCGGGCGCACGCCGAGCACGGCGAACCACTGCTCGGCGAGCCACGCCGCCGTGCCGGACAGGGACGAGTCGTTCGCGTCGCCGGAATCGAGCGGCCAGGGGAGAGCCGCCTTGTCGACCTTCCCGGACGTGCGGACGGGCAGGTCGTCGACTACGGCGAGCAGGGGGATCAGCGGAGCGGGAAGCGTCTCCGAGAGCTCACCACGCGCCACCTGCCGGTCGAACCCCTCGTCGGGCACGACATAGCCGACGAGGATCGGCATGCCCGTCTCGGTCTTCTGCACCACCACGGTCGCCGCCGAGACGGAGCTCAGCGCCTGCAGCGCCGCCTCGACCTCGCCGAGCTCGATGCGGCGGCCGCCGATCTTGACCTGGTCATCGGCGCGACCCTGGAAGATCAGTCCCTCGGACTCGACCCGCACGACGTCGCCGGAGCGGTAGGCCCGGTCCCAGCCGAGAGTGGGCATGGGCGCGTACTTCTCGGCATCCTTCGCAGGGTCGAGGTACCGGGCGAGACCGACTCCGCCGATGATCAGCTCGCCGGTCTCGCCCTCGGCGACGCGCTGTCCGTCAGCATCGACCACGGCGAGCGACCACCCGTCGAGCGGGAGGCCGATGCGCACGGGACCCGTACCGTCCATCAGCGAGGCGCAGGCCACGACCGTGGCCTCGGTCGGGCCGTAGGTGTTCCACACCTCACGTCCGTCCGATGCCAATCGGGCGACGAGCTCGGGCGGGCAGGCCTCCCCGCCGAAGATCAGCAGGCGCACGTTCTCGATCGCGTCCTGCGGCCAGAGGGCGGCGAGCGTCGGCACCGTCGAGACGACGGTGATGCCGTGGCCGAGCAGCCAGGGCCCCAGGTCTTCGCCCGAGCGCACGAGAGCTCGCGGTGCGGGCACCAGGCAGGCGCCGTGGCCCCACGCGAGCCACATCTCCTCACAGGACGCGTCGAAGGCGACCGAGAGGCCTGCGAGCACGCGATCACCGGGACTCAGCGGTGCGGCCTGGAGGAACAGACGTGCCTCGGCGTCGACGAAGGCCGCGGCCGAACGGTGCGAGACCGCGACGCCCTTGGGCACGCCGGTCGACCCGGAGGTGAAGATGATCCAGGCATCGTCGTCGACCGTCGGCGGCGCGACGATCGGGATCGCGGAGGTGCGCGGATGAGGTGACTCGCCGCCGAGGAGATCGACCGCCTCGGTCGCTCCGGCCGGCATGTAGCCGGCGTCGGTGATCGTGCCCGCGATGCGGGCCTCGTGGAACACGAGATCGGCACGCTCCTGCGGGTCGTCGGCATCGACGGGGACATAGGCGGCGCCCGCCGCGATGGTGCCGAGGATCGCGATGTACAGCTCGCGGTGTCCGGACGACATGCGGATGCCGACGCGGTCGCCGCGGCGCACGCCTCTCTCGTGCAGCAGGGCCGCCGTACGCCAGACGTGCGCGAGCAACTCGGCGTAGCTGAGCGCCCCGTCCGCGTCCTCGATGGCCGAGGCGTCGGGATATCGCCGGGTCGTCTCCTGAAGGATGTCGATCAGCGTGCGGGGAGGAGGCGCGTCGGCGCCCCGGTCGAGCGCCTCCTGCACGTCAGCGCGCAAGGAGGTCGAGCAGAGCGGCCTTCGTCAGGCGCGAGTATCCGGTGCGGCCCTCGGCGCGGGCGCGGGCGCGCAGCTGGACCAGGGTCAGCGCGCTGAGCTCCGGTGCCGCTGCAGAGGTCTCTGTTGGTACCGGTGCCGGTGCCGGTGCCGGTGCCGGTGCTGGTGCTGGTGCCAGTGCGGGTGCCGACGTCGGGGTCGTGATCGTGACCGTCGGCTCGACGGTCGGAGCCGCGACCACGGCCTTCTTGGCCACGGCCTTCTTCGCCTCGGCCTTCTTGGGGGCCTTCTTCGGGGCCGGCTGCTTCGCATCCGGCGTCGGCTCGACGGCGGACTTCTTGTCGGCCTTCTTCTGATCCTTCTTCGCGGCGGACTTCCTGTCCGACGCCTTCTTCTCGGCCTCCAGGCGTGCGGTGGCCTGGGTGAGGCGCGCGGTCGCCGCGGTCGCCGACTTCGCGACCTTCTTGGGCCGGTCCGCGACCTTCTTCTTCGAGACTTTCGCCGCGTCCTTCGCGTCCTCGACGAGAGGCTTCAGCTTCTTGGCGTCTTTCTTGGGCAGGGACTTGATCAGCTTCTTCGCGTCCTTCGCCGCATCCTTCGCCGCGTCGAGAGCGGCTTCGGCGGTGCGCTGTGCTGAGGTCTTCTTTGCCATGATCGGGTCTCCTCTGAGTCCGGAGCGTGTCGGCTCGGGCTGTCGGCACAGAGGATACTCAGGCAAGGTGAACAATCGGTGCCGCATCGTGCGTAACACGCCCGTCATATTCGGTCACACTTGCAACACAAATGTGATCCGCAGAAGGCGGCCGACGGCGGGTTCGGCCCGGTGGTGCATGTTTAGATGTTCTCCTACCCGTCCGTGGGGAACCACACCCTCGTCCTTCAGGAGCTGACATGCAGCGTCGCAACATCATCGCCGGGATCGCGCTCGCCGCGACCGCCACCCTCGCCCTCGCCGGATGCGCGACCGGCGGCAGTGACGCGGGATCGGGTGAGCCTGCGGCCGGCGACGAGTACGACCTCATCGAGGCGGGCACCCTGACGGTCTGCTCCGACATCCCTTACGCACCGTTCGAGTTCGAGGGCGGCGACAACGGCACGGGTTACACCGGCTTCGACATCGACCTGCTCGACGCGATCGCGAAGGAGCTCGACCTGAAGCTCTCGGTGCAGGACGTCGGATTCGACGCGCTGCAGTCGGGCACCACGCTCGCCGCCGGACAGTGCGACGTCGGCGCCTCGGCCATGACGATCACCGACGAGCGCAAGGCGAACATCGACTTCTCCGAGCCGTACTACGAGTCGCTGCAGTCGCTGCTCGTGCGCACCGACTCGGGCATCGAGTCGATCGACGACCTCTCGGGCAAGAACGTCGGAGTGCAGCAGGGCACCACCGGAGAGGCCTACGCGACCGAGAACGCCGAGGGCGCAGAACTCGTCCAGTACCCCTCCGACGGAGAGCTGTGGCCCGCGATGCAGGCCGGACAGATCGACGCGATCCTTCAGGACCAGCCGGTGAACCTCGAGCACGAGAAGGCCGACAGCGCGTACAAGATCGTCGAGGAGTACGAGACCGGCGAGTCGTACGGCTTCGCATACGCGAAGGGCGAGAAGGACGCTCTGCGCGAGGCGATCGACGGCGCGCTGCAGGATCTCCGCGACAGCGGCGACTACCAGACGATCTACGACACCTACTTCACCGCGAAGTAATCGGCGAGCGACGTAGGACAGGGAGACCTTGACAATGGCGTTGAGGCGCACCACGAAGAGCAAGCTGTATCGGTACACCGTCTATGCGGTGCTGATCGCGGTCGCCGTCTGGCTGATCGTCAGCACCGACTGGGCCCGCATCGCGCAGCTGTATTTCAACCCGGAGGTCGCGGCGAAGATGCTTCCGGGCATCATCACCACGGCGCTCGTGAACACTCTGTGGTTCACGGCCGTCGCGTTCGCTGGCGGTCTGCTGCTCGGCGTCGTGCTCGCGCTGCTGAAGCTGTCGTCAATCGGACCCTTCCGATGGATCGCGACGGCGTGGATCGAGCTCTTCCGCGGGCTTCCCGCGATCCTCACGATCTTCGCCATCGCGTTCATCCTGCCGATCGGACTCGGCGTGCCGGGCACGAAGCTCGGCGGACCGGTCGTGCTCGGCCTGATCGGTCTGATCCTGGTCGCATCGGCGTACATGGCCGAGACGATCCGCGCCGGCATCCAGGCCGTTCCCAAGGGGCAGACCGAGGCGGCACGTTCGCTCGGCATGTCGCCCATGAAGACGACGTTCTGGATCGTGGTCCCGCAGGGGTTCCGCATCATCATCCCGCCGCTGACCAACGAGTTCGTCCTGCTGCTGAAGGACACGTCGCTGCTCTTCGTGGCAGGTTCCTTCATCTGGTCGAAGGAGCTGACGAACTTCGCGCGTGACGCGAGCACGCAGAACGCGAACGGAACGCCGCTCATCATGGCGGCGGCCCTCTACCTGATCGTCACGATCCCCCTCACGCGCTTCAGCGCGTACCTGGAACGAAGGATGTCGAGGCAGCGATGATCACCGATCTGATTGACGTCCACGCCCCCGCGATCGACCTGCAGGGGCTCGTGAAGAGCTTCGGCGACAACGAGGTGCTCAAGGGCATCGACCTCACCGTCACCGCCGGAGAGGTCGTCTGCATCATCGGCCCGTCGGGCTCGGGCAAGTCGACGCTGCTGCGCTCGGTGAACCTGCTCGAGGAGCCGACCGGCGGCAAGGTGCTCATCGAGGGGATCGACATCACTGATCCCGATGTCGACATCGACCGGGTGCGCACCCGCATCGGCATGGTGTTCCAGAGCTTCAACCTCTTCCCCCACCTCGATGTGATGGGCAATCTCATGATCGCGCAGCAGCGCGTGAAGAAGCGGTCCAAGGCTGAGGCTGAGCGGGTCGCGAAGGAGATGCTCGGACGCGTCGGGCTCGCCGAGAAGGCGGACGCCTTTCCCGGACACCTGTCGGGCGGTCAGCAGCAGCGTGTCGCGATCGCGCGGGCGCTGTGCATGAACCCGGACATGATGCTGTTCGACGAGCCGACGTCGGCGCTCGACCCCGAGCTCGTCGGCGAGGTGCTGCAGGTCATGCGCTCGCTCGCGGACGAGGGCATGACGATGCTCGTCGTCACGCACGAGATGGGCTTCGCCCGCGAGGTCGGATCACGTCTGATCTTCATGGACGGCGGCTACATCGTCGAAGAGGGCGACCCGCGCGAGGTGCTCGCGAACCCGCAGCATCCGCGTACGCAGGACTTCCTGGCTCGCGTCCTCTGAGTTCGCGTCTCACCTGTCACGACGAGACCCCCTCCTGCTGAGTCAGCGCGAGGGGGTCTCGTGTGCGGAGAGTGCGGTGCGAGGTCAGGCCTCCACGACCTCGGCATCCGCGGCATTGCGGCGCACCGAGTCGATGCCGTTGAGCGCGGACGATCTCGACGAGTAGCCCTCGCTGATCGCGATCACCTCGCCGTTGCCGGACTTGAGGCGGAACCGGTACTCGCCGGACTTGTCGGTGTACAGCTCGAACGTGCCTGCCATGAGGTGTCCTTTCTCGACGGTGAGGAGGGCACGAGGCCCTCGAGCATCACGGTATCTCGGAGTACTGCGCCAGCGATAGGGCTCGGTCAGCCGCGCGGATGCACGGCGACGGGCTCGGGAGCGACGGCGATCCGCACGCGATCGCCGAAGGCCGGGTGGATGCCCGGAGCGTGCTGGAGGCGCACCAGCTCGCCTGATTCGGTGCGCACGAGCGTGCGGCGCATGCTGCCGAGGAACGTGCTCTCCTGCACCAGCGCATCGGTCGCGGCATCGGCCTCGGATGCGAAGTGCACGTTCTCCGGGCGCAGGTACACGTCGACGGGCCCGTCGGCCGGCGACTGCAGGGGAAGCTTCTGACCCCACACGACCACGTGATCACCCTCGGCGACACCCGAGACGACGCTCGAGAGTCCGACGAAGGCGGCGACGCCCGCCGTGGACGGCGTCGTGTAGAGCTGCTCCGGGGTTCCGATCTGCTCGATGATGCCGGCGTTCATCACGGCGATCCGGTCGGAGACCGCGAGGGCCTCCTCCTGGTCGTGCGTGACGAACACGGTGGTGATGCCGAGCCGCAGCTGGATGCGCCGGATCTCATCGCGCAGCTGCACCCGCACCTTCGCATCGAGGGCAGAGAGCGGCTCGTCGAGAAGCAGGACCTTCGGCTCGGTGACCAGAGCGCGGGCGAGCGCGACGCGCTGCTGCTGACCTCCGGAGAGCTGATGCGGGTAGCGATCGGCGAAGTCCGAGAGCCCCACGAGCGCGAGGGCATCGAGGGCGCGCGTTGCCGCCTCGGCCTTGCCGACGCCGCGGCGACGCAGCCCGAACGCCGTGTTCTCCGCGACCCGCAGGTGCGGGAACAGGGAGTACGACTGGAACACCATGCCGATGTCCCGCTTGTTCGTGGGCACCCGGGAGACATCGTTGCCGCCGAGCAGCACCGCACCGCTGTCGAGCCCCTCGAGTCCGGCGAGCACGCGAAGCAGCGTCGTCTTGCCGCAGCCGGAGGGGCCGAGCAGCGAGACGAACTCACCGGGGGCGATGTCGAGATCGACGCCGTGCAGCACCGTGTTGCCCGAGTAGCTCTTCACGATGCCCTGCAGCTGCACGCGTGTGCCCTCTCCGGCTTCGGCGAGCAGCATGTTGTCGGCGGTCTGAGGGAGGGTCATGAGCGGGCCTTTCCGGTGCCGCGGGCGACGCGGCCGATGAGAAGCAGAAGCAGGAAGACGAACAGCAGCGCCAGCAGGGTGAAGATCGCCGGAGCGTACGGATCCTGCTTCTGCACGACGACCATGGCCGTCTGGAACACCTGGCGGTTGAGGAGCGAGGCGATCGTGAACTCGCCGAGCACGACGGCGATCGAGATGAGAGACGCCGCGAGGAGTCCCTGACGCAGGTTGGGAGCGAGCACCTTCAGTACGACGGTAGGCCAGCCGGCGCCGAGGGATCGGGCGGCTTCGGCGAGCGTGCGCAGGTCGGCGGCGTCGATGGAGGCCTGGATCGAGCGGTACGCGAACGGCAGCACGGTGATGCCGTAGGCGAAGGCCAGCGTCCACGTGCCGGTGCCGAGGGTGCGTCCGATCTGCAGGTAGATCGGTGCGAGACCCACGACCAGCACGATCGCGGGGATCGAGATCGGCAGCAGCACGGCGAACTCGAAGACGGGTGTGAGCTTCGCGAAGCGCAGGTTCACCAGGATCATGGTCGGTGCGAGCAGCAGGAGCACGATCGCGACGGTCACGACCGCGAGGACCAGGGAGTTGCCCAGGCCCATCCAGATCGGCCTGATCGCCGCCGACTTCGCGGGATCGAAGAGCGCGGCCCACCGCTCGAGGCCGAGACTGCCGTCGGTCTGGCGCAGCGTGTAGAGCAGGGTCGAGACGAGCGGGATCGCGAAGAATGCGCCGACGACCACGCCGATGATCCAGCGGGTCGCGAGTGACGGGCCGAGGCGGTTCATGACTGCCACCTCGCTGCCCGACGCTGGATGAGCGAGTACAGGGCCATCACGACTCCCACGATGACGATCATGCCGAGCGCGAGCGCGCCGGCGAGATTCTCACGGCCGAGAAGGGTCTCGCTCGTGAGGGCGGCGCGGATCTGCAGCGGCACGATCTGCGAACCCTGACTGGCGAGGGCGGCGGCGGTGGCGTACGACGAGAAGGCGTTCGCGAAGAGCAGCAGGAGGCTCGCGAGGAACGAGGGTGCGAGCACGGGGACGCCGATGCGCAGCCAGAAGCTCGCGGGCGTGCCGCCGAGCGTGAGGTTCGCCTCGGCCCACTGCGGCTTGAGGGCTGCGAGGGCGGGCATGAAGGTGATCACCATGAGCGGGATCTGGAAGTAGATGTACGGGAGGATCAGCCCGGGAAGCTCGTAGAGCCACGTGCCGTTCGCGAAGATGTCGATGCCGAGGTCGTTCTTGAGGAAGAGGGTGACGACCCCCTGGATGCCGATCGTGGCGATGAAGGCGAAGGCGAGCATCACGCCGCCGAACTGGGCGAGGACGCCGGCCGCAGCATCCACGGTCGAGCGCACGGCGCCGTCCGGGTTCATGCCGAGCAGGGCATAGCAGACCAGAGCACCCGCGATCGCGCCGACGACGGCGGTCAGCAGCGACAGGCCGGCGGAGTTGGCGAACGTGGTGAGGACGACGGGGTCTGCCAGGGCCGACAGGTTCGACCAGGTGAACGACCCGTCCTTCGTGAAGAAGCCGGAGCCGATCGCGAGGAGGGTGGGAACGGCGAGGAAGAGCACGACGTAAGCGGCGAACGGCACGAGACCGAGCCAGGCGACGGACGGCGCGGAGCGCTGGGCCCGCGACGACGTCGCAGGCCCAGCGCTGTGCGCTGCGGGGGAGACGGGGGCGGATGCCGTGGCATCCGCCCCCGCTGCGGTGGCAGTCGTCACTGGACCGCCGCGGCCCACTTCTCGCCGAGCAGCGTGCCGGCGTTCGTCGACTGCTCCTCGGTCGGGACGACCGTCTCGCTGGGGACCTCGGGAAGAGCAGCAGCCAGGTCGGCGTCGATGGTGCCGGCCTCGGTCATGGCCTCCATGCGGGCCGGGCGTGCGCCGCCCTTCAGCCACAGGTTCTGCACCTCGTCGCTGTAGAGGAACTCCTGCCACAGGCGTGCGGCGGCCGGGTTCGGAGCATCCTTGTTGATCGCCTGGTTGTAGTAGCCCGCGTAGCCGGTGCCGTCGAGGACGACGACCTTCCAGTCCTTGTTGTCGGTGGCGTGCGCCGCGTTCAGGTAGTCCCAGTCGAAGACGACAGGGGTCTCGCCGCTGGCCACGGTCGCGGTGGTCACATCGACCTTGAGCAGGTTGCCGGCCTTCTGAAGGTCGGAGAAGAAGTCGATGCCGGGCTGGAAGTCGTCGAGGGTGCCGTCGGACTGCACGGTCGCGAGGCCCACGGCGGCGAAGGCCGCGCCGGCCTGCGTCGGGTCTCCGTTGATGGCGACGGCGCCCTTGTAGGCGGCATCCTTCAGGTCGTCGAGCGACTCGGGAGCGTCGAACTTCGACGAATCGTAGCCGATCGACATGTATCCGCCGTAGTCGCCGACGAAGAGGCCGGTCGGCTCCTTGAGAGCGTCGGGGATCTCGTCCCACGTCTGCACCTGGTACGGCGCGAAGACGTCGGTGTTCTGCAATGCGACGGTCAGACCCAGGTCGAACACGTCGGGCGCGGTGTCGAGGCCCTCGTTCGTCTTCGCAGCCTGGATCTCCTCGGCGCTCGACACGTCGGGAGAGGCCTCGTTGATCGTGATCTCGGGGTACTTCTCGGCGAAGAGGTCGAGGATCTCGCCGTAGTTCGCCCAGTCACGCGGAAGCGCGATGACGTTGAGCTGGCCCTCGGCCTTCGCGGCCTCTTCGAGGTCGGAGAAGGAACCGAAGTCCTCGACCGAGGTCGCGGATGCGGCGTCGACAGCGTCGCTGCCTGCGGCCGGGGTCTCCGCGCCGGTGGCGCAGGCGGTGAGACCCAGCGCGGCGGTCGTGAACAGGGCGATGCCGGCGCCGATTCGTGCGCGGCGGTGGAAGTTGGTCATCAGGGTCCTCTCGGTGCCCGGCGCTGTGAGCCGGATTCGGGTTGCGAGAGGACACTATGAGCCGAGGGTTGCCGATGATCGCGGCTCGGGTGAACGACAGGTGTCGAAGGTGTGACGGGTCGGACTGCAGTGGCGTTCGAGGTGCCGCGTGGTCTGACATCCTGGACGGATGGACATCGGCAGTGTGCTCGGGCTCGAACAGCTCACCTGGGGCACGCTGATCCTCGTCGTCGTCGCGGCCTTCGCTGCCGGGTGGATCGATGCGGTGGTGGGCGGCGGTGGTCTGCTGCAGCTCCCCGCCCTGCTGCTGATCCCCGGGATCTCGCCGATCCAGGCTCTCGCGACCAACAAGCTCGCGTCCGTGTTCGGCACGGCCACGAGCAGCGTCACCTACTACCGACGTGCGAAACCCGATATCCGCACGGCTCTGCCGATGGCCGCGATCGCCCTGGTCGGATCATTCGGGGGAGCTGCCGTCGCGACTGTTCTGTCGGCCGCCGCCTTCAAGCCGATCATCGTGGTCGCGCTGCTCGCCGTCGCGCTCTTCACGGCCTTCCGCCCGCAGATGGGCGCCGCGACGCGGCTGCGCTTCAGCGGGCACAAGCACCACATCATGGCGGGTCTGTCAGGGCTCGTGATCGGCTTCTACGACGGTCTGATCGGGCCGGGCACCGGCACGTTCCTGGTGATCTCGCTCGTCGCGCTGCTCGGCTACGACTTCCTGCAGGCGAGCGCGAAGGCGAAGATCGTCAACCTGGCCACGAACACCGGCGCCCTGCTGCTCTTCATCCCGCACGGCGCCGTGCTGTGGCTGCTCGGCGGCATCCTCGCGGTCGCGAACGTCGCAGGCAGCTACCTCGGATCCCGCATGGCCATCTCGCGCGGCACGACCTTCATCCGCGTCGTGTTCCTCGTCGTGGTGGTCGCCCTCATCGCCAAGCTCGGCGTCGACGTGTGGAACGAGAACATCGTTCCGGCGCTCGCGCAGCTGCACTGAGCATCCGCCCTGGCGCACCTCCGCCCCCGCGCCTGCGCTCCGGCATCCGCCTGCGCTCCGGCATCCGCTCGCCGTCCGCGCGGTGTTCTGCGCGTGTATCGGCCGGATTCGGCGAGTCCGGCCGATTCTGACGCATTCGGCCGAGCGGGGGATGCGCGGTGCATGCGTCCGGGATCCGGCCTGGCGCATACGCAGAGACCCCGCTCCGCTGAGCGGAACGGGGTCTCGGTGCGACGGGCGATGCGGCGTCAGGCCTCGTCGTCCTCGGGCTCGAAGTCGACGCCGGCCTCGGCGCGCTGCTCGGCCGTGATCGGTGCCGGAGCGGCTGTCAGCGGGTCGAACCCGTTGCCCGACTTCGGGAAGGCGATGACGTCGCGGATCGACTCGGTCTTCGACAGGTGCTGCAGCACGCGGTCCATGCCGAGGGCGATTCCACCGTGCGGCGGGGCGCCGAACTTGAAAGCGTCCAGCAGGAAGCCGAACTGCTCCTGCGCGACCTCGTCGCTGATGCCCATGACCTCGAACACGCGCTTCTGCACGTCTTCGCGGTGGATGCGGATCGATCCGCCGCCGAGCTCGGAGCCGTTGCACACGATGTCGTATGCATAGGCGAGAGCCGAACCGGGGTCGGTGTCGAACGTGTCCTGGAACTCCGGCTTCGGCCCCGTGAACGCGTGGTGCACGGCCGTCCAGGCTCCGGCGCCGACGGCGACGTCACCCGACGCCACGGCATCCGCTGCCGGCTCGAACATCGGAGCGTCGACGACCCACGTGAACGCGAACTCGTCGGGGTTCAGGAAGCCGAGACGACGTCCGATCTCGACGCGGGCGGCGCCGAGCAGTGCACGGCTCTCCTTCGTCGATCCGGCGGCGAAGAACACGCAGTCACCCGCGGATGCGCCGACGAACTCGGCGAGGCCCGCCTGCTCCGCCTCGGACAGGTTCTTGGCGGCGGGGCCGCCGAGCGAGCCGTCCTCGTTGAAGAGGACGTACGCGAGGCCACGCGCACCGCGCTGCTTGGCCCAGTCCTGCCACGCGTCGAGCTGCTTGCGGGGCTGGCTCGCACCGCCGGGCATGACGACCGCGCCGACGTACTCGGCCTGGAACACGCGGAACGGGGTCTCCGCGAAGTACTCGGTCGCCTCGACCAGCTCGAGTCCGAAGCGCAGGTCGGGCTTGTCGGAGCCGTACTTGGCCATCGCCTCGGCGTAGGTCATGCGGGGCAGCGGGGTCTGCACATCGACGCCGATGGTCTTCCACATCGCGACGATGAGCGACTCCATCAGCGTGATGACGTCTTCCTGGTCGACGAAGCTCATCTCGATGTCGAGCTGCGTGAACTCCGGCTGGCGGTCGGCGCGGAAGTCCTCGTCGCGGTAGCAGCGGGCGATCTGGTAGTACTTCTCGACGCCACCGACCATGAGCAGCTGCTTGAACAGCTGCGGCGACTGCGGCAGGGCGTACCAGCTGCCCGGGTGCAGGCGGGCGGGCACGACGAAGTCGCGGGCGCCCTCGGGCGTCGAGCGCGTGAGGGTCGGCGTCTCGACCTCGGTGAAGTCCTCGCCGTGCAGCACATCGCGGACGGCCTTGTAGACGTTCGAGCGCAGACGCAGAGCGGATGCCGCGGCGGGGCGACGCAGGTCGAGATAGCGGTACTTGAGGCGCGCCTCCTCGCCGACCGTCTCGGTGTCGGCGACGGCGGTCGACACCTGGAACGGCAGCGGAGCGGACTCGTTCAGCACCTCGACGTCGGTCGCGATGAGCTCGATCTCGCCGGTGGGCAGGTTGGGGTTCGCGTTGCCCTCGGGGCGACGCGAGACCTCGCCGGTGACCTTGAGGACGAACTCGTTGCGCAGCGGGTGCGCGATCTCCTCATCGCGGATGACGACCTGCGCGATGCCGGACGCATCCCGAAGATCGATGAACGCGACTCCTCCGTGATCACGACGGCGATCGACCCAACCCGAGAGGGTGACGGTCTGACCGATATGCTCGGCTCGCAGTGAGCCTGCCGAGTGGGTGCGAAGCACGGAGGATTCCTCCTGATCTGGGAAATGATGAACCCGCCCATTCTACGTGGGCGGGTGTCGCCTCCTCTGCCCGCGGCATATCGGTCAGTAGGATCGCCACGACAGAAAGGGTCACCATGGACTCCAACGGCATCTCCGACCTGTACGCGTCGATCTTCTCCGGCACGACCGGACTCATCGTGCTCGTCTTCTACGTCCTCGTCGCGGTCGGTCTGTGGAAGGTGTTCACCAAGGCGGGGTACCCCGGCATCCTCGCCGTCATCCCGATCGTGAATGTGGTGTTCCTCGTGAAGATCGCCGGGATGTCCGGCTGGCTCGCACTGCTCTATCTCATCCCCATCGTCGGCTTCGTCTTCGGGATCATCGTGGCGGTGCGACTCGGCGAGCGGTTCGGCAAGGGAGGGCTCTTCTCCTTCTTCCTGCTCTTCGTCTTCCCCTATATCGGGTATCTCATCCTCGGCTTCGGCGACTCCCGCTACAGCAGGGCGTGACGTGGTGGCATCGCGACTGCACCTCGTCCGCCACGGCGAGGTGCACAACCCCAAGCGCGTGCTCTACGGTCGGCTCCCCGACTATCACCTGAGCAGGGCGGGACGGAAGATGGCGCGAGCCGCCGCCGATCACATCGCCGGGCTCGATCGTCCGGTCCGGGGGCTCTACTCCTCTCCGCTCGAGCGGGCGCAGGAGTCTGCTGAGCCGTTCGCCGAGCGCTTCGGCCTCTCGCCCGAGATCGACATCCGTCTGATCGAGCCGACCAACGTGTTCGAGGGCACGCAGATGCGCCGCTCGCTTCTGAACCCGCTCAAGTGGTGGCACCTGCGGCAGCCGTCGCTGCCCAGCTGGGGTGAGCCCTACGCGTCGATCGCCGAGCGGATGCTGGGCATGATGGCCGAGGCGTGGCGGTCGGTCGACGACGGCGATCTGGTGATGGTGTCCCATCAGGCGCCGATCTGGATCACCCACCTCCGGGTGGCGGGTCTGCCCCTGCAGCACGACCCGCGCACCCGGCGCTGCGCACTGTCGAGCGTCACCTCGTTCGAGCTGGTGGGCGACGTGTGGCGTGAGGTCGATTACGCCGAACCTGCGGCGACCGGCGGTGCGGTGGACGTGGGAGCAGTCTGACCCCTCGCCTCGGTCTCCCTTCCGCTGCGGTCAGTGCGCCATCAGCGACTGGATGACGCCGACCGCCGCCATCTGGCCGGCAGCGGACGCGAGCAGCACCGATGCCATGGGTCCGGGAAGCGACGCCCGGTGCGCGAGGTCGCCCGCCGCGAAGACCCCGGGCTGCGATGTGCGCCCGAAGTCGTCGATCTCGATCGAGCCGGAGGGCAGCAGTTCCAGGCCGAGCTGATCGGCGAACGGCGCACGGTGGCGCAGTGAACCGGATGCCACGAACACGCCGGCCACGGTGTGCGCGGTCGACGCCGTGGTGATGCGCACATCAGCCGCCTCCGGCGCGACGGCGGCGACCGGTTCCGCACTGACCCGAACGCCCAGCCCTTCGAGAGTCCGCGTCTCGTCGGCCGCGAACGGCTGCTCGACAGGGAACACCGTGATGTCGCCGACGATGCGCCCGAGCAGCCCGATCAGGTGCTCGGCTCGAGGAGCGGGCCCGAGGATGCCGATCGAGCGACCGGCGTGCTCGTGACCGTCGCAGAACGGGCAGCTGAAGGCCTTCGTGCCCCAGAGGTCCTGAAGTCCGGGGATGTCGGGGAGATCATCGGCGACGCCGGTCGCGAGGACGACATGTCGGGTCTCGACCGTCTCGCCGTCGGCGAGTCGTACGACGAAGCCGCCGTCTGAGCCGGTCACCGTCTGTGCTCCGACGTCGCGGAGCTCGACATCCGGGTACTCGGCGAGCTGCGCTCGCGCCGTCGCGCGGAACTCCGCCGGGGGAGTCCCGTCGTTCGCGACGACGTTGTGCATGTGCAGCACGGTGCCGTTGCGGTATTCGCCCGAATCCAGAAGCAGCGTGGGGCGGTGCATCCGCCCGAGGGTCAATGCCGCCTGGAGGCCGGCGGGGCCTGCGCCGATCACGATCGCGTCATACATGTGGGGTCCTTCCGAGGGGTGCTCGCTTGCGTTCGTCCTCAGTCTGTGACTTCATGTCAACATGAAGTCAAGCATCGAGAGTCCGTGGTCCGTGGGAGAGGTCGCCGAACGCTTCGAGCTGCCCACGAACGTGCTCAGGCACTGGGAGTCGGTCGGCCTGCTGCGCCCCGCGCGGGACACCGCAGGGAGGCGCCGCTACGGCCAGGACGACGTCGTGCGGATCGCCGTCATCCAGCGCAGCAAGGCAGCCGGGATGACCCTCGATCAGATCGCCGTGCTCCTCGACGACGGCAGTGCGGGGCGTCACGAGGTGCTGCAGCGGCACCTCGACGATCTCGATCGGCGCATGGAGGACATGCGCCGATCGCGGGAGATGACCGAGCACGCGATGGGATGCCGGTCGCACGACATCGCCACCTGCCCGCGCTTCCGGGCCAGCGTGGAGGACGTCCTCGCGCGTCTCTGACGGCGGGCGAGCACCCCCGGGGCATCCGGCCCATGCATAGGAACCCCCGCGTAAACTGGGAATCGTGCCACTCGCCTCGACGGTTCGTCCGATCCGCAGCGGCCGCTCCTCCCGCATCCGGCCATCTCGCCGCGCGGTCGGGGCCGCGCTCGCCGCGGTGCTCGCCATCGGTCTGAGCGCCTGCGCTCCCGATCCCGTGAACGACTCGTTCCTCAGCGGTGACAACCCGGGCTATGTCGCGGCAGACGGAGCGATCGTCGAGATTCCGGTCGCCGAACGCGGCGAACCCGTCACCGATTTCGGCGGACTCACCGAGGACGGCGAGGACTTCTCCAGCTCTGACCTCGCGGGCAAGGTCACGGTCGTCAACTTCTGGTACGCCGGATGCGCCCCGTGCCGCCTCGAGGCGGAAGACCTCGAGAGCGTCTGGCAGGAGCATGGCGGCGACGACGTCGCCTTCCTGGGCATCAACACGCGCGATCAGGCCGACACCGCGAAGGCGTTCTCCGCCGAGTTCGGTGTGACCTACCCGAGCCTCATCGACGTCGACACGGCCGAGGCGAAGCTCGCCTTCGCGTCGTCGGTGCCGATCCAGGCGACCCCCACCACTCTCGTGCTCGACAAGCAGGGTCGCGTGGCCGCCCGCATCATCGGGCCCATCGATGGCACCTCGATCCTCTCGACGCTCGTCAAGGACGCGCTCGCGGAGGACTCGTGAGTCTCCCGGGAGCGGCGTGAACCCCGAAGTCATCATCGGATCGGGAGCCCTCTGGCTCGCGATCCCCGTCGCGCTGCTCGCGGGCCTCGTGTCGTTCCTGTCGCCGTGCGTGCTGCCCCTGGTGCCGGGCTACCTCGGATTCCTCGGGGGAGCGGTCGCCCCCCGCCGCGTCCCGAACCCGACGGACGGCTCGGCGGTGTCGACGGTCGAGGCCCCCGCTCGCGGCCGACTCGTCGTGGGCGTGCTGCTCTTCATCCTCGGCTTCAGCCTCGTGTTCGTGTCCCTCACCGCGCTCGGCGGGCTCGCCAACGTCTTCCTGTTGCAGTGGGGCGAGCTGATCACTCGCATCCTCGGCGGCGTGATCATCCTGATGGGCCTCGTGTTCCTCGGTCTGTTCGGGTTCGCCCAGCGCGAGCTGCGATTCCACGTCGACTCGAAGGCCGGCCTGATCGGCGCACCGCTGCTCGGCATCGCCCTCGGCATCGGATGGGCGCCGTGCCTCGGACCCACGCTCACCGCGATCTTCGCCCTCTCGTTCAACGCCGGCGACCCGGTGCGGGCGGGCCTGCTCGGGCTGGCGTACTCGCTCGGCCTCGGCATCCCGTTCCTGCTGGTCGCGCTCGGCTTCGGATGGGCGACGAAGGCGATCGGATTCCTGCGCCGGCACATCCGCGTCGTGAACGTGATCGGCGGCGTGCTGCTCATCCTCCTCGGGCTGCTGATGGTCACGGGGCTCTGGACGGACATCATGTCCCGACTGACGGCGGTGATGAGCAGTGTCGACCTCCCGATCTGATCAGAAGAAGACGCATCGGAAGGATGACGTGAGCAGTACAACCGAGAGGTCGAGCGATCCGCTCCGGCCGTCCGACCACGTCGACGGCGAGGAGTCGATCACCCAGCCCCGCCTCGGATTCGTGGGCTGGCTGCGCTGGGGATGGCGTCAGCTGACCTCGATGCGCACCGCGCTGATCCTGCTGCTCGTGCTCGCGATCGCGGCGATCCCCGGCTCGATCTTCCCCCAGCGGATGGCCGACCCCAACGGCGTCACGCAGTGGGAGCGCGACAACCCCGATCTCTTCCCCGTGCTCGACGGGCTGAAGATGTTCGACGTCTACCTCTCGCCGTGGTTCTCGGCGATCTACCTGCTGCTGTTCGCCTCGCTCGTCGGCTGTGTGATCCCGCGCATCCGCCACCATGCGAAGGCCCTGCGGGCACGCCCCCCGCGCACCCCTGCACGTCTGAAGCGCCTCGCCGACTTCCGCGCGGTCGAGCGCACCTCGACGGACGCTCCGGCGGAGGCCGCCGCATCGATCGACATCGCGCAGAAGCAGCTCAAAGCTCTGGGCTACCGGGTCGAGCGGTACGACGACAAGCGATCGTCGTCGGTCTCGGCCGAGCGCGGCTACTGGCGTGAATCGGGCAACCTGCTCTTCCACCTCGCTCTCGTCGGCGTCCTGATCACGGTGGGCGTCGGGGGAGGGTTCGCGTACACCGGACAGCGCGTCCTGGTCGAGGGCGAGACGTTCGCGAACACCCTGCTCGACTACGACTCGATGAACCGCGGCCGCTTCGTGAGCGACGGAGCACTCGCGCCCTACTCGATGCGTCTCGACAGCTTCGACGTCACGTACCAGCCGTTCGGCGAGCCGGGCTCGGGCCAGGCAGGCGACTTCTCGGCCAACGTCACCGTGCAGGAGAACGGCGAGGAGCGCACCGGATCGGTCAAGGTCAACGAGCCCCTCGGCGTCGCCGACGACAACGTCTTCCTGCTCGGCAACGGCTACGCGCCGACGATCACCGTGCGCAACCCCGATGGGGACGTGGTGTTCACGAACAGCACGCCGTTCCTGCCGCAGGACAACAACATGACCTCGCTGGGCGTCATCAAGATCCCCGACGGCCTCAGCGAGCAGGTCGGCCTCGTCGGCTTCTTCTACCCGACGACGGGGGTGCTCGACACCGGCGCGTTCTTCTCGGGATTCGGCGACCTCACCAACCCGACCCTCACGCTCGACGTCTACACCGGCGACCTGGGCATCAACGAGGGCATTCCGCGGTCGGTCTACGTGCTCGACACCACCGGCATGACCAAGGTCACCGGGCGCACGACGGACCTCGAATCGATCGAGCTGGCACCCGGACAGACAGCCGACCTGCCGAACGGCATGGGAACGGTGACCTTCGAAGACGAGTCCCCGGCGGGTGCGACAGACGCGTCGCAATCGGTCAAGCGCTTCGCCTCGTTGCAGATCCACCGCGACGCGTCTGGCCCCTGGGTGCTCGGCTTCGCACTTCTCGCGCTCGGCGGTCTGATGCTCGCCCTGTTCATCCCGCGACGCCGGGTGTGGGTCAAGGCGACGGCACAGGACGGCGCCGTCTCTCTCGAGTACGCCGGTCTCGCTCGCGGCGAGGACCCGACGCTCGCGACGGCCGTCGACGACCTCGTGGCAGGCCATGCGCGTCTGATGGACGCGGCCGGGGTCACGACGGCGGTCGAGGTCGAGGAGCCCGACACCGACGCCGACGCCTCAGAGGCGGAAGACGCTGAGGCTGACGGCTCCGACGCCGATGGCTCCGACCAGGCGGCGACGGCACCCGAGACGCCCGCCGACCGCGACTCCGCGCGCCCCGCATCCGACACCCCGAAAGTAGACTGACACCATGTTCGATCTCGAAGTGATCTCGCCGATCCTGCTGTGGACGGCGATCGCGATCTATGCGGCGGCCTTCGTGGCCTACGCCTTCGACCTCGCCCGTCGGTCGCAGCTGTCCGCGGACGCGGCGACCGTGCAGGAGTTCGAACTCGTCGGAGCCGGAACCCGCTCGCGCGGCGGCAAGGCGGCGACGGCTGCCGCGGCGTCCGGATCCGAGGTCGCTCCGCAGCGCTTCGTGATGGCACGCATCGGGACCTCGCTGACCGTGCTCGCGTTCATCTTCCATCTCGCCGCCACGCTCACCCGTGGTCTCGCGGCCGGGCGAGTGCCGTGGGCCAACCTCTACGAATTCGCGATGATGGGAACGCTGCTGATCGTCGCCGTGTTCCTGGTGGTGCTGACGCGCATCGATCTGCGCTTCCTCGGCACGTTCATCACCGGTCTGGTCGTCGTGCTGCTGGGTCTCTCCGCCACGAACTTCTACGTCGACGTCTCGCCCCTGATGGACCCGCTGAAGAGCGTGTGGCTGGTGATCCACGTCTTCGTGGCGTCGCTCGGCACTGCGTTCTTCGCTCTGGCCTTCGCCCTCTCGGTGATCCAGCTGATGCAGTCGCGTCGCGAGCGCCTCATCTCCGAGGGCGCGGAGAAGACCGGCCCCGGATTCCTGCGCACGTTCCCCGGGTCCGAGCGGCTCGAGAGCATGGCCTACCGCTTCACGATCATCGGCTTCATCCTCTGGACGTTCACGCTGATCGCCGGCTCCATCTGGGCCTACTACGCCTGGAGCCGCTTCTGGGGCTTCGACGTCAAGGAGACCTGGACCTTCGTCATCTGGGTTCTCTACGCCGGGTACATCCACGCTCGCGCGACGCGCGGCTGGCGTGGCAACCCCTCGGCGTGGCTGGCGATCGTCGGCTTCTCGGCCGTGCTCTTCAACTTCACGATCGTCAACGTCTTCTTCAAGGGTCTGCACGCATACTCGGGCCTCAGCTGAGCGCCCGAGCGCGGCTCATCTGAACGAGCGCAGTCCGAAGGGGATGACCTCGGAGTGCTCGGCTCCGTCTTCGTACCAGACGAGCTCGACTTCGCTGATGGTCTCGGCGGGGCGCGAGCTGAGCGAGCGCCGCGACTTGTGCGACAGCTCCGTCCACGCCGCGGGCGCGAGCGTCTTCGCATAGATCACCGACAGGTGGAACGTCCAGTCGTCCGTGCTGCGCTCGTCGAGACGGCGGAAGTCCGTTCCTTCGAGCGCTTCGCTGAGTGTGGAGTACGCCGACACGATGGATGCGGTGCGCCGCAGCCGCAGGATGACGACCTGCCAGGGGGCGGGGAACACGTCGACGGCCTCGGCGACGACCTCGATCGGACGCTGCGCCACCGCCCACTCGCGGATCAGCGCGAGCAGCTCGTCGCGGCGCTCGGGCTCATGGAACGCGCGCAGGGTGACGTGCTCGGTGTGCGGGTGCGGAGCATCCATCCGGCCGAGCGCCGACCTCTGCTCGGCCCGGTACACGTCCGACACGGCCCGCGTGGGCCGCAGCACGAGATACTGCTGTCCCTCGAGTGACTCGAGCTGGGCGGGAGAGGTCATGAAGGGGCGACGCATCCTCTGATCGTACGTGCGCGGGCACACGTCCGAATACCGTTCGATCTCGAGCGGGCACGGATTCCGAGCGGATACAGGACGCGCCGCGCATCGTGATCGATGCGCGGCGCGTCCTGCGTCATGGTCCGAAGCGGTGCTCGGTGGGGTGGTTCACGCCGTCGCGAGGGCCGCCTTCACGGAGGTGGTGCGCCGCAGTGCCACCGCGACGGTGGTCGCGACGAGCGACAGCACGCCCCAGACGATGAGGCCTGCGGCTGCGCCGCCGTTCGCGGTGATCAGCCCGGCGAACGCGGGGGAGGTCGGCAGCGATGCGCCGAGATCCGCCAGCCATCCCGGCACGGTCGAGATCAGACCGGTCGCGATCGCGAGCACGCCGACGAGCGCGCTGACCCAGCGGCCGACGCCGCCGAAGACCGCGACGAGTGCCTGGTTCACGGCCGCGAAGGCGACCCCGGCGAGCACGGCGATTCCTGCGAAGGCCCACCAGGCCGCGGCGTCGTATCCGGCGACGATCTGCACGATGAGCGACACCAGCAGACCCTGGGCTGCACCGATGGCGGCAGCCGGGGCGAAGGCGCGCAGGGCGAGTCCGGCCGACGAGCGCCGGGAGGTCAGGGTGCGCGCGGTGTAGGCCCGCATGACCAGGAACGAGGCGAGAGACCCGAACCACAGCACCACGGCGGCGAGCAGCGGAATCGCGGTCGGGCCGAAGATCGTGGCGCCGTCGGCGCCCTTGGACGCCACCGGATCGGCGATCACCGACGCGAGCGAGGTCGACTCGGAGTCGCTGAACGAGGGGAGCGAATCGGATGCGGTGCGCAGGCCGCTCGCGAGATCGCCGGTTCCCGTGGCGAGGGTGTCGAGGCCGGTCGCGAGCTCGTCGGCACCGGTCGCGAGCTCGGTCGCTCCGTCCGACAGCTGGGATGCGCCCGTCGCCAGTGCTCGTGCACCGCTCGCCGATTCGTCGAGACCCTGCGACGCCAACTGGTTCAGACCGTCCGCGAGACCTGTCGCCCCCGCACCCGCCTCGCCGAGCTGGGCCGCGAGAGTGGTGAATGCGCCCGGGAGAGTCGCGATCTGGGGAGAGACGGTCGTGAGGTACCCCGATGCGGTTCCGGCCGACGTCGCGGCATCCGCAGCGTTCGCGGCCTCGGCGGCGAGCTCGGCGCACAGATCACCGGAGGTCATGGGGTCACAGCTCGCGGCCATCGCGCCGAGGCGCTGAGCAAGCCCGGCGGTCTGGGTGGCGGCATCCGTCGCGGCCGCGGTCCCGGTCTCGACAGCTCCCACGAGAGCGGGCAGCTGACCGGCCTGATTCTGCAGCTCCGTCGCGCCTGCGGTCAGCCCGGTGCCGATCTGGCTCGCGCCGTTCGCGGCCTCGCGGGTCTTCGACGCGAGTGTGTCGAGCCCGGATGCCAAGGAGGATGCGCCGTTTCCGAGCTCCGTGGCACCCGAGGCGAGCTGAGTCGCGCCGTCGGGGATCGCCGCGGCTCCCGTGGCCGCATCCCGCGCGCCGGTGGCGAGTTCGGCGGCGCCGTCCGCGGCCTCACCGATCTGGTCTCCGATCGTGGTGAAGCCGACGAGGATGTTCTCCGTCGTCGCCTCCGACAGCAGTGTGCCCATGCTCGAGGCCGCCACGTTCGCGATCTGACTCGTGATCAGGTCATCGGCGACGAGCCCGTCCTCCGGGGTGGTGACCTGGATCGTGGCCTGCTCCGCGTCGCCGCCGCCGTCCGAGATCGCCTGCCCCGCCGAGGTCGCTGCGGCCGAGAACTCCTCGGGGATCGTGATGACGGCCTGATACGAGCCGTCGGCGAGACCGTCGGCGGCGTCGTCCTCGTTCGAGATCACCCAGGTGAGGTTGGAATCGAGCTCGTCCGATCCTTCGACGAGCCCCGAGGCGAGCTGTCGACCGAGCGGAGTGAGCTGCCCGTCGATCTCGACGGGCTCGTCGAGGTTGACGATCGCCGCGGTCATCGACTCGAGACGCTCGGTGGGATTCTGCAGGGCAGCGACCAGGATGCCGCCCACTGCCGCGGGAAGCAGCAGGACGCCGAGGATCGTCAGCCACGTGATGGGCTTGCGCGAACGGGCGCGTTCGATGGGGAGGGTCATGCGTTCACCTCGGTCGATTCGGTGGTGCCGTCGACGATGCGGGGCACCGGGGACTCGGATTGCGACTGTGCGGCTGGCGCGTCGATGTCGATCGTGTCAGCCGATGAACGGCCGGCATCGGCCAGGATCTCCAGGGCCGCCTGGGGATCGAGCGCGGTGAGCAGCATCGCCGTCGTTCTGCGGGAGTCGCGCAGTCGCGCCGCGAGCTGATCGCGTTCGGGGCGGGAGAGCCGGTCGGCTCCGTCGATCACCACGAGAGCCGGCCGTCCGCGCAGTGCCTCGGCGAGGTCGGCCGACAGGCTCGCGGCATCGGCGGCCATGACCGCTCCGACATGCGCCCGCACCCACGCGGATCGACCGGGCAGAAGATGGCCTGCGACCCGGAGGCGGCCGTCGTCCGCAGTCGCCCGCCCGGCGATCGTCAGAGCGAGCGCGCGCAATGCGCCGGCTGACGATCCGGTGAGCACGGCGGAGGCCCCGGGTGCGAGGCGCAGGTGGAGGCCGTCGATGCCGGCATCCGTCATCGTGAGGTCGTCGGCGGCGACGATCGACTCGTCGCCCGGCCAGCCCGCCAGGTGACGCTCGCGTTCGACCGCCTCTCCTTCGATGTCGACGCTCGGGAGGATCCGCTCCAGCCAGGCCGGGATCTCCCACGCGCGCTCCCCGAGGATGGCCATGAGTGCAGGGATCAGCGTCATCCTCACCAGGAACGCGTCGATCGCGATGCCGGCCGCGAGGCCCAGCGCGATCGGCTTGAGTGACGAGTCGCCTTCGGGGACGAACGCCACGAAGACGGCGAACATGATGAGGCCGGCAGCGGTGACGACCTTCGCCGATCCCGTGAAGCCGCTGCGCACGGCACGCAGTGCCGCGGCTCGGCGAGTCGCGCGATCGGGGCTCCTGCCGTCGGGATCGTGCACGAAGTCCTCGCGCATCCGAGACACCAGGAACACCTGGTAATCCATCGCGAGCCCGAACAGCACACCCATCAGGATGATCGGCATGAAGCTGATGATCGGACCGACCTTCGCGACATGGAGGGCGTCGGCGAACCAGCCCCACTCGAACACGGCTCCCACGATGCCGAACGCGGCGACGATCGAGAGCAGATAGCCGGCGGCTGCCGTGACCGGCACCCAGAGTGAGCGGAACACGATCGTGAGCAGGATCAGGGACAGGCCGATGACGAAGATGCCGAACGGGAGAAGGGCGTTGCCCAGCTGGTCGGAGATGTCGATGCCCACCGCGGTGAACCCGGTCACCTTCAGGTCGATGCCGAACTCGTCGAGCCACTCGTCGTGGTGCGAGCGCAGCTCTCGCACGAGATCGGCCGTCGCGGGGTCATCGGGTGCGGTCTCGGGGATGATCTGCACGATGCCGGTGTCTGCGGTCTCGTTCGGGGTGGCGAGGGCGACCTCCTTGACCCCGTCGATCTGGGCGACCTCGTCGCCGAGATCCTCCATCAGGGTCAGCGGATCGGTCGACGTGACGATCGTGCCCGTCAGGATCAGCGGTCCGTTGAACCCGGGACCGAACTGCTCGCCGACCAGGTCGTAGCTCTGCCGCGCTTCGGAGTCCTGCGGCAGCACGCCCGCGTTGGGCAGCGCGAGATTCAGGCTGAGGGCGGGCACGGCGACGATGCCGAGCCCGAGCACGACGGCCAGGGATACGAGGATCGGACGCCGGGTGACGCCGGTCACCCAGCGCTCGCTGAAGCGACGGCGCTGCGCGGGGGCTGCCTTGCCCTTCTTCGCCTTCGGAGCCCGGCGCGGTCGACCGGCGACCCGGCCCTTCATGAAGCCGAGCAGAGCGGGGGTGAGCGTCACGGCGATGGCGACGGCGACCGCGACGGCGGCGGAGGCCGCGATGCCCATCGTCGTCAGGAACGGGATGCCCGCGAACCCGAGTCCGATCAGGGCGATCAGCACGGTCACGCCCGCGAACACCACCGCCGAGCCTGCCGTGCCCACAGCCCGCGCTGTCGACTCCTCGGGGTCGACTCCCTCGCGGACCTGATCCTGGTGCCTGGCCATGATGAACAGTGCGTAGTCGATTCCGACGGCGAGCCCGAGCATCAGGGCGAGGAGGGGAGTGGTCGACGAGACCGTGGCGAAGGCGGTGGCGGCGAAGATGCCGGCCATCGAGATGCCCACACCGAGCACGGCCGTGAGCAGCGGGAGCCCTGCGACGACGAACGAGCGGAACGTGACGATCAGCACCAGCAGCGCGATCAGCAGACCCACGGCCTCGGTGAGCGTGACACCGGGGATGGAGGTGGCGAAGAGCTCTCCGCCGAGGGAGGTCTGTGATCCGTCCGGCAGCTCGTCGGCGAGTTCGGCCACGACGGCTCGCAGGTCATCCTGCGTCTCCTCCGAGACATCGCTGGCCTGGCCGTCGAACTGCAGGCGGATGATACCGGCCGTCTCGTCGTCGTTGATCATGCCGCTGACCATCTCGTCGAACGGGGAGGTCGCCGAGAGCACCGAGTCGTCGAGGTCGGCGAGCTGGTCGACGGCATCCTCGATGTCGGTCTTATATGCGTCATCCGTGATCGAGTCGCCGTCGGCGGCGACCACGATGATCTGCGCGCTGGTGCCGCTGACCGCGGGGAACGAGCGGTTGAGCTGCTCGAGGCCGGCCTGGGACTCGGTGCCCGGGATCGAGAAGGAGTTGTCCGTGCCAGCCCCGAGGACGAGGGCGCCGGCCCCCGCGATGCCGAGGGCGAGCAGCCAGGAGACGAGAACGCGCCACGGGTGCCGGTAGGACCAGCGACCGAGCGAGGACAGGAGTGTGGACACGAGGCTCCTCAGGGAATACGGGCTGGATACACAGGTGTATCCAATACATACCTGTATCGTAAGGTGGTCCGAGCCCCGGAGTCTGTGTGCGGGGTGTGAGAATGAGAGGCAGGAGGATTCGATGACGACACCCGCCACCCGCAGCCGGGAGAACACGCGAGCCCGGCTTCTCGATGCGGCCGCGCAGGTCTTCGCCGAGGTCGGCCTCGACGGCGCCTCCGTCGAAGCGGTCTGCGATCGCGCCGGGTTCACCCGCGGCGCGTTCTATTCGAATTTCGAGTCGAAGGACGAGCTCTTCCTCGTGCTCGCCGGCAGCGTCGGCGAGCAGCGCGTCAATGCGGTGCGTGACCGCGTCGACGAGATCGCCGCCGAGGGCGGTCTGTCAGAGGGATGCGACCCGGTCGAGCTCGTCCAGCGGATCATGGACGCGGGCGGCGATGACCGCCTGGGCGTCATGCTGATGAGCGAGATCCGGATCCGTGCTCTGCGTGACCATCAGTTCGGCGCTGCCTACCTCGTGCAGGAGCGCGAGATGGTGTCGAGCATCGCCGTGATCATCACGGACATCGTCTCGGTGAGCTCGCTCGAGCTGAAGGTTCCCGCCGAAGAGGCCGCGCGCATGCTCATGATCATCTGGGAGGGCATGACCGTTCGCGGAGCGATGGCCGGTCAGGACTCCGACCAGCTGCGGCATTCCAGCGGCGAGGAGCTGGGGCGCCTCGTGCAGCTGCTGCTCGCGGAGTGACCTCGCAGACGAACGGCGGTCAGCGCGCGTCGAGCACGGCGTAGCACCGCGCGAGGCGATCGAGCCACCAGTCCCGTCGGTCGTCCGAGGCGGCGAGCCGCGCCAACGCGTCGGGATCCGGGGTGACCCGAGCTGCCGGGATCGAACCGTCCACCGGGCGCAGGTCGGCGACGTCGTCGAGGAACAGGGATGCCGTGCCGAGCCCGCAGTCGTAGTCGAGAGTCGGCAGGGCGGCGGCTAGCGCCGCACCCTGCGAGAGTCCGATCGCGGTGTCGAGCGCGCTGGAGACCACGACGGGCAGGCCCGCGGCGGTGATGATCTGCAGCGCATGCGTGATGCCCCCGAGCGGCTGCGCCTTGATGACGAGCAGGTCGGCGGCCTTCTCGCGCGCGACCGCGAGCGGGTCGGAGGACTTGCGGATGCTCTCGTCGGCGGCCACCGGAATGCCCATGTACTTCACCCGGGTGCGCAGTTCGGCGAGCTCCGGCACTGTCGCGCACGGCTGCTCGACGTACTCGAGATCGAACTCGTTGAGCGCATGCACGGCGTGCTCGGCCTCGTCGACGTTCCACAGGCCGTTGGCATCGACGCGGATGCGACCCTCCGGCCCCATGGCCTCGCGCACGGCCCGCACACGGGCGATGTCGTCTGCGAGCGTCTGCCCGGGTTCCGCGACCTTGACCTTGGCGGTGCGGCAGCCGGCGAAGCGGGCCAGCACTTCGGCGACCTGCGCCGCCTCGACAGCCGGGATGGTGGCGTTCACGCCGATGCGCTCGCGGAGAGGTTCGGGCTGCGTCCTCCAGGCGAAGTCGATCGCCGCCGCGAGCCAGGTGGCCGACTCGAGATCGTCGTACTCGACGAACGGAGAGAATTCCGCCCATCCCTCCGGCCCTTCGACGAGCAGCGCCTCTCTCTTGTCGACCCCGCGGAAGCGGGTGTGCATCGGAAGCGAGACGACCCTGGCCGAGCCGAGCAGATCTGCGAGCGGTGGGAGCATGTGCTCATTCTGCTCTGTCGACGCCTCGTCGGGGATCCGCCGTGCCGACGGGTCCGCCTCAGCGCAGGCGCTTCTGCAGTTCGCCCATCCGCTCGCTGGGGCGGAACCCGAGCGCGGTGTTGACGGCGAGCATGTGCGCGTTCGACTCGGCGTTGTAGGTGTAGACGGCGCGGGTCTGCGGCGCCTCCCTCTGCAGCATCCGGAGATTGGCTGCCTTGACCGCGATGCCGAGCCGGTGCCCCCGGTCCGCGGTGCGCACGAGCGTGCCCCACTGATAGGCGTTGCCGTCGTCGGTCGACACGACGAGCTGCGAATACGCCGCGGCCTCGCCGTCGGCCGCGAGGGCGATGGCCCCGAACGACACGCGCCTCTGGCGGTCGAGCAGTTCCTCGCTCTCGCGGATGCTGTCGACATCGGGTCTCTGGGGTTCGATGGCGAGTTCGCCGGTCGGGGCTTCGGTCTCGAGCGCGGCGTCGAGGATCGTCCAGCGTTCCACGACCTCGTCGGGGATGCGGCCGACCCAGCTGCGGATCTCGTACGGAGCGATCGCCGATGCGATGTCGCTCTCGATCCGGTCGAGCAGTGCGGGGTCGACCGGGAGGTCGAGCCTGCTCTGCACGTCGCCGAGGGCCAGGCTGTAGCCGCGGGCGCGTGCGAACTCACGCCCCGGCGATCCGGCACCCTCCGAACCGAGTGCGTGGCGCCACGACGTCGCCCCCTGCGCGATCGTCCGACCGGACGCCGTGACCTCCGCCTCGAGGAACGCGAGGGCCTCGGAGCCGATGCCGCGCCGTCGGTGCTCGGGCGGCACGCTGATCGCGAGATGGGCGACGTGGGTGTTGTCCTTCAGGGGGAGCGCGAGGCTCGCGGAGCCGACGATCCGGTCGGCGTGGCGCAGCAGATAGGCGCGTCGATCGACGACGGCCGACTCCTGCTGCAGCTCGCTGCGCGACTCCTCGAGCGACCACACGACGGCATCCGCGCCGCGATCCGCGCGTTCGGCGGTGGCGTACGCATCCCACCACGCATCGACGGACCGGTCATCGGTCGCGTCGATGCGGAGGATCTCGATCGCCATGCGACCACCGTACGCGCCTTGTCCTTCACATAAATGTGTGATTGACAATGGTGTGTGACGCACAGTAATGTGATGGACATGAACGAGACCCTCGACACGCATCTGCAGGAACTGCGCCGCGGCACCGTGGTGCTGGCGTGCCTGCAGCTGCTGCGCACGGCGGGGTACGGCTACGGGCTGCTCGAAGACCTCGAGCGCCGCGGCTTCGCCACCGATGCGAACACGCTGTACCCGCTGCTTCGGCGTCTCGAGAAGCAGGAGTACCTGACGAGCGAGTGGAACACCGACGAGGCGCGGCCCCGCAAGTTCTACCGCACATCGGAAGCCGGCATCCTGCTCGCCGACACCCTGACCGAAGAATGGCGATCGCTCACGACGGCGATCGCGACCCTCACAGCTGAGGAGAACTGACATGCCCTCGACAGCCACGCTCACCGAGCGATACATCAGCGCCACGATCCGCAGCCTCACGCCCGAGGTGCAGGACGACGTCCGCGCCGAGCTCGAAGGATCCATCGCCGACGCGATCGACGCGAGACTCGAACAGGGGGACGACCCGACCGAGGCGGAACGAGCGGTCCTCACAGAGCTGGGCGACCCCGGCGTCCTCGCCGCCGGCTACGCCGACCGGCCGCTGCACCTGATCGGACCCCGGTACTACCTCGTGTGGTGGCGGCTGCTCAAGTTGCTGCTCATCATCGTGCCGGTGTGCGCGATGGGCGGTGTCGCGATCGCGCAGGCGATCGAGCGCGCACCCATCGGAACGATGATCGGCGCCGCCGTCACGGTCGGCATCTCGGTCATCGTGCACGTCTGCTTCTGGGTGACCCTGGTCTTCTTCATCCTCGAGCGCACCGGAGCGGACACCGGGGTGAAGTGGGACGTCGACCAGCTGCCCGAGCCGACCCAGAACGGAGCGGGCAGGGCGGATGCGATCGCGTCGCTCGTGTTCCTCGTGCTGGGGGTGGGCGCGGTCTTCTGGGACGCATTCATCGGCTTCTTCCCGACGGAAGGAGCTCCCATCGCGATCCTGAACCCGGGTCTGTGGCCCTGGGGGATCACGTTCTTCCTCGGGCTCTTCGTCGCCGAGGCGCTGCTGACGGTGGTGGTCTACGCTCGCCGCCGCTGGACGATCGGTGCCGCTGTGGTCAACACCGTGCTCGCGGCGGTGTTCGCCGTCTGGTCGCTGACGCTGCTGGTGCAGGGCGAGCTGCTCAACCCCGAGTTCCTCCGCTTCGTCTTCACCGACAACGGCGTGACCGATGAGACGATGCGCATCCTGACCGTGATCACCGGGTTCGCCCTCATCGCGTTCCCGATCTGGGACATCGTCGACGGCTGGATCAAGACCGCTCGCGCTCGCCGCGGCTGATCACCGCACGCAGACGGCGTCGCCTCTTCGGGGCGACGCCGTCTCCGCGCGCAACCCGGGCGGGAATAGGCTGGATGCTGTGACCAGCGCATTCGTCTCAGACCTGTTCGACCCGGACGAATGGGTGCTCGCGCCCGGTGCCGAGGACTACACCGACATCACCGCCCACGTGAGCACGGACGGCGGAGTAGCACGCATCGCGTTCAACCGCCCCGAGGTGCGCAACGCCTTCCGCCCGCACACGGTCGACGAGCTCTACCGGGCACTCGACGACGCACGGCAGAACCCCCGCATCGGCGCGGTCCTCCTCACCGGCAACGGACCGAGTCCGAAGGACGGCGGGTGGGCGTTCTGCTCGGGCGGCGACCAGCGCATCCGCGGCCGCGACGGATACAAGTACTCCGATGACGAGACGACCGTGCACGATCCGGCTCGCGCCGGTCGCCTGCACATCCTCGAGGTCCAGCGCCTCATCCGTTTCATGCCGAAGGTCGTCATCGCCGTCGTGCCGGGCTGGGCGGCCGGCGGAGGGCACTCGCTGCACGTGGTGTGCGACCTCACGATCGCCTCCGCCGAGGAGGCGCGGTTCAAGCAGACCGACGCCGATGTCGGCAGCTTCGACGCGGGGTACGGATCGGCGTACATGGCGAGGCAGACCGGGCAGAAGTTCGCGCGCGAGGTGTTCTTCCTCGCCGAGGAGTACTCGGCGCAGCGGGCGTACGAGGCCGGGGCGGTCAACCGGGTCGTGCCCCATGCCGACCTCGAGCGCGAGGCGCTGAAGATGGCGCGCACCGTGCTCACCAAGTCGCCCACGGCGATCCGCATGCTGAAGTTCGCCTTCAACGCGGTGGACGACGGGCTCGTGGGGCAGCAGGTGTTCGCGGGCGAGGCCACGCGTCTCGCCTACGGCACCGATGAAGCGGTCGAGGGTCGCGACTCGTTCCTCGAGAAGCGGGACGCCGACTGGACCTCGTTCCCCTGGCACTACTGAGCGGATCGAGACGCACATGGTCGCGCTGACGCCGACGGATGCCGAGGATTCGGCCGAACTCCGGGCCGCTCTGGCGCGCGCGATCGACGGCGGGCCGGCGCTCGGATTCGGGATGCTCGGAGATGCCCCGAAATGGGTGCCGGACGGCACGGCCGTCGTGATCGCCACCTCGGGCTCCAGCGGGGTCCCCAAGCGGGTCGCGTTGAGCGGCGAGGCGCTGCGGGCGAGTGCCGAGGCGACGGCGTCGAGAGTGGGCGGCGGGCGCTGGCTGCTCGCCCTGCCCGCCGGATACGTGGCCGGACTCCAGGTCATCGTGCGGTCTCTGATGGCAGGCACGCACCCTGTCGCGCTGAGCGGTCGGTTCTCACCCGATTCGTTCGCCGACGCGACACTGTCGATGCTCCGCCCGCTGCCGGGCGGTTCCGCCGGCATCCCCGAGCTGTACACCTCGCTCGTCCCCGCGCAGCTGTCGACGCTTCTCGATGCGGCAGACGACCGACCTGTGCGTGCGGCCCTTCAGGCGTACCGGGCGATCCTCGTGGGTGGCCAAGCGCTGCCGGAACCGCTGCGCGACCGCGCCGCCGATCTCGGCATCCGACTCGTCCGCACCTATGGCTCCACCGAGACGAGCGGGGGATGCGTCTACGACGGCGTCCCCCTCGACACCGTCGCCGTGCGCACGGTCGACGGAGAGCTGCGCATCGCCGGTCCGATGCTCGCTGACGGCTATCTCGGCGACGGGGAGCTCACGGCGAAGAACTTCTCGCGCGACGAGCACGGCATCCGCTGGTATCACACCGGCGATCTCGGGCTCTATGACGACGGCGTCGTGCGGGTGCACGGTCGTGCCGACAACGTGATCGTCTCCGGCGGCATCAACATCTCGCTCGATCGGGTCGAGCGGTTGGTGCGCGGCGTTCCGGGTCTCACCGATGCCGTCGTGGTCGGCGTGCCGGACGAGCGATGGGGCGAGGCCTCGGTCATCGTCGCCCCGAGAGGCGAGGCGCTGCGGCGCAGCGAGGCCGAGCAGCTCGCGCACGCGAGGGATCTCGTCGCCGCCGAGCTCGGCAGGCACGCGAGACCGGCTCGGCTGATCATGGTCGACGAACTGGCCGTGCTGGCCTCAGGGAAGCCGGACCGCGAGTCGATCAGGCGGGCCGTCGCCGAACTGCACTGACGGCGGATTTCAGCGGCGAGAAGAGCACTGCCAGACTGAGTCATGGCCACCTACACGCACGGGCATCACGAGACCGTCCTCCGCTCGCACAGCAGTCGCGACATCTCCAACTCGGCGGAGTACCTCCGCCCGCACCTGACAGAGACCACCCGGCTTCTCGATGTCGGAGCGGGGCCAGGCAGCATCACGATCGACTTCGCCGGCACCGTCGCCCATGTCACGGCGACCGAGATCGATGAGAACGCACTCTCGCTGTCGCGCGATCTCGCATCGCGCAGGGGACTGCACAACCTCGACTTCGCGGTCCAGGACGTGCATGCACTGACCTTCGCCGACGACAGCTTCGACGTGGTGCATGCGCACCAGGTGCTGCAGCACGTCGGCGACCCCGTGCAGGCGCTCCGGGAGATGCGTCGGGTGACGGCGCCGGGTGGTGTCGTGGGGGTGCGCGACGCCGACTACGCGGGCTTCCTCTGGTTCCCGATCCTGCCCGAGCTCGATCGATGGCTCGACCTCTATCGTCGCGCGGCCCGAGCGAACGGCGGCGAGCCCGATGCGGGGCGTCGACTGCTCGCCTGGGCGCGGGCCGCCGGATTCGACGACATCACGGCGACGTCCTCCACGTGGACGTACGCGACCCCCGAGGATCGCGCATGGTGGGGCGGCATGTGGGCCGATCGCATCCTCGAGTCCGCGCTCGCCCGGCAGCTGGTCGACGGCGAGATGGCGACGCGGCGCGACCTGCAGGAGATCAGCGACGCGTGGAAGCGCTGGGCCGACGACGGCGACGGCTGGTACCTCGTGCCGCACGGCGAGATCATCGCCCGCGCCTGACCGGACCGCGGATACATCTGCAAGCGGATGCGAGGCGGATGCCGTGCCGCGTAGCGTGGGGGAGTGATCCGCCCGCTCTCCCGTACGGCGCTCGTGCTCGACATCGTCGGGGCGGCGCTGCTCTTCGTCATCCTCACGCCGTTCTCCGTCGTCTTCTACGGCCCGGGGGCGGTCGGCGAGGGGATCAGCGGTGCGGCGGTCGCGGCGATCGTCACCGCGGGCATCCTGATGTTCGGCGGAGTCGCGATCGGCAGGCTCGCCCCCGGACTCGCGCTCGCCGCGGCCTGGGCGGGCGCGATCGTGCAGATGCTGTCCGGATTCGGTCCGCTGCCGATCGATGTGGCGATCCTCCTGGTGCTCTACGCGACCGCCGCCTGGGGGTCCCGCGCGGTGCTGTGGTGGGGCTTCGGCTCGGCGCTGCTCGGTGCTCTGGTCTCGGCGGTCTACCTGGTCGTCGTCACGGGCGTCACCTCCGGCGCCAGCGGGTGGGATCAGCTGACGACCGGCACGCTGCTCCTGGTCGTCTCGGTGCTCGCGCTCGGATTCGCGTGGGTCTGCGGTCTGCTGTGGCGGGTGGTGCTGCGCGCGCGGAGCACCCGTTCGGCGCAGCTGAAGGCGGAGTCGCTCGCGGCGGAGGAGCAGGAGCGTGTGCGGATCGCCCGCGACATGCACGACATCGTCGCGCACTCGCTGGCCGTGGTGATCGCGCAGGCCGACGGCGCCAGGTATGCGGCCGCCGCGAAGCCCGAGATGGCCACCGAGGCCCTCGGGACCATCGCCCAGACCGCTCGCAGCGCCCTGAGCGACGTGCGTCTGCTGCTCACGCAGCTGCGCCACCGACAGGGGGACGGTCCCCAGCCGACGCTCGCAGACCTCGAGTCGCTGTTCGCGCAGGTGCGTCAGGCAGGAGTCGAGCCCCGGATCACCGTCGATCCGATGCCGCCGGGGGAGCCGCCGGGAGCCATCCAGCTCGCGGTGTACCGGATCCTCCAGGAGGCGCTCACGAACGCCATCCGTCACGGCGACGGCGCGGTCGACGTGCACCTCGCGTGGCTTCCCGACCGTGTCGACATCCAGGTGCGCAACACCGTGGGACGGGAGCAGCCGCAGATCGGCGGCGGTCACGGGGTGATCGGCATGCGTGAACGGGCGCAGCTCGTCGGCGGTAGCCTTCAGGCGGAGCGCCAGGGAGCGCAGTTCGTCGTCCGCGCCTCGCTCCCGATCGGAGAAGTCGCATGATCAGGGTCGTCCTCGTCGATGATCAGGCGCTGTTCCGCGCCGGAGTCCGCATGCTGCTCGCCTCGCAGCCCGACCTCGACGTCGTCGGAGAAGCGGGCGATGGCCGCGAAGCCGTCGCTCTCGTGCACGCGACTCGACCGGACGTGGTGCTGATGGACATCAGGATGCCGGTCATGGACGGGCTCGCTGCGACCGCCGAGATCCTCGCTCAGCCCGACCCGCCGCGCATCGTCATGCTGACGACCTTCGACCTCGACGAGGCCGCCGCTCGCGCGATCCGTCAGGGGGCGAGCGGATTCCTCCTGAAGGACGCCGACCCCGAGTTCCTCCTCGCCGCGATCCGCACCGTCCACGCGGGCTCGAGCGTCATCGCCGCGTCGGCGACCCGCGAGCTGTTCGAGCACTTCGCCGAGGAGCCGAAGCCGGTGCCGGTGCAGTTCTCCGCGCTGACCGAGCGTGAGCGCGAGATCTTCGCGCTCGCCGCCCGGGGGCTCTCGAACTCCGAGATCGCCGCTCGCGAATATCTCAGCGAGGCGACCGTCAAGACCCACATCAGCCGCATCCTGACGAAGCTCACCCTCCGCGACCGGGTGCAGCTGGTGGTATTCGCGTTCGAGCACGGACTCGCCTGACCCGATTCCTGTCCGCGGAATCATCCTTACGATGTAGGCGGATGCGCCGTCAGGCCGACGCGGCGGAGCAGCCGGCGTCCGTAGCGTCGAAGGCATGGAGATCACGACCACCGACCTCGGGCTCGCAGCCCGCGTCCAGCACCTCAAGAAGACCTACGGCGCCGGCGAGGGCACCGTCCACGCGCTGGACGACGTCAGCGTCGGCATCCGCCGCGGACAGTTCACCGCCATCATGGGACCGTCCGGTTCGGGCAAGTCCACGCTCATGCACATCATGGCCGGCCTCGACACCCCGACGCAGGGGAGGAGCTGGATCGGCGACACCGAGATCACGGAGCTCGGAGACCTCGATCTCACGATCCTGCGCCGCCGCCGGGTCGGCTTCATCTTCCAGGCGTTCAACCTCGTGCCGACGCTCACCGCCCTCGGCAACATCATGCTGCCGTTCGAGCTCGACGGGCGGCGACCCAGCGCGATCGAGAAGGCGCGCATCGATGGACTGATCCAGACGCTCGGGCTCGGATCCCGTCTGCAGCACCGACCGCATCAGCTCTCGGGGGGCCAGCAGCAGCGCGTCGCCATCGCCCGTGCGCTCGCCACGGCGCCCGATCTCGTGTTCGCCGACGAGCCCACGGGCAATCTCGATTCCCGCACGGGGCGCGAGGTGCTGCAGCTGCTGGCCACCGCGAGCCGCGAGCACGGACAGTCCATCGCCATGGTCACCCACGACGCGATCGCGGCGAGCCACGCCGACCGGGTGCTGTTCCTCGGAGACGGCCGGATCGTCGCCGACCACCCGCGCCAGACCGCCGAGGAGATCTCGGCCTACATGCTCGCCGCCGAGGTCGCGGCATGAGCGCCGTCATCGAGTCTCCGACTCTCGCCGTCGTACCGCAGACGTCCGCGACCGGTCCGCGCCTCGCCTGGCTGCGCGACCGGGGCATGGGCGCCAGCATCCTGGTCGCAGCGCTCTCGGCCGCTTTCGGAGTGGTGCTGGTCGAGACCACGGCCTACCTCGGAGCCGTGCTGCAGGCCGACCCCTTCATCGGCGACAGCGAGACGCTCGCGTTCATCGTGGGACTGCTCTCGGTTCTGCTCACGGGCGTCGCGATGTACGTCGCCGCGATCGTCACCGCGAACACGTTCTCGACGATCATCGCCGGGCGCACGCGTCAGATCGCCCTGATGCGCCTCATCGGCGCGACCGCGAGGTCCCAGCGGGCCGTGGTCGGCCGGCAGGGCTTCGCGGTGGGGGTCATCGGCGCGGCACTCGGGCTTCTCGCCGGCCTCGTGATCGCCGCGGTCGGCGTGCAGATCGGTTCCGGACTGATCGAGAACGTGCCGCAGGGGTTCTCTCTCGCCCAGCCCTTCATCGCCTTGCCGGTCGTCGGCGTCGCGCTCACGACCTGGGCGGCGGCATGGGTGGGCTCCAGACGCGTCCTCGCGGTCACGCCGCTGCAGGCGATCGGCGGGTCGGTCGAGCGCACTCGCGAAGAGCTGTCCCGCCCCGGGCGGCACATTGGCGCATGGATCCTGCTGGCTTCCGGCACCGTGCTGCTGGCGGCAGGGGTCGTCGTCGGCCTCGTGCACCCGCTCGGGGTGGTCGTCGCCTTCGTCGGCGGACTGCTCTCCTTCACCGGACTCGCGCTCGGATCGGTGCTGTTCATGCCTCCCGTGCTGCGTCTGGTCGGGCGGATGTTCGGATCGAGTGCCACGGCACGACTCGCGGCCGAGAACGCCCTCCGCTATCCCGAGCGCTCGTCGCGCATGGCGATCGGCGTCGTGATGGGGGTCACACTGGTCACGATGTTCGCGGTCGCGCTCGAATCGGTCAAGCAGATGCTGATCGGTCAGGTCGAGGGCGAGACGCCTGCAGAGTTCTTCACCCCGTTCGACGCCTTCGCATCGGTGATGATGGTGCTCGTGGCGGTGTCGGCGGTGATCGCCGCGGTCGGTCTCGTCAATCTTCTGACGATCGGCGTCGTGCAGCGTCGTCGCGAGCTCGGACTCCTCCGGTCCATCGGCCTGTCCAATGGGCAGGTGCGCCGCATGGTGCTACTCGAGGCGGCGCACATCACGGTGGCCGCGACGCTGACCGGGTTGATCCTGGGCATCGCCTACGGATGGATCGCGGCGCAGTCGCTGCTCGGCTCCGTGCCGACCCTGCCCGACTTCGAGGCCGCCGGGCTCGTCGCACCGCACGTGCCCTGGCTGCCCGTGGTCATCATCGTCGCGGCGACCGCTGTGCTGACCCTGGTGGCTGCCGCGACGCCGACCCGCCTCGCCACCCGCGTGGCGCCCGTCGACGCACTGGCCGCCGACTGACGACGACGCCTGGGGATGCCCCGATGACCGAATCCGTCATCGGGGCATCGGCACCCGGGCGGTCGTTCTAGGCTGGACGGATGCCGTCTCCGTTCGACCAGTCCACGTATCAGGTGCGTCTCGAGTGGGGCGTCGACGGGCTCGATCGCCTCGCGACCGCCGATGTCGTCGTGGTGGTCGACGTGCTCCGCTTCTCGTCGACGGTGGCAGACGCTGTCGCGTCGGGCTCCGCGGTCTCGCTCGACGACGCGCGTGAATGGTCCCGCAACGGCGCCGCGGTCGCCGCCCGCGCCGGCGACGCGGTCGTGCTGATCGGAAGTCTCCGCAACGCGGCGGCAGTGGCACGAGCGATCGCGACGCTGCAGGAGCGCAACCAGTCACGCACTTCCGTGAGCGTGATCGCCGCGGGCGAAGCCGACGCCGCGGGCGCCGTGCGCTTCGCGGTCGAAGACCACCTGGGAGCCGGCGCGATCATCGCCGCGCTCACCGAACTCGGCATAGACCACACGGCGCCCGATGCGGCCGTGGCCGCCGAGGGATTCCGCGCGCTGAAGAGGGCGCTGCGCCACATGGTCAGCGCGAGCGGTTCGGCGCGTGAGCTCGCGGACGGGGTCGCCGCGACCGAGCGGATGCGGGCGTCCGGTGCCGCGCCGACGACGGTGTCGGACGCCGCCGAGCTCGACGCCCTGGATGTCGTCCCCGTGCTGCGTGACGGGCTCTTCGTCGCCTTCGACTGAGCGGTCTGCGGTCGTCCCTGGCGCGCAGGCCATCCCCGCTCGTGGGTGAGGCGCCTGTGGATCTCGTCCCTGCACGCGCTCGGCAACAGGCCGTGCATCCGGCACGGGTTTCGTGTTCCGCGACGTAGGGTCATGGCATGAGGTTCGTCCCCGCTTTCATCGTCGATGCCGTCCTGGTGCTCGTCTTCGCCGTGATCGGCCGTGCCTCGCACGGAGAAGATCCCGGCGGGTTCCTGCTCACCGCCTGGCCGTTCATCGTCGCCCTTCTGCTGGGTCACATCGTGGCCGCGCTTCTGCCGGCGAGACCGCGTCGACCGTGGTCGCTGGCCTGGGGTGCCGTCGTCTGGCTCGTCACCGTGGTCGGCGGGCTGCTGCTGCGGGTCGTGGCGGGGGACACCGCGCAGATCGCGTTCATCATCGTCACGACCCTCGTGCTCGGCGTCTTCCTCGTCGGGTGGCGAGCCGTGGCAGCGCTCCTGCGTCGGCGTGCGGGGCGTGCGAGCGACGTCGGTGCGGCGCGCGGGCGGCCTGAGGAGCCGGAGGATGACGACACTCCCGTCGACCGGGACGCACCCGCCGACGCGGCAGCCTCGGAGCGAGCGCAGGAGGAACCCTCGCCCGAGGCCGATCCGGAATCAGGTCCTCACGCGCGCTGACCGCACTCTGGCGGTTCGCGGCGCTCGGGGCGGGTCGACGTCGTGCGCGGATCAGCGCGACATCTGCGCCGCGAGCCTTGTGTCGGCCGTGATCTCGCGCCGAGTCCAGTCGAACAGATAGCGCGCGTCGTACGAGCGGGAGCACCGCGCGCACGATGTGGCGCGTGACGGACGCCGATGGCGGTAGGTCACGTGACCAGCGGGGCACTGGCCGACCCACGGCGCGAGTTCGACCGCCGTCTCGCCATGGTGGGTGGTTCCGCCGACGTAGCCCAGGTCTCGGGCCACGCGCTTCCAGGTCGGGCCGTGGGCCGCTTCATGACCCGCGAGGGCATGCGCCACCTCGTGCAGCAGCACCTGATGGATCTCGTCGTCCTCGAACCGCGCAGCCAGATACCGCGACACGGTGATGCGCTTCTTCGTGTAGTCGCACTGCCCCGCCCGACGCTTCGCGTGGTCGAAGCCGAATGACCAGCTGTCGTCGAGGTGCAGCGTGATCAGTGCCTCGCCCCAGACGCGCACCCGGTCAAGTTCCGCCATGCGATCAGGCTAAGCCATACCGCCGACATCGCCCCTCAGCGGGGCACCGGCGGGCGTGTGCTGCCGTCAGCCCGCGACGAGCTGCGTCGTGCGGCGCCGCTCGGCGGCTTCGATGGCGAGCAGCACCGTCTCGAGCTCTCGGTCCTCGGCCCCGGCCTCGCGGCGCAGGAAGAGGGACTGCTTGAAGCTCTCGCGAGCGGTCTCGTAGTCGCCGGCCTCGTAGGCGTTCCTGCCGTGATGGTGGTGCGCGAACGCGGCGATCGACAGCCAGCGCTGTCCCTCGGCTTCGGCGGCGCACGTCGCGAGCTCCTGCTCGGCGGCGGCGTGGGCGCCGCGGTGCTGCAGGATCGTGGCGTGCAGCACCCTCGAGCGCAGGACGTCCTTGCGTGTGCCCGCCATGCGCGACTGGCGCACGGCCTCATCGGCGAGGGGGAGCGCTTCGTCCAGACGGTCGAGGACCTTCAGCAGCCAGACCCGCTCCAGCAGTGCCGGAAGGCTCCGCTGGCTCTCGATCTCCTCCAGCCGTGCGGCGCATTCACCGAGGTCGACCAGCTCGCGAAGGCCCTCCGGGTCGTATCCCTGGATGAAACTCATTGCTCTCCTTCCGCAGCGTCCCCCGTCAAGTGTGCCTCGCGTCGGCGCAGTCGTCGGGGCGGCACGCCCCACGGCCCCGCATCCGATCTCGATCGAGGCCTCAGCGGAGGAACAGCGAGGCGTCCGGACGAGGGGAGGCGACGGCATCCGCATCGGTCACCACGCGTGCACCCTGCACGAAGGCGGTCACCTCGGCACCCTGCGCGATCTTCGCCGGATGCGGCCCCGCGGCGAGCATCCTGGGCAGCCATTCGGTCGGCAGGGGAGCCGCCGATGCGGCGATCACGAGGTTGCCGAACCTGCGCCCCTTCAGCACCTGGGTGTCGGCGAGGACGCCGATCTCGGGCAGAACCTCCGCGATCGTCGCGACCTGTCGCCGCGCGAAGGCGAGGCCCGGCCCGTCGGCGACGTTCACGAGCAGCACGCCGGCGGGCGCGAGCAGTTCGGCGAGTTCGCGGTAGAACTCGATGCTGGTGAGGTGGGCCGGCGTCTGGGCTCCGGAGTAGACGTCGGACACCACCAGATCGCAGGTGCCGACGATCGCCGGGGGGAGGCGGCGGACGCCCTCGCGGGCATCTCCGATGCGGAGCCGGATGGCCGCGCCTCGCGGCAGGGGGAGGTGCTCGCGCACGAGGGTGGCCAGCGGTGCCTCGAGCTCGATCACCTGCTGCCGGGAACCGGGGCGGGTCGCCTCGATGTAGCGGGGGATCGTCAGTGCGCCCGCGCCGAGGTGCACCGCCGTCAGGGGACCGGCGGCGAGCTGGTCGATCACGGCGCCCATCCGCACGATGTACTCGAAGTGCAGGTGCGTGGGGTCATCCAGGTCGACGTGCGACTGCGGGGTGTCGTCGACGATGAGCTCGAATCCGCTGGTGAACTCCGACGGCACGATGCGGGCGATGCCTCCGTGGTCGAGACGGACCTGCGGGTGCTCGGTGTCCTTCGCTCGCGTCCTGCCCATCCTCCGAGACTACGCGCTCACTCCGCCTCGACATCGTGTGGTCGGCTCACGCGATGGGAGGATTGAGAGCTGCTGACTCGCCGCGAGTCTGCCGCGGAGGCTCGATGTTACGGCCGCATGACGTTTCCGAGAATAACTTGCAGGGAATTAGTTAGTGATGAATACTTTTTCCTACGTGGTAGGCACCCGATGCCGCCAGGACGTTCAAAGAGGAGATCCCTGATGCACAAGCGCATTCTTCCGGTCGTGGCGCTGGGCGCCGTGGCCACCCTGGGCCTGGCGGCCTGTGCCGGCGGCGGAGCCGACACCGGCGGAGCCGTCGACGGAGAGGGCCAGGAGCTCACCGTCTGGATCATGAAGGGCACGAACCCGGACGCGAGCGCGTTCTACGACGAGGTCTCGAGCGCCTTCGAAGACGAGACCGGCGCCACGGTCAAGATCGAGGAGATCCAGTGGGCGGACGCTCACGATCGCTTCGTCACGTCGATCGCCGGCGGCACCACGCCCGACATCGCCGAGACCGGAACCACCTGGACCGCGGAGTTCGCGGACGCGGGTGCCCTCGAGCCGCTCGACGAGTACGTCGATGCCGAAGACGGCCTGCGTGACGACCTCGTCGAGGGCCTCGCGGTCGCCGGCACCTACGAAGACGAGCTGTACGGCATGCCCTGGTACGCCGGAGTCCGCTCCATCGTCTACCGCACCGACGTGTTCGAGGAGCTCGGTCTCGAGGCCCCGAAGACGTGGGACGACATCGTCACCGCTGGCGAGGCCATCAAGGCCGCCAAGCCCGACATGCTGCCGTTCCCCGTCGCGGGTGACGCGGAGTTCCAGGTGTATCCCTGGGTCTGGGGCGCCGGCGGCGAGGTCGCGACCCTCGACGGCAAGACCTGGACGAGCGAGCTCGACAGCAAGGAGTCGCAGGCCGGCATCGAGTTCTACACCGGACTCGCGACCGAGCACGGCTTCTCCTCCGCCGGAGCCACGACCTGGAAGGAGACGGACCTCCGTGACTCGTTCACGCAGGGCAACGTCGCCATGATGCTCTCGGGCTCCTGGACCCCGAAGGCTCTGATCGAGGCCAACCCCGAGCTCGAGGGCAAGATCGGCGCCGCCGTGATCCCCGGCGAGGACGGCGGCATCGCTCCGTCCGTGCTCGGCGGCTCGCACCTGTCGGTCTTCAACACGACCGAGAACGCCGACCTCGCATGGGAGTTCGTCAAGCTGATGACCACGGGCGAGTTCGCCGAGAAGTGGGCTGACGAGACCGGATACTTCCCGGGCGTGCAGTCCGCGATGGAGGAGGCCCTGGCCTCGACCGACCCGCTCGTCGCTCCGTTCGCGCAGCAGATGGTCGAGGGCGGCGCATCCGTGCCGGTCACGCCGAACTTCGGTGCCGTTCAGGCGAAGAAGACCACCAACTCGATGATCCAGGCGATCCTCAGCGGGCAGAAGGACGTCGCCACGGCGACGAAGGATGCCGCCGCTGAGATGACCGATCTGCTCAACCAGTAAGGCTGTATCCCTTCATGTCGATGGTGCAAGCGCCACTGCCGGTCACGAAGGCGGAGTCCACCTCCGCCTCCGTGGCCGGCGGCCGGCCGCCCAAGCGGGGTTTCTCGCTGATCACGGCCCGCCCCTGGCTTCTTCTCGCCCCCGGGCTGGTCATCCTCGCGGTGCTCATGCTCTGGCCGCTCATCCAGGTCGTCATCTTCTCGCTGCAGGACTACGGTCTTCGCGAGATCAACACCGGCGAGAACAACTGGATCGGCGTCGACAACTACGTCGAGGCGCTCACCAACCCGACACTGTGGACCGTCGTCCTGCCGAACACCGTCGGCTTCGCCGCCGTCGCCGTGTTCGTCACGGTCGCGGTCGGCACGCTCGTGGCGCTGCTGCTCGCGAAGCTGGGCACGGTGTGGCGCACCATCGTCTCGAGCTGCATCATGGTGGCGTGGGCGATGCCCGCCGTCACCGGAACCTACGTCTGGACGTTCATCTTCGATGCCGACCGCGGCATCTTCAACACCGTCCTGCAGGATCTCGGCCTGATGGACGACCCGGTGAACTGGTTCACCAATCAGTGGTCGTTCTACGCGATCGTGCTGCTGAACGTCGTGCACCACGGCTTCCCGTTCGTCGCCATCACGGTGCTCGCGGGCCTGCTCGGCGTCTCGAAGGAGATGCTCGAGGCGGCCGCGCTCGACGGCGCGAACGCGTGGATGCGGTTCTGGAAGATCATCTTCCCCACTCTCAAGCCCGTCTTCTCGGTCGTGATCATCCTGTCGACGATCTGGGATTTCAAGGTCTTCGCGCAGGTCTACCTGATGCCCGGTGGAGGCGGCGGCAACCGGTCGGTGCTGAACCTCGGCGTCTGGTCGTACGTCGAATCCTTCGGCCAGAACCGCTACGGCTTCGGTGCCGCGCTCGCCGTGCTGCTCACCCTCGTGCTGATCGGCATCACGATCGTGTACATCCGCTCCCTCATGAAGGAGGACGAGCTGTGAACCCCCGCCCGTCTGTCATGTCGCGCGTCGGCACCGGCATCGCGATCGCCGCCGTCCTGATCTTCACGCTGTTCCCCGTCTACTGGATGGTCTCCAGTGCGCTCGACGCCAAGGCGTCCAGCGGAGGGCAGTCGCTGCTGCCTCAGGAGTTCACGTTCGACAACTTCGCCTTCGTCCTCACCGACGGCGGTTTCGGCACCTACCTCCGCAACTCCGCGATCGTGGCTCTCGTCACCGTCCTGGTCAGCGCCCTCGTGTGTCTGCTCGCGGCTGTCGCGGTCGCCCGGTTCCGCTTCAAGTTCCGCACGACCATCCTGATGATGATCCTCGTCGTGCAGATGGTTCCGCTCGAGGCCCTCGTCATCCCGCTCTTCCTGCAGGTCAAGAGCCTCGGGCTGCTCAACAGCATCCTCGGCCTGATGGTCGTGTACGTCGCGCTCTCGCTGGCGTTCGGGATCTGGATGCTGCGCGGATTCGTCGCCGCCGTGCCCGTCGAGCTCGAGGAGGCCGCGTACATCGACGGCGCCAGCTGGTGGCGGATGTTCCGCTCGATCCTGCTGCCGCTGGTGATGCCCGGTCTCGTCGCGACCAGCATCTTCAGCTTCATCACGGCCTGGAACGAATTCATCTTCGCCATGACGATCCTCGGCAGCGCGACCGACCAGTACACGGTCTCGATCGGACTGAAGTCGTTCTTCGGCCTGCACTCCAACGACTGGGGCAGCATCATGGCCGCGTCGACGATCATCACGATCCCGGTGATGGTGTTCTTCGTGATCGTGCAGCGTCGTCTCTCGGCCGGCATGGTCGCGGGAGCGGTGAAGGGATGACCGACGACCTCGTCCGCCTCGCCAACGGGGTGCTCTGGCCGGGGTTCCTCGGCACGGAGGCCCCCGAATGGCTTCTCGACGAGCTGCGCGACGGCCTCGCGGGTGTCGTGTACTTCAGTCAGAACGTCGGCGAGGGACTTCCGGCTCTGAGCGACGAGATCCTCCGGGCCAATCCGGACGCGCTGATCGGGATCGACGAGGAGGGCGGCAACGTCACACGCCTCGAGTCCGCAGCCGGCTCCACGCTTCCGGGGGCGGCTCAGCTGGGCATCGTCGACGACGTCGAGGCGACGCGGGCATCGGGTGCCGAGCTGGCTCGACGAGTGGCCGCGATCGGCGGCAACGTCGTGCTCGGTCCCGTCGCGGATGTGAACACCGATCCGCGGAATCCTGTGATCGGCGTTCGTTCCTTCGGCAGCGACCAGAAGCTCGTCGCCCGACACGTGCAGGCGGCGGTGGAGGGACTGCAGAGCACGGCGGTCGCGGCGTGCGTCAAGCACTTCCCGGGGCACGGTGACACGCACACCGACTCGCACCACGCACTGCCCGAGATCTCGCTGGGGATCGAGGAGTTCGAGCGGGTGCACCTCGAGCCGTTCCGCGCGGCGGTGGCTGCAGGTGTCGACGCCGTCATGACCGCGCACATCGTCGTTCCCGCCTGGGGCGCCGAGCCGGCGACGCTGAACCCCCGAGTGCTCGGGCTGCTCCGTGGCTGGGGCTTCGACGGCGTGATCATCACGGATGCCCTCGACATGGCGGCCATCCGCGAGACCGTCGGCATCGGCGAAGGCGCCGCGCGTGCCCTCGCGGCCGGAGCGGATCTGCTGTGCATCGGCAACCCGACGAACCGCGGTGAGGCCACGCTCCCCGACCAGGACCGTCGAGACTTCCTCGCCGCGCGCGACGGGATCCTCGCGGCGGTGGACGACGGCTCAGTCTCTCGCGAGCGACTCGCCGAAGCGGCCGGGAGGGTCTCCCGCCTGGCTCAGACCCTGAGCATCCGTGCCGAGACTGCGACTCCCGTCGACTACGACGGATCGGACATCGTCCGACGCGCGATCACAGGAGTGACGCGCGATGCCGAGGCGCTCGCCGTCGTCGATGCTCGCCGACGTTCGACGCTCGCGGTCGACAGCGCGTCGGCGTACGTGGCTGAGACTCTGGCGGCAGACGGTCATCGCGTGCGCGTCGACGTCGCACGGACGACGATCGACGAGCAGGATGGGGCTCTCGACGCGGCTGTCGCGGCAGACGGACTGACGGTCGTCCTCTTGGATCGTCCAGACACCGACGACGGGCAGCGTGCGCTCGTCGAGCGCGCCGCTCTGCGTGATCCCGACGCGGTCGTGGTCAACGTCGGACTCGCGGCACGGCGGCCTCTGCCCCTCGCGCTCGTGGAGGTCGGATCCGCGAGCCGGATCGGAGCCCAGGCCGCCAGAGATCGACTGATCGGGGGCTCGTCGCGCCGCGCCGATCCGTCGCCCGACAGCGCAGGTGCCGCCGACTGAGGCAGGATGACACCGTGGACGCCGATGTTCTCGCGCTGGTGCGCCGATCCGTTCCCCGACTGAGTGCTGCAGAAGCACGGGTCGCGGAGACGATCCTCGGAGACCCCACGCTCGTCGTCGACCTCGCCATCAACGACCTCGCCCAGCTCTGTCACACATCGCTGTCGACCGTGGCTCGCTTCGCGCAGTCGCTCGGCTTCAGCGGATACCGGGAGCTGCGGGTCGCGGTCGCCCGCACGATCACGCTCGCCCAGGCGCAGCAGGCGCGCTTCGGCCTCGACACCACGGCGATCGATCCCGATGACGAGCCGTCCGCCATCGCCGCGAAGCTCGCGGCACAGGAGATCGACGCGATCGAGAAGACGGCGCTCGGACTGGATGCCGACGCGCTCGACCGCGTCGCCAGGGCCGTCGTGGCGGCGCGCCACGTCGATCTGTTCGGGCAGGCCGCATCGTCGTTGACCGCTCAGGACCTTCAGCAGAAGCTCGCGCGCATCGGGTGCTCGGTCGCGCACTCCGCCGATCCGCACCTCGCCCTCACGACGGCGTCGCTGCGGACCCCGGAGGACGTCGTCATCGCGTTCTCCCACGGGGGCGAGACGCAGGAGGTCGTCCGGGCTGTCGAGATCGCCAGAGATGCGGGCGCCTTGTCGGTGGCCATCACCAGCGCCTCCGACTCGACGCTCGCGCTCGCCGCAGACGTCTCGCTGATCACCTACGCGCAGGAGTCGCCGTTCCGCATGGCCGCGATGTCGAGCCGCATCGCGCAGCTGGCGCTGGTCGACATCCTCTTCGTCCGGGTCGTCCAGCACCGGGGTGAACCCGTGGTCATCCCGCTGCAGCTGACGCACGACGCTGCGGCGCCGCGTCGACGTCGCTAGAAGCAGGCGATGAGATACCCGTCGACCGTCACCGGTGCCCGTGGCGACCGGCAGGAACAGCGTCGCTGATCAGTCGATGTGGTCTCGGGTGCTGACCAGTGCCCTGGTCGCGATCCGGTGCGCGCGAGCGAGGCTGCCGGTGAGCGAGAGTCCCGACAGGACGCCGGCCAGGAATCCGGCGGCGAACGCATCTCCGGCGCCGATGGACTCCACGACGGGGACATCGAGCGACCTGCTGTCGGTGCGCTCGGCGCCGTCGAAGGCCACAGCGCCGTCTGGACTCGTGGCCAGCAGATACCTCGGTTCGGGGAACAACTCGCGCAGTCGATCGGGCTCGCCGGTGCCGAAGACCGCCTCGGCGTCGGGGCGTGTGCAGAACGCGATGTCGGCGCGACGGACGTAGTCCGCGATCACCGCGCGCCCCTCCTCCTGTCGCCCGCGCCACAGCGCAGGTCGCCAGTTCACGTCGAAGCTGAGCAGCCGCCCGTCGCGTGGCGCATCGAAGAGGGCGTTCTGCGCTGCGTGAGCGGTGTCCGAGAGAGCAGGCGTGATCCCCGAGGTGTGCACGAGGGCGGCCTGTGACAGCAGCGCGGATGCCGCGTCGGAGTCGAGCGTCGCCGGCGACAGGGCCGCGGCCGCGGAGCCCGAGCGGTAGTAGTGCATGGTCCCGTCGACGGAGCCGTCCGGCCGCGGTGACAGCTCCTTGACGTAGAGGCCGGTGGGCGCCTCGGCGTCGATCTCCACGGCGGAGTCGTCGACCTCGTGCCGGCGCAGCTCGGCGGTGAGGAAGCGCCCGAACCCGTCGTCGCCCACACGGGAGACGACGGCGGTGCGGATGCCGGCCGAGGCCAGTGCGATCGCCGTGTTCCACTCCGCTCCGGCGAGCGAGCGGTGGAACGTCCGCACGTCCTCGAGGGGCGCGGCGATGGCCGGGACGAAGGAGACGAGGCCCTCGCCGACGCAGACGGCGAGGGGAGACGTGTCGGGCACGCTCTGGAGATTACCGGATCGGCCACACCCCCGGACATCCGTAACAGGAATGAAACCTGCAGGTGTTTGGCATCGGTCTGCGCACTGGGTAGTTTCAAGGAATCACCGTTTCCGAAGTCGACGATGTCTTCGGAACGCGCACAGCAGCGCTCGACAGGAAGGTCACACAATGCACCACTCAGTCATGCGTCGGCGAGGTCTCATCGCCGTCACCGGAGCGGCAGTCGCCGCGATGGTCCTCTCAGGATGCGTCGCCAGCGAGCGCGGCGACGACGGCGGAGAGGCGTCCGGCGATGTCGACGGAACCTTCGTGTTCGCGGCGTCCTCCGACCCCGCGAGCCTCGACCCGGCCTTCGCCCAGGACGGCGAGAGCTTCCGCGTCTCGCGTCAGATCTTCGAGGGCCTCGTCGGCACCGAGCCCGGCACGGCCGACCCGGCACCGCTGCTGGCCGAGTCATGGGAATCGTCCGAAGACGGCATGAGCCACACCTTCACGCTGAAGGAGGACGTGACCTTCCACGACGGCACGCCGTTCAACGCCGAAGCCGTATGCGCGAACTTCGACCGCTGGTTCAACTGGACCGGCCTCGCGGCCTCCGAGGCGTTCGGCTACTACTACAACAAGCTCTTCAAGGGCTACGCGGAGAACCCGGCTGACGCCGTCTACAAGTCCTGCACCCCCGACGGCGACTACTCCGTGACGATCGACCTGAACAAGCCGTTCGCAGGGTTCGTGGCGTCGCTGTCGCTGCCGTCCTTCTCCATGCAGAGCCCTTCGGCCCTGCAGGAGTTCGGTGCTGACGAGGTCAGCGGCTCGGCCGAGGCACCCGTCCTCTCGGAGTACGCGATGGGGCACCCGGTCGGCACCGGCCCGTACCAGTTCGACGAGTGGGCGCCGGGCGAGCAGGTCTCGCTCAAGGCGTACGACGACTACTGGGGCGAGGCGGGTCAGATCGACGAGATCATCTTCCGCACGATCGACGACCCGACCGCGCGTCGTCAGGCTCTCGAGTCCGGCTCCATCGACGGCTACGACCTCGTCGGTCCGGCCGACACGCAGGCACTCGAGGACGACGGCTTCACCATGGTCTCCCGTCCTCCGTTCACGATCCTGTACCTCGCGTTCAACCAGGCGCTCCCTGAGCTGCAGGACCCGAAGGTCCGCGAGGCGCTCTCGTACGCGGTCGACAAGGATGCCCTGATCAGCCAGGTCCTGCCCGAGGGCACCGAGAAGGCGATCGAGTTCGTGCCCGACACCGTCAACGGCTACAACCCCGATGTCACGACCTACGACTACGACCCCGAGAAGGCCAAGGAGCTGCTGGCAGAGGCCGGCTACGACGAGGCCAACCCGCTGAAGCTGACCTTCAACTACCCGGTCAACGTCTCGCGTCCCTACATGCCGGACCCCGAGCAGATCTTCACGGTCCTCTCGTCGCAGCTCGCCGAGGTCGGCGTCGAGACCACCCCGGTCTCGGAGGAGTGGGTCGAGTACCTCGACCGCACCACAGGCACGTCGGACCACGGCATCCACCTGCTCGGCTGGACCGGTGACTACAACGACACGGACAACTTCGTCGGCGTCTTCTTCGGGCAGCAGAGCTCCGAGTGGGGCTTCGACAACCCGGAGCTGTTCCAGAAGCTCAACGAGGCTCGCGGCGTCTCCAACCTCGAGGACCAGACGGCCCTCTACGAGGAGATCAACGAGATGGTCGCGCAGTTCATCCCCGGTGTCCCGCTCGCGCACCCGGCGCCCACACTGGCGTTCGACCCGCGTGTCGAGAGCTACCCCGCCAGCCCGGTGAACGACGAGGTCTTCACGGACATCGTCCTCACCGAGTAGGTCTGACCGACTGAGTTGCCCACCCGGGTCCCCGCGCTCGCCGCGGGGACCCGGGCCCGGCGTACCTTCTGATCAACGGAGACCTCTTGCTGCGCACCATCGGCAGACGACTGCTTTTCCTCATCCCCACCCTGATCGGCCTCAGCATCCTGCTGTTCGCCTGGGTCAGGGCCCTCCCCGGCGGCCCGGCCGTCGCGCTTCTCGGCGAGAAGGCGACACCCGAGGCCATCGCGAGGGTCAACGAGCTCTACGGCTTCAACAAGCCCATCATCGAGCAGTACTTCATCTGGGTCGGCCGCCTGCTGCAGGGCGACTTCGGCACATCGATCCAGACCAACCGGCCGGTCACGGAGGAGTTCTTCCGCCGATTCCCGGCCACGATCGAGCTGAGCGTCGTCGCGCTCATCTTCGCGGTCGGCGTGGGCATCCCGCTCGGATACTGGGCCGCTCGCCGCCACGGCAAGTTCACCGACCACGCGTCGGTCGTGCTGAGTCTCATCGGCATCACCATCCCGGTGTTCTTCCTCGCCTTCATCCTCAAGTACGTGTTCGCCGTGCAGCTCGGCTGGCTGCCGTCGGACGGCAGGCAGAACCCACGAATAGACGCCACCCATCCGACGGGGTTCTATGTGTGGGACGGCATCATCACCGGCGAGTTCGACGCCTCGTGGGATGCCCTCATGCACCTGGTGCTCCCGGCACTCGCGCTCGGCACCATCCCGCTCGCGATCATCGTCCGCATCACCAGGGCGAGCGTGCTCGAAGTGCAGAACGCGGACTACGTGCGGACGGGGCGGGCGAAGGGCGTCGGCTCGTCGACGCTGCGCAGTCGCTTCATCCTCCGCAACGCGATGCTGCCGGTGATCACGACGATCGGTCTGCAGACCGGGCTCCTGATCTCGGGGGCAGTGCTCACCGAGACCGTCTTCGCATTCCCCGGCATCGGGTCCTTCCTCGCGAGGGCGATCTTCACACGGGACTTCCCCGTGCTGCAGGGGTTCATCATCTTCATCGCGATCGCCTACGCGCTGATCAACCTGGCCGTCGACGTGTCGTACAGCTTCATCGATCCGAGAGTGCGGGTGCAGTGATGATCCGTCTCGTTCTCCGAAAGGGGGTGGCGTCATGACCATCTCGCTCCCACCCGCGCAGGGTCCGTCCGCGGCGAGCGGCTCGGTCGTCGACACGGTCGCCGTGAATCAGGCCGGCCTCAAAGAAGGGCCCGGGGGGTTCTGGCGCGACGTGTTCCGCCGCCTGCGCCGCAACCCGACGGCCTGGATCGGCGCCGGCATCGTTCTGGTGTTCGTCCTCGTCTCGGTGCTCGCGCCACTGCTCGCTCCTTACCCTGAGACGGCGTTGCCCGGCGCGAAGTACATCACGCCGACGCACATCCCCGGTCCGGGGGAGCTGCCGGAGTTCCCCCTCGGGCTCGACCGCTTCGGTGGCGATGTGCTCTCCAAGCTCATCTGGGGTGCGCAGGCGTCGCTGCTGATCGGTGTGATCTCGACCGCGCTCGGTCTGGTCGGCGGAATGATCCTCGGACTCCTCGCCGGCACGTTCGGCGGATGGGTCGACACCCTCATCATGCGCATCGTCGACATCATCCTGTCGGTGCCGAACCTGCTGCTGGCGGTATCCATCGCCGCGATCCTGGGTCAGACGCCCTTCGCGGTGATGATCGCCATCGGAGCATCCCAGGTTCCGATCTTCGCCCGCCTCCTGCGGGCGTCGATGCTGCAGCAGCGATCGAGCGACTACGTGCTCTCCGCCCAGACGCTGGGGCTCGGTCGCGGGCAGATCACCATGTCGCACGTGCTGCCGAACGCCATCGGACCTGTCATCGTGCAGGGCACGCTCACGCTCGCGACGGCGGTGATCGATGCGGCGGCGCTGTCGTTCCTCGGTCTCGGCGGCGGTCGTCCCGAGACGGCCGAGTGGGGCCGCATGCTCACCTACGCCCAGGCCGAGCTGGCCATCGCGCCATGGCTGGCATTCCTGCCCGGCATCTGCATCGCGGTCACCGCGCTCGGCTTCACCCTGTTCGGTGAAGCCCTGCGCGAGGCCATGGACCCGAGGACGAGAGCACGATGAACGCTGCGAAAGAGACACGGACCACGGACGCTCCGCTGCTGTCCGTCGAAGGGCTGGCGGTCGACTTCGCCACCATGGACGGCGTCGTGCACGCCGTCGAGGGAGTCGACCTCGAGATCGCGCCGGGCCAGACCGTCGCGATCGTGGGGGAGTCCGGATCGGGCAAGTCGACGACTGCCATGGCCATCATCGGCCTGCTCGCCGGTGGCGGGCGCGTGGCCGGCGGCAGCATCCGCCTCGACGGCAAGGACATCACCCGCGCTCCCGAGAGCGAGCTGCGCACCATCCGCGGGCGCGACATCGGCCTCGTGCCGCAGGACCCCATGTCGAACCTGAATCCGGTCGCGAAGATCGGCACCCAGGTCGCCGAGACCCTGCTCGCCCACGGACTCGCCACCAGGCAGAACGTGCAGCAGAAGGTCGTCGAGGCGCTGACAGCCGCCGGACTGCCGGATCCCGAGAAGCGCGCGAAGCAGTACCCGCACGAGTTCTCCGGCGGCATGCGCCAGCGCGCACTGATCGCGATCGGCCTGGCGTGCAAACCGCGCCTGCTGATCGCGGACGAGCCGACGAGCGCGCTCGACGTGACGGTGCAGCAGACGATCCTCGACCAGATCGGCGACATGACGCGCGAGCTCGGCACCGCCGTGCTGCTCATCACGCACGATCTGGGACTCGCGGCCGAGCGAGCCGAGCGCGTCATCGTGATGCACCGCGGCAAGGTGGTCGAGCAGGGGCCGGCGAAGCAGATCCTCGAGAATCCGCAGCACCCCTACACCCAGTCGCTCGTGCAGGCGGCGCCGTCGGTGGCTGCCGCGCGTCTGCGCCCGGAGGCGTTCCACGCCGAGGAGCGTCCGTCCGATCCGAACGCAGCCGAGGATGCCTCGAGCGCGCTCGCCCTGCCGACAGCGGACAACATCGTCGAGATCGAGAACCTCACCAAGGTCTATCCGGTCCGTGGGCAGAAAGAGGACTTCGTCGCCGTGGACGACGTGTCGCTCGCCATCCCGCGCGGCGAGACGGTGGCGATCGTGGGCGAGTCCGGTTCGGGCAAGACGACGACCGCGCGGATGCTGCTGAAGATCATCGAGCCGACGAGCGGTCTCATCCGCTACGAGGGAAAGGACGTCTCCTCGCTGACCCGTGCGGAGACCCGGGACTTCCGGCAGAAGGTGCAGCCGATCTTCCAGGATCCGTACTCGAGCCTGAATCCGATGTTCACCATCGAGCGCCTCATCTCCGAGCCGCTGGACTTCTACAAGCGGGGGAGCGGCGCCGATCGGCGCAAGCGCGTCCGGCAGCTGCTCGACGACGTGGCGCTGCCGCAGTCGATGCTGCGCCGGTATCCGTCCGAGCTGTCCGGCGGTCAGCGTCAGCGTGTCGCGATCGCCCGTGCGCTTGCGCTCTCGCCCGAGCTGATCGTGTGCGACGAACCCGTGTCAGCGCTCGACGTCCTCGTGCAGGATCAGATCCTGAACCTGCTGGGCGACCTGCAGACCGAGTACGGACTCAGCTATCTCTTCATCTCCCACGACCTCGCCGTGGTCCGCCTGATCAGCGACTACGTGTGCGTGATGAAGGACGGCTCGCTCGTCGAGGCGGCATCCTCGGAGGAGATCTTCACGAATCCTCGAGACCCGTACACGCGACGTCTGCTGGCGTCGATCCCGGGGAACGAACTCAACATCGCCTCCTGACGACGACGATGCGTCCCGCCCCGAGCGCGAGCTCCGGGGCGGGCGCACGGGTCGGCGGACGACGCTTCCGGGTGCCATTACCGCAGCATCCGAAGAAGGTCAAGGATTGCGCTTGCCATGTCGCAAGATCGCGCGTATAGTTGGTAGTTGCGCTCGCTTCTCCGTGCCCTCATATGGTGGTCGGCATTTCGTTGAGTCTTTGAGCGCACACTCCACCTGACGACAAAGGAATCGAGAAGCCCTGCGGGGCTCACGGAGGTTATTCCCTTGGCTGCTGCTCGCAACGCATCCACATCCACCACCACCAAGAACGGACGCGGAGCTTCCCGTCTTTCGTTCGCCAAGATCTCCGACACGCTGACGGTCCCTGACCTTCTCGCTCTGCAGACGGAATCCTTCGGATGGCTCGTCGGCAACGACGCCTGGAAGGCTCGAGTCGCAGAGGCCAAGAAGGCCGGCCGCACCGACGTGAACGAGAACAGCGGTCTCGGCGAGATCTTCGAGGAGATCTCTCCGATCGAGGACCTCGGCGAGACGATGCAGCTGTCGTTCACCAACCCTTACCTCGAGCCGGAGAAGTACTCGATCGAGGAGTGCAAGGAGCGCGGCAAGACGTACGCCGCTCCGCTGTACGTCGAGGCCGAGTTCATGAACCACCTCACGGGTGAGATCAAGACCCAGACGGTCTTCATGGGCGACTTCCCGCTGCAGACCGACAAGGGAACGTTCATCATCAACGGCTCCGAGCGCGTCGTCGTCTCGCAGCTCGTGCGTTCGCCCGGTGTGTACTTCGACAAGACCCCCGACAAGACGTCCGACAAGGACATCGTGTCGGCTCGCGTCATCCCGAGCCGTGGTGCATGGCTCGAGTTCGAGATCGACAAGCGCGACCAGGTCGGCGTGCGCGTCGACCGCAAGCGCAAGCAGTCGGTCACCGTGTTCCTCAAGGCGCTGGGCATGACCAGCGAGGAGATCCTCACGGAGTTCGCCGGCTACACCTCGATCGAGGAGACGCTCGCGAAGGACACGATCGTCACGAAGGAAGATGCGCTCCGCGACATCTACCGCAAGCTGCGTCCGGGCGAGCAGGTCGCCGCCGAGGCCGCCCGCGCGCTCCTCGACAACTTCTACTTCAACCCGAAGCGCTACGACCTCGCGAAGGTGGGTCGTTACAAGATCAACCACAAGCTCGGTCTCGACGCTCCGCTGACCGACTCGGTCCTCACGGTTCAGGACATCGTCGCGACGATCAAGTACCTCGTGCGTCTGCACGCAGGCACGGAAGAGACCTTCCCCGGCATCCGCTCGGGCAAGAAGGCCGACATCCGCATCGCGACCGATGACATCGACAACTTCGGCAACCGTCGCATCCGCGCGGTCGGCGAGCTGATCCAGAACCAGGTCCGCACCGGTCTGTCCCGCATGGAGCGCGTCGTCCGCGAGCGCATGACCACGCAGGACATCGAGGCGATCACGCCGCAGACCCTGATCAACGTGCGCCCCGTCGTCGCCGCGATCAAGGAGTTCTTCGGAACCTCGCAGCTGTCGCAGTTCATGGACCAGAACAACCCGCTCGCGGGTCTGACCAACAAGCGCCGCCTCTCGGCTCTCGGCCCCGGTGGTCTGAGCCGTGACCGCGCAGGCGTCGAGGTCCGTGACGTCCACCCGTCGCACTACGGCCGCATGTGCCCCATCGAGACCCCTGAAGGCCCGAACATCGGTCTGATCGGTGCTCTCGCGACCTTCGCGCGCATCAACTCGTTCGGTTTCATCGAGACCCCGTACCGCAAGGTCGAGGGTGGCGTCGTCACCGAGCACATCGATTACCTGACCGCTTCCGAAGAGGTCGACTTCAACATCGCGCAGGCGAACGCCCCGCTCGACAAGAACGGTCGCTTCCGCGAGAGCCACGTCCTCGCGCGCCCCAAGGGCGGTAGCGGTGAGGTGGACCTCTTCCTTCCGGAGGAGATCGGCTACATCGACGTCTCGCCGCGCCAGATGGTGTCGGTCGCGACCTCGCTCGTGCCCTTCCTCGAGCACGACGACGCACAGCGCGCACTCATGGGCGCCAACATGCAGCGTCAGGCTGTGCCGCTGCTCCGCAGCGACTCGCCGCTCGTCGGAACCGGTATGGAGGGCTACACGGCCATCGACGCCGGCGACGTGCTCACGGCTGAGAAGCCGGGTGTCGTCACCGAGGTCTCCGCAGACCGCGTCACCGTCATGCTCGACGAGGGTGGAACGCAGGACTACCACCTGCGCAAGTTCGACCGCTCGAACCAGGGCACGTCGTACAACCAGAAGGTCGTCGTCAACGAGGGCGACCGCGTCGAGGTCGGAGAGGTCATCGCCGATGGCCCCGCCACCGAGAACGGCGAACTGGCACTCGGAAAGAACCTCCTCGTCGCGTTCATGACGTGGGAGGGCTACAACTTCGAGGACGCGATCATCCTGAGCCAGGACCTGGTCAAGGACGACACCCTCTCCTCGATCCACATCGAGGAGTACGAGGTCGACGCGCGCGACACGAAGCTCGGCAAGGAGGAGATCACCCGTGACCTCCCCAACGTCAGCCCCGAGCTCCTGAAGGATCTCGACGAGCGCGGCATCATCCGCATCGGTGCCGAGGTCCGCCCCGGTGACATCCTCGTCGGCAAGGTCACGCCGAAGGGCGAGACCGAGCTGTCGGCGGAAGAGCGTCTGCTCCGCGCGATCTTCAACGAGAAGAGCCGCGAAGTCCGTGACACCTCTCTCAAGGTGCCCCACGGCGAGCAGGGCACGATCATCGCCGTCAAGGAGTTCAACGCCGAGGACGGCGACGACGAGCTCGGCTCCGGTGTCAACCGCCGCGTCGTGGTCTACATCGCCCAGAAGCGCAAGATCACCGAGGGTGACAAGCTCGCCGGTCGTCACGGCAACAAGGGTGTCATCGCCAAGATCCTCCCGATCGAGGACATGCCGTTCCTCGCGGACGGAACCCCGGTCGACATCGTCCTGAACCCGCTGGGCATCCCCGGTCGAATGAACTTCGGCCAGGTGCTCGAGACCCACCTCGGGTGGATCGCGAAGCAGGGCTGGAAGGTCGAAGGCACCCCGGAGTGGGCTGCGCGACTCCCCAAGGACGCGTTCGAGGCTGCCCCCGGCACCAAGGTCGCGACCCCGGTGTTCGACGGTGCGAGCGAGGAGGAGATCTCCGGTCTCCTCGACGCGACCACCCCGACCCGTGACGGCATCCGCCTGATCGACTCGACCGGAAAGACGCAGCTGTTCGACGGCCGCTCCGGTGAGCCGTTCCCGGCGCCGATCTCGGTGGGCTACATGTACATCCTGAAGCTGCACCACCTGGTCGACGACAAGATCCACGCACGTTCGACGGGTCCGTACTCGATGATCACCCAGCAGCCGCTCGGTGGTAAGGCGCAGTTCGGTGGCCAGCGATTCGGTGAGATGGAGGTGTGGGCCCTCGAGGCCTACGGCGCCGCATACGCGCTCCAGGAGCTCCTCACGATCAAGTCCGACGACATCCTCGGCCGCGTCAAGGTGTACGAGGCGATCGTCAAGGGCGAGAACATCCAGGAGCCCGGCATCCCCGAGTCCTTCAAGGTGCTCATGAAGGAGATGCAGTCGCTCTGCCTGAACGTCGAGGTCCTCTCGGCAGACGGCACGCTCGTCAACCTGCGTGACACCGACGACGAGGCCTTCCGCGCTGCGGAGGAACTCGGCATCAACATCTCCAGCCGCTTCGAGGCCGCCTCGATCGACGAGATCTAAGGTCCAGGCCGCCGACCGCGCGTCACGCCCGGTCGGCGGCCCACCTCCCCGATTTCTTCAGAAGAATTCCTACACAGGAGAATTTGTGCTCGAGTCAAACACTTTCGATGAGCTTCGCATCGGCCTGGCCACCGCGGACCACATCCGCGCCTGGTCCTACGGCGAGGTCAAGAAGCCTGAAACCATCAACTACCGCACCCTGAAGCCGGAGAAGGACGGTCTCTTCGGAGAGCAGATCTTCGGCCCGTCCCGCGACTGGGAGTGCGCCTGCGGCAAGTACAAGCGTGTCCGCTTCAAGGGCATCGTCTGCGAGCGCTGCGGCGTCGAGGTCACCAAGTCCTCGGTCCGTCGTGAGCGCATGGGTCACATCGAGCTCGCCGCTCCCGTCACCCACATCTGGTACTTCAAGGGTGTTCCCTCGCGTCTCGGGTACCTGCTCGACATGGCGCCGAAGGACCTCGAGAAGGTCATCTACTTCGCCGCCTACATGGTCATCTCGGTCGACGAGGATGCTCGTCACCGCGACCTGGGCACGCAGGAGAACAACATCCGTCTCGAGCTGAAGACGCTCGGAGACCGTCGCGACGCGAAGATCGCCGAGCGCCTGGCTCGCCTGGAGGAGGAGCTCGCTTCCCTCGAGGCGGAGGGTGCCAAGGCCGACGCGAAGAAGAAGGTCAAGGACGCCGCCGAGAAGGAGATGTCGCTCATCCGCAAGGGTGCCGACGAGGCGATCGCCAAGCTCGAGCGCGTGTGGGAGGACTTCCGCACGCTCGAGGTCGGCGCACTGCGTCCCGAGGACGACGTCTTCCACGAGCTCCAGGACCGCTTCGGTCAGTACTTCGAGGCCTACATGGGCGCCGAGTCGATCCAGCGTCGCCTCGCGGCGTTCGACCTGGCAGCCGAGGCGGAGAGCCTGCACCTGCAGATCTCCGAGGGCAAGGGCCAGCGCAAGATCCGCGCGATCAAGCGTCTGAAGGTCGTCAACTCGTTCCTGGAGACCGGCATGAGCCCGGCCGCCATGGTCCTCGACGTCGTTCCGGTGATCCCGCCGGAGCTGCGCCCGATGGTGCAGCTCGACGGTGGCCGCTTCGCGACCTCCGACCTCAACGACCTCTACCGTCGTGTGATCAACCGCAACAACCGTCTTCGTCGTCTGATCGACCTCGGTGCTCCCGAGATCATCGTCAACAACGAGAAGCGGATGCTGCAGGAGGCCGTCGACGCACTGTTCGACAACGGTCGCCGTGGTCGTCCCGTCACCGGTACCGGCAACCGTGCCCTGAAGTCCCTCAGCGACATGCTGAAGGGCAAGCAGGGTCGTTTCCGCCAGAACCTGCTCGGCAAGCGCGTCGACTACTCGGGCCGTTCGGTCATCATCGTCGGCCCGCAGCTGAAGCTGCACCAGTGCGGTCTGCCCAAGCAAATGGCTCTGGAGCTCTTCAAGCCGTTCGTCATCAAGCGCCTGATCGACCTCGGTCACTCGCAGAACATCAAGGCGGCCAAGCGCGCCGTCGAGCGCACGCGTCCCGAGGTCTGGGACGTGCTCGAGGAGATCATCCGCGAGCGTCCGGTGCTGCTCAACCGTGCGCCCACGCTGCACCGTCTCGGCATCCAGGCCTTCGAGCCTCAGCTCGTCGAGGGCAAGGCCATCCAGCTGCACCCGCTCGTCTGCGCGGCGTTCAACGCCGACTTCGACGGTGACCAGATGGCTGTCCACCTGCCGCTGTCGGTCGAGGCTCAGGCCGAGGCCCGCGTGCTGATGCTCGCGTCGAACAACATCCTGAAGCCGTCCGACGGACGCCCGGTCACCCTGCCTTCGCAGGACATGATCATCGGTCTGCACCACTTGACCACGGTCAAGGCGGGCGCAGCCGGTGAGGGCCGTGCATTCGGTTCGGTGGGCGAGGCGATCCTGGCGAAGGACGAGGGAACCCTCGACCTGCAGGCCAAGGTCCGCATCCGCATCCCGGGTCTCACGTTCCTCGAGGGCGAAGCTCCCGAGGGCTACGAGCGTCACGGTCTCGTCGACGCATCGCTCGGTCAGGCGATCTTCAACGACACGCTGCCCAAGGGATACCCGTTCGTCCGCGAGCAGGCTGACAAGAACAAGCTGTCGCAGATCGTCAACAAGCTGGCCGAGGAGTACCCCAAGGTCGAGACGGCTGCGTCGCTGGACCGCATCAAGGACGCCGGTTTCTACTGGGCCACGCGCTCGGGTGTGACCGTCGCCCTGAGCGACATCCTCACGCCGCCGAACAAGGCTGAGATCGTCGCGGGCTACGAGAAGCAGGCCGCGAAGGTCCAGTCCCAGTACGAGAAGGGCCTCACGACCGACGTCGAGCGTCGTCAGGAGCTCATCAAGATCTGGACCGAGGCGACCGACGAGGTCCAGGCTGCGATGAAGGCCAACTTCCCCGAGGACAACACCATCAACCGCATGGTGTCGTCGGGTGCTCGTGGTAACTGGCTGCAGATCCGGAACATCGCCGGTATGCGTGGTCTGGTGAACAACCCCAAGGGTGAGATCATCCCGCGTCCGATCATCTCCTCGTACCGCGAGGGTCTGTCGGTTGCGGAGTACTTCATCGCGACGCACGGTACCCGTAAGGGTCTCGCCGACACCGCTCTGCGTACCGCCGACTCGGGTTACCTGACCCGTCGTCTGGTGGATGTCTCGCAGGACGTCATCATCCGCGAAGAGGACTGCGGCACGTCGAAGGGCCTCGAGCTCCCGATCGCCGCTCCGAACTCGCAGGGTGAGCTCGTGCGCGACGCGAACGTCGAGAACTCGGTGTTCGCTCGTACGCTGGCCTCCGACGTGGTCGACAGCAAGGGCGAGGTCCTCGCCTCTGCCGGCGACGACGTGGGTGACGTTCTCATCGACAAGCTGGTCGGTCTCGGTGTCGAGAGCATCAAGGTGCGCTCGGTCCTCACCTGCGACTCCGCCGTCGGTGTCTGCGCGCAGTGCTACGGCCGTTCGCTCGCGACGGGCAAGACCGTCGACATCGGCGAGGCCGTCGGCATCATCGCGGCACAGTCGATCGGTGAGCCCGGTACCCAGCTGACGATGCGTACGTTCCACACCGGTGGTTCGGCGTCGGCAGATGACATCACGCAGGGTCTGCCTCGCGTGCAGGAGCTCTTCGAGGCTCGCACCCCGAAGGCCGCATCGCCGATCGCCGAGGCCGATGGCCGCATCACGATCGACGAGACGGACAAGGCCAAGAAGGTCATCCTGACGCCCGACAACGGTGACGAGGAAGTGATCTACCCGGTCCTGAAGCGTGCGACGCTTCTGGTCGAGGACGGTCAGCACGTCACGGTCGGTCAGCCTCTCCTGGTCGGCACGCTCGACCCCAAGGAGGTCATGCGTGTCATGGGTGCCCGCGAGGTGCAGCGTTACCTCGTCGGCGGCGTCCAGGGCGTCTACCGCTCGCAGGGTGTGCCGATCCACGACAAGCACATCGAGGTCATCGTCCGTCAGATGCTCCGCAAGGTCACCGTCGTCGATCACGCCGACACGACCCTGCTCCCGGGTGAGATGGTCGACCTCAAGCGCTACCAGGCGATCAACCGCGAGGCTGTGGCAGAGGGCAAGCGCCCCGCGTCCGGCCGTCCGGAGCTGATGGGTATCACGAAGGCGTCGCTCGCGACCGAGTCGTGGCTGTCGGCCGCTTCCTTCCAGGAGACGACCCGCGTTCTCACGCAGGCCGCCATGGAGGGCAAGCGCGACCCGCTGGTCGGTCTCAAGGAGAACGTCATCATCGGAAAGCTCATCCCCGCCGGAACCGGTCTCTCGAAGTACCGCGACGTCACGGTCGAGGCGACGGAGGAAGCCAAGAGCGAGCGCTACCCGAACCGGATCTTCGCATCCGACGGTGCGTACGCCGACGGCGACTTCGGTTACGTCGACTTCGACGCGTTCTCGACGGACGACATCACGCCGGGTACGTACAACTGATCGAGTGAGTGAGTGAGAAGGCCCCGGGCGATTCGCCCGGGGCCTTCTTCGTGCCCGGATCCGGGGTGCCTGCCGTGGACAGGGCGACGGATCAGTCGAAGAGGTGCGCCACGATGCTCGAGGTGTATCCCTCGGGCGCGAGATTCGAGTACTGGGAGTCGATCAGCACGTCGTCCCGCCAGAAGAGGGTGCGACCGTCGGTGACAGGGTACTGCTCGTTCTGCCAGGTCTTCTCGCAGCGCGTGCCGCCGTCGGGAGTGAAGCACGTGTAGCCCTCGTCGGCCACGAGAGCGTTCAGCATGTCGAGGGCCGGCCCTCGGTTCATCAGGGAGATGGTGGTGACCAGCCGGGTGGTGTCCGCCCTCGGATCCGCCCAGATGCAGGTGAGCTCGCCATCGTCTCCTACCCCGGACGGTCCGAAGGCCGCGTCATTGAGTGGCACTCCCTCGAGCTGTGCGAGCACGTCGTCCGAGAGGATCGCCCTGCAGTCGGTCGGCAGAGCGATCGGAGTCTCTGTCGGTGTGGGGGAGGGCGACGGGCTCTCCGATTCGTCCGGTCCCGGACTCGACGACGGTTCAGCGGAATCGTTCGACGGCGTGGTGCCCGAACCGGTCGGATCGCAGCCGGTGAGCACGGCGAGGAGCAGGAGAGCCGCAGCGCCGGCGGCGATTCGAGCGTTCATGCGCTCACCGTAGCGCTGTGCCCAGCCCGTGCAGGGAGGCTGACCGAACCGCCGCGGAAGCCGCTCTCGCGGTAGTGTCGGCGGAATGAGTGATGATTCCTCCCGTATGCCCGGTGCAGTCGTCGTCGGAGACGCGCTGATCGACGAGATCCACGACGTCGGCGGGGTGCGTGAGCTGGTCGGCGGCGCGGCACTGAACGTCGCCGTTGGTCTTCGCAGGCTCGGTGTGCCGACCACCCTGATCGCGATGGTCGGGGACGACGAAGCGGGGGCGCACATTCGCGAATACCTCGACGATCACGGCGTGCGGCTGATCGCCAGCGAGGCGCCGCTGGGCTCGTCTCGGGCGATCGTGCAGCGTGGTCCCGACGGCGAGCCCGTCTACGTGTTCAACGAGGCCGCGCAGCGGCGCAGCATCCGCTATTCCGACGAGGCTGTCCGTGCGATCGCCGATTCGGATCTCGTGGCTGTCAGCTGCTTCCCCTTCGACGTGCCCGGTGAGGTCGACGCCCTGCTCGACGCCGTCGGCGACACTCGCCTCGCTGTCGACCCGAACCCACGGTCGGGGATGTTGAGCGACGGTGCCGAGTTCGTGCAGGGCTTCGAGCGCGCCGCCGCAGGAGCGTCGATCGTCAAGATCGGCGCCGATGATGCGGCTCTCCTCTATGACGGCGATCTCGATGCGCTGAGGGCGCGGCTGCGCGCGCTCGGGGTGAGCGCGGTGCTCGCGACCGCAGGCGCCGATGGTGCAGCCCTCGAGTCGGATGCCGGCATCGTCACGGCGCCCATCTCGACGCTGCCCGGTCGCGTCGTCGACACCGTGGGAGCCGGAGATGCGACTCTCGCGGCCGTGGCGGCCGGCCTTGCTCAGGGGACACCCTCCGATGCGGAAGGGTGGCAGCAGCTGCTCGATCGAGCCATGGATGTGGCCGCTGCGACGTGCCGAGCCGAGGGCGGCCTGCTGCGGACTCCGGAGTCGATCGCTGACGCCGATCGCGGCGTGTTCGGCAGCTGAGCGTTCGATTTCTCACGCTTGCCCTCGGCAGGTATGATTATCTATCGTGCCCCCGGTTGGCTGTCGAAGTCGGACGGGTGCGCTCTGGCGAGTTACCCAAGCGGCCAAAGGGATCTGACTGTAAATCAGACTGCTCAGCATTCGGGGGTTCGAATCCCTCACTCGCCACCATGGGGTATTCCCGGATCTCGAGGATTTTGTTCTCGTATCTCAGAATGCCAGGTCAAACGAGGAAAGCCCCCGGGAATACCGGGGGCTTTCCTCGTTTCGGTGCCAGTTCTGCTTCTTGCGGAGCTGTCGGCAGGCCGCCCAGAGGTCCCTGGGCTGGCTGGGTCGCACTGTGCGCGACCGTCGGGCAGTGGCAGCTCACCCGATGAGACAACAAGCACGACGAGAGCGTCGCAGGGCGAGCTCAGTCTCGACGTTCCAGGCCCTCAGGTAGGCGATCCCCGGGGCGCGGTCATTAGGCGTGCGCCGACGTGATTCGCACCTCGAAGCGGGAGGTAAGGAATTCGCGTGTCGTGCAAAAGCCCCCGAAACCCTCGTTCGCGAGCATAGGCAGACTGAATCGCGACGGGAGCCGCGTATGCGCCGAATCATGACGAGCCGGAGGTCTCTGGACCCATCGACCTGGATACGTTCGAGGGTCCCTTGACCATCGAACTCGATGGTCAGCTGGTGGAGATCAACGTCGAGTAAGGACAGGCGGAGGAAACGGTCGCCGCACTTCGCGCCGGGGAGACGTCGGCTGTGCAGAGTGCGCGCTCAGGCTCGGTGGTCGCACCTTTGGCGGTGTGCGTGGAAACGTGGAAGAACGCCATTGCCGGCCCCGGCACGTATTGGACGTCCGCGAACGGGTGTTCGATCTGGGGGTCGGTGGGGTTCAAGAAGGGGTATGACGTCTGCAACGCGTCCGATGTGAACATCTGCTCACAGGGCAAGGGGTTCAACTCGGCGGGAACGCAGGGCTGGTACGGATTCGGATGCCTCGGGTCGGGTAGCACAGGCGGTGGCACGGTCGCCGGGGGTAACGTCGCGGCCAACTCGCAGGTCCGAGCTCAGTCGGGCTCACTCGTAACTGGCGCGGCCTACCAGTGGAGGGGTTGAGTTCGCGGCTTCGCTGATACGACGGAATACTGGACCCGATGCGACGACTGACCACCCTTGCTCTGGGCGCAATCCTCGGCACGCTTCTGATGGCGGGCTGCGTCCCCGACGACGCCGAGAACGACGGAGTCGAATCCGTTGATCCCGCCTCAATCGGGTGGAGCGACCGGGAAGCAGCCGTCGCGGACGTCCTGGAGGAGGCGCCGTGTTCCGACGCGCGCCTCTTCCAGGGCGACCCTTACTTCCAGGGTGAGATGTACGGATTCGGCTGCTACGACGCGGGCGGTACGCCTCTGCATTTCCGCGTCTATAAGCATGAGGGGTCTGCTCAAAACGTCGTCGCTGAATGGGACGGACTCATCACGCCGGAGTATCAGGTCGCGCTGGGTGCAGATTGGTTCGCGGTGGGAGCGCCCGACTCGTTGGAGGCGCTCGGTGGAATCCCGCAACTCGCCTCAGCGGAACGGCTCACGTCCGCGCCCGCGCCCGCACGCCCCATCTCCGACGGGGACCTGAAACAGCAGATCTGCATCTCTTATGTGACGTCGGCAGTTGAGATGGCTGCGGAGGATGCTTCGTCGTTGTCCAGCGCCGAAGACCTCAATGAGATGTACCCGGATATCTCCACCCTGATTGTGGACACCCATGAGGACGTGCAGGCCTCTCTCGAGCAGAGCCCCGTTGACTCGCTCGACGTGCTCGCCGCCATCAGCGAGCACTGGCAGACCATTTCGGACTACTGCACTCAGAATGCACAAGGCGTGCACTTCGTGGACGACGAGGAGAAGTAGTGACAACGCCAGAAGTGACCATCGACGCTCCGCACCGAAAAGTTCGGGTGCTGTGGGCCCTTGCGGCAGCACTGTTCGCTGCATCAGGCGCACTGCTGGCGGTCCGGAGTATGCCGAGCAACATGGCCGGGGAAGCGATCACGCTCCTCGGACAGCTGGTCGCGATCTCATTCAGTCTGGCGTGCCTCCTTTCAGCGGTGGGTCTGTGGGTGCGCGCCGGCTCCTCACCGGTCGTGCGCGCGGCATCCGTCGCCACCGCCGTCTTCGCGGTGTGGATTGGTGTCCTGTCTCCTCTGATCCTGGGCGGAACATCTCCTGACGGGGCGCGACTCGTTGACGCACTCATGAAGATTCTGCTGGGTGGGGCTGCTGTGGGATGCCTTCTGCGCAGTAACCTCCCGTCTCCGTGGCGGACCCTGCCCGCGATTGTCTTCGGTGTCGTCGTGGCCGCTACTCTCATCGTCCAGTTCGCCCTGACCGACTACACCGCCCAGGACCTCGCAATACTCAGTGGCAACCTGCTCATACTCGTTCAGATCACTGCATCCCTTGTGCTGGGGCTCGTGGCGCTGCAACTCGGTCGAGCTCGGCATCTCGGCACCGTCGTGCTCTAATCGAGGCCGCGCTTGACAGTTCATCTCCGTCCCTGACTCAGTGGTGACGTGACCGAGCTGGTCCGGCGCGGAATGTCGGTCAGTAGCCACCGAACCTCTACGTTCGTGGTGTGGGTATCAAGAGCGCGGATTTGAATAACGTCCACTTTGCCGACCTCGTCCACGCTCTTCGAGACGCCGATGACGTCGGGGTCCTGTTGCGCGGGCATCTCTGGATCGAGGCTCTCCTCGAATACGCGACGAGAGTGAAGCTGGAGCGTCCCGATGCCATCGACTGGACGAACGCGAGGTTCGAGCACAAGCTCGCGTTGGCCGAAGCGACCGGAGCCGCCGAGGTCCCTCTCGCGCGAGCGGTGAAGAGCTTCAACAGGCTGCGCAACAAGAGCGCGCACGAGATGATGTTCAGCATCGAACTCGACCAGGTGAAGACTTTGGTGGGCTTGACGGACGACGGCATGCGCAAAGCCATACAGCGGATCGCCGACGAGCAGCTCGACGTTGTCAGGCAACTTGAGGTGTATGAAGCGGAGGGTGTCGAGGTGGAAATCGATCCGGCGGCTGTGCCCTACCTGCGTGTCCTCACTCCCACGAGAGCGCTCCTGTTCGGCTTCGTCGTCTGCGCGGTTCGGAGCCTGGCACTGGCCGGCGCCCTCGAGGTCGCGTTCCGTGGGAGGCCTGTTTCGGTTCCCGGCTTGAAGACCGCGCCCCCGGTGCGTCGAAGCTGACGCTTGCAGGCAGCACAGCGCTCGCCTTGGACGAACGACTCACCGGACGAGGCAACCTTGTTGCCGCCGCGGATCCGATTCTGGCTTTTCTCACAGAGCATCGTGTCGAGATGGGTTTTAGCGTCCCAGGTCTTCTCTGGACCGTTGTCCGGGGTGACACCCTCCGAAAATGTTTGTAAGGATTCTGCGGCAGCTGCAAGGGCGCCTCCTAGCCACCGGCTGCGAACACGCCTCGGCAGATACTGAATTACGGGCGCACCCACGCCCTGACCCGTGTGTGTACGCGGTCCACGCCCGCCTGCCTCGGAGGCATCATGAAACGAATCCTCAGCGTCGCTGTCGCAGTGCTCGTCGCCGCGACTTTGAGCCCCGCCGTCGCGCACGCGTCCGACGACTTCCATCCCGATGTCGAGTATGCGCTGGAGGCGGTGCCGGGCGGTATCGCCCTCAGCGACACCACGGTGGTGTGGCCCGAACTAGGGATGACGCTCACCACCGAGTCGACCTCAGCCCGCGCAGTGGGAAACTGCGCCACGGGCACGTACTGCGCGTACAGCGGGAGCGGGATGAGTGGATCGAAACTGACGTTCACCATCTGCACGAACGTGAATACCTCGGCGCTTCGGTCGGTCGGGTCTATCGCTAACGGGCGCAGTTCTGGTTTGGTTCGCGCGCGCAACTCCGCCGCGACCGTCCTCGGGACCGCCGGTCCGAACAGTTCAACCGATGTGGGAACCGGCACGACGAACCTCCTCTGCACTCTTTAGTCGGGTTAGCCTGAAAGGTACGTGCGATGAGTGAGGCGGCTGCAGTGATGCGATGGGGGTTCGGGGACGGACTCCGTGTCGTCTTCGCTGTCGCTGAAGATTTCCCATTCGTCCCGACAAATATTGCTGCAGGTGCACCGGCCCCGAACAAGGCCGTGGTCTTCCGGTCGCTGTTCAACGAGTACTGGCCGAAGGTGCACCGGCATCTCGAGTGCTACCTCGACAACTCCGACGAGGTCAACGAGATCGCAGCTGAGGTGTTCGTCATCGCATGGCGGAAGTTGGACGCGGTGAAGCCGATGGGCTTGCGATGGTTCATCCGCACCGCCGACAACAAGCTACGTGACGTCGACCGAAAGGCTCACTCTCGCGCGCGGGCGATGGAAGCTCTCACCCGCGGACTGCGCAGCGCAGCTGACACCATCCATCCACTGGACGCGTTGGCGCTGCAACAGGCGATGAAGTCGCTCAGCGCCCGAGAGCGACAGGTCGTTGTCCTCACCTACTGGGATGAGCTCAGCGCCGGAGAGATCGCCGATGTCCTTCGTTCCAGTCAGGCGGCTGTGTGGACGACCCTCACTCGCGCACGAGCGAAACTGCGGGCACAGCTTGAACCGAGGGAGCGGAGATCGTGAACATTCCTGACGACGAGATCGACCGCCTGCTCCGTGCTGTCAACCCCGCCACGGCGTCCGCTGACGAGCTCAGTGTTCAGGCCATCGCTGTGCGCGAGAGCATCATCCGAGGCACGTACGCCCCCGCGCGACAACGGCGAGGATGGGCGTGGGGGCGCTTTGCCGTCGCAGTGGCGGCCATCGTGGCCATTGTGATCGTCGCGACCAACGTTCTCGCACCGGCCCAGCGGGCCACAGCGCTCACACCTCCGCCGTTGCAGTATGACAACGCTCAGCCGCTTGCGACAGTCGTGCAGGAGGCGAAGGAGCGCCTCGGGTCGACGGTGAGCGTGGTCCAGGAACGTCGAGTCTCCTCGCTCGTGTGGGGGTGGAGCATCGACCTGGCGAAAGAACGCGTCGAGTCTGTGCCCCAGAGGGTCACATTCGAGTGGGCGCCCGAGACCGGGTCCCGCAACACCATCATCGCCGGGGAATCTCACTGGCCAGCCGGTGTGCGACCCGAAGGCATCGAGGAGAGCCCGTATCAACCGGGTGACACCATCACACAGCTGGTGACGGCACCACAGGATCTGAAGATCCCCGCCGATGTGATGAACCTGAATGACGGGTCTCGCGAGTCGATGGACAAGGCACTCACCAGCCTCGGCGCGACGGAGTCCTCATCATCGGGCGAGGTCCTCGTCGTCATCGGCCGGCTGTTGAGCTATTGGACCTTGACGAATGAGCAGCACAACATCCTCATCGACCGGCTGGTCGAGGCCGGTGGTGTCACGGTCCTGGGCGAGTCAACGGACCGACTGGGGCGCGATGTCATCGGATTGCGCGTCGCGGACCCGGCAACGACCTACCAAGACACGGTTCTCATCTCCCGCGACACCGGCCGGATCGTCGGCATGGAGAACGAGCTGACGGCTGCTCAGGATTTCATCCCCGCTGGCGTCATTGGATACACACTCTGGGACGCCAATTAGGCGCCTCTCGGTGACCGGTCCGGTTTCCTACCGAGCAACTACGGGACTTCGGGCATGGTGCTGCCGATGGCTCTCAATCCGAACTTCGCGTTCTGGGAGCCCGAGATCGGCGACATGACGACCGCCAGTCACGCGGAGGTGTACTTCACCATCTCGTCGGTGCTGCATCGCGCACGTCACTCAAAAGACGCCAAGTTCTCACTGTTCGAACAGCCCGGGTTCGGCCATGTCCTGTCGCCGGCGAACTTCGACCGATTCAACGACCCTGTCATCCAAGCTGCGATCCTCCACGGTGCCCGGGGAACAGAATTGCATTTCGACAACCTGGAGCAGCAGAGCCAACACATGGCCTCAGTCATCGAGACCGCGCTGCGTTCCTTGTCCGACGAAGACCGCGCTGAGCGCGGCCTGCGTTCTGGTCGGTGACAAGCTCCGCGAGGTCGCGACATCGTTCGGGTCGCAAGAAGCGGCGAGGTGGACGGCCGCCCGAGACCGTGCCATCGCTGCGGCCGTCGCGCTGCAGCCCTGGGGAGAGCCAGAACCTGAGGACGACGGCGCCGCGGCCGAATCCTGAGTTTCGCCCGCTGGCACCTCAAGCAGGAGTAGGGCAGTCGGGGGTATCCGTGGGAATCGCGAAAGGAACGCGTGGGAAACGCCTAGGAATCGCGGGCCCCGATCCCTGTAAAGGGTAGGACTCGGGGAGATACGGGAAAACCCCACCATCTGTTCGTTGTTCTCGATCACGAGATCCACGAGCCGGAGAAACGCCCGCGTCCTCGGGGGCGTTTCCTTTTCACGGCGTGCTCACATCGCAGGAACCAGGACGCGATCGATCGTGTGGATCACTCCATTGTTCGCGGTGATGTTCACCCGCCACAGCACCAGGGCCGGGTCCCGCAGGGTGGGGCTCTCGTCACGCAAGAAGACGCCGCGCGGCCGGACGACCCCGCCGTTAGCCATGGTGAGCGACTTCGACGTGATGACCTTGATCGGGCCCAGCTTCTTGCCCGCGACGACGTGGTACAGCAGGATGTCGGCGATCTGGTCGGTGGTGAAGGCGGTCGTGAGCGTGGTCAGTGCCGCCGCCTCGGATGCGGGTGCGGTGCCCGTCAGGTCGGACACCAGCCGCAGGAAGGCTCGATCGTTCGGAGCGAAGACGGTGAACGTTCCCGCCGGATCTGCGAGCGTGCTGTCGAGGCCGGTGGCGAGCACCGCCTGGACGAGCAGGTCGTAGTCGTTGGCGTTTCGGTCTGGAGCGCCTCCTCCTGAGGCGGTGACGAGAACATCGACGATGTTCCCCGAGGGGCGTGCTGTCTCTGCGGCCTGTGCGGGCGCGGCGGTCAGGACGAGGGCGAGTGCGGCCACCCCTGCGAGGGAGGCGCGGATCTTTCCAGTCATCGTTCAACTCCATTGTCGATCGGAGTCACGGCGAGGGTCGTGACACAGGGTTATTCCGCTGGTCACCACCGTTCGGATGCACCGGCCGCGAAGTTTCTCTGAGCTGCCTCGGAGAGCGGAAGACAGTTTCTGGACTGTATTCAAAAACATATGGACAGAGTGATCGGGGGCGCGCATAATCGCTTCAACACCACCGGGCACCAGCGAAGGAGCACCCCATGAGTGATGAGAAGGAAACGTCCGAACTGTTCTCCGAGGCCTCGGGGCCGAGTGGAGCATCGATCACGGACTGGACGGATCTCGGCCGAGAGATGTGGGCCTATCTGACCGGTCGCGGAGCGGCGGTCAACTACACGTTCGAGGACATGACCGTGGAAGTCCCTCGGGATATCGGGCCGGATGCACCTCGCGCGACGTGGAAGTTCAACGGCACGCTGCGCGTGACGACCAGCGACAGCGAGTCCGGCGAGAGCCGGCCGGCCTGACGGCCTGCCACCATGATCCGTCTCGATATCGACCTGAAGGTCGAGCACGTCGCTTCGGACGGCGCATCTCCGACTCGCTTCACGGTGCGTGCCGCGGGTCGGGAGGTCGTCATCTCGTTCGAGTCCACTGCGGGCCTCACCGGCATGGGTCGCCGCGAGCTCACGCAGCTGGCACCTCTCGCCGATGCCTTGTCGCGACGAGGCCTCAGCGTGCGTGTGGAAGGGCCAAAGGGGACTCTGCTCCAGCTCGGCGACGTCAGGTCAGGGCCTGTCGGCCGTGCGATCGCCGGGTCGTCGCACATCAGGCTCGGACATCTGTCGGCGCTGCTCTCGGAGGTGAAGCACCGGGACGATGGCAGCCGGTTCCGCCTCCCCGCCCCGCCGCCCACTCTCTTCCCCCTCGTTCCCACGTTGGCACGTCGGGTGCCGCGGCGGGTGACGACCACCCACTACCTTCCCGGATCCGGTCGACCACGGCTGATCTTCGCGGTCGGGAACGGCGACTGGAACAGCACCAGGCCGCGTGAGTTCGATCTCCTTCCCGGACGGACGACGATCGGCTCGGGCAAGGACGCCGACCTGCGGCTCGAGGGAGTGGAGGCGCTGCACGCCGAAGTCCGCCACAACGAGGACGACGAGTACGTCCTGTATTCGTACGCCCCCACCGGCGGCGGGCGGCCCAATCTGCCGCACAGCTCGGAGGATGCCCGGATTCTGCGCACCGGATCGCGGATCGAGATCGGATCCTGGCGGCTGGCGTTCTATCGTGAGGAGTTCGCCGATCACGGACGCCCCTTCGGAGGGCGTCAGGGTGGCGAGTACGCCTTCCAGAGGCAGCAGCCGATTCGACCGTACGGATCGGGGGAACTCGGCTGAACAGACGCACACGAGAGGTACCGGACATGAGTGACCAGACACGGATCGCGCAGCTCGAGAAGGAGCACGTCGAACTCGTCCTGCGCCGCTTCGACCGCAGGGACGCATGGGAGCTGGGTCGCTCGATCGCAGAACGGGCATTGGCCGAGGGTCACCCGGTCGCGGTGGACGTGCGCACCCCGTCAGGGGTCCTCTTCCACGCATCTCTGCCGGGCGCGACGGCCGACAACGACGCATGGGCGGCGAAGAAGGCGGCGACCGCTCTCAGGTTCGAGACCAGCACTGCCCTGCTCGAAGCGCGCATCGAGAATGGCGGCCGGGACATGTACGAGCCGGGATGGCTCGATCCGGTCGTCTACGCGGTCGCGGGTGGGTCGGTGCCGATCCGCGTCGACGGTGTGGGTGTCGTCGCGGTCGCGACGGTGTCGGGACTTCCGTCATCGGACGACCACGACCTGGTCGTCGAGGGGATCGCAGGGCTGGGTCTGCTCACGGAGTAGCGGCGCGTATCTCGATCTCCGCGTATGGATAGTGGCAGTCGCCGGTCGCACCTGATCGCTCGCAATCGAGATCGGGTACGAGCATCAGCATCGGCGTCCCCGTGAGATCGGGCGGCACCTCGACCGACACCGAGGTCGCTCCGACCTCGAGACGTGAACCGGTGCGCAGATCGCCCTCGGGGGAGCGGATGATCACCTCGCCCGCCCAGAGCTCGTCGAGGCACTCGGGGGGATGCACTGACACGGAGACCGTCTGCCCGGCGGTGGCTGAGAGCGGATCGACCGTCAACATCACAGCCACGCCATCGCAGCTGAGAGGGCTCGCACGAGGGGCGTCGCTGACCGAACCGGCGCCAAGGGTCGTCTCAGCAGTCGACGCATCGTTCGCAGGCTGAGTTCCGCCGGAGGAGGGCGAGCAGCCAGTCAGCCCGACGCTGAGCGTCGTCGCCGCGACCAGGATCCGCACAGCGCGCCGCATCGAGTTCTTCATGACTCAGAGTGTCGCGGGCCGAGGCATCGTCTCAGTAGTCCGGGTGCAACCGCAGCCGTGACGCGATCTGAGCGGCCTGCTCAGCCGGCGTCAGAGCGATGTCGATCTCGATGGCCCGCTCGTCCGCCTCCAGGGGCTCGAGCGTCGCGAACTGCGAGTCGAGCAATGTGGCGGGCATGAAGTGCCCCTGGCGGCGCAGCATCCGCTCGAGGATCAGCTCGCGCTCGCCGGCGAAGTGCACGAACGTGACCGCATCCCGGCGAAGCACGTCGCGGTAGCTGCGTCGCAGGGCGGAGCAGGTCACGATGCCGGGCTCGCCGGCGTCGATGCGCTCATCGATCCACTCGGCGATGCGGTCGAGCCAGGGCCAGCGGTCCTCGTCGTTCAGAGCGTGGCCGGCAGCCATCTTGGCGACGTTCGCCTCGGGATGCAGGTCGTCGCCCTCTTCGAACGCCCAGCCGAGACGGCCGGCGAGCATCGCTGCCACGGTCGACTTTCCGGTGCTGGCGACGCCCATGAAGACGAGGACGGGTGCGTTGACGGACATCATGGCGCGCTCAGACGAACATGCTCAGGACGAGGACGCCGGCGAGACCGGTGACGGAGATGAGGCATTCGAGTACTGTCCATGACTTCAGAGTCTGCGGGATGCTGAGGCCGAAGTACTCCTTGATGAGCCAGAAACCCGCATCATTGACATGCGACAGGAACACCGAGCCCGAGCCGATCGCCAGCACCAGCAGCGCGACCATGGGGGAGTCGAGGGTCTCGGTGAGCGGCTGCAGGATGCCGGCGGCGGTGATCGTCGCGACGGTCGCGGATCCCGTGGCGATGCGGATGACCACGGCGACCAGCCACGCGAGGATCAGCACCGAGACGGACGACCCGGAGACGAACTGGGCGATCACGTTGCCGATGCCGGTGTCGACCAGCACCTGCTTGAATCCGCCACCCGCGCCGACGATCAGCAGGATGCCGGCGATGGGGCCGAGCGACGAGCCGACGATGTCGTTGATCTTCGTGCGGTCGAATCCGGCGCCGCGGCCGAGGATGAAGAATCCGGCGAGCACGGCGATGAGCAGGGCGATGACCGGCGTGCCGAGGAAGTCGAGCGCGACCTTCCACGGGGCGTCGGAGCCTGCGGCCGAGATGTCGGCGACGGCCTTGGCGAGCATGAGGAACACGGGGAGCAGGATGCTGAAGAGCGTCGCGCCGAACGATGGGCGGCGACGCTGCTCGATGCCCTCGTCCTCGTCCGTCACGAACAGCTCGGGGACCGGGACGTCGACCCAGCGCTCTGCGAAGCGGGCGAACAGCGGCCCAGAGATGATCACGGCGGGGATCGCGACGATCACACCGAAGGCGAGGGTGAGGCCGAGGTTGGCTCCGAGCGCGTCGATCGCGGCGAGCGGGCCCGGGTGCGGCGGCACGAGGCCGTGCATGGCCGAGAGGCCGGCGAGCGTCGGGATCGCGATGCGCATGAGTGGCGCCCCGGAGCGCCGTGCGACGAGGATGATGACCGGCACGAGGAGCACGAGGCCGACCTCGAAGAACATCGGGAGACCGATGACCGCACCGATGAGTCCCATGACCCACGGCAGCGACCGTGCGCTGGCACGGCTGACGAGCGTATCGACGATGCGGTCGGCACCACCCGAGTCGGCGAGGAGCTTTCCGTAGATGGCACCGAGGGCGATCAGGATTCCCACCCCGCCCATCGTGGTGCCGAATCCGGTCGAGAAGCTGGTGACCGATGCCGCGATGTCCATGCCGGCGATCGCGCCGGTGGCGAGCGCGCCGATGGTGAGCGACAGGAAGGGATGCAGCTTCACCCACGTGATGAGGACGATGATGATCGCGATCCCGAGCACTGCGGCGGTGATCAGCTGACCGGCGGGGCGGTCAGGGGCTGCCGTGTCGGCGACTGCCGTCATGAGCGCGTCGGCGGCGGGGGTGAAGAGTGCCATGAGCTTCCTTGATCCGGGCGTGGTTTACGACCTTATGCCGTACATAATAAGCACGCATACCACGTCATGCGCAACATAACCGAAACAGTCGCCTGAGACGTCCCACGTCAGCGACCCTGTGGCGGGCATACTCGACATATGACCGTCGCCGGCCCTGCAAGCCCTGTCCACGACTCGCTCGTCGCCGAGCTCGGTCGCGCGATCGTCGACGGCGAGCACCCCCCGGGCTCGCGGATGCTGACGGTGGAGCTCGCTCAGGAGCGGGGAGTGTCCCGCTCCGCCGCCCGTGAGGCGGTGCGGGTCCTCGAGTCCTTCGGTCTTGTCTGGGTGCGGCGGAAATCGGGTGTCGAGGTGCGGCCGCGGGCCGATTGGAACGTCTACGCGCCCGAGGTGATCGCGTGGCGACTCGCGGGCCCCGGTCGCGATGAGCAGCTTCGCGAGCTCAGCCAGCTCCGTTCCGTGATCGAACCGCTCGCTGCGCGACTCGCTGCGGTGAACGCGACGTCGGAACAGAAGGTCGAGCTCGTCTCACTCGTCGTCGCGATGAGCGAGGAGGACCACGAGGCCGACCGAGAGCGCTACCTCACCGCGGACATCAGGCTTCACCGTCTTCTGCTGGATTCGTCCGGCAATCGGATGCTCGCCGCTCTGGGCGGCATGGTCGAGGCGGTGCTCAGGGGGCGCACGGCGCATGACCTCATGCCGCACGTGGCCAATCAGAGCGCTGTGCAGTGGCATCGGGATGTCGCGTTCGCGGTTGCGGGCGGAGACGCCGATGCCGCCGCGTCAGCGATGCGGAGCATCGTTATGGAGGCTGACGAGGCGATGCAGCGCGCTGCCGAATAGCCGAAGAGCGGCATACTCAGCCGATATCTCGGTATACGTCGGCTTTCGCAGTATTCCGGAATCGTTCGCAGACCTACGATCGGATCGCGGAGAGTTTCGCGTTCTCGGGGGAGGCCGGCGATGGAGCAGGGGACAGGCGGACGTGCGCGCGGCGCGCGTCTTCCCCTGCACATGCTCGATCGTCCGCGGCTGACGGAGATCTTCGATCGAGGGCATGCCCTGACGGTCATCAGCGGCCCCGCCGGAGGTGGGAAGTCGGTTCTGCTGAGCCAGTGGGCGACGATGCAGGAAGAACGAGCGGCTGCTGCGGTGCGACTCGGGTTCGACGAGAGCGTCACGAACGAGCACCTCATGCTTCGCGAGATCCTGACCAAGGTCATCGTCCAGGACTTGATCGCTGATCGGAGCACCGCTCGCTCGGCGCTGCGTGGGTTCGACAGCGTCCGGGATCCGGGCGGCGAACTCGGGCGCCTGCTCGGCGACCTGAGTCGACCGTGCGTTCTACTGATCGACAATGCGGAGCGGGCCGATGAGCGGTCGCTTCTCGGGCGGGCTCTCGATCTTCTCGACGCCGCACCGCTCCTGCGGATCGTCGTGGCGACGCGCCGCTCGACGGTGACGCGGACGCTGCAGATGGTCGCGTCCGCGGACGTGTGCGTCGTCGGACCCGCGCATCTCTTCTTCACGTGTGACGAGGCTCGGGCGGTGGTGGAACGCGTATCCGGTCAGGCGCTCCCGCCGCATCCGCTCGGTGAGGAGAGCGCACTGCCCCTCGCAGCCCGAGCGTTGGGCCTTGCTCTCGCGACCCATCGGGAACCGGTCGAGATCGCCGCAGTCGAGGTACAAGGGCTCGCTGATGCTCTGATGGCCAGCCTGATCGGTCCGGATGCTCCGGCCGACTTCCGGGAGTTCCTGCTTCGGACTTCGGTGCCGGGGAGAGTGACGCGCGAGATCGTCCGGCGTCTCGGATGGCCGGATGGCGGGGACGAGCACCTCGATCGGGCCGAGCTCTACGGACTGGGCATGTGGGAACCGGCGGATGACGGTCTCGGGTTCGTCTACACCCCGCTGCTGCGCGAAGCGCTCGCGCGCCGACTCGATCAGCGGCCACTCGACGCCGTGGCACCGATCCGCCGAACAGTCGCGCTGTGGGCTTCCGAGCACGGCCGCCATCTCGAGGCGCTGACCAATGCGATGAGAGCGAGGGACTACGTCCTCGCGGTGCGCCTCGGGCGCAAGTCGTGGTTCATCCTCTCCCGGTCGAGTCCGCGCGAAGTCGAGACGCTGCTGCGTCGCGAGAATCCTCTCGTGCTCGCGCGTCATCCGCTGCTCGGCATGCTGCTGGCGTTGGTCCTGCTGCGTCTCGGTCAACGGCTGCGCGCGTTCGCCTATTTCCAGGGCGCCGCGCTGTCACTCGGCCGCCGGGGCGTCGACGATGACCCCGTCGAGCGGTTCTGGATGCTCAGCGCGAAGGCGCTGGCCGAGCGGTTCGCCGGGCAGTTCCGGCGATCCGGGATGTCCGCCGATCTGGTTGTTCAGGTCTTCCACACGATGGAGGCCGAGCAGCGTGCGGAGTGCACCGGATTCGCGGCGCTGCTGCTCAGCAACTGCGGGCTCAGCTTCTTTCAGCTGGGTCGGATCTCGGATGCCATCGAGGTCCTGGAGCTCGGCATGACGATTCAGGTCGCGCATACCGTCATGATCCTCGAAGACGGTGTCGGTCTGCGGATGCCCGATGACGACGGCGGCTGGTATCACTGCGCTGCGACTCTCGCCGGCGTATACGCCCTGCGGGGACGGCTGTCCGATGCGCGGCGGGTCCTCGACGAGATCGACGGCGTCGATCCGCCGCCCGCCTGGCGATCGGAGCAGTTCGGGATACTGGAGCAGATCGCCCACGCCGTCATCGCCATCGCGGCGCTCGATCTCGACGAGGCCAGACGCCGTACGGATTCGATCGCACACCACCTGGGAACGACGGAGCTCTGGCCCTACCTCGTCTGCGTTCAGAGCGAGATCGAGGTGCGCGAGGGGCGCGCGGCCGAGGCATCGCTGGCCATCGCCCATTCGCTTGGACGGGGCGTGAACTCGGCGGTCTCCGACTACGGATCGTCCCGGCTGACCGTCGCGCAGGCGATGGCGTCGCTGGCGCTCGGCGACCAGACGGCGGCCCGACGGACTGCGGCCGGGCTCCCGGGCGATGATCCGGCTCGGCTCGCCGTCGAGGCGTTCGTCGCGCTCCTCACCGGTGACGACGCGCGTTCCTACGCCGCGGCCGAGGTCGCCCATGCCGAACGCGACCCTGACCTCGACCGGCTCTGCCTCGCAGCCATCACGTCCTCAGCCGCGGCAGCACGGTTGGGCAGGCGTGAGGCATCTGCCCGCGCGATGTCTCGCGCCGTCGCCGTGATGCGAGAGCAGCGCTCTCAGGCTCCGCTCGCGCTCTTCGCCGGTGACGTGCTGAGCGAGGTGCGCGAACTGTGCGCGCCGACCGAGCAGGAATTCCTCGACTCCTATCTCGCGCGCGCCTCGGACGGATGCCCGTTCCCGGCGCTGCCGCCCCCGGTCAGGCTCACGTCGAGAGAACTCGCGGTGATGCGAGAGCTGCGGAGGACGTCGTCCACCGACGCGCTCGCCGCGGCACTCTTCGTCTCACCGAACACGGTGAAGGTCCAACGTCGCAGCGCGTATCGCAAGCTCGGTGCGTCGAACAGGGAGCAGGCTCTTCTGCGCGCCGCAGAGCTGGGGCTGCTCGAGGACTGAGCGACTGACCGGTCGATCGAGGCGCACCCCGAGTTCGGGTGACGCGTGGTGCGCCTCAGAGTCGGGAGCGTGGGAGGGGTGAACCTGGGGGTTCGTGCTCTCGTCGACCTGTGTTCACGATAGGTGCGGGCGCGTCGGGGTCGTGAGGGAGCGCATCGAACACGCGGTATTTCGCCCTGGAACTCACCCTGGCCGCGCCTCGCCGGGATCTCGGACGCCTGGCCGCGACCCCATGCGCACCGGTGTTCATAGACTGGAGCGATGCGAGCGCTCACCGAAGCAGACGTCCGTGCCTCGTTCGTCAATGCGGATGCCGACGAGCTGCGGGTCATGGAGATGCCCCACGACTTCGTCCTGATCGACTGGGACTACCTGGATTTCTTCGCGTGGCGAGACCCGAGTGCGGGTCGGCGCGGCTACGTGCTCACTCAGCACGACGGTGAGGTCTCGGGGTTCGTGCTGCGAGTCTCGGACCCCGGCCGAGGTCGTTCGGGCATGTGCAACATCTGCCACACCATGCAGCCGGGAAACCAGGTGGCGCTCTTCTCAGCACGGCTCGCAGGCGAGGCCGGTGAGCGGGGCGACTCCGTCGGCACCTACATGTGCGCCGATCTCTCCTGTCACGAGAACGTGAGACTCGCCCACCCGCTCGCCCCGAACGAGATCCTCGCCCCCGGACAGGTGGACGTCCGTCTCGACGGCACGAGGCGGCGAATGGAGGCCTTCGTGGGCCGCGTGAGGCAGCAGGCCTGATCACGGTTAGCCTGGTCGCATACGTCCTGCGCTCGAAGGAGAAGCCATGAACGATGCCATCCTGTTCACCGTCGATGAGGGGCTGGCCCGGCTCACACTGAACCGTCCCTCACGGCTCAATGCCTTCAACTCCGATCTGGCGCACGCGTGGCGCGACGCGACGGCCGAGGCGACGTCGCGCACGGATGTGAAGGCGATCCTGATCGATGCGGCGGGCCCCGCGTTCTGCGCCGGCGGTGATGTCATCGAGATGGCGACGACGATGGGATCGGGTGACGAGATAACGGCCCTGGCCGAAGTCATCAACGCCGGGATCCGGTCGCTGACCGAGTCCGCGGTGCCGGTCGTCGCCGCAGCCCACGGGACGACCGCCGGCGGCGGGCTCGGCATACTGCTCAGCAGCGACTACGCCGTGGTCGGCTCACGCTCTCGGCTGGGCAGCCTCTATGCGAACATCGGGCTGACACCCGACCTGTCGGTCTCGGCTCAGCTCGCTCGAGCGGTCGGACAGCGCCGCGCGCTGCAGCTGGTGCTGCAGGACCGCCTCCTGACGGCTGCGGAAGCCGTGGAATGGGGCCTCGTCGCAGAGGCCGTCGACGGGGCCGACTCTGCGGACGAAGCCGGCCGGGTGAGGGGGCGTGCGGAAGAGATCGCCCGCTTCTGGCTCGCCGGTGCGGCTGAAGCGTACGGTCACGCGAAGCGCCTCGTCCGCTCTCAGCCCGAGCGGACGTTCGCCGAGCAGCTGAGCGAGGAGGCGCGCTCGATCGGCGCCTCCCTGGCGACCCCGGACGCTCAGGCCCGGATCGCCGCGTTCGCCGCGGCATCCGCACGCAAGGGCTGATTCCCGCGGGAGCCGGTTCGCCCCGATGTATCCACGGATCACGTCGAGGCTCCTGCCTCCGCGCCGGCGCATGCAAGGATGAACGCAACGCCGCTCAACGAGAGGAACGCGATGTCGCAGCCGGAGATCACCCAGCAGCCCCCCGCGCTGGTCGAGAAGAAGAACATGTCCCTTCTCATCAGAGGGGCGATCTGGATCGCCATCGGTGCACTCATCTCCGCGGCGCTCGTGTGCGTCGTCTGGGTTCTGATCGGTGATCAGGACGGGCTGATCGGGCGGGCATTTCTCACGATCCTCCTGCTCGCCGCGTTCGCAGGGATCGCGATCCTCGAGGCGGGACTCGCCCCCAACCGTCCCGACTGGCTCGCGCTGTCGAGCATGGTCAGCTGGATCGTGGCTCTGCTGGTCGGAGCGGTCAAGATCTGGCTGCCCGAGGACGACGCGTTCTTCACCGGTGCAGAGCGCTTCTTCCAGCTGCTGCTCGTGGTGGGAATCCTCCAGCTCGCCCTGCTGCATGTGAGGCTGTTCACTCCGGCCGCGCAGCGTCACGTGACGACGTTCACCCGCATCATCTACATCGCGACGATCGTGTTCCTCGGCGGCCTCGTGGCCATGCTGATCTTCTTCCTCACCTTCCCGCACACCTTCGACTATGGCGAGCTGTACTGGCGAATCGTCGTCGCACTCACGATCCTGGCCGCGGTCGGAACCACGTTGATCCCGCTGCTCAACGCCCTGTTCGCTCCTCGCAAGCCGGCCGGCGCTCGTGCCGCCGCCGCGGCGCAGAGTGTCGCAGCCGCTCCGGCATGGCCGACCTACGCAGACGGTGTGACGCCCCTGCCGGTGCTGCCCGACGGCTCGCCGGACTGGAATGCCTACTACACCGGCCACCCGTCGCCGCAGCCGCAGCAGGCGCTCCCTGTCGCTCCCGCGCCGCAGGGGTTCCCCGTCGCGCCGTTCCCGACCGCGCCTGAGCCGTACTCGCAGGGCCCGGCGACGCCTCCGGTTCCGCCCGCGCCCGCGGCTCACGACGCCTACCCGCCGGCTCCCACTGCTCACGACGCCTACCCGCCGGCTCCGCCGCTGCCTCCCCAGTGAGCATCGAACTCGAACTGGCTGACCTCGCCCGCCGGATCGCACGCGAGGCGGGCGACCTGGCGCGGCGCCGTCGCGACGAGGGCGTGCACCTCGCCGCCACGAAGTCGACGCTGGCGGACATCGTCACCGATGCCGATCGCGAAGTCGAAGCGCTCGTCCGCGACCGGCTGAGGGTCGCTCGACCCGGCGACGGCTTCCTGGGCGAAGAGTCGGAGGCTGAACCCGGCGTGACCGGCATCACCTGGGTCGTCGATCCGATCGACGGCACGGTGAACTACGCCTACGGAATCCCCTCCTATGCCGTGAGCATCGCGGCAGTGAGGGGCAGCGCAGTCGCGGGGGAGTGGGAGGCGCTCGCCGCTGCCGTCTACGCGCCCGCAACCGCCGAGATGTTCACCGCCGCTCGAGGTCATGGCGCCTTCCTGGGCGACGTGCGGCTGTCGGTCACGACCGAGACGCCGGCGGGAGCGCTGCTCGCCACCGGATTCGGCTACGACCCCGCGACGCATGACGGCGACCTCGCGACCGTGCGCAGGATCATGCCGATCGCGAGAGACCTCCGCCGCGCAGGCTCTGCCGCCCTCGACCTCGCTTTCGTGGCCTCCGGGCGGCTGGACGGCTACTTCGAGCGCGGCCTGAAGCCGTGGGATCACGCGGCAGGCGCGCTGCTGGTCACCGAGGCGGGGGGCGATGTCTCGCTGATCGACCGTGCCTCCGCGAGACCCATGCTCATCGCGGGTGGCACTGAGGTCCATCAGCGCGTCCTCGATATTCTTCGAGATGAAACGTGAACGATTCATGGCATTCACAGGTGGATCAGGCTAGGGTTTATCCGATCGTTACTTTCATCGGCCCGAATCGGTGAAGGTCGTAAGCGCCCCCGAGCTTGACGTTTGAACCCGAGAGAATCTGATTTGCCCTTCGAGAATCCCCAGGCTGCCTCTGCGCCCACGCGCCGCTCCAGCCGTCCCCGCACTGCGGCCTTCGAGGCCTCCGCGGCAGGAGTGACGGAAGCCGTCTCCGAAGCCGCGCCCGTCTCCGAAGCCACGGCCGTCCCCTCCGAGGCTCCCCTGTCTCGCCGTGCCGCCCGCCAGCGACTGAACACCGCAGAGGTCTTCATCGCCGCGACCGCGGTCGCGGCGGCGTCAGCAGCATCCGACTCCGCCGACGTCGTCGTGAGCGAGACCGATGAGGCTCCCGCGGACGTCGCCGAGCCGATCGTCATCGAGCCGATCGTCGCCGAGCCGATTGCGATGCCCGCAGCAGCCGAGCACGATCAGCCCGACTCGGAGCGCGCGGACGGCGCAAGCCACCGTTCGAGCGACGAGGATGCCTTCGAGACGGCTGCCCGTGCATTCCGTCGCGTGGCACCCGAGGCCGCGGCCGAGCCCGCCGAGGACCCGACTGAGGCCGCCGAGGCTGACGAGACTCCGGTCGAGCATGTCGTGCGCCGTCGCCCGTCTGCACGCAAGTTCCTCGCCGTCGGCGCGACCGTCGGCGTGATGAGCCTCGCCGGTCTCCTCGCCGTCGGCATGACGCTTCCTGCCGAAGCCGTCGCCGCAGTGCAGGGAACGCCGTCGCTCGCGGCGACGTCCCTCGTCGCTGCATCGGGTACGGCGTCGAAGGCTGCATCCGACGACGAGATCCAGGCGTTCGTCACGTCTTCCGACGTGCAGAACGAGCCGCTCGCGCGCTCCGACAGCTTCTCGAGCGTGTCTCTCATCCAGGTGGCATCGGAAGAGGGCATCAACTACTCGAACGAGGTCTTCACCAACGACGCCGAGGCTGCCATCCAGTGGCCGTTCAAGGTCGGCGTGGGTATGAGCTCGGGATACGGCATGCGCTGGGGCCGTCTGCACGAGGGAATCGACTTCGTCCCCGGTGAGGGAGCGCCCATCCAGGCGATCGCCGACGGCGTGGTGCGCATCGCCACTGAGCAGGGCGGCGCCTACGGCGTCACCGTGTACATCGACCACGTGATCGACGGACAGATCGTCACGAGCCACTACTCGCACATGCAGTACGGCTCGCTGCAGGTCAAGCCCGGGCAGACCGTGAAGGTCGGCGACGTCGTCGGCCACACCGGAAACACCGGTCGTTCCTACGGAGCGCACCTGCACTTCGAGATCATCATCAACGGCGGCACGATCGATCCGCTGCCGTGGTTGCGCGAGAACGCGGGTCGGACCTCGTACTGACACCTCGATTTCATGAGGACGCCACAGTGATGGTATTCTCGTGTGGTTGCCCCCGCGAGGGGCAGCACGCCCCGATAGCTCAGTGGCAGAGCACTTCCATGGTAAGGAAGGGGTCGTCAGTTCAATCCTGACTCGGGGCTCACAGCGTTCGTATCTGCGATGCGGATGCGGTGTGGCAGGGTAGCTCAGCTGGTCAGAGCGCACGACTCATAATCGTGAGGTCGCGGGTTCAAGCCCCGCTCCTGCTACAGATGAAAACCCCCGGGATTCCCGGGGGTTTTTGCGTACCCGGGCTCACGATCGACCGACACGCACTCCGGGCACGATGTTCGCGCGGTACCCACCGGATCGGATGCGGCTCGGCGTGCGCGATGTCAAGGGGATGCCGTGGCGAGGCCTGCGGCGGTCACACTGGTGGTCCAGTACCCGGACGATAGGAGCGACTCATGTCAGACCCCCAGGCAGCACCGGACGAAGGCGCCGAGATCGACGCGACCGGCGTGGACGCCGACTTCGTGACGAACGACCCGGACCCCGAGGTCGACCCCGCCACCCCGGGTGAGAGCCAGAAGGCCGACGGCGACAATGCGGATCACCCGGACGAGCTCGAGGTCGGCGACCTCCCCTGACCACGCACGAAGACGGGCCCGGTCCTCATCTGAGGAGCGGGCCCGTCGTTCGTGAAAAGGTCAGCGACCGGCGGGCGGGATGTCGCGCCGACCGGCTGCGATGCGGTCCTCGTCGCCGGGAGCGGCGTCACTTCGACCGGAGCCGCCGCGCTGCTCCGCCTCGAGACGCTCCGCCTCCTCGCCGCTGATGGCCTCGCCCCGAGCGACGAGTCCCGCCTGATCCGACAGCGGGATCTGCTTGAGGAACAGCGAGAGCACCAGAGCGAGAGCGATGAAGGGCACCAGGTACCAGAAGACCGGTGCGAGGGCATCCGCGTAGGCCGTGACGATGCCGTCCCTGACCTCGTCCGGCAGCGAGTTCAACGTCGCGGGGTCGATCGTCGACGCCGCCTGCGAGGCGGCATCCGGTGATGCTCCGGCGTCGGCGAAGACGCCGAGCAGGTTCTCGGTCAGGCGGGTGGTGAAGATCGTGCCGAAGACGGCGGTTCCGAGTGATGCACCCACTTCGCGGAAGTAGTTGTTCGTGCTCGTCGCTGTGCCGATCTCGCCGGCGGGGACGGCGTTCTGCACGACCAGCACGACGACCTGCATGATCAGGCCCAGACCGGCGCCGAACACGAAGAGGAAGGCGCAGATCAGCCAGATCGGCGTCTCGGCCGAGAGGGTGGTCATCGAGATCATCGCGATGCCCGTCAGGATCGTTCCGACGATCGGGTAGATCTTGTACTTCCCCGTCTTCGAGATCGCGATGCCCGAGAAGATCGACGTTCCGATCAGTCCCACCATCATCGGGATCATCAGCAGACCGGATGCGGCGGCCGACGTGCCCGACGACATCTGCAGGAACGTCGGGACGAACCCGATCGCCGCGAACATCCCGATGCCGAGCACGAGACCGATCGCGGTCGCGTTGACGAAAATCGGATTGCGGAAGAGGCTCAGCGGGATGATCGGGTCCTGCACCTTGGCCTCGGTGATGACGAACGCGGTCGCGGCCACGATGAGCCCGGCTCCCCAGGCCCATGTGGCGAGCGAATCCCAGCCGAACTCCTTGTCGCCGCCGAAGTCGGTGAAGAAGATCAGACAGGTCGTCGCTATCGAGAGGAAGATGACGCCGAAGATGTCGATCGGCTTCTGGGCCTTCTTGCTGGGCAGCTTCAACGCGACGAGGGCGATGATGAAGGCGGCGATTCCGACCGGGATGTTGATGTAGAACGCCCACTGCCAGGTGAGGTGGTCGACGAAGAACCCGCCGAGCAGGGGGCCGGCGACGGCCGACAGACCGAAGACGGCGCCCAGGGGGCCCATGTACTTGCCGCGCTCGTTCGCGGGGACGATGTCGGCGATGATCGCCTGGGACAGGATCATCAGACCGCCGCCGCCGAGGCCCTGCAGTGCGCGGAAGATCACGAACATCCAGAAGTCGGTCGCGAAGGCGCAGCCGACGGACGCGAGCGTGAACAGCGCGATCGCGACGAGGAAGAGATTGCGTCGGCCCAGGACGTCACCGAACTTGCCGTAGATGGGCATGACGATGGTGGTCGCGAGCAGATAGGCCGTGGTGATCCAGACCTGGTGGTCGACGCCGCCGAGCTGTCCGACGATGGTCGGCATGGCGGTCGAGACGATCGTCTGGTCGAGGCTCGAGAGCAGCATGCCCGCTATCAGGGCGCTGAAGATGATCCAGATGCGGCGCTTCGTGAGCAGGAAGGGCGCATCCATGGTGGCGGTGGCGGACATTCAGTGGGCTTTCTGTGATGGTGCGAACACGGAGCGAGCGATCTCGAGGCGTCGGCTGACGAGGTCGCTGAAGGAGTCGGCCGAGTGGTGGTGCAGCAGCTGGTCCATGCACAGGCGCACCAGGGCGCCGACAGTGTGGACCATGACCTCGGCGCGCAGCTCGGCATCGTCGCCTCCACCGCTTCGCTGAACGACGAGCTCGCCGTCGCGCCTCTCGTTCTTCGCCAGCTGCTCGAATGCGGCCTTGAGCAGCCGAGGCTCCTGCTCGATCACCGCGAACAGGGCCGGCGCGTCGTCGAGGGGATTGAAGAGCTCGAATCGCGCGATCGTCAACCCGATGAAGTCGTCGAGCAGCTCGCCGTCCTGCGCGACGAAGGCGGCCTCGAGCGCTTCCTGTCGCGAGTCGATCGCGGCGAACCCGAAGACGGCGTTCTCCTTGCTCTCGAAGTAGTTGAAGAACGTACGCCGCGAGACACCGACCGCAGAGCAGAGCTCCTCGACGGTGAAGCCGGCGAAACCGTGCTCGGTCGTCAGTCGGCGAGCCTCGTCGGTGAGTGCGCGGGACGTCTCCCTCTTGCGCTGCTCTCGCAATGAATCTGCACTCTCGCTCATGAAGTGCAATCTTGCACTCTGAACCTAAGAGTGCACTGTGAGCTCCGTGCTCCGATCGTGTCGGTATGGGCTTCCTCCTCGGAGTTCTCCCCGCGCTCGTCGCCGAACTGGCCCCGAGCGATTCGACCCGGGATCGCGGCCGGGGTCTACAACTCGCTGCGCACCCTCGGAGGGTCGGCTGCCGGCGCGGTGTTCGCCGTGCTGCTCGCGGGCTTCACCGCATCCGGATCCCTCAGCTCGTCGATCGGCGGTTACATCACCATCTGGAGCGTCTGCGCCGGCGCGTTCATCATCTCCGCCCTCGCGCTCGCATTCATGCGGATGCCGCGCCTCACCGACTCCTCCGCACGAAAGGCCCACTCGTGAGCGCCCCCGATTTCGCGGCCGATGCCGTCGCGATCCTGCCCGACCTGGTCGCCCTGCGACGAGCTCTGCACGCCGACCCCGAGCTCGGACTCGACCTGCCGCGCACGCAGCAGAAGGTTCTCGACGCGCTCGAAGGACTGCCCCTCGAGATCACCACCGGCACGCGCACCACCTCGGTCGTGGCGGTTCTGCGCGGAGGGCGGCCGGGGCCCGCGGTGCTGCTGCGCGGTGACATGGACGCCCTGCCGATCGAGGAGACGACCGGTCTGGAGTTCGCCTCCACCAACGGCACCATGCACGCGTGCGGGCACGACCTGCACACCGCGGGCCTCGTGGGCGCGGCGAGGCTTCTCTCGGAGAGACGCGACGAGCTGCACGGCTCGGTGATCTTCATGTTCCAGCCGGGGGAGGAGGGACACGGGGGCGCGAAGGTCATGATCGAGGAGGGGCTGCTCGACGCGGCCGGTGAACGTCCGGTCGCCGCGTACGCGATCCATGTCGCACCCGGTCCGCGCGGCCTCTTCGCGACGAGGAGCGGAGCGGTGGCCGCAGGATCCAACCAGCTCTTCGTGACGGTCGACGGCAGGGGAGGGCACGGTTCGCAGCCTCATCAGACGCTCGATCCGGTGCCCGCCGCGGCCGAGATCGTGCTGGCGCTCCAGAGCTTCGTGACGCGGCGGTTCGATGCCTTCGATCCCGTGGTGCTGTCGGTGACCCGGCTCTCGACGGGTGAGGGAGCGGTCAACGTCATCCCCGAGCAGGTCGAGCTCGCTGCGACCGTCCGCAACATGTCGCCCGCGTCGCTCGCGACCCTCCAGGAGGGGCTGCCTCGGGTGATCGAGGGGGTGGCGGCCGCGCACGGCCTCACCGCCGACGTGCGCTTCGACACGATGTATCCGGTGACCGTGAACGACCCCGCAGAGACGGCCGAGACCGTCGACGTGCTGCAGGGTGTCTTCGGCGAGCAGCGCGTCGTCATCATGCCGACGCCGATGATGGGATCAGAGGACTTCGCCTTCGTCCTCGACGAGGTGCCCGGCACGTTCATCGCGCTGATGACCTCGCCGCCCGACGCGGACCCGAGCACGATCGAGTGGAACCACTCGCCGAGGGTGCTGTTCGACGACGCGGTGCTCGGCGACCAGGCTGCGGCGCTGGCATCCGTCGCATTCGCCCGCACGGCTCGCTGACGTCCCCTCTCAGCGGAGGCCGCTCCCCGTCGGGGAGCGGCCTCCGTCATGAATGACGACCAATTTGTGACGAATCGTTCGTAGCATCCGTCTTAGTGGTGTCGCTGCACTGCGGCCCTCCCCGCAGGGGATCGGAACACACTGACGAAGGAGCACATGATGGCGAACGTCTCGAACGCACAGCAGCCCAAGGTCCAGGTCGCCCCGGCAGGTTCGACCGTCGCCTCGACGGGTGCGACGATCATCGAGAACGGCGTGGTCGCGAAGATCGCGGGAATCGCGGCTCGCGAGGTTCCCGGTGTGTACGCGCTCGGTGGCGGAGCCGCTCGCGCCGTCGGAGCCATCCGTGATGCTCTCAACTCCACCGACCTGACCCAGGGTGTCAGCGTCGAAGTGGGCGAGACGCAGGTCGCGGTCGACGTGACGATCGTCGCCGAGTACCCGGCATCGTTGCAGAAGGTCGCAGACGATGTCCGCGCGGCGATCTCCGTCGCGATGAGCGAGTTCGTCGGCAAGCAGGCGGTCGAGGTCAACGTCACCATCAACGACGTCCACATCCCCTCCGATGACGCGTCGGACGACGTCGTCGCCGCCGCCGACGACGCCGTGGAGACGCGTGTCCTGTGATCCATCGAGATGCGAACGAGTGATCGGATCAGCATCTCGTGACCTCGTGATCGGGTCGATGATCCGATCCGATCACGGGTCCGCTCCGAATCTATTCGGGGGAATGGAAAAGGGAGTCGACGCATGGCTGGGGAACGCTTTCGCTCTGCACTCGAGCAGGCGGACGACCGGATCGTCGCCGGTCGGGCGATGGATGGGGACGTCGCCGCATTCGCGGTGCTGGTGCGCAGGTACACGCCGATGATGCGCGCGTACACGCAGCGGATGCTGAACGCCTCGGCCGATGTCGACGACATCGTCCAGGAGACGTTCGTGACCGCGTGGCAGCGGTTCTCCGAACTGGACGACCCCGCGAAGGTCAAGAGCTGGCTGATGCGCATCGTGAGCCGCAAGGCGGTGGATCGCATCCGCGCACAGCGACCGATGATCGACGTCGACGACGTTGAGCAGGCCGCGCCGCCGCAGGGTGCTCCGGCGCGCGTCGTCGAGGCCCGCGCGGGGATCGAGGCGCTGGGGGCGGCGTTGCAGGAGCTGCCGGCCGCCCAGCGAGAGTGCTGGGTGCTCAGGGAGATGGGCGGGTACTCGTACGACGAGATCGCCGCCGAGCTCGACATATCGGTGTCGACGGCGCGTGGCCTTCTCGCCAGAGCCCGCAAATTCATGATCGTGCGAATGGAGGCCTGGCGATGAGCGATGATCAGGCGACCCCCGACGTCCGTCAGCTCGGTCTCGAACCGGGCGATCTCGACGGGCACACGCTCGAAGAGCTGAGCGACTATCTCGAAGCAGGGAGGGTTCCCCTCGACCCGTCGATCGAGGGCTCGCCGGGATGCCAGCTCGCTCTCGACGCACTCGAGCGGCTGCACGGCCTCGGCGGTCAGCTGATCGACGCCGATGCCGCCGCCATGCCCGAGGTCGATGACAGCTGGGTCGATCGCATCCTCTCGGGCATCGCCCTGGACGCCCGCGCCGGGCGTCGGATCCCGTTCGCAGAGACCGACCCCGCGGTCGACTTCGGAATCACCGAGGGGGCAGTCCGGGGCCTCATCCGCTCGGCGGAGAACGCTGTGCCCGGCATTCTGGTCGGGCGGTCGACACTCGACGGCGACGTCACCGCCGTGGGCGAGCCGATCCGCATCGCGATCGAGGTCAACGCCGTCTACGGCGAGTCGATCCCGCAGGCGGTGGACCGGCTCCGCGAAGAGGTCGCCGAGCGTCTGCGGCGGCAGACGTCCCTCACGGTGACCGCGATCGACGTCACCGTGCGGGACATCCAGAGAATCAGCAGCGCGGCGGAGGAGACACCATGAGCGTTACCGATCCCACGGGACTCGCTGAGAGGATCGAGGCGGCCGTGCTGGCCACCCCGGGTGTGCGCAGCGTCTACCGGGCGGGCTCACTGGTGTCGAATCTCGTCGGAGAAGGTGCGGTCGCGATCGGCATCAGCCGGGTCGACGAGCCGCTCGTGGCGGTTCGCGTCGCCGACGAGGGCGTCGTGGTCGAGGCATCGCTCGGCATCGAGTACTCGGCGAGTGCCGTCGAGCTGCTGCAGGACGTCCGCGGGGCCTTGGAGAAGGTCCTGGCGGAGGACGGGCTGGGGTCCGTCGAGATCGTGCTCACGATCGCGTATGTCCATCCTCGGGAGGCATCGTCGGACTGAGTCCGCGTGAGCGCGCTGAGGCGCCGGTCCTGGGTGAGGATCGGCGCCTCCTGGTGGGGCGGTCGGCCGGATGCCGAACGGCGGATCAGGCGATGGCGCGCAGGCCCTCGACGAGAGGCGTCGTGGGACGGCCGATGAGGCGCGCGAGCGTGCCGTCCGACTCGGAGAGCGCGCCCGACGCGATGCCGGCATCCAGAGCGACGACGAAGCCCGCCGTGCCCTCGTCGAGACCGGCCGCCTGGAGTCCGGCGAGCTGCTCGTCGGCCGTGAGCGGCTGATAGGTCACGTCGCGGCCGGAGAGCTCCGCGATCGCGGCTGCGAGCTGGGTGTAGTCCCACGCGACGTCGCCGCCGAGTTCATACACCTGCCCGATGTGACCGTCTTCGAGCAGCACGACGGCTGCGGCCTCGGCGAAGTCCTTGCGGCTGGCCGACGCGACGCGGCCGTCGCCGGCTCCGGAGGCGAGCACTCCGGTCTCGGCTGCACGGGCGAGGTCAGCGGCGTAGTTCTCGGTGTACCAGTTGTTGCGCAGGATGACTGCCGGGAGACCGGACGCCGTGATGAGCTCCTCGGTGGCCTTGTGTTCGGGGGCGAGCACGAGATCGCTCGTCGTGGCCTTCGGAGCGCTGGTGTAGACGAACTTCGTGACACCGGCGGACCGGGCGGCGTCGATGACCGCCTGGTGCTGCGCGACGCGCTGCCCGACCTCGGAACCCGAGATCAGCAGGACGCTGTCCACGCCCTCGAGGGCGGAGGTGACGGAGGAGGGGTCGGTGTAGTCGAGCCGCGCGACCCGCACGCCGAGATCCTCGGCCTTCGCGACATCGCGGGCGCCGGCGATGATCGACTGCGGGTCGGCGCCGCGCTCGAGGAGGCTGGCGATGACGAGGCGTCCGAGGTTGCCGGTCGCACCGGTGACGAGGATGGTCATGGGGTGTCCTTTCGTAGGTGACAGAGGCGATAACCTGGCCACCGTGTCGGAACATTCCATACTGCGGGTACCCACTTTGAAGTAAGGTACCTACATGACGGTTAGTTATGCACAGATCCGCGAGTCGACTCCGCAGATCTTCGAGCCGGGATGCAGCACCCGCGTCATCCTCGACCACGTGATGAGCAAGTGGGGCGTGCTCGTGCTCTCGTCCCTCTCCGACGGCACCCATCGCTGGGGCGAACTGCGCCGCGAGGTCGGCGGCATCAGCGAGAAGATGCTCGCCTCGACCCTGCGAACCCTCGCCGACGACGGGCTGGTGCGTCGTGAGTCCTTCCCGACGGTGCCTCCGCACGTCGAGTACAGCCTGACTCCTCTCGGGCGGGATCTCATGGGGCGGATGCTGCCGCTCGTCGAGTGGGTCGCCGACCACGCCGACGGAATGATCGTTCGTGACTCACTCGACTGATTCCGTCGCTCAGTTGCGCAGACGCCCACGGAATCCGTCGGTATAAGAAAAGGATTGACGCGATATACGCGGTACCCGTATGTTCTGAGCATGTCAGCTACGACGCCGATCCATCTCGAACGCCCCGACGGCAAGGGCCTGGCCGCCGGCACCCTCGGTCTGTGGGGCTCGACCGTCATCGGCCTGGCCTCGACGGCCCCCGTCTACTCACTCGTCGCGACGCTCGGCTATGTGGTGCTGGCCGTCGGAGCTCAGGCACCGATCGCGTTCATCATCGCGTTCGTGCCGATGCTGCTGATCGCCTTCGCCTACCGTGAGCTGAACAACGCCGTCCCCGACTGCGGCACCACGTTCACGTGGGGGACGAAGGCGTTCGGTCCCTGGGTCGGCTGGATGGGCGGTTGGGGGGTCGCAGTCGCCGGCATGGTGGTGCTCGCCAACCTCGCCCAGATCGCATCGGTCTACTTCTGGTCCCTGATCGGGTTCGATCTCGAGAACAACGACTGGCGGATCGTCCTCGTCGCTGTGCTGTTCATCGCCGCGATGACCTGGGTCAGCTGGCGCGGCGTCGAGATCGGTGAGCGCATCCAGAACGTTCTGCTGGGCATCCAGTACCTCGCCCTGGCGATCTTCGTCGTCGCCGCTCTCTGGCAGTTCTTCGCGGGTACCGCCCCCAACCCGACGCCGTTCGAGATGGAATGGCTGAACCCGTTCGCGTTCACCAGCTGGCCCGGATTCACCGAGTCGATCCTGCTCGCTCTCTTCATCTACTGGGGCTGGGACACGTGCCTCGCGCTCAACGAGGAGACCAAGGATCCCAAGAAGATCCCCGGCCGCGCGGCGCTGCTGACGACCGTCATCCTCCTCGTCACCTACGTCGGCGTCACGATCGCCGCGATGATGTACGCCGGTCTCGGGTCGGAGGGCACCGGGCTCGGCAACGAGGCCAACGCCGACGACTTCTTCCTGGCGATCAAGGACGGCCTGCTCGGCCCGTTCGGCTGGGTGCTCGTGGTCGCCGTCGTGCTCTCGGCCATCTCGTCGACGCAGACCACGATCCTCCCCACCGCCCGCGGCACCCTCGCGATGGGCGTGTACCGCGCTCTGCCGGCGAAGTTCAAGGACGTGCACCCGACCTACAAGACTCCGTCCTTCTCGACCATCGTCATGGGGGTCGTGGCCATCGCGTACTACATCGGCATGACCCTGATCAGCGACGACATCCTCCAGGACTCAATCCTGTCGCTCGGTCTGGCGATCGCGTTCTACTACGCCATCACCGGGTTCGCCTGCGCCTGGTACTTCCGCAAGGATCTCACCCGCTCGGCGCGCGACTTCCTCTTCAAGGGGCTGTTCCCGGTGCTGGGCGCGGCCATGCTCACCTGGGCCTTCGTGCAGTCGGCGATCGACATGTGGGACGTGGACTACGGCTACACGGTGCTCTTCGGCATCGGCGGCACCTTCGTGATCGGCATCGGAGCGCTCGCGTTCGGCCTCGTGCTCATGTTCGTCTGGTACCTGTTCCCGCGGTCGAAGAGGTTCTTCCGCGGCGAGAGCCTCAACCGCGACACCCAGGTGATGGTGCCCGACGAGCCGGGCCTGATCCGCTCGATCGACGGCGGCATCTGAGCTGCGGCATCCTGTCCGAGCCGGATCGCGCGCGGGTACGCCCTAGGCTTTATCCGTGCGCATCCGGCTCGACATCGCCTACGACGGCACCCACTTCCGCGGGTGGGCCAAGCAGCCCACCCTGCGCACAGTGCAGGGGACTCTCGAGGCCGCGCTTGCTCGCATCGTCGGCTCCGAGGTGCAGTTCGTCGTCGCAGGACGGACGGATGCCGGGGTCCACGCCCTGGGTCAGGTCGCGCACGTCGACCTCGACGAGGAGCAGTGGGCCCGCATCGAGTCGCGTCAGGGTCGTGCGCCGCAGGACCCTGCGGCGTCGATCGCGCGACGGATGAGGGGAGTGCTCGGCGCCTACCCCGATGCGACCGTCACGCGCTCGTCCATCGCTCCCGATGGATTCGACGCCCGATTCTCTGCGGTCTGGCGGCGTTACCGCTACCGTCTCGCCGACTCGACGGCGGGGTACGACCCTCTTCGACGCCACGACACGACCGCGCACCGCGGCGTTCTCGACGACCAGGCGATGGATGCCGCGGCGCGGACGCTCATCGGACTCCACGATTTCGCGGCCTACTGCAAACCTCGTGAGGAGGCCACGACGATCCGGACGCTCCTCGACTACCGCTGGTCGAGGGACGCCGAGGGTGTGCTGGTCGCCGAGGTGAAGGCCGACGCGTTCTGCCACAGCATGGTGCGGGCCCTCGTCGGCGCGTGTGTCGCCGTGGGGGAAGGGCGTCTCGACATCGACGATCTGGTCGTGCTGCGCGACGCGCTCACCCGCACCAGCGAGTTCAAGGTCCTGGCGGCGCGGGGACTCACGCTCACCGAGGTCGGCTATCCCGCCGACGATCTGCTGTCGACCAGGGCGGAGCAGACGCGCGCCCGTCGTGACGGCACGAGCGCATGAGTCGGCTGGCTGCGATGTTCGTCGAAGTCACCTCGCCGGGCTGGGCGTTCTGGCGAGCGCTGGTCGACACCTGCATCGGGCTGATCGTCGGCACGCTCTACACGTTCGTCGGCATCATCGTGGTCGGCATCGTGGGGGAGGAGGCGCTGTCGTCCCTGTACTGGCAGATCGACCTCGACCCTCTGTTCCGAGCGAGCATGGGCGTCTTCCTGCTCGCGGCTGCGCTGCTGGCAGCTCTCGTCCCCGTCGTCGTGGTCGCCGAACGCTTCGCGGCACTGCGCGCCGTCGAAGCCGCTGCGCTCGAGAACCCGGATGCCGTGCCGCAGCACTCCCTGCGCCAGACGCTGCAGGCGTCGCCGGCCGCACTCCTGCAGAAGACCGGCACGGTGGTGTTCTGGTGCGTGGTGGGACTCGGCGCCCTCTTCGCGCTGGGGGTGCTCTTCACGGAAGATCTCCGTGAGGATGCGGTGAGCTGGGTCGCGCTCCTCGTCATCGCCGTGCTGGCCGCCGGCGCCGCGGCGGTGCGACGACTCGGGCGACGAGCCGTCGAGCGCGTTGGGCCGCGGATGAGCACGCAGTGGAGCCGGTGGAAGCGGCTGGTGCCGCTCGCGGAAAGGCGCGACGCCGACCGCAGGGACGCGGCGATGCGCACCGTCGTGCCCCGCTGGCTCGCGGTGCCGAGCGCGCGGACCGTCGGCCGGATCGCGAAGTTCCTGCTGACGGCGACGCTCCTCTCGCTCGCGGCCTTCATGCTGTCGGTGTTCATGCGACAGCAGTGCCGCACCTGCGACCCGGTCTACTGGGACGAGCCCATCGAGAACGGCATCGATGTGCTGAGCCTGACCAGCGGCGCAGCGATCGCGATGTGCGCCGCCCTCGGCATCGTCGCCTGGCTCGGGGGAGTCGTCCTGCAGTTCTCGCGCGAGCGCGCGCTGGTGCGGTGGGTCTCGGACGGCGTGCCGCGTCGCGTCGACACGAGCCTGGTCGAGTCCCTGCTCTCGGGCAATCGGTCGATGGTCCGGCTGCAGATCGGTCTGTCCGTGGTCGGGGCGGGTGCTCTCATCGTGGGCACCGGCGCGATCTGGGCGGACTGGACGGCGATGGACGCACGGTGGCCCCTTGTCGCCGCCGTCGTGCTGATCGCCTCGGGCTTCGTCATCGGCTGGGCGGATTCGAGCCGACGTCGCAGAGAGCGCCAACTCGCGCGGGATGCACTGTTCCCCGGCGACGTCGGACGCCGCGGCGACGCGACGACGCGAGGGCGGGCGATTGCCACCGGAATCCAAGACTGACGCACTACCGTGAAGTGCGATGAAGGTCATCTCGTACAACTTGCAGAAGCACCGCGCCGCAGGAGAGCTCGCGGCGCTGGCCTCGACGCACGATCCTGACATCCTGTGCCTGCAGGAGTGCGATGTCGCGGACCTGCCGGAGACCATCGGAGACCTCACCCTCGCGGATGCGACGCAGGGCAACCGGCTGGGACTCGCGATGTTCTATCGCGCGAGCGAGTTCCACCTGCAGGGCATCCGCACGATCGAGCTGAAGAAGTCGCTGCACGACCGCATCGCCAAGCCCGCGCACGAGCGGGTCCTGGGCGCACGGCTGCGGGACATCGACGCGGGGCGCGAGTTCATCGCCGCGTCGTTCCATGCGGCGCCGCTCACGGCCCTGAACTCCCTGCGGCGGCATCAGATCCGGGCGGCGCTCACCGAGCTGGCGACGCTCGGCGAGGGACTGCCGCAGCTGATGGTCGGCGACTACAACTACCCCGTGTTCAAGGAGAACCTCGGTCAGACGATCCGCGAACACGGATACGCGCTGACACTGAGCGACGATCACACCTACACCCGGTACCGCGTGTTCCGCGGCCACTACGACTTCGCCACCTCTGTCGGCTTCGAGATCCAGCGGGTCACCACGCTCCCGCAGGGGATGAGCGACCACCGTCCGATCCTGGTGACGACCCGCTTCGACTGACCGCCGACCGGCCCGGTTTGGGAGAACGCTCGGAATGACGTAAGCTGTCACTTTGGTACTCGACTGCCGAGTGCCACGAACGTGAGCCCTCCACTGGCGTGTTCCTCCCTGTAGGGAAGAACCACCCCGGAGTGGGATTCACGAACTTCTCCGTTCGAACAAGAAAGCAGCACTATCGTGACGCGCACTTACACCCCTAAGGCCGGCGAGGTCCAGCGTGACTGGGTCGTCATCGACGCCACTGACGTCGTTCTCGGCCGTCTGGCCTCGCACGCCGCTACGCTCCTGCGTGGCAAGCACAAGCCCACCTTCGCCAACCACATCGACTCGGGTGACTTCGTCATCATCGTGAACGCCGACAAGGTCGCGCTCACCGGTCAGAAGCTCCAGAAGAAGCTGGCCTACCGCCACTCGGGTTACCCGGGCGGCCTGAAGTCGGTCACCTACGCCGAGCTCATGGAGAAGAACCCGGTCCGTGCTGTCGAGAAGGCCATCCGTGGCATGCTCCCCAAGAACAGCATCGGCCGTCAGCAGCTGTCGAAGCTCAAGGTCTACGTCGGTGGAGAGCACCCGCACGCCGCTCAGCAGCCGAAGACGTACACCCTCGACCAGGTCGCCCAGTAAGCGCCGTAAAGACTTAAGGACATACTCGTGGCTGACATCCAGGACACCACCGAAAACCCCCAGAACTTCTCGACGTCGACTCCCGAGACCGACGCAGTCGAGGCGGCTCCCCGCCCCGTGCTGAGCGTCCCGGGTGCCGCTGTCGGCCGTCGCAAGCAGGCCATCGCCCGCGTGCGTCTCGTCCCCGGCTCGGGAACGATCACGGTCAACGGCCGCACGCTCGAGGACTACTTCCCGAACAAGCTGCACCAGCAGCTGATCAACGACCCGTTCACCATCCTCAACCTCGCCGGCGGCTACGACGTCATCGCGCGCATCTCGGGCGGTGGCCCCTCGGGCCAGGCCGGTGCACTGCGTCTCGGCATCGCTCGTTCGCTCAACGGCATCGACGAGGAGAACAACCGTCCGACCCTGAAGAAGGCCGGCTTCCTGTCGCGCGATGCTCGCGTCAAGGAGCGTAAGAAGGCTGGACTCAAGAAGGCCCGCAAGGCGCCTCAGTACTCGAAGCGTTAAGGTCCACCGCTCCGATGCCGATCTTTGGCACGGACGGCGTGCGAGGGCTTGCCAATGGCATCCTCACCGCCGACCTCGCGCTCACCCTGGCCCAGGCGACTGCTGTCGTCCTGGGCCAGGGCCGTACTGCGGAGGCTCGTAAAGCCGAAGGCAAGCGACTCACTGCAGTCGTGGCCCGCGACCCCCGGGTCTCCGGTCACTTCCTGACAGCTGCCGTCTCCGCAGGACTCGCATCCTCCGGCGTCGACGTGCTCGAGGCCGGAGTGATCCCGACGCCGGCTCTCGCGTTCCTCGTCGCCGACCGCGACGCCGACTTCGGTGTGATGATCTCGGCCTCGCACAACGCGGCACCCGACAACGGGATCAAGATCTTCGCCCGCGGCGGCGTAAAGCTGCCCGATGTCGTCGAGCAGCGGATCGAAGAGGCCATGGCCGGCGAGAAGCTGCGTCCGACCGGTGCCGGCGTGGGCAGGATCATCCGATTCTCCGACGCCGAAGACCGCTACGTCGTCCACCTGCTCGGCTCGCTGCCGAACCGGCTCAACGGCATCAAGGTCGTGCTCGACTGCGCCCACGGCGCCGCATCCGGCGTCTCGCCGGAGACCTTCCGCGATGCCGGGGCCGATGTCACCGTGATCGGTGCCGATCCGGACGGCTGGAACATCAACGACGGCGTCGGTTCGACGCACCTCGACCAGCTCGCCGAGGCTGTCGTCCGTCTCGGTGCCGACATCGGGATCGCGCATGACGGCGATGCCGATCGATGCCTGGCTGTCGACGCTCAGGGCAACGTCATCGACGGCGATCAGATCATGGCGATCCTCGCGGTCGCGATGAAGGAACGCGGTCACCTCACCGACGACACCCTCGTCGCCACCGTGATGAGCAATCTCGGTCTGCACATCGCCATGCGCGAGCAGGGGATCACGGTTCGACAGACCGCGGTGGGCGACCGCTACGTCCTCGAGGACATGAACCGGGGCGGCTACGCCCTGGGCGGAGAGCAGTCCGGACACGTCATCATGAGCGAGTTCGCGACCACCGGTGACGGTCTGCTCACAGGGCTCCACCTCGTCGCCGAGATGGCGCGCCAGAACAAGACGATCGCCGAGCTCGCGAGCGTGATGACCGTCTACCCGCAGGTGCTGATCAACGTCCGCGACGTCGACAAGGACGCGCTCGAGTCCGATGCCGTCGTGCAGCAGGCCGTTCGCGAGGTCGCAGCCGAACTCGGCGAGACGGGCCGGGTGCTCCTGCGCAAGTCGGGCACCGAGGCGCTCGTCCGAGTCATGGTCGAGGCGCCGGATGCGGAATCCGCGCAGTCGTACGCGGACCGCCTCGTCGATGTGGTGCGGGAGCGCCTCTCCCTCTGAACCGTCGAGCGCGCCGTGCGGCACCGACCCCTGGTCAGTCGCGCGGCGCGCTCCAGTTCAACTGCTCGATGTATCTCAGCAGCACGCCCTCGCGCAGAGCCCACGGCGACACTTCGAGCTCGTCGACGTCGAGCGCCGTCATGGCCGTGTGCAGCGATACCGCGGCGGCGACGATCTGGAACGTGCGATCCGCCGTGATCCCGGGCAGCTCCTGCCGCGCGGAAGCGGGCAGGCGAGCGAGTCGAGGGATCCACGATCCCAGCGCTGCTCGCGGCAGCACCATGCGCTGGATCCCCGACCAGCCGGGAACCGGATAGCCGGCCAGTCGAGCCAGAGATCGGATCGCCTTCGAGGAGCCGACGACGTGATCGGGCCGCGGGAGCGCGGTGAATCGGGGAAGCACCTCGGCAAGGGTGGCGCTCGCGTGCTCGCGAAGCCGCTCGACGTCGTCTTCGCCCGGCGGGTCCTGCGGAAGGAACTGCACGGTCATCCGACCGGCTCCGAGTGGGACGGATGCCGCGGCGTCGGGAAGCTCGTCACCGCCCGCCGCGACCTCGAGCGATCCGCCGCCGATGTCGAGGAGAAGGAGCTGGCCGGCCGACCAGCCGAACCAGCGCCGAACGGCGAGGAAGGTGAGTTCGGCCTCGGTCTCTCCATCGAGCACCTGCAGAGGCTGGCCGAGGGCGGCTTCGATGCGGGCGATCACGTCGGCACCGTTCCGGGCGTCGCGCACCGCACTCGTCGCGGTGGCGAGCAGCTCATCGACCCGCTCGGCTTCCGCGACCGCGCGCGCCTGGGCCACGGCCGCTTCGAGTGCGCGCACCCCCTCTTCCGAGATCGATCCGTCATCCGTGAGGTAGCGCATCAGGCGCAGGACGGTGCGGTCGCTGGTGGTCGCCAGCGGCCTGCCGCCGGGCCGGACATCGGCGGCGAGCATGTGGACGGTGTTGGAACCGATGTCGAGTACTCCCAGGCGCACGGATAGAGACTACTCGTGCGCCGTTACGATGTATCCGTGACCACCGCCGACCCCACGCTGCCGCTGTCTCCGTATCGCGAGATCGGGCGCGATGAATGGGCGCGATTGGCGGCGGGACTCGACCAGCCGCTCACCGAGACCGAGGTCGTCGAACTCCGGGGCATCGGCGACCGGCTCGACCTCGCCGAGGTGCGCGAGGTCTATCTGCCGCTCAGTCGACTGCTGAGCCTCTACGCGACGGCCACCAAGCGTCTGGGCGCCGCGACCAGCTCGTTCCTTCAGGAGGACGATTCCACGACCCCGTTCGTGGTCGGAGTCGCCGGCTCCGTCGCCGTCGGAAAGTCGACGATCGCCCGTCTGCTGCGCGAGCTGATGAGCCGCTGGCCGGGCACCCCTCGCGTCGAGCTCGTGACGACGGACGGGTTCCTGTATTCGAATGCCGAGCTCGAGCGCAGGGGGCTGATGGAGCGCAAGGGTTTTCCGGAGTCCTACGACCGGAGGGCGCTGCTCGAGTTCCTCACCGAGGTGAAGAGCGGTGCGGCAGAGGTGCGGGCGCCGTTCTACTCGCACATGCGCTACGACATCGTCCCCGACGCCCATGTGGTCGTCCGTCGCCCCGACGTCGTGATCGTCGAGGGCCTGAACGTCCTCCAGCCGCCGCCCGCCCCCAATGACGTGGCCGTCAGCGACCTCTTCGACTTCTCGATCTTCGTCGACGCCGACACCTCGCACATCGAGAAGTGGTACGTCGATCGGTTCCTCGCACTGCGCCAGGGCGCGTTCTCGAATCCCTCGTCCTACTTCAACGTCTTCGCCCACCTGACCGATGACGAGGCGATCACGACGGCTCTCGGCTATTGGAACGAGATCAACATGCCGAACCTGGTCGAGAACGTGATGCCGACCAAGCATCGCGCGCGTCTCGTGCTCAACAAGGGCGTCGACCACAGCGTCGAGAGCGTGCTCCTGCGGAAGCTCTGACCGGTCGGCTATTTCGTTCGGAACCTTCGCAAAAAGCCCGCCTTACTCTTGACGACATGTGTGGAATCGTCGGATACGTGGGCCCGCGGCCCAGCCAGGACATCCTGCTCGCAGGCCTCGCCCGTCTCGAGTACCGCGGGTATGACTCCGCGGGTGTCGCCGTCATCGACGGCGACGGTTCCCTCGGGATGCGCAAGAAGGCGGGAAAGCTCGCCATGCTGCGCGATTCGCTGAAGGATGCCGAGCTTTCGGACGGCAACACGGGCATCGGGCATACCCGCTGGGCCACCCACGGTGGGCCCACCGACGAGAATGCGCACCCGCATCTCGCCGATGACGACAAGCTCGCCGTGATCCACAACGGCATCATCGAGAACTTCGCCTCGCTCCGCGACGAGCTGCTCGCCGATGGCGTCAGCTTCCGCAGCGAGACCGACACCGAGGTCGCTGCCGCGCTGCTCGGCCGCGAGTACCGCAACAACGGCGGAGACCTGCAGGGCGCGTTCCGCGCCGTCGTCAACCGCCTCGAGGGCGCTTTCACCCTGCTCGCGATGCATCAGGACCACCCGGGCCTGGTCGTGGGTGCTCGCCGCAACTCGCCCCTGGTGATCGGCCTCGGCGAGGGTGAGAACTTCCTCGGTTCCGACGTCGCCGCGTTCATCGAGCACACCCGCAAGGCACTGGCCATCGGCCAGGACCAGATCGTCTCGATCACCCCGGACGCCGTCACCGTCACCGACTTCGCCGGCACGCCTGTCGAGGCCGAGCCGTTCGACGTCTCGTGGGACGCCGCCGCCGCCGAGAAGGGCGGCTGGTCGAGCTTCATGGCCAAGGAGGTCGCCGAGCAGCCCGAGGCGGTCGCCAACACGATCCGTGGCCGCATCCAGGGCGACCAGGTCGTGATCCCCGAGCTCGACGGGCTCGACGACCTGTTCCTCGGCATCAACCGCATCATCATCACCGCCTGCGGTACGGCCGCGTACTCGGCGCTCGTCGGCAAGTACGCGATCGAGCAGTGGGCGCGGGTCCCCGTCGACGTCGAGCTCGCGCACGAGTTCCGCTACCGCGACCCGGTGATCGGCGACGACACCCTCGTGATCTCGATCAGCCAGTCCGGCGAGACGATGGACACGTTGATGGCCGTCAAGTACGCGAGGGAGCGCGGCGCGCGCACCCTCTCCATCTGCAACACGCAGGGTGCGACGATCCCTCGCGAGTCCGATGCGGTGGTCTACACCCACGCCGGGCCCGAGGTCGCAGTGGCGTCGACGAAAGCCTTCTCGGCGCAGATCACCGCTCTGCTGCTGCTCGGCCTGCACGTGGGGCGCGTGCGCGGCTCCGTCCAGGATGCGTCGGTCGACGTCGCCGAGCTCACCGCACTTCCCGAGAAGATCGCCAAGGTCCTCGAGAGCGAGCAGGAGCATGTCACCCAGCTCGCGAGCTGGATGGCCGACACTCGTTCGGTGCTGTTCCTCGGTCGCCACGTGGGCTTCCCGATCGCACTCGAAGGCGCGCTGAAGCTCAAGGAGATCTCGTACATCCACGCGGAGGGCTTCGCCGCCGGCGAGCTGAAGCACGGCCCGATCGCACTGATCGAGCCCGGACAGCCCGTCTTCGTGCTGGTGCCTTCGCCTCGACACTCGGCTGTGGTCCACTCCAAGGTCGTCTCGAACATCCAGGAGATCCGTGCTCGCGGAGCTCGGGTGATCGTGGTGGCGGAAGAGGGCGATGCGGCCGTGCTGCCGTTCGCCGACGAAGTCATCCGCATCCCGCTCGCCGGCGCGATGTTCGAGCCGCTGCTCGCTGTCGTCCCGCTGCAGATCTTCGCGATGGCGCTCGCCACGGCCAAGGGGCTCGACGTCGACCAGCCGCGCAACCTCGCCAAGTCCGTCACCGTCGAGTAAGCGTCGTCGGCCTCCGGAGGCGGCTCGTCGAGACACGTCACCCGTCCGGGGCACGGGCACCGTGCAGAGGCTGGGCCGACCGATTCGGGATGCCGCGACTAGGCTGAACTGGTGATCATCGGGACCGGCATCGACCTCGTGGACATCCCGCGGTTCGAGCGGACGATGGAGCGCACGCCGCGGCTTCGGGAGCGGCTGTTCGCGCCGGGGGAGCGGGGTCTCAGACTGCCGTCGCTCGCCGCGCGCTATGCCGCGAAGGAAGCCCTGATCAAGACGCTCGGCGGCTCTGACGGCGTGCACTGGATCGAGATCGAGATCGCCTCCGAGGCATCCGGCCGCCCGCATTTCGTGCTCTCCGGTTCCACCGCCGACGTCGTCGCAGAGCGCGGGATCACCCGATTGCACCTGACCCTCACCCATGACGCGGGGCTCGCCGCAGCGTTCGTGGTCGCCGAAGGAGAGCCGCTGTGACCGTTCCGTTCCGCGAAGCCCGCATCGAGCTGGATGCCATCAGCGACAACGTCCGCCATTTCCGCAGACTCACCGGCGTGCAGGTCATCGCCGTCGTGAAGGCGAACGCCTACGGCCACGGGGCTGCCGCGACTGCCGTCGCCGCCCTCGCCGGGGGTGCCACTCGTCTGGGGGTCGCCGAGATCCCTGAGGCGCTCGAACTCCGTCGTCAGGGCATCACCGCTCCGATCGTCGCCTGGCTGCACGCGCCGGGCGAGCGTTTCGACCAGGCTGCGGCGCACGACATCGAGGTGGGAATCTCGTCGTTCGACCAGCTCGAAGCGGCGGGAGCGGTCGCCTCGGTCGACCGCCCGGTCGGCGTGCACCTCAAGTTCGAGACCGGGCTGTCGCGCAACGGCATCGCCCCGGCGGACTGGCGTCGTGTGCTCGCCGAAGCCGCGCGCCTCGAACGCATCGGGCGGCTGCGCATCGTCGGGCTCTTCAGCCACCTCTCGAACACGTCGCCCCAGGACGACCGGGCGGCACTCGCGAAGTTCGAGGAGGCGGTCACGGCGGCGGCGTCGTTCGGCATCCATCCCGAGATCCGGCACATCGCGGCGACAGCGGCCGCGATCGACCTGCCGGAGATGCGTCTGGATGCCGTGCGCATCGGCATCGGTATCTACGGCCTCTCGCCGTTCGATGACCGCTCTTCTGCGGAGCTGGGGCTTCGCCCGGCCATGACGCTGCGGGGGGCGATCGCCGCCGTCCGCCGCGTGCCGGCCGGCGCCGGGGTGTCGTACGGATACGACCACCGCACCTCCCGCGACACGACGCTGGTGCTCGTCCCGCTGGGATACGCCGACGGCGTGCCGCGCCACGCATCCGGGCGCCTGCCCGTATCGATCGCCGGGCGCCGATACACGAACGTCGGCCGCATCGCCATGGACCAGTTCGTCGTGGACGTCGGGGACGCCCCGGTGTCGATCGGCGACGAGGTCGTGCTGTTCGGCGACCCGACGCTCGGCGTGCCCTCGGCATCGGAGTGGGCGAACGCCGCATCGACCATCGACTACGAGATCGTGACGCGCATCGGCGCCCGTGTTCCCCGGCGGTCGGCATGAGCGTCGACCCGTCCTTCCTGGGGCGCCGCGAGATCGAGACCTCGGACGCGATGGAGCAGCTCGGCTTCCGCATCGGCGAGCAGCTCGAAGCGGGCGACCTGCTGATCCTCACCGGCCCGCTCGGCGCAGGCAAGACGACGTTCACCCGCGGACTCGCGGAGGGTCTGGGCGTACGCGGCCCCGTGCAGAGCCCCACCTTCGTGATCGCCCGCACGCACCCCTCGCTCGTCGGACGCGCGCCGCTCGTGCACGTCGACGCCTACCGGCTCGGCTCAGGGGCAGAGCTCGACGATCTCGACCTCGACCTCGCACGATCGGTCGTGGTGATCGAGTGGGGACGCGGGATGGCCGAGGACCTGGCCGAGACCTGGTGGGACATCGAGCTGGAGCGTCCCGTCGGCGGTGACGACGAGCTCGACCCCTCGGAGCTTGACGCCGACGCACCGCGGCACGTGTCGATCACGCGTGGCGGACGCTCAGCGATCACCGGCTGAACGACGACTACCCTGGAGAGGTGATCCTCGCCGTCGACACCTCCCTGGGCACCGCCGTCGCCCTCATCGACGATGACGGCACGCGTCTGTCAGACGCCTCGGCCGCCGATCCGCTCCGTCACGCGGAGGTCATCGGCGAGCTGCTCGTGCGGGCCCTCGACGCGTCCGGATCAGGCCCGATCGATCATGTGGTGGCCGGTATGGGCCCGGGGCCGTTCACCGGACTCCGCATCGGCATCGCGACGGCACGCACGTTCGCGCTGGGGCGTGGCATCCCCGTCGTCCCCGTGCCGAGCCACTTCGCCGCAGCGCTCACGGCCGTCGAGCATCACGCCGTGACCGGGCCGTTCGCCATCGTGACGGACGCCCGCCGCCGAGAGGTCGCCATCACCGTCTTCGACGGAACGGATGCCGACGGCATCCCGCACGTCATCACCGACACCGTGCTGGTCGCACGCGTCGACGCCGACGAGCACCTCCAGGGGATCCGCCGTATCGATGTGGAGACGCTGTCGGGCGTCGATCTGGCTCGCGTGGGCGCGAGGGCGTTGGCTGCCGGGCGCACACTCGCGGGCACCGAGCCGATCTATCTGCGTCAGCCCGACGTCACCGTGCCGGGAGCGCCCAAGAAGGTGGGGTCATGACGCTGCGCGACGCGACGCCAGACGATCTCGACGCCATCATGGCGATAGAGCACCGCTCGTTCCCCACCGACGCGTGGAGCTCGGAGGCGATGGCCCTGGAGCTCGCGAGCCCGCACGGACGCTATCTGGTCGACGAGCAGGACGGCGCGATCATCGGCTACGGCGGAGTCCGTGCACTGCAGGGGTCGAGTGACGCCGACATCCAGACCATCGCGTTCGACGTCGAGCACCGCGGTCGCGGCCGCGGCCGGGCGCTTCTGCGGTCCCTTCTCGATGCCGCGGTGGAACGCGGAGCCAGAGAGGTCTTCCTCGAGGTGCGGGCAGACAACCCCGGTGCCGAGGGGCTGTACCGCTCGGAGGGGTTCGAGGAGATCGGACGTCGCCCCCGCTACTACCAGCCCGACGACGTCGACGCGATCGTGATGCGCCTCGCCCTGCAGCATCCGCGCTCCGAGCATCGAGATGAGACGGCGTCGGATGCCGCGAAGGAGGCGACCTCATGACCGAGCCGCTGGTGCTGGGCATCGAGACGAGCTGCGACGAGACCGGCATCGGGATCGTCCGCGGACGCAGGCTGCTCTCGAACACGATCGCGTCGAGCATGGACGAGCACGCCCGCTACGGCGGAGTGGTTCCCGAGGTCGCCGCCCGTGCCCATCTCGAGGCCCTGCAACCCTCGATCGACGCCGCCCTGGCCGAGGCCGGGGTGCGGCTCGGCGACCTCGACGCGGTGGCCGTCACGAGCGGACCCGGCCTCGCGGGAGCGCTCATGGTCGGCGTCGGTGCCGCCAAGGGTCTGGCGGTGTCGCTCGACAAGCCGCTGTACGCGGTCAATCACCTGGTCGGACACATCGCCGCGGACATCCTGACTCCCGACTCCGAGCCGCTGGAGTACCCGACGATCGCGCTGCTGGTATCGGGCGGGCACACCTCGCTGCTGCACGTGCGCGATCTCACGACCGACGTCGAGATGCTGGGCGAGACCATGGACGATGCCGCGGGGGAGGCATTCGACAAGGTCGCCCGACTGCTGTCGCTGCCGTACCCCGGCGGACCCGAGATCGATCGAGCGGCACTCGACGGAGATCCGAACGCGATCCGCTTCCCTCGAGGCCTTTCGCGCGCCTCCGACCTCGCGAAGCACCGTTACGACTTCTCCTTCTCCGGGCTCAAGACCGCTGTCGCGCGCTGGGTCGAGCGCTGCGAGGCAGACGGCGTTCCCGTGCCAGTAGCCGACGTCGCCGCGAGCTTCCGTGAGGCGGTCGTCGATGTGCTCGTGACGAAGGCGCTCGCCGCGTGCGCAGACCTCGGCGTGCCCCGCCTGCTGCTCGGTGGAGGAGTGATCGCCAACCGACGACTCCGCGAGGTCGCCCTCGCGAGGGCGGAGAAGGCCGGCGTGACGGTGCGCATCCCGCCGTTGTCGCTGTGCACCGACAACGGTGCGATGATCGCGGCGCTCGCCGCGGAGCTCATCGCGTCCGGCCGTCGCCCGTCGACGCTGGCGTTCGGAGCCGACTCGACGCTTCCCGTCACCGAGATCCAGGTCGACGAGCGCGTCGCGGTGATGTGATGAGCGACGTGCCTCGCACTCCGGATCGGGCGGGTGCAGAACCGGGGCCCGCCTCGAGTGCCGCGGTGCCGCCGACCAGGATCGAGCGCCCGAGCGGCGAGGTCGAGCACCCGGCGGGGTCGGCACGCATACCTGGGTCGCGCCGCGAGGGATACACGAAGCTCCCCACCGGCCCGGTCGGAGTCGAGCCGGTGGTCGTCACGGGGCCAGTCGCCGAGGACATCGGTCGGGAGAGCGACTGGGAGCCGGCGACGGGCACGTCCGCCGTGGACGACACCCGCCTCGCTCCCTGGGCGCTGATGGCGGCGGTCGTCGCCTTGGCCGCGTCGTTCTTCGTCGGTTGGGGCATCCCGATCGCCATCGTCGCCGTGATCGCGTCGATCATGTCGCTGCGCCGACCGGTCGAGAGCCGCGCCATCGCTCGTTGGGCGCTCGTTCTCGGTCTGTGTGCGACCGTCTACAGCCTCGGCTGGCTCGTCTGGGCCGGGATGCAGTTCGAGAGACTCGGATAGCCGATGCTCGACGCGGACCGATCCGTCGAGCTGCGCGCGCTCGAGGCGCGGGCGTACGGCCGTGCGGGGGCGTTGAGCGCGGCGGATGCAGCGCGGCTGCGCGAGCTGGAATCCACGAAGACGCGTCTGGCGGGGCCGCCGGCGACGAGAAGTCCGGAGACGCGTGCGCCGGACCCTGCGCAGGCTCCGCGGGGCGTTGCCGAGGAGGAGGGGAGCGCGTCACCTGCCGACCCGGTCGTGGACGTCGAGCGCCAGGGCGAGTCCCCGCTCATCGCGCTGCGACACCATCGGCGTCTCGCGGTCGCGGTCGCCACGGCCTTCGCGGTCACCGGCCTCGCGCTGGGCTGGCTTCTCTTCACCGACCGGGGTCCCGCGCCGATGCAGCTCAGCGCCCAGCAGGAGGAGTGGCAGAGCGCGATCGTCGCATCGGGGGACTTCGACCCGGGGTCGGTGCGGGCCATGGCGGAGGAAGAAGGCGTCGTGATCTGGTTCGCGACGAAGAACGAGAGCGCTGACGTGTGCCTGGTGCTCGGACACGAGGACGCGACGGCTCCCGCGTGCACGACGCGGGAGCAGGCCGTGGTCCAGGGCGTGAATGCCACTCTCACGAAACCTGTGAGCCAGAGTCAGACTTACGACGTCGAGGCGCAGATGTTCCTCACGCCGGCCGGCGAGCCGGCGGTCGTCACCCGCGGCTACATCACCTCGCCGCAGTCCACGGCGATGTTCGCCAGCCCCGACGAGGCGGAGGCGGCGACCGCCCTCGCCGAGCGGACGGGACTGGACCGGCGGACGATCCTGGTCGCCGGCTACGACGACGACGTGCCGATCTGGACGGGGATCGACATGTCCACGCAGAGGTACTGTCTCGTCTACGACGGGTCGATGCCCGACCCTCCGATGGCTTGCGATGACAGCATCATGCTCGCCGACGCGGACAGGACGCTCGTGCTCGACGTCGTGGGTGAGGGGAAGACGACCCGCTACGAGTACCGGTTCGGCTACGGTCAGCAGTACCTGACCGTGACGAAGGGCTGGGAGGGCGACGATGCTGCAGGAGAGTGACTCTGCCGAGCTGCGCGGGCTGCAGGTCAAAGCGTACGGCCGCGACGGTGGCCTGACCGAGGCCGAGGCGGCGAGGCTGAGAGAGCTCGAATCGCTGCGCGGCGAGCCTGGCAGGCCTGACCGGGTCGACCCTGGCCCGCGTGACCGGGTCGACGCGCCGGTCGGGCAGGGACCGGCCCACGAGCCGCCGACGTCGGAGAAACCGTTCCGTGACGGTCGGGCACCCGTCGCCGACGCTTCCCCCAGCGCTCCCGACGAACACGCGGACGACGGACGCCGGTCTGCCGAGACCGGAGGCCTCCGCGCCGCATTCCGTCAGCACTGGAAGGCGGTCGCCGCGGCATCCGCACTTCTGCTCGTGATCGGTCTCGGCACCGGCTGGGCGCTCTTCGGGCGTTCCGGCGATGCCGTCGCGTTGACTTCCGCGCAGCAGGAGCGGCGTGCGGAATTGCAGGCCGAGGGCGGGTTCGACCCGGGCAGTCTGCGCGCGATCGGACAGGACGAGGACGCCCTCGTCTGGTACGCGACGAAGGACGACGGCGAGACGGTGTGCCTGACGCTCGACGCCGCCGACAAGTCGGCGGATCAGTGCCAGCCCGCGGCCGATCTCGATAACGGGAACGGCATCGGCCTGAACGCGAGCGTCGCGGTGCCGGGGGAGGGGGACGAGGGCCTCGAGGAGATCTGGGCATCCGCCGCGCGAGCGATGAACGGGGAGGTCGTCGGCATCATCCAGCGATGGCGTTCGGACGAGAACTCCTGGCTGTCGCAGTTCCAGGGCGACGAGCGGGAACGCGCCGAGCAGCTGGTCGAGGAGGGTTTCGAAGAGTTCTCCTTCTCGGTCGTCGGGTACTTCCGCGATGCCCCGGTCTGGCGCGCACAGCGCGTCGAGAGCGACGACATCCAGGACTGCCTCATCGTCGATGCCGTCAAGGCCGTCGAATGCCGCCCGGCGAGCGAGGGACAATCGTCGGCGGACGTCATCGAGGTCGCCGGAACCATCGTGGACGAGGCCGGAGGGATGATCTCCGACTGGAGCGTGCGTCTCGCGTACACGTTGAACGGCATGCCCTACCTCGTGGTGTCCGGAGACAGCACGACGGCGACGGCAGAGCAGACGGTGAGGCCCGGTGAGACACTCGAGCTCGGCGGCGAATACCAGGATCCGATCCAGGTCGACATCCCGTCCGACGACTCCGAGGGCTAGGCGCCGGGGAGACGTCAGCCGGCTGCCGGCACCCGATCGGCGAGGATCGCTCGTCGCTGATCACCCACGCGAGTGAGGATCAGCGTCGCGGTCTGCTCGCCCCGCAGCGCCAGCTTCTTGCGGAAGGCCGCGGGGTCGATGTCCATGCCGCGCTTCTTGATCTCGAGGGATCCGATGTCGTTCGCCTTGAGGACGGCGCTGATCGCCTTCGGGTTCGCCGGCATCGTCTCGCGCACCCGGAACGACTGCACGAACGGACTGGTGACCGCGGCGTCAGAGGTGAGGTACGCGATGCGCTCGTCGAGCATTCCCGCGTCGAGGCTGCGCGCGACATCGCCGATCAGACGCGCCCGGATCACCGCCCCGTCCGGCTCGTGCAGGAACGCGCCGAGTTCCCGCACGGGCTCGTCGACGGCGTCGGCGCCTGCGGTGAGTTCATGTGAGCGCTCGCCGCGGATCACGAGGGCGGAACGGCGGATGCCGTCGCGGGCGAGTGCGCGCGTCCAGAGCACGAGCTCGACCACGCTGCCGTCTGCGCTCACCCACTGCGCCTCGGCGTCGACGGGAAGCGAATCGCGGTCGTGACCGGGACCGAGCTTGATGCCCGTCGATGTGCGCGAGGCCACAGCGAAGGCCCAGTCCAGCGGCGGAGAGTAGTCATCGGACGAGACCCGGCGCGTCTCGCTGTGCCCGGCGGTGCGGCGGGCCGGATCCATCCAGATCGCCTGGTTCTCGTGGCCCTCGACGGGCACGTGCGCCTCGGCCGTGCCGTGGATCACCCTCGCGCTGTCTCCGAGAGGCGCCAGGTTGTACGCCGCGATCGCCGAGGTCACCTCGTCGGCGTCGACGGCGACGACGACGAGCCCTGCACCGGCGAAGGCAAGAGAATCCCCGCCGATGCCGCAGCCGAGATCCGCGACGCGAGTGATGCCGGCGCGGCGCATCCGCTGGGCATGCCGGGCGGCCACGCTCAGCCGCGTCGCCTGCTCGAGTCCGGCGCGGGTGAACAGCATCCGGGCCGCGAAGTCGCCGAACTTGCCTTTCGCCTTGGTGCGAAGTCGTGCCTGTCCGACCACGGCCGAGACGAGCTCGGGCGAGTGGCCGGCCGCACGCAGCCGGGATACGATCCGAGCGACGTCGGCGACCTCGTCGACGGGGCCGAGTTCGTCCAGCGCCTTCAGGCCCTCGGGGGTGAGCAGTGCGCGCAGCTCGGAGATCTCCACTGCCCCAGCTTAGGCGGCGGGCTGTTCGCCGCATTGGCACTCGCATTGCGTGAGTGCCAGCGGAACGCCTAGACTGGATTAGCACTCTCGGGTTGAGAGTGCGAAAAGTCTTCCTGTCAGCGTCAAGAAAGAAGAGGTAGACCGTGTCGGTTTCCATCAAGCCGCTCGAGGACCGCATCGTCATCAAGCAGGTCGAGGCCGAGCAGACCACCGCGAGTGGCCTGGTCATCCCCGACACCGCCAAGGAGAAGCCCCAGGAGGGCGAGGTCGTGGCCGTGGGCCCCGGCCGCATCGATGACAACGGCAACCGCGTTCCGCTCGACGTCGCCGTGGGCGACCGTGTGCTCTACAGCAAGTACGGCGGCACCGAGGTGAAGTTCGGCGCAGACGAGTACCTCGTCCTGTCGGCTCGCGACGTGCTCGCAGTCGTCGTCCGCTGAGACAACGTCTTCGGAAGGCCCGGATGCATCACGCATCCGGGCCTTCCTGCGCGTTCGGCCACCGGTGCATCGATTTCTGCCAATGTCCGGACGGCTGGTCTCGTGGGGCGGAGGCGGCGCGGCGACGGGCATAGGGTTGTGCGGTGACCCCGACGAACGCCGCCTCCCGAGCCACTCAGACGGCGGGAGTCGCGTACGCGGGGGGAGCGTATCTGCTCTGGGGCGTGCTGCCCCTCTACTTCCTGCTGCTCGTGCCCACCGGTCCGTGGGAGGTCGTCGCGTGGCGCGTGCTGCTGTCGTTCGTCTTCTGCCTGCTCCTCCTCACCGTGATGCGCGGCTGGGCCGCCTTCGGCGTCATCGTCCGACAGCCGAGGCTGCTGGGATGGACGGCTCTGGCGGGTGTCCTGATCTACGTCAACTGGCAGGTGTTCCTCATCGGAACCCTCTCCGGGAACATCGTGGAGACCAGCCTCGGCTACTTCATCAACCCGATCACCACCGTGCTGCTCGGGGTGTTCGTGCTCAAGGAGCGCATTCGCAGGCTCCAGTGGGCGGCGATCGGCATCGCGGCGGTCGCCGTGATCGTGATCGTCCTCTTCTACGGCGAGTTCCCGTGGATCGCCCTCTCGCTGACCGCCTCGTTCGGCGTCTACGGACTCATCAAGAAGAAGATCGGCCCCGCGGTCGATGCGGTCAGCGGACTCACGCTCGAGTCGTTCTGGCTGATCCCGATCGCCGTCGTGCAGCTGATCCTCGTCGCCGCCACCCCCGCCGGGATCACGATGGGCTCCCACGGTGTGTGGCATGCGGTGCTTCTCGCGTTCGCCGGTGTGGCCACGGCGGTGCCCCTGCTGCTCTTCGCCGCGGGCACCCGACGCATCAACCTCACCGTCATCGGGATGATCCAGTTCATCACCCCCGTCATGCAGTTCATCATCGGCGCGGTCGTGCTCGGCGAGCCGATGCCGCCCGAGCGGTGGGCAGGCTTCATCATCGTCTGGGTCGCGATCCTCGTGTTCCTGATCGACCTGCTGCTCGCCGCGCGTCGCGGACGCCGGATCGATCAGCCGACACTCGTCTGAACTCCCGGTTCATCCGTCCGGAAACTCGGTGTCGGATCGTTAACGCACCGAAACATCGGCGACCCCTACGCGAAGCCTTTCAGTCCTAGTGTTAGAGCACCCGACCGTGGTCACAATCCACGGCCAGTCACGCAAGGGAGCATCATGACCTCATTCACGCGCTCGCGCAGCGCCAAGATTCTCGCCGGAGTCGCGCTGCTGAGCGTCTCGGCGATCGTCGTCGCAGGCTGCAGCGGCACGCCCTCTGAGGAGCCGTCCGACGGTGGTGGCGGCGGCGGATCGTCGGCCGACCTCACGCTCGAGCTCGGCTCGCTGCTGCCGCAGACCGGTTCGCTGTCGTTCCTCGGCCCGCCCATGGAATCCGGCGTCGGCCTCGCGGTCAAGGAGGTCAACGATGCTGCTGCCGGCGTCACGATCAACCTGACGGCTGAAGACGAAGGCGACACCGACACCAAGGCCTACGAGACGTCGATCAGCAAGCTCCAGGGCGCGGGCGTCACCGCCATCGTCGGTGCCGCGGCGTCGGGCGTCTCCCGCCTGATCCTCGACGGAAACGTCAGCGCCGGCATCCTGCAGATCTCGGCCTCGAACACCGGCCCGGACTTCACCGACTGGGACGACAACGGTCTCTACTTCCGCACCGCGCCCAGCGACCTTCTGCAGGGTGAGGTCCTCGGCAACCTGATCGCCGAAGACGGACACAAGACCCTCGGCGTGATCTACCAGAACGACGCCTACGGAACCGGACTGTTCGACAACATCAAGTCGACGTTCGAGAACGCGGGTGGCGAGGTCGTCGCTGACGCGTCGTACAACGTCGGTGACGGTCAGTTCGACGCACAGGTCGAGACGATCAAGGCTCAGAACCCCGACGCCGTCGCGATCGTGTCGTTCGACCAGTTCAAGACCATCGCCCCGCTGCTGGTCAACGCCGGCATCTCGCCCGACAAGTTCTACCTCGTCGACGGAAACCTGTCGGACTACGGCTCCTCGCCCGACACGAACTTCCCGTTCTCGCTCGAGGGCGCACAGGGCACGAAGCCGGGACCGGCGCTCGAGGACGACTTCACCGACCGTCTGCAGACGTTCTGGACCGGTGAGGGCAACCCCGAGGTCAACGACTTCACCTACGCAGCCGAGGCCTACGACGCGGTCGTGCTCGTCGCACTCGCGTCTCTCGCCGCCGGTTCGACCGAGGGCGCGGACATCGCGGCCAAGATGGCCGAGGTCTCGGGCGGCAGCGGAGACGGTGAGAAGTGCACCAGCTTCGAGGACTGCGCGGCGATCATCAACGACGGTGGAACCGCCGACTACGACGGCTACTCCGGCGAGATCACGTTCGATGAGAACGGCGACCCGCAGGGTGCATCGATCGGCACGTACGAGTACGGCGCCGACAACCTGATCTCCCGCACCAACTGATCACGAGCGAAGGCCCCGGATCCTCGATCCGGGGCCTTCGTCGTGTGCGTGCCCCGCTGCGCGAGGGGACAGAAGAGGGGCGGATGCGAGTCGCATCCGCCCCTCTGTCGTGGGAGCCCTCAGGCGGCGTCGGTGCCGAGAGTTCCGAGGTAGAGACCGATGACCTTCGGATCGTTCAGCAGGTCGCGTCCGGTGCCCTCGTACGCGTCCTTGCCCTGGTCGAGCACGTAGCCGCGGTCGCAGATCTGCAGGCAGCGCCGCGCGTTCTGCTCGACCATGATCGTCGTCACGCCCGCCTTGTTGATGTCGGAGACGCGGATGAACGCATCGTCCTGACGCACGGGGGAGAGGCCGGCGGAGGGCTCGTCGAGAAGCAGCACCGACGGATCCATCATGAGTGCCCTCGACATCGCCACCATCTGCCGCTCGCCGCCCGAGAGCGAACCGGCGCGCTGCTTGAGGCGCTTGCCGAGCTCGGCGAAGATGCCGGTGACGAACTCGAGTCGCTCGGCGTAGATCTTGGGGTTCTGATACAGCCCCATCTGCAGGTTCTCCTCGATCGAGAGCGAGGGGAACACGTTGTTCGTCTGCGGCACGAAGGCGACGCCCCGCTTGACGAGCTTGTCGGCCTTCAACCCGATGATGCTCTCTCCGTTCACGGTGATCTCGCCGCTGCGGACGTTCACCATCCCGAAGATCGCCTTCAGCAGGGTCGACTTGCCGGCGCCGTTGGGGCCGATGATGCCGATCAGCTCGCCCTGTCGGGCGACGAGGTTGGCGCCGTTGAGGATGTTCACACCGGGCAGGTAGCCGGCGTGCACGTCCTTCAGCTCGACGACGATGTCGTCCGTTCGCGGTGCCGCAGCGGAGGTCTCGGCGCTCATGCGTTGTCCTTCTGGTCGTGATCCGGCGTGCTCGTCGCTTCGAGCTCCGCCTCGGCTTCTGCTTCGATCTGCTCGCGGAGCTTGGCGGCGGTGGCGTTCTCGATCACGGGGATGCGACCGGTCACGGCACCGAGATCGAGGTCCTGGTGGGCGCCGAGATAGGCGTCGACCACGGCCGGGTCCTCCATGACCTCGTCGGGCGGGCCCTCGGCGACGACCTTGCCCTCGGCCATGACCACGACCCAGTCGGCGATGTGGCGGACCATGTGCATGTCGTGCTCGACGAACAGCACCGTCATGCCCAGGCCCTTGAGGTCGAGGATGTGATCGAGGAGCGACTGGGTCAGCGCCGGATTGACGCCGGCCATCGGCTCGTCGAGCATCACCAGGGTCGGATCGCTCATGAGCGCTCGCGCCATCTCGAGGAGCTTGCGCTGGCCGCCCGAGAGCGCCGCGGCGAAGTCCTTCTCCTTGGCGTCGAGCTTGAAGCGGGCCAGCAGCTCGCGGGCCTTGACCTCGATCTCCTGATCCTGCTTGCGCCACAGGAACGGGAACAGGCTCGACCAGAAGCCCTCGCCGCGCTGTCCAGGAGCACCGAGCTTCATGTTCTCGAGCACCGTGAGCAGCGACAGCGACTTGGTCAGCTGGAACGTGCGCACCTGTCCCATGCGCGCCACCTTGAAGGAGGGAACGCCCGAGAGGCTCGTGCCGTCGAACGACCAGGTCCCGCTGTTCGGCTTGTCGAAACCGCAGAGCAGGTTGAACAGGGTCGTCTTCCCTGCTCCGTTCGGGCCGATCAGAGCGGTGATGGCGCCGCGAGGGATCTCGACGTGGTCGACGTCGACGGCCGTCAGACCGCCGAAGCGCCGCTGCACGGCATCCGCGATCAGGATGGGATCGACCTTCGGCACGCCGGGGGCCGCAGGGCCCTTGGCGAGTCCGGTGGTCTTCGGTCGGCGGATGCTGCCGGTCGCGGGCGCCGTCTGGGCGCTCTCGTCGGGGGTCAGTTCATTTGACAAAGGTCATCTCCCTCTTGTCTCCGAGGATGCCCTGAGGTCGGAAGATCACGAGCAGCATCAGGGCGATGCCGACGAAGATGAACACCAGGGTCGAGGCCTGGCTGTCGGACATGGGCAGGATTCCGGACCGCGCCATCGCCGGGAGCAGGTTCGCCATGAAAGCGAAGACGACCCAGAAGAGGATGGCCCCGAGTGTCGGGCCGAACACGGTGGCCGCGCCGCCCAGCAGCAGGATCGTCCACAGGAAGAACGTAAGCGAGGTCGTGTAGCTGCCCGGCACGACAGCCGAGGGGAGGACGAAGACGATTCCTCCGGCTGCGCCGATCACGCCACCGACGACGAGCGCCTGCATCTTGTACGCGAAGACGTTCTTGCCGAGCGAGCGCACGGCATCCTCATCCTCGCGGATTCCCTTGAGGACGCGTCCCCACGGGCTGCGCATGAGCGACCACACCAGCAGGATCGCGACGAGCAGCACGATGAGTCCGAACACCCGGTTCCACAGGTCGTTCGCGCTGTAGGTCCACGGTCCGAAGCCGTAGGTGCCCGGCGGGAACGGATTGGCGTCGCGGAACCCGCCGTTGAACTGCGCGAGACCGTCGGCCGAGTTGGTGTACTCGTCGAAGATCTGGGTGGTGAAGAGCAGTCGTACGATCTCACCCGCGGCGATCGTCGCGATGGCGAGGTAGTCGGCACGGAGCCGCAGCGTCGGGATTCCGAGGAGGACTGCGAAGAACGCGCCCCCCAGGAGACCGATGAGCATGCCGACCCACCAGGGGAGCCCGAAGGTCAGCACGGAGATCGCGTAGCCGTATCCGCCGACCGCCATGAAGGCGGCCATGCCGAAGTTGAGCAGGCCCGCATAGCCGAAGTGCACGGCCAGACCGGTCGCCGCCAGCGCGTAGGCGAGGGTGACGGGGCTGAACAGATAGACGGCTGTGTTCGAGAAGATGCTTCCGAAGTCCATGGCGATCAGCCCAACCTTTCCCTGCGTCCCAGCAGGCCCTGAGGTCTGACGAGGAGGATCACGATGAGCACGACCAGGGCGCTCGCATACTTCAGATCCGAGGGGATCCAGAGGGTGGAGACCTCGACCGCGATGCCGACGATGAGGGAGCCGACGAGCGCACCGAACGCCGTGCCGAGCCCGCCGAGCGTGATGGCGGCGAAGATGAGCAACAGCATCTGCATGCCCATGTCCCACTTCACGCCGGGGCGGAAGTAGGCCCAGAGGATGCCGGAGATGGCGGCGAGCGTGCCGGACAGGATCCAGACGTAGCGCACGACCTTGTCGACGTCGATGCCGGATGCTGCGGCGAGCTGCGGGTTGTCGGAGATGGCGCGGGTCGCCTTGCCGATGCGGGTGCGGGTGAGGAAGAACGCGACGCCCACGATCACGACGATGCTGACCACGATGCCGATCAGGTCGATGTAGGACAGCGAGATCGGACCGAACCGGAACGGCTCGGGGCTGGCCCCGGGGAGCTGGCGAGTGCCACCACCGATCATGTACTGGAACGCATAGCGCAGGGCGAGAGACAGACCGATGCTGACGATCATCAGCTGCACGACACCGAGGCCTCGTCGTCGCAGCGGACGCCAGATGCCGGCATCCAGGGCCCAGCCGAAGAGACCGCCCCCGATCACGGCGGCGATGATGCCGAGCCACAGCGGCAGATGCCAGAAGCTCGTCGTCACGAGGGCGACCAGGCCGCCCCAGGTGACCATCTCGGCGTGAGCGAAGTTCGACAGCCGCGTCGTGCCGTAGATGAGCGCCGCGCCCATGGAGGCGAGCGCCAGCAGCAGACCGAAGTTCAGGCCGCCCACGAGACGTGAGAGGAGCTGGTCGATGAAGGACGTCGTCATCCTCTCGCCCTCACCGAGGAAGAGGTTGAGGATCTTCGTGCCGGTCAGGCCGAACTCGACCTCGAACGACGCCGTCGTGCCGGCGATGGGCTGGGTGCCCTCGGGCAGCTGCGCCGCATCGACGATCACGCCGTCGGGGAGGGTCTCCTCGTCGACCGTGAGCGTGTACGTGTCCTTCTCGGGCACGTACAGGCGCCACTTGCCCTCGGCGTCGGTCTCGGTCTCGCCTTCGAAGCCGCCGCCCTCGATCGTCATCAGGACGCCTTCGACGGGGTCGTCATCGAAGGTGATGACACCGGCGAAGTAGAAGTCTGTGATCTCCTGGCCGTCGTCCGTTTCTTCGGCGGAAGCCGCAGCCGGAGGCTGCAACCACAGGAAAGCGATGGCGAGGAGCGACGCGAGCAGGATGATGACCCACCGCATTCCGCTTCGATTCGCCGAGATCGTCGGACGCACAGAACCTCCAGCCCAGTACACAGGCCATGACGGAGTTGTTCATCGGCCCTGATGTACGACGGTATGAGCGTAATGTGTCGGCTCTGTTTCAACCAAGGCACGATCTGCTCACGGTGAGAACGATCCCATCACGAAGTTGCGAAATACCGATAGGTCACTCGGGGCGTCCTGCGCGCGATGTCAGCGGGCGCAGGGAATTTCCTCAGCCGCTCCGCACTTAGAATTGGTACACCCTCGCCCCAGATCGCGCCCGCAGGAGGACTATCCATGGACCAGCACGACCCCTTCGGCTTCGTCGGACTCACGTACGACGATGTGCTGCTCCTTCCCGGGCACACCGACGTCATCCCCAGCGAGGCAGACACCTCGTCGCGGATCACTCGCCGTATCTCGGTCGCGACTCCGCTGCTCTCCAGCGCCATGGACACGGTTACCGAATCCCGCATGGCCATCGCGATGGCGCGAGAGGGCGGCATCGGCATCCTGCACCGCAACCTCTCCATCGCCGATCAGGCGGCCCACGTCGACCGCGTCAAGCGCAGCGAGTCGGGCATGATCACCGACCCGATCACGACGTCGCCCGACGCGACCGTGGAAGAGGTCGACGCGCTCTGCGCCAAGTACCGCATCTCGGGTCTGCCGGTCGTCGACCCCGACGGCCGCCTCGTCGGCATCATCACCAACCGCGACATGCGCTTCGTCTCGGGCTTCGAGCGTCAGACCACCTTCGTGAAGGACGTCATGACGTCGGAGGGTCTCGTCACCGCACCGGTGGGCGTCGCCGCCGGCGAGGTCATCGCCCTGTTCGCGCATCACCGTGTCGAGAAGCTGCCGCTCATCGATGAGGACGGCAAGCTGGCCGGTCTCATCACCATCAAGGACTTCGACAAGAGCGAGAAGTACCCGCTCGCCACGAAGGACGACCAGGGTCGTCTGCGTGTCGGCGCGGCCATCGGCTTCTTCGGCGATGCCTGGGAGCGCGCAGAGGCGCTGCGCGACGCCGGAGTCGACGTCCTCGTCGTCGACACGGCCAACGGCCAGTCACAGGGCGTGATCGACCTCGTCACGCGGCTCAAGGCGGACGAGAGCTTCGCGCACATCGACGTCATCGGCGGCAACGTCGCCACCCGCGAGGGCGCTCAGGCGCTCATCGACGCAGGTGTCGACGCGGTCAAGGTGGGCGTGGGGCCAGGCTCCATCTGCACGACGCGCGTCGTCGCCGGCGTCGGCGTGCCCCAGGTCACGGCCGTCTACGAGGCGTCGCTCGCCGCACGTCCGGCCGGCGTCCCTGTGATCGCCGACGGTGGTCTGCAATACTCCGGCGACATCGCCAAGGCGCTCGTCGCGGGTGCTGACGCCGTGATGCTCGGCTCGCTGCTCGCCGGCACCGACGAGTCGCCGGGCGAGATCGTCTTCCAGTCGGGCAAGCAGTTCAAGCAGTACCGCGGCATGGGCTCCCTCGGGGCCATGCAGACCCGCGGCAAGCAGACCTCGTACTCGAAGGACCGCTACTTCCAGGCCGACGTGCCCAGCGACGACAAGCTGATCCCCGAGGGCATCGAGGGACAGGTGCCGTACCGCGGCCCCGTGTCGGCCGTCGCGTATCAGCTGGTCGGCGGACTGCGGCAGTCGATGTTCTACGTCGGAGCCCGCACCATCGAAGAGCTCAAGCAGCGCGGCAAGTTCGTGCGCATCACCGCGGCGGGTCTCAAGGAGTCGCACCCGCACGACGTGCAGATCGTGGTCGAGGCGCCGAACTACAAGCGCTGAGACGGATCGAGAAAGGGGCCGGATGCGAACGCATCCGGCCCCTTTCTCGTCCGGCCGCGAACTCAGCTGCAGGTGTAGGTGACTCCGCCGACCTGCCACACGCCCGGACCGAGGTCGGCGCACATCGCGAACAGGTTCGCGAAGACGCTCACGAGCACGATGATTCCGATGATCCAGATCACGGTGATGACGGCGCCGACCGCGATTCCCGCGATGGCGAGGCCGCGCGGTGCCCCGGCCTTGCCGAGCCTGACGGCGGCGACGATGCTCAGGATCAGTCCGAGCGGGGCGATGACGAAGGCCAGGACGAGTCCCGCGACCGCCAGCCCCTGCCCGGCCGGGGAGGGGTACGGCGTGGGCTGTCCCGGGCCGGCCATCGGGTAGGCGGCAGGATCCACGGCGGCATCCGCCGGTCGCGCTCCGTCCCACGCGGGAGGGCTGTACTGCGGGTCTTCGGGCCGCGTCGAGTCGGTCATGGTCGCTCCGTTTCGAGAGGGGCGGCCGTCCGCAGACCGCTTTCATCCTCGAGAGTACTGAGGGAGCAGCCGTGGCCGCCATCGCGGCGGTCTGTTGATATGCCAGTATTTAGAGACACCCGCTCGACTTCCCCTCGAGCTCCCGGCGCGAAGGGCGCAGGGAGTGCCACGCCGGCAGCTGACCGGCAGGGGGACTTCCCCACTGAGAGCTGCAGATATGCCCCAGGATGCTCCCCGCGTCCTCGTCGTCGACGACGACCCAGACGTCGCCCTGCTCGTCAAGACCGTGCTCGAGAGGCGGGCCGGCTGCGAGGTCGTGGTCGCTCACGATGGCGAGTCCGCCGTCGCGCGGCTCGAGACCTTCACGCCGGACGTGGTCGTCACGGACATCGAGATGCCCGGACTCGACGGGCTGGAGCTGCTCGCGCAGCTGCGTCGGAACGACCCGCTCCTGCCGGTGGTCGTCATGACCGCGCACGTCTCGGTCGAGTACGCCGTCTCGGCTCTGCGCGCGCAGGCCGACGAGTTCCTCACCAAGCCGCTCGACAACGTGAAGCTCGTCGAGGCGGTCACCCGGCTCGTGACGGAGGGGCGCACGCGCCGCGAGGCCAACCGCACCAAAGAGGTGGTGCTCGCCATCGGCGCGCACCCCGACGATGTCGAGATCGGCGTCGGAGGACTCCTCGCCGCGCACTCCCAGGCGGGCGACTCGATCACGATCCTCACCCTCTCGCGCGGTGCGCGTGGGGGAGACGCTGACAGCAGGCAGCACGAATCGCTCGCCTCGGCGGAGATGCTCGGTGCGCGACTGTTCGTCAAAGACCTCATCGACACCGAGATCTCCGGCGGCGGAGCCACGGTCCGGTTGATCGAGGAGGTCGTGCAGGAGGTCCAGCCGACGATCGTCTACACGCACTCGTCGAACGATCGGCACCAGGATCACCGAGCGGTGAGCGAGGCGACGATCGCCGCGACCCGGCGGGTCGGAACGGTCGCCTGCTACCAGAGCCCCTCGGCGACGATCGACTTCCGCCCGACGCGTTTCGTCCGCATCGACCAGTACATCGGTCAGAAGCTGCGGCTGCTCGAATGCTTCGGCTCGCAGACGGCGACCCGGGACTACCTCGAACCCGAGTTCGTGACGGCCACCGCTCGCTACTGGTCGCGCTTCGGCGGAGGATCGGCGGTCGAGCCGCTCGAGGTCGTCCGTGAGACCGCCGAGTTCATCGGCGCCCACGAACTCACGCGACGGGAGAGCTGATGAGCGCGCGCGTACTGGTGACGGGCGCCGGTGGCCCGGCGGGCGTCGCCGTCATCCGCTCGCTGCTTCGTCGTGAAGACCTCGAGGTCTTCGCCGCGGACATGGACGGCTGGGCGAGCGGCATCTACCTCGTGCCGCCGACGCACCGCCGTCTCGTGCCGCCGGGGCGCGATGACGACTTCGTCTCGGCGATAGCCCGCATGGTCGAGGATGACAGGCTCGATCTCGTGATCTCCACCGTCGATGTCGAGCTGATCGCGCTCGCCGGCAGGCGCGAGGAGCTGGCTCCGGCTGTGCTCGCCGCGCCCTCGCAGGACACGCTCGCCGTTGCCCTCGACAAGCTGCTGCTCGCCGAGCGGTGCGAGTCGACCGGTCTCACGCCGCGTACTGTCCTCGCGGGCCCCGATGCGCTGGCGGTCGATTGGGAGTTCCCCGTCTTCGCCAAGCCTCGTCAGGGAGCCGGCAGCCGCGGCGTACGGCTCGTCCCCGACCGGGCGGCGCTCGAAGCGCTGCCGCAGGACGAAGGACTCATCGTGCAGGACTTCCTCCCGGGCGAGGAGTACTCGGTCGATGTGATCGCAGATGCCTCCGGCTCGGTCGTCGCGGCGGTGCCGCGGACCCGAGCCAGGGTCGACTCCGGTGTGGCCATCGCGGGGCGCACGGTGCACGACGACGAACTCGAGAACGCGGCGGCATCCATCGCCCGGGCGATCGGACTCGTCGGCGTCGCCAACGTCCAGCTCCGGCGCGACCGCGACGGCCGAGCGGTGCTCCTCGAGGTGAATCCCCGATTCCCTGGCGCGCTTCCGCTCACGATCGCCGCGGGAGTCGACATCCCCTCGCTCGTCGCCGACCTGTTCCTGGGCCGCGGGATCCCGTCGACGGTCGCCTTCCGCGAGATCGCGTCGGTGCGCTTCCTCGAGGACGTGATCGTCGAGGTCGACGAGATCCTCGTCTCCGCGCACGCGGGACATCAGGAGGAACTGTGAGTCACGCGCTGCTGCGAGGCGACCACCACGTGCATTCGACGTTCTCGGATGACGCGGTCTCCACTCTCGCCGAGAACGTCGCCGCGGCATCCGCTGCCGGTCTCACGACCGTGCGCCTGGTCGACCACGTGCGGCAGTCGACGCCCTGGGTGCCCGAGTACCTCGCGGCGGTGAGGGCGCTGCGCGTGCCCGAGGGTCTGACAGTACTGACGGGAGTCGAGGCGAAGATCCTCGATGCCTCGGGAGAACTGGACATCCCCGAGCTGCCGAGCGGGATCGATCGCATCCTGATCGCCGACCACCAGTTCCCCGGAATCGACGGACCCCTCGGTCCGAGCGCCGTCCGCGAACGGCTCGACGGCGGCTGGGCCGCCGAGGACGCGCTCGATCAGCTCGTGTCGGCACTGATCGCCGCGATGCGACGTCACCCCGGCAATCAGCTCGCCCACTGCTTCTCGATCCTGCCCAAGATCGGTCTCTCCGAAGCGGAACTCGGTGCCGATCGCATCACCGCGTGGGCGACGACGGCGGCCGAGACCGACACGCAGGTCGAGGTGAACGAGAAGTGGGGCTGCCCCGGCATCCCCCTGCTCGAGGCGCTGCGCAGCGCCGGCGCCGAGATCGTCGCGTCCACGGACAGCCACATCGCGTCCGACGTCGGACGCTACGCGCGCGTGACAGAGATCCTCGACCGATGGAGGGCGAGCTGATGGCCGAACTGAACTGGGTCGAGACCGTCGTCGTCGTCATCCTCCTGCTCTGCGTGCTGGTCGGCACCCTGCCGGTGATCAACACCGGGCTGCAGTTCCTCGCCCTGCCCGTGCACGCGTTCCGCAACCACTACGGCAAAGCGGCACCGCACCATCCCCGCGTCGCGGTGCTGATCCCGGCGTGGAACGAGGGCCTCGTGCTCGGCCAGGCGATCGAACGCCTGATGCAGCTCGAGTACCCGGCCGACCGCCTGCGCATCTTCGTCATCGACGATGCATCGACCGATGACACCCCCGAGGTGGTCGCCGCGAAGGCGGCGGCATTCCCCGGACGGGTCGTGCATCTGCGTCGGGACAAGGGCGGCGAGGGCAAGGCGCACACGCTCAACCACGGACTCGACATCGTGCTCGCGGACGAGTGGACCGAAGCGGTGCTGATCATGGACGCCGATGTGATCTTCGCGCGGGATTCGCTGCGCAAGATGAGCCGGCATCTCGCCGATGAGAAGGTCGGCGCCGTCACCGCGTATATCGCCGAGGGCAGTCGCGACCGCAACTACCTCACCCGGTTCATCGCGATCGAGTACGTCATCGGGCAGCTCTCGGCCCGGCGGACGCAGAACGTCGGGGGAGCGATCGCGTGCCTCGCCGGAGGTGCGCAGCTGCATTCACGCGCGAATCTCGAGGCGATCGGCGGCCGGATCCCGACGGGAACGCTCGCCGAGGACACCATGACGACCTTCGAAGGGCAGCTGGCCGGGCGCAGGATGGTGTTCGAGCCGCACGCGGTCGTGCTGGCCGAAGAGCCGCGCACGATCGACAGTCTGTGGAAGCAGCGCCTGCGGTGGGCCCGCGGCAATGTGCAGCTGACGTCGATCTACCGGCATCTGTGGTTCCGCCCGAGCCGAGTGCACAACCTCGGCAGCTTCGCCTTCGGGCTCGCGTGGTTCACCATCCTGCTGCTGCCGGCCTTCATGATCCTCGCAGCCACCGCGCTGCTCGTGCTGCTGGTCCTGCACAGCGACATCGCCGAGTTCGTGTTCCGATTCATGTGGATCGCCGCCGCGTGCATTTATCTGTTCTCGATGCTCTACGCCGTGCAGCTCGATGGGCGGATCGGCCGACAATCGTGGCGTGAGGCGCTGATGTTCCCCGGGCTCGGCGCCCTCATCCTGATGGCGATCGCCCTGTTCCCCTGGCTGTTCGAATCGGGCCTGAACGACCTCGGGCTCGCGCTCACCGACGAGACGCGGTTGATGTGGGCTGTCGTCTTCTACCTCTGGGGACCGATCTCGATGCTCGGGATCTGGCTCGCCCGTGTCGTCGAGCCCCTGCCGGCAGGACGGTTCTTCGCCGGGCTGCTGCTCTACGTCTGCGGGTACGGCTCGCTGCTCTGCGCCATCACGGTGGACTCCTACATCAAAGAGTGGCGCCACGCCGACGCCGCATGGATCAAGACCGAGAAGATCGGACGGGTCGACTCATGACCGAAGCACCTTCGAGAAGCGCCGAGGAGGAGGAGATCGCCGCCGACGCCCGTCGGGAGAAGCTCCTGATCCCGCAGGCCCTCCTCGCCCTGGGCATCGTCGTCGTCATCGTGATCGTGCGAGAGCTGTTCCTGCGATGACCGCGCGGCCGCTGGCCCTCGTGGTCGAGGACAGCGCAGACCAGACAGCGCTCCTGAAGCGCTATCTCGACCGCGAGGGCTTCGACGTGTTCGCCGCGGTGGACGCCGAATCGGCGATCGCCGCATTCTCGACGATCTCACCGGTCGTCGCCGTGCTCGACCTGCTGCTGCCCGGCATCAGCGGCTCGGAGCTGGCGAGACTCATCAAGACCCGCTTCCCGGAGTGCTTCCTGATCGTGAGTTCCGTGCTCGACGTCGCCGACTACCCCGACGCCGACGCGGCACTGCCCAAGCCGATCATCGGCGCCGAACTGCGGGCACTCCTCAGAGAAGTGGCACGATGACTCCGACCAGCACCGTCCAGCAGACGATGGAGCGCAGCTGGCGCCGGTACTTCGACAATCCGACGCCGCTGATGAAGCAGGGGCCGACGGCGATCGCCGTCGCGGTCGCCTCCGTCCTCATGTTCACAATCCCCGGCATCCCGGTGACCGACACCGGCGTCGCGATCTTCGGCCTCGTCACCATCGCGGTGGTGACGGCACTCGCGGCCGTGCTCTCGGTGCGCGGGGTGTACGACGGCTGGGTCGTGATGCTCATCCCGATGATCGACATCCTCGGATTGGGTGCGATTAGGGCGGGTACCGGTGGGCCGGCATCCCTCTTCTCCTCATTCGTGCTCCTCCCGGTCATCTGGATCGCCGCAGCCCCCGGTCGCCGCCAGGTCGTGATCGTCGGTGTGTTCTCATCGATCGCGCTGCTCATGCCGAACATCATCGATCCGCCGGAAGACCCCGTGGCCTGGCTTCGCGGTGTCATCGGCCCGCTGGTGTTCGCCACCGTCGGTGCGATCGTGAACGAGCTCTCCCGACTGCAGAGACTGCGCACGGCCCAGGCCGAGGCGCATGTCGTCGAGCGCACGGCCGCTCTCGCCGCGAACGAGGCGATGCTCGAGCAGCTGAAGTCGAGCGAGCAGCAGTACCGCGCGCTCTCCGAGTCCTTCACGAGCCTGTGGAACTCCATTACCGGCCAGGCGGTCATCGCCACCGACAACTGCGGGGTGATCACGGCATGGAATCCGGGTGCGGTGCGCCTGCTCGGCATGGCGGTGCCGGACGCGCTCGCCGCCGTTCCGGTCGACCGGTTCTTCCCCTCGCACGCTCTCGCCCCGTTCGCGACCGAGGCCGCCGCCCACGCTGACGACGGGCTCCACCCCGGCCTGCGTGCGCTGTTCGACGATGCCGACGCCGGTCTGCCGGTGGACTCGCACATCGACGTGGCGACCGTCGGCGGATCGACGGTTCCCGCGCGCGTCACCGTCACTCCCTACCAGGACTCCGACGGCTCCCGACACGGCTACCTGCTGGTGATCACCGACGAGACCAGGGCGGTGGAGGTCGCGCGCATGAAGGACGAGTTCGTCGGCATGATCTCGCACGAGCTGCGGACACCGCTCAGCGCCATCATCGGCTTCCTCGACCTGCTGCAGAACGATCCCGCGCAGCCTCTGACGACCGACCAGCAGGAGTTCGTCGACATCATCGAGCGCAACGCGCAGCGCCTGCTCAACCTCGTCGGGGACCTGCTGTTCACCGCCCAGGTGGAGTCGGGCCGCTTCCCGCTCGAGCGCCGAGACGCCGACGTCACCGAGCTGGTGCGCAGCGCCGTCGCATCGTCCGGCCCGCATGCGCAGCGCGAGGGCATCGAGATCGTGGCCGAGATCCCGGCGACTCCCGTCGTGCTCTCGCTCGACTCGGGACGAATCGGCCAGGCCCTCGACAACCTGCTCTCGAATGCGATCAAGTTCACCGCTGCGGGCGGGCGGGTCACCGCGGGCGTGCGTCTCGTCGACGGAGGCGTCGAGCTCTCCGTGCGCGACACCGGTGTGGGCATCCCCGAAGACGAGCAGGGCATGCTGTTCACCCGGTTCTTCCGCGCGTCGACAGCGACCCGCAACGCCGTGCCCGGCGTCGGTCTGGGCCTCACGATCACCCGGGCGATCGTGCTCGCCCACGGCGGCACGATGGACGTGACGAGCAGAGAGGGCGTCGGCACCGAGTTCCGCATGCTGCTCCCGGCGGCGCCGCGCACCGAGGCGATCCAGGTGGTCGGCCGCACTCGCTGACCGGTCGGCCCGATTGCTGATAGCCTGGTCGGCTCGCCAAGCGGGCGGAAGGACGGCCACGCACGGTGGGATACATAGATGTTGCGGGGGTCTCGCTGACCCTTCCCGACGGCAGACCGCTGTTGGACGAGACGAGCTTTCGCGTCGGAGCCGGGTCGACGAGCGCCCTCATCGGGCCCAACGGGGCCGGCAAGACGACGCTGCTCCGCATCATCCGAGGCGACCAGCCCGCCGATGACGGCGTCGTGACGATCGACGGCGGCCTCGGCGTGATGGACCAGTTCGTCGGCCACGGCGAGTCCGGTCAGACCGTTCACGAGCTGCTGGTGCGGGTCGCGCCCCATCGCATCCGGCAGGCGGCGCAGGCTCTCGAGGCTGCGGAGGACGCGCTGATCGAGCGCGATGAGCACGACACGCAGATGGCGTATGCGACGGCGATCGCGGAGTACGCGGATGCCGGCGGCTACGAGCACGAGACGGTCTGGGACCAGTGCACGGTCGCCGCGTTGGGAGTGCCCTTCGAGCGTGCCCGCTTCCGCGATCTCACGACGCTGTCGGGTGGCGAGCAGAAGCGACTCGCTCTGGAGGCGCTGCTGCGCGGACCCGACGAGGTGCTGCTGCTCGACGAGCCGGACAACTATCTGGACGTTCCCACCAAGCGCTGGCTCGAGGAGCAGCTCAGGCAGACGCCGAAGACCGTGCTGCTGGTATCGCACGACCGAGAGCTGCTGGCCCGTGCGGTCGATCGGCTGATCACCCTCGAGCCCGGCGGCGCGGGGGCCTCGGCGTGGGTGCACGGCGGCGGATTCGCGACCTACCACCAGGCGCGCAGCGACCGCATGGACAGACTCGACGAGCTGCGCCGCCGGTGGGACGAGCAGCACGAGAAGCTGCGGACCCTCGTCGCGAACCTCAAGGTGAAGGCGTCGGCGAACGACGGATTCGCGTCGCGGTACCAGGCGGCGCAGACGCGACTGCGCAAGTTCGAGGAGGCCGGACCGCCGGAGGAGCGACCCCCGGCTCAGGACTTCGACATGAGGCTGCGAGGGTCACGCACGGGCAAGCGCGCGGTGGTCGCACACGGGCTCGAGCTCTCCGGCCTGATGAGGCCGTTCGACGCCGAGGTCTGGTACGGCGATCGGGTCGCCGTGCTCGGGTCGAACGGATCGGGGAAGTCGCACTTCCTCCGCCTCCTCGCACGCGGGGGCAGCGATCCGGACCCGACGCTGGGTCACGTGACGTCCACCGGGGAGCAGCTCGCGACGGTCGATCACCGTGGGCAGGCCGTGCTGGGAGCGCGCGTCGTGCCGGGGCTGTTCGCGCAGACGCATGCGCATCCCGAGTTCGTCGGCCGAACGCTGCTCGAGATCCTCCACAGGGGAGACGAACGACGGGCCGGCATGCCGCGGGATGCCGCGAGCTCGGCGCTCGACCGGTACGGACTCGTGCGGCAGGCGCAGCAGACCTTCGAATCGCTGTCGGGCGGCCAGCAGGCCCGGTTCCAGGTGCTGCTGCTCGAGCTCTCCGGTGCGACGCTGCTGCTGCTCGACGAGCCGACGGACAACCTGGACATCGAGTCGGCCGAGGCGCTCGAAGACGCTCTGCGTCGTTTCGAGGGGACCGTGCTCGCGGTCACGCATGATCGCTGGTTCGCCCGCTCGTTCGACCGGTTCCTCGTGTTCGGCTCCGACGGCGAGGTGTACGAAGCCGATGCCCCCGTGTGGGACGAGCGCCGCGTGGTGCGAGCCCGCTGAGTTCAGCGCAGTCGGAACGGCTCCGCCGCGAGAGCGGAGGGATCGAGGGCCAGATCGGCGAGGGTCGCGCCCACGCCAGGGGCGAACTTGAAGCCGTGGCCGGAGAAGCCGGCGCCGACGACGATCCGCCCCGATCGGTCGAGCACGAAGGCGCTGTCATCGGTCGAGGTGTAGGTGCAGCTGATCGGCTCCGCGGATGCCGGGTCGAGGCCCGGCATCCACTCGCCCACATAGTCGGCGAGGGCCTGCGCGTGCGTCACCGCGTGCGGGCGGGCATCCGGGTCGACGACGTCGCCCACGCGGTGGAACCCGACCTTGACGCCCTCGCCGGGCGTCGGCATCCCGTAGACCGTCGCCGGGTAGCGGCCGGGATCGACGTAGTGATTGAACGAGGGCCACACCGAGCCGGCGGCGGGGCGGAAGTGCGCGGGGAACTCCTCGGTGACCTCCAGGCGCGGCAGCGGGATGCCGGGAAGCATCCGCTCGGTCCAGGCGCCGGCCGCGACGACGACGACGTCTGCCCGCACGAGGGCGTCAGGCAGCACGATGTCGACGCCGTCTTCGGTCTCGTCGATCCGCGTCACGGGGGTCTCCCAGCGCACCTCGCCTCCCGCGGCGACGATCCGTCGCTCGAACTCGCCCAGCGCGGCGGATGCGCGGGCGACGCCCGCGTCGCGGGAGAAGAGCACATCGTCGCCGAAGCGCATACCCGACCATCGCGACGATGCCTCGTGCGCCGTCAGCATCTCGGCGTGGATGCCGCGCTCGGTCAGCCGCCGTTCGATCGCGGCGACGTCGACATCTCCGTGGGTGACCAGGCCGTGCAGACGCAGCAGCGGCTCGCCGCCCACCTGCCCGAGGGCGTCCCATCCGGCGCGTGCGCGGACGAGGAGGTCGAGATAGTGGTCCTCGTCGTAGGCGTTGTTGAAGTTGCGCGTGGCGCCGTGCGAGGCGCCCTGGTGGTGGCCACGGGCGAAGCGCTCGAAGACGACGGGCTTCATCCCTCGTCGGGTGAGCTCCCACGCGGTCGCAAGGCCCATCACGCCGCCACCGACGACGGCGACCTCCACCGAATCCGACATATTGCCTCCCGACCTCGCACTCAGTCTCCCAGCCGTCGGTGTCATCGCGTACGCCCGGTAGTCTGGGGTGGTGACCATGGAGATCGAGCTCGGCCGAGGCAAGCGTGCGCGTCGCGCGTACACGTTCGACGACATCGCGGTGGTGCCCTCGCGGCGCACCCGCAACCCGGAGGACGTGTCGACCGCCTGGACGATCGACGCCTTCGGCTTCGGGATCCCGGTGCTCGGCGCACCGATGGACTCCGTCGTGAGCCCTCAGACGGCGATCATGCTCGGGCAGCTCGGCGGACTCGGCGTCCTCGACCTCGAAGGACTGTGGACCCGTTACGAGAACCCCGAGCCCCTTCTTGCGGAGATCGCATCCCTCGGCGAGGGAGAGGCGACCGCGCGCATGCAGCAGCTCTACTCCGAGCCGATCAAGCCCGCGCTCATCACGCAGCGTCTCGCCGAGATCCGTGAAGCCGGAGTGACCGTCGCCGGATCGCTGACGCCGCAGCGCACGCAGGAGTTCTACGACACGGTCGCCGCCGCAGGGGTCGACCTGTTCGTCATCCGCGGCACCACCGTGTCGGCCGAGCACGTCTCGAGCGTCGACGAGCCACTGAATCTCAAGAAGTTCATCTACGACCTCGACGTGCCCGTCATCGTCGGAGGCGCAGCCACCTACACCGCGGCCCTGCATCTGATGCGCACGGGTGCGGCCGGTGTCCTCGTCGGGTTCGGCGGGGGAGCGGCGTCGACCACGCGCGCGACCCTCGGCATCCACGCTCCGATGGCCACGGCCGTATCGGACGTGGCCGCGGCCCGCCGTGACTACCTCGACGAGTCCGGCGGACGCTACGTGCACGTCATCGCAGACGGTGGGGTCGGCACGTCCGGTGACATCGTCAAGGCACTCGCGATGGGTGCCGACGCGGTCATGCTCGGCGTCGCCCTCGCACGCGCCACCGATGCACCGGGTCGTGGCTTCCACTGGGGTCCCGAGGCGCATCACCCCAAGCTCCCGCGCGGTCGTCGCGTCGAGGTCGGCGGCATCGGCACGCTCGAGGAGATCCTCTACGGTCCGGCGCCCGTCGTCGACGGCACGGCGAACCTCATCGGGGCGCTGCGCAAGTCGATGGCCACCACCGGATACTCCGACCTCAAGGAATTCCAGCGGGTCGAGGTCGTCCTCGCACCGTACGAGGCCTGAGGCCCGCACCACGCCGTGACTTCTGCTGCTCTGTTCCCCCCGACTCTCCGCGAGGTCATGCTCCGGGGACGCTGGATCGGGATGCTCGTGCTGTGCCTCGTGGTGGCCGGCGTGTTCGCGTGGCTGGGGCAGTGGCAGCTCGAGCGCGCGATCGAGACCGATCCGCCGCCCGCAGGAGCGACCGAGCAGGTGCGACCGCTGACCGATGTGGTCGAGCCGGGTGCGTACCTCCCCGAGCCGCTGGTCGGGCAGAAGGTCGAGACGTCGGGGACCTGGATCCGCGATGACTTCCTCATCGTGTCGAGCCGGTTCAACGACGGCGTCGAGGGCTACTGGGTGACCGGTCAGCTGCGGGTCGCGGAGCGCACGTCGATCGCGGTCGCGATCGGCTGGACCGCCGACCGTGCCGTCGCCGAGGCGGCCGTCGAGAAGCTCGACGAGAGCGCAGAGGACGTATCCCTCGTCGGTCGGGTGATCTCGGACGAGGGGCCATCGGTGCCGCCGAAGGACGATCCCCAGCGCATGGACCGCATGTCGACCGCTGCGCTGCTCAGCCACTGGCACGACGTCGACGAGCTCGACGTGTATCGGCCGTACCTCGCCTCGATCACGGCGACGGCAGGTCTCACGGACATCTCCTCGCCTGCACCCGAGGAGCAGTCGCCGGTGAACTGGCTCAACATCTTCTATGCCGCGGAGTGGGCGATCTTCGCCGGGTTCGCCTTCTACCTCTGGTATCGACTCGCCAAGGACGCCTGGGAGCGTGAGGTCGAGGAGTTCGAGGACGCAGCGACCGCCGCCGGCGACTCCGTCTGATTCCGCCTGACCTGACCCGCATCCGCGCGGCGCTGCGCGCGCATGTGAGCGGTTCGCGGTCCGATATTCCACCTTCGTCAGGGGCGGGTCCGGACGTTCGGTGAGGGCTTGGTTACCAATCGGAAAACTCCGTTGAGGTTGTCGGAGGGCCTCCGTATGCTCGCTCACATGTGCGTCGGCTGAGAGCCCGCACCGCCCGGTTTCACGAGAGCCGTCGCCAGAACACACCCGAGGAGACAACACAGATGATGTCCGCTCCCGACGCCGCGAACCATCAGGTTCCCGGGTCAGACCGCAGAAGTCGGGGGCGTCTCGGCGTTCTCGCCGCCACCTGCGTCGCCGCACTGGGCGCCAGCGCCCTGATCGCCGCGCCAGCCTCCGCAGACGTCTCGGGAACGGGGGTGGTGATCAACGAGGCCTACCTCTCCGGGGGCAGTGCCGGGGCGGCGTTCACCAACAAGTTCGTCGAGCTCTACAACCCCACGGCGGCACCCGTCACCCTCGACGGGCTCTCGCTGCAGTATCGATCCGCGACAGGAACGGGCGGTTCGAACGGCGTCGCGCCGCTGACCGGCGTCATCCCCGCCGGCGGCCACTATCTCGTGCAGGCGGGCAGCAACGGAGCCAACGGCGCAGCACTGCCGACGGCCGACGTCGTCAGCACCCTCAACCCGAGCGGAACGAACGGCACTCTCGCGCTGGTCGAGGGCACCGCGGCGGTCACACTGACCCCCGGCTCGGTCACGGGTGTCGACGGCGTCATCGACGTGCTCGGCTACGGCACCTCGAACACATTCGAGACTGCCGCCGCGACTCCTCCCACGGGCAACACCGACGTCAAGTCGCTCAACCGCACGGGCGGCAAGGACACCGACGACAACAAGGCGGACTTCAGCCTGTCGGCCTCCATCACGCCGCAGAATGCGGGCACGGTTCCCGACCCCGATCCGGATCCTGAGCCTGAGCCCGAGCCGACCGACGTGTCGATCGCCGACGTCCAGGGAACGACCGATGTCTCGCCGCTGAACGGCCAGACCGTCACGGTCGAGGGCATCGTCACCGCCGACTATCGGACCGGCGGCTACAAGGGCATCGTGATCCAGACAGAGGGCTCCGGCGGTGCGGTCGACGCGACCCCCGGCGCATCGGACGGCGTCTTCGTCTTCCTCAACGCGCTCGCTCCCACGCTCGCGATCGGCGATCGCGTCTCGGTCACCGGCTCGGTCAGCGAGTACTTCGGCCAGACGCAGATCAACCCGGCAGCGCTGACCGGCATCTCGGTCCTGCAGGCAGGGGTGGGCGTTCCCGAGGTCACCCCGCTTCCCGACGCCGCCGTCGGCGGCGACCGTGAGCAGTACGAGAACATGTACGTGGCCCCGGCGGGCACCTATCGCCTGGCTTCCAGCCACCAGCTCTTCAACTTCGGAACCCTCTGGCTGAACGCCGGGGCGGATCTCAACGTCAAGAGCACGGAGCTTGTGCGCCCGGGAGCCGAGGCGGCGGCGATCACCGCGGCGAACCGCGCCAACCGGATCCTGCTCGACGACGGGTGGTCGATCCAGGTCTCGAACAGCGGGCACCCCAACGACCAGCCGTACTTCACGAAGGACCTCGTCGTCCGCAACGGCGACACGGTCGACTTCAGCGAGAACGGGTACGTGCTCCAGTACGGCTTCGACGACTGGCGTCTTCAGCCGGTCGTGCCGATCGACAGCACGTCGTCCGCCGACCTGAAGGTCGGCTTCCAGCCCACGAACCCTCGCACGGACACCGCCCCGACGGTCGGCGGCGACGTGCAGGTGGCGTCGTTCAACGTCTTCAACTACTTCACCACGCTGAAGAGCGAGAACTCGAACGCACGAGGCGCGGCGAATGCTGCCCAGTTCGAGATCCAGAAGTCGAAGATCGTCGCGGCGATCAACGGCCTCGACGCCGAGATCGTGTCGCTGATGGAGATCGAGAACTCGATCAAGCTCGGCGGCTCGCTCGACGAGGCGCTGGCCGATCTGGTCGACGGGCTCAACGACGCACTCGGCAGCGCGGAGTGGGACTACGTCCGCACTCCCGATGAGCTGAACGACTCGGCGACGACCGACTTCATCACGAGCGCGATCATCTACAAGAAGGACGCGGTCGAGACGGTCGGCGACAGCCTGACCGTGACGGACGAGAGCGTCTGGGGCAACGCCCGCGAGCCGATCGCGCAGGCGTTCGACATCGACGGACGCGTCGTCACGGTGGTGGCGAACCACTTCAAGTCGAAGTCGGCACCCGAGGGCGGCGGCGCCGAGCCGGCAGACGGCCAGGGCTTCTTCAACGCCGACCGCGTGAAGCAGGCGAACTCGCTCAAGACCTTCACCACCGAGATCGAGGAGACGACAGGCAGCAGCGACATCCTGCTGATCGGTGACTTCAACGCCTACGCGAAGGAGGACCCGATCGAGGTCTTCACGAGCGAGGGGTGGAGCGACGTCGCACGCGAGAAGGCTCCGGAACAGCACACGTACACGTTCGACGGCGAGCTCGGCTCGCTCGACCACGTGCTCGCGTCGCCGTCGCTCGCCGCATCCATCACGGGCGCGGGTGTGTGGAGCATCAACTCTCCGGAGTGGAGCGACCGCGGCTACGCGTTCGGCGCCACCGAGGCGGGAACACCGTTCCGCTCCAGCGACCACGACCCGATCATCGTCGGCGTCTCCTCCGAGGTCCCGCCGGTGAGCATCGACGTCGTCACCATGAACGACTTCCACGGTCGCATCGAGGCCGACGGCGCTGCCGCAGGCGCGGCGGTCGTCGCCGGAGCCGTGCAGCAGTTCCGTTCCGAGAACCCGAACACGATCTTCGCCGGTGTCGGCGATCTGATCGGCGCATCGACGTTCACCTCCTTCATCAACGATGACAACCCGACGATCGACGCGCTCAACGCCGCCGGCCTCGACGTCAGTGCCGCGGGCAACCACGAGTTCGACCAGGGCTGGGAGGACCTGCGCGACCGCGTGCAGGACCGCGCGGACTGGGAGTACATCTCGTCGAACGTGTTCGTCACCGAGACGGGCGAGCCCGCGCTCGCACCGGCCTGGGTGAAGGAGCTCGACGGCGTGCGCGTCGGCTTCGTCGGCGCCGTCACCGAGGACCTCGACTCGCTCGTGTCGCCTGAGGGCATCGCGGATCTCGAGGTGCGCAGCATCGTCGATTCGGTGAACGCCGTGGCCGACGACCTGCGTGACGGAGACGCGTCCAACGGCGAAGCGGATGTCGTCATCCTTCTCGTTCACGAGGGCGCGTCGAGCGTCGAGCTGTCGAGCATCACACCGGATTCGCCCCTGGGCGAGATCGTCTACGGCGTGGACGATGACGTGAACGCGATCGTCTCGGCACACACGCACCTCGCCTACAACCACGTGATCGACGGGCGTCCGGTCATCTCGGCCGGGCAGTACGGCGAGAACCTCGGACTGATGAACATCCAGGTCGACCCGAAGACGAAGGACCTGATCTCGATCACCAACGAGATCAAGCCCCTCACCTCGGCAGGGAAGGCGCTCTACCCGGCCGTCCCGGAGGTCGCCGACATCGTCGCGAAGGCGAAGGCTGAGGCCGACGTGCTCGGCGCGGTCAAGGTCGGAGACATCACCGCCGACTTCAACCGCGCTCGTCAGACGAACGGCTCGGAGAACCGCGGAGGGGAGTCCACCATTGGCAACTTCGTCGCCGACGTGCAGAAGTGGTCCACCGGTGCGGACATCGCGCTGATGAACCCGGGAGGCATCCGCGCCAACCTGACGTACGCCTCGTCGAACGCCAACGACCCGAACGGCAATGTCACCTACCGCGAGGCGGCCACGGTGCAGCCGTTCGCCAACACGCTGGTGACCCTGTCGCTGAGCGGCGTGCAGCTCAAGGGCGTGCTCGAAGAGCAGTGGCAGCCGGCAGGCTCGGCCCGTCCGTTCCTGAAGCTCGGCGTATCGGGTGGTCTCGTCTACACCTACGATCCGGCCGCGGCTCAGGGATCGAGGATCACGTCGATCACGCTCAACGGCACGCCGATCGACCCTGCGGCGAACTACACGGTCGCAGCGAACTCGTTCCTCGCCGGGGGTGGAGACAACTTCTTCACCTTCAAGGAGGGCTCGAGCAAGCGTGACACCGGCAAGATCGACCTGCAGTCGATGGTCGACTGGTTCGATGCGAACAAGACGGCGACCCCCGACCTCGCGCAGCGCGCGGTGGGAGTCTCGGTCAGTGCACCGGATGCCGACGGCTACAGCGCCGGCGACCAGGTGACGGTCGCTCTCTCGTCGCTGGCGTTCAGTGCGGGGGAGCAGGCGCCCGGCGAGGTGACCCTGTCGCTCGGCGGCACCCAGCTCGCTGCGAGCGCCGTCGATCCCACGATCGTCGACACGACCGATGAGGCAGGGCGCGCGTCGCTCGGCTTCACGGTTCCGGCGGGTGTCTTCGGTGAGCAGCTGCTCACCGTCGCCGTCGCCGGTACCGGGACCACCGTGCAGGTGCCGTTCTCGATCGCGGGGGAGGAGCCGGTCGAGTTCGCAGGATCGATCGACCTCGGCTCGTCGAAGGTGGCAGCGGGCAAGAAGCTCACGATCACCGGCGAGGGCTACCAGCCGGGTGAGACGGTGACCGTGCAGCTGCGACCGAAGAAGGGCGCGGCCCTCGACGTCGGCACCGTTCAGGTCACCGCCGACGGCACGTTCTCGACCACCGTCACGGTGCCGAAGAGCACGCAGCCGGGCAAGTACACGGTCGCGGTCGCTCAGGCCGACGGCGATGAGGCGACGGCCACCGTCACCGTCAACCGCGCGGGCGGCATCATCGGCGGCATCATCGACTGGCTGTGGGACCTCATCTCCGGCTGGTTCTGACCTCGATAGGCGGCACGCCCGCCTGACACGCACGAAGGCCGTCGGGAGTGATCCCGGCGGCCTTCGTCGTTCCCGTGGTTCGTCAGGGTGCCGCGTTGCAGCGCGGAGGAGGGATGTTATGGTGCTGGCATGGGGGTAGCAGTCGAGGTCGATTTCGACCAGATCCAGACCATGATCGATGTCCTGCTCGGGTCGCTTTCCGATCTGCGGGCCGAGGGTGCCGCTCTCGACAGCGCTTCGCAGGTGATGCTCGCAGGTTGGGACGGCGAAGCCGCAGACGCCTACGAGAGTCGGCACGACCAGTGGCAAGCGGACCATGCCTACAGTCTCGACGAGCTGACGAGCGCGATCAGGGCCCTGCAGCGCGCACTCGCGAGCTATCGCCACGCCGAAGCGACCATCATCGACCTCGTCGCCTGACACGAACCAGGATGCCTCTCGCATGACTCCCTCAGACGACCTGACCGCCCGCATCGACGTTCTCCGCGGCCGGTCCCGACAGATCGCCTCGGACTTCTCGGCCGAGATGGCGCGGCTGACCCGCGAGGTCGCTCAGCGTGGCCCACTCGTCGAGATCGAGGCCGATGCCCGGGGGCTCGTCTCGTCGGTTGCCGTCGATCCGAGCGGCTACATGAACGCGGCGGCCACCGCGCTCGCCGCAGCCACAGACTCCGCTCTTGCGCTCGCGGGCATCTCAGCCATGCCCGATGTCTCGGCGAAAGCGCACCAGGTGATGCAGCTGTTGCAGGGCGGGTTGCCGGCTGAGGATGCGATCGACGCCGTGGTGGCCGAGCCTCACGGCGAATCCGAGCGGCACGTCTTCCCCGAGGTGACGGTCGAGGTCGACGCATTGGGTCAGTTCTCGGTCACGATCGATGCGGCGTGGAGGGCGTCCGCCACCGCGGTCGAGTTCGTGGATGCCGTGAAGACGACCGTGAACACGGTGATCACCCGACGCGCAGGCGTTGATGACGGGGGCGACGATGAGTGACGGGTACGCAGTCGATACGGGGGTGCTGAGGGCTGACGCCGAACTCTGGCGGGGTTGGGGCGACACTCTCGCGGCCGGCGCCGACAGCATCTCGGACACCTTCGAATACTGGGCGTTCTCGGATCAGCCGGGGTTCGAAGCCCTTCGCGACGAGTATCTCGCGGCGGCGGCCGACCTCCGGCAGAAGGTTCGTGACGGCGGCGCGCTCTTCCGTGCCATGGGGTCGCGGCTCGAGCAGGTGGCGGAGATCTATGAGAAGACCGAAGACGAGGTCGGTCGCGACATCAGGGGGGCGTGAGGTATGCATCCGGAGGCGATGGGGCAATGGATCCTCGACGTGATCGACGATGGGCTCAGAGAACTCGACAGGGCGGAGCGAGGGGCACCGGCCGTGGCGCGTGAGTGGGCCGACAGCCTTTCGACGTTCGGTGTTCCTTGGCCGGACTGGGCTAAGGACGCCGCGTATCACGCAGCGATGGCAGCGCTCCTCGCCAACATCGGGATCATGCGGGAGATACTCAATGCGATGCGCGACAGGGTCGCACGCATGGGTCTTCCCACCGTTCTGCGCGCCGAAGCGGACAAGCTGGTGCACGGGATCGGCACTGTGCAGAGTCGCGTCGATGCGGAATGCACCACGGCTCGACTGGCCGGGCTGGGAAGCGGAGCATGGGACTCCGACGCGGCACGGCACTACCTGTCGGCGTATGACCTCCATGAGGATCAGATCGACGAACTCGAGACGTCGATCGACGCGCTGGTACGCGTGCTCCGGGATGCGGCAGCATCGCAGGACGCCTGGTACTCCTCGAACCTGTTCAACGCGATCGGCGGGGTCGTCGGCATCGCCGGACTCGTCGTCGCCATCGTCGGCGGTTTCGCGACGCCCGTCGCGTGGGTGGGACTGGCGATCGGCATCGTCGGACTGCTGCTGAACGTGATCGGGTACTTCATCGGACGAGGTGACTCGGAGTCTCGCGCATCCGTGCTCTCGGGGGTTCTCTCGTCCACCGCCCTGCCCTCGTGGCCCCAGCCCTCGCTCGCCTCATGAGCGGCGGCGGACCCGTTGCACCGGGCTGGTACGACGTCCATCGACGCACCCAGAGGTGGTGGGACGGTCGCCAATGGACGGAGAACGTGATCCATCACGGGCGACCGATCACGGCCACGGCACTTCGCACAGCGACGACCAGGATGCAGTGGACGTGGGTCGGAGTCGGCGTGGTCGCCTGGGCGGCGTTCCTGGTCTTCGCGTTCGCCTTCGGTCCGAGCGCGGCGTTCGCGCTCGCCCTGCTGCCGGTCGCCGGCACGGCGGCGATCGTCGCCGCCGCGATCACCGGGTCGCGCCTGATCGCGGCTGTTCCCCCCACCCCCGGTGGCCCGGTCGCCTCCCGATGACGAGAGCGGTCAGGCTGAGGGGCTGATGACCTCGACCTCTGCCTGCGCGAGAGCGGCGGCGAACGCCGGCGCCGGGGACGAATCCGTCACCAGGTAGTCGGCTCGGTCGAGCGTGGTGACCTGAGCGAACAGGCGTCGGCCGAACTTCGACGAGTCGGCGAGGATCGCGGTGCGCTCGGCCCGCTGGATCATCTCGGCCATCATGTTCGCGTCCCCCATGTTCGACGTCGAGAACCCGGCCTCGTCGATGGCGCCCACGGCGATCAGTGCCAGATCGCAGCGGATGTCCACTTCCGGGCCGCCCGGGGTCATCATGAACGCGACGGGTCCGGTGGTGGCCTGGGTGATCGCCCGCACGGCCCCGCCGAACACGTAGAGGTCGCGGAAGGCGGATGGCGAGATCTCCGCGGGGATCCGCAGGTTGTTCGTGGCGATCGTCAGGTCGCGATGGTTGCGAAGCGCCCGAGCGAGAGCCAGCGTCGTCGTTCCGGCGTTGAGCATCACGACCGCTCCGTCGTCGATGAGTCCCGCCGCGAGACGCGCGATCGTCTCCTTCTCCTCCGTCTGCAGCCGGAGACGGACGTCGAGCGCCCGGTCCTTGAGCTGCCCCTCGGCGCTGACCGCTCCGCCGTGGGTGCGGATGACGACGCCCTCTCGGTCGAGCTGATCGAGGTCCCGACGGATCGTGTCGATCGAGACGTGGAAGTGCTCTGCGAGACCTCCGACGGTCACTTCGCCGACCTGTTCGACGTAGGCGGCGAGGTCGGCTTTGCGGCCGGCGGGGAGTCGACGCTTGGGCGACGGAGTTGCTTCCATGCAGACATCTCTAGCACAGGTGCGCAGATAAACCGGCAGACTTCGGCAGAGATCGGCATCCGACGTATCCACGCGACCAACTTGGTTTTCGCCGTGACAATGCGGGTACAGTCGTGAAATCTGTAGTTACAAGTCGAAATAGATGCAGAGAATGCTTGACGATCTCGCAAACTACGGCATAACATTGCTCAAAACCGCATGAACAAGCATTGAAGCGCGAATGCGGCACGATCTCGAAGAGGAGAAGTGATGATCACAGTGGGGCGAGGGCGACGCATTCTGAAGCTCGCCGGCGCAGCGACAGCAGCCGTGACAGTCCTGGCCGTGGCAGGGTGCGCGGCAGGCGACAGCGGAACCGATGGAGGGGATGGCGGAGACGTCACCATCGAGTTCGCCCAGTGGTGGGAGCCCGAGCTCCCCGACGGTGAGTTCCGGGCGCTCATCGACGAATTCGAGGACGCCAACCCGGGCGTCACGGTCAAGCTCGTGAGCGGACCGTACGCATCGACCAAGGAGCAGCTGTTCGCGGGAGCGGCCTCCGGCACCATGCCGGACGTCGTCGGCCTCGACGGCGCGTGGGTCAACGACTTCGCCTCTCAGGGAGTGATCGCAGACCTCACCGCACTCATGGACGAGTACGACTACGACGACAGCGAGCTGGCGAGCCAGATCCAGGTCGACGACAGCACGTACATGATCCCGGTGGTGAACTTCGTCTACCCGATGTTCACCAACGACACGCTGCTGGCAGATGCGGGCGTCACCGCCCCGCCGGCCACGCGCACGGAGTTCGCCGATGCGGCATCGAAGGTCTCGGCGCTCGGCGGCGACGTGTCGGGCTGGGTGCTCCCGCTCTCCCTGGAAGCGCCGAACGGCGTGCAGAACGACGTCATGTCGTGGGTGTGGGCCTCCGGAGGCTCGATGCTCGAAGACGGTCAGCCCGATCTGACGAACGACGACGTGACGTCGGCGGTCGACTTCATCGGCGGCATGTGGGATGACGGCTCGATCGCCTCCGGTTCCTTCACGATGAAGGAGCAGGACAAGGTCGAGGAGTTCACCAACGGTCGTGTCGGCATGATGATCGACTCGCTCGCGCACATCAACCTGATCCGCGAGACGAACCCCGATCTGAAGTTCTCGATCTCGGCGCTGCCGGCCGAGGACGGATACGACGGCGAGCGCGGCATCCCCTACGCATCCTGGGGCATCGGCGTCGCCGAGAACTCGGAGCACAAGGAGGCGGCATTCAAGCTGGTCGAGTTCCTCATGAGCGAGCAGACCAACTCGGAGCTCTCGACGATGGCGAACGCGTTCCCCGGCAACTCGAAGTCGGTCCCCGGATTCGTCGAGGACGATGAGCTGTTCAAGACGGCGTTCGAGATCTACCAGGCGGGCTACCCGGCGAACGAGTTCACCGGGCTCCCCGTGGCGGAGGAGCTGATGCGTCAGCTCGGCGAGCAGCTGCAGTCGGCCTTCGACGGTCAGCAGTCGATCGACGACGCGCTCAAGAAGGCGCAGGACGCGTGGGTCGCGGAGTTCTGATCTCCCACGACCCGCATTGAACGGGGTGCCGCATCGCTCCCGATGCGATGCGGCACCCGACCAACCAAGGAGCCACGCTTCCCATGAGCCTGAGAACGTCCGACGACACCGAGGTGATCGTCACCGGAGTCGCGCTGTCGCGTCGCCGACGGCAGCTGCGCAAGACGACCGAGTCGTACGCCTTCCTCTCGCCGACCATCATCCTGCTGTTCGTGCTGATGATCGTGCCGATCGTCATGGTGATCGGCTATTCGTTCCAGGACAACGTGATCCTGAACAAGTCGCCCGAGTTCGTCGGCATCGGCAACTACGTCGAGATCCTGTCGGATCCGCGCTTCTGGAAGGCGACGGGCAACACCATCCTCTTCACGGTGACCAGCGTGGTGGCGCACCTGGTGCTCGGTCTCGCCTTCGCGATGATGCTCAACAGCCCGCTGCTCGGTCGGTTCTCACGGTCCTTCTTCCGGGCCCTGTACGTGCTGCCGTGGCTGTTCACGGTCGCCGTGATCGCCGTGCTGTGGCGGATGCTCCTGGCCCCGAACGGTGTGGTGAACTTCCTGCTCAACACCGACATCGAATGGCTCGCATCGCCGCAGCTCGCGCTCGGCACCATCATCTTCATCAACATCTGGGCGGGATACCCCTTCTTCATGGTCAGCCTGCTGGCCGGCCTCCAGGGCATCCCGAATGAGCTGAACGAGGCTGCCACCGTCGATGGCGCGGGTGCCGTGCAGCGCTTCTGGAACGTCACCATCCCGCAGCTGCGTCCCATCATCGTCAGCCTCGTGCTGCTCGACCTGATCTGGACGTCGCAGCAGTTCGCGCTCATCTGGATGACCACGGGTGGCGGACCGATCGACGTGACCGAGGTGCTCAGCACCTTCACCTACAAGCTCGCCTTCGCGAAGTACGACTTCTCGCTCGCGGCGACCTCCGCTGTGCTGGTCCTGCTCATGTCGATGGTGCTCGCCGTCTTCTACGTCCGTCACCAGAAAGCGAGGGACTGACCATGGCTCTCACCGTGCAGAACCAGCGCCGCGTCGCCAAGACCGGGGTCATGATCGGCCTCATCCTCGGAGCAGTGTTCGCCGCAGGGCCCGTGCTGTGGATGCTGTCGAGCTCGTTCAAGTCGAACACGCAGATCTTCGAACTGCCTCCTCGTCTGGTCACCGACACGTTCTCGTTCGACGCCTACATCGCGATCTTCACGAACCCCGAGACGATGCGGTTCTTCTTCAACAGCTACGTCGTCGCGGGCTCCGTCACGATCCTCACCCTCCTCGTCGCGATCCAGGCGGCGTACGCGTTCAGCCGGTTCGACTTCCGGGGCAAGCGCATCCTCAACGTGGTCATCGTCAGCGTGCAGGCCGTGCCACCCATCACCCTGCTGATCCCGTACTTCGGTCTGATGGTGGCGCTCGGGCTGTACAACTCGTACCTCGGGCTGATCCTCACCTACATGGTGTTCACGCTGCCCTACGCGATCATCATGATGACCGGCTACTTCAACACCCTCCCCAAGGAGCTCGACGAGGCCGTCCGCGTCGACGGCGCCGGATCCATGACCGCCTTGTGGCGCATCCTCGTGCCGATCTCGATCCCCGGGATCGTGTCCGTCGGCATCTACACGTTCATGATCGCGTGGAACGAGTACCTCTTCGCTCTCACCCTCACCCGCACGATCGACATGCGCACGGTGCCCATCGGCATCCAGCTGCTCATGGGGCAGCACTCATACGAGTGGAACCAGATCATGGCGATGAGCGTGCTCGGCTCGATCCCGGTCCTCATCCTCTTCCTCATCTTCCAGCGGTACTTCATCAGCGGTCTCACGGCGGGGTCCGTGAAGAGCTGACGTCGTCCCGACGGATCCACGACCACCACGAAACAGGAGAAATCACGTGCTCTACACCGGCAAATCCATCCTCGATGTCGCCAATGCCAACAACTTCGCCATCCCGGCGTTCAACATCAGCGACTGGGCGATGTTCAACGGAATCATGGACATCAGCGAGGAGAAGGCCGCTCCGGTCATCATCGCGATCCACCCCGACGAGGTGTCGCACATCACCACCGACCTCATCCCCGCGATGCACGCCCGCGCCCACCGGTCGAGCGTGCCCGTCGCGATCCACTGGGACCACGGCGGAAGCTACGAGGAGATCATCTCGGCCATCAAGGCCGGCTTCACCTCGGTCATGATCGACGCATCGCTGCTGCCGTTCGACGAGAACGTCGCGCTCACGCGCAAGGTGGTCGACGCGGCGCATGCCGTCGGCATCCAGGTCGAGGGCGAACTCGGCACGATCGGCGCCAACGACAGCTACGGCGAGTCGGGAGCGGCCGAGATCATCTACACGAACCCGGAAGACGCGGTGCGCTTCGTCGAGGAGACAGGCGTCGACAGTCTCGCCATCGCGATCGGCACGTCGCACGGCCTGTACCCGAGCGACAAGAACCCTGAGCTGCGTCACGACCTGCTCGAGCAGATCAAGGCCGCGGTCGGCATCCCGCTCGTGCTGCATGGCGGATCCTCGAACCCGGATGCGGAACTCCGCCGCGCCGTCGAGCTGGGTGTGAACAAGATCAACATCTCGAGCGACATCAAGGTCTCGTACCACAACCGCATGCGCGAGATCCTCGGCACCGATCAGCGTCTGCGCGAGCCGAACGCGATCCAGCCGGCGGCGCTCGAGGCCATGAAAGCCACCGCTGCTGAGAAGATCGAGCTGTTCGGTGCGGACGGCAAGGCGTCGCTGTACTGAATCCCGGATCTCGGAAGGATGATCGGCGACGTGGGCAGAACTCTCGTACTCGGACTCGGCGGCACCGTCGACTACGAGCTGAAGTGGGATTCGTCGGTGTTCGACAGGCTGGCGCACGCGCACGGAGTGCGGCGGCACGAGCTCACCACCACGGCGCCGATCACCGACGAACGGTCGTTGCTGGTGGCGGTGCTCGCGTTCGTCGCCTCGGGGACCGGGGCGGAGCGTTTCGTCGCCTCGTCCGAGGTGATCGAGGACTTCGTGTCGCACTTCGAGCACGCGATCACGCTCGGGGGCACCGGTGTGCGAGCGGGGCTCGTGCTCGACGCCCTCGGCATCCCGAGCGTGCAGCACCTCGTCAGCATCGACGACAACGTCCGTCGTCTGCTGCCGGACACGATCTCCTACATCTGCTCGGCGACCGAGGACACCCTCGACCCGCATCTGATCGTGCAGTATCCGGTCGGCGCGCACGTGCGCCTCACGGACGGCGACGTCCTGTCGCCCGCGTCCAATCGGCTGATCTTCGCGAACGATCCGCCGAACCGGAGGATGCTGCTCGCCACCGATCTGCCGACGACGCTGGCCGACGCGGGCATCTTCCTCGTCTCGGGATTCAACACGATGCAGGATCACGACCTGCTGGAGCTCCGGCTCGCCGAGGTGCAGGGCGCGATGCGCAGCCTCCCCGACGACGCGCTCGTCTACTACGAGGACGCGGGCTTCTACACGCGCGATTTCGCCGACACCGTGCGCCGCCATCTGCTGCCGCAGATCCATGTCTACGGCATGAACGAGGATGAGCTGCAGGAGTACCTCGGACGCGCGGTGAACCTCCTCGACACCGACGACGTCATCCGCGCCCTCCGCGCGGTGCACGCGATCATCCCCGCGCGGGCACTCGTCGTACACACCCGCTACTGGGCGATCGCCATCGGACCGGATGCCGCTCGGCACGGTGCCGCCCTCGACTCCGCCGTCCGCGTCGCCGCCACCCGCTACCGCGTGGGTGACGGCCTGACCGCCGCGGACGTCGACGACACCGATGCGATGCCCCGCCACGGGGGAGGGGAGGCGCTCGTCGCCGCCGTCGAGGCCCGTCTGCCCGGTTCCGTCGGGGTCGCCGCATTCTCGCTCGACGTCGCCACACCGACGACCGTCGGACTCGGCGACACGTTCGTCGGCGGCTTCCTCGCCGGAGCCGTGCGATCGAAGGAGAACGTGTGAACCCGATCCTGCTGTCGTCCAACCGGCCCGCCGAGCGCTTCTACCGCGGCGGTGCGCGCATCAGCGCCTTCCGCGGCGAAGCCAGTGACGCTCCCCGCGAGCCGGAGGACTGGATCGGCTCGACGACCACGGTCAACGGCGAGCCCCTGCTCGGGCTCACCACGCTCCCGGACGGCCGCGTGCTGCGTGACGTGATCGAGCACGATCCGACGGCCTGGCTGGGCGATGCCCACGTCGCACGGTGGGGTGCGGACACACGACTGCTCGTGAAGCTGTTGGACGCGGGGCAGCGACTGCCGGTGCATGCGCACCCGCACGACGACTTCGCAGCGACGCATCTCGGTCGAGCACACGGCAAGGCAGAGGCGTGGTACATGCTGCAGGGCGGCACGGTGCATGTGGGACTTCGGGAGGACGTCGATGCCGCGGCGCTCGCCGACCTCGTGGATCGGCAGGACGTGGACGCACTGCTCGGTCTGCTGCACGAGGTGGAGGTCGCTGCGGGCGACGTCGTCTGGGTGCCGCCGGGCGAACTGCACGCGATCGGCGCCGGAATCCTGCTGCTCGAACTCCAGCAGCCCGAGGATCTGTCGATCCTTCTCGAGTGGGACGGCTTCGCGATCGACGGTGCGGAGGCCGGGCATCTCGGCCTCGGCTTCGAGCTGGCGCTCGCCGCGGTGAACACCCGTGGGCGTTCGGCGGCCGACCTGGATGCGCTGATCGGAACCGCCCCCGATTCCGGTTCCGTCTTTCCAGCCGCCGCGGACGATTACTTCCGACTCGAGCGGATCCCCGTCGACGGCTCGACCGTCGTCGGTCGCGGCTTCTCGATCGTGATCGTGAGCGGCGGTGACATCGAGATCGACGGACGGAGACTCCGCATCGGTTCCTCGCTGCTCGTGCCGGACGCGGCCGGGGTGCTCGAGGCGACGGGCGCGGGCGAGCTTCTCGTCGCCCGCCCGCCCGCGCCCTGACTCGGAATCGACGCGGACTCTCCCCGGCTAGACTGGAGCCATGCCCGAACCGAAAGTCGCCAGCTTTCCGGCGATCCGTGGTGCGCTGAAGTTCTACCAGATCGCGTCGATCATCACCGGAGTCATGCTGCTCCTGCTGGTCGCCGAGATGGTGCTGAAGTACACGCCGATCCGACTCGAGCTCTTCGCAGGGGGATCCGGCGGTCTGCTGTGGTTCGCACCCGTGGTCGAGGGACCCGAGGGCCTCGAATCGACCGGCGACGGACTCAACATCTCGCTCTCGATCCTCGTCGCGCACGGCTGGTTCTACGTCGTCTACCTCTTCGCGTGCTTCCGGATGTGGAGCCTGATGCGCTGGCCGTTCCTGCGCTTCATCCTGCTCGCGCTCGGCGGCGTCATCCCGCTGCTGTCGTTCTTCATGGAGGCCATCGTCGCCCGCGACGTCAAGGCCTACCTCGCTTCCCGGGAGGCCGCCGCGGCCCCCGCCCCTGCCACGGAAGGTGTCCGGTGACCGAACAGTCCGAGACCCAGCAGCGCCCCGCGCTCGTCGTCGACTTCGGCGCGCAGTACGCGCAGCTGATCGCCCGCCGAGTGCGTGAGGCGGGTGTCTACAGCGAGATCGTGCCGCACACTGCCACGGCCGCCGAGATCGCCGAGAAGAACCCCGTCGCCATCATCCTCTCGGGTGGTCCGTCGTCGGTCTACGAAGAGGGCGCCCCGCGCCTCGACCCGGCCGTGTTCGACCTCGGAGTGCCCACGCTGGGCATCTGCTACGGCTTCCAGTACATGGCGCAGACGCTCGGCGGCGAGGTCGCGAACACCGGGCTTCGCGAGTACGGCGCGACCGATGCCGTCATCTCCGGCGACGGCGGCACGCTGCTCGGCGGCCAGCCGGCAGCGCAGAACGTCTGGATGAGCCACGGCGACCAGGTCGCCAAGGCGCCCGAGGGGTTCGACGTGCTCGCCACGACCGACGCGACGAAGGTCGCGGCGTTCGCGAACGAGGAGCGCGGCTTCTACGGTGTGCAGTGGCATCCCGAGGTCAAGCACTCCGACCACGGACAGCAGGTGCTCGAGAACTTCCTGCACAAGGGAGCCGGGCTCGCCTCCGACTGGAACAGCGACAACGTGATCGCCGAGCAGGTCGAGCGCATCCGCGAGCAGGTCGGTGACGCCCGCGTCATCTCCGCCCTCTCCGGCGGTGTCGACTCGGCGGTCTCGACCGCGCTCGTGCACAAGGCGATCGGCGACCAGCTGACTGCGGTGTTCGTCGACCACGGCCTTCTCCGCAAGGGCGAGCGCGAGCAGGTCGAGAAGGACTACGTCGAGTCGACCGGCGTGCGTCTGATCACGGTCGACGCGGCAGATGTCTTCCTCGGTCACCTCGAGGGCGTCACCGACCCCGAGGAGAAGCGCAAGATCATCGGGCGCGAGTTCATCCGCGCTTTCGAGAAGGTGCAGCTCGACCTCGTCGCCGAGGCGAAGGCCTCGGGCGGCGCCCCGGTCAAGTTCCTCGTGCAGGGCACGCTCTACCCCGACGTCGTCGAGTCGGGCGGCGGTGCAGGCACCGCGAACATCAAGTCGCACCACAACGTCGGCGGGCTGCCCGATGACCTCGACTTCGAGCTCATCGAGCCGCTGCGCGCGCTGTTCAAGGACGAGGTCCGTGCGATCGGCCGCGAGCTCGGCATCCCCGAGGCCATCGTCGGGCGCCAGCCGTTCCCCGGCCCCGGCCTCGGAATCCGTATCATCGGCGAGGTCACGCAGGACCGCCTCGAGATCCTCCGCGAGGCCGATGCCATCGCTCGCGAGGAGCTCACCAAGGCCGGACTCGACCAGGACATCTGGCAGTGCCCGGTCGTTCTCCTCGCCGACGTCCGCTCGGTCGGCGTGCAGGGCGACGGACGCACCTACGGCCACCCGATCGTGCTGCGTCCGGTGTCGAGTGAAGACGCCATGACCGCCGACTGGACACGCCTGCCCTATGACGTGCTGGCCAAGATCTCCAACCGGATCACCAACGGCGTGCGCGACGTCAACCGCGTCGTGCTCGACGTGACGTCGAAGCCGCCGGGGACCATCGAATGGGAGTGAGCGTCTCGCTCACCTGATCTCGAACGGGCACGGACCATCACGGTCCGTGCCCGTTCGCGTTATTTCGGGCAGGATGAGCGTATGACCAAGGCGCGGACGAAGATCACGGTGATCGGTGCAGGCAGTGTGGGCGTCAGCGTCGCGTATGCGGCGCTGATCCGGGGGAGTGCGGCCGAGGTCGCGCTCTACGACATCGCCACCGACAAGGTGGATGCCGAGGTGCTCGATCTCGCGCACGGGACGCAGTTCACCTCCGCGGCCGTGAGCGGCGGCTCCGACCTCGCCGTCGTCGAGGGCAGCGACGTGATCGTCGTCACCGCCGGAGCGAAGCAGCAGCCGGGACAGACCCGCATGGAGCTCTCGGGCATCAACGCTCGTCTGCTCGAGAAGCTCATGCCGCAGCTCGTCGAGCGCGCGCCGAACGCCGTCTTCATCATCGTCACGAATCCGGCCGATGTGATGACGGTCGTCGCCCAGCGTGTCTCGGGCCTGCCGCCGCATCGCGTCTTCGGATCCGGAACCGTGCTCGACACGTCGCGTCTGCGCTGGCGGCTCGCGCATCGCGCGAATGTGAGCACCGCGAGCGTGCACGCCGACATCGTGGGCGAGCACGGCGACACGGAGTTCCCGCTCTGGTCGAACGCGACCATCGGCTCGGTGCCGATTCTCGACTGGCCCGCCGATGAGCCGTTCACCGTCGACGAGCTCGACCGCATCGCCGTCGAGGTGCGCGATGCGGCCTATGCCGTCATCCGCGGCAAGGGAGCCACGAATCTCGCGATCGGTGTCAGCTGCGCCCGCATCGCCGAGGCAGTGCTGCACGACGAGCGGGCGGTGCTTCCGGTCGCGACGGTGCTCGACGGCGAATACGGGCTTCGCGGTGTCGCGCTGTCGGTGCCCTCGGTGGTGGGCGCTGCCGGGGCCGTGCCGTTGGCCGAGACGCCCATGAGCGAGCACGAACTCGCACTGCTGCGGGCCTCGGCCGACGCGATCCGGGCTGCGGTCGACGAGCTCGACTGATCGGCCACCGGAGATTCCCAGAGTTTTTTCGCGGAGATGTCGATCTGCGGCATCTTCGTTCGACGTCTTCAATGAGAGGGTCGACAGGCGGCCCCACCACCGAGGAGAACACCATGAAGTACATGCTGATCATGCGCTCGAACGACGAAGCGGTCGAGGCGTACAAGGAGATGCCGTTCGAGCAGGTCATCGAGGCGATGGGCAAGTACAACGAGTCGATGATCAAGGCCGGCGTGCTGGCTGCGGGCGAGGGCCTCAGCGACGCGGCGGAGGGATTCGTCGTCGACTTCAGCGCCGAGAAGCCTCTCATCACCGACGGCCCCTACGGAGAGACGAAGGAGCTGTTCAACGGCTTCTGGATCCTCGAGGTCTCCAGTCGTGAAGAGGCGGCGGAGTGGGCGAGCAGGGCTCCCCTCGGCAAGGGGTCGTTCCTCGAGGTGCGGCGCGTGACCGACGAGTCCGACTTCCCGGCCGACAACGAGTGGATCGAGAAGGAGAAGGGCTGGCGCGAAGAGGAAGAGGCGCGTCGCGCCCAGCAGTGAGATGACCGACTCCGCACACCGCGAGACGGTCCGCCACGCACCCGACGAGGGCGTGCGGCGGGCCGTCGCCGCCGTGTGGCGCATCGAGTCGGCGAAGATCGTCGCGACCCTGACGCGTGTGGTCGGCGACTTCGGCCTCGCCGAGGACCTCGCGCAGGAGGCGCTGCTCGATGCCCTGCGGCAGTGGCCGGTCGAGGGCGTGCCGCGCAACGGCGCCGCCTGGCTCACGGCGGTCGCGAAGCGCAAGGCGATCGACGGCTGGCGGCGCCGCGAACGTCTCGACGACAGGATGGCCGTGCTCGCCCACGACCTCGAGCGAGAGCAGGCGGATGCCGCAGACGCGCCGCCCTGGGACCCGGATGCGGTCGACGACGACGTGCTGCGGCTGATCTTCATCTCGTGCCACCCGGTGCTCTCGCGCGAGGCGCAGGTGGCGCTCACCCTCCGCGTGGTGGGCGGCCTGTCGAGCGAGGAGATCGCCCGGGCGTTCCTCGTGCCGACGGCGACCGTGCAGCAGCGCATCGTGCGGGCCAAGAAGACTCTCGGTGCGGCGCAGGTCCCGTTCGAGATGCCACCACGGGAGGAGCACGCAGAGCGCCTGGGAGCGATCCTGGGCGTGCTCTACCTGATCTTCAACGAGGGGCACGCCGCGAGCAGCGGTCCCGACTGGATGCGCCCCGAGCTGAGTCTCGAGGCGATCAGACTCACGCGGGTGCTGGCCGCGCTGATGCCGCGCGAGCGCGACGTGCACAGCCTGCTGGCCCTGATGGAGCTCACCGCCGCGCGGTTCCCCGCCCGGATCGATGCCCACGGCGAACCGGTGCTCCTGTCCGACCAGGACCGTCGTCGCTGGGATCGCAGCCGCATCGCGCGGGGACGTGCTGCGCTCGCGGCCGCTGACGCACTCGGCTCGGGTCGCGGCCCCTACGGCCTTCAGGCGGGGATCGCGGAATGCCATGCGACAGCCGCGTCCGTCGACGACACCGACTGGGAGCGGATCGTGCTCCTGTACGAGGCGCTCGGTCGGATCGCTCCCTCGCCGGTCGTGGAGCTCAACCGGGCGGCTGCCGTCGCGATGGCGACGGGCCCGGCATCCGCTCTGCAGATCATCGACCGGCTCAGCGCCTCGGGTGCGCTGGCCGGTTACCACCTGCTGCCCGCGACGCGGGGGGAACTGCTGCTGCGACTCGGTCGCGCGGAGGAGGCGCGCAGCGAGTTCGCCGTCGCCGCAGCGCTCGCAGGCAACGACAGGGAGCGGGCGCTGCTGCAGGCCAAGGCCGACGCGCGCTGAGCAGACGGCACACAGAGAAACCGCCCTCTTCACCAGCGTCGCTGGGGAAGAGGGCGGTTTCCTGTGTTGCTATGAGGTCAGCTGCGGGCCTTGCTGCCGCGGTTGACGATCAGGCCGTAGATCAGCAGCACGATGATCGAGCCGCCGATGGCGAGGAGCCACGTGCCCAGGTCCCAGAACTCCGTGAGAGGACGGTTCAGGATCAGGCTTCCGAGCCAGCCGCCGAGGAGGGCGCCGACCACGCCGAGCAGGAGGGTGATGAACCATCCGCCACCCTGCTTGCCGGGAAGGATCAGCTTCGCGATGGCTCCGGCGATGAGGCCGAGAAGAAGGAATCCGAGAAAGCTCATGTTCAGCTCCTTTGTTTCGTGAGCCCTGGGGTGCCAGGGCTCGTGTGATCCACTGTGCCCTCTCAGCTGATTATCAGCCAACCCCTTGCGCTGGAGGCCTCGGATATGCCAAGAGGCCCGCCCCCGAAGGGACGGGCCTCTGAGTGAGGCGGTTCGCGGTCAGTTGTTGCCGCGGACGATCGCGATGATGCGCAGGATCTCGACGTAGAGCCAGACGACCGTGACCATGATGCCGAAGGCGCCGAGCCAGCCGTACTTGCGGGGAGCGCCGTTGCGCACGCCCTGCTGGATCTGGTCGAAGTCGAGGACCAGCGAGTAGGCCGCCATGATGACGACCAGGACGCCGATGATCAGACCGAGCGGGATGCCGAAGATGGGCTGGCTGTAGAGGCCGAACGCCTGACCCTGGGGGAGGACGCCGGTCCACATGAGCACGAGGTTCAGCAGCGAGAACACGAGGTAGCCGACCATGGCGATCATGAAGATCTTGGTGGCCTTCTTCGACGCGCGAATCTTGCCGCTGGCGAAGAGAGCGAGGGTCACGCCGACGACCGAGACCGTGGCGAGCGTGGCCTGCACGACGATGCCGGGCCACATGACCTCGAAGAACGCCGAGATGCCGCCGACGAAGAGGCCCTCGAATGCGGCGTAGGCGAAGATCAGCGCGGGGCGGACCTTCTTGCGCGAGGTGAACGTGATGACCATCGCGAGCACGAAGCCGCCGAGTGCGCCGACGATCCACGGCATGAGGTTCGGCTCGAAGCGGTTGTAAGGGTTCAGCTCGGGAGCGGCGACGCCGCCCAGAGTCAGGAACCAGCCGACGGCGGCGGTGACGAGCAGGATGGCGAAGAGTCCGGCGGTCTTCCAGACGGTGTCCTCGACGGACATGCGGTCGGTCTCGATCGCTCCGGCCGGGGGAGCCGCGTACATGCCCTCCAGCTGTGCGTTCGCCGCGGCGTCCATGGTGCCGTGCTGGAACGACGCGGCTTGCGCCCCCTGCGCTCCCTGCGGGGCACCCGGGTAGGTCGCGACGTTGCGCGGATCCTGCTGCTGGAACGCCGGGTTGTTGAAGGCGAAGTTGCTCATGTGGGCCTCACTCCAAAGTGGGTTGTAGGTCGCTTTCCTCCACGATACCCGGAAGGGCAGGTCATCAGGGTGTTCTACGCTGAGAGCGTGCCCAGGAAATCGCCTCTCGTGATCGGGCATCGCGGTGCGCCCGGCTATCGTCCGGAACACAGTCGCTCGTCATACGAGCTCGCCCTCGCGATGGGAGTCGATGCGGTCGAACCCGACGTCGTCGCCACGAAGGACGGCGTGCTCATCGTGCGGCACGAGAACGAGATCTCCGGCACCACGGATGTGGCCGAGCACCGGGAGTTCGCCGACCGGAAGACGACCAAGCGCGTCGACGGCGAGGCCCTCACCGGCTGGTTCACCGAGGACTTCACCTGGGATGAGCTCACGACGTTGCGCAGCCGGGAGCGCCTTCCGAAGGTGCGCGTGTCGAGCGCGAGCTTCGACGGTTCGCAGGCGATCCTGCGGTTGACCGACGTGCTCGACATCGTCCGGGCCGGCTCGGTCGAGCACGGACGCGAGATCGGCGTGGTGCTCGAGGTCAAGCACGCCACATACTTCGCGAGCATCGGCCTCGACCTCGCGCCGCTGATCGAACGCGACCTGCGTGCGGCGGGGTGGGCCGAGGGCGAGCTGCCGCTGATCGTGGAGTCCTTCGAGTCGACGATCCTCGGACAGCTGACGGCCCGAGGCATCGCGGCGTCGTACGTCTATCTGATCGAGGCGTCGGGACGCGCGTACGATCTGGTCGTCGCTCAGGGCACGCAGGCGCCCACGTATGCGGCCACCGTCACCCCGCAGGGACTCGATGCGCTCGTCGGCCGGGTCGACGGAATCAGCGTCGACAAGCGCATGCTGCTCGCCGCAGGCAACTCGATCGTCCCCGATGCGCACGCGCGCGGGCTCACGGTCTTCACATGGACCTGTCGGCCGGAGAACGCCTTCCTCTCGGCGGAGTTCCGCGGCCACGGAGGCAAGAGCGCCTACGGGGACTACGAGGCCGAATGGGGCGTCATCGCTCGCACGGGAGTCGACGGGGTCTTCGTCGATCACCCCGACCTCGGGGTCGGATTCTTTCGCGGCTGACCTCGATCAGAACGGGCCGAGCACGTCCGGAACGGGGCGATCGAGGTGGAGCGCTCGCAGCGGCTCGAGGATCTCGCGCTCCTCGAAGCGGAAGTGCGACTCCATGATCGCGCCGATGCCGTCGAGGTGGCGCTTCAGCGTCTCGCTGCCCTCTCCGCTCTCGACGGCCGTGCGGAGTCCTCCGAGCAGGTGGGCCAGCATCGAGTGATCCTGCATCAGCTTGGCGATCACATCGCCGAGTTCCGGGTGCTGGTCGCGCAGCGCGGGGAACAGGGCGCGGTCCTCGCTCAGATGATGCCCATCGAGGGCCGAGCAGAAGCCGATGCAGAACAGCGCGAGCTCGCGCGCGGCATCCGGAGCATCCGAACCGTCCTGCACCGCCTCCCTCGTGGCCTCGAGGGCGGCGCGGAGTCTCGTGTGCGCCCGGCGCAGCTCTGCGTCCCAGGCGATCAGGCGATCGGCATTCATCCCGGCAATTCTAGAGCCGGCATCCGCGGTCAGAGCGTGCGGTCGAAGGCGCCGCGGCGCGACACGATCTCCTTGCCGAGAGGCATCAGCGAGACGGGCACCATCTTGAAGTCGGCGATGCCCATCGGGATGCCGATGATCGTGATGCAGAGCGCGAGGCCGGAGACGATGTGTCCGATCGCCAACCACCAGCCGGCGAGGATGACCCAGAGCACGTTGCCGAGGAACGAGCCGACTCCGGAGGTCGGCTTGCTGACGATCTCACGCCCGAACGGCCAGATCGCGTAGCGGGCGATGCGGAACGAGGCGATGGCCCAGGGGATCGTCACGATCGGAATGCACAGCAGGATGCCGGCCAGCATGTAGCCGAGGAAGAGAGCGAGTCCGGCGAAGACCAGCCAGATGATGTTGAGGATCGTGCGCACGGGCCGATTCTCGCATCGACGTCTGAGCATCCGCCTGTTCGCGGCCTCCCGGGCCGATGGCGAACCGCCACCGGTCGTTCACCATCCGTGCACCTGCACGCCGTCGTTCGGCCATGCGGAATCGCTGATGTGGAGTCCTACCCGACTGATTCCCTCAGGAGCCCTATGTCCCGCCTGCACTCTGCGGCTGCGGTCACGACGGTCTGCGCACTCAGCGCTGCCGCCCTGCTCGCCGTGCCGCTCGCCGCCACCGGAGCCGAACCCGGTGTCCGCATCAACGAAGTCGAGTCGAGCGGGGGAGCACCCGGCGACTGGATCGAGTTCGTCAACACGTCGGCCGTCGCGGTCGACCTGAGCGGTTTCGTCGTCAAGGACGACGGCGAAGATGAGGCGTACACGTTCCCGGACGGATCGGTGATCGAGCCCGGCGCGCATCTCGTTCTCGACCAGGCCGATGCCGGAGCGGGCGACTTCGCCTTCGGCCTCGGCAAAGAAGACCAGGTGCGACTGTTCGACCCGAGCGCCGTGCTCGTGGACGAGACATCGTGGGCGGCTCACGCTGCAGTGTCCTGGGGAGCGCGGGAGGTCGACGGCATCGTCGAATGGGCGGAGACGTCCGAGTCCACGAAGGGCGCGGCGAACGTCTTCGCATCCGACGAACCTCTGGGCGGCACCATCGCGATCAATGAGGTCGACTCGCAGCCGGCGGACTGGGTGGAGCTCCACAACGCGGGCGATGCCCCTCTCGACATCTCGGGCTACGAGATCCGCGACAACTCCGACGACCACCGCTGGCAGTTCCTGCCGGGCACGGAGATCGCCGCGGGCGAGTTCCTCGTCGTCGAGGAGGGCACCATCGGTCTCGTCGGTGGCGTCGAGACGGCCTTCCGCGATCCGATCGGAATCGGCAGCGCCGACCGCATCCGCCTGTTCGACACGGCTGGCGTGCTGGTCGACGACACGCAGGCATGGAGCGGCCATGCCGCCATCGACGGCGACGCCATCGCCGCGACCCTCGCTCGCTGCCCCGACGGAGAGGGCGCCTTCGTGCTCGCATATGCGACCCCGGGGGCGACGAACACGTGCGTCATGCCGGACGTCGTGATCAACGAGATCGAGTCCGACGGCGACGCGACCGACTGGGCCGAGGTCGTCAACTCGGGCAGCACACCGGTCGACCTCTCCGGCTGGACCGTCATGGACGGCGACCCGGTCGGCCACGCGGCGGAGACGACGCCGCTGCCCGCGGGCACGGTGCTCGCACCCGGCGCGTACCTCGTCTTCGACCAGCCGAAGGACTTCGTGTTCGGTCTGGGCAACGGCGACACCGTCACGCTGCGCGACGCGAACTTCAACATCGTCGACGAGCACGTCTACGCGGCGCATGCGGCGGGCGTCCTCGCGCGATGCGCGGACGGAGCTGGAGAGTTCGCCGACATCGCGGTCTCGACCAAGGGCCAGCGCAACGCGTGCGGGAACCCGGTGCGGATCAACGAGGTCGAGTCCGACGGCGGATCACCCGGTGACTGGATCGAACTCGTCAACCCCACCGCATCCGCCCTCGACGTCTCCGGCGTCGTCGTGAAGGACGACGACGACACCCACTCCTACGTCATTCCGGCGGCGACCACCATCGCCGCGGGCGGATACCTCGTCATCGAGGGCGCGGACCTCGGCTTCGGTCTGGGTGACGGCGACTCCGTGCGCGTCTTCGATGGAGATCTGCTCATCGACTCCACCACGTGGGGCGCAGGGCACGCAGCCACCACGTGGGGGCGCTGCCCGGACGTCGCCGGCACCTTCGCGGCGACCGCGGAGAGCACGAAGGGCGCGGCGAACATCTGCGCCGGCGAGATCCCCGTCTCGCCATGGCCGGGTTCGGCCGACGTCCGGGTGCTCGACACCGCGCCGACGTTCCTCGAGGACAGCTCGGGTCTCGACGTGCAGGAGACGTCGGACGGATCGTTCCTCTGGGCCGTGGACAACGGCGAGGGGCGCATCTGGAAGCTCGAGGCCCACGCCGACGGCTCGTTCTCGCAGATCGCCGGGTGGGAGTCGGGCAAGCGCGTGCGATTCCAGAAGGATGCCGGCGACCCGAACGCCGCCGGCCCCGACACCGAGGGCATCACCGTCGACGGCGAGGGATCGGTCTACGTCGCCTCCGAGCGCGACAACAGCGCCAAGGGCGTGAACCAGAACACCATCCTGAAGGTCGACCCTGAAGCCTCCGCCGACGACCTCGTCGCCGAGCAGGAGTGGGATCTGACCTCGTCGCTCCCCGACGTGGGAGCGAACCTCGGCATGGAGGCGGTGCAGTGGGTGCCGGACAGCGCTCTTGACGGCGCACTCTTCGACGTCAACACCGCGGCCCCGTACGACTCGGCAGACTACGCCGGACACGGCGGCGGCCTGTTCTTCGTCGCGGTCGAGGACAACGGTCACGTCTACGCGTTCGCGCTCGGCGCCGACGGCCGGGCCACGCTGGTGTCGGAGATCGCACCCGGTCTGCCCGGCGTCATGGCGCTCGACTACGACAGCGTGCTCGACGTGCTGTGGGCGGTCTGCGACGACGGCTGCCAGGGGCAGTCGGCCCAGATCACGCTGAACGGCACCGAACAGCCCGGCATCGCGCACTTCGCCCGCCCTGCCGGCATGCCCGACATCAACAACGAGGGATTCGCGACCGCCCCGGCCTCGCTGTCGGTCGACGGTGAGCGTCCGGTCTGGTGGTTCGCCGACGGTTTCGCCGCCGAGGCGCTGCGAGTCGGCACCCTTCCCGGAGTGACCGGAGAGACGCCCGGCGAAGGGCCCGGGGAGAACCCGGGGCAGACTCCTGGCGAAGGCCCGGTCTCGAGCCAGCCCGGCGGCGCGCCTTCCGGTGACGACCGTGACGGTGCCGCCGGCCTCGCTGCGACCGGCGCGGAGGCGCCCGTGGCCCTGATCGCTCTGGCCCTGATGCTCGTCGTCGGCGGTGCGCTCGTCGCCGGTCGGCGCCGGCGCGTCAGCTGACACGAGCGACGCGACGAGGATGGGGCGGATGCACGGGATCCCGTGCATCCGCCCCATCCGCCGGCAGTGTCGGTGGCGCGGCCTAGACTCGTAGAGCCATGACCGAAGCCCCCCTCATCGTCCCCGGATCCGTCGGCCCTCGCTCCACCGGAGCGCAGGGACAGGACGACCTCCTCGCCGGCCTCAACCCGCAGCAGCTCGAAGCGGTGACCTACCGCGGACCCGCGCTGCTGATCGTCGCGGGTGCAGGCTCCGGCAAGACCAGCGTGCTGACACGGCGCATCGCCTCTCTGCTGAGGTCACGCGAGGCATGGCCCAGCCAGATCCTCGCGATCACCTTCACCAACAAGGCCGCCGGTGAGATGCGCGAGCGCGTCGAGGCGATCGTGGGCGACGCGGCGCGGGGCATGTGGATCTCGACGTTCCACTCCGCCTGCGTGCGGATCCTCCGGCGTGAGGCTCAGCAGTTCGGGTTCACCAAGTCATTCACGATCTACGACTCCGGTGATTCGCGGGCGCTCATCAAGCGGCTGGTCAAGCAGCACGAGGCCGATGCCTACGGTCTCACGCCCGGGGCCGTGCAGTCGCGCATCTCCAAGCTCAAGAACGAGCTGTCGGATGCCGACGCGTATGCGCGACAGGCGAACATGAACGACCCGGCCGAGCGGATCTTCGTCGAGCTTTTCGCCGACTACCAGCGGCAGCTGCAGAAGGCGAACGCGTTCGACTTCGACGACCTGATCGGCCAGACCGTCTATCTGTTCCGCGCCTTCCCGCAGGTCGCCGACACCTATCGGCGCAGGTTCCGTCATGTGCTGGTCGACGAGTACCAGGACACGAACCACGCTCAGTACGCCCTCATCCACGAGCTGACGCGTCCGGTCTCGGGCGATTCGCCCGACCCGTATGCCTCCGACGGCATGATGATCTTCGAGCCGGAGACCACACCGGAGCTCGAAGGCGCGTCACTCACCGTGGTGGGTGATTCCGACCAGTCGATCTACGCGTTCCGCGGCGCCGACATCCGCAACATCAGCGAGTTCGAGCGCGACTTCCCCGGCGCTCGCGTCGTGCTGCTCGAGCAGAACTATCGCTCGACGCAGAACATCCTCTCGGCGGCGAACGCGGTGATCGGCAACAACTTCGACCGCAAGGACAAGAAGCTCTGGAGCGACAAGGGCGACGGCGACATGATCGTCGGCTTCACCGGGTACTCCCAGCACGATGAGGCCCAATTCGTCGCCGACGAGGTCGAGGCGCTGCATCGCGCCGGCATGCCGTATTCCGAGATGGCCGTCTTCTATCGCACGAACTCGCAATCGCGTGCGCTGGAGGAGATCTTCATCCGCTCCGCCGTGCCCTACAAGATCATGGGCGGCACGAAGTTCTACGAGCGTGCCGAGATCAAGGACGCCCTCGCCTACCTGGTCGCCGTCGCGAACCCGGCCGACGAGATGGCTGTCCGCCGCATCCTGAACAAGCCCAGGCGCGGCATCGGCGATGTGACCGAGACGGCGATCGCCCGGTTCGCCGAAGACCACGACATCACGTTCCGGCAGGCCCTGTCCGTGCCCGAGCAGCTGGGCTTCGGTCCGAAGATCCAGGCCGGCATCGCCCAGCTCGATGCCGTGCTGGCCGAGGCGACGGAGATCATGCTCCCCGCCTCCGGCGAGGTTCCCGCTCCGACCACCGTCGCCGACGGGCTCAGCGTGCTGCTGTCGAAGAGCGGCTACCTCGACGCCCTGCGGGCGAGCCGCGACCCACAGGATGAGGCGCGCGTCGAGAACCTCGACGAGTTCGTCGCCGTCGCGCGGGACTTCGCGCGCAACAATCCTGACGGGACGATCGTGGACTTCCTCACGGAGGTCGCCCTGGTCTCGGATGCCGATGACCTCGATGACGAATCAGGGTCGGTGTCGATGATGACGATGCACACCGCGAAGGGGCTCGAGTACGACGCGGTCTTCGTGACCGGCGTCGAAGAGGATCTGATCCCGCACCGCATCTCGGCGGGGGAGCCGGGCGGTCCTCAGGAGGAGCGGAGGCTCTTCTACGTCGGCATCACGCGCGCGCGGAAGCGCCTGCACCTGTCGCTCGCGATGACCAGGGCCCAGTTCGGCGAGGTCTCGGTCGCGATGCCCAGCCGCTTCCTGCAGGAGATCCCCGCCGGACTCATCGACTGGCGCCAGTCGCCCGGCGACGTCAACTCCCGGGGAGGCATGCAGTCCCGTGCGCTCAATGCGCGCCGGGCAGGCGGATTCGGCGGCTCCGGCGGCTCCGGTTCCGGCGACCGTTTCGCGGTGAAGCAGCTGCCGGGGCGCGACTCTCTCAAGCCGCTCTCGACCGCGATGGACAAGTTCCCCAACCGCGTGACGGCGAAGATGCGTGACAACGGCGACCTCGAACTCGCCGCCGGGGATCGCATCCGCCACACGGACTTCGGCGACGGACGGGTCGACGCGGTGACGGGCGAGGGTGCCAAGCGCATCGCGCACGTGCGCTTCGATTCCGCCGGCCAGAAGAAGCTCCTGATCAAGGTCGCGCCGATCGAGAAGATCTAGCCCTCTGGCGGGTTAGGCTGGCTGATATGGCCCTGTTCTCCCGCCGCAAGAAGTCCGCCGACGACGTCGTCGCCGACCAGTTCGACACCGAGACCGAGGAGTCCGCCGACGAGACTCCGGACGGTGCGGAGGCGCCGGCGGACGCCGCCGAGGCCACGCCCACCATCGGTATCTCCGTCCAGGCGTTCCGTGGGGTCGGTGCTCAGGCCGGACCGGAGGTCGAGCTGCCCGGTCCTGACGCGCCGGCAGCATCGGCGCCTGCGACAGCACCCGCCCCTGCTCCCGCTGCGCCGGCACCCGCCCCCGTGGCCGAGCCCGAGCGTCGACTGCCGCTGGCGCCCGCGATGCCGCCCGAGCAGACCGAGACCGTCCCGGGCATGAAGGACAACGTCCTGCTGCGTGAATCCCTGAAAGAGGTCGAGCAGGGCGCCACGAACGAGCAGCTGCTCGGAGTGCTCCGCCAGGCGCTGCAGGGGCACATGTACATCCGCGTCAACGGTGATGCACGCGCGCAGATCAGTGAGGGCAAGCCTCTCGCTGTCGCGGTCGTGCGTGATGGCGATCGTCAGTTCATGCTCGCCTTCAGTTCGGCCGCCGCTGTCCGAGACTCCGTGCAGCTCGAGAAGGACCCGACGGCGACATCTGCCGTCGCCCAGCCCGTCACGTCCGTTCTGCAGCAGGTCGTCTCGGGTGACTTCGCCGGCCTCATCGTCGACAACGCCTCTGCGCCGCACCGCGTGGTGTTCCCGTCCGAGCTCCTGCAGAAGGCGCTCGAGCAGGCAGACGTCGACATGACGGTCAAGTCGCTCATCGCCGCGCCGCGTGAGCAGGACACCGCATCGAAGGTCGGCGAGGCGCTCGCGACGAAGCGCATGTGGGTCGCCGTCAACGAGGGAAACCCCGGCGGACAGGTCGGGATCGCCGAAGCGCAGACTCCCGACGGCAAGCGGTTCCTCCAGCTCTTCTCGCACCCGCTCGAGGTGCTCGCGCTCGGTCGGGGCGATCGACCGCTGCCGTTCGAGCCGCTGCAGCTGGCCAAGATCCTCTCCAGCCACATCGATATGGCCGGGGTCATCATCGATCCGGCCGGCCCCAGCATCGTGGTCGAGCGCGACGCTCTCACCTCGGTGCTGATCCTCGCGATCGACATCGACGACTGACGGGCTTCCCCCGCGTCGCACCGGCCCTCTAGGGTCGGAGCATGGCCTCAGAACGCGTGACCCTGACAGTCATCGATCCCGATGGAGAGCGCGAGGTCGCGCTCTCGAGCCCGAACAGGGTCGTCTGGCCGAAGGACGGCATCACGAAGGCCGAGCTCGCGGAGTACTTCCAGCTCGTCAGCGTGCCGTTCCTCGAGGCGAACGGGAATCGGCCCGTCTCGCTCGAGCGCTTCCGCGACGGCGTGGGAAGCGACGGGTTCTTCTCGAAGAACCCGCCCAAGGGAACGCCCGACTATGTCGACGCCGTCACCGTGACCTACAACAGTGCGCGTCGGCATCCGCAGATCGTCCTGAATCGCCCGAGCGCGATCGTCTGGGCGGCGCAGATGAACACGATCGTCTTCCACCCCTGGGCGTCCCTCTCCACCGACCCGGACAATCCCGTCGAGTTGCGGATCGACCTCGACCCGCAGCCCGGCACGGGGTTCGCGGATGCCATCCCCGCCGCGCACGCGCTGAGAGAGGTGCTCGAGGAGGTCGGTCTCACCGCGTTCGTGAAGACCAGCGGCAACCGTGGACTGCACGTGTTCGCGCCCATCGAACCGACTCATGAGTTCCTCGATGTGCGGCACGCCGTGATCGCAGCCGGCCGCGAGCTGGAGCGACGGATGCCGGAGCAGGTCACGATGAGCTGGTGGAAGGAGGAGCGTGGTCAGCGGGTCTTCATCGACTTCAACCAGGCGAACCGCGACCGCACGATGGCCGGTGCCTACAGCCCCCGCGCGCTTCCCGGGGCCACGGTCTCGACGCCCGTGCACTGGGACGAGCTGGACGGTCTCGACCCCGCGGTCTTCACCGTCCGCAGCATCCCGAAGAGACTCGCCGAGGTCGGTGATCCCTGGGCGGGCAAGCAGGACGAGCCGGGGCGCATCGACACGCTTCTCGAGTGGTGGGAGCGGGACAAGGCGGCGGGCCTCGGCGAGTTGTCGTTCCCGCCCGAGTTCCCCAAGATGCCCGGAGAGCCCCCACGCGTGCAGCCCAGCAAGAAGGTCGACGCCCACTGGGATGCGAACGGTGATCCCGTCGAGGAGTGAGCCTCAGCCGATGACCTCGGCCAGGTCGTACCCGGCCACGGTGTCGAGCTGGTCGTAGGTGCACGAGCGCGCATCCCGGTCCGGACGCCAGCGGTCGAACTGCACCGTATGGCGGAACCGCGAACCCTCGAGCTGGTCGTAGCGCACCTCGAGCACGAGCTCGGGGCGCAGCCGGACGAACGAGACATCCTTGGACCCGCTGAAGCGCGAACGCTCACCCTCGCCGGTGAGGGCCTCGCCGGAGTCGTCGCGCTGCACGAGCGGGGCGAGCTCCTCGACGAGCTCCCGGCGGCGCACATCACTCCATGCGGCCACGCCGCCGACCTGCCGCAGGGTGCCGTCGGAGTCGTAGAGGCCGACGAGCAGAGACCCGACGCCCGACCCGGACTTGTGCACGCGGTAGCCGAGCGCGACCACGTCAGCGGTGCGGGCATGCTTGATCTTGATGAGGGTGCGCTTTCCGGGCGCGTACGGCTGATCGAGTGGCTTGGCGACGACCCCGTCGAGCCCTGCGCCCTCGAACTCGGCGAGCCAGCGCACGGCGGCGTCCCGATCGCGGGTGGTGCGCGTGATGTGCAGGGGATGCTCGACCCCTTCCATCAGGTTCTCCAGGCGCGCGCGGCGTTCGGCGAACGGAGTGCTCAGGAGGTCTTCGTCGTCGACGGCCAGCAGATCGAATGCGATGAACATCGCAGGCGTCTCCGCGGCGAGCTTCGCCACTCGTGAGGCCGCGGGATGGATGCGCTGACTCAGCGCCTCCCAATCGAGTCGCTGCGCCCCCTCGTGTCCCGTGGCCACGACGATCTCTCCGTCGAGCAGGCACGGCCTCGGAAGCAGTCGCGGGATCGCCTCGACGAGCTCGGGGAAGTATCTCGTCAGCGGTTTCGCGCCGCGGGAGCCGATCTCGATGGTCTCGCCGTCCCAGGCGATCAGCCCGCGGAATCCGTCCCACTTGGGCTCGAACAGCAGCCCTCCGGCGGTCTTCGCGGGATCGGGGACGGATGCTGCCGCCTTCGCCAGCATCGGGGACGGGATCTCGTAGCGCATGGATCCATCCTGGCGTCGGTCGCGTCGTGGCAGAAGGGTGTTTTCGCCCGTCAGGAGAAGAGGTCGTCGAGGGAGACGCGCATGCCGGCATCCTTGAGCGCCGTGCGGGCGGCATGCCATCCCGCCATGCCGTTGACGCCCGGGCCGGGCGGTGTCGACGCCGACGCGAGGTACACCCCGTGCATCGGAGTGCGCCAGGGCGCGATGCCGAGGACCGGGCGCCGCAGCGCCTGCGGGATCGTGAACGCCCCGCCGAGGATGTCGCCGCCGATCTCCGACGGGTTGACCGCCTCGCGCGACGACGCCGGCACCGAGTGGTGCGCGAGGATGAGGTCCCGGAATCCCGGTGCGAATCGCTCGACCTGACGCGTGATGAGTTCGGTGGCGTCGAGATCGGAGTCCTGGGGAACATGGATGTACGCCCACAGCACCGCCTTGCCCTCCGGCGCCCTGCTGGGGTCGAAGACCGAGGGCTGCACCGTCAGGACGTACGGTCGGTCGCTGATCCGTCCCCGGGCGACAGCGTTCTCACTCGCCCACGTCTCCGCCGCCGATCCGCCGATGTGGACGGTGGGCGACTGGGCGACGTCGGGATTCGCCCAGGGGATCGGCCCGTCGAGAGCGAAATCCACCTTCGCAGCGGCGGGGCCGTATCGGTAGTTGCGGATCGCCCGCGCGTAGGCCGCGGGGATGTCCGGATGGGTGAGGGTGAGGCGGGGCGATGTGTTCAGCATCAGCAGATCACCACGGGCGGGGTCGCCCCAGTCGAGCGATCCCAGGTCGGTGACGTGGATGCCCGATTCGACGGATCCGCCATGGGCCTCGATATCGGCGACCATGCTGTCGGCGATGCGCTGCGCGCCGCCTCGCGGGTACATCCATCCGCCGGCGTGCGCCTGCGCGGCGAGCAGCAGCCCGGCTGCGGCACCGGCGAGCGAGGGGAGCGGGGTGTTCGCGTGCGCCAGGACACCGGCCATCAGCGCGGCGGCCTCTTCGGTGCGGAAGCTGCGCCGGGCGAGCGGCGTGCCCTGGTCGAGCATCCGCAGCGCGAACCGGAGAGCCGTGATCGGCTCGCGAGGCACCCTGAGCATCTGATTGCCGGTGAAGTCGACGACACCCTCGACGTGAGTGCTGAGCGGGCGCAGGAGCGACAGCCAGGCCCGCTCGTCGACGCCGAGCCCTGCCGCGGTGCGTTCGATGTCGCGCCATGCGATTCCGGCTCTGCCACCGTCTAGCGGGTGCGCGTACGAGATGTCGGGGAGGATCCAGTCCACCCGTTCGGCGAGGCCGAACGCCTGGAAGAACGACGAAGAGAGCGCGGCCGGGTGCACGGCGGCGCAGACGTCGTGCCGGAAGCCCGAGAGTGTCGATTCCGTCGTGCGGACTCCGCCGCCGATCGTGTCGGCAGCTTCGAGCACGTGCACCTCGTAGCCGGCGCGCGCGAGGGACACAGCCGCCGCCAGGCCGTTCGGTCCGGAGCCGATGATCGTCGCGCGTGCCATTCGGCCAGTCTTCCATGCCCGGGCGTGAGATCCTTGAGGAAATGAATGAAGTTCAGGGCCCGACCCCCACAGGCAACTCCCGTCCGTACCGAACCCTCGCGGAGGCGCTCCGCGCGCATCGCATCGCCGAGGAGAACCACGAGTTCATCTCCGCGATCACCGACGCCGTCGGTATCTCCTCCTATATCGACCGCGGTCGCTACATCGAGGCGATCCGCCGCGGCGACGGCGCCCCGCTGCACATCGGCAAGACCTACACCAACGGCTTCACCGAGGACGAGACGATCGTCATCGGCTCGACGCCCCTGCGACTGCAGCCGAGCGAGGGCCGCGCACCGTACTTCTACGTGACGCACCCGAGCGAGTTCCGCCCGATCGCGCCTGTCAAGGCGAAGAGATCGACGACCCCTCGTGTCGCGGCTGCGCCGAAGGCCGAGCGCGCGACCAAGACGGAAGAGCGCGACTACGGCGTGTGCGACGTCTGCTTCATGGTGAAGACGCCGGCCGGCGGCTGCGGCTGCGACTGACGTCCTCGTCGGCACCGCGGTGGTGAGCGCTCAGGTGAAGGCGCTCATCCCCGTGATGTCGCGCCCGAGCAGCAGCGCCTGCACGCTCTCGGTGCCCTCGTAGGTGTGGATCGCCTCGATGTCGGCCATGTGCTGCATCACACCGTTCTCGAGCAGGATGCCGTTGCCGCCGAGGAGGTCGCGGGCGACGGATGCCACGCGTCGAGCTGCTCGCGTGTTGTGGAACTTCGCCAGCGAGGCCTGCGTGGGGCGAAGCTCACCCGCGGTCTCGAGGTCTGCGAGGCGACGGCAGTACAGCTGCATGGCCGTGAGGTCCTCGAGCATGTGCGTGAGGCGCTCCTGCACCATCTGGAACTTGGCGAGCGGCTTGCCGAACTGGATGCGCTGGGTCGAGTAGGCGAGCGCCGCTTCGTAGCAGGCCGTCGCGTGGCCGAGGGCCGACCACGCGACCCCTGAGCGGGTGGCGTAGAGGACGACCGACGCGTCCTTGAAGCTCTTGGTGCCAGGGAGTACGGAGTCGAGCGGCACCCGGACGTCGTCGAGCACGATGTGAGCCTGGTGGATCGCCCGCAGCGAGGCCTTGCCGCGGATCGGGGTCCCTGAGTATCCAGGGGTGTCCTGTTCGACGAGGAAGCACCGGACCGCACCGTGTTCGGGCGCCGTCTCGTCGTCGACGCGGGCCCAGACGAAAGTGATGCCGCCCGAGGCGCCGTTGCCGATCCACTTCTTCGCGCCGCGGATGACCCACTCGTCGCCGTCGCGGCGGGCCACGGTCTCCAGCGATACCGAATCAGACCCGTGGTCGGGCTCGGTGAGGGCGAAGGATCCGAAGACCGAGCCGTCTGCCAGAGCCGTGAGCCACTTCTCCTGCTGAGCGGGGGATCCGAAGAGCGCCAGGGTGCGCAGCGCGAGCCCGCCTTGGACGGCGAGCACGGTGCCGAGCGACCCGTCGCCGCGCGAGATCTCCATGTTCACGAGCCCGGCAGCGAGGGGAGAGAGCCGGGTGAGAGCAGGATGCTCGATGCCATCGACGACGAGATCCATCTCGCCCATTCGGCGCGCGGCCTCGAGCGGATACTCCGCGCGATCCCAGGCGTCCGCCATCTGAGGCCCGACCTCGTCGATGTAGGCCTTGGCGCGATCCCAGGCCGACCGGTCGGCGTCGGGGATGTCGGCGAAGACGGCGTAATAATCGCTGTCCTGTCGCCCGGTGATGTCGTACGACGAGACGCGCTCGCCGGGCAGGGGAGAGGCTGCGGTGCTCATGGTGACTCCTTCGTGACACCAAGTATCGTACGCTCTGAAACTCGGTTTCACGACTCCGGTGGAGAGAGTCCTGGTTCAGTCGAGTTGAGAGCGCAGGCGCCGGGTGACCTCGGCGATCGGCATCGAGCGAGGGAACACGGCGACGACCACGTCATCCGGAGCCTCGGAGACCGCGTCGGAAGGCACCCCGTAGCGGCGGCGGACGTCGGCGAGCGCCGTCTGCAGCGTCGAGAGCGGCACCTTCTTCTTGCCGCGCAGCAGCTGCCGCAGCACATGGTTGTGCACGGCGGTGACGAGGGCGGAGAACCCGACGGCATCGAGAGGATCGATCCCGGGGAGCGAGCTGCGCAGATAGTCGTCGAACAGCCGCTCGTAGCGGAACACCGTGATGATCTCGCGCTCACGGAGCACCGGCACCTGGCGGACGATCTGATAGCGGCGACGCGCGAGTTCGGGATCGTGCGCGAAGTGGGCGAAGACCGACTCGGATGCCGCGCAGACCGCACGCCAGGGATCGTCATGCCCTTCCGCGAGGAAGGTCCGCAACTGGTCGAGCAGCACCTCATGGTCCGCGAAGACCACATCCTCTTTGCCGCCGAACTGGCGGAAGAAGGTCGAGCGTGAGACGCCTGCGGCCTTCGCGATCTGCTCGACGGAGGTCTGGTCGAAGCCCTGTGACGCGAAGAGCTCGAGTGCAGCGGCCACGACGCCGGTGCGCAGTTCTGCGGATTCGTGCATGGAATGAGCCTAGACCTGTCGATGTCGTCGACGATCATGGGCGGTCGCCGTAGGGCGTGAGGCCGTGGCGACCGGACGGAGGCGTGGCCGTCTATGCCGTCGGACGGACGCCGCTGACGCGGTTCCAGATCTCCACCCGGTGGGTGAAGTCGGCGAGGGCCTCGGATTCCGCGTCGAAGGCGCGGAGCGAACCGGCGATGGGTTGTGCGCGTTCGTCTTGGATCCAGGTCTGGAAACCGTTCCTGCCGAAGGTCAGGACGATGACGTTCGGCTTGCCGCGCGGGTCCTCGAAGAGGGAGTACCCGGCATGGCCGCGTGCGCGGAGGTCGGCGAGCACGGTGTCACGGTTCATGCCAGTCCTCCAGGGACGCTCAGTTCGCGCACGAGTCCGAGTCGCAGATAGAACGAGAGCGGCAGGGGCAGCACGAGCTGGGTGGCGCCGCCGGGTTCGCCGAATGCGGGAGCCACGCTGCCGCTGTAGATGGGCTCGTCCCAGCGGTAGTAGCCGATGTCCACGAGATCATCCAGGTCGCGGCGAAGCGCGGCATCGCCGGATCGCTCGTATGCGGCACGGACGTGTACGCAATCGCCGATGACGATGAACTGGTGGTACGCCGACGGATTCTCGACCCAGGGGAGCGAGCGCTCAGGATACGCAGCGGGCTGCCCGTTCTCGACGAGGTAGACATAGCGGGTGTTCACGGGGCCGTACATGTCCCAGACCTCCGCGCCGGCCGGCACGGGCTCGCGAGTGAGGGCGCGGCCGTCGGGGCCGATCCAGAGCTCGGTCATGCGGAGTCCCCGATCCGGCGCACAGCGGTGGAATCCGCTGCCCTGTGCGACCGTGCCATCCGCAGGAACTGGTCGAGAGCCTCGGCTTCGGAGGAGAAGCGCGACGGGCCGAAGAACCGGTCGCCGCGCTCGTCGGTGTCCCACACGATCCACTCATCGCCGTCGCGATCGATCCATGCCGACCGTTCGCGACGGCCGGTGCGCCCGAACCAGTTCGCGGTGGCGGTGAGCTGTTCGTCCTGGATGATGCGCTGTGCGTCGGCGGCGGTGAGGTTCGTCATGGGATCTCCTTAAGCAGGCCCAGCGCGATGAGCTGCTCGGCGGTGAGCGGAAGCTGCACCTGGGAGCCGCCACCCGGCGAGCCGAATCCGGGCGCGATGTCTCCCTGGTACCCCTGTGAACCGAGGTATTCGGGCTTGAGACCGCCCGCCAGGAGTTCGTCCTTGACGTGCTGAGGGGCGCTGTCGAACGCACCACGCAGATCGGACAGATCGCCGACGACCTCGTAGCGGTGGTAATGCGCGGGATTCTCGACGTAGGGCAGGGAACGCTGGTCGTACGTGTACGGCCCGTCATCCGGCACCGGTGAGGTGTATCGACCGTCGGGGGGACCGTAGCGGTCGAGCACATCACCGGGCTGCGGCGTGTGCGGCTGTCGGATCGGATTGTCGTTGGCATCCAGCACGTACCCGCCGCCGGGCACCTGGCTCCAGTCGATGCTCCCATCCGGCTGAAGGACCTCAGGCCCCTTGGGGATCTGCACGTCGGGTGGGAGCGTGCCGGTGTCGGCGAAGTCGTCGGCGTACTGCGGGTAGTTGCGCTCGAGATATGTCTGGAGCTGCTCGTCGGTGAGCATGCTCTGGTCGCGCACGCTGGGACCGGGCGAGGTGGGCCCGTCCGGCGTCGTGCCGTCCGGCGGGTTGTGTGGAGGCGTGCCGTTCGGGCTGTGCGGTGCTCCGGGGCCGGAGGGAGCGTTTCCGCCGCCCGGTCCGCGCGAGAAGAGGTCTCCGAGGCGCTGGAAGAGCGCCTTGAGTTCGTCCAGGTGCTTGGCGAGAGCCGTGACGGCGTCGACGAGCTTGAGCACCGTGCCGGAGATCCGGGCGGTCATCGCCGAGACCCGGCTCGTCGCCTGCGCGATGACGTACGGGGTTGCAGTGCCCAGTGAGATCACCAGCGTGCTCGCATAGGAGATCAGCGAGCCCACGAGCTGCGAGAGCGTGTCGCGCACGAGCTCATGAACGACCTGGACGAGCATGGATGCCGCTTCCATGCCGGTCTTCATGCCGCCCGCCCACGCGCCCGCGGCGGAGATATGAGCGGCGACGTCCGCCTGGAGTCGGAGGTACGCGGCGATCGCCTCGCCCGACATCGAGCTCACGTCGGCGAGTCGGGAATCGAGTGTCTCGCCCGCCTGCTGCAGATGCTGGGCGATGTTGCCCCACGTCGCGGCGAATCCGGCGACTTCACCTGCGTCGCCGGTCAGGTCGTTGAGCCAGCCTTTGAGCGGCTCGAGATGGTCCATGAGCCAGCCCAGACCCGCCGCGATCAGCGATCCGAGCGGATCCATCGCCGTCGCGACGGTGTTCGCCAGGGCGGAGAACGATGCGAGTCCTCCGGCCACCCAGTCTCCGCTCTCGATGGCGTTGACGAGTTCATAGCCGTCCTCGAGCAGCCCTGCGCCGCTGAACGGCGTCGTCGGATCGATCGGTCCGGCCACCAGCGGGTTCGGCGGCGTCATCGGACGCCGCCCTCGACCGATGCCATCAGACCGCTGATCGTGTCGAGCTGTCGCTGCTCGCCCTCATCGAAGTCATCGGCGAGACCTTTGAGCTGTTCCTCGGACTGCTCGAGCATGGTCGCCGCGGCGGAGATCGCGCCGATGGCGATCGACGAGACGAGTTGCGCAGGCGGAACCAGGAACGCGCACATCACCCCGAACGCCCCGCCGCCGACGTTCATCGACCCGGCGGCGTTCTCGGCGAGCCTGACATCCGACGCGATCTGGCCGACGCGCTGCGCGTGCCTGCGCACCGTTTCGGTGTCTACCGCGATCAGCTCCGCCATCAGCGGTACTCGATCCGTGGCTGGCCGTCCTGACTCGGGTCGGGGAGCTGAGCGATCTCTTCACGCAGGTGCTCGACGGCTGCGTCGTCCGCGCCGAACGCCTCGGCGGCGATCTCGACGGCCTTCGCGCCGGCCGCACGCTGCGCATCTCCGGCGAGGGAGACGATCAGAGCGCCCAGCGCTGCGGGGGATCGGTCGAATGCGGCATCCGTGAGCGTGACCTCGGCGAGCCGACCGGAGGAATCCACCGTGACCGCGACATCACGGCCAGGCGACGTCGCCCGCTCACGCACGGCAGCGATGTCGTCGCGCACCTGCTCGGCCTGTGCCGCGCGGCGCTCTGCGTCTCTGACCTGCTGCTCGATGCGGGCCCGTGTGGCGATCGGATCCGACCAGTCGAACGTGTCCGTCATTGTCTCCCCCTGATTCAACGCACAAGAATGCTACCGGACGGCATCGGCTCGTCGCCCGCGCTCTGCGGACGTAGGGGCGCTCAGGCGGCGGTAGTAGGCTGGGGGATTGATCGATGTCTCGACATCGAGAGAATTCCAGGCCGCAGCCCAGTGAAGGAAGCACAGTGGATCTGTACGAGTACCAGGCACGAGACGTTTTCGAGAAGTACGGAGTGCCGGTCCTCGCCGGCATCGTCGCCGACACCCCTGAGGAGGTGAAGGCAGCCGCTGAGAAGATCGGCGGCGTCGTCGTCGTCAAGGCCCAGGTCAAGACCGGTGGTCGTGGCAAGGCCGGCGGCGTCAAGGTCGCCAAGACCCCCGACGAGGCGTACGAGGCGGCCAAGGCCATCCTCGGTCTCGACATCAAGGGCCACATCGTCAAGCGCGTCATGGTCGCGCAGGGTGCCCGCATCGCTGAGGAGTTCTACTTCTCCGTGCTGCTCGACCGTGCCAACCGCTCGTACCTGAGCCTCTGCTCGGTCGAGGGCGGCATGGAGATCGAGGAGCTCGCGGTCGAGCGTCCCGAGGCGCTCGCGCGCGTCGAGGTCAACCCGCTGACCGGCATCGACAAGGAGAAGGCCGTCGAGATCGCTCGCGCCGCCAACTTCCCGGAGGACCTCATCGAGAAGGTCTCCGACGTGTTCGTCAAGCTCTTCGACGTCTACAAGGGCGAGGACGCGACTCTCGTCGAGGTCAACCCGCTGGTCCGCACCGAAGAGGGCGACATCATCGCCCTCGACGGCAAGGTCACGCTCGACGACAACGCCTCCGAGATCCGCCACCCCGAGCACGAGGCGCTCGAGGACAAGGACGCAGCGGACCCGCTCGAGGCGAAGGCCAAGAAGAGCGGTCTGAACTACGTCAAGCTCGACGGCGAGGTCGGCATCATCGGCAACGGCGCAGGTCTCGTCATGTCGACGCTCGACGTGGTCGCCTACGCCGGCGAGAACCACAACGGCGTCAAGCCCGCGAACTTCCTCGACATCGGCGGCGGCGCCTCGGCAGAGGTCATGGCCGCAGGCCTCGACGTCATCCTGGGCGACCCGCAGGTCAAGAGCGTGTTCGTCAATGTCTTCGGCGGCATCACGGCGTGCGACGCCGTCGCCAACGGCATCAAGGGCGCACTCGAGACGCTCGGCTCCACGGCGTCCAAGCCGCTGGTCGTGCGCCTCGACGGCAACCGCGTCGACGAGGGTCGTGCGATCCTCGCCGAGTACGCGCACCCGCTCGTCACGCTCGCCAGCACCATGGACGAAGGCGCCGACAAGGCCGCCGAACTCGCCAACGCCTGATCGCAGAGAGACACAAGGACTAGAGAAATGTCGATCTACCTCAATAAGGATTCCAAGGTCATCGTCCAGGGCATCACCGGCGGCGAGGGCACCAAGCACACGGCGCTCATGCTCAAGGCCGGCACCCAGGTCGTCGGCGGCGTGAACGCACGCAAGGCCGGCACGACGGTCGCGCACACCGACAAGGACGGCAACGCCTTCGTGCTCCCCGTCTTCGGCTCGGTCGCCGAGGCCATGAAGGAGACCGGTGCAGATGTGTCGATCGCCTTCGTGCCCGGCGCCTTCACCAAGGACGCGATGATCGAGGCCATCGATGCCGAGATCCCGCTGCTCGTCGTGATCACCGAGGGCGTCCCCGTCGGCGACTCGGCAGAGGCCTGGGCGTACGCCCAGAGCAAGGGCAACACGACTCGCATCATCGGACCGAACTGCCCCGGGATCATCACCCCCGGTGAGGCGCTCGTCGGCATCACGCCGGCGAACATCACCGGAAAGGGACCGATCGGGCTCGTGTCGAAGTCGGGCACCCTGACGTACCAGATGATGTTCGAGCTGCGCGACCTGGGCTTCTCGACGGCCATCGGCATCGGCGGCGACCCCGTCATCGGCACGACGCACATCGACGCGCTCGCCGCCTTCGAGGCCGACCCCGAGACCAAGGCGATCGTGATGATCGGCGAGATCGGCGGCGACGCCGAAGAGCGCGCGGCCGACTACATCAAGGCGCACGTCACCAAGCCGGTCGTCGGCTACGTCGCGGGCTTCACGGCTCCCGAGGGCAAGACCATGGGCCACGCCGGCGCGATCGTGTCGGGCTCCGCGGGCACCGCCCAGGCGAAGAAGGAGGCCCTCGAGGCCGCCGGGGTCAAGGTCGGCAAGACGCCGTCCGAGACGGCGGCACTCATGCGTGAGATCGTCGAGTCGCTCTAAGCGCTAGACTGTAGGAGAAGGCCCTGGACTCCACTCCGGGGCCTTCTTCTATGCCCGGACGCTTTAGACACGCCATGTGCGTAGGACGAAGAAGGGCGGATGCCGCAGCATCCGCCCTTCGTGTTGTTCGTCGTCGCTCAGGCGACGCCGAAGAGCGCCTCGATGGGACCTCGGGCGAAGAAGATCACGAAGCCGACGGCGACGATCCACAGCAGCGGGCTGATCTTGCGGGCCTTGCCGGAGAACGCCTGGATGAGCACCCAACTGACGAAGCCGGCGCCGATTCCGTTGGCGATCGAGTAGGTCAGCGGCATCACGGTCACGGTCAGGAACACGGGCAGCAGCACGTCGAACTCCGTGAGGTCGATGTACTTGATCTGCGCCATCATCATCGCGCCGACGATCACGAGCGCGGCGGCCGCGATCTCGGTCGGGACGATCGAGGTGAGCGGCGTGAGGAACATCGCGAGCAGGAACATGCCACCCGTGATCAGGTTGGCGAATCCGGTGCGCGCACCCTCGCCGATACCCGCTCCGGACTCGATGAACACGGTGCTCGACGACGAGGACGTACCACCACCGACGATCGCGCCGACACCTTCGACGACCAGCGCCGACTTGATGCGCGGGAAGTCGCCGTTCTCGTTCGCGAGGTCGGCCTCCTTGGCGAGACCGGTCATGGTGCCCATGGCGTCGAAGAAGTTCGAGAAGACGAGGGTGAAGACGATCATCACGATCGCGACCAGGCTCACCTTGCTGAAGTCGAAGCTGAAGTCGACCGCGCCGACCAGGCTCAGGTCGGGCAGACCGAACGGCGATCCCGTGAGAGTCGGAACCGTGAGCCCCCAGCCGCCCGCGTTGTCGTCGGATGCGGCTCCGAGATGCCAGATCGCCTCGACGATCACCGCGAGGACGGTGCCGGTGACGAGGCCGATGAGCAGCCCGCCCTTGACCTTGCGCGCGACCAGGATGCCGGTGACGATGAGCGTGACGATGAACAGCACGGTGGGCACGGTCGCGACTGATCCGCCGACGCCGAGACCGACCGGCGGAGATGCGCTGCCGGTCGCTGTGACGAAGCCGGAGTTCACGAACCCGATGAAGGCGATGAACAGGCCGATTCCGACCGTGATCGCGATCTTCAGCTGGAACGGAACCGCGTCGAAGATCATCTTGCGCAGGCCGGTCGCCGCGAGAAGCACGATGACGAGACCGTTGATCATCACGAGAGCCATCGCCTCGGGCCAGGTGACCTGACCGACGACCGAGAAGGCCACGAAGGCGTTGATGCCGAGGCCGGCGGCGAAGCCGAACGGCAGGCGGGTGATGAGACCGAACAGGATCGTCATGATGCCGGCGGTCAACGCGGTGGCGGCGCCGACGGCGCTGAAATCGAGCGTGTCGCCGGCGACGTCGGCCGAGCCGGACAGGATGATCGGGTTGAGGATCACGATGTAGGCCATCGTGACGAAGGTCACCAGGCCCCCTCGGATCTCGGTGCCGATCGTGGATCCGCGCTTGCTGATCTCGAAGAAGCGGTCGAGGGCGTTCTTGGGTTGGGCCTCTGAGCGGGTGGGGGACGGGGCAGTTGTCATCGGGAAACCTCCGCTGGAGACGATATCGTGTCGCCCGAGTCGCGCGCGCCCACAGGCGACGACAGGGTTCTCGTCGTAGTCTCGATTCGATATGCAACGCCTCCTCGTCGCGCTCCTCGCCGCCTTCGATGCCGCAATCGCTGCGGCGGTCGGTCTCGTGGTCCTGCTGGCGCCGCTCACCCTGCTCTGGACGCTCTCGTTCGGCGTCACGGCCGACTGGGGAGCGCTCTGGCCGCTCACCGGCACCCTGTGGCAGTTCGGCCACGGCGTGCCGCTGAGCATCGACGTATCGACCGAGGTGCTCCGCACGACGGGCATCGCACCGGCGGCCGCCGCCTTCACACTCTCGGTGACACCGCTCGCGTTCCTGATCTTCACGCTGCTCTTCGCAGCCCGCTCCGGCACCCGCGCCGCGCGCGCGGGGGCCTGGCTCCTCGGCTCGCTCTCCGGCTCCCTCACGTTCGCGGCGATCGCGACCGGAGTCGCACTGACCGCGCATCTCGGAGCCGTCGAGACGCCCGTCGTCGAGGCGATCCTGCTTCCGACAGCCGTCTATCTCGTGGGCGCCGTGTGCGGTGCCGTCCGCATCGCCTGGGAGGACGGTGACGGCGGCTTCCTCGACCGGATCCACGACGTCGTCGACTCGTGGGGCGATTGGGGGCCGGTTCCGAGTGCGGCTGTGCGCGGAGCGGCCTTCGCCGTCGTGGGGACCACTGCAGTCTCCGCAGTTGCTGTCGCCGTGCTCACGGCGGCACGAGGCGGCGAGATGGTGGCCCTCTTCCAGGCGGCGCGGGTCGATGCGCTCGGCGCCGGAGTCATCACTCTCGGGCATCTCGCCTATCTGCCCACCATCCTCGTCTGGGCGGCGTCCTGGCTCGCCGGACCCGGATTCGCCGTGGGGGTCGGCACAGCGGTGTCCCCGGCGGGCACCCAGCTCGGCGTGGTCCCCGGAATCCCCGTGCTGGGGCTGCTTCCCGAGAGCACGTCGATCTGGATGCTCATCGTCATCATCCTCCCGATCGGCGCCGGTGCCTTCGCCGGCTGGGCGGTCCGGTCCCGCCTCGTCTGGGAGGGCACGCCGCTCGGCCTCGCCCCCCGTGCGACGATCGCCATCGGGATCGGCGTGCTGACCGCCGCTGTCGCCGCGATCGCCGCCCTGTTCGCCGGAGGGTCGATGGGGCCGGGGCGGCTCTCCGAAGCCGGGCCTGCCCCGCTGCCGTTCGCTCTCGCGCTGGGGGGAGAGGTCCTGCTCGGCGCAGCGATCCTGCTCCTGTCGCCCCGCAATCGCGATGAGCTCGCGGAAGAGCGCACCGACCGCTGGGTCGCCGAGATGACGGCATCCGATGCGGTGTCGAACGCACGCACGGATCCCAGCGACGGAACGGTCGGCTGGCCGGACGGACCGTCGACCTATGACACGGCGCCGCTGGATGACGCGGGCGGATTCCGGCTCCCGCGGCGCGATCCGCGCGATCCCGTCGGCTGACATGCGGCTCGGGGCCTCCCATCGGCCCCGGTAGACTGGGCGCGTGCTCACGGTCGCCGTTCTCATCTCGGGCACCGGCTCGAACCTTCGCGCCCTCCTCGAGGCTGCTCGCCACCCCGATTTCCCTGCGCGGGTGGTGGTCGTCGGCGCCGACCGCGAAGCCGACGGCCTGGCTCACGCCGAGGAATTCGGCATCCCGAGCTTCACGGTTCCGTGGCACGAGCACGAATCGCGCGAAGCCTGGGGCGAAGAGCTCGGCCGCCAGCTCGCCGTCTGGAACGCAGACCTCGTCGTGCTCAGCGGCCTGATGCGTCTGCTTCCTGCCGCCCTCGTCGCCGACCTCTCGCCACGACTGATCAACACGCATCCCGCATACCTGCCCGAGTTCCCCGGCGCACACGGAGTGCGCGACGCGCTCGCCGCGGGCGTCTCGGAGACCGGCGCGAGCGTGATCGTCGTCGACGACGGCGTCGACACCGGCCCGATCCTCGCGCAGGAGCGCGTGCCGGTCGTCGCCGGTGACACCGAGCACAGCCTCCACGAGCGCATCAAGCCCGTCGAGCGCCGACTTCTCATCGACGTGGTGCGCCGCATCGCGATCGGTGAGCTCTCGCTGACCTCAGCATCCTGAACCGATCCACGCACGCCCCCCTCGCACGAAGGAGCCCATCATGGCCGGCCCCCGCCACGACCACTCGCTGTACCGCGATCGCGACACCGTCCCGGTTCGCCGCGCACTCGTCTCGGTGAGCGACAAGTCCGGTCTGCTCGATCTCGCCGCCGCTCTCGCCGGCGCGGGCGTGCAGATCGTCTCGACCGGCTCGACGGCCTCCACGATCCGCGAGGCGGGCTTCGAGGTCACCGACGTCGCCGCCGTCACGGGAGTCGCCGAGATGCTCGACGGCCGCGTGAAGACGCTGCACCCGAAGATCCACGGCGGTCTGCTCGCGGACCTGCGCCTCGAGGATCACGAACGTCAGCTCGCGGATCTCGACATCGCTCCGTTCGAGCTCGTCGTCGTGAACCTGTATCCCTTCGTCGAGACGGTCGCCTCCGGTGCCGAGGGCGACGACGTCGTCGAGCAGATCGACATCGGCGGCCCCGCCATGGTGCGCGCCGCGGCCAAGAACCACGCGAACGTCGCGATCGTCGTCTCGCCGCAGTCGTATCCGGGCATCATCAGCGCCATCGAGAACGGCGGCACCACGCTGACGCAGCGCCGCGAGCTCGCGGCCCGCGCCTTCGCCCACACCGCCGCCTACGACACCGCGGTGGCCTCATGGTTCGCGGAGGGCACGCTCGGCGAGGGCGAGGACCTGCCGACGCACCTGACGATCCAGGCCGAGCTGCTGGCGACGCTGCGCTACGGCGAGAACTCGCACCAGCGCGGCGCGATCTACACGCGTGTCGGCGGCCACGGCATCGCCCAGGCGACGCAGCTGCAGGGCAAGGAGATGTCGTACAACAACTACGTCGACGCGGATGCCGCGCTGCGCGCCGCCTACGACATGGTGAAGCCGGCCGTCGCGATCATCAAGCACGCGAACCCGTGCGGCATCGCCACGACCGCCCCGAACGCCCTCGACCCGATCGCGAGCGCGCACATCCGCGCCCACGAGTGCGACCCGGTGTCGGCCTACGGGGGAGTGATCGCCGCGAACGGCACCGTCACCCTCAAGATGGCCGAGAATCTGAAGGACATCTTCACCGAGGTCATCGTCGCGCCGTCGTTCGAACCCGCAGCCCTCGAGGTGTTCAAGGCGAAGAAGAACCTGCGTCTGCTGCAGCTGCCGGAGGACTGGCAGCAGGAGCGCATGGATGTGCGCCTCGTCTCGGGCGGACTTCTGCTGCAGGATGCCGATCGCTTCCCCGACGACATCGTCTCGGTCGCGAAGAACTGGGAGCTCGTCTCGGGCGAGCGCCCCAGCGACGAGGAGATGGAGAACCTCATCTTCGCGTGGAAGGCGTGCCGCGCCGTCAAGTCGAACGCGATCGTGCTCGCGAAGGACAACGCCACGGTCGGCGTCGGCATGGGTCAGGTCAACCGTGTCGACTCGTGCCGCCTCGCGGTCGAGCGCGCCGGTGATCGTGCAGCCGGTTCTGTCGCTGCCTCCGATGCCTTCTTCCCGTTCGCCGACGGTGCGCAGGTGCTCATCGATGCGGGCGTCACCGCGATCGTGCAGCCCGGTGGCTCGGTGCGCGATGAAGAGGTCGTCGACGCCGCACGCAAGGCCGGCGTCACGATGTTCTTCACCGGGGAGCGTCACTTCTTCCACTGAGTGCGGCGGCCCTGAGGCCCAGGCACATCCGAGACCCCTCGCGCCGATGCAGGTGCGAGGGGTCTCGTCGTCGGATGATGCGGCCGATCCCGATGTCCACCGTGATGTCCGATTTCCGCCAGTCGATGTCGGAGGGCGGTGGCAGAGTGGAGGCATGAGCTTCCCCGTGACCGACTTCGATGAGCGATACCGTGCGATCAGCGCGCGCGACACCCGCTTCGACGGGCAGTTCGTGACCGCCGTGCGCTCTACCGGGATCTACTGCCGTCCGAGTTGCCCCGCGCGCACGCCCAAGCCGCAGAACGTCACCTTCTATCCCACCAGCGCAGCGGCGCACGAGGCGGGCTTCCGGGCGTGCAAGCGCTGTCTGCCCGAAGCTGCCCCGGGCTCGCCTGCGTGGGACCTGCGCAGTGACGTCGCGGCGCGGGCGATGCGTCTCATCGCCTCGGGCGTCGTCGAGCGCGAGGGAGTGTCGGGCCTCGCCGTGCGTCTCGGCTATTCGACACGGCACCTGACCCGACTGCTCTCGACCGAGCTGGGGGCAGGTCCGCTCGCCCTCGCGCGGGCGCATCGCGCGCACACGGCGCGCATGCTGCTGGTGGGCACGGACATGCAGATCTCGGATGTGGCTTTCTCGGCCGGTTTCGCGAGCATTCGGCAGTGCAACGACACGATCCGCGAGGTGTTCACTCTGACTCCGGGCGAGCTCAGGGCTCGACGGAAGCCCCCGGCGTCCGCTGCTCCCGGTGCGATCGACCTCGTCCTCCCGTACCGCGGGCCGCTCGATGCGTCCGGAATCTTCCAGTGGATGGCTGCGCGTGCGGTATCGGGGGTCGAAGAGGCCGCGACCACATCTTTCTCTCGGCACCTGCGTATGGCGGGCGGGCCCGCGTGGTTCGAAGTGCATCAGGACTCGACGCAGCGACTGCACCTTCGGGCGCGCGTCGCTCAGCTCGGCGACCTCGCTCCGCTGGTGTCGACCGTGCGACGGATCTTCGACCTCGACGCCGACCCTCTCGCGGTCGACGAGGCGCTGAGCGCCCACCCCGAGATCGCTCCGCTGGTCGCGCGCACTCCGGGCATCCGCGTGCCGGGCTCGGCGGATCCGCACGAGATGCTGATCCGTGCCATGGTCGGTCAGCAGATCACCGTCGTCGCCGCGCGCACTGCCCTCACCGCGCTCGCCGACGCGCTGGGGGAGCGCACGGAGCAGGGGCTGCTCTTCCCGACGATGGCGGCGATCGCCGAGCACGGGGCCTCGGTGCTGCGCGGACCGGCCGCCCGCATCAGGGCGATCGTCGGCGCAGCCACGGCCCTCGCCGACGGCAGCCTCGCTCTCACGGTCGGCGACGACGGAGTCGAGCAGCGCGCTGCCCTGCTCGCGATGCCCGGCATCGGCCCCTGGACGGCCGACTATGTCCGGATGCGGGTGCTGGGCGACCCCGACGTGCTGCTCCCCGGCGACGTCGCACTTCGTGCGGGGGCCGCCGCGTCCGGACTGCCGGCGGATCCGCTGCCGCTGGTCGCGTGGGCCGAGCGGGCTGCCCCGTGGCGCAGTTATCTCAGTGCTCACCTCTGGCGAGCAGCGCCCGCACGTCCGGTTCGACGGCCGAGCGCGAGACAGACCACCGCCCTTGTGAAGGAGACCTCATGAACGCCATCATCCAGACCGTCGAGACGCTGGACGGACCGTTCACCATCCTCGCCGACGACCGTCAGCGGGTGCTCGCCTCTGGATGGACGGCCGACCAGGCGACGATCCTCGCACGGCTCGCCGTCCCGGTGCGGCCGACGGAGGTGCGCGAGGGCGAGACGGATGCGGCTGCCGCTGCGCTCTCTTTCTATGCCGGGGACCTCTCGGCGATCGACGCGGTCGCCGTGAAGCAGACGGGCACGGCGCTCCAGCTCACCGGATGGTCGGCGCTGAGGTCGATCGAGCCGGGGGAGCCGCTGACCTACACCTTGTTCGCAGCGCGGCTCGGCAACCCCCGTGCGGTGCGCGCCGCGGCATCGATCTGCGCCCGCAACGCCCCCGCGCTCTTCGTGCCGTGCCACCGTGTGCTGCGATCGGATGGCACCCTCGGCGGGTTCGCCTGGGGCCTCGGTGTCAAGGCGAGCCTGCTGGAGCGAGAAGCCGCGCGGGGATGAATCGGGAATCTCTCTTGTGCTCAGCTTGTTCACAGGAATAGGCTGGTGGGCTGTCGCACCGACCGGGACGACATAGCCGAGCCCCTGAGGAGGACACCATGACATCGATCGCCGCTGTGCAGATCGCCGCTCTCGGCTCGACCCCGGTGCGCCCGCTCCGCTAGAGCCACTTTCCGACACGCACGACCACCGGATGCCGGACTCCGAGAGTCCTTCGCTGCGTCTGCCGCCTTCAGCAACCGCTTCCCCATACGAAACTCGTCTGAGAGACATGTCTTCCTCGCCTTCATCGCAGAACGCCTCCCCTTCCTCCTCCCTTTCCACACCGGCCGCACTGTGGCGCCTGAAGCCTTTCGTCAAGCCCGTCATCTGGCGGCTCGCGGGAGGCGCCGCGAGCGCGCTCGTCGCCGCGATCATCGCACTGATGATTCCGATCGTCCTCGAGCAGATCATCCGCGGTCCTGTGCGGACGGGCGCGATCGATGCGATCGCCTGGGGTGCGCTCGCGGTCTTCGGCCTCGCGCTGGGTGAGGCGCTCATGGTCTGGCTGCGCCGCCAGTTCGTGCTCAACCCCGCAACACAGGTCGAGTACAAGATGCGCACCGAGCTCTACTCGCGCCTGCAGACGCTGCCGGTCTCCTTCCATGACCGCTGGCAGTCGGGGCAGCTGCTGAGCCGGATGATGCAGGACATCGGCCTGATCCGCCGGTGGCTGGCCTTCGGCCTCGTCCTGCTGGTGGTGAACGTCCTGACCATCATCATCGGATCCGTGCTCCTGTTCCGCTGGCACTGGCTGCTGGGAGTGATCTTCATCGTCACCGCCATTCCGCTCTGGATCCGCGGCTACCTCTTCGAGAAGCGTTACGGCGCGCTCACTCGCCGCAGCCAGGACCAGGCCGGCGATCTCGCCACCAGCGTCGAGGAGAGCGTGCACGGCATCCGCGTGCTCAAGGCGTTCGGTCGGGGCAAGCACGCTCTGAGCCGCTTCAGCCGCCAGGCCGAGACGCTGCGTGAGACCGAGATGAGCAAGGCCGGCGCGATCGCGTCGATCTGGTTCTGGCTCGATCTCATGCCGCAGATCGCGTTCGGGCTGAGCTTGATGTCCGGCATCTGGCTGATCTCGCAGGGACAGATCGACGAGGCTCAGCTGTTCGCGTTCTTCGCCATGGCCGTCGTGCTGCGCTGGCCGATCGAATCGATCGGGTTCCTGTTCTCGTTCATGCTCGACGCCCGCACGGCGACCGATCGCGTGTTCGACATCTACTCCGAGACGAACAGCATCACCGACCCCGAGAACCCCGTGCACATCGCGGAACCCCGTGGCGAGCTCGCATTCGACAAGGCGCACTTCCGGTACCAGGACGCGGGCGCGAACGAGCGCGATCTGCTCGACGGCATCGATCTCGTGCTGCGCCCGGGCGAGACCATGGCGCTCGTGGGGCTGACCGGCAGCGGCAAGACCACCCTGACCACCCTGCCCACGCGCCTCTACGACGTCACCGGCGGGCGCGTGACGCTCGACGGCGTCGACGTGCGCGACCTGCCGCTCGCCGAGCTGCGTCAGCACATCGCGATGGCGTTCGAGGACGCCACGCTGTTCTCGGCCACCGTGCGCGAGAACGTCCTGCTCGGTCGGGCCGATCTCGACGTGCACAGCGACGAGGCCGAACGAGTGCTGCGCGAAGCGCTCGACGTGGCACAGGCCTCTTTCGTGGACTCGCTCCCCGAGGGGGTCGAGACCGTCATCGGCGAGGAAGGGTTGAGCCTGTCCGGCGGACAGCGTCAGCGTCTCGCACTGGCCAGGGCGGTCGCCGCCAAGCCGAAGGTGCTCGTGCTCGATGACCCGTTGTCGGCGCTCGACGTCGACACCGAGGCTCTCGTCGAGGAGGCGCTGCGGCACGTGCTGGCCGATACGACCGCCATGATCGTGGCGCACCGGCCCTCGACCGTGGCTCTGGCCGACCGGGTCGCGCTGCTCGAATCGGGCCGAGTCACCGCCGTCGGGACGCACAGCGAGCTGCTGAAGACGAGTCGTCACTACCGCCACGTCATCTCCAGCCTCGAGGCTGAGGAGGCGGCGCGCACCGGCGCGATCCCGATCATCCGCGATGAGGAAGACGAGATCGACGCCGTCGTGCAGGACGGGATCCGCCAGGACGCCGCCGACGAAGACATCATCACCGAGAAGGAGGTGCAGCGATGAGCTCCGCGATCACCGGAACCCAGGACGAAGACCGCTCCAGCTACACCAAGGAGGAGAGCCGGGCCATCCGTCGCCGGTCGCTCCGACTGCTGGGATCGCTCGTGCGTCCGCTGAAGCCGCAGATCACTCTGGCGGCCATCGTTCTCGTCATCTCGACGGCGCTCCAGGTCGCGGGACCGATCCTCATCAGCATCGGTCTCGACCGTGCCCTGCCCGCCGTGCTCGAGCGCGCCGATTGGATGCCGACCTTCATGATCGGCGGGATCTACCTTCTCGCCGGCGCCGTCGCGGCGGCGATGATCGCCTGGTACGTGATCATCGCGGCCAAGCTCACGCAGGCAGTGCTGCTCGACCTCCGCAAGCGGATCTTCCTGCACACCCAGCGCCTCAGCCTGGAATTCCATGAGTCCTACACGTCCGGTCGCATCATCTCGCGTCAGACGAGCGACCTCGACTCGATCAAGGAGCTGCTCGACGGCGGGCTGAACGAGCTCGTCTCCGGCGTGCTGTTCGGCCTGTTCACCTTCATCGCGCTGTGCGTGTGGGACTGGCAGTCCGGGCTCATCCTCGCGATCGGCGGCGTACCCCTGTTCTTCCTGATGCGCTGGTTCTACTCGCGCTCGCAGCTCGTCTACCGTGAGTCGCGCGTCATCAGCGCGAAGGTCATCGTGCAGTTCGTCGAGACCATGACCGGCATCCGTGCCGTCAAGGCCTTCCGCAAGGAGCCTCGCAACGACGTGACCTTCCAGAAGATCGCCGGCGACTACCGGGACGTCAACCGACGCTCGATGCTGCTGTTCGGCACGTTCGAGCCCGGCCTGATGGGCGTCGCGGCGCTCGTGCTCGGAATCGTCGTGCTGTGGGGCGGCATCAGGGTCTCGAACGAGACCCTCACCGTCGGCGTGCTGCTGTCGGCCGTGCTGTACGTGCGCAACTTCTTCGCGCCGATGCAGGAGATCGCGATGTTCCTGAACTCCTACCAGTCCGCCACCGCGGCCCTGGAGAAGGTGTCCGGAGTGCTCGAAGAGGTGCCGACGGTTCCGGATCCCGAGAAGCCGGTCGACCTGTGGGAGTCGCGCGGACACGTGCGGTTCGACGAGGTCACGTTCGGATACAACGGCGAGAAGACCATCCTGCCGAACTTCTCGCTCGACATCCCTGCCGGGCAGACGATCGCGCTGGTGGGTACCACGGGCGCGGGCAAGTCCACTCTGGCGAAGCTGATCTCCCGGTTCTACGACCCGTCGATCGGCACGGTCACGCTCGATGGAGTCGACCTGCGCAGCCTGCATCCGAAGGACCTGCGTCGCGCCATCGTGATGGTCACGCAAGAGGCCTACCTGTTCAGCGGCACGGTCGCCGACAACATCGCTCTCGGAAAGCCCGATGCCTCGCTGGATGAGATCCGTGCGGCTGCCCGTGCGGTCGGGGCAGACGAGTTCATCTCGTCGCTGCCCGACGGATACGGCACCGACGTCAACAAGCGGGGTGGCCGGGTGTCGGCGGGGCAGCGTCAGCTGATCTCGTTCGCGCGGGCATTCCTCGCGGACCCTGCGGTGCTGATCCTCGACGAGGCGACCGCGTCGCTCGACATCCCCTCGGAACGTCTGATCCAGGATGCGCTGCAGACGCTCCTCAAGGACCGCACGGCGATCATCATCGCGCACCGGCTGTCGACGGTCGCGATCGCCGACCGGGTGCTCGTGATGGAGCACGGCAAGATCATCGAGGACGACACCCCGGAGACCCTCATCAGCGGCACGGGCAAGTTCGCTCAGTTGCACGCCGCCTGGCAGCAGACGCTGGTGTGACCGTCGCCTGAGCGAGCGCGACTGCTGTCGCCCTCCGCGTCTTCTGCGGCCAGGGCGCACTTCTGCGGCCACGACGAGAAGTCGTGGCCGCAGAAGGTCACTCTGGCCGCACGAACCGTTGGCCATCATCGGCGCTGACGGGGTGGAAGATGCAACCCCCGCGCGATCGCGGCCTGCAGAGTGCGCTCGACGTCTTCCCACCCGTGCACGATCTGCGCATAGGACAGGCGCAACACGGTGTACCCGCGCAGGCGCAGCTCGGCATCATGGGCGACATCGGATCCCCGCTGCGCCGACGAGGAGTGATGTGCGTATCCGTCGATCTGCACGACCAGGTGTGAGCCGATCACGATGTCGACCCGGCGACCCGCGAGCCGGACCTGCTGGCGCAGGGGCACACCCCAACCACTGAGCCGTACGACCACCATCGTCTCCAGGCCGGAGTCCGACAGTCCGATGACCTCCTCGGCCAGTGCGCGCGACCGCGGCTCACGCCATTCCACCAGTCGAAGAGCTTCGACGTCGAGCCGCTCGATGCGGACGGCCGACTCCCAGATCACCCGTGCGTCCTCGTGGAGGCAGCAGCCGGCGATGTGCGCCAAAGCGTCTTCGACGGACGCCGTGAGTCGCCGCGGGCCGCAGTCGACGAGCGGCGCGCCCCAATGCAGGGTCGCGTCATCTCGGTGGCGGTGCGCATTGGGCCCGACCTGCAGGTGCAGACCGTCCGGCGCTCGATCCGGCACCCACCACCCGCGACGACGTGCGAGCGACACGCAGGTCAGCCGCGCGGATGCCGCGGCAGCCGCCGCCAGGTCGTCGGGAGCCGATGCCAGGGCCACCCACTGAGCGCGCAGGCGGCGCACTGCTCCGGAGCGGATCGCCCCACGAACCTGTCTCGGGGCGAAACCGTGTTCGGCAGCGTCCGATCGGTGGGCGATGCCGCCTCGCGCAGTGAGCCATTCCCTCAGATCCATCGCCTCAGGATGCCGCCCCGCCCACCTCCTCGAAAGCCGGCTACCCGCATCCTGAGGAGAACCGACTGCCGAAGCGGGATGTGGAGGGGCAGTCACGCCCTCCACTTCGGCGGCTCGGGTGAGCTTCTGCGGCCGTGAGCTTCGGCCCTGGCCGCAGAAGGTGACCAAAGCCGCAGATGTGGGGAGGGGGAGGGGGACACGAGGGAGGAGGGGGAGAGGGGAGGAGAGAGGGGGAAGGGACACGAGCCTTGGCTCTGGGTACCATCGAGGTATGGATCCGCTGCTGCTCGCCGTCGAGTTGTGGTGGATCGCGCCCGCCGCAGCCGGGGGTGTCGCAGCCGGCGCGGTCGGCCTGCGTCGCCGCAGCATCAAGAGCGGACGCCGACTCGAGTACGACGCGGCTCGGCATGATCTCAAAGCCGCCAGGCAGACGGCGGTCGAGAGGCGGATGGCCGTCAAGCTGGCGCGCGCCGACGTCGCACGCATCTCGGCCGAACGCAGCGCGCGGCGTGCGACCCCGGAGCAGGTCGCGGGTGCCAAGCGGATGCTGCGGGCGAAGGAGAACGACGCCAAAGCCGCGTCCGCCGACGTCCGCGCCAAGCAGGTGCGCCTGAACGCCGCCCGTGCGGCGATCCCGACGGCATCCGCACCACGCCCCCTGCAGAGGCTTCAGGCGCAGCACGAGGCGATCGTCGTGCGCTGGATGAGCTACGAGACCGATCCGGGGCTGCAGATCGCCTACCCGGAGATGACCGACGTCCGACAGCCGGCGACTGCGGCGTATCTGCGCGCGGCAGCGCACGCGGTCGAGATGCGCCGCGCCGCCACCGGAAGGGTCAGCGCGGCGGACTTCGCCGCGTACCGCGACGCCGTCGCCGATCTCGAGCGGGCCTTCGAAGCGGCCGAGCACGCCGCTCGGGTGCACGCGGGAGAGGCGTCCTCGGCATCGTCCACCTGGCAGGATGCCGCGCAGGATGTGATCAGTCGGTCGGCCGAGGCGATCGACCGTGCCGCCGGTGCCGCCGCATCGGCGTTCGCCGCGTGGAACGAACGCAAACGCCCGGACAAGCGCTGAGCGCCGCCTCCGCAGGGCGAAGACGGCGCTCGATGCTCACGTGAGTGCGGTGCCTCAGGCGCCGATCGTCCGTGAGGCGATCAGCTGTCGATACCAGTGCCCCGAGTCCTTGACGGTGCGTTCGAGCGAGTCGAAGTCCACGCGCACGATGCCGAATCTCTTGGCATAGCCGTAGCCCCACTCGAAGTTGTCGAGGAGCGACCACACGAAGTAGCCGCGCAGGTCGACACCGCGCTGGATCGCACGATGAGCGGCCGTGAAGTGCCTGCGCAGGTAGTCGGTGCGCTCGGGATCGGGGACGGAGCCGTCCTCAGCCACCTCGTCGTCGAACGCCGCCCCGTTCTCGGTGACCATGAGCGGCTGCGACGGGAACTGCTCCGACAGCGAGACGAGCAGCTCCTCCAGTCCCTCGGGCGCGATGTTCCATCCCATCGCCGTGTACGGCCCCGGCTGCTCGACGAACTCGACCAGCTGATCGCTGCCCGGCCACGCCGTGCCTCCGGCCGTGCCCTTGTGCCCGTCGTTCTGCTGCTTCTCCGACACCCCGTCCCACAGGCGGACGGTCGCCGTCGAGTAGTAGTTGACCCCGAGCACGTCGATCGGCTGGTTGATCGTGGCGAGGTCGCCATCCTGTACGAACGACCAGTCGGTGACCGATGCCGTGTCGTCGAGGAGGTCTGCGGGGTACTCGCCGCGCAGCATCGGGTGGGTGAAGGCGCGATTCGCGAGACCGTCGATCCGGCGCATGGCCTCGTCAGCGCCGTCGCCGACGCCGCGCAGGACATGGAAGTTCAACGTCACCGAGTAGTCCGGGTCACCGGTCGACGTCGCCCGGAGCGCCTGGATGGCGCGCCCGTGCGCGAGGTTCAGGTGGTGCACGGCCGACAGCGCGGAGGCGGGCTCGTGACGACCCGGCGCGTGACCGCCCTGACCGTAGCCCAAGTAGGCGGAGCACCAGGGCTCGTTGAGCGTGGTCCAGGTGTGCACCCGGTCGCCCAGTGCTGCGCCCATGATCGACGCGTATCGCTCGAAGGCATCGGTCGTGGCGCGAGACGTCCACCCGCCCGCATCCTCGAGGTACTGCGGAAGATCCCAGTGGTAGAGGGTCGCCACGGGGCGGATGCCGCGCTCGAGGAGTCCGTCGACGAGACGCGAGTAGAAGTCGATGCCCGCCTGATTGACTCGTCCGTCTGCCGCAGGGACGATGCGCGGCCAGGCGATCGAGAATCGGTAGGCCTGCAGTCCGAGATCCGACATCAGGTCGAGGTCCTCATCGACGCGATGGTAATGATCGCAGGCCACATCGCCGGTGTCGCCGTTCCACACCTTGCCCGGCGTTCGGCTGAACGTGTCCCAGATCGACGGCGTCCTGCCGTCCTCGTCTGCGGCACCCTCGATCTGGTACGCGGCGGTCGCCGATCCGAACGTGAAGCCCTCGGGGAGGACGAGTCCGGATCCGCGGTAGTCATCGGCGGGGGAGAGAGTCACCGGGTCACCTCCGTCAGGTCGGTTTCGTAGATCTTCTCACGGCCGTCGGGGCTCGTGACCGTCACCGTCGTCGACCCCGATCCGCCGGGGAACACGCGCAGTCGCAGGCCGTCGTGATAGTCGTAGTCCGGCCGATCGGTGCGGGCGCCCCAGGGGAGCGCGGTGCCGGGGCGCACGTACAGCGGCAGTGAATCGAAGGCATGGGTCTCCCGGCGCCATCCGCCACCCGCGACCGTCTCTCCGGTCAGCAGCGACGTCCACTCGCCCTCCGGGAGATAGAACTCCACCGTTCCGTCCTCCGAGAAGACCGGCGCGACGAGCAGGTCAGAGCCCAGCATGTACTGCCGGTCGAGGTAGCCGACGGCCGGGTCGTCCGGGAACTCCAGCTGCATCGGACGCATCACCGGCAGCCCGGTTCTCGAGGCGATGATGCCCTGCTGATAGAGGTAGGGCATGAGCTGCATCTTGAGGTGGGTGAAGCGCCTCGTCACGTCGACGGCCTCCTCGTCGAAGGCCCACGGCACCCGGTACGAGCTCGAGCCGTGGAAGCGGGAGTGCGAGCCGAGCAGGCCGAACGCCGTCCAGCGTTTGAAGACCCCGGCATCCGGAGTGCCCTCGAAGCCCCCGATGTCGTGACTCCAGAAGGCGAAGCCGCTGAGCGCCAGCGACAGCCCTCCGCGCAGGGTCTCGGCCATCGACGCATAGGTCGAGGTGGAATCCCCGCCCCAGTGCACCGGCATGCTCTGTCCGCCCGCCGTGGCCGAGCGCGCGAACAGCACGGCGTCATCCGCGCCGCGGGCGTCGACGAGCACGTCGTGCACCGCGCGATTGTAGAGATCGGTGTACAGGTTGTGCATGCGCTCGGGGTCGGAGCCGTCGGCCCAGACGACCTCGGTCGGGATGCGCTCGCCGAAGTCGGTCTTGAAGCAGTCCACGCCCTGGTCGATCAACCCACGGAGCTTCGACTGGTACCAGGCGGTGGCCTCGGGGTTCGTGAAGTCCACGAGACCCATACCCGCCTGCCACAGGTCCCACTGCCAGACCGATCCGTCGGGGCGCTGCACGAGGAAGCCCTGATCGGCGGCCTCGCGGAACAGCGGGGAGCGCTGGGCGATGTAGGGGTTGATCCAGACGCAGACGCGCAGGTCCTTGTCGTGCAGTCGCGACAGCATGCCCTCGGGATCGGGGAACACCCGCGAATCCCAGACGAAGTCGGTCCAGTTGAATTCCCGCATCCAGAAGCAGTCGAAATGGAACACCGACACCGGCAGCTCCCGCGCCGCCATCTCGTCGATGAACGAGTTGACGGTCTGCTCGTCGTAGTCGGTCGTGAAGCTCGTCGACAACCAGAGCCCGTATGACCAGGCGGGAACCACCGGCGGCCGTCCGGTGAGAGCCGTGTAGCGCGAGAGCACCTCCTTCGGCGTCGGACCGGCGATGACGAAGTACTCGAGCACCTCGCCCGAGACCGAGAACTGCACGCGCTCGACCGATTCCGAGCCGATCTCGTACGACACGTGACCCGGATCGTTCACGAGAACCCCGTACCCGCGGTTCGACACATGGAACGGGATGCTCTTGTACGCCTGCTCGCTCGAGGTCCCGCCGTCGGCGTTCCAGATGTCGACCGACTGACCGTTCTTCACCAGCGGGCCGAAGCGCTCGCCGAGGCCGTAGATGAGCTCGCCCACTCCCAGGTCGAGCTGTTCGTGCACGAAGACGGATCCGCTGGGGGTCGAGCCGCCCTGGCGGGCGTTGTCGACGATTCCGGCATCCACCTGCGCGTCCGGAGCGAGCCGGACGTAGCCCTGGGCCTTGTGCCCGCTTCCGGTCACACGCCTGCCGTCGACCTCGAAGGACAGGCCCCACGGCGCACCGTGGGTGATCCGCGCCACGAGCGAACCGGCATCCAGGACGCCGCCCGCCTCACTCACGGACACGGAGGCGGCCCCCGCTCCTGCGCCGGGGAGGCCGAATCCGCCGTGCCAGCGGCCGCCTTCGTGGTGTGCGATGCGCACGCGCACCACCCCTTCGGCGGGAGAGGAGAGCGTGGTCGTGAGCACGGGACGGTTCAGGGTGTCGCCGCGCTTGGCGATCACCATGGTGGGCGCCGTGATGACGATCCCTCGCCCGTCGGGGGTGTCGGTGGTCTCGGCGATGTCATAGGCCTCCTGCGCGTACAGCGCGGTGACCCCTGGACGCAGTTGCCAGAACCCGTCGGTGAACTTCATTACTTGACTGCTCCTGCCGTGATGCCGCGCGTGAGGGTGCGCTGGAAGATGAGGAAGAAGATGAGCGTGGGGATGATGCCGAGCAGCGCTGACGCGCTCGTCGTCGTGACGTCCATGAGCCGGTCGCCCTGCAGCACGCTGATCGCCACGGGGACCGTCTGGTTGGCGTTCGACGCGAGGAAGGTCAGCGGGATCAGGAACTCGTTCCACGTCCAGATGAAGAAGAAGATGAGCAGCACCGACAGGGTCGGACGGCTGATCGGAAAGACGACCCGCCACAGGATCTGCCAGCGGCTCGCGCCGTCGAGAGACGCCGCCTCGAGGATCTCCTTCGGGAACGTCCCGTAGACCGACGACAGCAGATACGTGCCGAACGCCGCCTGGATCACGGTGAAGACGATGATCACCGACCACACGTTGTCGTACAGGCCGACGGACTTGAACATGTAGTAGAGCGGGTAGAGGAGGGCCTCCTGGGGCAGCAGGTTCGCGAGCAGGAAGAGCAGCACGATCCAGCTGCGTCCGCGGACTCGCCCGATGCCGATCGCGAAGGCGTTGAGCATCGAGATGACCACGGCGAGGACGGAGACCACGCCAGCGATGAAGAGCGAGTTCCAGACCTTCTCGGGGAAGTTCACCCTCTCCCAGAACTTGATGATCCCGCCGAAGTCGAGGGTCTCGGGGAACGCCAGCGGACCCGACGTCGCGTAGTCGACCGGCGACTTGAACGAGTTGACCAGCACGAGGTAGAACGGCGCGATGATCAGCAGCGCACCGATCACGACGAGGGCGAGCATGAGCCAGTCGATCGGACGCTTCTTGGTCATGCCGCCGCGCGGACGGCTGGTGGCCGGCTTGCCGGTGACGATGGCGGTGGTGGCGTGCATCAGAGACCCGCCCTTTCCTTGCGCTCGAGCGAGTTCTGCACGCGGATGAAGATGATCGACACGATCACCACGACGATGGTCAGCACGGTGGCGATGGTCGCGCCGTAGCCGACGTTCCGCTTCGTGAAGAACTCCTGGTAGGCGTAGTACGCGGGCACCAGGGTGGCGCCTGCGGGGCCGCCGCGGGTGATGATGTAGACGGGGCCGAAGACCTTGAGTGCCGCGATCGTGCAGGTCAGAGTGACGACGAAGATCTCCGGGCGGATGATGCTCATCGTGATCGCCGAGAATCGCTGGAACCAGTTCGCGCCGTCGAGTTCGGCGGCTTCGTAGAGCTCAGGGTCGACGCGCTGCAGCGCCGCCATGAAGACGACCACGGGGTAGCCGAGCTGCACCCACACCATGACGACCATCAGCACGATGAGGGCCGAGGGCATCTGGCCGAGCCAGTCGTAGGCGGGGATGCCGAACCATCCGAGGATCTGGTTCAGCGCGCCGTCGCCACCCGGCCGGACGATCCAGCCGATCACGATGCCGGCGACGGCGATCGGGAGGATCTGGGGGAGGTAGTACGTCGCCCGCAGGAAGCTGCCCACCTTGCCGCCGAACTTGCGTCCGACGACGTCGAAGAGAAGGGCGGCGACGATGAGACCGACGATCGTGGGCACCACGACCATGGCGACGATCATCCACACCGAGTTCGTGAACGAGGTCCAGAAGTCGCTGTCGGTGAGGATCTTCTGCCAGTTCTCGAGACCGATGAACTCCGGTGCGCGGACGCCCTTCCACTTCGTGAAGGTCAGATACACGTTCCAGATCAGCGGGACGATGACGACGACGAGGAGCAGGACGAAGCCCGGGAGCAGGTACATCCAGTAGGCGCCGGTCCCACCGCTGCGCTGCGGGATCGACGGCTCTTCGGGCGGCAGCTTCGTGCGGCCCTCGCGGCGGGTGACGAGTGACATGTTCATCTCCAGGAGGATGCGGGGGCGGCGACGTGCGGTCGCCGCCCCCGCGAGTGGATCAACGGAATTCGGCCGTGCCCTCGTCGTACTGCTCGCCGAGGTTGGTGTTGGTCGTCTCGGCGTCCTGCGTGCCGGTGATCAGACCCTGGAGCTCCTGGACGATCACGTCGTAGAAGCCGGGGGCGGGCCAGTCGGGGTAGAACGAGAGTCCGTCGGCGTCGAGCACGCCGTTGAACGTCTCGATCAGGGCCGCGCTCTTCTCATCGGTGATGTCGGCGGTGTCTGCCGCGACGGGGAGGCCGCCGTTGTTGCCGATGATCGCCTGGATCTCCGGCCGCATCGTGATGTCGATGAACTCGTACGCGAGCTCCTTGTTCGCGGCGTTCTCGGGGACGACCCACAGGTTGCCGGACGAGCCGAGCGAGAGATCCGCTCCAGGGAACGCCGTCATCGTCCAATCGAAGCCGGTGGCCTCCGAGACGAAGCGTCCGAACCACCAGGAGCCCGAGACGAAGATCGGCGAGGTGCCGTTGATGAACGAGACACCGGCGTCCTCGGCCTTGACCGATGAGACGTCCGAGGCGATGTAGCCCTTGTCGACGTATTCCTGGAGCGTCTCGGAGGCGGCGGTGACCTCCGGGCCCTGCCAATCGACCTCTCCGTCGTAGAGCTGATAGGAGTCGACGAAGCCGCGGTCCCCCTCGAGCAGCGCGAGCTGATACCACAGCTGTCCGAGTGGGTACTCCGCACCGGCCTCGGCGAGAGGGGTGACTCCCTGTGCGACGAACGCGTCGAGCACGTCGACGAACTCCTCGTAGGTGGTGGGGATCTCGAGCCCTGCCGCGGCGAACGCGTCCTGGTTGTAGTAGACGCCGACGAACTCGCCGTAGTTCGGGACTCCGAACCACGTGTCACCGCCCATCACACCGTCTTCGGAGTACTTCGCGGTGGTCTGGAGAGAGGGTGCGAGCTTCTCGTCCCACCCGTACTCCTCGACGGCGTCGGAGATGTCGGCGATCAGGCCGGTGGAGGCGAGGAAGCCGGCCGTCGCGTTGCCCTTGTTGAACTCCATGAGGTCGGGGGCGGCGTCTGTGTCGAGCACCTGACTGGCGGTCTTCTGGATCTGTTCGAAGGACTTCTCCTCGAACTCGACCTTCGCGCCGGTCTCCTCCTCGAAGATCGCGATCGCCTCGGCCCACGCCTTGCCCATCGCGCTGTCGGCGCCCTCGTAGTGCCAGAGCTTGAGGGTGTCGCCGCCGCCCCCCTCGTCGCCGGAACCGGCGGTGCATCCGCTCAGGGCGATGCCTGTCGCGGTGAGAGCGGCGAGAGCCGCCAACGTCTTCGTCCTGCGGGTGGTGCGTGCCATCGTCGGCACTCCTTTCTCGGTGGCCCTGGGGCCGGACACTTCAGTGGGTCGGGTGTTCAGTTGTGATGAGGCGATCGTCGAAGCGTTTCGATAATCGCGATGCGGCTGCGTGGTCGACGCCCGTCACTCCCGAGCGGGAGCGACGGAGCCGGCGGACTGGTATTCGGGTGGGATCAGGTGGATCTGCGCGGGCAGGCCCGGTTCCTCCAGGCGTCGCACCGCGAGGTCGACGGCGAGCTCGCACGACCTCTGGGGTACGAGCGGGATCGTGTCGATCGGGACGACGAGCGCAGACGTGTCGAACGATGCGGCCGCCGAGATGACGGAGACGTCTTCTCCCACCGTCAGCCCCTGGGACGAGATCGTCTCGAGGAGGACGTCGTGGACGTCGCCGACGGCGTGGACGATGAAGGCGCGGACGCCGCGCTCCAGCGCCAGCTCTGCGGCCGCGCGCACGGAGGAGGCATCGGTGGTCGTGACGCCCGTCGTCACCCAGTCGAGGTCGACGCCCCGCTCGGCCGCTCGCTCCTGCACGCCGAGGAGCAGGCGACGAGGGAAGTTCGACTTCCGGTAGGAGACCTCGGTCTGGCCGAACAGCGTGACCGACGTGTGTCCGGCATCGGCCAGTCGATCCACCGCGAGATGCCCCGTCGCCTCGAAGTCGAGGTCGACACAGGTCAGATCGCGGGCGTCGTCGGGGATGCCGATGAACACGGTGGGGGAGCGCAGGGAGCGGGCGATGTCCACGCGCTCGTCGTCGGGGGCGACGTCGAGCACGAGGATGGCGTCGACCAGATTGCTCGCGGCGACGCGGTTCATGCCCTCCGACGCCTGCTCGTCGGTCAGGAGGAGGATGTCGTAGCCTCGGCGCCGCGCGGCGACCGCGGTCGCGAGCACGAACGCCATGTGGGTCGGGGCGTGCGTGTCGGCGCGGAGGGGCTCGGTGAGCCCGAAGATCTGAGTGCGGCGCCCGGCGAGCATCCGTGCTCCGGCGTCGGGTTCGTAACCGAGCGTGTGCACCGCGTCCTCGATGCGGCGTCGCGTCTTCTCGGAGACGGGGCGCTTGCCGCTCAGAGCGTAGGAGACCGTGCTGATCGACACTCCGGCGGCTTCTGCCACCTCGTGGATCGTCGTCATCAGGACTCCATCGTCGCTCGGTTCATATCGTCGAAGCGTTTCGCTCACGCTTCTGACAGCGATGATAGGCACGGTTCGACGCTGGGCGCAACCTTTTTGTGGTCACTCGCAACAAATCGATCGCGGAGAACGCGGGAGCGGTCCCATCGATTCACCGGACAGGGCGACGGGGCCTCGATGGGGGAGGGGATTCGAGACCCCGCCGCCGGTCTACGAAGGGATGCGGATCTGAGCGATGACCTCGGAGTACTCGGTCTCGCCGACAGGGGTGAAGCCGACACGCAGGAAGAATGCTTCGGGGCCGTCTTCTCCGGCCTCGTAGATGACGTTGACGTGGTCGAATCCGCGGACTCGCGCCTCTTCGATGAGCTGCTCGACCGCGAAGCGACCCACGCCCTTGCCCTGGTCATCGGCGTCGACGTTGATGCGCCACAGCACGGAGCGGAAGTGCTCTTCCGGGGCGTCGGCGTCGAAGTTCGCACTGACGAAACCGACGACCTGGTCGTCGTCGAGGACGACTCGCTGCCAGGAGGTCTGGGGATTGATGACGGTCGCGGCGATGCCGTAGGACACCGGAGCGAGGAACTGCTCCTGTCCGGGCTTGAGCGACATGTTGTTCACGGCGACGATCGTCGCAGCGGAGAGTTCGACCATGCGCAGTTCGGACATGATCACAGGCTAGCCCCTCATCGGGTCGCCGCGCAGAAACCTCGACTTTCGTCAGGGGTGCAGCTCTGCGGAATGCCGGAAGTCGATGTCCACCCCGCCTCCCGGCGAACGTGCGTCGGGAGCGGCTCAGGTATCTTGGTATCGAGACAAATATGCCCTCGCGAACGGAGAACCTCCTGGTGACCGACGACGCCATCATCTACACCTACACGGACGAGGCTCCGGCTCTCGCCACCGCTTCCTTCCTGCCGATCATCAAGGCCTACACGGGGCAGGCGGGCATCGAGGTCGAGACCCGCGACATCTCGCTCGGCGGACGCATCCTCGCGGCATTCCCGCAGAAGCTCACCCCGGAGCAGCAGGTCGGCGATTCCCTCGCCGAGCTCGGTGGCCTCGCCACGCTCCCCGAGGCGAACATCATCAAGCTGCCGAACATCTCGGCCTCGATCCCGCAGCTCAAGGGCGCGATCGCCGAGCTGCAGGCCCAGGGCTACGACATCCCCGACTTCCCGGACGAGCCGACTTCTCTCGAGGAGAAGGACGTCCGCGCCCGCTACGACCGCATCAAGGGCTCAGCGGTGAACCCTGTGCTCCGCGAGGGGAACAGCGACCGTCGGGCACCTCTGGCCGTGAAGAACTACGCGAAGAAGCACCCGCACCGCAACAAGCCGTTCGCCGAGGGATCGAAGACCCGCGTCGCGACGCTCGGTCACGACGACTTCAAGCACAACGAGCGCTCCTGGGTCGCGGCCCATGACGACGTCCTGAGCTTCCGCCACACCGCCGCAGACGGCACCGTCACGATCCTCAAGGAGGGGCTGAAGGTCCTTCCGCGCGAGATCATCGACGCGACGTTCCTCTCGGCCGCGCACCTCGACGCCTTCCTCGCCGAGACGCTCGAGACGGCGAAGAACGACGACGTCCTCTACTCGGTGCACCTCAAGGCCACCATGATGAAGGTCAGCGACCCGATCATCTTCGGTCACGTCGTGAAGGTGTTCTTCAAGGACGTGTTCGCGCAGTACGGCGACAAGCTGGCCGCCGCGGGACTCAACCCCAACGACGGTCTCGGCTCGATCCTCTCGGGCCTCGGTGATATCGCCGACGGCGACGAGATCGCCGCAGCGTTCGACAGGGCCATCGCCGAGGGGCCGCGTCTCTCGTACGTGAACTCCGACAAGGGGACCACGAACCTGCACGTCCCGAGCGACGTCATCGTCGATGCCTCCATGCCCGCGCTCGTCCGCAACGGCGGCAAGCTGTGGGGCAAGGACGGCGGCGAGGCCGACACGCTCGCGGTGATCCCGGACTCCTCGTATGCGAGCGTCTATCAGGCGGTCATCGACGATGTGATCGCCAACGGCCCGCTCGACCCCGCCACGATCGGCACCGTGCCGAACGTGGGCCTCATGGCCCAGGCGGCTGAGGAGTACGGCAGCCACGACAAGACGTTCGAGATCGCCGCCGCAGGCACTGTTCAGGTGCTCGACAGCGAGGGCACCGTGCTGATCGAGCACGAGGTCGGCGCGGGTGACATCTGGCGTGCGACGCAGACGAAGCACATCCCGGTGATGGACTGGGTCAAGCTCGCCGTCTCCCGCGCTCGCGCCACGGGCGTGCCCGCGGTGTTCTGGCTCGATGCCAACCGCTCGCACGACGCGCAGATCATCGCCAAGGTGCACCAGGGTCTCGCGACGCTCGACACCAAGGGCCTCACGATCACGATCCTCGCTCCCGAGGAAGCCACTCGCTACACGCTGGCGCGGATGCGCCACGGCCTCGACACCATCTCGGTGACGGGCAACGTGCTGCGCGACTACCTGACCGACCTGTTCCCGATCCTCGAGGTCGGCACCAGCGCGAAGATGCTGTCGATCGTCCCGCTGCTCGCCGGCGGTGGCCTCTTCGAGACGGGCGCCGGCGGATCGGCCCCCAAGCACGTGCAGCAGCTCGTCGAGGAGAACTACCTGCGGTGGGACTCGCTGGGCGAGTTCTTCGCGCTGGCCGCGTCGCTCGAGCACTTCGCCGACCGCACCGGGAACGAGAAGGCCCGGGTCCTCGCGGAGACCCTCGATGCGGCGACCGGAACGTTCCTCGAAGAGGACCGCTCCCCGGGCCGCGCTCTCGGCACGATCGACAATCGCGGCAGCCACTTCTACCTGGGTCTGTACTGGGCGCAGGAGCTGGCGAAGCAGACGAAGGATGCCGAGCTCGCCGCGTCCTTCGCACCGATCGCCGCCACGCTCGCCGAGAACGAGGAGAAGATCGTCTCCGAGCTCAACGCCGTGCAGGGCAAGCCCGTCGAGATCGGCGGGTACTACCGCCCCGACGACGCGCTCGTCACCGCAGTCATGCGCCCGTCCACCACGCTGAACGGCATCGTCGACGCGCTGAGCTGACGCAGATCACAGAAGAAGGGGCCGGATGCGAGAGCATCCGGCCCCTTCTTCGCGTGATCCCTCCGCGGAATCGACGACGCGTCGCGTGCGGGGATCTGCTCGGTGAGAGCGGGGATCAGTAGTGGACCGCGACCTCGAGGCCCACGGGCGACCATTCGTAGACGTACCGGGCGACATCGATCGGCATGTTCACGCAACCGTGGCTGCGGGGATTGCCGAAGTCGTTGTGCCAGTAGGTGCCGTGGAAGCCCTCGTCGCCGTTGAAGTAGGTGACCCAGGGGACGTTGGGCGTCTCGGTGATCGAGCCGTCCGGCTCGCGGCTCTTCATGGTCTGCTCGCGCACGTGCGCGTAGACGCGGAAGTTGCCGGTGTCGGTGGGTGTCGCGCTCTTGCCCGAGGAGATCGCCCAGGAGCGCACGACCGCGCCGTTCTCGATGAGGGTCGCGGTCTGCGACCCGAGGTCGACATCGATCTTGCGCACGAGGTTGACGGACTCGAACGGCGTCTCGGTGACCTCGATGGGGAAGATGCCCTCGCCGGCCTCGAGCTTCGTCGCGACGTCTGATGCGAGGGCAGAGGTGTCGCCGATCGCGCGACCGCTCACTCCCTCGGCCTCGGTGCGGAGGATCTTGCCGGCCGAATCGACGATGTTCGTCGCGTTGACCGGGGCCCGGTCGACGGCCGCCGGGAGGGCATCGATCGTCGCCTGGATCGAAGCCTCGTCGGCGACCACGCTGAGCTCGCCACCGTCGTCGACGACGGAGATCCAGGTCGAGGCGGTCGCCGCGTCCACGGGCACCGTGCGCTCTTCGCCGATGTAGAAGCCGATCGAGCCGAGCATCGTGTTCAGTGAGGTCGCGAAAGCCGTGGCATCTTCATCAGTGATCGCCGGCGCGGCTTCGGCCGGGTCGCCGGAGAACTCGAGGCTCGTGCCACCGTCCGCGATCGTGTCGACGATGGCGGCGGTGAGACCGTCGAGGTCGACGGCCGTCCCGGTGGCTGAGGGGGTGATCGCGTAGCCACCGCCTGCGGCGTCGAAGACGACGCCGGCATCGACCGCGTCTTCGAAACTCGACGGCACGGCCTCACGCAACGCGGCCTCGGCCGTCGCGGGATCGAGAGTGATCTCGCCGGCGACGGGTTCACCCATCCAGGCGGTCACGTTCCAGAGCGGACGCTCCGCGAAAGCGGCGTCCGCGAGTGCGGTCGCGTCGATCTCGGCGCCGAGATCCGCTCCCGTCAGCACGGTGTCGCCGCCTGCTCCGGTCAGAGTGACCTCTGCATCGGCGACGTGGGCCTGGATCGTGTCGGCCGCGGCACCGGGCGTGAGCCAGCCGACGGGAATCCCGGCGACCGTGGTGCCCGGCGCGATCAGGATCATCGAGGCGGCGGCCGTGCCCAGGGCCAGCGCGCCCACGCCGAGGCCGATCCACAGGCCGAGGCGCTTCTTCTTGGGAGCCGGTTCGATCGGCGCCCAGGCGAGTTCCTGGTCGCCGCTGCGCGGCGGCTGGGAGTCGGTGGGTGCGTCGCCGGAGTCGGCGGGCGCGACAGGATTCGGCTGGTCGCCGGAGGCGGTCGCCTCGGTCAGCTTCTCGGTCTTCGCATCCTGCGCTGAGATCAGATCGGTCACGAACTCACCCCCCGGTTTCTCACGTGTCCTTAGCGATATGCTACGCGATCGCTGATAACGAGGAGGCAACGGTCCGTGGACCGCGGAAATTCCCGATGCGTCAGTCGCTGATGACGGCGAGGCCGTCGATCTCGACCAGCATCTCCTCGCGGGGGAGGCCCGTGAAGACGGTCGTGCGCGAAGGCAGGACCCCGCTGGTGGTGTGCGCTGTCACGAACGCGCCATACGCGTCGTTCATGATCGCGAAGTCCTCGCGCTTGGTCAGGTAGACGCGCAGCATCACGACATCGTCGAATGTCGCGCCGGATGCCTCGACGATCGCCTTGACGTTCTCGAGCGTGCGCGTGGTCTGAGCCGCGACATCGCCGGGGAAGAGGTATTCGCTCGTCTGGGGGTCGACAGGGCCCTGCCCGGAGACCTGCACGATCGGGCCCTTTCGGATCCCCTGCGAGAAGGTGTGAGCGGGAGCGGGGGCGGCGTCGGTCGACACTCGGATCTTCGCGGTCATGCGACCAGCCTAGTAGCCTTGTTAGATGCCTCTACAAATCCCGGATCCTGTTCTCGGCACCTGGGCGAAGGGTTTCCCTCCGCGTTCCGCGGGGCTGCGGCTGTCGGAGGTACCCGACGCGGGCCTGCACCTGTCCGATCTCGTGACGCCGGTGCTGACGGTCCACGAGGCGGCGCTCTCCCACAACGAATCGACCGTCTTCGCCTGGGCGGCGGAACAGGGAGTCGTCCTCGCACCGCACGGCAAGACGACGATGGCGCCGGCGCTCTGGCAGCGGCTGCTCGATGCCGGCGCATGGGGGATCTCCGTCGCGACGCCGTGGCAGGCCGAAGTCGCGGTGGAGGCAGGGGTCTCCACCGTGCTCATCGCGAACGCCGTCACGGATCGTGGCGCCGCGCACCACCTCGGCGCTCTGCTCGCTGCGGCGGCCGATCTCCGGATCCTCTGCTGGGCGGACTCCGTCGAGACCGTCGGCATCCTCGCCGACGCGCTTCACGACGCCGAGCGTCCTCTCGACGTGCTCGTCGAACTCGGTGGCCGGGGCGGGCGCACGGGCGCACGCAGCGTGGAAGAGGGGGAGCGCATCTCCCAGGCGATCGTCGCGGCCCCCGGTCTGCGGCTCGCCGGAGTCGCCGGCTACGAAGGACCGTTCGGTCCCGACCGGTCGGAGGCGTCTGTCGCCGCCGTCGACGCCTATCTGTCCACACTCGTCGACCTGCACCGTCGCCTCGAGTATCCGCCCGGCGTTCGGCCCGTGCTCAGCGCAGGAGGCAGCGCCTTCCCCGACCGGGCAGCGGCGATCCTGGCCCCTCACGGAGCGGATGCCGACATCGTGCTGCGGTCGGGTGCGTTCCAGATCCACGACGACGGCTTCTACTCGCGCATGTCGCCGTTCGGCGCCCTGACATCGACGGCGCCGCTGCGTTCCGCCATGCACGCGTGGTCGCGCGTCGTCTCGCAGCCCGAAGAGGGACTCGCACTGCTGGACGCGGGCCGTCGAGATGTGCCGTTCGACCTCGACCTGCCGGTCCCACAATCGGTCGAGGGGCGGATCACGGCCCTGAACGACCAGCACGCCTTCCTCGCTCTTGCAGACGGGGCGGATGTCTCCGTCGGCGACGTCGTGCGTCTCGGGCTGTCGCATCCCTGCACGGCTTTCGACAAGTGGCGCGTGGTGGCGGTCATCGACGACCCGGATGCGGCGGACCCCCGGGTGATCGGAGCGGTCGCGACATGCTTCTGAGCACCGAGAAGCCCGTGCGCGTGTACCGAGGCGTCACCGTGGTCGACGGCACCGGAGCCGAGAGGTTCGCGGCCGACGTCGCGGTCGAAGGAGCCCGCATCGTCGCGGTGATCCGCGACGGAGATGAGAGGGTCCTGGAACTGCCGGCGGATGCGGTGGAGGTCGCGGGGGTGGGGCGGGTGCTGGCTCCCGGGTTCATCGACATGCACGCGCACAGCGAGCTGGCCGTGCTGCAGGGAGCAGCCCACGACGCGAAGATCCTCCAGGGCGTCACGACGGAGGTGCTCGGCCAGGACGGGCTCGGCTATGCCCCGCTGGACGACGCGACGGCGGCGGTGATCCCGGCTCAGATCGCGGGCTGGAACGGCATGCCGCCCGCCGTCCCCTGGCGTTCGATGGATGACCTGCTCGCTGCGATCGACTCGGCCGCGGTGGGCAACGCCGCGGTCCTGGTGCCGCAGGGCAATCTGCGCATGATGGTGGTCGGTCACGAGAACCGGGCGGCCACACCTGCGGAGATCGCAGCGATGTCCGGCATCCTCGGCGCGGCGCTCGACGCAGGCGCGTTCGGCATGTCGAGCGGATTGACCTACACCCCGGGGATGTACGCCGACACGGCGGAGCTGGAAGCGCTCTGCCGAGTCGTCGCCGAACGCGGCGGCTACTGGGCGCCCCACACCCGAAGCTACGGCGGGGGAGCCCTGGACGCCTATCGGGAGGCGCTCGACATCGGCCGTCGCACCGGGTGCCCGATCCATCTCACGCATGCGACCATGAACTTCGCTCCGAACCGCGGGCGTGCAGCAGAGCTGCTCGCTCTGGTCGATGAGGCGCACGACGACGGCGTCGACGTGACCCTCGACACCTACCCTTATCTTCCCGGTGCCACCACGCTCGCGGCGCTGCTTCCGAGCCGACTGGCCGAGAGCGGCGACCTGCTCGCGACCCTCGCTGCGCTCGATGAGAGCGGACGCGAGACCGTCCGCGTCGAGCTCGAGGAGATCGGCTGCGACGGTTTCCACGGGGAGCGTGCCGACTGGTCGGCCATCCAGATCTCCGGCACCTCGTCGCCCGAACTCGCGGACCTCGTCGGACGGACCGTCGCGGAGATCGCCGAGTCGTCCGGCAGGCGCTCGGTCGACGTGGTGCTGGACACGATCCTCGAGGATGCGGGGGCCACCGGCATCCTGATGCACATCGGCGACGAGGAGAACGTCCGCACGATCATGCGGCACCCGCGGCACAGCGGCGGCAGCGACGGGATCCTGATCGGCGCGAGACCGCATCCGCGGGGCCGAGGGACCTTCCCGCGCTACCTCGGGCACTACGTGCGAGAACTCGGGGTGCTCTCCCTCGAACAGGCTGTGCAGCACCTGTCCGGCACGCCGGCGATGCGGCTGGGCCTCGACCGGGGTGACGCGCCGCGGGGTGTGATCCGCGAGGGAGCGACGGCCGACCTCGTGCTGTTCGATCCCGAGACCATCACGGCGGGGGCGACCTTCGATGCTCCCCACGAGGCGCCGATCGGCGTCGACGAGGTGCTCGTCGGCGGTGTGCCGGTGGTGCTGGCGGGACACGCGTCCGGTGCGACACCGGGTCGAGCGCTGCGAATGACGCCCGCCGCGCATCGTGCCCCGGTCCCGAACATCCCGTCGGTGATCGATCCCGCTGCCGAGCCGTTCGAGTGGACGGTTCACACCCCGGTGTCGGCCCCGGAAGCGCTCGTCGCGAGCGCATCCCGTCTCGGCGAGCATCTCGAAACCGGGAATGCGGCATCCGCGATCACGCTGAGGATCGACGAGTCTCTCGCGGGGGAGCCGTTCGCTCGAGGGCGTGTCGGCGCCGAGGCATTCCGCGTGACGGTGACCGCCGACGGAATCGACGTCGCGGGGGCGAGCGCGGCGGGCGTGTTCCGGGGCGTCACGCTGCTCCGGCAGCTGCGCGAGCCCGGCTCCGATCGCGCTCGGATCCCCGCAGGAACATGGCAGTCTGCTCCGGCTCACACCTGGCGGGGGGTCATGCTCGATGTCGCGCGGCACTTCCGCCCGGTCGAGGACCTGATGCGACTCGTCGATCTGATGGCCGACCACCATCTCACGGTGCTGCACCTCCACCTCACCGACGATCAGGGCTGGCGCTTCGAGGTGCCGGGTTATCCGCTGCTCACAGAGGTGGGCGCGCGCCGCGAGGAGACACAGCGGGGCCACGGGCCGCACGCCACAGTGGTGCCGGGGCTGCACGAGGGTCATTACACGGATGCGGAGCTGCGCGACCTGGTCGCCTACGCCGCGGAGCGATTCGTGACGGTCGTGCCGGAAGTCGAACTGCCCGGGCACATCCAGGCGGCGCTCGCCGCGTACCCCGCGCTCGGCAACACGGATGCGAGCGAGCGCGCTGTCGCGCCGTGGTCGCACTTCGGCGTGAACCCTCGCACCCTCGCGCCGACGGATGACGCCCTCGCGTTCGGGCGCGCGGCGATCGACGCCCTGTGCGACCTCTTCGACTCTCCGTGGATCGGCATCGGCGGCGACGAGGTGCCGGTCACCGAGTGGGCGCAGAGCGCCGCTGCGCGCGAGCGGATGGGCGAGCTCGGTCTCGCGACTCCCCACGACGTGCAGCCCTGGTTCACCGATCACTTCGTCGCCCACCTCCGCAGCCGTGCGCGCATCGCCCTGGCATGGGACGAGGTGCTCGAGGGCGATGTCCCCGAGGGTGTGCGGATCCTCGCGTGGCGGGGTCCCGTCGCGATGCGCGAGGCGCTGAGGTGCGGCATCCCCGTGATCGCGTGCCCCGACCTCGAGGTGTATCTCGACTACCCCCAGTCGGAGTCGGCGGAGGAGCCGATCCGGGTCGGCCCGCCGCTGCCGATCGAGCAGGCCTACACGCTGCGCATCGAGGACGGCGCGGTCGGCGGACAGGCCAACGTGTGGACCGAGCACCTCCCGACGAGAGATCGGGTCGACTTCGCGATGTTCCCTCGTCTCGCAGCGATCGCCGAACGGCTGTGGGACGGCGGCGAACCACCCTCGTATGAGGGGTTCGCGCGACGTCTTCCCGTCCATCTCAGACGCCTCGCCGAGTCCGGTGTGCGGTATCGTCCTCTCGACGGTCCGACGCCCGTGCAGAGGCGTCCTGGAGTGCCGGGGAAGCCTCTGACACGCGAGGCGCGGCAGGCGATAGTCGCGGGCCTCGTCGAAGGCCTGGCGGACTCGTCGGGCACCGCCGCCGGAGTACTCTCGGCATAATGTAACGTTTCCGTAACCCTCCCTGTGCTAACTGTGGCAGGGGTTGCGAAATTTTTGTTCGTAAGGTCTACTAACAAACATGTCCGTATCGGATGGATCGCGTCCTTCGACGTCGCCAGATTACGTCGCCGCGAGCGCGCACGCCTTCGGCCCGGGGCGCCACCTGCGCTCTCGCTCGAAGGTGCTCCCGGAACACGCTCGCGGTCACAACCGCGCGCTCGTGCTGCAGACGCTCTATCACTCGGGAGCGATGAGTCGAGCGGACCTCTCTCGCGAGACCGGCCTCACTCGGGTCACCATCTCCGACCTCGTCGCGGAGTTCATCTCCGACGGCATCGTCGTCGAGATGGGAGTGCGCGAGACGGTCGGACCGGGCAAGCCTCCGATCCTCATCGACATCGACCGAGTCGGGCACCAGATCATCGGGATCGATCTCTCCGGCCCCCATGCCTTCGTCGGCGCTCTGCTCAGCCTCGACGGCGACGTGCTCGAGCGCCGTGAGGTGCCGCGACCCGAGAGCGCAGACGGCGACGCCGCCTACGCCGCCACGCTGGAGCTGGCCCGAGCGCTCGCCGATACGGCCACGCAGCCCATCCTCGGCGTCGGGATCGGCAGCCCCGGTGTCGTGCGTCCTGACGGCGTCGTGCTCAGCTCGCCCAACCTCGGGTGGAGCAATCTCCCTCTCGAGGCGAAGCTGGGCGTCGATCTCGATCTGCCGGTCCTCGTGCGCAACGACGCCAACGCCGCGGTGCTCGCCGAGTACACGTTCGGCGAGGCGAAGGCCGACTTCATGCTCATCAAGATCGGTCGCGGAGTCGGAGCCGGCGTCATCACCGGCAGCCAGCCGCTGCTCGGCAGTCGCTTCGCAGCGGGCGAGATCGGCCACGTCGTCGTGGGCACCGACGGTGGACCCCGCTGCGCGTGCGGCAAAGACGGCTGCCTCGAAGCGTGGCTGAGTGAGACGCGGCTGCGTCCCGCCATCGCAGACGCCCCCGGATCGCGCGACGAGATCCTCCGCGATGCGGGCACCCGCATGGGCATCGCGATCGCCCCGATCGTCGCGGCACTCGATCTGTCCGAGGTCGTGCTCTCGGGTCCTGAGGATCTGCTCGACGGCGTGTTGATCGACGCCGCGGTCGAGACCCTGCACGCGCGCACGCTCGAGGGCGTCTTCGAGGACGCGCTCATCCGCCGCACACACCAGGACGACATCGTCCTGCGCGGTGCCGCCGTGATGGTGCTGTCCAGCCAGCTGGGCGTCTCGTGATCCGTACCGGCGGGAGCGACCGCGTCCACGAGCCGAAGACGAGCAGGGGCACCATCCGATGACGGATGCGCTCGCCGTCGACCTGTCCGGTCGGCCCATACGAGTGGGCCTGGACGTCGGCGGAACCAAGATCGATGCCGTCGCGGTGTCCGCGGACGGAGACATTCTGGCGCGCCTGCGCCGACCCACCGGCTGGGGTGAGGAGGCAGTCGTCGTCAGCATCCTCGAGACGGTCGATGCGCTCGCCGACGAGGGAGGATTCGCTCGCTCGTCGGTCAGATCGGTGGGCGTCGGGATCCCCGGGCTGGTCGACGCCGACACCGGTCGGGTGCTCCATGCCGTGAATCTCGGCGTCGAGTCCCTGGATCTCGCCGGGCGCGCCGGTCGACAGCTGGGTATCCCCGTCCGCGTGGAGAACGACGTGAAAGCGGCCGCCCTCGGGGCTGCGGTGCTGCGCGGCGTCGACGGGTCGATGGCCTATCTCAATCTCGGCACCGGGGTCGCTGCCGGGATCGTCGTCGACGGCACGATCTGGCGTGGCGCGCGAGGCACGGCCGGCGAGGTCGGGCACCTCTCGGTCGACCCGAACGGCCGTCTCTGCGGCTGTGGACAGCGCGGCTGCATCGAGACCTTCTGCGGCGGAGGCGCGCTCGCCCGAGCCTGGGATCGTCCCGGTGCGCTCCCGGTGCGCGACATCTTCGACGCAGCCGACACCGGTGACGAACGGGCGCTCGCGCTCCGCGCCGATCTCTTCCACGGCGGGGCCGCGGCGGTGCGTGCGCTCGTGCTCTCCGCCGACGTCGAACGCGTGATCATCGGCGGCGGCCTCACTTCGCTCGGCGACAGGCTCTACACGGGCATCCGCGACGCTCTCCGGTCCGATGCCGAGGCCTCGCCCTTCATGCGCTCGCTCCACCTGGACGACAGGATCGAACTGCTCCCTGCCGGCTCTCCCGCCGCGGCCTTCGGGGCCGCGGTCGTCGGCGCAACCACCCCCTCTAAGGAGACCGTTTCCCATGGCTGAAGTCGTCATCGTCGAGAACGCAGAAGCGGCAGGCGCCCTCGTCGCCGCCGAGATCGTCGAGCTGATCGACGGACGTGCGGATGCCGTGCTCGGCCTCGCCACCGGTTCGACGCCCCTCCCCGTCTACAAGGCGCTGCGAGACAGGCTCGCGGGTCGCGACGTCTCGCAGGTGCGCGGTTTCGCCCTGGACGAGTACGTGGGGATCGACCCCGCTCATCCCGAGAGCTACCGCTCGGTCATCACCCGCGAGGTCGTCGAGCCGCTGGGGCTCGACCCGCGACGGATCCATGTGCCCAACGGCGCACAGGCCACCATCCAGCACGCAGGTGACGACTACGAGACCGCGATCGATGCGGCCGGAGGAGTGGATCTGCAGATCCTCGGCATCGGCACCGACGGACACATCGGCTTCAACGAACCCGGCTCGTCGTTCGCCTCGCGCACGCGCGTGAAGACCCTCACCGAGCAGACCCGCGAAGACAACGCTCGCTTCTTCGACTCGATCGACGACGTGCCCATGCACTGCATCACCCAAGGGCTCGGCACGATCCTTCGCGCTCGGCACCTCGTGCTGCTCGCCTTCGGAGAGGGCAAGGCACAGGCCGTGGCGGATGCCGTCGAGGGGCCGCTGTCGGCCATCCTCCCGGGTTCGGCGATCCAGCTGCACCCGCACGCGACCGTCGTCGTCGACGAGGCCGCGGCGTCCCGGCTGAAGCTCGCCGACTACTACCGCTACACCTTCGCGAACAAGCCGAGCTGGCAGGGGATCTGACGCGGTCGGCTCTCAGGGCCGAATCGTCGGCCACGCCAGCGGCAGCAGGTGCTCGATGCTGAGCGGCGCCAGCGGCAGCGTCTCGGCATCCGCGGGTGTGATCCATCGCAGCTCGGCGAGCTCCGCCTGGACGACGACCTCCGCCGCGGCGATGGACACCGAGAACGCGTCGGCCACGACTCGGTGACCGGGCTCGTTGGCCGCCTCGGAGACGAACGTGCCGAGCGGCTCCAGATCGCCCCCATCCAGGCGAAGGCCGAGCTCTTCGTGCAGCTCGCGGATCAGCGTCTGCGACGGGGTCTCCCCGGGCTCGGGCTTGCCGCCGGGTTGCATGAAGCGCGTCGTGCCCTGCTTGCGCACGACGAGCACCCTGCCGGCGTCATCGACGATGACCGCGGCGCTGACGTGGATGTCAGGCATCGGGAGCGAAGACCTTGCCGGGGTTGAGGATTCCCAGCGGATCGAACACCCGAGTGATCTGACGCTGCAGCTCCCACTGGTCGTCTCCGAGCTCGTCGGCCAACCAGCGGCTCTTCAGCGTTCCGATGCCGTGCTCTCCGGTCAGCGTGCCGCCGAGCGCGATCGCGGCCCGGAACAGCTCGTCCGCCGCCGCCCAGACCTCAGCGGGAGGCTCTGCGCCCTCGAAGATGAAGTTCGGATGCAGGTTGCCGTCGCCCGCGTGAGCGACCGTGGGGATCGCCATCGAGTAGGCCTTCTCGATGCGGGCGATCTCGTCGAACATGGCGGGCATGGCGCTGCGCGGCACCGACACGTCTTCGATGAGGGTCGTGCCG